>OY760067.1:0-2366799 GCA_963662985.1 Anaerolineales bacterium | reverse complement strand
TTTAATAAAATATTCAAAAAAAATCAAACCAAGAAAAAAGAAAATGATATATTCCTTTCTGATAATTTAGTTGAAGAACAAGTTGATATTCCAGCAACTGAAGAGAAAAAAACTGCCCCACTAACAAAAGAACAAATTGAAGCATTAACCCAAGAAACCAACAAACAAAAAACAATGCAAATTTCAAGCGCAAGCGGATACCACGTTGGCAGAGTCCGAAAAAATAATGAAGACGCTGTATTTTATTTTTCTTCTTTTATCGCAGCAAATAATAAACAAACACCATTTGGTTTGTATATCGTATCTGACGGTATGGGCGGACATGAAAATGGGGAGCTAGCAAGTGAAATAGCTGTAAAAACATTATCTCACTCGATAATTCAAAAAATGTATTCAGCCATATTTGGTATTTATCCACATAAAATGGAAACTTCATTACGCGACATTATGGAAGATGGCATAAAAGAAGCTCATACTCAAATATACAACTCATCCATTGGTGGTGGAGCCACAATAACTGCCGCATTAATTTTTAATCAACAATATATAATTGGGCATGTTGGTGATTCAAGAGCATATTCCATATATCTTGATGGAAGAATGCAAAAACTCACTAGAGACCATTCATTAATTGAAAGAATGAAAGAAATGGGGCAATTAACTGCAGAAGAAGCAGAAAATCACCCTCAAAAATCAATGTTATATCGTGCACTTGGGCAAATGGATGTACCTGAAGTTGATGTCATAACAGGAACAATGCCCTCTCATGGATATATATTGTTATGTACTGACGGATTATGGGGAATGCTAAATGATGATCAAATATTTTCAATTGTAACAAAATCAACAAATCCACAAAATATTTGTGATGAATTAGTTCAAGCTGCAAACGCAGCTGGTGGAAATGATAATATCGGAATTGTTTTAGTTCAAACAAATCAGATTTAAATATTTTTGGACAAAATAAATGTTAACTGGAAGTCTTGATAATTATTATAATAGACTTGGCCTTTCAATAAATGCAACTCAAGATGAAATAAAAAAGGCTTATTTTTCTGTTGCAAAAAAATATCACCCAGATCATAATGAGAACATCGAATCAAACGATCTTTTTATCTTAATTCAAGAAGCATATAATACTTTATCATCTCCGGATAAAAGGATGGAGTATGATAAAAGCTTACCAAAGAATATTAGAAACCCCCAAAATATATCCATTACTACCTTTTTTAGTAAATCTTCATTATTAATCTCAGATAAACCACAACTAATTTACGCTTTAGTCAACTTACTTCCAAATATTGATGATGAATTAATTACAGAAACCAAACATGTTCCAACAAAAATTAGTTTAGTCATAGACATTTCCACTTCAATGAAAGGCAAAAGGATTGAAAAAGTAATTTCTCTTGTTATGGAATTATTATCTTCCTTATCGCCTAAAGATAAAATATCAATTTCTGTGTTTAATGACAATGCAAAGACAATAAAAAAAGCAAGCTCCCCCATCGATAAAAATATTATCTTAACAAAATTAAATAGCATAGAACCATCTGGGGGAACAGAAATATATAAAGGATTAAAAGCTGGAGTAAATGAATTAAATTCATATTACTCTAATGACTATGCGAATAACCTTGTTTTAATTACTGATGGACATACATATGGGGATGAAAATTTATGTATTGATTTAGCAAAACAATCAAGTGAAAAAAATATTTTATTTCATTGTATCGGAATCGGAGATCAATGGAATGATTTATTCTTAAATGAATTAGCTGAAATAACTGGAGGCTCATGTTCATATTCAGCGGATATAGAAGATTTATACGATATACTCTTTGATAAAATGCAAAATTTTCAAAGAACCTTTGCAAAAGATATAAAACTTAAAATCAAAGATATTCACAATATAGAAATAAGATATGCTTTTCAATTAAAACCAGAACCACAAGAAATTAGAATTATTGATAAAAATATTTCAATAAACAATTTATTTATCAATAATGAAATTTCAATTTTATTTGAAATATTAATTAATAATACTTCAAGTTTTTCAGTAAACGACACAATTCAATACTTTGATAGCATCCTAGAATATTCGGTTCCATCGGTTAGCAGAGATATTATTTCTCTTCCTGTTGACTTTCAATTGATTTGTAAAAATGAACAAGAATTAGCCCCTCCATCCAATACGATTGTGAATGCCCTTAGAAAATTAAGTTTATACAGACTTGAATCCCAAGCGAGAGAGTATTTAGAAAAAGGCAAATTAATAGAAGCTCAAAATAAATTTAACAACTTAGCTACTCAACTATTAAATTCAGGAAATGAAGACTTAGCCAAGACTATTTTTCTTGAAACAAAAATGTTAAATAATGAAAATACATTATCTGAAAAAATGAAAAAAAATATTAAATATGGTACCCGTTCATTAATTTCAGAAAACCAAATATTCAAAAACAATTAATCATCAGGGGAACTATGGCAAATTACTGTAAGATATGTACCTATCAAAATATAGAAGGAGCATTATTCTGTGAAGAATGTGGAGCCGCTCTAAATATTGTTGAAGATCCAGAAACAAAAAGATTTGACTCAAAAGATTTTTTTTCCGCAACAAGTAGTATTAAAAATTCACCAACGCTGAAATTCTCAGATATTTTTGCAAGTTTACATATTGTTTCATCAGGTCAAATCTTGCCATTAGTAGGCAAAACAGAGTATACAATTGGAAGAATATCATCCGGGCAATCTGTCCTACCCGACATTGACTTATCACCTTACAGTGCATATAAAGAAGGTGTATCAAGATTACATGCAACAATAAAATTCTTAAACGGTGATGCTACAATAATTGACTTATCTTCTGCAAATGGCGTTTATATTAACGGAAAAAAAATAAAATCAAACAAAGATATAAAAATAAATCATGGTGATATAATATCTTTAGGACAATTTAAACTACAAATATTATTAAATAAATAATGGAGTAAATCTATGGCATTATCAGTTATTATTCATATCGCAAATGAAGATCCTATTTTAGGCGAATTAGAAGAAATCCCAAATGTAACTGATACAATTATTTTAGTTAAAAACCCAAGAAAAAGAGACGGCAAAGATTTACATTATTTGTTAAGTAATGTAACTGAAGTTATCTGGCCAATACAAAGAATCAGCTTTATTGAAATTCTACCAAAAGCAGAGGAAGAAAATTACTTAACGCCTTGGAGAAGTTAAAATGGTATTAAATGATAGCAAATTATTTATAAATAAAAGAATTTTGGTTGTCGACGATGAAGAGAGAATGGTTCGATTTATTCGTTTAAACTTAGAACACGATGGATTTCAAGTGATCGAAGCATTTAATGGCAAACAAGCAATGAACAAAATTCGAGAATCATTACCAGATCTAGTTTTATTAGATGTCATGATGCCAGATATTGAAGGTTTTGATGTTTTGGAAATGATACGAGAAAATAACGACGTTCCAGTCATAATGCTTACTGCAAAAGGCGAAGAAGAAGATCGTATCAAAGGTCTTGAACTAGGAGCGGATGACTACATTACCAAACCATTTAGCCCTAGAGAACTTACAAGTAGAGTGAAAGCTGTCTTAAGAAGAACAACTGGAACAAAAACAAACGAATCTGGTTTAATTCAAATAGATGACCATCTTAAAATTGACTTTGATCGAAGAAAAGTCTGGGTGGATGATGAACTAATCAAACTTAGACCGACTGAATACAGATTGTTATATCATCTAGTCCAAAATGCTGGCTGGGTCATCACACATGATCAAATTCTTGCAAAAGTTTGGGGATACGAATATCAAAATGAACCCCACTACGTTAGACTTTACATCAATTACTTAAGACAAAAAATCGAAAAAGACCCTGCAAATCCAAAATATATTCTCACCGAACG
Organism: Anaerolineales bacterium; assembly: GCA_963662985.1. Taxonomy (GTDB): domain Bacteria; phylum Chloroflexota; class Anaerolineae; order Anaerolineales; family UBA11579. The sequence goes on along the minus strand of OY760067.1, from coordinate 2,362,869 downwards.
TGGTGTAGGATACAGATTTGTAGACTATAAAAACAAAGAACAATCCAATTAATGGATTGTTTTTTTATTCAGTAATTGGAGCTAAATAATTATCAACTGCCCAACCAGTTCGATTCGCATCAACGGATGATTTTATTTTCCACCAAGTATAATTATCTGAAACAACGGGACCATCTTCTATCACAAACAATTCTCCATCCAAAGCTTGAAATACAATATTTCCATTTAATCCAGAAGATGAACGAATATTCAGACTAGTGCCATCAGTGCCAAAAACTTGAACATAACCACCTATTCCGATTGTTCCTGGCAATGGAGATGGACGCACGCCTATCGTTGCGGTTGAAATAACAGTTGGAGTAAGCGTTGGCAGAATTGGCGTATTAGTTGATCCTTGCAAAACAATTAAATCAGATGAATAGGATGTTTTCAGAGATGGATTGATTTTAAAAACCAACAATACTATTAAAATAAGTAATAAAAAAATAAAAGTAAAAATTGAAATAGAAATATTTTTTTTATTCATAAAGCTCACAATTTATTGATTCATAAAAAAAGTTTGATCTGAATCTTTTGGGATTAGAACATTGATACATTTTTGGACTACATTTATTTCATAATTTTTTTGAGGGAGTTGTGGTTCTCCATCTAATTGATAATACAAATTCTCTTGTGCTGAAATTTTAAGATTTTTAAATGGTATTCTAATTATATCAGATGAATTTTCCGGATTTCCTAATAAAAACGCAGTAATATTTTTCAATGTGTTTGAAATATCTGTATGATTAACCAACCATAAATCCATTTCATTATCGTCAAAAACAGCATTTGGCGATAACTCTACAAACCCACCAGCATATCTTCGAATATTTGTAACAACTGCAAAAGAATATCTTCCGCCAATTTTTTTACCATCTAAGTCCAGATCTAATTCAACACCTTGCCAATTGTTTAATTCTTTTATCGCTTCTGTTGCATAATGAAGTTCTGTAAATTGTCTATATTTCCGATTATTTTCTACTTCATAAACCAATCTTGCATCAAATCCAAAACTTGCCCAAAACAAAAATGGACTTTTATTGACTAATCCCATATCCATTTTTTTTATATCAGAATTTACCATCTTATGCATACTACTATCTAAAGCAGTTAAATTTGTTATTTTTAATCCAGATAAGCCCAATTGTTGAGCCCAAACATTTGCCGAACCTGCTGGCAAAGTGCCAATTGCAGTATTTGTATTGATTAATGCTTGGCTAGCATGGCCCATGCTACCATCTCCCCCAACAATAATGATGCTCTCATAACCTTTTTCAACAGCTTTTTTTGAAAAATCAAAAATATCTTCCTGTTTTTCAGATTGCATATATTCAATATGCCAACCATCTACTTTCATTTGATTTAATGTAGCAATTAAAAGATTTTTTGAAACAGGAACACCTGCTATATTTGATAGCCTTCCAGCATTAGGATTAAAAATTACACAAGTAGATCTTAACATCAATTTCCCTATTTTATGAGTTAGTAATATCTAATAATTATAAACTTATTATGTAAGAATATTGTAATAAAAATTCTACTTCGATTTAATTATAAAAACCAACAAAAAAAACACCATTCTAGCATTAACAAACTTCCCAAAAACTGTCATCAAAATATGATATAATAATAGAATATTTGAGCTATATCATGCACCTTACCAATTTTTGAATTACTGATAATCACATCGCTTTCACAGCGCACGATATTTTCTTTTCAACAAGAACCCAAAAAACTGTCCAAAAACATTGTTCTGTCTTGATCTGCAGCAATTAAAAACATCTCTGGCATGTTGTGGCGCCTCAAAAACATGAAAAATCATGTCAAAAACAGATTCATTTTTTCAAAACAATCCACAAAATTTTTTGAGATAGCATCAACTAGCCAAAAAATGGACACTTTCATTGCAAACTGTCCAAAAATCATCCTGTTTTTAAAAAAAGCCCTGCATATACACCATAATTATAACATCTCCCCTGTATACGCCATAAAAACAACCTACTTAAAATTGGACACCTGTCCAAAAAGTGTCAAAAAAGTGTCCAATTATTTCTTTACACCTGTCCAATACTGTCCAATTAATTTGGACACTACTATCGTCATTCTTTTAGAGCTCAATCATTCCGCAAATCAAACAACACAAATGCAAATGAGTAAGTTTGATAAGCCACACACTATCTTAATCATAGTTGTTGCTTATTTACCTATTCTTAATTAAAATAGCCATATGAATGAGAAAAATCAAAATAAAATTTTAGCAAATCGATACGAATTAAAAAACCAAATTGGTTCTGGTGGAATGGCGCTTGTTTTTGAAGGCATTGATAACATATTAGAAAGAAAAGTTGCAATAAAAATTTTACGAAGTAAATTCTCAAATAATCAAAATTTTATAAAAAGATTTCATGATGAAGCCAAAGCTGCAGCAAATTTAACCCATCCAAATATCGTAACAATATATGATTATGGATTTGATCAATCCAATAACTTTATTGTCATGGAATATGTTCCGAATATTGATTTAAATACAATGATTAAATTAAATCATAAACATGAAATCCAACCAATAACGTTTAGACAAGGAATTGATTTAATTATTCAAGCCAGCAAAGGTTTGGGCTATGCGCATAAAACAGGCATAGTTCATTGTGATGTAAAACCTCATAATTTTTTAGTAACATCTCAAAATGTTTTAAAAATAACAGATTTTGGAATTGCACAAGCATACTCTTCAATTAATCAAGAAAATCAAAGTGATATGATTTGGGGATCACCTATATATTTATCACCAGAACAAGCAGCTGGAACTTCCCTTACTCCCGCATCAGACATGTATTCATTAGGTGTTATCATGTACTACTTATTCTCTGGAAAATTCCCATTTGTTGCAGATACGCCAGAAAAACTATCCTATAAACATCAATTTGAAAAACCAGTTGAAGTGATTCAGATAAACCCACAAATTCCTCAATCATTAAACACAATAATAATGAAATTATTGGAAAAAGACCCAAATGACAGATTTAGAAGTGCGGATCATTTAGCACACGTATTGATTGATTCTTTTAATGCAAAAACCCCTATTCAATTTACCTATCTACCAACAAATAATGAAAATTCATCCAATTTAGTGGAAACAACACCAACAAAATACCTAAGCTCAATTACTTCTCAAGAAGAATATCAATTTAATTGGAAAAATATTTTGCTCACAACAGCAGCAGTCTTTTTAGTAGGCGGAATTATTCCATTCTGGCTTTGGATTTTACTTCTATTATAAATAAAGGAAATTATGAAAAAAAAATATATATTAAGCCCGTCAATATTAAGTGCAGATTTTTTAAATTTAAAATCAGAAATTGATACCGTTAGCAAATATGGAGCAGATTGGATTCATGTAGATGTAATGGACGGCCATTTTGTCCCAAACCTATCAATGGGACCTTTTATCGTTGAACATCTTAAAAAAATTACAGATAAAACAATTGATGTCCATTTGATGTTAGATAATCCAGATGAATTTATCCCTTCTTTCGCAAAAGCCGGTGCTGATGTCCTCACAGTTCATGTTGAAGCATCCGTTCATTTACACCGCACAATATCTCTTATAAAATCATTTGGATTAAAAGCAGGTGTTGCAATCAATCCTTCAACAAATGTGGCCGCTCTTGAAGAAATCCTTCCTTTTATTGACTTGATTTTAGTCATGACCATAAATCCTGGTTTTTCTGGTCAAAAATACATACCAGAAATGACACAAAAAATTAAAAAAGTTAGAGCTTTAATTGATAATAATAATCCTGATATAGAATTACAAGTGGATGGCGGAATAAATCAAAATACGATTGATGATGTTCTTAAAGCTGGAGCAAATAATATTGTTGCTGCATCTGCAATCTTCAAACATCCGGTTGGAATAAAACAAGGAATTGAAGTATTTAAAACAGCTTTTGAGGAATTTTCAAAATAAAGAAAAGATCATGACAGAAAGTCATGATCTTATTTTTTTTAGTGAAACAGAAATAATTAAAATTAGTTTGTTTTCACCATGGTTCGAATACATCGAGTGCACAATGTTTTTTGAACTTTTTTGCCATCTTCAATAACAGAAACTTTTTGCAAGTTTGGTTTGAATTGGCGTAATGTAGTTTTCTTGGACCATGGACGATTACGACCAAAAGTTGTTTTCTTTCCACATGCTTCACATTTTGCCATATTTTTGTCCTTTTCTGATAAAATTGTTCCGACGCAAAATCTTACCATGAAACGTATCCTTTTTCAACCTTTGAAGTTAATATAAAGAGGAAATAAATATGAATAAAAAAACAAATGATTACAACGGACGAATAAGAGTTTCACCAAAAGCGATAGCATCCATTGCATATAATTCAGCACTTCAATCATATGGTGTTGTAGGGTTAGCCCCTAAAAGCTTTGTTAATGGAATTACAAATTATATTGTAAAAGATCCAACTCATGGAATAGAAGTAACATACAAGAATGATATCATCGTTATTGATATTTATATCGTGGTAGAATACGGCATTAGAATTCAGACTGTTGCAAACGAAGTTGCAACAAGTGTACGATATCATGTTGAAAAAGCACTTGGAACTGAGATCGAAGCTGTAAATGTTCACATTCAAGGTCTAAGAATAAGTCAAGGATTATAAACTACTTCAATAAATCAAGAATTATTTCTGATTTATCAAAGGAGATAAAACATTATGGAAAAAACTCCCTTAAAGAAAAATACCTCTCGTAAAGAATATTATGAAAAAAATCCTATAGATGGTATCGCGTTTAAGCACTTAGTAAATGCAGGGCTTACTTGGTTATTAGCAAACCAGCAGACCGTAAATGCTCTCAATGTTTTTCCCGTACCTGATGGTGATACCGGTACAAATATGGTACTAACCTTACAATCAGCATCTGATGAAATTGCTGGATCTGAAGAACAAAGTTTAGATAAAATGGCTAGTATGGTTGCTCATGGTGCTTTAATGGGCGCGAGAGGAAATTCTGGAGTTATCAGTTCTCAATTATGGCGTGGAATTGCCAAAGGCTTAGAGGGATATCATGTTTTAACAAGTGAAGCTTTGGTGAAAGCCTTTAATTCAGCCAAAGATACTGCTTATAAAGGTGTAGTCCGCCCCGTTGAAGGAACAATGCTCACAGTGGCAAAAGACACAGCTTTCGCAGTTGAAGAAGCCGAAAAAGAAACAAAAAATTTATATAATTTATTAGAAGTAGCCGTCAAAGCTGCAGCAAAATCTGTAGAAAATACACCTAATCTTCTCCCCATCCTAAAAGAAGCCAATGTTGTGGATTCTGGAGGTAAAGGTTTATTTTACATTCTCGAGGGAATGCTTAAATGGATTAATGAAGAAGATTTAAGCAACGTTGTAGATTTTGTTGAACCTATTGATGGCATGATGTTAGATCACACGTTAGATGCTGTTGAAGAAGGACAAGACTGGGAATTAGTCATCGATTTCAAACCTTTCTCATCACTTGACTTAGGTTTATTTTACAGTGAGTTAGAAACAATGGGAACTTCGATTCAAATTGGTGAAGGCGATGATATGTATAGAATGCATATCCATGTTCCAGATGAAAATCGAACGAAACCTTGGGATTATATTATGACTATAGGAACGATTAGTGATATTCGAATTGAAAATCTAATGATCCAAGTTCCACAACTAGATAAGAATGCAGTAATAAATTGTCCAGAAGTAAAGCCAAATGAGATTGCAATAATAACTGTAGCACCTGGAGCAGGAATCGGAAAAATTTTTGCATCTTTAGGTGCAAATGCTGTCATTTCTGGTGGGCAAACAATGAATCCCTCAACCCAACAAATAGTTGAAGCATTTGAAAATTTACCCACAAACAAAATTATCATTCTCCCAAATAATAAAAACATTATTATGGCAGCAGAAACAGCAGCTGAAGTTAGTACAAAAGATGTAAGAGTAATTAAATCTAAAACCATTCCTCAAGGTTTTGCTGCTATGATGTACTTACATCCGGATGGAGATATAAACCAAGTCGAATCCGCTATGATTGATGCAATAAGCTCTGTTGAAACTGGAGAAATTACAACTGCCGTTAGAGATGTTGAAATTGATGGTGTTCAAGTAAAAGAAAATGAAATCATTACACTTCTAAATGGCAAACTTATCTCTTCTACTAAAAACCTTGAAGAAGCTGTTATGAATTTTATGGATTCAATTACAATTGATGAATATGAATTGATAACGCTATTCTATGGTGAGAATATTGATAAAGCAATCGCTGAAGATATTGCGGATTCATTACAAGAAAAATTTGATGATTTTGAAGTCGATTTACAATACGGTGGGCAACCTCACTATCAATTTATCATTTCTGTAGAATAATAGGGGTTTTTCTTGAACAGAATATGTGTTTTAACTGACTCTTTAATTCAATTCCCGTCCCCTATTTTCAAAGGACGGGAAATTATTTATATAATCGATTATCAATTAAAAAATAAAAAAGAAAATAACATTATAAATAATAATTCTAAAGAAATTGTTTTCCCTAAAAGCCTTTTTTATGGTGATAATTTTTCTTCAACCCCGGTAATTATTAGCCCATCAGTCGATCAAATTACTAAAAAAATTGAATCATTAAGTCTTCAATTTGATTATATAATTTGTTTTTCTAGTTCAAAAAAAATTTCCGAATTCTATCAGAATTGTCAAAAAGCAATTGAATATAGTGGCTTACAATCAAAAGTTTTTCTCTTGAATTCAAACTCTATCTCTCTTGGGCAAGGAATTCTTTGCCAAAAATTAGTTGAATTAATCAACGATGATATTAACATAAATGTCATATTAGAAAAAATGAGGCAAGAGTCAAAAAACATTTATGCTATCTTTTATTTGAAAAATTTTAGTTATTTATATCGTTCTGATTTGCTACCATATCCAAGTGCAATATTAGCTGAAATGAAAAAAATTAAAAATACCTTTGTGTTTGAAAATGGCACATTTTATGCTACAGAAAAAGCGAAAAGCATTAAGAACATTATTGATATATTTGAAAATTATGCTAATGAATTTGATTCCTTAGAAAAGATAAGTATTTTGCAAAGCAAGCCATCGATGAGCAAAATTACACAACCATTTAAAGAAAGAATTACTAATATAAATTCACACTTTGAAATAAGTGAGCAAATAATCTCACCATATCTTTCCAGTATTTTAGGACCAGAATCTACTGGCGTATTTTTTTACGAACCTCTTCTATTCTAATAAATTCCTCATTATCTTAGAAAAAAATTAATAGGTTTACAAATATCTTCCATTCGGTTAGAATGTATGATTGGCAATATAAGTAAGCAAATTTTAATTATCGTCTTGAGAGGTTATTTATGGTAAATACAACATTATCAAAAAAAGATAAAGTGAAAGGTAAAGTTATTAAACTTTCACTTCCAGGAGCATTTATTGACTTAGGAGAAGGAGCGATTGGTTTTCTGCATATCTCTCAGATTAAAGAAGAACCTGTCCGCAATGTCCAAGATGTTCTTTCTATTGGTCAAGAAGTAGAAGGTTGGGTACGAAGAGTTGATGAACGCACAGGCCGTGTTGAAATCACTTTAATGGAACCTAATAAATATGAATGGCGTGATCTTACAAAAGGAATGAAAGTCTCAGGGATTGTTGAATCAGTTGAGAAATTTGGCGCTACAGTGAATTTAGGTGCTGAAGTTCCTGGTTTTATTCACGTAAGCGAAATGGCACATGATTTTGTTAGAAGTGCAGATGATATAGTTTCTGTTGGACAAGAAATTGAAGCTATGGTGCTTGAAGTAAATCGTCGAAGAAAGCAAATTAAACTTAGTATAAAAGCTTTAATTGAACCCCCTGTTGTTGAGGTTGAAGAAGTCTATGACATTGAAGAAGAAAATGATGAACCAGCTCCAACAGCACTTGAATTGGCTTTGAAAAAAGCAATGGAAGGCTCATCCGCTGATGATAAAAAGAATTCAAAATCTGACAATAAATCATCAAAAAACGAAATGGATGACATTATCAAGAGTATGCTTGATAAAAGATAAACCAAAATCTCTCAGAGTTATTAAAAGACTAGTTTTTTGCTAGTCTTTTTTATATTAAATAATAAAAATCTAATATTTTTTCACCAAATTTTATTTCTCCTCCATTCAATTTTTTAAATTTAAAACTATTGATTTTATATTTTCTTTTAATTAAAAAATCAAAATCTTTTAAATTATTCATAACCATATATTGAAAAATATAATTTAACCTATACGAATATTTTTCTAAGAATATATTATTATTAATTTTATTTTGAATAATTAAATATAAATTTAAAGTAATATCATATTCTTTTACTTTATAACTTGAAACTAATTTTAATAATGCCTTCTCAATATATACATGAATATTTATTAAATTTGGTTTTTCCTTGAAATTATATTTTAGGATTGAATAATAACGATTACAATTAAATTGCTCATACTGATCAAAAAAGTCAGCATATGAATTAATATTTAGATTTTCATAAACTGAGTCTAATAAATATCTTTGAAAAAGAAAAGAAAAGAAATAATTATCTAAATCATTTTCATTTATAACTTTGTTATATAAATTTTTATTTAATTGATCTATTAAATAAATGTTTTCCATTAAATCATTATAAAAATTTGATTTTTGGAAATTAATTAAATAGTTAGAATTATAAGAAATTAAATAATAATAAAGAAAAATTTTATTATCTTCTAGAGATTTATAAGCATCTTGATAATTATAAAAATCTTTATAGTCTTTATGTGAAAAGCTACTAGAAAATAAAAATTTATTTCGCCAGTAATTTTCTAGTATTTCCGATTGTTTTTTATAATCCATATTCTTTTTCTTTTAAAAACGTATATGTTAAATAATGTATTCCATATTGTTTTTGATCAAACCCTCCCCTTACTTCAATCAATGATCTTTCATATAAAACACTAATGGCTGAGATAACATCAATTACATCTATACCAGATATTTTAGCAATTTGATAAATTGTTATTGGCGTATCTTTAAATATTGGGATTAACAAAAGGCAAGCTTTTGCATTATTATTAAGTGTTTCCCATGCTTTTAAAAAAATAAAATTAAACATATCTTCAATAGTATTAATCTTCAATTTATAAAAATTATCAATTATTACTTCAGGAGAAAATATATTAAATAAAGAATTGGTAATTTTTATTGCCAAAGGATTTCCACCAATTAAGTTATAAATCTGATCATAAATTTGATTTTCAGATATTGAGAATTTGCTAATTTTGTTTAAATACAAATAATATTCATGTTTTTCTATTTCTGAAATCCATAATTCGTCATAGTCATTGTTTTTTATTGGCCTATAACGTGAAGTAAAAACTATTTTTGAATTAATAATTTTTTTATTTTTCAAATAATTGTCAATTATTTGAAATTCTACTTTTAAATTTATATTATCAATAATTAGAACTGTATTTAAAATCTGTTGATCTTCTATGTAATGATTTAATAATTCTACTAATTTTAATTTATCAATCGTATCATTAGGAATTCTTATCCAAATAATATTATTGTATCTATTATTTGATTTAAAATAATTTCTCATTGTTTTATTTAATATAGTTGATTTACCAATACCTCCAATTCCTGTAATCACTAATTTATTCTTTTCAGATTTGTCATTTAAAAACTTATAAATGAAATTTTCATCATCAGCATGACCAAAAAAAACATTGTCAAAATATGGAATAGATTTTAATAAATCATTATTTATTGCATATCTAAGGTTTTTTTCTTCTGCAATCATAAATTCTGACAATAAATTTAACCCAGTTCTTTTGTATCTATTTACTTGATCTTTTGATAAAAATAATGTTTGAGAAATTAATAATGCTGATTTTCTTTTCAAATATCTTTCATGTAATATATTTGAGTATTCAGGTTCAAGGCTATCCAATATCTTAATCAAATATGATGATAAATCTTCACTCGATATTAAATCTTGGTAATTTTTATTAATAATTAAAAATTCTGAAAAATATTTTTTAGTTTCATCTGAAAAAAAATATAAGTTTTTATAAGCTTTTTCTAATTCAATATATAATGTATGCTTATCCATTACCCACTCCGATTAATCAAATGTTTAATTAGTATATCTTAATGTTAAATAAAAAAAAGGAAAAGCAAGCTGCTTTTCCTTTTGAAATCATTCAAGAAACTTACTTAACTAAAGCTATATCGATAACTTCCATAAATGTTTTAACAAATTTGATTTCTATATTATTTTTTATATTTTCTGGAATTTCTATTAAATCTTTATTATTTAATTCGGGTAAAATTACTGTCTTTATACCTGCCCTGCTCGCTGCTAGGACTTTTTCCTTAACTCCACCTATTGGCAGAACTCTACCTAATAATGTAATTTCACCTGTCATACCAACATCTCTTTTTACTTTTTTATCAGTAAAAGCCGACAACATTGCAGTTAACACAGTAATCCCTGCTGAAGGACCATCTTTAGGAACTGCTCCTTCAGGCACATGAATATGCACGTCAATTTCTTCAAAATCAATATCTTCAATATTGAGATTTTTAGAATTTGCTTTTAAATAAGTTAACCCAGCTTGAATTGATTCTTGCATTATCTCCCCCAATGATCCTGTCATATGTAATTGTCCTTTACCTGATGTAATCAATACTTCTACTGGCATTATATCTCCGCCATTGTAAGTCCAAGCTAATGCTGTTGCTACACCAACTAAATCAGATTCCAAAATTTTAGTTTCATTAAATAATGGGGGACCTAAAAGTTCTGTTAACATAGAATCATCAATCATATGATCAAAATCTTGATTCTCTGCTTTTTTTCTCGCTATTTTTCTACAAATATTGCCTATCATTCTTTCAAGATTTCTGACCCCAGCCTCATATGTATATTTTCTAATTATTGATTGTAATGCTTCAAGTGAGAAATCTATATCACTAATACTTAATCCATTAACATCTAATTGTCTATTTATTAAGAATTTTTTTGAAATTTCGATTTTTTCTTCTTCTATATATCCATTAAATTCTACTATTTCCATTCTATCTAATAAAGGCCAAGGAATTGTATCTTGAGAATTTGCTGTGGTAATGAACATTGCTTCTGACAAATCATAAGGAACTTCCAAATAATTATCCGAAAAAGAATTGTTTTGTTCAGGATCTAAAACTTCTAATAAAGCAGAAGATGGGTCACCTCGATGATCTGAAGCCAATTTATCAATTTCATCAAGCATAAAAACAGGATTTCTATTTCCTGCCTTTTTTATAGTTTGAATAATTCTTCCTGGCATTGCACCTATATAAGTTCTTCTATGACCTCGAATTTCCGCTTCATCTTTTACACCACCTAATGAAATTCGAACAAATTCTCGATTAAGTGCGTTTGCGATAGATTTTCCCATAGAAGTTTTTCCAGTTCCTGGAGGACCGACAAAACATAAAATGGGTTGTTTCTCATTTTTAGGTTTAAGGCTTTTAACAGCAATAAATTCTAATATCCTGTCCTTAGCTTTATCCATACCATAATGATTAGAATCTAAAATTTCTTTTGCTTTTTTAACATCTAAAACATCATTTGTTTTCTTATACCAAGGTAATTCTACCAACCATTCTAAATATGTTCTTATTATGCCAGATTCAGGTGACATAAGTGCCATCATAGTTAATCGATGCAATTCTTTTTGGGCAACTTTTTGAACTTCAATTGGCATTCTTGTTTTTCTTAGAAGTTTTTGTAATTGATTAATTTCCGTTCTCCAAGGATCTTCATGCCCTAATTCAGATTGGATTTCATTCAATTGTTCTCTAAGAAAAGCTTCTTTTTGAGTTTTTTCAAATCTTGAATTTATTTTGTTATTCAGTTCTTCTTTTAATTTCAGCCGATTATTTTCTCTTATATAAAAATCTAAAACTAATTGAATTCGATTAACAACACTAATTTCTTCTAATATTGATAATCGTTCATCCTCATTTAGATTCAATTGCATTGCAATCCAATCAGTTTTAGCTGAATAATTATGAAACTCATCTAATTCGTATATTATGTCAGAATCGAAATCGTCAGTTAATGATATATATTCTTCAAATTGGCTTTCAAGAGCTTTAAAATATGTTTGAAGAAGATATTCATCTTCTTTAGGTTCATGGATTATTTTTGCTCGAGCAAATAATAATCCATCTTTATTTTCAATATCCAGAAGAGTTATTCGGTAATTTGCGTTTAAAAAAAACATTTGTTTTTTTTCTTCATTATCCTCAAGATCCATTATAAAAGGGACAATAGAGAGTTGAACACCAATAGGAAAAAAATCTTCTTTTGATAAATTTCTTTTTTTATCTTTATTTTTTAACGAAATTCCTATTGCAATTCCATTTTTAATAAGATCATTATTTAAAAAATCTTTATTAATTATTGATTCGTTAAAAACAGGTTCTTTTCCATAAGGTAAAATAAGATTATCTGATAGATCAAATATAGGTAAAAAAACAATCCCATCATTATCAGGTGAAGCAGAAGGAATTTTATCTAAAATATCAAAAACAATATTTAAATCATCTTCATCAAAATCATTAAACTCATGAAAAGAAAAATTTCTACTATCCGGCATTAATTTCTCCAAAATTATTTTCTTCAAAGGCAGCTTTCAAACTTGCTGCCATAAAGACGCTCCCTGTACATACAATTATTTCATTATTTTTTCTGTTTTTAATTGCAATTTCTAATGCATCTTTAGCATCTTTTGAGAACTCACTATTTATATCATATTTCTCTGCAATTTGTTGAATATTAATTTGATCCATAGCTTTAGGATGATTCGAGTTGGATGCAATTAAAAATGAAATATCTGATTTAAAATACTCAATCATTTTATTAACATCCTTATCAATGGACACGCCAAATATTAATATATATTTTTTATTTGGAAAATAATTATTTAACGATTGTAATAATTTTTTTATTGAATAAGGATTATGAGCTGAATCAATAACAATTATTGGATTTTTATTTAGAATCTCAAATCTCCCATTCCAAACAGCCTTTCTTAAACCAATTTCAATTGCATTTTCTGATAATTCAATTATTTCAGAAATTTTTAACAAACTAAAATAAGCTGTTATACAATTATCGATTTGATAATCTCCTAACATTTTTATTTTAAATTTTTTATTTATTTTTTTACTTTTTAAGTTAAAACTCTGTGTAGTTAAATTTCTATCAATATCTTGTATTTGATAAAAATCATTCAAATCAATTATTTCAGAATGACTTTTTTTAGCTTTTTCATAGAGAACGTTTAAAGTACTTTTATATTCTTGTTTTGCTATCACAATTGGAATATTTTCTTTTATTATCCCTGCTTTTTCATAAGCAATTGCTTCTATAGTGTTGCCTAAAAAATTTGTATGATCAATTGCTAATGGAGAAATTATTGATAATATTGGAGTGATAATATTTGTGGCATCTAACCTTCCTCCTAAACCAACTTCAATCACAGCAATATCTACATTTTCTTTTGCAAATGCTAAAAATCCAATCATTGTAATGATTTCAAACGTGGTTACATTATCAAATTTCTCAATAACTGGCTTAATTTCTTCCACAATATTAATTAATTGATTTTTGCCAATCGGTTTGAAATTAATCCTTATTCTTTCTTCAAAGTTAATAAGATGAGGAGAAGTATATAAACCTGTTTTATAACCTTGTTCCATTAATGCTGAGCATATAAACGCTGCTGTCGATCCCTTTCCTTTTGTACCAGCAATATGAATCTTTGGGTATTTATTCTGAGGATCTCCAACCAATTTCATCATTTCTTTCATTCGAAGAAGAGAATATTCCTCAGAATGAACCATTTTCTGGCGTGTCATACTATGATTAATAAATGAGTAAATAAAATCTAGCGCCTGGTTATATTGATTTTCATTTTTCATAATCCAAATATTACCTTCAATTTTAAAAAAAGAATCTAAATAAAAAGAGCTGGAATTTCCAACTCTATAATAAAAATTTTTTAATAATTCTACTTATTTCAATAATCATCTTCGGTTAAGGTTGCAATTCCACTTCTCACTTGATTCATAATTCTTTCAAGATCAATTTCTAATTTCTGCAAACTTTGAAGTGCATATGCATCTGCTTGAATTCTCAAGTTTTCTGCATCATTTTGCGCAATTGCAATTATTTCATTTGCCTTTAATTGCGCCTGTTCGACTATTGATTCATCAGATATATGTTTTGAAGCTTCTTCTCTCGCTAAAGAAATAATTCTTTTTGCTTCTTCTTTAGCTTGAATTTGGATTCTTTCTCTGTTTCCAGATATTTTCTTCGCTTCTTGAATTTCGATAGGAATTGAACTTTTCATTTGATCAATGAGATCCAAAATTCGATCCAAATCAACAGCAATATTATTTGAAAGAGGAATGGAACGACTTTCATTTACTAAATTTTCAAGATGGTCAATTAATTGAATTATATCCATTCTAATTCCTTTTGTTAATTAAATATCACTATAATAAATTTAATTATAGTGATATATTCAAAATTGACTATAAATTATTTATAGTATTTATTCTATATTTTCGAATTTTTTTATTAAAGCTTTATTGACATGCGGTGGCACCATTTTTGAGACATCTCCATGTAGGGCTGCTATTTCTCTAACTGTAGAAGATGAAAGGAATGTCAATTGTGGATCTGTTATTAATGCAATAGTCTCTAACTCTTCATATAGTAATTTATTAGTATGTGCCATTCTAAATTCATATTCAAAATCAGAAACAACTCTTAACCCTCTGATAACAACATCAATATTCATTTTCTTACATAAATCTATTGTCAAACCACTATAACCAATAATTTTTGTTTTAGGATTATCTCGAAAAGTATATTGAACTAATGAAATTCTTTCTTCTGGAGAGAATAAAAGATTTTTTAATGGTTTATCATATACGGCAATATATATTTCATCAAAGAGTTTTGAAGCTCTTCCAATAATATTTATATGACCATTATGCACTGGATCAAATGATGCGGGAAAAACTGCTCTTGTCATTAGCTTCTTTCTCCTAGATTTTCTTTTAAATATTTTTCAAATGCATTTTTTATAGGTAAATTGTCTTTATTTTCTAATAACGGATCTTCACTATAAATCTTTATCGCAATACTTTTTGATTCTTCAATTAAAGGTAGATTGATAAATGATAATAATTGTAATTTAGAAAAACCAGATTGTTGAACACCATAAAAATCTCCAGCACCTCTCATTTCTAAATCTTTTTCGGCTAACTCAAATCCATCATTAGTTTTTTCCATAATTTTTAAACGTTCGTTATTTTCAACATCTTTACTATTTGATACTAATATACAATAGGATTTTTTATTTCCTCGTCCAACTCTTCCACGTAATTGGTGTAACTGAGCCAAGCCAAATCTCTCTGCACCTTCAATCATAATTACAGTAGCATTTGAAACGTCAACCCCCACTTCAATTACCGTAGTAGAGACTAACACATCAATATCTCCATTTTTGAAATTAAGCATTATGCTTTCTTTCTCTTCTAAAGACATTTTTCCATGAATCATACCAACTTTATGTTTATAAAAAATCTTTTTAGATAAATTTTCATATTCTTTAACAGCAGATTTATAATCTAAAGAATCAGATTCCTCAACTAATGGAACTACAATATAAGCTTGATTGCCTTCTACTATTTGTTTTTCTATAAAAGTATAGATTCGTTCTCTTTCTTTAGGTGTTACTAAATATGTTTCTACTGCAACTCGGTTTGCTGGTAATTCATCAATGAGGGTAACATTTAAATCTCCATATATTGTTAGTGCTAATGACCTAGGAATCGGCGTAGCTGTCATTATGAGCATATTGACATTCTCACCTTTGTTTCTTAACTTTGATCTTTGATTAACACCAAACCTGTGCTGTTCGTCAATAATTGCTAGCTGGAGATTATTAAAAATAACAGTCTCTTGAATTAATGCGTGAGTTCCAATAATTAACTTAATTGTTCCATCTTTTAATTTCCGATATATTTCATCTTTTTGAGATTGAGGAGTAGCACCTACCAACAATGCAATTTCTTCTGATTGTAATATTCCAAACTCATTAACTAATAACTCATTAAAAAATTGATAATGCTGATCTGCTAAAATACTTGTAGGAGCCATTACAGCTGACTGGAAGCCATTCTGTATCGAAATACAAATTGCATAAGCTGCAACAATAGTCTTTCCTGAACCGACATCACCTTGAATTAATCTATTCATTGGTGCTTGATTACTTAAATCTTCTTCGATTTTTTGCATCGCCTTTTTTTGAGCATTTGTTAATAGAAATGGTAACAATGATGAAAATTCATCAAGGTAATCATCTTGAAGTACCATTGGGATGCCTATTCTTTGTTCCCATTTAGCCTTTTCATGCAACATTGAAAGCTGCATAAAAAACAATTCATCAAACAAAACGCGCTTTTTAGCTATAGATATTACTTCTTCAATTTCAGGAAAATGTAATTGATATATAGCATCAGAAAGATAAATTAAATTAGTTTCATCAATGATCTCGTCACTTAAAGTTTCTTGAATATCGAGAGAATACTCATTTAACAAACTATATATTTGTTTACGAAGCCATTGCTGAGAAAGTCTTGCAGTTAAATTATATACAGGCAATATTCTTCCAGTATTTAAATTTTCATCTTCGACTTTTTCGTATTCAGGATTATTGATTACTTTTTTACCTAAATATAAGTCCACTTTTCCAGCAAGAACTATTTCATCATTTACTCTAATAGTATTTCTAATCCAAGGTTGATTAAACCAAATTGCAGATAAAACTCCAGTCCCATCTTGAATAATTACTTCTGTAACCTTTTTTCCTGAGCGTCCATCATAAGAAATTATATTTTTTACTATTCCTAAAACTGAAACTATATCATCGATTTTCAGTCTATTAATAGTCTTAAAATTTGAATAATCATCATATCTTCTAGGAAAATGATAGAGTAAATCATGTATCGTAAAAATTCCTAATCTTGATAATTTTTCTGAGTTTTTTGGACCTATTCCAGTAATGTTAATTACATTTTGATTTACATCTAGTGTAGGTTTAGTAGATACTCTATGAAATGTATTTTTATTGATTTCTATTTTCGTTTTTTCAAAATTTGTTTGTTTTGTTTTTATTTGTTCTTCAAATGATTGAAAAATTTCATCTTTGTTTTGGTTTAAATTATTTTGTTGTTTTTCTTTAGAGATTAATTTATTGTCTTCTTTAAATTGATCTCTAAAATCCTTCTTAATTCTCGTCCACAGTCCTTTTAATGCAATTTTTCGTGAATCCGGATTCAATCTATGATAATCTCGTAAACGACTTGAAACAGCTTTGATAATAATTTCTGGAAGTTGGTCTTGTTGTGCAAGTTTTATCCATTCATCTAGAATTGAAGATAGACCACCAACAACAGCCTTATCTTGATAATCTGTATTGGCTTCTTGCCTAAAAAATTTTTGTAATCTTTTTATAGATGGTTTCATAGTAATTATTTTATCAGTAGTTTAATATTTAGGAAACAACATATTTGCAACATTTGTACTAACTATTCCTTTTATATCTAGAATTTAAAAAATAATATTTAAACCTTGCATTAATAATTAGTATCGTTTATAATCTTGCAAGTCGTCGGGGCGTGGCGCAGTCCGGTTAGCGCGCTTGCATGGGGTGTAAGAGGCCGGAGGTTCGAATCCTCTCGCCCCGACCAAAAAGAGCTTTTAGCTCTTTTTTATTTTAATAATTCAATTTTATCAATTTTTCTATATGGAGATAAATTTGATAAAATCATTTCATCACCATGATTTGATTCTCCAATAATTGCACGAGCTAAAACTTCACCTACACTTGGTCCTAACATGAAACCTTGTCCACACATTCCTATTGCTTGAAAAACATTTTTTATAGATTCACCTAAAAAAGGCAATCCATCTGGTGTATTTGGATATAATCCTCTCCAAGTTCTTCTGACACGAACATTTTGTAATTCTGGCAATAAATTTATTACTCTATTAGCCAATAGAGGCATAAAATCGCTAGTCTCTCTTTCATCAAATCCAACAATATTTGGATCAGGAGTTAAACAAAGAATAAATTGACCCCCAATCAATTGATGAAAGTAAACACTTGATGCACCTTTGCTTTTTCTCATATCCACAATCATTGGTAATGAGATTTTTTTTACAGGTTCAGTTATTGCTGCTTCATGAGCATCAGGAATTATAGGCAAATTTATATTTAAGAATTTGTTTATTTCATTAGCCCCTGCTCCTGACGCATTAACAATTATTTTTGATTGATAAACATTATTCTTTGTAAAAACAAAAAATATTTCATGTTCTTTTTTTATATTAATCACTTTTTCTAAAAAAGAAAATTTAACATTATTATTCTTTGAAAGATTAAAATATGATGTTGCTACTTTTAGTGGAGATGCTGCTCCGTCTTCAAGTGAAAAAGTTCCACCAAGTAAAGCATTAGGATTTAAATGTGGAATTTTATCTAAAAGTTCTTTTTTATCAAACCAATCAATATTTAATCCAAATTTTTTTTGGTTTTTGATTATTTCTTTTAGGTTTTCTTTCTGCTCTTGATCATAAGCAACAAAACAATATCCTTTTTGTTCCCAATCAATATCAGTATTATGAACTTCTTTCCAATTTGAAAATATTTCAATACTTCTTTTACATAAAGCGATTTTTGCTTGATCTGAATGAGTTGCTCTAACACCACCAATAGCTTTTTTATTGGAGCCTTGCCCAAAACTTGGTTTCTCATCAATCACTAGAACTGAGTATTTCATTTTAGATAATTCATACGAAATTGGTAAACCTACTGATCCAGCTCCAATAATAATTACATCAAAATTATTCTTCATCTGATTCCTCTTTATCTAAAAATACCTTCATTGGAATATCAATAAAAAAAGGTCTTTTAGAAAACTCAGTAATCTTATCCTTTAATATATCTTCTTCTCTCATTATTTGAAGTATCAAAGCTTCACAAGTTTTTGCTTGACAAGCGCCCATACCTGCTCTTGTAATTGCTTTGATTTGATTTAGATCAGTTATCCCAGATTTAATTAATTTTCTAATTTCTTCTTCAGACACTTGTTCACATCTACAAATCAATGAATCATTTTCTTTTTCGATTCCTATATTTTTACTACGATAATTTATATTTTGATTCAGTATTGGTAATTTGAAACCAATAACTTTTTCTGCTATTTCATTTGGGAGATTGAATTGCAAAATCCTGGTATGATTATTGCGTTTTGATTCAATATAATTACTTGGTATATATTCTCCTAATTCGTTTCCTAAAACATCAACTAACACCAAAGATTTATCTCCAATTTGATTTTTCGAAAATTCACAAGGTAACCAAACTTTAACAAGATTTTCAGCATCTCTATAATCAACTAGAGATATTGCGAGCCCAGAACAATTAACTAAGCATTTTCCACATCCAATACATTTCTCAATATCTTCTATCCAAGGTCTTTTTCTTATATCTTTTTCATCAATTTTTATAAGATTATATGGGCAAACATTTGAACATGGATCGCATGGAATTTCTTGAAGACAATGAAATACTGGATAAACATTTTTTCTTATATCAGGCAATCTTTCATCAAACACATCACCTGGTTTTGATTTTAATATTTCAAATTCCATTTCTAAATTCTCAATATTTGCTTGATCAATTAATCCTTTATTATGTAATATTTTTTGAGCAGCAATTTTTCCTGAAAAAATTGCTGCTGAAGCTTCAGCAATCTCTGAACAATCACCTGCATCAAAAACATTAAATCCAAATTCTCTTGCTTTTTTTGTAAATTCATCAATTGGTGATAATCCAACTGCCAAAAGAACTGTGTCACATTCAATCTCTTTATTTGAATTCTGTATTGGAATAAAATTCTTGTCTACAGCTGAAATAATCACTTTTTCAACTTTTTCTTCACCACTTACTTCTAAAATGGTATGTGAAGTAAGTATATTCACACCTAATCTTTTTATTTTATCCAAATGAACTTTGTATCCACTACATTGAGGAGTAGCTTCAATAATTCCAACAACTTCTATTTTTGCTTGTAAAGCATGATATGCTGCAATCAAACCAACATTACCACCACCAACAATTAATAATTTTGAAGACGGTTTTACTAAATCTCGATTGACTAAAGTTTGAAATGCACCAGCTCCATAAACTCCAGGCAAATAATTACCAGGGAATTTTAAAGATTTTTCTCTCGCACCTGTTGCAAAAAGAACAATATCAGGTTCAATAATTGCATATTCATTATTATTTTTAATAATCCCAATTTTTTTATCTGAAAAGATACCTACGCATGTGCTATTTAACCACACTTCAATATTTTTCTTCGATAATACTTCATTGGAAAGAATATTACCTATTTCAAAACCTCTCTTACCAGCAAAAACATTTTTAGATGATCCAAAAAAACGATGGGTTTGAAGAGTCAATTTTCCACCAAGTTCTTTTTTATCATCAATCAATAAAATCGAACAATCGTATTTTGATAACTCTATCGCTGCTGATAAGCCAGCTGGCCCACCACCTACTATTAAAACATCTGCTTTCTTTTGAATAATTTTTGATTTTTCTGAATTTTGATTCGATAAATTTGGATACCCAATCAGTGGTTCGATTTTCATATCCGTCTCAAGAGTAGTCATACAAGCTTTCATAGTTGCTTCGTTTACTACTACTGTACATTGAGCACATTGCCCATTAGCACAAAAAATACCTTGTGGTCTATTTGTTTTAGGATGGTAATTAAATATTTGGATATTGTTTGCAATTAATGCTGATGCTATCGTATCTCCTTTAACTCCATAGAATAAGTTGTTGTCCCAATAAAAAGGAATTTTATCTTTTTTATCAATCTCTTTTATTGGATGGGCTTCAATCCTATTATTATTCATCTATTATCCTATATCGTATTGTTATTAAAAAAAGAGCTTATAGCTCTTTAGATTAAAATCCAGATTCTTTTTTTACTGTGTTCCACAAAACACCAAGTCCCTCAATTGTAATTTCTACAATATCGCCTTCTTGCAATTGTCCAGTACCACTTGGAGTACCTGTTAATATGATATCTGAAGGTTCCAATGTCATTATTGAAGAAATAAATGTTACTAATTGTCTGACGGAAAAAAACATATCCGTTGTCGTAGCCATTTGCCTCAGATCTTTATTAACTCTGCAAGTAATTACTGCATCTGATGGATCAAAATCTGTATCTACCCAAGGTCCTATTGGACAAAATGTATCAAAACCTTTTGCCCTAGTCCATTGAAAATCTTTCTCTAAAAGATCATTTGCTGTGACATCATTTGCAATAGTATATCCAAGTACATGGTTTAATGCGTCATCTGATGATATCCACCTTCCTCTTTTCCCAATCACAATTGCCATTTCAGCCTCATACCCCACGTTTTTTGATTGAGGAGGAATTAGAATATTTTTTTTAGTTGCATTCAAAGTAGTTATTGGCTTTGAGAAAATCATGGGAATCTCTGGTATTTTTTGATTTTCAATATTTGGATCTAAAAAATTCTGTGCAATACATATAATCTTAGTAGGTTTTACCGGTGGCAATAAAGTAATAGTCTCTAATGGAATACTTGCTTCATGTCTTTGATAAATTGAAAAAATATCTCCTTCAATCAATCCCACCATATCTCCATTTAGCCATCCATATTGTTCATCACCATTAGAATCAATGTATCTAAGAATTCGCATCTATTACCTCTATCTAGGATTATGATAACCGAATGTCGTTTTATTGTAAAATATTCTTAATGATATAATACTGCCGAATTTTATCATTATTAAAATAGTTATTTTTATTGTTAATTGAAAATTCATTTGAAATTTAATACAGAAGGTTCAGGAGAATTTCATGAAAAAAAAATATATTGATGCGTTGTTCCAACCCAATTCTATAGCAATCATAGGTGCATCAAATTCTAAAGGGAATATTGGTTATACAATTGTTGAAAAATTAATTACTGAAGAATTTACGGGGAAGGTTTTCCCAATTACCCCAAAAGAAGAATCTATTCTAGGCTTAAAAACATATTCTACAATTACAGAAATAACCGAACCAATAGATATGGCAATTATTTGTTTACCTCCAGAAGATATTCCAAATGTTGTTTTGGAGTGTGGAAAAAATGAGGTTAAAGCAATTTTAATTATTAGTCCAGAATTTTCTAATATCAATCATTCTCAAATTGAAAAGGAAATCATAAAGATAGCCCAAGATTTTAATATGGGTATTTTAGGCTCAAATATTATTGGTGTCTTATCAAATTCTCAAAAAATGAATGTCTCCTTTGCTCCTAAATTACCCTTGGATGGAAATGCTTCATTAATTTCACAATCAGGTGCACTGTTAATAGCGCTTGATATGGCAACTCATACAAAACATATCGGCTTTGAAAAGATATTATCTGTTGGAAATATGTCTAACATTAATTTTTCTGATCTTATCGAATGGCTAAATGATGATGAGAAAACAAATTGCATATCACTTTATATCGAAGGGTTAACAGATGGACGGAAATTCATTGAAAAAGCTTCTAGAACTAAGAAGCCAATCATTGCATTAAAGGCCGGAAAATCTAAACATGGTGCTGCCGCAGCCGCATCTCATACAGGGTCTTTAGCAGGAGGGGCAAAAATATATGAAGCCGCTTTTGAACAAGCAGGTGTTATTCAAGCTAGTTCAATATGGAATTTATTTGATTTAACTCAAGCATTATCTTTACAACCTCCATTATTCGGAGAAAATATATTGATTATTACAAATGGTGGTGCTTTAGGTGTATTAGCAACTGATGAAGCAGATGATTGTGGACTTCCTTTAAAATTTGCATCTGATGATCTTCAACTTGAAATGAAAAAACAAATTCCAGTTATTAGTTCAACAAAAAACCCAATCAATATTGCAAGTGAAGCTGGACCTGATTCGTATTACGAATCTTGTAAATTTGCTTATACGCATGATTGGGTAGATGCGCTAGTAATTCTATATTGTGAAACAGTTAATACAGATACTCTAGAAATCGCACAAAATATATTTAAATCAATTAATGAATCTACTAGGAAAAAGCCTATAATTGTTTCATTTGTTGGTGGCGAAAGAAGTGATGATGCAATGTGTTGGTTAGTAAAAAAGGGAATACCTGCATATGATAGCCCAGAAAAAGCAATGCATGCACTTTCTGCTCTTAAAAAATATGCAGAATTCAGCAATAAAACTCCTATTAGTTTAAATCCAATCAATGGTGAGTTAAAATCCAAAGCCCTTAAAATTATTAATCAAGCAAAACAAGAAGGAAGAACAGACTCATTATCTGAAGTTGAATCAAAAGATCTTTTTGAATTATATGGGATTAAAACTGCTCGAACTAGATTGGCTAAAACTAAAGAGGAAGCTATTGAATTAGCCAATCAGAATGGTTATCCTGTTGTATGTAAAATATCATCTCCAGACATTCTCCATAAATCTGATGCAGGGGGTGTAAAAGTAAATATAAAAACACCATTAGAGGTTGAATCTGCTTGGGATGAAATAATGTCAAATGCAAAATCATACAAACCAAACGCTAAAATACAAGGTTTAGTGGTCCAAGATATGGCAGAATGGGGAACTCAAATTATTGTTGGTTCCATCAATGATCCAACTTTTGGACCTACTGTAATGTTTGGGTTAGGTGGAATTTTTGTTGAAGTCCTAAAAGATGTTACTTTTAGAGTTGCTCCTTTTGAATATGATGAGGCGTTTAAAATGCTTAATGAAATTCAAAGTTCACCAATTTTGGATGGTGCTCGCGGAGAACCAAGACAAGACAAAGAAGCTCTAGCTGATTTAATTTCAAAATATTCGAAGATGATAGTTGATTTAAATGATGTAGTTGCAGAAACTGATGCAAATCCAGTATTTGTGTATGAACAAGGAAAAGGTGTATGTGTTGTTGATGCAAGAGTAATTCTTCGATAATTATCATCCAAAAAAGGTTTTGTCAACCGACCCTTTTTTGGATGAATAAAAAATTAAAAATTTTTATAATAAAAAAAGAAGGGAAATATTATGAAAAAAAAGAAATATTTATTTGTAATTATAACAATTTTATTTTTATCCAGTTTAGCTTGTAATTTAGGAATAACTGTTAATACAGATTATACTGCCACTGAAAGTGCTTTAAAAGAGACTCAAATTTCACTCGAAAATCTTTTCGAACAATCAACAAATATTCCTAAAGAAAATGGAGAATCAATAGCGCCTCAAAATACAATCCCAACAGCAACCATCACACCAGAATGGTTAGTGCCTCAAACTAGTATCTATTTAACTCAAATAGAAATGCCAAATAGAGAAGATCAAAAACCAAACGCTACTGTAGAATTTAAAATCCATTATGGGAATTGGTCAAATGTCTCCATTCCTCCATTTGATATAAAATGTTTGTTAATTGAAACTGGTGAAATTGAAATCGTAGAAAATATCCAACTTGAACCCACAAAAGATGGAATTACAACCTGCGCGTTAACATTGCCAGATCATTCTGGTTCTTATTCTATTCAAGCATTTTTAGACATTAATCACGATATTGAAAATCGAGATGATAGTGAAATATCTATGATTAATAATGGATATATTGAATAAAAAAAACAAAATCATGTATACTTAGAATATGAATAATGATAAGGTAAGTTTGAATAAATTAAGCATAAATATTTTAGTAATACTAGTTCCATTATTGCTATTATCTTTAGCTTGCAGTGTTGCTGTTGATTATGATGGCGATGGTATCGTACCAGGTATACCAACAAACACTCCTTCAAATAAAATTGAAGATGATTTATCTAAACCAACACAACATGCTACTCAAACTCCAAATTGTCCATTATCTGCAGAAATATTAACAATGTTTACAATCCCTGAAGGGTATCATATTCCAGCAAACTCAGATTTCATTATGGCATGGCAAATAGAAAATGTTGGATGTGCTGATTGGCCAAATGGCATTTATTTACAAAACATTTCTGGGAGTGACATTGCCCAAGTTCTTCAATTGCCTGTTCCCGCTTTAAAAGTAGGTGAAATTCATACTCTTGAAGTCCCGATGACAGTTAAAAACATTTCAAGCACTTCATATCAAACTGTTTGGAAATTATCAGATTCTACTAATAAATTCTTTGGTCCTGAATTCATGACGCTTGTATTTATTGATCCAAATGATTCTTCTAAAACAATTGAAGAAAATTCAAATGAAACACAAGAAGTTATTACCATTGATGCAAAACCTGTTGCAGGTGAAGTTGAAATAATAAGTGGCCCCGATATGGTAATAGAAAACATTGAAAAAATTTCAATTTTGGATGAAAATAAAACCGTTGAATTTTTGATTACTCTCTATAATCAAGGTATTGAAGATATGTTAGATTTTTCAGTTATGTGTAAAAATGAAAATAATGATAAAGATGAAATCTTTTTATCCTATGTTGAAAAAGAACAAATGACACAAGTTTCATGTTATTTACCTATTATTGAAAATGCAAGTCAAATGGCTATAACTGTAATTGTAGATTCACAAAATTCCCAACTTGAGCTAGACGAAACAAATAATATCGAAACCTATACTTTCACTATGACTACTACTGAATGAATAGTTCTATAAACGCACTTATTGAACGAGTGGCGTTTTCCACTCGTTTTTTTTTATTAAATGGAGAAAATTATTATGAAAAACATTGTTGTGATGAAGTTTGGAGGAACTTCAGTGGGAGATGTTTCAGCTTTAAACACATCATCTTCCATTATCAAAATGCATAAAGAAAATTGGGATGGAATTATTGTCGTTGTATCTGCTATGAGTGGAGTGACTAACATGCTTCTTGAATGTGCAACTAAAGCAGAAATTGGTGACAATCAAGGGTATGAAATGATTATTGATAACATTCGTCAAAAACATTTCGACGTTTTAAATACCATTTTTAATACCAATCATAATCAAAAAATTGAAGATGAAATTAATTTATTACTATCCGAATTAAATTCTATTTGTTACAGCATTAGTATTATGGGAGAAGTCACCCCAAGAGGGTTAGATGTTATTGTTTCTTTAGGTGAGAGAATGAATGCAAGAGTTTTTTCTGCTATTCTCCGTGATAAAGGAATACTTAGTCAACCCATTGAAGCAACACAGTTAATTGTAACAAACAACATTTTTCAAAACGCTTCTCCATTAATGGATGAAAGTGAAATTAAAATCAAAAAAGAACTTCAACCTTTATTAAAAAAAGGAATTGTCCCTGTTGTTACTGGTTTTATAGGAGCAACCAAAGATGGCAAATTAACAACATTAGGCCGTGGGGGGAGTGACTATTCAGCCTCAATTTTAGGTGCTTGTATTGATGCAAAAGAAGTCTGGACTTGGACCGATGTTGATGGTGTCATGTCTGCTGATCCTCGTGTAGTATCAAATACAATAGTAATTCCTGAATTATCCTTTATTGAAGTTGGAGAAATGGCATATTTTGGAGCTAAGGTATTGCACCCCAAAACAATCATGCCAATTATGGATAAAAATATCCCCTTATATGTAAAAAACACATTTAATAGCCATCATCTAGGAACTAAGATTATAAAAAATGTATCTAAAAAAACAGGAAAAGCAACCGCTGTATCAGTAATTAAAAACCTTTCAATTATTACCATCGCTGGTAAAGGCATGATGGGAGTAACAGGAATAGCCGCAAGAACATTTGCTACAGTAGCAAGAACAAAAAGCAGTATTGTGATGATCTCTCAATCTAGCTCAGAGCAATCTATTTGTTTTGTGATTCCAGAAGAAAAAGCAAAAATTGTTTCACAAGAATTAACAACAGAATTCCAAAGAGAGTTAGAACGAGATGATATTAGTGCCATTATTGAGAGAAATTGTGTTTCTGTTGTTTCAGTAATTGGTGAAGGAATGCGAGAAACTCCTGGTGTAGCTGGAGAAATTTTTACAGCCCTTGGAGAAAATAATATTAATGTTATCTTGATCACACAAGGTTCATCAGAATATAGCATTTCTTTTGCAGTAGAATCAGAACAAGCTAATTTGGCTATGCAAAAAATTCATCAAAAAATTATTGAGAATCATCAAAATTCATCAGGAGAAAAGAATGAATAAAATCCCAGTTGCTATTTTAGGTGCCACAGGAATCGTTGGGCAACGTTTTATTGAATTATTAGCTGATCACCCATGGTTTGAAATTTCAGCTTTAGTTGGCTCTCAGAGAAGTGTAGGAAAAACTTTTAGAGAAGCTTGCAATTGGGTAATTGCAGGAGATCCCCCATCCTATCTCTTAGATATGCAAGTGTTATCTTTGGAAGATGAACTTCCATGTAAAATTGCTTTTTCAGCTTTACCAACGCAGGTAGCAAAAGAAATCGAAGCGAAATTAGCATATCAAGGTATTGCTGTTTGTTCAAATGCTTCAGCTTATCGCCAACACCCAAATGTTCCAGTTCTTATTCCTGAAGTCAATGGAGATCATATAGCATTAATCGAAAAACAAAAAGAAGCATGTGGCTGGGATGGATATTTACTTACAAGCCCCAATTGCACAACCACCAATGTTGTTATGCCAATAGCTCCAATCAATCAAATATATAAAATCAATAAATTAGCTGTTGTATCTCTACAAGCTGTTTCTGGAGCGGGTCATCCCGGCATTCCTTTTCTTGATATTTATGACAACGTTATTCCGTTTATTGGAGGTGAAGAAGAAAAAGTAGAAAATGAAAGCCGGCTTTTGTTAGGCAGTTTGCAAGGTTTAGAACAAAAACCTAGTGAAATGGTTATAAGTGCCCAAACAAACCGTGTCAACGTTTCTCATGGTCATACAGTATGTTTATCAATTGGTTTCGAAAAAGCTCCATCCATTGAAGAAGCTATTCAAATCATGAAAGAACATAAAGGACCTGAAATAGCACAAAACCTTCCCTCTTCTCCAAATGGAAATGTAATAATAGTTCGGGATGAAGATAATCGCCCTCAGCCAAGACGCGATCGAGACACTGATAAGGGCATGATCTGTACAGTTGGACGAGTAAGATCTTGCTCAATTTTAGATATAAAAATGGTTAGTGTAGCACACAACGCTATAAGAGGGGCAGCAGGTGGATCCGTTCTAAACGCTGAAATGTTGGTAAAGGCTGGTTATATAAAATGAGTATTTCAACTGTTGGATCAATCAATGATTTTTTACACGATAATATCGTTTATCGAAATTTAATTCCTTATAATAAAACCCTTCCTTCTTTTGTTGATTATATGAAAGAAAAAAAAGATTCAGATGCCTTATTGCCAAGAAAAACAGAATTACTTTATGCAGAAACAATTACATATTTTTTGAAAGAAGCGCATAAGACAAAAAATAAAGATATTAAAAATTTAATTTATATTGGTGACACTTTGATGAATGATGGGGGGGCATTCCAAAATATTATTAAATATACAAATTGGAATGGATTTTGTTACATTTGTGACGAAAAAAATGAAGAGACGAATGATTTTTCATTAATTAATTCAGATTATGGCTCTATTTATAAGAGCAATCATTGGAACAACATCGAACTATTTAAAAAAGAAATTCTTTATAATGGAGTACATTTTGACGCTTCCTCTGTCCTTTTAATTGATATGGACAAAACAATGGTTGGCGCAAGAGGAAGAAATGATAAGGTAATTGATTATGTACGATTAGAAGCTGCTCAAATGCTCTTAACTCAATATCTTAAGATTGATAAAGAAGATCCATTATTCATTGAAATATATTCCATACTCAACAAACCACTCTATCATCATTTTACAAAAGATAATCAAGATTATTTAGTATATATTAGTTTAATAATTCGCGCTGGCCTTTTTAATAAAGATGAAATATTCAAAAGTGCTCTTGATAAAAATTATAGCTTAGATAAATTTATAATAGCCGTTGAAAATCTACAAGAAAATTTATCTAAAGAACTTCATGATTTGCATTCTGAATTCTTTTATTTTTATAATTTAGGTGATCCTACACCTTTTAAGGAATTTAGAAAATCTGAATATATTGCTACTTCTCAAAAATTT
Source organism: Anaerolineales bacterium (assembly GCA_963662985.1). GTDB lineage: Bacteria > Chloroflexota > Anaerolineae > Anaerolineales > UBA11579. Next base: position 2,333,505 of record OY760067.1, on the reverse strand, counting down.
ATTAAACCAACATCAAGTAACAAACAAAAAATCTTAGATTCACAAATTGTAATCACTGGTGAAGTTTATAATTTTGCAATAGAGGCTGAAAAGTCAGGTATTCTTGTTTTTGGGTTATCCGATAAACCTGATGAAGCTTCTATTCCAACCAAAGAACAAATGTCGAACGGCATGTTGCCTTTACATCAACTATCTACAGCGGTTATTGAAGGAGGAATTTAATGAAATATAATGCTTGGTATGAATGTATTAAATGTGGAGAACAATATGATGTTTACGATATAAAATACCGTTGTGATAAGTGCGGTGGTTTATTAAATGTTGAGCATGATTTAGAAGCCTTAAAAAAAGTAAGTGCTGAAGATTGGCAAAAATTATTTGATGAAAGAACTATGTCTAGAGACTTTCCATATGGGTCTGGTGTTTGGGGTAAAAAAGAATGGGTTTTGCCTCAAATAAAAGATGAAAATATTATTTCCATGTATGAAGGAAATACAAACGTTTATATGGCACAACGTCTTGGAAAAGAACTTGGAATGAAAGATCTATGGGTGAAATTATGTGGCAATAGTCATACAGGATCTTTTAAGGATTTAGGAATGACTGTTTTAGTTTCTGCCGTAAATCAAATGTTAGCGGATGGCAAAAAAATAAAAGCAGTTGCATGTGCTTCAACTGGTGATACTTCTGCTGCATTGGCTGCATATGCCGCAGCAGCAGATATTCCTGCATTAATTCTTTTACCAAATAATAAAGTTTCAACCGCACAACTCATCCAACCAATAGCTAATGGCGCCCACGTATTAGCATTAGATACTGATTTTGATGGTTGTATGAAAATTGTGCAAGAAATGACACTTGATCCCAATATTTATTTAGCAAATTCCATGAATTCTCTGAGAATGGAAGGACAAAAAACAGTTGCGATTGAAATTTGCCAACAATTTAGTTGGACAGCCCCTGATTGGATAATTCTCCCTTCTGGAAATTTAGGTAATATATCAGCAATTGGAAAAGGATTCCTGATGCTAAAAGAATTAGGACTTATTGATAAATTACCAAGGCTAGTCTGTGCACAAGCAGCGAATGCAAATCCTTTATATGAAAGTTATCGAACCAATTTTACAGAATTTAAGCCAGTTAAAGCAAAATCCACATTAGCAAGTGCAATTCAAATTGGAAATCCTGTAAGTTATGATCGTGCAGTAAAAATCTTAAAACAATTTGATGGTGTTGTAGAACAGGCTACTGAAGAAGAATTGGCGAATGCTGCTGCAAGAGCAGATTTAACTGGTATGTATTGTTGTCCTCATACAGGCGTTGCTTTAGCAACTTTATTCAAATTATTGGATGATGGAATCATCAAAAAAGATGAGCGTGTAATTGTTATCTCAACTGCACATGGGTTAAAGTTTTCAGACTTCAAAGTAAAATACCATCAATCTCAACTAGAAAATATACAATCAAAATATGCCAACCCACCTCAATTATTACCCGCAGATTATGGTGCAGTTATGGACATTGTAAATAAACTTGCGCTATAATAATCACATGTTGAATCATTTCATCCAGAAATAATTAAATTAATAGCTGGGATTTTTTAAATTCCAGCTTTTTACTTAAGGTGATACTATGAAAAAAGATAAAGCCATACTCTTAGGAACAGGTGAATTAACAATTGAAGATGTAGTAAATGTCGCAAGATATCAATATGAAGTACAAGAAATAACGAGTAAAAGTGGTGATGAGAAAGCTGATGAAGCTTATAAACGAATGCTCATAAGTCGAAAATGGGTTGAAGATGTTGTTAAACAAAATATTGATCGTATCAATGAAGGTCTAAAACCAAAATCTTATTATGGAGTAAACACTGGCTTTGGTGCAAAATCTGGTCGTGAAGGGCTCGTTGAAGAAGATATACCTAGAGTAACTAGAAATTTATTAGTAAGTCATGCTTCCGGTACTGGAAAACCTCTCTCTGTAGAAGTGGTTCGGGCTGCAATGTTGATTCGGGCAAATTCGTTAGCTCTTGGATATTCAGGTGTAAGACCAATTGTTGTTAATACAATTGTAAAAATGTTAAATGCAAATATATGTCCAATGGTACCTGAATATGGATCAGTAGGAGCCTCTGGAGACTTAGCACCTTTAGCACATCTCGGAATAATGTTATCAAAGCGACCAGAATCATATGAGAAATTAAAAAACCTTCCGGATGATTATTATCAAGAAAGTGGAAAAGCATTGATGTTGATTGATAAAGATGACGTGAATCTATATCAAGAAACACTTTTAGAAGATGAAAAATGGTATGCAATTTTGCCAGCAGTTGAAATTATGAAGATTAAAAAGATTGATCAAATAGAATTAGGTGCAAAAGAAGGATTAGCGATAAATAATGGAGCTACTTTCTCTGCAGCCATAGGAGCTATTTCTGTCTATGATGCTGAAAAGTTAATTGAACATGCTGAAATCAGCGCAAGTTTATCTTTGGAAGCAATGCTTGGATTTAGAGATGCATTCTTCCCACAAATTCAAAAAGTGCGCAACCAATCTGGACAATTAGTTACTTCTGAAAAGATATTACTTTATTTAGAAGGTAGTACCCTTGTAGATGGCAATCTGGATAAAGATCCAAGATTTGTTCCACCACAAGACCCATATTCATTAAGAGTAACTCCACAAGTAACAGGCGCTATTCGAGATTGTTTGAATTTTATTAAAGATACCGTTTCAAAAGAAATCAATGCTGCAACAGATAATCCTATGATTTTTAACTTTGATCCAACTCATCCCCTTTATTTAGAAAGAAATTATAGAGCTGTCTCTGGTGGAAATTTTCATGGAGCACCTATAGCTTATGCAATGGATTTGCTCAAAATCATTATGACAGATTTAGCGAGTATTAGTGAACGGAGAACTTTCCGTCTTACAGTGCCAAATTTAAATCATGGTCTTCCTCCTTTCTTGCAACCAGAAATTAAACCTGGCATCACGAGTGGAATGATGATCCCGCAATATTTGGCGGCTAGTTTAGTATCTGATAGCAAAACTTTAGCACACCCAGATAGTGTAGATAGTATTCCCACTTCCGGTTCTCAAGAAGATCATGTAAGTATGAGTATGAATGCTGCACGACATGCTAGACAGATTATTGAAAATACAAAAACTGTGATTGCTGTCGAACTTTTATGTGCATCTTTAGGTGTTTATTGGCGAATCTATGATCTTAATGAAAAAATTGAAGACAAAGAATTTCTACCAGAACAAAAAATTGATTATGAAAGAGATCGAGTTGATGAAATCATTATGCATTATAGAGAAAACGGTTTATTTCCTCAAACAGGTAAAATTAATTCAAAATTTGTAAAGATTATTTTCAACACCTTATTTAATGATAATAACCCATTACCAGATTTGAGAGTAAAAACACTTGAAGATCGTTTTCTTCAACCCTATATCCTAAGAATAATAAATTTAATTAATAAAAAAGACTTAATTTTTGAATAATTCTTCAGATAAAAATATCATTAACAGAAAGTATTACATAAACTGATATAATAATCAGAAATTAAATTAAAAATGGAGCGTTAATATGACTAAAACTACAATTGAAGCCATTAGTTATTATGAAGGAGAAGATATTGTTACTTCATTAGAGCTTGAAGCTGAATTAAGTGAAGCTATGCAACGTTTAAATGTACCAAGCGGGAGAATTGAAGAATTAACTGGAATTAAAGAAAGACATTTCTTTAAACCTGGTACAAAACCTAGCGAAGCTTCAACAATTGCAGCACAAAAACTTTTTGATACTCACAATTTTGATAAAAACAAACTTGGAGTAATTATTAATTGTTCAGTTTCTCGTGATTATATGGAGCCCTCCACTGCTTGTTTGATTCATGGCAACCTAGGATTAAGCCCAATGACGGCAAATTTTGATATCACTAATGCGTGTCTTGGGTTTATCAATGGTATGAATATTGCTCAATTGATGATTGAAGCGGGGCAAATTGATTATGCTTTATTAGTAGGTGCAGAAACGGTTCGTGATGGGATGTATGCCACTATCGAACGTTTGAAAAAACCAACCTCAGACATGTTATATTTCTTTAATCAATTCGCTTCATTAACATTAGGTTCTGGCGCTGTTGCAATGCTTCTTTCGCGAGAGGATCTCTCCAAAACAGGTCATGTCATTAATAAGTCTGTAACTATGGCTGCCACACAATACAATCGGCTGTGTATCGCTCCTAATATGAGTGAAATGCAAACAGATGCGCAAGGGCTATTAAAAGCTGGGATTGAATTAGCAGGAAAGACCTGGAAGCTTGCAGAACAAAAAATTGATAATTGGTCAATTGAAACTATCGACGCATATGTCCCCCATCAAATCAGTGTTCGTCACGTAAATAAATTTAGTGAACAATTGGGAATTCCAAAAGAAAAAATTCATCAGAATTTATTCAATTATGGAAATGTTGGTCCTGTTGGTTTACCAACCGCATTAGGGATGGCTGTTGAAAAAGGCGAGATCAAAGAAGGTGATCATGTGGCTTTAACCGGTATAGGATCTGGAATCAATTGCACAATGATGAGTGTTTCTTGGTAATAATATGAAAGCATTAGTCACAGGAGGTGGCGGTTTTTTAGGTCGCTACATTGTTGAACAATTACTTGAACAAGGACACGAAGTTAGAGTCTTTTGTCGAGGAGAATATCCTGAATTAACAAAAATCGGTGCGGAACTTTTCCGCGCCGATTTACAAAATAGCGAAAAAGTATTTGAAGCATGTCAATCTATCGATATTGTATTTCATGTTGCTGCAAAAGCTGGCTTTTGGGGCAAGTGGGAAGAATACTATAACGCAAATGTAATTGGAACTCAAAATATAATTGATGCTTGTCTTAAAACCGGTATAAAAAAATTGGTTTTTACAAGTTCACCTAGTGTAATTTTTAATAATTCAGCACAAGAAAATGTGAATGAGAGTATTCCTTATCCCAATAAATATGAAAATTTCTATTCACACACAAAAGCTATCGCTGAACAATTAGTTCAGTCTGCTAATTCAGAACAGTTAGCTACATGTTCGCTACGTCCCCACTTAATTTTTGGACCAAGAGATAATCACCTTTTCCCAAGAGTTTTAGCAAAAGCTAAACAAGGAAAGTTGCCACAAATTGGAACCGGGCAAAATCTTGTTGATTTAACTTATGTTGAAGATGCTGCATGGGCACATTTACTAGCTGCTGAAAAATTAGAGATTGGGTCAAAAATATCAGGGAAGGCATATTTTATTAGCCAAAATGAACCTGTGAATGTATGGGATTTTATCAATCAATTATTAAATTCATTGGATATACCCCCTATAAGAATTAAATTCCCATTGTGGCTTGCTAGAATTGCTGGTGGATTAATGGAATTATCGTATAAAATTCTTCCATTAAATGGAGAACCACCTTTTACAAGATTCTTAGCAAGTGAGTTAGCAATGAGCCATTATTATGATATTTCTAATGCAAAAAATGATTTTGGATATACTCCAAAATACACCATGGAGGAAGCATTAGAAAAAACATTGTTGTATTATAAGTAATTATTTTAGGAGAAAATCTATGTCACAAGAAAAATCTGGTGCTCAAATCAGCACCAAAGCTTTTATTCAATCTGTCCTTATCTTATTTGTACTTATGATGTTAGCTGGTATTCTCACAAAAGTAATCCCTGCTGGATCATTTGATTTTATAGAAGATAATGGAATCTCAATCATTGATCCAAATTCTTTTCACTATACTGAAACTTCAAACTATCCAATCTGGAGATGGTTTACAGCACCTATCGAAACATTATGGGGACCTGATTCATTAATCATTATTGTAATTATTATTTTCATTGTTCTAGTGTCAGGTGCATTTGCTGTGATGGAAAAGGCTGGAATTATCCACTTTGGTTTAAGAAACCTTATTCAAAAATTTAGCGGAAATAAATATACCTTACTTCTTGTAATTGCTTTCTTTTTTATGGTGTTAGGCGCCTTCTTCGGCATCCTAGAGGAAATTATCCCTCTTACCCCTCTGATGGTTGGCTTAGCTTATTCGCTTGGCTGGGATGCCCTTGTGGGGCTTGGGATGAGTGTGTTAGCTGCGAATATGGGTTTTTCTGCCGCAATCACAAATCCTTTTACAATTGGTGTTGCCCAAAGTATCGCTGGATTACCAGCGTTTAGTGGAGCTTGGTTTAGAATTCCATTCTTTTTGCTTACTTACGCAATATTTGCCTTTTTTATCGTGAAATATGCTAAGAAAGTCGACAAAGACCCTGAGAATTCATTATTATTTGGGCTAGACACAGAAGAAAAGCATAAATATCAAGATTTCTCTATGGATTCAATCAAATCAGATGATCCAAAAATGAAAAGAGCTGTGATCTTCTTTTCTATATTTTTGATTTTAATTGTGGTTTTATTACTAACTGGTGAATTTATCCCATTTATTTCTGATGCAGGAATCACTATGCCTTTAGTTGGTTTGTTGTTCTTCATTGGAGGTTTGGGCGCTGGATTGTTAACTTCGACTCCGAATAAAGATATTTGGAAAGCAATTGGAGAAGGCATCGTTGGATTTTTACCTGGAATTTTATTAATTCTTATGGCTGGTTCAATTAAAGTCATCATTACCAATGGCGGTGTGATGGATACTATTCTGTATACATTAACTAATTCGATTAGCAATACAGAGCCCACAATTGCATCTATCTTAATTTATATCCTTACTTTAGTGATGGAATTATTTATTGGTTCTGCTGGTGCAAAAGCGATTTTATTGATGCCAATTGTGTTACCTATTGCTGATATTGTCGGTGTTACCCGTCAAATTGCTGTCACAGCCTATTGCTTTGGAGATGGATTCTCAAATATGATTTATCCCACAAATCCTGCTTTATTGATTTGTTTGGGTCTTGGTGGGGTATCCTATGCTAAGTGGATTAAGTGGACAACTAAAATTTGGATTCCAATAATACTATTATCGATTGCATTTTTATGGATAGGTTCTTTAATTAATTTAGGGCCGTTCTAAGTAAAATTTGATTAAACAGAAAAGCTTGTGAAGTCACAAGCTTTTTTTTGTAGGGCGGGTGGGGATCGAACCCACAAGATATCTCTATCGGCGGATTTTAAGTCCGCTGCGTCTGCCAATTCCGCCACCGCCCCACATATTAATGGCACCAATTATTTTACCTGTTGTTTAATAAAAATCAAGGGAATCACTATAATAAAATTAATTTATTGGGTCAGTTGTAACATTAAACTGCCCAGAAACTTTCCATTCAGTACCACAAAAAATCAATACTGAATAAGTGCCTTGTTTCCATTCTGTTGGATCGGGTTCCCAATCCGTATACCCTACTCCACCTGTGCCGGCATTCCAAGGAAATGTCTCGAAATGTACTAACTCATTCCCTCGATACCACAGTGCTGTCCATTGAGAGCCAAGCGACATTCCATCATATGAAAAAGTTGCATACATATGTCCAACTGGATTTTGAAAATCTGTTCTTTGATTAATTATTTGATAGTTAGAATCTATCTGAACACCAAAAATCAATGGGCTAAATATTGTATCAGGATTTGGTTGGGCTACATTTTCAAATTGTCCCAATACATTTTCTGGAATTGTAGGAACCTTGGTGGGTGTAGGTGTGTAAGTTTTATCTAATGTAGGAGTAGCTGATGGTGTTAGCGTAATCGTTGGTGTCATGGTAATTGTAGGTGTTAGTGTTATTGTTGCAGTTGGAGAAGGAGTAATTGTCATCGGGATTTTTTCCAGAGCAATATCTTTTCCTTTACTAAAATAAAATAACACTACCATAAGCATAAAAAACCCAAAACTCACAGAAATAAACGCTTGGTTTAATTGCTTCTTTCTAATGTTGACAAACATTACTTTTTTGCTTTTTTGAATACGTTTGTTCCCAGAGAAAATTAAATAGAGACCTAGAAAAAAAATGATCCCAAAAAGCAAGTTTAAAAATGGCATCCAATCTAATTGGAGTTGTTGAAGAAAGCTATTCATGATTATTCAAGGTCATCAAAAATTATAAATTCGATTGGATGGCATTGACCACAACCAATTCTCGGATCATCAACTTTTTTAGCAGATTTATGACAATATGCTGAAATTTCAACTTGTGGTTTTTTAAATATTATTTTTTTTGAAATTTGTGGCGTTAATTCCATATGTTCACAGGCATTTGCCATTTTTATCTCAGGTACTGGACATTTTTCACATAATTTTGATTCCCATTCTATATGGTTATCAATAAATAATCTACATTCTTCATGATTTCGACCACGTCGATAATCACCGTAGAAGTAAGGACAGTCTTTTCCATAAGGTGTTTTCATGGAGAATATTATAGCATTACCACTCTATTCATGCATAAGAAGACTATAAATAATAATGTTAAAAATTTTAGTAAAAGTTTTGGTATAAGATATTTCTTGAATCAAAAATTTAAATTTGGTATGCTTCTTATATAATTACTAAAGGAGCATATATGGTAACAGCCAATACACCACAATGGTTAAGAGATGCCGTTTTTTATCAAATTTTTCCGGATCGGTTTGCAAAAAGCAGTAAAGTTAAAAAGCCAGCGAATATTCAGGAATGGAATACACCTCCTACACACCATGGATTTAAAGGCGGGGACTTGGTAGGGGTTATTGAAAAGCTTGATTATTTGCAAGAATTAGGGATTACTGCGATTTATTTTAATCCGATTTTTGCATCCGCTTCAAACCATCGTTATCACACGTTTGATTATTATCAAATTGATCCACTTTTGGGAACTGAAGAGGATTTTGATAACCTTGTCAATGAACTCCATAAAAGAGATATGAAGATAGTTTTGGATGGCGTTTTTAACCATGCAAGCCGAGGGTTTTTCCAATTTAATCATATTTTGGAATGCGGTGAAGAATCTCCTTATTTTGATTGGTTTGTTGTGAAAGGCTTCCCTCTTAATGCATATGAAGGCGAACCTAATTATCAATGTTGGTATGATCTGCCTGCTCTTCCCGAATTTAATACAGATAATCCTGAAGTAAGAGAGTATTTATTTGATATTGCGAAATATTGGATTGATAAGGGCATTGATGGGTGGCGTTTGGATGTTGCGTTTTGTATTGATGATGATGCTTTTTGGCAAGAGTTTAGATCTGTGGTGAAAAACGCCAATCCTGATGCATACATTACGGGTGAGATTATGTGGGACGCATCGCGTTGGTTGCAAGGAGATCAATTTGATGCAGTGATGAATTATTTGCTCACTTTTAGTTTATGGGGATTCATTGGTGGTAAAGATTTTGACAAAGAAACTCTGGGCTCTTGGGTTGATGATTTTAAAACTGGTTTCTATGAATTTTCTTTAGATAAATTTGCATTAAATTCTCAAAAACTTATGGAAATGTATCCTCTTCCAAATGTTATGGCCCAATTAAATTTAATTGATAGCCATGATACCCCTAGATTTCTTGAGCTAGTGGATGGTCGAAAAGATTTATTATATTTAGCCTACTTTTTCATTTTCACCTATCCTGGCGCTCCTTGTATTTATTATGGAGATGAAATCGGGATGCGTGGTGCTGGAGACCCTGATTGCCGAAGACCTTTCCCATGGAATGAGAAAGAATGGGATAAGGATCTTTTGGAAAAATTTAAAGAATTAATCTCCTTGAGAAAAGCCCACAGTGGGTTAAGATCAGAATTTTATAAAGTTCTTTATGCAAAAAATGATTTAATTGTTTATCAAAGAAAAGATGAAACTGAGAATTTAATTGCTATCTTAAATAGAGCTGAAGTTTCTCAATCCATTGAATTTGATTTGGAAGATGAAATTGATTCTGTTGAATTTATTTTTGGGAATGAAGTTAAAATTTCTAAAACGAATACTAAAATAAAAATTAACTCTATTCCAGCACTAAGTGCGATAGTTGTAAAAATATAAATTTTTTCGTTTGAGGTTGTTAGCTGGTTGCAATTTAAGTGTAAAAAAAAATTTGGACAGAATTGGACAGGTGTAAAGATATTTTTGGACACTTTTTTGACAGGTGTCCAATTTTTGGCTAGTTGATTTTTTGGCATATACAGGGTGAAAAGTTTATTTTGGTGTATATGCAGGGTTTTTTTTGAAAAACAGGATGATTTTTGGACACTTTCATCGTAAAGTGTCCATTTTTTTTATTTTTGGGCTCGTTGACTATATCTTTAAAATTTTGATTAATTGTTTAGAAAAAAACAGGGGTGTTTTTGACATATTTTTTCATGTTTTTGAGGTGACACAACATGCCAGGGATGATTTTTATTCCCGCAAAACAAGCCCTAACAGTATTTTTGGACAGTTTTTTCTATTTCTTATGGATAAGAAAAATAATATGGAGTGATGGTTATCTCGTATTTCAAAAAGTGTATAAAATTGGTAAAGTGCAAGTTATAGACCTTATGTTCTATTATACCATATTTCTATGACCAGTTTTTTTAATTTGGTACTTGCTTGAATGATATCTAATTGGGATCATTTTTAATTCATTACTGTTGTTAACTAAATTAAATCCAAGATTGAATTTTTCGGTTACAATGATTTTAATAAACTATTTGAGAGAATTTCATGAAAATACTATCTGTAAGTGATAAGGTCGATCCTCGGTTATATACTTCTTTTATTGATGAGCGTTATCAAAATGCTGATTTAATTATTGCATGTGGGGATTTACCCTATTATTACGTTGAATTTTTAGTGGATGCTTTGAAAAAGCCTGTTGTATATGTAAGAGGTAATCACGAAGCAAAATATGAAGTGGAATCAAGTGGGGATAGAAAAACAGCCCCTCTTGGCGCTACTGATTTACATAATAAAATCATTTATACACAGGGTGTTCTCATAGGTGGCTTTGAAGGATCCATTCGATACCGAAAAGGACCATTTATGTATAGCCAGTCACAAATGTGGTGGATGGTACTTAAGAAAATACCAAGATTGTTATTTAATAAAATTTTCTACGGTAGGTATCTTGATATATTTGTTACACATTCGCCTCCGTATGGTATCGGTGATAAAGATGATTTTCCACATCAAGGTTTTAAAGCTTATGTTTGGTTTTTAAAAACATTTAAACCAAAATTACATTTCCATGGACATATTCATTTATACGATATGAATGAAAAATGGATGCAAACATTTGAACAAACTCGAATCATTAACTCCTATGGAATTCGAATTATGAATGTAGAAACTTGGTGAATCGGAGCTGTATATGTTTGAAAATTTCTCTTCTTTTGATAAACAAGATGCCATTCAAGACTTTCGAGATGCTCGAAGAAAAGCTGCATTTCAATCTTTGTTTTCTTTTTTTTCTGGTGAAGAAAAGGATCTTCTAAAATTTGATGATATCAAAAAACAATTAGGGGTTGTAAACCAAAGCCATCAATCTTTAGAATATATCAATATTGATAAAATCATTGGAAGTGTGGGACGCTATAAAGATTTTGATCGAAATTTCCTCCCCAAAAATGATAGCGATATGGAAAGATGGACCGGTGTTCGAATGGCAATGTCATCGATGACAGGCGTTCCTCCTATCGAAGTCTATCAAATCGGAGAAGTTTATTTTGTTTTAGATGGAAATCATCGAGTTTCAGCTGCAAGAGCTATGGGGAATGATCGAATTGAAGCTTATGTGACTAAATTTAACACGCCTATCAATTTTACTGCGGATGATAAAATTGATGATCTTTTGCTAAAAGTTGAATATGCAGATTTTATTCGTCAAACAAAAATCCAAGAGTATTATCCGAATTTAGAATTGATTGCGACAGTTCCTGGTAGATATAAATATCTAATTGAGAATATTAATTATCATAAACATTATTTGGAAAAACAACATAAGAGAAAATATACGGAAGAAGAAGTTATAAAAAGTTGGGTAAATTCTGTATATTATCCAGTAATTGAAAAAATTAATCAATCCGGATTATTACGGGATTTTCCAGACAGAACTGAAACCGACTTGTTTTTATGGTTATTAAAACATAAACAAGATTTGGAAAAATCACTGGGTTGGCAGGTAAATCTTTCAGAGGCATTAAATAATTTCAAAGATCGATTTGGGAAAAGTGCATCAGGAAAAAAGAAGTTAGGGGTGTCAATTAATGATTCATTTTTATCTTCAAGTTTGGATACTGGTCCTGAGATCGGAAGTTGGAGAAAAGAAGCCACAGAAGAAAGAACTTTAACGTCGCTTTTTGCATCAATATTAGTTCCTTTAAGCAGAAATGATCAAGAATTTGCTGCCTTACATCAAGCGTTAAGCATTGCTAAAAAAGAAAATGCAACCATTCGGGGATTAATTATTGTAGATGAATTACTTAAAAAAGATGATCCAATTTATCAAAAAATGGAAGATTCATTTTATAGGATATGCAAAGATTATGAAGTAAAAGCTAATTTGGTTTATGACGAAGGTCAAGTTACAAAGGTTGTTTGTGAAAGAGCTGTATGGAATGATCTTATTGTTTTACATCTTTTCCATCCTCCTGCAGATGATGCTATCTCCCGTTTAAAATCAGGATTAAGAGAAATAATTCAAAGAACGCCACGGCCTATTCTGTTAACTCCAAATTTTATACCAATGAATCGGATTATGGTTGCGTATGATCAAAGTGAAAAATCAAAAGAAGCATTGTTCTTGGCCGCTTATTTCACTGCGATGTGGAATTTAAAGCTTTATATCTATACAAATACGGAGAGTCGAAGACAATCTTTTCGGGCAGAACAAGAAGCTTTGCAAATTATTGAGCGCTATTATATAAATGCTTCTTTTATTCATAAAAACGATTCTATCGAAATGTCTTTGCAAGAAACTATCAAAGATAAAAACATTGATCTCCTATTAATGGGCGGGTATAGCCACAAACCATTAGTGCAAATGTTCGTGGGAAGCACTGTGGATCATATGCTAAGAACTCTAGAAATCCCTATTCTTATTTGCCGATAAACACCCCTCTCCTAGTGTTAATATTTTCACAAATAATTGCTTTAATTTTTAAGAAGCGCTATAATTAACTCACTATATATTCGACGAAAGAGAGGTTTTTACAATATGGCAAGTGTGACATTTGATCACGTAGTAAAGAAATTTGGAGATGTTATCGCAGTTAATGATTTGGATATCAAAATTGCAGACAAGGAATTCCTTGTTCTAGTTGGTCCTTCAGGCTGTGGTAAAACAACTGCTTTGCGATGTCTCGCAGGGTTGGAAGACATCACCGAGGGGAAGATTTGGATTGACGATACAGTCGTCAACGATATCGCCCCGAAAGATCGCGACATTGCAATGGTTTTCCAAAGCTATGCGCTTTATCCTCATATGTCAGTTTATGACAATATGGCATTTGGTCTTAAACTTCGAAAAACACCAAAAGACGAAATTAAACGCCGCGTTGAATCAGCAGCAGAAATTTTGGGTATTGAAGCATTATTAGACCGTAAACCCCGCCAACTTTCTGGTGGTCAACGACAACGTGTGGCTGTCGGTCGTGCAATCGTTCGTGAACCAAAAGTTTTCCTTTTGGACGAACCTCTTTCTAACTTGGACGCAAAACTTCGTGTTCAAATGCGTGCAGAACTTAGTAAATTGCACCATCAATTGCAAACCACTTTTATTTACGTTACTCACGACCAAACAGAAGCTATGACCATGGCAACTCGTATTGCTGTGATTAACCATGGTGTGTTGCAACAAATTGATACCCCACAAACCCTTTATGATACACCCGCAAATAAATTTGTGGCTGGCTTTATCGGTTCACCTGCTATGAACTTCTTTGAAGCAAAAATCGTAAAAGAAGGTGGAGACCTCTTTGTTAACGGTGATTCTTTCAAAATCAAAATTCCAAAAGATAAGAAAGCAATCTTTGACGGCTATGCTGGAAAAAATGTTATTTTTGGGATTCGACCAGAAGATATCCACAATCCTCAATATGTTCCTGCTGATATCACTCCTGAATCTGTTGCAGCAAAAGTTGGTGTGACTGAGTTGATGGGTAATGAAATTTTGGCTTATCTCCGATCAGGTTCTCATGAATTCGTCGCACGTGTTGACCCACGTTCAAACTATAAGTTTGGTGACGAAACACAAGTGATGTTCAACATGGAAAACATGCACATCTTCGATAAAGATTCTGAATTAGCAATTCGATAAAAAACTGTTCTAAAAAACTTAAAAACGAGTTCACAATTGTGAACTCGTTTTATTTACTAGATTTACCATTATCCATAAAGGAGTAAAAATGGGATTCAATGATCTTTCACCAAAAGAAATTTCTACTAAAACTATTGAAGTTAGTCAGATCAAAACAAAAAAATCTTTTCTTTCAACTTTTTTATTAGCAGTTTTAGCTGGGATGTTTATTGGGTTTGGTGCTATATTTGCAACAATAATCTCTACGGATGCTGCAAATTTGCCTTTTGGCGTAACTAAATTACTCGCAGGAATCGCATTTTCAGTGGGGTTAATCTTGGTATCTGTGTGTGGTGCAGAACTTTTTACAGGGAACAATCTCCTTTCAATAGGATTTCTTGATAAAAAAATAAAATTTACCGCTATGATTAAGAATCTTTCTATTGTCTATATCGGAAATTTCTTGGGGGCTTTATTATTAGTATTCTTAGTATTTACGTCAAAACATTATTTCGTACATGATGGGCTTTTGGGGAAAACTGCTTTAGATATAGCAAAAGCTAAGGTTAATCTTGGATTTGGGCAAGCGGTCGCTTTAGGGATTTTATGTAATATTATTGTGTGTTTGGCTGTTTGGGCATCTTACGGTGCGAAAACATATGCTAGCAAGGTTGCGATTATTATTCCTATTATTAGTATGTTTGTTGCGGCAGGATTTGAACATTGTGTTGCTAATATGTATTTTCTGCCATTCGGATGGGCTATTAAAACTTTCGCACCATCTAATTTTTGGGATTTAATTCAAAGTTCCATTTCTCAATATAACAGTATTACATGGTCTTCAATTTTTCTGAAAAATTTACTCCCGGTAACTATTGGTAATCTTATTGGTGGTGGCGTTTTTATTGGTGGAATTTATTGGTTAATCTATCTAAAAAATGATAAATAAAAAAAGCAGGCTTTCACCTGCTTTTTTTATTTTTTCTCATCGTCACTAAAGCTTAATTCTGTCATTTCACCTGTTGTGACAAAAATTGTTCGTTCACAAATGTTGACCACTCGGTCTCCCATTCTTTCCAAATTGTGGGATGCCCACATAAGCTGATTTGCTTTATCAATTGATTCAGAATCATTAATCATAAAGTGAACTAATTCTGTTTGAATATTTTTGAATAAATCATCAATTGCATCATCATTTCTTGCAATATCATATGCTTTCTTGCCATCAAGATTTACAAATGCTTCTAGCGCTTCGTGCAAGAACTCTACGGTAAGTTTGCTCATTTTTGGAAGATCTACCAATGGTTTTAGTAATCTTTGCCCTTCCATATTTATTGCAATTTTTGCGATCCCTTTGGCATAGTCTCCCATTCGTTCCAATTCTGTGCTAATCTCAAGGATTGAAGCAAAGAGACGTAAGTCAGTGGCCATTGGTCCTTGGGTGGCCATTTGAATTAATGTTTTTTCTTCAATTTCAAATCTTTTTCTGTTTACATTAATATCAGCTTTATAAACTTGTTTGGCTTTTTCAACATTGCGTTTTTCCAACGCTTCTACTGCTGCTAATGTTGCTTGTTCAACCATACTTCCAAGAACTAATACTTCGTTTAAAAGATCTTGAATATCTCGTTCGTAGCTCTCTCTCATTTTGCTTCTCCTAGTCGAATCGGAGTTTTCTCCAAATTTTAAATTTAATTTATTGTACTATACAATAACTATCAGACTTTATCAAATATTTATTTATATATTAGTGATTGGTTAACGAACTTATTTATTACCTCGAAAAGGTAATGCTGAAAATCGATATATCGCACTAGTTCTTGAATCCATTATTCGGCTTTGGATTCTCATATCAAGATCTTCAATTGGTTCAGAGGTTGTGATAATTGTTGGCAAATGAGTGACATAACGATAATTTATTAGTTGCAATAATTTCTCTTTTGCCCATTGGGTTGATGCTCGTGTGTTTAAATCATCTAGAATTAAAAGGGGAATTGTTTTGACTTCTTGGAATCTATTTCCTAATGATTTCATTGAGGAAGGATTAAACGCTTCGCGGAGATAATCCAATAAATCAGGTACGCTAACAAATAATGGCGGAATAGGTGTGCCTAAACAAGCATTTGCAATTGCTGCTGCAAGATGAGTTTTTCCAGATCCATTGGTGCCATAAAAAATCATCCAACCTTCTGGTTTTTGAGCATAGGCTTTTGCTGCTTCAAATGCTATTTGAAGGTCATTGCTCATTTTGGGGGTGATGCCCGATTCATTTCTTCTGAAAGAAAAAGTATCAAAAGTATGATTTCCTAAATACTCTAATACTGATAATTCATGTTCTCCTCGGTCACTTGGTTGGCGATAATCTGGTGCCATAATTTGTACATGTGTAACCAAGTTAAAGTCCATCAAACGAGATCGTAAGCGTCCTTCTATACTTTGAATTGGCAAATTTGAAGTAATTACTAAGGGTAATCGATTGATATATCGATGATTGATGATTTGGAATATCTTCTCTTCTGCCCAATCAGTTGCGTTTTGCGTGCCAAAATCATCAATGATTAGAAGAGGGATATTCAAAATTTCATCCATTTGTTGATCGAATGTGATTGTAGGATTTTGATAAGCACGACGAAGAAGATCCAAAAGATCAGGAGCTGTTAAAAATAAGGTTTTGATTTGATTCTCAATTGCTTTATTTGTTATCGCTGCTGCTAAATGTGTTTTTCCACACCCATATCCGCCCTGCAAAAATAACCAGTTTTCGGGTTTTTCAGCAAATTTTTGTGCTGTATAAAATGCATCACTTATTGAAGCTGCTTGAATGGGATTTGATACTCCCCTGCCTGTAGGTTGAAAAGTATCAAATGTTAATGTATCTAAATGTTGTAATTTTGATTGAGCATAGGCATATGAAACAGCTTTTTGCTGCATTTCATCAGCCCGACATTCACAAACATACATTTTTCCAAAGTCTGGATGATTCAATGGCACGTTATATTTATAAAATCCAATGCCATGACATATAGGACAATCGGGATCACCTACTATGCGAAAAGAATCATTATTTGTAGATATGGGCGAAGGGGTCTTCTTCTTCTGAGTCATTCTTCTCTCCTATCCATGTAGTCGATTTGTCTTTTTTCCAACGTTTTAATATGGCTTCAACATATGCCCAATTTCTTGCATCTTTTTTTACTGCAATTTTGAAGGCTTCTTCTATCCATGGGTATGAATATTCTTTTTCTGCTTCATCCAGTAATTCTGCAATTATTGGTGTAAGTGCACCAATATTATCTTCATAGAGCTGGTAGATGTTAGGTCTATCGACAAAGGTTATTTCTTCTACGTTTGATTTTGGTAACCATTCGCCAGTTTCAATTGCTCTTATTGCAGCTCGATTTCTTGCATTATTTAATAAATAAAGTTGTTCTTTTTTATTCTTATAATTGGTTTCAACGCTGATAAAAACGCCTAAATCTACTAATTCTTTTAAAATGATATCTAATTTTTTTATATCAGCTAGTATTTCACTTAATGAATTTGAGCTTTCAATTTGAGATTTTGTAAAAAATTGAATTTTTAAATTTTCTGCTTGAAATCTATACAATGTAAAAATTAGAAATTTTATTGTTTCAATATTTTCAATTTTTTTTAAAACTTTCGTTAAGATTTCTATAGGGAAAGAGAAATTCTTTTTATTATTAAGATCGATATTTAATTGATTATTCATTCAAATCTCGTTCTCTAAATGCTGCGTTTACAAAGCGAGCTTGATTCTTCCAGAATAATAGATCAACAGAGCCTGTGGGGCCATTTCTGTGTTTTGCTACTAATATTTGCGTGTGGACAGCATCATTTTCTGGTCTTTTCTGCACATTTTGTTCTTCTTGCTGATCTTGTTTTTTATCATCACTTGAATTTGCATCTTCTGGACGATAGATAAACATAACAATATCAGCGTCTTGTTCCAAAGAACCAGATTCTCTCAAGTCAGAGAGCATCGGCTTTTTATCTGCTCTTTGCATAACAGCACGAGATAATTGAGCGGCTGCCATGACTGGTACATCTAATTCACGGGCTAAAATTTTTAAATTTCTAGAAATCAATGAGACTTCTTGAACGCGGTTATCAATTCTTCTTTCAGTGCTCATCAGTTGCAAATAATCAATCAATATAAGATCGATTGGGTGTTCTTGATGAAGGCGGCGACATTTTGCCCGAATCTGTGTGGGAGTTAGTGCGGGAGTGTCATCTAAATGGATATTCGCTTTTCTATAAGTTTGGACTGTTTCATCAAACTTGTTCCATTCATGCTCATCTAAATTTGCCACTCTTAAACGATTTGAATCAATGCCTGCGTGTTGTGAAATTAGTCTTTGCGTAAGTTGCTCATTGCTCATTTCCATTGAAAATATGACAACATGTTTTTTGGCATCTAAAGCGATATTCTTTGCCAAAGAAAGCATAAAACTGGTTTTCCCTTGCCCAGGACGTCCGGCAATAATCATCAAATCTGATTTTTGCAAACCAGATAACATTTTATCTAGATCTGTGAATCCTGTAGGAATCCCCATAAAATCTAGACCAAGGGCTCTTCTTTCATAAACTGCTTCAGAATAGTCATCTAAAACTTGTGTGATGGGTTTTACATCTTTTGAAGTTAAGCGATCGCTTACACTAAATATGGCTTTTTCTGAGTTTTCAATGGCTGTGCTAAGTTCTAAGTCGTCTGAATAAGCTTGGCTAGCAATTTTCTCAGCTGCAGCAATCATATTTCTACGCGTAGAAGCTTCTTCCACGCGTTTTGCATACGTTTCTGCGTGCAATGAGTTAGGAACTTTATTGGATAATTCTGCTAAATATCCAATGCCGCCAATCTCCATTAATTGATCTTTTCTTTCTAATTCATCTTTAACTGTAATTGGATCAATAGGAGAATTTTTTTCATTAAGGCTTGTGAAAGCCTCCCAAACACATTTGTTTTTATGATAATAAAAATCATCAGCACGCAAATATTGCGAGACTTCATAGAATGCTTCAGGATTGATTAGGATAGCACCTAATACACTTTCTTCTGCATCACGGTTATTCGGTTGTGCTTGAAGTTTTGGCGCACTTTCTTCTACTGATGAATTAAAAACCATAATTTAAAAATCCATATTATCTATAAAATCATCAAATAATGAAAGTCTTTGATTTCCACTATTTGAATCTGAATCATCATTTGATTGAGTATTCGTTGAGATAGAATCGTCTAATTGTATTAAGTCTTCATCAGGGCTAATCGACGCTTTTTGCATAACTTCATCTGACACATAAATTGTTGCATTTGTTCTGACTGCTAACGCGATTGCATCTGATGGGCGACAATCCACATATACTTTTTCACTTCCCGTTGTGGAACCTTCAATCACTAAACGTGCATAAAACACTTCTTTTTCAACATTGATGATTTCAACTCTTACTAATCTTGCGTCTAATTGACGAATTAGATTTTTTAATAAGTCATGAGTTAATGGTCTTGCTGTTTGGATGTCTTGTAAGGCTAGTGTAATTAATTCAGCTTGATTTGGATCTACCCAAATTGGAAGGTAACGTTCATCTATTGCATCTCTCAGTAAGACTACACGATTTTGAGACATCAACCCTACTCTTACACTACTTATTTTTACTTCGATAAATTTTTCCATATAATCAATCTTATACTATTTCTGTGTTTTTTGCATTATTCGTTCAATAAGGATTCTAAGAGAGCTTTTGCCTGTTGAGGGTTTGCTTTTCCTCTAGATTTTTGCATGACTTGTCCTACGAAAAATCCAATCAGGCCAAGCTTGCCTGCTTTATAAGCAGCAACTTCAGCTTGATTTGCACTTAAAACTTCTTCGCAGATTGCTTTGATTGCCCCTTCATCACTTACTTGCGCTAATCCTTCTTCTTCCACAATTTTGCTTGGCGTTTTACCGGTTTTTTGGACTTTTTCGACGAGAGATTTACCTGTGCTAGTATTCACTTTTTTATCATCCACAAGTTTGATAATCTCGATAAGATATTCTGGAGTAATTGTTAATTCGGATGTTGAAATGCCTTCATCATTAATGAGCCGTAACACTTCATTCATCATCCAGTTTGAAACACGTTTCGGATCTGCGCTATATAATTTCACTGCTGTTTCAAAGAAGTCTGAGATATCTTTTTCTGTTGTAAGAATATTGGCATCATAGAATGGTAAATTATATTCTTCGATAAATCTTTCCATTCTTGCTATAGGCAATTCAGGAAAATCTTTCAATATCTCATTTTTCCACTGCTCGGTCATGTCAACTTTTAACAAATCTGGTTCTCTAAAATATCGGTAATCTGCTTCTGTTTCTTTTGAACGCATTTTTTTCAACGATTGAGTAGAGTCATCCCATTGTAAGGTCCAAGGTTTGATTTGATTGCCTGCTGACACTTCTTTAACTTGACGTTTGATTTCTTTTTCTATTGCTGTACGAACTGCTTCAATCGAGTTCACATTTTTTATTTCTGTTTTTGTAAATAATTCTGTCGATCCTTCTGGACGAATGGAAACATTTGCATCACATCGTAGGTGAGCACGTTCCATATTTCCTTCAGAAATTCCGAGCCATCGTAATAATTGGCGTAAACGAATTAAATATTCTGCAGCTTCATCAGCGGTACGCAAATCAGGCATGGTTACCATTTCAACTAGGGGCACACCACAACGATTAAAATCAATTAATCGACGATCGACTTCATTTTTTGTTTTCCCTGCGTCTTCTTCCACATGAGCCTTATGGATATGGACTCGACGAGTGTAGCCATCCATTTTTAAATCAAGAAAACCACCTTTTGACACAGATTGATCATATTGGGTAATTTGATAGCCTTTTGGGAGATCTGGGTAAAAATAATTTTTTCGATCAAAATATGAAACATCGGGGATATCCGCGTTCATTGCCTTGGCTAATAAGACTGCTTTTTCAATCACAGCTTTATTTAAAACCGGTAATACACCAGGTGAACCTGAACATACTGGACAAACATTCGTGTTTGGCTCTTCTCCCCAACTATCTGCTTTACATGAGCAAAAGATTTTAGTTTTTGTGTTTAATTGAATGTGGGTTTCTAACCCGATCACTGCTTCATAGTTCGTCATAAGGATTCTCTTTCTTAACAATATCTACTAGAATTATTTTCGTAGGTACTTTAGGAAACTTGTCTTTTATTTTTTCTACTAATTTTTCAAAAATCTCTCCGTGGGATAAATCCACAGGGTCTCTGTAATTTGGCAAAACTTCTATTGCAACATCGACAATGCCTTCTTTATAGAAATAATCCATTTTTGCAAAATCTGATTCTAATGAAGATTCACATCGAATATTTACCATCACGCGATCTTTTACAAAATTTTCTTCATGTTGAAATTTTTCCACTTTGTGTTTTGATGAAAAAAAATGTTTTCTAAATTCTTCGTGGATTAAATATTTACTAATTCGTGATAGAGAATCAACATCAATTTCGCTAATAATCCGATAAACCTCTTGGTTTAATTCTTGATGATCTTTTTCTAATATTTCAGTGCCATCATGAATAGATGCTTCTTTTATTACTAACATAACTTTACCTTATTAATTCTGAAGTACTTGGGGTAACTTTGTTCGCCAGTTTGCAGATGTAGTTTCCATTTCATAAGCTCTTGCAATGCGTAAAATCTTTGCTTCTGCGTAGTCATCACCTAAGAATTGAATGCCAATTGGTAATCCATCTTTATCAAAACCAGCAGGAATAGAGATGCCAGGTATACCAGCATGGTTTGCACATACTGTCATTTGATCTGCGTATTGCATCAAAACGGAATCACCGTATACGCCGCCAATTTTAAAGGCAGTTGTGGGTGTTGTTGGGGTTAATAGAGCATCCACTCGATATTTTCCATTTGGATCAAAGGCATTATCAAAGTCTTTTCGAATGAGTGAGCGGACTTGTAAGGCTTTTTTATAATATTGTTCACTATATTGAGCTGCACTTACGTACATTCCCATTAAGATTCTAAGTTTTGGTTGAAGGCCAAACCCTTCTGCTCGAGAACGACGGTACATTTCATGCAAATCTTGAACATTTTCTGGTGTACGGTAGCCGTATTTTACACCATCAAAACGATGTAGGTTTGAGGCAGCTTCCACACGGGCAATCACAAAATATGCTGGAATACCAAATTTTGTATGGGGCATGGGGACGTTTTCTACTATTCTTGCGCCCATCCCTGAAAGAATATCTGCAGCTTCTTCAACTGATCTTCTAATTTCATCAGGAACTGGTTGAATATCCATTTCTCCAGTTTCATGATTAAAGTAAGTAATTTTGAAGTAATCTTCTGAAATTCCGATTCGCATTCCTTTAACACCTTCTTCTATTTCCGCAAGATAATCAGGTGTGGGAATTGAAGCAGTGGTTGAATCTTTTTCATCTGAGCCGGCGATGACATTCATCATTAATGCGGCATCTTTTACTGTTTTGGCAACAGGTCCAGGACAATCAAAAGAGGATCCAAATGCGATTAACCCATAACGAGAGACACGACCGTAAGTTGGTTTCATTCCAACGACCCCACAGAAAGCAGCAGGTTGTCGAATGGAACCAGCCGTATCTGTGCCTAATGATAATTGGCCTTCTCCTGATGCAACTGCAGCTACACTACCACCGGTTGAACCACCCGTGACATGAGCAGTATTCCATGGGTTGCGTGGGTGAGGTTGAAATGCAGATGATTCATTGGAAGATCCATAGGTAAATTCATCAAGATTGACCTTGCCAATCATCAAGCCACCGGCAGCTTCTAATTTTTGTACAGGAGATGCAGTATATGAAGCGTTATAATTTGCCAAAATTCTTGAAGCAGCGGTAGAAGGGGTTCCTTTTACACAAAAGATATCTTTTACTGAAAAAGGTACACCTGCTAGTGGACCAGGAATCTCACCTTGTGCAATTTTCTTATCAACTGATTCTGCTTGAGCGAATGCTCTTTCTTTTGTTAGGGTAATAAATGCGTGGACTTTTTGTTTATCTTCAGCTGTAATCTCGCCGGCATCCAAAGAGCCTGTTCGCCCTTCCACTGAATCAATGCGGTTGAATGTTGATGTTAACGCTTCTTTTGCTGAAACTTCTTTTTTGCGAATTAAACTTGCTAATTCAAATGCTGAAATGTCACATAATTCTTTCATTTTCTAGTCCTTATAAATCTTCATGTGGGATATCTGGCACAACATAAGCACGTTCTTCTAATTGAGGTGCTTGGCTGAGAATAGCTTCCACATCTTCAAATGGTTTCCAAATATCTTCGCGTAATGAAGAACTATTTTCTTTCGTGTAAGAGACTCCATGAGAAGCATAAGGAGTGTTTGGATCTATATCTATTGCAACTAATTCGTCAATGGATGACAATTGATTATTTAACTCTTTTCTCAAATATTCAGCTTCTTCTGAAGAAAGTTCTAAAGCTGCTAATTCTACCATGTGATTAAATATCTGTTTTGTGATTTTCTCTGCCATACTAAACCTTTCTTAAATAGCGGGAATATCATTATTATAAATTAAAATTATACACCTCGAATTAACCATCAAGTAGGTTTTTTATTTAATTTAAGGAAAAATTATTGTATTGAGGGATATCTTTCAACAATTGTTGGGATCAATGTTTCATCTGGTGATACAACCCAAAGCACATGACGATCTTTTGTAAATACACAACTTGTATATGGAGTTTGTGCATTACAAACAGTTCCATTAATCGTTGGTTTGCTATAAGTGAATCTACCCAAGTTACTTTGGTTTAGTGCGGTTGTTAATTCATTTGCATCTATGTCAGAATCCATTATCCATTGAATAACTAAAACTGTTTGGCCTGTTTCACTATTTTCAAAGACTTGATAGCGATCTCCACCCCAACCAGCAGCGGCGCTTTGAGCAAAAATCTCATCTATCCTTGCATTCGCTTTGCTATTATTATGCAATATCTGGTAGGTGCCCCATTCTCCAATTGAATCTGATCCAACTAAATTCCAATTTGAACCTAATTCATTAAGCAAATCTGGAGAGGGAATAGTGATTCCTAATTCTTTTGCGTAGTATTTTTCAATATGCATGATTTGTTCTGTTGTTTGTGGAGGATTTGAATATGCAGTTTGAACACCAATCATTTGTCCATTTTGATAAATGGATTCAATAAAAGCTTTGCCGTATTGGAATGAAAAATTAGATTGCGCAAATAATGCAGGTGGTATTGCCCAATCTGTATAGTTAAAATCATCGGTTCTGAATTGAGTTTGATCTGAAATTGTTTGTTCAAAAAGAGATTGAGTAAATCTAGCATCCCCATCATAAAAAGCAGAGGTGGCATTTAGTTGATCATTTGACATAGTCGAAGTGTCTGACATTTTCATAATCCCAAATGTTTGTAAGTATTTACTATAAGCATACGCATAATCTGATTGGGTTTGTAATGAAAAATTAGGATCATTTATATATATGACATTTTCAGTAAGGTCATATTTTGCATTAAATATAAATTGATTAGTTTCAAGATATGTTTTTAAATCAAATGTCGGTTCAATCCAGCCTAATGCAGTCCAAACCTTTGTCATTTTCTCAATTTCATCATCACTATAGGTTTTGGCGTATTTTTCTAGCATTTGATTTGGGTCAATTTGGCTTAAGCGAGGCGATGAAACATCTGATAAAAGTTTGATCTGATCCACTTGATTTTTGACTTGGCTAGCCACAATCTCATTATTCGTCAATGTAGGCATTGGAGTAGGTGTGAAAAATGGAGTGGGAGATGGGTTTAGATAAATTGCTACCTCTGTTGAGGCTTGGTTAAATTCTACACCAAGATTTTTTAAGTTTTTATTCTCTTGAAAAGTTTCTAGATAAATTTGTTGGGGACGTTCAAAAAATGGAAGTAGTTTTGGTACCCATAAAGATTTTGTGATATAGGTTGCTGTTACTAATCCTATGAAAAGGATTAATAAGAAAAATGTGCCAATTAATTTATTCCCTGTTTCATTGGCATCCTTTTCTTTTTCTTTTTTAGGTTTGTTTCCTGTATCTTTTTTCTCATTTTTTTCAACATCAGTCTGTTTAATTAGAGGTTGCTGTTGCTGAACTGGCTTATCGTATTCTGGAGTATAAACAAAAGATTGTGATTGATTTGATTCTTCTGAATTTGAATCAAAATCTATAAATGGAGAATCAAAGAAATTTGTTGTATCTTTTTTTAATTTTTTTAATTGGTTAAATTTCTCTAAAGCAACTTCATTTGTTGGTTCAATTTCCAAGGCTTTATTAATTGCAAATTCAACCTTTTTTTCATCCTCCAATGCGTCGCTTAATAAAAGCCAAGCCTGCACATCATGAGGGTATCTTTTGATGTATTTTGCAATGATCTGAGCTGCTTTTGCTTTTTCCCCTTCTTGAAGAAGGTTGATAGCTTCGTTATATATCCAGTCCTTCATTCTTCTATTATACAAAGAAATGTCTTGATTTGGTTAAGTAATCACAATAATCTGCTTGAATTTAACATATTTATTATACTTTTATGGTTTAATTATTAAGAAAATATAAAAAAAGGAGTATCAAATGGGTTTAATTTCAATTTTAAAATTCTTATCAACCTTATTCTGGTTTGGATTAATTGCATTGATAGGATTTGGGATTTACAGAAGTACACAAGGAAAGAAGATCAAAAATTTTAAAATACTAATTATTGTGTTAGTAGTTTTAGCCATTATTGGAAGTGTTCTTTCAGCTGGGTTAGTTTTTGTTGAACCTACAGAATTAGGGGTCGTGATTTCAATTATGAATGGTGGTATCAGAAATGAACCTCTTTCTCCAGGGTTAAACTGGATCATTCCATTTGCTGAATCAGTGGTGACATATCCAACGGAGTTACAGACGTATACGATGTCAATAGCAACCAATGAAGGCAATGTGGTTGGTGATGACTCTATCCAAGCAAGAACCTCTGATGGACAGATTGTTGTTGTGGATGCATCCATTATCTTCCAAATTGACCCAACAAAAGCAGTTGATGTTCATAAAAAATGGAAAGGCGAATATATTGAAAAATTAATTCGTCCAATTTCTCGTGGGATTATTCGAGATGCAGTCTCTCAATATGGAGTGGAAGAAATTTATTCTACAAAACGTATTGAGTTAAAAAATATGATTACGAGTGAAATGGAAAAAGAATTTACTGATGGCGGCTTGATTCTCTCCAACTTTATCCTTCGTAACATTACCTTCTCTGATGAATATAATGCATCTGTTGAGGCAAAACAAATTGCTGAACAACAAGCGCAACAAGCAAAATTTGTGGTCGAAACTAAAAAGCAAGAAGCTGAACAAGCTCGTCAAACTGCACAAGGAACTGCAGATGCTGTCGTGATTGCAGCAGAAGCCGATGCACAAGCATTGATCATCAATGCACAAGCACAAGCTGAAGCTCGAAAAATTGAAGCAGAAGCAGAAGCAACTGCATTAAAATTATTGGGTGATGCATTACGAAATAATCCTGATGTTATGACGCTTGAATATATTGATAAGATTGCTCCAAACATCGATGTGATGATGATTCCAAGTGACAATCCATATATTTTGGACGTTCCCACACCACAAGATTAATTAGTATTACAAAAAGATTAAGGACCTTCTCTAGGTCCTTTTTTTTTGTTTTTTTAAGCTGTATTTTGGTATAATGGCTCCCATGTCTAGTTATCAAGAGCAAAAGAAATTTCATCAATCTATGAATGGGCTAATGCATATCGATGACCCAGAGTTAGAATTTTTAACTCAGTCTATTGAACGAAAAAAAGAGCATGTTGCCCTATTAGAATTAGAAATATGTACAATGAAAACTCTTCAAAATGAAATTGAAAGTCTCTATTTGCGCGAAATTCATCCATTAGAAATAAAGCTTAAAGAGTTGCGCTATCAACTTAAAAATGGAAAACCTAAACAAGATGATCTAGAGAAAGAGAAAAAAGAAAAAGAGAAATTTGAGCAATCAAAAAAAGAGAAAGAGAAAAAAAAGAAAGAAAATGCTGGCCTTCCTTTTGATGAAAAGAAGGCAAAAGTTTTGTTCAGATCTCTAGCTAAAAAATTTCATCCTGATACGATTCATGATGAAAAGTTAAAAGTCCAATATGAATCTACAATGGCGTTAATCAATACGGCTTATCAGAATCATGATATGGATACACTTGAAAAAATGATGCAAGAAAATTTGCCTCCTGAAGAAAGAAAATATTCTTCAAAAGAAGAAGAATTAACTTTTTTGAGAAGTGAGCTAGCTGTATTAAAGAAAAAAGTGAAACGATTAGAACAACAATTAGTTGAAATTGATCAATTGCCAATTATGCGTTTTCGGATTCAAATGAATTTAGCAAAAAAAGAAGGGCGCAATTTAATCAATGAATTAAAACAACAGTTGATATATGATATTGAAGAAATTGAATATTTATTATAAGTAAAAAGCTCCAATCGGAGCTTTTATTTTTATTCTTTCCCTAAATAATAGGTCATCATTTGCAAATACGTAGCTGGGTCAATATATTCCACAAGAACATGTTCTGGCACATTGATGGTAATAGCAGCGTAATTGAGGATGGCTTTTACACCAGCCGATACCAAACGATCGGCAACTTCTTGTGCATGTTGAGTGGGCACCGTCAGCATCGCAATTTCAATTTTTTCTTCTTTGAGAATTTTCTCAAGATCAGCTATATCATCAATCACAAATCTGCCGGCTGGTTGATGAACTTTATTTTGGTCATTGTCAAAAACTCTGCTAATTTCAAAACCACGTTTTTGAAAACCTGTGTAGTGAACTAATGCAGAACCGATATCCCCCACCCCTACTACTGCAATTTTCCAGACTCGGTTTACTTCAAGAATATCTTGTAATTGTGCTATAAGGTGGCTGATCTCATAGCCAGTACCTTGTTTTCCAAAAACGCCAAAATGTGATAAATCTTTTCGGATTTGGGCTGGTGAAAAACCCAAACGATCACCTAATTCATGTGATGATGTGACTGTTCTACCTTGGAAATCCATTTGACTTAATTCTCGAAGATAAATGGGCATCCGCTGAATAATCACTTTTGGGATTGGTTTTTTGTTATCCTCCATTACTCATGCTCCTCAAAATCTTTTTCTTCATTATAGTGTATTGTGCAAATAAACACAAATATCACACAAACATAGAACGATTAGAATTTCCAATTGTAAGTTTGATCTGCTTTGAACCAATATTTATTTTTCTCTTCACAAGTTAATTGATCAAATTTTTTGCCTGATTCTTTTTCAGCAAGTTCAAAATAATAGGTGATGAAAAAATCGTCTCGTTTAATTCCAGAATTTAGTAAATAAAAAACGTGTTTTATAAATGGATTATTGGGATCAAATCCTTGCTTATAAAAATTCTGAATCGATTGTTTTGTATCATATTTTACTGAATGATGTTGAACTTCAACTGAATCTGGATGATCTTGCAAATAGGTGATAATTGTATACTGTGCTTCTGGTTTGCCATCCAGTGGCAATCCCACTGAACCTGGATTAATTGCCCAAACACCTGCATGTTTTTTGTCCCATTGATGATGGGTGTGACCAAAAATTAGATACTCATGCTCACAGTTTTCTAAAATTTCTTCAAATCTCCCATCCTTTTTTAAAGGAGAAATCCATTCAATTTGATTATCTGGCGAACCATGAACCATTTGGATTGTACCTGGTAAAAGATCTTCGATTACTAAGGTTTCTGATAATTTATATAATTGGAGAAGATTTTCATGAGATAGTATCTTTGCAATGTGCCTATTATATGCGTATTGCTCACATTGATACCATTCTGGCGGGCAAAGTTTGGCATATAGACGAATCACATTTGTTTCGATATTGCCTGCGATCATGATTGCATTGATCTCTAAGAGCTTTTCTAAACATTCATTCGGATTTGCGCCGTAAATCATATCTCCATTTGATAGAATTGCCTCAAACTCTTGATCTTGAACGGCTTCTAAGACAGCATTAAGGGCGGGCAGATTGCCATGAATATCGGAGATTAATAATATTTTTTTCATACTTAGATATGTTGCTTTCTTCTTTTGTATAAATTACAAAGTTGATTTTCGTTAGTTGATAATTTTATAATTTCCATTGGTATTTTTGATCTGCTATATGCCAATAATAATTTCGTTCTTCAATTGATAATTGATCAATCTTTTTTTGGGTTTCGGCTTGAATAAGATTTTGATAGAAATCCACAAAAGGTGTTTCTCTTTTTCTACCTGTATAAAGTAATTCTTTATGTAATTTTATGGTCGGGTCTTGTGGAGAGAAACCAGCTTTTATAAAATCTTGATAGGCTTTTTCTAGATCATATGGAATGGAATATTCTTCGATTTTGATTGAATTAAATTGGTCATCCTGATAAGAAACAATTGTATATTGAGCTTTTGGTTCTCCATCTAATGGAAGCCCTACTGAACCTGCATTAATACAAAGCTTGGATTGGAATGTTCGATGCCATTGTTGATGAGTATGACCACAAATAAGGATATCTTCTTGTAGATTTTGCATCACTTCTTGAAATCGCTGAGGGTTTAATATAGGGGAGAGCCATTCATATTGATCGTCAGGTGAACCATGAACCATGCGAATTGAACCTGGCAATAGATCAAATACCTCAATTTGGGCTGAAAAATCCATTATATAAAGTAGGTTTTCTCTGGTTAGGTTTTTTGCTATCTTGCGCGTAAATTCAAATTGATCTGCATAATACCATTCTGGTGGTAGTAATTTGCTGGCTAAACGAATCACATTTGTTTCTGCATTTCCAGCAATCATGATCGCTTCTTTCTCTTTCAAAATCTGCAAACATTGGTTGGGAGAGGCACCGTATATTGTGTCTCCATTGCAAAGGATCGCTTCAAATTCTTGTTCTTTAACCGCTTCCATCACTGCTTCTAGCGCTGGTAAATTACCATGGATATCTGTGATCAATAATATTTTTTTCATATGATGACCGCCCACTTTCTTTTTATAATGAATTTCTTAGATTCTGTGGTTTGAATTAAGGTTGTCAAAATGTGGATTTTCATTTAGATTATACGTATGACAACTTTTTTAGAAAATCTATGGAATAATATTTTATCACGTGAAGCCGATCTTATATGTGAACAATATGAGGCTCTGTCTGATCTTGATCAATTGACTGTGTGGGAACATTTGAATCGCATGGCTAGTGAAGAAGGCTGGCACCCAGAGCAAGTGAAATCTGCAACCGTTGCAATTGAAGCTTTGAATGATAAGTATGGATTAAAAAATGACTAAGGCGCTCACTATTGCTGATTTGACCGAAATTATGAATCAATTAGTAGCGAGTAAGGGCTGGTATGATTCCGATACTAAAAAACCACAGTTACCACAGAATTTAGCAATTTCTATGAGTTTGGAAGCTGCTGAAGTGTTGGAACATTTTCAATGGAATGGTGAGATTGAAGATAAGGAAGCATTAGGAAGTGAACTGGCAGATGTGTTCTTATATCTGTTGCAACTTGCCTATATTAGCGGGATTGATCTTGAAGAGGCTACTTTGAAAAAAGTTGAGCTCAATAAAAAACGGGTTTGGAAAGAGTAGGGACTCTATGCCTGCGATTGAACTTGCAAAATTAAGATTGAAAGCTACTGAAATTGCTGGGTTGATGAATGAACCAGCAATGTTTATTTCAGAAGCGACTAAACTATTTGAATTTTATGCCGATCAAACTCGAAAAGACGGCATTAAATCTATGCCTACTAGTATCACACAGATGTATTCATTACCTACTCCGGTGATGCGTCGAATTAAGTATGAGTTGATCAATGAAATTTCTCAAAATCAAGAAGTAGCTTTAACGCTAGCAGATGAGTTGTGGCATTTGAGCCACTTTGAATTCAAAGAATTGAGTGCTTTTTTATTAGGGAATTTGCATGTTGATAATCCTGAAGTAATTTTGTTGCGATTAAAAAAATGGAATATGGATACAACAGATGAAACGGTTCAACGTCTTTTGGCTGGTGAAGGAACTCGTGCCTTGCGAATTGATCATTTTTCTGAATTTAAGGAATTATGTATTCAGTGGCTGCGACTTGAAAAAGATGAATATAAACGAACAGGTTTATTCTTATTAGAAGATTATTTATCATTACAGGAATTTGCTGCTTTGCCCACCGTTTTTTCTATTTTACGAAGAGAAATGAATGATATCCCAAATTCATTTTATCCCTATTATCGGGCTCTGTTTAAGAAGATTATTCCCCTTTCGCAACCAGAGAGCACCTATTTTCTTCGTCAGCAAGCATTGATGGCTCCTGATGATACTCAAATTGTGAAATTGATTCGCCAATCTTTGGATCTGTTTGAAGAAGATTATCAAAAGATTCTGCAATCTGTAATTAAGAAAGCTGTTGTTTAATGTTACATATTGATGTTTTTACCATTTTCCCAAATATGTTTCCAAATTATCTGCAAGAAAGCATGATGAAACGTGCAATCGAAAATGATCTCTTAA
Organism: Anaerolineales bacterium; assembly: GCA_963662985.1. GTDB lineage: Bacteria > Chloroflexota > Anaerolineae > Anaerolineales > UBA11579. The sequence goes on along the minus strand of OY760067.1, from coordinate 2,301,653 downwards.
AAGTGAATACCATCAATATTCGAGATTTTGCTACTGATAAACATTCGATGACAGATGATACTCCTTTTGGCGGTGGCGGTGGAATGGTGATGAAACCTGAACCAATTTTCAATGCGTTTGAAAGCACTTATGGAGAGCCAATTGAGCACCCTGTGATTTTTTTCAGTCCGCAAGGGCGGGTTTTGACCCAAGAGATTGTGGTTGAGCTTTTTGAACATCAACGTTTGACTTTTTTGTGTGGTCATTATGAAGGTGTGGATGAACGTGTACGGGAACATTTGGTGACAGATGAAATCTCGATTGGCGATTATGTGCTGACGGGTGGAGAATTGCCAGCTTTGATCTTGATTGATGCACTGACTCGTTTGGTGCCAGGTGCTTTGGGAGACCCAAATGGATGGCAGAATGATTCACATGCGATGGGACTCTTGGAACATCCGCATTATACAAGACCTGCCAGCTACCGAGGATGGGAAGTGCCAGAGATTTTGCGGTCAGGTAACCATGCAAAGATCGAGGAGTGGCGACGATTTGAATCTATTCGGCGGACATTCAAACGAAGGCCAGAGATGCTTGAAAAGATCGAGCTTTCAAAAAAAGAGAAAATTTTCTTGGATTCATTAATAAAAGAACAAAAAGAAAAATAATGAAGGAAAACAATCAGCAATGATTGTTTTTGTTTTAATCTTCGTAAGAAAAGTATAAGAAAGTATATAAAAAAAGGGTCAATTCTTGAAGATTTGTTCTGTGAATATTATAATGTGAACAGTGGAATACTTAGCACTCTCTTCATTAGAGTGCTAACAAAAACGAATTGATTATGAGAAAAATTAATCTTTCTGAACGACAAAAAATCATTTTGGGGCTTGTGATCCAAGAATTTGTGGAAAAAGCCCAGCCGATTGGTTCTAAATTTATTGTCGATCAATATAAATTAGATTTCAGCTCCGCAACTGTGCGGAATGAATTGAGCATTTTAGCCGAAGAAGGATTATTGCGTCAACCGCACACAAGCGCCGGCAGAATTCCAACGGAAGAAGGCTATCGCTATTTTGTGCAAGAATTGATGCGCAGCCCAGATTTACCATATCCGATCCGTCAAACTATTTCTCATCAATTTTATCAAGCCGGAAAAGATATGAAAAAATCAATTCGATTGGCTTCTTCCATTTTGGCAAATCAAGCTCGTGGTGCAGCGATTGTGACTGCTCCCTTTATGAAAGAGACAAAATTCAAACATATTGAATTAATCTCTACAATGGGGAAGCAAGCTTTGATGGTTTTGGTGTTGATGAGTGGCAAAGTGATTCAAAACATTTTGATTTTGAAAGAAAGTATTTCTCAGGAAAAACTCTCTGAAACATCTACTAAGATCAATCAATTATGCCACGGTAAAGAATTGAAAGAGCTTTCTTTCTTGCCAGAGACTATTGGCGCTTTGGGCAATGACATTTGGAAGATCGTGCAAGAAGATTTGCAACGTAACCAAACACGAGCAACAGGTGAGATCTTTCAAGATGGCTGGTCAAATATGTTGAAAGAACCTGAGTTCTCAGATTCGGAAACAGCCCGAAAGACTTTGCAGATCTTGGAAGAAGGGGCAATCTTTGAAGAGCTTTTCTCTCAGACGATGATGAACTTGGACATCGGTGGTGTACAAGTTTTGATCGGCGGCGAAGGCTATTGGGAAGAGTTGAAAGACTGCTCGATTGTGATGGCTCGTTATGGACACCCCGAAGCTGCAACAGGTATTATGGGTGTTTTAGGTCCGATTCGAATGTCTTATCGGAATGCAATCTCAACAGTGCATTATGTGGCTGAGATTATGAGTGAGCTTGTGACCGAAATGTTGGAAGATGAAATCCAGCTTAACCAAATTTAGAAATGAACTTTTTGTGTAAAAGGAAACATTTGATATGACAAAAAAAGATGAAAAAGATAAGAAAGTAACTGAGGCTACCGCTAAGCAGGATGCACAAGAATGTTGTTGTGAAAACTCCAATAACGAAATGGATTGTGCTTGCCAAGAAGAGATGGACGCTTTGAAAGCTCAATTGGCAGACGCTGAACAAAAAGCACAAGAAAATTTGGATGGATGGCAACGTGCTATAGCTGAATTCTCAAATTATAGGAAGAGAATTGAGAGAGACCGTGTGCAAAATCAATTGGAAGCTTCTAGTTCAATTATCAAGAAAGTATTGCCGATCTTGGATGACTTGGATCGGTCATTGGCTAATCGACCCGAAAAAGGCGAAGGGGCTGAATGGGCAAAGGGCATCGAACTTGTGCAACGCAAGATGATGACACTTTTGGAAAATGAAAACGTGGTGGAAATTCAAGCAGAAAATGCAATGTTTGACCCGAATTTCCATGAAGCAATCGCGATGGAACCCTCTGAAGCCCATGAAAGCGGACAAATCATCGAAGTGCTACAAAAAGGCTATTTGATTGGTGAACGTGTGCTGCGCCCAACATTGGTGCGAGTGGCTGACTAAAAATAAAAAATAACAAATTTTGAAATAATTTGAAGGAGTAAATAAAAATGGCAAAAATTATAGGTATTGACCTTGGAACAACAAACTCTGTGATGGCTGTGATGGAAGGTGGCGAACCCACTGTGATCACCTCTGCTGAAGGTGAACGCTTAGTTCCATCTGTTGTTGCAGTGAGCAAAAGTGGAGAACGTTTGATCGGTCGTCCTGCTCGTAACCAAGCAGTGGTGAACCCCGAAAACACAATCTTCTCCATTAAACGATTTATGGGGCGAAAGTATAGCGATGCTGAAACGCAACATTCTATTTCTTTGGTGCCTTACAAAGTTGTGGAAGCTAAGAATGGTGACGCATGGGTTGAAATGAGCGGTAAACAATATTCACCCCCTGAAATCTCTGCAATGATCTTGAGCAAAATTAAGGCTGATGCAGAAGCTTATTTGGGTGACACCGTGACACAAGCTGTAATCACCGTGCCGGCTTACTTCAATGATGCACAACGAAATGCTACCAAAGACGCTGGCAAGATCGCTGGTTTGGAAGTAAAACGTATTATCAACGAACCAACTGCAAGCTCTTTGGCTTATGGTTTGGACAAGTCTACAAACGAAGTAATTGCAGTTTATGACCTTGGTGGTGGTACCTTCGATATCTCTATCCTCGATGTGGGTGATGGCGTGTTCCAAGTGAAGTCTACTTCTGGTGACACCTTCTTGGGTGGTGATGACTTTGATCAAAAGATCATCAACTATTTGGCAGACGAATTCTTGAAATCTGACGGGATTGACTTGCGCAAAGATCGCCAAGCCTTACAACGTTTGAAAGAAGCTGCAGAAAAATCAAAGATTGAATTGTCTTCAACAATGCAATCCGAAATCAATTTGCCTTTCATCACTGCAGATGCAAGTGGCCCGAAACACTTGGTGACTACTTTGACCCGAGCTAAATTGGAAAGCTTGACCGTTGACTTGATCAATCGCAGTTTGGAACCTTGTAAACAAGCATTGCGCGACGCTGACTTGAGCGTGACTGAAATCAACCAAGTTGTGTTGGTGGGTGGGATGACCCGTATGCCAGCCGTGCAAGAAGCTGTGAAGAAGTTCTTTGGTAAGGAACCCCATAAGGGTGTGAACCCTGACGAAGTTGTGGCCGTTGGTGCTGCAATCCAAGCAGGTGTGTTGGGCGGCGAAGTGAAAGATATTCTTTTGCTCGACGTTACTCCCCTTTCCCTTTCTGTGGAAACCTTGGGTGGCGTGGCAACTAAGTTGATTGAACGTAACACCACTATTCCTACCCGCAACAGCCAAGTATTTTCTACTGCTGCTGACAACCAACCACAAGTGGAAATCCATGTGGTGCAAGGTGAACGACCGATGGCCGCTGACAATAAGAGCCTTGGTAAATTCACTTTGGACGGGATTCCCCCGGCACCTCGTGGCGTGCCACAAATCGAAGTGACCTTCGACATTGACGCAAACGGGATTATCAATGTGACCGCAGCTGACAAAGCTACTGGACGCAGCCAAAACATCACAATCACTGCCTCCTCTGGTTTGAGTGAAGCAGAAGTTGAAAAGATGCGAAAAGACGCAGAATCCCATGCCGCTGACGATGAAAAACGCCGTGGTATGGTGGAAGCCAAGAACCAAGCTGACAGTGCAATCTACACCTCTGAAAAGGCCGTGAAAGACTTAGGCGACAAAGTGCCTGCTGACTTGAAGAAACAAGTTGAAGATGCAATTGCCAAGGTGCGCAAGAGTTTGGAAGGCGATGATGCCGATGCTATCAACAAGGCAACCGAAGAATTGATGACCGTGGTACAACAATTAGGCGCAGCCGCTTATCAAGCTGGTGGTGCAACTCCTGGTGGAGATGTTCCTCCTGCAGGTGGCAATGACGAAGATGTTGTGGATGGCGAATTCACAGACGCTGACTAAGTTTTAGAAATATATATAACGAAGGCAGGTGGAATTTTTCCGCCTGCCTCGTTCTCTATCAGGGAAAAAATATTAACCTTGATAGCTCTTTACACAATTACAAAAGGTATGCTAGCATTCTTTTTGCAATTGTATAAAACATTATGATCAGATTGGAAACTTTATGAGCAAACGAGATTACTATGAAATTCTGGGAGTGAGCAGAACTTGTACGAAAGAAGAAATTAATGTTTCTTTTCGACGACTTGCACGTCAATATCATCCTGATGTAAGCACTGACCCAGATGCAGAAGATAAATTCAAAGAAATCAACGAAGCAAAAGATGTTTTGTTAGACGATCAAAAACGGGCGACCTATGACCAATTTGGCCATGCAGGCGTGAACCGCATGGGTGGCGTGCCTGATTATTCTAATGTGGATATTTCATCCATTTTTGAAGAGATTTTCAATGCTGGGTTTGGCGGATTTGGTTTTGGTGGATCTTCTCGAAGAGGAAGTTCCCGATCAATGCCTCGAAAGGGCTATGATCTGCAATATAATTTGGTTTTGGAATTTGAAGAAGCTGTGTTTGGTGTGGAAAAGGAAGTGGAGATCACTCGCAATGAAGTTTGTACTCATTGTAATGGGGATGGCGCTGAACCGGGGACAAGCAAGACCAACTGCCCAACTTGTGATGGGATGGGCGAAGTGCGCCAATCTCGACAGACTATCTTAGGCCCTATTACACAAGTGATTACTTGTCCGACGTGTAATGGACAAGGAAAAATCACGGATGTGCCTTGTAAACAATGTAATGGCAAGGGTTTGGAACAAAAAACTGTTCAAAAGAAAGTCAATATTCCGGCTGGGATTAGCAACGGGATGCAAATTCGACTTTCTGGAGAAGGGCAACCAGGTTCTAATGGCGGCCCGAGTGGCGATGTGTATATTTCTGTACGCGTAAAAGATCATAAGATCTTCCGCCGAAATGATTATGATGTGCTATTGGATTTGAACATCAATGTAGTGCAAGCTACTTTAGGCGCTGAGATCGATGTGCCGACTGTGCATGGCGACCAAAAGCTAACCATCCCTCCGGGAACACAACCGGGGAAAGTAATTCGTATGCGCAATAAGGGAATCCCAATTTTGCGTGGGAATGGGCATGGAGATCAATTAGTGATGATTAATGTGAACATTCCGAAAAAACTAACGGACGAACAAGTGGATTTGTTCGAAAAACTGGCTAAGACTATGGGCAGCGAGGTTAATTATGAAGCAAAAGGGATCTTGGATTCCTTGAGGGACTTTTTCAATGGATAATCAACGATGGTTAGAAATTTCTTTGGTGGTGGATGGCGAAGTGGCAGAAGCGGTTGCTGATGTTTTTTCACGCTATATTCCTGACAGTGTGGTGATTCAAAGCACTCAAGTGAAAGATGATCCGGATGGGGAAGGTGAAATTACAGGCCCGTTGCGGGTGTGTGGGTATATTGAAATGAACGCCGCTTATGAAGATATTCGACAGAAGATCGAACAAGGGTTGGCGTATTTAAATTTAATCCAACCAATCCCAAGTGCTACTTTCAAAGAGATTGAAGATGAAAACTGGATGGAAAGCTGGAAAGTCAATTATCATCCGATTGAAATAGGTGATCATTTACGAATTTTGCCAGCTTGGTATGATAAGCCACAAGATGAACGTTTGAACATTGTGATCGACCCCGGGATGGCTTTTGGAACGGGGACACACCCGACTAGTCAAGCTTGTTTGATGTTGATGGAAAAATATGTGCAAGCAGGCGATGATGTGATCGACGTAGGATGCGGTTCTGGAATTTTGGCAATTGGAGCGCGTTTGTTGGGCGCTGGTAAAATCGTTGGTGTAGATACCGATAAAAAGTCAATTGAGATGGCTTATCGTAATGCAAAAGTAAATGGGATTACGGACGATCTTTATTTCCATCATGGGTCTTCTGCTGAGTTGCTTGATGGGGAATATGAATTGCAGCAAGCACCGTTGGTGGTGGCGAATATCCTCTCCCCTATCTTGGTACGTTTGCTTGATGAAGGCATGGCAGACTTGATGGAAGATCAAGGCTTGTTCATCTTCTCTGGTATCTTGGCAGATCGCTCTGAGGCGTTCTACGAGGCGCTGGCACGACATAATTTGGGAATCGTGGAAGAAATCTTGCATAAAGAATGGCTAGGTGTGGTAGCAAAAAAATGCTAAGGGTATGCTAAGATTCAAAATTTGACACTTTTTAACTCAAAACTGGGCAATTTGTCCAGTTTTTTATATTTAACTGGCACCTAAGGGGGGAGTGAGGAGAGCGAGAGGTATATGGAGAGGGAAAGAGAAAATTACTAATTGTGTCTATGCGAAGATAATTTGACGGTGTCAAGAAAAAATTGGACACTTTTTTTGACACTTTCTGGACAGTTTTTTTACACTTTTTTGACAGGTGTCCAATTTTTCTTTTTTCATTTTCGACAAAGATAATGGTAGCTGGTTTCCGCTATAATAATGATAAGGTGCTCGATAATAGCAGAGGCTATTATAGTACATATTTTCTATAAATTCAAGCTGCCGGAAGGTTCTTTATGAAAAAGATCTGTTCAATCTTATTATTGGGTACGCTCTCGATGTTGTTTGCAGAAGTTTTTTCAGGTGCTTCGCAAGCCTGGTTTTTGGATCCATTTGGCATCTTGTTGACTTTTGGTCTGTATTTGTCACATTGTTTGCTGTTGTTATGGATTGCTTTGCGTGTATATAAAACTACTCTACGACAACTTTATTGGCTGGGGATGGTGGTTTGGATTGTATGAAGCTGTAATCACAAAAGTGCTGTGGGCGGGCTATATGGATGCAAGTGGACCGGGATTTGGTACGGTTTTGGGAGTTGGATTCATTGAGTTTCCGGTGTTGGTGCTGTTTTGGCATCCAATCTTTTCTTTTATTTTACCTATCTTGAGCTATGAAATAATCAGCGGAGAAACGTTGGTGAGCCATCAAAAGGTTTTGCAAAGAAACAAGGCAAAATCGTTTTTGATTTGGATGGCTTTGTTTGGGGTTAGTTTGTTTGTGGCGATGGGAAATGCGTTTGATGTGGGGCAGGTATGGTTGAGCTTGGGAGGAAGTTATGTTTTGGTACTCATATTTGCGATGCTCCGTAAAAGAGGGTCTTTATTGCAGTTTTGTTTTAAGAATAAATATTTTATTTTGGGGTGTGTTTATTTGGTAGCTCTCTATGCATGGAGTGGGTTCAATATACTGCCAGAACGTTTCCCAGACAAAGTGGTGCCATATGTGACAATCTTGGTGAGTTATATAGGGGTGGGTGTTTTATTTTGGCGAAGCAAGAAAAATTCTATCGAGGTTGTAAGTAAGGTTGAGGGGCAATATACAGTGCGGGATTTGATTTTATGGGGCGTAGGAATGATAGGATTTTGTAGCGTGGCTAGTCTAACTCCCAATCTGGTATATACTCTGCTTCCGATCTTTTATATTGGGATGGCTTTGGGAGGCGTGATTTTGTTCTTAAAAAGTGCTTGGCAATCTGTTAGGGAAACAAATTCTACGATAGGCTAATTTCCTAATAAGGATCGAAGCAAAGCAATGGCTTCTTGTTTGCCACCTTGTCCATTCTCCCCTCCCGGACCCACACAAGAAGGACAACCGTCTTCACAAGGACAGGTGGTGACGACGTCATAGGCGGTTTGGAGCAATTGGTCATGCACTTGATAGAGCTGTTTGGTGAGACCAATGCCACCGGCGACTTCTTCGTAGAAGACTATCGCAGGAAGTCCATCTGCAAATTTGGCTTCATGTTCCACCACCACAAAGATGTCGTTGATGTCACACATGACAAATAATGGAGCAAGGTTGTGAAGGAGATAGCCGAGACCAGAGAGGCCTGACCGTACACGGACATTCATTTCAACACGCAAGTGACAGGTACGGCAGAGGGTGGTGAGATTGGTGAGCTGATTAGCTTCTTCAACGGTGGTGAATTGTTTGAAGGGTATGCGATGATGAACATCGTGGGCTTTACCATCCTCTTTGGCACCACAAATTTGACAGGTGTAGTTATCTCGTTGGCGGACAATTTGTTTGAGGTTTGACCACATACTGCCATAGTCATTACGATAGGCAAGGATGTTGCCAGCAGAGAGAAGCGCTTGAATTTTATCCGCGTCAAAGACAAACCAATAGCCAGTGGTAGTGAGGATGTCAGGGGGCATATTGAGATCTTCAACACTCAACACTTCACGAGAATACCATTCGATACGTTTGAATCCGGTGACTTGAGAGGTAATCTGTAAATCACCATAATATTTATTGCCAGCAGGAATGATTGCTTTTTGATCGATATCAAGCAAGGTCACTTCACTTTCACGGATAGTTTGAGTGTAAAAATCAACATCCACGGGGGTTAACAAGGCAATGCCTTCTTGGAGGTCTAGTTTTTCTACAAAATAAGAAGCGCTTTCATGAAGATAAATCGCACCGGGATGGACCATCCATTTGGCAGAGTCAGCATCAACTTTACCGATGACTTTATTTTGACCTTCGATATTGGCTTGAAGAAGAACAGTATTAAGTGATGAGCTACGCAAAGAGAGCAATCCTGCGGGGAATTCTACTCCAATATAGTGAGTTTCACCTTGCGAACGCAAAATCTCTCCTTTTGCATCAAGAAAGTCAAATATCTGTTGGAGATCTTGAGAGGATAATGCGCCAAATCCTTCTTGTGCAGAGAAAGGCTTTTCGTAGATCGAAGCAACGAGATGAGAAATCAAAATCTCAAGATTGTTGGGGTCGATGAGGGCTACTTCGGGGGATTTTTCTAAGAGAAATTGTGGATGAGAGGCAAAATATTGATTGATAGGATTAGCATTAAGCACCATGATGGAAAGCGCATCCTCATCTCGTCGGCCAGCACGACCCGATTGTTGATGGACGCTGGCTATGGTACCGGGGTAGCCATTGATTACCACCGCATCCATACCGCCGATATCCACGCCTAGTTCGAGGGCGTTGGTGGAGATGACTGCACGGATGGTGCCTTGTTTGAGCCCTTTTTCAATCTCACGACGTTCTTTGGGAAGGAATCCAGCACGATAGCCACGGATTTCGTTGTTGCGACCGGGGAATCGATCGCGGAGGTAAGTGAGGGCGATTTCAGTGGTGCGGCGGGTGACTACAAAGAAAAGGGTTTGAATACCGTATGCGAGCAGGTCTGAAGTGAGGCGGACCGATTCATTGATGGAGCTAGCACGAAGGCCAAACTTTTCATCAATAATAGGCGGATTGTAGAGGAGAAAATGTCGCTGTCCATGAGGGGCAAAATCACGATTAATTAATTCAACTGGTGCTTCGATGAGATTGGAAGCATGTTGGGAAGGGTTACCGATGGTGGCAGAAGTGAGGATAAATTGCGGGGAAGCACCGTAGTAAGCGGCAATACGTTTGAGGCGGCGAATGACGTTGGCAACATGGGAACCGAAAACACCACGGTAAATATGACATTCATCAATGACGACGTATTTTAGATTTTGGAAAAAAGACGCCCATTTGGTGTGATAGGGTAAGATGCCAATTTGGAGCATATCGGGATTGGTGAGAAGAATGCGGGCATTTTGGCGAATCTTTTGACGTTGATTCTGAGGAGTGTCTCCATCATACACATGAGCGTAGGTGGTTTCTTGTTCGAAAGAAAAGAGTTGGTCAAAACCAACTTTTTGATCTTGGGCTAGGGCTTTCGTAGGAAAGATGCAGAGCGCAGTAGCATCGGGATTATCTAACATGGATTGAGCAATAGGAAGGGCGTAGCTCATAGTTTTGCCAGAGGCTGTACCGGTCACAATGACGAGGTTTTTGCCCTCTTGAACAATTTCATACGCGTCGAATTGATGCTGATAAAGCTGATAGATCTGTTGTGATTTGAGAGAGGCTTGGATGCGGGGGTCTATGGATGCAGGAAAATCGACAAATTTGCCATACGAATTGGGGGTTGTTTGCCAATGGGTGATGGCATCATGAATGTCGGGTTCATTCTTCCAAAAATTAAGGAGATCATCCAAGCGCATTTTTTACTGGGCTTTTTTCTTCTCAACGATAAATTCATTGTAGCGACAGACATGTTCAAAACCGAGTGCTTTATAGGTGCTAAGTGCGGCTTTGTTGGTTGCGACTACGTTGAGGCCGATTACATCGACTGTTTCAAATAAATTTTGGCAAAGGATGGCTGTGACGTGTTTAGCAAGACCTTGTCCACGTTGTTCGGGGTGGGTGGTGATGTTGCCAAGAGCAGCAACGCCGTATTGTTCAGAGAAGACGTGCACTCCAGCAACGGACATTAATTCGCCAGCCTCGTTGCGAAGGCCAAAATATTTATCAGTCAAAAGCATAAGGGGGTTAAACCAGCTATTGGGATAGGCTTTTTTATAGAATTCAATTAGTTCGGGGGTATCTTTCTCTTGAAGTTGAACGCCTTGGGAAGGATCGTAGCGGAGGAGGAGTTTGTCGTGTTTGAGTGCCATTTTGTAATGGAGTCCACCACCAGAGAGGTCGTATTGTTCTGTGAGAACATCTTCAATACCTAAGGTGAGGTGAGTGTAGAACTCATCTGGGAGCATGGGTAGAATTCGTTTGAGGAGCTTTTTGGCCACGGGGACTTCTTCTTCTTTACAAATAAGCAGCACCACAGGAAGAGCAGGTAATTCGCCAAAATAGACCAGGCACAAGGAGCGGATGTTTTGGTCTTCATCTTCAAGGGCATACCAAATGGTCTTATCCCAAAAGAATGGGTCTAAATCTCCAAACATATAAAAGTTGATATCTTTGCGACCTTCTAAATAATTTTCAAGGCGAGATCTATCATGAATTGATTTAAGCTCCATTGGTATCCTCCAACAATTGTTGTGCTATTACTATATTTCAACAACCTTTATACCACAATTCTGTTTTTAGGTTTATAATTTCTGCAATCGAACCACCCAATGATTGGAGAATTATGATGAACAAAATGGAACTTTTAGCAAAAAAATTGGATGCGATGAACTTGGATGCAATCGCTTTATTGACCGGACAAAACATGGCTTATTTTACAGGGCTCGAATTTCATACAAGCGAACGCCCGACTGCGGCGATCTTAACCAAAACAGGCAAAACTATCTTCATTGTGCCAGATTTTGAAAAACGACGTGCTTTGGAAGCAATCTCGGGTGCAGAAGTGATTACCTATTTTGATAATCCAGCAACATGGTTGGCAGCTTTTGAAAAAATGGCAGCAGCCTCTGATGTGGCGTTAAATCGGGTGGGGGTGGAAGCGTATGGGATGCGCTATTTTGAATTTGATAAATTGCAGACAGTGTTGCCAGAGACTGAGTTTGTGAACGCTGATGCCCTATTTGCGGAAATCCGCATGGTAAAAAATGCGGAAGAAGAAGCAAAGATGATCAAAGCGGTGGAGATTGCACAGGATGCTTTGATGGCTACCTTGCCAATTGTTAAACCGGGAGTGAGTGAAAAAGAAGTGGCAGCGACCTTAATCTATCAATTGATTAAACACGGGTCTGATCCTGAATTAGCGTTTTTGCCAATCATCGCGAGTGGTCCGAGTAATTCTGCGAATCCGCATGCCAACCCGAGTGATCGAATCATCGAAGAAGGTGATTTAGTTGTGATTGACTATGGGGCACGTTATGATGGCTATAATTCAGATATTACCCGTACGTTTGCTGTGGGCTCGATCAATGAAGAGCAGCGTAAAATTTATGAGACAGTGAAAGCTGCGAATGCGGCTGGGAAAGCTGCTGCGATAGCAGGACGTGCGTTGCATGAAGTGGATGATGCTGCACGAAAAGTGATTACAGATGCAGGTTATGGCGCATATTTCACCCATCGTACGGGGCATGGGATTGGACGTGAAACTCACGAAGAACCTTATGTGCATGATGCCAATGAGCTTATACTCGAAGAAGGAATGACCTTCACAGTTGAACCGGGTATCTATGTGCCGGGTGTGGGCGGTGTGCGCATTGAGGATGATGTAATTTGTACCAAAGATGGGGGGCGTAGTTTGGTGAGTTTGGATCGAGAATTAAAAATCTTGCCGGTAAAGTGATTTTTTTCTTTTGTGTTTAGATAACGAAAAAGAGATTCGATTGAATCTCTTTTTTTTTGATAGATAAGAAATTTTGATAAAAACATGCGCTATGAATGTTTTGAAATTCTCAAATGAGACGTGGAGGATGGTGCTATTGAGGATTTGCCAAATATAGCAATTCGATGACTGAGCCCATTCATTTTTAAGTGTTTCATGGTTGACGTTCTAAATTACTTGGCAGCAATCGCTTCAATTTCAATCAAAAAATCTGGAGATGCCAACCCCGTAACTTGGATGACAGATAGTGTTGGTGGAATTTCTGGAACTGCAAATACTTCTTGAAATGCTTTAAATCCTAAAGCGGGATTATTGCCTTGCACGTAATAAATTGTCCATTTCACAACATTTTCTATGGAATATCCTGCATGCTCTAGAATTGATTTTATATTTTTTAAAGCCTGTCTGCTTTGTTCTGAAAAGTCGCCTTGCCCAACGACTATACCTTCTTGATTCACTGCATTTTGTCCGCCGATAAAGAGAAGCGTTGATAAACTGCTGATTTCAATTCCCTGTGAAAATGCTGGTGAATGTAATATATTTGGGGGTTGGATTCGTTTTTTATTCATCGTTTTACTCCTTAGATTGAAGTTCTATTCAACTTTATTTAACTTAACTCTTGTTGAATGACCGCTTTACCATTTTCGACGATGACATGTGCAATGGCGCCGTTGACAATTTGGATTTGCGGGGGAACGTGCCCAATATCTGCATCATAAATCACAGGGACAGCCAAATCTGCAAAGATATTTGACAAAGCATCTACTAAAGTAAAGCCGTCTGTGTCTGAGTAACCATCGGCCCTGCCATAAATAATGCCATTGCAATGACTGAACCAACCTGCTTGACGCATTTGCCATAAAGTTCGATAAATATCCCCTGCGGACATCTCACAACTTTCGAGAGTCCAAATGAAACCATCTTGTTGATATTTTTGAATAAATTGATCAACGGGCGCATAAGGTGTACCAATCAATTTGCAAAGAGTATCTATACAACCACCGATTATACGTCCAGAAAATTCATCATGGGATTGATTGGCTAAAGACTTCCATTTGTTTTCATGGGGCAATGTATAAATTTCTTGGGAGATATCATACCCAGTATAGGTGCCATAATTAGGATAACTTTTTTGAGTGGTTTGTTGATTTGACATGACTTGGAAGGCATTCAAATCAGTTTCGTGGATCGTCTGATAGCCCATATTCATAAAGTTAGACCCATGCACTGTGGCAATGTCATATTTGACAGTCAAAACAAAAAGGAGGGTTGAAATATCAGAATAACCACAAATCCATTTAGGCGCTAAATCTTTTACTTTTTCAAAATCGATATACGGCAAAATTTCCATCAAAAACTCCCCTCCCCAAGGTGGAATAATGGCTTTAACATCAGGATTTTCTAGGAGACTAAAGAGTTCTTGCACACGAATTTGTGGTGAATTAGAAACTGCTTTATGTGTCAAACGGACGCTTGGTGTTTCAATCACTTTGTAGCCTAGGGCTGTGACATTTTTTATGGCTTGATCTAAACGAGAATGCTGTTGTTTTTGAACACCAGAGGAAGGAACGGTGATGCCTATTGTGTCACCGACTTTTAATAATTGAGGATAGCGCATGTTCTTTCCTTATGTTTGAGTCTGAAAATTAAATAAAAAAAGTTGCTTAATTATAAAGCAACTTTTTTATTTTTAAGACTTAGATTAATTAGATGAACAAGGTTGCGTTGGAATCATCAGAGGCAGCAACGAAGCTGGCTACACCTGCTAATTCAACACCATCCAACAATTCTTCTTTCTTGATACCCATCAATTCCATTGACATTTGGCATGCGAGCAAACGAACACCATTTTCGCGGGCGGTTTGAATCATTTGTTCAACAGAGTCAACGTGATGTTTCTTCATGATGGATTTGATCATGGCGGTACCAGCACCTGCCATGTTCATTTGAGATAAGGTGAGTTCTTTTGCGCCACGAGGCATCATCCATCCAAACATTTTCTCAACAAAAGTCTTCTTGACGGGAACGTAGGTGTCTTTACGAAGGATATTGAGACCCCAGAAGGTGAAGAACATTGTGACTTGATGGCCCATTGAGGCAGAACCGTTGGCAATGATAAAACTTGCAATGGCTTTGTCGAGGTCACCAGAGAAAACAACCATGGCCTTGCCACTGCCAGCTGCAGAAGAGCTAGCAATGGGGTGAGCACCACCCTTTTGCACTGTGGCAATATAGGTACCGTTGTCAATATCTAATGAGAGTAGTTCGTTGCCGGTTTTGTCACACCATGCTTTGACATCATTGGCGAAACCAGAATCGGTTGCGGAAACTTCTAAAACATCGCCAGGATTGGCTTCTTGAATACCATTATAAAGCTTCAAGATTGGTCCGGGGCATTGCATGCCGGTTGCATTTACTTTAATTCGAGGAGCATCCATTTTAATCTCCTTAGATTCAGATGCGGTAGAGGCTGCGGTGACGACTGGTTTGACTTCTAATTTTTTGGTTGTGTCAATATATTTATCTTCAATTGCTATCCCGTAGGTCTTGTAGCCACCGGTGAGGTTATAGACATCAAAACCGTGTTGGACAAGGTCACGATATGCAAAATATGCACGTTTGCCTGCTGCACAGTAGACAATAACGGGTTTGTCCTTTGGAATTTCATTCAAACGATCGCGTACTTCACCTAAAGGAATATTGATGGAGCCTTCAATCTTGCCTGCGATCAATTCAATTGGTTCGCGGACATCAAGGAAGGTGACATCTTCGGGTGAGTAATCAGCCACTTGGTTCCATTCGATAACTTTCATGTCACCGCGGAGAATGTTGCCGGCTGCATAACCAAGCACATTCACGGGATCTCGTGAAGAGCCGAAAGGAGGTGCATAAGCAAGTTCGAGTTCTTCAAGATCATAGACGGTCATACCAGCGCGCATGGCGGTTGCAATCACATCGATACGCTTGTCAGCACCATCGGGGCCAATTGCTTGGGCACCCAAAATTTTGCCTTCGTCATTGAAGGATAATTTAAGCACTAATTCGGTTGCATTGGGGTAGTAACCAGCATGGTTCTTTTCGTGAACGATGACATTTTTATGTTCAATGCCTTCACGCGTGAGAGCTGCGCTGGAAAGACCTGTGCTAGCAACGCCAAGATCAAAAACCTTAACCACAGAGGTACCTTGGGCACCTACAAATTTTGTGCTGGGGCGACCAACAATGTGATCGGCAACAATACGGCCTTGTTTGGAAGCGGGACCTGCTAAGGCAACGCCCGTTTTCTTACCTGTGACCAAGTGAATAATTTGGGACACATCACCCAAAGCATAAATATCGGGATCTGATGTTTGCATATATTGATTGGTTTCAATTTGACCACGAGCACCGAGTTCAATGCCAGCTTCTTTGGCGAGGGTGTTTTCAGGACGAACACCAATGGCCATGATGACCAATTCGGTTTCGATCTTGCGACCACTGTTGAGGGCGACTGCTTTTTTGCCATCCCCAAGGTCTTCAATGGCTGCTAGGCCATCACCAAGGGCGAGATCGATCTTATGTAAAGCCATGTGTTGATGCACTAAAGCGGCCATTTCAGGATCGATGAGACCGAGAACTTGGGGTAACATTTCGACTAAGGCTACGCCAATGCCCATGTGTTGCAAGTTTTCTGCAATTTCAACACCAATAAAACCACCACCAATAACAACTGCCTTTTTGACATTATTATTGTTGATATATTCAATAATTTCATCCATATCAGGGATGTTGCGAAGGCTCAAAACGCCAGGAAGGTCTTTGCCTGCAACGGGGGGAATGAAAGGATGAGCACCGGGGGAGAGTACGAGCTTGTCGTAGGTTTCAATGTGTTTTTTTCCGGTTTTTTCATCTAACACGGTGATATTCTTGTGTTGACGATCAATGCTAATCACTTCGTGATTAACCAAAGTATTAATATTGAACATTTCTTTTAAACGTTCTGGGGTCATTAACAATAAGCTTTCGCGATCGGCAATGACGCCACTAATATGATAGGGAAGACCACAGTTTGCAAAGGAAATATAGGGTCCTTTTTCAAACATGATAATCTCTGCATCTTCGTCCATTCTGCGAAGACGGGCAGCAGTGCTGGCTCCACCAGCGACACCACCAACAATAACAATTTTCATTTGAATCTCCTTATAGTGTATTGTTTAGGATTTGTGTTTGTTCTTGCAATTGGTCGCGCAAAATAGCACGAAGGATGTCGAGGGATTCGATGACCCGAGGGTCTGAAATCGAATAGATCACATTCATACCTTGGCGTTCTGCGTTCACTAAATTTTTTTCACGTAAGATCGCTAAGTGCCGGGAAATGGTGGATTGCGGTGATTTGAGGCAGTCGACCAGATCGTTGACGCAACGCGGTTTTTCGTTCAAGACATATAAAAGTAGAATTCGTTTTGGATCGCCTAATGCTGAACAAATTCTTTCATGTAGTAATGTAGTTTCGTTTTCTAAACCTTTTGTATCCATAACACTCCTAGTTATCCGATTATCCGAATAACTATGTGAATTTTATCACAAATAAAGCCTGTGTCAACAAAAAAAGACTAACTCAGGCGAGTTAATCTTTTTTTTAGTTTAATTTAATCTTTGAATTAAAGTTGTTCTTTTCTTTCGTAGAAAACCAGCTCTGTACTGCCATATTTACGGCGGTCAAATTCATCAAAGTTTTCGAGGGCGAGTTGAACATATTCTTTGGGATCAATTTGAACTATGACCCAACCATCGTCTACGAGCCAATCAGGGTTTTGATCTAAGAGCTGCATAGCTTTTTCCCACATTTGATGATATTGAGGGGGGGCAACGTAAACATAGTCAAAGGATCGATCGGGTTGTCGACGAAGGAGAACGAAGGCATCATTGCGTGCAATTTCATAAGAGTCGGAATCAAATTTGATGGGAGTGATGTTCTCTTCAATAGTTTTGAGGGCGGGTTGATTTTTGTCATTCAAGCGCACAAAATTAGCACCTCGGCTAAGAGCTTCGATGCCTACGGCACCAGTGCCTGAAAAGAGATCTAATAAATCGGCATTGAGTATGTCGGGACCAATGATATTAAAAAGGTTTTCTTTAACGCGATCGGTGATGGGTCGGGTGATGTCACCAGGGACGAGCTTGAGCTTACGTCCACGGGCTGTGCCGGCAATCACTCTCATTTTACCTGTCATGCTTGTTCCTCCACTGGGGTCTCCAGTTTATCCACTTCGTTAAAAGTATAGTAACGATTTGAGAAATAGTTCCAGAATAATACTATAAAGATGGCAACTGCGACAGAGAAATTGTCGGCGTAGAACCCAAGTTCAAAGCCAAGGAAGGGGAATTGAATGCCGAGTTTAGGTAAAAGATTGGTGAACCAATTAGGAATAAAGGAGAGAATCCCCGTGCGAATGACTAAGCCGACTAAATTGATCAGCACAAAAGCGGTAAATTGTTTGTACCATTTTTTTTCACGCGCTTCAGGATAGATCCAATAACGATTGAGCAAAAAGTTGTTGACAACTGCAATTGCAAAAGAGAGACCGCCTGCTATTTGAATGGAAATGCCAATAAATCGAAATAAATTAAAAAAGCCAAAATCAACAATGGTGCCACTCACACCGACTAAGGCAAATTTGACAAAGCGAGTTCGTTCTGTTTTGTTGGTGATGATATTCATAAATCTAGTTGTTCCTTAAAATAAAAGATTGTTTTTTCAAGACCTTCAACAATCGAAGTTTTCGGTTCCCAACCCAATTTTTGTCTGGCTAAGGTGATATCTGGTTTGCGCCGTTGAGGATCACTTTCGGTGCGCTCTTCGGGCATATATTTGATGCCAGCTTTGTTGCCGGTGAGGTCATTGATGAGGACGGCAAGTTCTAAAATGGAGATCTCATTGGGGTTGCCAATATTAATGGGATCGTGTTCGCCTGATGTTAAGAGACGGACAAAGCCATCAATCTCATCATCAACATAAACAAAACTACGAGTTTGTGAACCATCACCATAGACAGTGAGCGGTTCACCTGAAAGTGCTTGATTGATAAAATTGGGAATGGCCCGACCATCATCAATGTGCATTTTTTCTCCATAGACATTGAAGATACGAGCGATACAAGTGTCTACATTATGAAAACGATGATAGGCCATAGTGAGGGCTTCAGCAAAACGTTTGGCTTCGTCATAAACTGACCGTTCACCAATAGGATTGACGTGACCCCAGTAGTCTTCTGTTTGAGGATGCACTTGCGGATCACCATAAATTTCACTGGTGGAAGCAAGCATAAAACGAGCATTGTTGGCAAGCGCGACACCAAGAGTGTTATGGGTACCAAGTGCACCTGCCTTCATGGTTTGAATAGGCAGATTGGGATAACCAAAAGGCGAGTTAGGGTTGGGACTGGCGGGGGAAGCAAAATGCATGACTGCATCTAATTTTTCTGGAACAAAGATATAGTTGGAGACATCGTGACGAATAAAGTTGAAGTTATGATGACCCGCAAGATGGGCAATGTTGATTCGTTTGCCGGTGATGAAATTATCCATACCAATGACTTGATGGCCTTCATTCAAAAGGCGAGTGCAAAGATTTGAACCAAGAAAGCCAGCAGCTCCCGTAATTAAAATTTGCATAAGTTATCTCCAATCAATTTCTGTGGTGAAGCTATCTCCGGTGAGTTGGTGAGAACGGCCTGAATCTGTATCAACCAACCACAGGTTGCCACGATAAATAAGGGCAACATAATTTGCATCTACCTGCCCTTCAATGGGCATGAGGATTGGTTCTTGGGGGCTGAGACCAGGCGCACCTTCTCCGGGGAATATTTTGATAAGACCAGAGCCATCACGATCCATACGGTAAAGATCGTAGAGAGAATCATTACTTTCCATCGGATCTTGGGCTTGCATGAATAGCAAGGAATAAGCAGTAAGATCAGGCTGAGAAGCTGAATAGGCAAACATACCACTCATGGAAGCAAGGGGCATAATCGCGCCAGTATCTAGGTGAATGGCGACGAGATTAAACAAAGGAGAGTCTTCATCACTCAAATATACTTCTGAAGCAGCGTGCTCAACTGTGTAAATAAAATCACCATCGGGGCTCCATGAGATCGGAGGAATCCAAGCCCATTCGGCGTTGGTTTGATATGGAATGGCGCTCATGAGCGGAATGATAGATTTGGTACCAAAGTCGACTATGCCTACTCCGTCAGGGCGAGTATAGGCTAACTTTTCGCCATCGGGTGACCATAGGAAATCGGTGCCCCACCATCCGTAAAGACCGCCGGATTTCTTGGGGAGAAGTTCATCGGGTGTATCTACCCAACCGAAGGAACTGAAGGTGGTAAATTGCAAATCATTGTTGGCTTGCCAGCCAGGTGCAGCATCTATTGGCACAACGGTGGAATAGACAATGCCATTGGTGGTGCCTTCGACCCAATCCGCAAACCAAATTACATCATAGATATTGAGAGGGATAGGTTCGGAACCAACTTCGTTGAGGTTGATGACCCATAGTGCGTTAATGTGCTCGAGGACATCCGATTTGCGAGAGAAAAGTAACCAATTGCCATCGGGTGAGAGTTTGAAAATGCGACCATCAAGATCACCGGTGGTGACCAACGGGCGGCGATTCGCGGTGCTTTCTTCCATAATCCACGCATTGCCGGCGGTGAGATAAGCTAAGTTGCCATTGATAAGCATTTTTTCATAAGCGGCTTTGGAGCCGACCATGATGATCTCAGGCAGGGCTTCTTCTAAAATTGTAGATTTAACTACGGTTTGACGAGTGAGTACGCCATCTTCATAGACAAAACGGATTGTATCTTCACGGAGACCATTTTCTCCAGCTTGGATAAGGCGTTGTTCGCCCTCGGGGATTGATTCGTTTTTAAGAATCTGGGTTTCAAAAGGAATAGTCTGTTCTTCGACCTCAAATTTTTCTTGAACGCGGGTGATTTGAATGGTAGTGGGTTCGGTGATGACGGTGAAGAAAGGAGAAGACGCTTGATCTAAGTCTTGTAGGGTGATCTTGGCATTGGTGATGGCTTGACGTACGGTTTGCCCTTGGATGATTTGAGTTTCTATTATTTCTCCATCCACATGAATTTCTACGGGAATTGGGTTGGTTTGGCTAACTTGGGGAGAGCAACTCGTGAGAAGAAGGAGTAGAAGTAGAGGAAAAAAGCGTGCTATCTTTTGAACTGATTTCATTTTCATCCAGACCTAACCTTTTTGATTGTGATGTGATGGTTGCTTTGGTATAATAAATTCATTATTTTAATAATAAAAGAAGGAACCACTCTTTGTAGGAGATAGCTTACCTCTTATTTTAATACAAAGAATTATATCATGCCAAATAATTTAGACGATAAAGATATACGGAAACATATAGAAGCATTACTTTTTGTGGCACCAGAAAATGTGAGTGCGGGACAAATTGCCACGATCTTGGATATTACCAGTGATTCAGTAAGAAAAAATATGGATATTTTGATGGAAGAGCTCGCCGAACGCGGGATTCGCATTCAAGTGCATAAGGATCGTTTTCAAATAGTAAGCGCTCCTGAATCTTCCCAATATATTGAACAATTTTTGAACTTGGAAGCAACCACCCGATTAAGCCGTGCCGCTTTAGAAACGTTGGCGATTATCGCTTATCAACAACCATGCACTCGCCCAACCGTGGATGCGATCCGAGGGGTGAACAGTGATGGGGTGATGCGTACATTGCAAAGCAAAGGTTTAATCGAAGAAGCTGGGCGTTCAGAAAGTATTGGGAAGCCGATTCTTTATGCTACGACCCAAGATTTTTTGCAACACTTTGGGTTGAAGAGTCTGGATGATATGCCGGTTCTGAATCAAGATAAAGTGGTCGCTTCGAGAGATCAAGAGCCTGTTTTGGTACAACAAAACTTATTGAAAGAATAATTGAGTTAGTAGGAAAAATGGAAGAAAGACTTCAAAAAATATTGGCAGCCGCAGGCTATGGCTCTCGACGCTCGTGTGAAGAGTTGCTAGAAAAAGGCGCTGTGCGCGTCAATGGGGAAGTAGCAAAATTAGGCGATAAAGCAGACCCTGAAAAGGATGAAATTCGGTTACATGGTCGGATTATAAAAACTAAACAAGAATTTCAATATATTCTGTTTCATAAACCTCGTGGGGTGTTATCAAGCACAAAAAATGAACGAGGGTATCGTTCTGTGGTAGATTTTGTGCCAGATTCTGTGCGCTTATATCCTGTGGGAAGATTAGACTTGAATAGTGAAGGATTGATCCTTTTAACTAATGATGGAGAGTTAACAAATGCGTTAACCCATCCCAAATTTGAACATGAAAAAGAATATCGAGTATTGTTAGCTTCTAACCCCTCGCGTAAACAATTGCGGGCATGGAGTGAAGGGGTAGCATTAGGGGAAGGTGTAACCAGTTTGCCAGCGACAATAAAATATGAAAGTGCAAAAGGAAAAGGTGCTTGGGTTCGCGTGACGATGCATGAAGGGCGCAAACGTGAGATCCGTGAAATCGGACAAAAACTTGGTTTGCCAGTTGTGCGTTTGATTCGGGTACGGATGCATAATCTTGAATTAGGTAATTTGGCAAAAGGAAAATGGCGTGAATTGACCCCTGGTGAACTAAAGGAACTCAAAAAACTCAAAGATCAATAATCTAAAACCAAACTCATTCTTAGGAGATTGATATGAATGCAAAGCAGCCATTGTCTGCGTCTCAAATGGAATCTTCTCAAACAAATGAAATCTCTTCTTTGGATTCGTTTGTTTCTTTCTTGGACACTCCACTTAAAGAAAAAGTTCAATTAAATTTTGACACAATTGCTTTTTGTGTAATCTTGATATTGGCGATTGTAAGCCGATTCTACAATCTTGGGAATCGGGTGATGAGCCATGATGAAAACACACATGTGTATTTCTCTTATGTATTTTCACAAGGTGGCAATTATATTCATGATCCACTTTCTCATGGTCCCTTCCAATTCCATATGGTAGCGTTATCTTATTTGCTGTTTGGTGCAAATGACTTCTCCGCACGTATTCCTGCGGCGCTGTTTGGGATAGCCGCGATTGCATTTTTATGGGCTTATCGACGCTATATTGGAAATAAGGGAGCTTTAGCGAGCATGCTCCTATATGTAATTTCACCTTTTATGTTGTACTATAGCCGTTATGTGCGTAATGAAGCGTTTGTGATGTTATTTGGGGTGATGAGTTTTTGGGCGATGCTTCGATTTTTGGAAAGTGGTAAAAATAAATATCTATACATGTTAACTGCGGTAACCTCCTTGCATTTGGCTACCAAAGAAACAGGTTATATTTATACGGCTCAATTGCTAATCTTCTTGGGTTTCTATTTTATCTATCGGATGAATCGCATTGAATGGCAACGAAATGAATGGCGGCAACGTTTTAATATATTGTTATTATTGACTGCAGTGGGATTGATGCTGGCTGGTGTGTTCCATTCTGTTTTCTCGGCTGTTGATGAAGCTGGAGAAGCCATCTTGAATGTGCCATTCTTGGTTAGTTTGGCAGTCAGTGGATTGTTTTTCTTAGGTGGATTAATTTCCTTGGGAATGGGTTTCCCATTAAAAAAATTACGTTCAGAACGAAGTACGAGTATTTTGATTTTACTCTTTACATTGGTATTACCACAACTTTCTGCATTTCCTATTTTCTTATTAGGTTGGGAAACCACGCATTATGAAAGTTGGCAACAAATCTGGCATATTTTAACCTTCTTGGTGCCATTCTTGATGATGGCCGTTGGAATGGGGCTTTGGTGGAATTGGAAAGAATGGCTGATCAATAATGCTATTTTTTATAGTATTTTTGTGGTGTTTTTCACCTCTTTATTCACTAATAGCAAAGGATTTTTAAGCGGTTTTGTAGGCTCTTTGGGGTATTGGTTGGAACAGCAAGAAGTGGCACGCGGAGGTCAGCCTTGGTATTACTATTTCTTAGTCGAACTCCCCTTCTATGAATTTTTAGGCATCTTGGGAACAATTGGAGCAGTGATTTTGTTCCTGCGATGGTATGCTAAAAAACATTCGGATGTGAATTTGAGTGAAGATGTGGAAAGCGGTGTACTATCTCCAGCTTCTATGAAGGCATTGACTTTGATATTCTTGTTCTATTGGACAGTGAGCACTTATGCAGCCTACACAATTGCTGGGGAAAAAATGCCATGGTTAAGTGTGCATATTGCGATGCCGTTGTTGATCTTGGCTGGTTGGTTTGTGGGTCAGTTAATCGAAAAGATGGATTGGTCTGTTTTCAAAAAAACAAATGGTTGGTTAGCAACACTTTTGATGATGTTGGGTGGAATTGCAGTCGCCTATAATGGTTATCTGTTATTAAAAGCATTGCCTGTTCCAGGCGCTGAAGGTTGGCAAAAAGCATTAATTGCGTTATTCGGCAGTTTGATTTTATTTGTGGGCAGTTTCTTTTTAATCTCTGAATGGGAAAAGAAACAAAAATTGATTTGGATTAGTTTATTAATCTTGAGTGGGTTTGGATTTTTAACTGCAAAATCTGCGATTATCTCTTCTTATTATAAATATGACAGTGCGGAAGAATTTTTGGTATATGCGCATTCGGGGCCGGGTGTAAAAACAGCCATGGATCAGATTGACGATATATCCGCACGATTGACAGGCGGTAAAGATTTAGTGGTGGCGTATGATAATCAATCTTTATATCCGTATTGGTGGTATTTGCGAGAATATGATAATCAGAAATATTTTGCAGATGCACCGGGCAAAGATATTGCCGATGCACCGATTGTGATTGCCGGAGTTGAAAATTATGGATTGGTTGAACCCATCTTGCGCAATAATTATGATCAATATGAATATATACGTGTGTGGTGGCCAAATCAAGATTATTATAATTTGAATTATTTGATGGGATTTTTGAAAAATAAAGATACACGTTGGGACTTTGTCCAAGGCATCGTGGATATCTGGTTGAAAAGGGATTATACCCAATATGGGTTAGTGTTGGGAAAAGATATGAACACTGAAAACTGGAACCCATCTCAAAAATTTAGTTTGTTCGTACGCAAAGATGTGGCATCCATGATCTGGGATTATGGCTCACCAGCTGTGGAACCAGTCGAAAATGCCCCCGACTATGAAGAAGTTAATATCGCTTTAGAAGAAAGCAATGTGATCTTTTTAAATGATGAAAGCTATGGAACTTTAAATGCACCCCGTGATCTAGATTTCTCAGACCATGATACGCTCTACGTGGCAGATTCTCGCAATCATCGGATTGTGGAATTTGGCTTGGATGGCAGTTTTGTGCAGACAATCGGGAGTGTTTCAAATGGTGTTGAAGATAATCTTGGCAAGTTCAATGAGCCTTGGGGTTTGACTGTTGCTCCTGATGGCACTTTATATGTGGCAGATACGTGGGATTCACAGATCGAAAAATTTGACGATCAAGGAAATTATGAAGGCAGTTGGGGGTATTTCTCTAATGTAGCAGACCTTTATGCAATGTACGGTCCACGTGATGTGGTGGTGGATAATAACGGCATTTTGTTAATGACTGACACAGGCAATAAACGAATCACAGCTTTCACACAAGATGGCAGCGCATTGCTCTCCTTTGGTTCTTATGGGCTACAAGCGGGTGAATTTGATGAGCCGGTGGGGCTGGCCTATGATGCTGAGAATAATATTCTCTATGTGGCAGACACTTGGAATCAACGAATTCAAGCTTTCATTGGCACTGGCGTGCCGGGTGAATATGTGGCTTTGCGACAATGGGACGTGAATGCATGGTATGGACAAGATTTGGAAAACAAACCTTATCTCACGATTGCTCCAGATGGAAGAATTTTGGTTGCAGATCCAATTTATGCAGTTATTTATGTGTATGACCCAGATGGAACTTATGTGGCTACCTTGCAAGATGTGAACAGTGGCTTGGGAATGGTAAGTGGTTTGGCAGTCAGCAATGATGGACTGTTATATGTGAGTGATGGGAAGAATAACGTAATTCATGTTTATACTTATCCAACTCTGGTGAAAAGCCCTTCTATCACCTCGACACCTATTGAGACAGCGGAAACTCCCCAAGAATAAGCAGATAGCGTAAGGAACGAGGCAACTATAATGAATGAAAGTGAACTAAACTTGAAAAATCAACCAAGATGGGAAAAAATCTTGTTTGCAGTACTTATCATTTTTGCTTTTTTGACCCGTTTTTCTGAATTAGGTGTGCGGGCAATGAGCCACGACGAAAGTTTGCATACTTATTATTCTTACTTATTTGCAGAAGGTTCTGGCTATGCGCATAACCCGATGATGCACGGACCGTTGCAATTTCATCTGCTAAATGCAAGTTATCAATTATTAGGTGTGACTGATTTTACGGCACGGATTCCTGCGGCGTTGTGTGGGGTTTTAAGTATAGGTCTGTTGTGGCTGCTGCGTAGAGATTTGGGAAAAGTGGGCACTTTTGTAGCAATGGGATTGTTTTTGATCTCTCCGTATATGTTATTTTATAGCCGATATGTACGCAATGAGGCATTGATTATGCCCATCGCTGTGTTGACCTTATGGAGTCTGTTACGGTATTTCCAAACAGAAGATAAACAATATTTAATTTGGCTTACAGTAGTATCTGCTTTGAATTTTACGATCAAAGAAACTGCATTCTTTTATACTGCGCAAGCAATGGTGTTTGCGGGATTAGTGTTTTTGGTGCGAGCAGATCAACGTAAGTGGGCGTTAGAAGCGCGCCGAAAAAATTATTATTTGTTGCTGATGGGAGCAGTGATTGCGTTAATGCTAGGCTTTTTGTTGGCTGTTTTCACCAATGTGGATGGCAAACTTAATACACTTTGGCTCCTGATTGGTGTGGCAATTGGGTTTAGCTTAGCTATAATGGCTGTAAATATGCTGAGAAACGATTTGGGAAAAGAAGGATTTGCAAAAAATCCAGCAATTGGAATCATCATCTCGTTAGGGACAATGGTCCTGCCAATGCTTTCTCCATTGGTAGTGAATGCGATCGGGTTCAATCCATTAAATTATGATATGCCACAAGTGATGCTCTATTCTGGAATCACAATTGGTGTTTTATTTTTAATTAGTTTCTTAATCGGTTTATGGTGGGATATTAAAACCTGGCTGCAAAATCAAGTCATTTTTTACGGAATTTTCACCATTTTTTACACCTCTTTCTTTAGTAATCCCGATGGCTTTTTCACCGGACTGGTTGGTTCTTTAGGCTATTGGTTGGAGCAACAGGGAGTGGCGCGCGGTTCGCAACCTTGGTATTACTATTTATTTGTTCAGTTGCCTGTATATGAATATTTACCTTTTATTGGATCATTGATTGGAATCGGATTGCTGCTCAAATTGATGATACGAGCAATTCAGCAAAAAAGTTTAGAAGTTAATCAATTTTTGTTCCCTGCTTTGATGGCATTTTGGACCTTATCTAGTTTAGTAGTCTTCAGCTATGCAGGTGAAAAAATGCCATGGTTAACGGTGCACATTGTGATGCCGATGATCTTGATGACGGCTTGGGCAGTGCGTTATGCAGTAATGACTGTAGATTGGGAAAAGTTTAAAGAAAATAAATATTGGGGATTTGCACTGAGCTTTATTATCGTTGCATTGCAGGATGTTGTTTTGATGATTGGACAACTTTTGGGAACCCATGCGCCGTTTAGCGGGATGTTATTAACCCAATTAGAAGACACCAATCTGTTCATTGGAAAAGTGATTCTATTAGGCGTGTCTGGATATATTCTATTCCGTTTACTGAAAGGTTTAGATCAACGAAGTATTCGAAATCTCTTCTTATTAACCGCTGGCGGAATGCTGTGTCTAAGCACATTACGAACAAGTTTGGCAGCAAGTTTCCAAAACTATGACCAAGGAAATGAATATTTGGTTTATGCACATGCTGGGGCTGGAGTTAACCTTGTGATGGATGAGATTGAATGGATCTCAAAACAAACTATGGATGGTAAATCTTTGCCCATTTCCTATGATGGAGAAACCAGTTGGCCAATGACGTGGTATTTGCGTGATTATCGCAACGCGCAGGTGTTCTACGTACCGGAAACGACAAATGATGATGGGACTACGGTTATGGAAGTGCCTGAATTTGTGAACCCTATTGTGATCTTGGATGATAAAAGTTTTGCGAATGAAACAGAACAATTAAAGAATGATTATCTAACGATTGATACAATTCGGATGGTGTGGCCTAATCAAGATTACTTTAAAGGATTGATTGGTGAAAAATTCTTTAAAAAACTAGGCGATCCTGCTTATCGTGCAGCATTTTTTGATATTTGGTGGAACCGAGATTTTCGTGCCTATTCTGAGTTAAATGGATATTTGATCGAAGAAACTAATTGGACACCCGCAGATCGAATGCGCTTATATATTAGCCGTGAGTACGCGGCATCATTGTGGAATTATGGTTTGATCGATACAGTTGAAGGTAAATAAAATTTAATTTCTATCGCCAAATAAAGCAGTGCCTAAACGAATCATCGTGGCGCCCTCTTCAATTGCAATTTGATAAGAAGCACTCATCCCCATAGAAAGATTTTCAATGGTGAAATTTGAGGCTTCTTTTTGTTTAAGTTCATCAAATAATTGTTTCGTGAGCTTAAAATAGGGACGTTGTTGTTCTGCTGCTATGTAAGCTTTTCCCATGGTAAAAAGCCCTGTGAGTTGAAGATTTTTGAATGGAATTAGTTGTTCAGCAAAGTCTAAAACTTTTTCAGGGAGGACACCGGATTTATTTTCTTCTCTAGCGCTGTTAACCTCAATCATGACTGGAAAGATGATACCAGCTGCTTCACATTTTGAATTGAGGGAAGTAGCCGTATGAAGAGAATCTAAGGTGTCTAAGGTGTTGACAATTTCTAAGGCTTTATTGAGTTTGTTACGTTGAAGGTGACCAATCATACGCCAAGTGATATCCTTTGGTAATTCAGGTTTCATGGCGATTGCTTCTTGGAGATAATTGTGCCCAAATTGACGAAGACCAACGTTATAAGCAGTTTGAATGGTGGTGACAGATTGAGTTTTGGCTGCCGCAACGATGGTGATATGTGGTGGAATCTGTTGAATGAGTTTATAAGAGTTTTGTATGAAAGCAGTCATATGCCCTTCTCAAATTGTAATATCCCTATTAATCTATACGTCAAAAGAACATAAGCAATTATAGTCTATGCAATAGAAAGTGAGAACGAAAAATGCAAGTTAATTTGGACCTCGCATCAAACAATGTGGAAGAAATCCGAAATGAAAAGTTGGTGATCATCGGCGGTGGCCCTGCTGGCCTCAGCGCTGCTCTCTATGCAGGCAGAGCAGATTTGAGTCCATTGGTGTTAATCGGATTACAACTTGGTGGTCAGGCAGCATTAACCAATGATATTGAAAACTATCCTGGTTTTGTGGATGGTATCAATGGCGCTGAAGTGGGTGACCTTTTCTTGAAACAAGCCGAAAAATTTGGGGCAAAAGTGGAATATGATCTCGCTGAAAACATTGATTTTAGTGAGCAGCCCTATACAATCAAGACGGTCAATGGACAAACAATCAAAGCGATGTCTATTATTATCGCATCAGGTGCATCTCCTCGTCACCTAGAAATACCTGGTGAAGCTGAATTGACAGGCAAGGGTGTTTCCTACTGTGGCACTTGTGACGCTTTCTTCTTCCGTGATAAGGAAGTAGTTGTAGTGGGTGGTGGTGATAGCGCCTTGGAAGAAGGGTTATTCTTAACCCGTTTTGCCAATAAGGTAACTATTGTACATCGCCGTGATGAATTACGCGCTGGTGCAATCTTGGAAAAACGTGCTCGTGAAAATGAAAAGATCCATTTTATTTGGAACACTGTTGTGGAAGAAATAAATGGTGATGAAAAAGTGAAGAGCGTGACCTTGAAAAACCTCAAAACTGGTGAAACCGAAGAATTTGTGACTGATGGAATCTTTATTTTTATCGGACATATTCCGAACTCTGACTTTTTAGATGAATCTCTTGAAAAAGATTCACTGGGTTATGTTGTGAGTGATCGCCAAATGCGTACCAATATTGAAGGTGTGTTTACTGCAGGTGAAATCTCTGACCCAGATTTTCGCCAAGTCATTACCTCCGCTGGTATGGGTGCCGCTGCTGCAATTCAAGCTACTCGTTATTTGGAAATGAAAGAAGCCTAATCTCGTCATTTTTCGTTATAAAGCAAAATACAAAACAGGTTGAGATTGTCTCAACCTGTTTTTGATATCTTTTTTTGATTTCCTTTTTTATTTTGCGACCCAACGATAGATCTTTGCTCCTTTAGCATGAGGTGGGATGATGAGAGTTTGATCTTTGTATGACAATGTTTTTTGTGAGAATACTTCTGAGAAATCTTCATCTCCTATTAGGTCTGTGTTGGTCAACGGAATTTCGATTGGTTGAGTTTGTGAATTGTCACTTCTACTTAAAGAAACGATAATTTTTTCTTTGGCATGGGAACGATAATAAATCCATTGATCTTGTCCAATATAAAGGGTTTGCATACTTCCTTCTGTTAACGCAGGAGAAGATTTGCGTATGTCGATTAAGATTTTATAAAAATCAAGTAAATCTAAATCTTGAAAAGCAGGATCCCATTGCATAGCAGCGCGTTCTCGAATGCGCGGGAGGTTCGTGAGACCAATCTCATCTCCATAATATACACAAGGCACCCCGGGGTAGGTAAATTGGCAGGCAATTGCAATATATTCTAAGGCAGAATCCTCACCCACAACGGTTTTAATGCGTGTGGTGTCGTGAGAGCCAAGCAAATTAAATTGTTGAATAAAAATACTCCAAGGAAGGTTTGCTTCGAAGGTTTGCATAGCAGTTACCATTGAATCAGTGCTAATCGGATTATTGGCATGTAGTTGAGTTTTATTGGTGACATCTGTGATGTTATAAGGTGCAAGCCAATGAAGGAGCGGGAACATAAACCCTTTGTAGTTCATCGTACTGTCAAATTGATCACCTTGAAGCTGCTCTGTTGCATCGAAAAAATTCTCTCCAAGGAAGAATTTTTCATTATTCTTTGTAGATTCTTCTTTGATGGCTATACGCATTTGATTCAAAACTTCCGCACGTAATTGGGTTTGATCTTCTCTGGCAAGCATATTGCCCACATCAACGCGCCACCCATCTGCCCATTTGAGCCAATAGCGCATGATGCTGTCTTTTGCTTGGTACATTTTATCCCGCAATTTTTGAGAATGATAATTGAGCTTCGGCAAACCAGTTGCAAAAAGCCAGTGAGAATACTGATTAGGGTGAGATTGAAAGATAAAATATTCGTTCTCAGGTGCATTTGGGTCTGCTTGCGCTTTTTGGAACCAAGGATGAGTTTGCCCACAATGATTAGGAACGATGTCTAAAATCATACGGATGTCTTTTTCTTTTAATGAAGCATGTAAAGATTCAAAAGCAGGCTGTCCACCAAAATGAGGGTCTATCTCTTCATAGTTTTCGACATTATATTTGTGAGAAGAAGGTGCGGTAAAGATTGGATTAAGATAAAGAGCATTGATACCTAAATCCAGAAGATACTCTAATTTTTGTTGAATGCCTTGCAGATCACCACCGTAGTAGGAAAAATATTTTTGATGGGTATCTGGCGGGAGCTCTCCCCAAGGAAGTGTTTGGGACGGAATGCCATAATAATTGGTTTCACCTGATTTGACATCATTACTGGAATCACCATTGTAAAAAGAATCTGGAAAGATTTGATAAAAAACCGCATTCGAAAGCCATGGGATAGAAGATTGATCGACAAGGATCTTAAAATCTTGAGCATCAAATGGTGAGGTTTGGGTGATGCCCAAGGCATTATACCAATAGAGACCTTCTTGTGTTTCTAACAGAAAATGATAATGGAAAAAAGGTTCGGTGATGTTTTGCTCAATTGCATAAATCCAATGATATGGAGTTTCTTCAAAAAGTTCCATTTTATATAAAGCTTGTTCTCCATTTGGCTCCATACGAAGATAGACTGCGATAAGTGGCGTATGTTTGCCAATGCGAATCTTTAGTTGGATACTTTCACCATAACAAGGATAGCTGTTTGAGACATAGGTACGGCTGCCATCATGATGGATTGAGGCTTGCCATTTTGGTTGGATCATAATAATTTCCTTTAAATAATAAAAGTGTCCCGAAGAACACATTTATTATACCTAATTCCGAAAATAGAAAAATGGAATTACAAATTTAGTTCGCCAGCAAAATGGCAAGCCACTTGACGTTCGCCAAAATTGACTAGCTCTGGGCATTCTTTGGCACAGATTTCTTTTGCATAGCGGCATCTAGGATGGAAACGACAGCCACTCGGAGGATTTAGTGAGCTCGGTACATCTCCTTCTAGAATGATACGATCTCGCTTGGCTGTACCTGTTGCTCCTGGGATTGCTGATAACAAAGCTTCTGTGTAAGGATGCATGGGTTTGCTGAATAGCTCTTCTCTGCTGGCTAATTCTACAATTTTCCCTAAATACATCACGGCTACACGATCGGAGATATGTTCGACCACGGCTAAGTTATGGGCAACAAAGAGATAGGTGAGTCCAAATTTACTTTGGAGATCGTTTAAAATGTTCAAAACCTCTGCTTGAATGGAAACATCCAAGGCGGATACAGGTTCGTCTAAGACAATAAATTTAGGTTTCATCACCAATGCACGAGCAATCCCAATACGTTGGCGTTGACCACCCGAAAATTCATGTGGATAACGGACGGCATGAAAATCTTGCAACCCAACATCGCTCATTGCTTTGAGCACCATTTCGTATTGTTCTTCTTTAGTGCCAATATTGTGAATCTTAAGCCCTTCGGCAATGGATTCACCTACAGGAAGACGTGGATCTAAAGATGCATACGGATCTTGGAAGACAATCTGAAAATCTTTGCGAAGATCTTTCATTTCTTTGCGATCAAAAGTGAAGATATCACGACCTTTATACATCACAGAACCACTAGTGTGTTCCAAAATACGCAAAATGGTGTGGCCAGTGGTGGATTTTCCACAACCAGATTCCCCTACCAAACTTAGGGTTTCACCTTCTTTGACATCAAAGCTAATGCCGTCCACAGCTTTTACATTGTTGACAGTATGTTGGATAATCCCTGCTTTGACAGGATAATATTTTACAAGATCTCTAATTTCTAACAAGTTATTTGTTTTTGTTGTCATGGTTTTATCCTTCCTTGTTAGGCTTCTTCGTCGTAATCTTGGTATAACCAGCAGCGAATTTGATGACCATTTTCAAGGGTGAGCAAATCTGGTTTCTTTTGATGACAAATTTGCATTCCTTTTTCAGCACAAACTGTGCAGCGAGGTGCAAAACGGCAACCAACTGGCAATTCAATCAAATTAGGCACAGAACCGGGGATCACTGCAAGGCGATCTTGCTTCTTGCCTAAAATCGGCACTGCATCAATCAGACCACGGGTATAGGGATGCATGGGAGTATTCATAATGTCGTCTACATGCCCCATTTCAACAATATGACCTGCATACATGACGGCAATGCGGTCTGCCATTTCTGAAATAACCCCAAGGTCATGCGTAATCAAAATCACGGCGGTATCAAATTCTTCCCGAAGGTCTGACATCAAATCCAAAATTTGTGCTTGAATGGTCACATCCAAGGCAGTTGTAGGTTCATCAGCAATGAGAAGCTTGGGTTTGAGTGCCAAAGCCATGGCAATCATCACACGTTGCGCTTGCCCACCAGACATTTGATGCGGATAGGCTTTTGCTTTTCGTTCAGGATCAGGAATACCCACAATACGAAGCAAATCAACAGCTTGTTTCCACGCTTCTTTGCGTTTCATATTCTTGTTATGAGTAAGGATGACTTCCGCTACTTGTGAACCGACTGTAAAGACAGGGTTCAAACTAGATTGCGGTTGTTGGAAAACCATGGAAATTTTATTTCCACGCATTTCAGCCATTTCTTTGGTAGAAAGTTGTACCATTTCTTTTCCTTCAAAATAGACTTCTCCACCAACAACTTCGCCAGGTTCATCAATCAAGCGCAAGATTGAGAAGGAGGTCACACTTTTTCCACAACCTGATTCCCCTACCAAACCTAAAATTTCACCCGCATAAACCTCAAAGCTAACTCCATCCACAGCTTTGACAATTCCGTCATCTGTGAAGAAGTAAGTTTGTAATTCTTTTACCTTCAAGAGAGGTTCTTTTGTTTTGTCTATCATTTTTCTCTCCTAATGCTTCAAACGAGGATCAATTGCATCCCGAAGCCCATCACCTAACAAGTTGAAGGCTAACACGGTGAGCATAATCGCTAAACCAGGGTAGAACACCAAGTGAGGCGCGGTGAAGACTTGGTTACGTTCTGTACCAAGCATGGTTCCCCATTCTGCCGTGGGGGGTTGTGCGCCTAAGCCTAAGAAGGACAAGGCAGCTGCATCCAAAATAGCAGATCCAACACCGAGGGTACCTTGGACGATCAAAGAAGGGATTGCATTTGGCAAAATTCGGCTGAAAAGAATATGAAAATGACTTCCACCAAGTGCGCGTGAAGCAGATACAAATTCTTCTTCTTTCACAGATAACACACTTGAACGCATTACCCGAGCATATCTGGGTACGGAAACGATTGTAATGGCAAGGAGCGCGTTGGATAGCCCTCTCCCAAGCACGTTCACAATTGCAATAGCGAGCAGTAGCGCAGGAAATGCCATGAGCACATCAAGTAGACGCATAATCACATTATCCACCCAACCGCCAGAATAACCAGCAATAGCTCCGAGAATAATACCAACGATAATGGATAATGAGGCTGTGGTGATGCCCACATACAGTGAAACTCTCGTTCCATAAATCAAACGGCTATATTGGTCCCGCACATTTCCATCAATCCCAAGGATGTGCTGTGGTTTTTCTGGATCACATCCCAATAAATGAATACAGGGCGCTTCTCTTTTACGAACATCTTCCATACCAATCAAAATTTGATTTGGATCATAAGGCGCAATTAAGGGGGCAAAAATCGCAACTAAAAGTAAAAATAGAATAATAATCATCCCAATCATTGCACTACGTTGTTTACGAATTCTTCGAAGTGTTAGACGCCAAAGACTATTTTTGCGATAATCCTTTGTGTTTGTTTTTTCTTTTGATAGTTTTGTAATAGCCATGGGTCACCTCAACTTAATTTAATTCGTGGATCAATGATCACATAACTGAGATCCACAATGAGATTGACCAACACATAACCAGCCGCAATCACTAAGGTGAAAGCCTGCATGATGGGATAGTCTCGCGCTGTGATTGAGTCATAGAGCATACGCCCTACCCCAGCGATGGAAAAGATCGTTTCAGTTAGCACAGCACCCGCAAAGATGGTTCCAAATTGAAGACCAATAATGGTGACAACAGGGAGCAACGCATTACGGAAGGAATGTTTGAAAATCACCAAGAATTCGCGCAGCCCTTTTGCTCGAGCAGTTCGAATATAATCTTGGCGAAGGGTTTCCAACATGGCAGAGCGAGTCATACGAGCAATAATCGCCATGGGAATGGTGGAAAGTGCTAAGGAGGGCAAAATCAAATGGATGACCACATCCTTAAGAACAGCCCATTCTTTGGTAATCAAAGAATTTAAAATTAGCATGTTGCTGAAAAATTGGGCAGCTGCTAATTTGAAGGTACCTTCTGCAAGTTCCCAACCAAACACTTCATAAAACGGAACTGGTAAGATGCCCGCAGTGAGACGGCCTGAAGGAGGCAGCCAAAGGGGGGTTCCTTTGAGGACAATCGCAAATAAATATGCCAACATCAAACCAAGCCAATAGACCGGCATGGAAATTCCTATGTTGGCAAAGACCATCACACCAACGTCTACAATTGAATTTCTTTTGATTGCAGAAATCACCCCGAGTGGGATGCCGATAATGATTGCGATGATTATGGAAGCGAGCCCAAGTTCAATCGTGGTGGGCAATCGTTCAATCAAAATTTCACCGACAGAGCGAGAATAACGAATGGAATCACCGAAGTCGCCATGCAGGACTTCATTCATATAACGGAAGAATTGTGTGGCCATTGGGTCGTTATAACCATTTTCTTCCATAAACCGATCGCACACTTCTTTGGTTGCTTTTTCGCCTAATAATGCAGTACAAGGATCTCCGGGGATTAGCCGTGCAATCGAAAATGTAACTAACATAATTCCGAATAGCACGGGTATCGCCATAAAAATCCTGCGAATTGTGTATTGAAGCATAAGTGCCTTCCTTACTTCAAAATTTAGGCAAATCGTAAATCAAGAAAAAAATAATTAATAATTGCAATCAGTACTTGAACTTAAGATTTGACTATATTTGAATATTTTCTATTTTCGTATAAGGTGTTTCAAAAAAAAGGATATTGGGTTTTTCAAGATAGCGGGGAAGCGATCTAGGAACGCTTCCCCGTTGTTTACTTTTGAATAAATTAGATGTTTAGTCTAAAATTATTCAGCTGTGTTCATCAAGCCGTCCCACAAGTAATCGTAGTATTCAAAGATACCGGAGTTACCAACGTGGTATGGGTTTGCAACATCTGCACCCACTGACCAAGAAGCTACCACGTCGTTTGCATCAAATGCAGAACCATCGTGGAAGACAACACCTGTCTTGAGGTCACATGTCCAAACAGTTAGGTCATCGTTTGCTGTACAAGCGTCTGCCAAAGCGGGAACTGCTGTACCAGTTTCATCGTACACATAGAGGCCTTCGAGAACTTGTTCACAAGCTTCAAGTGATTCACCGTCAGTTTCGTCTGCACAGAACAAAGAAATCGGTTCTGCTGCTTTCATGGTGACGATTGTGTCAGTGCCGTTATCCATCACAGCGTATTTCGGAGCGCCGAAAGGAGGATTGTTGACAGCTGTCATTGCTGTTGTGGCTGCATTTGCGGTAGCACCATGAACAACTGGAATCATTGGTACGTATGCTTTGAGTGCATCATTTGCGGCTGCATAAGTATCAACAGCTTCTTCTGCGGTTGCCATCTTGGAGCCAGCAGCAATCGGATCTGTGATTGATGCGGGCAATGTACCAAATTGTTCTGTACCGGCAGAGAAGTGATAATCCAAGAAGTTTGTCACGTGAGGATAGTCTGCACCCCAACCGAGGAGGTGGATACCACCGACTTCACCTTTTGCGGTGGATTCAATGAATTCACCAGATTCCATGACGATCACTTCAGCGGTGATGCCCATTTCTGCTAATTGTGCTTGCAAGTCTGTTGCAACTGCACCCGGTTCGGGCAAGTAGGAGCGATAGACATCACGGTAGGTAATTGTGGTTTCGAAACCATCAGCGTAGCCAGCTTCTGCTAAGAGAGCCATGGCTGCATCGCGGTCATATGCGTACCAATCTTCACCTGCACATCCATTGGGGATAGAGCAAGGGGTGAAGTGTGAAGCAACTTCTGATCCTTCTGGATAGTAATAGTCAACGAGACGTTGGCGATCAATACCCATTGCCAATGCTTGGCGAACCATTTCGTTGCCCAAAGCACCATCAGCATCCACAGTTGCGTTGAAACCAAAATAAAGAATATTTGGTGTTTCAACAGGAACTACTTGCAATGCATCATCAGCTTCCACTGTTGCGAAGTCATCAGCACCAAGATATTTCATATAATCTGCAGTACCAGATTGAAGTTCAAGCAAGCGGGAGGTTGATTCTGAAGCCCACTTCATTACAACTGTATCTGCAATTGCGGGGGTGCCATAATAATCAGCATTCTTGCTGAATACAACGCTGTCACCTTTGTTCCATGCAGTCACTTTGTAAGGGCCAGTGCCTACTGGGGCATCCAAAATGCTCTTGCTGGTGGTTGCATCAGAGAATAAGTATTCGGAAGGTTGCACTGAGAAGATCACAAATGCCATCTTTGCTAAGAATGCGGGATCTGGTCCACTGAGTGTGAAGACTACTTGGTCAGATGCGGTTGCTTCCACGGAAATAACCTTTCCACCATAGTCTGCACTATCTTCCATAAGTTTGTAGAGACCATCACCATCTGGATCAAGGACAGTCGCTACATAATCATCACCATCAGCAAAAGCTGCAGTTGCAGTCAAAAGCATTGATAGCACCATGATGATCGATAAAACTGCAAATAATTTCTTTTTCATCAATTTTTTCCTCCAATAAAAAAAATTTGTTAATAAAATAAAGATTTCTCTTCTTCTCAAAAAAAACTATACTTGTTACCATAGCTCCTTTCTATATAAAAAAAACAGCCCTATTTAGTTAGGGCTGTTCAAAAATAATCGATGAAGAATTATCCTATCTAGCCCAGTAAATCTCCTCAGGTTTACCAGTTGTACGTTGATTAAGTACAATAATAGAACGGTTCTGAGGGATACCGCCAAAAATACCAAGGACCTGAAGCTTAAACTGGGATTTTTGTCTTCTACTTTTCATTAGAAATTCCATTA
The DNA here is from genome assembly GCA_963662985.1 of Anaerolineales bacterium. Classification (GTDB taxonomy): domain Bacteria; phylum Chloroflexota; class Anaerolineae; order Anaerolineales; family UBA11579. The sequence continues at coordinate 2,263,540 of OY760067.1, read as the reverse complement.
ATTCTTTAATCATCATATTATTTGTGAATTGCGTCATTTATATCATCCGCATTTACTATTGTCAAGCAATAGATAATATATTTATTTCAAATTATCATATGATGATTAAAATAACGTTAAATATGAATTAATTACAGTTAAGTATATTAATTTCTTTAATAAAAGAGTTTTATTTAGGAATTTGAACTGTCTGAATAATTTCTTTATGTTGAATGTTTGAGAAGTATATTCGCTTGGGATTGATGTGGAGAGTTAAATTATTAGTTATCGCCCAATCACATAAATCAATGATCTGATGCAAAGATTCATTGATCTCTTCCCCTTCTCTTTCTCCAAGATGGAAAGAAATTGCGTAAGGATTGCCATTCTGTTCATCTTCGAGAATATCTAACATCGAAATAGTCGCATGTTTGATTTCTTGCGCTGATGGCCTTTCATGTAGGTGCAAAAGAGGTTCGACTGGTTTTTTGTAATTGTCAATAAATAGACTGTAGACCATTGTTCGAAATACAAAAAGTCCATAGGATTGAATATAAGTTAATTGATATTGTTCGGGTATTTGAATGAGCTCATTTTTTTCATCCAACGCTTTTATCTCAATTTCAAAACGTTCATTGGTGACATCTGTATAACGGGCATATTCTTCTGGTTCTAATAAGGTCAAAACTTTTTGCCAACAAAAATCTGTATATGCTTCTAATTCGGTTTTTTTATTTTGACGATTCTGGATGGCTAAGGCAGGGATCATTTCGCCGATCGTCATCACCACACGGGGGCGTTTTAATTTAAATGCTTGGTTTAATGAACCAATCAAAAAGGAAAACCCAATAGGTATGACAGGTGCTTCTGCCTGATAGCTCATCCATGCAAAACCAGATTTCGGTTTAATTAAACCGGGTTCCCATGTACTACCTTCTGGAAAAAGTCCAATAAAACCATTTTTTTTCAAAACAGAAATCGCTGTTTTTAACGGCTTTTTATCTGGGCGACCACGAAAAATAGGAATCACTCCGTATGCATTAATCAATGTTTGCAGGATGGGTGGGTCGTAAGGAAAATCTATTGCACTAAAAATCTCTATCTGGCGAGGTGGAACCCCTAAGATCAAAGCAGATTCTAACATCTCCATATGGTTCCCAATCAAGATAGCTGGACCTTTTTTGGGAAGATTTTCTTTACCATTGATTTCAAAATCAATCAAAATCCAAACAAGAATACGAATCAATCTTTTGATAAAGAATCGAAGCAAGGCATGAGGAGGTGAAACCGTTTGATAATAAAATTCTTTTTGACGGATATTAAATATCTTTTTTGCTTCAATCATGTTTATCTATAATCTTTCCTGTTCTACTTGAATAATATGTTGATTAAGACTCAAAGAATCAAAGAATCAAATTCTCGCTGCATTTTAATTTGATAAGTGTAATTGTTTTCTAGACACCAATGGGTGAGGGTAAGGAGCTGTTCTAAACCGGATTTCATTTTATATCCAAGTTCACCAAAGCGATAGGTTAATAGATATGGATTACCGTTATTCTCATCATTTAGATGGGCTATTAAACTGGTTAATGCTAATGATATGGATTGCATAGAAGGATTTGTGTGAATGATTTCTAAGGCATCAATGGGAAGTTTATAATTAACCCTGTAGATTTTCCAGATAATCTTTTTATAGAGAAGTTGAACAAGGGCTTCTTGATCAAGAATTGCTACCTCTTTAGGGATTTCTATCTCATTTTTGTTGTTATCAAATAAACGTAAAGAAAATTGATAGGTAATATTTTGTTCTTCATTTAATATATTTAATTCTTCTTGGGTCAGCAAAGTTTTTACATTTTGCATCACTAGTTGAGCATATTCTTTGAGTTTGCTTTTTTTCTGTTTGCGGTCTTCAATTTCTAAAGCAGGGATGATTGTGCCAACTTTCATTTTAAGCATTGGGCGTTTAAATTGAAATGCTTGAGTAAGCGCACCCATTGCTCCTGAAATCCCGATGGGAAGGACTGGTGCTGAGGCTTTATAACTCATCCAAGCCACACCCGATTGCGCTTCCATATGTCCGGGGTCAAAATGACCACCTTCAGGGAAAATAGCAATTTGACCACCACTACGAAGAATGTCAATTGCTTTTTTAAAAGCTCCTTGTTCTGTTTTACCGCGAAATACTGGGATAACTTGATAAAGTCTAAAAAAGAAATCAGTCATTTTTTCATGAGGCACATCCACAGATCCCATAAATTCTAATTGATAGGGAGCATAGATCACAATTAAAACAGCTTCCATGATGGCATAATGATTGGCAACTACAATCACAGGTCCTTTTTTAGAAAAATTTTCAAACCCTTCAAATTCTAATTTAAAAAATATGGGCAGAATCAATTTACCAATAGCTTTGATTATGGTTCTTAGGAATCTTCGACGGGGATATTGAAAATGGTAAGTCTGCATTAATGCTCCAAGGACAATTGATTTTATTTTAATGCTTTATAATAAATGTATTCAATTAAATTTTCACTGTTTTTAAATTATAATATATCAATTATGAAAAAAAATATTATTATTGTAATTAAATTTTGTATTATTATTTTATCTATCATTCTATCTTATTCTTTTATTGATAAAACATTTAACCCTAGAATGTATGCTGAAGCCCTTGAAGCTAAAGAACTTCTATATAAAAATGAAAATTTTTCAATAATAATTATGGGAAATTCTCATGCTAGATATGCATTTGATTCAAATATATTAAATGATATTTCTATTGAAGAAAATTATTTAAATATTTCAATTGCAGGTATTGGATTTCCAACAACTTATTTTCATCTAAACCATATGATTAATTGTGGAGAAATTCCTGATATTATAATTTTAGAAAGTTTTACTTTATTAGATGAAAGTAATGGAAATTCATTACGTGCTATGAATAATAATATAATAAAAACTTTTATTGAAATTCATAAAAATATTCCAATCAACAACCAAAATGTTGCTTATTCATCAATTAATAATAATAGATATAATAAATGGACCGAATTATTAAACATTGCTCAAAAAAATTATTCATATTATTCTTTATTAGAAGATTTCAAAAGATATAAAAAATTACCATTTCCTTCGAATATAATATCTGAAGAAGACTATATTAAAGGATTTCAAAAAGGTTATGAAACAATCAATAATAATAATCTAAATTTATTAACTTCATTTATTGAATTATGTAATGAATATAATATTACATTGATTCTTGTTAGAGCTCCCACAGTAAACTCTTTAGGATTTATAGATAAAAATATGGAGAATTTAGCAAAACAAGAGAATTTAATTTTTATTGATTTAAATAAAGACATTTTTTCTAATTTAGAAAACCCAAGAATAATATTTAATGATATTCAGTTCCTTGAAAATGGGTTAATAAATTCACATACTAATAGAAATGGTGCTATATATTCATCATTAATGTTATCTCAAGAATTAGAAAAAAATAATTTAATTGATATTAACAGTTATTCGTTTAATGAATATTGGAGTATATTTGAAGAAAATATAACTGTTAAATAATCTATATCTCAAATACATGAACTTCTTGTTCCACTTGAACTATGTGTTTTTGCTGACTTAGAGAATCGTATTCTCTCTGCATCTCAATATCAATATGAAGCTGATTGATTTGGCACCATTCGACAATTGCCAAAAGTTCTTGCATACCTAATTTCATTTGCGTACCTCTCTCGACACCGTAGCGAAAAGTGAGGTAATACGGATTTCCATGTTCTTCATCTTCTAAAAAGGCAATCACCGCTTTGAGAGAATCAATTAACTCTTGATTGCTTGGATCTTGATGGATACTTTCTAAGGGCAACATCGGAAGTTGATAATTGCTGCGAAAGTCTTTAAATACTAAGGTTTTATAGAAAAATTCAACCAGTGCATCAGCATGTTTTACTTCAAATTCTTGTGGAATTAATTGTGCTTTATTATCAGAATCCAAGGCGTTAATTTTAATCTGAAAAGTTTCGTTTTGAACTTCATTGAGGATGTCATGTTCTTCTTCGGTGAGTAAATCCCAAACTTGTCCCATAATATTCAATGCATGGTTTTTATATTCTTCTTTTCTTTTTGTACGATCCGTAATTTGCAATGGAGGCACAGGTTCTCCCACGGCCATCCGTAATGTTGGACGTTTGAAAGCGAATGCTTTGCCAACAGATCCAATCGAGCCTGAAACACCAATGGGAATCACTGGGGTATTTGTTTTATGGCTCAACCATGCGACACCGGAATGGGCTTCCATATGAGAAGGATCATAATGCCCTCCCTCAGGGAAAATGCCGATTGCGCCATTTTTATGCAAAATCTCAATTGCTTTTTTCATGGCTCCTTGTTCTGTTTTTCCACGATAAACAGGAATAACTTGATATAAGTTAAAGAAAAAATCTGTGAGCTTCTCATGTGGAACATCTACTGAGCCCATAAATTCCATATTATAAGGAGAATAGACAATAATCAAAACAGCTTCCATTAATGCATAGTGATTGCCTACAATTAGTACGGGACCCTTTTTAGGGAAATTCTCAAATCCTTCAAACTCTAGTTTAAAGAGAATTGGAATAATTATCTTGCCAATTCCTTTCAAAACTGAACGTAAAAATGTTCGACGAGGGTAGGTAAAATCATAAGTATGCATAAAAACTCCAAATCATTATAAGACTCGATATTTTTTTAATGCAAGCGTATTAATCAGGCCAAGTAAGATGGCAAACACCAATAAAACGGCTAAAAATGGCCAAATCTCTGCAAAACCACCTGCTTCAATCATTACACTTTTAATTGCACTCGCGCCATAAAAGACAGGCATGATATAAGCTAAGTTGCCTAAACCAAAAGGAATCAGATCAATAGCAATAATCCCCGAAAAGAAGATTTGAGGGATAACCACTACTGGAACAAATTGAGCCACTTGCATTTCTGTGATTGAGAAAATGGAAACAAAAGCACCAAAAGAAACAGAGACAACTGCTAACAATAACATGGTGATCAAGAGCCAAATAATATGCCCTTCACATGGCACTTTCAAAATATAAACCGTATAAAGCACAAGGACGATGGATTGAACAATTGCAAAAACGCCATATCCAAGTGTATACCCACCCACTACTTCAAAACGACGAATGGGAGTCATTAAAAATCTTTCTAAGGTGCCTCCTGTTTTTTCTCTGACGAGTGCCATACCTGAGATAATGAACACAAAGAAGAAGGATAGAAAGGCCACCATCACATAACTGATCGATTCAAAGGTAGTAGTACTGTTTTCACCATACACAATGTGAGTGGTGATCTCAGTTTGGTTGGAGAGTGAAGAAATTGCTTTCTGAAAGCTCTGCATGGCTTTGGCACTTTTTGAATTAGTTTCTAAGATAAAAAGATCCACTGAGCCTTGGAAAAAATGAATCACCATATCAACATCTCTATTTTGTTTGAGATATTCATTTGTTTCTTGGTCATCCGTAAATGAAATATTCTGAATGGTAACGTCTTGTGCTTCAATTGCAGATAAAATAGGACTGGGAATAGATGAAGTATCCAAAGCTATTGTGGGAACATAAGTTGAATCCCCTAACAAAAAATAAATTAGGGTAATCATCAAAAGGGGCACAAAAATAATCATCCCTAAAGTGCGCTTATCACCAAGGGTTTGTTTAATCACGCGAATTGCTAAACCGATCATGCCATCATTCCTTTCTTTTGCGCTGCATTGAGGAAAAGCTCTTCAATACGTCCATTTGGAGTGAGTGCAATTAACTTATCAACTACATCATAATGAATAAGTTGTCCATCATAAAGCAAAGCAGCTTTGTCACATTCCGTCACTTCGTCCATCACATGAGTTGAAATGATAATCGTTTTTCCATTTGCTTTCATTTGATGAAATTGGTCCCAAATGATTCGACGTAACATAGGGTCAATCCCAACAGTTGGTTCATCTAATAACAAAACATCTGGATCAGCGAGCAATGCAATTGCTAAAGAAAGACGTTTTTTCATTCCACCAGAATAGTTACGAACTAGTTTTTTACGATGATTGGATAAATCGGTTAGATTCAAAACTTTATCAATTTGTGTGGTTATCTTTTGTTTAGGCATTTTGCTCAATCTAGCGAAAAATGCTAGATTTTCTTCTCCACTGAGGTCATCGTATAATGCATCATTTTGAGGCATATAACCAATGTTGCCTAAAAGAGATAGATCAGGTACAAGTACTTCTCCAAAAGAGATCTGCCCATGGTCAGAAGAAATCGCCCCAATAATTAAGCGAATCAAAGTGCTTTTGCCGGCTCCAGATGGTCCTAAGAGGCAAATAACATCCCCTTTATGGACGTTAAATGAAACATTATCGACCGCAATCTCTTTTGCGAAACTTTTTGATACATTTTCTATCTGGATAACAATTTTTGAATCCATTATTGCTCCTTTGTTTTGCTATAAACTGAGCAAGGCAAATAAAACTCCCATTTCTCATTTATTGAAACACTGTTTCAGAAAAAAGTTATGGGAGCTATGTAAAATATTAATTAACTATTTTTTGGTAAAGAATTTTCCAAAATTCTTGATTACCTCTTGCTCTGTTGTCGGCTGCGGGATACCTTGATAAACTTCCCATGTTTCCTGATAAGACATTGACTCTTCAGGGGCTAAAGTTGTGAGCGGTCCGAGGGTTTCCATTTCTAACATACCGGGTTGAGTATATACTTCGATATTGGATTGAAGATCAGGGAAGGTTTTGCCTTGCAAAACTTCAAATGATTTTTTAAAGAAAAATCCTTCGAGGGCATACCCAAATTCTCCATTCAATGAGAACATCCCAACTTTTTGTGGTTCTTCTAATTGATCGTCTTGTTTGAGCAACACATATTCTTCTCCCCATGTCCAACGAGGATCATTCATTTTGGTATATCGCCAGAGAGTCAGGGTGTGTGAGGGAATCAGATTGCCGTCATGTGGCATATATTTAGGGAATGGGATAATGGCTATGCCTCCCGTATTCATTACTGAAACTGGCCAAATCGCACATGTCACATCCCAAACATTGTGGTTAACAACCACATGCTCGATTTGTACTTTGTTTGACTTTGGATTTAAGCTGATAGACATTTCCTTATGCATCTTCGTATATGGATCCATTTCAGAAATAATCTTAACGCCGTTTTCAATTTCTTCCACTGTTGTTGCACGATCAATTTCATAGGTTCGTGGAAGGTCTTCAGGCGCAATCCATAAACGATGCCCGCCATAGCTATACCAAGTGCCTTCTGGAACAGGAATTCCTTCAGCGGTTAATTTTTCGGTGAATAAATTCTTTTCTCCAATAAATCCACAGCGGATGATGCGGGGTCCTTTTTCTAAAGTGATAATCAATTCAATTTCTTGATTAGCCAAGCGAATTGCTTTGCCGTAATTTGGATAGGTTATATATTCCATAGGTCCGTCCTCTTTTATTAATTCTTTTTTAATTTTACCTGAAAAAGAATAAAAAATGGGCTTTCATTTTTCTCACAGAAAGTTTTTTCTTTGTTTTTTTGATTAATAGTTAGACAGATCTTTGACCAAATTGACACTTTAAAAAACAGAATAGAAAGCGTTATAATAAGGAAGAAATCAAAATAGGAGTAAGAAAATGGCAGACCAGAGAATTATAAACTTAGCAAATACGTTAGTAAATTATTCAACCAAAGTGCAACCAGGTGACTTGGTGGGGATTACAGCAAGCCCAATTGCATTACCTCTTTTAAAAGAAGTAGTGCGTTTTGTGACTCGTGCGGGGGGGCATCCTGTAGTGATGATGGATGATGATAATTTGACCGAGATCTTCATGAAAGAAGCAAATCAAGATCAATTGGAATTTATCTCTCCACTCAGAAAAACAATCTTAGAAACCGCAGATGTGACTATTAATTTACGCGCCCCCTCCAATACACGCGTAATGAATGGTATCTCTTTGGAAAAAACACGGGCTCGATCATTGGCAAATATGCCATTAATGCAAACTTATATGAGCCGGGCAGCTGCCGGTGATCTTCGATGGACAGTTACCAATTATCCTTGCGCAGCTTATGCACAAGAAGCAGACATGAGCTTGGAAGATTATGAAGCCTTTGTGTATAAAGCAACCTTTGCAGACCAAGAAGACCCTATCGCTTGCTGGCAAAAAATCTCAGCCGAACAACAACATGTATGTGACTGGTTGGTAGGAAAAAAGGAAGTGGTGGTGAAAGCACCTACTGCTGACCTCAAACTTTCCATTGATGGACGAACCTTCATTAATTCTGATGGTCAAAAGAATATGCCTTCTGGTGAAGTATTCACTGGACCTGTAGAAGAATCAGTCAATGGCTGGGTAGAATTTACTTATCCTGCAATCACCCAAGGACGTGAAGTGGAAGGGATTCGCTTAGAATTCAAAGATGGAAAAGTGGTGAATGCTAGCGCCAAAAAGAATGAAGCATTTTTATTGAGCCAATTAGATACCGACGCAGGTTCTCGCTATTTAGGTGAATTTGCAATCGGCACTAATTATGCCATCCAACAATTCACCAAAACCATTCTCTACGATGAAAAAATTGGTGGCACTTTCCACATGGCATTAGGGAACGGGTATCCAGAGACTGGTTCCAAAAATATATCTAGTATTCATTGGGATATGATCTGTGATGTGCGTAAAGACAGCCAAATCATCATAGATGGTGAAGTGATGTATGAGAATGGACAATTCAAAATTTAAACACAAAATTGTAAGTTTTTGATAAACAATATAACTAAAAGAAGGAAATTTTTTCCTTCTTTTTTATTAAAATGAACCTAATTTAAGTACTTATAATGGTTTTTAAGCAAACATTATAGACGAATTTAACCAAAAGCCCTTATAATTATTTCTATACCCAAAAAGTGAGGAATAAAATGTTTAATCCAACCCATTCAGCGGACAAAGAAAATAAGTCGTTTAAAGAAAGTTTTGTAGATTTTTATCATGAAATCAACGGGATTATGCCCGTCAATTTTTGGTGGTTCTTGCTGTGTATTCCGATTGTAACAATCCCCCCTGCAACAGCAGGCATGTTCTATGCTGCTTATCAAAATAAAAAAGGGAATGTAGTCAATAAAGCAACCTTTTTTGAAGGCTTCAAAAAATATGCAGGATTCGCCTATCTTCGTACAATTATCAATTTAATTTTAGCTTATGTTTTTATGGTTGGCTTAAGTGTCTATACGCACATGGATTGGCGATACTCAAAGGTGTTTGCTGGATTATTGGGTTTGTTTGCCTTGGTTTGGATTTTGATGCAGGTCTATTCTTTGCCCGTTGTTTTTGAAATGAAAACAAAAAACTATTTTTACGCATTACAAAATAGTTTTCTTTTATTCTTCCTCAAGCCGGGACGTACTTTAATGACGGTGATTGTCAATTTGATCATTTTTGCTATATCAGTGTTGACAGTCATTCCTTTATTTGTTTTTACAGGCGCAGGAATATCGATGATGTCAATTTTAACGATGGAAGATGCGCTAGAAAAATTAAACAAGACTGTGGCTGCAAATCGAGAAAGAATGGGCTTGGATCCTGAAGAAGAAACAGATGGAAAATTCCCCCCTAATGAAGAGAATGAAAGCGAAGCATAACCCTAGCTTTAAAGGAACAATGTGAGTAAAGATAGCACTGAGACACCAAGACGAATTATCCCTGCCAAAGCGATTGAGCATGAGATCAAAGTCGTTAATTCTCAGTTCATCACAAATATGAAACCTGCTTTTTCAATCGATGAAGCAAGAGAATTTGTGAAAGAAATCAAAGAAAAATATAAAGATGCCTCTCATAATGTACCGGTGTTCATCATTGGACACGGCGCTTCGATTACCGAACATTGTTCTGACGATGGCGAGCCAGAAGGAACAGCTGGACGACCAGCTTTAGCTGTGCTCAAAGGAAGTGGAATGGGAGATGTTGTGGCAGTCATCACTCGTTATTTTGGGGGTACAAAATTAGGCACAGGTGGCTTGGTGCGCGCATATAGTGATTCAATCCGCCAAACCTTAACACATATGCCCCGCGCAGAAAAAATTGCTACTCAAACAGTAGGATTAACCATCCCTTATAACGGATATGAACGAGTAAAATTATTTATAGAAGAATATGAAGGTAATCTTTTAGAAGAAGATTTTGGCGCTGATGTGAGTTTAATTATCCAATTTCGTTCAGAAGATACGCAAGCCTTCTCAGATACGATTAAAAACTTTTTTAGAGGACAGATCGAAACCGTTTTGCTAGAAGAAAATGAAAATTCGATCTTTCCAATTTCTGCTTAATTCAACAGTTATTTAAAGCAATTGGCATAAATAACTTTAGGAGTATAGTATGGAAAATATGGCAATAACACAAGAAACCAAGCGTATAACTAAAGCACCTAAAGAAGGAACGAGTGTGCTATCCAGCATTGGTCTCGGTGTTTTATTGTTTGTAATCGCTTTTGTGTTGCTGGTGTTGGTAATGAATTTGTTTTTAATGAACAAAATCCTTCCCAATGTGACGATTAATGGAATGAATGTGGGGTGGATGCACAAAGATGAAGCCGTGCAAACAGTATTAAGTTCAATCACTTACCCTACTAGCGGCAAGATCACTTACACTTATCAAGGGCAAAGCTGGCAAACCACACCATTTGAAAACGGCATTATTTTAGATGCAGAATCCACTGTCTTGCAGGCGTATACATTCGGGCGAGAAGGATATCCATGGGAACGATTAGTTGAAAAGCTCCAAGTGTTGTTTTATGGCGTCAATGTTGCACCGGTTTATATTTTTAATATGGAAACTGCACAACAAAAAATCGGTCAAATTGCACAAGGTGTGAATCAAACTACATTAGAAGCGGAATTGATCGTGAATGGTTTGGATGTACAGATGATCCCCGGACAAATGGGGGTCAGTGTGGATACGTGGGCAACTGCCGGCATGGTGGGGTATAATGCGCAAACACAGCAAGATTTCTCAGTTGAATTGATCACTGTCACCCAACCGCCACAGATCTTGGATGCGAGTGAACAAGCAAACATTGCTCGAACAATCTTAAGCCAACCGCTCTATTTAACAGTCCCTAATCGAACCGATTCAGACCCTGAGCCTTGGGAATTAAATCAAGAAACATTAGCTGATCTGCTTTCAGTGCAACGTGTCCGTGTAGGAGATCAGGAAATTTTCCAAGTGGGATTAGATGGTGGAAAATTAGGATTGCTTTTAGAATCCATCGCAACAACTATGCGTGTGGAAAACCCTGAAAATGCACGATTTATTTTTAATGATGACACTCATCAATTAGAATTGCTCAAATCTGCAGTCGTAGGACGGGAAGTCAACATAGCCAATTCAATCACAAAGATCAATCAAGAAGTGGTGCAAGGTAATCATATGATTGAACTTGCATTTGATATTCAAGAGCCTCAAATTTTAGATAATGTAACTGGAGCAGAATTAGGCATTACAGAATTAGTGCAAGCCACCACTACTTACTTTTATGGTTCAGATGCTGCCCGAAAAACCAATATTCGCACCTCTGCTGAACAATATCATGGGCTTTTAGTAGCTCCTGGAGAGACCTTCTCAATGGTCGATCACATTGGTGATATTAGCTTAGATAACGGATATGCAGAAGCTTGGATCATCTATGGCGATCAAACCATCAAAGGTGTTGGCGGCGGGGTTTGCCAAGTTTCCACGACACTCTTCCGAAATGCCTTCTTTGCGGGTTTCCCAATTGTTGAACGACACTATCATTCCTATCGGGTTTATTATTATGAACAAAATATGTGGGGTGGCACGGATGAATCTCTGGCAGGTTTGGATGCAACCGTTTATGCACCTTTGGTCGATCTTAAATTTATGAACGACACCCCCTATTGGCTATTAATGGAAACCTATGTGTATGATAATGAAATCCAATGGAAATTCTATTCTACATCTATGAATCGGGTCGTGGATTGGAACACAACTGGATTAACCAATATTGAAGAAGCGCCTGAACCAAAATATGTTGAAAATGACGAACTTTCCAAAGGTGAGATCAAACAGATTGACTTTGAAGCAGATGGTGCAGATATCACTATATATCGCACGGTTTACCAAGACGGGCAAGTTTATCTTCAAGATAACTTTGTCACCCATTATAGCCCTTGGCAGGCAGTCTATGAATGTGGCCCTGGTACAGATAAATGTATTAGTCATGGGAATGCAATTAATCCAGATTAAAAAAAGAAGGAATAAAAGATGGTAAAACAAGAACTGTTAAACATGATTCGTTGTCCTCATTGTATGCAAAATGACCCCAAAGAAGGACAAGGGAAATTGAGTCTCTACAAAGATACATGGCTTATATGCGCTGACTGTGGCAGAAATTATCCAATTATTGATGATATTCCAGTACTAATGCTGGATGAAGCTGAAAAATGGATAGGAATGGCTAAAGAAGCTCTCCCCATACCCCCTAAAAAAGACTAGACCTAACAAAGAGCGAATTCTTTCGCTCTTTTTATTTAAACTAATTGACTTATTGACATTCAGAATATATGTTCTATAATCAAGGTATGAGCACCTTGGTTAATAATTTAGAAAAAATAGCCCATCTTTCTCGCGAAAATGAAGTTGAAGCCGATGGCACTGGTCCGCGAGAGATTGCAGCCCGCTGTAAAGCGCTTGATATTCCGATTACTTTGGCGCAAATGCAAGGTGGAAAAACCATTCGTCTGATGAAAACCATGGTCTCTTCTGTATGCAAAAATGACTGTAATTATTGTGTGTTTCGGGCAGGACATGACACCAAACGAGAAACGATGCAGCCAGATGAAATTGCCAAAACCTTCATTGAATTAGAATCTGCCAATTTAGTTGATGGATTATTCTTAAGCTCCGGGGTTTTTGGAAACACAGTCACTGTACAAGATAAGATCATTGCTACCGCAGAGATTCTGCGGTACCGGTATCAATATCAAGGTTACTTGCATTTAAAGATCATGCCAGGCACAGAAAAAGACCAGATTAGGCGTGCTTTACAATTGGGCAGTCGTGTCTCCATCAATTTAGAAGCACCTACTACCAAACACTTAGCCCATATCGCGCCAGCAAAAGAATTTAAACATGAATTATTACAACCTCTTCTATGGATCGATGAGTTACGTAAAACACTGCCCCCAGAAAAAACATGGCTCAAGCGGATTCCATCTGTGACAACCCAATTTGTGGTCGGGGGGAGCAATGAAAGTGATTTAGAATTATTAGAAACTACCGATTATCTTTATCGTCAATTACACTTACAACGTGCCTATTTTTCGCCATTTAATCCAATTCCAAACACCCCTTTGTCTGAACAACCTGCCACCCCTTTCCGTAGAAAAGTTCGGCTATATCAAGCGTCATTTTTAATCAAACAATATGGTTTTTCTGCAAAAGAATTTATCTTTGAAGATGCCCAATTGCCGCAAGAGATCGACCCTAAACTTGCATGGGCAAAAACACATTTGGTTGAAACTCCTATTGAAATCAACCGTGCTCCTTATGAAGAATTACTACGAATACCTGGGATTGGAAAAGTTTCTGCAAACAAGATCTTAAATGCACGTAGAGCACTGCCCATCAAAAATGAATCAGATCTACAAAATTTGGGAGTGCTGCCAAAACGAGCTTTACCTTTCATCACAATGTTTGGGAAAAAAGCAAATTATCAATTAGAATTGTTGTGATTGAAAGGATAATCTTATGTGTTCTCGTTTTGCATTTGTGATCTCAAAAAGTGATTTACAAAAGGCTTTTCCTTGGGTGGATTTCCCACCAGAGATGCCAGGAAGCTACAATATCGCCCCTTCTCAACCAATCCCGATCATAAAAAATCAAGATCCAACTCGACTAGATTTTGGGCTATGGGGATTAATTGCCCCTTATGAAAAAGATCCTAGCGCTGCCCGTAAGTTTTTGAATGCCCGCTCCGAGACCGTATTTGAGAAAACGACCTTTAAAAATCCAGTAAAACATCGCCGCTGTTTGATTCCTGCAAGTGGATTTTATGAATGGAAAAGCACTTCCAAAGGCAAAGAAACTTATTATTTCACCATGGAAGATGAAAGTCCAATGGCATTAGGGGGAATTTATTCTGTGTGGGAAGGAATTGACGGCAGCATTTTGCAATCTTGTGCTATCTTGACCACCGCAGCAAATAGCCTCATGGCAGAGATTCACCCAAGAATGCCTGTGATTGTTCGTCCAGAGCTTTATGACCGTTGGTTAGAAAAAATACAACCTAGTGAAGCCTATCTAAAGCCAACCTTTGCGCCCTATCCTACTAAAGAAATGAAAACAAGACGAGTGTCCTCATATGTAAACAATGTGCGCCATGATGGACCTGAATGTATAGCACCCTATGATCCCAATTTGAATGAAAAAAATCAATTCCAACTTTTTTAGCAATTTTTCCTAGCGCAGATATTTTCGGTTTGCTATACTTAGAGAAACTATCATTTCATTGAGGTATTGTATGCCAAATTATCACATCGAAGGTATCTACTTAGAGCAAGGGCTTGCGAATTCATATCTTGAAATGATCTACGCGGAAGATCAATGTGAAGCAATGGAAAAAGCAAAAGCCCAAACAGGAGAATCTACACGTTGGTTAGATGGTCCCCGATTCATCAATCCTGATGCACCTGATTATTTAGAACGCATCAAACATCCAAAATTGCCGGGTTTTGAATAAAATACGACAAATAAAAAAAGGTACCAAATTGGTACCTTTTTTAATAGATTCTGTAAGGGATTATTCTTCAGATTCTTCTGTTGCTTCTTCAACTGCTTCTACAATTTCTTCCACAACTTCTTCTACGGTTTCAACTACTTCTTCAATCACTTCGACTACTTTGGCAACAACTTCGGGCATTTCTTCTTCACCAGAAAGTTGAGCAGGAGTGAACATGTAGTTTTCAACAGCTTCGCCTTCACGATAGACAACTGCTTGCACTGAGGGGATCAAGTCAACGGTCAAGCGAACTTTCACGTCGTACAAACCCAAAGAGCGCAATGGTTCACAATCGATCTTGCGTTTTGTAATTTCAACACCAGCTTTTTCGCTCAATGCTTCAGCGATCATACCAGTGGTGATGGAGCCATAAAGTTTGCCATTTTCGCCAGCACGTGCGGGGAATTGAAGCAAAATATCGGCCAATTTTTCAGCAACACCAGACATCTCTTCGTTCATTGCAGAGCGTTTCACTTCTGCTGTTTCACGAATTTGATCGGCTTGTGCAACTGCACCGGGGGTTGCCAAAACTGCGAACCCTTGGGGCAACAAGTAGTTACGACCGTAGCCATTTGCAACTTTCTTTACGTCGCCTGCGCGTCCAAGATTATAAACATCTTCGAGTAATAATACTTTCATCTTTAAATCCTTCAAGCCCTTTGATTTAACACTTTCGAAAAGCGACTTGTGGTAAGGGTACAACCCACAAGCGGATATTATTTTACCATGGATAGAGAAGTTTGCAATATTTGAAAAAACGGTGTGGAGATAAAAAAGAATTGAGTTTTCCTCAATTCTTTTTTTAAATTTACTTTTTATTTTGTTGATCTAAGGCAGCCCCAATGGCCACCCCAAGAGCAATGCCTATCCCTAACCCTATGCCAAGATTGTCAAATACTGTTAATCCTAAGGCTGTGCCAAGAGAGACCCCAATTGCAATTCCCAAAGAAATATAAGAGGTTTCCTCTTCTTTTTTGGAGTCTTTAGATTGGTCGGGTTGTTCTGCAGCAAGCGCTAAGTTCTCTAATTCTTCTGGATGAATACTTTCTTTTGTGTCCATATCATTTCCTTACGGTTCACTATGCTTCTTCTGGCATGATCAACCACAGGATCAAATAAGCCAACACACCTGTGCCAAACATAAGAACAAGCAAAACAAATGCCAAGCGGAAAAGCACGGGATCAATCCCGAAATAATCTCCTAAACCACCACAAACACCCCCAATGATCTTGTTTGTACGTGAACGATATAATCTTTTACTAAGATCCATGGTTACCTTCTTTCTAAAAGGTTAGATTTCATTCCCATTTTCATCCACAACAACTACATCTTCTTCAGAAACTGAAGATTGAGGTTGTTTTTGGACATAGGAGTTTTGTGTGCTTGCTTCAGGAACTAACAATAACAAAACGATATAAATCAAAATGCCTGGGCCACCAGCGATTGCTAAGATAACAAATGCCAAGCGTACCAAAGTGGGATCAATATCAAAATATTCAGCGAGACCACCACACACACCACCAATCATTCTTTCTTTTTGGGAACGATATAATTTTTTATTCATATTTTTACCTCCAAGTAATTTTTTTCTTACATACTACTATACGAGTCCTTGGAAGAAAAAGTTTCATCAGAATAAGGAAAGTTGATTGATTGGATCTTCAGCATCTTGTTCAAACCCTTTATCAATTGCCAATTTTCCACTTTGAGCGGCTTGGACTGCTAAGTAATCACAGCGCTCATTTTGAGGATGCCCTGCATGTCCTTTGACCCAATGCCATTTGATTTGATGAGTTTTAATTTGCTGGAGTAAGCGTAACCAAAGATCTTTGTTTTTGACTGGTTTTTTGTTAGCAGTTTTCCACCCCTTTTTTTGCCAATTTTCCAACCAATTTTGATTGATCGCATTCACAACATAACTGGAATCAGAATAAATCTCTACTTGGGCATTATTTGGAATTTTTTCAAGCGCAACAATTGTGGCAAGGAGCTCCATCCGATTATTGGTAGTCATTTGATACCCTTGGCTATATTCTTGGATTTGTTCGCCATGTGTGAGGACAACCCCATAGCCACCAGGACCAGGGTTACCCAAACTACTACCATCGGTATAGACTTTGTAGGTTGTCATTCAATTATTCTCCATCTTTTGTGGTTTGGATGATTTGTTTTGCTAAAGTAAGGTAGGATTCAAGTTCCTCTGGATCAACCTCTCTTGATTCCCAATAAATCCGAAGTAGGTCTTCTTCTTGCAGATCAGCTACAAAATTTTCCTCCCCTAATCGGATTCGATTTTTATGATTGGACGTTTCACTAAGTTAAAACTAAATGCGGATTCAAATGCTTTACGGATGACCACATCATCAATCATTGCTTCTTGGGCTTGGTCATATTCTAAGATCATTCGCACGACCGCATCATCTTGGCTGCCATCCGTTGGAATCTTTTCTAGAATTACCGGCATCAGCTCTTGTTTTTCTCGTAAGTTTATATAAATATCAAGATATGGGCGAATCTGATCCAATTCTCGCCATTGATATGTAGTTTTCTCTTTTTCAACATCTGCTCGAACAAAGAACTTTTTTTCATTTGCTTCACTAAAACTGACCCGTTCAATCGAACCGGCATAAACAATCGGCGGATATCCATTTTTATTAAGGTCTTGGGCATGATGAATATGACCGAGAGCTACATAATCAAAAATGGGATCTTTTAATAAAGCCCAAGGAAGAATAAATTCTCCACCAATGGCAATATTCTTTTCTTCTCCAAAAACAGCAGATTCAACCGTACCATGAGCTGCGAGAATTGTAGGGAGGGTTTGATCGACATCTTTCAATTGTTGTTTGATGGATTGTGTGAGTAAATCTTGATAGACTTGCACTTCTCTGTTGCGAATTTCTTCATTGGTCATTTCCAAAACTTGCTGCATATCTTCGCGCATCATCCATGGAATGACAGCTAAATTTACCTGCACTCCATTTAGATCGTCAGGTTGCAAAATTGTGGGGGTGGCAATGATATGAATATGAGGGATTTCAAGGGTTTGATAGACCTCTAGCGCATTGGCATGTGCCATGGAGGCCGAACGATCATGGTTGCCAATTACAATAATAGTTTCGATCTGTGCTTCTGATAATTTTCGAATCCGTTTTGCCCATTCTCTTTGAAAAGTAGGTGATGGATGCCGATCTTTGAAGGCATCGCCAGCAAAAATCACCAGATCAACAGACTCATCTACTGCGTTTTGAATAATTACATCTAAAGATTTAAGAAAATCTTTAATTCGCACAGGCAATCCATCAGTAGGATCATGCCGTCCATAATTAGCGATGTCAATGTGTGCATCTGCAAAATGAAGAACTTTGATCTTCTCTTCCATATAATTACTGCCCCCCTTGGATACGAGTAAGTTCTGTCCAACCAGCCGTGAAATTGGGGTTTAGGGACACAGAAGTGCTGAGATCATTGATTGCCCCTTGCACATCGCCTAGCGCCTCTTTTGCTAACCCACGCCAATAGAAAGATTCTTCAAGAATTGGATCGCGCATTGCATCCAAGATTGTATCTGCTAGATCAATAACATCTTGGTAACGGCCAGTAAAATAATAGGCTCGGTAAGGACCTGTTTGATACCAATTCATTCGCCATGGACGATCAGCTTCTGGCAAGCTGTTATATATTGCGAAAGAAGTATCAAACGCAATAGCCGCTTGGTCGTATTGATTGAGCGAATTATAAGAAGAACCTAGGTTTGCCCAAGCAAAAAACTGATGAATCCCCGTCATTGAGTCTTTTTCTTGATTCGCAATCTCCAAGGCTTTTTGATACGCCCAGTTGGGATCCCCATAATTGCCCAAGATACGATAAATCTCATCATTGTGATCTGGCGGATAAACAACCATAAATAAATAATTGAAAGATTGCCAACTCTGCGCTAATTCATCATAAGAAATACGCAAGTTTTGACCTTGATAGGAATCGTTGATATAAAATTGTTGAGTAGCTTCATCATAGCCAAAAAGGGTGAGAAAATGGCCCATCCATCCGATGCCTTCTAAAACAAAATCTTTTTCCACAATCACAGGATAGCCACCAGCCAGCAGTTCTTTCAAAATTTGAAGATCTCCCCCAACACGGCTAACCACGTATAAATTGGTCTTATCCACAATATAATTGACCATTTCATAAGGCATCACATTTTTATCGTCTTCTCGTTCAATGCCCCCTCTCAAATAGGCACCAGGATCTTCTCTTGTACCCTGCCAACCCCAAAAAGACATTGCCATGGCTAAGTTTGCAGGAGCGCAATAATTCCAAACACCATGTTGGTTATAATAAGTGATACCTTCCAATCGTACTTCTGGGGGAATAGGTTGAGAAGTTTGCGTGGGAATCGGTGTGAGTGTCGGTGCTAAGGTTGAATCTGCATCAGGAGTAGGTGTGAAAGTGGCAGTGGGCGTGAGAGCAATGATTGCTTCTGATGTTTGTTTTTGTTGTGCTGTGAATGCGTCCATTGTTTGTTGCACCATTGCAGCCACTTGTTCATCAAAAGTATCTCCATCATTTGGATTAAATGTGACCTCTTCCGGTGGATTGAAAAAATAGAAAATGTTTGCTTTCCATTCTTCCACACGGCCACCCATATGCGATTGCACAAATTCAGTATTGTATAAAATCACAGCTAGTAAAACCAAAAAAAGGAATATGCCAGCTATAATGAGCCATTTTTTCTTTTTTGACATTGATCAATTTCCTTTGAGTAAATCAAATTATAACATGACGATCCTCACAGGGAGATTTGCTTCTCAGCCCAAGTTAATCCAATCTTGGGTATTCAATTTGAATCGACTTGCCATCAATCCGCCAAATGACCTCAGCAAATTGTTCAATAAAATAACGGTCATGAATCACAGCAAAAATAGTGCCTTCAAAAGAAGCTAAGGCTTGTTCAAAACGAGAACGAGAAGGCAGATCTAAATGGTTTAACGGTTCATCTAAGATTAAAAAATTACAATCTTCCAACACCATCAAGGCCAGCATCAAACGCGCTCGTTCACCATAAGAAAGCATTTTGACTTGTTTGAATACTGTATCACCAGCAAAAAGATATTTGTGCAAAAAAGTCCGCGCGTCCGTATGATTCAGGTCGCTATTATGTTGGATAGTTTCGATAACAGTCAAGTCTTGATTAAGGATTTCTTGCTCTTGGGCTAGATAACCAATTTTAACTGCTTGTCCTACGTAGAATTCTCCTTTAACAGGAGGTATTTGTCCTAAGATTGTTTTTAAAATAGTACTTTTCCCAGCACCATTGGGTCCAACCAAAGTGATTCGTTGTCCAAATTGAATCTGCAATGAAAGTGGCGCTAACAAGGCTTGCCCAGCATACCCCACTTCCAAGCCAATCATACGCATTACGATATCTCCAGATTGAGGTTTCTCAGAAAATTGCAGATCAATTTGCCATCCTTTGATTGGTTTATCAACATGATCGTCATTGAGTAATTTGTCTAATCTCCTCTCCAAAGAACGAACTTCTCGCATTTTTCCTGAGGTTTGATCGTTAAAAAAGCCTTTCGCAAATTTGTCTCCAGAATCTCCCTTCCCACCTTTCTTTTTCACGGTTTGGCCTTTAAGGCGATTCATTGCAAATCCTAGAGAATTAATCTCCTTTTGTTGTTCTTTATATGCAAAATATTGTTGTTCTTCTTTTTGTACACAATATTCAATATAGTCAGAGTAATTCCCAGCAAAAGGTTCTACAAATTCTCCTTCTGTCTTCATTTCAATAATATGGGTGGCAATTCGATCTAGGAGTACACGATCATGCGAAACAATCAACACGCCGCCTTCAAAATGAAGCAGCCATTCTTCAAACCACATCAAAAGTTCCTGATCGATATGATTGGTGGGTTCATCTAGGATTAGAAATTCAGGATGTTGCAGCAATAAAGCGGCTAAAGCAATTCTTGTTTTTTGACCTCCAGAAAGGTTTTTCACAAGATGATCAGATGGAATCTCTTCAATTGACAATCGATCCAATATCTGTTGATCTTCTGTGGCATATTCAACAGCAGTTAGATAAGCTTGAAGCGTTTGATCATAGTCCTGAATCAATTTCTCATCCTCTGGTGATTCAGCCAATTGTAGCGAATAGGCTTCGATTTCTTTTTCATATGCTGAAAGACTTCTAGCATGGGCAGCCAGATATTCAACAACGGTTTGATTGGCAGAAAATTGAATTGCCTGGGGGAGATATCCAACTCGCAACTTTTTGGGAGAAAATTGAAAAGATCCCTGATCTGATTTGAGTTCACCAACTAAGATCTTTAACAACGTTGACTTACCGGTACCATTTTCACCGATTAGCGCAATTCGTTGTCTAGCGTTTACGTTAAATGAAATTTGTTTATAAATTATGTGAGTTCCAAATGATTTGGAGAGATTATGAATCGATAACAAAATAGACCTGCCTTTCACAAGTGAAAAATAAATAAACTAGAAACGTTATTTATCGCAAGTCCGTCATTTTGCTCCTTTCGATTACTACCTTAGCCAAGTATAGCGATTTTTTTTATCTTGTAAAGGCTCGGTCTTGTTTCATATGACAGAAATCATCCTAGACCTTTTGCCACACAATGTTAGAATAGAGAAAAACTTCTTATCTTCTTCTCAGGAGAGTTTGATAGAATTAAGAAGTATTCTTTTGTGAAATAATAGGATGGACTTATGAATAAAAAAATAGTATTGATACTCATTATTATTGTGACAATTTTATTATCAGCTTGTAATAACCGAGCAGATCAAGCCGCTTTAGCGACTGCACAGGTTGAAATGCTTTTTACATCTGTAGCAGAAACTGCCAATGCCATGCAAACTCAAACAGCCTTTGCAAACCCAACCGCAACACCATCCTTAACCCCCACCATGACCGAAACACCTTTGCCGGCTACTAACACCCCCATCCCCACCTTGCCTGCAGTTGCCACAACAGCTCCTATTAATACAGGTGGTACCACAAGCAGCGCATGTGATGCGGCAGCTTTTATTAGTGAAACCATTCCCGACAATACCATTTTTGCCCCTGGTGCGACCTTCACTAAAACATGGACCATTCAGAACACAGGTACGTGTACTTGGTCAACCGCTTATACTTTAGTGCATCATTCTGAACAGTTGTTTGGCGCCAATGAAAGCAATGTTCTCAGCACAGTTGCTGTTGCTCCTGGATCATCGATTCAAGTTACCTTGAATATGACCGCTCCTACAACTGAGGGCACTTATTATAGCCATTGGGTTTTAGCAAACGCTAGTAGTCAAACATTTATGATTGGAGGCACTACACTTTGGGCAAAGATTGTTGTTTCAAGCACTGGTGCCACTTCAGCGCCTACCTCAAGCACCGCCACAATTACTCCGACAACATTTGGTACAGTCGTATACACCAGCACTCCTGTTGTCAATACACAAGCCACTGCAGTACAAGCTACAATTAATTCACAGTCTACAATTAGCGCCGCTGTGCAAGCAACCAATGCGCAAGCAACTCTCAACGCGCAAGCAACCATTAATGCCCAAGCAACCCTCAATGCTCAGGCAACTGCCGCAGCTGCAGCAAGCACTTCTGGTGAATAATTAAAGAAATTAGATTAAGACAAAAGACCATCATTTATTGATGGTCTTTTTTTATTTTTTAATAATTGTTTGAAATTAATAAAGGCAAGGTTACCCTTGCCTTTGATTGAGGAGAAAATAGATTTTTATACTGGTGCTAAAGTGCCAGCAAAAATAAACCAAGCAAGAACTGTTTTAGCGGCTAAACTAAGGATAATAAACATCCGTTCACCATACACATAATCTTTCCATTTACCCACTTTTTTATATTGCAAGTACATATTGACTGCAAATGTGTTGAAAAACACAAATAATGTCGGCACAATCGCATAAACAAATGCAGGCGGTTTTGCATCTGCAGATGGCGCAGCAGCAATAGAGCCGACAAAATACCATACAATCATAATCCATGGAATGATCCCAGCGATTGAGCCAAACCAAAACGGAGACCAGTTTGTTTTCTTAGGATCCTTGTTCATTGTTTCCATCAGCAAACCAAACAAATTCATCACAGCTGTCAAGCCGAACATCGCTAACAATGCACCTGCATCCCAAATACCAGTTAGCTGACCAATTAACACAATCATCCATGCAGAACTAAGCGAATATTCCACATAACGGGCGGGGTTTTGGTGATTGCGGATATTCTTTGCATACCATTTGAAACCAAATGTACCTAATGAAAAATGTGCCACAGCGGAGAGTAGTAAAAAGACCCCTGTTGCAATCCCAAAAGGATTTTCAAAGAGCAATTTCTGCTCGGGCATGAGGCGAAATTCCTCCATGTTAAATGTGAGGAAATTGGTATACACTGGATAGGTGGTGTCATTGCTCAAGACAATCATTAAAACACCCTGGATCAAGTGGAAGAACCCCATAATCAAGTTAAATCGGCGTAAGCCATTCATTTTTTTATCACTAACTTCTATTTTACGTTCCATTTTTATTCCTTTCAGTAGAATATATAGACAATATATAGACATACATGAAAAAAATTTCTTACCTAGAGTTAACTAAAAAGAGTGATCAAATGACCACTCTTTTTTTTATTATTTAGCTATTTTCTACACAATAATACGTGATCGCATCTTCCAAAAATTGCGGAAGCTCCTTGTGAACTTTTTGATAATTCTTAATGAATCTTGGATCAGTATTATACATTTGCCCCAAACCTGCAAAAATCTCCAATGAACAATCATAAAAGTTCTGATTTATATAATCATGCCAACGAGCAATTTCAGCCTGTGTTTCTGGCGCATCATAAGAATGGATGCCAATATGATCTGCAATTGCTTGCGTAATTTCGCTTCCCTCTCGCATAATTTGTTCTTTCTGATTATCTGAATAAGAAGTCCATCGCGCTTTAGATTGTTTAAGTGCCTGATTATTTTCTCCATATTTTTGAGCAATCTCATTTTCATATTCTTTTTGCTGCGCTTCGTCAAAGCCAGAAAAAAATTGTTTTTCATTCATTTTCTTTTCTCCATTAAGATGAGCGATAGTGTCATCGATAGTTTCAATCAAATTGACTATGCGCATCTTTTCTTTTACTAAATTCCGTTTGTGAGTGTTTAACAAAGTTGTTAACCCCACTTGGGGTTGGTACAAGATCGTTTTGATCTGCACTAACTTGATCCCTAATTCTCTAAAGAATAGGATTTGTTGTAATAGTAGTAAGGATTGTTCATCATAATAACGATAACCGTTTTGCCCAATGCTAGCAGGTTTGAGCAAATCAATTTCATCATAATAATGCAAAGTGCGTGCACTCACTCCTGAGAAATCACATACTTCTTTTACGGTGTAGGTTTGATTTAAACTAGGATCCATTTATTACCTCATTTCTACGCTGTTAGTATAAACTATAACGCAACGTTAAGGTCAAGGATTTTAACAACAAAAAAGCCATCAAGTTGATGGCTTTTTGAATGAATAAGATGATTAACTTGCATTTGCGGTTTTCTTTTGGTTCACAGACCGAGCGCGTAAAAGTCGTTTCACCAAATAGGAACCAAAGATGAGAACTAAGATCACTTGATGGGCAACTTCTGTAGCCATGATAAACCCATGCAAGAAGATCAAAAGATAGGCAAGATAGGCTAACTTATGTAATTGATTCCATTTAGACTTCTTTATCCGTCTTTTAATCACCTTGAAAGAAGTAATAAATAAAGGAATCATCACCAAAAATGCTAAACTTCCTAAGAATTTACCCAATTCAAAATAAAGTGCAAAATGATACCACACATGTGCAAAGATCATAATAAAACCAATAATTGCTACTTTCCCTCGCACAGCTTTTATTCGTTTTGTATACCATTTGGTTGGGTCCAAAGCCCCCGCATACATCATTACGATCAAAAAGCCAATTCCAATATATGGATCGTTTAAAATACTATAAGGTGCAAAGAAAGCTGCATAAAGGCTCACTAGTGTCGCAATAATAAAGAATATTTCTCCTCGTTTGCGCATCCAATCACTGAACACCCATGTGAAGATCAAAGCACCTAAAACACCGACTAAAATTTGCATTTTTAATCCTTTCAATTTTTTATTAATTATTTTTCTATGGAATAGTCGGGATATATGAGAAATCTCTTACAAAGAATGTGCATTTTTTACAAAATTCCAACATTCTTATGCTATAATCTGCAGTACATGGAAACATGAAAGCATCTGGGGATGACTGGCTTCGACGGGAGAGGCTGGTTCCGGACTGCGGGCCGAGAGGTACCGACCTCGTTAACTCAGTACAAAAAAATTAAGTGCCAATGAACGCACAACATACGCTGCACTTCCCCTTGCTGCATAGTCAGTTTAGAGAAAGTCAGTAACGGTCTCAGAGTAGACCTCGATCCCTCACTCCTAACGTTGGCTGGAGTGGGTCAGATCGTCACAAAGCCAACGTGCTGTGTGTGACTTCACTAAGCACACAAAAGATGGGCTTTCGGGTCTGAGTGGATAGTCTGTTGTTTTCTGAGGTTTCTAGCAGGGCAGCAGGCGAACATAATCTGGAAACTACGCTCGTAGACGTTCGAGGGCTTAATCTTGCGGACGTGGGTTCGATTCCCACCATCTCCACCTCGAAATAAAAAAGTCTGGTGAATTTACCAGACTTTTTTATTTAATTGTACTATTCAGTTTTTTTAGTTGTGGACTTAATAACCTATGCAATAAAATGAATCGCTTAATGAATTCTTTGCTTTCACTTTCACAGAACCACTGATCGAATCCCAACCACATCCATAAAATGTATAGGAGTAGCTTCCTTTTGGTAAATCAACAATTTGTTTTCCAGCAGGAATAGAGAATTCATAGCTTTTACCATCTGTGCTTGAAGTGAAATATAAATACATAGACCCGCCCGTATCGTTATTGATTTGCAAACCAATCGTTTCGGCTGCTTTGGTAGTCTTTGTTTTTGCACAAGCTAGATTGATGGTTCCTTCTTTCTTTATTTTAATCCATTCAGAGTTTTGCTGCCCACAAGCCCAATATACATAGGTATATTCGCCCTTTGGCAAATCTGCAACAGTTCTACCTGCATTTGCATAATGCCAAATGCTAGTGCCATCAGTAGCTTTAAATTCAATCCAGAAAGAGCTCCCTGTGTCATTCAATATTTTATATTGAACATTTTGGCTATTTGTAGAAGTTGAGTTGTTGGCTTTTTCTTGCTTACATTCTAATGTAATCACTGTATCTTTTTTAATTTTGATCCATTCAGAATTTTGCTGTCCACAAGCCCAATATACATAAGTATATTCACCTTTTGGCAAATTTAAAATTGAACGTCCAGCTACAGCCTGATGCCAAATGCTAGAATTTCCTTCAACTTTAAACTCAATCCAAAATGCCGCGCCAGTTTCATTGAGTATCTTCACTTCTGGGTCATTGTCAGCAGCAAAAACAGCAGAAAACGAAGACATTAATAAAACAATAATTAAGACTAGTGAGAAAATGCGATTTTTAAACATTTTTTCCTCCTTAAAATAATATATACATTAATATTATATAGTATTATTTGAAAAATCAAAACATAAATTATTCTAATAATATCTAATTTTTTACATTAGATTAAGAAAAATTATTGAATAGTCTATTGCAAAATATTTTATTTTAAGTGAAGTAAAAAAATTAATTACTCAATTTTTATCAACTTATTTAGAAAGAAACTTTTTGTAGAATCAAAAAATAGAGTATTGTAACAATTGTTATTTGGAAGGATACATATGTCCCCTACAACAAAATTTGATAAAGAAGATATTTTAAATGCAGCTTTTAATATGGTCGAACAAGATGGAATCAATTCACTCACGGCACGAGCAATTGCAAAAAAATTAGGGTGCTCGGTTGCACACATTTATGCAAATTATCGAAACCTTGAAGAACTTGATTATGATGTTCGAAAAAAAATTGAAGTAATGTTTCTACCAATCGTAGATCAAAATGAAACAGATGATCCATTCTTTAATATGGGAATTCGTAACATTCGATTTGCAATTCGTTATCCCAATTTGTATAGTTACTTTATCAAAAATGATCAGAAACAATTTAGTCTTTCTAAACATGATCCTACCATCATCAAAATTTTGCAACAAAATCATGAATTACGAGGTCTCACCGAAGAAGAAATTGGAAAAATATTTTTGCAACTCTATATATTTACACAAGGATTATGTTTTTTAATTATTGAAAACAAATTCTCTGGCATAAATACAGAAACTGATTTTATTGATCTTTTATATCAAACAGGTGAAGCAATTATCAAAAGCACAATATCTTCTTTTAAGAAAGGAAATTAGAATACCAACTAAAAAAACCTTCACTATTCTGAAAAATTCTTGTTATGTAATCATTATCTTCGTTGAACAATAATTTTAGGAATGATTCTGTTGTGTTAATTAACAAAAATAAAAAACTCCCCTGATATTCAAGAGAGTTTTTTATGAGTTTTATAGAATTTCTAACTCTTTTAATTCTTTTGAAAGTGTTTCAGAGTTTTTAAAATGGATCACTTGAATGCCAAGCTGTTCAGCTGCTTCAATATTATGAATAGAATCATCTATAAAGAGACATTCTTCAGGAGAAAAATCTATCCGGCTCAATAAACGTTGATAGATCTCTGGATTCGGTTTCACCAGCTTTTCTTCTCCAGATAAAACAATCTTCTCAAACCAATTAAAAAACTCATATTGATTGGCGATGATTGGAAATGTTTCTGCAGACCAGTTACTTAATGCAAATACAGGATATCCTTTTTCTTTGATCTGCCTAAGTACCTCCACTGTTCCGGGAATCGCACCCCCAATCGTTTCGATCCATCGTTCATGCCATGCCCGAATATATGGTTCATAGTCAGGATAAAGCGCAATCCGATCTTTCACTCCTTGTGCAAATGGATAGCCACCATCTAAACTAACATTCCATGCTGGTGGGCAAACTTCACTCAAAAAAAATTCCATTTCTTTTTCATCATTAAACATCTGACGATAAAGCAATTTTGGATCCCAATGGATCAAAACTTGCCCAAGGTCAAAAATTACCGCTTTTATTTGTTGATTCACAATTACTCCTTTATTTTTGATGTATCGCTTGTGATAAGAAGAATAAGCTCCCAATCATTACCGCAACGAACAAAAACGCAATGCGAATATTGATTGATTGTGCAATAAAACCAATAATCGGTGGACCAGCCAAGAATCCAGCATATCCAATCGAGGCAACCCCTGCAATTCCTTCACTAGGATGAATTCCCTTTCGATTTCCCGCTGCGCTAAAAGCAATCGGGACAATATTCGCTAACCCGATACCTGCAGCTGCAAACCCAAGCATAGCAACATAGGGGGATTGCGCCAAAATGAGAATCACTAAACCTACAAAAGAAAACAAAGAACCATATTTTACAACTTTTGTGGGGCCAAATTGTTTTGTGACCCAATCTCCCAAAAGGCGACCAATCGTCATAGTGATCGAAAATGCTGCATATCCTAAGGCCGCAACAGAAGCACTGGTCTTCAAAGTCGCGCTCATATAAACTGCGCTCCAATCTGCCATGGAGCCTTCTCCGATCGATGAGCTAAAAGCTATTATTCCTAACAGCCACAAAGCTCTTTCTGGTAATTTGAAAGGACTTTTCCTTTCTGAAGTTTTTTCGCGTACTTCGCTCTCCAAAAAGAAAGGTTGCGTGATGATAAAAACAATCGCAATTAAAACCGCCACTAATAAAAAGTGATTAAATGGCATAAAGAATGAAAATCTTGCTAACAGTGACCCTAATAAAGCTCCTGCTAAAGCACCAATGCTATATGCAGCATGAAAAGAAGACATCAAAGGTTTTTGATAGCCTTTTTCAGTCATCACAGCTTGATCGTTCATCGAAACATCCACCAAACTGTGGCTAGCACCATACAAGAATAAAAGAATCCAAAGAGTAAGCATACTCGGGGCAACTGCCAACAATGGAAGAAACACACAACTAGCCAAACCAGCAATCAAAATCACCTTTCGGCTGCCAAATTTTCCAATTATCGTATCCGCTACTAATAAAGCGGTCACAACTCCTAAAGAAACGCCTAATAAAGTTATTCCTAATTGTCCATCAGATAAAGACAAATGTGATTGAATCTCTGGGATGCGCGAGCCCCATGTGGCAAAAGAAGCACCAATCAAAAAGAAAGTCGCCAAAACTGTCCATCTTGCTTTTATAAAATTCTTTTGGATCATACTATACCCTCGTATAATTTTATTTTTGCATCCAACCCCACTTTTATTCCATTACCTGAATAGTACTTGAAGAAACGTTTTAAGTCAAAATAAGAAAAAAGCAAGAGAGTAACTCTCTTGCTTTTCTAAGCTTATATTCATTTATCGGTATTAATTAGACATTTGCTTTTCTTGCTTGTTGCACAATTAATTTGATAATATTAACTATCATCCCAAACATTGAAAGACCGATCAAAATTTTGATTCCCAAGCGATAATTTGCATCCAAACTAGCCATTGTCAAATTCGAATTTTGGAAGAAGTCAACTATTTGAGTAAAATCAACCAATGCAGGACCATTCAAAATCATAACCAAAATCACAATCCCAAACAAACTTAATACGATCTCAAAAATTCGAGTAAATAATGTATGTTTTCTGGTCACAATATACACAATTTGTAATGCTAAAGATAAACCAATCGATAAGTTCCATACTGGTAAGAATTGTTGCAGTGCTTCGAAATTCAACACAGGTAAGATTGTGACATGTTCTAAACTTTCCAAAATAGCGCCTTGAGTATAAATATAGCTATTTAGTAAGATCAACCAGATAATAATGAATACCATAGAGACAATTGGTTCCCAAAGATGAACAATATCTTTTTCTTCAGGCAATTCTGGAAGATCACTTGGCTTCCAGCCTTCACTAAAATCAAATTCTTTTCCATCCAATTTAGCAAAGTGTTCAATAATCGCAAATGTGATTGTCAAACCACCAATTGCACTCATCCAAGCTGCAAACAAAGATGGGAAAAAGCCAAAAAACGGTTTTATCGAGTCCCAAGCAGTGTTCGCTTCCATGGTAAAAGCAGAAATAACAAAACTAATCACTAATCCTAAAGTAACCGCCCCCAACACAATACTGGCTACCATCTTGTAAATTGGAAAGATTTCTGGACCAATCAAATATTGTTTACCGCCTCGGTAGCGTTCTGCCACTTCACGCGGGTGTCCCATTTCAATCATCACTACTTCGATCTCTTCTTTTGTATAAGTCTCTTTATTGCCAAATTTTTCTTCAAGTTCGTCATACAGCAATGATTCAATCTCAGTCGCAATATCATCACTCATTTTTCCCGGCAATCTTCGTTTGATTGCATAAATATAACGTTCAATAATTTCCATTTTCTTATTCCTTTTATTTTTCTTCTGCTTCACCTAAAAGGTGATCAAGTATTTTTGTTAAGTTAAACCATTCATTTTTTAAATCTTCGTAAACCTTTGTACCTTTGGTGCTCAATTGATAATACCTTCTTGGTCGAGAACCTTCTGTATCCCATTCACTTATCAACAGTTCTTGTTTTTCAAGTCTCCGAAGCAAGGGATAAAGAGTGTTTTTATCAATTGGCATCTCTTGGTCCGCTAAGTTTTTAACCAATGTGTAACCATAGTGTGGTTCTTTCAATTGGGATAAGACACCTAGAACCAAAGTGCCACGTTTTAGTTCACTAATTAGGCTCTCAAAAGTATCTTTTTCTTCTACCATTCATACCTCCATTTCATTTTTTTACACTTTTTTCGCTTTTTTGTGAGCGATGATCACATTATAGTGTATATCATACACTATTGTCAAGTATATATTATATATTTATTTACATTATTTTTTTATCATTAAAATTGAATTGCAAAAACCTTTACAATCTGCGTAAATGCGTGTAATATAATTACATGTAATCTTGAGGCACAAAACAAAGGATGTAATTAATGAATAAAAGAAAAAATGAAGAAGAAATTATTGACGTTGAAGCAGAAGAAGTAGACACCACTCCTGAACCAGAGATGAATCAAGATCAAAATGAACAATCTTCTGAAGCAAAACAAAATCAATCAAAAGAAAAAAATACTTCCGATGAATTTAATAAAGCTTGGAAACAAGTAGAAGAAATCGGCAAAGAAACTTGGAACTCAATTCAAAAACGCGCAAACGTAGTCATGGTACGTATGGATGATGATTCCTTAGAAAAAATTGATACCCTAGTGGATGCAAAGGTCTGCAAAAGCCGCTCTGAAGCAGCTGCCTATTTGATTACAAAAGGAATTGCAGCGCAACAAGAGACTTTTGATGAAATTACAGAACTCTCAAAAAAAATCAATGATTTACGAGGTAAGATGTATGACATCGCAAAAGATATCTGAAATGTTCATCGCCTTTATCGATGATGTGGAAAATTTAAGCAAAGATGCTTGGGAACACCTTCAAAAACAAACTAGTTTTATCTTTGCCCAATTAGACGAAGAATCAAAAACAAAAATTAATCAACTGATGGAAACTGGTGCATTCAAAAGCCGTACTGAATTGATTTCAATTTTGATTAAAAAAGGGATTGTTGCTGAAAGCGAACGATTTGAAGGAATCAACACCTACGCTTCAGAAATCAAAGAATTAGAACTTAAATTACAAAATATGACACAAGGGATTTAAACCTCCCTCAAGTGAAATATCCCTCAATGAGGGTAAAAAAATGCGCAAAAACAGGTTACGGACATAGCCTGTTTTTGTTTAAATGAGGAGAAGTTAAGAAAACTTATTATTTAGAGTAAAATTATCATATTTAATCATCTCTTAACCGGTGAAAGATTGACACATTTAAATTTCAAAGTAGAATATTTCTATAAAGGATAAAGTTTAGTATGAATCATAAATGCATGTGTCTGAAGCGGGAACGTTAATCGCCGAAGACTAAAATAAAAAGAAAGAAATTTTCATTCGATCAGGTCTAAGAAAAGACCAATTGCACCGGCGAGCGTTTCCGCAGTCTACCCAAGATAGATAGCGAGAAAAATTTATTTGCGCTCGTTTTTTGTTGCAAACTGATCGAATTTTGTTTTTAACAACATAGAGGAAAAAAATGGTACTACATACACACGTAACTCCTGAAATTCATGAACATTCAGAAAATGTTTGGAATTCACATAATGAATCAATTGGCAACACTCCTTTGGTGGAATTAACCAATTTAAGTAAAAACTTGTCTCCCAAAGTACGCGTTTTGGCAAAAGCAGAATGGCTCAACCTGAGTGGTTCTGTCAAAGATCGTGCAGCAAAAAATATCATCGAAACCGCCATCGCTGAAGGGAAACTAGGCAACGGTCGTCGTTTGATTGACGCCACTTCCGGTAACACCGGAATTGGTTATGCAACTGCCGGTAAAATGCTCAGTGTTCCGGTAACATTAGTCATGCCTGAAAACGTATCCCAAGAGCGAATTATGATCTTGCGCGCATTGGGCGCTGAATTAATCCTCACCCCTGCTGCCATTGGCATTGACGGGGCAATCGGTATTGTTGAAGAGATGGTTGCGAAAGAACCTGAAAAATATTTCCATGCCGATCAATATGGAAACCCTGCCAACTGGCAAGCACACTACAAACACACAGGCCCTGAGATTTGGGAGCAAACCAATCATCAGATCACTCACTTCGTCGCTGGTGTGGGCACAGGTGGCACCATCACCGGGACAGGCACATTCTTAAAAGAGCAAAACCCTGGCATTCAAATCGTCAGTGTCCAACCTGATAAACCGAAACATGGCATTCAAGGCATCAAACACCTTGCCACTGCCATTGTTCCCCCCATCTACAATCCTGATATCGTTGACGATACCATCGTGGTCAATTTAGACCAAGCTAAAGATATGGCCCGCCGGCTTTCACAAGAAGAAGGGTTGTTAGTTGGTCTTTCTGCCGGTGCAGCTGCCACAGCAGCATTGCAATTAGCCGAAACTTTAGAGGAAGGTCTGGTTGTCACCGTTTTCCCAGACGGTGGTTTTAAATACTTAAGCATGGACATTTGGAAATAATTTCTTTATTAATCCCCCTAAAAAAGAATGGTAATTACCATTTTTTTTATATACTAACAATTTTATTAGCTTACAAGATTGTAAGAGAAACAAAGCAATTCATTTCTATAATATAACCATAATTTAAATATTTTTATGGAGACAGATATGTTAAAACAAAAAGGCCAAGGATTAGTCGAATACGGACTCATTCTGACTTTAATCTCATTAATTTCAGTTGGAGCCATGAGTCTCACAGGCACAACCATAAAAGATGTCTATTGTGGAATTTCTGAAAAATTATCTGGAGATAAAAATTGTCAATCCTATTATTTCTTTGATGATTTTGAAGGAGATCTTTCAAACTGGAATGTGGTGCATGGCACATGGGATATCATCGATGGAAAACTACATACAAAATCTGCTGGTGAAGGACAAATCTTCACAGATATTGATCAAAAAGAATATGAAGTTGAGTTAGGGGACGTAAATTTAAAATCTGGTGATGGTTTTGGCGTTGTTTTCAAAGCTGAAGATACCGAAGCATTCAATGGCTACACATTTCAATATGATCC
Organism: Anaerolineales bacterium; assembly: GCA_963662985.1. Classification (GTDB taxonomy): domain Bacteria; phylum Chloroflexota; class Anaerolineae; order Anaerolineales; family UBA11579. The sequence goes on along the minus strand of OY760067.1, from coordinate 2,229,977 downwards.
TGGGTATGCAGGTGGATCATTCATCTTTCGAAAATGGGCCAATGGACATGAATTTGCACCTTTCGCCAGAAATGATGTTTCAGATTTTGACTGGTATAACACAGATCATGACATCAAAGTCTCTGTAAATGGGGGTCAATATACGGCATATGTGGATGGTGAAATTGTTTGCCAAGGCTATGATGATACTTGGATTGATAACACCAAGTCAGTCGGGTTACGAACTTGGAGCACAACAGATGTTACTTTTGACAGTTTTTCCGTAAATCCCGTTCAAGGAGAATAAACAATGAAGAATAAAAAATCATCTTCTCTAAAATTAAAAGAAATTTTATTACTCTCTGTCTTAATCACCGCCATAGTCTTTATCTCAAAATATCTCTACGATAACAAATTTATTGATCGCTACATCTACGGAGGACAAGTAAGTGGATATGCATTAAATGAAAAAGGAGAGCCGCTAGTAGATGGCGTCGCATTTATCATAGGGTATCCTGATCTTGTTAAAATTAATCCAGATGGTTCATTTTTATTAGAAAATATTCCCCAAGGGCAACAATCCTTAGCATTAGGATATGATGAAAAAGCAATCGAATTTATCATCCAAGTATATGATGGCAAAACAACCAACGTAGGGACGCTAGTGTATCGCTATATCGAATAGAAAATCAGAAGATTAAAATTATCCCATTAATCAGACGATTAAATAACACTTCATTTCTTTTTAATTCCATTTCCTTTATAATGTAAATATCTTATCTTATAGAGGTGTTTTTCATGTCTGATTTTCTTTTTCGTGGATCATTAGAAGACCTTGATCCAAAGGTAGCAGAACTTTCCTCACTTGAAGCTGAACGACAATATCGTAAATTAATCCTAATCCCTTCAGAGAGCACTTCGCCTCTAGCAGTTCGCGAATCGCTTTCTTCTGCCCTGCATAATATTTACGCAGAAGGATATCCTTCGGAAGATACCCGTTGGATGAGCGAAGAAGAGATCCTAGACTATAAACTCCGCTTAGCCGAGAATCATCGTTTTTCTGACCCACGCTATTACAAAGGTGTTGAATATGCCAATGTAATTGAAGCCTTAGCTCGAAAACGTTGTGCTGAAGCCTATGCCACTGAAAAATATGATGCCAATGATATTTATGTAAATGTCCAAGCCCTTTCAGGTGGTCCAGCCAACAATGCTGTTTACCATGCCTTAGTCAACAATGGCGACACCGTCATGGGTATGGATTTGATCTATGGTGGGCACCTTTCACATGGCTCCCCTGTCAATCGCTCAGGGAAAAATTACAATATCGTGCATTATTCTATCGACCCAGAAACCGAAAAAATTAATTATGACGTCATGGAAGCCTTAGCCTTAGAACATAAACCAAAAATGATTATTGGCGGTTTCTCATCTTATCCTTGGCAAGCCGATTGGAAACGTATGCGTGAAATCGCAGACAAAGTCGGTGCAAAACTCTTAGCCGATATCTCTCATGTTTCAGGGCTCGTCATCGCAGGCATCTACCCCAATCCTATCGACTATGCGCATGTCGTCACCTCCACCACCCACAAAACTTTGAATGGGCCTCGTGGTGCAATCATTCTCACCACAGATCGTTTGATTGCCCGTAAACTTGATCGCGCAGTCTTCCCCGGCGAACAAGGTGGGCCACATGTAAATGTTTTTGCTGCGTTAGCCACTGCATTCAAGATTGCCAAAACCGATGAATATAAACAACTTCAAAAACAAGTTGTCAAAAATTGTGTCGCCATGAACAATCAATTAGAAGCGCGTGGCTTCAAAATTCCATTTGGTGGTACAGAAACTCATTTAACCAATATCGATTGTAAATCCGTTGTCGGCAAAGATGGCACCCCTCTTTCTGGTGACATGGCCGCTCGCATCCTTGACCTTGCCGGCATCGTCACCAACCGCAACACCATCCCCGGAGACAAATCCGCCTTAGATCCATCTGGCGTACGTTTAGGAACTCCATGGGTCACTCAACGAGGTTTTAAAGAAGCCGAGTGTGTAGAACTTGCCAACATCATCGCAGATCTTTTGCAAGCTACAGAGCCCTACGCAATGCCTTCCGTTGCTCGCCGCAACAAACGTGCAAAAGTTAATTTCCAAGTTTTTGAAGAAGCCAAAATGCGTGTTCGTGCCTTAGCCACCCAAGCAGGCATTGATTTTGAACCTTCTCAAACAAGCTATCCTCACTTTTCCTATCTCGATGATCTTGCTCAAAGCACTTCTGAACATGCTACATTACATATCGGTGGAGAGCATGTTCGTCAATTTTTGAACATTGCCTTAAGCAGTAACATTGATCTTCTTTCTCAAGGTCAAAAACAAACCACAAATTTAATTGCTAATGGTGAAAAGATTCAAGCAGAAATTGCCCTATTAGAGAATGACATTTTCCAACTCAACTTCCCCAAAACCTCATTTGGCCTAGCAGCCGCATGGTTACGAGATCTGTCTGATGGATTTTTACCTTTGGATGAAGATGTCCTTAAAAAATCTTATGGCCCTGTATGGATTATGGAAGCAGATTTTGTTGAAATCAATCAAACAATCCCTGCAGAAGAAAATAGCAAACCATACTATATCGGCATTGAAAGCACAAGTGCTACTGAAGAAGCCCTCCCTGAGTTTGTTTGGGAAGAAAAAGAAAGCCCTCTTCGCCAAACCGCTCTGTTTGAAACACACAAATCTCTCGGTGCCACCATGGTTCCATTTGCTGGCTGGGAAATGCCCGTGGTCTACACCTCTGTCTATGAAGAACATATGGCAACCCGCAAAGCTGCTGGTTTATTTGATGTGTCCCATATGGGCGTCTATCAAGCCGAAGGCCCTCATGCTTGTGCATTCTTAAACAGCGTATGCGCCAACAATATCGCTTTACTCGGAATCGGTGATTCTTGTTACACTCATTTGTTAGACAATAACGCCAATGTTTTAGATGATCTTTTGGTCTATCGCCGAGGAGAGGAAAAATATTTAGTGGTCGTGAATGCCTCCAATGATGACAAAAATTGGGCATGGCTCAATGCTGTCAAAGCAGGCACCGTCCGAGTAGACAATCAACGCCCTTGGGCAAAAGCATTTGGACGTGATGTCATCCTTCGTAATCTTCGTGATCCCAAAGCGGGTGAAGAAATGCGAGTCGATATTGCCTTACAAGGCCCACGCTCTCGCGACACACTCCTCGCACTTGGCTGTGATTGGGAAACAGAAAAGAATATCCGTCGATTAGAACGCACCCAATTGTGTGAAGCAGTCGTCGGTGGGTTCGATTTAATTGTCTCTCGCACAGGTTACACCGGAGAACAAATGTCATTTGAATTATTTGTCCATCCTGATCAATCGGTTGCCTTATGGAACAAGATCTTAGAAGTTGGTGCAACCTATGGCGTCAAACCAATTGGTTTGGGCGCAAGAGACAGTTTACGCACCGAAGCAGGCCTCCCTCTCTACGGACATGAAATGGGTGGCGAGAATAATTTTGGTGTCGCAGATGCAGGTTTCCGCAGTTATGTCAAAACCTACAAACCTTGGTTCATTGGCCGAGACGCATTCTTAGCAAAAGAAGCACAACGAAAATCTGTCGTTGCTCGATTCCGTTTTGAAGATAAAGGCGTCCGCATGGCCAAACCCGGTGATCCTGTAGTAGATGAAAAAGGAAAAGTAATTGGTCAAGTCACCTCTTGTGCCATCGACCGTTTTGGCACTTTGACCGGGCAAGCCATCTTAACATTAAAACATGCCATTCCTGAAACAGTAGTCTACATTTTCCAAAGCGCAAGCAATAAAAGTTCAAAAGCACCTGCTGACTTAGTCACAGGTGATAAAATCGCTATTCCCACAATGGCAAAAATTTTAACGAGGTTTTCAAAGCTAAAATAATTTAGAAAGAAAAAAAACATAGGAGAAAATTTATGCAAACAAATTGGACAGATAAGTATGCAGAGCGTACCCAACACATGAAAGGTTCCACGATTCGTGAACTTCTCAAAGTGTCTCAGCGTCCTGGGATCATCTCCTTCGCTGGAGGCTTGCCTTCTCCCGAAGCATTCCCCATTCAAGACATCAAAGACGCTTATGACCATGTTTTAGAGACTCAGGGTGAAAAATCCGTGCAGTATGGAACGACTGAAGGATATGCCCCCTTAAGAGAATGGTTGGCTGAATTCACTAGCAAACAGCTTGGTGCTCCAATTTGTGCAGATAATATCATCATCACCCATGGTTCTCAGCAATTAATGGATCTTTTAGGGCGTGTGACGATTGATCCCGGTGATAAGATCATGGTCGAAGCTCCTACATTTTTAGGTGCGCTTCAATCTTGGAAAGCCTATCAAGCCGAATTTATCTCGGTGACTTTGGATGACGAAGGCATTAATATCGAAGAGGTAGAAGCTGGATTAAAAGAAAATCCAAAATTTATCTACACCATCCCCACCTTCCAAAACCCAACAGGCATCACCTATTCTCTTGATCGCAGAAAAAAGTTTGTTGATTTAGTGCAAAATAACAATGTCGTCGCGCTTGAAGATAACCCATATGGCTATCTCCGTTATAGTGGTGAAAAAGAAACATCTCTCTTCAAACTAGATTTTGATATGAACAATAACGATCACTGTGATCTCGGAAACTTCATATACACAAGTACATTCTCCAAGATTCTCGCCCCCGGTCTGCGCATCGCTTGGGCAGTAGCACCGAAAGCTGTGATTGAAAAATTAGTGATCGCCAAACAAGGCGCTGATTTGCAATGTTCAACCATCAATCAATATGTTACCTACGAATTAGCCAAATCTGGTATCTTAGAAAAGCATATCCCAACCATCATTGATATTTATAAAAAACGACGAGATGTTATGTTGGCAGAAATTGAAAAAACCTTCCCAGAAGGCGCCAAATGGACAAATCCAGAAGGTGGTTTATTCTTATGGGTTACTCTTCCTGAAGGAATTGACACCACTCCATTATTGCCAATCGCAGTAGAGAAAGAAAAAGTTGCCTTTGTACCCGGTGCTCCATTCTTCACAAATGGAAAAGGCAGCAACACTTTACGCCTAAACTATTCAAATGCAAGTGAAGAAAACATAATTGAAGGAATCCATCGCTTGGCAAAGATCATCAAAGAACAAATCTAATACAAAAAAAAGAGCTTTTCAAAAGCTCTTTTTTTATATTTTTACATCATTATTTAAACGCCGAATTATCATCCCAAACAATGATCTTATGTTCATCTGATTTTTTCGCAGCATAAAGTGCCGTATCAGCACGTTTCATCAAAACACTTCGTAACTTTACATCTTTCACGTTATAACAACACGAAATCCCGATTGAGCAATTGATCATTATTTCGTTATATTCGCTTGAAGAATCTTGAAGTAATTTTTTAATTAACGAATCTCCAATTTTTCTTAATTCTTCATTATTTTTGTCATAAAAAGCGGCAACAAACTCATCACCGCTCAAACGAGCCAAAATCACATCATCAGGCAGTTCAGCTTCTAAATAAGTAGCAAATACTTTAATTACCGCATCACCCTTATCATGTCCATATTGGTCATTAATCTTTTTCAAACCATGCATATCAATCATCATCAAAGCGATATTTTTATTATTCTGAATTGCTTTTTTACGTAAAACTTCAAAACCTTGTTCAAACATTGCTCGGTTTGCAAGCCCAGTAAGTTTGTCATGGTAGGCTAAATATTGCAAATGATCCATCAAATCCTTAAAATCACTTACATCAGAAATCAAACAAACCATACCAGATGTTCCATTTTTATAAACTTTTAATTGAAAATACGCTTCACGTTCTTCAAATTCTGTGGGGAAAAATATATTCACTTTTTCATGACCAAGTTTAAATAAACTGGCAACTCGATTCCATTGATCAAAAACTTCTACTATATGACGATAGCTCATTGTTTCATAATACTTTAGGATTCTTCTTGCTTTAGGATTAATATCCACAATATATCCAAATTGATCTAAAACAATAAACCCAAAATCAGCATAATCCATCATATCAATGCGAGAAATTGGCGCAATTGTGTAGATTTTTTCATGAATAAAAACTGCATACCCCAAGATCAATGTGGTGATTGAAGCAAAAAAAGATGCCATAAAAAGTTCTGGCACTTTTCCGATAAATACTAAAATTGTAATCACTGCATAAAAAATATAAGGAATAATAATCATTAAAGCAAATTTTTGGAATTTTCTTCCCGCTTCCAAAAATTGTACCATTATGATTGTTGAAGAACCGATCAACAAAATAGATGGGAAAAACAAGCTTATTGCTGCTAACGGGTGATAGGAGATTTGAACTTGTTGAAAGTTTTCATAGATAGGAAGTTGCAAATGAAGATCAACAAGTGCTTCTCGGCAAAAAAAGGTGCTCAAAAATGCGAGTAAAAAATAAAATATTGAAAAACTTACAAAAACCACCTTATTTGTCTTTGGAAATCCTCGAGAAAAATAACTTGTAAACCTAAAACCATAATAAGTAAGAAGAAAAAATAGAAAGAAATATAAGCTAAATAAAAATGAATTTAGCGATGCATCTTTTGTATAGATCAAAAGAATTAGTAACAATAATTGTATTCCTAAGATCAATAACAAAACAAAATAATACCGTACAGTTTTATATTGCGAGACAAGTTTTAATTTCCTAAAAAGAAAAAAAACATTAATCAAAAACCCAACAAAAATTAAAATATGAAAAGATAAAAATAATTGTGATACTGTCATAAAGATTTCCCTAGCTCCGAAATTATTATAACGAAAGAATGTTATAAAATTGTTAAGAAAAAACTCACAAACTTGTTTAGACATTGGTTAAAAATTCCTATATAATAATAGTAGCGTGCTCATTAAAAACACCGCAGATTACATCTGCATTCTAAATAAAAGGAGAATTTATCATGAGAATTGGTATTTTAACCGGTGGCGGTGATGTACCAGGCTTGAACCCATGCGTCAAAGCTGTTGTATATCGCGCAATCGAAGACGGTCATGAAGTGGTGGGCTTCAAACGTGGCTGGTTCGGACCATTGAATATTAACTTGGACGTACCATCAACAATTGAAGAAAACACCATCAATCTTGACAAACTTAACACTCGTACAATCGACCGTACAGGTGGGACATTTCTACACACCCATCGCACAAATCCTCAAAATGTGCGAGATGTCGATTTACCCGATTTTCTCGATGCAAAAGATTTTGTAAAGAACGAACAAGGTAACTTAGACTGTACAAGTCATGTGCTAAAAGTTCTCGATCATCTCAACATCGATGTGCTCATTCCAATTGGCGGCGATGACACTTTGGGCTATGGTGCTCGTTTACACGAAGAAAACTTCCCCATCGTTTCAATCCCCAAAACAATGGATAATGATGTCTATGGCACAGATTATTGTTTAGGCTTCTCCACTTCCATCACCCGTTCAGTGGGCTTTGTGCACCAATTACGTACCTCCACAGGCTCTCACGAACGAATTGCTATTATTGAATTATTTGGTCGTAACTCTGGTTCCACAGCTTTAGTCACTGGCTATCTTGCTTATGCAGATCGCACGATTATCCCTGAAGTTCCTTTCAATGTCCATCACCTTTCTGACTTACTCAAATCAGATCGCAATCAAAACCCTTCTAACTACGCCATGTGTGTGATCTCTGAAGGTGCTTTTATGGAAGATGGCGACATTCACGAATTTGGTGAAGAAGATGCTTTCGGACATAAAAAACTTGGCGGCATTGGTCAATATACCGCTCAAAAGGTCAAAGAAATCACTGGCGTGAACATTATTTATCAACAACTTGCTTATTTAATGCGCTCTGGTACCCCCGATTCCTTAGACCTAATGGTTACCAACACTTTTGCTAATATGGCAATGGATTTGATCAACCGCGGAAACTACGGTCACATGGTCTCATTACAAGACGGTCTTTACACCTACGTACCCGCAGACACCCCAGGAAAAGGCACTCGAAACGTGGACGTGGACGCTCTCTACGATATCGAAAAATATCGACCGAAGATCCGCAATGCCCGTGGGAAACCAATGTTCCTTTATTGATCTATACAAAAGGTGCCAATCATGGCACCTTTTTTTATTTAAATCATCATTAATCAAAAAAGACCAACAATCAAGTTGGTCTTTTTCTTCTTTTTTCAAGAACTTTTCTAAAGTGCTAAAACTCTAGCCATTTCAAAATACTCTGATTTAACTGCACGATGTTGTTTCACAACTTCTTCAAGGGGGACTGGCACCAATTGGTCTTGTTGCAAACCAATCATCACACCAGTTTCGCCTTCTAAGAGCGCATCTACAGCACGCACACCCATACGGGTTGCCAAAAGGCGGTCAAATGCAGAAGGAGAACCACCACGTTGAATGTGGCCCAAGATGGTCACACGGGTTTTGAAACCTACATCTGATTCATCAAGGCGTTCTTTTAATTCATTTGCCTTTAAATTTGCGCCCTCTGCCACCACGATAATACAATGATTTTTACCACGGGTATAAGCATCATTCACTTCTTTAATCACATCTTCCACGGTAGTTTCGTGTTCAGGGATAATTGCCATTTCAGCGCCACCAACAATACCAGAAGTGACTGCGAGATAGCCAGAGCTACGCCCCATAGTCTCAACTAAAAATGCACGTTGGTGAGAAGAAGCGGTATCACGCAAGCTGTCGATTGCTCGAATGATCGTGTTTAAAGCTGTATCTACACCGATTGACATGGAAGTCCCAAAAATATCATTATCAATACTCCCAGGCAAACCAACTACTTGAATTCCTTGTTCCACCAATTTTTGTGCACCAGTCAAGGAACCGTCACCACCAATCACGATCAAACCATCAATACCACGTTCATTTAATTGACGGATCGCTTCACGGCGACCTTTTTCAGTCTTAAATTCCATTGAACGAGCAGTACGAAGCATCGTACCACCTTGTTGAATAATGCCACTCACATCGCGAGTACGCAATATTTCCATTTCTCCACGGATCATGCCGGCATAACCTTCATAAATTCCGTAACATTCCACGCCACGCGAAGCTGCTTGTCGAACTACAGCTCTAATGCAGGGATTCATTCCTGGTGAGTCGCCTCCAGAGGTCAAAACACCAATTCTTCTCATAGAACTATTCATTTGTGTAACACTCCTAATAAAAAACGATTATAAGTCCATCTTATATTTTATCACAAACAGCATTTAGGATTAATCATTGAATATTGATTTCTTCAATCTTTACGTTCTCTTTACCCAAGATCGCTTCAAGGCGTTGCATCAGTTCAGTGTTCGCAGAAATTGCAATATGAGGATATTCAACAAGATATCCTTTATCATCTTCGATAATATAAAAACAGAATCGATCATTACCTGGATATTCGCTTAAAATATTATAGATTCGCCGAATATGAAGGAAATCTCGGCTCTTATCCCCTCTTGGTCTCAAAATCACCCGTAACATTTTTTGCAATTTTTTATTCTCTTCCACAATAGAATGATCGAAATTTGCGTTCAACATGTACCTTGCTGAACTGTTGATTTCAGGTTTTGAAGTTTGCACGTTCACATCGGCTGTTACTGCATAACTAGCTTTAGATTCTTTAATCTCATTCGTCACTGGTGTTGGCGTAATTTCAATATTTTGCGCAACCGCAACATCCATTGATTCACTTGAACTATCTTCTTGGATTGATTCTACAATATCTGCTGCCGGTAAATCAAGTTTTTCAATAGAATTTGATGCCAATGCAGTCATTTCTGTCAGGTTTGCAGCTGGCGCTCGTAGATCATTCTCACTATCTAGCCCGTCATTCGCATCATCAAAATAATATTCAGCATCATCCATCCATTGATCGGGAAACGCATCGGGTTCCGGTGGCATATCTGGAATTGGAGGCACGGTTATTTCTACTTTCTTCAATGTTGTTGAATTTTTTATCGACTCAGTTTTTTTCTGCTCATTTTTTTGAGAAGGTTGCATCACCTCATTGCGTGCCACCTCAGCTTGTTTGGGCTCACTTTTTATAGCAACATCTGCCGTTTTTTTCTCTTCTGATTTTCGAGAATACTGCTCTTGTGGTGCAGCGTTTTCTCGAACCGGACGTTGATACGTACTATTTTGTTGCCCATAAGCAGGTTGTGTAGTCGAGAATTGATGTTTTTCCACATCAGACATCTCAAAATAGCGCACCTTGTCTACCATCCGATCAACAATAATATTAATCTCATCATTTCGGCTCTGCACTTGCCCATAAATCAACACAATTTTATTGTAATCTACTTCATCTTTGAATTTTTTCCACACATTCGGGAAAAACACCAATTTCAAAATACCATTCACATCTTCAATATTAATGAATGCCATTTCTTTCATGTTTTTTGTTGTAATATAGCGCACGCTATTAATGATCCCTGCTACAATCACCTTGCTATTATCATGCGCCAAATGTACTGTTGAAGAATCATGCGAAATCACATTCTTCAAATCTCCCAACACTGCTGCCACTGGATGATCAGACACATACAGCCCAATCAACTCTTTTTCCCAATCCAGCTCTTCACGTTGATTATATTGTGCACTTGTATCGGGCAGTGAAATATGCGCTTCAAGTCCTGTATCTGCCCCAAACAACATCATCTGCCCAGATTCTTTTGCTTGCCAATACGAACTGCTAATACTCGCCATCTCTTCGATTTTTGCCAACACAGATCTGCGTGGGCCATAATGTTCCAAAGCACCGGCTTTAGTCAAATATTCTAAAGCGCGTTTGCCAACCTTTTTTAAATTTACATTTTTAGTGAAATCATTCAACGTATCGATTGAATTCTTTTGTCGCGCTTCCATAATCTCTTCCACAGAATTACGTCCCACATTTTTAATCGCCCCTAACCCAAAACGAATCCCTTGGCGAACGCCATTGTCCACATTTTCGTCTTCAATATCTTCAATCGTAAAGCCCCATTCGCTTGAAAGCACATTCGGAGGCAATAATTCAATCCCTAACTTACGACAATCGCCAATATAAAACGCTACTTTTTCTTTATCATCAATATACACCGATAACAAAGCCGACATATACTCTTCAGGATAATAACACTTCATATAAGCAGTCTGCATCACCAACAACGCATAAGCAGCCGCATGCCCTTTGTTAAACCCATAGTTTGCAAACGCTTCCCAATCATTAAAGATCGCTTCAGCCACAGATTTTTCAATCCCGTTTTCAGCAGCACCATTAATAAATTTTTTGCGTTGTCCTGGCAACTGTTTCACTTTTTTCTTAGCCACGATCTTACGCAAAATATCCGCTTCACCCGGTGTATACCCACCCAATTGAATAGCCGTCGCCATAATCTGTTCCTGATACACATGCACCCCATAGGTATCTTTCAAGATTGGTTCCAACATTGGATGTCGGTATTGAATCTCTTTTTCGCCATGCATACAAGCAATATATTCTGGAATAAAGTCCAATGGTCCCGGGCGGTAGAGCGCGATCATTGCAATAATATTCTCAATCGTATGCGGTTGCATTTCTGTGATCCAACGCGTCATTCCCGCGCCTTCCACTTGGAAGATCCCAGCCGTGCTTCCACTGCTCAACATTTCATAAACCACCGGATCATCAATCGGAATATTACTCATATTGATATCAATCCCATGTCGTTCACGAATCAAATCTGCGCAGCGCTGCATAATTGTCAAAGTAGATAACCCCAAAAAGTCCACTTTAAGCAGACCTAAACTATCCACTGTCACCATATCAAACTGCGAAACCGCTTTGATCGGCACATCCTCTGAATTGCTCGTAGGACGATGCAGAGGCGTATAATTTACCACAGGGATATCTGTCACCAACACACCTGCCGCATGTGTCCCTGCGTTGCGCAGTGTGCCTTCAATTTGCATCGCCTGATCGATTAAGTTTTTCACAATCGGTTTATTTTTATATTCAGTTTTAAGATCTTCGACTTCTTCCAAGGCCGCCGAAATCTTTGCTTTTGGACCACCTGGGATCATTTTAGCAATACGGTCAACTTCTGCCAGTGGCACCCCTTGCACTCGTCCCACATCTCGAATCGCACCTCTGGCTTTCATCTTGCCAAAAGTGATAATCGCCGCCACCATCTCTTCCCCATATTTTTCCGCACAATATTCCATGATAATATGGCGTTTATCGTCTTGAATATCCAAATCAATATCCGGCATACTAATACGATCTTTATTCAAGAAGCGTTCAAAAATCAATTTATATTCCAATGGGTCCACATGAGTAATATTCAAAGTGTAGGCCAAGATTGAACCCGCAGCTGAACCTCGAGTAGTGTACCAAATCCCTAATTCAGAACATTTTTTACACAAATCCCAAACAATCAAAAAGTAGGAATCAAAGCCCATCGAGGTGATCACACCCAGCTCATATTCCAATTGTTTCACATAGCGAGGATCATCACATCGATCTTGACAGCGATCTTTCAAGCCTTCCCAGCATAATTTACGCAAATAAACAGAATCTGGACCTATATTACTGAGTTGTTTTTTCTTCAGTTTTTCGTTAGTAACTCGTTCTGTGTCCAAACGAATTTGCTCATAAGCTTGTGGGTCTTCATATTGAGGTTCCACATCAAATTTTGGCAAATGATACCCAGTAGGTGCTAAATCGACATTACATCGTTCTGCAATCTTCATCGTGTTCGATAACACTTCAGGATGATCCGGGAACATCTTCGCAATTTCATGCGGAGCATGCAAATAAAACGACTGCGGTGTCATTTTCATTCGGTCTTGATCTGAAAGCAATTTATTGGTTTGCAAACATAACATCACGTCATGAATCTTAGCATCTTCAGGTTTCACATAATGCACATCACTGGTCGCAACCACATCCACGTTATATTCTTTTGCAAATTTAAACAGAACCTTATTCACTCGTTGCAAATCAGGAATCTTATGCCCCTGCACTTCCAAGAAAAATCGTTCTCGCCCAAACACATCCAAATACCATTGCAAACGTTCTCTTGCCAATGGTTCATTATCTTCCAAAATCGCCCTTGGTATATCACCACCCAAACACGCAGAAGTACAGATAATCCCCTCTGAATGGGTTGCCAAATATTCATGATCTACTCGCGGCTTATAATAATAGCCTTTTAACTGCGCAGTTGAAGCAATTTTAAGTAAATTTTGATACCCAGTTTGATTTTCAGCTAAAAGTAAGGAATGGAATGGTTTACGATCAAAAGCAGGGTCTTTTTGTTCCATCGAACGAGGAGATAAATACATTTCCACTCCGATGATAGGCTTAATCTCATTTGCAATCGCCGTATTATAGAAATCAATCACCCCAAACATCGTACCATGATCAGAGATCGCCACAGCACTCATCCCTAATTCTTTGGTTGTTTCGATTAATTTTGGAATCTTAGAAAATCCATCTAAGAGAGAATATTCAGTATGTACGTGTAAATGCGTAAATTCCATGGCGCTCCCAATCTCCTATCCTTCTGCATTCAATTATAGCATTATTCAAAACAAAAACTGATGCGTGGCATCAGTTTTTATGTGTAATTAAAAATTTTTAAGATTGGTGTGTTATTCTTCCAAATCACCTAACAATTTATCTTGTCCATCATCTATCGTTGCTTTTTCTTCAGCATCTTTAATCAATTCACCATTCATCACCAAATAAGAATTAATTTTTTCTTGATGCATAGGCAAAAATTCAGGAATAGCCAAACCAGCTTGAATTGTTGAAGCACTGCATACCTTCTTTGAATAAAGCCAAATTGCGACTAGCCCTACTGCCATCATCAACAAACCAATCACACCCGCTTCTGGGCCAAAAGCGCCTCCTGTGAACCAATCTGGCCCTGATTGACGAATTGCTAAAAAGCTTGTTGCATTCGAATTGGTACCACTTACTGGGAAGCCAAATACATTCCCTTGAAAGAAATTCCATGAAATATGTAGGCCAATCGGAATAGCTAGTTGTCTAGTGAACAAAAACCCAGCCGCCAACATAAATCCTGCAATAAAAATATTAAAAGAACTGATAAAAGAAGCATTCGGATTTGTAATATGCATCAAACCAAATACAGCAGAAGAGATCAAAGTCGAAAGAATCACAGCAGTCTTCGGAGAGATTTTTTTGAAAGTATTCAAACCTTCCGAAAGATTTTTCAAATGATACCCACGGCTTAACACCTCTTCTTGAATACCCACAAATGTAAAACTCACCACCTGCGCCAAGATCAACACAACAAAAGGATATTTCGGATTAGACACAGCAAAATGTTCTCTCACTTCAACAAATCCTAATGCATATTCGATACCAAAAATAATCATCATTAAAACAGCACCCAAAAACAGACCAAAAGCAAAATCACGCCACCAATTTTTGTTCATCACAAAGCCAAAATCACGGAATTTTCGGCGATCAAACACAAATCCTGCCAACATCACACTACCAAATATCGCTACCAAAGTAATCAAGGAGATAATCATACTTACCAATAAAGATCCTTGATAATTTGTGAACCCTATAATCCCTAAAACAACACCTAAGAAAAATTGAGGAATGATCATTAAAAATAACATTACGATCAATTGCAAAACAATTCTTATAACAGCACTAATTCTTTTTTCTTCCGGATTCCAAAATAAACGTGTGAACATAAAATAATACCCTTTCAAAATGAGCTATCTTAAAATACGTAATCTGAAGTAATTCGTTTCATCCCAGCTGCTTCAAATTTTGTATACGCTGCTTCTGCTTGCGGCGAAAAATCAATCACACCCGGAATCACAACAGACGATGCACAATCATCCAACAAATAAACTTTCTCAGCCAATCTTGGATCCTCTTTTAGAATATCTTCCAGCAAGTCTCCCACCGTAGCAGCTACACAATGGCTTTTTGCTTGCCCAGCGATCACAACACGGTCAAATTCTTTCAACTTTTCCAACAAACGATTATTTCGAGAGGAAATCAACTTTCCATCTACTGTCTGAACCACTTCAGGTGAAATAGCAGAATAATGTTCTGTGGCAGGATTCTCCCCTTTCAAGATATACTCTGGTTGGCTCGTACGCACAATGCTATGAAAGAAAATTGCTTCTTCAATAATCGAAACAATCGCATGCCCAATCCCTCCCAACATTGCATGATAAGGCCAAATATTCAATTGATACTTTCCCTTAACTGCCAGTTGCTCCACATAATATAGCAAATGAGCTTGCCCTTGTTCTGCTGTAATTCCTAAAGTACCGGCAGCGTGTGGATTAAATCGCCACACCCCATTTTTTACATCTTCCACAGACACCATCGTATTTGGTGCTGGGTGTTCTCCATTCTGATTCACCAAATAAGCAGCATGAAAGATCTGGATTGGCAAGTGTGAGTCCATCGTCACGGTGATTTGGCTAATCTGACTCAAATTACGATACATAAATTGACTCAAACGTTGATTATCCTCAACCGCCCCTCGCCCAGAAGTACCTCCTACAAACAACTCAAATTCAGGGATACAAAAAGTATTTTGAACATCGATCAAGACCAAACAAGTACGAAATTGATCTTCGTCGGCTGCTTGAATTGAATATTCTGTCCGCCATTCGATCGCCTGATTTGCTCTAATTTCATAAGGTACCCGATAAACTTCATCAGCTTTATTCTCATCATAAAATTTAGGGAATGGGAGAGGATTATTAGCCATGATTGACTCCATATCATTTTTCTTCATTATAACAGTGCCTTTCAAAAGAAAGTTTAACAACAATAAAAAAGAGTGAAGAAAATTCTTCACTCTTTTAATCCACTAAAGTAGTACGATCTTTATGCAGCCGCTTCTTCTTTTTTATCCTTAGATTTCATCGCAAACAAAACAATCAAACCAACTGCCACGACGATCAAAATAATTGCTAATAAAGGCTTGAAGAATAACCAACCCACAGCAATCACCAACAAACCCCAAGCAATCCCTAAAATGCTGCCGATAAAGCCAATCCCTCGATTGACCAAATTGCCCAACAACGGAATCCTTGCTAACAATGAGGTTATTGGAGAGAAGATCATTCCCATCGCAACCATCAAACCAATCACAGAACCAATGCGGATTGCAAAAGTCTTAATCGTATTTTGTTGCAATTTTTCTTCCATCACAGCTTCTTTGGTCTTCACACCAGAAGAAACTTCTGCCAAAAGACCTGTTTTAGTTTCATAAGATACTAAAGAAGAACCTTGTTGTTTCCCAACCACCGTGACGGTTTCAGGCATCACAATTTCATAAGTAATCAAAACATCACCCACTTCAGGATAGGCATAACTGCTATACCCTTCTGCGCTTTGGAAGATTTTATTTCCTTCAATAGATGTAACCAACCATGGATCGTCTGTTACATTGGTCAATTCCAATGGTTCATAGTCATTCAATTTCTTCACAAATTCATCTGCCAAAGAAAAAGCACCCATATGAATTTCATCTGCCACAAGGTTGATTTCTTTATAAGGAATAGTCATCGGATTTTGATGACCGCCTTTTTGTGCAAAATCAGCAGAATCAATCACTGAATCTGACCAATCCAAATAATAAGAATAGGTGGTGTTGTCATCATCATCAGTTTCAGAATCTTCGTGCCATTGATACATTTCAACTATTCTACGAAGTTTTAGTGTGCTATCAGGAGCAACTACTTCAAACTCTTCATCAGCCAACTTACCATTCGTGTCGGCCAATCCTGAAAAGACCACTAAAGCGCCTTCATTTGCGCTCACCACAGACCCACTAGAAACTTCAACTGCTTCGGAAATATTCTTCAATGCCTTTGCGCGATTTACAGAATTGCCTTCGTTATTAAAAAGCACAACTGTCAAAGCGACAAAGAGAGCAATCCCCAACAATAAACCAGCGATTCCACCGCCTTTAGATTTTTCTTTTTTCTGATTTCCTTTTAAATTCATATCAACTCCTTACTAAGTTTTTAAAGTATATATGATAAAAATACTCTCAATTATAATAGCTTAAAATTTATTAATATTCAAGAGAATTTTTTATATTAATTAGTTAATAATGAATATAAACAGTTGTGCCTACATGCACACGTTGGAAAATGTAAAGAGCGTCATTGGTGTCCATATTCGTACATCCATGTGAAAATGTGGAACCGAGTGGTGGATTCCAGTAAGTACCATGAATACCGTACCCATCGTCATAATACATCACATAGGGAACATTTGGTAAATAATAGTCAGCACCATACATTAACGCAGATTCATACATCACATAGATCTGGAAAAGTCCTGGATTGGTTGGTGTTGATGGCTTCCCCGTTGAAACCCAGAACCATGCTTCTAAATTACTCCCATAGTATAATCTTAATATTTGTTCTGACAAGTTAATATCGATCCAATATTCATTTTCATCCACACCAATCGGACGATTTGTCTGTCGATCAAAGCCAATCGGGACAGGTTTCAGAGTATTTGTTGGCAACGGTTGAGGAGTATACGTAAAAGTAGGCAGAGGAGTATTGGTAATAGTCGGTGTTGCAGTTGGAGTAGGTGTAAAAGTAGGAGTTGGTGTAGGTGTAGGTGTATAAGTTGCCTTAATTTCTCCATTCATCACTTTGGCATGCTTTTCTGGTTGTGCCGCCAGCACCATTTCATAATTCAAATAAAACAAACCAAATGAAACCACAACCCCCAAGATCATAAATATGGAAACGATCAAAAATAATAATTTTGATCGTAAAATTTCAACTTTTAAAGTTGAAGCAGAATTCTTAGTCATCAGGGTCCTGATAATACACTTTCATCATTCAAATAGCACAAAATCCCATTCACAATCCCTCTTGCAATCACATCAGGGTCTTCAGTTAGAATATTACGATCTAAATTCATAAATCCTGTTTCAATCATCACCGCCGGCGTATCTGGGTCAATGCGCACATACGCTTGATGATTTTGCATATCTGCTGTGATTGAAGTATGAAAAACCATCTTAGTCGCAGTAGCATAGCGATCCATCATACAAGCGTTCAAACGATTGGATTCGGTCAAATTCTGCGTACCCAAAATCGGGGTCACTTTATAGCCAGTAGCATTTGAATCTATGAACTCACACGTATCCGCATGAATCGAGATCAATGCATCCGCTTGATAATCTTCTAACGTATCTAAAGTCTCCATCATCAGATCCGCGTGAATTCCCTCATCATTTAAATACTTTTGCACATATGAAGCCACTTCCACATTAATCTGCACTTCTTCCAGCCCATCAGGACACACTGCACCTGAATCATTCCCCCAATGTCCCGCCACAACACCTACACGAAGCTGTTCGTTATTTTCATTCGTAAAAACAGGTGTATCGTTTTCCAAAGCATTCGCTTGAATTTCAGCGCGCATATCGCTCCACCATTCGATCACCCCCACTGGCAACAATCCCAAAGGAGTCCAAGCAGTGAATAAAGTTGCCACAATAGCTCCATAGAGTGCCACACGTCCCAAATGTTTCAAAATTTGAATCTTGGTGCCTTTGGCTTTTGCTTGTTGATTTATATCCATTGAATCTCAAACCTTCCTAAAGTTCCTTAAAGAATACCTTAGCCCCCTCCGCTTTGCAAGTCACAAAGAGAAGCAATCAAAAATGAATCTTAACAGAAAAAGCCGTGCATTTTTCAACACACGGCTTTGAATTTCAAAAAAATTAGTAGATCGTATTCCCGCGATTGATCAACGGCAACACTTTGTCTGATCGCTCCGTACCCATAATCACACACGTCACTGGATTCTCCACCAAATACGCTGGCACTCCTAATTGCTGTGTCATATAACGATCTAAGCCACGTAATAAAGCTGCTCCACCAGCTAAGGCAATCCCACGATCAATGATATCTGAAGCCAATTCAGGAGGAGTCATCTCCAACACATTTCGAACCGTCTCCACTACCTTGCTCAATGGCTTTTGCACTGCTTCCACCACTTCACTCGTTGTCAATGTGAAAGGTCTCGGCAAGCCAGTCACTTGATCTTGTCCTTGCAATTCCACAAATTTTTCTTCATCTTGTGGCACCGCCGCGCCAATTTCGATCTTCACCATTTCAGCAGTCGGTTGCGCAATAATCAAACCATATTTTTTACGCACATACGCCATAATTGCTTCATCAATCTCCAACCCACCTTCACGTAAAGTTTTGCCAGCCACAACATCATGCATCGCAATCACAGTCGCTTGGGTTGAGCCACCACCGAATAACACAATCATGTTTCCCGTCGGAGTTCCAATTGGCAATTCCACACCTAAAGCCGCTGCAATCGGTTGGGGAATCAAAACCGCATCGCCACTCACTTCCAACGCCGCTTCTTGCACAGCCCGTCGTTCCACACTAGTTGCCCCATGTGGATAAGATAAAATTAATCGCGGACGATTAAAACGCATCGGTCCAATCACTTTTCTTAATAATTCTTGTAATAGCAAACGGGTGTACATGTAATAAGCAACCACCCCATGTTGCACAGGGCGTGTAACTTCAATCACGTCTTCTGAAACGCGGCCAATCATATTCGCTGCTTCGGTGCCGATTGCAACCATTTTCTGTGCGTCAATTTCCACTGCCACCACAGATGGCTCTTCCAACAAGAGCTTTCCGTTTGCCGCAATGCGTGTATAGGAGGTCCCAATGTCTACACTAAGTGTTTTTGAAAATAAAGGCATATCGATTTATTCCTTTGCACGTCAGATAATTTTTGAGATGTTTAGGGACATGCCCTATTTTGCACCATAAAGATGGATTGCCTTAATCCGATTATGTGCGCGTGTATACGCGATTTTTGCATTTTTATATTCTTCTGAAGTAAAACTTTCAGCCGCACTCATCCGTTCTTTGGCGGCTTGTTCCTGAATTTGGCATTCATCCAACACCAAATCTTTCACATTCTCAGCCACTCCTGCCAAAACGATTACCTTATCAGGGCGCACATCCACCGTACCTTGGCTTACCGTTATATACATTGATTCTTCTTTATAATGTAATTTAATGATCCCAGTGCCCAATAATGTAATTAATGGAGAGTGATTTGTCAAAACCGTAAATTCACCTTCAGTACCGGGTAAAGAAAGAGAATCCGCTTTGCCATGATAAAGCACTTCACTCACAGAAATAATTTCACAATTAAATGTCATGAATCTTTCTCAATTCCCTACATCATATACTTTGCTTTTTCCACGGCTTCTTCAATATTACCCACCATGAAAAATGCTTGTTCTGGGAGATCATCATGTTTGCCATCCAAAATTTCTCGGAAGCTTCTCACAGTCTCTTCAATCGTCACATATTTCCCAGCAAACCCCGTAAATTTCTCAGCCACAAACATCGGTTGAGAGAAGAATCGTTCCACCTTACGCGCACGAGAAACCAAAAGTTTATCATCTTCATTCAATTCATCCATCCCCAAAATGGCAATGATGTCTTGCAAGTCACGATAACGTTGCAAAACTTCCTGCACTTCACGCGCCGTGCGATAATGTTCTTCACCCACAATATTCGGGTCCAAAATACGAGAGTTAGAAGCCAACGGATCCACTGCAGGATAAATCCCCTTATCCGACACACTTCGTTCCAAAGCAATCGTTGCATCCAAGTGAGTAAAGGTCACCACAGGTGCGGGATCAGTATAGTCATCTGCCGGCACATAAACAGCTTGCATAGAAGTAATTGAACCACGTTTTGTAGAAGTAATTCGTTCTTGCAAAGCACCCATTTCAGAAGCCAAGTTGGGTTGATATCCCACTGCAGAAGGCATACGCCCTAACAAAGCCGAAACCTCTGCCCCAGACATACTATAACGGAAGATATTATCAATGAACAACAACACATCCCGTCCTTGATCACGGAAATATTCCGCCATCGTTAAAGCCGTCAACGCTACGCGCAAACGCACCCCAGCCGGCTCATTCATTTGACCATACACCAACACCGTGTCTTTCAACACGTTAGATTCGATCATTTCACGATACATCTGCGTACCTTCACGCGTACGTTCACCCACGCCTGCAAACACAGAGTTCCCCTGATGAATAGAAGCAATCGAACGAATTAATTCCTGAATAATAACCGTCTTGCCCACACCTGCACCACCAAAAATACCGGTTTTTCCACCTTTGGTGAAAGGTGCAATCAAGTCGATCACTTTGATCCCTGTTTCAAAAATCTCAGCATTTGCAATTTGGTCTTGCAAACGTGGCGCACTGTTATGGATTGGATAATAAGTATCCGCAACAACATCACCTTTACCATCGGTCGGTCGACCCAACACATTAAACATACGTCCTAAGGTTTCATCACCCACTGGCACCGTGATCGGATTGCCAGTATTCACCACTTCCATCCCACGTAGCAAATTGTCGGTGGTGTCCATTGCAACCCCACGGACTGCATAATTACCAAGATGCATTTGCACTTCCACCACAATCGGGTCCTTACCTTCTCGTTGGATCTCAATTGCATCAAACACTTTCGGCATATTCCCCTTTGAAAACTGCACATCCACCACACTACCCATAATCTGGATGATTTTTCCGTTTTCAATTCCATTCATAATTCCGTCCATATTCAACCTCGTCGACCTTATTTACTGCTCATAGCTTCAGCACCGCCAACGATGTCTAACATCTCATTGGTCACAGATTGCTGACGCGCATTGTTGTATTTAATTTGCAAAGAATCTCTCAATTTTTCACCATTTTCAGTAGCATTTTTCATTGCCACCATGCGAGCTGCATGTTCACTGGCTTGTGATTCCAAAATGCCTTGGTGAATTTGGAGAGTAATAAATTCTGGTAACATTTGATTTAAAATCTTCTCAGGATTTGGCTCAAATGCGTAGACAGAAGAATCGTGTGCATTCTTTTTCTTATCGTTATCAACACCTAATGGCAAAATCTTTTCAATCTTTGGTTGTTGTTTCACCATGTTAACATAGTCCATACTAACCAAATAAACTTCATCAAACTCATGGTTTAAAAAAGCATCCATCACCATCTTACCAATCGGCAAAGAGTCTTCAAATTCAGGCGTTTCTGGCATATCATTAAATTCAGCATGCACACGTTTACGATTACGATAAAGCAATTCCGTTCCACGTAAACCAATTGATACATAACGAATCGGTGTCTTGAAAAAGCTAAAATAATCAAAGGTTGTATCCATCAAATTTGCATAAAACGATCCAGCCAATCCATTATTGCCACTCACCAAAACCACCATCGTTTGTTTCACTTCTTCTCTTTTTTCCAACAAAGGATGCAACATAGCGCTCCCCTGTTGAGAAGCAATATTACGCATCACTTCCAAAGAATAATGAGTATATGGACGAGTCGCCATCATATGATCCACAGCAAAACGCACACGGCTCGTACTCACCGCCTGCATAGCACGCGTCACTTGTGTGATCGTTTTTACACTTCGAATTCGCTTCTGAAATTTTCTTGCCGATGCCATCTTATGCCCACGTCAAAGAGAATCTTCGCAATGCTTCATGCAAGGAAGATTCCGTGTCTTCTGTTAACTTCTTTTCTTCTTTGATTGTATTAATCAAATCGTTATACGTACCATCTATAAAGAAGATTAAAGAAGCTTGCCATTCATCAATGCGATCCAACGGAATCTTATCTGAATATCCATTATTCGCCGCAAAAATGATCACAATCTCATCTTCCACTTTATAAGGGGTAAATTGTGGTTGTTTCAACACTTCTTGCAAATGTTCTCCTCGGGTCAATTGGAATTGAGTCGCTTCATCCATCCCAGAACCAAACTGAGAGAAGGCTTTCAATTCACGATAGTTTGCCATAGACAAACGCAACCCACCTGCCACTTGTTTCATCCCTTTCACCTGAGCGTCACCACCCACACGAGAAACAGAAATCCCAGCATTAATGGCTGGTCGAATCCCTGAATAGAACAAGTTCGCTTCCAAATAAATCTGCCCATCAGTAATGGAAATCACATTTGTTGGCACATAAGCAGAAACATCACCCAATTGCGTTTCAATGATTGGCAAAGCCGTCAAAGATCCACCAGATTCTGTCAATTTTTCAACTTTCATTTCATCAGACTTATAATGATCCATCAAATATTCAATCGCATTTGTATCAGACATCGGACCATCAAACACTTTGCCATCCACTGAATCAGCTTCGGTAACGTATTTTTTATCAAAGTCTTTTTTCACAATAATATATTTATCCGCCATTCGAGCAGCACGTTCTAACAAACGAGAATGTAAATAGAACAAATCCCCTGGATACGCTTCACGTCCTGGTGGGCGGCGCATCAACAAAGAAATTTCACGATAAGCCCAAGCATGTTTTGAAAGATCATCATAGATCACCAAAGCATCCTTGCCTTTTTCCATGAATTCTTCCCCAATCGCACAGCCCGCAAATGGCGCAATATATTGCATCGCAGCCGGCATATCCGCACTCGCCATCACGACGATTGTATGATCCATAGCCCCAAACTTATCCAAAATAGAAATTGTTCGCGCCACAGAAGACTTTTTCTGCCCAATCGCCACATAAATACACAAAAGATCTTTATCTTTTTGATTAATAATCGTATCAATTGCAATCGCTGTTTTCCCTGTTTGACGATCCCCAACGATCAATTGTCGTTGTCCACGTCCAACCGGTGTCAAAGCATCAATTGCCTTAATCCCTGTTTGCACAGGTTCATTCACATCCATACGTTGAATCACATCCGGTGCCACACGTTCAATTGGCCGGAAGCCATCATAATGCAAAGGACCTTTATGGTCGATTGGTTTTCCTAATGGATCAATCACACGACCGATCAAACCATCACCCACAGGGACAGAAACCACTTGCCCTGTATGGAAGACCATCATCCCTTCAAAAATATTGGTGTAGTCATCCAAAATGATCACACCAATCGAATCAGCTTCCAAGTTAAATGCGATTCCAAAAGCACCATTGCTAAATCGCACCAATTCCTGTGCTTTCACAGATGCAAGACCGCTCACTTTTGCGATCCCATCTCCCATAGATTCCACAACGCCATATTCCGTTACAGCGACATCCGGATTAATTTCTGATATTTTTTGTTCTAATTCTGAAGATAAATTTCGTAAAAACTCTGACATTCACGCCTCCAGCGCGTACAATAAAAAAGATATCCTAATTATAAGACGATTCTATTTTTTAATAAGAAAATCTCAGTTTAAAATCATTTTTTAGCGTTATTTGGTCCTTTTACGGCTGATTTCATTCGATTTAAACCCTCCACCAACAAAGGTCGAGGACATCCAAAATTCAAACGAGCAAATCCATCTCCATCTTCTTCACAGAAGAAATTCCCTGAATTTAACACCACCTTTGCTTCATTTCGGAAGAAAGTAGCATAATGATCATCAGGGTCTTGAGATAAATTCAAATCTCGCACATCTAACCATGCCAAAAATGTACCTTGTGGACAGTAATACTTAATTTCAGGCAATTCTTTATCAAAGAACTCCTTCATATGTTGAATATTCCCATCCAAATACGCCAACAATTGTGTCAGCCATTCTTCGCCTTCACGATAACAAGCGCACATTGCAATCTTTGCTAACAAATTAACAGACCCCACCAACCCCTCTTTACTTTCTTCATATTTTTTACGAAGTTCGGGATTGGTAATAATAGCAATAGAACCATCCAAACCAGCCACATTAAATGTTTTTGAAGGTGCGATCAAAGTGATCGTGTTATCTGCCAATTCTGAGCTAAGTTTTGCAATCGGGATATGTTTGTTTCCCTGATGGATTAGATCGCTATGTATTTCATCAGAAACAATCTTCACCCCATGTCGCAAACAGATTTCTCCCATTTTTCTCAATTCATCTTCTGTGAAAACGCGGCCTGTTGGATTTTGTGGATTACACAATAAAAACACACCTGGCCCCGCGCTGATTTTCTTTTCAAAATCTTCATAATCAATTTCATAATTACATTCTTCGCCAGCCACCAAAGGCACGGTTAATTGATTAAGTTCATGATTTTTCGCCACTCTAAAAAACGGGCCATACGCAGGTGTTTGAAAAACAACATTCTCCCCTGGTGAAGTTAATGCTTTGATAGCCAAATTAAAACCAACCACCACACCTGGCACAAACACCACATCATCGGTAGTGATCTCCCATTGATGGCGTTTTTTCACCCAATCCACCACAGATTGTTTACATTCACTGCTATCCAAAGTATAGCCAAATACACCTTCTGACACTCGCTCGTGTAATGCATCGATCACTGGTTGCGGACTCTTAAAATCCATATCTGCCACCCACATAGGTAGCTCTTCATCTGAAAAAAGGTCCCACTTAATTGATCTTGTTCCTCGACGATTTACGATCTCATCAAAATTATATTTCATGTTCGCTACAGTCCTTTAGTCTTTTTTCTTGCTTGCATTGCCCAACTCAATTGAGCGGTTATAGGCAGCCCACACAGCACGAGAAAGTGCTGTTCGGAAACCCATTTTTTCTAAATAATATAAAGCTTCTGCCGTGGTTCCCCCTGGAGAAGTCACCTGATCTCGATAACTTGCCAAATGGCATTCTTCTTCGCCTGAATCAAAATAATCCACTGAGCCACGTACCGTTTCTTTCACCAATTGTTCCGCAATTCGCCGCGGAAACCCCATATGCACCCCAGCATCCACCAAAGCTTCCATAAATAAGAAAACATAAGCAGGGCCAGTCCCCGAAAGCGCGGTTGCCATGTCCAAATAATTTTCATCTTTCATATAGATCTCATCGCCTAAAGCAGATAATATCTTTTGAGCCGTCACTTTTTGTTCGTCGGTAACATCAGCAGACGTTGTCCAAACAGTGATTCCCTTTCCAATCTTCGCCGGGGTATTTGGCATAGATCGTACAATCGCATCATGAGCCAATCCTTTATCCATTTTTTCAAGGGTAGCTCCTGCCACAATCGAAACCACCAAAGCCTTAGAAGGAATCTTTCCCTTCAGCTCAGGCAGCACCTTGCTCAAATGTTGCGGTTTAATCGAAAGCACCACCACATCTGCATCCTTCACGGCTGCAACATTATCCGTCGTAGTTTGAATCGCATATTCTGCAGCCAATTCCGCCCCACGTGGAATATTAGGTCCAGAAGCAATAATTTGCGAAGCTTCAGCCAAATGGTTGCGCAACAAACCAGAGATCATTGCTTCTGCCATTTCACCGGGACCAATAAATGTAATGTTTTTATCCATATGCAAGCCTTTAGGGTAGTTAACAAGTTTCTTTATTGTACCCCTAAAATTAATATTTTTGAAAATTAAATTAAGTAAAAAGTAGAAAACCATCCCAGAATATGCAATAATTTAAATGATTAAAAATTGAATACTTTAGGAGTTTCCATGGCAGAAAAAATCACATTTGTAGAAACACATGCACAATTAAAATCCTATCTTCCCCGTAACCCACAAAAAAATGAGATCTTTGTTCGCGCAACAAAATCAATGATCTCCCCCGGCACAGAACGAGCCGCCCTCATGCAAGTTTGGGATGATCCAGCCTTCCGAGAAGACCCCGGCTATCAATTAGTAGGGGTTGTAGAAGACATCGGTGCAAACGTAGAGCAATTTAAAATTGGTGATCGAATCACTAGCCTCCACTCACACGCCTCTCTTGCCACCATGTCCACAGAACCTTGGATGGTCTTACCAATTCCAAAAGAAGTTACCGATGAAGAAGCCGCCTTTGTTGCCCTCGGCAGTGTCGCCTTACACGCCATCCGCCGTATGCAGATTCAACTAGGAGAAACCTTGTTTATCTTTGGTGCCGGCATCATTGGTCTCATCGCCCTCCAACTCGCCAAATTAAATGGGATTCAGCAAGTCATCATTAGTGATCGTTCAGATTTCCGCCTCGACCTCGCTAAAAAACTTGGTGCAGATGTCACCCTTAACCCTGACCATGTCGATGTAAAAGCTGAATTAAACAAACTCACCAATGGCAAAGGCGCAGAAATCGTCCTCGAAGCAGTCGGGCATACCGCTATCTTGCCCGTTGCATTTGAATATGCTGCCATCGGTGGTCGTGTGATCTGCATCGGCATCCTTGAACAAGAAGTCCCCATGCACTTTCACAAAACATTTATCCAAAAAGAGCTCTCCCTCATCGCCGCCTATCAGCCCCTCAATCCCACCCAAGACTCGATCTATTGGCATCACACTCAACAAGCTAACCGCGCCTTACTCTTAGATCTTGTTGCACAAAAGAAACTCAATGTAAAAGATATCATCACTCATCGTCTGGATATTCAAGAAGCACCTGCTTTTTATGAACGCCTAAAACAGCAAGATTACTCCATGCTAGGAATCATCCTCGACTGGACCAAACTATAAAAAAACGGGTGCATAAGCACCCGTTTTTAGATAACATCAACTCACCTTAATCTTTTGATTGTGTCAAACCTCGTTTGATCGCAAAAATTGCCGCCTGCACTCGATCACGCAAATTCAACGTATTCAAAATCTTCGAAACGTGATTCTTTACAGTCCCCTCACTAATATACAACCGATCTGCAATTTCTTTATTTGATTCACCTTCAGCAATCAACTGCAAAATCTCTACTTCACGATTGGTCAACATATCATAGATCTCATCCAGATTTTGTTTTTCTTGCGGTGGTCGCAACATATCACCTGAAACTAGCTTCCCCATCGCCCCAGAAGAATACTGGAAAATTCCTCGATACGCCTGGCGCACTGCCTGTGCCAGTTCTGTTGTCGGAATATCTTTCAACAAATATCCACAAGAGCCCACCTTCAAGGAACGAATTATATAATCTTGGTCATCAAACGTTGTCAACATAATGATCTTAATATCATCATATTTTGCCAAAACCTTCTCTGTAGCCACGATCCCATCCATATCTGGCATTCGAATATCCATCAAAATCACATCCGGATGTAACGCATCTACTTTTTCAAGCGCATCAATTCCATTTTCAGCCACCCCCACCACTTCAATGTCTGGCTTAATATCCAACAAGGTTGAGATCCCATCTCGCACTAGCATCTGGTCATCCACAATCAACACTTTTATGATCTCATCCATTTGTTTCTCCATCCTTCACAACTTTGATCTCTTTGATATCTTTAGTTTTCTTATTTTTCTTACTCTTTGAATTTTCACTTCGATTTGGAATTTTAATCTCAATCGTAGTTCCTCGCCCCACCTTACTATCCACAGAGAACTCGCCGCCTAACAATCGCGCTCGTCGTTCCAAATTCGCTAATCCATAATGCCCGTCCAAATTTCGTGCCCGACGCAAATTGAATCCCATCCCATCATCAGCCACCATCAAAACAGCGTTTTTCTTATCAAAATTTATCATAATATCCACATGGCTCGCATGGGCATGTTTTTGAATATTGGTCAACGCTTCCTGAATAGCATAAAAGAAATTCCGCCGCACAATAGATGGATATAACATTTCATCCCCATTTACATGAAATTCAATCATTCTTGTATCATTCTGATAAGTGCTGATTACTTCTTGTGCTTTTTCAATAAAGTTAAAACTCTCAGGTTGTTCTTGCAAAGTCCCCACGAATTGCCGCACCTCATTTAAGGCTTTGCTTGCCATATCTTTGGAGTTTAGAATCGCTTCGTTCGACTGTTCTTTTGAAATATCCTGCAAAGCCAATGCTTTTTCTAATTGAATACTGATCGCTGTTAAATAATGACCTATTGAATCATGCAAATTTCCTGACAAAGTCATCCGTTCTTCTATCACTGATAACTTTCCAATTTCATCTGCATATACCTTAAGTTCAATATTTGTTTCACCCAACTCATTCATCAATTCCATATTATGCATTGTGACCTTTACCGACCGTTTTGTAATAATTGCAGTCGTCACAAAGAACATCAACGAACCGATCACTGGCAGTAAATTAATCTTGACAGATTCATATTCTAAATAGAATAAATACCCAATTGCGCCCACGACCAATACAGTCATAATCGCCCCAGATAATAAATAAGTGTAATAAGGAATTAATCCAATCAATAAAAAGGAAATCTCAGTCGGGTCCATCACCACTAAAAAGATCACAATTGCAACCCTCGCAATATACATCACTCCATCGATTGCAATTGGCATATGATTCGGAAATACAATCAAATTCACCATATCTAGCAAAAGCAACACCAAATAACACGATCCCATCGTGATTAAGATCCAACTATCAGTACTTTTTAGATAAATATCAGGTTGATAAACAAAGATCACTAAATTTGCAATGATCCCCACCACCAAAGTAAAATTTAATGGAAGATGATATTGGATCTTTGTTGTTCTAATTTTTCGTTTTTTCGCCATAAAATTATTGTAACATGCAACAAAAAAGTTACTATGCCAAAAGTAATGATTTTAGCCATCTTTCGTCATTCTTTTTTTTGCCTACTTGCATGAATTGTTTTTGACTTTTGGAACTGTAGAAAATTCACTTGCCAGATTAAGATAAAGGGGTCTTATCAAAAGGGACAAAAAAAGGAAAAATTTGAATAAGAGAAAGAAGGCAATATGAATAAAAAAGAAAAGCTCCTCCTTAGATCTGGTAAAGCATTGATCGCATTTTATATCAACCATCTTTTAGAATTTGATGTGGTCTATGAAGAAAAAATTGATGAATCTCACCCCAACATCTTAGTCCCCAATCACCCCACTACCACCGATCCATTCTTCATCTCTAAACTAACCAAAAATCCTTTCCAAATTTTGATCACAGCCAACGCATTTGCCGTCAAAGGATTTGGGAGTTATCTTCGCCATTCAGGACATATTGCAGTTAAAAAAGGAAATGGTGTTCAAATTGTCGATCAAGCCATTCAAAAAGTGCAATCAGGCACAACCATAGCCATCTTTCCCGAAGGTCGTCTCAGTCCTCAATTAGATCAACCAGCCGTTTTTAAGAACGGTCTCGCCCGCATTGCCCTTTCCACTCAAGCTCCCATCACTCCCATCGGCATCTATTGCAATCGCAGTAACATTCTCATTAGCCAAGTTAATCTAGAAACTGGCATGGATATTTCAAAGGCAGTCATCGGTGGAAAATACTTCGTGACCGTCGGAAAACCAATCAAAGTTTTTGGAAACCCGAACAATCCACAAGACCTTGCGCGTGTCACAGCCCAAGTTCGCGAAGAAGTCCAAAGACTCATTCGCCACAGTGAAGCCCGTGCCTATCGTTCTCCCGTCACAGCACCCTCAATTTTGCACAGAGTCCGAAACTTCATGTTCAATATCTAAGTCTAAGATCCAGCAAAAGGGGCTAAAACATTTCATAAAAATGGGCTCCAAACTATAGCCCCTTTTGCTAGTCTAAATCAAACAAGAAAGGAATCAACCAATGACAAATAATATCCTAGTACACGGTGATTCGATCTTTCGTGGAGTAACGTTTGATGATCAAAAGCATAAATATATCTATGCTCAAAATCGAATAGAAAATCAACTAGCCCCCAAGATCAATGCCACCATCATCAACAAATCAAAATTTGGGAACACCATCACCAAAAGTGCAGAAAGTCTCTCCCACAATCTTGAAAAATACCAACCAGAATTTGTCGTCATCGAACTTGGCGGAAATGATTGTGATTATGACTGGAAAGCAGTCGCAGATAGTCCCACCCAAGCCCACATTTGCAATACAGATTTTCCTGCTTTCAAAAATTCTGTCAGAGAAATGATTCATACTATTAAAGCACATGGCGCTCGCCCCATCCTCACCACCTTACCTCCCCTTGATGCAGAGCGATTTTTCAAATGGATCTTAAAACAAAATAACGTCAAAGGTGAAAATGTCTTAGCCTTCATTGGGAATGTCACCCACATTTATTGGTGGCAAGAGCGTTACAATGCTGCAATCCTCAATATCGCCAAACAAGAGAATTGCCCCATCATAGATCTCCGCACTGCCTTCTTGCAAACCGAGGATTTCACCCAATATCTGTGTATCGATGGCATGCATCCCAACCCGCAAGGGCAAGATCTGATGAGCAACGTCATTTTAGACTTTATCCATCAACAAGCAAACTATCTTTTGATATAATCCCTTTTATTTGAAAAGGGATTTTTTTATGCATTTTCGTTATCAATTAATTCATTTATTTAATCAACAATTTTGGGAACTCTCTCAAACCCCACCAGAACTCCTTGAACTTCTTCAAAAAACCCCAAAAGGCACTGCCATTGATATAGGTTGTGGCATAGGCAAACATGCCCGTCACATCGCCCAATCAGGCTGGCATGTCACCGGCATAGACTTCTCCTCCATGGCAATCCAAAAAGCGCAAAAAGCCGCCAAACAACAACACTTAGAGAACAACACCACCTTCATTGAGCATGACATCACCAAACTTCCCTCGGCCAATCTTCCACAATTTGATCTCGGCTACGATCTTGGTTGTTTCTATTTTAAAACGGAACAATCTCAATTAGATTGTGTAGCTGGCATCGCCTCAGTCATCAAACCTAACGCCCCATTCTTATTACTTGAATTTTTACCTCATTGGCGCAAACATCATTTCAGAGCAGATGTCTTCGTTGGCACCTCGCCAGAGCGAATTCATCAAATCTTCTCCCCGTTCTTCGAAATTCATCAACAACAAGAAGCACACACCTGGAGATTCCCCGCCCAATATTATTGGATGACACGCAAAGCTTAACCAAAAAGACTGCGAAATTCGCAGTCTTTATTATCTAATATCAATTTATTACCCTTCGTCTCGATTGCCCATTTTTTTCACCTTATCAGGCAACATCCCAAACATAGACTTAAGCATCTCACCTGAGCTCAAATCAAGATCAGGTCGTTCTTTTTCCCAGCTCTTGGTTTCTTTCGCATCCCACCATGTTTCGCGTTCTTCTTTTGCCACATCCAAATAGCGCACTAAGCGTTGTGCATCATCTTTTTCAATCCATTCTCTTAAAGAACTAATTTCATTTTCCAATTCTTGCAACAAACGTACACTATTTGCCTTATTCATCAAAGCTTCAGCCGCAATCGTATCAGGAAGATCCACATTATTGATTGCCAAAGTGGTTTCAGCAAAAGCCCTCCCCGCATATTTTCGAATATCAAACCAACCTGTTTGAGCAGCATTCGTGTTCACCAAAGCAGCTGCCACCAATTGAGGCAATGTATGCCCAGCAGTCATCAACCCATCCACTTCAGGAATATCAGCAAAAATAGAATCTGCTCCCAAATAATCTACCATAGCAATCGCTAGGTCGATCGCATCCTTCTCAACAAAAGCATTACAATTGATTGCAAAATAGCCATCTTCAAACAGATCTTCTTTTGCCCCATTAATTCCACCTTCAAATTTATGCAAATAGTCAGGATTAAGAATCGGGGTCAATCCCACATAATGTGCAGTCGCTGGCAATAATTCTCTTGCCCAAGCGTCCGCTTGCAATCTCACTGGCGAAGTATCAAAAATCACTACATCTTCTTTCAGATCATCTGCAATATTACGCATCACACCATTCAATTCATTCGCTGGCAAACAAAGGAAAATAATATCTGCTTTTTCAACAGCCTTATGCAAATTTAAAACAGTTTGTGCCACAGCACCATTCTTTTTCGCTTTGCTGGCGAAAGTCACATCCTTATCGTGTCCAATGATCTCCAGTTCGTCTTTATGTTTACTCAAAGCCAACCCGATCGAGGAACCGATCATCCCCAAACCTAAAACTGTTACTTGATTTTTCATAATTTACCTCACGTCAGATCATCATATTTAATAAAAGTTTCCAAAAGTTCATGCCACGGATGGCTTTCATCCAACACCTTATCTTCATGATGCGCAATGATCCAAGCCGTCAAATCGCTCACCCCTGCGCTTTTCGCCATATTTTCACTCCACTCAGCATGATGGTTAGAAACCAAAACCGTACGATTTAAAAAAGCCACTTCTTCTTCATTTTCTTTTTCCATCACTTGCGGTGCAAATCTTCTCGCAACCACAGCTCCCATTCGATGAAAAGAATTAATCGGATATCGGCTTTTGCCAACATCATGCAGCAATGCTGCCACAATCAAATCCTCAGGCACTTTATAAACATTTGAAATTAATGTCTTTGCAAAATAAACAGAATGATATCGATCATATGCCTGCATTCTCAAAAAAACACCTTCTTGAGCAGCAGTCAAATGTTTGTGAACAAATTCCATGTCCACCATTCCTTTAGTTACAAACAGAGATTTAAAAAATTGTTGAATACGATACATAGCTCTCAAAACAAAAAAACCTTCTTAAAAATTAATCAATAAGTTCCACACAAAGTTCATCGAAGCCGATAGAAGATTACCAAATGGATCAAAACCAATTTGTGGCAAAATGAACAAAATCACCAACAAAATAATAAAACCATATTGTGTTAAGATCGCAAAAAATTTGTCCATTGAATCCGGCAAAATATTTCGTAAAATCATAAACCCATCTAATGGCGGGACTGGCAGCAAATTAAACACCACCAAAACCACATTAATCATCATAAATTGCACTAATATCTCAAGCAAATCAATCGAAACATTCTGATTATTTTGCAGCAACACGCGAATCACCACAAACAAAATCGCCATCAACAAAAAATTCATCATTGCGCCAGCAGCCGTAGTTAAAATTGGTGCTAATCTACCTTTTTCACGCAACTTTGCCTGATTCACTGGTACTGGTTTTGCCCATCCAAACCCCAACAACAGCAAAAATAAGGAACCCATCAGATCTATATGTTTAAATGGATTAAGCGTAATTCGTCCTGCTTCTTTCGCTGTATCATCTCCAAAAAGATTTGCAGTCCAAGCATGTCCAAATTCGTGTAATGGAAATGCGACAAAAATAATCAACAGCCTAGAAATAAAATCAGTCCACGTCATAGGATCCTTCTCTTTCAGTTAGCGCTTCATTTTATCATAGAAAGCTTCAACAACTGCTCCCTCGCCGCAAACGACCACTAATCTTTTATATAAATATTACACTTACTTTTCAAAAAAGTCCTTTAAAAGATCATATAAACGATCAATATCATCTTGAGTCACATACCCCTGCACTGAAACACGCACCATCTTTTTACCATTCAACTCGGTCAACGGCACCTCAATCTTCGCCGCCACCAACGCTTTTCTTAATTCATCCAAATCAGCATCCGCTGGCAACACACTGCAAAACATCTGGTTTGGCACCGCCTCTTCATATCCATACGCACTACCTTGCCCCAGCATCGCATCAAAACGTGCCCGATTCTCATCCACCATCCGTTTACAATCCAATCGCACCTGATCCCAATTTTCGGTTTTCATAAAATCAATCGTAGCCGAAATGCTCAACCAAGTCGCAGGATCTTGCGTGCCGCTATATTGTAAATAACTAACCATCTGATTGGTCTGTGTATGCTCACAAACCTCTCCCCATCCCCAACTCACCACCAACGGTTGAATCATCGCTTGCAGTTCTGGTTTTACATATAAAAACGCACATCCTTTAGGTGCCATCATCCACTTATGACAATTCCCTGTGTAAAAATCTGCTCCCAAATCATCCAAGTGCAATGGATTTTGCCCCGGCACATGTGCCCCATCCACCAACACCCAAACCCCTCTTTCATGCGCAGCCTTCACAATCTCAGCCACTGGCAAAACAAACGCATTAGTTGAAGTAATCTCACTCACCATCAGCAACTTTGTATTATCAGTAATTTTATTAATCAATGAATCCACAATCGCTTTTGGCGAACTTGCATCAATTTCTGCCATCACCAATCTAGCCTTGCTCTTCTTCATCACCGCTTCACAAGCCCGCACACATGCCCCATATTCCCAATCTGTGGTCAAAATCTCATCACCTTCATTTAATACCAGTGAATTCAACACAATATTCACCCCAGTGGTTGCATTATGCACAAACACCAACCTATCTCGCGTTGTCCCCAAATAAGCAGCCAAATCTTCGCGAGCTTTATCTAAAAACAGATGATAATTGCGATATAAAAATTCAACCGGCTGCCGTTCCAGCAACAATTGCCAATCTTGATAAGCATCAAACACATCCTTTGGACAAGCCCCAAAAGAGCCATGATTTAAGAACGTCCAACTAGGATCCAAAAGAAATTTTTCACGCAATTTTTCCATCTTAAAAAACCTCAATTTTTAGAATGAAAAGATTATAATTCCAATTAGAGAAAAAAAACACATAATTAAAGAATGGAAAATCTATGGCTAAAAAAACGATCGCACAAATAGACCCAACTCCCAAAGTACAAGATACTCTTCTTAAAAAATGGGCAGCCGCCCTTATCAGTGGTTCCTGCAATGATCTCGAAAATGCAGATTGGGTCACCAAATGGTTGTTAATCACCCGTGCGCAAGTCTTCACCATGACCATCACTTCAGGTATTTTAGGTGCTCTCCTTGCTTGGCAGCAAATTGGAAATCGCATCAATTTATGGGCAGCCCTCCTCAGCATCATCGGCATCGTCCTCGCCCACGCCTCCAACAATCTTCTCAATGACTACACAGACTATCGTGGTGGCATCGACACCAAAGATTATCCCCGTGCCCAATATGGCCCACATGCCCTCATTGACAATCTCATCACCAAACGCACCATGATAATCGCCATCATCCTCTGCAATCTTCTCGATCTAGCCATCATGATCGTCCTCGCTATTTGGCGTGGTCCCATCATCGTAGCTTTTGCCCTTGCTGGCTTGCTCACCAGTTTACTCTATACAGGTGTGCTAAAAAAGATCGCCCTCGGCGAGATTGCAGCCTTCATCGTCTGGGGACCGCTTATGATAGCAGGCACAGCCTTCGCATCAGGCGCAACCCTCACCACCGCCATTTGGGTACAAACCATTCCATTTGGTTTGATCGTTGGTGCCGCTTTATTAGGCAAACACATCGACAAAGTGAATCACGATAAAAACAAAAACGTCAAAACTATTCCCGTCATCATCGGAGAAAAGAACGCCCGCACGCTCAGCAAAGTTATCTTTGTAATCTTTTATCTCTTCATCATCGCTCAAGTTCTTCTTGGCTATACGCATTGGAGCGTCCTCGTAGTCTTACTCTCCCTCCCCAACATGCGTGATGTATGGGAAACTTTCTCCAAACCCTATCCTGATGAAAAACCAGACGGTTGGCCCATTTGGCCGCTTTGGTTCGTCGGTTGGGTCATTCATTTCACTCGCAAAGTGGGGGTTCCCTATATCCTCGGCATGATCCTCGCCACCATCATCACAAATTTCTTTGCCTAAACTCACACTAAAAAATGAATAAATTAAAAAAGGGATTGGCTCCAATCCCTTTTTTGTTTGTAAGATTCCCATTTTTCTAGAATCTAAATTGCAAATCAATTTAAGTTCAGTTAAGGAGCAAACAATGACAAAATATGTAATGATCTATTATGGGCATGAAGATCCACAAGAAGATACCATGGATCTTTGGGGAAAGTGGTTCGCATCTTTTGAAGAGAAAATTGTAGATTGGGGCAATCCTTTTTCTAAGGGATTTGAAATCACAAGCAACCAAACCTCCCCAATTAAACCTGAAGATTATCCTGCCACTGGATATTCAGTCATCGAAACAGAAACATTTGCTGAAGCAGAACCTATCGCCAAACATTGTCCCTCTCCTGAAGGGCTGCGGTTATATGAAACATTCATTATTGAATAAAAAAATAAAAAAGAGATCTTTACGAGATCTCTTTTTACTTAAGTAAGATTAATATTACAAATATTGTCTTAAATAACGAATCAGTAGGCAATCGTCAGGTAATCGTCAGATAACCGTCAAGCATAGAAACCTGAACTGAATTATGATAACAACATGAAAGGAGTAGAAATGGTCAAAACCAATTTTTTCATTAAATTATTATTTTTCTTGAGTATATTTGCAATACTCGCAATCTGTCAAAGCATCCTTGATCTTTCTGCCACTTTTTCAGACCTTAATGGCATCTCACTTTCCAAAATTGAAGCTGTGGAAATTGCCCCCACACACAAGTCTGTCTATGTTGTCAAACAAGGTGAATCTATTTTTGACATTGCCAATCAAAGTCAAACAACGGTTGAACAAATTTTAAAACTTAACCAATTAGAAGATAATCCTGTGCTCTACGAAGGGCAAGTGATTTATCTTCCGGACTCAGAAGCATTATACAGCCTCCGTTCCTAAATAGGAAAAGTGCAAAAGTTTCTCACGAAAAATCCCCAAGCCTTAAACTTGGGGATTTGGATTTAAATTGATATTTTTATTTTTTTTGGAACACTACTAGCCAACCGCTCCAATAAGTACTTCCATCATTCTTCGTACAACTTTGAGGCGACAGATCCATCACTCCCTCTCCGCCTTCCACCAAATGCAGGTCATAGCTAACCCCCGGCGTCATTTCAAAATCCGCATATCCCAAACCTAGATTAGGCTTTAATCCAGTATAAAATACATTATCGCCATCATCCCAGATCACCATAATCGGTACACCCGGCACTTGTTCGCCATTGTTCTTCTTCACCATCACTTGAATTAAAGGTGTATCAATCGTCGGATCACATACCTTTTCAAAACTTTCCAACGCATACGCAGGCAAAGCTGTAGGAGTGACTGTCATTGTTGGCATCATAGTAGCTGTAGGAATTTCTGTTGTCACAACTTGTGTATTTTCCTCAGTAACAATCACATCCGCCACTGTCGGTGTTGTCATCATATTAGGCGTTACATCTGAACCATCATCTAAAACTGTATATTCATCCCCGACAGTCGCAGTAGGCAACCCAATCGCACTTTCCTTTTCCAATGCTTCCAACAAAGTAGCCATTGCTCTTGTATCATCGATATTATTTCCACGAGATAACAAACGTTGCGCTTGATCTTCTACAGCATTCACAATGTCATCATCCCCCAATAAAAATAATCGCGCAATCGCTCTTTGAGGATCTCCATTGGTCATAAACGCTTGCGCCACCAACAATCGATATGCATCCTTATGCTCATCACTCATTGATGCTGGCACCGTATCAATCACCTCCACCGGAGACAATCGCCAAGCATAAAACAAGCCAATTGCAATCCCAATCACTAAACCAGTAATCAAATACAAAGGGAATTCTTTTTTGCGTGGTTTTCCTTGCATCAAACACCCCCTTGTACATTTAATTCAGAGACAGACGGATTCGCCTCAAGTGCATTTAACAAATTTTGTAAGTGAGCCAAATCATTTGGAGTAAACCCATATGATACCGCAAACACCATCGCTTCTCGCACCGTATTTGCATAATCCTCACCGCCCAAACTAGCCAACCGATACACGGCGGCATCCAAATCTTGCTCATCCGTAAAAATTTCTGCCACCATCAACACATAATCAGTCTTATAATCCACACGGAAAGTATTAGGAGCCGTATCTACCACTTCAACAGGGCTAATCATCCAGCCATACACTAACCCAAGGCTGATACCAATCACAATGCTTAACAAAAAGAAAACCAAACGTCTGTTCATATCCTCAATTCAAGCATATCAACCAATATTCAGCAAGCTCTTTTCTCTTCTAAACACACGCTACAAATATCAATTTATCGGATGAATCAATCGCCAAATCCGAATCAATTCAGCTTGGCTCCACGCCTGTGCTGGGCACCCCGCTGCATAAAAAGGAGCATCTCCCCAGAAATTCTCACTCACAGTGTCCAAACCAGCCTCATTCAAATGACGAATCAAACCAGCGATATAGCCCTCAATTGCCTCTGGATCGTGATATAGAGCATAATGTGCTTCACAAAACACTCCCAGCAACCATGCCCACACCGTACCCTGATGATACGCAAGGTCGCGAATATTTCGTGCGCCTTGATAAGTGCCAATATACCGTTCATCCTCAGGGGATAATGATCGCAAACCAAACGGGGTCAATAATTCTTTTTCACATAACGTCAAAATAGATTGTTTTTGAGATTCCTTCAAAAGATCAGGCACCAAACTAAGCGCAAAAAGTTGATTAGGGCGCACACTCTCATCATTTTCACCAGTAGGCGTATCCACTACATCATACAAATAACGCCCATTCCAAAAACGATCTACATAACTAGCTTCAGCTTTTGCCAACACACTCCCCACTTGTGCAGCAACATCCTCATGTTTCAAAAGAATTGCAAAGTCCTTCAAAATCCGCATAGCTCGAATCCACAAAGCATTAATCTCCACAGCCTTGCCGCTTCTTGGTGTCACCACATAATCATCAATCTTCACATCCATCCAAGTTAATTGAGTATGTTCATCCCCTGCAAAAAGCAATCCATCTTTTTCATCCACTCGAATCCCGAACCGAGTTCCTTTTATATGCCAATTAAAAATATCCAATAGTGTATCAAAAAACTCTTCCGCAACTTCCACTTCATCCACTGCATCCGCCGCAACTTGAATCGCATGAAAGAACCACAAGGTAGCATCTACCGTATTATAGTCTGGGGAATAATGGTCAAATTGAGTATCAGGGAAAAGATTTGGCAACATTCCCTCACTCACATATTTAGCAAAAGAGCGCAGAATCTGCAATGCATCATCCGATCTCCCAGTTGCCAACAGCAACCCCGGCAATGCAATCATCGTATCTCGTCCCCAGTCAGTGAACCACGGATAGCCAGCTAAAACGGTTAACCCTTCTCCTCGTTTCACCACAAATTTATCTGCTCCAATTACTGCTCGTTGCAGCCATTCAGGAGCATTCTCAGCATTTGCCTTTTTCAAAACCTCTTTTTGATATTTTCTTCTTTTTTCTAAACTAATCTCTAAATTATCAGAATAATTATCATTTCCATCTGTGATGATTAACGCCCAAACCGAAGAATTTTGGTCTAGATCAATCCAAATTTCTCCCGGAGAGAAACATCTTTCTTCATCAATTTCTCCCCGCATCGTCTCAATTATATATGTAGATTCACTCACCAATTGATTTCTCTGAATAAAATGCCCCTCACCATAATCCACTCTACACGCCCCCACATCTTGATGCGCCACCCAAATATCATGATCCCCCAACAAAACCATATAATCTTTGGTTTCAGCATTTACATTTAAATGATGATCTCGGATAGAAAATAAAGGTGTTGCCCATAATCGAATTTTTTTCACATCCCCCGAAAATTGGAAGCGCACATATGTCTCATTAAATCTATAGCGCATCCAAATACTTTTTTTGATTTGAAATCCATCAAAAACATAGGTCCAATGAACAATCTGGCCTTCGTTCTCAAACAAGACCTCTTGCGCATCATTCTCCGCACCACCTAATCGTAGCGTTTTACCATCTACCTCAACACTTACGACAAATTCATTTAAGAAATTAATTCTCTTTGATGGACTATTCACCGCCCCTATCAAATAACCATGATATTTCCGTCGGTTCACCTCATCCACACATCCCATTGCATAACCCCCCAGCCCGTTTGTCAACAGCCATTCTTGAGGCGGTAATGATAGATTTGGAAACATAAAACCTCCCTATTCTTTCTTGTTAATCCATTCTTCTTTTAAAATAGCATACACCAACTCATCACTCCATTCCCCTTTAAATATCTCATTATGAATTAAATGAGCTTCTCGTCGCATCCCCAGTCTTTCCATCAATCGATAGGATCCTTCATTCCGAGCATCACAACGCGCATAAATCCGGTGAAATCCCGCATCTTCAAAACCAATCTTCAAAACCGCTTGGCTCGCCTCAAAAGCATATCCCTTACCTTGATAAGCAGGATTTAATACATATCCTAATTCGCCTTGCTGACTTTCTTGACTGCGTAAAAATAAAAACATATCACCGATCACTTTTTGACTTTGTTTTTCTTCAATCGCCAAAATCAACGCATCTCCATCTTTTTCAAAACTCGTCAAATTCATCCGGCGTTCAATCTCCGCCAAAGTTTCTTCTTCCGAACGAAGTGGCCAATATAAATAACGAATCACAGATTCATCTGAATGATATACAAACACATCTTTCAAATCTTTTTCAGAAAAAAACCGTAATTTTAGTCGTTCGGTCTCAACTGGAACATTCAACTTCATAAAGGCATCCTTTTATGTTCTCGATTAATGCTGATTTTACCACGCTCTTTAGGATCACCAATCAAATTTAAAAAAAGCGACTGTTTTCTTCGCTTTTTTCTAAAACATATCTTTTTTTACTTTGTGCAAGTCAAATCAAAATTCTTACCATACCACGCATTAATCCCGCCTCTCATGCTCAAAGTTTTTTCAAACCCTTTTGCATGGAGCATTCTCGTAGCAGTCATACTTCGTGCACCAGAGCGGCACATCACCACCACTTCGACATCTTGCGGAACCTCATTTAACCGATTTTGTAATTCATCCAAAGGGATTAAAACTGCATTTGGCACGTGGCATTCATCCCATTCTTCTTTTGTCCGCACATCCAAAAGCATCACATTCTTGGAATATTTTTCGTGTGCTTCCTCAACAGAAATTTCCAGATCATTGCCTCCCGATCTTCCAAAAAAAGAAAAAGCACCAAAGCTAACCAACCCCATCAAAAATAATTTCAACATAAATAAAAGAACCCTTTCAAGTATT
Source organism: Anaerolineales bacterium (assembly GCA_963662985.1). Classification (GTDB taxonomy): domain Bacteria; phylum Chloroflexota; class Anaerolineae; order Anaerolineales; family UBA11579. The sequence goes on along the minus strand of OY760067.1, from coordinate 2,188,260 downwards.
ATTTTTGGACTAAACTTATCTAATTACAATAAATTATACCAAAACTGGTTAAAATAAAAGATACCTTCATCAGAAGATATCTTTCTTTTTTTACAAAACTTAGCAAATCTTTTTATTCACCAAAGGTCACAGGATATCCCTTTGATGCCCATTGGCTGATTCCGCCGCTAATGCTTTGTGCCAAATCAAAACCATTATCCCGCAACAACTCTGTAGCGGTCAAACTGCGGTTCCCACTTCGACAAATTACGATCAATTCTTGGTCGCTTGGCACTTCGCTCAATCGACTTTCCAATTCATCCAATGGAATTAACACTGCATTCGGCACATGTGCTTCGTCCCATTCCGCTTGTGTACGAACATCCAAAAGGAAAACGCCTTCTTCATATTTTTGATAACCTTCATCAACGGAGATCACCAAAGGAGCGCCATCATTGCCGCCACATGCCGTCAAAGCAAAAACAGCCACCAAGATTAATCCTAAAATCAATAATATTTTTTTCAATGTAAATCCTTTCTCAAATTTTCATCGTTTTATTAGATTAATTTCACAAACAATTAATTTTTAATAGTACAATATCAAAAACTATTTATATCTAGAAAGAGGAACAGTAATATGGCAACCAAGAATAGATTTTTCTTACTTCTTTTAATCATAAGCATTTTATTAACAGGTTTTGCCTTCACACAAACAGCAAATGCTCAATCCGACACTCCACCTCAAGTCAAAGGCATTCTTTTTTATTCTCCCACATGTTCTCATTGTCATTATATTATTACAGAATATTTCCCCGAATTCTTTGCAAATTACACCAACAATGAAGTCCTCATCATCGGTGTAGATGGTACCACAGATACTGGCATAGAAATGTTCTATGAAGCAATTGACAAGTATAATATTGAACCTGCCGCATTCCCAACCCTCATTGTCGGTGACACTGTCATGATCGGCTCTGGTGAAATTCCCGATATGCTTCCTGGTATCGTAGAAAATGGTTTAGCAAACGGCGGTATTGAATTCCCTGATTTACCTTTATTCCTCGCCTCTTTAGAACAAAGTGACATCACAGGGGAAACTGCAACACCCGTCACTGAAGCACCCCCACTCACCATTGCAGAAAAATTCCAAAATGATCTCAAAGGCAATATTCTCGCCACAATTTGGTTAGTAGTCATGATCACTTCTGTTATTTTTATTTTGCAACAAGTCATCACCGGTGGCATCAAGATCAAACCATTCCCCACTTGGCTCATCATAGCATTTTTTGTCATCGAGCTTTGTGTCGCAGGTTATCTCTCCTTTGTCGAACTCACCTCAACCGAAGCCGTTTGTGGACCTGTTGGGGATTGTCAATCTGTGCAAACCAGCCCCTACGCCTATCTTTTTGGTCTCATTCCCATTGGTGTCATTGGAGTTGCCGGCTCCTTAGCACTTATTTTCGCATTCACCATGTATAAAGTTGGTCCTGAAAAATTGCGCTATTTAGCCGCCCAAGCATTCTGGGGGTTCAGCCTCTTTGGCATTCTCTTCTCCATCTATCTCACCACCCTTGAACCATTTGTCATCGGTGCCACATGTATGTGGTGTGTCTCATCTGCCGTATTGATGACCCTCATTTTCTATGCCGCTACTCCCATCTATATCGCCGAACGAAAAGCAAATGGCGAATATGAAGAAGATGATGACGACGACGATGGCAATGTAAAAGAAGCCACAGTTACTGAAAATTAAAGCAAAGCCAATAACTTAAAACTACCAAAAAGCCTGCTATGAATAGCAGGCTTTTTATATATCAGTAACTTACTTTTTTATAACTATCGCATTGGAAGATCAGCTAAAGTTAGATAATCCATCTCCCATTCTTGCATAGGAATCCCCTCCACAAATCTAGTTAACTCTGCCATCGCACCTTCCATCTCTCCCCCAACCATAAATTCAAATTCGTTCTTAAAAATCTTTAGCTCCTTGCCATCCTCTGCAGGTGTGATCTCACCATCAGCGCTCACCCAAAATTCTGACAGCTTAAATGACCCATCCACATCTCTTCCCAATTCATAAAAAGTCTTATCCAAACGAATATCATATATTACATGGAAAAAATCATACTTTCCTAAAATCAATTCCTCTTGATTAGAAATTTCAATCTCTGAACAAACCCCATCTTGATTAAATTGTAAATTCAAATAAAGTGGTGCAATTGTCAAATTTGTTCCGCATTGACCACTTGCATCCTCATTCTCAAAACAGACAAACCCCAAACCTTCTAAAGTAAATACCGGAGTCACATACTCTCCAATTGCTTTGACCGGGCTAAACACCTGCTCCCTAAAAGTAATTTCTTGCATTTCATCATTAAGTTGAACACTCACATCCACACCAAACAACATATAATGAATGACTCTCTGCCCTTCATCAAGCCAAGTCTCAAAACGAGTAGCCCCCATTGCTTCCAATTCAGATACAAATTTATCTGATGAAAAATAATCCGCGTATACGGAATAATCGCCTCCCAACATATACAACTTCACACTTTCAAAAGACCAACTTTCATCCTTATCAAAATAAAAACTCATTTCTTCTTTGACAGTCTCATCTTTTTCAAACAAACTTGAATAATCACCAAACGGAATCAACTTATCATTAAAATTCTTTTCAACCATCAAAGAAAAACTTTCCGGATGCGTTTGATCTTGATAAAATACTGTCCCCTCAAATCCGTTTTCTATTTCTATAATAAACACATGAAATTCAACATCCTCAATCTCACCAGCCACAATAAAATCTAACGCAACCTCTCCTTCATTTACCAATATATTTTCTAAAGAAGAGATTTCTTCACCAGTCGGCACACCAAACGCATCCACAAAAGCAGTGATTAACATATTTGCATCTGTCACATCCGCATGCCAAAATTGAATCAAATTCGTATTATCAAACTCTTCCAATATTATTTTGGTTGAATCTACAACAATCGGAATCCTCTCCAAATCAACAACAAATGGATTAATCTCACTTTCAAAGAAATCTGCTGGTGTTTCCACAATGACTAACTTTTCATTTGAGTCTGTTACATTCAGCTCACTGAAAAAACGGTCTTCTAGCAAAGATTCCTTCACATATATCTCACCAGAATCCTCGGAAAACTGAAAAGACAAGCGTAGTCCATTTTTGAATCGAAATTCAATAAAACAATCTTCTTCACAATTTTGATAAGGTTCATCTCGTAAAAAAGCAGCCATGTTTTTCGCAAATTCATCTGAAAGAAGATAATCTTCATAATCGCTCAATCTATCTCCCAGTGCATACCCTCTTTCATGCACAAAAGTAGATCCCTCTAGCGCATCACCAATCACAAACGTTTCTTGCATGATTGCATCTTGCTCAAAAATAGACGGCATTGAGCCAAAATCAATCAAGTTTGCATTAAAATTCAAAGCAAGCCCATCTTTCACGCGTTGCCCCTGCTTTGGCAGATTGACCGCCAAACTCATCTCCAACTGCCCCTCTTTTTCCTCAATAATAATCTCACCAATCAGATTCCCTTTTAGCGCCAGCCCATTCAAAAAAACAGGCTTTTCTTCACTCACCGCCACCGCTTGATCTGGCAATGCAAACCCATCCAACAAAAGCCCATTCAATGCTTGGAGGAGTTCCTCTTGGTTAAGTTGAATCTCAAAGTTTTTGACTAAAATAACATTACCAAATTCATTCACCTCAAACTCAATTTTTGTTTCCTCAAAACCAGCAGGAAATGCCAATTCACCAAGCACATCCTCTTCGATAATCAACAGATCACTGGGACGGTCAATCCCAATTTCTTCAGAATCGTTTTCATTCAACAAATCCACTGAAGCGATCATCTCGTTTTTCCCTAATCTTTGACTGATTATCACCGATTGATCTAAATCAGAAAGGTCAAACTTGAGATTGACTTCATTTTTCAGCGCATAATCAAACCAGCCATTTTCCCCACCTTCAGCCATTGGCATTTCCTTTAATTGTCCTTTGATGTGATTTTCAAATTCATCAGATGCCAATGACAAAAGCACGTAATTATAATCATCTCTTAAATTCAACAAAACTTCCGAACTGACCTCAAATTTGCCATTTTGGAAATACAAAGCAACCATTTTTTCAGAAAGCACATTGCTTTCCAAAAGGTCTTCAAAAATACTTCCCGAATAAAAAGAAAAATTAAAGTTTTGCACCCAAAAATTCTGCCAACTCATATAATGAGCATAATCCTCGACAAAAAACTTAATCTCCGTTCCACCATCTGTCGAAGAGATCACACAATGCCCTTTTCTTCCGTTTAAAAAGGTCTCTTGTTCCAAACGAATCTGATCTTGTTCTGCATTGATTTGTAATAATTCATCCACAGAATAAGCCTCACCATTCTCCAATGTCGCCAACAAAATTGGCAAAGCATCTTCAATTTCCAACGCAGTCACATATTTTTCAGAAATCTCCACAGCTTCGTAGGGCAAAAACCGTGCTTCAATCCCAATTAAATCAAACCCTTCTGGCATCTCCATACCCCGAAAAACATTCAAATCTGATTTCAAAACATCCAACGGAGCATCAAGTTCAATTTCAACAGAAGTTTCCAAAGGCAAAAATGCCATCGTGCTCAAAAACTCTTGCGCATCACCATCTTCCACCAACATAATCGTTGAACTCTCTTCGATTAACGCCACTTTCAACAACACATCATTTTTCAAAGAATAAAACGCCCAAGCCCAGCCACCTTCAGAATAACTCGGTTCTTCCAGTAGCTGATTCCCCAAATCTTCTGCAAAATCCCCTGAATAAACATACTCTTTATAAACGCCAAAGCTTTCACCTACCGCAAAGCTCATCTCGCTACTCATCACCGGCTGATCATATCGAAAATCAATACTAAAATCTCGCAATGCAGAACCACCATTTGCCATCAATCCTTCAAATGCACCAAAAGAAAAAAAAGATTCTTGAAAATTATTTTTCAAAAACGCATCATAAACAGCCCAATTACTTTCTGGCACAATTTGAGAAAGTTCCACATCAAACCATCCCCCATCATTCGCATTCACTTGCACCAAAAGTTTCTCCCCATTATCCACACGAAACTGGTGAACTCGGAATTTATCTTCGGATTTTAAGCTCTGAATCCCTTCTTGCACATCCTCATCGCTCACATCCGCATACCAAGCCATGATCTGCCCCACTAATACCTCTTCTGATTCTGTAATCTCGAAAGATTGTACATAGCGCAAACTGCCATCTTCTTCATCAAATAACTCACATCGAGTCATCGTCATAGTCGTTGCGCCTTCTCCCAAAATCAGCCCATCAAAAAGAGTATAAGGCGCTTCACAAAGATCAACAGGGGTTCCTGTCTCAGCGCCATCAACATGCCCAAAACTGAACCCAATCACAGCAATCAAAATCACTAAAAAAGAGAGTACCCATTTATTTTTCATATTCCCAATCCTTTATTTCTTCTATTTACTTCATTTTACACATTAAAAAAATTTCTTCAACCTACACTTCAAAAAAAAAATTTAACAATCATCCGCCCAATAATCTCGTATAATTTAATTAATCAAAATCAAAAAGTTCGAAGTAAAGAGGAAAAGAATGATCAAAAATCAATGGTATGCCGTATTGCACAGTAAGCAAGTCAAAAAACACAAACCCCTCGGCATCAAACGCATGGGGGAAAGAATGATCTTTTGGCGTGAAGAATCTGGAGAAGTAGTCTGCATGCGTGATCTCTGTCCCCATCGTGGCGCCGCCCTCAGCTTAGGCAAACAATCGCCCAAAACCATCGCCTGTCCTTTTCATGGATTTGAATTTGACAAAGATGGAGAATGTGTAAAAATTCCAGCCTTTGGAGAAGAAACCCCACCCCTCAAAAACATGAATGTACAAACCTATCCCACTCATGAAGACCACGATTTCATTTTTATATTCTGGGGAGACCAAAAACCAACCGCACCCCCTCCTTTCTTCCCCGACCTCACCGATGATTTTAGCTATGGGGAGATTGTCGATCATTGGAAAACCCACTATTCTCGTGCCATTGAAAATCAACTAGATGTTGTTCATCTCCCTTTCGTCCACGCCTCCACCATCGGTCGTGGCAACAAAACAGTCGTCAACGGTCCCATCTACGAATGGACTGAAGTAGGAGAACAAAATGCCCCCATGCTCAATATATGGGTCAAAAATGAAGTCGACCAAGGTCAAACCTATCAAAAAGAAGAGGACATGGACCCCGTCTCACCCCCTCCCCAACTTCAATTTATCTATGGCAACATCTGGCACAACTGGATCGCAGACGATATCCGCGTCTTTCTCGCCTTTGTCCCCGTAGACGATGAAAACACATTGATGTATCTCCGCTTCTATCAACGCTTTATGAAAATTCCCCTCCTCAAACAAGCCATCAACTTCTTCGGTTCCATCGCCAACCTCGTCATTGCCGATCAAGACCAAGGCGTCGTAGAATCCCAACTTCCCCTAAAATCAGGGCTCAAAATTGGCGAAAAACCAATCTATGGTGATCGCCCCATCGTCGCCTATCGCCGCAAAAGAGATGAGCTTCAAAAACTAGCAGAAAATTCCTAATCAACTGAATGGAGCAATATCAACCTCTTTTCGACCAATTGATTCAGCTCAACCAAGCCCACTTGGCAGATAACCTCGTGGGCATATATCTGCATGGCTCCCTCGCCATGACCGGCTTCAATCCCCTCACCAGTGACATCGATCTCATCGTCCTCACCCAACACGATTTTCCCACCCCAACAAAACGCCAACTCATCCACGCCATCATCCAACTTGAAGAAAACGCCCCCGCCAAAGGGCTTGAAATCTCCTATGTCTTAGCCCAATTTGCTCAAAATTTTGTCTATCCAACCCCATACTTACTACACTATTCCATCACACACAAACATCGATATCAAACAGATCCTTCCTACCTATGCGAAAATGACACCGATCCTGATCTTGCCGCTCACTTCACCATCCTCACCCAAAGAGGCAAAACCCTCTTCGGGCTTCCTATAAAACAAGCCTTTGCCCCCATCCCACCTGAACATTATCGAGCCTCTATCTATAATGACATCCAAGATGCCCTCACAGAAATTACAAAATCCCCCGAATATTACACACTCAATCTTTGCCGCGTCCTTGCCTATGTGCAACAACAAAAAATTCTCTCCAAAACAGAAGCGGGGGCATGGGCATTCCAAACGCTACCCTCCGAGTTTCATCCCCTCATTCAATCTGCTCTTGATTCGAGTAATAACCAACACACAAATAATAAACAATCACCACAATGCCTCCAAGAGTTTGCGCAATATATGCTTAAAACAATAGAAAATATTAAATAAAAAAGCTCATCAGAAGATGAGCTTTATAGTATTTCCAAAATATTATCTAGAGATAGTAATCATCTGGCCAGAGCCACTAGCCGTACCACCTTCTCCATAACAATATACCATATACTCACCCGGGGCCACTAATGGCTGGCTTGTTGTCGGATCAATCGTAGCAAACTCCGCTTCCCAAATCCCACTGTAAGCTTCACTTCTTGAAACCATAGGTAAAACATACAAAACACCTGTTTCTTTATTTCTCATTTTTAGAGAATTTGGGGCACCCACACCTTTTGTTTTCACAGTGCCACCAAGATAAGCACTTTCTACAGATAGTAGCTTGCACATTTTTAACTGGGTCAGAGACTTTTGAGTATTAGGTTCGCATGCAATCAAACCACTTAATAAACAATTATTATCTCCTGGAGGTTCATATCCACAATATGAACCAAAAGGAAAGCCATTATAGATAAGATTCAAATATGAAGGACAACTATACAGTGTTAAGGATGCAAAATCTGTAATATTAAAACAACCTGCAACGCCGCCTCCCATATCAGCGATAAAAATACCGCCTCTCATATCACAATCTTCTTCATATGTTTGACCTTCTACTGTGAATAAGCCAAAAGACATAACCATCACAAGGAAGATCAAAATTATTACATTGACTCGCTTCATAATTTCTCCTTTATGCTTAAATTAAGATATAACATTTTAACAAAATAAGTTAATAAATCAAAATTAATTTAAGATTCACATAATTATACTAAAAAAGACTTGTCGTTAAACAAGTCTTTTATTGATTTACCAGAATTTATTTATTTCTGTGTCAAATTTTCCAATCGCACCACTTGATTAGGTCCTTCAAGAGCCCCCGTATACTCTAACCACACCACATCATCAATGAGAAATGAATCCATCTGAGTCCTGTCCGTGTCCATCGTACTAAAATAATGCACACCTTCCCCTTCACCTTCCCCTTCAATATCCAACACAATCGTATTCATCGTCCCATCCACCACAACACCAGTCACCTCATGCACCTTTTCATGGCCCCAAAACACACCAAATAAAACAATCGCCAAAACTAAAACAGCCCCTATCAAATAAATCCAACCTTTTTTCATAATTGATTCCTTTTCTCAAAATTAATCTTTATTCACACTAATTATAATTATTTTCTTTACAATCATGTTAATTAAAATCAATATTTAATCAAATTCATCTATTTTACAAGATCTCTCAAATCTATTCCCGCCACCATAGTACTTTCACTAATTGCAATTTCTTCATATTCATCATAAAACGTAAAGTTTACTTCAACATCACCATAGTGAAACGTCACATTCATCTGATCATATTCATCCATAGACACCAAAAAATCAACACCACCATTAGCTTCTACCAAATTTTGATACTCTTCTGAAATAATATAATCAGAATAAGTAGCATATTCTTCACCAAATTGATGAATAATATAAGCTTTTGTTTCTAAATCTGATAAATTCATTGCAAATTGAATATTCTTAGAATAGAATTCATCTCTTTCTGAAATTCCTTCCAACATCCCAAATTCAAACAATTCTGGGACATAATTCATTTTAAACGCATCCAAAAACAAATCTTTTTCATTCAGCAGATAATAATGCCCCGTCACATACATATTCTCACCATAAATATCAAAGTCTGCTTTATTAATATACCAATCATAATTTTCCTTAATCGACGGTACCCATTCAGAAATTGCAATTCCTGCTTCCATAGAGTCCAACCCATCTATAAGATAAATTACTTCAAAGTCCATCCTGCCGTAAGGCAAAATCTCAATATTATAACCCCGCAAATCAAAATTATCAGCATACTGTTCTGAATAAAACCCATCAAAAGGATTTACTCCTTCCTTCAGAAAATCATAGACAGAAGTGATCTCTGATAGTGCGAAGGGCTCTTGCTCAATTTTTCCATATTCATTTAATGGAGTCGAAACATCATTGGAAAATTGATTCATCTCCATTTGATGCTGCTCTTCATCAAATCTAATTATCACACTCATTCCATCAATCGTAGAAAACGCCAAAGCTGGCAACCCTCCCTCCATATAATTTTGCAGTGGCGCTTCAGTCAAATAATTTCCATATTGATAAATAAAATCATTAGAAAAAACCAATTTTTTCAAGCTCTCAAAATCTTCCCCCACATCAAAGGTGATCGAGCGATTTAACATTTCACCATCTTCCCAACTGAATTCAATCCATTCACTCAGAACCGCATAGTCCTCAAACCAATTTCCTGTCAAATCAAAATTCAAAAACCATCTAGCCACATTCTGATCTAAATATGGTCGATAAGGTGTGTCATCCTCAATCCCATAATCCATAAAATCTACATAAATAATCCCCTCACGATCCGTTTCTTTAATGTAAAGCCCCACATCTAAACCTGACTCATCCAACAACTCAAGATATAATCCCCCTTTATCATCAAAAAACTTAGTAATCATCCCCTCAACAATGCCCGAATCTACATCTTTAATTTGATAACCGCTTAAATTTTCAACCAGAATTTGGTCGAGTTCTTCAATTGATCCAGAATACAAATAAACCTGATAAAGAACAATTTCTTGCTCATCTTCGTGAAATCCACATGCCAATCTATCAAAATTTTCAATACTACTGAACCCTACAAACTTATTCAAAGAGGCAAGCGAACAAAGATCTTCATTCGGTACATCCCCTTCAGCATAGCTACTCCCAAACAAAAAACCTAAAACCAAAATTAAAACAAAAATGATTGAATGCTTTTTCATATATCTCCTCCACTTTTTATTCCATTATAAAGGAGCATTCTCTTTCTCACAAATCATTCGATTTATTGCAAATCAATCACCACCACCTCAGGTCGATTAAACACTCTCGGATATGAATTTATAACCGTCCCTCTACTCACGATTAATCTAGTCTCATCACTCAACTGATAATCTCCACCAGCATATTTTGGAAAAAGCCCTTGGTCAGGAGCCGCCAACCCATTCACCAAAAAAGGGATCCGTACCTGTCCACCATGTGCATGCCCCGAGACAATCAGATCAAAATCAAATTGTCGATATACTCCCACTTTTTCTGGATGGTGACTAATTAAAATTTTGAACCCCTCAAACGGATTTTCTTGCCACAAATTCCCCAAAGCAACAGCCCAATCATCCCCATCTCGATGTTCATATTTCACAAACTCAGGATCATCAATCCCATAAATCGCAATAGTCTGCTCCCCAACAGACATGGTCGCCATTTCATTACGTAAAACGTTCACTCCCAATATTGTTGCCTCTTGTCGAATTCCCCCAGCAAAACCACTCCAAAATTCATGATTCCCCATCACATAATAAGTCGGTGCAATCTCCACCACTTTCTCCATAAACAAATACGCTGGCTCTTCAGGCAAATTATTATCCACAATATCCCCCGCCAACAAAATCACATCCGGCTCCTGTGCTGCAATCAACTTAATCAAAACTTCTTGCCCCTCCCCATACACCGTACTATGCAAATCACTAATCACCACTAAACGAATTGGTTCGTTCACCAGATCAGACGCAACTTCATAATTTCGAACAATCAATCTTTGATCCAGAGCAATCACACTCACCCCAACCAAGATCACAATTACAATTAACACCACCACTATTTTTTTCATACCAGAATTATCTCATCAAAAAAAAATTACAAATTAATCCCACCTGAGTATCCCTTTCTACATCGAATATTCTCTCATTTTTTTAACAATTAATTCGGACAAAAAACTCCGAATTACTTGAATCTATTTTAAAATAGCGTTAATATTAATAGTGTAATTAGATTAATTAATTCATCGAGTTACACAATTTTATTAGTGGGATGATTTAATCAACCAATCGAATTTTGGAGAAAAAAAATGAAACAAAAAATGATGTTACTCTTATTAGTTTTACTTGCCTTATCATTAACTGGAACGCTAGCCTTTGCGATACCAGGAGACCCAGGTGCCCCCCCTGAAGGACCAACCGTCGGTAATACTCCCCTCCCTCCTGACCCCACACCAACCCCAACTGAAATCCCTCCAACTACCGTTCCTGAAACATTAAAAGATGCTGTTGTTTGTAAATTCATCTCCATCGACAGCACAGCCGCCATCGGCAATCCCATCACAGCCACCGGCAAAGGCATCACATCCTATCTCCGTTTAGAATCCAATGGCGCCTACTTCAAACTCCCCGTCATCCCCGGCACCCAATCTCTCACCACAGAAGGTAATTGGCAAGCACAATATTACACCATCGACCCAACCACCAACCAACCTCTTGTAAACATCGGCACCTACAAAATCTCATGTTTTGGAGAAGGTGGCACTGCTAGCTCAAATACGCAAACCATAACAATCATTCGCTAATTTTAAAAATAGGTACAATTGCCCATTGCAATAAATCTATTAATTGGATATGCTAAATATGACTCCATGAAAAATTTTTTTCTCCTTTGAGTCATAAAGCAAATAACATAAAGCTTCTTCAGCGTAGTCCCTTTGCTAGGGACTACACGCTTTAACATCTCTCCATTCATTTAACAATATAAAATAAACAATTGTCACAAAAATAAGTACAAACGCCGAATTGGTAAAAAATGCTTTTACGGGTAATATTATTCCAGAAAAGGAAGAGAGAGCTCGTAATCCATCCCTATAACCCATTAGGAGGCACAAGAAAAACTACTATGTAGGTGACCGTCCCTCAAGTCAATGGAGACTACGAAGTTCATCACATTGACTGCAACCAACTCAAGGCAGTTCATCAAAAGACTTATCTTGGCTACTTTGAATCCTATCAACAAGCCATAGAAAAAGCCAACATGATCTATCACAAAACAAATGGTTGTCTCATTTGCAGCAGTCACATCAAAACGTTCTAGGGGAAAAAGAAGTGGTTCAGCCACTTCTTTTTTTTAAACTAAAAGAAAGCAACCACCTTATTCACCACCAACCACCCAATCATACTCACCAACGCACCCCCAAACAACGCAAACAAAAGTGTAGTCACGAACAACACCCATTTCTTCTCACGTGAATCATCCGTAATCATCAAAACAACCGACCAAATAATCCCAATCACCGTCAAAATCCCCACAACCCAAACCCAATTCAACGGAGCAATCTCCGGCCCCGCCTTCACATTCCGCACATAAAACCCAATCACCCCCACCACCACATTAAACAACAAAGCAAACAAAATCAGACATGCAAATGGATGTGTATTCTTATTCATAAACTCCCTACCTTCTTAATGATTATAAATATTCTATCATTCCTTGAATATTCAACAAACCATCAAAATCATTAAAATATGACCTTTTAGAGCGAAGCGAACCTCCCTTGCCAAAGGGGGGAGGAGAATTGCGAAGCAATTCGGAGGGGGGATATCACCCACTGACACAGGAATTCAATTCAGATAAAAACATCCGAATTATAAGAATTTTATTAATTTCCATTAACTAAATAATAAAAATATTGATAGAAAAAATGAGCTATGATATAGTTTCCAAATCAAAGAAATTCCATCATTCCGGGAATTCAAAGCAACCTAATTACCTCCCTTAAAAACAACTTCTTTTAAATATGTCGAATAAAAAGAAGCTGTATCCTTTAAGAAAGGAGGTAATAAATATGCATCGATACTATGTTAATAATAATGATCAACCAAATGGCGATCACGAAGTTCATATTTCTTCTTGTCCTTGGTTAGATTTAACTAAAAGCACAACTCCACTTGGAAATCATTCGAATTGTAGAACTGCTGTCGCCGAAGCGAAGAAACATTATAAAAAATCAAATGGTTGTAAACATTGTTGTCCTTCTTGTCATACAACCTAATATCATTATTAGAATTTGAAATTCGTTTTATAGTAGAAGTGGTCGACAGCTTCTATTCAAAATATAAAATAATAGAAAGGTAATTATGTCTGGGATAATATTTGATGGTGTAATTCTATATCCTAATGAGAAAATTTATATTGAGACTAAAACTGATAAAGAAGAATCATTTGTTATTGAATTATTGACAACAGAAGATGATTCAATTGATATACTTAATTGGATTATAAAAAGAGAAACACATAATAATCAGCTTATTTTTGAAAACCCATTCAACAAATTATCTATTTGGAGAATCAAATTTAATAGCAATATGATAATTCCTCCAAAAGTTACTACAGGAAAATAATAAATTAAAACTCTTTTCTAATAATAAATATTAGAAAAGAGTTCAATTTTAATTTGATGTAATATTTTCAAAAACTTTAATTTCAAGTTTCTTCCTTATCCTTTCAATTGTTTTTGGTAAATCCTTCTCAATAACTAGATAAGTTTCGACAATACAATCTCTATTATTTACTAAATTTTCCGCTTCCAATATTTTTTTGTATTTGATACATTGATATAATCCTCTTTCAAGATCATCTTTTCCTGACCTTCTTGATTTTATTTCCACAGCATACATCGTATGATCAGAATCAAAAAAAATATCGATTTTATCGCCAGATTTTAATGGATATTCAGGATATGCTTCTACATTTTCTAATATACCAATAGTCTGAGGATTTTCTAAAATATACCTAATTAATGCTCTATGTTCTGGAGATCCTTCACTACCAAAAGGATTATATTTTGCTTTAGCAGTTATTATTTTTTCATTTATTCTATTATTTCGAATCCCTAAAACATCTAATAGTTTATACCATCTAGTACCAAATTTATTAATTTCATCATATATTTCAATCATTTTATCTTTCTTTTTCTCGTCAGAAAGATTTTCATAGCCTTCAATAAATTCTTTTAATCCATCTCCTGGTAATTTATTAGATGTTTTAACAACTAAAGCTTGAATTTGAGGGATTTCTTCACCATCAATCCTAATACCATCAATTAAATGTCCCATCACACCTAGAGTATTTCCTATCATTTTTCCAAAATAACTACCTTTAGGCTCAATTGGATAATCAATCTCCATTGCTAAATTTTTATATGTTATATAAATGTTTCCATTTATATTATCTAAGTGTGAAATTAAATAAGATAATATTTCCTTTGCCCAATAATTATGTTCATATTCTGTTAATGACATTCTAACCTCCCATCACTTTCTAACATTATACAATAAAAAACACCCTCCTAAAAAGGAGGGTGCTCTCATACTACTTAATCGTGGAGTTTTCAGAGAAAACTCCATTTTTTCACGCTAAGCGTGAAAATCATTCCTCGTCATTCACTCGGTCATAATGCATCTTCGCCATTTGACCATAAAGATCCCAGCGACCCTTCGCATCAGACTTCGCCAACTTCATCAACTTCTCAGCTCGTTCTTCATCCAAGCGGAGCAAATTGCGATAGCGGTTCTCGCCATAAGCATATTCTTCCACAGAAATCTTCGGATCCTTAGAATCAATCACCAACGGATTCTTACCTTCTTCAGCCAAAGTGGGGTTGAAGCGATAAAGAGGCCACACACCAGATTCAACAGCCTTCTTTTGTTGGCTCAAACCATCGCGCATGTCAATCCCGTGAGAAATACAATGGCTATAAGCAATGATCAAAGAAGGACCATCATAAGCTTCCGCTTCAATGAAAGCCTTCAAAGTTTGCACATCGCTCGCACCCATCGCAACCTTCGCCACATAAACATACCCATAAGCCATCGCGATCATCCCCAAATCCTTCTTAGGAATATCCTTACCCTTATAAGCAAACTTAGCAGTCGCAGCGCGAGGAGTAGCCTTAGAAGCTTGACCACCCGTATTAGAATACACTTCCGTATCCAACACCAACACATTAATGTTGCGCCCAGAAGCCAACACATGGTCCAAACCACCATAGCCAATATCATAAGCCCAACCGTCACCACCCATGATCCACATAGAGCGTTTCACAAGATTATCGGCCAAGCTCAAAAGATTCATCGCTTGAGGAGTACCAATTTCTTCCAACTTCTTCTTCAAAACCAAAACACGGTCACGTTGGGCGTTGATCCCTGGCTCGTCACTTTGGTCAGCAGTCAAAAGACCTTCTGCCAAATCAGAACCTAGCTCATCATACATCGCCTTCACCATTTCGATAGCATATTCATTATGCTTATCCAAAGTCAAGCGCATCCCCAAACCGAATTCAGCATTATCTTCGAACAAAGAGTTGTTCCAAGTCGGGCCACGGCCATGTTCATCCTTAGCCCAAGGAGTTGTCGGCAAGTTACCACCATAAATAGAGGAACAACCAGTTGCATTCGCAATCACAGCGCGGTCACCAAACAATTGGCTCAACAACTTCACATAAGGAGTTTCACCACAGCCGGCACATGCACCAGAGAACTCAAACAACGGGCGCAACAACATAGAATTCTTCACAGAATTGAACTTGAAAGCATTGCGGTCTTTTTGAGGAATATCCATAAAGAATGCCCAGTTATCGCGTTCGTCTTCAGCAATCGGCAACACGTCACCCATATTGATCGCCTTGCGAGTCGGGTCTTCCTTAGAAGTAGCAGGACATGCTTCCACACAAAGTCCACAACCAGTGCAGTCTTCCGTAGAAATTTGAATCGTGAACATATCCCCAGGGAATTCACGGAATTTAGCATCTTTGCTCTTGAAAGTAGCAGGAGCATTTTCCAATAATGCAGGCTCATAAACCTTCCCACGAATCACTGCATGTGGACATACAAACGTACACTTACCACATTGGATACAAGTATCAGGTTCCCAAATCGGAACTTCAAGGGTAATATTTCGTTTTTCAAACATAGTTGTGGCAGTCGGATACACACCATCATTGGGCATAGCGCTCACAGGCAAGCTATTCCCTTCCTTCTTAATGATTGTGCCCAACACATCCTTCACAAATTCAGGAGCAGTATTCGGAACAGGAGGTGCCATATGAGTGCTAGAAGTAGCCTCAGCAGGAACATCCACCTTCACCAAGTGGCTCAAAGCTTGATCCACTGCGTGATAGTTCTTTTGAACAACATCTTCACCCTTCTTGCTATAAGTCTTCTTAATTGCCTTCTTAATTTGAGCAATTGCTTCGTCCTTAGGCAACACACCAGAAATTGCAAAGAAACAAGTTTGCAAAATAGTGTTCACACGGGCACCCATGTCAGTCTTCTTAGCCACTTCATAAGCATCCACCACATAGAAATTAATTTCTTTGTCGATAATTTGCTTTTGAACTTCGTAAGGCAATTCTTTCCATGTTTCTTCAGCATCATAAGGGCTATTCAACAAGAAAGTAGCACCCTTCACAGCAGTCTTCAACATGTCATATTTTTCCAAGAAGGAGAATTGATGACAGGCCACAAAGCTTGCCTTGTTAATCAAATAAGTAGATTTGATCGGTTTCGGACCAAAGCGCAAGTGAGAAGTAGTAACCGTCCCAGCCTTCTTAGAATCATAGTCAAAGTAACCTTGTGCATAATATTCAGTTTCTTCACCAATGATCTTGATTGAGTTTTTGTTAGCACCCACGGTACCATCAGAGCCCAACCCGTAGAACAAAGCGCGTGTAATTTCGTCGCTTTCAGTGGAGAAATCAGGATCATAATCCAAAGACAAATGGGTCACATCATCTTCAATCCCAACTGTGAAATGTTTCTTAGCGTCAGCCTTCTTCATCTCATCGAAAACACCCTTCACCATAGCGGGGGTAAATTCCTTAGAAGAAAGACCATAACGACCACCCATCACCTTGATATCGCCGCGATCTTCTTCGGCCAAAGCAGTGATCACATCTTGATAAAGAGGTTCGCCAGCGGAACCAGGTTCCTTAGTGCGGTCCATTGCAGCAACCTTTTTCACGGTCTTCGGCAATGCATCCACAAAATGTTTCACAGAGAACGGGCGGAACAAACGAACTTTCAACAAACCAACTTTTTCACCCTTAGCGGTCAAATAGTCAACGGCTTCTTCAGCAGCTTCTGCACCAGAACCCATCAAAATAATCACATGTTCAGCATCCGCAGCGCCCACATAATCAAACAAATGATATTGTCGGCCAACCAACTTGCCATATTTATCCATTTCTTTTTGCACGATTTCAGGCATATCATTGTAGAAAGGATTCACAGATTCGCGAGCTTGGAAGAACACATCCGGGTTTTGAGCAGTCCCACGGATTGTAGGATTGTCAGGGCTCATTGCACGAGCGCGGTGAGCTTGCACCAAAGAGTCATCCATCATTTCACGAATATCATCTTCAGAAATCATTTCCACTTTTTGAATTTCGTGAGAAGTACGGAAACCATCAAAGAAATGTACTACTGGCACACGTGCCTTCAAAGTTGCAGCCTGAGAAATTGCCCCCAAGTCCACCACTTCTTGCACACTGTTAGATGCCAACATCGCAAACCCAGTGGAGCGAGCTGCCATCACATCGCTATGTTCACCAAAAATGGACAAAGCTTGTGCAGCCACAGAACGAGCAGCCACATGGAACACGGTAGGAGTCAATTCACCCGCAATCTTATACATATTCGGGAGCATCAACAACAAACCTTGTGAGGCTGTAAATGTCGTTGTCAAGGAGCCTGTTTGCAATGCACCATGCACTGCACCTGCGGCACCACCTTCTGATTGCATTTCTTGCACCAGAGGAATCGTACCCCAGATATTTTTCTTTCCTTCAGCAGCCCATTGGTCTGCCCATTCACCCATAGGTGAAGAAGGAGTGATCGGGAAAATTGCGATAACTTCGTTTACTGGGTATGAAACGGAAGCAGCAGCCAAGTTCCCATCAATTGTTGTAATGGTTCTTTTACTCATTACGTAGACCTCCATAAAAAATAACTTACAAAAAAATTAGAATGACTATCAACATCATTAAAAATTTTTACAAAACCAATTTAGTATAATCCTACGAAGAAAGGTTGTCTAGAAAATCATCTCCCCCCGAAAATTCTCTCAGAAACTGCTCGATGACCTTCTTGTCATCCTTTCCAACTAATTATAACCCATTTTCTCCCAAAGATTTGTAACTGCTTTGTAACGTTAATCTATCCGCAAAACCCCTCATTCCTCTTTCATAAAACATAAAATCTTCATTTAAATTAATTTATTTAATAATATCGCCCCTATTCTAGCAGTCACTCAAACCCAATCCAGAAAATCAAATTCCACAAAACCGATAATTCAAAAAACCTAACCAAAAAATTAATCAAATAAGTAATATATATAGACATTATATAGACAGTATAGATGAAATAAGAAATCATTAGGAGAAAATCTCATGGATAAACTACTCAAACGAAAATTATCAATCATCTTCGGCTTCGTATTCATCGACCTGCTCGGCTACAGCCTCATCCTTCCCCTCCTCCCCTATATCGCCGAAAAATTTAATGCCACACCCACCCAAGTCGGCTTGCTCCTCACCGCAAACGCCCTCGCCCAAATGCTAGCCGCCCCCATCATCGGCCGCCTCTCAGATCGCTGGGGCAGGCGTCCCCTCCTCATCATCTCCGTCTCCGGCACCATCGTCGCCTTCCTCATCTTCGCATTTTCCCAATCTCTCTGGATGCTCTTCATCAGCCGCATCATAGACGGTCTCCTCGGCGGCAACACCTCCCTCGCCAGAGCCTACATCACCGACATCACCGATAACGAAAATCGTTCCAAGGGTCTCGGCCTCATCGGAGCCGCCTTCGGTCTCGGTTTCATCATCGGACCCTTCGCCGGTGGCCAGCTAGCCAAATTTGGCTACATGCTCCCCGGTCTCATCGCCGCTGCCCTCTCCTTTCTCAACCTCATCGCCATCCTCTTCTGGATCCCCGAATCACTCACCGACGAAGAACGCGAACAAGCCAAATCCAGCCCCGCAACAAAATTCAATCTCAAAAACTTGCTCGCCACCCTCAAACAACCCACCGTTGGCACCCTCCTCCTCGTCAATCTCTGGTATAGCCTCGGTTTCACCATCTTTCAAGTCAACTTCGTTCTCGTCGCCAAAGAAACCCTCAATCTCTCCGCCCAAACCACCAGCCTCCTCCTCAGCTTAGTCGGCGTCATGTCCGTCATCACCCAAGGCTTCATCATTGGCTGGGTCTCCAAAAAATTCGAAGAGTCACACCTCATCTTCTACGGCACCGTCATCCTCGCCTTTGGCCTCATTGCCTGGGGTTTCTCCACCTCCGTCCTCCACTATATCCTCGTCATCATCCCCATCTCCATCTCCGCCGGCATCGCCAACGTATCCCTCAACAGCCTCCTCACCAAATCCATCAGCAAACAATCCGTCGGGGGCACCCTTGGACTCACCCAATCCCAACAAACCCTCGCCCAAATCATCACCCCTCTCATCGGTGGCGCCTTGCTTCAATATTACGGAGGCTACGCAGTCGGCTTGCTCGCGGGGCTCCTCATCGCCATCGGCGCCTTCCTCATCGGGCGCAAATATCTCCGTCAATAAAACAACACCCCATCAAAAACAAACAAAAGCGCCTCACTGGCGCTTTTTTCTTGCACTTCCCACACACCCCACAATCCTGTACAATGCAAATACCAAACACATAAACCCTCATTTAAAAAAAGAAGAACAAAAGGAGATTCAAATGATTAAAGTAATCGCAAAATTTACTGTAAAAGCAGATAGCATCGACACCTTCAAAACCATCACCGCCAAAATGATCGAACCCACCCGCGCCGAAGCCGGCTGCCTAGACTACAAACTCTACCAAGATCAAAACGATCCCACCCTCTTCATCTTTGTTGAAGAATGGGAAAGCGGTGCCGCCCTAGACGCCCATCTCAACTCCCCCACCCTCGTAGAACTCGGCCCCCAGCTCGAAAAAACCTACGCCAAAGACCTCGAACTCAACATCCTCGACCTCGTCTACTAAAACCAAAAGCCCCTTCACCGGGGCTTTTTATTTCAAATTCTAATACTTTCCTGATAAAATAAGTCCTAATTTATCTTATAATTAACCTAGATATAACAGGAAAGGAGTTACAAATGGCAGTTCATACATTTAAATCGGTCGTCAAAAGACAACAAGGGATTGCAGTCGAAGCAGAATCCAGAGGATTCAAAATCAGCATCGATGAACCCAAATCACTCGGTGGCACAGACACCGGCATGAACCCCGTAGAAGTACTACTCGGAAGTCTCGGCGCTTGCCAAGTCATCACTGCCCTATCCTTTGCCCCTGCCAAAGGCATCAAACTAGAAGACATCCGCGTAGAGCTAGAAGGCGACTTAGACCTAGATAGCTTCAACGGCAAAAATCCAAATGCAGAAAAAGGCTATAGCGAAATTCGCTATCACTTCTACATAAAAAGTGAAGCCTCTCAAGAGGATCTGCTCAAATTAATCGAATTTGTCGAAGACCGCTGCCCAGTAGGTCAAACCCTCCTAAAACAAGTCAAGTTTGGTACCCCAAAATTGACCATCGAATAAAAATTTTACAAAAACGAATCAATTCATTCACAAACAACAGCTCTTCATTTCCTCGGAGATGAAGGGCTGTTATTTTAACTCCTCAATTCCCAATTAACGAAACCCCCAGAATCATGTACAATAAACATGGGAAACAAAACAATCTCCCCTAGGAGGCAAATATGCAAACCGTACTCAACTTTCGCAACAAAGTCACAGACAACATCCAAAAGGTCATCGTCGGCAAAGAGAAAGTCATCGAACTCCTTCTCGTCGCCATTCTCTCCGAAGGTCACATCCTCCTAGAAGATGTCCCCGGCACCGGCAAAACCATGCTCGCTCGTGCCCTCGCCACCACACTCGCTGGCGATTTCAAACGCATCCAATGCACCCCCGATCTGCTCCCCAACGACATCACCGGTGTCAGCGTCTACAATCAAAAACTTGCCGAATTCACCTTCATCAAAGGCCCCATCTTTGTCAACATCCTCCTCGCCGATGAAATCAACCGTGCCACCCCTCGCACCCAATCCGCCCTCCTCGAAGCCATGCAAGAAACCCAAATCACCGTCGAAGGCACCACTCACCCCCTCCCCAAACCCTTCCTCGTCCTCGCCACCCAAAACCCCATCGAATACGAAGGAACATTCCCCCTCCCCGAAGCCCAACTCGACCGTTTCTTGCTCAAACTCCGTATGGGCTACCCCTCCGAAACTGAAGAATCCCTCCTCTTAGAACGTCTCAAACACTCCCACCCCATCGAAACCCTCCAACCCGTCTCCAACCTAGCCGAACTCACCCAAGCTCAACAAGCCGTAGACAACGTCCACGTCGATTCCACCCTCAAAACCTATATCGTCCAGCTCGTCAACCAAACCCGCACCAATCGTCACCTCGCCCTCGGCGTCAGCCCTCGTGCCTCCCTCGCTCTCTACAAAACCGCCCAAGCCTATGCCGCCCTCCAAGGCCGTGACCATGTCCTCCCCGACGACATCCAATATCTTGTCCCCTACGTCTTCGAACACCGCCTCATTCTCAATCCCCAAGCCAGCCTCCGTGGCATCACCCCCCAAGCCATACTAGAAGAAATCCTCACCAACACTCCCCTCTCTCTCCTAGACTAAAGGTTGCATATCTTGTCTATGCGCAAATACATCCTCTTTCTCAGCCTGCTGCTCATTGCAGCAGCCATCTACACCCATGATCCCTTTGCCTTCACCCTCCTCTATTTCTTCCTCGCCCTCCTCCTCCTCAATCGTCTCTGGCTTTTGCATGCCAGCAAACACCTGCACATCACCCGCACCTTCGCCCCCTACGCCTACCCCGGCGATCATCCTCAAATCGAACTCCATCTAGAAAATACCTCTCGCATCCCCATCCTCTGGGTGCAAGTCTTCGACGGCCTCTCTGCCGAAATTCGTCCCGACCGCTCCTACACCTTCGTCACCACCCTCGCCGGCCGTGAAACCCGCACCCTCACCTACACGCTCGCCCCCACCAAACGTGGCATCTATCAAATCGGACCTCTCACCCTCAAAATTGGTGATTTTCTTGGCATCCTCCCCCCTCAAAAACTAGAACAAGAACCCCATGCCCTCATCGTCTATCCCCGAGTGCTACCCCTCGGTCAACCTCAATTCAAATCCAGAGCTCCGCATGGCTCCCTCGCCAGCAAAACCCAACACAATGCCGATCCCACCCGCATCACTGGCAAGCGCGCCTACTATCCTGGCGACCCAATTCGTGCCATAGACTGGAAAGCCACCGCCCGCACCAACCAACTCCAAGTCAAACAATTCCAACCCTCCCAAGCCCTCAACACCGCCGTTTTCCTCAACCTCAACGAATACGATTTTCAACCCCGTCACCGCATCTACGATTCCGAACTCGCCATCACCACCACCGCCTCCCTCCTCTCCCACCTCACCCATCTCTCCCAATCCACCAGTCTCCATTGTTTCGCCCAAGACCCCCTCACCCAAACCATTCCCGCCCCCATCGCCCTAGACAAAGGCCATCAACACCTCATCCATCAACTCTCCACCCTTGCCACCATCCAACGCCTCGATCTCACCCAACCCCCATCCCTCTCCCCAATCGAAAACTCCCCCATTAATTCCGAAAATTCCGAACACAGTGGTAAGCAAACCCCGCTCTTCGCAGATTTCCCCGCCTATCTCGCCCATCACGCCACCCAACTTCCTTGGTCCACTTCCCTCATCATCATCACCAGCGACAACGCCACCGCCCTCCTCCCCGCCCTCATCCAAGCCAAAAAACGCGGTCTCCTCATCTCCCTCCTCCTCATCGGCTCCATCCCCCACGTTCAAGAAATCACTCATCAACTCTCCCCCTATCACATCCCCGTTCATCACATCCAAACCGAACAAGAACTTTCCGGAGGTCTCGCATGACATCCCCCCCAAATCACCGCTGGCACACCCACTACGAAAACAATCAAAAACATCTCACACGCCTCATCAGCGTTCTCTTTGCCCTCATGATGACCTCCCTCATCTTCACCCTCACTCAACTTCTCCATCTCCTCACCCCCACCCTAGACTTCTCCTTAATCCCCTTCCTCGCCTTTTTCATCAGCCTCGAAGCCTTTCACGCTGCCCAACGCATTCGCCAAGATCATCTCACCCTATTTGAAAAAGAATGGTTCTTTTTCCGCGCCTCAGAGCTCATCACCCTCACCATGTTCATCCGTCTCATCAGCTTCCTCTTTAACATCTCCGCCACCCTCACCACCGCCCGTCAAGAATCCATCTTCGCCGCCATCTTCTCTTGGGATTTCATCCTAGCCCTCGTCGCCAGCCTCATCGTCTGGCTCATCATCACCCTCACCCACAAAGATATCTACGCCCTCCAAATGAACGAATCAGATCTCACCTGGGAAGAACTAAACGACATGGAAATGGCCCGCATCCAAGCCCGTCAAAATTTGCTCAAACGCATCTTCCTCACCGGCGCCTTTCTCCTCCTCCTCGTACTCATCACCCGCAATCTTCTCCCTCAAGAACACACCCTCACCACCCAAACCTTCCTTCTCATCCTCAACCTCCTGCTCTATTTTGTCTGCGCCATCATCGTCGCCAGCCTCACCAACTTTTCCGTCCAACGCGCTCGCTGGCTTTGGGAAAATACCGAAATTGACCCTTCCCTCCTCACCGCCCTTTTCCAATACGGTCTCCTCTTCCTTCTCATCCTCCTCGCCGTCACCCTCTTCCTCCCCACCAATGTCACCGTCGGCCTCCTAGATTTCCTGCGCCTCATCATCGGCGCACTATTCCGCGGACTCAATTGGCTCCTCATCGGCCTCTTCGCCATTCTCAACGCCATCTTCAGCTTCATCGCCAGTCTCATTCCCCAAAAACCCACCGATCCTCTCGCACCCTCACCTGCCACCCCCGAACCCTTCTTCCAATCCCCGCCCCAAATCCCTCAAGAAGTCATCCCCACCACCCCACCTGCCACCGCCAATCACCTCGCCGATATCGTCCTCTGGTCCATCCTCACCATCGCCCTCCTCGCCGGACTCATTTTCTACCTCCGCCAAAACCGCCATCTCTTCCAAAAACTCCGCCATCTTGATCTCCGCTCCCTATGGCAAGCTATTCGCAAAGCCTTCCGCTCCTTCTTCAAACGCGTCCAAACCACCCTACCCACCCTCAACTTTGCCAACGCCCGCCGCAAATCAAAACGCCAACAAACCCAAAAAACAACCAAGCCCAAAGCTTGGTTCCCTCACACAGATCGTGAAAAAGTGTTCGCCGCCTATCTAAACGCCCTCGACCAGCTCGAATCCAATCCCACTCACCCCGTCCATCGCACCCCTGCTGACACCCCCACCCAATATCTACACAAACTCGAAGCCGACCTCCCCGATGCCACCCCACCCATGACCGATCTCACCCAAGCCTTCTCCCAAGCCCGCTATTCCAACATCACCCCCGACCATGATACAATACCCTTTGTCGAGCGTCTCACCAAGACCCTCCGCAAAGTCCTCAATCACATCACATCCTCGCCAGGGTCCAATCCATCTCAACCGAAAGAAGAAAACAGCTCCTCATGACCATTCCACTCCCCCCCATAGACCAAGCCTTCACCGTCATCTTCCTCCTCAATCACCCCCAAACCCCCACCCACCTCGGCCTTCTCACCCGAGCCAGCTGGAAAAAAATCGCTCCCAATTGGCGCACCGGCATCGGTGGCCACGTAGAATCCGGCGAAACCGCCCTCGCCTGCGCCATCAGAGAAACCCAAGAAGAAGTCGGCATCACCAACCTCCCCCTCACCGAATTTGCCCAAGTCTTCATTCCCCAACAAAAAGAAGTCATCCATTATTTCCACGCCATCTACCCCCATCCCACCCTTCCCCTTTGCAACGAAGGCACCTACGCCTGGTACCCCCTCGCCGCCGACATCCCCACCGACATCATTGGCTCCACCTACCACGTCCTCGACCAATGGCGCCAGCAAAACTGGTCCCTCACCAACCAATTCACCATCCACATCAACATCCTCAACCCCACCACAAACGATATCTCCCTCACCAACCGCGTCCCATCCCAAATCCAACCCGGCTTAATCACCTCAGCAGAATATCGTTATCAAAGCAAACATAGCAAATAATAATAGAAGGGGAATTGTGAAAATTCCAACCCAAAGCAACGCTCAAAAAATACGAAAACTTTATCAACAAAGTTTTACTTCAAATTTAAATTTAGAAAAAATCAAAAAGACAAATTCAGTGAATTTTCAAATTTTTGAATTATACAATATCCTTACTTCAAGAAAAAAAGAAGAAATTGATGTTTTAAAATATGAGAAAATAGTAGAAAATATCAAACAAAACCCATTAAATTCAACTCAACAAGCACTCACGGAAGAATTATTGTATATGCTTGAAGTGTTATCAAATAAAAATGAAATTGATCAAAATATTGAAAAAGCCCAGCGTCTTTTGAGTAAATATCCATTTCTACTAATCACAAAATATTATCAATTCGCTTTTCTCAATCATCAAAACAACCAAGAAAAAATCCAAAAAACAGAACAAGAGTTATTTGCAAATTTATCACAAAATAATTTTATTCTTTTATATATAATCGGTTATTACTATTTTTATAAAAATTATCAAAAAGCCTTAGAAATCACAAACTTAATTCATAACCCACTATTAAAATGGCAACTTAAATTTTATATCATCCGAAACATGAATTTTCCTCAAAAAATAGTGGGATGGATGCCACAAATTCTCTTTTGTTTAACTACCTCTACCTTATTCTTTAAAAATATTTATTTTTCTGCCCCTTTTATAGGCATATTTCTCGGAGTATATAGAATTCAAGGGAAAAAATACAATCTAGATTATTTAACCAAAATGAGGCAATATTATTCATTTTTTGGCATCGCAAGTCTTGCCATTATATTAATTCTTGTGGGAATTATCTCAATCCTCTCCTATTTCTTCTTTCCTGACTTTCATAACCTTTTATTCAACTAAAAAAAGAAGAAGCAATTGCTTCTTCTTTCTCATTCTCATTATAAAAATCACTTAATATCTACTCTTTCAAATCTTCAAGACTCTCCAACCCATATAATTTATCAAGTTCTTCCAAACTATCCAGTCCATATTCCAAATCCTTCAGCTCGGCTTCCTGTGCCACAAAATCATCCATCGGCATCAACCCCTTCTTCTGATCCTTATACTTATTCGCAGAAATCCGCGTCCGAACTGAAATAAAAACCATCACATAGACATACAACGCCAAAACCCCCACCCATCGCGTTAGTGGAAAAGCCAGTAAAAGGAAAAACGCATAATAAATCCACCGAAACGATTTTTGTTTAAAACCCTTCCTCAATTCCACCTTCCCCTTCATCTGTTCCTCTCCATCAGGTCGCGCCTTAAGAGCCTGCAAAGCTGCCTCGCATTTTTCAATCGACATAAAAAAAGGGACAAACAAGAAAATCAAACTAATCACAATAAAAATATAATAATAGTAAAAATGAATATCTAAATTTGAGTACATCAATCCAATAAATGCCATATTCGCCAAAAGAAAAAATCCCGGATGGAAAAATAAAAATAAATATTCCAAAAAAGTGCTCTTAAACAACTTATTAATCAAAAACAAGAACAAATCAATCACACTTAAAGTTCCCAACGCCTTCAACAAAAGCATTCCATCCCCCAGCCCAAACACCAAAAAATAAGAACCTAAGAATAACAGATCCAAAAACACCAACCCCAAAATCATTCGCAAAAAATCGACAAAGCGAATGTTACGATTATAGTTATACATCCGATCATTCCGATCCAAAGTCTCCATCGAATGGGTCTTCTGATCATCCATATTTTCCTCAATTATTTTTTCCTGAAAAATTTCCATTCCCAAAAACCCTCCTAACAACAGGACTAACGCCATTATAAGAGATAGAAAAAAATCCTCAATAGCCCCAACCTTAAAATATTAATAATTAAACCAACTGTTAAAAAAAATATTAAACAAAATTTCGCCTATTCCAATTCCAACTCAGATTACTTATCAAAAACATCTTTAAAAATAAAAAGAAGAAGCAATTGCTTCTTCTTTCTCTTGTATTCATTACTTAATCAAAAATCTGCTAATTCTTCAAGCCCATCCAATCCTTCAAGTTCTTCAAGGTTTTCGCTTTCAACAGCTTCATTCAATTTCTCAAACCCAGCAGCCTTCATCTCAGCTTCCAGCGCCACAAAGTCATCCATCGGAACCAAGCCCTTCTTCTGATCCTTATACTTCTTCGAAGCAATCCGCATCTGGAACGCCACAAAAAGCATAATCATAACAAATAACATCAAAAAGGCAAACCAACGTGAAAATGGAAAAATAAACGCAATCAATATAGGATACATAATCCATTTATAGGATTTTTGTTTGGTAGTGGCATTTAATAATTCTTCACCTGTCATTGCTTCATGTCCTTCAGGTTTCATATTAAATATTTCAAAAATACTTACACATTTTTCCATTGAAATTAAATAAGGAACAAACAACAAAAAGAATCCAATTAAAATAATTAAATAATAGTAGTAAAAATATGCCCCCAAACTAGAATACATAAACCCAATAAATACCATATTCACCAAGAAGAAAAAAGCAGGATGAAAAATAAAAAACAAATATCGCAAAAAAGTGCTCTTGATTTTCTTATTAATTAACAACAAAAATAAATCAAAAATATGGACAATTCCCATTAAAATCCAAAATTTAATTCCACCACTAGACTTAAACACCAAAAAATAAGAGCCAAAAAATAAAAAATCAATAAAAACAAATCCTAAGATTAACCTTAAAACATCTCCGTTGTTTAATTTGCGATTATAGTTATACATTCGGTCATTTCGATCCAGGTTTTCCGCCAAATTTACTTTCTGGCAATCCATACTTTTTCCAATTATTTTCTTCTGATAACTATTCATTACCAAATGCCCTCCTTGAAATTTAAGTACCATAATTATAAGAGAATCACAAAAATAAGCAAATTACAAATCTTAAATTTCCCATCAAACATAAATTATAAAAAGAACTTTGCTATTTTTCACAAAGTCCTTTTTTATCAGCCATTAATTAATCCTCAGCAAACAACAAAGTCTTTATCTCTGCAATTGTATTCCCCATCTTACGCAATTCACGCAATCGCTGAATCTGTGCCACACTCTCTTCACGCTTATACCGTCTCGTTAAATTTTCTTCTGCTTGCTCAAATTGCAAAAGCCCCTCCTCCGTATAGTATTTCAGCGTACTATATCGAACATCCGTCAATCGAGAAAGCTCCCCAATCGTCACATAATCAGCCTGTTCAATCACTTCCATACTTCTTTTTCGGGACATAACAACTTCTCTCTTAACTCGCAGCTGCAATCACAACAATCGTAGCAATAATAGCATTAAAATAATCCAGCATTTCCTTCGCAATTGCCCCCGCTTCAGTCTTATCAATTTCTTTCAACTTTTCCTTAATATCATTTTGCTCGAATTTTGAAAAATAATTTTTCAAACTATTACTATTATTCAAAAGAATTGCCAAAATAGAAGCATCCTCACTCATCACCCCATCTTCCAACAATTCAGAACGAATCATATTAATCACCCGCACAATCGTTTCCTTCGCAGGCACATACCCGGTTTTTCTCTTAAACAACCCAACCTTCACCACACTAACCATACCTTCTTTTTCAAGGGAGCGCCCCACATCATTAAAAAGAGCCCCAAAAGTTTTCTTAGACGCAGAAACACAAAATGCATCAATCACTTTTTCAATCTTAACCGGTTTCCGTTCATCAAGATAATCATACAACGTACCCAAATAATTCAAATTCTCAGGCAAATCACCCATCAAATCAATCTTCTTATCTGCAATAGAAATAATCCCTTCAAGTCTCATCTCCAGCAAACAAGCAATCAAAAAATTCACCATTTTCTCTGTTTCCACACCAGATAACACACCTTTTGAATTCACTGCACAAACCATAAACTCTTGTGGAATCGACATATTCTTCATTTTTTTACCTCTTTATATAAACTAATTACTTACTACTTACTACTTACTACTTACTACTTACTACTTACTACTTACGATATAATAATAACAGATGCCCCCCAAAAGTCAATCTGCAAACCCACTTTAAAAAAATTTGACATCCCCGCTCCACTTCCCTATACTAAAAACAGAAAACAAATTTCCTCAAAGGAGACCTCCACAATGTTAGATTTCATGGTCTGGTTACAAAATTTCCGCACCCCCTTCCTCAACAAATTAGTTGAACTCATCACCATCTCAGCCGAAGAATACGTCCTCATCGCCGCTCTCTGCATCTTCCTCTGGGTCATCAACAAAGAATACGGCTACCGTCTCGGCCTCGCCATCATCCTCTCCTCCGTCACCAACGCCGCCATCAAACTATCCTTCAAAACCCCCCGCCCCTGGACCTTAGACGAGCGCATCGTCCCCATCCGTCAAGAAACCGCCACCGGCTACTCCTTCCCCTCCGGGCACACCCAAGGTGGTGCCACCCTATGGTTCTCCCTCTTCGACAAATACGAGAAAAAATGGCTCCGCGCCCTCTCCATCATCATGATCGTCCTCATCGCCTTCTCCCGCGTCTACCTCTCCGTCCACACCCCCGCTGACATCGCCGCTGCTATTGGCCTCGCCATCCTCATCACCTACTTCAGCAACTGGGTCATGGATCGCGTCACTGAAAAACGCGAAACCTTTTGGCTCCCCCTCTTAGCCTTCATCGCCATCGTCGGCCTTCTCATCTTCGCCGATGCCTCCTACTTCAAAATGGCTGGCCTCCTCGTCTCCTTCCCCCTCGCCTACTACCTCGAAACCAAATATATCCGTTTCACCACCCAAGCAGATTGGTGGAAACAAATCCTCAAAGTCATCCTCGGTCTCGCCGTCACCCTCCTCTTCAAAGAGGGCCTCAAATATATCTTCCCCGACCAACTCTTCTTCCACTTCCTTCGCTACTTCTTCACCGGCCTCGCCGGCATCGTCGCCGCCCCTTGGCTCTTCATCAAACTCAACCTCTCCAAACAAGCCAAAAAGCGCGACTAACATTTAAACAAAAACATCTCAAAACCTCTTCAATTCTGGAGAGGTTTTTTTCTTCCCCACTATCCATCATCTCCCTAAACAAAAAATCGGCTACGCGCAATTGTCAGACATCATTTTCAACATCCCCCAAAGAATTGACCCCCTCCCACCCCTCCGCTATACTACTCAAGTTGCCAAAAAAGCAGAAAGAACCGAACATGAACCAAGCAGACTTTCCCATCTTAGAATTTGACCCCGCCCAAGACGCGGTAATCAACCCGCACACCATCCCCAAACTCCCCGTCTCCATCCCACCCCGTGCCATCATCTGCTACTTCCGCGAAGCCATTCAAGCCCTCCTAGACCAAGGCCGCCTCACCCAAGTAACCGTATTCCCCGGAGAAATCATCGACCTCCCCATCTACCAAACCACAGACCCCAACCCTGTCGTCATCATCCCCGGACAACTCGGCTCCGCCAATGCCGCCACCTACCTCGAACGCCTCTACTCCAACGGTGTCACCAAAGTCATCGTCATCGGAGGCGCAGGCGTCCTCGATCCCAACCTCCCCGTCGGCAACCTCATCATCCCCACCGCCGCAATCCGCGACGAAGGTGCTTCCCATCACTATCTCCCCCCCTCCCGCGAAGTCGCCATGAACCCCCACGCCCTCAACACCATCCTAGCCACCCTCACCGCCCAAAACATCCCCCACATCCTCGGCAAAACATGGACCACAGACGCATTCTTTCGCGAAACCCACGCCAAAGTCAAACAACGTAGAGCCGAAGGTGCTCTCACCGTAGAAATGGAAGCCGCCACCTATTTTGCTGTCGCCCAATTCCGCAACATCCATCTCGGCCAAATCCTCTACGCCGGCGACGACGTCAGTGGCACCCATTGGGACAAACGCAACTGGACCGATCGCAAAGATGTTCGCAACCTACTTTTAGAAACTAGCCTAACCATATGTAGAAACCTATAGAGAGAAAGAACCCATGCAAAAACAACACATTCCCCTCCTAGAATATTCCGACAAACGCACTGCCATCATCGAACCCGACAAAAATCATCCCCACCTCAACATCCCCAAAAACTGCCTCATCTGCTTCTTCCACGAAGCCATCGAAAAGCTCGACCAACAAGGCAAGCTCGAAACCATCTACACCATCCCCATCGAAACCATGCATCTCCCCGTCTACCAAATAGACGTCAACGGCACTCCCGTCACCCTCCTTCAAGGCTTTCTCGGAGGCCCCGGCATTGCCATTTCCCTAGAAATCCTCAACGCCATCGGCGGCGAAAACTTTCTCGTCCTAGGTGGCGCTGGCGCCCTCACCGAAGATCTCGGCCTTGGACACCTCCTCATCCCCAATTCCGCCATCCGTGACGAAGGCACCTCCTATCACTACCTCCCCCCCTCCCGTGAAGTTGAAGCCGATCCCATCATGGTTCAAAAAATCGTCGACGCCCTCACCCAGCGCAACATCAAACACCAAATCGGCAAAACATGGACCACAGACGCATTCTTCCGTGAAACCAAAGAAAAAGTCGACCTCCGCAAATCCGAAGGCGCCCTCGTAGTCGAAATGGAAGCCGCCACCCTCTTCGCCGTCGCCCAATTCCGCAAAATCAACCTCGGCCAAATCCTCTACGCCGGAGACGACGTCAGTGGCGACGACTGGGACGACCGCAGCTGGGACTCCCAAGAAGACCTCCGTATGAACCTCCTCAACCTCGCCCTCGAAATCTGCTCCGAATTCTAAAAAAAACAAAGCCAAGCAATCGTTTGGCTTTTTATATTTAAACAAAATAAGAACGATAAAAATACTAAAATTACAATCACCAAACCACGCCCTTTTCAAGCGAAGCCCCCAAACAAACCATTCTGTTTTATCGCTATAGGAGGGAGGAGTAAAAAAAACTTGTCGTTTTTTATGTAAGAGACCTAAATTATGTCAATAATTAAGTAAAGTAAATTTAATTACGACTATAATTAATAAGTTATAATAAGTTAATAAGGGAGAAAGCTTATGAACTCAATAAATTTAAATTTTTTACCCGTAAATATTGACTCTTTTGTTATATATAGGAAAAAAAATATTTCTAAAGAAAAAATATCGAATGATTCTAAAATATACCTTTTTTTTGAAAATGATGAAAAATTACCTTATATTGTATCTTTTATTAAAAAAGATGATTTTGAATTATTTAAATGTAATAATACAACAAATAAAAATATTACAAAGAATTATATTTTATTCAAAATTGAAGAAAGGTTAGAAGAATTAAACATTAATTACGAAAAATTTTATAAATTTAATCAAAGAATCGAAATAAAAACTAAAGAATATAATGAAGGGTTTGAGACATATATTATTAAACCTTATTTTTCAGATTTAAATAATAAAATTCAATTTGGAATAATTATTAATTACAAATTTTCTCCTAAACCAGGACATGAAAGATCACCTAAAACCTTATTTTATAGTTTAACTTTAGACTCAAAAGGATTTGAAAATAAGGATTATTATATAAATAAATACAATAAAATTAAATTATTTATAGAAAACAATAATAAATTATTCAATATCCCAGAACTAAATATCAATAAAACTTTTTTAAATTTTCCAACTCATAGTTTAGAAATTAAAAATTATTTATTTTCAAACAATAGAAATTCTAATTCTCAATTCATGGGCTTAAAAAACTTTGGCCCATATCAAAATATTCAAGACATAAATAAAACAAAAATTGTATTTCTTTATGAGAATAAAAATAATTATGCAGCAAATGATTTATATAAAGCTTTAGTTGGTGAAACTTATCCAAATACTTTTCAAGGTTTTGAAAAAATATTTAAATATAAAATCGACATTTCTGAGATTGAAAAATATAAATTAGATAATTTTCAAAATTTTAATGAAACTCACTTTAAAGAAAAAATAAACAATTTAAAAAGAGATTATTCAAATATTACTGTTGTTGCATTAATCAAAAAAAATGATTCAGATTTGTATTTTAAATTGAAATATCTAGCATGTAAATTGAAAATATCTGTCCAAGTTGTTACGATTGAGCAAATATATAAAAATAATGGATTAAAGTGGGCTATTTCAAATATAGCATTAGGAATATTTGCAAAACTAAAAGGAATACCATGGATAATGAGTTCAAAGAATAATAATGAAAAAATTATATTCGGTTTTGGAGAAGCTCATAAAAGAAACAACGTAGGAAAAATTGAAAAATATTTATCATATTCAATAAGCTTAGATTCATCTGGTATTTATAAAAAACTAAATGTTTTAGGTGAAAATAGTGATGAAAACGAATATTTAAACGAATTTGAAAATAATTTGAATAATTTGCTTTTAAACATTGACTTATCAAAAATTAAATATTGTTCATTGCATATTCCCCGTAAAATGAGAAATAATGAATATAAAAGAATAAAGTCCATATTACAAGAACATATAAATACAGGAATTTCTTTTGTAGTTATAAGAATCAATGATAAAAGTGATTTTTTTGGATTTGCAAATAATAATTCAAAAGTTCCATATGAAAGTTCTTATATTGAAATAAGTGATAATGAATATCTAGTGTGGTTTGAAGGTTTGCAATATGGAAAAGAAAATGTAGTCAGAAGACCAGCTACACCTTTATATGTAAAGTTTGAATTTATCTCTGATAAGAATATTGAAAACAATAAAAAAGAATATTTACAAGAATTAATTAATTTATCTGGTGCAAATTGGAGAGGTTTCAACGCAAAAAAACTTCCAATTTCTATATATTATCCTCAATTAATTAGTAGATTCATTGCAAATATTCGAAATCATTTTAACGAAGAATTAGATGTTTCAGAATTAGATCAACCATGGTTCTTATAGAGGTACTTTAATTATGTCAGAAAGTATTCGAAGTGATTCTATAATTTTTTTATTTGGAGCTGGGGCCAGTAAGGAAGCAGGAATTAAGATTACCAGTGAAATGATTTCAGAAATTGAAAATACATTGATTCAAGATACTTGGAGTAAATATAAAGATTTGTATTATTACTTAAAAAGTGCAATTCTATTTTCTAAGGGATTAAAAGGTAATTTTTCAAAATATTTAAATATAGAAGAATTAATGATTGTTATAAGTGACTTGGTTAGAAGTGAAGAAAATACTTTGTATCCTTTTATTGCAAATTGGAATTTTAAATTTCTTGAATTAGCTGGTGAGGGATTTATTAATTTAAAAGCTTTTGAATCAGAAATAAGAAAAAGATTATTTAATTCATGGATTAGTATTACAAGTTATAGTAAGGCTTCATATTTCAAAAAATTTATTGAATTTCAAAATGAATATGAATTCCCATTAGAAATTTTTAGCTTAAATTATGACATGTGTTTCGAAAATGCTATAGGGGATTTATCTATTGAAACAGGATTTGATGATATGAAATGGGTTGGAACTACATTTAAGGATAATAATTCAGAAAAAAAATTTCATTTATATAAATTACATGGTTCAATCAATTGGTATAATGACGAAGGAACATGTACGAAGGCTGATGGTCCAATTTCAGATGAAGATTATCAAAAAGTAATGATTTTTGGTGAGAAAATGAAACTTCAACCTATTGACCCTTATTTTTTTATGGTATCAGAATTTAGAAATAAATTAGAAAACGCTTTATTACTTATTTGTATTGGATATAGTTTTGGTGATGACTATATAAATAAAATAATTGAACAATCAAGCCATAAAAACCAAGAAATTATCATACTTGATGTTTCAAATACAGGTGACAAAGAAGAAAATATAAATGAAAGAAAATCAATAATAAAAAATGCTATAAATATTAAAGAAGAAAGAATTAATATAAACACTTTATCAGCAAAAAAATTCATCGAAGATGATCTTGATTTGCCAAAATTAAAAGAAATTATTTATAATGATATAGAATTCTAAAAGAAACCCTAACGGGTTTCTTTTTTATCTATTCCAAATACCACGCTCGCAATTTTGCCACATCCGTATCATCCAAACCCAACATCTCTTTTCGATACGTCTCAAAGTCCCCCCAACCCTTCACAATCGTAGCTTCCGCTCGCTCCAACCAACTGCGTTCCACCAAACTCATCCCCCGCATCTGGCGCGCCCCCTTCAACCCAGAGCGCAAAAACAGCAACAACACAATCAGCCAACGTTTATCCGCATACTTCCGACTCAGCATATAATCATCATAAATTGTCGCATCATCCACCCCCAACACCTTCAGCAACATCGCCCCCGAAATTCCCGTGCGGTCCTTCCCCGCTGTGCAATGCCACACCAAAGGTTTCCCCTCATTGGCCAACACCGCTTCAAAATAAGTCTTAAAAGAACCCGCAAACTCCGTCACCAAAGTTTCATAAGTATCCTGCATAAACTCCGTATGATCAAAATCCATCATCGAAAAATCACGCTTTTCCACTTTAATCTTCATCTCTTCCATCAACTTCTTATTCCCCGCATCCAAAATCGGAATCTCCACCACCGCATTCTGTAACTCCGCCGGCAAACGGTTCGGAGCCTGTTCTTTCTCCAACCCGGAGCGAAAATCAATCACCTTCGTAATCCCCAAATCCAACAATTTCTGTTGGTCCCGCTCACTCGCCTTCGCATAATTCCCCGAACGGAACAACAACCCCCAGCGCACATGCTTCCCCTCTGCCCCTTCATAGCCGCCCACATCACGGAAATTATGCACACCATCAAATTTCAACACACGTTCTTTTTTCTCATTCATCATTTTCACACCTTCTAAATACCGAAATTAGTACCCTTATTCTAAAATAAAATTGTTAACAAATTGCCAGAATCCTCCCCATTCTACCGCTAATCCCTTTCCCCTAAAAGAGCAAAAAAGTTAACTCTCCGCAAACAAAAAATAAAAAAAGAACCTCTTCTCAGAGGTTCTTCGCAAGCTAATCAAAAAACAAATCAATATGCCAAGAAATTCAAATCAAACTCCTCAAACTGCTCGGGGAACAAATAATCCTTCACCAACTCTCCACTGTTCACATCCGAAAACTCCACCAAAACCGAAACATCTTCATAAGCCTCCCCATCCAAAGCCTGATAGATCACCCCAAAATAGCCAAACATCAACGCCGCATATGCATCATACGCCGAATTCGCAAAAGCCGTCCCATTCACCACCACAAAAAACTCATCCATCCCCTCACTATAAGAATAACTCACCACCGAAGCAAACACCCCTTCATTCATCAGCGTCGCCATCTCATTCTCAGCCACCCGCACCATCTCCGCCAACTCCGCATCATAATATTCCGCCGTCAACGTCACCGTAGTGCTCCCATCCGCATGATCTTCCATCATCACCACTGCCGCCGGGTCAAAATCCATCCCCGTCTCCTCCACCAAGCTCTCTTCCTCATCCGCCGGCACAGTCACCTTCACAAACTCATCTCCATCGCGCATCACCACAAAACCAGCCCCAAAAATGTCCGCCAAAAAATCCTCCACCAGCGCCACATGCGCAGCCATCAACTCCTCTTCTGAAAGCGGCGTCGGCGTCACCTCTCCCTCACCAGCCAAAACCACACCATCCATCGCCCCCAACAACAAACTCAACATCAACACCCCCACCAATCCCCCCAACAAAATTGCTCTCAATTTCATCAAACAACTCCTTCAAAGCCCCTGCCATTAATTAACATTTACTATCCCATTCTACAAAAATCCCAACCAAAAATCTATTAACAAAAATGTCAGCCATCCCCTCAAATTTGACCTCTCCGCAAAAACCTGCTATAATTCAGAACTTATGTTCTACTTAATCAAACGATCCGTCTCCCCCTTCATCTCCATTTTCATCACCCTCCTCATCACACGCAAAAAATTTTTCAAACCCCAAAAACCCGCTGACACATCTTGGCAGCAAAAAACGCAAAAAAACAACCCTTGGCAGCCTTTGGCACCATCTGGCTCAACCTCACCAAAATCCTGGCACATCCTGACCCCGCAAAACGCTCCTCCTGGCACCTTCTGGCAGTGCTCCAACCGCCTTTTGGCACGTTTTGGCACCCAACAAATCGGAGCCTTTGCTCATCAAATCCCCCCGCCAATTGCCCCCAATCCCATTCGCAATTCAAGTAAGAAAACTGCATCATTTTCAAACACCCCACAAATTATGGCTATGCGCATATAGTCAAACACCCCCCGTCGCACCTTAACAAAAAAGAGCACCGCGCAAACGATGCTCCTTCAAATTCTAAATCACGCCCAGCAGCTTGCGGCCCAAGCTCCAAGGAATCGCCGGAATCACTCCCAACAACACCCCCAGCTCGCTCCCCAAAGAACTGCCTTCAAACTTCTGGCCTTTCAAACGATGCACCAACCCATCAAAGTTGTTCCCTGTGATGTTCCCAATCATAATCATTCGGATTGCGCTCAAAATTGCCTGTGCCCGCAGCTCACCATATACTTCAATCAACCGCGCCACTGCTTCCGCATCCGGCACTCCAGCCTGCTCCGCATAATGCTGAGCAAACACCAATGCCACTGCTTGTTCTTCCGGCGCCTCGCTCTGGTCACCAGAAAGCAACCCCTGCACCTCCGCATCACTCAATCCCGCCTTCAATGCCTCGCCCGTATGAAAATAACTGCAATACCTGCAGCCATTCACTTCCGTCACCGCCAACATCAAACGCTCAAAAAAAGCCTCGTCCAACAAATTTGGATCTCGCATCAACTTCATATCACTCAAATGAGCAAACACATCATCAAAGAAGCGAAAGATATACCGTGGAGAATAAAGTCGTTTACCTTCGCCCATCTCACGCCTTTGTTGCATAAAGATTCACAATCTTCACAATCAACTGCACAGCCAATTCCATCGTTTCCACCACTGCATATTCATAACGTCCATGATAGTTATGCCCACCCGTGAACAAATTTGGCGTCGGCAACCCTTGGAAAGACATTCGAGCCCCATCCGTGCCACCACGAATCGGTTCCACCACAGGTTCAATCCCCAAAGCCACCATCGCTTCCTTAGCAGTCTCCACAATATGCATCACAGGTTCCACTTTTTCCCGCATATTATAGTAAGAGTCTACCAAAGTCAAATCCACTACATCGTTACCATGTTTTTCATTCATAAATGCCACCCCATTCACCAGCAAACGTTTCTTTGCCTCAAACTTCTCTCGGTCATGGTCACGCACAATATACATCATCTTTGCCGAATCCACATTTCCGCTGAACTCATGCAAATGGATGAACCCATCATAGCCTTCCGTGTGTTCCGCCCGCATATGTGCTGGCAGCATCGAGTGCAATTCCATTGCAATGTTCGCCGCATGAATCATCTTATCCTTCGCCGAACCCGGGTGCACCATTCGTCCATGCACTTCCACAAAAGCTGAACAAGCATTGAAGTTCTCAAACTCAATGCCACCCACTTCGCCACCATCCATCGTATAAGCAAAGTCAGCACCAAACAATTCATATTCAAAATGTTCCACCCCACGGCCGATTTCCTCATCAGGGGTAAAACACACCTTGATTGTGCCATGTTCAATTTCAGGGTGCGCAATCAAAAACTCCATCGCAGTCATGATCTCCGCCACGCCAGCTTTGTCATCTGCACCCAACAAGGTCATCCCATCCGTCACCACCAAAGTTTTGCCCACTTTGCTCTTCAAACTTGGGAAGTCCTTCGGAGAAAGCACCACGCCCTCTTCCTCATTCAACACAATCTCACCACCTTCATACTTCACCAAACGTGGCTTCACATCCTTCCCAGAAAAATCCGGGCTTGTATCCATATGTGCATTGAACCCAATCACCGGGATCCCCGCCTTATCCGTATTCGCAGGCAACTCCGCCAACACATGACATTTCTCGGTCAAGAGCACATTTTGCAGTCCCATCGCTTCACATTCAGCCACCAACATCTTCGCCAAATTAAATTGCTTCTCGGTGGAAGGATTACTCTCATTTGACCCATCCGATTGTGTATCAATCTTCACATATCGGAGAAATTTATCCAAAACAGTAGACATAGCCGTCTCCTTAGTAGTTGTAGTATTTTGGTCTATTATACCCTGCACTCTCACCCCCTTCTAGAAGGAAACAAGATAAAAACACTCCTTAATGATACAATTGAAACAATAACTAAACGCAATATTGGAGTTCATAATGACGGACAATAAATTTGACATTCTCGTCCTGATTGCCCGCCCTGCTGCTGGCAAATCAGAAATAATTGATTACTTAAAAAACACCCCTCTTCCCCAACGTCTTTCTCGTTTTCACGTAGGCGAATTTGAAGAAATTGATGACTTTCCCACCCTTTGGCGTTGGTTTGAAGAAGACCGCGTCCTAACCAAAATGGGTCTCCCCCGTTTGCATTCTGATCAAGACGAATTCTTCCTACATCAACACCAATGGAACGTCCTCATTCGCATGATCTGCTTAGATTATCAAAAGAAAATCCAAGCTGATCCCACCTATCACGACACCAA
The DNA here is from genome assembly GCA_963662985.1 of Anaerolineales bacterium. GTDB lineage: Bacteria > Chloroflexota > Anaerolineae > Anaerolineales > UBA11579. The sequence goes on along the minus strand of OY760067.1, from coordinate 2,148,327 downwards.
CACTGCCATCATCGAATTTTCACGTGGCTCTCAACACGGTGGCTACCAAGAGGCCTTCCAACACATCGATCCAGAAATGGCAAAACGCATGGCCGTCCTCTATCTCAATGTCTCCTGGTCAGAATCTCGCCGCAAAGATGCCAAACGCTACAATCCAGATGACGCAGGTTCCATCCTAGAACACAGCGTCGGCTCCAAAATCGAAAAACTTTATAAAGAAATCGATTGGGAAGAAGTCTCCGCACCCTCTCCCACCCATCTCAACATCGCTGGTGTTCAAGTGCCTTATGTAGTCATGGAAAATGAAGACGATGTCACCACTGCTCGTGGAGATGCTCTCGGAAATCGCTTAGAACAATCACTTCAAACACTTTGGAAAAATTACAAATAACTATTGATTTATTGAGAATAGCACTTTATCGCTCACATTCTCACAACAACACAACCTCAATCTAATAAGGAATTATTCATCATATGAAGATCGAACAAAAATGGCTCGTGATGATTTCTGTCGCCATGGGTGTCTTTCTTGGCACCATCGACGGCTCAATCGTCAACGTAACACTCCCCACATTAGTCACCCAACTAGACACAACCTTCCAAATCATTCAATGGGTCGTCCTCGCCTATATGCTCACCCAAGCCGTTCTCCTCATCATAATGGGACGTCTCGCTGACATTCAAGGCAAAAAACGTATCTATCAAACTGGTATGCTCATTTTCACCTTTGCATCCGCCCTTTGTGGCATTTCACCTTCAGTGGAATTTCTCATCTTTAGCCGCATCATTCAAGCTGTCGGAGCCGCAATGACAGCCGGTCTCGGTATGGCCATCGTCACCGAAAACTTTCCCAACGAAGAACGGGGAAAAGCCCTCGGCATCATGGGTACCATCGTCACCATCGGCATCGTCTTCGGGCCAGCCATTGGTGGTCTCATCCTCAGCTCCTTTGCTTGGCGTTGGATTTTTTATGTCAATGTCCCCATCGGCATCTTCGGCTTTTTTATGGTACGCGCCAATGTGCCTCACAAAAGCAATCCCTCTGAACAAAAATTTGACTTCCTTGGTTCAGTTCTCTTATTAGTCACCCTACTCAGTTTGTTAATTGGACTCACCCTTGGTCAAACCAATGGTTTCATCAATTTCCCCGTCTTGGCCTTGTTTGCAATCAGTCTCATAGGTCTCATCGTATTCCTCATCACAGAGAAAAAAGTTAAATCTCCAATGATCGACTTAACTCTTTTCAGCAATAAACTATTTACCATCAATCTTGTCTCTGGCACCCTAGTCTTTTTAGGTCTCTCCTCAATCGCCATTCTCATGCCCTTCTATCTAGAAAACATCCTTGGTTTCAACACCCGCACGGTTGGCTTGCTCATGGCTTCCAATTTCATCCTATTAGGCATCTTCGCCCCCATTGCCGGCAATCTCTCAGATCGTTTCCGTCCTCGAGCCATCACAGTCATTGGCCTCAGCATTCTCACCCTCTCATTCATCTTTATGTCCACCATCTCAGCCACCACCAACATATTCAACTATCTCCTCCGCGTCATGCCCATCGGCATTGGCCTTGGCATTTTCCAATCCCCCAACAACAGTGCCATCTTAGGTTCTGTCCCCAAAGACAAACTCGGCGTCACCTCCAGCATGCTCTCTCTCAGTCGTGTCCTTGGCAACACCATCGGCATCTCACTCTCCGCCACACTCTGGACCACACTCACACTCAAATTCTCTGCCAACCCGCAGCTCACCAATGCCAACATCGCCCCCGTTGCTGCCCAAATCCAAGGCTATCACATCACCTATTTACTCGTTGCTGCCCTCATGCTCTTCAACTTTGTCATCTCATTCCGCAATTGGCGCAATGAAAAAAAAGCAACAACATCTGCTTAAAAACAAAAGGGCTACTTTCTAACGGAAGTAGCCCTTCTCTTTTCAATTTCAACCTAGAACAAACCAATCACCTTGCCAGTTTCCAAATCCACATCCACATCATAATAAGCAGGACGGGTTGGTAAGCCCGGCATCGTACTCATCGAGCCCACCAACGGATATAAGAACCCTGCTCCCACCGATGCGCGAATATCACGAATCGGAACAGTGAACCCTTTGGGTGCACCCTTCAAAGTTGGGTCATGGCTAATACTCAAATGTGTTTTTGCCATACAAATTGGCAATTCATCAAACCCAAGCTTTGTATAAAGCGCAATCTTCTTTTCCGCTTCTTCAGAATATTCAACATCCTTCGCACCATAAATCTTCGTACAAATTGTTTCAATTTTCTCTTTGATAGAAGTGCCTTCTAACGGATACAAAAACTTGAAATCTACCGGTTGTTCACAAGCTTTCACCACTGCCTCAGCCAACGCCTTAGCACCTTTGCCCCCCTCCATCCAATGTCGAGCCACCACAGCATCTTCAGCACCTGCAGCAATTGCACCTTTGCGAATCAATTCAATTTCAGCTGGAGTGTCATCTTTGAAGCTGTTCACTGCCACCACCACTGGAATACCAAATCGTTTTACATTTTCAATGTGCGCTTCCAAGTTACACAATCCTTTTTCTAATAATTCCAAATTCTCTTGGGTATATTCGGGCGCCAAAGGTTGTCCAGCTTTCACAGTTGGGCCACCACCATGCATCTTCAACGCACGCACAGTCGCCACCAAAACCACCGCACTCGGAATCAAACCAGAAACACGACATTTGATATCAAAGAACTTTTCCATCCCAATGTCTGCCCCAAATCCAGATTCTGTCACCACATAATCAGCCAACTTCAACGCAATTCGGTCTGCAATAATTGAACTATTCCCGTGTGCAATATTAGCAAACGGCCCTGCATGCACAAACGCTGGGGTTCCTTCTAATGTCTGCATTAATGTTGGTTTGATTGCATCCATCATTAACACTGTCATTGCACCTGCCACGCCCAAATCTTCTGTTGTCACTGGGTCGCCAGCCTTGCTCGTACCAATCACCACTTTACCGAATCGTTCTCGCATATCCGCTAAAGAAGTTGTCAATGCTAAAATCGCCATAATCTCACTTGCCACCGTAATATCAAAACCTGTCTCTCTAGTAAATCCATTTTCTTTAGGACCTTCGCCAATCGTGATTCCCCGCAACATACGATCATTCGTATCCATCACGCGTCGCCAAGTAATTGTTTCAGGATCAATATCCAATCGCACAAATTTTGAGACTTCTTCTGTAGTCAAATCATCAGGAATAGTCTTATCAATTCCCAATTTCTTCAAACGCACCATCATTGAAGCAGAAAAACTTCGTTTACTATCCTTCTCTGGGCACAATCGACGGAACAAAGCCTCATCCGTTTGTCGAGATTCATGATACATGCGTGTATCAATTGCCGCTGCAACCAAATTATTCGCCGCTGTAATCGCATGAATATCACCTGTCAAATGCAAATTGAAGTCTTCCATCGGCACAACCTGAGAATAACCACCCCCAGCAGCGCCACCTTTAATTCCAAAAGTGGGTCCTTGGCTTGGTTGCCGAATACAAGTAAACACACTCTTATTCAAATGAGCCCCCAAAGCTTGGCTAAGTCCCACCATTGTGGTGCTTTTTCCTTCACCCAATGGTGTTGGGGTGATTGCAGTCACATCAATATATTTACCATCTGGAAGATCAGCTAATCGTTCTAAAACATCCAATTTCACTTTAGCCTTGAAATCACCATAAAGCTCAATCTCATCCCCCATCAAACCGATCTCATCAGCCAAATCTCGGATCTTTTTCATCTTTGCTTTTTGTGCAATCTCAATATCACTCGGTACAGGAGTTAATAATTCAATTTTAGTTGGGGTAATTTCTTTTTTGTTTTTCATTCTACCTCTTTATCTTTTTAAATTTGATTTATAAACATGTTTTTGAACTGATGAATGACTGCTAATAATAAAAGTCCGCTGATAATCCCAATCAGTTCACTCTCAATTACTGAGAATGTGGATTGGGTATATTCAAAAAAGAATAAACCTCGAAAATTAAAGAGTTTTTTTGAAAATTCTTTAATTCTCACAAATAGGTTTTATCAATTCCGTATAACGAACATGATGACAATAAAAATTACAAAAGAATAAGTAATAAATACTACTTATACATCTAACTTTTGAACATTTTTATTAATCGACATAATAAAATCAGTGATTAATCTATACCAAATATAGCCACCAACCCATCCAGCAATTGCACCAGAAATTGAGATGAATATTTTTTGATAATAATCAAAAAACAAGAATCCAACAATTACTATACCTAATAGTTCTAATAACCATAAAGAAGATTTCAAGAACATCCTACCGTTATTAGCAAATAACTTTTCTTTATAGAATATATTAAACAACACTTCAACAACAAAATAGATAAGGACTGCTAATAATAAACCAAAGCTCAATATTACAATGTTTAAACGTACAGAGCTCATGACTGTGGCTTTTTCAATAGTAACTTTGGGTGTTAATTCTTCTTTTGTCAAATCAAATGAAACATTGATTTTTCCAAACAAAATCTCTCGTTTTCCATCTTTAGATGTTTCTATGGTAAATGGTGTAGTTCTTGAATAAGATTCACCAACTTTATATTTTTCAAATGAATATCCCACTGCTGAAAACTTCTTATCTGCTACATTCGTTTGACTAAAAAACTCATTTCTCATTTTAAAATATATATCATAACCTTGATCGAGTGACATAAAGCCTTGAATATTTTCTGGTTTTTCCAAATATTGAAGAATCGTTTCTCCACTGATTTGATATAAATCATTTTTTTCATTAGCCGTAGAAGAAGCATTTGTTGTACTACAAGCTGTTATACAAAACACCAAGATTAATAAAATAGAACTAAAGATAAAATTTTTTTGTTTCATTTTTTCTCCAATGCCTAAAAGCTTTTTAATTTATCCACCTTTAAATAATGACCAATAACTTAAAAACATTAATTCTTCATTTTTTATAGATTGATCTATATTATTAATCATAGCAAAAATAAAAAGCTGGTGCAATATACCAGCTTTTTAATCAATTATTTTTATTCAACTTCAGGAAACAAACGGCAACACAACACTAATTGTTTCGCCGCCTGCACCTCATCTAATCTTCCAAATTGCGTAGTAGAAGGTGCCGCATGCAACAACATCGGAGTTTCATGTGCCTCTTTTGCAATCTTAATCAAAGCATCTGCAAAAGCATCCAAAGTCTCCTTGTTTTCCGTCTCCGTCGGCTCAATCATCAATGCCTCATGCACGATTAATGGAAAGTAATTCGTTGGTGGATGGAATCCGTAATCAATCAAACGTTTAGCAATGTCTAAAGCATGCACATCAGGAGCATCTTTCCATCGACCTTCCACCACAAACTCATGCATACAAGTTCTTGGATAAGCTACCTTATAAGTATCCTTGACTAACGCCATTAAATAATTTGCATTCAACACAGCGTTCATAGAAACATCTCGTAACCCTTCAGCTCCATGAATCAATATGTAAGTAAAAGCACGCACCATCACACCAAAATGTCCATGGAATGATTTCATTCGGCCAATGCTATCTTTTGGGGTAACCAAACCATAGAGAGGAGGTATATCATCATATCCCTCTTCTAGAATTTCAACGATCGGTCCAGGCAAGAAATTTACTAAATGTTCTGCAACACCTACCGGTCCAGAACCTGGCCCACCACCACCGTGAGGGGTAGAGAATGTCTTATGCAAGTTGTAATGTAATATATCAATTCCCAAATCACCTGGTCGTGCAATACCCAATAAGGCATTCATATTTGCACCATCGCCATAAACCAAGCCTCCAGCATCATGCACCGTTTGGATTACTGCTTGTACATTTTCATCAAACAATCCTAAAGTATTCGGATTGGTCAGCATCAACCCAGCTAATGTATCATCACATTCAGCGCGCAATGCTTCCAAATCAATATTGCCTCTTTCATCAGAAGGGATTTCCACTGGTTTTAATCCGCTCATTGCAGAAGTTGCAGGATTGGTACCATGCGCAGAATCTGGGATTAAAACTTTCACTCTTTGTGAATCACCATTTTTCTTATGATAGGCATTCATGATTAAAACACCCGTTAATTCACCATGTGCGCCTGCAGCTGGTTGCAAAGTCACCCCAGCAAATCCACCGATTTCTGCTAACATTTCTTGCAGCATATGCATCAACGCCAAATTTCCTTGTACTGTTTCATCTGGTTGCAAAGGATGTGAATTTTGGAATCCAGACATAGCCGCTGTTTTTTCATTTATTCGCGGATTATATTTCATCGTACATGATCCCAGTGGATAAAATCCATTATCAATTGCATAATTCATAGAGGAAAGCCGTGTATAATGGCGCACCACATCCACTTCCGCCACTTCAGGTAAATTTAATTCCGTTCGTAAGAACTCTTTTGGCAACTTAGTTCTTGGTACATCCACATTTGGATAAGAAACACCTTTGCGGCCTTCAGAAGAGATTTCATAAATTGTTGGTTCAATCATTTTGCCACCTCTTTCAACACAGCCACCAAATCATCAATTTGAGCTACTGAATTCATCTCAGTCACAGCAAACATCATCAAATCACTCATATCCTCATCCACTCGCCCCAGATCATACCCACCGATAATCCCATAAGTAAGTAATTTCTCATTGATTATCGATGCAGATTCTGGGCATTCGATAACAAATTCATTAAAGAAAGGTGCATCCCCCCAAACCTTATATCCATCAATCTTTGTAATTTCTGTTTGTGCATAATGTGCTTTTTGATAATTCAAATTTGCAACATGTTTCAATCCGTTTTTACCCAACAAACTCAAATAAATCGCTGCGGAAAGTGCCATCACACCCTGATTAGAGCAAATATTAGAAGCCGCACGTTCGCGGCGAATATGTTGTTCTCGAGTGCTCAAAGTCAAAACATACCCACGCTTACCATTCTTATCCACCGTCTCCCCCACCAAACGCCCCGCTAATGCGCGCACATGTTTTTCTTTGGTTGCCAAAATTCCCAAATAAGGTCCACCATAAGAAAGCGGAATTCCCAAAGGTTGTCCTTCTCCACACACAATATCAGCCCCAAATTCTGAAGGGGGTCGGAAGATCGCCAAAGCCAAAGGATTCACCGCAACACCTAGCAAACCTTTTACTGCATGGACTGATTCTCCTAACGCTTCATAATCAACCAAACGACCATAAAAATCAGGATATTGCACCATGACTAAAGCAGTATTATCGTCAATCAAATCCATCAACTCTTTTACACCAGTAGTTACAGGCAAATCATATCCCACAAATTCTAGGTCAGATCCTTCTGCATACGTAAAAACCGTCTCCACATATTGTGGATTCAATCCCGGTGAAAGCACAATTCGTTTTTTCTTTTTCTTTGTAATTGTCTGCGCCATATTCACAGCTTCTGCCACAGAGGTTGCTCCATCATAATGAGATGCGTTTGACACATCCATTCCTGTCAATGCACAAATCATCGTTTGATATTCAAATATAGACTGCAATGTCCCTTGAGATACTTCTGGTTGATAGGGTGTATAAGCAGTCAAAAACTCACCTCGGCTAATCAAAGCGGGGATCGCTGCCGGCACATAATGATGATAAGCGCCTGCGCCCAAGAACATATTCATTTGTTCATTAGTCACATTACCCTTAGCCAAATTTGCCAAACCTTCAGCTGCTTCCATTTCTGAAAGTGGTAAAGGAAGATCAAGATCTGGAAAACGCACTTCTTCAGGGATTACATCAAACAACTCTTCTACTGAAGAAACTCCAATCGTCTTTAACATCGCCTCCCGATCTTTTGCAGAATTAGGAGAATAAACCATTATCTTTCCTCACAATATTTTAAATAAGCTGCTGCATTCATTAATTCATCTAATTCAGCAGGATCAGAAAGTTCAATTTTAGCCATCCAAGCTTCGCCATAAGGATCAGATTTAAAAAGATCCAATTCATCTGACAAAGACTCATGTAATTCAATCAAAGTACCCGAAACAGGCATATAAATTTCCACAGAATCTTTTACAGAATCAATTGTTGCAAAAGCATCATCCACAGCGGCTTCTTCATCCACTTCCAAATCAAACCCAAGATACAAAATATCTTTCAATTGGGTTTGGGCATAATCAGTAATCCCAACAATGCCTACGTTCCCTTCCACGCGAATCCATTCATCATTTTTTGTATATTTTAAATTTTCTGGGGTTTTCATTATATTCTCCTAAATAGTTTTTATTAGTTAAACTACATTTTTAAAATAAAAAAAACACATGCTGCTCAAAGCCTCATGCGTTTCTGTCGGTTCACCTCAGAGAGTAGCACATTCTTAAGTTCATGCATTTCACTTTCGGTGGCTAATAAGCCTTTCCAGAGTCGCCATCATTCAAGTCCATTTACCTGAGAGTTTCGCTTTCGATATAAAAAGCTTGCCCCTTCGGTGCCCATTTAATTAAACAAAAATTAAAGGTCTCTCCTTAAATGACAATTTAATTCTAATTGAATTGAAACTTTAGTCAAGTAATAAAAATTAAAAACAAATCCCTTGCTTTTTTTTCGATATCTTTTTACGATAGTATAGATGAATAATATTTTTGAAAGGTGAGCAATGTACACATTTGATTTATTAAAAGAATATCATACTGAATTAGGCAAGAATTTCGTTTTGGAGCTAACCAAAACTTTCTTAGAAAACTCACCTGAAAAATTTAAAACTCTTCATCAATGTATTCAAGACAATGATAGTGAAACTTTTTCTCGAACAGCCCATAGCCTCAAGAGTAGTGCCAAAACATTTGATGCTCATTTGCTAGCAGATCTTTGTTACAATTTAGAAAAAGACTCAAAAACTGAACCACTGAACACACTTAAACCGATCATTGACCAAGCAGAAAATGAATATATTGTTTTCAAACAAGCATTAAAAAAATTTTTAATAGACAAATACAAATAAATTAAAATTTTTCAAGTTTTCAAAAACTTTCTTAAACAATCCTAATCTTTAAGAACAAAATCTTTAGTAGAATACCGACATAAAGATTTTCTCCTCCTTCTGTGAAAACGGTTTGAACTCCTCCAAACCGTTTTTACTTTTAAATCTCTAAAAATCCACATATGAATCATGTATAATGAATAAAACTTTAACTTAGCAAGGAAATCAAATGAATAAACTTTCTACATGGCTATATACAATTTCAACTTGGAAAAAAACAATTATACTCGGTATCATCGTAATTTTGATTATTCTCACTCTTTTTCCGTTTCTTAGTCTAAAATATTCAAGCACAGATCTTCCACTCCAATTATTAGATACAAATATGAACTATACTCCCCAACAAGCCATCGATCATGTTAATGCACTTACAACCGAAGAACGTATAGGTAATATTAAACTTACACTAATTGCTGATACCTTGTATCCGATTCTCTATACTTTAACATTTAGTTTTATACTTTCAATGCAATTCAAAAACTTTGCAGAAAAATCATCTATTTTGAAATATATCAACTTACTTCCCATACTAGCATTATTCGCAGATTTCACAGAGAACTTTGCCATTATCGCACTTATTCGCTCATATCCAAACCTTTCTCAAATCACATCAACCATTGCTTCAATCGCCACTCCAGCGAAATGGGGGCTTATTTTTATCATTCTTTTGATCATTGCTTATCGTTTTTCATATCTTCGTGGGCAACAACGAAAATTCTCAACTAAGGTGTCATAAAATCGTAACTAAAAGTCTCATAATCCGTATTAATAGATAGAAATTAATAATCAAAAAAAAGGAAGTATAAAATGTCATTTATTGGAAATATCATTTGGTTAATTTTTGGTGGTTTTTTTGCCGGTCTTGGGTATATTATCGGTGGTATAACAATGTGTATTACTATTATCGGTATCCCTTTTGGAGTGCAACAAATTCGCCTTGGATTTGCCACCATGGCTCCTTTCGGCAAAAAAGTTGAAGTGGATGAATCAGCTAACACTGGTTTAAACATTATTCTTAATGCCATCTGGTGTGTTTTCTTTGGCTGGGAAATTGCCATTAATCATCTTGTTTTTGGAGTACTTTTTTATATAACTATCGTTGGCATCCCCTTTGGACAACAACATTTTAAACTTATTCCCATGGCCTTATTCCCCTTTGGCAGAAATTTAGAATAAAAAATTAACTAGAGCCCCTATCAAAACTCCTGTATACTGTTTACAGGAGTTTTTTTTATGGCACAAGAAGTAAGAACATTACATTGGAATAAACTATCAGATAAAAAAGTCCAATGCCAATTATGTCCTCATTATTGCACCTTGATTCCTAATGAAATTGGAAAATGTGGTGTACGCATCAATTTAAATGGAAAATTACAATCAAACGTTCTTGATAAATGCATATCTACAAACATAGACCCAATTGAGAAAAAACCACTATATCATTTCCTCCCAAATTCAAAAGCCTATTCACTTGCTACAATGGGCTGTAATTTTTCTTGTGATTGGTGTCAAAACTGGCAAATTGCTCAATTGCCATCATTAAATGGCAATGTTTTTGGTGATGCTATCTCTCCTGAAACCCACATTCAACAAGCCCAACAAACTGGCTCCAAATCTATTGCTTACACTTATACTGAGCCTACGATCTTTTTTGAATATGCTTTTCAGATCATGCAACTAGCACAACAAAATAATCTTTTCAATCTATTCATTACCAATGGATTTATCACTCCAACCGCCCTCGCAGATCTACAACCTTTCCTATCCGCTGCCAATATTGATCTAAAATCATTCTCCGACCAAACCTATCGAAAACACGTAAATGGGCGTTTGCAACCAGTATTAGATACCATCAAAATGATGCACCAAGCAGGTATTTGGATTGAGCTCACGACTCTAATAATTCCAACTATCAATGATACAGAACTTGAACTCACTGAAATAGCAAATTTTATAATGAATGAGTTAGGACCAGATATTCCCTGGCATATTAGTCGCTTTATACCCCTCCATCGTCTCAAACATCTTTCTCCCACACCATTGAGTACGCTTAAACTTGCAAAAAATATTGCCGAATCAATTGGTCTTCACTATGTCTATATCGGAAATATATTCACAGAATCCACACACACCTATTGCCTTAATTGTAATCAAATCCTTATACATCGCACAGGCTACACAACTTACTTACCCAATCCTATAAAAAACAATAAATGTCCTCATTGCCAGACCAATATTGCAGGAGTATGGGAATGTAAATAAAAAAAAGCCAAGTTATTGCACTTGACTTTTAATGTTCATAGCACTAATTCAACTATTTCACCTCTTGGTGTTTTTTCTTCAAAGATCTGACTTTGGAAAGTCCACAATGTCACTTCATTCAAATTTTTCCATGCTTCAGTTCTTAGATTTGCCTTCAAACATAAATGTGCCAAAAAAAGATCCAAATCCCAATTTTCCACTACAGGAACAGATGGCAACAATAATCCTCGTTTACGCCCTTTTTGAATAATTAAACCATCACGTCCAATCACAATCCTAGTAAAAAGTTCTTCAATATCCTTTGCAACCAATTCCATAGGAGTAGTCAATACATTCACTTCAACACTGATCTGTTCTAATTCCTTTGGTGTCACTGGCATAAAACGCGGATCTTCAGAAGCAGCCGCTATAGCAGAGCGTCTTAATGCTTGCCATAAAGGAAATACAGGTTCAGGATAACCAATACACCCTCTCAAATGTGAATCAATATTCAATGTTACAAAACAGCCACTTAATTCCTGATAATTTTCTAAAATATCTTCAAATAACAAAAACGGTCGATCATTCACATAGGCATCAATTTGCTCTCGAGCGATCCCAACCAGTTCTTTGCCTTGCTCCAATGAATATTTTCGCACATCATTCATAATTCACCTCGTATCGATCAATATTCTTATTTTATCTCATCAAACCAAAAGCTGCATAGCCTACCACATTAGTAGTATCACTAGTCACATCTCCTGAAGTTGCATACTGGAACAGTTCTCCCTCTTTTGCACCGAGTAATTTTGAAACTTCAAGCACAGTTGCCACAGCCCCTGCACCACAAGCAAATCCCTTACCATTTTTCTCAGCCAACAACACTTTTCGAGCATCCATCTCCAACATCGCATCAATCATAAACATATCAAGCTCATTTGCCTGCCCCGCTGAGTAAAAATGTGAGAGATCCGTAGAAGCCACAAAGAGCACTTTTTTATCCTTCAAAACCTCAACCAAAGCTCCTGCTAGCCTCTCCAATACATTGAACTCATGACTCCTAATCATAAGCGGTATCAAATCAAAATCCACTCCAATGACATCAATCAAAAAAGGTAATTGAATTTCCAAAGAATGCTCTCCATCATATGCAATCGGTAAAATATCATTCTCTCCTGTACCAGAAAAGATCGCATTCAATTTTGCTATTGTCTTCTTATCCACCCGCACATTTCCTAAAGGAGTCGAATAAGCATCATGTGCACTCGTCAGAATATCAGCTGGATGATAGGCATGGAAAGGAGAGCAGATCACAACCGTATCAAATTTCATCCCTTTCAATCTTGCATAAGCTTCTGCCGCCACCTGCCCAGAATATACATATCCTGCATGAGGTACAATAATAGAAACAATCTCTTCTTGCTTTGCTTTTCTTTCAACATTGGCTAAATATCCCTGAATTGTTCTTCTAAGTTCTTCTGTATCACTTGGATACCATCTACCAGCAATTGGAGAAGGGCGTAATTCACTTATTTTCATTTTATTTCCTCGCATTTTCATTGTCATTATAATAGTAAAATAATTTATCAAGAAATAAAATTAATTTATGCTACAAGATTAAAATAAAAAGCTCATGATATTCATGAGCTTTTTTTCAGGCTCCTCGGGAAGGACTCGAACCTTCAACCTATCGGTTAACAGCCGACCGCTCTGCCAATTGAGCTACCAAGGAATGTCTGATTGCTCCATGATTATAGCAAAAAAAACGCTCCTGTCAAGAAAAATTAAATAAAAATACAAAAACACCTGAATATTTTAATATTTGGATTTAATAAGCATAAATCTAAAAACACAACCATTTCTTGACAGGACCCACCTCGTCCATTACAATTCCTAGGCTAATCACGATTTAGCAAGCAAGCTAATCCATGGGCCTGTAGCGCAGTTGGAAGCGCGCGTCAATCGCACTGACGAGGTCGAGGGTTCAAATCCCTCCAGGTCCACTCAAATTCCTTGCGCACGTTCAAAATAATGATATAATATCGTTCGTTGTTCACGTGAACAGAAACACGTGGGCCCATAGCTCAGTTTGGAAGAGCGCCACAATGGCATTGTGGAGGTCATGGGTTCGAGCCCCATTGGGTCCACCTTATTTTTTTAACAGTAAAATAACTTTTTTGGAGTAGTAATCCATCTGGCAGCGAGTTAGGGTTAAGTGCAAGCCTAACAAATCTCCCCAGAAGAGTCGCTAATTTGGCAAAGGATGAACTCGCCAACGTGAAATTTTCACGTTATCTCGCATGAACCATCGTAAGATGTTGTAATCGAGATCGTCTCGCACTCGTTATCGTGCCTCTGAGTGGCAAAGGAAAACAATTCTTTCGCAATCAGGGTGGTACCACGGAGTTCCTTCGTCCCTGTTCGGCGGAGGATTTTTTTATTAAAGGAGTAAAAAATGTCCGAATACAATCACAATACTATCGAGAAGAAATGGCAAACCAAATGGGAAGAAACTGGTCTCTATCATGCCGATATAGATAAATCAAAACCCAAATTCTATGCTCTTACCATGCTTCCCTATCCATCTGGTAATCTTCACATCGGGCATTGGTACGCCATGACCCCTAGTGATGCCCGCGCACGTTTCAAAACCATGCAAGGCTATAATGTCATGTTCCCCATGGGTTTTGATGCTTTTGGCCTCCCTGCAGAAAACGCTGCTATCAAACACAACATTCATCCCAATAAATGGACTTATTCAAATATTGATTACATGCGCGATCAATTCAAAACGATGGGAGCTATGTTTGACTGGCGTCGCGAAGCTATCTCCGCAGATGAAAAATATTATAAATGGACCCAATGGTTCTTTATCCAACTCTTTAAACACAACCTTGCTTATCGAAAGTTCTCTCAGGTAGATTGGTGTCCAAGCTGTAACACTACCTTAGCCCGCGAACAAGTCTGGGGTGACGATCGTGTATGTGAACGATGTGGCACACCTGTTATCAAGAAAGAACTCAATCAATGGTTCTTCAAAACAACAGATTATGCAGAAGAATTATTAAACTTTGATGGTATCGACTGGCCAGAACGTGTTAAAACATTGCAAACCAACTGGATCGGCAAATCGGAAGGCGCAAATGTTGTCTTTAAAACAGAATCAGGTGATGATATTGAAGTGTTCACCACCCGCCCTGATACTCTTTGGGGCGCCACCTTCATGGTGATTGCTCCAGAACATCCCTTGGTTGAAAAACTAATTACTGAGAAAAGCCGTACAGCTGTTGAAGAATATAAAGAAGCAGCTGCACGCCAATCTGATATTGAACGAGAATCCACAAGCAAAGAAAAAACAGGTGTATTTAGTGGTGGGTATGCAATTAATCCAGTCAATGGAGAACAAATTCCAATTTGGATCGCAGATTACGTCCTCATGTCCTATGGGACTGGTGCTATTATGGCTGTTCCCGCACATGACCAACGCGACTTTGAATTTGCTAAAAAATTCGGCATTGAGATTCGGCCTGTTATTGTTGAAAATGTTGAGGAAATTCCTAATCCAGACGAGATGGAAGAAGCCACCATTGCCAAAGGTTTCATGATTAATTCTGGTGAACTCACAGGCACTCCTGGTGACAAATCTATCAAAACAGTCATTAACTATATCGAAGAAAAAGGAATCGGCAAAGGCTCCGTTAACTATCGCTTGCGTGACTGGGGTATCTCTCGTCAACGTTATTGGGGCGCCCCCATTCCAATGATTCACTGTCCAAAATGTGGTGTTGTCCCCGTTCCAGATGAACAACTCCCTGTTGTCCTCCCAGAAGATATCGAATGGAAACCTACTGGTGAAAGCCCTCTTAAATTCCATCCTACATGGAAGAAAACCACTTGTCCCACATGTGGTGGCCCCGCAGAACGCGACACAGACACTATGGACACCTTCATGTGTTCATCATGGTACCCACTTCGCTATCTAAGCCCTGATTATGAAAAAGGTCCTTTTGATCCAGAAGAATATAACTATTGGTACCCAGTTGACTGTTACACAGGTGGAATAGAACATGCTACCATGCACCTCATTTACGTTCGCTTCTTCCATAAAGCTTTACGCGATATGGGTATCGTAAAAGGTGACGAACCAATGATGCAACTCCGCAACCAAGGAATGGTACTTGGTGAAGATCATGAAAAAATGTCTAAAAGTCGTGGCAATGTCGTTGCCCCAGATGTGCTCGTAGATAAATACGGCGCTGATGTTGTTCGTGCTTATTTAATCTTCTTCTCTCGTTGGGAGATGGGTGGACCATGGGATAGTCAAGGTATTGAAGGAACTGCCCGTTGGCTCCGCAGAACATGGACACTCTTCACAGACGATCCACAAGAAAATGCAGGCACTGCCAGTGCAGAAATCCTTAAGGATCTTCGTCGCAAAATTCATCAAACCTTAGAATCTGTCACTAGAGACTTCGAAACCTTTGAATTTAACACCATCGTTTCTTCCTTCATGGAACTCGTCAATTTTATGTATAAGGCACGTGTAGAAGGTGCAGAAAAAACACCAGAATGGGATGAGGCTTTGAAATTGTATCTCTTAATGCTTGCACCTGTTTGCCCTCACATTACAGAGGAACTCTGGCAACAGATTGGACATGATTATTCGATTCACAAACATTCTTGGCCTATCTTTGATGCACAAGCAGCTAAAGAAGATGAAGTTACTCTCGTTATCCAGATCAATGGTAAGCTTAAAGAACGCATCCAAGTACCAGCTGGTTTAAATGATCAAGAAGCTGAAAAAATAGCTATGGCCAGTGAAACAATTCAATCTAATTTAGAAGGCAAGACAATTCGAAAAGTTATTGTCATCAAAGGAAAATTAGTCAATATCGTAGCAAATTAATCAATAAAGACTGCTGAATCAGCAGTCTTTATTTTTACTTATTTTAATTAATCATTTGCCCGGACGTTATCCGCCATCCATTCACGTGATAGGCTTAAGAGCGAATTTAAGCGTTTCTCAGACAATTCAGACATCACACTCACCTTATCACGTAAGATCACTAAACTATCTTCTATCGAGTCTTGTTTTTCAACTAATTTATCAACCTTTCGGCTTCGTTCATTTTGGCGTTCGTCTTGAGATAATAAATAATTAGACCATCGTTTTTGATCTTCTGCCTTGAAAGAAGACCATTCCTGACGGAAACGATCTTCCCCAATTCGTTGAATTTCAGTAATTTCATTAATTCTTCGATCTAATTTATCAATCAAATCACGATATTGATTTCGAGAGGATTCTGTCATTCGAGCAGAAACCTCAACTTCTCGCACTTGATCTGCAAATGTATCTTTGATAATTTCAATTTCCTTTAAAAGGGAGTCTAACTCAACAATTGATTTTTCATGTTCCAACATCGTCAAATTAATTTTTTCCATAAAACGATCTTGGTTCTCTCTTCTCTCCACTTCAGAAGCAGAAATTTCGTTCAGACGCAATTCGCTTTTCTTGATATTATCGGTCATCAATTGTGATTTGCCACGCAATTCATCCACATGAAATTGTAATCCATCCAATCGAACAGCAACTTCATTGTGCTTTTTATCATTGCCTTGACGGAACAATGAATTTTCTGAAACAACTCGTTGATAGTTTTCTTCAACTTTAGATACTTGGTCGATCTTCAAATAAGCATCGTTCAAATTTTTTCCAAGCCGATCAATTTGTTCAGAAATCCCGGGTATCTTTTTTTCCAAATTAGAGATTGAATTGATTTCATTTCTCAATAATTCATAATTCTTATTTAATCGCTCAATCTCAAGATCTCTTTTTTGCTGAAGATCCTTCTCTGTTCGAGAAATACGTTTATCTTGTGCATCCATTTCTTTATTGATTTCAGTTTTATAATCAGACAACATCTTGCCGTAATCATCAACTTTAGACACCAAGATCTTTAATTGAGTGACTTCACTATTTAAATCTTTATTTTCTCTTTCACGAACCTTTAAATCATTTTGCAATCCATCGATTTGTTTTTTTAATTGTTCGTTGACATCTTTCTGAAGTCTGTTTTCTTTTTCCAAACTATCTAATCGTTTGCTTAAATCAGAAATTTCCATCTGATACACTCCAATTCAATAATTTTCATAAAATCACACTATTATAGCATGAGAAACCAAGAATCTATAAAAAAATTTATCCTATTCCAATACTTTCTAACAACATAGGGAAAAAGCCAAGTACTGCTTGAATTAGAAAATAAACAGTCCAGGCAAATAATAACCAACGATTTTGCAGAATAATTTCAGAATTCTCCGCTTCTTCTTCTGAATATACTAATTTTAGCTTTTTCCAGTCAACATATTGCACAATTTTATAATAATATCTTCCAACAAAAATATAAACACCTATCAATGCGATTAACATCAGCAATCCTGCCCATAAAGAAAAATCTGAGATTATTTTATAAATACTAAAAAAGCCTACAAAACCGATCGTAAAAGGTAAAACTAACATCGGTACCAATCCCAAAAAAGAATTAACATAGTCTCGCATATCTTTTTCAATATATTCCATTTTATCAAGAGTATACTCAAACTGTCGGAAAGGTTTAATCACATATAAGAACACAATCACATTTACAACAATTCCAAACCACCAAATTTCTATCTGCTTCCAAATCTCAAGATGAAATAATGACATCGCTATTAAAGCAATTCCTACAGAAAAAATTAAATAATAAGCTAAAAACCGTGTCATTTTTCTTGAAATTGCCATGCCATATGTCCCCAATAACAACGTGATAATAGCTACAATTAACCACGCCATTTGAAACTGCCTACCTAAAACTTCAATTAATTTATAATTCACAACTTGGATCAAAAAATATCGAATGACAATATATGGAAAAGTGGTCATAAAAAATCCCAAGATCAACGGATCACTATCATCAGATATCATCGGAATCCATGAATGCATTGGGAATGCTGAAAGAAACGCAACTATTCCTAAAGATAATAATATCCCGCCTTGTAAAAAATATTGTTGATTATCCAACCCTAACTGAATAGAAGAAAATTGCCAACCAGCTAAGAAGAAAAAAGGTAATCCAAAAAACATCATCACCAAAAAACGATATACACTTCTATTAGGAATACTCCCTGCTTTCACCCATAAAGGAACAAACAGAAATGCAACAATCAAAAACAAAAACCCTGCATAAAAAGCTGGTTCAACATGTAACCCAGCAATTAAAAACACTATGATCATTAATCCAAAGCCTGGAAAGAAGCGATTTGGTTTTAATCGCCAACCAGCAATCATCCACAACAATGTAATAAAATAAATAAAATTCACAACTTGCATAGATTCTGCATCGATCGAAATCAAACGACCTCCAATCAACATCGAAGGGCTAATCACAACTGTGTTTTGACCTAAAGCAAATGGCTCACCTACCGTGACAAACAAAGACAAACCGATCATTAAAACACAAGTCAAAATCACCAAAGGATAAGCAAGATCAGGAAAGCGTCTTAAAGTAAAAGCAACCAATGCAATAAACAAAGGAATTCCCAACCAAATTGTGATTGCATTCATTCATTATCTCCTTCAGGTGTAAGATCGCCCACCATAATCAAATATGCGCCAATCATCGCCACAAAAATTTGCAAAATTGACATCATCCCAATCACAAAAACCGAATCATTTAGTGAAGAATACAAAACAAAAAATCCCATAAAAAACAACAACATAGAAACAATGTATCGCACTGATTGAACAGAAAATCCAGCCATGAAAATAGCAAATCCAAAAAGATAAATAAATAAATTGGTAGGATAAACAGATAACCCTTCTAATGTTCCAGCTAATTGATTACTCACAACCAAACTTATCAAAAAAATTGGAATTACAGAAAAAAATCGAAAAAAACGATTTAAAACATGATGTACATTTTCTGAAACCATCACTGACTCACTATTCATCTGCGCAATCACAAGAATGGAAATCGTCAACCAACCACTTATCAAAAACACTACTACATACGTAAAATCCAAAAAATACTGGATCATCAGCGCACCAAAGACATAAATACCTGCCATTAAAGCCAAAATCACCCGCCAATTATCAATTAGCACCATAAGACTTGATAAAATAACGATCGCGATAAAAAACACAAGCATTAAGTTCATTAGAACGCCACCTTACAGTACCAAAGAAAGAATGAATAAAATAAATAAAAAAGTCCAAAAAACACCGCTTGAAGATTCCAAAATCTCCTCAGGTATTTCTGCAAATCTACGCAAATTACTTAAAAAAGACAAATTAATGGAGAAGCTCTTTATGGGAAATTCAATAGAATTTACTCTCTCAATTCCTTTTAACAAATTGCGTCGAAATCGCCAAATCCCAAAAATTCCTAACAATATCACAAAAACAAAAATCAATTGCCATGGGAAGTTATAACCAGTATCTAATAAGCTTTCAGGATTAATCCAAATCAGCACTAACCAGATTACTCCCCACACAAAAATCGTTCCAAACCAATGTAAAATTTTCGCCCAATCATCAATACGATACCAATCATGATCTTCGATAGATACATTTAACCAAGAATTTTCAGTGTAAAAAGCTTTTGGCTTCCCATACCCCACACGTAGCATAGAAATGAACATCAAAACATTAAGCAAACAAAAAAGGATTGATGTAAAAATAGAACTCATAAAAAAAGGTGATAACGTAGATAAAAGAAACGGAAAAGAAATCCCAATTAAAAGATAAAGTCTTCTCAAAAAGATAAAAGTGCGATCTTCAATTTTATTTATTGCTAATACCGCTATATACCCAATCCAAATTACTAAAGTAACATATCCAATTATAGAAACTCCACTAACGACTAGAAATAAGACCAATAACTGAAGTAAGAAAAAAGATTGTTCAATCAAGTCTGAAAATTCAGATATAAATACAATCTTGATTGTTTTATAAAGGAAAATCAATAAAAATAAAATTTCCAACATCACCTGCATTTGTCTGGAGATACCAGTTACTTCGAAATTTAACAAAGCTATATTCAAAGTTAACAATAACAGAATTTTTAATAATACAGTGAAAAAGGACAGGTTTTTATCTTTGAAAAACTCAATCCTTACCAAAATAGCACTTAATCCCAGCAGAACAAGCTCAAAGAAAGTGGGGATAGTACCTAAATTTTTCCATTCATAACTACCCTTTAACCTTGATATTAATCCTAAAAATAAAACACCCCATACCAAAAATAAAATTATGAAAGTCCAAGAGAATGTTTTTTCTTTTTCAATTAATTTGAGAGTCAAAAAAACAAAGAGCATAAATGTCCAAACAAAAATATATGTAAATAAATTAGCTGAAAACACTATAATTAATCCAATAATAGAAAAGAAAAACACGCCTAAAGATTTTTTAACAGGCATATAATCTTTTCGAGATGGATAACTCGCTACATAAAACAATAGCAAACTTTGCCAAAAAATACCTAAAAGCCAATTTTCGTTATTCACAACTAAAGATATAGTTGCCTGGTCGACAAAATTTTGCCAATCAGCAAAAATATGAGTTGAAGGTAGCATCAAACGAAACAAAAAAGTTAATCCAAAAACCACGACCACAGTAACTAAAGTTACAATATAAATCAAATTAGTTTTTTGCCGTACTCGATCCAAGATCAAAATCACTATCGAAGCAGTCAATAATAAGATTAATTGCAAATAGAATAACATATCTCGTATTGTACTCGTTTAACACAATTAATTCAAAACTTGTTATTAATCAATTAATCCTATAACCGCCTATTTTAAACAGAAATAATGTAAAATTGAAACGATATGAAAACAAAATTAATCCCTATCATAGCTTCAATTATTATTATCATTCTATTAAGTGCCTGTTCTACCAGCCCATCTCAAATTTTAACCCAAACACCAACACCCTCATTAACTCCCACAAATATTCCACAAATCGCTACATCCACCATAGACTGGTTCCCCATCACTGCAACACCTTCCATTCTTGTCACGAAAACAACAATTCATACCACTCCAACACCTGTTTTCCTCGGTTCACTGATCTTAAAAGATGATTTTAATCAGCCAAGTTTTTGGGATACATCCAATGCAAACATTGCTTCAAGCACCATCGAAAATAACAAGCTTACATTATCTGTTAACCAACCTGCTCAAATTACAACCATGCGCAATCAACCATCTTTAGATAATTTTCGCATGGATGTTCAAGTTACCGCAAAAATCTGTGGAACAAACGGAAGTTATGGAATCCTCTTTCGTTCTACAAATGCATCCAATCTATATCGTTTTGTAATCAATTGCGACAAAACAATCGAAATCCAACGAGTTTTAAACGGTAACATCAATCACATCATGGAACCAATCTATAATCCGGTCATCCCCACTAATTTATCTGAAAAAGCCCAGATTTCTATCATAGCTGATGGCTCAAATCTAGATATTTATATTAATCATTTAAAAATGATCTCAATTTCAGATAAATATCACTCTTTTGGCACAATTGGTTTTTTTGCCCAAGCAACTGGCGATCAACCTATGACCGCTAATTTTTCAAATCTAGAAATTTACTCATTAAAATAAATAGACTGGAAAATCCAGTCTATGATTATTAATTTTTTATTTCCTTAAACAGCAGTTTCTGCAACATGCTCACCATAAGCTAATAACGCTTTCACCATCTCTGGTGTTCGTCCTTCTGCATAAACGCGCAACACAGGTTCTGTACCAGATGGACGGATCAACAGCCAACTATCATCTTCCATAATATACTTAGTTCCATCTGTTGTGCTAATCTTTGCAATTTTTTGCCCACCAATTTCTTCAGGAGCTTCATTTGCCAACTTTTCAGTCATACGAACTTTATCCACTGGTTGTTTTAATCGCAGATCAGTACGAGCATAATCTGCTGGACCAACTTCTTCTAATAGTCCGTCCACCAATTCGCCTAGTGTCTTCCCAGAAGTAGCAATAATCTCAACTAGCATCAAACCCATCAAAACTCCATCACCTTCTGGTAAATGGCCTTTGAAGGAGATACCACCAGATTCTTCTCCACCAATCAATACATCGTCACTTAACATCAAATCAGCAATATAATTAAAACCCACTGGTGTTTCAATCACATCCAATCCATATTTACTCGCTAATCGATCCAACATACGTGTAGTAGAAACAGTTCGAACAACTTTTCCTTTCATTCCACGGTGTTCCACTAAATGTTTCAAAGTCAAACACATAATCTTATGTGGATCCACAAAATTACCCCGTTCATCCATAGCACCAATTCGGTCCGCATCTCCATCTGTTGCTAAACCAAAAGTACCATGTCCATGTGCAATAGCTCCACCTAAAGGAGCTAAATGTTTCCCAATCGGTTCCGGATGAGCCCCACCAAATCCAGGGTTCATTTCACCGCGAATTTCAAACACTTCACAACCAGTGCCTTGCAAAATACTATTGATTGCACCACGTCCAGAACCATACATTGAATCTACCACCAAACGTTGCGGATTTTCAGCAATCGCATCAAAATCAATCAATTTTCGCAAATGATCAAAATAGGCAGGCAATGGATTAAAACGATCTATCAAACCCATTTGTCGAGCTTGTTTAAAATCAATTTGATTTGGGCCACGCCCTTGCGTTTCATTATCATTTAAATACACTTCCACTTTATGACATTGGGAACGTGGAGCAGAAGCGCCGTCTTTTGATTTTAATTTAATTCCATTATAACGAGGGGCATTATGAGAAGCTGTGATCATAACGCCAGCCACAGCGCCTTGATCTTTCACGGCAAAAGAAATCGCCGGAGTAGGTTGGTCAGATTGGGTCAAAAGTACATGATATCCGTTAGCAGCTAAAACACGAGCCACTTCGGCTGCATAACGATCCGATAAGAACCGAGTGTCAAAACCGATCACAAACTTTGGCTTTTCTGATTTTTCGATTAGGGAACTTACTTCAAACTCAGTCGCCATTGTATCAGCAATCGCTTGAGCCACCATTCGCAAATTTGCAAATGTAAAAGTATCAGAAATAACAGCTCTCCAACCATCTGTACCAAAATGAATAGGCATTGTTATTCTCCTTAATAATGTTTAGTAGCCAAATTATTCTATCATAAATTTCAACTTTTTCAGCAAAGCATAAACCATCGTTCCATGTTAAAATAATTAAATGGAACATGAGAACAATCCCATCCTAACATTCCTTAAACAACTTGCTTTTTTTCATGAAATAGAAACCGATGAAGAAAAGAAAGCCGTAGCAATGCGCTTTGAACACTTCCCCATTCATGAAGAACAAGCGCTTTATGTCAAAGATGATTTTCCTTCTGGTATTTATTTTGTATATCACGGCGAACTTCAAGCATTGGATTATGACAAAAATACAGGTGAGCTTCAAATCAAAGAAACCCTCTCTCGCACAGACTATGCTGGAGAGATTAGCGCACTTGAACATAAAAACCATTCTGTGACGCTCTATGCTGTTAAACCTTCTGAAATATTATATTTATCCCTAGAAAACTTTGATTGGCTCATAGAAAACTATCCACAAATAAAGATTTATTTCAAAAATTCAGCCAATACACGTAAAGAAACTCGCAGAAAACAATTTGAATGGCTCAACCCTGGTGAGCGCATCTATCAAATCTGTCGCCGGCACCCTATCCGTCTCTTCAAAGCCATTTTCTTTTCATTTTTATTTATGCTTATCTCCTCCTTGCTTCTTTCCGCCGCTTACATGACTGAAAACCAAATTTTCTTCTATATCTCCTTAGGCATTCTTGTAATCACTTTCCTTATCACTATCCTCTATTTAGCATGGCATCTCTTTGATTGGCGTTTAGATATGTATTACATCACCAATCAGCGTATCCAAACGCAAGAACACACTTGGTTTTTTATCGAAAATATGAAATCGACTCCCCTTCATACCATTAATGGCATAGATATCAAAACACAGAATTTTATCTATCGAAATTTATTTGACTTAGGTACCATTCGTGCTCACACCACCATGGATAACATCACCCTTACTGATCTCCCTAATCCCATTCAAACTAAAAACCTGATTCAAGAGCTCGCTCGTAGAGATAAAATGATTAATAATGACGATTTTGAAAATGAAATGAAAAACTCTATTGAAGAAATTTTAAATGGTGACTATGAAGAAGATGGCAACAATGAATACTCTTCAATTCAATCCTATGATTTAGCTAAACCTAAAGCACACAACATCTTTCATACCCGCACAATTTCAGAAGATGGTACCATCACTTATCACAAACATTGGATTGTGCTATTAGAAAAAATTTCTTTACCCATCATCATTATATTTAGTGTCTTAGTTTTAGGAATCGTTGGGATTAAGGAGATTCTAAGAAATATTCCTCTTAATCTGATCCTCCTCGCTACCGCTATAGGCAGTGTCAGCCTTATCATAGCAATTTTATGGATGATTTACCAATATTTAGACTGGCAAAATGATATTTATCAGATCCGAGGAAATCAGATTTTTGATCTAGAAAAAAAACCGTTCGGTCGTGAACAACAAAACATTTCTGAAATAGACAACATTCTAAGCGCTAGATATAATAAACCCACGATTTGGGCAAAGTTATTTAATTATGGAGATGTCATCATGGAATTAGGGAAGAAAGATCTCTCCTTTAATAACATTCAAGACCCATCTCAAGCCCTCACTGATATTTCTGCACGCATTTCCGAGATCGAAAGAAATAAAAAGATTGCAGCGGCTCGTCAACAAAGGCTCACCATTAAAAATTATCTCAATGCATACCATCAATCAAATGAAGAGATTCAAAGACTCAAGGACGAAGAGCAAGATTTCTAGTAAAATAGCTACAAATAACACGTCTAATATATAAAACACAGAAAGAATAGTTAAAAAAATAATATGGCAGTTAGAGAAATTATTACCGTTCCCAATAAGCTTCTTCGAAAAAACTGTAAAGAAGTAAAAGATTTTGGTCCGTCCACTCAACAATTAATTGACGACATGGTAGAAACCATGCGTGTCGCACCCGGTGTGGGTTTGGCTGCCCCACAAGTTGGTATCTTAGAAAGAATTATTGTTGTGGAATATTTTGAAAAGGAAGAAGATGCAGAAATTGAAGGAAAACAGCCCAAACTCTTCACCGTTATCAATCCTGAAATTAAAAAATTTTCCAACATAGAAATTGATGGCGTAGAAGGCTGCCTTTCCATTCCCGGTTACGTAGGGACCGTCCCCCGAGCTGAAGCAATCACTGTCAAAGCTCAAAATCGCTATGGTCAGAAAATCACTTTAAAACCCAAAGGTTGGTTAGCTCGTATCTTCCAACATGAGATTGATCACTTAGACGGTGTTTTATTCACAGATAAAGCACTTGATATTACCCAATTAGGGGAAGACGAAGAATACGTCGATAATGTATAAAGCTACATAAAATACCGATGTATCTAAAAACCCTCTCTCTCACAAATTTCAGAAGCTTCCAAAAATTGGATGTCAATCTGCCGCAAGGCACCATTCTTATTGAAGGAAATAATGCTCAAGGTAAAACAACCATCTTGGAAGCAATCTATTTTCTATCTACCTTTACATCCCTCCATACACACAGTGACCGAGAACTTATCAATTTTATCGAATCCAAAAATCCACTAGCAGTCAGTCGCATCAAAGCAGAATTTGTTACTAATCATGAAATTTCTCATGAAATTGAAGTGCGCCTTATCCAACAACAAAATAATCTATCTGCTCCTTCGCTGAGAAAAGAAGTATTAATTGATGGGGCAAAAAAAAGAGCCAGTCAAACCATTGGTCTCTTTAGTGCTGTGTTTTTTATCCCTCAAATGATGCGCATTCTCGATGGTTCTCCCTCTGAACGTCGTCGTTATATTGATATGGCTATTGCCCAAACGAATCCATATTATGCCCCATTCCTTAATCAATATAACAAACTTCTCACTCGCAAGAATGCCACCCTCAAACAAATTAATCAATCTCACGGCAAAAACAGCGATCAATTAACTTATTGGAACGAACAACTTTCACAAATTGGGGCGAAAATATTATTTTCTAGAAATAAAGCAATTGACCAGATAAAACCAATCGCACAAACCATCTTCAAAGACCTAACAGATCAAAAAGAAGATTTCAATATTCAATACATTCCCGCACTAGATAATGCTTCACCAAAACCAGAATGGATCGAAAACGAAGAACAAATTCAACAAAATCTACTAAACCTCTATCAAAAAAACCAAAAACAAGAGATTTATCGTGGCGTAACCTTTATCGGCCCCCATCGTGATGAAATAGCCTTTTTCAGTAATAATCTAGACTTAGGAAAATACGGTTCGCGAGGACAAATGCGCACCACTATGCTCACCCTCAAAATGACCGAAATTGAATGGATTCATCAATCCACAGGTCATATGCCTGTTTTGCTACTGGACGAAGTCCTCGCAGAATTAGATAAAACCAGACGAGATAAGCTTACAGAATCATTAAAAAATTTTGACCAAGCATTATTGACCACTTCGGAAAAAGAACAATTCTCAGATCAATTTCTCTCAAACACCACCACTTGGACAATTCACCAAGGCATGCTTACCAAAAACAAATAAAAAAGAGATTCAAAACTCTATCTCAATTTATAAAGGTCGCTTCGTAGGAATGCCTACTCGTCTTGGATATTTTTCATCTGTTGTTGATATTTTATCAACTAGAACAAAATAATGTTTCTCATCAATTCCCGGCAACAGAACCTCTTCAATACTCTTAAGTTCTCCCCCCAACAAACGAATACCACTCATTGCAGCTTCCGTTTCACCTACCGCAGAATCTCCTTTTTGTGCAATCATCGCACCCCCCACTTTCACCAAAGGCAATAAATACTCAACCAAAACAGGCATTGCTGCCAATGCTCTCGCAATCACCACATCATACTGTTCTCGATGCTCCTGCATATGTCCAATCAATTCCGCTCGTTCTGTCACTACAAACACATCATCCCATCCCATTTTCTCTACAACATCGCTTAAAAAAGCGGTTTTACGTTGCACGGAATCAGCTAAACAAACATGCATCTTAGGAAACAAGATTTTTAAAGGAATTCCAGGCATTCCTCCACCAGTGCCAACATCTATTAACGAATCTGACTTAAAACGTTTCAAAATTGGCACACAACTCACCGCATCCAAAAAATGTTTTTGTAAAATTTCTTCTGGCGTACGAATCGCAGATAAATTTGTATGGGCGTTCACCTTCACAAATTCATCCAAAAACAATTGAAATTGTGCTTGTTGTGTGGCAGTTAAAACAACATCAAAATATTCTTCTGATATTTTTACAAAATCATTAAAATTCATAACATTCCTAAGGAGCATACATTGGTGTAGCAGTCGGATCAATAATCGGATACAACATAATTGGTAATGAACTGATATGGACCACACCCGCAAACTGATCCGAGCTTTCTTCCACAATCAACAAAGCCTCTGTTTTCACTTTCACATCATAGGGTAAATATTCAGCAAATAACCCATATTCATTGACGCCATCATAAAATACAGCCGAATCTGTCTCACTAAAGATTTCACCTGTTTCAGTATTATATAAAGTAATATGCAAAGGCTTGTCCGTTTCTGTGATTGCATATCCAGTGAAATATACCCCATAATCTTTAATGGAAGCATTTGCTTCAGGTAAAGTGAAAAAGATTTTCTCATCAAAATCAGAAGTTCCAAATTGATCAGAAACTCCATCAGCAAATAAATTTACAAAAAATGAGGTCGCACGAATCTTGGTCTCAAACTCATCTTCCACAAACAGAGAAAGTCGTGCAGGTGTAAACAGTATTTTTCCAAGATCAAATTCTATGTCTAACAAAATATCAATACTTCGAATCGCATCATACACATAGGAATAAATCCACTCGTCCACATAACAAGTTCCCAGCTGATCACATATCTGTAAATAGATCTTTTCTTTCGGATATACTTCCATATCTACCAAGATCAAAAATGGCGAAACCAAAACGCTATCTTTAACAGGAGATGAGATTCGAATCGGAGACTCTGGAATCGTAACTTCAGGATTAAAGACAGGTGTCACAACCACTGTTGCACTAGGTATGGGAGTTAAAGCAATTTCTGTTTGCGACAATGTTGGAATTTGCGTAGCCACAATCTCTTGCACATCCAAAGTTTCCAAAATTGGCTCATCTGCTTCTTGAGTGCCATCACTGTAGTCAATCTGCTCTTGGTCTCCCAAAAACACACAACTACCTAATAACAATGTAACACTCAATAAAACAAACAAGCCAATCTTAAATTTCATAGACTATATACCGTAAATCGCACCAAACTTCTTATCAAGATAGGATAAATAAGCATCTGCTTGTAATGTTTGACCGGTTACTCGTTTTAAAAGATCTTGCGGTTCATAAAGAGATCCATGTTGATAGATCTTTTCTGTCAACCATGCTAATAAAGGCTTAAAATCACCAGCAGCCATCTTATCATTGATATCTGGAATATCTTTCAACATCGCATCCCAAATTTGAGCAGAAGCCAAATTTCCCAAAGCATAAGTCGGGAAATAACCAAAAAGACCATGCGCCCAATGCACATCTTGTAACACACCATTTGAATCAGAATCAGGTTCAACGCCCAAATATTCCTTCATCTTTGCATTCCAATAATCAGGCAAATCTTTCACAGCTAACTTACCTTCCATTAACGCAATTTCAATTTCATAACGAAGCATAATATGCATGTTATAGGTAGCTTCATCAGCTTCAATACGAATTAAAGATGGATTAACCTTATTAATTCCTTTATAGAAGGTATCCACATCCATCTTTCCAAACTGAGTCGGGAATTTTCCTTGCAGAGTGCCAAAGAAATGTTGCCAGAAAGGTTTAGATCGAGCTACGAGATTTTCATATAAACGTGATTGAGATTCATGAATTGCCATTGAAGTCCCATTATAAAGCATCGTGCGAGCTTTTTCTTTTGTGATACCCATTTCATAAAGTCCATGCCCACATTCATGAATCATCCCAAATAAATATGGATTAAATTCATCCTCATGCACATTTGTGTTGATTCGTTGGTCACCGTAGCCAATATTGGTCATAAAAGGATGATGAACAGAACCTTCCATCCCTTTCTTCCAATCAAATCCCAAAGCTGTCACAACTTCACGTCCAAAGCTTTTTTGTGTTGCCGGATCAAAATATTGGAATAAGAAAGAATCATCTACTTGTTCAGCTTCAGCAATCTTTTGCAGTAGAACAGTTTGTTTAACACGCAGATCATCAAAAATACGGGTCACATCAGCAGCTTTGAAACCCGGTTCATAAATATCCAAAAGAGGATCATAAACATGGTCATAAGGCGCAAACAATTCTACATAACGATGCATCCAATCAACTGATTTTTCCAATAATGGTTGGAAAATTGAAAAATCATTTTCTTCTTTTGCCTTCATCCATGCTTCCATAGAGGCAGAAGTCAATTGAGCCTTCTCTGCCACCATATCTTCTGGCAATACTGTTTCTCGTTTATATTCTTTTGCAAACAATCGGATTTGCGCAGCATCATTGCTGTCAGGGCCCAATTCAGCAACTTTAGGTTCCAAAATTGCCAAAAGTTCTTCAAATTCAGGATCCACAGATTTTTGATGGATCAATTTACTCAACGTAGCCATTTGTTGCCCACGTGCTTCGTACGCACCTTCGGGCATATTTGCTTCTTGATCCCAACCGATTAACGCCATAATTCTTCCAAGGTCGTCGATCTCAGCTATTTTTTCATTTAATCGTTTTAATTCTTTTTCCATATATTCATCCTCTCACACTTTTTAATTTACACAATTTTAAAGGTCAAAGGCTCATTCATCAAAGCAGCCTTCACCTGACCTGCCACATCCACACCTGCTCGAATTTGAGCTTCATGTGTATTCGCGCCGATATGAGGAGTTGCAATTACATTCGGATGAGCCACCAATGCGCTCAATCCCGGAGGTTCTTTCTCAAACACATCCAAAGCTGCCCCTGCCACATGGCCAGATTCCAAGTTTGCCAACAAACTGGTTTCATCAATAATCCCCCCCCGAGCCGTACACACAATACGCACGCCACGTTTCATCTTGGCAAATGCCTGTCCATCCAACATTTTAGCTGTTTGTGGAGTTTTAGGAGTATGGATCGTAATATAATCAGACATTGCAAATAACGTTTCCAAAGATACTACCTCCAAATTAACTGGCACCGTATCAAAACACACCACTTTCATTCCAAAAGCTTCTGCTCGTTTCGCTACAGCTTCACCAATGCGTCCACCACCAATCACACCTAAAACTTTGTCATATAATTCAGAGCCACGTAGCGTTTTTTTCTCCCAAAGCCCTGCCTTCATAGAATAATCAGCTTTCGGTAAAGTACGTGCCATTGCCAGCATTAGCATGATTGCATGTTCAGCCACGGCAATCGTTGCACCCAAAGGAGCATTCACCACCGTTACATCATTTGCTTGTGCCGTAGCTAAATCAATATTATCTACCCCCACACCAGCGCGACCAATCACCTTCAAACGATCACTTGCTTCAATCAATTCCTTTGTCATCTTTGTGCGAGAACGAACGATCACAGCATCCAATTCTGGCATCTTTTTTGCTAAATCTTCAGCACTAATCCCATTTTCGTCCTCCACTTCAAAGAATTCCTCTAAATAAGAAATTGCCTCTGGCACCAAGCCATCAGCAATTAACACTTTCATTTTCTCCATGATATTTAACCTTCCATATATATTAATAATTTCAATAATTATTATACCGAAGTTGAATAAAAAAAGCAGGCTCAGAAAAGCCTGCTCAAATTATTCTTCAATGTTATTTAGAAACTCATTTAAGAATATAAGATTTCCATCATCATTCAACAGAACTTTTGCTTTTTCATAATATAATTTAGCCCCCGATGGCACATTCATCTGATCAAACACCATCCCTTTAAACAAATATCCAATTCCGCTTTTTTTATTTAATTGAATGCCTTTATCAAATAAATTATTTGCTTTACTATAATCCCCATTTTCATAAGCAATAAAACCTAATGAAATAAAAACGTCTGCAAATTCAGGTGCAATTGAAATGCATTTATTAAAATCTTCTTTTGCTAAGTCTTCTTCACCCAAACGCAACCAATTTAATCCTCTCAGATAATAAGCTTGATAATATGTAGGATCAAGCATAATTGCCATATTCAAAGGTTCCATATTATCAAGAT
This sequence comes from Anaerolineales bacterium, assembly GCA_963662985.1. Lineage (GTDB taxonomy): Bacteria > Chloroflexota > Anaerolineae > Anaerolineales > UBA11579. Next base: position 2,116,696 of record OY760067.1, on the reverse strand, counting down.
TTCCGTTATTTTGCATTTGTTCTACAGCTTTGTCAAAATATAAAACACTAAATCTTTGATCAATAGGAACTTCGTTTTTATTATCATTCATAATAGCTACTGAATAGAATTTCATCGCATTATAATAATCACCGGCATAATAATAAAAAACAGATTTTTCATAAAAAGATATAGCTTGCCCTTCAATGCCTAAGTCTATTTCATGAAAATTAAAGATTTTATCGGCACTAATCAAAGCTCTGTCCCAATTGGAAGCAGATTGAGTTAATTGATAAGCAGCATCTTCATCTTCTTCTAAAATCTTTACCTCAAATCCGTTTTTATAAGAAAGCGTATCGTTTTGTTGTATATTTTTAAAGTATGATAAATTGAAAAAAAGTTCACTATTTTCTTTGTCAATCACAGCTTCAGAAATTTGGTCTTCTTCTACTGAGCTTTCATAAAGAGCTTGCAAAGAAAATCCATCAGAAAGTTTTTCAATCAAAACAGAATCTTGATTAATTTTTTGAACTTCTTGATCTATTGAATAATCAAAAAATTTTCTTTCTGTAAAAGCAAACACATGGGTCATATCCCCGCGTACAATAATTATCAAAAAAACTAAAATGAAAATTAAAATGAAAATAATAAGGTTATATGAAGAAATTTTTTTCATATAATCTTTTTTTGTATTTTCAAGAATCACATCATTCCAATTTTTCATATGATAATCATAAAAGAGAAATTAGAAAATGTCTAATGTTTAACTCATTTTTTCCTCATCTCATTTTCATATTGCTAATTTGTTAAACATTTTTTCAAAAAAAGGAGTATAATCGTCAACTTGGGAATCCTTATCTTTTATTGTTCCCAATTTATTAATAAGTAGGATTTATTCAGAAAGTAGCAAGTGTAATGATTCAAAAAAGAAACGATATCCGCAACGTGGCAATTATTGCTCATGTTGATCATGGCAAAACAACCCTCATTGATGGGTTGCTCAGACAAGCAAAGATCTTCCGCGACAATCAAGTGGTTGCTGAACGCATCATGGATTCAAACGATCTTGAAAGAGAACGTGGGATTACGATCCTTTCCAAAAACACAGCCATCACTATCCCTCATCCTGCAACAGGTGAACTCATCAAACTCAACATCGTAGACACACCAGGGCATGCTGATTTTGGTGGTGAAGTTGAACGTATCATGAATATGGTCGATGGTGTTTTGCTTTTAGTTGATGCAGCAGAAGGCCCTAAACCTCAAACCCGTTTTGTGCTCAAACAAGCCATTAAAAAAGATCTTCCCGTCATCGTCATCATTAATAAATTAGACCGCAAAGATGCCGATCCTGATCGCGCCCTCAACCTCACTTTCGATCTCTTTATCGAATTAGGTGCAACAGAAGAAGTCACTGACTTCCCAATCATCTACGCTAATGGGATCAGCCAAGAATCTGGTTTTACAACCGATCTTGAAAAATCAATGCAACCCATCTTCGAAACAATCATTAATAATATTCCAGGTCCACAAGTTGATCCTGATGCGCCTTTCCAAATGCTCGTCACCAATCTCAATTACGATGAATATCGTGGCACAACTGCAATTGGTCGCATCAATGCAGGCAAGATCACCCAAGGGCAAAACATCGCCCGTATCACTAAAGATCAAACCATCATTGAACAAGCAAAATACCTTTTTGAATATCAAGGGCTTCAAACAAAAGAAATCACAGAAGCAAATGCTGGTGACATCGTGACCATCGCTGGTCTAAAAAATATTAGCATCGGTGACACGCTTGCTGATCCTGAAAACCCAGTGGCTTTACCTCCTATCAAAGTTGAAGAACCAACCGTTCAAATGACATTTGGGGTCAACACTTCTCCATTTTCTGGCAAAGAAGGGAAATGGGGAACCTCAAGAAGACTTCTCGAACGTCTGCAACAAGAAATGCGCACTAACATTGCCCTTAGAGTTGAACAAACTGAAAGTGCTGATACTTTCTTGGTTTCAGGCCGCGGTGAACTTCACCTTGGCATTCTCATCGAAACTATGCGTCGCGAAGGTTACGAATTCCAAGTGTCCCGCCCCATCGCGATTGTCATCACAGACGAAAATGGCAATAAATTAGAACCTTACGAAGAAGTTCACATTGATGTTGACGAAGAAAATGTCGGCACAGTCGTGGAAATGCTTGGTAAACGTAAAGGGCAAATGCTCAATATGACCAACAATGCAGATAATTCTGTTCATCTCACTTATCTTGTTCCTACTCGTGGCTTGCTTGGCTTCCGTTATCAATTCCTTACCGCTACTCGTGGTAAAGGTGTGCTCAACTCGATTTTCTCCGGCTATGACGTTCTCGCCGATCACATGGAACTTCGCACTAGCACCTCAGTTGTTGCGCGTGAAACTGGTGTCACCACTACATTTGGCCTTAAAAATGCTGAAGAACGGGCTACCCTTTTTATCGGCCCAGGGATTGATGTATATGAAGGTATGGTCGTTGGAGAAACACTCCGCACCAATGAGCTTTCCATCAATGTTTGTAAAAAGAAACACCTCACCAACATGCGGAACTCCATCAAAGACATTGAAGTTCGCCTCACTCCACCAAAGAACATGAGTTTAGACGAATGTATTGAATATCTTAATGAAGACGAACTCCTTGAAGTCACTCCAGAAAACCTTCGTATTCGAAAACGCATCTTAGATACTGAACTTCGTACTAAGACAGACAAAAAGATTCGCGAACAATATAAAAATGAATAACAACAAAAAAGCTGCTCAAAATTGAGCAGCTTTTTTTATTTCTACTCTACTAAAACTATTTGATTAGGCTTAATGCTGCGATGACTGGTGCAAAGAATGATGCAGCCAATGACATCACAGTAATCAAGGTGTTCAAAGAAGGACCAGCTGTATCTTTGAATGGATCCCCAACGGTATCTCCAACCACAGCAGCTTTATGGGCTTCAGAACCCTTACCACCGTATTGACCGGTTTCTACAAATTTCTTTGCATTGTCCCACAAACCACCAGCGTTGGTCATCAATAAGGCCAAGATCACACCAGTGATAATTGCCCCACCAAGGAATGCGCCTAATGCTTCTGGTCCAAGTAAGAGACCAACAGCCAAAGGTGCGCCAATGGCAATAAATGCAGGACCAATCAAAGAGCGCAATGCGCCTTGGGCAGCCATACCGACACATTTTGCATAGTTAGGCAAGGATGTACCAGCCAAAATACCGGGATCATCACGGAATTGACCACGTACTTCTTCGATCATATCGAATGCATTTCGTGTCACAGATAACATCAACAAAGCAGAGAACAATGGAGGAGCAATAGCGCCCAAGAAGACACCCGCGATAATCAACGGGTCAGCCAAGTCCATGTTCAATTTTGTCAAAGTAGCGCTTGCCGCGACAACTTCTTCGCCATAGGCATGGAAAATTGCCAAAACTGTCAAAGCAGCAGCACTAATGGAGAAACCTTTGGTAATTGCTTTTGCGGTATTCCCAGCAGCATCCAACTTATCACAAGTTACAATGACTTCTTCTTCCATACCAGCCATTTCAGCGATCCCACGCGCATTATCTACGATTGGACCATAAGCATCGGAAGAAACGATCATGCCAGAGACACTCAACATACCAACCGCTGCAATACCGATCCCATAGATCCCAGCACCTGGCATCAAAGCTTCTGTGACAAAATAAGAAGCTAAAGTTGCCACCACAATCCCAATCACAGAAGGAATTACAGAAACCAAGCCATAAGAGAAACCAGTGATAATATTCACTGCGGAACCAGAACCAGAAACTCTTGCTGTCTCCAAAACGGGTTTGTGTTCATCTGAGGTGTAATAATCAGAAACAAAACCGATCAACACACCTGTGATTAAACCGATCAAAGTAGCAAAAAGGATTGCCCAAGGAATTGCAGTCAAAGCCACAACAATTGCCATCCCAACCGCCAAGAACACACAGGTCAAAATAGTACCCATATTAAGGGCAGTTCCGGGTTTTCCATCTTCTTTAACACGTACAAATTGTACGCCGATCAATGATGCAGCAACACCGATCACACAGACTACCAAAGGCAAAAATGCATACATTGGTTCAGAGAACATAGAAGCGCCTAAAAGCATAGCTGCCACGGTCGAAGCGACATAACTATCAAAAATATCAGCGCCAGTTCCTGCAACATCGCCCACATTATCGCCAACATTGTCAGCGATTACGGCCGGGTTGCGAGGATCATCTTCAGGAATCCCAACCTCAACCTTACCAACTAAGTCAGCAGCAATATCAGCAGTCTTTGTAAAAATACCACCGCCAGCTTTTGCCAACAAAGCCAAAGTTGAAGCACCAAAACTAAACCCTAAAACATAGGAAGGATCACCAAAGATCCAATAGATTACAGCCATCCCAATCACAGCCACACCAACGGTCGCTAAACCCATCACTGTGCCTGCATTAAAGGACAAACGGAAAGCTGGCACCAAGCCTTTTTGAGCAGCAACTGCTGTACGTACGTTTGCTTTAACCGCAATAGCCATTCCAATATAGCCTGCAATCGCAGCAAAGGCAGCACCAACAACAAAACAGACTGCCATTTCGATGCCGTGCATCAACCCGCCCTTTTCACCACCTTGTGAGCCGAATGCTACAGCAATGACAATGCTGAGCACACCAGCAACGATGATTAAAGCAGTATAGAGTCGTTTAAGATAGGATTCAGCTCCCTCTTCGATCCATCCTGCGACTTGTTTGGAGCGGTCATTTCCTGCGCTCTCCGCAACAATTCGCTTATACATCACTGCAGCAGCAGCAAGTGCAGCGATGCCCATTACGATGGCTGCAATAAGCCAAAGTGTTTGATTCATGTATAACTCCTTTTATAATAAAAATTCTAGAGAGCAGTTAGAGAACTGCCCTCTTAATTTTCAAGCAGGTAGCATTGCATGAATGCAAACACAAATCGGAATGGGATGTTTTAAGCGCTAGCTACATATTTGCCGAGCGTCTCCATTGATTGTGTTCTGTTTTCAAAATCTCTGCAGAAGGCATTTCAAACACTACGGTTTTTCCAGAATTACAATAGTAAATTCCACTATTGATCATTCGATATGGAATCGCAGGAGAATGCACGCGATCTACAATTTTGAATTTAACAATTTTCTTCGGAATACTTGCTAAGCATTCACGCAAATGATTAATATTTGTATAAGGCAAATCGCCAATTTCCCCATCCAATGGGTCATAAGCGAGTTCGCCTAATTTAAGGTCTGCAAAAACTAAGGCTGGAATTGTGAAATAATCGGGATCTAAAATGATCTTTTCCACAAATTCAACAGGAGGCATCGAGGTTGCAACTAAGGGATGAACAGGCGCAATTTCTTGATATAGGAACAGCTTTTCTTCTGGCTTTTCTTTTACGGTTTCTTTAGGTGTAAGCCCCAAAGTTCGCCCATCTTGTGTCACCAAATATAGTTCCTTGATTGCTTCCACGGGAATATGTTCAAGTACGCGATAGATAGAGATATAAACTGATCGTTTTGGATGACTTCCTTCTTTTAGGACACATCGGCTTAAACCATCTTCAATATCAAAAAAATCGTGTCGAAAACTAGGATCCAGCTCAAAGAACATCGCCTTTCCACGGGATCGTTTTTCTCCCCCAACAGCATAATAGACACCAAATTCTTCTGGTGTCAAATGCGAAGCGATCAAAGCTTCTGGAATTAATGAAACATAAAGGTGCTTTTCCATTTTACTCTCCATAACACACTAGCAGGGCAAAAAAAATTTGCCCCTTCTGTTCCATCATAATTTTATAATGGAACATTGATAAAGTCTATAACATCATTATTAAAAAATTGATTTTATTTTGATAAAACTCCTTTCACCTAAGTTTTACATTCTAATAAATAATAAGACCTTATATTTCATTCATTCATTTATTCAATTATTAAATTATTCAACTAATGCCATCATTGCACGTATTCGTTTTATGCTAGCTTCTTTCCAACGAAATTCATCTGAACAAGCAGCGTTGCCCATCGACACGCCTTCTCGACAATAATTCATTTGGCTTTTGACCCAATCTCTTCCAGAAAAATGGATTTCTTTCACGTGGGTCTTTTTGACTAATTCTTTAATACAATCTTCGTTAATCCCGCCCCCAGGCATAATCACCATTTTATCCTTGGCTTGTTTGACCAATTTGCTAATACAATCGATTCCTTCAAAAGCAGTGGCCTGTTGACCTGAGGTTAAAATATGATCGATTCCCATCACTCGCAATTGTTTTAAGGCTAACTCTGCATCCCTGCACATATCAAAAGCACGATGGAAGGTGACATTCATTGGCCAAGCAATCTCCATCATCATTTCCAAAAAATCTAAATCGAGATTTCCGTTTTGATCTAAAACCCCCACTACAACACCATCTGCGCCTAATTCCTTGGCCATGCGGATATCATCAATGATGACTTCTTTTTCTATCTCCGAATAAAGAAAATCGCCTCCTCGGGGGCGAATTAGAACTTGTAAACCTATGCCGATATTTGCCCGAGTTTGTTTAATCACACCAAAAGAAGGAGTTGTGCCACCTTCCAACAAATTTGCACACAGCTCAACCCGATCTGCATTTGCTTCTTCCGCCACAGTAGCACTTATTACTGAATCTACACAAATTTCAAATTTCATTTGCTCCTCGCTTCTCCCTCTTAAAAAACCAACATCATTCTTGACATTAATATTGAGAGGCTTTTTTTAATTATAGAGAAAATTAAAGCAAAAAGCAAAATTAATTTATCAATTTCCAATCTTTTCGAAAAATAGATTATTTTACGATTGTGTGTGGCTAGTGAACCGCACAGGTTTGCATTTGTTTTGTTTGATTTGCGGAATGTTCAACCTCCAAAAGAGTGGCGATTTTGATTTGGGTTTTGTGACTGTGGAATGTTTTGTGTCAATATAATTTAGACAGAATTGGACAGGTGTAAAGCAAAAATTGGACACTTTTTGGACACTTTTGGACAGGTGTCCAATTTTAAGTGGGTTGTTTTTGTGGCAGATAGAGAGGGAAAGTGTTGATTGTGGTGTATATGCAGGGGTTTTTTAAAAAAACAGAATGATTTTTAGACAGTTTGCGATGAAACTGTCCAATTTTTGACTTGTTGATGTTATCTCAAAAATCTTGATGGATGGTTTTGAAAAAACGGGGTTGTTTTTGACATAATTTTGCATGTTTTTGATGCGCCACAACAAGCCAGGGATGATTTTTATTCCCGCAGATCAAGACAGAACTGTGTTTTTGGACAGTTTTTTTTGGTTCTTGCGGAAAAGAAAAGATCATGTGGTGTGAGAGGAAGATGTGGTTATCAACAATTCAAAAGTTAAAGTGCAAGCAATAGCTCATGTGTTCTGTTATTATATCATATTTCGGGGATCATTTTCCTGAGGTATGAGTAAACTGCGCTTGAAGCGATGAATGGTAGTGAGGATGGGGAGGCTGATATTTAGATGTTTCACTGCCATTTTGTTGCTTTTTAAAAATGAATCGAAGGGTCAAAGAAAAAGATTGATTAACTAAACTAAATTGCTAATAAATTTCAAATCTTGACAACCCTCAAATGGCGTGTAAAATCATTCTATATTGTGAACGAATATAACTTTGGAGGCTTATATGTCAGACCTTTTTAATCAAGTTCAATCAATTATCGCTGATATGCTCGAAATTGATGCAGATAAAATTACAATGGAATCAAAATTCCAAGATAGCATTGAAGCTGGTGGCTTAGGTGCAGATTCACTCGACATTGTCGATCTCGTTATGGAATTTGAAGACAAATTCGGTTTCGAAATTCCTGATGAAGCTGCTCAAGATATCAAAACAGTTGGTGATGTTGTAAAATTCATTGAACAAGAAGCAGCATAATCAATCTATCGAAAAAAGAAAAAAGACAGCCAAAGCTGTCTTTTTTTGTTTAGCAAAATATTCTAAAGATGAAGCCTCAAGGCATCTACCATATCCGCAATACTTGCATAAGGATAAAATCCAGCTAGTTGCCATTCAGCAACCACTCGTTCATAAGAATTGCGGCTGCCGTTCAAAATCATGCCTGCATATCCACCAAAATCTGGTTCTGTAGAAAATCCTTCACTCAAAAATGAAAACACTGGTTTAGAGATTGAAGAAGTGGCAAACTGCTCTGAAAACTCCTCATCAATAACCCCGACTTCTCCCAACATGAGAATAAAATCGGTGTCTCCATCGGCTTCAAAACTGAATAAAACTTCTTCAAAGCTGGTTCCAAAAATAGGACCACTGCCTAATTCTACAACCGAACTAATCCCAATTTCAAATTTTTTTAATTCATCTAAAGTTTCATAAATTAAACCTTCTGAAGAAGACACAATTCCGACGTTTCCTTGTGGCAATCCCATATTGGCGATGACACCAACATTGCATAAATCTAAACAATGGATGCCCGCCGCTCCGGGACCAATTAAGCGCGTGTTTGTTTTTTTCAAATATGCTAATACTTTCAACATATCATTAATCGGGATGCCCTTGGTAACGCAGACTACCAATTCGATCCCAGCGTCGACTGCTTCATAAATAGCGCCCACCACATTTTGCACCGGCACAAAAATCACACTTGTGTTGACTCCTGTCATCTCGACAGCAGCTCGTACTGTGTCAAACACCGGCACTTTTCCGTCTAATGCCCAATCTCCACCACGGCCTGGGTTTACACCTGCTAATACATTCGTACCAGATGCCAACATACGTTTGCCATGATAGGTTGCCATTTTGCCAGTGATCCCTTGGATCAAAACTTTTGTTTCAGCATTTACAAATAAACTCATAAAGTTTCTTCTCCAAAATGGTCGGTAAAATGCACACTCGAAACCGCTTTTTCCACGGCAGCTTCAATTGAATTACACACAATTACTCCTGCCTTATGCAAAGCTTCAATAATCAATGGATCTTCATCCCCTCTCAATCTCATTACAATCGTTTTTCTGCCTTGGTTCTTTTCCATAAATAAAAGAACACCTTCAAAAATTTCATTAATTTGCAAAAATCCAGACGAGATCACAATCAACAAAACAGATGCTTCAATTTGTGAAGACATCATCTCCAAGACCACATTAACGCGTGAAGCATCCGCATTTCCTTCCATGACGACGCAATGTGCTAATCCTTCTGGTACATCTTCAAACTGATCGATTAACAACTTTCCTAATGAACGACTATTGGTCAAACAACCAATTTGTCCGTCAAACTCTGCTACAGAAAGATCATAAGAACGGCCTAAGCGTTGAAAATCGGATAAGAACATCAAAGATTCGTCAATATCAATATCTGTATGTCGATAAATCGCTTGATCATCTAAGATCATTCTTCCATCTACTGCAATTAAATATCCATCTGTAGTTTCCACTAAAGGATTAACTTCAATTAAAACTGCATCTTTATCTACAAAAACTTGCCATAAACTATACGCCAATTCATAAAAATCATTCCAATATTTTCGATCTAAATCCAAACCACCTAAAACCGAGAAGATATTAAAATCTCGCAGTCCGATTAGTGGATTAATTTCTGATAAATGGATTTCTTCGGGCATACTGGATGCTAATTCATCAATTTGGGTGCCTGTGACAGCTGCTGAGATTAACACCGGTACTTGTTTAGCATAATCCACTGCAATTCCTAAATAATACTCGTCCTTAATATCCAAGGCTGCTTCAACCAACACTTTTTCAACTGGTAAATTATTGATTGAAATTCCAAACATTTCTGTGGTAATTTCGTTTGCACTAATGACAGATTTCGCCAGGCGAATGCCACCAAATCGAGATCGATTTTTTGTTAGCACTTGCGCTTTCAAAATTACAGGGGGGGCAATAATTTGGGTAATACGTACCACTTCAGAAATGGTGGTTGCCACTTCCCCCTTTGGAACAGGAATTCCATATTCCCGAAAAATTCGTTTAACTTGATATTCTTGTAATCTCATAACACTTCCTCAAACATTATACCAAAAACAGCACCCAAGCCAAAATATCCAACCTCATCGTATCAGAAACAATGACATTTTTGATTAACAATCAGAAAAATGTCATTTAATAAAATGTAGTATTTCTCTACACTATTTCATATAAAAAAAGAAGTTTGTTTTCACAAACTTCTTAATTTCTATTGTTTAGCTACAGCCCTTGCAATTTGCACAAGAGTCCGTGCAACTTCCTAAGATGTCTTGGACATTTTCAATTTTTATCCTACCAGACTGGTTCAAAAAAAACAGCATGCCTTCCAAAGTGGTTGGATCAATCTCCAATTTCCTCACCAATTCTTGTTTATTAATCACGCCATGATTGGCATTAATTTCATTGATAATTTTTTGTAACATCTTACTTCCTTTTATGCGAACAATAAACCAACTTGGAAGACAATCACAGAGACGACCCAGGCTAAAGTAAATTGTCCAATAATCGAAGCCCACATCCACTTTTTACCTAATTCCTGGCGCATGGCCGCTACTGCCACCATACAAGGTGTATAGAGCAAAACAAACACCATAAAGGCATAAGATGCCAAACTTCCATGTCCACCGCTGCTCTGATTAAATCCATTTCGGATTGCGTCATAAAAAGCAATATCTACGGCATCTTCATCAGGTGCTTGGCCTGTGACATCAATTCCTACAACCAACGGGATTGCTTTGACTGTGTCCCACAAGGCAACACCAAACGAGGTCACAATATCTTTCAAATCCTCAAAGAATGTGGTTGGCTGTTCCATTTCAACCGTGTCACTTTCTTCTAAACCATAGACTTGCGACAAAGTGCTCACGACAACTTCTTTGGCTACAAACCCTGTAATCAAAGAACTACTCGCTTCCCAACTACCAAAACCTGCCGGAGAAAACACGGGAGCAATCGTCATTGCCGTTTTTCCAAAGGCACTGTCTTCGATTGATACATTTGCAAAAGAGCCGTCTCCTTGCACTGGAATTGCCATCAAAACCCATAAGATTACACTCGTCACCATGATCAATCCCCAAGCCTTACGAACAAAGCTGGAGATTTTTGTTGAAATATAAGCCCAAATGCCACGTAAGCTAGGTCGTCGATAAGAAGGTAGCTCCATCACAAAGGGTGTAATTGAATCAGTTTTGAATACCGTTCGTTTTAAAACATATCCTGCTCCAATCGCCATCAAAATACCTAAAAGGTATAAAGAAAAGATCACCAAGCCAGAGCGTTCAGGGAAAAATACCAAAGAGAACAAAATATAAACTGGCATACGGGCCCCACAACTCATAAATGGCACCAACAAGCCCGTTAAAATTCGATCTTTTTCATTTTCAAGGGTTCTTGTTGCATAAATTGCCGGCACAGTACAACCAAAACCGACCACCATTGGCATAAAACTCTTTCCATGCAGACCAATGACATGCATTGCTCGATCCATGACAAATGCAGCGCGAGCCATATAGCCTGAATCTTCCATCAAGGCTAATGCCAAATAAAGCCACATCATCACTGGTACAAAGACTAACACGCCCCCCACACCAGCAATGACTCCGTCTACCACCATTGATTCAAACCAAGTTCCCCCTAAGCCGATCAAATTAATCAATGCAATGCTCCAGTTTGTAATTGGGCCGCTAATTACAGAATCTACCCAATCCAAAAGAATGCCAGCTACATCGGTAGTGAGTTTAAAAACGATCCACATCATGCCTAAAAAGATCGGAATGCCCAAAATCTCATGTGTCAAAATTCGATCTACTTTATCAGAAAGTGTATCTTGCATTGCATAAGTAGATTTGACTGTCTTTTTCACAATATCATGAATTTTCTGATAACGGCAATCTGCTATGTCAGTGTCAATAAAAGCTTCATGCTGTCTAGGAATATTTTGATAGGCTTCTATAGTGCTTACAGATTGATTTAAAATATCTTCATACCTTTTGTCAGCTGCCAATACTTCCAAGATGACACAATCTTCTTCTAAAAGTTTCATTGCTAGCCATCTGGGGGCATATTTTTTTAAAAGATCGTCTTCTTTTTCGATTAGTTTTACTAATTTGGCAATTTCTTCTTCCAGAAAATCGCCAAAATCAGGTAAACAATCGGGAACACGCCAATTGACATCGACAAATTCCAACAATTTATCCTGCAGAGCTCCGATTCCTCTTCGTTCACGCGCCACCATTGGCACTACAGGTATGCCTAATTGTTTTTCTAATTCTGGAATATCAATTTCTACTTTTTTATCTTTTGCAGAATCCATCATATTTAAGGCTAAAATTGTGGGGACTTCCAATTCTAGAATTTGAAAAGTCAAATAAAGATTTCTTTCCAAATTACCAGCATCGACCACAGAGACGACCACATCCGGATCTTCGTTTAAAATAAAATCTCTTGAAATGATTTCTTCCGCAGAGTAAGCGGTTAAGCTATAAGTTCCGGGTAAATCGACAATCGTAAAGTCTTGTCCTTGAAAACTAAATTTACCTTCTTTTTTTTCCACAGTTTTTCCAGGCCAATTCCCCACATGTTGTTGGGCCCCTGTCAAGGCGTTAAACACTGTTGACTTCCCACAGTTGGGGTTGCCAGCCAAAGCAATTTTGATTAGATCACTCATAATTAAAGCTCCGTATCTTCAAAAACACGATCGACATCAATACGATGTAAAATACCGCGCCCTAAAGCCAAACGAGAGTCTTTGACACGAATGATTGCAGGTCCAGAATGATTATCCTTGATTTTCGTCACTACTGTACCTGGTGTAATTCCTAATGCAGCTAATCGATTATGAATTCCACGACCGCCACGAAAAGAAACTATTCTTGCACTTTCTCCAACATCTAACATGCTGAGAGGGAAAACGACTGATCCATCGCCGCAAGAATCCCCAGCTTGAAATTTTGATTCAACTGAATTCATCGAAACACTCCTAATTATGGTATACTAATAATTATTATTAAGTATGCCACAAGCTAATTTATATACGTTCCATCGAATTATTAGTATATACTAATATCTATCAAAGTCAAGGAATTTTGTGAAACTTGGAACAAATTTAAATTATTTGTGATTAAAACAGAGGATATTCAAATGACAAAAGTCCAACCTACCCCATTAATTGAAGATTATCTCATTTATATTTATATACTGGCGCGAGATGGCATCAGTGTTAGTGGTGCAAAACTTTCTCGCTTGCTTAAAGTTTCTCCTCCCACGATCACAAACACAGTGAAGAGAATGGTGCGAGATGGATTTGTCGATCTATCGGATAAAAAAGAAATCACGCTGACTGAAACAGGGAAAGATTTTGCCATGTCGATTCTCACTCGTCATATGTATGCTGAATGGCTGCTCGCAGAATCATTAAACGTGTCATGGGTTGATTCTCATAAAGAAGCACATACCTTAGAACACGGCATCTCAAATAAAGTGGAAGAAGCACTGATTAAAAAAATGGAGCGTTATACAACTTGCCCACATGGCAACCCTCTTCCAGGAAAAGAAAGTTTAACCGCCAATTGGAAACAACTCAAAAGCTTTAAAGAAGGTGACAAAATTATCTTTCGTCGCATACATGAATTCGGAGAAGATACTCCCGGTGTTTTAGAATATCTGCAAGAAAAAAACATCCTTCCCGGCACAAAGGCATCCATCATTTCTATTCGTCCGTTTGACAACACGATCACCATTCAGATTGACAGCAAAAACATCACTCTCGGAGAAACCACATCCACCTATCTTTATGCCGAATTAGAAAAATAATTAAACATATATTTAACACATATTTTTTATATACTAACAAACACTTAACCAAATAATTAAATCATTTTTTATACTAGTAAAATGAATAAGATTTTATTTAACCGATTTCAAGCAAAACACTTTGAGATTATGAAACAAAATAATCTCAAACTTGGGTCAAAAATTCTTTTTGTCTCTGACAGTGCAGATGAAGATTGGTGCGCCAATCACACAGACAAACCTTTGGTAAATGGGGTTAAAAGATTTTCGGAAACTATGGTTTCGCTTCTGAAACAAAATGGGTATCAAGTAGATTTTCTGCATCCATATATCCTTGATGAAAATGAAAAACGCCTGATTAAAACTACCCCCGTGCCTTTTTATCCTGACTTAGAATTTGCGTTCAAATTTTGGCAATTATATCCCGTGATTCGCAAAGCTATCATCGAAAACAAACCCGATGCGATCTTCATCACTACCGTTGAAGGCCCTCTTGGCTTTTTCACCTCTCGCTTGGCAAAGTTGCTCCACATCCCGTATAGCCTTGTGTTCACTACAAACCTTCATGAATATATTGGCAAGTACATTAATGATTTCACCAAAGGGCATATTGATCTGCCTTCAGATTTATCAATATATAAAAAAGCGTATAAGCTGCTTTATAAAAATGCCAAAACAATCTTCGTGCCCACTCCCATTATTAAAAACTATGTGCAATCTTTCGGGATGGATGCTAACAAAATTGTGGTCTGGCCGCATGGTATCGATACAGAGGTTTTTCACCCTCCCTATGCAACCGAAGAAAATCCATATCTACAATTTGATTGGTACCAAAATGAACCTCTGCCGTTGCTAATTTATTTTGGCAGAATCTCAATCGATAAACGTGTTGATGATTTTCTTAATCTATCGCAAAGCGATCTTGAAGAGGCACTGGCAACAAAATGTCATAAAGTAATTATCGGATCTGGTTTAAATGACAGCTCTTATCGTGACAAATATGCAGATGGATACACTCATTTTCTAGGGGGTATGAAACAAATTGAATTAGCTTCATATCTCCGATGGGCAGACCTTTTTATCTTCCCGAGTGTGACAGATACTTTTGGCATCGTTCTCTTAGAATCGGCCGCTTCAGGTGTTCCCATAGTGGGTAGAATTGGCGCAGAAATAGCTTCTTCAGAAGTGCTCACTTCGGTAGGTGGCATTGGCATTGAAATTGATCCAATTTTGTTGGAAAAACTCAAAAAAACAGCAGAGCCAATTGAAAATTTCCCAGAATTATATTCACTAGATCAAAAAAAGTGGATAACAGGCATTCAATTAGCATTCCATATAAAAATGGATGAGATTATTCAAAAAACCACGCAAAAATATTCTTGGGAAAATGCGATGAACCTTTTGATTGAAAATGTATAAAATAAAAATAACACCAAACAAGGTGTTATTTTTTTATGAGTAGAGACAATAAACATTTAAAAAATTTTTACCAAAATTTCACACCCCATAACACCTCCTTAACCACATAGCAAGCTTGGTTTTATATACTAGATTTATGAACAATAGACTCTCACAATATACCGAACAAAAATTTACAACTTTCAATGTCAGTCCTTATCTTCAACCAGGCTCAAAAATTTTGTTTGTCTCAGATGGAGCAGACGAAGATTGGCGAGCAAACAACACAGAAAAACCACTGGTTAGTGGGGTCAAACGTTTTTCTGAAACCATGGTTGCCATGTTGAGAAAAAATGGATATCAAGTTGAGTTTCTGCACCCTTATATCCTAGACGAACATCAAAACAGAATCCTCAAGACCAATCCACTGAAACTATATCCAGATACAGAAGTAGCTTCCTATATGTGGGAATATCTCCCTATCATCCAAAAGATTCTCACTCAAACGCAACCAGATGCTATTTTTATTGCAACTGTCGAAGGTCCATTGGGATTATTTACTTCCTTATTGGCAAAAAACCTAAACATCCCTTATAGCTTAGCATTTACTACCAACTTTCACGAATATATTGGAAAATACCTTAGCAATTTCACCAATGGTCTGCTTGATATCCCTTCAGATTTGCCAATCTTTAAAAGAACGTATAAATTGCTCTATGAAAATGCAAAAAATATTTTTGTACCAACCAAGACAGTTGCCAAGTTTGTTGAGAATTTTGGGATTGAAAAGGAACGCATTATTATTTGGCCAAGAGGAATAGATACACATATTTTCCACCCTCCAAAACCCACCGAAGTTAATCCATATCTAAAATATGAATGGTATCAAAAAGAAGCACTTCCGATTCTGATTTATTTTGGCAGAATCTCGATTGACA
Source organism: Anaerolineales bacterium (assembly GCA_963662985.1). Lineage (GTDB taxonomy): Bacteria > Chloroflexota > Anaerolineae > Anaerolineales > UBA11579. Next base: position 2,100,579 of record OY760067.1, on the reverse strand, counting down.
AACGGATAGATGATTTTCTAAATTTATCTCATCAAAAATTAGCATCCAACCTTGGCACAAAAGTACATAAAGTTATTATTGGAGCGGGGTTGCAAGATGAAGAATATCAAATTAACTATCAAGATCGATATACGCACTTTTTAGGCGGGATGAAACAATCTGAACTCGCAAAATATCTACGCTGGTCAAATGTCTTTCTGTTCCCCAGTGTGACAGATACGTTTGGAAATGTAATTTTAGAATCCGCTGCTTCAGGGGTTCCCATAGTGGGCAGAATTGGTGCAGAAATAGCTTCTTCAGAAGTGCTTCTTTCTGTTGGAGGAATCGGTGTAGAAATAGATAATAATTTACTCAAGATCCTCAAAAACACAGCGGAACCGATCGAAAATTATCCTCATTTGTACCAATCCGATCAAGAAAAATGGTACAGGGCTATCTCAAAAGCATTTCATCAAGATAAAAATACACTTATCTTCAACACTACTCGAAATTATTCTTGGGAAAATGCTATGAATCTACTTTTAGCGCATCTTTAAGCAGTTTACAGTTTATTAATTATCACTCTCATGTGCTTGAAGCATATTTTCATGTAAAGTATACTTAAGGTGACTTAATTATTAAATTATATGTGAGGCTTCCATGAGAAGAATTAAAAATCATTCAGGACAAACAATTGTAATTTTTGCACTTGTTATTGTCGGTATAATTGGGGTGATCGGTCTTGCAACTGATGCAGGCCTCTTAATGAATGAACATTCGCAAGCACAAGCTGTGTCAGATGCTGCATCTATGGGGGCTGCACAAGAATTAATTGGAAGCAATGGTGACATCACCGCTGCAGAAGCTGAAGGGTTTCTTGTTGCGTCCAATTCAGGTTACAACAACGATGGCAGCTCTAATGTTGTTTCATTAGATGTCACAGGTCCTTTTGATGAAGGTGGTGTGCCCGTTTATTATGTCGACACAACGATCACATCCTACCAAAGGATCTTTATTATGCAGATCTTTACTGGCAAAACTCAATTGCCGCAAACAGTGGATACAAAAGTTAGAATTCAATATCTCTCAACTACAGGTCCTTATTTTGATGGCTATGGTCTGATTGCATTTGCTAATGGTGAAAAGAAGATTTTTGAAGCATCTGGTGGCGTGATTATTTATACCCACTCTGGTGGGATTTATTCAGCAGAATCCTTGGACATGTCTGGTGGTGTTTTTATTGATACTGAAGGTGGCGATATTTTCACCGAAGGTGACTTACTCGTTTCAGACTCCTCTTTCTTCACCACCCGTGGTGGCAACGTGGTTGCGCATGGCGAATTTGAATTTTCTGGTAATCCATCTTCATTAGATGGCGGTAATATATACACGCAAAACGGATTACCCAAATATGGTGGGGTTATCGATATGGGTGGCGGTGAAGTATACACAAATGGAACAATCGCTATTGGTCCACAAGGATATTTCTTTAATACTAGCCGTCTTTACTCAGCAGCAAATATCACCTCTCAAGGGCTTTTAAATGAACATGTCATTTGGGCAGCACCAGAAGCAAATCGCTTCCCAATCATCATCCCTGACCACCGCCCTAACGACGCACCTTTGCCCAAACCAGATTGTACAGGCTTACCTTATTATGGTGATTTTGCCTCATCTTCTGACCCTGAAGTGATTGATCCAGGTATCTATGACTCGATCAAACACACCTCAGGCACTCTCATTATGAATCCCGGGCTTTATTGTATTGGTGGTAATCTTAGCTTTAACGGTGGTACTGTTGAAGCCTATGAAACATTAATTTACATCAATGCTGATGCAGCCGTTACCATTAATGGTGGCACAAATCTTAAGCAAACTGCTCCCACAAGCCTGTTTGATGCTTCAGGATACGAATGGATTGGTATGGCTTTCTACTTTGATTACGATTATGATATCGTTGTTACGATCAACGGTGGTGCAGGTGCTAGCTATTCCGGTACAATTTATGGTCCTACCGCAGAATGTAACTGGACTGGATCAGCAGTTCCAATCTATAACAAAGCCCAAGTGGTATGTGGCATTGTTAGTATCTCAGGGAGTGTCGAAGTGGACTTCGACTATGACCCAGATGTGATCTACCAACCTGGTAGTGGCATCCCCATCATCTCCCTTGAGATTATCGAATAAAAAATTTAAGACCCCTATTTGGGGTCTTTATTTTTTTGCGCTTACACCTTACAATCTTGTAAGTTGATATTTGATTTTATTGAATTGACATATAATTAAGTGAAAATAATTACAAAAAAAGAAGAGTGTCTTATGAAGAAAAAAAATGGTCAAGCCGTCGTGCTATTTGCAGTTGTATTAGTGGGAATGTTAGGGTTTGTAGCTTTAGGTATTGACGGAGGAATGATTCTTACTGAATCATCTAAAAGTCAATCAACTTCAGATACAATTGCGCTAACTGCAGCCCAATCTCTTGTAGAAAATGGGTTTAGCTTTGCCACAGCCACCAATGATGCCCTCTCTTTAGCAAACTCCAGTGGCTATAACAATGATGGTACTAATAACACAGTATCCGTATCCATTAATGGGCCTGTCACTGAAGGAAGTGCCACTGTCTATTATGTAAACACCAGTGTGCATTCAAAAGTAAAAACCACATTTGCCCAATTATTTATCCAAGATCAAATTGAACAAACTACAACCTCTCAAGTCCGTGTGATTATTTATTCAGGAAGCGGACCGATTTTTGATGGGTATGGTGTCTTAGCATTAGATTCTAGCAAAAACACGCCATTAAAGATTTCAGGTGGATCTGATTTATATTCTGGCGGTGGTGGTGTTTATTCCGCGAATAACTTCAGCCTCTCAGGTGGATCAAATATCTACACAGAAGGTGGCACAATTTATATGGAAGCAGACTTCACTGTTACTGGTGGGACTCAATATGACACCGATGGTGGTGATGTAATTACTCAAGGTGACCTCACACTCACCGGTGCTAGCCGAGGCTATACTGATGGTGGCAATATCTACGCTAACGGTGATATCAACAATATCTCTTCTTATTTTTACGGTGGTACAGGTCAAGCCTATTCTAACGGCAATATCAAAGTGACAGGTGGTAGCAAATTCTATGAATGGACGCATATCCAATCCGCAGGCATCTTAGATACACCAGGCACTTGGTATGATGTTAGTTCAGAGATTCAATGGGCGACTCCTCTGACAAACATGCCTCCCATCACAATTCCGAGTTCAACTCCAACAGTCCCGACCTTGCCAACCCCTGATTGTTCAGGTATGCCCGATTATGGAAAATTTAAAGGCACATGGCAAGATAGCATCATTCAACCTGGTAATTATGATAGCATTTCACAAGGTAGTGGTGCTCAGCTGACCATGCTACCCGGCATCTATTGTGTATCAGGAAATATCACACTCAATGGCGGCAGTGACACAATCGCCAATGGTGTTTTTATCTATCTTTATAACGGTGGAAAATTCCAAATCAATGGTGGCGCTGATCTAGTGCATACTGCACCTAACAGCCTGACTGATTCAGCAGGCAACGAATGGGGTGGAATGGCGATGTATCTTGATCCTGATAGCAACACTAGCATCACAATGAATGGCGGTTCAAATTCATCTTATTCTGGCACATTCTATGCGCCCGGTTCGGATTGTTCGTGGTCTGGTGGCGTTGATCCAAACCTAAATAAAGCTCAACTCGCTTGCGCCACAGTTACACTATCTGGGGGCACGGATGTAAAATTTACATATGATGGCGATCTCACTTATCAAGGTGGAAATGGCACACCGATCATCACACTAGAATTTATCAAATAACAAAAAAAAGTGACCAAGATGGTCACTTTTTTTATTTTTTTATACTATTTTCCAATAATTTTCTTTATCTCTAAATGTATATATGATAATATAAAATAGAAATATATCCTAGGAAAGGGGTTATTATGATTAAAGGAAAAGGCCAATCAATTGTTATTTTTGCACTAGTCTTAGTCGGCCTAATGGGCTTCGTTGGATTTGCAGTTGACGGCGGCATGGCACTTACTGAAAAATCTCAGAGTCAAGCAGTATCAGATGCAATCTCACTTACTGCAGCTCAGACTTTAATCTCAAATGGTTTCAGCAACAATGTCGCTATAAACGCTGCTCTCAACCAAGCCTCAAATGAAGGCTTCAACAATGATGGGGTCGATAACTCAGTTGATGTTGTTATCACCGGTCCTTTCACTGAGAATAATGCAACCGTTTATTATATTAATTCAAATATAACATCCAAAGTTTCCACTACTTTTGCACAATTATTTATTCAACAATCACTTCAACAATCTACTCATTCGCAACTTCGCGTACAAATTCTCACTGGGAACGGTCCATTATTTGATGGGTACGGCATTGTAGCGCTAGATGGAGGCGTGAATTATCCTATTAGCAACACTGGTGGCGCAGATATCTATACTGGTGGTGGTGGAATTTACAACCCCAATAATTTTAAAACATCCGGTGGCACAGAAATTCACACTGAAGGTGGACCCATCTATATTGAAAGCGACCTCGATCTTTCAGGTGGTGCAAAATTGTATACCGATGGTGGCGACATCATCACCCAACAAAGCTGTAAATTAACCGGTGGTAGTGAAATTCACTTAGCTGGTGGCAATCTTTATTCAAACGGAGACCTCACAAACCACTCAGTTGCGATTTATGGTGGCGGTGGGAAGCTATTCACCAATGGAGATCTGATTCTTCAAGGTGGTGAAGCTACGAAAATCCTTGAAATGACTTATATTCAAGCTTCTGGTGATTTCAAAATACCTTATCAAACTTTTCCCGTTAACACTTGTGTGACATGGGTAACACCTCTTTCAGGCATGCCTCCTGTCACAATTCCTAGCTCAACCCCTTCAATCCCAACTCTTCCAGAACCCGATTGTTCCGATCTTCCATATTATGGTGATTTCTCAGGAACGACATGGGATGGAGATGATAAAGATTATATTCAACCCGGAAATTACGATAGCATTACCGAAGGTAGTGGTCGAACTCTTTATATGGCCCCCGGTCTGTATTGTGTATCAGGTGATTTTAAGATCACAGGTGGTGCAGATGTGACAGCAAATGAAGTGTTTGTGTATATGTCCCATGGTGGTGATTTTACGATCACCGGTGGTGGCGACCTCGTGCACTCTGCGCCAACCAGCCTCACAGATGCTTCTGGCAACGAATGGGGTGGCATGGCTATGTTCTTTGAACCCGGTTACAACTCCAAACTAAGTATGGAAGGTGGTTCAAACTCCAATTATTCAGGAACATTTTATGCACCAGAAACAACCTGCAAGATTACGGGTGGGGTTGCGCCAGAGCTGAACAACTCTCAAATCATTTGCGGAACCATCACAGTCACTGGTGGCACAACCTTAGGCATGGTTTATGATGGAGACCTCCTGTATCAAGGTGGCAACGGCACACCAATTATCACTCTCGAATTTGTTGATTAATTCAAAAGCGATACCAAATGGTATCGCTTTTTTTATCATTCTATATTTTCCATAAGTGGAACACTTTGGACAAATCTCATTTGATCATTGATAAAACCCACAATAAGTCCTTTTAAGTAAACTAATTTTCCTGAATCAACCAACTCATCTGTTTTCACCACTACACCTTCATCTGCTCCACATACCGATAAAAACATATCCAAACTCGTTCCTTGATTAAAAAACGAAGGAGTATAAACACTTACAACATCTTTCTCAGATGAAATTTCGATTGTATTTTCTGAAACAAGTGAACCATTTAGAAAGGTAAACATTTTTCCAATCTCAGGATAAATCCAATTTTCTTCCCGATCTCCTCCCACAAATAGAATAAAAAACTCTTTTGGCTCACCATAAGAGTCAATCATTTCTCTCTGGCCATGGCTATACTCATATTTCTCTTCACTCACCGCACTCCCAAGAACTGTTCTATCTAGATATTCAATCAAATCTTGTTGATTTGCACTATTCTGATACTGATTTGTATTGATTTCATTCTCAAGAGCCGTGTCGGCAGTGTTGGTCGATGAAGACATAACTTTCACAGCTTCAACCGTTTGTGCTACTTTTGTTTGCATGACAACAGCATCAACCGTTTTTTCAATGTCAACATTATCATCCTTTTCGAATAATAGATTTGCCCCGCACGCGCTTAGGACAATTGCAAACAAAACAAATAAAAACAATAAATTTTTTTTCATTTTATTTTCCTCTACTGCCGGTAAAAGATTAACGTTGCATTGGTATTAGAAGCTGAATCAATAAGTGTGTAATGAAAGCCGTCCATTGTAAAAATAATCGTATATTGAATTCCATCCACATAACCAGAAAACTGATTTTGGGCAATTCTTTGATAATATAAGGTATCTGACTCACCGGTTAAGTCTTCCAAAACTACTCCCCCATCTTCAAATTGAACAGAAATCCGATTATTCTCCAATTCATCATCGTCACAAGAATAGCCAAAAATAAGACCTTTGCAAGCAGTCATATAAGAATAAACACCAGAATTTGCCTGCTCTTCGGGAGTTAATCCTGTACTAGTAGAACCTTCCTTCACATTACTTGTCTCACCACATCGGCCATTGGGATTAGAGACGACACTATCAGGATTCAAAGTCACCACTATCGAAGTTGAATTCTCCCCAACAAAAACAGAACTTGTTGTTCGATGATGATAATCAGTGCCCCCATCTCCATCATCATCGCGTTGTAAATCCCATTGATAACAAAATACATATTCTCCTAAAGGAAGCTCAAGCGAACTACTCGTAGAACTCCCACTACTTACTACAGTGGAACCAGTTGGTGTCCCAGTAGGCTGCCCCTCATCGGGAATATAGCTGTCTACTTTTACCATCACAGTTTCAAATCCATTATTTTCAAAAGAAACGATCTGTGTTTTTCGTTCTCCATTTCCGTCTGATCCGTTTCGAGCAGAATTTTTTTCAGTAGAATCACCAATAGTGGCATAAGAGTCATTGCCCAAACCAGATATTTGATCTCCTACCGAGTCATTCACTTGCCCCATTGGTATACTGTCATCTGCAACTGCTACAGAGATCGTTTTTTGCGTATCAATATTAAACAACATATACAGCTGCAAATCAAAGTGAGTCATCACATGAGAATGCATTGCATCAAAATAATCAACTGGGGCTTGGTCATTTCCACTAACAATTTTAGTGATTGGAGAAGTTTGTCGATCTAACTCATCAGACTCTGTCAAAAGATCAAACAATTTCACCACCCATAGCATGGGGTCGTTGATGCGGGCATCGATTTTATCGATTGTTGCGTTCTTTTTCGCCATTAAAGCTTGAATAGTAGGATCATCATCTTCATGAAAATCAATGACATCATCTTTTCCATTTGACTGGTCACCGGAATTCTTCGCATTGCGCACGTCAACCATTTTGCCTAAATAATATTCATCCACATAGTCTCTCAGCCCAACTAAGCTGCTTGCATCCACATTTCCTTGCATAATATCCTGATTTGTCATGATTAAAACAAGTGTATCAATAAATTCATCATCGATAGGTACTTCAGGAGGGTCCCCTTCAGCAAAAATTAAACTATGGATACTTAATAGAAAAAACAAACACACAATACCCCCACGAATTAACTTTCTCACAAAACGCTCCTTATTTTTAGAACCACCAGCTAAACTTTAATGAAACGTCAATGCAATAAATAATTATAACATTTTAAAACTAAATAATTTAAATTAAGCATTTTATTGTTCAAACAAGCAATGCTATAATATTACAGGAGAATTTTATGAACTATTATCGAGACCTTTCAAAAATTACACTGGAAAACTACAAAACCCAATTACTGAATCATCATTTATTGCCTTCTTGGCAAATTTTATTAGAAGATATCGATCAAAATTTTAAAAAAATCGAATTAGCTGGAATCACAAATCAAGCTCAACTTGCCACTGCCCTCAAAACTACAAAAAAAGCAAAAGAATTCGCAGAACAAAATCAAATCTTCGAGAAATATTGCATTGTTTTACGTAGAGAAGTCCTTAGTCATCAACCCCCTCCTCGCAATCTAGTAGAATATCCCACCCTATCCGATGAAACTAAACAAATTCTTCAGCAATCAGGATATAAAACTTCCGTTGACATTTTCCCTGAATTGATTAGCAAAACAACTAGAAAATTATTTTCAGAAAAAACATCCATTTCTCTTCAAATAATTGAACAACTCACTCACTTAATCGATGTGACTCGTCTTCGTTATGTAAGCCCAATTTTTGCTACTCTTCTCGTGGAGGCAGGCGCTGATACGATCTTAAAAATCGCACAACAAAATCCAATTGAATTAAAAGAAAAAATTGAAACCGTCAATCAAGAACAAAATTTGTCAAAAACGACTCTTGGTATCAATGACGCCTTATTTCTCATTCAAGATGCTCAACTTAATCACTTTATGATCGAATACTAAATTAAAAATGAAAGAAAAATTTAACCTTAAAGAAAAAGCTAAAGCACTAAAACATCAAATTGTCGCCCTCTATCTTGCCCAACAACACCCTAAAACCCCATGGTATGCAAAAGCATTCACCATTTTCCTATTTCTGTTTGTTTTTAGCCCCATTGACCTCGTGCCTGATTTTATTCCCGTTCTTGGGCTACTAGACGATCTGATTTTAGTCCCGCTTGGCATATACATCGCAATTAAACTCATTCCCACAGAAATACTGGAAGAGTGTCGTGAGCAAGCTAAAACAACCACATTTAAGACAAAGCCAAAAAACTGGCTAGGTGCCATTATCATCATTTGTATTTGGATTTTTATTGCTACTTGGCTTATTCAAAAAATTATCCCATTATTTGATTAGAAAAATTATCTCTACGTAAGTCTTTACCTAAATAAATACTCAAAACTAATAGAGGTAACCTATGAGTATACAAATTTCTGCATTAGCAAAAAAAGAAACTGCTGGCATTCCAAAAAATCCATGCGATTCTCTACACTTGATTACAAACATCGGGATTGAAGGAGATTATCACGCAGGAGAATTTATCCGTCATCGTTACCTGGCAAATAAAGATCCTCTTCAAAAAAATCTTCGCCAAGTACTCATCATCGACGACAGCATTCATCAAGAACTCAAAAAACTAGGCATTCACCTAGAAACTGGAATGATGGGTGAAAACATCATTCTCTCCAATATAGACATCATGCAACTCCCCCTCGGGTCTATCCTAGAATTTTATTCTCCCGATGCTCCTCAAACTTCGCAACCCCCAACTCTCAAAACAACTGAGATACGCACTCCCTGCAAACAACTCAACCAAACTCATCCCGAATTGCTCAAATCTGTGATTGAAAAAAAGGGAGAAGAATTTATCTACAAAGCAGGCATGATGGCTATTGTACTCCATGGGGGCTTTATTAAAATTAACGATACAGTAAAAATAGTAGAAGCATAAACAATCGATAATCCACTTATTATTCCAAAAAGGAGAACTATGAAAGCGTTTATTGTTGGAGGCACTGGCTTCCTTGGGTATTACACCGCCCTTGAATTTCTCAAAGAAGGGCACCAAATCTCAACCATATCCCTTCCTGATATTAAACTTGGGGACTGGTTCCCGAAAAAGATTAACGTATCTTTTGGCAACGTTTTTGAAATGCCGCAAACTGAACTGATCGACCTCTTCAAAGGTCATGATGTAATGATTTATTCAGTCGGGCCTGATGACCGCTTCACTCCTGATGCCCCCGCTTATGAATTTTTCCACGAGCGCCTGGTAGAAGCCTGTGCAAAAGTTACTGCGGCTGCTCGCGAAGCAGGTGTCAAAAAGACAATCATCTTCAATTCCTACTTTGCCTACTTTGATCGAATCTGGTCAGAAAAAAATCTTTCCCAACATCATCCTTATATTCGCGTTAGAAATGAGCAAGCCCAACGCACCATCGCAGAAGGACAAGACGCGCAGGGTAATCACAAAATGGATGTCTCCATCCTTGAACTGCCCTACATCTTCGGTACGATGCCGGAGCGCAGCCCGATCTGGAAAGACCTGCTAATCAAAATGTTGATTGAACAAAACACAATCTACTACCCCACCGGTGGTACGCAAATGTTATCGGTTCAAAAAGTGGCCGAAGCTGCTCTGGGAGCCGCTAAAAATGGCAAACATGGCAAACGTTATCCGATTGGGGACGTCAATATGAAATTCCACGATATGGTGCGCCTGATGTTAGACGAACTCGGTACGCCTGATAAACCTGTAAAATCTGTGCCGAAATTTCTACTGGTGATGAATGGCCGCAAAATCAAAAAAGAACACGCCAAACAAGGCAAAGAATCTGGCCTAGACCCCGTCTGGCTCTTCCGAGAGATCATGAATGCGGATTTATTCTATGATGCGCAACAAGAATCGATGCAAGAGCTTGGCTACACTTCAGGTGGGCTGGAAGAATCGATTCGAGAAACTGTTCGCCTTTGCCAAAAAGAACTCACGAATTAAACAAAAAAGGACTTGAGATAATTCAAGTCCTTTATTAATTATAAAAAAAAATTATACTGCCACAGAATCATGGATCATTTCTTCCAACTTTTCTTCTAAAACATCCATTTCTTTCCCGCAACAAATCTGCCATTCTTTCAAAAAATTCTCTTTCAATCGCGCTAAAATTTCATTTTCTTTAAAATTCAAACTGTATTCTTTTTTACGGGCAGAAAGATCTCGGATTAATTTCATTTTATCTTTTAAAGAAACCCCTTTTAAACATTCTTGAATCTGCTTTTGTCGATCCTTATGATTTTTAGGTAGTTCCTCGTAGTTTTCTTTCAAAATTTTTAAAGCGCTCTTGACTTCTTTTTCAGATGCGATCGGTCGAATATAGAGTGCATCCACATTAGAGTTTGGCAGCCAATAGAAACCGCCCGAAAAACCTACTTTAAAATAGTTTTTCTTCTTTCCTCCTAGCTCTTTAACGTCTCGCCCCTCAATTTTTCCCAGCCCATAGCGAGAATGCACGATCCAATCACCAACGTGAAAATTTGTCTTTTCATCACTCATAAAAACTCCTACACAGAACTAACTAAAAAGATTAAATAAAAAAAATTTGGTAGAACCAAATCTTAAGAAGAATAGAAAAATAACCAATCTAACAAACCCCCAACAATGTTTAATTGATAAAATCGAAAAAGATCTCCTTAAGCAGACATACTCTTACACACATAGTATACCACACAACAAAATCAACCTGATTAATGTAGGCCCAAAAAAAATATAAAAAATGTTATTATTATTGCAAGAGAAATTTACTCCAATAAAGCAAAGAGGAACCCTGATTTGAAGCAAAAACTAAATAATATTATTGATTATATAAAATGGCGTGGTGACTTAGAATTTTCATTTTTTCCATTTAATGATGTTGATAATCTTATATTTTCAATTATTGCTTATATCGATTTTGCTGATTTAATCCCCACGGTTGAATCAAATCAAAAGGTCTCTGCAAAAGAAGTTTTTGAAAAAATCATAAAAGAAAACCATAAACAAACCAATCGAATTAAATACCTTCTTCCTCTTCCTTTTGAATTTATTGAAGAACTAGCCAAATCACAACGCTTCAACCAGACCCAATTCTTTAACTATACTGATATAGTTGATTCCGAAAAAAACCTGCAATTCTCAGCACTTCACATTCAATACCAGCCAAATCAAGTTTATATCGCCTTCCGAGGGACAGACCGCACTATCACAGGTTGGCGAGAAGATTTTTATATGAGTTTTGAAACTGTTAAAGCTCAATTGGAATCTGTCCAATATTTAAATAAAACGATTAATAAAAAAACACACTATCGAATTGGTGGACACTCTAAAGGTGGAAATCTCTCTGTTTTTTCATCCATATTTTGCGAAGACCGGCTTAAATCACAGATTCTGCAAATATATAACAACGATGGACCAGGTCTTTCAAAAGAAATAATCACCTCCTCCCAATATAATCTGGTTGGAGAAAAAATTTCTATGATTGTGCCAGAACACGGCATCATCGGCTTGTTATTTAATTATGATGCACCGCTAAAAATTGTAAAAAGCAGTCAAATTGGCCTGCTCCAGCATGACGCATTCTCATGGATTGTAGAAAAAGATCGCTTTTATCAATTAGCGCAACTTTCACCGGAAAGTCAGCAAATCAACCAAATCTTAGACACTTGGCTAGAAAACGTAGAGACAGAAGAGAAAAAAATCTTTATCGATCATCTTTTCGACAGCCTTGAGGCAAGTGGGGCAACTGAATTAACCGGTATTGCAGATAAAGGAATTATTGGTTTACAAAGTATTTTCAACAGTATTATTCAAACGGATAAAGTGTCCAAAAAAGTACTCAAAGATTTTGTGCGAATAGCTAATCAGCAAACTTCAATTGAAAAAATAAATTCTCTTCTGGTGGACAAGATTAGAAAAAAACTTTAGTTTTTATCTTTCTTAGCCTCATATCAACTTAAACAAAAAAGCCAACGATTTCTCGTCGGCTTGAACAGCGCGCCCTGAGGGACTCGAACTCTCAACTTATTATAAAATTATGCATCTTTTTCTGTTTGTTTAGTTTCTTGATAAAGATCTTGAAGAACATGATCCGCTCCCCATGCCTGAGCAGCACAAAATGCTAATCGTCTAATTTGATCTTGATTTAAATCTTCATTGCTTTCAGGTTTATAACCAAGATCATGATTTGACTCTGACCAAGCATGTTGAAATAATGTTTTTATTTGAAGTTCGAAAAATTTAGGAACCTCTGTAACTTCTACACCACTGGGTATTACATCCCTTGGTAAAGGAATAATCATATGAAGCCCAAAATAACCAAATTCCCAAAAAGAATCAGGTGTTTTTTCAATTTCTTCTATAGAGTTAAAATATCTTTTAATTGTTTCATGAACAACATCAATATCATCTTTATAAAAGACAATAACACGTGCTCCTATCTGATCCTGAATATCTGTAAGCGGAGTATTATACTTAAAAGATCCATCTTCATTTGTTCGACTTATTTTCTCAAAAAAACTATCTGGTGTTTTTGCACGTGCTGTAATTCGATCAATATGGGATAATTCAAAAAGGTACTCTTGAAGCAAATCTCTCAATTTTATTGCGATATCCTGTAAAAAAATTTCATATCTTTCTTTATATATTAAAAATGCATCCATCATTTAGTCTTTCTTAATTTCTCATCAATTATTTTACCTTCTGTTGTAAATCGGATAATTCCTTGATTACTATTAATTAATTGTTGAGTAAAAACTTCATTAAAATGATCATCCTCTGCAATTACCAAACCTCCATTACTTAAAGCAACTAAACGATATAATACATGTTTATTAAATTCATCAAGGTCGAATTGAAAAACTTCATCCATTAAATCACGTCTTTCAAAAGCTTTCTCTAATAAAGTAAAAGCTTCATTAGATAAACCAATTTGCTCACATAATTGTCTAGTACTAATAGTTTGTCCATTTCTACTCCGAAGTATACTAGTAGTAGAGATTAATTCTTGGCGAATATCTAATCTTGGCGCTTTTTTAATTGCATCTTTAAGGGCATTTGCTAATCTTTTTGTTCCTGCTGGACCTGTCGTGAGTAATTGTGACTGCAAAAAATCATATATCCAATAATCCGATAATTCTCTATTACCAGATATTTGATAATCTATTGCTTTACCTCTCCAAAACCCTCCTTGAAGTGAGTCAGATTTATAAATAACACTTTTATATGCTTTTGTATTCTTCAAAAAAACACTTTCAATAAAATCTAATGAAAGATTATCAGACAATTCTGTTGCAATAATTCCTTCATCCGCTGGAAAACGAGATATTACAATTTGATAATCATTATCTACTTCTCCAAAAATTATAAACATTAAACCTAACCCCGATCTTTTCGTTGTTACCTTTTGGAGATTTTCAGCTATCAATTTTCCATTATCAATATTTGGGTTTTGAATATAATTTATCATTAAATTTCTAAATTCATTATTTTGTTGGCCTTCATCATCTGAACGAAATAATAATTCAATTTTACATTCTATAGGAGAACGATTATATATATCCAATAACATACGATAAAGACTGCCTTCCATCCGGATTTCTGTTCCATTAATTTCAGGCTGTTCTTCACTATGTTTAGATGGGTGAACTAAAAAACTATGAATATTATTTATTGGCATATAACCCTCCTCAAATAATTTTTACATTAAATATTATTAACCTATAAATATTATAGATTAAAAAAAATAATGATTCAACTATAGAAATTAATAAAATTCATTGTTTATTAAAAACAAAAAAGCCAACGATTACTCGTCGGCTTGAACAGCGCGCCCTGAGGGACTCGAACCCCCAACCTGCTGATTCGAAGTTCCAAAGACACTATTCCATTCCATATATACAGGGTTGTTTAGTGTATCCATTGTCATATACAGGGTCTTTTTCATCTATTTTTTCTACCTTCTCAATAATTTCTACACAGGTTGCACCATGGTTGCACCATCAAAGGCGATTTAGTAGAATTTTCATTCTTTATATGAGAACACATTTTTCTTATATTAATTAATAGTAATTTTAATATTTGTCTAAAGTGCCAAAATTCTATAAATTTAAAAGAGTGATTTTTATTGACAACATAATAGTTAAGAATTTAGCTTTCTATCATTTATTTCTACACTGGTTGCATTATTTTATGTTATCTAAGGAAAAAGGAATTAGAAAGTCTTATAAAAATTTAAATATATTATAAGCTATGCCTAAGCTTATTTTAATAATAATATTCATAAATATTTATAATACGTATTTTATAGTTTATAAACATTTCGTAAAATCAATAATCAACATCCTAATTACTCAAAAATATCACTTATTATTAGAAATAATTATTTTCTAAACTTAAGTAAAATTCAACCAATTATTTCTTATGTACACAAAATATCAACTACATTTAATTTAAGACATTATCAATAACATTTATTAATTCAAGAAAAAGATTAAATCTAGTTGATGAATTATAATGCCTTACTTTTTCAACTAAATGTTTTTTTAAGCGCAAATTAAATTTGCAAACGATACCAATTTATAGAAAAATTTTTGCACAATCCCCAAAACAAGACATTAATAAAAAAGAGCCCTTCTGTGAGAAAATATAAACAGGAGGTTTTTTTATTATGGCAGGAAAAAAAGGAATGAACCAGTATTCAAAAGAGATAAAGAATTAAGTAATAAAACTATATCTAGAAGAGGGATTGAGTGCAAAAGAAATAAATAAAAAAATTAGAGATAAAAGATCCGAATCGAATCAATAATTGGGAAATTGAATATCGAAAAGAAGTAGAAAAAGTATTTGAAAAAAAGCCAAGCGGTAGAAAGAAAATACAGGAAGAAAGTATAGAAGAAAAACTAGCTCGATTAGAAATGGAAAATGTAATCCTAAAAAAATATCATACCGAATTGCGAAAAGACTTGCTCAAGAAGCGCAATATCAATTTATCAAAAAAAATCAAATTGCCTGATCCTGATGCGCCTAGAATAAAACTAATTGAAGAAGCATATCTTGCCTTCGTAAAACATATGGATATCGAAGAATTCAAATCTGAATTGAGCAAAAGAAAGGCATCACAATCAATCACAAGGCTGTTTTACGTCTGATGAATAAGATGGGCATCCATTCTGTAGCAAGAAGAGGGAAATAAAAGAAAGCTTGCACAAAAGAAACAAGGAAACATTCATACCCAAATGTTCTGAATCAAAAATTCTCAACAGACAAACCCAATCAAAAATGGGTTACGGATATTACTTTTATTCCAACTAATAGTGGGTGGGTTTATCTATCAGCTATCAAAGATTTATTCGATAGCTTTATTATTGTCCATCACCTTTCTAAACGTAATTTCATTGAACTTGTTACAAAGACACTACAAATCGCTTTATAAAAAGAATAGGTCACTGGAACGCTACTCCACAGTGATCAAGGTCATCAATAAACATCTAATGCTTATTTTGCCTTATCTAAAGCCTATAAGATGATTCCTTCTATGTCTAGAAAAGGTCATTGTTTAGACAATGCTTCTTTGGAAAATTTCTTAGGGCACCTCAAGGAGGAAGCTATTCGTCAATTCCCACTTCTTCCTTTTGATGAAATCAAACTCATTATTGATAATTATATTTACTTTTATAATTATGAAAGGTTACAATTAAAAACAAAACAGACACCCTTTCAACTAAGGTGCCTGTCTTCTTAATCTCACTGGTCTCTTTTATTTCGTGTCAACCTTTTAAGGTGCCGTTCAACACTCACTCTTTTAGGAAAAAACAATTATATTTCGAATCAGTCCGTACGAAGTGCTTCCACTGGTTGCAAATTCGCTGCTCTGTTTGCCGGATAAAGACCAAACAAAATCCCAACAAATGCTGAAAACGCAGTTGCTAAAATAATAGAGCTAACTGAAATTTTTGGAGGAATTTCTAGCAAAGTACCAACAATTGCAGAAATACCCCAGCCAAACAAAATTCCCAACAAACCACCAATCACACTCAAAAGGATTGATTCAACCAAGAACTGAGACAAAATTGTGCGTTTTCTTGCACCAAGTGCTTTTCTCAAACCAATCTCTTTGGTTCTTTCAATCACAGACACCAACATAATGTTCATGATTCCGATCCCACCAACAACGAGAGAAATTCCAGCAACGCCACCCAAAAATCCAGTCACAATCCCTGTAATGCTAGATGCAGCTTCCATCATAGATGCTGTATTGACAATGTCAAAATCATCCACACCCAATGTACTCAAATGGCGCACTCTCAAAATTTGAGATACTTCTTCGATAGCAATGTCAACCGCTTCTGCAGATGTACATTGAATAGTGATTGAACTTACACTACCTGATTGATTTCGACGAACCACACGTTGTTGCGCTGTGGTAATCGGCAACAAAACCATATCATCCATGCTCCCAAAGCTTGATTCACCTTTGGATTCCAACACACCGAGTACTGTATAAGATTGTCCATTGATGCGAACCTTTTCACCAATCAAATCGGTTGTTCGATCAAACAATTCTTCTGCCACATCATAACCCAAGATAATCACCGTATCAGCATTGTCTACATTTGTTTGACTGATCTCTTGCCCCTCGATTAAGGTTTGGCTTTCTGCCACCATATAGTCAGGAGTAATCCCATAAACACTAGTGTCATAACTGTTGCCAATGATTGTCAAAGTAGTATTCCCTTGGATCGTGGGAGACACTGCTGCCACTGAATCTAAATTTGCATCTTGAATTGCATATGCATCTTCCAATGTCAACGCTTCTGGCACAGAGGCATCTCCACCTTGACGAATTGTGAATTGGTTTGTTCCCATACTTGCCAAACTTTCTTCAATCGATGCTTGGGTACCATTCCCGATCCCCAACATTGCAATCACAGAGGCAACCCCAATCACAATCCCTAAAATAGTCAAAAATGAACGCAGTTTATTTGATAATAAGCTATTCATCCCTTCGACAAATGAATTCCAAAAACTCATCGCTATTCCTCCGTAACACCATCTCGAATCATGATTACACGGTCAGTCAACTCAGCCACTTCCGGATCATGGGTAACAATAATTATTGTCACACCCTTGTTTTTATTCAGATCAATTAATAATTTCATAATTTCATCACCAGATTTTGTATCCAAGTTACCGGTTGGCTCATCTGCCATCAAAATAGATGGTTCATTCACCAATGCACGAGCGATCGCTACTCGTTGTTGTTGCCCGCCAGAAAGTTCATTTGGTTTATGATGCATACGATCATCAAGTCCAACTGATTTTAGCGCTTCTTCTGCAGCCTTTCTACGTTCAGAATTACTTTTTTTATCAGTCATTCGATAACGCATTGGCAATTCAACATTTGATAGTGCCGTTGATCGAGAAAGTAAGTTGAATTTTTGAAAAATAAATCCAACTTTTTCATTTCGGATGCCAGCCAACTCATCATCTGACATCTCAGCCACATTTTTTCCATCAAGGTAATAATCACCTGAAGATGGGCGATCCAAACAACCTAACATATTCATGAGTGTTGACTTACCGGACCCAGATGGTCCCATAATAGAGACCATCTCACCTTCATAAATTTTTGTTGATAATCCACGTAATGCGTGTACTTCCACATCACCCATTTGATAAGTCTTTACCAGATTTTGCGCGTCAACAACCACCTTTTTTTCAGACATTCTAGTTACCTCCTGGAGGGCCGCCTGCCGGCATGTCACCACCACTTGGGAAATCACCTTGTGGCATTTGACCACCACCATTTTGTCGGCCACCACCCATGTCTCCACCGCCGCCGCCAAACAACATACCAAAGATTCCACTGGAGCTTGCTGAGTCTTCTGAATCAGTGGAATTCAACTTGCTAGGATCTGCCACAACTTGCATACCTGCTGATAGATTGCCTTCCACAATTGTTGAATAATCATCAGAAGAAAGTCCAACTGAAATCGGCACAGCTACATATTCAGCCATTGTTGGCATATTCCCACCAAAATTTACTGAAGTGCTTAAATCTGTACTGTCATCACCAACTTGCATATCACTAAGATCACTATTTTGATTGTCAGCGGTTTGATCAACAGATTGCTCAGCAGAAGTTTGATCTTCAGAAGTTGGCATACCGCCCCCATTTCCCATATTACCAAACATACTATCTGATTTTACATACACCACTTGTTGTCCATCAACAACTGTAATTGCAGTGTTAGGAACCAACACACTTGCCACACCTGATTCAACATAAATATCTACCGTAGCTGTCATCCCAATTTGAATAGATGAATCAGGATCATTAATCTCAACTACAACTGGATAATACACAATACTTGAAACAGATGATCCCACCAATCCTTTGCTCACAACTTGCCCTTCAAATTCTTGTCCAACCAATGAATCAAAGGTAATCACGGCTTTTTGACCAACTTCAACATCATTGATATCAAGTTCTGAAACACTTAATTCAATTTGCATCTTAGAAATATTATCAATTCGAAACGCCATGGTTGAGCTTGTCACAGAATCATTCACTTCAGGATAACTTTCAGTAATAGTCCCATCAAACGGAGCTTCAATAAATTGTTTTTCCATTTTTTGTTGAGCTGTAATCACCTTCGCTTCAGCCGCTGCAATTTCATCATATGTTGCACCTGCTTGCAACTCAGCCAAACTTTCTTCAGCTGCTACCAACGTTTCTTGCGCAACCTTCAATTCAGCAGCTGCCACTTCCAAATCCAAGTCTGTGGCAGGAGTTGAAACATTATTGTAATAAGCTAACTTAGAATCGTAATTTTGTTTTGCGGCAATATATTCTTGTTGCACATACGCACGATCCACATTTTCAGCGCTTTTATTCTCCCATTCAGACCATTTATCTTCAGCATTCACCAATTGTTTCTTTGCGATCATTAAATCTGCATAAGCATCATCAATATAAGATTGATCTGCTGGAGAAGATAAATAACTATAATTCCATTCAGCATCTTTCAAAGTTTCTTTTGCATCTGCCACATTTTTTTCTGCTTCAGCAATTGCCACTGCATCATATAAATTTTGCAAATTTTCTAAAGCTTCTTTAGCATCATAATAGTCTTGTACTGCTAAGATATATTCTTCTGGCATACTTTCTTTTTCCAAAGCCGCCAAAATATCACCTTTGCTCACACTATCTCCAACAACAACGCCAACTTCTTGAACGGTTCCACTTGTTCCCCAGTAGATTTCACTACTTTGGATAGAGTCAATTTTTCCAGTTGCACCTATTGTTGAAGTCAAAACACCTTCTTCCAAAGTCACATACTGAATTGATGATGTTGTGTTTTGCACCATAGATTGAGCTTTCGGTTTCAAAACAAAGAAAAACACTCCTGCTCCAATCAGGATAATGCCAACAACGGCAATCAAAATTTTTATCCAAACTTTTTTCTTTTTCATGAATAACTCCTATAAATAGTATTTTTTACTACTCTACATATATATCAATAACTGCTGTCATTCCCGGATAGATATCTTCAACCTCAGAAATAATTAACACTGTCACAGGGAACTTCGTAATATTCCAAGAGCTTTCCCCCACCACGCTAACGTCGATCACCACACCTTCATAGACCACATTGCCCTTGCTATCAAAATAAATGTCCACTAAATCACCAACCTCAACAAGATCAAGATCCACTTCAAGCAAATCAGCTTCTACAATCAATTGGTCCCAAGCATCAATCCGCAATAGCGCCGTACCTCGTGAAACCACGTCAGCTTGTTCACCATACAACTCAGTAATTCTTCCATCATAAGGTGCAACAATTTCAAAAACATCTAACCCATCTTGTGCCTCTTGCACTTTTTGATCCATTGCAGCCACATCATCTTCGCTTGGTCCTGCGTAAAGATCTGCAAGATCAGCTTCAAGCTCTGCTAAGATTTGTGTTTGATATTCAACATTAGCTACCAATACTACTAATTCAGTTTCAGAGGCACCATCAATCACATCTAAATAAGCATAATAATCATCGTTATACGCTTGAATTGCACTAGCCAAAGTAATATCTTCACGCCATTTCTGATTCAACCATTTACGATACCCCTCGTCACCTAGGTATTGAGGTTTAGTTCGAGAAAGAATAAACTCATCATATTTCTTTTGTGCATCAGCCATTTCTTTTTCAGCAATAGTCAATCTTGCAGTTGCTTGATCCACTTGTTCCTGAGTTGGCAAATTGGAATCTCGTTTATAATCATATTCAGCTTCAAAAAGAACTTGCTTTTGTTCTGCAACTTGTAATTCTTTCTTCGCAATCACAGCATCAGAATATTCATCATAAAATCGTTCTTGTTCTTCCAAAACATTTGTATAAGCTTCAACCAAATCTTGATAAGTCACTTCATCTGTTGTTTCATCACTATCTTCTGTTTCATTCCCATAAAGGCTATCTTCATTTAATGTAGCTAACACATCTCCCTTACTAACAAAATCCCCAACTGCAACATTTAAAGTTTCAATTTCTCCATAAACTTCCCACGAGAGAATCTCATGGTCTAATGTATCAACATAACCAGTTGCACCGACAACTTTGTCTTCAAGATCTAAATTAATTTCATTGATGTTACTCTCTGAAACTGAAGAATCGCTATCAATTTCAGTTGCATCAACTGCTTGGGTTGAACAACCTACTAGTAAAAAACCGAATAATAAAAAGAATAAGTATATTTTTTTTGTCATAGAGAACCCGTTTCTTTTTGTTTTTTTATCACCCCAAGTGTACAAAAAGATGCTTTAAATCCATAGTGCCCCCTGTCATTGCTTTCAAAAATTCCATATGATAAATGTCATCTTTGTGCATTACGTTTATATATAGGATTTTTAGAGAGACTATGCTAACATTTCAATATGAAAAACAGGAAAACAGCAAAAGAAAAGAAAACAGAAATACAAATCGAACCAGGTATTATTAAAACCTTTCGGATGTATGCCTTAATCCGATTTATTTTAGGTATCATCACCGCCATACTAATCATTTTTATTAAATCAAATCTGACAACATTATCTGAGCAAAGACGGATTCTTTTTGATTTAAAAATCCCTGATATCTACTTAAATGGCCCATTAATTAATTTCAACCTGTTGGTATTGGTTTCGTTAGGATTCTCAGCACTTCTTTTGCTATACCTTCACAGCGCCATCCTCAAAAATAAATTAAATAATGCCTATATTCCAATTGGTCTTCTGCTTGCCGTTGGAACAATTATTTATGAAAAGCAATTTTTCTCTCCCCTCAATTTCCTTTGGCAACAAAGTGTATTCATTTACTCACTAGCCATCATCACTGCCTGGCAATATTCATACAAAACAGTGTTTATCTCATCCATTTCCTATTTCTTTTTAAATCTATTATTTGAGATCAGTCGATTTAAACATATTCCCAATGATGTCACGGATCCCGAATTTCAAAGAAGATTATTTAGATTTGGTGAATCCTTACCAGAATTGATTAGCCTTTTATTCATAGGTCTTATCATCAATCGACTCATTGAATCACAAAGACAACATCGGCAACAACTCACGCAAGCCTACCAACAACTTGAAAAAACCAATGAGACCATTGAAGAACTTACAATCAATCGAGAACGTGCTCGTCTATCAAGAGAATTACACGACATCCTTGCCCACACACTTAGTGGGCTTTCCGTCCAAATTCAAGCAATTCTAGTTGCATTTGATTTAAACCCTGCCAAAGCAAAAACTATGCTTGAAAACTCAGTCACAACCATAGATAGTGGACTTAAAGAAACCCGTCAAGCTCTCAAAAACCTAAGACCTTCATTTGTAGATGAATTAGGTCTAGTGTATGCCATCAAAACCAAAGCAGAAAATCTTGCTCAGCAAAACAACTGGAACTTAGAATTAACCTTACCAAATCAACAAATTGATCTGCCTGAAAATGTCGAAAGCACCTTCTATCGCATTTTTCAAGAAAGTCTCACCAACATCATCAAACACGCTGATACAGATCATGTTGCAATTGCATTAAATAAAATTGAAAATAAAATAATATTAAACATAACCGACAATGGAAAAGGCTATAACTTATCACACACCACAGAAGGAATCGGTATACAAGGGATGAAAGAACGTGCTTCTCTAATAGATGCCACTCTTGAAATTCAATCACAAATTGATCAAGGAACAGCCATAACATTGATCTGGGAGAAACAAGAATGATAAAAGTACTAATAGTAGATGATCAAATGATAGTATGCGAGGGATTAGAAATGATTCTATCATCAGATCACTCCATCGAAGTTGTTGGAATCGCCAACAATGGGCTTGAAGCCATTGAAAAAGCAAAATCATTAAAGCCAGACTTAATCATTATGGATTTAAAAATGCCAATCATGAATGGCATCCGAGCCACTGAAGAAATTAAAAAAGAAAATAATGACATCAAAGTCATCGTACTTACGACCTACAGTGATGATGAATGGGTTTTTAAAGCCATCCGCAGTGGTGCTAATGGATACCTCCTCAAAGGTACAGCTAGAGAAGATCTCATTGAAGCAGTCAAAAACACCTATTTTGGCAAAACGTATATCGACCCAGAAATTGGCGATAAAATCTTCCAACAAGTCTCTCAAGGGGATCCCATTCACACCCCCACCCTTGAAACAGAACTATCCCAAAGAGAACTAGAAGTACTTCATCTATTAGCCAAAGGATTCACCAACAACGAAATAGCTGACCAACTATTTCTCAGCAATGGAACAGTAAGAAACTACATCAGCACAATTCTCACCAAACTTCAAGTAGATAACCGCACTCAAGCAGCTCTCAAAGCAGTCAAATATGGATTAGGGAAGTCATGACTACCGGCATAGCATGTAGCTTATAAGGCCCTAGAAAAAACCTGCTACTTATAGAGGTTTAAGCTATATGCATTGATTACTTAGCTACCTGTAAACGAGTCCATTGTCTCTTTTTTTCTGATTCGATCCATCATTTGGTCATACTTCTCTTGCTACCTTGCATACTTTGTTATGGTTGCTTCATTCAATCCCACTATAATTATGTAGTATCCTTTTGACCAAAAGTTGCGATTCCCATATTTATATTTCAAGTTTACATGCCGTTCAAATATTATCACTGCTCCCTTCCCCTTTATGTGCCCCATCACACTTGATCCACTAAATTTTGGCGATATTATTAGTAGCAAATCTATTTGATCTACACGTGCATGTTCCTCTATTATTTCTACACCCTTCCATTTGTACAGATCTGTTATTATCTCTTTTATACCCTCTCAACACTTTCTTAGATTCAAGTTTCATATGAAACAAAAATAGAAAGCAAAAAACAAGAAGATATAGAATAATTCTCCAAGACCGAAAAATTCAAAGGAGAAAAAAAAGACCTACAAACGACTCGCTCAAGAACAAAGATGTGAGATACATGTATTATAGAAAAAATGTATGAAATCAGTTCCAAAGACACTATTCTATTCCGTATATACAGGGCTTTTCAGTATATCTACTATCATTTATAGGGTGTTTTTCATTTATTTTTTCTATATTCTCAATAATTTCTACACAGGTTGCACCAAGGTTGCATCATCAAAGGCGATTTAGTGGAAAAAATGAATGAGCATTCTTCTCAAAAAATTTTTCAAAAGCAGTGCTTTTTATGCTAAATTATTGCAATATTCCTACTCAAAAGTGCCTTACCTATCAATTTGGCGACGCTCCTAGTATTTTAACAGTACTTTTTACTCCGTCGCCATCACATTAACGCCCCCCTCCTGTGGGGGTTAAATACACTTTTTGGCTCTTAAAAAACCCTGGAAAATAGGGCAAATGGCGACGCATCCCCTGCTTTTTTGTACCTTTTGAGTGCGTCGCCACCTGAAAAAAACACCTTAGGTGGCGGGTAGTAGTGGAGGTGCAACAGGTGGCATTAAAAGATTACTTCTACTTAAGAAACTCCAACCTGTGGCAGTAGAAATACAAAACTATTTCTACTTGAGATTGAAACTGTTCTTCCTCTACGAAATGATCCGAAATTTCCGAAATTGTAGAAATATAAAACTATCTCAGCTTGAGCTGTGAAACGTGCAAACCTGCGGTTTGCCATGGCCAATCCTTAAAGATTGTCTGCTACGAAATTTACAATCCGAGTATGGAGAATCTAAAATTCTCCAAAGCCAACTCGTTTGGCTCGAAAAATAAAAAAAAATCAGCATTTGATTTACGCTTAAAATTTATTTACAAATTCAATCTCTGTGCCACTGCCTCTAGTTCATCATCCGTAACCCCAATATATCGTTTTGTATAAGCAATACTCTCATGGTTAAATTTGTGCATAATCAAAGCTAAATCCACCCCATTCAATCTCGCATGATATCCCCAAGTCTTTCGTAAAGAATGCGTACCATAATTCCCATTGAGACCTACTTCATTACATATTGTTTTGATTAACTTCCATGCCTGTCCTCTCTTAATAGGTTCTTGAAAAGAAATTTGTTTGCTATTGAAAAACAAATAGTTTGTAGGATCATTTACTATCTAGGGGTAAGCAATTAAGAATTCTTCTAATGTCTCTCGAATGCTATTATTGATCACGATCTCATGTCGTTTGCCCCGCTTTTGCTCTTTTATCCAAAACCGTTTTGTGATTTTCTTATCACCTATCAAAAAATGACTGATCCGTAACTGTAATAAATCTGAGATTCGCAGCGCACTATTAATCCCCACTACAAAAATCAATAGGTCACGATATCGTCCCTCTCCACGAAGGATGTTTTTAATTTGAGCGATCTTTTTTCGATCACGAATTGGTTCGACAAAGTTCATAAAAATCAGTGAACATAATTTCTTTATTTTTGCATTTTGTTCACTAAGCTCATCCTAGCAATTCAATCCCCAAATTGCAAATTCAGAATTATCCGTCTTTTTATAAGGTTGTAAACACAATATAGATTATGTTTACTATTAGCTGAAATACATAAATGTCTTATCTTTACCACTTCTTTTTGTATACAAAAAATATATCAAAACATATACCATTTAAATATAGAAAGAATTTTGGGAATTTACAGCCCCAATTTG
Organism: Anaerolineales bacterium; assembly: GCA_963662985.1. Classification (GTDB taxonomy): domain Bacteria; phylum Chloroflexota; class Anaerolineae; order Anaerolineales; family UBA11579. The sequence continues at coordinate 2,074,868 of OY760067.1, read as the reverse complement.
GGCTTTTTGCTAACTATCCTTATTAATCTTCTAAGATTTTAAAAATGAATTTTGCAACATACACTCGATTACGTTCTTTTCTTGTAACCTCTTTAATGAGATATTACTGTATCAATTTAGTATAATAAATTTCTATTATGGAATTACTTCTTTTAAAAAGAATGGAATTTTTTAGTAGTATGAATCGTTTTATTAACTAGTTTAGGATTTTTTAAGATTTTCCAATGTCTCAGGCTCAAAAGTTTGATCTCGCTCAACCGGCAAACCCAACCTCCCTCTTATTGTCGCTAATTCATGGAGAGAAAAATATCCTAACTCTTTTTCAAAGCCATCGACTAATCCAAAGAAAATATCCTCACCATCAAATTCAGTCGCATACCAAGTCCAATTCGCATCAGGAGTAAAGAATTTTACGATTGCGATTGCCATTAATCCCATTCCATCTGTTTCATATAATTTAGGGAATTGCTCTCGAATATCATCTAGTAATAATTCTTTTTTGCGTGCTTCAATGTCTTGCATAGAATTGCACTATAGCATACTAAAAGAACAGTGTTTAGTATCATCTATAATTGAATAAAAGATTTATTCAAAGCATTAAGATTTTGATATTGCTTCAGGTTTGGGATTTCAAATCTTCTTAAGCCAATCTCTTTACTAATAAATGATAATTGTTTGAAAGGTTCCAAGTTGAGTAGATTCCGAATAAAAGAGTCTTCAATCCCAAAAGGTTCTAGGACTGTTTTTACAGCATCTTCAAACAAATAGAGATAATGTTCTTTATCAATGAGATAGTTGTCTGTTGAATGTACTAAATCCCAAGCTAAAACTCTCGGGGTACCTTTCACATAAATAAATTGTACTTTTGACCCTGCTCTAACATCAACCCCCTTGTCTTTTAACTGTTTCCCTGCTTTTGCGGCATGAGAAGGTGCTTTATACTCCTCAAGATTTTTGCTCAATCTTTGGCTGATAATCAACTCTTCAATCGCGACTTGCCCTTGCTTTAACCTCCTTACATGATTCATCACAAAATCATACACCTCTGGTAAATAATGATCCAATTGAGAGATAGTATCCATCTTTGATAATATTTCTAGAATCTTTAATTGCCCCTTTTTTACATAAGGTGGTTTATCATTCCGTCTACATTGAATGCCTCTCGTTTTTATTTCCCCATCCTCAAATACCCCAAAATAAGAATTTGGAACACTATATTTTTTATTCATTTTTGAGGGCAAAAAAACAACCCATTTATAGACACATTCAAGGCTAATTGGTAGTCCTGTTCTTTTTTCAACTTGATAAAGCAATTGGTCTATCGCTTCATCATTAATTCTCTTTTCACTTTTCACAAAGATACTATCAATATACGCATGAATTACTTGATATCCTGCATCCTCAAAAACAGTCTTGGTATCTTTAAGTGCTACTCTTCCCCATTTATTAATCTGCTCGAAAATATTGGGCGAAGATAAAGGTGCATTTTTGAAGCCTGTATACCCAAAACTCACAACCAATAACCACTTTAATGCATCAGACCTGCTTTTATAGAGTTGTTGTTTATCTGATTTTATTTTGCTTTGTGCTTTATAAGTAAGCCTACGATTTAATAATGGTTCTAATGCTCTTGGAATCACTCCTAATGGTGCATTTTCTTTTTCAACTGTTTCAGGGGATAAGTTCTTAAAAACCATTATCGAGGGAAACATACTATCAAAATCAGCAGATATCACATTTTCATACACTCCCTGAAGGGGTTGAAGAATAAGCCCTCCTCTATCAGCATTAATAAATTCGTTGAAGTTCCTTCTCATTTCAGGTTTTTGTTTTTTATAGGGAATACAGGTACCTGTTTTGAGTGCTTCAATAATTTCAAGGGATGCGACTGCCCTCCCAGGTGTAGAACGGGCGACTTCTTGTAATGGCATTCCTGAGATACGTGCAATCTCATAAATGGTGTCTAATCCCAAATCTGTATAAAAACTCATATTTCTTTTATCAATATGATGACGGCCAAATAATAAAGATTGTTGTTTTTTATGAATCACTCTGCCATACGATTCAATAGAGCTTGCCTTGATAATTTTTACACCCATTAAGCGATCTCTGCTAAATACATTTTTTTGTTGAGTTTTATATAATTCTTTTAGCAGTAATGGAAAAACCATATTATCACCATAATCTGACAGGATAATATCGGGATCATATTCTCGAAATACATCATTTATCTTCAAAAATGATTGATCTGGTTTTGATAAATCAACTTCAATTGTTTTGTTTTCATATTCAAGAACAATGGGTTTAGTTTTGTAGGATACTTTTGGATTAAATTCAGAGTTAATTTCTAGTTTTCTCAAAGGAGGGATTTGATAGTCCATTTCCCAACGGTTCTCTTTGCTTTCAAAGGAGAGAATTTGTTTTGATTGTTCCTCCACTAAAAAATCAATCTGACAAAAAATAAAGAGATTATGAAATGCTGAATAATTTAATAAAAGTGGATGGCCTACATCAAATAATTTTAGGCTAGGATTATATGCCATTACAGATTTAGCAATTTGTTTATTCCAATAATGGCTTTTGGTTTGTACGGCTAAAAAAGGTTTTGTTTCTCCATCAAAAGGGTGAATTTTTTCATCTTTACTCAACATCACCTGAGATGGCCATTTACTTCTCAGAAATTTCCAAGCTTCTCGCAAATTTTCATTGGAGCTATGAATATAAAACTTAATTGGCATTTCATGAAAATACTGATTTCTTTGCCCATTCGGTTCAAGAATCCAAAAAGAGTTAAGCCCCTGTTTTTTACTTTCATACACATCTAACAATACCCCTGATTTTTGCTTAATCATTTCGGCTGAGGATTTTTTTTAATTGCTCTTCGTAAGCTAGCACTTTATTTTCTAGTACTTCAATTCGATCATCATATTTTTCAATTACATTTAATAGTTCGCCAATAATATCTTTCAATCGATAAGCACCTTTTTCTTGCTCCAAAGTGATTGAAAATAGGAGTGCTTCCAGCGGATAATATTGAAGAAGCTCACTTGCATTTGTAATATGTTTTCTTGCATGTGCCATGAGATTGTCAAAAGCTTCTTTGTCTTGCACAACTAAAAGATCTCTAAACTCATTTAATCTTGATTCCGTATCATTAAAAATATCTGTTTGTGTGGTTATACTTCTTCCCATAGTTCACCTCAAAAAAGTTTTTGTTGTAGTTGGATGGTTTCACCTGAAGGTAATTTCTTTATTGATTCCAAAAGATAGGTTTTTGTATTTTCTTGTAAATCTTGATACAACCAATCTACTTCTTCTAGCCAATCTAAGCGACAACCTAAAATGATGGGGCTTGTGTTCGATTTCTGAACAATCATTTTTTTCAGGTCTTCATATTGTTCTTTCTTTTCAGTTTCTGTAACCCCTTCCTCTTTAAAAGGAATAAGAAAATTTGGAATTAGAATTGGCTCAATTTCTTCTATAGATTCAATGATTAAGGCAATTTGATAAATACTAATTGGGCGGTAATAATATAGATTGTCAAATTCTTGAAGTATGGTTTTATTTCGTTGTCGGATTAAATGAATAAATTTATTTTTATTAATCAATTTTCTTGATTCGAGAACACTAATCGATGTATTCAAAATTAATTCAACAATCAAATGATCAAAAAACTCATACAGCGTTTCTTTATCTGGTGCAATAATTGTGACGATACCATGATTAAATTGAAACTCATTGAGAATAGGTACTAGTTCTTTCATAGGTTAAATTTAGCACCATTGTTCTAATTAAGGGGATTTTTTAAGATTATTATGTAGAAAAAATCGATTAAAAACTTTACAGTATTTCTTAGCATCAAATATAATTTTTTTTATATATACATAATATATAAATAATGATATTATCTATATATGAAACGAATATCATTAACCCATACGGATACTGAAATTTTAGAGCTGGCCATCATCAATTATGGTTCTGTCGTTACTTTTGAACAATTAATTTCTCTATTTGATGAGGAGATTGAATATGCAAGAATCCGGATTAGCAAGTTAGTCAATCAGGGTTGGCTTACTAGAATAAAGAAAGGTGTTTATGTTATTTCAGAGTTTTCTTCAAGAGGTTCTTTAGCAATCTCACATATCGCCATTGTGAACCACCTTGTTGAAAAATCTTATATCTCATTTGAATCAGCCCTTCAATACCATGGTTTATTTAATCAATATCTCGCTACAATCAATTCAATTTCTTTAGTTCAAAAAGCGTCTCGCTCTATTGATGGTGTTACGTACAATTTCATCAAAACCAGTAAATCAAATTTTTATGGTTGGCATACTCAAGAAGTGGAAGGCCAGGATGTTAAGATAGCGACTATTGAGAAGGCTTTAATCGATTTAATTCAATTTCATCGTACTCGCTATTCAACAGATATTGTTCTTGAAAAGCTACTCGATTATCAAGATCAAATAGATTTTGAACAATTTCATCAATTTCTTTTCCAAGCCAATCTCACCACACAGCGTATTTTTGGTTTTTTATTTGATTTAGCAAAGATAGATAGCCAAAAATTATTAAAGTCTGTAGAATCTTCAAAAAGCGTTTCCTATATAACAAATTCAGATAGCAACCTGTATAATCATAAATGGAAATTATATTATGACGAATACTTTAAACAATACATCGATGAAGAAATTAACTAGACAACAACTTGAGCTAATCAATCGAAGAACTCTCAAATATCCGCTTGATATCGCTCAAAAGGATTATTTTCTTGCTTTAGCAATAAACAATAAGCTCTCTAGCATAAAAATTACTAGAACCAAATCAAAAGAAATATATAAATTTAATCAAATTTTTATCATTTTTTCATATTTCTATTAATTGCGTCCATTTTATTAAATCCTGCTGGTAAAGGCTTAAATTCCTTTTTATCTGAAATTGAATCAAATGTTTGAAACTCCCTTAATTCCCTTATTTCTAGTTTATCTTTTAATAAAACAGGGTCTAATCCACCAGTTACTCTAATTTTATTAATTAATGCAGTTTCTTTCGGATGAATTAACATAGAATCGCCATAATTAGATGTATTTGCATAAGCAACATAACAATGTAAATCTCTTGTTACTGATTCCATTATATTTGAAAAATAATTTTTATCTCTGTTATATGCTATTGTAATAAATAGATCAATATTTGCTCTAAATTTACTTCGATCTTTTATGTCTGTAACCTCAAAACAATTGAAAACAGTAAAAACACAATTTCTATAATCAAAAATGGGATACTCTGATTTCTCGTGTTGTGGAATTTCATAATTTAATCCAGTAAATTCTTTGATTTCACTAGGAGAATAATGATTCTTATTTCTTAAATTAACAAAGCATTCATTCAAATCATTTTCTATATAAGGTAAAGCAGTACATACTAAATTCAATATTATTTTCTTATCATTCTTATTAATAACCCAATGTTCCACTCCAAAAACAATACCAACTTGATGTCTTCTAGCAGAATGGGTGATAAATGGTATCCATGCAACTGGAACGCTTATTTCAGGAAAAATGATTAAATCACATTTATTTTTTGTTATTGATTCGTTTATTAATTTAAAAAATTTTTGCTGGCGTTCTAAACTTAAAACTGGTTTTTCATTATATAAATAGCTATTTCTGTATTCTTTTTCCTCAACCTTTAAATTACTTATTCCAATAATAAATTGATCATTATGTTTTATGGGGGTTTTATTATTTATATCTTTAATTTTAAAACTATAACAATCATCATTTTTTTCTGAATTTTCATTTTCTTTTGATTTTTCTTGTTCATTATTGGATACTTTTTCTTTTTCTATCAACTCTTCATTGCAATTATTAAAAGATTTTTGGCTGTTTATAGGTGTAATTTGTTTTGAATAATCATTTATATACTCTTTTATTTTGAATAAATACTCATTAAGAATAATTTCATCTTTAGTAATAAATCTAGGAGCTGCTTCGATGTTAGTTAGTGATAAATTATTATTTAAGTTATCAATTTTTGAAAAATCTAATTTGATTAAATTTAAGTCATAATAATCATCTAAGTAATCAATTAATGGCCATCCAATAAATTGTTTTCTCAAATATCTGTTTTTTCTTATAGATATTAAATAAGTATCTAATTCTTTAGAATCATTAAAAGAAAATTGTTTTTCATTTGAACTATTATTAATTTTAAATATATCAATAAATTTTTTTCTATTTTTCTCATCTAAATAACTAATTGATATTAATAAAGAAATTTGTAAATAATTTTTCAAATCTTTTATTATCAACTCTTGAAATTCCAAACTATCTTTTAAACATTTTGAACAACTAATTTTTTCTATTGTTCGTAAAAACAAATAGTAAAAATGATATATTTCATTATTGTTCTTTGAAGCTGATAATAAAGTAAAAAATCGTTCCCAAAAAATACTAAACTCAAAAATATTTTTTCCTTTAAAAAATCTCTTTAGATATTCAATATCATTTTTCAATATTTGATTATTACTTAACCAAACTTCAAGGATTTTTTTATATAAATAATTTGATAATTTTAATTTATTCTCTTTTATACCTATAATATTTCTAAATTTATTACTTTCCCCATTAAACATATATTCATTGATATTAAATTTAACTGAATTTTCATCTCGCTCAGGAAGAAAGCGAAATTCAGAAGCTTGTTGTTTTAACTCTTCTTTAAAGGTCTCTAAACTAGACCAATCTGAATCATATCGATAGTAATGAATAGAAATTTTTTCAGACTGAATAAATAAATGATCATAATCTAAAATTTTATACTTAAATTCTGACTTTTTACAATCTGAAGATTTATTTATCTCTTTATCATCTTTGATAATTTCTAGTATCTCATTTTTTATAAATACTTGAGAAATAACTGAATTTATATCGTTACATTTTTCAATTTGATATGGGTTTGGAATGCATAATAAAATATCATCTACATATCTTCCATAATATGTATAATTTATTTTTTTTATATTGTCATCAAATTTTTTTAGTCTCCAATTTGCTAAAACTGCTGAAGAAGGCAAACCAATAGGTAAACCCTCATCTACAAGAGGAGTATTATCAAAAATCTTATGGGAATTCTTTAAAAAATTTTTTATTTTTTTATGATATTCAAAATTAATCATATTAATTATTTTATTAATGCCTTTATACTTTTCTTGAAGAAGAGGTTTGTCAATTAATTTTTTTTCAATTAACAAATCAATTTGATTTGGATTTTTATCATTCAAATAATAAAAACATCCTTTAATATCCAAGCCAATTAACAAAATATTATTTTTATTTTCCAAATTCTTTAAACTATTGTTAATTGCATTATCTCTCCATTCATTATATGGTTTTACATAATAATCAAAAACTGATATGTTTTTTATAATATTTTCATTTAACTTTGAATAAATATTATTGTTAATTCTATTACCATAGCACTCTTCACTTAATTCATCATCTAATAATTTCCCTACAGTAATAGTCCATAACATAGAAAGAATCATTACCTCAATTGGAGCATCAATAAAATAATTTACTTGTTTAACATAAAAATTCTTTGATGTTAAGATATTAGATATAAAATCTTTTTTATCATTGTTATTATCTGAAAATTCTAAATTTTTAGGTAAAATTCTAAAATTTATTTTATTTAAAATATCAATAATAATATTATTGTCATTAATATTATTATTGTTCAGTTCAAATAAAATTTCAAAATTGTCTTTTAAATTTTTAATATCAGAATTATTTAATTGAGAAATTCGTTCACGTAAAAACAAATTAGTGCGCTCATGGTAATAATATCTTTTAGTTAAAATTAATAAATTATCAAAAAAATCTTTTTCAAAAAATTTTTCATTCATAAAAAACTCATTTTCTTTATATAATTCAGAGAATTTATTAAAATAAATACCCCACATCTAAGAACCGTGTTTGACACATATTCATTATTACATATTAAAACAAAAAAGCCAACGATTTCTCGTCGGCTTGAACAGCGCGCCCTGAGGGACTCGAACCCCCAACCTGCTGATTCGAAGTCAGTTACTCTATCCATTGAGCTAAGGGCGCTTAAAAACTGCCTAATGATTATACTCCATTCATCAAGACTGTCAACCGTATTAATCTTGACTCACTACTCCAGCCCCATCCGAAGGGCTCACCACCAAAAACGTGGCTTCCACGCCCCCCATCAACATCGCATACCTCTCTCGCACAGCTGCCTCAAACGCCTCAAGCGCATCCTTCTCAATTAAAGCCACATTGCACCCCCCAAAACCAGCACCTGCGATTCGCCCACCAATAAACCCTGGCGCATCCATCATGGCTAACATCATTGCGTCATTGGCTGGCGAGGAAATCTCATATAAAGCATGGCTGCCCTGAAAAGAATCCAACATCAAATTTCGAATTTTCTCCTCATCCTTCTTGCCCACAGCTTCCGCAATAGTCAACACACGCAAATTTTCTTCCAAAATGAAACGACATCGGCGGGCCACACGTTCGTCCAAAGACTCCTCATGTGCTAAAAAGAAATTCACTGAAACATCCCGCAAAGTCTTCAAACTCGGGTCAAAAGCTTGCAAAGCCTTCACCCCTGCTTCACAATCCGCGCGTCGATCATTATACTCACTGCCTTTCAGCTCGCGGGGTACATTGGTGTTACACACCACAATCGCCATCTCCTCTGAAACGGTCGAGGTTGTATGCGTCAGAGTGTCACAATCTAACAAAATCGCATGCCCTGCCTTGCCAAAAGCCGAAGAATACTGATCCATAATCCCACTTTGCACCCCAATATAGTCATTCTCCACTCGCTGGGCTATCTTCGGAATCGCCAACATCTCCAATCCCAACTGATCGCCCGCATTCAAAAATACCCCCACAGCCACTTCCAAGGCGGCCGAGCTGCTCACCCCGCTACCCAAAGGAATGTCACTTTCAAACAACAAATCATAGCCATTCAGCGACAGGCCATCGCGTAACATTACATCAAACATGCCGCGCACAAAATTTGTCCAAGAAGTTTCTTTTTTCTGCGCCATCGGTACCGGAGCTTGCAGCGCAAACGCATCAGCCTCTCCGATATTCAAAGATTGCAATTGCACCATTCCATCCGTTCGCTTGCGCCCAGCTACCAACACGTTTTGATTGATCGCCACGGTGAGCACAAACCCATGATTATAATCCGTATGCGAGCCCATCAAATCTACACGCCCCGGCGCCTGACAAACCAACTCAGCCGGTGCCCCATAAATCGCTTCAAACTTCTCCAACAGCACAGCAATGCGTTTTTCCATCCCAAAACCTCTCAAAATTAATTTCATTAATAATCATATCCTACTTTATAATAAAATCAACAATCAAGCCTTATTAATATCCCACTCAAATAAAATCACGATTTTTACCCCAAAACTTGATATAATTATCCAAAACCAGCGAAAAAAAAGAGATAAATATGAAAAATATACACAAATTATTCGTGCTCATTTTGGTCCTCCTCGTCCTCACCCTCGCCTCCTGTAGCGCTTTCAGCCCCGAACCAACTGCCACCTCTGCTCCCACCGCCACCAACACGCTCGTACCGACAGCTACCTTCACCGCAACCGCCACCCTCACCCCCATTCCCTCCCCCACTCCTTATCCGACCAACACCGCTATCCCCACTCTCGCAGTAGATAACCTGCCCCCGCGCTATAAAACCGTTGACTTGGTTAACTGTTTCTCCAAACCTGACCTGAATTCCTCCATCGTTGCCTACAAATTCAAAGACACTACCGGCACGATCATCGACGTTGACCCCTCTGGTACCTTCATCTTAGGCGAGCCCGATGCAGAAGATGATCGTTTCACCTGCTGGATGCACACTTCATTCCTGCTCGGTTCAGGCAACCTGGCTCAATATAAAGATCTGATTATCACCGAAGACCCCGAAGCAAAATACGGCGCCCTCGGACAGGAACTCAATGGGCAATATATCAATGATTTGCTGTATTACATCAACCAAGAGCGCGCCTTGATTGGCTACAACCCGCTTAAATTCAACGAAAAACTCACTACCGCTGCCCAAAACTTCGCCAATGATCTCTCCCAACAAGACCAGCTGGTGCACACTTCCAGCAACGGCCTTGACCTGAGCCAACGCCTCAGCTTAGTCAACTACAACACCGCTTCGGCTGGAGAGAACATTGCCGGGGTGTATCAAGACCCGCAAAAAGTGGTCGCCGCTTGGATGAACGACACCAACGCCCGAGACAACATCCTCTCCCCCGTCTTCATCGAAATCGGCCTTGGTGTGGCGGATAACCCTGCTACTCAATATCAAACTTTTATTGTGGCTGATTTTGCTACTTCTTATTAAGCTAAATAATATAAAAAACTAAAAGCTCTGTAATTGCAGCGCTTTTAGTTTTGTTAAATAGCAAAAATAATTAGTATTTTTATAAGAATTATGAATATGTAATCTTTTTTGTTATATTATTTAATTCATTTTTATACTTATTAATCTCATCATATAAATTATGATTCTTATTTTCATAAAATAAAGTTATCTTTTTTATTTCTTTAAAATTTGAAGTAATTAAATTAAGTAAATCTAATAAATATAAAATTGAGAATAAATAATCTAGGCTTGATAAATCATCATAATCATCAAAATAATATTTTTGTAAGTTAATATTATTATAATAAGTCTTATTAATTTCAAACATAAATATTTTATCTTTCTTTTTTATATAATCATTAAATAATAAATTGATATTATTACGATTATAAGAAAAATCATTAATAAATAGATTGAAAACATTATTATCAAAATCATTTCCTATATCATTATATATTCTTAAGCATAAGTGAGAAAAAATTTCAATTGGTATAGAAATTTCTGTGTTATTTTCCAAATTAGATTGTGTTTTTATCTTTAATAATTTTTTTATTAATTCAAAATCTTCATTCAAATATGCTTGTAAAAAAATTTTATCCCAAATAAAGCTGTTAAATTCTAATGAATTTATTAGATATTTTTTAAAATTAAAAAACCAACTATTAAAATATTCCTTATTATTTTTTTTATACTTATTAATTAAATTATAAATATCAATAAATACAATTAAGTAATCATTTATTCTTTGACTCTCATTATTGGTTATATCTAAATCAATTTCATTATAAATAGAGTTTAAAGCATAATAAAAATTTAAATTATTTATAGGTAATTCTAAATTTATTGAAAAAATATTATTAATTAAGATATCAATATTTTTATAATTGTAATATTTTTTATGAGTTGCAAAATCCCAGTAAAAACTTATCCATGTATCAATATTAATTTTTGTATTATTTTGGATTAATTCACATATTAATTTTGATATTTGATTAAATATATTTTCTAAATTTAGATTAAAATAAAGCAATAAAATAAACAATTTGTCAGCATAAAACAAATTTGTCTGGTCTAATAAATTAAAAAATTCATCATTTATATAATCTAATTCCAGGTAATTATAAATTTTTTCTAATTCAATTACTTCAAATTTTTTTCTATTATTTTTTACTTTATCAATATATGATCGAAATTTTAAATTTTTTTGGTCGTTAATTTTTATTTTTTCTAATGTGCAATAATAACTAAAAAATTGTTTTATAAGAGACATTCTCATTCTATTATTTTTTATTTCAATTAAATAAATAACTACAGGGATAATCTTTAAAACTAAAAAAATTATACTAATTGCTTGGAATATAATCACAAATTCATCTACCTGTAATAATGAATTTTTATAAATGGAAAAAAAATATTTTACAATAAAATTTTCAAAAGTTATTTCAAAATGCAGTATTTTTATTAAAAATTCAAGAATATAATAAATAAAAAATATAATACTAAAAATTATCAAAATAAAATAAATTAACTTAATAAAAAATTCTCTATAATCTATAGATTCTATATCAATATTTTCAATAATAATAAATAAATTAAGAAATAAACAAATTAAACCAAAATATAAAAAAGAATATACACCATAATTTGAAGTAAACAATGAAAAAATATTAGTTAATAGTAATATTAAAGAAAAAACTATTAAAGGGATAAAATTAGTTGCTTTTAAATAAATATCTTTTAGAAATTCATTTCTTCCACCTAGCATTTCAACAGGAATGATTAATAAAGGCACAATAATTGAAATAAAACTAACTAAAGTCTCTAAAATACTTATTTTCATCTGAGAATCAATTTCTTTCACTGATAATCCTATTGGGATTAAAAAAATATCGATATGAAAAAATTTAATAACAAAGAATATTAATGTTAGTATAAAAATTTGAAGAAACCAATTATTAACAATTTTTATTTGATTTTCCCATTGATGAATAATTTTTGACAATTTCATAACATAACCAACCCTTTCTACTATTAATCAAATTATAGCTTAAAACAAAAAAGCCGACTCAGTTGAGTCGGCTTTTTCTTTTCACGTTCTAGGGTAAACTTTTCATCAATAAGACAAAAAGTCTATTTCTTGTTCGGCATCTCCAAAACTTCATCCACCAAACCATAGGTCACGGCTTCTTCAGCAGTCTTATAGACATCACGGTTTGTGTCCAAATCAATTTGTTCAATTGTTTGGCCAGTCGCGTCAGCCATAATGCGATTCATCTTCGCCTTCAAGCGCAAAATTTCCTTGGCTTGAATTTCAATGTCAGATGCCTGACCTTGTGCCCCACCCAAAGGTTGGTGCATATGAATCGTCGCATTTGGCAAAGCATAACGGTGCCCCTTAGAGCCAGCCGTCAACAAAACCGTGCCGAAAGATGCAGTGAAACCGACAGCCACAGTGCTGATTAAGTTCGGAATCATTTTCATCGTGTCATAGATTCCCAAACCGGCATAAATTGAGCCACCGGGGGAACTAATATACATTTGAATCGGTGCTTCGGGGTCTTCATTGCTCAAAAAGATCAATTGAGCCACCACCAAATTTGCATATGCTGCGGTAATCTCATTGTTCACCAAAATAATTCGGCGTTTCAACAACATAGAATAAATATCAAACGCGCGTTCGCCACGTCCAGTATCTTCCACAACAGTAGGAATAACAGATTGAGGGTTAAACATAATGGTTCCTTTCATAAAAAACTAAAAAGTTTGAAAATCTCTCTTTAACTTTTCCTCAATGCCGACCACACACCCGATTATTCAGCCGTTTCTTCTTCGCTTGTCGCAGCGTCGTCTTTGCTTTCAGCTTCAGCAGCCACCGGTTCTTCTTTGGCTTCTTCAGCCTTCTCAGCTTCGGCTTCCACTTCGCCCTTAGCAATCGCGCGCAAACGTGCATAAGTGCGATTCATGATTTCAGTGTTCATCAATTGCACGGCAATGCTTTGCATCATTTCAGGCTTCAAATATTCTTGCGCTTGTTCAGGAGTCAAATATTGCAACATCTCCAAGAAGTTTTGTTGCACGATAGAGTTCATCTCTTCATCGCTGACATTGACACCTTCTTTTTGAGCAATTTCCATCAAAACCAAAGTGTGGGTAATGCGATCATTAATGCTCTCAGACACTTCTTCTTTCAAAGCATCCATATCCATTTCACGGGCCTTCAAATAAGTGTCCAAATCCATGCCCTGATATTGAAGGTTTTGCTTCAAATCTTCAATATAGTGTTCAAACTCATGGTCAAACATTTGAGGTGGGAATTTGACATCTGCGTCTTTCAAGACCTTCTTCATGATCTTTTCGTTATATTCTTCGTTGCTTTCAGCTTCAGCGCGATCTTCCAAAGATGCTTTCACATCTTCTTCCCATTCCTTGATAGTTTCTTTGCCACTTAATTCTTTGGCCAATTCATCTGTCAATGCAGGGATCACACGTGCTTTCACTTCTTCAACCGTGGCAACAAACTTGGTTGCCAAACCACGCATCTCTTCAAATTCATAGTCTTCGGGATAGGTATAGTCAGATTCAACCTTATCGCCCACAGTAGCGCCAATCAAACTGCGACCAAACCCAGGGTATGGCCATTCGTTTTCATCTTGCTTGTCTTCTGCTGCAATAATCACTGGCAATTTTCGCCCAGCAATCATCTCAGTCTTGCCATCTTCATCTGGTTCAACGCGATTGGCATCGATCACCACATATACTTGGTCACCTTCGGCAGCTGCGCGATCTACATCTTCTAGTTCTGCCTTTTGGCTCACCATAGATTCAATCACTTCTGCCACGTCTTTTTTGGTCACGCGTTTTTGAGAATATTTAATGCGAATTTCGCTATAGTCACCCAATGTCACTTCGGGGGCCAATGGCACATGGAATTTGAAAACAGGGGGATCCATGCTCTCAATTTCATCAAGGCTACCCGGACCGTAAGGATTGATTGCCAATTCTTCGATCATCTTTGGATATTCATCTTCAAGCAAAACATCAAACGCTTCTTCAAGAATAGCGCCTTCACCAACATGGCGGAGCACCACACTATAAGGCGCCTTACCAGGGCGGAACCCTTTGATTTTCACCTTTTTCGCGATCTTGCGGCCTGCTTTTTGTTTTGCTTCATTCATAGCCTCAGCGCCAAATTCGGCAACTACTGAAACTTGATGGTCTTTCGTGAGTTCATGTGTTAATTTCACGGGACGTCCTTCCTAACGACTACTTCTTGTATCGTACTACAATACTATTAGATTTTTATATAAAATTTTATTTTCTATGTTTACCAAAAAAATACGCAAACGAGTTGCGCATTGATTGTTAAATGAGGTAGGGAAGGTGGGGGTCGAACCCACACGTCTTGCGACACATGATCCTAAGTCATGCCTGTCTGCCAATTCCAGCACTTCCCCAATACAGCCAAATAATTATAAGCGTATTGCCTTATGAAGTCAATTATCCTTCTTCTTTTTAAATTTCATTCGCTCCAGCAATTGTTCTTGTTCTTCATGTCGTTCCAACGCTAATGTCAATAAAAATAAAAACACCACAATCCCACTCACAAAAAACATTTCCCAAATCGCCACATTTCCAAAGGTGATAATCAACAACAAAGTTCCAAACACCACAATCCCCATCCCCCAAAAAGCTCGTACTGAGACTTGTTTTGCATCCTCAGCCAAAAACTTCACAAAAAACAACATCGCTAACAATAAAAAAATACCAAAAGCACCTGCCCAAATCACATGAAACACCTGAAAAACAGGAAATATCTCCGGCATCGAGGGGGTCAACACCGTCAATAGCAAAAACAAAGAAGATAACCCCACCCACTTAATCACATGTTTGTTCTTAAACTCTTCCAATTCAAACAATCGCAATATATACCACAAAAACAAAGCCCCTGTCGTGATCCCCCAAATAATAAATTCAAGCCGAAACCCATAATTTCCAATCTGACTGATTGTATGTTCCTTAGGATCTAATTTTGTCCCAATATCATACGTTGACCACAACACATAAAGCAAAACAAAACTAGAAGCCAAAGTCACATATTTCATATCATCTTTTTTTTGAGCTTCTTTTCGCTTTATTTCTTGCAGATGATAGGTCTTTAATTCTTCTTGAATTTTTTCAATATTCTTATTAACTTCTTTGAGACTATCCTCAAAATGAATAATATCCATTCTCTTTTTCTATACTCCAACAACAAATTATATCCAAAATTCCTAAAATCTGATTAACTTCAGATAAATACATATACGAAAAAAAAACACTTCCGTTCCACCATAGCGCAATCCCTCATCTTCCCTTATAATCACAAACGCAGTTAATTCAAAATCGGAGGCTTACATGTCCAGAGTCATCAATCCTGAATCAGCCGGCAAAGAGCGCAATCGCCTCTCCAAAGCGATCGTCATCGCCATCCGCGAATTTATGAAACAACCGGAGCCAAACGAAACCTCAAAAGACATCGCCGCATTCATTATCCTCTCTCTTGAACAAATTGATCAAACCATTGATTTGACTGTCGCCCCTTGGGAAAAAACAGATTATTGGGTCAAAGCAGATCGCTTTCGCATGGACTGGGCTTGGGTCAAACCGGCCGCTCTCAACATGCGCAAATATTTTCAAGCAGAAGACTGGCCTCAAATTGCGATGCAATCTATTCAAATTGCGCAAAGATTCAACAACATCAAAGTCTCTGAGCGTCATCGGATGGGCACTCCTTGGGTCGGCGCCTACGCAGCCTACAAAAAAGAACTCGACTTCTAAAACCAAAAAGAGCTTGGTGATTGCCAAGCTCTTTCATTTTTCATTATAAACAACCTACTCCACCGCATGGAACAAATCCAAAAAAGTAGTCCCTTCCGGTCGCGGGCTGACCAAATCTCGCATCGGGTCATGTAGCGCAATCTCTGCAAATTCCACCTCACACAAACGCACAATCGCATCATTAATCGCATCCACATTCTTCGCCATACGTTCGTTGACCATCTCGACTGTGACAATGTCTTCAATATCCACTGAATCGACATCGGT
This sequence comes from Anaerolineales bacterium, assembly GCA_963662985.1. GTDB lineage: Bacteria > Chloroflexota > Anaerolineae > Anaerolineales > UBA11579. Next base: position 2,058,353 of record OY760067.1, on the reverse strand, counting down.
CACATGAGAGATACTCGCATAGGCCATGCCTGCTTCTTTCGCCAAAAATGCTTCCGGTGTAATCGTCATTCCAATCAAATTCGCGCCCCAAGCATGGAACATGACTGACTCGGCATGGGTAGAATAACGCGGGCCTTCAATCACCACCATCGTCCCGCCACGGCGCAATCGGCTCGGTGCCACAGTTTCCACGGCATCCCCAATTTCTTTTGCCCAGCCGGCATGAATCGGTTCACCTGCCGGCATATGCGCCACCATTTCTCGTTGGTCAAAAAAGGTCGTGTTTCGCAATCTGGTCATGTCAATCAATTGATTCGGTACCGTTAAAGTACATACGGGTGCAAATTCGGGATCCAAAGACCCACATGCATTAATCGACAAAATTCGCTCCACGCCTAAAGCCTTGGCTGCCCAAATGTTCGCGCGATAGGGTACAAACGATGGGGACATCACATGCCCCTTGCCATGACGTGCCAAAAATGCCACACGCTTTGTGCCAATTTCTTTTATCAAAATCGGAGAAGAGGTCGCTCCAAAAGGTGTGTTTACCTCAATCGTTTGCACATCCTTGCCTCGTTTCAAATCATAAACGCCAGATCCACCGATTACCAAAAAGTCGATTTTTCCAGCTGTAGTTCTTAATTCTTGAATTCCCATTTTTATTCCTTTAGTTAAATATATAATTCCGCCCTTATTATAATAGAGATTTTCTTTCGCAAAATAAAAAATACTGACTTTCGCCAGTATTTTTGTTTCTCTAGTATTTCGTCGAAATCGACTTAATCTTCTTATATAAGGGTTGTACTTGTTTATACAATTTCAAATACACATCTTCATACAAGGAATTATACATCGCTGCCACTTCCGGATTCGGATAGAAGGTATCTTTCACACGGGTCATGGCCTGCACTGCACTTTCATAATCTGAATGGATTCCCAAACCGACCATGCCATTGATGGCTGCTCCTAAACCACTCGCTTCATAAAGATGCGGTCGAGACACTGGCTTCCCAAAAATATCTGCCGTAATCTGCATCGCTGCCTCACTTTGGCTCCCACCTCCTGCCACACGAATATCGGTCAATGCTACCTTGGTACGTTTCTCCGTCTGTTCTGCCCCCTCTCGCAGTGCATAAGCCAAACCTTCAATAATTGCGCGATAAATATGTGCTCTCGTATGCACATCGCTAAAGCCAATAATCGAGCCTCTCGCTTCCGGTCCCGGCACCTTAATTCCCGGCGTCCAATAGGGTTGCAGCATCAATCCTTCCGACCCTGCCGGCACCGCTTGCAAAAGATCATCAAACAGGTCTTCTGCCATAATGCCCTGTTCGTCTGCCAAACGTTGCTCCCGCAGCCCAAATTCTTTCTTAAACCAAGACACCATCCAATATCCACGATAAATTTGCAATTCCATCGTATACTGCCCCGGCACCGCCGCAGGATAAGGCGGGATCATCGGATAAATTTCATAATACTTCGCATGTGTCGTATTAATCGTCGCTGTCGTTCCATAAGACAAACACGCCATATTCGGATGCACACAGCCTGCCCCCAAAACTTCTGTCGCCTTGTCTGCCGCTGAAGCCACCAAGGGCAATCCAACAGGAATCCCGGTTGCTTCCGCTGCTTCTGGCGTAATCGTCCCTAGCAAATCTCCCGCTGGAATCAAATTGGGGAGCATCTCTTCATCCATTGGCATGACTTGCCACTTCCAGCCCCACTTCTTTTCCCAAGTCAAAGCCTTATAATCAAAGGGGACATAGCCCACTTGCGAACTAATCGAATCATTATATTCACCTGTCATCAAATAAGTCAGGTAACCGGATAAATATAGATAATGTTTTGTCTTTCCCCAAATCTCAGGTTGGAACTTCTCCAACCACACCGATTCACATTGAGACCGCAACACATTCACCGTCTCTGTTGCGCCGGCTACGCGAAAAGCAGTGCCCCAAAAGCCACCTAAATTTGGCAATCCTTCCACGCGGCGATCATCCGGCCACACAATCGCATCTCGCAGAGGTTTTCCGTTCTCATCCAACACCAACACCGTACTTCGTTGGGTGGTCAAAGAAACACCCTTCACGCTGCTTTTGTCCACTCCTTCCATCTGCCACAATCCTTGGCAAGCCTCACACAACGCATTCCAAAACACCTGCGGATCTTGTTCTGCAAACCCCGGTTCCGTAGAATAATACGGTTCAATTTCCACCTTATGTTTTGCCAACAAATTTCCCTGTGGGTCAAACAACAATGCCCGGCAACTTTGCGTGCCATGATCAATCGCTAAAATTGTTTCCACCAACTTTTTCTCCTTTTATCCAAAAAGAGGTTCTCACAGCAGGGCTTTGCGCGTGACAACCTCTTCCTATTTTTATTTTACGCGATATGCGCGTGCCCATAGTTCATTATAGGCGGAAATTTCACTTTGCCAACGATTTTCATCCCAATCCAAATAGGGAGCCGCTAACTTGCGAATTTCATCCAAATGCGCTTTGCCGCCTTCTTTCACTAGCAGACCAAAACGCAAACGGCGGAGCATTAAATCTTCCAAATGCACCACCCCTTCATTTTGCACCGCATGCACCACCTCTGCCTTAGAATAGGGCGCATCTGCAAATGGCTCTTGCACGGCATCCATCGCAAAAATCGCTTCCGCTTCCTTGCCATACCGTCCATACAACCGTCGGCTCAATTCTTTACCAAATCCCTTCTTAGAACTTGGCATCGCGTCCAACATCCCTACCTTCTTGTCAAACACATAATCTCGCCCCAATTGGACCGCCACTTTTTCCATCACTTCCTTCGCCATAATTCGGAACGTAGTCAACTTCCCTCCCGCAATCTGAATCAATCCCGCATCCTCAAAAATCTTATGCGCTCTCGATTCCTGCGAAGGGGTGGGCGCTCCCGTATCAATAATCGGTCGAATCCCTGCAAAGGCTGTAATCACGTCTTCTTTGGTCAACTTAACTTCTGGGAAGTTATAGTTCACCAATCGCAAACAATAGGTCACTTCATCCGCTGAAATTGAAGGGTCTAATTCAATCTGATTCCCCACATCCAAATCCGTCGTCCCCACCATGGTTACATTCTCCCATGGCAAAATGAACATTGCCCGGTTATCATCCGGATGCACCAAAGCAAAGCTCGTATCAATCGGGAATCGTTCTCGTGGCACAATAATATGCGACCCAATCAACGGTCGAATCTTCTTCTCCTGCCCCATCATCGCCCGAATATCATCCGTCCACGGTCCCGTCGCGCTCACCACCATCTTCGCCCGAATCTCAAGCGTCGCCTTTCCACCTTCTGGTGTCTGGTCTTCCACGCGTACCCCTGTCACCTTGCCATTTGCATCCTTCAGCAAGTCCCGCACCATCATATAATTGATCGCCACGCCCCCATCTGCCACCGCTTCCTGAATTACCCGTAACACCAATCTCGAATCATCCACAAACGAATCATAATAGCCAAATCCCCCCGCCAATTTTGGAGAAGACAACAGCGGAAACCGTTGCATCATCTTATTGCGACTCATATGTCGCAGAATAAACTTTTTCGCCATTGCGCCATAGATTAGAATTCCCAAACCAAATTTCCATCCTGGGGTTTTGTCATCTTGATTGGCCACATAAGCAAACTCAGCTCGGTCCACCAACCCCGGCGCCTGTTTCAACAAAAATTCCCGCTCCGTCACACTTTCATAAGTCACATCATATTGTTTATTATTCAAATAACGCAGTCCGCCATGCACCAATTTCGACGATCGGCTCGATGTCCCCGAAGAAAAATCGTGTCCTTCCACCAACAACGTCTTCAATCCTTGTCGTGTCGCTTCCCGCAAGATTCCCGCACCAGTGATCCCGCCTCCAATCACCACCACGTCAAATTCATCCTGCATCGCAGTCAAAATCTCTTCTCGTGTTTTGCCAAACAATTTCATCATACCCTCCCTAAAGATCCTTCGACCAAACCTTATTCGCTTGCGCTTCATTCATATCCAACCCCAACGTCCCCCCCGGATTCATGATATTGTGCGGGTCAAAATGATCTTTCAATGTACGCAATATCCCCATATAAGGAGAACCAGCCATTTCTTCCAACCAAGGAGAGGTCTGCTTCCCCACGCCATGGTGATGGCTCATCGCCGCCCCACTTTCTTTGATATGCTCTAAAATCCCATATTGCAAATCCAAATATTCTTCAATCTCATTCATCTTCGCAATAAAAATAAAATACAAATTTGCACCCTGTGGATACAAGTGGGACAAATGGGTCATACACACTGTCTTCGGGCGGCTCTTCACAAACGCCCGCACTTGTGCATGCACTTCTTCCAATTGGTCCCAGCGCACAGAACATTCCAACGTATCAATCAACAACCCATAATCATTCAAATCTTCTCGCATATACGGATCTAAAAATCGTCCATGTTCCCAACGTTGGGTCGCCTTGAACGGTGTCAAATCAAAGGTCTTATACTTACGCAACACCTTCTTCACTCCGCGCATCACGGTCTTCGTATACGCCTTGTCACCATCCACCATCCCCAACATCAAACACTTCTTCATCGGCTCAAATCCCAATGCCTTCAAAATAGTGTCCGCAGGAGTGCCTTCAATCCCATATAGCTTCATGCCTACGTCGGTTTCTTCCGCATCCGAAAGTCGGAACACAGACGGCACCCCAAATTCACCTTGCATAATCTCCCGCACCGCTGCCAAGCCATCTTCCCAGCTCGCAAACATCGTCGCAAAATAGCGCTTTGCTTCCGGTAAATAACGGTGTAACTTCAAGGTCACACTCGTCAACACCCCAAACGCTCCTTCACTCCCAATCATAATTTGGTTATAATCCGGTCCCGTCGCCTGTCGTGCATACGCCCCCGTCTGCAATGTCCCAATCGGCGTCACATATTCTTGCGCAAGTACCAAATCTTCAATCTTGCCATAATACGTCGAATTTTGCCCAGCTCCTCGGGTCACTACCCAACCCCCAACAGATGAAAACTCAAAAGATTGTGGAAAATGTCCACACGTATAGCGTCGTTTTGCTTGCAAAGTGCTCGGAGCTTCATTTAATAACGCCTCCAATTCAGGCCCCATCATCCCCGCTTCCACAGTAATCGTTTGGTCTTTTTCATTGAAGTCCAACACTCGCTTCATATGCACACCCATATCCAGCGTCACCCCGCCATTGACGGCTTCTGTACCACGGGTCACTGAGCTTCCGCCCCCAAACACGTATACCGGAATCCGTTCCGCATCACAAAAGGCAACAATCGCTTCCACATCTTCTCGATTTCTGGGTGCCAACACCAAGTCGGCTACATTCTCAATAATCTCATGGCGCAAACGCAGGGCGTCAATCATCCCTTTACCATAGCTTCGCTTTACTCGTGTATAGGTATCTGAAAAAACATTATCTTCGCCTAACAATTCCACAAAAAAGTCCACTTGTTTGTTCGTCAAACGCACCGGCACTTCTTGCGCCACTTCTTCAAAGCCAAACCCCACCGCTTCCGTAAAATCCTCATCTTCCATTTCAAACACATTCAACATATGTCGATACAAACGTTTATTCGGATGTTTATACGATTCAGGATCCCCCCACTTAAAAATTGAACGATAAGAACCCTCAGGCATTTCGCCTTCAAACCATTTTGGAATTACTTCACCCTTTGTCATCTTTGCTCCTTAAAATTAATTGGCATTTTGCCAAAATTCAATCGCATCTTGCATCACTCGGTCTACCAGTTCTTTCACTCCCATCACGTCACATACTTTGGCCAATTTCAAAAACTTTTCATAAAATTTCTTTGAATACAACCTAGCTTCTTCAGAAGAAAAATACGCACGTCCCATTGCTGGATAAAGTGGCAAAAATCCATTCAAAATAAACGAAAAAATCGGATTTCCTGAAAGGTCCGCCAACAGCTTATGCAATCCTCCATCCGCATCTGCATAGGCAGCCGCATTTGCCTCATTTGAATTGGTCATTTCCACCAATTCCTCCAAATACGCCATCACGCTGGTCGCATCTTGCTCGACCGCCATTGCCGCATAAGTAGGGGCTAACAAGGCTCGCACCAACAACACATGCGCAATAAACCCCTCAGGTAAACGCTCTTCATCTGAGATCAAAGACTGCAACACACCCAAAGAACCATCTTTCAAATAATCCTTCACCAAAGTAGGTTTCCCCTGAGAAATTTCTAGCCAGCCATCCCGTCCCATCCGTTGTAATGCTTCTCGCAATGTCGGACGAGTCACCCCCAATATCTCCGCCAATTGCCGTTCTGCTGGCAAAGCTGTCCCCACAGCATACTTATTTTCCAAGATTGCATTGATTAACATTCGTTCTGCTTTCTCTGCAGGTTTCAGCTTATCCAGTTTCATATCACTCGCTTCCTAACTGGTCTGACCAGTTGAATTAACACACTATAGCATTTTTTATATTCGCTCGTCAATATCTTTTATTCAAAAAAGCCAACCTATTTTTTTCACAGCCCCCACAGATTGATTAAATAAAAAACCCCACTTGGTCTAAGTCGCCAAGTGGGGCAAATAGAAAACTTAAAAATAGAAACTATTTTTCTGCTTTTTCCGTCATAAAAGCAATTACGATTAAAAATGCCATCAAACAAAACACTCCCACCAAAACCCAATGCAAAACGCCGAAAGAGGCAAAAATACCATCCCCTTTGTGTGTTATCTCTCCTTCATTGGGAGTTGGCGTTACCGCACTATTTGTGTCTCCTTCAGAAACACTCGTATTGACTGCCATTGCCATTAAGGTAATCGTAGGTCGTGGAGTAGGGCTCATCACTGGTCCCATTGTAGCAGTTGGTACATCATCTGCCTCATTGTTGTTCTCAGATGTAGTTGAAACAGTAGTCGCGCCTCCCGTGCCAGAACTCGTGCCACCATTCCCATCATAGATTAATAGTTCCGTTCCCTCTACCAAATAATCCCACACAGAAAGACCATTCATTTCATATAATTTATCAATTGTCAGATCAGGATAATCTTCCGAATAAAGTGCCCAAATATTCCACATCGCCTGCCCCGGCATCACCACATGATAAACAGAGCCATCTTCTCGCGGTTCTGCCTTTGTCACTGGCACAATTAATTGCTCCTCAATTGCAGTCCCATCTTGCCCCGTATATTCTTCAGTATCACTATTTGCAGTTCCCGTCGAAGTGGTATCCACTGCGGGTGCTGAAACATCCGTAATCCATCCCATCAACACTGTAAAACAATTGGCATTTCCAGTAGCTTCCCCTGCGCCCATTTCAACATACTGAGTGGTTAGCATATAAGAATTGTGCACTGCTGAGGTTTTCCACCATGCGATTGCATCCGCTGCTGTACCTATGCCCCCACAATAGGTAATCTCCGTCGCAAAGATCTTTTTTCCATCTCCATAGCCAGCTGCATAGGCTCGTTCCATCGGAGTGGAGCCATCAGAGCCTGTATGCGTCCAATAGCCTAAAGAACTTTGATATTCAGCTTGTAATTGTGCCGCGCTCTCTAATTTTCGATTGGTGCCCATTGTATACAACCCATTCTGTTGACGATAGGCATTAATTCCATTAATTAGATCCGTAGGAGAAAGCATGGGCAAATCAGATTCAGAAGCCAAACTAGGGGTAGCATTCCCCAACAAAATTGCCATTGTCAAAAACATCACAAAGACAGAAATAATCGGCACAACCAAACTTTTTCTCATAAATATATTTTACTTTAAAATAAGGGAGATATAGAAAAATTAATCCAACTATCAAAAACTCATCGCATATCGCGATAGGCAAACAAAATTTTCCATATATGTAGCGCTGCTTCTAATTGGATCTTCAAATTCATCTTAGAGCTACCTGCTTGTCGATCCTTAAAATAAATCGGCAATTCTTTTGTTTTGAAGCCCAGTAAATAGGTTAAATAATGCAATTCCACTAAAAATACATACCCACTCGCATTAATCCGTTCCAATGGCAAAGTTTCAATCACCTTGCGTTTATAAAAACGAAACCCACCGGTCGCATCTCGCATTGGGAAGCGCAAGATCATCCGTGAATAAAAACTTCCCCATGCAGAAAGCATCTTGCGGAACCATGGCCAATCTTCATCCACGCCCCCACCTTGCACATACCGTGACCCCGTGGCAATGTCTACATTTTCGTCTTGCAAAGCAGCCACCAATGCTGGCACCACTTGCGGGTCATGCGAAAAGTCGCAATCCATCTGACCAATCACTTCGATTTCTGGCATGGCCAAGGCCTTCTCAAATCCCATAATATACGCTGTACCCAAGCCATTTTTGCCACTGCGATGTTCCACCAAAATCCGCCCTGCATATTTTGCCTTCAAAACTTCGGCTGCTTCCCCTGTTCCATCTGGGCTAGCATCATCAATAATCATTACCTGCAAGTCCAAAGGTAACGCCATCAAAGCGTCAATCATCTTTGGCAGATTTTCAACTTCATTATAGGTAGGTAATAAAATCAAAGTTTTCATTAGAAAAATACTCTTTGTACTATGCGTATAAAAAACAAACCCCTTCCTTATACAACAGAAAGGGGAACAAGGTCAAAAAAAATTTGAGTTAGATCAATGCTGCCAATTCTGGGATCGCACGGCGCATATCCAAGAACACAAGCCCCAGCTTCACATCTTTGCTTGCCATCACAGTCAAAACGGCTTCTTCTCCAACAGCGGTCAAAAACACATAGCCATCTTCACCTTTGATATACACTTGTTCCAAGGTGCCTCGACGCAATTCAGCTGAAATTCGTTCACCCAAAGAAAGCATTGCCGCAGACATTGCTGCTAATCGTTCTTCATCCGCATTTCCCCGGAGCACAGACGCAATCGGAAGACCATCCACGCTCACAATTTCAGCGCCTTGGATAGATGGAGAAGATGCTTGAAGTTCTTCTAACTTTGCAACGATTTTTTCAGTTCTATTATCTGCCACTTTGTTCACCTCTTATCGAGAATAATTAAATGTAGCATGAGGAGTTTCTACTGTCAAGAAGACTAAACCTAAAAGAATTGGCATAAAAAGAAAAAACTCAAAAACCTAGATTTATTTTATGTGGTATACTTCGTCAGTTAGTTAAATTAGTGTTTCAGAAAGAATTTATTTAGAACAGAAGTAAATGGATCGCTTGACACTTACAGTCAAGCATTTTTTTTGAAAACATCTTGTCAGATAAGCGGATATGACCTCACTCCTATTTTGCTTGTTAGGCAAGCAGAATAAAGCGCTTCATCCCGCAAGGGATAAGCTCCCGATCGGGATGGTTCCCATCAGGGAAAGCATTCTTAGAAAGCAAAAAACGCTCTCAAGAAGCTTGCACTCACGAAACACGCAAACAAGAAAATTAGGAGTCTCAAAAATGTCCCAAACTTTTTCCCAGCTCGGATTGCGTCCAGAGCTTCTTTCAGCGCTGCAAGATCTCAGCCACGAAACCCCCACCCCCATTCAAACCGACATCATCCCCCTCATGCTTGACGGCAAAGACGTCATCGCTCAATCTCAAACCGGTTCCGGCAAAACGGGTGGATTTGCTCTCCCCATCTTAGAAAACCTTCTCCCCGGCAAAAATGGCATCCAAGCCCTCATCCTCACTCCCACTCGCGAACTTGCCATCCAAGTCTCCAAAGCCATCGATGAATACGGTAAATACATCAATTACCGCAGTATGGCCATCTATGGTGGACAATCCTATAGCGAACAATTCCGCAACTTACGGAATGGCCTCGACATCGTCGTCGGCACCCCCGGTCGTCTCATCGACCTCATCGAAAAAAAGAACGCTCTTGATCTTTCCAACCTTCGCTACCTCGTTCTCGACGAAGCAGACGAAATGCTTTCTATGGGCTTTGTAGATGATATCGAACGCATCCTCCAACAAACCCCCTCCACGCGCCAAACCGCGCTCTTCTCTGCCACCTTACCCCAACCTATTCGCAATCTAGCTCAAAAATATCTTAACGATCCCCAATCTATCACCATCAAATCCAAAGAACTGACCGTGGACACCATCGAACAACGTTATTACGTTGTTGATGAGCGCAACAAGCTCGCCGCCCTCACGCGCATTATTGAAATGGAAGACATCAATTCCGCCCTCATCTTTGCTCGCACCCGCGCTAGCTCCCGAGAGCTTGCTAACGAGCTTGTGCAACGCAACTTCCCCACCGAAGTACTCAATGGCGATCTCAGCCAAGATGCTCGTATGCAGATCCTCGACAGCTTCCGTGATAAAAAGATTAGTATCCTTGTGGCTACAGATGTTGCTGCCCGTGGGATTGACATTGATGACATTTCTCACGTTTTCAACTATGATCTTCCCGATCAATCCGAAGTTTATGTTCACCGCATCGGCCGCACCGGTCGTGCAGGTCGTTCCGGTACCGCCATCACGCTCGTCCCTGGTTCAAAACTTTACCGGATTAAACGTATCGAAGGACTTACTCGTAGCCCGATGGTAGAACATGAAATTCCTTCAAAAGAAGAGATTATTCAAAGACGACAAAATGCATTTGAAGAAAAAATCCAAGTGTGGCTTAATCGTGGTCGCTGTCGTGAAGAACGCGTCATCGTAGACAAACTTGTCGCCGAAGGGATTGATCCAGCCGAACTCGCTGCTGTGATGATGAAAATGGCTCGTACTGATGATAACAAACGCCCCATTCAAGAACTCAAAAAAGCGCGCCACACCACCGAACTACGTAAGGAAACCCGCAAACGCAGCCGTTCCAAAGACCGTGAAAGCAACCCTTACGAAAATAAGTTTAAAGACGAACCCAAACAAAATAACAAATACGCTCATGACAACGCAGGCAGCGGACGTGAATCTCAAGAACCCGGCATGACCCGTCTGCGCCTCAACCGTGGACGCAAACATGGCATCAAACCCGGTGAAATTGTGTCTTCCATCGCTCATTTCGCATCCATCCCCGGCAACTCCATCGGCAAAATTGTTATTAACGACAAATCCACTTTCGTTGACGTTCCCGATCAACTTGTCTCTCAAGTCTTAGAAGACGATTTTCAACTCAAAATTCACAAGAACGACGTTGAAATCCGCAGAGCCTAATATAATCAATAAAAAAAGAGACGGAATACTCCGTCTCTTTTTATTCAATCATATCAAAAAAACAATCAAAACTTGCGATTGTAATACACTTTTCCAAAAATCTGAATCGCTGCCAAACCCAGCAACACTGCTACTAAAGTAGAGAAAACAGTCTCATTATAAAAACCAGACACAATCGCCGCGAAGATCAAGCCAAAATAGCTCATTCGCGAGGCCATCTTTCCTAATTCGCGCTCAATCATCTTTTTGCGCTCATCCGTTTCTTCAATATACAAAGATTTCAATTTTTCATCATTTCGCAAAGCCATATGCGTTTTCACCCAGTCATACACCAGATACCCAATCATCGCCGCCAAAATTCCCAATTGAAATCCATAGAAAAATCCTTCAAAAGCACTGCCACCAGCATCAAATTTCTGAATCAAAAACAACCCAATATACCCACCAGCCGCCACAACGCCAGCCACATTCAACCATTGTTTTCGTTTTAACTTTTTCACAAACGTATCCATTTTATTCATTCCTTTTTTTATTTTTATTCAATTTCACTAAAATCAAACACATCCTCAATCGCACTTCCAAAATACTGTGCAATCTTATACGCCAACGGCAACGAAGCCACATACTTCTCATTCTCGATCGAAATGATCGTCTGCCGTGTTACCCCCACCTCCAACGCCAACTCCTCTTGCGAGATCTTACGCGCCTTTCTTAATTCACGTATCTTTGTTTTCAATCAAGTCTCCTTTCATTTTTTTACACATTTTTCATCCTTTTTACACTTTTTTGTAAAGTTCACTTTACTTTCTATAGTATAGCCCGCTTTACATTTTTTGTCAAGCCCGCTTTACATAAAAAAATTTTTAAAACACTTTTCAAAAATTAATTTTTAATTGATAATTATATTTATTCCAGAAACGGGGATTTAAAATGAATTATTTTGAACGTTTTACAAAGAAAAAAAAGCTTATATGGATGAGCTCATATATAATTTCAGATTTATTATTAATTGCAATATTTCATTATATGGCCCCACGAAAATTTAATTTATTTTTCTTTCAAATGATTATTGCTGATGGAATATCATTAATTTTATTTATCCTTTTTTTTCAACTTAAAAATATTTTTTTATATATCACATCGTTGGTTTATTCCCCTATGGTAAGGTTTTTTTTTACAATATAGTTTTGTGTTTTTTGCAAAATTAATTTACTTATCACCAAAGACAATTATTGAAATTTATAGTGTCTACACTTTTATTGCAATAACTCCATTCCTTTATAAAATTATTACTAAAACTAATGATTTTACTATTTATTCAAAACTAGCTACAAAACTATTTTTCATAACTATGGGAATAAATGCCATTCATAGAGCATTTCTTACCATAATAGCTAACATAAGTTTAGATTTAATATGGATTTTTAGGTTAATCATATTAGTGTTAATTGAAATAATTATTATTATCTCATTTGTTATATCCTTCTATAAAATTATAGGTAATCTCATCGAAGAGCAAAAAGAGATAAAAAGAATTGGTCCCAAACTACCCAATCTAATAAGAATAAATCAACATCCAAATACATATCATGTAGAATTACTCTATATTACAGATAAAATCAAAGATAAAATCCAAATTTATCTACAAACTAATGGAGAATTTAAAACAAAAGAAGAACTAATGAATATAAATGGAATTGGTCCTAAAATTTTTTCAATGATAAAGAATAAAATCACCCTCCTAGAACACTATGATGAATCCTTTATCACACCTACATCCCCCACCTCCCTCCACACCCAAGCGCAGAAAGCCTATCAATCTGAAAACTTTACTCATACCCAACAACTCTATCAAAACATTCTAGACTCTTCTCCAAATGACATCCCCGCCCTCAATAACCTCGGCCTGTGTTTCAAAAACCTCAATCAACATCAGAAAGCAACCCAAACCTACCAAACCGCCCTCGCACTCACAGATGAAAATCATCCTGCTCAACCCGCGCTCTATAAAAACTTAGGCATCGCTCTTTACTTAAACAAACACAGACGCAAAGCCATTCATTTTCTCAAAAAAAGCAAAAAGAACTTCCCAAAAACAAAACATTCCTCTTCCAGAAATAGACAACATCTTACGGATTGTCAAACTAGAGATTAGACACATCTAACCATCTCCACCCTCCTTTTGATATAATCTAATTACCCAACTCAACTACTCAAAAAAAGGAGCTCTCATGACCCTCTATCATTCCGCCTCACAAATTCTGACCCTCTCCGGCGGACCGCGCCGTGGGCACAACATGCACAATCTCGCCATCGTCCAAGATGGCGCCATCCTCGTCCTCGACGATAAAATCATCGACGTCGGCCCCACTGAAGCCATGCAGCTCAAATACCCCCAAGAATCCCCTGTCGATCTTCATCAAAAAGTCGTCCTCCCTGGCTTTGTTGACCCCCACACCCACGTCGTCTGGGCGGGTGACCGCGCCATGGAATTTGAAATGCGCCTGGCGGGCAAAACCTATATGGAAATTATGAACGCTGGTGGCGGCATCGTCTCCACCGTCCAAGCCACTCGCCAAGCCTCCTTTGAAGAGCTCGCCAAACAAACCGAAGACCGTCTCAAACGTATTTTTATGAACGGCACCACCACCATCGAAGCTAAAACTGGCTACGGACTTGATCTCGAAACCGAAATCAAACAACTCCAAGTTCTCCTCCACCTAGACCAAAAGCTCCCCATCGACATTGTGATCACCTTCATGGGGGCGCATGCTTGTCCTCCCGAATTCACCAAAAATGGTCAACCGGATTACGCTGGCTACACGAAGTATCAAATCGAAACCGTCCTCCCCGCCATTCACAAATGGTGGCAAACCAATGCTCCCCTCCGCCCCCTTCCCTTCGTAGACGTTTTCTGCGAACAAGGCGCCTTCACCTTAGAACAATCCCGTGCCATCCTCACCAAAGCCAAACAGCTTGGCTTCCCTCTCAAAATCCACGTAGACGAATTTGAAAATCTCGGAGGAGCCTCCCTCGCTGCCCAGCTCAACGCCACCTCTGCCGACCACATGGTCAAAACCGGCCAGCAAGACATCCTCACCCTCGCCCAATCCGAGACGGTTGCCGTTGGCTTACCCGGCACTCCCTTTGGCCTTGCCCAATCCGAATATACCCCCGCTAAAGCCCTCATCCAAGCCAATGCCTATCTCGCCATCGCCACCGACTGCAACCCCGGCACCTCCTGGTGTGAAGACATGGCCTTCATTATCGCCCTCGCCTGCCGTCAAATGAAAATGACCCCGCCCCAAGCCATCACCGCCGCCACCATCAACGCCGCCAAAGCCCTCGCCCAAGACGATCTGGTCGGTTCCATCGAACCCGGCAAACAAGCTGACTTCCTCATTCTCAACACCCCCGATTATCGCAACATTGGTTACCGCTTCGCCAGCCCCCTCATCTCCCACGTCGTCAAAGCCGGCAAGCTCTACCCCACAGGACACTAACATGACCCAACCGATCGACATCACCATTCAAGAAATTGCCCCGCGTTACCCCCAAGACCCTGTGCACGGCTTCGCCCACATCCTGCGCGTCCTCAAAATCGCACAAGAGATTTGCAAACAAGAACCGCAAGCTAATTGGCGCATCATCCGTGCCGCTGTCCTGCTACATGATATTGAAGGCGCCGCCGGCCCCGAAGCAGAGCGCCTCGCGCATCAAGAGCAGGCCGCCCTCTTTGCCCAAACTTTCTTAGCAGAAAAAAACTGGTCCCAAGCCGATATTGAAGCCGTCACGCATGCTATTCGCGCCCATCGCTTCCGTCACCAGCCCAATCCGCAAACCCTCGAAGCGCAAATTGTCTTCGATGCTGACAAAATCGACGCTATTGGTGCCACCGGAGTCGCCCGTGCAATTGCTTACGCCGTCTCCCACAACAATCCCATCTTCTCCCCTCCTTCAGACGAATTTCTCCAAACCGGTCAAAAGCAACCCGATGAACCTCATTCCGCCTATCATGAATATCATTTCAAACTGCGCAACATCATCCACCGTCTCTATACCCCCAGCGCTATACAAGTCGCTCAATCTCGTCAAACTCTGATGGTCAACTTTTTCGAGACTCTCGCCCAAGAACAAGATTTTTCCCAATTAAAATAAAAGAACGCCTGAGAAAAACTCAGGCGCTCTTCAAAATACACAATAAAAAATCTAAACAGCCGCTTCCAGGACTAATTCGTCTGCCACCAAATTATTCACCCATTTCATTGAGCGATAACGTCGGAAAGAGATTGCCAACTTCACCAATTCTTCACACGCCACCATTGGATAAACATAATACACCGGCAAATGCAGCACCAAGCCGCCAATCAAGGCTAACGGCACCCCAATCAACCACACACTCGCTAGTTCTGCCACCATCGCAAATTTTGTGTCGCCCCCCGAACGCAAAATTCCAATAAAGATTGTGAAATTAGCACTTCTTGCCCACAAAAACACCCCAGACAAAATCATCAGGCGCATTGCATAACTTTTCCCAATCGGGCTCAAATTATAGATTGACAAGACCAACGGTCGTACCGCAATTAACACACCCCCCAGCACCACCGCGCTAATCACAATCATGCGTAAAAATCGCTGTGCATAGAACTTTGCATTTTCTTCTTCACCAGCGCCAATCTGATTCCCCACCATAATCGCACACGCATTTCCTAATCCGATGAACAACACAAACGCCAAATCCTCAATCGACACCACAATATTTACCGCCGCATAAGCTTCCGTCCCGATGCGTGCATACACCATGTTATACACCGTCACGCCTAAAGACCAAAACACTTCATTCATCAAAGCTGGTGCAGCTGTCACCACCACTTTCTTAAAGAAAGCCCGAGTATAAGAAAAATAAGTCTTCAACGTCCCCATATAAGGTGCTTTCATCTTCTTGCTCACCCAGATCATCACCACAAACTGCCCAATTCGTGAAACAGTCGTTCCAATCGCAGCCCCCTGCACTCCCAATTGTGGCAATCCTAAGTTCCCCAAGATTAATCCATAGTTCAACACGCTGTTCAGCAACAACGCAGCCAAGCTCACAATCAAAGGAATCTTAACCTGTTCCGTGCTTCTCGCCGCCATGGTGAACATAAACGTAAATCCAGTGAACAAATAGCTCACCGAAATAATCCGCAGATACTTGACACCTTCTGCAATCACTAACGGATCCTTTGTATAAAATCGCATCAACACTTCCGGAAAAGCTGCCGCAGCCACCACAAAGATCACCACTGGCACCACCATCATCGTCAACCCAATTCCTACCACGCGCTGAATATTTTCTGTGTCCTTCTTCCCCCAATATTGCGCAATAAAAATTCCATTCCCGCTTGCAATCCCAAACCCGATCAAAATATACAAAAAAGAGATCTGATTTGCCAATCCCAAACCAGCAATCGAAACTTCTCCCAATTGCCCCGTCATAAACACATCTAATGTGTTAATTAACGTCTGCACCAACTGAGCCCCAGCAATCGGCATCCCGATTGTTAGCGCTTTTTTCAAAAAATCACGATTCGTTGCCGTAACTTTTTTCTCAACCATAAAAAATACCTCAAATAAAAATTACTGTAATAAACTCCCATTGTCCTTGCCAATCTTAACCTAGAACACGCCTAAAAACAACTTACTGCCCTTCTCAAATTTCTTTTCTTCCTATTAATAGCCCATCATGTAAGAAATCATCTCAAATTTTGTCCATTTAAGTGAAAAGATAAACAGATAAAAAGAAAGGTACTAATAAGGAAACAATATGTCAGAACAAACATTTTATGATTTTTCAGCAAAAACCATCAGCGGAGAAGAACAATCCATGTCCACATATAAGGGCAAAGTAGTTCTCGTGGTTAACGTCGCCAGTAAATGTGGCTTTACTCCTCAATACGAAGGACTTCAAAAACTATACCAAGATCACAAAGATCAAGGTCTCGTCATTCTCGGCTTCCCCTGTGACCAATTTAAACATCAAGAACCCGGCACCGAAGAAGAAATCGCCGCATTCTGCCAAGCAAACTATGGCGTCTCCTTCCCCATGTTCTCCAAGATTAACGTCAACGGCAAAGAAACTCATCCGCTTTACACCTATCTCAAAGACACCCTCCCCGGTTTGGCTGGCAAAGCAATCAAATGGAATTTCACCAAATTCCTCATCAGTGCTGATGGCACTCCCGTCAACCGCTACGGCTCAAAAGTCAAACCATCTGAGATCGAAGCCGACATCTTAGCAGAACTGGCAAAAATCTAATCTAAAAAACAAAAGCCCTTCAAAAATGAAGGGCTTTATTCAAAACTGATCAGGAAATTCAGTTAAGCATTTGCAATAAGCTCATCCACAAATCCATATTGGCTTACACCAATACCCACTACTGATGGCCCTGTATGTGCACCTAATACGGTCGCAATCGCCACCGTCGGTAAGTATTCTACATTAAATCGTTCTGCAACCATGCCCTTCAACATTTCCACTGCCTTCAAATTATCCCCATATACAAATTGCACCAATAATTTTTCATATTGTCCAAATTGCGCTTCAATCTTATCCACAATCGTGGCCAATGTTTTCTTCATCGTACGTGCTTGTCCCAAGGTCTTTAAAGTGCCGTGTTCCACATCCAATGCTAAAATTGGATTGATATTCAACATTGCTGCCAAAGTACCTTTCAAATGGCTCACCCGCCCCCCGTGGATTAAATAACGCATCTCGTCCAAAGTAAAATAAGTTTCCATATGTTCATTTAATTTTTGGCATAATTCTGTGATCTTTTCCACAGACAATCCCTTTTTAATGGCTTTGCCAGCCAAACCAATTTGCATCGCCAAAGGAATCGACACTACCTTTGAATCAATAAAATGTACATTTGCTTCAGGCACCATCGTAGCACCCAAACGTGCAGATTCCAAAGTTGCGCTCAAACCGCTGGATAAATGGATCGACAAAATTTCTGTATCTGTTTTCGCGACTTCACGATATGCATCTGCAAAATCTTGAGGAGATGGCGCTGCTGTTGAAGGATATTGTCCAGTGCTTGCCAACATCTCATAAAATTCAATCGCTGGCAAATTCTTATACGTTCTTCCATTAAAAATCACCGGCAAACTCACTACGCGCACATCATATTCCAACACATCGCGCATCAAAAGGTCACTACCACTATCGGTTACAATTTTCATCTTAAAACTCCTATTCAATCACAGTTAAGCTAGGTTATAAAATAATAAATTCTATAAAAATAAATAAAAAATTAAGCATTCTTAACTGTCGGGATACCTATATAACCAGCAAGTTTCAAAAAAGTTACCCCTTAAAAATTAAAAACTCGTAAGGTCAAAACACCTGTATAATACTTAATAAAACACACATCAAACAGAAAGCAAAGATATGCAAAAAATTCCAAATTATGCCGCCCTTTGGCTAGAAATTTATCAAGCCCGTCAAACACCACAAGACCCAGCGCAAAAAGAAGATCACTGGCGAGAAAATGCACAAAAATTTTTTGATCGCGTCCAAGCTCGCTGGCAATCCCCCGATAGCACCCGAACCCTCCTGCTTAACACTGTCCAATCCATTCCCAACTGCACCCTGATAGACATCGGCTCTGGCCCGGGCAACTTTAGCATCTTCATCGCACCCCATTGCCAAACCGTCACCGCCATAGACCCTTCCCCTGCTATGCTCTCTGTTTTTAAAGATCAAATCAAACAACGTAACATTTCTAACATCACCCTCCACAACACCACCTGGGCAGAAGCCCCTATTCCGCCTAAATCTACTCACATCACGTTCTCCTCCCATGCCATCTACGGTGATCCCGATCTGATTGGGTTTCTCCAAAAAATGAACCAAGTCACCACCCATCATTGTTTCCTTCTCGTGCGTGCTCCCTTCCCCCATGCCATCATGGCGCAAGCCGCCCAACTCGTTTGGGGGCAGCCCTATGATAGCCCCAACTTCCAAATTATCTATAACACCCTCCTTCAAATCGGCATCATTCCCCACGTCACCACAGAAACCCCCAACAGATGGAAACCCGTCTTTAGCGACTCCCTCGCCGAAGCCCTTGAAAAAGTAAAATCTCACCTAAACATCAGCGATCAAACCCAATACGACCAAGACCTCATCCACATCCTCCAAAAAGAGCTCATTCCATCTGCAAACGGACAATTCCAATGGCCCCAATGGGGAGAATCTGCCCTCATCCACTGGGACCCAAATCACTCTCAGCAATAGTTCTTCCTTCCTTAACAATTGTGTAAGAAGAAAATAAGAACCACTGTCTAGATATTGAAAAAAAAAGATATTCTTTTAAATGGTTGGTATAATAGCCGATAATTAAAAGAATAAAAATTACTCTTTGGAGGCAAATGTGAAAAATCCAAGAACACGCAACTCAATCTTCACTATTGGGATGTTGATTCTCATTACCATCACAATGCTCTATTCTATGAATGGACAACTTGGTAAAGCAGAAGATCCCCCCACCATCAATCAAGTTGCCCAAGATATAAAGAATGGTGAAGTTGCCAAGATCGTCGAAAGTGATGATCGCGTAACTGTTTACTACGTAGACAGCCCTACTCAAAAAGTCACCTTCTTAAAAGAAAGTGATGCAAGTTTAATTGAACAATTGCACCTTTACGGTGTTACCGAAGAATATTTAGATCCAAGCAACATCACAGTTGAGATCGCTGCCCCTTCCATAGGTCCTACCCTATTGAACATTTTCTTCACCGGCATTCTCCCCATCCTACTTATGGTGGGCGTCTTCCTTTTCTTCATGCGTAACATTCAAGGGTCTAATAACCAAGCCATGTCCTTTGGCAAATCAAAAGCCAAAATGTTCACTGGTGAAAATCCCACCGTCACATTTAAAGATGTTGCCGGTGTAGAAGAAGCAAAAGAAGACCTCTACGAAATCGTCGAATTCTTGCGAGAACCCCAAAAGTTCATCGCCCTCGGCGCTCGCATTCCCAAAGGTGTCCTCATGGTCGGTTCTCCTGGTACAGGGAAGACTCTGATGGCCAAAGCCATCTCTGGTGAAGCAGGCGTTCCGTTCTTCTCCATCTCTGGTTCAGACTTCGTCGAAATGTTTGTCGGTGTTGGCGCCTCTCGTGTGCGAGACTTGTTTGAACAAGCTAAACGCCACGCTCCCGCCATCATCTTCGTAGACGAAATCGACGCCGTCGGTCGCCATCGTGGTTCCGGCATGGGTGGCTCTCACGACGAACGTGAACAAACCCTCAACCAAATCCTCGTCGAAATGGACGGGTTTGAAACCAACACCAATGTCATCATCATCGCTGCCACCAACCGTCCCGACATTCTCGATCCCGCCTTGCTCCGTGCAGGCCGTTTCGATCGTCAAGTCGTTCTCGATGCCCCCGACATGAAAGGTCGTGAAGCCATCTTCAACGTCCACATGAAAGGCAAACCCATCGATCCGCTTCTCGACGTCTCCATCTTAGCCAAAGCCACTCCTGGCATGGTTGGTGCAGATATCGAAAACGTGGTCAATGAAGGAGCCATCATTGCAGCTCGCAAAGGCAAAAGACAAATCGAATTGGAAGATCTTCAAGAAGCCATTGAACGTGTCATGGTTGGCGGTCGCGAACGAAAATCTCGCGTCATCGCCCCAGACGAAAAACGCATCGTAGCATATCACGAAGCCGGACACGCTATCGTCATGAATGCCCTTCCCGAAGCAGACCCTGTTCACAAAGTCACCATCATCCCACGTGGTATGGCCGGTGGCTACACCTTAGCCCTCCCCGAACAAGATCACAACATGCTCGCTTCCAAGCGCAAGCTCATTACTGAAATGGTTGGCCTCTTGGGTGGACGTGCCGCAGAAGAGATCGTCTTCAACGACATCACCTCCGGCGCCTCCAACGACATTGAACGTGTCACCAAAATTGCCCGTGCCATGGTCACCCGCTACGGTATGTCCGATGAAATGGGTCCCATGATCTACGGTCAATCCAATGAAATGGTATTCTTAGGTCGAGAGATTTCAGAACAACGTGACTACTCTGAATCAATCGCTGAAAAGATTGATACAGAAGTCCGCAAGTTAGTCTCCCAATCTTACACAGAAGCCAAAGACATCCTCACCAAATATCGTGCCGAACTCGAAGCAGTCGCGCAAAAACTCATCGAAGTTGAAACCATCGACCGCAAAACATTCGAAAAACTCTTCCCCACACCTGTGGAAAAGAACAGCGGCATCCCCTCTTTGTCCTAAAATCTTGAAAAAGATCAAAAAAGAGCTGGTAGATTTACCAGCTCTTTTTATTTTTCTAACGATAATCCTGTGCGCGGAACAACTGTCCCGAAGGGCCATCATCCTCCAACAACACCGGCACCAATCCACCCGGCAAAACAGTCTCCACATCATGAAAAGCATTCGCGCCTCCCATATCTGTCTTCAACCACCCCGGATCCAAATAATTCACCAGCACCCCATCAGGGCGTGCCGCCACAGCCAAATCTCGGCTATACTTATCCACTGCCGCTTTCGACACACTATACGGCACCAAATTGGGCTGATTCTCAATTCCAGAGCTCACATTCACCACCCGTCCCCAACCACGTTCCATCATAGCAGGCACAAACGCATTACACAAAGCCACCATCGCAAACAAATTGACTTGCAACACACGCTCCCATTCTGATTGTTCAAAATCAAAAATACGCTTCGAGCCACTCCCAATCCCAGCATTATTATATAAAATATCTACTTGCTCCGTTCCAGCTCGCACCTCAGCAATCACCGCATCAATCCCCTCCGCAGATGCCAAGTCCCCCGCCACAGCAAAATGCGCAACTTCAAACTTCTCCAAAAGACCCATCGTCTTTTTCGTGTTCTCCATCGTTCTCGCATGCACAATCACATTCGCGCCCTCACCTGCTAAACCCAAAGCCAATTGCTGCCCAATTCCTCGGCTAGACCCCGTCACCAACGCCCACTTACCATGCAACTTTTTACCCATCAAATCACTCCTTTTCAAAATTTAAATAATCTTTTATCTACTAGAGTAACCCATTTCAAAAATTTATACCTCTACCCCCCAATTATTAATCAAAAATCCCTTTATTTCCTCCAGTTATTTTTCTTTTTCATCCTGTATAATAAAATAAAAAAAGGAAGGGAAAATGTCAAAAACAGCTGAACAAATCCAAAAAAAAGTCCAATCTCTCCAATTCACTCACTTTGATGAACACACCGCTTGGCGCATCGGCACCGCACTCTATCGTCTCGCCATCCGAGAAAACTACCCCATCGTCATCGACATTCGTCTCAACCACCGCCAACTCTTCTACGCCGCCCTCCCCGGCAGCGCCACCAACAACCAACGCTGGGTCGAACGCAAAATCAACCTCGTTAACCTCACTGGCCACAGCTCCTACTACTGGAGCCTGCTGCTCCAAGAACAAAACAAAACCATCGAACAAAAAATTCTCCTTCCCGAAAGTGACTACGCCCCTCATGGTGGTTGCGTTCCCATCCTTCTCAAAAAAACCGGCATGGTCGGCACAATTACCGTCTCCGGTCTTCCTCAAGAACAAGATCATCAAATTGTCATCAACGCCATCCAAAGCAATCTAAATTAAACACATCACAAGGAGAAATCACAATGTCCCTAAATCCCGTAATCGAACTACTCGGCCGTCGTCTTCGCCTCGCCGTCATCGGTGGTGGCCCCGGCTCCTTTATCGGAGAAATGCACCGTCAAGCCGCCCGCATGGATGATCGCTACGAACTCGTCGCCGGCGTGCTCTCCTCCAAACCCGAAAAAGCCAAACAATACGGTCTCGATCTCGGCTTTGCCTCCGACCGCGCCTATTCAGACGTCCCCACTATGCTCCAAGCAGAAGCCAACCGTCCCGACGGGGCCGACGTCATCGCCATCATGACCCCCAACGACACCCACTATCCCTACTCTCTCGCCGCCCTCGAACACGGCTTCGACGTCATCTGCGACAAACCCCTCACCAACTCTCTCGAAAACGCCCAAAAATTACACCAAAAAGTTCAAGAAACCGGTCTCATCTTCTGCCTCACCCACAACTACACTGGCTACCCCCTCGTCCGCCAAGCCAAAGCTATGGTCGCCGACGGACAACTCGGCACCATCCGCCTCGTCCAAATCGAATATGTCCAAGGTGGCAAAGCCGATGAAAACGATCCCGACCCTGCCGACGGCCCCCTCCCTTGGCGCTTCAACCCCGAAACCGGTGGCCCCTCCCTCGTAATGGGAGACATCGGCACCCACGCCCACAACCTCACCCGCTTCATCACCGGTCTCGAAATCACCGAAGTCGCCGCAGAAGCTGGCGCCATCGCCCCCAACCGCATCTTCCATGACTACGCCGGTGCCCTCCTCCATTTTGAAAACGGCGCACGTGGCACCTTCTGGGTCACCCAAGCTGCCGCCGGAGTAGAAAACAGTCTCGCCATCCGTGTCAGTGGCACCAAAGGCACCCTCGAATGGAACCAAGAAGTGCCCCAACAACTGCTCTTCAAACCCCTCAACGCCCCCATAGAAATCCGCACTCCCAACGGCCCCGGTACGCTTCCCCTCAGCGCCCATTCCACCCGCATCGTTGCCGGTCACCCCGAAGCCTTCCCCGCCGCCTTTGCCAACATCTATTCCGACGCTGCCCAAGCCATCGCCGCCCGTCGCGCAGGCAAACCCGCCGACCCACTCGCCATGCATTTTCCCAACAGTCACGATGGCCTCCTCGGTGTCCAATTCGTCCACAGCATCCTTCAATCCAGTCAAAACAACAGCCAGTGGACTCCCTGCTAAAAATAAAAATTCATCACCCCTCTTCTATCCAAGAGGGGTTTTTCTTTCCCCCGCCATCAAAAAATTAACACCAAATTTAACTCTCTCATCCTATAATAATAAATACACTTAAAATCTACCCCCTTAAAGAAAGGCATCCTATGCGCATACTCATCATCGAAGACGAGCACACCCTCGCAGATAATCTCGCCCACTCCCTCCGTCAAATTGGCTACGCAGTCGACGTCGCCTATGACGGAGCAGAAGGCTACCAAACCGCCCTCATCAACCAAAGCTACGACCTCCTCGTCCTAGACCTCAACCTCCCTCACATGGACGGCCTTGAAATCCTCAAAAAACTTCGCCAACAATTCCCCCAACTGCTCATCATCATCCTCACCGCGCGTACAACCCCCCAAGAAAAAATCACCGGCCTAGACCTCGGCGCAGACGACTACCTCACCAAACCCTTCCATCAAGGCGAGCTCACCGCCCGCATCCGCGCCCTCCTCCGTCGAGACCAAAGAGAACCCTCCTCCCTCCTCACCCATCAAGAAATCAAATTTGATCCCCAATCTCGCGCAGTCTGGCTCAACAAAATCCCCCTCACCCTCACCAAAAAAGAAACTGCCATCCTAGAATATTTTCTTCGTAACAAACACAAACTCATCTCCCAAGAAGAACTCCTCCAACACATCTGGAATGATGACGCCAACCCCTTCACCAATGTCATCCGCGTCCACATCAATTCCCTCCGCAAAAAGCTCTCCCAAGCCTCCCCCTCACAAAACCCCTATATCCTCACCAAAATCGGCGAAGGCTATCAACTCACCCCAGATCCATCTACCTCATCAGAAGAAGAAAAATAAAAAACTATGAAAACAAAACTAAACAATCTCCTCAAAAAACTCAACACCATCCCAATCAAACTCGCCATCATCGTCTTCTTCACCATGCTCCTCGTCAACACCCTCCTAGACTCAAACATCCTCCATTCCACAAAAAACCTCATTATCCGATTTATCTCCCAATACAACATCTTCGTCTTGAGCCCCCAAACAGCGTTCATCCCCCGCGAAACCTATCTCTACAATCCTTTCACCCTAGAATCCCTCATCAAAACCGTCACCATCTCCATCATCACCTACCTCTTCGCTCAAGCCTATTTCAAACCCATCCAAAACATCGCCCGCCTCACCAACCAAGTCACCCCCCAAACCCTAGACATCCGCATCCCCACGCAATATGACCTCACAGAATACAATCAACTCGCCCAAGCCATCAACAAAACCCTAGATCAACTCCAAATTGCTTTTCAACAACAAAAACTCGCCTATCAAGCCCAAAGTCGCTTCGTCTCAGATGCCGCCCACCAACTCAAAACCCCCATCGCCATCATCCAATCCAACCTAGAATCGCTCGAAGCCGCCGCCACTCCCCTCACAGTTGCGCAATCCGCCTTCATTCAAGATCAAAAAACTGCCCTCGCCAAGCTCAACCAGCTCATCAACAACCTTCTCCTCCTCGCCAACACCGGTCAGCTCCAAAAACAAGAAGTCTATCCCGCTCTCATCATCGAAGAAATCAAAACCAATCTCACCCCGCTTGCCCAAAAAAACAACATCCAAATCATCCTCCAAGGAGACGCCGAAATCACCCTCAAAGCCGATCCCGCCCTCCTAGAAATCGCCTTCACCAACCTCATCGAAAATGCCATCCTCTATAACCACCCCAACGGCACCGTCACCATCACCCTCGCCACACAAAGAAACCATGCCCTCATCACCATCCAAGACATAGGCATCGGCATCCCTCCCCAAGAGCAACCCCTCATCTTCAACCGCTTCCACCGCAGCCAAGCTGCCCACACCCAAAATCCCCAAGGCACCGGTCTCGGCCTCTGTTTAGTAGAAAACATCCTCTCTCGCCACAACGCCACCATCGAGCTCAACAGTCAACCCCAAAAAGGGTCAAAATTCATCCTCAAAATCCCTCAAAATTAACACCAACTTTAACTCCAAAATTGTATAAAGTACTATACAAATCTATATGGAGGCATTCAAAAATGCAATTACAAATAAAAAACATCAACAAAACCTATAAAGGAAACATCCACGCCCTCAAAGATCTCAATCTAACCATTGATCAAGGCATGTTTGGTTTGCTCGGGCCCAACGGCGCAGGCAAAACCACCCTCATGAAGATCATCGCCACCCTCCTCAGCCCCACCAGTGGCAGCATCCTCTTTGATGACACATCCATCACCCAAAACCCTCAAGCCATCCGTCAAATCCTTGGCTATCTCCCTCAAGATATCCAGTTCTATCCTCAGCTCACAGTCGCAGAAATCTTAGACTATCTCGCCATCCTCTCCAACATTCAAGAAAACCGTCAACAAAAAATTGATCACCTCATTGAGCTCGTCAATCTCACTGACAAAAAAGATCAAAAAGTCAAAAAACTTTCTGGTGGTATGAAACGCAGGCTCGGCATCGCCCAAGCCCTCCTCAACGATCCCAAGCTCCTCATCGTAGACGAACCCACCGCTGGCCTCGATCCTGAAGAGCGTGTTCGCTTCCGCAATCTCCTCTCTTCCCTCAGCAGCGATCGCATCGTCCTCCTCTCCACCCACATCGTAGAAGACATCGCCGCCACATCAGAAAAACTAGCCATCATCAACAACGGCCAACTCCTCTTCCAAGGTGAAGTCAATCAGCTCATTCGCAATGCTCGTGGCAAAGTCTGGCAAACAACCGTTTCCGTCAAAGACTATCCCACCTATCAATCTCGTTACAACATCGTCAACGCCATTCGCACAGAAGCTGGTTGGAACATCAAAATCATCGCCAACACCGCCCACATCCCCAACGCCACCCCCATCGATCCCACCATCGAAGATGCCTATATGTTCTTCATTCAAACTAACAAGGAGCAAGCATAATGACTACCCTAAAAATCGCACAATATGAATTCAAATTGCAAACCCGCAACCTAGGCTACTATCTCGTCCTCCTCCTCGTCACCGCCTTCCTCATCACCGAAGTTGTTCTCAATATCAACACAAAAATCAACACCGCCAACGCCGCCACCCCAGAAATCATCTATAACACCAACCAAGAACCGCTCATCAATCGCACAGAAGACTATTCACAAGCCCTTCAAACCCATTCCTTAGGCTTTTGGGCAGGCTGGCTCTTCTATGACCGCGTAACCCTCATGCTCACCATCCTCTTCGCTATCCTCGCTGCCCAAGTCTGGCATCGCGACAAAAACCAGCTCATGACTCCGCTCATTCACAGCCGTCCCCTTTCAGCCTCGCAATACTTTTTCGGCAAATATCTTGGCCTCATCTTTGCCTATCTCACCCAACTACTCTTTTTTATTGTCGTCGCCATCGTCTCGATGTTCATCATCGCCCATCAAGCCCAGCTCTCCTTCTCTATCGCAGAGTTCCTCGCCCCCATCGCAATCTACCAACTTTCCACCCTTCTCTTCAGTGCTGCATTCATCCTCGTCATCAGCCTCCTCATCGAAAACCCCATCGGCACCACCATTCTCTTCCTCCTTTATTGGCTCTATAGTCTCGGCAGAATGAATCCTTTCACCACCCTCCCCAACAAACTCTTCAACACCCTCTTCTTCCCCAGAATCGACATCACCTTTGACAACCCAAGTGCAGCCCTCCTCCTCGCCAATCAATCCGCCATGCTGCAAAACCGTCTCATCTTCCTCCTCGTCACCGCCCTCCTTCTCGTTCTTGGCGCCTTCACCTATAGCAGAAAAAAGGAGTCCCACGCATGAATCCGTTCAAAACACAACTCCAATTCATAAAATATCAATTCAAAATCATCTGGCAAATCAATTTTTGGCTGGCACCACTCGCCATGGCCCTCCTTCTGCTTTTAATCAATTACCCCACAAACCTCAACCCCAGCCAAAGAGTCTTCACAGCCACCAAGCTCAACGAACAATTTTTGCCCATCATTGGCATCTTGCTCTTCAGCAACCTCCTCAGCCAAGAATTTGAGAAAAAAACTTTCCCTCTCTGGTTTGTCAAACCCAGTCAAAAAACAAACCTACTCCTCAGCCGCATCCTCATCACCACTCTCGCACTCGGCCTCTTTTTCCTCGGCGCCTTCTTCTTCCAACACCAAACCTACGTCCCCTTTTCATTGCCCACCATGTGGTTTGCCATCCTCGTTCCCGCCCTCTTTCTCGGAATCTTCGGCTGTCTCATCGGGCTCCTCTTTGAAAGCACTGCCATCGCCATCATCCTCCCCCTCACCTACTGGGTATTTGAAATCGCAAGCGCCGGAAAAATCACTCGTGCTTTTTCCATTCTCTCCACCATGAACGCATTCTCTTGTCCCACCTCAGCTTGCATCCAATTTCAATTCAACCCCATCTGGTTCCCACACAAGCTCCTGCTCCTTATGCTCACCCTCGCCCTGATCTTCCTCACCAGCATCGCCCTCAAAAACAAATCAAGGCTGCAAATCAAATAAACAAAAAAAAGATCTCTTTCCTAGAGATCTTTTTTTACACCTCCTGAATCTTTGAAAATAAACACCCTCTCAGTATTCGCAGTAAAAAATCAAAGTTTTAATAAGCCTAAATCGACCCAATTTACCCCATAAAACTAAATTTATTATATAATTAATCCATCTTACTCACACTGGAGCAATAAAAAATGATGACCATCACAACCGAAATCTTATTTCAAAACGCAATTGCCTTAGAAAAAGCAACCGAAAATCTCTACCGCAACTTTCAAAATATGTTCGCCACCAAATCCCAAGTTGCCCTCTTCTGGAAGCGCTACGCCGACGAAGAAAAAGGCCACGCCCTCTTCATCGAACGTATTCTCTCCAAAATTGAACCCGAGCGTCTTTCCCAACCCACAGACTCAGACATCATGCACCAACTCCAAGCCAGCATCAACCGCTCGCTCAACATAGACCTCAAAGAAATCAAAAATCTAGAAGATGCCTTCCAACTCGCCTACGAAATTGAAACCACAGAAACCAACGCCATTTTCGAATTCATCTTCACCTACTTCTCAGACGAAGAGCTTGCCAAATCCAACGCATTCCTCCGCACCCAGCTCAATAACCACGTCAACAAACTCACCGATGAATTCCCTCATGAATATAGAAGTTCAGCTAATAGAGAAACCGTCCCTGCCCATCAAATCCCAAATTCTCGCTTTAGTGCCCTGCTCCTCAGCCTCTTCCCCAACACCTCTTGGTTCACCCCCGCCAAATAAAAAGCTCCACAAACAATTACCCAATCAGAGCAAAACTCACAAAAACAGCCCTCAATCGGCTGTTTTTTTACTTAATTTCCCTCAAATTCAGTAAAATGCTCTTGACTTAATGGAAAATATACAATACTATATGTAAGATATTTTTTACATATTGAAAAAAATATCAAACAAATAAAAAAAGTGTAAAAAAGAAAAGGAATAAAAAAAATGACCTACCATCAAAAAAACAGTATCGTCGCTCTTGTGAGCAATCTTCTCATCATCATCTACGCCGTAATCCACTTCCTCATCATCCTCAACACCAAAGGCCTCGAAGCTCACAGCATCTTCCGTCTCTGGTTCATCACCATCGGGCTCACAATCGGGCTCACCATCATCAACACCATCCTCTTCCATATTGGAGACGCCGTCGCACAAGGTATCCGTACCCGCGGCACCGTAGAACCCCGAATCGACTCCACAGAAGACGAACGTGATCACACCATCAAACTCAAAGGCAGCCAAGTCGGTCACATCGCTTTTGGTGTAGGCACCTTCGCCGCCATGCTCTCCTTTGTACTCGGTAGCCCCGCCCTCGTCATGTTCTCCATTCTCATCTTCAGCGGTCTCCTCTCCGAAATCGCAGATAACACCACCCAACTCGTCCTCTACCAAAAGGGGATCTAATGACAAAATTAACCATCACCAACAATATTCGCAGACTACGTTTTGAGAATAATGAAATGACCCAACAAGAGCTCGCAGAAAAAGCCGGGGCAACCCGGCAAACCATCCTCGCCCTCGAAAAAGAGAAATACAACCCCTCTCTCGAGCTCGCCTTTCGCATCGCCCTGGCTCTCAACACTCCCATCGAAAAGGTCTTTCAACTCGAACAATCAGATCAATCCAATCAAGCATAAAATAAACAACATAAAAAGGGTAAATAATGAAAACAAATCGAAAACACAGTCTCACCGCCGGCATCCTCTTCCTTGTCGCCTTCCTCAGCGGAGTGCTCAGCGTCCTCCTCACCAAATCCATCACCAGCGCAACCTTCCTCGCCCTCTCTCAAGCGCAAATCACCTCCTTCCTCCTCTCCACTCTCAGCATCCTCCTCATGGCCATTGCCTGTGTCGGCATCCCCCTCGCCCTCTACCCCATCCTCAAACAAACTCATCCCTCCCTCGCCCTCACCAGCGTCGCCTTTCGCACCATCGAAGCCGCTTTCTTCTTCCTCGGCGCAGTCACCAATTTCAAGCTCATCAGCCTCCACCAAATCGCTCAAACCAGCCCAGCCAGTCACCTTCCCACCCTCCAACTGCTTTCCACCCAACTCTTCACAGAAAAAAGCTGGCTCACCGGTGTCGCAGCCGCGCTTGCCTTCTGTCTTGGAGCCCTTGCCTACTATTTCATCTTCATCCAAACCAAATCCATCCCACGCTGGCTCTCCATCTGGGGCTTCCTTGCCATCCTCGCCCACATCGTCGCCATCACCCTCGTCATCTTAGGCGCAGATAGCATGTCGCCCATCACCCTACTCCTCAACCTTCCCATCATGCTCAACGAGCTCACCCTCGCCTTCTGGCTCATCTTCAAAGGCATCCAACCCTCCAATTAACGAGCACAATCACCAACCACCTCACTTCGGTGAGGTGGTTTTTCTCCCCTTCTTTTCAAAATTAAAATCACCAAAGTCTCCTTCCCCTTCCCTCAAAAATCAAGTATCCTCTACTAAAAAGCAGGAGACTCCCCATGATCAGACCCGCCACCCCCCAAGATCTAAACCCCATCTACCACCTCATCTGTGAACTTGAGCACCACTCTCTAGACAAACCCTATTTTGAACAAACCTTCACCCGCTATCTTGCCGATCCCCTCAAACACATCCTCGTTGCTCTTCAAGCAGACCGCATCGTCGGCCTCATCACCCTCCGCATCGAGCACCAACTCCATCACACCCACCCCGTAGCCGAAATTCTCGAACTCGTTGTCGATCCCTCCCTCCACCGTGCCGGCATCGGCCAACAACTCATCAATCAAGCCTTCCACCTTGCCCGTCAAAACCACTGTGCCCTCATCGAAGTCGCCTGCAACCAAACCCGCACTCAGTCCCACCTCTTCTACCAAAAAATGGGCCTCCACAACACTCACTTCAAATTTACCCAAGACCTATAAAAAAAGACCCTTTATCAAGGGTCTTTCTCATTTAATAAACCAAATTCTTATGCCGGCCAAATCTTGCGGCCACCACCCACAGGGGTAATCTCTGCCAACTTCGCCAACACATCCTCGCTCAACGGAGCCATCACAGCTGCCTGCACATTATCTTCCAACTGGCGCACATTCTTCGCCCCCGGAATCACCGCCGAAACAGCCGGATTCGCCAACACAAATTGCAACGCAAACTGTGCCATCGTCTGCCCGCTCAACAACGGACGCACTTGTTCAACCTTTTCCAAATCGTTCAAAAAGATTTGATATTCATCTTCATTTTCAAGCCATCGGTTGCGGAAGTCACTTTCAGCAAATTTCACATCCTTGTCAAACTTGCCTGTCAAAATTCCCATCGCCAATGGACCACGCACCAACACGCCCACATCATTCGCCTCGCAATAAGGCAAAATTTCTGCTTCAGCCGTCCGATTCAACAAGCTATAATCAATCTGCAACGTCGCCGCATTCCCATCATGATTAAACGCCTTCAAATACTCAAAATCACTGGTGCTCACCCCATAATTCAACACCTTCCCCTCTTTTTTCAGCTTCTGGAACCCTTCCAAAAACACTTCCATCGTCCCCTCACGGAAGTCAATATGGCTCTGAATCAGCTCCACATGGTCAGTCTGCAAGCGTTTCAAATTGCTCTCCACCCCTGCCACCAACTTTTCCACACTGTCATAGGCCGACTGTTGTTTTTCACCATCAAATCCTTGCCAACCGATCTTCGTCGCCACAATAAATTCATCGCGCCGGCCCTTCATCGCCTTGCCCAGCAATTCTTCGCTATGTCCATCCCCATACACATCCGCTGTGTCAAAAAAGTTCACCCCAGCGTCCAATGCAGCATCAATCGCGTCAAAAATCGCCTGATCTTCCGTCTTTCCCCAAGTCGTCCCCCCAGCGGCCCACAAGCCAAATCCCACTTCAGAAATCATCAAATCGGTTTTCCCAAATCGTCGTTTACGAATACTCATTTAAAAATCCTCCATTAAATTTTATTATCTATCACCCTTAAGAATCATCACCCATCCGCCTTCTTACCATCCCTCTCCACTTCTAACAACTTTCCAACAAAAAAGAGGCGCCCTTCAGCAGAGCCGCCTCTTTTCAAATCATCTGTCAAACAAAAAACTTATCGAGCACCTTTGATTTCATCGATCATCAAATTGAAATCATTCAACCAATCGGTCAAATCGTGTTCATGTTCCAATTCATCATTCAAAATGCTCACCACCATCTGATAAGTCGCATGATCTTTCCCATAAGTCAAATTTGCCAAATCGCTATAACGTTGAATCGCACATCCTTCTGCATCAATATTTTGCATCAAAATGTTCTTGATATAGGGATCTTCTGGAGCATCATACTTGCATTTTGCCAATTTTTGCCAATCCATTGGAGAAAGCACTGGTGTGCCACCCAATTGCACAATTCGGTTAGACACCAATTCAGCGTGTGCTAATTCTTCCTGTGCATGAATGATCAATTCAGGTTCCACCTCAGAGCGCATTGGCCCTTCAATCACCTTTGCTCCCACCCAATATTGATAATAAGCCAGCCACTCTTCCGCCAATGCTTCATTCAACAATTGGACCAAATTGTCCACATCCAAACCAACAATGTCTCTGCCTTTTTTTCCCATTTTTTCTCCTTTATATGATCTTTATTTGTTATTTGTCAATTTTCATATACTTTTTCAAAATTTTTTTTTCTCTATTAAATTGTACTAGATATTTAACAAAAAAAAATAGTTTCTAAAAATTTTAATAATTAATTATAATTTTATTTATTGCAAATTATTGCAATAAATAAAATTGGCATATATAATACCCTTGTCTCAAACCAATATAGAGCATAAAAAAGGAACCCCTCATGATAAAAGGCATTACTCCTGTTCAAGAATTTCACGGTCACATGTGCCCCGGCCTCGCCATTGGCATCCGTGTTGCCGAAAAAGCCATTCAAGAAATGGGCCAACGACCCGGTGACGAAGAAGTCGTCGCCATCGTAGAAACCGACAACTGCGCCGTAGACGCCATCCAATTTATTACCGGCTGCACTTTTGGCAAAGGCAATCTCATTCACCTTCCCTATGGCAAAAACGCCTTCCGCTTTATCCGTCGTGCAGATGGAAAAGCCATTCGCATTCTTGTCAAACCAAACTTTGGCAAACCCCTCACTCCCGAACAAGATCAAATCATGAAAAAATTTTTTGATCCCCAAGCCACTCCCCAAGAGAAAGAACAAGCCGAACAACTCCGACAAGCCCAAATCGATTACATCCTCACTGCCCCACTAGAAGATCTCGTGCAAGTCCAAACCATCAAAGCCGAGCTCCCAGCCCGAGCTAAAATCTTCCGTTCAGAAAATTGTGATCGTTGCCAAGAAAAAACCATGGAAATTCGTCTTAGCCTTCTCAACGGGGAAAAACTTTGTCCAGAATGTTACCAATCCGCCATGGATGCCTTGAATCGCTACAACTAATTAAAAACCAACTCTTAAGGAGTATTTTTATGAACCAAACCTATCAACTCACCCCTATCGGCATCATCCACAGTCCCTACCAAGAAAAAAAACAAGCCCCCCGCCAAGGCCGTCTTTCCACCAACGAATCTCGCATCGAGATCTTTCCACAATATCAAGAATGCCTCATCAACGTCCAAAATGCCACTCATCTCTACGTCCTCTACTTTGGAGATCGTGCGGATCGCACCATCCAAAGCTCGCCCACCCCTTTTAGCAAAGAGCCAATCGGTGTGTTTGCCTCTCGTTCTCCCAATCGTCCCAACCCCATCGCCCTTTGCATCGTAGACTTCATCCGCCAAGAAGGCAATACCCTCATTGTTCGCGGTCTGGATGCCCTTGATCAAAGCCCTCTCCTCGATATCAAACTTTACGCCTCTAGCATCGACTGCGTCACCAACCAAACCGATGTCAATCTTCCCCTTCCCAAAAATCAATAACCCTAGGAGCATTCCCAACCATGAAAAACATCTTCTCTACCTCCTCCTCTCAAGCCTCCTCCAATCCCGACCCCATCCAAGCCTATCAACACCAATCTCGTAAAAAAACATCTCTCATCATCGCCCTCCTCCTCCTCACCATTTGCATCTCCATCTTTGCCATCAACGCCGGAGCCGCGCAAATCCCACCCTTGCAAGTCATCAAAGCCCTCCTTCACCTAGAAACCGAAGGCACCAACAGCATCGTCATCTGGAACATTCGTCTTCCCCGTGTCATCGCTGGCATCGTAGCCGGAGCCGGTCTCGCAGTCGCTGGTGCAGTCATGCAAACCTCCCTTCGCAACCCCCTCGCCTCTCCCGCCACTCTCGGTGTCTCCAACGCCGCCGCATTTGGTGCCAACCTCGCCATCGTATTCTTCGGCGCAGGCACCATCCACAGCAACACCCACGATGCCGTCTTCATCGCCAACCCCTATTCAGTCACCTTCTTCGCCTTTCTCTTCTCCATCCTCGCCATGATGCTCATCCTCTTCCTCGCCCGTCTCCGAGGTTTCTCTCCCGAGTCCGTCGTGCTCGCTGGGGTAGCCTTTGGCTCCCTCTTCACCGCTGGCTCCACCCTCATTCAATATTTCGCCGAAGACATTCAAGTCGCCGCCATGGTCTTCTGGACCTTCGGAGATCTCGGTCGCGTCTCATGGAAAGAAGTCGCCATCCTCACCACAGCCACTCTCCTCGCGCTCATCCTCTTCCATCACTACCGCTGGGACTATAACACCCTCGAAACCGGAGAAGATTCCGCCAAAGGGCTCGGCGTTCAAGTAGACAAAGTCCGCTTCCGCAGCATGTTCCTCGCCTCCCTCATCACCGCTGTTTCTGTTTCTTTCATGGGCATCATCGGCTTCATCGGTCTCATCGCACCCCAAATGATGCGCCGCATCATCGGCACAGACCATCGCTTCCTCATTCCCGCCTCAGCCGTCACCGGCGCCGCCCTCCTCCTCATTTCAGACACCTTAGCCCGCACCATCATCTCTCCCGTCGTCCTCCCCGTCGGTGCCATCACCTCGTTCTTCGGTGCCCCCCTCTTCCTCTTCTTACTAGCCAAAGGAGCCACTCGCAAATGAAACTTCAAGTCCAAAACATTCACTTTGCCTATCCCAGCCGTCCTGTCCTCGCCAACATCTCCTTCAACATCCAACCCGGCGAGCTCGTCGCCATCCTCGGCACCAACGGCACCGGCAAAACCACCCTCCTCAAAACCATCAACCGCATCCTCAAGCCATCCACGGGTGTCATCTACGCCAATCAAACCGACATCGCCACCCTCTCATCAAACCATCTCGCCCAAAACATCGCCTATGTCGCCCAACAGCGCCAAGGCACCCGCACCACCGTTTTCAACGCCGTCCTCCTCGGTCGCAAACCCTATCTCAAATGGAATGCCACCGCACAAGATCTAGAAATCACCAGTCAAGCCCTCAACACCCTCGGCCTGTCTGACTACGCCCTCCGCTACCTCGACGAACTAAGCGGTGGAGAGCTCCAAAAAGTCGTCATCGCCCGTGCCCTCGCCCAACAACCCAACCTCCTCCTCCTAGACGAACCCACCAGCAGTCTCGACCTAAAAAATCAGCTCGAAGTGCTCCAACTCGTCAAAACCATCACCCAAACCCAAAACATCGCCGCCCTCGTCACCATGCACGACATCAATCTCGCCCTTCGCTATGCCGACCGCTTCATCCTTCTCAAAGACCAAACCATCTACGCCGCCGGCAACGCCGACATCATCACCCCCCAAGCCATCGAAGCCATCTATGCCGTCCCCGTCACCCTCTCCACCCTCAACGGACACCGCTTTGTTGTGCCCATCTAAATTCAAAAAACAATTGATTCTTTAATTCAAAAGATCAACTGAAATTATTATTTCCAAATTAAAGGAGAAAAAAATGAAACAATCATTCCAAAAACTCATCCCCCTCTTCATCCTCATCAGCATCGTCCTCACTGCCTGCGCCACCACAGCACAAGCGCCTGCAGAAACAACCGACCCCATCACCATCACAGATGCAGTAGGTCGCGAAGTCACCCTCACAGAACCCGCCGATTCAGTCGTCGCCATTGGTCCCGGTGCCCTCCGCCTCTATGTCTACGCAGGGAATTTAGACTACGTCGTTGGTGTTGAACAAATGGAAACCGGCGATGTCAGTGGCAAGCCTTATATGCTCGCCAATCCTCAACTTGCTGAACTTCCTGTGATTGGCCAAGGTGGCCCCAACAATGCCCCCGATGCGGAAGCCATCCTCACCGTCGCTCCCGATGTCATCTTCAGCACCTACGCCACTGATCCCGCCACAGCCGATGAGCTTCAAAAACAAACCGGCATCCCCGTCATCGCCCTCAGCTACGGCGGATTTGGCATCACCTCCATTTTCGGAGAAACCATTCAAAATTCCCTTTCCATCATCGGACAAGCCATCGCAGATCCCACCCAAGCCGAACAAACCATCGCCCTCCTCCAATCTGCCCATGACGATCTCATGGCCCGCACCACCGACATTGCCCAAGAAACCAAACCTACCGTATACATCGGCGGTCTTGGTTCCCGTGGCGCCCATGGCATCGAAAGCACCCAAGGCCAATACGCCCTTCTCGACGTCATCAACGCCATCAACGTTGTCGACGAAACAGAACAAGCAGGCTCCATCATGATCGACAAAGAAAAACTCCTTGAATGGAACCCCGACTTCATCTTCATCGACCAAGGTGGTTTCGCCTCCGTCCAAGAAGATCAACAAAAGAACCCCGAATTCTACCAAGCCCTCGCCGCCATCCAAAATGGCAACGTCTATTCCCAACTTCCCTACAACTACTACTCCACCAACCTAGACACCGCCATCGCCGATGCCTACTACCTCGGCAAAACCATCTACCCCGACGCCTTCGCCGACATTGACCCCATCGAAAAAGCAGACGAAATCTACACCGCCTTCCTTGGCACCCCCGTCTACCAACAAATGGCAGAAAACTTCGGCGGCTTTGGCCCCATCGAATTTGAATAATCCAAACAAAAAAGCAGGGTTTCAAAACCCTGCTTTTTTTATATCCCAAATAAATTAAATTTATTACCTAATACTCTGAATCGAAAATAAAATCCCTTCCTCTTTCATTTCCGCCCGATAAAGATCATATTGCATCTGCAAATTCATCCAAAACTCCGCCGAATTCCCAAAAAATCTCGAAAACCGTAACGCAGTCGAAGGAGTAATCCCCCGCTTTTCATTCACAATCTCATTCACTCGCTGAAAAGGCACAAAAATCGCATCCGCCAATTGTTGTTGGCTCAAATTCAAAGGAACCAAAAATTCCGTCAACAAAATCTCACCCGGGTGTGCCGGCACACGCAAATTCTCATTTCTCATCATCTTCTCCACATCATATCATTACTATTTAAAACATATTATCACGGATATCGTGCTACAACAATCTACCAATCAATCCACCCTGCAATCCAAACCAACACCGCCCCTTTCATTCCCAACCCTCTCATAAAAAAACAGCGCCTCTCAGCACTGTTCCAAAACTCACTCAAACAAATGATTCAACAACGGAATCACATTAATCCCCGGCTCCTCATAAGGATGCACCGCACGGATCGCCGCCAAAGCCCTCGGCACATCCTCCCAATTACAATGCACCTCCACCTTGCTCTCATGGCTATGCGTCACCTCCCCCACAGTCCCCTCAAAAGGATTCGCACCCTCCAACGGGCGCCACACCCCCGTCACCTGCGTAATCGACAACACACTATCATAATTCCCCATCCGCCCCACATTAATCTTGTTCAGCTCCTCCTGTAACGCCTCCACATACTCATCCGGAATATACAACTCAATTTGCACAACTGGAAAATCAACCATCTTACACATCCTCTTTAAAAAATTTTCAAAATCAGTATATCATCACCCCCTCATCCACACAACAAACCCTTTCAAAAACAAATTTCATTTTTCTCATATAACATTCCGCATTCCATTGTATAATCTTTGCACAGCAAACGGGATGATTCACAAACCCCCATCATCCCCAAAAGGAGACTAAAAATGACCACCACCAACACGATCATCAGCGTCCTCATCGGCTACCTCTTAGGCAGCATCCAAACCGCCTATATTCTCGGCAAACTCGTAAAAAAAATTGACATTCGCGAACATGGCTCTGGCAACGCCGGCACCTCCAACGCCACCACCATCCTCGGCCTCAAATACGGCCTCATCGTCGGCTTCGTAGACATCCTCAAAGGCATCGCCGCAGTCCTCATCGTTCGTTCCCTCTACCCTGACACCCCCCAACTCGCCTTCATCGCTGGCCTGATGGCCATCATCGGACACATGTTCCCCTTCTACCTGCGTTTCAAAGGCGGCAAAGGCGTCGCCACCCTCATCGGCATGATGATCGGTGTCAGCTGGAAAATCGGCCTGCTCTTCGCCCTACTTGTAATCATCCCATCCCTCCTCACAGACTACATCGTCACCGGCTCCTTCACCACCTTCATCAGCCTCCCCATCGTCTCCTACTTCCAAGAACACTCCCTCTGGCTCGTTGCATTCAGCCTCCTCCTCACCGCCATCTGCTTCTACCTTCATCGCAAAAATATCCAACGCATCCTCGCCAAAGAAGAGGTCACCGTCAGTAGTGTCCTCTTCAAAAAGAAACAATCTTAATCCAGACAAACAAAAGCAATTCTCACCGAATTGCTTTTTTATTTCTTAAAATCACGTATAATAACCTCCCATCCTCCCCCACAACATTGCGTAAGACTCTTCTCAAAACATCCGTCAAATTCATAAAAAGGAGAACAAATGGATAAATTTATGCAAGCAGCCATCGACCAAGCCAAACAAGGGCGCCAATCGGGTGGCATTCCCATCGGATCTGTGCTCATTAAAGACGATCAAATCATCGGTCACGGCCACAACCAACGCGTACAACTCGGTAACCCCATCCTCCACGCCGAAATCGACTGCCTCCAAAACGCAGGCCGCATCGGCACCTATGCCGGCACCACCCTCTACTCCACCCTCATGCCCTGCTACCTCTGCTCCGGCGCCATCGTCCAATTTGGCATCAAAAAAGTCATCGTCGGCGAATCCAAAACCTTCGAAACAGACAGCCGCAACTTCTTAGAACAACACGGCGTTGAAGTCATCGATCTTGACCTCGACGAATGTAAAACCCTCATGCAAACCTTCATCGAAGAAGAACCCAATCTCTGGAAAGAAGATATCGGCGAGCTCTAACCAAAATAACAAAAAAACGCCATGTGATAAACATGGCGTTTTCATCCTATTCATACGCTCTTACCGCACTTCCACATCCAAATTTCCCGAAAATCCCTCCCCTTCAAACACAATCAAATTCGTCGCCGGCACCAAGGCAAGCGCCTCCTCACAAGAGCCACTTTCATCCAACAACACCTCCGCAATCTCATTGCCAGATTCAAATATCAATCGCCCCTCTCCTTCCAAAACATCCATCTCACACCAAACTGCAAGCGTCTCGCCAGCTTCTCGTGCCAATCCCGTGCCGCCAAACAAAACCTCTCGCCCCGAAAAATTATCATAAACAGCACTGTAATCACCAACATAGCGATCTTCTCCAAAATTTCTCTTCCCCTCCAGCTTAAAATTTCTTGTCAAATTAAAATTGCCCAAGCGCTGTATGCTCTCATCATACACCTTCAAAATTCCATCCTTGCTGCAACTCACCAGCAACCCCATCATCAAAACCCCCACCAATCCCAACACTAATTTTCTAAATTTCATACAAAACTCCTTTTGATAAAATAATATTTAACCAGTTCATCTCATATGTCCCCCAACCCAACAAAAAAGTTCAAAATTAATCATTTATTTATCTGAAATTAATAAAATTCAAATAACAAAAAACCTAGCGCAAATCCCACATATTGGTATAATCCCTTTCGATTTATTTAACTATCAAAAAAACTAACAACAACTTACGTACAAATACGGAGTATTAAATGGAAAAAACCAAAAACCAAATGCACACTCATGATCATAATTGTGAAAACTGTACCTGTGAACACGAACATGATCACGAACACAACCATCAAACCGTCACCCTCACTTTAGAAGACAACACCGAACTCGTCTGTGAAATCATCGACCTCTTCGAAATTGACGGTCAAGAATATATCGCCCTTCTTCACCCCGTAGAAGAAACCGCTCTTCTTTATCGCTTTGAAGAATTTGAAGATGGCGAGATCGAAATTCAAAACATCGACGATCATGACGAATACGAACTCGTCTCCACCAAATTCCTCGCTCTTCAAGAAGAATACGAAGTTGGCGACGGTGACAGTGAAGAAGAAGAAGACTTCGACGATGATGACTTCGACTACGACGATGATGATGACTTCGAAGACTTTGACGACGATGATTATGACGACGAAGACTACGAAGACTTCGACGAAGACGAAGATTACTAAATCGATCAACGAAACAAAAAAGTAGCTAGAACCTAGCTACTTTTTTTATATCAATTCATCCCTTTCACTCAAAAAACGGAAACCGCATTTCAAACGGCACATACCCATCCGGCCGTTCAAAGCGCTCATCATGTAGAAAACCTCGCACTTGCACCAAATCCTCTTCCACCAACGCCTTGCGGATTTCATCCAAAAAGCGCTCATCCACCTCTCTTATCTCCCCATCCATCACCACTTCACCAATTCCCCACGCCTCCCAAGGCAAAATCTCTATCTTCATCAAATGGCACACCTCAGAGAATAACTTATAGCGCAAATACGTCATCCCTTCAAACTCACGAATCCCATAGTCCTCATAATTCCCCTCCCTCATCGCCTTCGTCATCGCCTCTCCCGCTGGCAAAAACACTTCCCGCGGCATATCACACACATCAAACTTGATCTCCAATCGTGTTCGCATCAACTCATCCAATTGCGCATCCACCAACACCCATCGTCCCTGCGCCTCATTAAAATACTCCGCCACAAAATGATCTTCAAAATGGCCTGTCTCAAAATAAGTTGCCACCCCACTTCGGCTTCGTACCGCC
Organism: Anaerolineales bacterium; assembly: GCA_963662985.1. Classification (GTDB taxonomy): domain Bacteria; phylum Chloroflexota; class Anaerolineae; order Anaerolineales; family UBA11579. Next base: position 2,016,871 of record OY760067.1, on the reverse strand, counting down.
ACCCCTTTCGCTCGCAAAAAACCCACCAGCAGCAACGTAAAATCTCGGCAGCTCCCCACCACCTTTTGCGAAGCGCTTCGTTTCACATAGATGGGCGCATCATTCAACGCAAAATACCGATCCAAAATTGCCTCCGCCGTCAACAAATTCACCTCCTCGTGCAAATCTCGCCCCGCATCCAGCAGTGCCTTCACTCCCACCCCATAATTCGCTTCCTCTACAATCCAAAATTGATGAATCAACACATTCTGCACCACCGCCACCAATCCTGCCACATCGGCAGGCAAACCCGCTGCCAAACTTCGCCACTTCCCCAATTCAGAATATTCACTATGCACTCGATAAAAATCATTCCATTTCATTAATCTGCCACCTTTCATTCCATAATAATCAACCCCTACAGTCTATCATTCCTCTCTTCCCTGCGCATGATAATAAAATCCAACTCAAATCAACAAAAAAAGCAGCCTATTTCTAGACTGCTTTTTTATCGTCAACTCTTGTGAGAGAACATTTGCCCACTCATCTGGAGTTCAATTGAGAAAATTCTCAAATCAGACTTAAACCTTACCCTTCACAAAATTCTTACGTTGGGCGCGGCGGATAGCCTTCTTCTTTTCGATTCTTCTAGCTTCAACGCGAGAAACAAAATGTTTCTTTTCACGCAATGTAGTCAAAACCCCACTGCGGGTTACAGCTTTACGAAAACGGCTATACAATTGTGCTTGTGATTCTCCAGATCGTAAATCAACTCGTGGCAAAATATTCACCTCCTCTCGCTTTATAAATTTGCACAGTCAAAGTGCATACGTGGCCGAGATACCACGACACCAAATTATACCCTTCAAAATTATAATAGTCAAACCTATTCAACCTTTCAATATCCACCAAAATTCTGTAATTTATCCCCATTTTTTAGCCCATTTGACAAATTTTCCCAACTCTTGTATACTCCTCTTTAATAGAACATTATTTCTATTTAACGCACTTTAACAACTTAATTTGGATCACTTAAACTTCATTCCAAACACAACTTTGGGTAAAAACTCACCTCTTCTTCTCACTAAAAACCTTAAATCTGACACCATCTGACCCAGCAAAACTCCCCTCCTGGTGCATTCTGGCAGTAGTAAAAACCACTCTTGGCACCATCTGGCACACCACTCCATCACCCAAAACACCCTGCATCCGCCACTCTTCCAAACACCTCACCCCACATCCGCCACTTTTTCACCCAAAATCACCCAAATCCAACCAACCCCGCAAAATTTTTCAAGCTAATTTCTCCTCTTTAAACCAATGTTAAAGAATTCACCTACCCAACCGTCTTGCAAAAAACACTCCTCAAAAATTGACTACGCGCAAACACGCCTCCTCAACAAACAAATCCCTTTCTCCAACCCAAACCGCTTGACAAACACCCCTCCCCCTCATTAAAATAGCCCTATGAAACAACACTTGGGTTACATCCCCTATCCAACTGCGGCTTTAAGCCGCTTCCCTCAACAGTAGACCCAAGGGCTTTGCGTCTTCTCTCAAGACGCGTATATCAAATCACAAAACACACACCCCAACACCCCTTGGCTGGGGTGTTTTTAATGGAAAAACAGGAGAAACACAAAAATGAAAATGAGCCACCTCTTCAGCCAAACCCTGCGAGAAGCACCCGCAGACGCCGAAACCATCAGCCATCAACTCATGCTCCGCGCTGGCCTCATCCGCCAACTCGGCACAGGCATCTACACCCTCATGCCCCTCGGCAAACGCGCCGTCAACAAAATTGAAGCCATCATCCGTGAAGAAATGGAAAAAATCGGCGGACAAGAAATCTCAATGCCCGTCGTCAACCCCGCCTCCGTCTGGAAAGAAACCAAACGCTACTATCAAATTGGTGACGAAATGGCTCGCTTCCAAGATCGCTACGGCCGTGACATGGTCCTCGCCATGACCCACGAAGAAGTCGTTGCCGATCTCATCCGCAAAGAAATCCAATCCTACCGCCAACTCCCCGCCCTCGTCTACCATCTCCAAACCAAATGGCGAGACGATGCCCGCCCCCGTGCAGGCCTCATCCGAGTTCGCGAATTCACCATGAAAGACTCCTACTCCATCGACGCTGATGAAGAAGGTCTCGACAAACAATATCGCGCCCACTACCAAACCTACTTCGACATCTTCAACCGCTGCGCCCTTCCCTCCATCGCCGTCATGGCCGATGTCGGCATGATGGGCGGCAAAATGTCCCACGAATATATGTATCTCACCCCCATCGGGGAAGACACAATCATCATCTGCGACACCTGCGGCTATCACGCCAACCGTCAAATCGCTCTCTTCAAAAAGCCCGCAGCTCTCAAAGCCGAACCCAAAACATTAGAAAAGGTCGCCACCCCCAACGCCTCCACCATCGAAGACCTCGCCGCCTTCCTCAACATCGAAACTTCTCAAACCGCCAAAGCCGTCTTCATGATGGCCACCATCACCGAAGACGAAACCGACATTGAAAAACTCGTCTTTGCCCTAGTCCGTGGAGATATGGAAGTCAACGAAACCAAGCTCGCCAACGCCGTCAAAGCCAAAGAGCTCCGTCCCGCCCATGAAGAAGAGATCGCCGCTATCGGTGCCACTGCTGGCTACGCCTCTCCCATCGGCATCAAAAAATCAGAAGACCTCATCATCGTCGCCGACGACCTCGTCACCGAATCCAACAACCTCGTCTCCGGCGCCAATCAAAAAGACTATCACTACATCAACGTCAACTACGGCCGTGACTTCACAGCCGACATCATCACAGACATCACCGTCGCCGAAGCCGGTTGCACCTGCGTTAAATGCGGTGGCGAACTCAGCGCCTCACGTGGTGTCGAAATCGGCAACATCTTCAAACTCGGCACCCGCTACACAGACGCCCTCGGCGCCACCTTCCTCGGTCAAAATGGCAAACCCGCCCCCGTCGTCATGGGCTCCTACGGCATCGGCGTCGGCCGCCTGTTTGCCTGCGTAGTTGAAGAACACAACGACGAACGTGGCCTCATCTTCCCCATCACCATCGCCCCCTACCAAGTCCACCTCGTTGCCCTCAAAAAAGGTGAAGAAAAAGCCGACGAACTCTATCAACAGCTCCAAGACGCTGGCTTCGACGTCCTCTATGACAACCGTGACGAATCCCCCGGAGTCAAATTCAATGATGCCGACCTACTCGGCATGCCCATCCGCATCACCGTCTCCAAGCGCTCCATCGAAAACGGCGGAGTCGAATTCAAACTCCGCACCCAAGAAGATCGTGAAGTTGTCGCCTTTGAAGATTTGATGGATAAACTTATCCAAACTCGCCAAATGCTCTTTGACGAAATCAACGCCAGAGTAGTCGAAGTACCCTTTGATGCAGACTAACCTTACAGCATCAAATCACAATTAAACAAAAAAGCCTGCTTGAAATCAAGCAGGCTTTTCACTAAACAAAATTCAAAATCAACTGATAGGCTATTGAATCGAACCTGGCACCATCATTACTGTATCGCCATTTGGAGAAACAGTAATCGTACCGCGGTAGGCTTGACCATGCAAAGCATACACATAATTATAAGTACCTGTAAACACATTCACAGATTCAACACCATAACCAAGTGTGAAATAATAGGTCTTAGGACCAATCAAAGTCAAGCTAATATCTTCAGTGGTTCGATTGTTCAAGCGCAACTTCACCAAGTCTCTTGCTACCAAACCAAGATCATCCAATTCTGTTTGGAAAGCTTCTGCTTCACAACCCTTCAATGTGAGTTCGTTTTTATAATCGAATAACAACTTAATTGTGCCGCCCTTAGTTTCTCCACAGTAATCATATGTATAATAATAATTACCTTCAACAAAGTTATTATCGTTATAAACATTGCGTTCACCAGCAAGCACATTCAAAGAAAATGCAGCCATTTCTTCTAAAAGTTTATAGTCACCATCAAAATCTGGAGTGAATTCAACCACCACATCATCACCTAAGTGACTATTAATCGCAAAATCTTGAGCTAATTGTGGTTCTGGTGGGCAAACTGCTAAAGCAATTGTATGTCCATCAAAATAAACATTTTCCTCTTGTGACACTTCGACACCACAATTCGGAAGTGTATAAGTGACTGTATAGGAATCGCTTTCGATCAAATACCCACTTCTTCCTTTTGGCACCTTAATTTCATAATCATAATAATCGCCATCCAAATAAACTGTAATCTTTACACCTGATCTGTTTTCAAAATAAACATCTCGGGGTTGGTTTGGAGATGGGGTTGCCGTAGCATCATCAAAAAGATTTGAGGCATCGTCAGCTGCATTCACAGAAGTAAAAGCAACCATCGTAAAAGCCAAAGCAATCATCAAAACACCGAAAATTGCAATTTTATTAAAATTTGATTTCATTTAAATCGTCTCCTTAATCTGTTGACGTGAATCTTCCAAATTATAATAGTTTCCCATCACCAATTTGTCAAGCGCCATAAAAAATCCTAAGTTACTCCTAATTTTACCATTTCCTACATTAAAGAGAACTAATCTGACATTTTACTTGCTCATCAGCCCTTTTTTATGTAACATTCCTAAAAATAACTTCAATAATGGAGAAAAAAATGAAATTAAAGGTCAAAATGACATTCCTATTCTTATTCACAACAACTTTTACACTTAATGCTTGCACCATCTCAGCCTCAAAAAACCAATTTGTCACCATGACCCCTACTCTACTTTCAAGTGTTGAGCAAACATATTTAGAACAAACTACAACACAAATTGCAAATCCTAACGCCACTTCAGCTCCTCAAAGCAACTCATCAGAATATGATCCTTACACAGGAAACGATGAAGAAGTTGCTACTGTCCCTGTATTCCCAACACTTACGCCAATAATCAATACCAATACAAACCCGACCTCCACCCCACTCAATTTTTCTCCTACGCAAACACCAATCACTACAATCGATCCAATCAACACGCAGACAACAATATCCTCTTCTCCTACACCAAACATTGTCACCCAACCCATAACACATATTGTAGCTTATGGCGAATCCATTTGGTGTTTAGCTCGTCGTTATAATGTTGATCCTACAGCATTAATGAACGCCAATGGTCTCAACAGTCAATCTTGGTTAACTATCGACCAAAACCTAACCATTCCATCCAATGTTGATCCCTTCCCCGGAACACGCACCCTGTCGGTTCATCCCACGACATATGCAGTTAACTACGGAGATAGCTTAGCTTCAATAGCTTGCCTCTTTGGAGATCTCTATCCATCTGAAATAGCAAATGCCAATGCTCAATCCAACACCTGGCAACCAACTGCCGGTGAAGTCATCCAAATTCCATAAAAAGGATAATATATGTTCAAAACACTCTGTTCAAAAAAAGTATTTACTGGAAAAATCTTTGATATTACCGAAGAACAAGTTTTAGGTCCAGATGGTGAATCAAAATATCAATTCATAAATCATCGTGGCGCCGTTATGATTATCCCCCAAGATCAAGATGGTCATTATTATCTGATTCGTCAATATCGTCATCCTATTAAAGAAGAGATTTTTGAATTTCCAGCAGGCCTCATTGAACCAAATGAAGAGCTTGATATCTGTGCACAAAGAGAACTTCAAGAAGAAATCAATAAAGCTGCTCAGAAAATGGAATATATCGGCATGATCTACACAGTTCCCGGTTATTCAACTGAAAAGATATATATTTACAAGGCAACTGGTCTTTATGACTCCATCTTAGAAAAAGATAAGAACGAGATAATTGTTCCTGAAAAATATTCAGCTGAACAAATACATCAACTCATCAAAGAAAACAAGATATTAGATGCAAAAACGCTTTGTGCGATTACACTCCTTAATATATAAAAAAGGTGTCCATAAGGACACCTTTTCTTTTCAATAAATACTTAATCAACTGCTGCTTTTCCACGGAATTGTTGCATATACATTTTATAGTAGAAGCCTCTCTTCTCCAATAAACTGTCATGCGTTCCTTGTTCAACAATTTCACCATTATCGATCACTAGCAGCTTATCTGCATCACGAATTGTGCTCAAGCGATGTGCAATCACAAAACTAGTTCGCCCTTCCATCAATGCATGTAAACCCTTTTGAATTAATACTTCTGTTCGAGTATCAACGCTAGATGTAGCTTCATCTAAGATTAGAATTTGTGGATTTGCTAAAATTGCTCTAGCAATCGTCAACAACTGACGTTGCCCTTGAGAGATATTCTCCCCACGTTCAGTCAATACAGTATTATATCCTTTTGGTAAACGATGAATGAATGAATGAGCATTTGCCATCTTTGCAGCTGCTATACATTCTTCTTCTGTAGCTTCCAAACGTCCATAACGAATGTTATCCATAACTGTTCCAGCAAAAAGGAAGCCATCTTGCAAAACCATCCCAATCCCACGGCGTAATTCTTCTTTATTATAGTCACGCACATCCACATCATCGATCTTCACAGATCCAGCTTGAATATCATAGAAACGGCTCAAAATATTCACAATCGTGGTCTTCCCAGCACCAGTTGGTCCAACCAATGCTACCATCTCACCTGGTTCTGCTTCAAAATTCACATTCTTCAACACTGGTGTATCTTCAACATAACTAAAATCTACATTTTCAAATACAACTTTTCCTTTGATTGCTTCAAATGGTTTTGTGTTTTCATTATTTTGAATTTCAGATACTTGATCCAAAATTTCAAACACTCGTTCAGCACCAACAATTGCGCCTTGCAAAGTATTGAACATTGTTGCTAATTGACGGATTGGTTGCATAAACCGTTGTGTATAAGTCAACATGGTTGCTACAACACCTACGCTCACCATACCATTCAAAGCCAAAGCACCACCTGCACCTGCCATCAAAGCAATATTGATTGTATTCGTTAACCCAGTGATCGGCATCATCAATTGAGAATATACTTGTGCTTTCATAGCAGATTTATACACTTCTTCGTTCTTGACATCAAACTCTTTCAAGAAATCATCTTGCTTCCGAAATGAAATCACCACATGTTGTCCAGAGATAGATTCCTCCATAATTCCATTCAAAGCACCTAAACCTTTTTGAAAGCCTACAAAACCAGCTCTTGTTTGTTTGGTAATCAAAACCACCACACCCATCACTAATGGGATGGCCACAAAGGATAACAAAGCTAAAATAGGACTCAAAACAAACATCATCGCCACAATTGCAATCAAAGAAATAATACTTGAAAACAATTGAGTCACATTTTGAGAAATAGCTTGATTAATCGCATTAATGTCATTTGTCAAACGACTCATCAATTCACCATGAGAATGATTATCAAAGAATTTCAATGACAAAGTTTGCAAATGGCTAAACAATTCATTTCGAATATCATACATCGTTTCTTGAGAAACTCTAGCCATAATTAAACCGCTAATCACATTTGTCACATACCCAAACAAATATGCACCAGCCATTCCTAACACAACACCAACAAAACCATCCAAAACGCCGTTTTGAATATATTTGTCAATCGCAACCCCCATTAAGTAAGGACCAACTACCCCAGAAACTGAAAATAAAAAGACAAATAAGAAAACAATCACTAATTGCCATTTATATTTTGAAAAATATCCAAAAAGACGGAACAATGTTTCTTTTGTATTTTTTGGTTTTTCCAAAACCACATTACCGTGGGCTCCTGGGCCAGGACCACCCATCGGGCGATTATTTTTTACAGCAGTACGAGTTTCAGCCATTAGTCTAAACCTCCATCCAAATACTTATCATCAATGCCACCTAATTGTGAATCATAGATTTCTTGATATATTTTACTGGTTTCAATCAATTCCTCATGTCTCCCCAAAGCAACAATCTTTCCATCATCCAAAACAATAATCACATCTGCACTTAAAACGGTACTGATTCTTTGAGCAATAATAAATGTGGTGGTGTCTTCCATCAATTTATTCAAAGCCATTTCAATTTTCGTTTCTGTTTCAACATCAACTGCGCTTGTAGAATCATCAAAAATCAATATTTCAGGTTGCATCAACAAGGCCCTTGCAATTGAGATTCTTTGTTTCTGCCCACCAGAAAGATTCGCACCACGTTGAACAACTTGCGTATCATACCCTTTTTCAAATCCCATAATAAAATCATGGGCTTGAGCGGCTTTTGCTGCAGCAATCACTTCTTCATCAGATGCGTCAGGTTTTCCAAATGCAATGTTGTCACGGATAGTTCCAGAGAATAAAATAGCTTCTTGTAAAACCACTCCAATATGCTTACTCAAATAATCAAGATCATATTCGCGTACATCAACATCATCAATTAACACTTGTCCATCACATACATCATAGAATCGTGGGATCAATTTCACCATTGTCGATTTACCAGAACCAGTTGCACCTAAAATAGCAACTCTTCGCCCAGGATATGCTGTAAAATTGAACCCTTGCAAAACCATATCAGATTCGCCACCTACATTGTATTCAAAACAAACATCTTTAAATTCAACTTGTCCTTTCATTTCCGAAGGAACATACCCAGTGCTTGGATTTTCTAAGAGTACACGAGCATTCAAAACTTCATCAATACGTTTGGCAGAAGCTGTTGCTGAAGCCAACATTGCCAACCCCATAGATAACATCAAAATCGGGAACATGACTGTCATAATATAATTTGAGAAAGCCATGATTTCACCAACGGTCATATTGCCATTAATCGTATCAATTCCTCCGAAATAGATCACAGCCACACCACTCAAGTTTAAGATTAAAAACATAAAGGGGAAAACAGAAGACATAATTCGAGAAACCTTGATGTTTAAATCTCTATATTCAATATTGGCAAAATCAAAACGTTTCTTCTCATGTTCATCGCGTACAAATGCCTTCACGACTCGGATTCCAGCCATATTTTCTTGCATTACATTATTTAAATTCTCAAGTTTCTTTTGCACAAGTAAAATGATCTTTTGCACATTGCCCACAACAAGAACAATTGTCAAAACGATCAAGAACATAAATGGTAAAACTTTCAAAGTTAAACTAGGGCTAATCGCAATCATCATCACTAAACTGACTACAAACATAGAGACTGCACGAGCTACAACACTTAAAATAACCTGGAAGGCCATTTTTGTTTGAGTTACATCGCTTGTCAACCGTACAATCAACTCACCTGTTCGCAATTGATCCAAGTTAGCAAAAGAAAATGATTGAACTTTTTGATATAAAGCTGAACGGAGATCCTTTGCAAAGTTTTCTTGTGCGTTAACAGAAATTCTTACTCGAAAAACACTCACTATTAAACTAATAATAGCAATCCCTAGCATAAGTAGTGCTGTTTGCCAAACCACGGTCATATTTCCAGCCGTTACACCCTGATCAATAATTACTTCAATCAATCTAGGAGAATAAAGTTCTAAACCAGAAATTACTACCATTAATAGAAGTGCAATTACTATTTCTTTTGTGTAAGGTCGAATAAATCTAGCAAGCTTCTTCAATTCTTTCATCTAAGTAATACCTCCAAAATAAAAAATTACTTTACTTCGACACCATGCCAATATATGTTAATTACCATATCGGCAAGATTTTCAATTGATATATCGTTGTTTGATAAATAGTCAGATTCATGGATAAGATTTGTTACCATACCTCTATTCAAAGACATCAACAAAGATGAATGTTTAAAAGGTGGTTGCAAAGATGTGATTTCGCCTTTACTCTCTGCTTCCTCAAAACATAAATCCAGTGCTTCAAAAACTTTACCTAAAGTAGCCGAATGCACAAAGCCCTGGTCTTTTCCATGTTTTTCTTTCATTAAAACTCTTAAATCATGCATAACCCTTGTAAAAGAAGTCTCTGCATTCATACTAAAATTCAAAAAAACCATCAACATCTTCTTGATTTTTTCTTTAGCAATTAAATCCATCTTTAATATCTCTGTAAAATACCCCCGTAATTCAGACATCAAATAATCAATTACCTCAAAAAAAAGAGCCTCTTTATCTTCAAAATGATAATATATTGCAGCATTCGTCATATCACAAGCTTTGGCAATATCCCGAATAGAAACTTCAAAATAGCCGTTTTGAATAAATAACCTTCCAGCTTCTTGTAAGATTAACTTTTTACCTTTAGAAATTTCTTCTGACATAATCATTCCTAACTACTTACCAAACGTTTAGTAACCAAAATTATAACTTACCAATCGTTCAGTAAGCAAGGGTTTTGAGAGATTATTAATTTCATTCTTATACTTTTCATATACAACCCAACTGAATTTGTTATAATTAAAAACTAAGAGCAATTTCCCTTTATCAAAAGGATATCAAATGAAAAAAATAACTCAAATATTTCTCGTTATTCTACTAATAACAATTCTTACTGCATGTTCTCCAAATTCTGATGATCAAACTTTCGATACTGCCAGCACAGAAATCGCAGCGAAAATGACAACTGATGCGCAATCACAACCTACTGCAACATATACCACACAACCTAGCCCTACTCCACAACCCACTGCAACGATCAAACTTTTTCCAACTGCAACCATGCTCTATCCGCCCATTTCTTCAACTCAATCTGTTGTCCGAACGCAAACTGCCTCTTGCTACAAGCTTGAAGTTGTATCAGAAACTTATGAAGATGGTACAGAAGTAGAACCTGGTGAAATTTTCCAAAAAGTTTGGGAACTAAAGAACACTGGTAGTTGTACTTGGGAAAAAGGAACAGCTCTTGTTTACTATAAAGGTGTAACTTTCAACGCAAATGCAACATTGCTATTCAGCAATGATGTTGCCCCTGGAGAAACCTATGAAGCAGGCATTTATCTCACCGCTCCTGAAACTCCCGGATTAAACACAGGTTATTGGATGTTAAGAACTCCTGACAACTACCTTTTTGGTTGGGGGGATACAGGTGCCAATCCTCTTTGGGCTCAAGTGATCATTCCTGGAGCAACATACACACCATCACCTAAAAAATAAAAGCTGGATAAAAATCCAGCTTTTTTTATTGTTCAATTAAATTCTGATTTTTCTTTTTGGGTTTAAAAAGCTGTAAAATTGCCCGGACTAAAGTATAAGCCAATACAATTATGGAACTCAATATGCCTACAACCATAATAATAAATCGTTTGGTAGATTTAGTATCTTCCTGAGCAGTATATTCTTTTTGTTTGATCAAATTTTCTTTTAACTTTTTGACAAACACAGGATCAGGTTCAACAGGTTGCATTGTTTTTTCAAGCATTCCTTCAATAGTATTCTGATAATTACGTTTTGGAGGTTCTCTCCAAATTCTAATTCTTCTTTTCATAGTTATATCTCACTGTTAGTTTATTCAACATCAAGAGTTTCCATCAATTGATAGAATTCCGGATCAGTTTCACGAATTGTTTTTCTCAAAGATACCAATGTTCGATGATATAAACTTTTAATCGCACCTTCAGTACGATTCATAATTTGACCAATTTCAGTATTAGAAAGGCCGTCCACAAATTTCAAAATGATCAGCTGTTGTCTTTCCTCAGGCAAACTGCCTATAAAATATAACAATTTTTCTTCTTCATCGGTACGGGCAATTGCCTTTTCTGGATTAACAAAAACACTTAAATCTTTTTCTTGATATTCATCTATAGATAATAATGGTTGTTTCCCCATATCACGATACCAATTAGCCACTAAATTATGAGCAATTCGATAAAGCCAGGCAGAAAATGGATATCCTCGATCTTCATAACGATGAATATTCTTTAAAGCTCGAATAAAAACTTTTGCAGTTATATCTTCCGCATCCATTTGTGAATGCACACGATAGAAAACATAGTTATAGATCTTTACCATATAAAGATCATAAAGTTGCCCAAAAGCATCAGAGTCCCCTGCTGACGCTTTAAGAACAAGATCCCTGTCATCAACTTTCATAAATTCCCTTTCAAAATTAACATCTCTAGGAAAAAGACTATTTGATGTAAAGATTAAAGTCTACTAATTATACTATATCAGATTAGAACTCTCTTGAAAATTTCTTGCTTCCAAAAGCAGATAAAATCAATGCCCCCATAGCAAATGATACTATCAATAAATTCAAACTCCATCCAATACAAGGTATTTTCATCAATAGTACTAACCCGATTGAAAACACAAAAGTTCCTACTCCTGTCTGAACAATTTCTGTCCAATCAGATTTGAAAAGATCCATTAAGAATTTACCAATCATTTGCCCTAACACAGAAATACTTACTGCAATCATTAAAATAAAGATCAAAAGTGCCACTAGAGAAACAGGAATTAATATTATAGTAATTAATAAAATAACGATTAAAATTGGAACAATGATGAATAAAATCAATCCAATTAAAAATGATAATACAGGTTCTTGTCTTATTGTATCTAATGTGATTGAAAAGCGTTCTTTTCCCAACATATGTAATAAAACAGAGACTGTAGAAAAGACTAATCCTGTTAAAAGTATTCCTAATATTCCACTTATTCCATGCCAAAAATCATCTAAAAACTTATCTATCAATGTTTGATTTAATGAAAATGTTAAAGGTTTTTCTTCTTCTATTGTAGCTAGGTTTTTAATAGGTGATCCAAGTGAAATGATCTCTCCGTGCACCATTTGTTCATATTCATCATTAAAATCTGTGCCATAACTAATCACATTTCCAAAAATGACACCATTTATCTCTACACTGCCGCCAAACGATACAATATCTCCATATAAAGAACCATTTTCTTCAATCACCACTGTTCCATTGAAAGATACAATATCTCCATAATAATTTTCGCCTGATTTAATGACAAATTTATCATTAAATACAACCTGATCTTCAACAGGAATAGACATATCATTTGCAAAAACATATTGAGATGTCAATAACAGAAGTGCGATTATAACGAAAATTATTTTTGTTAGCTTCTTCACGAATTCACCTTTTTATCCATCACAGTATGATTCAAAAATTGCCGTAACATTAACATAATCAACCAAATAGAAAAAGACATAAACATTAAGATTGGTATCACGATTGTTAAAGGTACTAAGTCTGAAAAAGTATCAGCTAATATTCGGATTTTTACAATTGAATCAAATAAGACAAAGAATTGCTCAAAGAAAACCTGCAAAACAGCCATCATATTTGATAATTGAAAATTCAAATTAGTAAATAAAAATCCAGCAATAACTAGGATAAAAAGTAAATTAAAACCTAACAGACCTGCAATTTGTCGCCGATAAACTCGCTTCTTTTCTATTTCTAGCTTTTCAAAAAAACGAGAAGTAAATCCCTCAGAAGGTTTTATCATTTCTGCAGAAGTGAATAACTCCTCAATTTCACTGATTGCGTTTTCCATTTCCATTGAAAGCATAAAATTTTCTTCATTCTCCTCAATTTCAGGTTCAAACAAGAATTGTTTCATTATGCGTCCTTTCTGCTAAGATTGAATGATTCGCTGCGTCTTTTTTTTCTAGCCAAATTTCTGCTAATGTTTTTCTAGCACGAAATAGCCGGCTTTTGACAGCGCCTAAACTCAAATCTAAAGCTTCTGCAATTTCATCATATGAATAATCTTCCCAATAAAACATTACAATGGCTGCACGATCTTTAGGTTGTAGATTATCCAATAATAATTGAATTTCTTTTTCCTTCTCCCTATCGGTTAACATTTTTTCCATATTCTTTTGACTTTCATCATGAATATCTTCATAAGGAGAATCCTCGAGAGACAATGTTTTTAATTTTCTCTTTCGATATTGGTCAATACAGTAGTTTGAAGAAATCGATAAAATCCATGTTGAAAATTTTCTTTCAATATCAAAAGAACGAATAGCACGATATGCTTTAATAAAAATCTCCTGCGCTGCATCTTCTGCATCTTGCGCATTATTTAGCATACGATAACACAAATTGAACACAGCATTTTGATATCGTTCCATTAAAATACCAAAGGCCATGTCATCTCCATTTTGTGCAAGTAAAATCAGTTCTTTTTCTTCCATGTGATTGACTGTCTTCATGTTCTTTCTGTACTATAAAATACGAACTTGAATCAATAAAGTTTCAAATTTATGCAATAATCTTAAATTTGATTGTTGATAATTAGATTCTACTCCTAAATGTACTTTGTTTGATTAGATTTCTGGCAAAATGTTTGGGTTGTTTGGTTATGAGCAAGATTTATGTCCAAATTAATTGGACAGAATTGGACAGGTGTAAAGCAATTTTTGGACACTTTTTGGACACTTTTTTGACAGGTGTCCAATTTTGAATTGGGAGGATTTTTGGCATATACAGGGGAGAATGATTGGTTATGGTGTATATGCAGGGCTTTTCACAAAAAAATGATGATTTTTGGACAGTTTATGGTGAAAGTGTCCATTTTGGGCATTTTTTGGTTAGTTGATGGTTGTGTGGAATTAAAATGTGTCAACTTTTTTAAGCATTTTTTTCCTGTTTTTGAGTTGCCACAACATGCCCGGGGTGATTTTCACTACCGCAAATCAAGACAGAACAGTGTTTTTGGACAGTTTTTTGAGTTCTTTTGAAAGAGATAAAAAAGAGCGGAGTGAGAATGGTGTGGTTTTGCACCATTCAAAAGTTGGCAAAGTGCAGTTTATAGCTCATACGTTCTTATATTATATCATATTTAAGCTATAGTTTTTTTGGAATTGTATTTGAGGTTGTAAATGTCAATGAAGATTGTGGCGCTGGAATTAAACTTTTTTAATTCTTTTTTGTTGTTTTTTAAAATTGAATCCAAGATATAATTGTATTATGAATACTCAGAAAAACAGATTAGAGGAACTCAGAACCATCCTCAGACAACATAGTTATCATTACTATGTTTTAAATGATCCGATCGTCTCAGATTCAGAATATGATCATTTAATTCATGAATTAAATGCAATCGAAGCCGAACACCCAGATTGGATTACACCTGATTCTCCGAGCCAACGAGCAGGCGCAGACCCTGCTGAATCACTTGAAAAAACAGAGCATCCTGCCCCAATTCTCAGCCTAGCCAATGCATTTAACATCGAAGATTTAATCGCATGGCAAACAAGAATTGCAAAAATTGATCCGGCTGTTCTCTCGGCAGACTATTCTGTGGAACCTAAACTAGATGGCTTAACTGTCGTCCTTCATTACGAAAATGGTGTCTTCATAAAAGGAGCTACTCGTGGTAATGGTATTATCGGAGAAGATGTCACCTTAAATCTTCGTACAATTCCCAGTATCCCTCTTCGCATACCGGTTGAATCAAATGGACCTCAACCTCCTTCCTATCTTGTAGTTAGAGGAGAGGTATTCATTAACAAAGATGATTTTGAAGACTTAAACAAAAAACTTGAAGAAGCGGGGCAAAAAACTTATGTAAATCCCCGCAACACAGCCGCTGGTGCACTTCGGCAATTGGATTCCAAAAATGTCGCCTCTCGCCCTCTTCGTATCTTTTGTTATGCAATCATTCAATCGAATGAACAAATTCCTGCCAAACAAACTGAACGTCTTTCCTATCTAAAACAATTAGGTTTTCCTGTACCCAATGAAATTCAACATTGCCAAGATATTGATTGTCTTGAGCAAGCCTATAAGAAATGGATCCAAATCCGAGATGAGCTTCCATACGAGATTGATGGCATGGTAGTCAAAATTAACGATATAGAACTTGCAGAAAGTCTCGGCACAGTTGGCAAAGACCCTCGCGGCGCTATTGCTATGAAATTTCCTGCTCAGGAAGTTTCCACAAAATTAGAAAATATTGGTGTAAAAGTAGGTCGGACTGGTGTTCTTACTCCATACGCAGAACTTGAACCTGTGCAGATTGGTGGTGTAGTAGTCAGCCGAGCAACTTTACATAACTTTGACTTTATTCAAGAAAAAGATATCCGCATTGGTGATCGTGTTCTCATTAAAAGAGCAGGTGATGTAATTCCCTATGTTCTTGGTCCGTTATCGGGCAATCGTACTGGAGTTGAACAAAAATATCTTCCTCCGCTAACCTGCCCAGAGTGTGGCGAACCAATTGAACATCCAGAAGGAGAAGTAGCCTATTATTGTGTAAATGCCGCCTGCCCAGAACAGCTTATCCGCAACATTGAACACTTTGTTTCTCGCAACACGATGGATATTGTTGGTCTTGGAATTAAAATTGTTGAGCAACTTGTTGCAGAAAAACTAATACAAACTCCCTCAGATATTTACATATTAACTAAAGAAGACCTTTTAAACCTAGAGGGTTTTGCAGAAAAAAAAGCAGAAAATATCATTGAATCTATTCAAAATAGTAAGTCACAACCATTAAGTAGATTTATCTTTGCCTTAGGTATTCGCGGAGTGGGAGAAGTGGTGGCGCAAGAGCTTACGACCCATTTCAAAAACATTACTGATCTATCTCATGCTACCCAAGAACAATTAGAATCCATTGAGGGAATCGGTCCCAACATAGCATCAGCACTAGTGGATTGGTTTGCATCTCCTACCAATCAAAAAATGATAAAAGAATTTATCCACACTGGCATCAATCCTCAAATTGAAAATGATAACAATAATTCTTTTTCTCAAGTACTTGCTGGAATGTCTATTGTGGTAACTGGCACCTTAGAAAACTTTTCTCGTACTGAGATTAAAGAAACGATCTTGAAATATGGTGGAAAACCAACATCATCTGTAAGTAAAAACACTTCTTATGTTTTGATCGGTGAGAATCCAGGCAGTAAAGCTTCTAAAGCTGAAGAATTAAATATCCCAATTCTTTCAGAACAACAATTTATAGATCTTCTAAATTCATAATTAAAAAAATAAGGAAACAAATGACAAATTCTCTTCCTATTATTCGTCTCAAAGAAGGACGTGACCGTTCCATAAAAAAACAACACCCTTGGGTTTTCTCAGGTGCGATTAAAGAAATTATTGGCAACCCTGATGTTGGAGACACTGTTCAAATTGTTGAGTTCAATAACACTCCTTTGGCGATTGCTGCATTCAGCCCACATTCACAAATTTCTGGCAGAGTTTGGTCTTTTGATCCTAATCAAAGAATAGATGCTGATTTTATTAAAGAAAAAGTACTAGAAGCAATCGCATATAGAAAGAAAATCAATCTTTCTCACACAAATGCCTATCGTTTAATTCATTCAGAATCAGATGGTCTTCCTGGAATCATTGTCGACAAGTTTAACACTGGGTATGTGGTCCAAATCCTTTCAGCAGGTGCTGAAAAATGGAAAGATGTTCTTTTTGAGATACTTCAACAAACAGATCACCCCTCATGGATCTATGAAAAATCAACAGATGAAGTCCGCATCTTAGAAAATCTTCCTGTAAGAGAAGGCTTTGTTTATGGGAAAACAGATCTTCCCGTCACTATCACAGAAAATGGGATTAAATATTTTGTTAACTTTGAAGAAGGTCAAAAAACTGGGTTTTATATGACCAAAGAGAAAACAGAAATATTCTTCAAAACTTTGCTAAAGACATGACTGTCCTTGATTGTTTCTCTTATACAGGTGGCTTTACTCTAAATGCACTTGCAGCTGGAGCAAAAAACATTATCAGTATAGACAGTTCTCAAGAAGCACTCCAAATCCTAGAACAAAATATCATCCTTAATAATTTTTCGCCTGAAAAAGTGCAAATAATGCAAGAAGATGTATTTAAAATTCTCAGAAAATTCCGAGATCAAGCAAAAACATTTGACGTCATCATCTTGGATCCTCCCAAATTTGCTCCTACAAACAAACACGTCACTAAAGCAGCTCGGGCCTATAAAGATATTAATCTTCTTGCTTTTAAATTGCTCAATCCCGGGGGAACCCTTTTCACATTTTCATGTTCTGGTGGTGTGGATGCAAAACTTTTTCAACAAATTATTGCAGGAGCAGCTCTTGATGCCAATGTAAATGCTGTAATCTCGCATCGCATGACCCAAAGCGCCTGTCATCCAGTAAGTTTAAACTTCCCTGAAGGAGATTATCTCAAAGGCTTAATTTGTCATAAAAAATAATTTTCTTAAATTAACGTCTTAGCAACAATCTTGACAACAATTCATCCATTTGCTAAGATAATGCCATTAAATTAAATAAGGGAAAATAGCGTATGGGACTTATTTTAGAAATAAGTCTACGAGGTGGAGGTTCTTCCAGCAGGAAGCTAATGATACTAAAAATAGTATCAGAAAATCGAATCATCAGCGGATGCCTCTAAAGCCTTTTCACGGGCTTTGTTTTTCCCATCGAAATTAATTTCGTCATCAAAACTAACTGGTAACAGTCAGGACAAATGATG
Source organism: Anaerolineales bacterium (assembly GCA_963662985.1). Lineage (GTDB taxonomy): Bacteria > Chloroflexota > Anaerolineae > Anaerolineales > UBA11579. Next base: position 1,998,566 of record OY760067.1, on the reverse strand, counting down.
AAAAGTGAATAATGTGTTTTGTCACTGGTTAAACAATTCACATTACTTATTATGATGAGGTAATTTATGAAAACCAAGAAATTAAATGGTGATCCCGGCGGAGAATTTAGACTTTCTCTCCGCCAAATCCAGGCCAATCCCTCAATATAATTTAAAACAAATTGACAACCCAAGTTGATTTTGTTATTTGTTATATTCCTCTAGCGGAATAGCATATCTTATTTAATTTAAAGATTCAAAATTTTATTATTTTATTATTTTTTAGGAGTTATAAATGGACAAAAAAGATATTCTTTCGATTATCAAAAAAGAAGATGTAAAATTCGTATCACTTCAATTTACGGATATTTCAGGATCAGTGAAAAGTGTAGATTTTCCTGTTTCCATAATAGATGACGTTCTCACTGATGGAATGTGGTTCGATGGGTCCTCTATCCATGGTTTTATGCGCATTCAAGAAAGTGATATGCGTCTCATGCCAGATTTGGATACTTTCGCAGTTTTGCCATGGACGCCAGATGATACAAAACGTGCACGCGTTTTTTGTGACATTTTGACTCCAGAAGGTGATCCTTTTGAAGCTGATCCTCGTTATGTATTAAAGAAACAAATCAAACGCCTTGAAGAAAAAGGCTGGGTATATAACATTGGCGCCGAGCCCGAATTTTTCCTTTTCAAAAAAGTTTCAAATGAATTCAAACCAGTTCCCCATGATGTCGGTGGCTACTTTGATTTTTCACCAAATGACGATGCCGTTCAAGTTCGCTCCAAATTAATGGTTGCCTTAGCAGATATGGGTCTTGAAATTGAAATGGGACACCATGAAGTTGCCATAGGACAACACGAAATTGATTTTAAATTCTCAGATGCCCTCAAAGCTGCTGATCAAATCTTGACAATGAAATATACAGTCAAAGCCATCGCCGCTCAAGCTGGCCTTATTGCTAGCTTTATGCCGAAACCAATGTTTGGTGCAAATGGTTCTGGTATGCACTGTCATCAATCCATTTTTACTAAAGATGGAGAAAATGTCTTCTTTGATGACAAAGACCCTCTGAAACTCTCTGAAGTAGCCTACAAATTTATCGCAGGCCAATTAAGCCATGCGCGCGCACTTTCTGCTGTAGTTGCACCAACTGTCAATTCTTACAAACGGCTCGTACCAGGTTATGAAGCTCCTGTATATATTGGTTGGGCACAAAGAAACCGCTCTGCCCTCATCAGAATGCCCCGCTACTTTGAAGGTCGTTCAAAAGCTGTCCGTCTTGAACTTCGCTTCCCAGATCCTTCTGCCAATCCTTATTTGGCAATTGCAGCCATGTTAGCTGCTGGTCTCGACGGCATCGAATCAAATATGGAATGTCCCAACAACCTTAATGATGTCAATATCTATGAACTAGATGAAGTAAAACGCGCTGAAATGGGCATCGGAACATTGCCAGGCTCACTATCAGAAGCATTATCTGAACTTGAGAAAGACACTGTTTTGAAAAATGCTCTCGGTGAAAAAGTTTATGACGTTTTCTATCGCACCAAATATGCAGAAGCTGAAAATTATCGTCTCAATGTCACTGGTTGGGAAATTGAAAAATATCTCGAAACTGCATAAAAAAAGAGAAAAGGGCTGGTGCTAAACCAGCCCTTTATTTTTTAATCAAACCGGGTTTTGATATACTCCCAGACTTTTACATCAATAGAATCTTCTATACCTGTCCATCGTTCTTCTAAATTTTCAATCCCACAAAAATCCATAAAACATTGTCGAGTCTCTTCATCAAAAACTCCATTAATATCTGCATCAAATATTCCTTTTTTCTTCATAATTCTCTGAAGATCTTCAGCAATGTCATTTAAAAGAACTCGATTAATCTTGTCATCTTCTCCAAAAAACAAATGGTGCATCTCCACTAATCGAGCTAATTCTTCAACAGGGGTTGGGTGATCATCTACTCGCAAATCCAAATAACGATCATTGTTTCCTCCGTAGCCACCATTTTCTCGAACAACCAAAATTGCAGCTGACTGACGCCCCCTCCGGTCACCACCAGCTCTCTCAGCAGCTTTTAAAGTTTCAACTAACCAATCTGCTAATTCTCCATCTCTTTTCTTTCTAGCTTCTTGAAACGCAGTTGCCATTGCTTCAACAGTACCTGGTAACAATATATTCCCTTGCACTGCAAATCCATCTCCCTCAATTCCTCCTGCCCAATCAAAACATTTTTGACCCGTAAAATTCACCACTCTACCGTCTTTATCAACTATACCTAGCTGCCGTTCTTCTCTATCTGGATCATTTTGAATTAAATATTCAAGTGTTTCTTCAGCCGAAAATCCTTTCGCTAAATATGCCAACCCCTCTGGTCCATATTGATAATTTGCAAATGCTTGTGTAGCAATTGCTCCTACATTTGCTTTAGCGAAAGGAACAACCGCGCCTACTCCCATAAATTTGGATTGAACAGCAACACCCCATTCTTTCTTTCTCTGATCAAATGCAACAATCGAATAAGTAGCAATATTCATAAACACTCCTCTTTTTAATTTCATTCTAGCATAGGAATTCCTTAAAGAAAAACAGCGATTTTTCAATCGCTGTTTGAAACAGGCACCCACGGAGAGATTCGAACTCCCGACCCCTTACTCCGCAAGCAAGTGCTCTATCCGCTGAGCCACGTGGGTGTGTTGCGAACGATATAATATCACTTCGAGACATTCTTGTCAAGAACTTGAATTTTATTTCGTTTCTCACTTAAAGTATAATAAAAAGAAGCTCTAAATTCAATAAAAATAAAATTAAAAATAATAAAAAACCACTCAGATAACTAGGAGATCAAATGAAACACGAATGGCGCAAACATGAAAAGGAATATTACCTTCCGAAAACAAAACCTCAACTCATCAAAATTCCTGAATTTAAATTTTTTACAATCAAAGGGGTTGGAAATCCAAATACAGAACAATTTTCAGAAGCAATCACCTGTCTTTATGCTGTTTCTTACGCAGCAAGAATGTCATATAAATGGGATGCTCCCCCATCAGATTATTATGAATATACTGTTTATCCACTTGAAGGCATTTGGGATATCGCGGATTTGAAATTATATGAAGAAGAAGGGTTTAATAAAGACAATCTTGCGTATGAAATTATGATTCGCCAACCAGATTTTGTGACTGAGCAACTTGCAAAAGAAATCATTAAGGTTACTCAAGATAAAAAACCACATCCGTTGCTTGATCAAATTCAATTCAAAACAATCGAAGATGGAAATGTTTTGCAAATGTTACATCTTGGTTCATATGATGATGAACCGCAAACATTTGAGAAAATGAAACAATTCATTCATGAAAATGGTTTAGAACAACGCACAAAAGTTCATCGAGAAATTTACCTGACAGATGCTAGAAAAACAGAACCAGAAAAACAAAAAACAGTCCTGAGATATTTTCTTAGCTAAATAAAAATAAAAAAGCTCCTGAAATAGGAGCTTTTTTTGAGCGGGGAGGGAGGGATTTGAACCCTCGATCGGGTACAACCCGATACCCACTTAGCAGGCGGGCGCACTAAACCAAGCTATGCGACCTCCCCGAATCAATCAGTAAAAGTGCGGAAGGAGAGGGATTCGAACCCCCGGTAGGTTTATCACCTACAGTGGTTTTCAAGACCACCGCCTTAAACCACTCGGCCATCCTTCCAAGTTCACTCAACCGAGCGTTTGATATTTTACCATACCCACTACTCCACTGCAATACAATTCGCAATAATTCATTCATCCAAAATAAAAGGACTCCTATAAAAACAGGAGTCCTTTGCGTCATCTAAAAATGATTTTTAGACATTCACATCTTCAGGCATACGCATGGTTTCATTGTCCTTGCGCATCTTATCAGAAACATTGAAGTCCAAATCAGCACCAACCATTTGTTGAATATATTTCTTTACTGCTGCATCCCAATAGCTCTTGCGAATATAGTATACTCTTGCGCCACCAAGTTCATGTTGAACTTCAGGCCATGCATAGGTAGGTTGAGCCATTCCAAGACCCCATCGTTTCCAACCGTTATAGGATTCAAATGTGGACCAGAATTCTTTATTCTTCATTATTTCAAATGCATAGTGGCATTTTGCATAGTACATAATAGCGCCAGCGCGAATGCCACGAGCCAAAGCAAATGTATGTAATGAAATATTGATATCTTCATTCATCAAACGACCATTACAAAAGGCTGCCAATTCACCATCAATCAAACCAACCATTTGATAAGGATCTTTAAGGCGTGAGCGTTTCCAACCCAAGATTTCTGCATAAATACGTGCACCAACAATGTCATAAAAGTCATGCTCAACATTGATCATAACCTTCTTAACATAGTCCAACAACATATCAGCTTCTTCCAACTTTGCAGGACGAATAAACATTTCTCGTCCATCTTTAAGTTGAACTTTTGCACCTGGAAAAGCGGGCACATCCATGGGCGGAGCTTGCAACATGGGTTCGATTTCTTCAACTGGGAAGGTCAAAGTATCACGGGTAACAGGGCATGGTTTTTCAAGTCTCATTATTATTTCTCCTTTTTTTATTCTATTTTATAGAATTAAATTTTATCCATATCAGGGCGGATATAAGCATAGCCCTTTAGGTTTTCAGCAAAGAATTTGTTCAAACGATCAACATGTTCAGGAACGATTGCATCTCCAAATTTTGTTTTTGGCATGCTTTCTTTTTTCTTCATTAATTCTTCATATTCATCATCTTCAACAAAAGCTACACAACGACCAATTGAAGCTTCGCCATCTACAAAACGCCAAGGCATGAAGCCAACTGTGACTCGACGATTCAAAAGCAAATCAATGTCACCACCCAAACATTCAGCATGAATAATTTCTTGGGGGAACATATCAATATGCATCATTTGATAACGTTCATCAGAAAATTCTTCTTCAATTGTGGTGTTATATTTTGTCTTGAACACATAGTCAGCTTGTCGTTTCTGACGTCCCATCCATTCACGGATGATTGTATTCATTGGGTGATCTGCAGAACCACAGTCCACACCAATCCAGCGCAATTTTTTCTTTGAAGCCCACACTGCAAAGTCCCATGAAGGACCTGGGTGTTGCACCATATAGCGCACTTCATCTGCTGTTGGCATATCCCAACCAAAGTGATGGAAACCGGTATGAATGATTAAGATGTCGCCTTCTTTAACTTCTACGCGTTCTTCAATCATTTCAGGTGTGTAAATATCATAATCGCCAACTACGTCACTCAAGTCAACAATCGCTGCTTCATGTACTAAGAAATCCATATCCAAAGAAGCAATATCTTTTCCAGGAGTATAAAAATGGATTTCGCCATCAATATGGGTACCCAAATGGTTTGAGTGAGTCAACAATTGTCCATTTGCACCATTCGGTGCCAAGCGTTTGAAATACTTAACCTGTAATGGCTCATAGGATGGCCATGGAGGGGTTCCAATCCCCAACGGAATAGTTAGATCGATAACTTTCATTTGATTCTCCTTATAGTTTGTATATATAATCAGAATTTAACAAAATTCTTTTTCAAATTCATTAAATGCATCAGCAAAAGCTTTTTCTGGTGCACGTAAAATACCAGCTCCCACCATTCCCAAACCAGGGGTCTTATGGGCAATCCCGGTATTCAATTTCGGTAAAATACCAGTTTCCATCACATAACGAACATCAATTCCTAATGGCGTGCCACGGAAATTTAATTGAGGAATTGTGAATCCGGGATGTTCACTGAAACATATTTCATACATCTCAAGTGTGGCTTCTGTAGCCATTTGAGGTGTTCCACCCACAAATTGAGTAATTGCAGGGGCAGCTGCCATCGCAAAACCGCCATAACCAGCTGTTTCAGTGATTGTGCTATCTCCAATATCAGGATTGGCATCTTCAGGTCCAAACCCGGGGAAATAAAGCCCTTCCACTTCACCAGCAGGTGCTGTAAACCATTTATCAGGCATGGATGCTAAACGAAGACCAAATTCTGTCCCATTGCGAGCCATGGTAACTACGATAGTAGAACCTTCCACTCCTTCAGCAGCGTCTAAAACAACTTTACCGGCTGGCATGCTCAAGTTCAAGAAGAAATGGTCATTTTGGTCAATAAACTCAAAAACTTTTGCTAATCTTTCTTTGTCATCACAGGTGCGTACTAATGCAGGGGCAATTGCTCTTAAGAATAATGAAGTACCTGCGCGGTTACGATTATGAGATTCATCTCCCATATGCATGCCTTGCGCAATCATACTCTTAATATCCAAGCCACCTTCGATGGTTGCCAAAGCATCACGCAATGTTGGATAAAGATCCGTTTCCATCCATTTCAAACGAGCGTATACTTCTTCACCCATGCCACCGTAACGTAAAACTTTTCCTAAGCCTTCGTTTTGAGTTGCAAATGCTTTGTTGCCAAAAGCTTTGTTCTCAAAAATGAAAACCGGCATTGAAGGTGAAACAATTCCTGCCATTGGTCCCACACATTGATGATGGTGGCATGGATCAAATTCAATTTCACCAGATGATGCCAAAGCTTCTGCTTCTTTTTCATCTTTGGCCAAACCTTCATAAATCAAAGCACCCATGACAGCACCACGTTGTGGGCCGCACATTTTTTCCCATGTTACGGGAGGACCTGCATGCAAAATCATCTTATCGTGCATGCCAGGGATCACATCTCGTGCAATCCCCATATCGACCAAGAAAGGCAATCCTTTTTTGATGATATCGACAACTTTTTGATTTGCTTCATCAATCAAAATGCCACTCTTTGTCACACGTAATCGCTTCACACCTTCTTTCGGAGGTTTCCAATCTACTTGGATTGCACGCACATCTTGCATTGCGACTGATTCTTGCATACTTTCAAGGCCAACATTTACAACGGTGATTTCTTTTCCGAAAACATCATTTATTTTTGCCATCATCGTCTCCTATCTGACCAACATTGCAGCCAAGCGAGCAGCAGCGGCATTACTATCTAAAACGATCACACCAGCACGTTCTAAGGCGGCTTTTGTTTTGCTTAGGCCCTGAGGATCATCTTCAGTGCCTGTTACAGAAGCGACAAAATGTAATTCTCGTCCGTCTTCTTTGGCAATTTTCTTAGCCGTAACAACAGTGGGTGCAATTTCTGCTGCAGGGTCAAGATGAGCGCCATAACCAATCACGACATCCATGATAATCACACCTACTTCAGAATCAGCAGCTTCTTGGAGCAAACGGCGCAAGCGTAAGTCATTATCGATCATTGGGTGAGGACGTCCTACCGTAAATTCTTCTTCACCCAAATCGACTGTCGTATTTTCAAAGCTCTTTGTGGAATCTTCCAAATATGGATCTCCTGGTAATGGAGCATTTGAATAGACTGGCGCATCTAACATTTCTCGCCATATAACTTGCGCTTCATAACATAAAGTGCCACCTGAGAATAAGCCTCTTAGATATTTTTGACTTGGTTTCAATGCTTTTTTCAATTCAACTGCTTGTTCTTCAAGTGCCTTTGTCTCCTCGGCGATCATCTTATTAATGTCACCAACATCAGCACCGGCTGCCTTCGCAGCTAACAAACCACCTTCTTGCAATGTGCGTGCGGGAATTGCGTTTTTCACACCTTCTACGGTGCTCATGTCGCCACCCATGACACAGACTACAACTGGTTTTGAACCTTTTGCAATTTGTTCCAAAATCATCTCTAGCACCTCAGGTGCTGAAGGCTTGCTCACCAAGGCAATCACTTTTGTTTCAGGATCATCTTGTAATGCTTTCAATGATTCCAGCATCATAATCCCGCCAACTTCTTTCTTTAGGTCTCGACCACCTGTGCCGATGCCTTGTGTGATTCCTGAACCAGATTTTGCAATCAATGTGCTCACTTCTTGTAAGCCTGTGCCTGCTGCCGAAACCACACCTACCGGACCTTGTGGAATCGCGTTAGCAAAGCCAAGCGCAACTTGATTCAAAATCGTTGTGCCCGCACCCGGACCCATCAACAACAATCCATGGTCTCGAGCATATTTCTTCAAAGCAATTTCATCTTCTAAAGAAACATTATCGCTGAACAACAATACATGCAAACCACGTGTCAAAGCCTCCCATGCTTCGTCAGCAGCATACCTACCTGCTACTGAAATTACACAGACGTTTGCTTCAGGATAAGATGCTAAAGCACCTTTAATTGATTTTGGTTTGAAATTTTGAGTTTCCTCAGCGACTGCTTTTTTATTCAAAATTTCATCAGCATATTCCATAGCTTTGTCAGCTGTTGCTTCATCTTTGGCATCCACTGCAATGACCATATCATTTGGCGTTGCAGATTTCACCATGTCTGTCAGCAAACCAGCTTCGGAGAGAATAGATTTATTCGGCTCTGTTGCCATTACAACAGCAGAATCACGAACACCATCCATTCCCAATAATTCTCTAGCAACCAGCATTAGCGTGACGGAATCATGATATTCACTGGTTTTCACAACTGTTTTAACTGTCAATGAATTCTCCTTTCATCATTTTGAGTTTTCTAAACAATTCCAAGCATGATTGTCAAGAACACACCACCTGCGATCACACTCCCAAGCTGACCAGCAGTATTCGCACCCATAGCGTGCATCAATAGGAAATTATCATAATCATATTCTTGCCCCAAACGTTGCACAATGCGTGCTGCCATCGGGAAGGCAGAAATGCCTGCTGCGCCAATTAATGGATTCACTTTGCCTCCAGAAAGTCGATACATCAACTTCCCGAACATAACACCGCCGAAAGTATCCAAAATAAAAGCTAGCAGCCCTAATGCCATCACAATCAATGTTTCAACTTGCAAAAATTCTTCACCTTTCATCGTGCCGCCAATTGCCAACCCTAAGAAGAGTGTGGTCACATTTGCGATTTCACCTTCGGCAGCAAATCGTAAGCGATCGACTACACCAGCTTCTCGCATTAAGTTCCCTAACATCAATGTTGCGATTAATGGAGATGCTTGAGGAGACAATAAAGAAACCACAATGATTACCACGATGGGGAAGACCACTCGGGCAGTTTTGGAAATTTCACGTTGAGAATAAGGCATTCGAACTCTACGTTCTGTATCAGAAGTCAAAGCTCGCATGACTGGTGGTTGAATAATCGGTACTAAAGACATATAGGAATATGCAGCCACGGCAATTGCACCTAGCATATGCGGCGCAAGCTTATTGCCTACATAAATCGCCGTAGGACCATCAATTGCACCAATTATCCCGATTGAGGCTGCTTCTGCCAACGAAAAGCTAATAAATGGAAGCTTATCTAGGAGTAGCACCAACATAAAGGTCGAATAGATCCCAAATTGCCCAGCTGCACCGAGAAGCGCTAGCTGTGGGTTTTCCATCAACGGACCAAAGTCCGTCATTGCCCCAATGCCAATAAAAATCAGTAAGGGGAACAATTCATTCGCAACACCCGCCTCAAACAAAACACCTAAAAAGCCATGTGATTCAGTGATTCCAGTTAATGGCAAATTTGCCAAAATCGCACCAAAACCAATTGGTAGCAATAATACTGGTTCATAATCTTTTGCAATTGCCAAATAGATTAGCACCAAGCCAATTGCTATCATCACCGCTTTCTGCCAGGTCAATGCCAAGGGGGCAGCGAATAATGAAAGTAAACTATCAATATTCATTCCGACCTCATTCGAATGTCACAAGAACAGCACCATAATCAACATGATCGCCGGACGACACTTCAATTGATGCAACTTTCCCAGCAACATTTGCTCTAATTTGATTTTTCATCTTCATTGCTTCTAAGACAACCACAGGTTGACCAGCTTCAACAACTTCACCAACCTTCACCAAAACTTCATCAATGTCACCAGGCATTGGTGCGGTTACTGCAGAGCCAGTCGCTACTGGGGCAGCTTTCTTTGCCATGGCGGGGGAAGCCACGGGTGCTGGAACAGCAGAAGTTACAGGGGAAGAAGGTGCAGCCGGCACTTCAACTTGATAGCTGGTATCGCCAACTGATGCAACAATCGGTCGAGCACTCAAATCACCAACGGTGACCACATATTCTTTTCCTTCAACAATAACAGTTACTTGTTTACTCATATTTAATTCCTTAAAATTTATTCTAGTAATTTGCCTAAGTTAGGATCTTTTGCATCAAAAGCACCTTGATGCTCCAACAAAGCCATCCCAACTGCCATTGCAACAGCTAACTCTTGATTAGCTTTTTCATCCACTTCAGGTTCTTCAATCATAGCCACAGATTCATCACTTTCACCTGCAACTTGTTTGCTTTTGTCAGGAAAAATCGCCAACAAAGCATACATTACACCGATCAAAATTCCCAAAGCAATAAAAGTTACCGCCATACTGATCACACTTACATAGAGACCAGTTATTAAAGTATTTTCCATCATCACTCCTGTCTAAAGCGGAATATTGCCATGTCGTTTTTCAGGGCTTTTTACATCTTTATTTTTCAATAATTCAAGTGCACCGATTAACCGAGCTCTTGTTTCTGATGGAATCAAAATATCATCAATGTGCCCACTGCGTGCTGTTACGTAAGGATTAGAGAATTTATCTCGATATTCTGTGACAAGTTCTTCTCTTAATTCATCTGCATTTTCTGCATTTTTCAATGTTTTTGCATGCACAATGTTGACAGCACCTTCAGCACCCATGACTGCAATTTGTGCAGTTGGCCATGCAAATGCTAAATCCGCACCAATATTTTTACAGCTCATTACAATATAAGCGCCACCATAAGCTTTTCGAGTTACGACCGAGATTTTCGGCACGGTTGCTTCAGAAAATGCATAAACAATCTTGGCACCATGGCGAATAATTCCGCCATGTTCTTGGGTTACACCAGGCATAAATCCTGGGGTGTCCACAAAAGTGATCAATGGGAAATTGAATGCATCACAGAATCGCACAAATCTAGCAATCTTATCACCTGCATCAATATCCAAAGCACCTGCCATAAATGAAGGTTGATTGGCAATCACACCTACTGCTTGACCGTGTAAGCGAGCAAAGCCAACAATTGCGTTTTGAGCAAAATGAGTATGGACTGGCATAAAGCTACCCAAATCAAAGACCTTTGCAAGGACTTCATGCATATCATAGGGTTCATTTGGATTGATTGGAATCATTGTGTCTAATGATTGATCTGCACGCCAAGGATCATCTGTTGGAGTAACTTTTGGAGGAGCTTCTTTAAAACTAGATGGCAAATAACCAATTAATTTTCTTGTAACTGCAATTGTTTCTGCCTCATCTTTTGTTGCAAAATGGGAAACGCCACTTACAGAACTATGGACTAAAGCACCACCCAAAGATTCTTTGTCAACTTTTTCACGGGTAACTGCTTCAATCACTCGAGGGCCTGTAATGAACATTTGACTTGTTCCTTGCGTCATAATAATGAAGTCTTGCAAACCAGGAGAGTATACTGCACCTCCTGCACATGGTCCCATCATTACAGAAATTTGGGGAACAACACCACTGGATAAAGTATTTCGTTTAAAAATTTCAGCAAATGCACCCAAGCTCCAAATGCCTTCTTGAATGCGAGCACCACCTGAATCCATAATGCCGATAATTGGCACACCTGCATCGACAGCCAAGTCTTGCATCTTTGTGACTTTCAAGCCATGTGCCTCTGAAAGAGAACCTCCCAAGACTGTAAAATCTTGAGAATATACTGCCACTAAACGGCCATCAATTTTTCCAAAACCACAAACAACACTATCGCCTTCAAATTTCTTGCTTTCATCATCCATGCCAAAATCAGTCATACGATGGGTGATATAGGTATCCACTTCTTGGAAACTACCGGGGTCAAGCAATTTTTCAATACGTTCACGAGCTGTTTGTTTGCCTTTTTCGTGTTGAGCATCAATTCTGCTCTGCCCACCACCTAAATGAACTTTTTTCCTGCGAGCAAGCAAAGCATCATTCAATTCTTGGTGAGTGATTCTTTTTTCTTCTTTCATCTACAAACCTCCATTATGTAGAAACGGGTATAGGGCATCTTTATCGCTCTAAATCTAGAACAGATGCCCTTACTCATAGAATGTTTTTTTAGTTTATTCGGTTAGACCTGCGTCAACCATTGCGAGGAAAACTTTTTCCGGAGTGAATGGAGGTCCATATAGTCTGATGCCAGTCGCATTGTAAATTGCATTGCCTAAGGCTGCAATTGTTGGCACCATAGGATGTTCACCAATCCCACGTGCTCCATAAGGACCATCATCTTGAGGAACCTCAACAACAAAAACTTCATGTTTCTTTGGCAAGTCAGTCGTTGTTGAAATACGATAATCTACAAAGCTGGGGTTCTTCATTTCACCTTTTTCAAGCAACATCTCTTCAAAGATTGAAGAACTCACACCTTGAATCAAACCGCCTTCAATTTGTGCTTTGACATTATCAATATTGATTGCTTTTCCAACATCAAATGCGGAAACAGCTTTCAAAATATCAATCTTGCCTGTTTCTTTATCAATTTCAATATCAAATCCTTGGCAACCAGTCGTATAGTGCACAACAGCGCGTGTACCCTGACCAGTTTCAGCATCCAAACCAGAGATGTAATTGGGCATAAAGGAACCACGGCCAATTATTGGACCATTTCCCTTCCAACCTTCATAGCCATCTTTCGGAATACCGTAAATCCCAATGCCTTCAAGGGACATTTCTTGTTCACTTTTATAGGAAACAACCATGCCATTTACGATATCAAGATCTTCAGGACTTTCATTCCAATGTTCGCTGACCAAATCAAGCACTTGTCGTTTTGCATCTTCAGCTGCGCGCTTGACTGCGTTCCCCATAGACCAAGTCAAACGGCTGGCAACTGTTTGCCATTCATAAGGGCTGTATTGGGTATCTACTGGACCATCAATTTTGACATCTTCATAGGGCACTCCCATCACGCCCGCAGCGATTTGAGCCATCGCAGAAAATGCGCCTTGTCCAATTTCTTGACCACCGACAGACAATACTAATGTGCCATCTTCAGCCAAAGCGATTTTTGCCGCTGAACCAGAGTTTGGTGTGATTGACGGGGCTTTCCACATCAACGCTAATCCCTTGCCTCTCAGCTTGGTTGGAGAAGAAGGTTCTTCCTTTTTATTAATATCCAAAGCTTCAGCAACATGTTGAATACATTGATCTAACCCAGTTGGATGCATTTTCATACTGGTCACCAAAGTGTCGCCACCTTGCACACAATTTCGCAATCGGAATTCGTCCTGAGGCATACCAATCTTATCAGCCAACATATCCATCGCCTGATCCACACCAGTATGTAATTCAGACATCCCAAATCCACGATAGGCGCCACCCACAGGATGGTTTGTGTAAACACACATAGAATCTGTCCACACATTCGGAATATCATAAGGGCCAGTGCTGTTATATCCACCAGCACGAGTGATGTTAACACCATAATCCGTATAACCACCACCGTCCCAATACATGGTGTTTTTCATCGCCAAAAGATTGCCGTCTTTATCACAACCAACCTTCAAACGAATCACCAAACCTTGGCGCACAAAATTCGTATAAAATTCCTCTTCACGAGTTAATGCCAATTTCACTGGCACACCCGGAATTTTCTGAGCTATTGCCACTGGCAAAGCTTCCATCGTCACCCCAGCCTTACATCCAAAGCCACCACCCACATAAGGAGCAATCACTCGAATATCACTCTGTGACATATTAAAAGTCTTTGCAATCAAATCTCTCTGAGCAAATGGAGATTGTGAAGAAGCCCAAAGGGTCAACTTACCATTCAGATCAAATTTAGCAATCGCAATATGTGTCTCAATCGGCACATGTTGCACATGGGGCACCTTGAATTCATGCTCAACAATTTCTGCACACTCTTCAAACGCCTTGTCCACATCCCCTTTACGAATCTTGAACCAGTTCGAAATATTCGTCCCTTTTTGGGGAAAAACATAATTTGGAACATAATATTCATCCATCTTCGGATGAATCAAAGGGGCTTCCTTTGATGCACCATAAATCGGATCAAACACACCTTCCAAAACTTCATATTCAACTTCAATCAAATCCACAGCCTTTTCAGCAATCTCTTCAGAAATTGCCGCCACAGCTGCCACAGGTTCACCCACATATCGTGCTCGGTCGCGAGCAAAAATATGGCGATCCACAATATAAAGTCCAATTCTTCCAGGGAAATCTTCTCCCGTAACAACCACCTTCACACCCGGCATTTGTTCTGCTTTTGAAACATCAATGTTTTTAATCAAAGCGTGTGCATGCGGGCTTCGTTTAATTCTTGCATGCAACAAACCTGGTCCAAATTGCAAGTCATCCGTATATTGAGCAGCGCCGATAGCTTTATCGTAAGTATCTTTTCGAGGAAGTGGTTGACCAATAATAGTTGGGGTTTTTACTTCTGCCATCACTAATCTCCTTTATTCCATTTTTGCTGCTTTTTGAATGCCTTTAATAATTCGTTCATAACCTGTGCAGCGACAGAGGTTACCAACCAATGCTTCCTTAATCTCATCTTCAGTAGGATCTGCATTTCGATCCAACAAAGAACGAGCGGAAATCAAAACGCCAGGGGTACAAAAACCACACTGAATCCCGCCTTCTTCCATCACAGTTTGTTGCACAACATCCAACTTACCTTCTTTTGCCAAGCCTTCCACTGTGATAATTTCAGCACCTTCACATTCAACGGCCAACACCATACAGCTATTAACGGGTGCGCCATTCATCATCACAGTACAAGCACCACATTCGCCTGCACTACAACCATTTTTAGTACCCGTTAAACCTAATTTTTCACGCAACATCCGTAAAAGTGTCATATTTGAAGGAACTTGTACCAATTCAACTTGACCATTTACAGTAACAGTAATCTTATGATCCATTATTTCCTCCAGTCTATCGAAGTTCTTGGATCTGGTTCAAAATTCTTTTTGTCAAATTTTTCACCATCAATTTTCGATACCGCGCGCTAGAACGCACGTCATCGATTGGAGAACAATGGTCCATTGCAATTTGTGACGCTTCCTTAATGTTCTCATCATTAAATTCATTCTTTAAGAAGTAATCTTCCACTTCTTTCACCACCACAGGGGTCGGTCCCACAGATGCATAAGCGACTTTCACGTGCAAACCATCTTCTTCATAGGCAATTGCTGAAACACCTACTAATGAAAGGTCACTTCGATTATTTCGACCATGCTTCAAATATTTTCCGACCATACCCTTTTTAGGGATTGGATAAAAGATTGATTTCACCAATTCGCCAGTTTGCAAAACAGTTCTTCCCGGGCCTTTGAAAAATGTAGCCACAGGTTCAATTCTTTCTTTCCCATCAACACCAACAACCGTCAATTCAGCATTCAACAAAATGCTCATTCCCAACGTATCTCCCGCAGGGGATGCATTGCAAATATTGCCAACAATTGTCGCTCTTGAACGAAGCTGATAGCTCGCAACAGAATTACAAGCCTCAACCAACATCGGATAAACCTTTTTAACATCTGCATTCTCAGCAACAGAATTCATTGAAACCGCTGCGCCTACCGTAAGACCTTTCGCAGCATCAAAATGAATTTCCTTCATTCCAGGCAAACCCTTAACATCAACAATAAACTCTTCTTTATAAAAACCATCGCGTATACGAACGAGGGTATCTGTCCCACCCATCAGTGGGCGCGCATTTCCAGCATTGTCAGCAAGAAACTTACAAGCTTCTGCAAAACTTACTGGCTTGATATATTCAAATTCAGGTAATGATGGATGTGCATTTCTAGACATAACATTATCCTTTACTAAATAAATGAACTGATAAACTTTTATTTGACATGATTATGAAATCATTTCAAATTCAAACCCATCAACTCTCAAACCAAAACAACTTTAGGAACGAAAAGGAGAAGGTACCAAGCACCTTCTCCTCTAGGTTTTAGTATTCTGCTCTGAGAATGTTTAAGGTAACTACAACTCCGCCTCAAGCATTACATCTTCAGGTGCTTTGAAAATCATGAAAATGACATTCAAGAAAATACCCAAAACTGCTGCGGTTGCAATTGACGGTAACCCTGTGGGGAACATACCTTGCAAAATAGGAATTGGTAAATCACCAAATTGAATGTTTCCACCGATCCCAACAACCAAAATGACAGCACCAATTGCCAAATTTCTTGGATCGTAGAGATTCACCTTTTCGGATTGGATAATTGCAATACCTTGCATACCAATAATACCGAACAGATAAATTTCCAACCCACCAATCACACCGGTTGGAATTGATTGAACAAAACCAGTCAATTTTCCAACGAAAGCGATTACGATAGCAATTACACCAGCGGTGATCAAAGCAGGTCCAGAGTAGTTACGTGTAATAACCATCAAAGAGTTATTTTCACCGTAGTTTGTACCAGCCACACCACCGAACATACCGTTGATTGAGTCACCAAGACCATCAAGAATCAAGTTCAAACCAATAAGTTCTCGAAGGTTGTATTTTTCTTTTCCCATATTTTCTGCCAAGTTATCAACATAAAGTGACATTTGGTAAAGGTGTGCAGTAGATTCTGGAATGGTTGCAATACAAATAATCGCAATCCCAAAAATGGCTTGTAGGGCACCAGAGCTACCAAAATTCTTGAAATACGGCAATGTAAAACCAGGTACTTCAAACCAAGGAGCAGCTTTGATTGCACTGAAGTCTACAACACCCAAAAGCATTGCAAAAATATAACCAGAAATCATCCCTAACAAAATCGGAATCAAACCAATAAAACCTTTTCCTTGCAAATAAACAGAGAAAAGAACTGTCACCAAAAGTGTGAAGGCAGCAATAATAATTGTCTTACCGGCAATATCAGGCACATATACACCAAATGCATCATTCAATGCGGCACCTGCCAAAGCAATACCGATTGTGAGTGCAACTGAACCTGTGATAATTGGGGGTAAAACTTTATCAATTACTTTTCGTCCACCAGCATAGTGAATTACAAAACCTACGATAATATTCACAACACCTGTTGAAACAATACCTACTTGTGCAATTCTTACCGGGTTAATTCCACCGTAGTCGCCACCCATGATTGCCAGTGTTGCTGCAATATATGCAAAACTTGAACCATAATAAAGTGGAATAAATTTCCCTGCAATCAACTTAGAAAGAATCAATGCGGTGATAGTTGCAAGCCCTGATACTGCTAACACTGCACCTACATTAAATCCTACAATAGTTGCAACAAGCACTGTTGCAGGGAACATTGCCAACACATGTTGAAGCCCTAAAATAACCATGCTTCCAAATGGTGGTTTATCGTTCGGCAAATAGCCGAAAACTTCTTTTTTAGCCATTAAAATCTCCTCATTTTATATTTACGGATGTTTCCAGCCGTATTTGGATAAAAAAAAATCGCACGAACCACATAGGGATATCGTGCGATGTTTACACTATTAAAGGTAAGACAAGGATGGTAAAAAGCATAGCACCACCACCCATCAAGTGAGCAATTGATTCAAAAATTAATTGGGGGCTATGTTTCATTATTAACCTAATCTCCTTACCTTGTCATTGTACAGGATTTTTTTTACAAATTCAAGCATCTATTTTAAACCCAACAATATTTTAAGATTAAATGATTGTTTAAGTAATAATCATTTATTTCATCATTTATTGTAAAATAAGATCAATAAAGGATTAAAGATGAATTTTACAATCACTTCAATTGGAAATATTGCATATAACATTCTCACAACAAAAAATGAATTTATATTTTTTGGTCAAACCTCAAAAGGTATTTTTTTACTCTCAGATCAAAACAATATTATATTTATCAGTATTGAATCTTTCAAAGGCCCCTATACAATCAATTGTACGAATCTCCAAAACAATATTCCAATTTGCTCAAAAGAAACAAATATCTTCACTACAAACGAACAAATTATATTTCAAAATCCATCAATTACTTTTTCAAAAAATTTTAAAACAAATATTTTCGATCCTCAATTAAGCATAGTTTATTCATATCAACAAATAATCAACAATATAAAAAAATTCATTCAAAACAGTAACTTATCCAATAATGAATACTTAGTAAATTCTCTACAACTGATTGATTTACCAGAAACAACAAAAAGTCTAACAAATCCAAAAATACAAATAATCTTAGCTATAAAAATAGCTCTTCAACAAAATTCAGAAAAACAACTATTTGCCGCTTTTACAAAATTAATTGGCGTAGGAAATGGATTAACACCGAGTGGTGATGACTTTATCACTGGAGTCATTCTCTCAGAGACAATAATAAAAGACAGAGAATTTTCTAATGATTTTAAACAATCACTGATAAAAGAAATGCTATTAAAAACTACATTAATTAGTGCCAATTTGATCGAAGCTGCTTTTCAAAAGAAAGCAGATGAAAGAATTCTGAATCTCATTAAAGAAATATGCGCCGATGAATTTTCAAACATCGACGCACTTAATCAATTAACAACATGGGGGAATTCTTCCGGCATAGATACTCTTGCCGGTATCATTCTTTCATGTCAAACTAATCTGTAATTCCAACCACATCATTCCAAGGACCACTAATTCCATCTTCTGTCACACCATAAAAGAAACGATAATTTCCATTCTTATTCTCAACAAAATCATATCGAACAGTTTTTCCAAGCACTTTTTGTAATAACCCATAATTTCCATGCCATTCAACCTTCAAATTTCGTTTATCTTGGGGCAATTCAGAATATTTAGTAATTGCATAATGCCATAATTTTCTTGCAGATTTTTCAGTTACATTTTTCACAACATTGCCATTACGCAAATCACGCAAAGTATAATACTTACTTCCCTGACGTTCTTCACTTGCAATCACTTCAACTCCGGTTCGTGGCAACTCATCATTTGTCTGAACTTCTTTTTGTTCAACAGGTTCAATTTCTGAATGAGGTACCAATGACGTCAATTGATTGTCCTTTTTAACAATTTCCAATAATCTCGAATATTCTCGTGCTCGATTCACCAATCCAACAATTTCATCTCTCACAGCCAAACTTGTGTCAGATTCTTCTCGCACATAGATCTTATTATCATCCACTGCATATGGCGGATCATCACCGCGAGGAATCATCACACGCACAACCGGTTTTTCCTTACTCTTCAAAGAGTCAAATTCAACATTTAACGGAGGGCTAATTCGATTATTGATTTCTTTTTCCAACTTTTGAATCACCTTACTAGGATCCTCAACACCAACAACATTTTCACTAGCATTGCCACTCACACCTATGTATAAAGTGCCGCCATTGGTGTTCGCTAATGCACATGTATCAGCAATAACATTATATAAATGTCCACCACGCACCATCACATCAACATGAAAATCTTGAATAATATTAGCACCCTCTTCACGAGCAGCTTGGATAAAATCATAAGAACTATCATTTTTCTGTTTTCGAGAAGGTCTAGTCTTAGAAAAATCATTTCCATTAAAAACATTCAACAAATTCTCAAAAGACACTTCAGACATCAAAATTTCAGTAGTTCGATCTCCTAAACCTAACTCCTTTTTCCGAGAAGGATCTGGATCAAGCCGATGGGCATCAGACCCCTGAATACAATGCATTCTACGTGGATACTCTGGTTTTGTACCATTAAAAAATGTTGCCGTAGTTCGTCGTCCTCTAATTTCAAGATCGGTTACTTCTAAAGCATGCAAATTTGGATCCTGGGTATAAGCAATCTTCGTTTGACCGCCAAAATTAATCCCTCTCATTGCCACACCATTAGAAGAGTTTACATGTGCAGCAATCACCAAGCCCCCTGCCATATTTATTTCACGATAAGCTGTTAAAACATCAGAAGATGCTCCCACAGTGAATGCACCATCATCAATTGTTTCAGAAGGTACATTTAATTTTAATAACAAATGTTCAATATCGCGAATTGGCTTATCAGGAGGAAAGATCCCTAAAATATGGAATCCAAAAGTCGCTGTAAATTCAAATCCTGGTAAAATCAAGATTTTATTAAATAATCGTTCATATTCTTGCAAACGAGCGCGTTCTTCTGGCAAAATTCGATTCAAAGTTTCCAATAATCTTAAATTGGTAACTTCTTCCATCATCTCTCGATATCCTTTTACAGTGTTATGATCTGTAAAAGCAATAATATCCAACCCTTTTTTCTCAGCTCTTTGTAAAAAATCTAAATAACTGACATTCTTTTGTTTATAATCTCCTGAAGCAGGTGTATGTAAATGCAAATCCATTTCATACCACTTCAGTTTTTTGTTTTTATTCACTGTTTTCTTAACCATCATACCCTCAATTAGTCTTACTAATCTTTCTAATCAATTCATCAGGCATATACGGCTTTAAAATAAAGTCTGAATTTAAAAAATCCTCAATTCGATAAGAATAATCCAAACCAGATGTTAAAATAACTCGCACATCATTATATTTTTCAACATTTCGCAAATCTTCTAATATTTCAATTCCATTATATCCTTGTAAATTCACATCCAAAATCAAAATATCTGGTTGTGCATCATCAATCAGTTTTGGAACATTGGAAAAATCAGTAGGTGTAACTGTTTTATGTCCTTCCAATTCCAAAAAAATTGTCATTAATTTTTGTATATCTTGATCATCGTCTATGATCATAATTTTTTTCATATCAACTTCCTTCTTAGAATGCCTTAGAAATTGCCTCCTCAGCATTCTCAATCATTTCAAAGGTCAGGTCATTTAAAACATCTTCAGGTAATTCATCCAAATCAGCTTCATTCAACGCCGGAATAAAAACTGTACGAATCCCTGCTCGATGCGCTGCAAGCACCTTTTCCTTAATCCCCCCCACCTGTAAAACCTGTCCTCTTAATGTAATTTCTCCTGTCATTGCTAGATCTTTTTTAACTGGTTTCCCAATCAACAAAGAAACTAAAGCAGTGGCAATTGTAACTCCAGCAGAAGGTCCATCTTTTGGAGTCGCACCTGCTGGAACATGAATATGGATTAAATTCGTAGAGAAAACTTCTGGGTCAATGCCAAGTTCACTCGCATGAGAACGTACAAAAGAAAAAGCCGCATTAGCACTTTCTTTCATCACATTTCCCAAAGAACCAGATAATTGAAATCCTTCTTTTCCTGGGATCATCGCTGCTTCGATAAACAGCACATCTCCACCTGCCGGAGTCCAAGCCAACCCAGTTGCCACTCCTGGAATTTCTGTTCTTTGTGCAATTTCTTGCATCGTATAATATTTTCTCTTCCCTGCAAAATCTCGCAAATTATCTTTGCTAACAACCACCTGCGTGTTGTGATCTGTTGTAATTTTAGTCACTGCTTTTCGGCAAACCCCGCCAATCACCCGTTCCAAATTTCGCACACCAGCTTCTCTCGTATAATGTTGGATCAGATCATGTAAGGCATCTTCTTCGAACACAACTTCATGGGTAAAAAGCCCATTTTCCTTAAGCTGTCTTGGAATCAAATATCCTTTTGCGATCTCAATTTTCTCCTGTTCCGTATAACTTGTTAATTGAATGATCTCCATACGGTCTAACAATGGTCCTGGAATACTAGCTAAAGAATTTGCGGTTGTGATAAACATGACTTGGCTCAAATCAAATGAAACTTCCAAATAATGATCACGGAAATTTGCATTTTGTTCAGGATCTAAAACTTCTAACAAAGCCGATGCTGGGTCACCACGATAATCTTGTCCCAACTTATCAATTTCATCCAACATAAATACTGGATTACGACTTTCAACCCGTCTCAACTCCTGAATAATTCGCCCCGGCATAGACCCTATATAAGTTCTTCGATGCCCACGAATCTCAGCTTCATCATGTACGCCACCTAAAGAGATACGGACAAACTCGCGTCCCAATGCACGCGCAATAGACTTTCCTAAAGAGGTTTTCCCTACGCCAGGAGGTCCCACAAAACATAAAATCACACCTTCTCTAGGTTTACGAATTTCATCAGCTTTTCCATCTGTAGCCAATGCCTCTTTACGTTCAGCTCGCAGTTTCCGAACGGATAAAAACTCTAACAATCTTTCTTTTATATCATCCAATCCATAATGATCTGAATCTAAAACTTCTTTCACTTGAGCAATATCAATAGAATCCTCAGACATCTTTTCCCAAGGCAAGTCTGTTAACCAATCTAAATAGGTTCGGATTACAGAATATTCAGCTGAAGAAGAAGGCATCATTTTCAAACGTCGGAATTCACGTGCAGCCTGCTTCTCAGCTTCTTCAGACATCCCCACGCTTTGAATTTTCAACTGTAGCTCATCTAACTCAACCTGTTCATCATTTTCACCAAGTTGTCGTTGGATTGCTTTCAATTGTTCGCGCAAGAAATAATCATCTTGCATCTTCTCAATTTCAGATTTTGCTTCACTCTGAATTTTCTGACCAATCTCCAACAGCTCAATGTCGTGCGTTAAAATAGTAGTCAACTTCAAAAGTTTTTCTTTTACACTATTTAACTCCAAAATTTCTTGAGCTTCTTCAAATTCCATATCTTGAAAATTAGCAATCGTATAAACAGCCGTCAACGCATTTTCAATGCTAGTAACAGATCCAATCATTTCATTTGGAATTGAGCTATTAATTTCTGATATTCTTTCAAATTGATTACGAATCGCAAGAGTCATCGCCTCAACTTCAACATCAACAGTTTCATCTTCTGGAATCAATTCTGTCTTTGCCATAAAATAAGGCATTTCTTGTACATATTCAGTGATTCGAACTCTCTGCAATCCTTGTACTAAAATTCGCACCGTACCGTCTGGAACCCGAAATAACCTTTGCACAACTCCAATCGTACCAATCTGATAAAGATCATTCTTACTCGGATTTTCATTATCAACATCTTTTGAAGTCACAAAAGCAACAATTTTATCATTTACCATCACATCATCAATCAATTTCATTGATCTTGGTTGACCAATCGTCAAAGGCAACCCTGTTTGAGGATAAACAACCACACCGCGTAAAGGTAATACAGGAACCACTTCAGGGAAAAGCATTTTCTCTGCATCACCAGATTTCACTTCATTATTAACTGAAGGATTATCTTTTTTATTTGAAAAAAACCGATTAATTATATTTGTAAATTTCATTGCTTGTTCAATATCCATCTCATCTATTAAGTCTGAAAAACCTATATCCCAAAAAGATCCTGTCATTCTCTACCAATCCTAAACATTAATGTTAATACTATTATACTTAAAACACATTATTTTTGTCGTTCCATTTATTTATTAGATGAAATGTATATGCAAATCTTATATTTATTGATAAATTCAAAAAAGAGCAAGAAAAAATCCTGCTCTTTTTTCCATAACATTTTATAATCCTACCCTTTTATCCCTTAACACTACCTGCCATTAACCCACGTACAAAGTATCTTTGTAATGCGAAGAAAACGATCATCGGCAACGCCATAGAAACAAAAGCACCTGCTGTCAAAACATGCCAATTAGACCCCCACGTCCCTGCCATGTTGGCTAACTGTTGTGTCAAAACCGTATTTTCAGGTTTTTGTCCAATGAACACCAACGCCACCAAATAATCATTCCAAACCCACAAGAATTGGAAAATCGCAAAAGAAGCTAATGCGGGCACAGACAAAGGCAGCACTAATCGTAAAAAGATGGTGAAATGTGATGCCCCGTCAATAAAAGCTGATTCCAAAATATCTCGAGGAATAGTGGAGATATAGTTATAAAGCAAATAAGTAGCTAATGGCAAACCAAAACCAGCATGTGCCAACCAAACTGCCAAAAAAGTTCCATTAATTTGCAATGAAACATAGTCCTTTAAAATAGGAATTAATGCCAGTTGCAAAGGAACCACCAACATCATCACCACAATCACAAAGCTAATTCTTCTTCCCGGGAAGTTCATCCAAGAAAAACCATAGGCAGCAAAAGCAGCCATCATAATTGGGATAATAGTAGCCGGTACGGCAACAGTGATTGAATTCAAAAATGCTTGAACAAGATTTTCACCTTGCACTTTTACTGTATCACCCGATGAATTTTTATATTCATAGGTAGAGCCGTTCATAACCGTTTTATAGTTTTCAGTTGTAAAATCAGGTGAAAATACCCATTTTTTCTCTTGGATCCCAACAATATGATTGATCACTGAATCCCAAGCAATGATTTTTCCATCACCGAGGTCAATTCCTTCTCGAAGAGCAGTGTTGTCAAAGGTTCCATAACCATCAATCACAATTGGTTCCCGAATATTAATATCACCTAGTTCAATTGTTTCAGTGTTTACAAATTCACGATGAGGGAATACATTCCACCAACCTGATGTATTAATCGCCTCACGATATCGAAATGAGGAGACCAACAACCCAATTGTTGGCACCAACCAAATAACACAGATTACACCAAGCACAACATCAACAATCAATTTATTTAATTTCTTTTGGCTTTTCATTTGAAAGTCTCCTGTTTGTTCAATTGGCGCACGTTATAGATCATCACAGGGATAACCGCAACTAACAACACAATTGAAATTGCAGATCCTAGACCAGCATTTCGGTTCGTAAAGAATTGTCGATAGAACTGTGTCGCAATCACTTCTGTTCCGTAGTTACCACCAGTCATTACCAACACCACATCAAAGATCTTAAGCATAAAGATAATAATCGTTGTAGTAACTGTAATTAACGTTCCCTTGATATATGGAATTATGATTCTAAAGAAAATTTGAACTTCTGTGGCACCATCAATTCTTGCGGCTTCCAACAATTCGCCTGGAACCCCTTTAATCGCTGAAGATAACACCACCATTGCAAACCCAGTTTGGATCCAAACCGCAACTGCGATCAAAAACAAGTTGTTCCAAGGTTGCACTGTTTGCAGCCAAGCCATTGGCTTCTGCCCGAAAAAAACCATCAATGCATTCAAAACACCTCTTTGAGTGCTACCAATCGGTTCAAAGAGATAAACAAAACGCCAAATCACACCAGCACCAACAAATGAGATTGCCATTGGCATAAAAACAATACCTTTAGCAATTTTCTCATAAGAACTTCGATCTGCTAACACCGCCACTAATAAACCTAAAATGACACAAAAACCCGTTCCTAAAATAATCCACATAAGATTATTACGGAATGCCTCTAACATTGCCCGTTCTGTGAAAACATCAAGATAATTTTTTATTCCAACAAAAACATCAGAGGAAGGACCAAACAAACTCAAATAAAATGTTCGAATTGTCGGGATAAACAAAAACCACAACAACATCAACATTGCTGGTCCAATAAAAACATAAGGCAAAACTTTTTGCCCCATTTTTCGGGGGAATAAATTTTCAACAATCCAGTTGAAAACAACAAAGATAGAAGTTGTTCCACCAACACCCCAAATAATAGCAACTAATGCCATAATAGCTTGGGGGATTTTCGCATCTCTGAGAAAAATAAAACCTTCTTTAAAGAAATAGTACATTGCTGTAAGCATTAAGAAACCTAAAAACACTTTGACAATATAATGCTCATTCCATTTCTTTTTATTTTTATTAATTTCTAAAGTCATAGTCTGTTCCTTTATAAGTAGTAACATTTATAAGATATGAAAATTCAACAAGTTATTATGATCATAACAAATAGAAAATTACGATCTTTAAAAAGAGGCAAACTTGTTACCAAGTTTGCCTCCAAAAATGAAACTAATCTTATTTAGCAGGCCATGCTGCGTCAATTTCTTGAACTGCAGTGTCAAGGTCAATTGTGCCGGATACGTAGTCAGTCATGCCCTTCCAGAAGGAACCTGCACCAACTTCACTTGGCATCAAGTCAGAGCCATCAAAGCGGCTTGCAGTTGCGTTCAACATGATTTCACCAATACCACGTGTAATCGGGTCACCGTACCAGTCAAGGTCAATGTCTGATTGAGGAGCAATTGCGCCACCAGCAGCCATCCATTCCTTCAAATGTTCGCCGTAGGTGAAGTATGCCATTACTGCGCGAACTTCTGGTCGATCATTGAACATACCGAAGATGTCGCCACCACCCAAAACTGGGCTACCGTAAGCTTCATCAATTCCTGGCAAGTAGAAGAAGTCATAATCTTCACCTGCAACTGTTCCTTCGGGGAAGTAGCTGGTGATGAAGTTACCTTGTTTGTGCAAGAAACATCCAGGAGGATCTGTGAACATTGGTGCCACTGCGTCACCGAAGCCAGTAGAAACGATGGATTCACGTCCACCATAAACATAGGCATCATTGAACCAAATGTCAGACATAATTTGAATTGCGTTCTTCACTTCGGGTGAATCGAATTTTAATTCGCCTGTTGTCCATTTGTCATAGTTTTCCAAGCTTGTGGTTCGAAGCATAATTTCTTCAACCCAGTCTGTTGCCGGCCAACCAGTGGCGGTACCAGATTCAATACCGATACACCATGGGGTGTAGCCATCAGAAACCATCAAGTCCATCAATGCGGTCATTTCATCCCATGTTGTGGGAACTTCATAGCCCATTGCATCAAAAGCTTGCTTGGGATACCATACGAAGGATTTACCATTCACGCGTTCCACAATACCGTAATAAGCTGATGTGCCATCTGCACCTGGTACTGTACCCAATTCAATCCAGCCTTGTCCCAAACGTGTTCCTACATCTTCCAAATCCATGAAAGTGGTAAGATCAACCAAATCGCCACTGGCTGCGAAGCCACTGAACAAACCAGGTTGTGGGAAGTCAGCAATATCAGGAGCATCGCCACCATCCACGCGGATTGCAATGGATGTTTCGAATTCTTTGTTCCCAATATATTGAATGTCGATACCTGTTGCTTCCTCAAAAGAGGCCATTGTTTCGTAAAACAAAACCTCATCTTGATCAACAAATGGTCCATCAACTGTAACAACTGTTCCTGCATATTCGCCTGCAAACGCTGCAGCCAATTCAGGTGTAGCATATTGATCGCCATCTTGGGCAAAAGCTACGCTTGTTGCGCCGAAGACCATGCAAAAGATCAACATTGCTGTCATTAAGCTATGAATCTTTTTCATTATTTGAATTCTCCTTTTCAAAAAGTTTGTAATTGTGACATAAAGGATAAAATGATAAGAAATCACTTATCCCACATTATCAGATAAATAAAAAATACAACATTTTCTCACGATTGTCAAATTTTTCAGTAAAAATTTGCATTTTTGCGTATTTCGTTGTAATATTTTACATAGAGAAGTTGTTTTTTTAGTTTTCACATCATTTTGATTTTTAAAGTAAAATAATAAAACTTAATATAATTTTAGTATGAGGGTTTATGTCCACAACTATTGATGAAATTGCTAGGCTTGCCGATGTCTCCACTGCCACTGTGAGTAGAGCCCTCAGAGGTCATGAGAATGTTGCACCAAAAACCAGGCAACGGATATTAGATATCGCCTCAAAACTAGACTACAACTTCACCCCTATCGCATCAAGAATCGCCTTAGGCAAAAAAAGTATTGGCGTAATTTCTCCTGTTAAAGCCCAATGGTTCACAAGCAAACTCACTGCAGCCATTGAAGTCTTCTTGTTATCTCAAAATATTTCTGTTCAACATTTTAGTGTTGATAGTATTGAAACCCAAAATGAACTCATTAATCAACTAGCGACCACTCGAGTAGTAGACGGTTTAATTATCACCACCACATCATTAGCATCTGAAAGCATTGACCGTCTTGCAAAATTAGATCACATCGAGACAGTCACAATTGAAGTCACAACAGATCATTTTTCCACAGTTTTTATTGACAACACACAAGCAGCCAAAGATGCCACCATTCATCTCATCAATCTTGGACATAAAGACATCGCCATTTTGTCGGGGGAAGAATTCGACCCTCTTTATTCTCCAATACCATCCCTACGCAAAACAGGATATCTTGAAGCATTAGACGAAGCCAATATAGAGATCAGACCAGAACTTATCAAAGACGGGAATTTTTCCTATCGTGGTGGTGCCATTGCTACTGAACAACTTTTTACACTCTCCAAACCACCAACCGCAATCTTAGCCCTCTCAGATGAAATGGCCATCGGAGCCATGCACACCATTCGCCGCATGAATCTCCGCATTCCGCAAGATGTATCCGTAGTTGGTTTTGACGACAATGACGTATCAAAATATCTTGATCTAACCACTGTCCGCCAACCTGTTTCCGAATTTGGAGAACAAGCCTGTACACTACTCCTCAATCATTTTGACAATAAAATTAAAAAACCAGAAAGACATCAATTAAGTTACCGCCTTGTCATTCGTGGCACCACTGGCCCATGTAAAAATTGACTTTTTAATAAATGGTGAAAAATGCAAAAGATTACTTCTTACCAAGCACAACAAACTTATACACAAATCCTCACCGATCTTGAGCAAAGAAATATCTTCAAAGATAATGAAAAAGAGAAATGGGAGAGTTTCTTAACTCGCCTACACCCTAACTTTTTCGAACTCATTAACTTACTATACCAATTATATTTTGACAGATTTGATTTTTACTATCAGATCAAACAATTATGGATTTCATTATGGGAAGCCTATAAAAAACGCCCCCAATATCTCAAAAACTTAGATATAAAAAGAGAAAAAAATCCACTTTGGTTTCAAGATCAAAATTCTCTTGCAGCCGTCTGTTATTTAGATCGTTATGCCGGCACAATTCAAAATTTCGAAACCAAAATCCCTTACCTCAAAGAACTAGGCATCAACATTCTCCATCTCATGCCCTTATTTCAAACACCCCAACCGCAAAATGATGGTGGCTACGCAATCTCTAATTACAGAAAAACAGATCCTAAAATAGGTTCCATTCAAGAGCTAAAAAAACTAATCAAAGATCTTAGATCTGCAAATATTTCTACTGCACTTGATTTTGTCTTCAACCACACAGCCAATGACCATCCTTGGGCGCAAAAAGCAATCAAGGGAGAACAAAAATACAAAGACTACTATTATTTGTTTCCTGACAGAACTCTCCCTAATCAATATGAACAACATTTACGAGAGATTTTTCCCGAAGAAAAACCGGGGAGCTTTACATTCTTACCAGAAACAAACCAATGGGTATGGACGACTTTTAACACTTATCAATGGGACCTGAATTTCTCAAATCCAGAAGTTTTCAAAGCCATCACAGAAGAAATGTTCTTCATCGCCAATCTTGGAGTAGAAATTCTCCGCATGGATGCTGTTCCTTTTATATGGAAAGAACTAGGAACTAGCTGTGAAAATCTCCCTCAAGTGCACACCTTATTGCAAGCATTTAATTTAGTAGCAAAAATTGTGGCCCCCAGTCTCATTTTTATCTCTGAAGCAATTGTCCACCCCAATGATGTTAATTCTTACATCAATCAAAATGAATGCAAAATTTCTTATAATCCCCTGATGATGGCTACAAGTTGGGAAGCACTTGCAACTCGAGAAACAAAACTTCTTCAAAAAAGTATCGAATTTTACTACGAAATTAACCAAAACTGTAGTTGGTTAAATTATGTTAGAGTCCATGATGATATCGGCTGGACCTATTCCGATGAAAATGCTTGGGAAGTTGGCATCAATCCTTATGACCACCGCAGATTTCTCAATGATTTCTATATTGGCACCTTCCCCGGAAGTTTTGCTAAAGGCGTCTCATTTCAACACAATCTCAAAACAGGCGATCAACGTATTTGTGGCACCTGTGCATCTCTTGCAGGTCTAGAAAAAGCAATAAAAGAAGAAGGACAAACAGAAATTGATCTCGCCATCAAAAGAATCACTTTGCTGTATGGACTTACCATCACGTCTAAAGGCATCCCTTTGATCTATCTTGGAGATGAACTAGCCACTTTAAACGATCATTCTTACCTAAATTACCCCCAACTTAAAAACGATAGTCGCTGGACCCACAGACCCATTTTTGACCAAGAAAGATTTGCCCAAAGAAATGATCCTTCAACACCTGCCGGCAAAACCTACCATGCCATTCAAAACCTAATCACTCTGCGCAGATCAAATCCCATCTTAGCTCTTGGTGAAATGATCCCCATTCATACCGGTCTCAAATCCCTTCTCGCTTTTGTTCGTCAACTCGATCAACAAAAACTCATTTCCATCTACAACTTCAGCGAACAGTCTTTTGAAATCAATCAAGATTTTTTCACTTATCATCTAGGACAAGCAGAAATAATTGAAATAATCAGCAAAAATAAAATAAAAGATACTTACCAAATAGAACCTTATCAAATTGCAATATTTCAAATAAAAAACCAATAAAAAGCCGTCTTATCTCCTTATATTTCTGATATACTTCGTTATTATGGAAATTTTTCTTACAATAATTATTTTATCCTTATTAATCTTCATAAACGCCATATATGTTGCCTCCGAATTTGCGACAGTAAGTGCGCAAAAATCCAGATTTGCAATTTTAGCTGAAGAAAACCAAGTTGCAAAATCACTCTTAGACATCATTGAAAATTCAGAGAAGCTAGATAAATATATCGCCACTGCCCAAGTTGGCATCACCATCACCTCATTTGTATTAGGTTTTGTTGGTCAAGATCGTTTTATCATCATCCTCACCCCCCTATTAGAAAACTTAGGCATAAATCCCACATACGCTGGCTCAATCAGTACCACAATCATCCTTATCCTTCTCACCATCACCCAAGTCCTTTTCGGAGAACTAATCCCTAAAAATATCGGCATCATTATCCCTGAAAAACTAGCTATTGCTACTTATTACCCTATCCGTTTTTCATCCATCTTTCTCCGTCCACTAATTTCTTTTTTAAACGGCTCAAGCAAATTTATCTTGAGAATTTTTGGTCTCAATCCCACCATGGAAAACAATCACGACTATACCGCGTCAGAAATTTCCATTATCGCACAAAACAGCTCCGAAGCTGGTTTACTTGCTATGCAAGAAACACAGCTCCTTACTGCTGCCTTAGAATCCAATTACGGCCACGCTAAAGAGATTATGGTACCTCGCATCAAAATAGAAGCAATCACCATTCAAACACCTCCCAAGCTCGCTCTTAGCAAATTACTAAAATCAACCAAATCTCGTTTTTTAGTCTATGAAAAAACTTTAGACAAAATTCTTGGCACCATCCATGTCAAAGATCTCATTCGTTTAGATCTCATGGATCAACTCCCAAAAACACTTAATTCCCTTCTACGACCTGTGATTTTTATTCCAGAGTCAACAAATATCCGTGAAATCATGCAACAACTCCAAATAGGCACCCATCAAGTCGCAGTTGTTGTCGATGAATATGGGGGAACCTCAGGTATGATTACTGTCGAGGACCTTGTTGAAGAGATATTTGGAGATATTGCCGACGAATTTGACACCATCAAACCAGAACCATGCTCTGACGAAAATCAAAACATTTTCCTCATTCAAGGTCAAACACGGATAAAAGATGTCGAAAAGTTAATCAAACAAGAAATTCCAGTAGAACACGCTGAAACAATCGCCGGATTCCTGCTCGAACAAATTGGCAGGATCCCTGAAACAGGGGAACATTTTATATTTGATTCATTTTACATAGATATTCTTCAGATGGATGGAAATTCAATTGATACCGTAGAAATTGGTCTAAATCAAAATACCAATGCAGACATTGAGATAACAATGGAGGATACTAATGAATAATCTTATATCCTTCATCCAATTAGCTGGTTTAATCATTTTAAATGCTATTTTTGTTTCAGCAGAATACGCCATCTTAGCCACATCAAAAATTCGAGTTGCAGATCTTGCCCAACAAGGCGATCAAACTGCAAAACTCATGCACACCACACTCAGCAATCCCAACAAACAAAATCGCTATATCTCTACCAGTCAAATATGTATTAGCGTAATTAGTCTTGCCTTAGGGATGGTCGGAGAAGGGATATTCTCCAATTGGTTACTCATTCTCTTTGCTCAATTTAGCTTTGCAAATGCCTTAGCCCACACCATCGCCACCATCCTTGCCACCATCCTGCTCACGATTGTACAAGTAGTTATCGGTGAAATGATTCCAAAAACTCTCACTATTCAAAATGCAGAAGCTTTCTTACGCCTTTTGATACGTCCCATGAACTTTTTAGAAAAGATTCTTTCTCCTCTCGTTTTCCTACTCAACAAAGGCGCCACTTTTGCCACATCAATTTTAGGCATCAAAAAACTTCAGTCCAATCAATATCTTTCAGATGAAGAAATTGAATATATTGTAGAAGAAAGTTCAGACAAAGGTATCATCGAAAGTGTCGATGAAATTCTGATTGAAAATATTTTTGATCTCAAAGAAAGAACTGCTGAAATGGTCATGACTCCTAGACCCAACATCATCGGCATTTCAAAAAATGCGGATTTTGAAGAGATCAAACAAGCCATCAATCAAGGGCGCACCCGATACCCTGTCTTTCACGAAACCATAGACAATATTATTGGCTTTATCCATGTCAAAGATGTGGGGCAAAACAAACTTGCTCTTCAAAATGATGGCCTTCAAGAAAAATTTATCCGTGAAATCCAATACGTATCTGAAGCAGCAACCATTAGTGAATTACTTCAATTATTTAAAGACTCTAATATTCAAGTGGCAGTAGTAATTGATGAATTTGGTGGAACAGCAGGGTTAGTCACCTTAGAAGATCTAATGGAAGAAGTAGTTGGAGAAATCAAAGACGAATTTGATATCGATGAAGAACGTCCTTTCCACAAACTAAATGAGAATCAATTTCGAGTCCGTGGAGATCTACCTCTCGAAGAATTTGAACAACTTCATAACATCTCACTTCATTCAGAATATGCTAATACTTTAGCTGGTTATCTTATGGAAAAAACTGGAAAAGTATTAAGTGAAGGCGACACTCTGAAAAGTGAAGGCTATAAATTTATCGTTGATAAAATGGATAACCTTGCAGCCAAAACAGTCATTATTGAAATAATCAAAAAAGAATAGACTTTAGATCAAATTTAACCAAACAGTGAATGTAGTTCCTTTATCCAAAACTGAATTGACTTCAATCACACCATCATGGTTACGAACGATCCAATAAGCAATTGACAAACCCAACCCAAATCCTTTTGCATCAGATTTAACCCGATTTCGAGATTGATCTGCACGATAAAAACGCTCAAAAATATGCGGTAAGTCATCAGGAGAGATTCCCGGACCATTATCTTTAATAATCACTTTGGCTTTATCGTTTTCTTTGGTAAGACTAATTTCAACTTTTCCACCGATAGGAGTATACTTCACAGCATTGCTCATTAAATTCAAGAAAACTTGTTGCAATCGATCACGATCGCCCAAAACCATCACCTGATCAAATTCATTTAATACAATTTCTTTTTTACCTTCAGCTAAAATCATAGCTTGTTGCATCACTTCCAAAACCACCGTGTCCAAAGCCACTTTTTGCATATCAAGTGGCAACTTACCCGATTCAGCCCGCGCTAAAAGTAAAATATCATTAATCAAACGATTCAAACGATTAATTTCATCATCCATAATCCCCAAAATCTCAGGGTCAACATCCTCATCCATTCGTCTTAAAAGATCAATATTCCCTTTCAAAACCGTCAGCGGTGTCCGTAACTCATGCCCCACATCCGCCAAAAACCGTCTTTGTGTAATAAACACTTCTTCCAATCGAGAAAGTGTTAGATTAAATGCCTCAATTAATTGCGTGATCTCATCATTTCGATTTGTACTTTGCGGAATCCGCATCGAAAGATTATCCGCATTCGTAATTTTTAAAGCAGTTGCCGTCACCATCGTCAAAGGCATCAATGTCCGTTGAACTGTCACCCAGCTCACCAAACCAGCCAACACCATCACAATCCCCCCAACACCAATAATATAGCGGAATAGATCACCTAACACAGCATCGGTACCAGACAGTTTCACCCCAGCCTGCACAATCCCCACCTGTGCGTTATTTACATTCACCGGCACTGTCCACACGCGGTAATGTCCCCGCTCATCCTCCACTTCACTGAAGCGTGCTTCATCCGTGCCCATCATCATCTGATCCAACGGCTGGTCAAAACTGGTTGTATTAGCCGCATCCATCAAAGTACCGTCGACCCCCCACACTTGGAATTCAACTTGTGGATCAAAAGAAATTGGAGCCACAAACCCAATCTGGCCTTCTTGGTCAAATCGTGCTAGCTCCAATATATTCAAAACAGTTTTCTCAAGTGTATTATCAACTTGACGTATTAAAATCAAAGATGTGGCAGTATACACCGCCACACCAAATACGATAAAGAACACACCCATCACCAATGAATAGAAGAGTGTCAGGCGGTTACGTAAGCTCATTTAATCAAGATCCCTCAAAACATATCCCATCCCACGTACAGTGTGGATCAAACGAGATTCATTACTATCTTCCAGCTTTTGGCGCAAATAGCGAATATAAACCTCGATAATATTGCTTTCGCCACCAAAGTCATAACCCCAAACCTCATCATAGATTACTTCACGGCTCAACACTTGCTTAGGATTACGCATGAAAAGTTCTAACAATTCATATTCCTTCGCAGTCAAGTCGATCACACGACCATTACGGGTAGCTTGTCTGGTACCTGTATCTAAAATCAAGTCTGAAAATTCATATTTTTCAGGTCGTTCAGGCATAGTTCTTCGCAACAAAGCACGAATACGTGCCAACAACTCATCCAAATTGAAGGGTTTCACCAAATAGTCATCAGCGCCAGCATCCAAACCTTGCACGCGGTCATTAACAGAAGTTCTTGCAGTCAACATCAAAATCGGCACATTGTTGCTTGCACGCAATCTTCGGCAAACCTCAAGACCATCAATTCCTGGAAGCATCCAATCTAAAACCACCAGGTCAGGTGGATTATCTGCTGCAAGAATTAAGCCTGTTTGACCATCTGTAGCAGTATCAACAACATAGCCATCATAGGCTAAGCCACGTCGTAAAAAAGCCAAAATAGCTTCATCATCTTCGATTACCAAAATTCTTGAGTCCATTAGTAGTTCCTTTCCAGAAATGAACATTGATTTTTCTTTTATACGTTAAAGAATTCTAATACTTTAATTTAATTATTGTATAAGAATAAGGTTAGATTCCTTGATTAACATTAATGACTCCTTTAAATAACAGTATATTACAAACAAGATGAGAAAATCAAGTTTTATCAAATTCCCCACATAGTTTATAGGAGGTATGCTATTATTCTACTACTTCTTTTTGTGTTCTTTTATTACCAAAAGAACGCATCACTTTCAAAATAAATGGCACCAATTTTTGATACAAAAAATAAATCAAAGGTCGCAGTGGCAATTCCCAATTGCCAACATGTCGCACCACATATCCCCCCAGCCCTTCCTTAAATCGATAAACCCCCCACATCCGATCCTCTTCACAGAATTCATCTGGAGCACCCCACAAATCATAGATCTTACACCCTAATTCTTTTGAAATTCGCATCGCTTCCCATTGTAACAAATAGGTCGGCATCTTATTCCGATGGTCCCCATTCGACATTCCATAGATATACCAAGACATCTTCCCAAACACAAACAACATCAACCCCGCCACAGCTTCCCCATCCACTTCAGCAATCAAAGGTTTTAGCATCCCCTTCTCAAAAAAGATTGTCCATACACGAATATAATAGGCCAAATCTCGAATCGCAAAATTATCTCGTTGCGCCGTAATCGCATACATCTTCGCTAGCATTTCAAAATCATCTACCGTACCCACTCGCACCACAACACCTTTTTTGGATGCCAGCCGCACATTATAGCGAGTCTTCTGCTTCATAGCGCCTAGAAGTTCATCTTCATCAGCGGTCAAATCAATAAAAATAGAATTCTTAAACTGCGGTTGTGAAGGAGCAAAAAACCAACCTTGTTTTTTCAAAAAAGAAACAAACATCTCGCCAAAAGCAGACTTTTCTTCACTCTCTGTGTCCGGCACACCTTTCCCCATCAAAACTTCCGGATCCATATTCAGTACAAACGCTTTTCGTGATTTTGAAAATCTAACTAAATCTTTCTCAATTTGAGTCAATTGTGCCACATCCACAGATTTATCAAAAATTGGTCCTTTTGGCACATAATGCATCCGAATTTTAAAAGAAATCGAAGAAAGCGCCAAACCTCTCTCCAAAACCATTGCTGCTGCCACCAGTTTTTCACCAGCTTTCCATCGCAAATAGAAAGCAATCCAACCATTTTTTGATTTCACTTCAGCCCATTCACGGGTCTGCAACAAATGGCCATTTTCTAGCAATAAAAGGTCTTCATCCCAATTTTCCACAACTGACTGCACAGAAAAATCTAACTTCATCACAAACCTTTCCTATAAAGTTGATACATTCGATACAATACAGGCTTAAACACTCGATCAAAAGCACCAACCGTTCGTTTCAAATCCCCACCAAATCCACGCTTAAAGCGATACACACCCCATAAACCATCATTCTTTGCAGAAAAACTCTCCTCAAGGGTTTCAAGGTCTGCATCTGGCACGCCATAAAGATCATAGAATTCACATCCCAAAGACTTTGCATAAAGCATCGCCTTCCATTGAATCAAATAAGTAGGCATCAAATTTCGATATTCATTGGATGATGCTCCATACAAATACCAAGCATTCTTCCCATGCGTAAACACCATCACACCTGCTAATGGAGTCCCTTCAAAAGAAGCAATCAACAAACTGCATTTCCCATGTGTATGAAACAAATCAAACGCCTTCTGATAATACTCTTCGCTATGTACCCCAAAAGCATCTCGTTCCCCAGTCAACTTCATCAGATCATGAAACGTGCTCAACTCCTCGCTTAATTCAACCTCAACCCCCTTACGCTCAGCTAGGCGAATATTATAGCGTGTTTTCTGCTTC
The DNA here is from genome assembly GCA_963662985.1 of Anaerolineales bacterium. GTDB lineage: Bacteria > Chloroflexota > Anaerolineae > Anaerolineales > UBA11579. The sequence continues at coordinate 1,961,623 of OY760067.1, read as the reverse complement.
ATTCGCGCCAAAATCACATCTTCATCATCTCGCAAATCAATCACAATTGTACTCGGAGGTTGCACAGTATCATCGACTAGTTTGAAATTATTCTTCAAACTTAAACCATCCAGTCCTTCAGCATCTTCTTGCCAGACAAAAGGTTCCACTTTCAAAAAAATCGCTTTTTTTTGTTTGCAAACCTCGCTCACTTCATTCCAAAATCCCTCACTAGGTACACCTAAAGGGCCTTCCGGAATATAAGCAATCGTAAATCCAAACGGTAGCTTTCGGAACAAAATCATTGCGCCAGCCTTGTCATCGCGCACAAACACACTTTCCCACCCAAAAGCACTTTTTAAAGCACCCCATTCAGCAGATTGTAAAATGTGTGCTTGATTAAACTGATTAAAATAGGTTTCCCATTCTTGTTGATTAACGATCATAATAATAAATTGAAACTTTCTATAGACTATGTTGAATGGTCAGATCCGCGTTCTGAATCGATTCATTTAACAGCGCAATAATCCCATCAACGTCTTCGTTCTTCGCCAAGCTACTCAACTCATTCACCAAATGTTGCAATGCTTCCCCCATAAAACCATTCGCATCATTCACCTGATTAATTTCCGCATGGCTTGTTTTTTCCAAATGTTCTTCATCATAATATAAAGATTCAGATAATTTCTCACCTTGCACAATCTCAGTGAACACAATATCAATATCTTCATAAGGCTCCAAACCAGATAAGCGAATCAAATCCTCCGCCAATTGCAGAATTTTTACTGGTTCACCCATATTCAACAAATACAATTTTCCGGAATCTGCCAAATTTGAAGCCTGCAACACCAAATGCACTGCCTCAGGAATCGTCATAAAATACCGATCAATCTCAGGATGTCGCACCGTCACCGGACCCCCATTTGCAATCTGATGTTTAAACAACGGCACCACGCTCCCTCGGCTTCCCAACACATTTCCAAATCGCACCACAGAAAATTGGCGACCAAATCGTTCAGCCGAGTCTAACACCACCATCTCCGCAATACGTTTAGAAGCTCCCATCACAGACGTCGGTTGCACAGCTTTATCGGTAGAGATCATCACCAGATCATCCACATCCACTGCCACCGCAGCATCCACCACGTTTTTTGTCCCTAAAATATTATTCGTAATTGCCTCAACCGGGTTCATCTCCATCAAATACACATGTTTATGTGCTGCTGCATGGAACACAATATCCGGGTCATATTTCTTAAAAACACTCAAAATTCGCTCGCGATCACGCGTATCCGCAATAATCGGATAAATAGAAAGCGCAGGATAATTATCCTCAAGCTCTACCATAATATCAAAAATACTATTTTCCCCATGCCCTACTAGAACCAATTCTTTCGGTTCCCATCGGCAAATCTGTCGGCACAGTTCGCTCGCAATCGAACCACCTGCCCCTGTCACCAAAACCTTCTTCCCTGTCAAACATTCGGTCAAATCCACATCATCTGTACTCGTTGGTTCTCTACGCAACAAATCCGAAATATCCACATCTCGTAAACGATTAACAGAAACTCTCCCGCCCAACAATTCATAAATCCCAGGCATTGTACGGAAAGGGATTTTTTTCTTACTGCAAACTTCACTCACTTTACGAATCACACTTCCCGAAGCAGTCGGAATCGCAATGATCACTTCTTTATACTCTCCCCCTTTCAACACCTTCTCTAGGTCATCTAATCCACCCACCACAGGCACACCGTTCACCACCATGTTCTGTTTTTGCGGGTCATCATCCAAAAAAGCTTTCGGAACCATATCCAAGTGTGTATTGCGCAGCATTTCCCTCACTACCAAAACACCAGCGCTCCCCGCCCCAATCACCAAAACATTATGTTCTTTCTCAGAAGAGCCATTATTCTCTTCATTGAAATAATCATTCACAAATCGCACCCCCAAATGAGTACCGCTAATAAGCACCAAAGACACCAAAGCATCAATCACCAACACCGAGCGAGGGAAAAACGAAAAAACGTTTAAATAAAAAAGAGCTAGCATCACCACGCTCACTGCCAAAGAACCTGCCATCACCGCCAAAACGATCAATCGCATTTCCTTCACACTCGCATAGATCCAAACTCTTTTATATAATCCAAAGAAATAATACGCCAAAAGCTTAAAAACTAACGCAGTCGCAATCATCCACAACACAGTTGGCAAATAATCCAACACAAATTGTGAAAGCTCCAAACGTAGCAAAAAACTGATTACTACAGACAGAACCGTAGCCCCAGCATCAAACCATATTAGATTTTTATCACGATAATAATCTAATAATTTCATTGCTTCTTCATCCAATCCATCGTCTCACGCAACCCATCCACCAACGGAGTTTTGATCTCAAACCCCATCATCTCTTTTGCTTTGGTAGGATTCCCATAAGAATGATAAATATCACCCATTCGCGATTCCGTATAAACAGGCTTTGTCGGGTTAAATTGAATTTCATTTAATGCATTCATCAAATCCAGCAATGAGGTCTGCTTACCCGAACACACATTAATCACTTCCCCATTCACCTCATCATTGTGCATTGCCATCCAATTCGCCCGCACAATATCTTTCACAAACACAAAATCTCTGGTTTGTTTCCCATCTCCATGCACAATCAAAGGTTCATTATGAATTTGTTTCTCAATGAAGATCGGCACCACAGCCGCATAATATGACTTTGGTGATTGTCGTGGACCAAACACATTGAAATAGCGCAAACAAACCGTCGGCAAGTCAAATGCTCGATTATACAACTCTGCCACAATTTCATTCGATCGTTTAGAAGCTGCATACGGAGACAAAGAAGTTGTTTTTGCTCCTTCTGTCAACGGCATTTGATCCGAATCACCATAGACCGCCGCAGAAGAAGTCAACACCACCTTCTTCACATGATTGCGCCGTGCCATCTCCAGCAAATTCGTCGTCCCATCCACATTATCCACAAAACACTTCTCCGGATTCTCCAAAGAAAGTGGCACAGAAATAAAAGCAGCCAAATGGAAAACATAATCAACATTTTTTAAAGCCGTCTTCATTAAATCTTTATCATTGAGATCGCCTTCAAAAAATGTGATCTGATCCATCACACCTGCCAAATTTTCAAGTTTTCCGGTGGACAAATTGTCCAACACACGCACTTCTTGTCCCTCAGAAACCAAATAATCAACAATGTGAGAGCCAATGAATCCTGCTCCACCTGTCACTAAATATACATTCTTCATAAATACCTCATCGTCCTTTGAATCCAATAACAGTTCCAATTGTTCGTAACAATATAATTAAGTCTAAACGTAAAGATCGATGCTTAATATAATATAAATCATATTCTAATTTTGTAACCATCTCATCCAAAGTAGCCGCATAATCAAAATTCACCTGTGCCCAACCTGTGATCCCCGGTTTATCCAAAACACGAGCTCGATAAAATGGAATATGTTTCTGAAAATGTTCCATCAACTCAGGTCGTTCAGGCCTCGGACCTACCAAACTCATGTCCCCCTTCAACACATTCAAAAACTGCGGGGTCTCATCCAAACGCACCTTCCGCATAAAACGTCCCCAACGTGTCACACGGTCATCTTTTTCCTGTGCCAAAATAGGATTTCCATCTTTCTCAGCATCCAACACCATCGTGCGGAATTTAAAGATCGTATAATTTCGCCCGCCTTTCCCCACTCTTGTTTGAGAAAAGAAAATCGGCCATCCCGAATCAATCAAAGTAGCAATAGAAACAATCGGAACAATCACAAATACAAACAAAACCGAGCCCAAGAATCCCCCAATAATATCCATAATTCGTTTTGTAAATTCATAAAATGAATTAGGGGTGTTCTCATCCACAAAAGAACGGATCATCCAATCTGCTTCCAAATATTGCACCGGAATACGTCCCGTCAATGTTTCAAAAGCTGTTGGGAACCTAGTAATCTCTACACCTTGTTCTTGTGCATCCAAAATCATTCGGAACATGCGTGGTTTAATCTTGCCACTAATCGCCACAATAATATCTGTAATATTTTCTTCATCCACAATTTCCAATAATCGTCGGCTATCCCCTACAACTGAATAATCAAACACTTTTTTACTTTGTAACGCAGGATCATCATCCAAAAGACCAACCAAATAATAAGGAGGAGGAGATAATTTTTTATATTCCTTAATAAAAGCCTGTCCAGTCACACCAGCCCCCACCACCAACACTCTGCGCATATATTGTGGACTAGTAAAAATCCGAATAAAGAACAAACGCCATAGCCAAGTGAAGATAATCGCCAAAACTAAAAAGACTGCAATCCCTCTTCGAGGTAAAGAGCCTTGTTCAGAAGTAAAGTAAATCAAAAGATAAGCAACACCTGCAATCGCCCCTGCCACCATAATTTTTGGGAAAACAACTTTTCTTTTGGAAGACGTTCGGTTGTCATAGGTATCAAACAATAATAAAACCCAAGCAATCGGCATTAAAAATACCCATGGATCTGGTCTTACACGCAAAAACTCTGTAAAAGTAGGAATATCTTGTGCCGTCTGCCACACATAAAGGCCGATAAATAAGGCGATATAAGAAAACAACAGATCACCAAACAACAAAATGATCCTACGTTCCCCCATTCGAAATCGAAATCTTCTAACTTTTGTTCGATTATCAGCCATAAAAATCTACTTTCTTGTCGCCAATCCAACCCAAAATGCACTTCCCCACACAAAATGCATCAAAATAATTGCCATTGGCATTCCAACAACATATGGAAAATATTTTTTCTTAATTGCAATATTGGCTCCAACTACAATCAAAACCAATAAATAAAATAACAAAATAAAACAAAGTGCCCACAAAAAGAACATAGAAATAAAACTGAGCCCAATCAAACCCACCACACCTAACACAAATAATGGTGGTAAGATCTGTCTTGGTCGCGCAGTTTCAGGGTAGCGCTTCAACATCTTCGCCTTCCAATACCCATAACGCCAATACTGTTTCGCCAATAATGCAAAACTCTCTCTCGCATAATAGTTACAAAAAATAGCAGGATTCAACCAAATTTTGCCACCATGTTGGCGAATCCGCACATTGAATTCATAGTCTTCATTGGTAAGCAAACTCTCATCAAATCCCCCAATCTCATCAATCAAGTCCCTGCGAAACGCACCAAACGGCACCGTATCCACTTCCTCAGCTTCAGTCGTATAGCGATATTTTGCCCCCCCAACCCCAAGAGGATGAGAAGTTGCTTCCACAATCGACTTTGCTACCCACGTATCATCGCCCGGTTGGATTTTCCAAACGCCACCCACATTGGTTCCTTTTCCATTCACCAAGTCATCTACGCTATTTCTTACATAATCCACATCTGGCACAGAATGCGCGTCCATCCGCACAATATACTCCCCTTGTGCCGCCCCAATGGCAACATTCAAAGCTGCTGGAATAATTTGTTTTTTATTATCCACTACCCGAATCGTCAAATCCGCATGTTTTTTAGCAAAATCTGCAATCAAGTCCCGCGTCGCATCGCTCGACATCCCATCAGCGATCACAACTTCCATTTCATTTGTTGGATAACTCTGGGAATACAAAGAGTCCAGCAGCGCACAAATTCGCTTCTCTTCATTTCGACAGGGAATAATAACAGATACAATAGGCATTGTTTTTTAATCAGCTTAATTAAGCAACAAAAGCAACCGCTTCAATTTCCACCAAAGCCCCTGCGGGCAAGGCAGCCACGGCCACAGCAGATCGTGCTGGCGGGTTCTCACCAAACACTTCACCATAAACCGCATTCACCAAAGCATAATCTGCCATATCTTGCATAAAAATAGTCGTCTTGATCACAGAATTAATGCTCGCCCCTGCAGCTTCCAAAACAGCCTTCAAATTTGCCAAAACTTGTTTTGCTTGTGCTTCCACGCCACCTTCGATCATCTTGCCTTCGGGGGTAATCCCAATTTGTCCAGATGTAAACACAAATTCACCTACACGAACTGCAGGAGAATAGGGACCAATCGGTTTAGCACTACCTGCTGGAATGATACATTCTTTTTTCATTGTCATAACTCCTATTTTGTTCTCTTCTAATTCTAAACGAAAGCTAATTATTGGTCAAAATACTTATTTAGACCAAACCCAATTGCCATTCACCATAGTTGCTTCAACTGTGCACTTATATAAATCCAAAGGATCTCTTCCCCAAAAATCATTCAAAATAATCAAATCTGCCAAATAGCCTGGCAACAACTTGCCCTGCTCTTTTTCCCAATAACCAGCAAAAGCTGCTCCATTTGTAAAGCCTGCCAAAGATTGTTTTCGCGTCAAACAATTTTCTGGATAAAATGCTTCCTCGTCCACACCTGGTCGTTTGCGGTTCACTGCCGCATGAATGCTTGCAAACGGGTCAGGAGACTCCACTGGTGCATCCGATCCAAAACATAATTTAGTATTGTGATCAGATAGTCTTCCATATGCATACGCAAAAGCACTTCTCTCTCCCCAAGCTTCCTTTGCCAAATCAATGTCCGACAACAAATGGCAAGGTTGCACAGAAGCAATCAAATCAAGCTTTTTCAAGCGTGGCAAATCTGCCGGCAACAAACATTGTACATGTTCAATTCGATGTCGCAAAGCAGTCGAATCATATCCTTTTTCAACTTCATAAGCACGCAATTTCTCAAAAGCATTCAACGTCAAATGATTGGCCTTATCTCCAATCGCATGCACTGTCATCGCCAATCCATGATCCACGCATTTTTTCATGATTTCAAAAAGCTCATCTTCTTCATACATCAAAATGCCAAATTCATCTTCAGTTCCCTCATAAGGCGCCATCATTGCCGCCGTTTTGGGCCCTAAAGCCCCATCCATAAACACTTTCACATTCCCATGATGGATCCAAGCATCCCCTTGTCCGCTTTTCAAACCTGCTGCCACAACTTCATCAAAGGATTCATATCGAAAATTCTTATTCACCCGTAACTGCAAAATGCCATCATCTCGCATCTTCTGCAAAGCTGCAAACCCAGCCTGTCCATCAAAATCATGCACACCAGTAATCCCAAACTTCCACAGCTCTGCTTGCGCAATGTCATATAACGCAATCATCTCATCTTCACTTGGCGCGGGTATTTTCTCCGACACCAATTGGTATGCAAATTCAAACAAAATCCCAGAGAATTGTCCATCCTCTGTTTTTCCAATCACCCCATCTTTAGGATTCGGCGTATCTAAAGTGACCCCAGCAATTTCTAAAGCTTTGCTATTCACCCAAGCTGTATGATAAGAAGCATCCGTCATAAACACCGGATTCTCCGGTGCAACCTTATCCAAATCTTCCAAAGTTCCAAACCCATTTTTCCAAGTAGCTTGGCGCCAGCCATGCCCCACAATCCATTCCCCCACTTCGACTTTCGCGGCCTTCTCAGCCACAGCCTTCAAACACTCATCCTTGCTCAATCCAACGCAAGAAATCCAATCCAAAGTCTGTGCATAATACTGTAAATGTAAATGAGAATCGATAAAACCCGGCAAAACCGTCTTACCATTTAGATCAATTTTTTCAACATCATCCAACTCCATATAAGTTGGAATATCATCATTCCCCCACAGCTCCTTAACGCGAGCAACACCATCTTGATTCTCTTCAATCAAAATAGCCTGATAAACTTCCTCATCGAATACATCTGCATAGATTTTTCCATTAAATAAAAGTTTCATCAAACAACTCCAAGCATTCTTTATTGAAGTAGCAAATCCAATAAGGTATTTAATTCTTCATCAGAATAATAATGAATCGTGATAGACCCACCTTTCTTTCCATGCTTCAATTGCACTTTCGTAGACAAAGCTTCACTCAACTTACTTTCTACTTCCTGAACTTCTGGATCTGTCTTTATTTTCGCAACGCTCGCAGGTTTGTTTCCCTTTAACTTACGAATTAATTCTTCTGTTTGTCGCACATTCAAATTATTCTGAATCACAGATGCTAATGCTGCTTCTTGCGCATCCACAACTTCCAAGCTTTTCAAAGCTCTTGCATGCCCTTCAGAAATAGCACCCGCTAATAATGCTTCTTTCACTTCTTCTGATAAGTCCAACAACCCAATCGTATTCGTAATCGCCACACGGCTCTTCCCCACTCGTTTAGCAATCTCACCATGAGACAAGCCAAAAATCTCGCTCAGCTGATGATAAGCCTCCGCAGATTCCAACGGGCTCAAATCAGATCGTTGCACATTTTCAATAATCGCCAATTCCAACAGTTCTTGATCCGTCGTCTGCCGCATAATCACCGGCACAGTCTCCAACCCCGCCAACTTAGACGCCTGCAAACGGCGTTCTCCAGCAATCAACGTATATTCACCAATCATCACCCCATTGGTCACCAACAAAGGTTGAATCACCCCATGTTCTTTAATCGACTCAGATAATTCTTTCAAATCGTCTTCTTTAAAAATCTTTCTTGGCTGCCGTGGGTTTGGCACAATCTTGCCCACCTCCACCTGTTGCACATCAGATTTTTTTCCAGAAGCATCCCCCCCAGCAGAACTAAAACCGCCATCATTTGGACGAATTAAAGCGTCTAACCCTTTTCCAAGTCCACTATTCTTAGCCATTTTGTTCCTCCGTAGGGCGGATCTTAATTCCATCGCCAAGCATCATTTCTTTAGCCAATTCTTCATAAGCTTTTGCCCCTGGAGAATTTGGATAATATGCCAAAATAGGCAATCCATAAGAAGGAGCCTCTGCCAAACGCACCGAGCGCGGAATCACACTATTCATAATTTGTGATGGGAAATGTTTACTAACCTCTTCCACCACATCACGAGACAAATTGGTCCGATTATCAAACATCGTCATCACCACCCCGCGTACCATTAATCCGGGGAACACAGCTTTTTGCACTCGATTGATCGTCTCAATCAAACTGCTCAACCCTTCCAATGCCAAATATTCACATTGCACCGGAATAATCAATCCATCTTTTGCCGCCACCATACCATTTAAAGTAAGCAGTCCCAAAGAAGGCGGGCAATCAATCAAAATATAATCATAACGATCTGCCACAGTAACCAATGAATTTCGCAAACGTTGTTCCCGTGCCAATTCATTCACCAATTCAACCTCAGCCCCAGCCAACGCCGGAGAAGCCGGTAAAATCGACAATTTCAAACGTGGATTATGCAAAATACTTTCGCTAATATCCTTTTGCGCCACCATCGCTTCATAACTACCACTGCGCACTCCATTTTTATCAATACCCAAACAAGAAGTAGTATTCGCTTGCGAATCAATGTCCACCAAAAGCACCCGTTGCCCAAAATGCGCCAAATAAGCACCCAAATTTATCGTCGTAGTGGTTTTGCCAACGCCGCCTTTTTGATTCACAATTGTATAAATTTTAGTCATTTTCTACCTCGTCCAGTATATCCAAAATTTCATCTTCCGATAGAATACTGTCCATACCGACTTTTCTAACAGAAGCACCAGCTATTTTCTGTGCAACCTTAATGGATTTTTCTAATGGAGTTTCTTCAAATAAACAACAGAAAAAACTAGCAGCAAAAATATCTCCTGCTCCTGTCGGATCCACTTCATCAATCGAATCCGTAGCATATGAGATTTCTTTATCATTATTATAAACGACTACCCCATTTTTTCCATAAGTAACCACGCCCAATGCACAATTCTTAACCAATGATTCAATCGCCATCTGATCTCTCCCCAAGTCCTCCACACTCAAAACCACTGCATTCATCACATCCAAAATCTCTTCATCCGCCCAAAACTTGGCTTTCACCAATCCATTTTCATCCCATTCTCGCAAAAAACCCTGTGGTGTCAAAAAAAGGTCACAATCCAAAAAAGAATTCACCAATTCTAAATCAACCTCATTTGCAATCGGCGCAAAATGAACCAACAACGCATCCAACCATAACGCAGGGATATCCGCTGCTGTGATAGGCTTTGCCACTGCATGCACAAATTGTTTCCGTTTTCCATTTTCATAGATATTCTCAAACGTCGTGCTGGCTTCATTTTTAATCAAACACAATTCAATCCCATCCAACACATCCAACGGAATTTCTCCCCCCCAACCAGAGACGATCCCCACCTGATACCCCATCGCTTTTGCCGTCAACGCCGCATAAGCAGCAGTGCCCCCCAAGATCTTTTTTTGAATTCCATTTTCATCGGGTGGCAAAAGATCCACAGTCAAGTGCCCCACCACCAAATAATCGATATTCTTAAACGTACCCAATCGTCCGGCTCCTATAAAATATAATAAAAAACTGGAATCAAATCCAGTCTTTATCCATTATATCTCATCTTCCTCATTCATTTGCATGATTGAAGCAAAAAACAAAAATTGTTTCAAGTCCCCCTCAGCAGAATCCTGCTTCTTTTTATGAGATTCAATCACATCATAAAGGTATTTATTAATCGTATTAAATTCTTCTTTTGTCAACCAAACCTTTTCATAGGACATTGTTCCCTGATATTTTTTATCAGGTTCAAATTTCAGCTTTTTTAACTCATCCAAAAATGTATTCACCGCACCAGAGAACAATCCCATATAACTTTGATGAAAAACCTCTATATCTAGTCCGGTCGCCACATCAAATTGCGTATCAAACGAGTCATACAACAATTTATAAAATTTTGCATTAATCCCATTCACCACTTCAATATGATCCAACTCGATCACACCGATCTTCAGCAACATCTTCAAATGATAAGTCACTTTAGAAGAGTTTTCACCCATCACATCCGCAATCTGTTTCGATGTTGCCATTTGGTCTGGCATCTCACTCATCGTATGAATAATCTTCATTCGGAATGGATCCCCCACCACCTTAAATTCTTCTTCTGTGTGAATCACAAACAATGCCATAAAAATCCTTTTACACTATTTAAATTCCTTAAAATCTTTCTGTAAATATAAGTATACTGCCAAAAGAACTACTGCGAAACCCATCACATAGAAGTAAGTCGTCACCTGAACGCGGTCGCCAATGAACGCAATCACTGCACTCGTCATCGGAATCATCGCCAAAGTCATCATGCTCAAAATTGAAAAAGTTCGTCCTTTCTTGTCATCCGGCACAATTTCAAACAAATATCCTTGCAAAGGAGCTGCAATCGCTGGGATCACAAATCCCATAAAGAAAGAATTGGTCATCACCAAAACGCTCGCCCACACCACACTCAAATCCACTTCTCCAATCCAGCCCAACATCATATAAGAAATCCCCACCAAAAAATAACCTGCAACCACCAACCATCGACGTGAAATCTTCTTCACCAACACAGCCACCAAAATGCCCCCCACCATCACTCCCGCAGACAACAAGCCTGAGATCATGCTCATCCCATTCACACCCAAACTCAGGTTTTGGTCCACATAAGCTGGCAAAAGCACATTCATCGGTGTAAAACACATATTCAACAAAGACATCACCATCACCGCAATGAACAACACTTTTTGTGACACCACATATTTCACCCCTTCTTTGATTTCCTTTAAGTACCCCATCAACTCATTCTTCTCAGTAGGAACTCGTTCTTCATTTTTAACATACGTATACTTAATTTTCATCAGCAACGCCCCTGCCACAAAAAAGTTAATCGCATCAAACAAAAACGCAAACCCAATTCCTAAGCCAGCCACAATCACCCCCGCCAAAGCCATCCCAATCAATTCCCCAAACGAAGCAAACGAAGTCATCAATGAAGCCCCCGCCGTATAATCTTCCTTATCCAACAATTCCGATGCCCATGCAGTTGAAGAAGGCGATCCCAAGCTCTCAAAAGTAGAATTAATAATTGCATAAACAAACAAATAAAACACCGGGAGCACATCAAATAAAATCAAAAAGAACAACACCAAAGCATTCGTTCCTCGCACAATTTTGCCAATCAATGTAATATTTTTACGATTTACCCGATCCGCCAAAACCCCCGCAAAAGGGGTCACAATCAAATTCGGTAAAAAATTCACCGTAGCCAAAGCGCCCATCATCGCCAAAGACCCCGTCAATTGATAAACCAACCAACTCAAAGCAATCGTCTCCAAACTGTCCCCAAACCGCGCCACCGTATTCGCAATTGCCAGCAAACGGAAATTTTTATTCTTCTTAATCAAATTTGAGTTCATCACTCAACCTCCAAATTTTATAAACGTTACATTTATTATAACGTTATTTAATTTTTAATCAAGAGGTTAATCAAATTTAATAACTCCCTCTGCAATATAAAAATTTGTTCTACAAAACTAATCTCTTCCAAACCAAAAATTGGTATACTATACTCATGAGGCACCAACTCATCTCGGAGAATCGAATGCAAAAGCCAACCAAAGACAACAATCTATTACTAAGCGGGAATGCACAAACTGGCAAAACAACCCAAGCCGTCCAATGGCTCTTAGAAAAAATCCAAACCGTCCCCACCCATCAAATCCTCATCATCGTTCCCCAACGCACCCTCGGTGAAGCCTATCAAACTGCCATTCAAGCCAGTGCCCAACCACTTGCAGAAATTCCGATCATCACCATCGGGGGGCTTGCCAAACGTATGGTCAATCTTTTTTGGACTGATCTTGCAGACCAAGCTGGCTTCAAAAATCCTATGTCTCCCCCCACCTTTCTCACCACCGAGACCGCTCAATATTACATGTCTCTTATCGTTAAACCAATGTTAGATAAACAAATGTTTTCTAACCTCACCCTCGATAAAAACCGTATCTACAGTCAAATTCTCGACAATCTCAACAAAGCCGCCTTGTTTGATTTTCCCCACACCGACATTGAACAAAAACTCTCCCCCGTCGCCCTCAACAACAGTGAAATCAAACGCGTCTTCAAAGACACTCAAATCGCCGCCAACGACTTTCGAGAATTTTGTTACCAACACAACCTCCTCGACTATTCACTTCAAGTCGAGCTCTTCAACAAATATCTCTGGCAGCCCAACACCCATTGCCACACCTATCTCACCCAACAATATCGCCATCTCCTCCTTGAAAACATCGAAGAAGACACCTACATCACCCACAAAATCACTGGCGAATGGCTCCAATATACCGACAGCGCCCTCGTCATCGAAGACACCGACGGAGGTTATCGCAAATTCCTTGGTGCAGACCCCCAAAGCATCTCCCTCGTCACCCAAAACTGCACCCAAACCATCCACACCCAAACCGATCCCGCCACAAAACCCCGCTCTCTCAACGTCTTCCAAAAAGAGCTTCAAACCGTCATCACCAAAAAAGAATATGATCTCGCCCCACAAAAACTTTCCTTAGAAGAACGGCAAGAGCACATTCGTTTTGAAAGCGCCCCCCTCTATCCGCAAATGTTGCAATGGTGCACAGATGAAGTCAACGACCTAATCGAACAAGGCATTCCCCCCGCAGAAATCGTCATCCTCGTCCCCTTCCTTTCCGATTCTCTCCGCTTCACCATTGAAGAGCAGCTCAAACTGCATCACATCCCCACAAAAACCCATCGCCCCTCTCGCTCCCTACAAGATGAATCCATCATCCGCAGCCTGCTCACCCTCTCCTTGCTCGCCCATCCCCAATGGGGTCTTCATCCCACCCAGCGTGACATCACCACCACCATGCATCAAATCATCGATCAGCTCGATCCCACACGCGCCCATCTCATCGCCAAAAACTTTGACCTAGAAACCAATCAACTCGCCCTCTTTGAAAACATGCCCCAAGCCGATCAAATTCGCATCACCGACATCATCGGCGAGCGCTATACCAAAGTCACCACCTGGCTCACCGCTTACCAAGCAGAGGCATCCCAGCCCCTCGACGTATTCTACAGCCGTCTATTCGGAGAACTCATCTCCCAAAAAGGCTTCAAATTCCATCAAGATTTTAATGCCGGCGTCGTCACTGCCAACATCATCGAATCCGTCAAAAAATTCCGCACCATCTTCATCCACCAACCCGACCAAACCATCGACATCAACAAAGAATACATCACCATGGTCCAAGAAGGGGTCATCTCTGCCCAATACATCCGCAGTTGGCAAGATGAAGAAGAACAAGCCGTGCTCCTCTCCCCCGCCTTCACCTATCTCCTCCGCAACAAACCCGTCGCCTATCAATTCTGGCTCGACATCAGCAACGAATCTTGGTACAAACGCCTCTATCAACCCCTCACCCACCCCGAGGTCATCAGCCGTCATTGGCCCTCCGACCGTGAATGGACCCAATCCGACGAAGATCAATACGCCACTGACTCGCTCACCAAGCTCGTCAATGGTCTCATCACCCGTTGCACCCACCGCATCTATCTCGGCATCGCCCAACGCAACGAACAAGGCTTTGAAACCGAAAGCACCCTCCTCAAACTCATTCATCGCACCCTCCAACGAATCACAAAAACACAAGAGGAGCTCGCATGAAATTTAACCCCCGTCCCAAACAAGCCGAAGTCCTTTCATATACTCATGGCACCATGGGCATTTCCGCTGTCCCCGGCAGTGGCAAAACTTGGACCCTCTCTCAATTAGCCGCCAAGCTCATTCTCGAAGGCCAACTGCAAGACGAGCAAGAAATCCTCGTCGTCACCTTCGCCAATGCTGCCGTAGAAAATTTCAGCAATCGCATCGGAAATTTCATCGAAGCCCGTGGACTCCCGCGCAACATCGGCTACAAAGTCCGCACCCTCCATGGCCTTTCCCACGACATCATTCGTGCCAAACCCTCTTCCGTCAATATGGGAGAGAATTTCAAAATTATCAGTGAATACGAAGCCAATCGCACTATTGAAAACATCACCCGCATTCTCGCTGAGCGCAGCTACCCCCTCATCGAATCCTATCTCGCCGAAAACTACAATTGGAATAATTTCAAAAATCGGGAAAACTTCTACGAATTCACCCTCAGCTCAACCGTCAACAACTTCATTCAGATCGCCAAAGATCTCGAACAATCCCCTGCCATGTTGAAGCGCAAAGCCGAAGAGCTACCCCCGCTCCCTCTTGCCAACTTCTGCATAGACTGCTACGCAACCTATCAACAATCCCTCCAAGAACGAGGTGAAATCGACTTTGCCGATCTCATGATGCTCGCAGTCAAAGCTCTCCACAACGACCCCACTTATCTAGAAAGCCTCCAAAACCGCTGGGTCTATATTCTCGAAGACGAAGCGCAAGATTCCAGTCGCCTCCAAGAAACCATGCTCCGTCTCCTCGCCAGCAAACACAACAACTGGGTCCGCGTAGGCGATCCCAACCAAGCCATCTATGAATCCTTCACCACCGCCAACCCAGAATTTCTCAACAACTTCATCGCCACTGCCGACTATCCTCGCACCTTGCCCGATTCCGGTCGCTCCACCAAAAGTGTCATTCGCATCGCCAACGCCCTCATCGCTTGGACCATACGCGAGCACCCCATCGAAGAAGTCCGCAACGCCCTCAAACTTCCCTTCATCGAGCCCACTCCTCCCAACGATCCGCAACCCAATCCGCCCGACCAACCCGACAAAATTCATTTTATAGATGCCAACATCACCTCCGACAAAGAAATCGGCAAAATCATTCGCTCCATCAAAAGCTGGCTTCCCGAAAATCAAGATAAAACCGTCGCCATTCTTGCCCTCAACAACGAATTTGCCAAAAAATCCATCGCCGCCCTCGAAGAATTTGAGATTCCCTATTGCGACGCCCTCCTCAAAGTCTCCACCTCTTCGCAAAAAACGGCCAAGATTTTGCTCAAAGCCCTCCAATTCATCTTCTCCCCCAGCGACATCCGCAAATTAGAAGACTTTTTCATTGATTGGCTCAGCGCCTTTTATCCAGAAACTGCAGAAGAAAAAGAAGACAAAACTCTCCGAAAAATCTTCCGCACCATCAAAACCCCCGAGAGTTTCCTCTGGGGAGAGCTCACCCCCGACAAAAACTGGTTCAACCAAGCCCATGTAGAAGACCTGCCCGAACCAGTGCTCCAACTCTTCCACACCTTCAAAAACCAAGTCTGTCTCTGGCTCAACGCCTCCGTCCTCCCCGTAGACCAGCTCCTCATCACCATTGGCCAAACCCTCTATCAAGACAACATCAACCTCGCCATCGTCTACCAACTCGCCGGCGGTCTTCGTCAAAACAATTCCATCGACCAAGCCCAAACCACCCTAGACGCCACCACTCTCCTCACCCAAGTCGTCAACAAACGGCTCAGCCTCATGACCCTCAGTGAAGACAGTCTCGGCTTCGATCCCGAAAAACACAAAGGCGAAGTCGTCATCTGCACCATGCACAAAGCCAAAGGCCTCGAATGGGATCGCGTCTATCTCGCCTCCCTCAACAATTTCGACATCCCCTCTGGCCTCCCCAACGATCAATACCTCAGTGAGTCCTTCTCACTTCGAGATAACCTCAACCTCAGCGCAGAAGCCATCGAACAGCTTAAATGGATCATCAATCCCAACAACCAACCCAATCGTCCCACCAACTGGTACGAAGAAGGCATCGGCAGTCGTGAAGCCCGCTACGAACTCATTCGTGATCGTCTCCGCCTGCTCTATGTCGGCATCACCCGCGCCAAACAACATCTCGTCTTCAGCTTTAACAACGGTCGTCGCCACAATATGCAACGCGCCCTACCCGTCACCGCCCTAGAACATTTCTGGGAGGAGAATAAATGAACCTACCCACCAACTTCCGTTTCAGCCAAAGTAATCTCCAAGATTATCTCCTCTGCCCCAAACGTTTCAAACTTCGCCACCTCCAACAAATCAGTTGGCCCGCCCAAGAGACCCAATACGATCGTGAAAACGAACTCCATCAGGAACTCGGCACTCGTTTCCACCTCCTCATCCAGCGTCACCTCACCGGCCTTCCCCAAGCCGAAATCACCCAAAACATCACCGATTCCACCCTCCTGCGCTGGTGGCAAAACATCACCGATTCCACCCTCCTGCGCTGGTGGCAAAACTTCACCCATTCATTTGGCGACAAATTCTCCAGCGGAGACAAATTCCCCGAATTTTCCCTCGTCGGCAAAATAGACACCTCCCCCACCATCGCCAAATTTGATCTCGTTCACATTCAAAATCAACACCTCACCATCTACGACTGGAAAACCAACAAAAAAGCCCCTCGTCGCCAAAACCTTGAAGAGAAAATCCAAACCCGCCTCTATCTCTACCTTCTCTCCAAATTCGGCACCATCCTCACCCAGCAACCCATCGCACCCGAAAACATCTCCATGACCTACTGGTTTGCCGAACACCCCTTCCAAACCCAAACCTTTACCTATTCAGAAGAGCTCCAACGCAGTGATGAAATCTTCCTCACCGACCTCATCCAATCCATCAAACAAACCCCACAAGAGAACTTCTATGAAACCCCCAACAAAAAGCTCTGTCGTTTCTGCCCCTTCCGCTCCTATTGCGAAAAGCCCAACATCACCGGCACCATAGACGAGCTAGAGCAAGAATTTGAACTAGACCAAGAAGATTTCAACATCGATCTCTCCTTTGACGATCTCGACGAGGTACTCTACGGATGAAATGGATCTCCCAACCTCACGTTTCCCCTTCTTCCTCGCTTTATCAATTTGTCGCTGGGCACCCTCTCGTTACTGAGACACTTTTTCGCCGTGGATATACCACCCCATCAACCATTGATGCATTTCTCAATCCCGCTAAATATACCCCCACCCCTCCCTCTGAGCTCCCTGATTTAGAACTTGCCATCACCATCATTCTCGACGCCCTTGAAAAACAAGAACGCATCGGCATCTGGGGCGACTTCGACGTAGACGGTCAAACCTCCACCACCCTCCTCGTCTCCGCCTTCCAAAACCTCAACGCCGACGTCATTCATTACATCCCCGTGCGTGGCAAAGAATCCCACGGCATCTCCAAAGAACCTCTTCAAGACATGCTCAACAACGGCATGCAGCTCCTCATCACCTGCGACACCGGTGTCAAAGAGCACGAACTCATTCAAATGACCCGCGACCAAGGCTGTCGCGTCATCATCACCGATCATCACGATCTCCCCGAGCAACTCCCCAACGCCCACGCCGTTATCAATTCCGAGCGCGTCCCTCACAATCATCCCCTCCACACCCTCCCCGGAGTCGGTGTTGCCTACAAACTCATCGAAGCGCTATACACCCATCTCGGCAAACAAGAGCAACTCCCCCAATTTCTAGATTTAGTCGCCCTCGGCATCGTTGTCGATGTGGCTGTCCAAACCAACGACACCCGCTACCTTCTCCAAAAAGGCCTCCAACAGCTCCGCACCACCTCCCGCATGGCCCTCAACACCATCTACGACCTCGCCAACATCCACAAATCATTGATTAACGAAGTCGACATTGGCTTCCAAATCGGCCCCCGTATGAATTCCGTCGGCCGCCTAGACGACACCAACAAAATGGTCAACTTCCTCACCTCCTCAGACAAAACCATCGTCGAGTCCATCGCCAACGACATTGAGCGCATCAACGCTACCCGCAAACATCACAAAGAGCAAGTCCTCGCCGGTGCCCTCAACCAAATCGAAGCCAATCCCCATTACTTAGACTATCCCGTCCTCGTTGTCGCCCAAGAAGGTTGGAAAGGGGGCATCGTCGGACTCGTCGCCAGCTCCCTCACAGAAAAATTCGAGCGTCCCTCCATCGTTCTTTCCAAAAATTCAGCAGCTGGCATCGCCAGTGGCTCCGCTCGCTCCATCGAACAAGTCAACATCAGCCAAGCCGTAGACGCCTGCAGTGACCTCCTCCTTGGCTACGGCGGTCACCCCATGGCGGCTGGCATGAGCATGCCCATCGAAAATATAGATGAATTTAGAGAACGCATCGGCGCCTTTGTCAGCACCGCTACCCAAGGCATCTCCTTAGACCAACAGCTCACCATCGATCACACCCTCACCCTCCCCGAGCTCACCCTTCCCTTCGTCCAAGACATCTACCGTCTTTCCCCCTTCGGTCAAGGCAACCCCGAGCTCGTCTTCCGCACTAACAACCTCAAGCTCCGCACCCGCACCCGCATCGGCAAAAACAAAGAGCACCTTAAACTCGTCGTCGAAGATCCCGATCACAACACCCAAGAAGTCTTCTACTGGTTCGGTGCGGATCAACCCCTGCCCGAAAAAGACACCTATTTTGACCTTGCCTACACCATCGCCCAATCATTCTTCAACAACCGCCTCAGCGTCCAAGTCACCTGGAAAGACTCCCAACCCAGCGAAGATATCCTCATCACCCAAGCCACTCAAAAACAACAACTCCACATCGAAGACTATCGCCAAATCGCCAATCCTTCTCAACACCTCTCCAGCATCCTCGCCAACCATCCCACCGCTCAAATCTGGGCCGAAGCAGAGCAAAAAACTCTCCTCCCCAACGCAGTCGACCGCAACCAAATCCAAGAAAACGACACCCTCCTCATCTATACCACCCCCTCAGACCGCGTCACCCTCCAAGAAGTCCTCACCCAAGCTCAACCCAAAACCATCCTTTGTTATCACACGCCTCCCCAAGCCTATACTCTCAACGACTTTCTCAATCGTCTGGGCGGCCTTCTCAAAAACATCCTCATCAACAATCAAGGCCAAATCGACTACGACTTCCTCGCTGCTGCCACTGCCCAATCTACGGCTGCCATTCACCACGGTCTCCTTTGGTTCCAAGCCAAATCCATCTTCAACCTCATCTCTAAAGAAGATCACTTCTTCATCGAACGCGCCACCTTCCCCATCCAAGATCCCCAAGCGCCTCAACAACTCGCCAAAGAGCTAAATCAAATCCTTCTCGAGACCCACAAATTCCGAACCTACTATCAAACCGCCAACCTAGATAAATTACTCACCTATTACGAATAAATCAGGATACGCAAATGATCCCCACAAAACTTCGCCTCAAAGGCTTCCTCTCCTACCAACAAGAAACCACCCTAGACTTCTCCGCCCTTCATGTCGCCTGCATCTCAGGCATGAACGGGGCTGGCAAATCCTCCCTCCTAGACGCCATCACCTGGAGCCTCTTCGGCGAAGCGCGCCAACGCAACGACGCCATCATCAACCTCAATTCAGACGAAGTCTTTGTCGAGCTTGAATTCACCTACGAAAACAACCAATACAAAATTCATCGCGCCCGTCAAAAAGAAAAAAGCACTCAGCTCGATTTTTATATCCTCGCCGACCAAGAGTGGAAAAGCCTCACCGAACGCACCATCAAAGACACCCAAGACCTCATCAACCACACCCTCAACATGGACTACGACACCTTCATCAACGCCTCCTTCTTCCTCCAAGGCAAATCAGACCAATTCGCCAAACAAACCCCCGGCAAGCGAAAAGAAATCCTCACCAAAATCCTCGGCCTCGAAAAATGGGAAACCTACAAAATCCAAGCCCTCCAACAACGCCGCGAACTTGAGCAGCAAAAACGCATCAACGACAGCCGCATCGAAGAAAAACAGCTCGAACTCGCCCGCAAACCACAATATCAATCCACTCTCCAATCTCTCCAAGCAGAAAAACAGAAAATAGAAACCCAACTCTCCCAAGAAGAAGCGCTCTTAAGCACTCTTCAAACCCAACAAAAACAAATTGAATTGCTCGAACAACAAAGCAAAGAAAAAAAACAAGCGCTTGAAAAAGCCAAACAATCTCTCCAATCCATTCAAAAAAAGATCAAAGAAAAACAAACCCAACTAGACAAAAACCAAACCATCATTGACAAAAAAGATCACATCAAAGATCAATTAAGCCAACTCGATCAATTCCAAAAACAACTTACCCAAATCGAAGCCAAAAAAAATCAACAACAAGAGCTACAAAACAAAAAACAAAACATCGAGCTCAAAATCAAACATGAAAAAGATATGTTAAAACAAAAGCTCGCTCAACTTCAAACCCAACAAAAAGAGTTCTCTCAAAATCAAACCCGCCATCAACAAAACCAACAAAATATCACAGAGCTCGAAACCCAACTCACTCAACTCACCCAGCAGTACCAACCAGCAGACCAGCTCGCAACCACCCTCTCCGATCATCAAACCCAAGTCACCGATCTCATCGCAGAAAACAAACTCCTTCAATCACAAATGAACGATCTCCAAGCCCACATTGAACAGATCCAATCCATCAACAGCCCCACTTGTCCCGTATGCGAACAAGAACTCACCATTGAACATCAAACCAAAATCATCACCGAAAATCAAACCAAAGGCAAAACTCTCGGAGATCAATATCGCGCCAACAACCAAACCATCCAAACTCTCAACAAGCACATCACAAACACCCAAACAACCATCAAACAAAATGACAAAATTTCCCATGACATCGCCCTCACCCAACAAAAACTAGAACAACTCACCCAACAAAACCAACTTCTCGCCAAAAAAATAGACCATGATCCTGCGCTCGAAATAGAACAAATTCAAGCACAGTTAAATCAACCGCTTCAATCATCTGAACTCCAAAAAGACCTCATCCTCATTAACCAACAAATCGCCAACCTAGACTACGATCCTCAACAACATCAACACATCAAAAAACAAATCAACCAACTCTCCTCCATATCCCAACAAAACCAACAACTTGAAGTAGCCATTGCTACCCAAAAACAAGTCCAAGAAACTCTCTCAGAGCTGAATCTCCAACAAACCGATCTTCAAGACCTCATCCACACAACTCAACAAGACATCGAAACCATCTCCCAAGCCTTCGCCATCACCGACACATCAAACAATTCCGCCACATCCATCACCAACCAAATCAACCAACATCAAAAACAACTAGAATCCCTCAAACAAGCCACCTACGATAACCAACTCGCCATCGGTGGTGCCAACCAAGCCCTCAACAACCTCGCCACCATCCAAACTCAAAAAACCGAGCTAGAGCAGCAAAACACCGCCATTCTCACCCAAATTGCCTCCCTCAAAGAAATCGAAAAAGCCTTCAGCAAAGAAGGCATTCCCGCCCTACTCATCGAACAAGCCATTCCAGAAATTGAAAATCGTGCTAACGAGATCCTCCGCAAACTCACTAACGACGAAATGACCATCTCCCTCATCACTCAAGAAGAATACAAAGACAAAAAACGCGACGATCTAAAAGAGACCATGGAAATCAAAATTCATGACAAATTTGGCACTCGTGACTACGAACTCTTCTCCGGTGGTGAAACCTTCCGCATCAACTTTGCCCTTCGTCTCGCTCTCTCTGAACTCCTCTCCAAACGCGCCGGTGCCAAACTCCAAACCCTCGTCATCGACGAAGGCTTTGGCAGTCAAGACGAATACGGTCGTCAAAAACTCGCTGAAGTCATCAACCCTATCAAGCAGCAATTTGCCCTCATCCTCGTCATCACCCACATTGATAGTCTCAAAGACGCCTTCCCCAACCGCATCCTCGTAGAAAAAACACCTCAAGGCTCTATCGCTCAAATCGCTTAAAACAAAAAGACCATCTACAGATGGTCTTTTTTAAAAAGTTTGCTAAAGTATTAAGTTTGGAAATTCAAACCCAATCTAAAATTTAGGAATAATCACAACCTTACGTCGAGGTTCATCACCCCAACTTTCAGTGGAAACAGATTCATTATCTCTCAATTCTAAATGAATAATTCGTCGTTCATTAGCAGGCATCGGCTCCAAAGATTGTTTGCGTCCAGAGCTCACCGCTTGGCTAGCCATTCGTTGTGCCAACTTACGCAAATTGATTTCTCGACGCACTCGATACCCTTCAACATCAATCGTAATGCTCACAGAGCGACCTAATTCTTTGCCCACGATCAAACGAGTGATATATTGCAAAGCATCCAAAGTTTCTGCTTTTCGACCGATCAAAATACTCAAATCATTGCCCACAATCTCCACTAAGATCGGTTGCATATACTGATTATCGCTCTCGCCCAATTGCACATTCACCTTAGCACGCACATCCATGCGATCAAGCAATTCTTCCACAGTTTCTTTGGTAACATCACAAGCATTTTCAAAATCAAAATCAACATCCACATCTTCATTTCTCTTAGAAACTGACTCAATTTTTTCAAAAGCTGCATTAATATCTAAATTTTCTGTTTCTTCTGGAAGCACGCGAAGAAGCACGCGGACTTCTCGGTTACCAAGACCAAACAAGCCCTTACTTCCACCATCAATCACTTCCACTTCAACCTGATCACGACGCAGTCCAAGTTCTTGCAATCCCTCTTCAACTGCTTGTTCAACAGTCGGTGCAATCTTTTCTAATGTTGTCTGTTGCATAATACTTCTTTCTCCGAACAAATAATCCAAATATTGACCTAACGATCAATTTAATTTTTCTTAAATATGTTTTTGATATCTAATCGTCCCATTAAAGCATATTGAATAATAGTCGCAATATTACCAACAAAGAAATAAAGTGCCAAACCTGCAGCATATTGATAAGACAAATACCCAATGAACAAAGGCATCCACAAAGTCATCATCTTTGTCATCTGTTGTGATTGTGCATCATTCGTAGGAGTAGCAGTAGTGGTCATCTTCGTTTGTAAATAAGAAGTCACCGTCACCAAAATTGCCAAAACAGGAATCCCGAATGAGAAGAAAGGCAAATACAAACGTTCAGGCTGGCTCAAATCCATCCATAAAAAAGCACTATTCAAAGGTAATGCAGAAATTTGAGCAGGGTTGATAGTATCTACCAAAGCCAAGAATTGAGTTGGTGTTGCGGCCATCGCACGTGTAATTGAATAATACAAAGCAAAAATGATCGGCAATTGTAGCAAAGATGGCAAACATGCACCCAAAGGATTCACGCCCAATTCTTGCATCATGCGCATTTGTTCTTGCGCCAATTTTTCCTTATCATCTTTATATTTCTTTTGGATCTTCTCCCATTCAGGAGACTTATACATATCTTGTTGTTTCTGAGTGCTCTTCAATTGAGAGCGGGTAAACGGGAACAAAGCCAATCGAATCACGATTGTAAAGATAATAATTGTCCAACCAAAGCCTTCTTCCATACCCAAACTTGTGGTCAGAAATTGATTGATCCAGATCATCACATTCAAAAATGCATTAACAATAGGTTGTAATACAGTCATCATAGTGCCAAATCTCCTTGATTAATTTTCGGGAACATATTCCCACTCAAGGGAACCTGATTGATCGATACCGATCGCCAACACATCATCCTGACTTCCAACAAGTGTGAAGAAAATCAAATCGCCATTGGTCACACCAGTGGTCATAATCTGCCCATCAACTTCTTCCAATTTTTCCTTGTTGCCATCAAATGAGATTGCATAGATCTCACCGTCTTCATTTCCAATATACATATGATCATTCAAGATTACAGGTTCACTCATAATTCTTGCAGAAAGATTCACATCCCAAACCAATTCGCCAGAAAGTGCGTCAAATGCATAGAATGAACCACCGGAATCACCGACATAAACCATACCATCAATATAAACAGGAGATGCCCAAGCCCAATTGCTCATCGCACCTTCCCAAATAACTTCACCAATCGAAGATTCAATTGCAACCACGCTATTCATCATCGTGCTTACATATAAAACACCTTCATTACTAATCACAGGAGAGCTCATCACAGCAGCGCCAAGATCCAAAGTCCAAATTTCTTCACCAGTCTCTGCCTTCAAAGCATAAAGCACACCACGTTGAGAAACTTGATAAATCACACCATTTTCCACAACAGGGGCTGCCCATAAAGGAGAATCTGCCTTATAAGACCAAACTTCATTTCCATCCAAATCCACAGCATAAAGCACACGGTCGGCATTTGCAGCATAAATCACATCATCTACAACCACCACAGAATCAATAAAACGATTCTTTGCAGCAAAAGTCCAAGCATCTGCGCTCAAACCATCAGCAGCAGTAAAATGCAATTGATTGTCATATCCACTCAAGATCATTGAGCTATCTTGAAAAACCGCTGGAGCATAAAAAGCGGTTCTTGCATCTGCTTTTTCAGGATAAGACCAATCCAACTTACCTTCAGCAGCATCCAAAACACGCAAATAATTTCCTGCCGAAACATAAAGCATATCTTCTTCAATTGCAATTCCTGGCCAAGAAGATGCCACAAACGTACTACTTCCAGAACAACTTGAAAGTAATATAGTCAGTAATAGCATGAGTAAAGCAATAATTCCAAATTTTTTATTCATAACTTTTTTACTAATCCTTTTCAATTTTTGTAGTTGAAAGTGGTTCATCTTTCTCATGAACATGATCTTCATCATCACAATCACATTCATAACCTGGAACGGGTTCATAGCCACCTGGATTAAAAGGATTACACCTCAATATCCGCCAAAACGCCATCCACCCACCTTTGAACACACCATATAAATAAATCGAAGTATATCCATAATGTGAACAAGTTGGATAAAATCGACAAGTATTTTCGGGTAAAGTCGGAGAAATAGTTTTCTGATAAACTCGAATTAAAAATAACAAAGGAAATCTAGCCAAATTTCCAAGCGTTACGGGGAGGTCTTTCAACAAAGGATCTCGGTGTAACTTAATATCCTCTGGTGAAATTGTCTGATGAGATTTATCAACCATTTTTCTTATCAATCAATAAACCTGATTGCTTTAGCAGTTTCCAACATACAGTTGTCAACTCAGTACTCTTTACTTCAAGAATTTTTTTTCTTGCTATCCAAATAATGTCATATCCGGGTTTAATCTCAGCATATAAATTCTCTGATGCAACTCGCATAATTCTTTTTGCACGATTTCTCTCTGGCGCGTTCCCAACAGATTTACTAGCAGCAACGCCAATTCGAGTAATTTCAAGATTATTTGGACAGGTTACTATAACAATAAGCGGGTGAGCATAGGACTTACCAGTCCGTCGCACCCGCTGAAAATCTGTTGACCTAACCAAGCGTTGTGATTTTTTCATCCACTACCCTAACGAAGGTCAAAAATTTTTTAAGTGCAAAGAAATCTCTTTCTTCGCAAGCTAATAGTTTAGCTCTTCCAGTTTGTCTTTTTCACATGATTGTTCATGGAAACGGTCAAGCTGTGACGACCTTTGGCGCGACGTCTTTTTAATACATCACGACCGCCACTGGTTGACATGCGATTTCGGAAACCATGCACACGCACACGTCGACGAATTTTGGGTTGATATGTTCTTTTAGGCATATTCTTAACTTCCTTAAAATGATAATTACTTTAGCCGTTGGATTATACCGCAGCATATAAAAACGGTCAAACGCTCAGACCAAAGAAATCTAAATTTTTACATAAATCTTATGATTTACTTTTGTCAATTCACAACCTAACAATTTTAACGCCTATCCCCGAAACTGTAAAGTTCTAAGCCCGAAACTCTTCATCTTGTGTAGGCAAATAAGGCATCATTTCACCATCAATTCCCAAGAAATCAGCTAAAGCTGCCTTCATCGCAATGCGATCGTCCCACAAAAACTCAGTCTCCCCAAAACACATCGACTGCTCATGCCCCTTTCCAAATGCCACCACCACATCATCTGCCTCAGCCAGTGCAACCGCTTTTCGAATCGCCTCACCTCGGTCACGCACACGGTAGAAACTCTCACCTTCCACGCCCCCCTTCGCCAAAGCACCATTCGCCATCTCTTCCAAAATTCCATCCAAAGATTCCACTCGCGGATCCTCAGCCGTTAAAATCACCACATCTGCCAATTCAGCACCAATCTCTGCCATCATCCGTCGCTTCCCCTTATCTCGCAGACCAGCAGAACCAAACACAGCAAAAATGCGCCCTTTAGCTTGAGCTTTCAAAGCCAACAAAGCAGATTCCAATCCATTTGGAGTATGTGCAAAATCAACAATTGCCGTAAATTCCTGTCCTAAATTAATAATCTCCATCCGTCCAGCCACTCCTGGTACGCTCTTCAAAGCCTCACCTACTTGTTCAGGGCGAATCCCATATCCATAAATCGCTGCCCCAGCCGCGGCTAAAATATTAGAAACATTAAACAACCCAATCATCGGGCAAGAAACCGCAACTTCAAAATTTTCTCCACACATCAAAAACTGCATCCCAGTAGGGCTAAATTGAATTTCTTTCGCCAAAAGATCACCCTTACCATGAACAGAATAAACAATCTTTCGCACCTTACCAATTTCACTTAAATACGCAAAAGAAGCATCATCCCCATTCAAAATCCCCAATCGTTCATATGGTTGATCTTTAACATATTCAGCACTCACTCCTTCAAACAACTTTCCCTTATCTTTTTGATATTGTTCATAAGAACCATGATAATCCAAATGTTCATGTGTAATATTCGTCACCACACCCACATCAAATTCTTCTGGGTTCACCCGCAACATCGCCAACCCATGTGAGGTAGTCTCCAACAACGCATACTCCATCCCAGCTTCCACCATCATATGCAAATACCGCTGCACATCCATCGCCTCTGGTGTGGTCACATGAAATCCCGTATCCAACACCTCATCCCCAATCTTTGCATTCACCGTGGAAATCATCCCCACACGCAGCCCTGCTTCCTTCAACAAATGATACAAAACATTGATTGTCGTTGTTTTCCCATCCGTTCCAGTCACCCCCGTCAAATGCAATTTTTTCGCCGGGTAATCAAAAAAAGCAGCCGCAAATTGCCCCAAAAAATAACGCACATCTTCATTAATTTGTACATAAGGCACAGAAAATTTCAATCCTGCCTTAGTACCAATCACAGCCACAGCACCATTCTCAATAGCCTTCGGAATATAAGCATGATGATCCGAATTCAATCCCTCATAAGCCAGAAAAACATCTCCCACAACCACTTCTCTTGAATCCAACTTGATCCCAGAAAAAACAACCTCTTCTAACTCAACATTAATTCCCATCTTATTCAAAACATCTTTTAGATTTTTCTTCATTGATCATCACCTACTTAATAAAAAAAATGCTCAAATCAACTGAAAAGTTTATTGAGCATTTTATTGTAAAAAACTACTATGCTAGTGCTTCTTGAATTTCTTCCAAGCGAGTCGCCACAGAAGCATCCAATATCTTTCCACCAGCCTTGATCTTAATTCCACCTAAAATAACTGGTCGAACCTTGATCACAAGTTCACATTCATCACCAAAATAGTCTCGAACCAATTTAGTGATTTTCGCTAACTCATCATCCAAAAACGGTAAAGCAGTATAAATTTGAACTTCTTTCGCATTCTTATCGAAAATATCGAAGTCTTCTTTAGAAACATGCTTTAAACCTGTGAAAAAGTCCTTCAAAAATTGACGTTGTTTTTTCTCATCCATCGTATCAGCGATCACTTGATGAGACATCGCCATAGCAATCTTCATCATATCTTCTCGAGCTTCACCAAGAATTTGTTTCTTTTCTTTGATAGCTGTTTGTTCAGCATCAAAAATAATCTTCTTTGCTTTAGCTTCAGCAGAAGAAATAATTTCCTGAGCTTGTAATTCCGCATTCTTAGAAAGCGTCATCGTTTCCTTTGATGCTTTCACTCTTGCTTCATCCAAAATCTGCTCAGCTTCGGCTTCTGCGCTTTCTCTTGCCTCTTCAGCAACTTTCGCATTTTCCAAGCCTTCTTTAATTCTCTTTTTGCGTTCTTCAACAGACTTCATCAAAGGTTTAAAAACCCATGCCCGTAAAACTAAAAAAGCGATTAAAAAGCTACCAATTTGAACCAACAAGTAGCCAATATTAATTCCTAAACCTTCTAACAGTGCCATATTATTCCTCGATCGTCAAAACTATTAAGCCACAAAGATTAACAATAGAGCAACAACAAAACAATAAATCCCAATTGCTTCAGCAAATGCAATCCCAAGGATCATATTTGTTAAAATATTGCCAGATGCTTCTGGGTTACGAGCAATACCTTGCACTGCACCAAACCCAAGAATACCAATTCCTAAGCCAGCACCAATTGTGCCCAACATCGCCAATCCAGCGCCTAAAAAAGCAGCAGCTTGTGCATCCATAATAACTAAGCCTCCTATAAATATTAGCTTTCATGAGCGTCTTCATCATGGTCATGTGAAGTAGACGCAATTTTCATGAACACCATCGTTAACATACCAAATACAAATGCCTGTAAAACACCAAAGAACATTTCAATCAAATAGAAAGGTCCTTCAACAACCAACGGCATGTACGGGATGATTGAACCAACCACAAACAACAATACTTGCCCAGCGAAAATAACGCCAAACAAACGGAAAGTAAATGAAATCACCTTTGACATCTCACTCACCATTTCCAAAAGGCCCACCACCCAATCAATCAAAGCTTTGATCAAGTTCAACGGGCCGCCAAATTGAGGTTTCTTCCATGCCTCTCGCAGACTCTTAACATTCCAAAACTTGGTAGCATATCCAATCCCCAAATTTGAGAACCCATAAATCTGCACAGAGATCATAGACACAATTGCAATTGCTAATGTAAAGTTCAAATCAGTTGCAGCTGCTCGCAAAAATGGATAAAGACCATAAGTAGTCTTTTCTTCATCCGTTTGAGTGGCAGTTGCATCTGCTTCATCCACAACTAAAAAATGAACATTATCAGTAACCTGAACAATAGCATTACCTTCATGTTCTGCGATGTGCAACTTTCCAATACTATCAACACCTGGTAACAATTCCATTACATTTGCGGCCATCACCACAATGAAAATTGTCCCAAAAAGTGGAAAAATCTTCTTTGCGTGTTTTTCACCAACCGATGTGATAGACATATCATAAAGCATTTCAAACAACATCACAAAAACACCACCGATGCCAGTCAAAACGCTTTTACCACTTTTATATTGATAAAAAATTGAATAACCGATAATCAATAAGAACACATAAACGGTTATTGTTGCTAACATTGTGTTGGTCAAACCAAAATCTTGACCCAAAAAGGTAAAGAACGTTTTTGTCAATTGTTCCCCTGGCAATTGCACATGAGGCATAATCGCCGGGTACTTAAATGAGCTAATAAATGAAAGCACCACCACCACCAGCAAGATCACACGATTTTGCAAAGTGAATGACTTTGGTTTGCCTTTATTTTCTTTAGCAGCCAAAGCCTTTGCTTTTTTCTGATCTTCTTTCCGTTGTGCTTTTTCAGCCATCCGGATCTTCTTATTCTCAATTCGAACAGAGCGATTCTTAGTGATTTTCTCAACCACCATCGCCAACCAACCTGCACCACCGTCCAAAACATCATCATACTCTTTTAATTGTTTCTGAACACTGATTGCCAAGCTGATCACCAATGCAAAAAAGATGATCTCAATTTCAGCAAAACCTTTAATAACTTCTCTGCCAACTATCTTATTGATGATCTCTGGAACCAAAAATATACCAAGAGCAATCAAAATGCTTATTAATATAAATTGTACCAAATTACCGACGTTAAATTTTTTTTCTGTTCGATTAATTGACATAAGTATACTTTACCTTAAATAATGCCTATCTATTATACCGCTAAGCATTAAAAAATACATATCTCTTGCTTTAATTTAGCTTCGATTAACAATCTGCCGATTTATCAAAACTATTTTTTTAATACATCAGGGTTCTCAATAATATTTTGCTGATGCAAATGTTTTGTTTTTTTCTTCACATAAAAAAAGATCAAAATCACAGAAACAGGTGCACTTACCAAAATTGAGATGATTAAAATCGTCGGAGCAGTACCAAAAACTCGGTCTAATCCAAATCCTGCGCCAATCATCACACCTAACAAAACCAACAAACCGATTCCAATCTTCAACACCATACCCAAGATGAAACCAGAAACAGATAAATTAGTATTTGATTCATTTGTATTCATAACCATATTATACCCTCATCTTTTAGAATGTTCAGAATATAATAAAAGGCTCTTTCAAGAGCCTTTTTGATTAGTTTTTATTCACCAGTCCAAGTGAAAACCCATGTATCCGAAACCGGACCACCCATCGTATACAACGGATCCCCATTAATATCAGCCCCAATTTGTGCCACTGGCACCACAAACCACTGGAATACATGTGGCAGCTCATCTGTAGGAAGCAAACTGTCAGGCAAAGTAAAATTAGTCTCTTTAGAATACCCGTAGAATCGTTCTTGCTTTCCACTTGTCAAATCCACCACTGTCACTTGATAATGCTCATTCGAACGCAATTCGCCCACAGAAGACCATTGCAACACCACTTCCACATTTCCTTGATAGCTTGCCCCTTGTTTTGGTAATAGCAATTCAGTCTTAGGATAAGGCGGTGCCATCGTCGGGGTCACAGTCGCTCCACCAGCATAAGTTCGATAACACATTGGAATTTCCAAATTCTGCCCAATCCACACCCCATCTGTAGACAAATTATTCCAACGCATAATGTCAGCAGAAGGAACTTCATAAGCTGCTTCAATTGCACTCATCGTTTCATTCTCTTGCACCGTATGTTGTCGTACATCTGAACAAGCTAAACGTGTCTTTTCTGCTTCATTCGGAGTAGCAGTCGGAGCAGGAGTGTTTGTTGCCGTAGGTTGAGGAACCTTCACCTCTTGACCAATATACAAAATACAATCTTGCCCAATCTCTGGGTTGGCATTAATAATCGCTTGTGAAGAAACATCAAAGAAATAAGCAATTGTAGAACAATACTCCCCTTCCTTCACAATATGCGTAAAAGCAGTCGGAGATGGGAACGGAGAAGGTGTTGCCGTAGGCAAATTAGGGGTAGGCGTCAAAGTCATCGTAGGCGTCATTGTTGCTGTTGGCACAGCAGTTGGGTCAACATAAACATCTGCTTGTTGCAAACCGAAATAAGCAATTGCCCCACCAATCACCACAAACACCAACACCATCAACAATAACACTGGAAGACTTAATGTAATTCGATTCGATTGATTTTGATTCATAGACTTAACTCATTCATTCGTTATTCTTCAACAGTGGCAGTTGTCTGCACCACCGCAGGGGCATCATTCACCCAGCTGAAAACCCTAGTTTCACTGCGTAATCCAGCCGTTGTCCACACTGGGTTGCTATTTGCATCTAACCCAGTTTGTCGCACCGGTTGCACCCACCATTGGAAGATATGAGGTTGATTATCATTCGGAGATAAACTATCAGGCAAAATAAATTTTGTGTCAGAAACCATCATAGACACAGAATTATCATCATCTTCACGGCTCAAATCCGTCACACTCACCTGATAGAATTCTTTGTCATCAAACTTACCCACCGAGGTCCATTCCAACACCACCACATCATCAGTGATTGTATAAGCTTGCCCTTGATAAGGAGAAACCAAGAAAGGAGCGGCATAAGTGGGTGTTACCGTCGGCAAAGGCGTATTTACAATTAATTGTGCCTGAGAACATTGTGGAATCACTAATCCCTGTCCTTCAAACAAAGTATCTTGTGCCAAGCCATTCCATTCCCGAATTGCCTCAGGAGCCAAACCATATTGTCCAGCCACACTTTCAATCGTATCGCCAGCCATAACTGAATAGAATACCGTTTCACAATTAGAGATTGCTTTTTGAGTCGCATTTGGAGTAGGAGAAGCTAATGGTGTAGGAGTAGGAGTTGGTTGCGGGACGCGCAAACTTGTCCCTGGCACCACAATACATTCCACTCCTAAAGAGTTTTCAAAAATGATTGCTTGTACAGAGCTGCGATACATCGCTGCAATTAAAGAACATGTTTCATTCTCATCCACCACATGTGTGATTGGTGTCAAAGTAGGCATCGGAGTAAAGGTCGCCGTGGGAGGGGCCATTGTTGGGGTCACTGTCAATGTTGGGGTCACCGTCATTGTGGGTGTCACCGTAGGTTCAGCTACGCGACCCAATGTATTCAACCCAAAATAACCGCCCAAAGCGCCCAAGCCAATAAAAACAAATAACATAAACGCCAAAACTGGCAAACCAATCTGAAATTCAGGCATGCGCATACCGCTTGTTTGGCGTGCTTGTCGGCTAGATTTTTGTTTTCGTTTTGCTTCTTTTTTTCCTTCTTCTGTCAGCGCAGCCCCACAAACTGGACAACGCGTTTCTGCTTGTGAGATCTTAGACCCACATACAGAGCACAAAACAGGTGTTGAATTCGTACTTTCTTCCATAGTCGTGATTATACCAGTCTTAATTTACCTTAGAAAAGTCTTTATTTTTCCCTAATCAAAAAGTTAATCTCATTCTAACTGAAAAATCGATTATAGTATATAAGATGAACTCGAATAACACTTCTCCCGCAAGTATATATGTCCATATCCCCTTCTGCAAAAAACGCTGCGGTTATTGCGATTTTGCCACTACAGCAGGCAAAGAATCACTCATTCCCCGCTACGTCACTCATCTTTGTTATGAGATCAAACAAACAGCCGCTATTCTTTCCGAAAAACCACAAATTGAAACCATCTTTTTTGGCGGTGGCACTCCCACCTTACTTTCCCCCACCCAATACGAACTCATCCTCAACACCATTCGCCAATCGTTCGACACCTCCCAAGTCAAAGAAATCACCACCGAAGCCAATCCCGGTGCCATCGACCTTCCCAAACTCAAAACTCTCCACAAGCTAGGTATCAACCGCATCAGTTTTGGCGCTCAAGCCGCAGATCAAGCCAACCTCCTCCTCTTAGAACGTATCCATTCCCATCAAGATACCATCCAAGCTGTCAAATGGGCACGTGAAGCAGGCTTCCAGTCCCTCAACCTAGACCTCATCTATGGTATTCCCCATCAAACCATCCAACAATGGCAATACACTCTCAACGAGATTCTATCCCTTGATCCTGAGCATCTCTCCCTCTACGCCCTCACCATCGAAGAAAACACCCCTCTCCATCATCAAGTCCATCACGGCAAACTTCCTTTCCCAAACGATGATCTCACCACTGACATGTACGAATATGCCGAACAAACCCTCAAAGATAATGGCTATACGCATTACGAAATCTCCAACTGGGCCAAACCCGGCTATCAATGCCTACATAACCAACTCACCTGGCGTTACAAGCCCTACTATGGCTTTGGTGTCGGCGCCCATAGTTTCAACGGTAAAATGCGCTATTTTAATCCTCGCAGCCTCACCAAATATCTCCAAAACACCAATCCCACCGAAACCTTCACCTACCCCATCCTCCTCGATCAAGCCGAACTCCTCCCCCAGCAAGAACAAATGGGAGAAATGGTCTTCCTCGGCCTACGCCTCCTCCAAGAAGGCATCTCTAACCAAAATTTCTACAATAAGTTTTTCTACGACCTCAAAGAGATCTATCCAACCCAAATTGAACAACTCATAAAAAAAGAGCTTCTCACTTGGCAAGGAGACGCTCTGATCTTAACACCCAAAGGTCGCTTCTTAAGCAACCAAGTATTTATGGAATTTATCTAATCCTCAATATTCCCGCACCGAAAGCAATTCCAGCAATTCCACAAACACCTTTTCATACACATTCTTCACCCCAATCTCATTTAATAAGGTAACCGCTGACGCTTCATGCGCCTGAAAAGCCGCCATCACTGCCTCTTTTGCCCCACACGCCACCATCTCATCTGCCATGACTTGCATGCTTTCTGCACTAAATTCTTCAGCAGCCCACAACCTACCAAATAAATCGCTCTTTTCCAACGCAAACAAAATCGGATACGTCTTCTTCCGTTCCAAAAAGTCACTCCGCACCGATTTTCCCACCTTCGCATCATCCCCCCAAATTCCCAAATAATCATCTCTTAATTGAAAAGCGATCCCCACAGCTCGTCCAAACGCCGCATACCGTGCCACCTGCGCATCATCCGCACCCGCCAAAATTGCACCCAAAGAGCAAGCCGCCTTCACCAAAGCCCCTGTTTTCCCCTCCACCATCTCTTCATAGCGCCCAACAGACACTTTTTCTTCTTTTTCAAACGCAATATCCAAATGTTGTCCCTTGGTCAACATCAAATTTGTTTCTGTCAAAATCCCCATGCTTTTCGCCACCACATCCGGGTCCACCCCCAACTTCATCAATCCCATCATCGCCTCATAAGAAAGCGTGAACATTGCATCTCCCGTGTTGATCGCCTGAGGAACTCCCCATTTCATCCACACTGTCTCACGTCCCCGTCGCATCTCACTATTATCCTGAATATCATCATGAATCAAAGAAAAATTATGCAGCAATTCCACTGCGGCTGCCGCAGGCAGTAATACATTTTCCTCAGCACCTTCATTCAACCCACACAACATCACCAACAAAGGGCGAATCTGTTTCCCGCGTGCCATTCCTGCGTTTTCTCCTCGCCATCCCAGATGATATTCAAACATCTCACGAATAAACCCCTTATCCAACGCTTTTGTGTTCGCAACCACATCTTTCAAAGCCTCATCGATCAAAGGCAAACAATGTTCAGAAAAATTTTTAAAATTCAATTTAGGCAACCTTCTTCAATTCTAGATTTTTTAATGCGGAGATTGATCCTGCCCCACTCATAAACATCGCCACTTTTAATTGATATTCCAACACCTTCATTTTCGCCAATAACGCCTCTTCAGACTCCATCGCTGCAGGTAAAATCGTGCGCGCAAATCCGCCCAAGTTAGCCCCAAACACCAAACTCTTCGCCACATCCACCCCCGTCTTCATTCCTCCCGAAGCAATCAACGGCACTTCTGCATTCACCTCTCGTACATTTAATAACACATCCGCTGTTGAAATTCCCCAATCACGGAATGCATCCGCTGCTTCAAAATAAACGCTCCCCTCAGCCCGGAATTTTTCAACTTGGCTCCAAGAAGTCCCCCCTGCCCCAGCAGCATCAAACACAGAAATTCCAGCATCCAACAAACGGTTCACATCAGCCTTAGAAAATCCCCAACCCACTTCTTTTGCAATCACCGGCACATCCATCTTACCGCACAAATTCTCGATCTTATCCAACAAACCTGCAAAATTCACATCCCCTTCTGGTTGGATCGCTTCTTGCAAAGCATTAAAATGCAAAACCAATCCATCCGCCTCAATCATCTCAACAGCTTTACGGAATCCATCCACTCCCACCCCATAATTCAATTGCACCGCTCCCATATTTGCAAATAACAAAATGTCCGGCGCATACTCTCGCACATGAAATGAAACAGCTCGTTGCTCATTTTCAATCGCTGCCCGTTGAGAACCCACACACATCGCCATCCCTAATTCTTGCGCCACCACAGCCAATCGTTGGTTCAAAACAGACCCGCTCTCCATTCCCCCAGTCATCCCAGAGAAAAGGAACGGCACTTGCAAATTCTTTCCCAAAAAAGTAGTCGTCACATCAACTTGATGCAGATCCAATTCAGGCAAACTCGTATGGGGCAATCGATAATGCTCAAATCCCGTATACAGAGCAGACTGCACATCGTCTTCCAAACAAATTCGCAAATGTGCTTTTTTCCGATTTTGAATTACAGAATCACTCATCTTTTCTCCATTCTCCAAACTAATCCAATACTACCAGTCCCAAATTACGCTGTCAAACATCCACACTCTCATCTTCTATCAAATAATAATCATATACTTTCTAAATATTCTATAAATATTTAATCATAAAAACTAAGGTAAAATAAAGAAAAAAAGGAGTATTAAAATGTTAAAATCAATTGGCCCCTTAGAACTCGTTCTCATTCTTTTAATAGTCGTTGTCCTTTTTGGCTCAGGCAAGATCAGCAAGATCGGCAAAGAATTTGGCGAAGCCATCGGTCTCTTCAAAAAAGGTCTCAAAGAATCTGAAGAAGACGAAAAGAAAAATTCAGAACTAGATGATCTTGAACAAGAAGAAAAATAAACAATAAAAAATGAACACTATATTCGGAATTGGCTTTTCTGAGCTAGTAGTCATCTTTATTCTCGTCATCGTATTAATCGGACCCGAAAGAACAAAAGAAACTGCCCAAAAAGCTGGCAAAGCTCTCGGCAAAATCCTCAGAAGCCAATGGTGGGCAGATTTTCAGATGATTCAAAAAAACATCCGCGATCTCCCCAACACCTTAGTCCGCATGGCGGAGATTGAAGAAATTCAAAATGATCTCAAACAATCCTTAGACACCATCCAAAACAACATCAACGCTGAAACAAAAGAGATCTCAGAAGAAATAAACAAGCTCAACGGCCAAATTCAAGAAACACACACCATTCTCTCTCCTGAACACCCTTCAAATTCAGATCAAAACTCAGGAGAAAATCACCATGGATAAAGTTAATCTATTTTTTGAAAATCTTATCTCGCAATTTCAAATTATTTTTCAGAACTTAGAAACAAAACTTCCGTTCTCTTCATCCGAGCTTTTGCTCATCATCGGCATCCTCATCAGCTTCATCGCTGCCAGCATCGCCCTCCAAAAGAACAGAAAAAACCTCAAACAAGCCCTCATTGAAGAACAAGATCAAGATTCTCCAGGAGAAGCCATCAGCAATCTCCTTCAAGATCCCAAATCCATTCTTCCTCACTTCCAAGAGCTCAAACAACGCCTCATCTACGCCCTGATCTTCTTTGTATTTGCTACCATCTTTGCCATGCTCATCACCAATCCTGTCTTAGAAGCCCTTGCAGAGCCTGCAGGCGGCCTCTCCGCCCTCCAAGCCATCGCTGTCACAGAACCTTTCACCATCTACTTCAAAGTCAGCCTCGTCCTTGGCCTCATCATCGCCGCCCCCTATCTCATCTCCCAAATTTGGATCTTCATCGCCGTAGGTCTCAAAAGCACCGAAAGAAACGCTTTTTACCTCCTCTTTCCTTTTGCCGTCTTCCTTTTTATATCAGGTGTTGTTTTCGCCTACAAAGTCATGCTCCCCGTCGCTGTTCCCTTCCTGCTCAACTTCATGAACATCCAAGCCGTTCCTACCTTAGAAGACTACATCACCTTTGTCCTCAGAGTCCTCATCTGGATCGGCATCGCCTTTGAAATGCCCCTCATCTTCTTCGCCCTCGCCAAAATAGGCATCGTCAACAGCCAAATGCTCAGCAAAAACTGGCGCTACGCCATTCTTGGTATCGTCGTCCTCGCTGCAGTCATCACCCCCACCCCCGATCCCATCAACATGCTCATCGTCACCGCTCCGCTCATTATCCTCTATATCATCAGCATCCTCCTCACCAAATTTGCCAGAAAAAATAGCGAAGCCTAATACAAAAAGGTTTCTCTTTCTTTATTCCTCAATATTTTGCTATAAACTCTCTATATCATTAAATACAAAACAGACCGCAATGCGGTCTGTTTTTAAGAGGAGGTTACGTAAAAATGATACCTCTAGTGATTACTCAGTTTTATCTTCCTTGGTTTTCAACATTTTAGCCAAACGTTCCCAACCAGATTTGACATTTGCTTGTTGCATGCGG
This sequence comes from Anaerolineales bacterium, assembly GCA_963662985.1. Lineage (GTDB taxonomy): Bacteria > Chloroflexota > Anaerolineae > Anaerolineales > UBA11579. The sequence goes on along the minus strand of OY760067.1, from coordinate 1,923,294 downwards.
AAGGTGCCCACAATTCCATAAGGAATGAACATCACAATCAACACAAAGATCACCCCAAACACCAATGGCCATCGAGGACCAAACCAGTCATAAAGGAAGTGACCCAAGATTTCCATGATCCCGGCGCCAAAGATAGGTCCTGCCAAAGTCCCCATCCCACCCAAAATAACCATGATGAGAGCGTCAATTGTCAAAACAGCGGAGGTCATTGATGGTGTAGCACTCATATTCCACAAAGCATATAAAGCGCCAGCCAAACCAGCAAACAAAGAAGACACCACAAAAGTGATTGTACGGAAAGTTACTGGGTTATAACCAATCATGCGCACGCGGCTTTCATTTTCACGAGTAGCCACCACAACATGCCCAGTTGGGCTGTTCACAAAACGCTTCATAATGAAATAACAAATCGCCATAAAGATTAAAGCTACAACATAAAAACGGAAACGAAAATGCGTTGGATTCAACCATGCTGGAGTAGGAACCCCATGCAAACCTTCATCTGCCCCAGTCCATTGCACAAAGTCTGTTGCCTTAGAAAGAATATTAATTGCGGTTGCTAATGCCAAGGTCAACATTGCAAAATAAGAACCCTTCAAACGAATTGAAGTTGCACTAAAAAGCAAACCAATTAACATCGCCACAATCGCAGAAGCAATCACTGCCCCCACAAAAGTTACCGTAACTGTAATATCTTTTCCAAACAACACAATAGGATTGACAGTGGGTGCCCAATAGGTCAACAAAATCGCCATTGTATAAGCCCCACCACCAAAGAAAGCAGCATGCCCAAATGACAAAATCCCTGCATACCCCATTAAAAGATCATAACTCATCGCAAAAACAGCCATAATAAAGAAAGTAACCAAAATACCTTCCCAATACTTAGGCATACCTTCATTCACACTAAATCCAGTAAACAAACCGATAATAAACGGTAACAAGAAAAGGATCACAAAGAAAGCGATCATCCCAATTTCACTGCGGAAAATGGATTTTGATTGATATTTATTCGTATTCTTAGCCATATCTTAGTCCTTCTTTCCAAACAAACCAGAGGGACGTGCAAGCAAAACAATGATCATAATGATCACAGTGGAAGCTTCTGCAATCGAGGGAGAAAGCCCAAATTTGATTGCAAAAAAGTCGCCAAAGGAACGAGCGATCCCAAGGATGAATGCACCAATAAATGAACCAACATAACTACCCATACCACCGATCACTACCGTAATGAACCCTTGCATTTGATAAGTAGCACCCATCAAAGGATTCACCGGAATAAACGGTGCTGCGCCAATCCCACCGAGTGCAGCAAAAGCAACACCCAATGCAAACACAAATGTGAAAACGCTTCGAACGTTGATACCCAATGCTTCCACCATTTCAGCATCTTGCACACCAGCGCGAATGATCATCCCCAAGCGTGTCTTATTCATCAATAGTAACAAGAAAATGAACATCAACACACCTAAAATAATCACGAACAAACGATAAGAAGGGAAAGTAACCCCTAAAATATCAATTGTTGTATTATGCCCACTGAACCACGCCAAAATACTATCTGCCTTTCCAGGCTGACTAAACATTGGAGGGCGTTCCATTTGATAGGCCAACGGATCCCATAACAATTGCACCAACTCGCGGATAATATAGTCCAAACCAAGCGTCATCAAAACAACAAACAAATGGCGCACATATAAAGGTCGAATCAAAGTAATTTCGATCACTGCACCCAAGACCAAACCAAACACCACTGCTGTCACAATTGAAAGCAAGAATCTCCAGTTCCCATTCATCTCAAGTACAAATACAGGAGCACTTTCTCTCACCAAAGAGAAGAATATGGTCGCCACAAAAAGCCCTGCTACAACTAAAATATTCTTAATCATGCCATCTTTATGAGCAAATTGAGTTTTATCCCCAGGTCGTGAAGAAGCAAACGCCACAAAAGCACCACTCAAGATCAAAGCAATCACGCGTATGACAAAAACATTCATCGGTTCTTGTGGGCTAATTTCAGCCAAAGGATCATTCATAAAGGTATTAGAGATTGCAACCATAGCCGTATCAGCTAAACTCAAAATGTCATATCCTAAAATGCCATATATGGCAATTCCCAAAGCCATAATATATGCAACTACAGGAAGAATTTTTTTCATTCGATCGCTTAATTTCCATTCGATCAAATAAGGTTTAATAATTGGCATCAACATCACACCCACAGCAAAAGCCAAAATCAAAGGTAGTACACCAAAGATAAAGGTTGGGTTCGTATAAAATTGCCAACCTAAATAAGCCCCAAGCATGAACATTGAACCATGTGCAAAGTTCAAAACATCCATCAAACCAAAGATCAAAGTCAAACCAGCGGCCACCATAAAGAACAAGGAGCCCAAAGTAAAACCAGACAATGTAGTTCGAATAAATGATTTATCACCCATAATTTGGATGAACCCAATAGATACAAGCACTAACCCTATCAGGACACCAAATGCAATTAAAATTGATTTCAATTTTTTATTCATTCTGCTATCCTTTATTTTACTGCCTTGACAGAAGCACCGAGATATTGCGTCACCATCTCTTCATTTTGAACCAATTCTCCAATCAAACCAGATTCAACTGTCTTCCCATCATCAACAATATAAAAATATTTCGCCAATTGGCTTGCCATAATAAAGTTCTGCTCAACCAACAAAACCGTAGTCTTCTCGCTCAAAACCTTTATCGCTTCCATCATTTGTTGAATCAAAATAGGAGCAAGACCTTCACTTGGCTCATCGATTAATAACAACTTATTATCAGGCACCAAGGCACGTGCCACTGCCAACATTTGTTGTTGTCCACCAGAAAGATTTGTTCCTGGTAATTTTGCCAAACGTTTCAAATCTGGGAAAAGCTCAAAAATAAATTCTTCCTTCTTTTCAAAATCGCCACGTTCGCGTTCAGCCAATTTCAGATTTTCCAAAACAGACAAATCACGGAAAATTGCCCGATGTTCAGGCACATACCCAATACCCAAATTTGCAATATTGAATGCTCTTTTCCCTTGGATCTCTTGCCCATCAAAAACCACTTTCCCTTCACGGGGAGGAGTTAACCCCAAAATGGATTTCAAAGTTGTTGTTTTGCCTGCACCATTACGTCCCAAAAGCACCGTAATAGCTTCTTTTGGAACCTCAATGGACACGTTTTCCAAAATATGAAATTGTCCAATAAAAGTCTGAATGCTCTCAACTGTCAGCATATTTTTAGTTTCACTCATGACAAATCTCCATATAAATCGCCGAGATAAGCTTTTTGGACTTCAACATTTTCAGCAATCTCTTGAGGTGAGCCTTCTGCCAACAAACTTCCCTGTGCCATCACAGTAATCGAATGTGAAACACTCATCACCATGTCCATTCGATGTTCAACCAAAACAGCAGTTCGATCACCTTTTTTCAAAACTCGATTAATAATCTCGATTAACTCTGGCACTTGTTCAGAAGACATTCCAGCTGTAGGTTCGTCGAATAATAAAAGCTGTGGATCGCTAGCCAACATGATCCCCAACTCTAACTTACGCTTTTCACCGTGCGGCAAATTTCGCGCCAAAGTAAATTCCTTACCTTCCAAACCAACTTCAGCAATGATCTCATCTGCCACATCATAATATTCTGTAAAAACTTCTGTTCTAGCAAACAAACGGTAATTGTTTTTCCCCATCGCCTGTGCTGCCAAACGAATATTCTCAACAACTGTCAAATTTGGGAAAATATTTGTGATCTGAAAAGAACGGCCAATTCCCAAATGAGCTCTTTGTTGAGGTGCATATCTGGTAATATCTTTACCATTATACAAAACTTGTCCATTAGAAGGAGGCATCACACCACTTAAAAGGTTGAAAAGAGTCGTTTTTCCAGCTCCATTGGGTCCAATGATAGCATGCATGGTGTTTCGTTTCACATTCACACTCACATCATCAACAGCAACCAAGCCACCAAAGACTTTTCTCAGATTTTTTGCTTCAAGGATTATCTCATTACTCATAATAAACCTTTCTATAAAGGAGAGCTGCCCCCTAATAGGGGCAGCCCTATAGATATCATCTATTCTTTTTGTAGACTATTCTGCAGGAATCGTAATAAGATCACCACAGCGGTCTGCATATTCACCTGTCAATGTACAAGGAATATTAAGTTCATCGTAAGCAGAAACATACACAGTTTCAAAGAATTGATATTCAGGAACGCCATCGTCATCCAAGTCAGGATCAAGATTCACGAGTTTGAGAACATTCATAGGTTGTTCACATACGTGATCTTCGGGACGAATATGATATGTGCCTTTTGGACCTTCAAATTTTAAGTCTTCCAATGCAGCAATCATAGCATCACCAGATGTATCGCCACCAGTAATTTCAAGTGCGGTTGCCAATGCAATTGCAGAAGCCATACCACCAGCTGTGAAAAGATCAGGGGGTTCATTGTAAGCTGCCAAATGTTCTTCTACGAGCCAGTCATTTACTGCTGTGTCTGCTGCGGTGTAGTGATAAACATTCAAACCAGTTGCACCAACAGTTTCACCAAATACTGCTGCAAATGAAGCATTATCGCCAAAACCAGTACTAACTGTCATCTCATCCATTGCACCCATATCAGACAATGTTTGATAAAGGGTAACGTAACCAGTGCCTGCCCATGTCAAGAAGAGAATTTCTGCACCTGAGTCCATTGCTGCTTGCACATATGGTGTAAAGTCAGTAGTATCAGCGGGAGCAGGAATTGGTTTAGTAATTGCGCCACCATAAAGACCAAATGCATATTCCATAGCTGCTTGGTTACCTTGTCCAAAAGCGTTGTCAATGTAGATATGTGCAACATTGGGACCAACATTTTCAACAAGATATTTTGCAATTGCTAATGAATCATCAAAATTGGTTCGGCTTGTGCGGAAAACATAAGGATTAAAGCTTGAACCAGTAATAAATGCTGAAGCTGCCGGATCAACCATTAAAATAATTTCATTTTCCAATGCAACGGTTGCCAAAGCACCTGCTACTGCAGAAGACACTGGGCCTTGCAAAATTTCAACGCCGTCTTTTTCAATCAATTCACGAGCAAGTTGAACACCCTTTTCAGGATCACCTTCAGTGTCTTTTACGATCACTTCCACAGGTCGGCCAGCGATAATATAACGACCTTCGGCATCCATTTCGCCGCCGGACATATATTTCAAACCGAGTTCAAAACCACGTTGTTGTTGTTGCCCATAGAGTGCCATTGCGCCAGACATCATGCCCAATTGACCAATCTTGAGGACTTCACCTTCGCCTTCTGCGTTCACGGGGATTGCAGAAATGACCAAGGAGAGCATCATGGCAACTGTAAGAAACATATAGATAGTTTTCTTCATTTAGATAGACTCCTTTTATTATTTTGACATATTCGATGCTATCTCTTTCATCGAACATGTTTTGAACATTAATATATCACGTATCGATTTTAGCCTTCGTGAGAAAACCTCACGATACATGCTTACCAACAAAACCTAAAATTGCAGTGTTCAATTCGTGTGGGCGGTCCACACAAGAAGCATGACCACTACCAGGAATGACCAAAAATTCAGCGTTTGGTAACTCGCCATATATATACTTAGCATGTTCTGGCGTCTTAATCAAGTCAAATTCACCAACAACCACTAAACTTGGCGCTTTAATCGTCTTTAATTGGTCTCTTATGTCGAAATTATAAAATGCTTTCATCAATTCCGCAAAAGATTTTAAATCAAGACTTTTAATCCGTCCCGCATCCGTAAACAATGCATAATTTTCCAACAAAACTTCCTTAGAAAAATTCAAAAAGACAGAAGTATCCAACAACAACTGATGATCATTCATCTCTGCCGCACGCAACCAAGGCAAAGTTTGTGTCTTCAAAAACGGATCCACATAAGGAACCCCATCAATCACAATCAAAGTCTTCGTACGTTCAGGATATTTCGCCGCAAAAGTCATGCTCACCTCAGAACCATAAGAGATCCCAGCAATATGCGCCTTCTCGATCTCCAAATGATCCATCAAACCAAGCAAATCATCTGCATGCATCTCCATAGAATAAGGCCCTTCAGGATGTTCAGACTTCCACATCCCGCGGCAATCATAAAGCACCAAGCGATAATATTTAGAAATCACATCACGTTGCACAAACCAAGATGCAGTAGACATCATCACACCATTAGACAAAATAATCACATCACCGTCTTCAGGGCCATGAACTTCATAATATAACTCAGTACCGTTAACTTGTGCTTTTGGCATCAGCTCAACCTTTCAACTAAGCAGCGCGAAAACCGAGGAAAACCTTTTCTTCTTCGCCTTCACCACGCACGATTTTTTCCATCACAAGTGGTGTTCCAACTTTAATATCTTCGGGTTTAGAAAGATCAAAACCAACCAATTGACCACAAACCTTACCACCTTCATCAAGTTCAATCACGGCAGAAGCATAAGGGTTCTTACCATCAAAACCATAATTCTTCATCACAGTCGGAGGAACATAAATCACAGTAAAAGCAGCCAACTTACCCTTACCTTTAACCTCTTCCACCTTCATAGAAGTGCTAAAGCATTTTGGGCAAATTCCACGTTGTGGCACGCTCAAAGTACCACAATCTTCACAACGAGCACCAATCAACTTGTCATCAGCTAATGCTCGGAAAAATTCCAAACTCTCAAGACCGTATTCAGCCATCTTCCTAGCTCCTACTCTCAAAAATATTCACAACACAAGTCTGACCAGAACCACCCACATTATGGGTCAAACCGATCTTAAGATCACCAGCCACCTGACGTGCGCCAGCCAAACCATTCAATTGTTTCCAAATTTCCACAACTTGTGCCACACCAGAAGCACCAACAGGATGCCCCTTCGCCTTCAAACCACCAGAAGTGTTAATCGGTTTTTCGCCATCGCGAGCAGTCTTGCCTGCCATCGCAGCTTTCCAACCTTCACCGCGGGGGAAGAAACCCAAATCTTCAGTTGCCATAATTTCAGCAATCGTGAAACAATCGTGAACTTCAGCCACTTGAATATCTTCAGGTGTCAAACCAGCCATTTCATATGCTTGTTTAGCTGCATATTCGGCAGAAGGAACATTATAAAGAGTTGCACGATCAGTCAATGGACCTTGACTTGCTTGACCTGTACCGATCAAATAAAGAGGAGTATCTGTGAACTTATCAGCCAATTCTTCAGCAACCATCAAAACTACAGAGCTGCCATCCGTCATCGGAGAACAATCAAACAAACTCATCGGATAAGCAATCATCATATTACCCTTAGGATCCATCATGAAATCCATTTCAGTTTCCCAAGTAGGTTCAGGGCGGCCCTTCTTCACAGCGCTGGCCTTCTTAGCCTTCATAATATCAGCAATTGTTGCCTCAAATTGTGCCTTTTCATTCAAAGCACCATTATTATGATTCTTAATTGCCACAGCAGAAAAAGCTTCACGTGTTGCCCCAAACTTAGCCATATAAGCAGTTGCCATAGAAGCATAAAAACCGGGGAAAGTAAAACCAGCTGAAACTTCAAACAAACTGTCAGCAGCCGTACCCAAAGCATCTGTACCTTCATTGATTGGCAAGTCTGTCATCTTTTCAGCGCCAGCCACCAACACAATATCATAAAGTCCAGAAGCAATTGCCATCGCAGCTTCGCGAATTGCAACCCCACCACTCGCGCATGCATCTTCCACGCGCAAAGCAGCAATCGGATCCAAGCCAACCCAGCTCGCAAAAATAGGAGCCATGTGAGCTTGCTTTTCAAATTGATCACTAGAAAAATTTCCCAAATAAAGTGCTTCAACTTCCTTAGGATCAAAATCCTTCTTAATGGATGCTTGCATATCCTCAAAAGCCTCTACGAACAAATCGCGAGAAGTTTTATTTGGAAAGGCACCAAACTTGCTGACGCCTGCGCCAACCACAGCCACGCCACGTGCTAATTTCTTTGTCATATGTTTAGTTTTCCTTTTTATATTCTCTTGCAAAAGAAAAATCCTTTGGTCTTGGCCCGTTAGGAGCTTCTGTCAGAGCCAAATTCATCTTCCCATCAGTTATCTCAAAAATACCGTCAAATTTTCCAATCATACCAAAAGTATGTTTTTCCTGATTAATGGTAATCTCATTCCCTTGGATTTCATAAGTTCCTGAAGAAACAATGCTCATCGCATTATACACACCTTTAAAAGTGCCATCCTCAAAAAACTCAAAGTACAATCCTGCAAATGGTTGGCCTTCAACCTGCACCCATTTACCTAGAATTTCATCCATGTTTTTATCTTTCTTCAATAAAGATTAAAAATTGGCTTTCGGAACAATACCCAATCGATGTGCTTCTTCTTCGATCCACTCTCGGAAATCAGGGTGTGCGATTTCAATCAAAGCCTTCATACGATCTTTCACAGAACGACCACGTAGTTCTGCCACACCGTATTCAGTAATGATCGTATCCACATCATGGCTTGGCACCGTCACCTCAGACCCTGGGGTCAAAGTAGGAACAATCGTAGAAACTGTGCCACGTTTAGCAGTAGAGCGAAGTGTAATAATACCCTTCCCACCTGGAGACATTTGAGCACCACGATGGGTGTCCAACTGACCGCCAGCACCACTAAAATGTCGAGTTCCCAAGCTTTGAGAACAAACCTGTCCCAAAATATCCACTTGAATAGCAGAGTTCACACTGATCATTTTCTTGTTTTGAGCGATCACATAAGGATCATTCACATAACGACCGCGTTTGATCATCACATCTTCATTATGATCCATGAAATCATACAACTTTTGTGTACCAATCGCAAAAGTAGCCACAAACTTACCCGGATGCAAAGTCTTCTTCGCGTTTGTCACCACACCTTCATTATAAAGGTCGACCATACCGTCCACCAAAAGCTCAGTGTGCACACCCAAATTTTTACGATCCTTCAAATAAGCAGCGATCGCATTCGGAATCCCACCAATACCCAATTGAAGTGTTGCTTCATCTTCCACAAACGGAGCAATGAAACCACCAATTGCCTTTTCAATCTCAGTCGGTTCAATTGGAGGGCTTTGCACCAAAGGTTGATGATTTTCAACAATATAATCAACCTCATCAATAGAAATTTCTGTTTCACCATAGGTATAAGGCAAATTCTCATTTACCTCAAAAATCACCAAATCGGCAGCCTTCATCAATTCCTTTTCAACCACCAACCCCAAAGACATAGACATCTTGCCATCTTTATCAGGGGGAGTTGCCGTACCCCAGAACACATTAAGTTTGCCCTTCAAGGCAACCAATTTGTCTTCAGCAGCACGGTGCAAATTGTTAGGAACATAGGATACAGCGCCCCATGGATGAACCTTACGATCCACAGGAGAATAAAACCAGTTATCATTGAAGAAATGACCAACCATTTCTTCCTTTGCAAAAATGTCATAAGAACGCATTGGCAAACATGTCAACATTTTCACATTTTCCACACGATCCTTTTGAGTAGCCAACTCGGTCAACAAACCAGAAGGTTCACCTGCCGCAATTGCCATCCCAATTACTTGATTCGATTTCACCATTGCCACTGCTTCGGCCATGGAAATTGTTTTCTTAGTAGCAACACTCATAAATTACCTTCCTGTTCTCAATTAAGGCATCACAAACGCAACAGCTGCTTGATTATATCCAACCCCAGACCCAACAAACACCACCAAATCGCCAGACTTAATCTTTCCTAATTTACGGGCGTCATCAAAACACATTGGCAAACAAGCAGAACCAGTATAACCAAACTTATCAGCAACAAAATGAGCCTTCTCTTGTGGCAAACCCAAATTGTCCATCACATTATTGATCGTTTTATGGCGAACTTGTGTAAAGATTACAAAATCAATATCTTCCACAGCAAAATTGCCATTTGCAGCGGTCTCACGCACACGTGCGGGCCAACCTTCTTCATTTACAGAAGCGGGGAATGGAGAAATAAAACGCACATTTGTTTTACCTTCAGCCACATTCTCAGCTGTTGCAGGTTCTGCAGCAGCCCCAGCATAAATACCCCAGCTCTTGTAATATTGACCATCAGCCTTCACAGAGGAAGAAACAAAGCCTGGCTTATCAGAAACACCAACCACTGCCGCACCCGCGCCATCAGAATAATAGAAACGGGTCACATCAGTCGGGTCAGCCAACTTGCTCATCATATACGTACCGATCACCACAATATACTTCAAATTTGGATTCACAGCGATCATCCCAGCAGCTTGTGCCAAACCAGTCGGGAAAGAAGCACATGCACAACCAATGTCCCATGTACCTGCATTCACTGCACCAATCTTATGTTGCACAACCACTGAAGTTGCCGGTGTCAAATAATCAGGGCTATCTGTCCCAACCAAAACCAAATCAATATCTTCAGGCGTCAAACCAGCATCTGCAATTGCAGCCTTTGCTGCTTCTGCTGCCATATCAGATGGAGCCCAACCTTCTGGTGCAAATCGACGTTGCAAAATCCCTGTAGAACCCTCAAACTTAGCAGGCACTTCTGCCAAACCGGGATTCACAGCAACCATCTTTTTGGTAAATTCTTCATTGGTTTCAATTGTTTCAGGAATATAACTTCCAGTACCAATAATTGTTGCGTATCTTGTCATCATCAACCTTTCAATAACAAAAGAATCAATAAAAATTATGAACCTAAAACAATCCCACCATCAATGCTCAATGCAGCACCATGGATGTAGGAAGCGTCGTCACTTGCCAAGAAAGCATATAAATTTGCCACATCTTCGGGGGTACCCAAGCGGCGCAAAGGAGTTTGTTGTCTCATGCCGTCCAAAACTTTTTCTGGCATCTTCATAACCATTTCAGTTGCAATGAACCCTGGGCAAACTGCGTTCACGCGCACACCAAACTTACCAAGTTCGCGTGACCATGTCTTTGTCATCCCAATAACGCCAAATTTTGTTGCCGCATAGTTGGTTTGACCAAAGTTGCCATAGAGACCCACCACAGAAGAAGCGTTCAAAACAACGCCGCCACCTTGTTTAATCATATAAGGAGCAACTGCTTGTGTACAATTGAAGACACCCTTCAAGTTCACAGCGATAACTAAATCAAAGTCTGCTTCGCTCATTTGGCTAACCAATTCGCCTTCTTTCACCTTCACGAACAAACCGTCGCGGGTGATCCCAGCATTGTTCACCAAAACGTCAACGCTACCGTGTTTTGCAACCACACCGTCGACCCAATTTTGAACGTCTTCACGATTAGCTACATTCACTTTATAGAATTCAGCGCCGTTGCCCAATTCCTTAGCGGTTGCTTGACCGATTTCTTCGTTCATATCACAAATAATAACTTTTGCACCTTCTTGTGCAAACTTCACGGCTGTAGCCTTACCAATCCCAGCTGCACCACCAGTCACCAAACAAACTTTATCTTTTAGTTTCATCCTAAAAACTCCTTATTGAAAAATGTTCTTATCCAATCGCGTCAAACAAACCAATTTGGCAATTGAATGTAACATAAAATAACATAATCAAATAACAAAATGGTTACAAACGGGTAACATATAAAAATTAATATCCAATGAATTTCAAAAAAGAATTTAATTGATCTCTTTGATTAATTTTTGATAAAGCTTCTCCACCTTCACCGAAGGAGGCATTCCCAACTGCTCATCAAAAACTTGCAAACATTGTCGATAGATCGAATGCACCATCGAGCTCTTTCCCATCGAAGCATAGATCTGCATCTGCAAACAATAAGCCGGCTCCCACAAATTATCCTCAGACAAAATGCGCATCGTATAGAACAACGCCTCATCAAACCGTTCTAACTCAATCAAACGATTCGCCAAACGCTCCGCCACCAACATAAACTGCTGCTGATAATATTGTTCTTCCGCCACCAGAAATTCCTGCACAGAACTTCCTTCAAAATAAGCCCCCTCATAAAGCTCCACAGCTTGAATCATCTCATCTAGATCATTGCTATGCGATAACTTCTCAAAAAATGTCGTATCAGTCAAAATCCGTGCATTCGGATTCAACCCATACATATTATGCCGTCTTTCAATGAAGAACGGCTGCTTTCCCTTCGGACGATCCGTCTCCAAAACATGATTCAGCGCATTATACACAACCTTCAAATTCTTGCTTGCCGTGTCCACCGGCGTGTCCAACCACAACGTCGTAATAATCTGATCCTTATCCAACCACTTCCCCTGATTGCTCACCAACAACTGTAATAACTGCTTCGCCTTCTCACGCTTCCACTCACTCGGTTGCACCAATTCCTGTCCACGCCACACCCGGAAGCTTCCAAACGTATTCACCCACAAAGAATATCCCGGATGATAATCTACCAAACCTAAATTTGTTTGCCGCATCATCATCTGCACAAAATCAACTTCAATTCCATTTTCCTGTGCCAAAATCAAAAGTGGAATCATCGCCGCACGATCATGCAACCCCAACAAAGTTTCCTTCAACAACAAAAACTCATAATGATTTTCTTTCACAATCGGCAACAGCTGACTCAAATAAGACAACACAGTATTCTCGTGCCCCTGTTGAAACGCATTAATTGCCAGCCACATCAAAGCTGCACATCGCGCAAAAGAATCCCCCACTCGCGTAGCAATCAACTCCGCATTCACCAAAGTTTTGCTCGCATCCTCATAATGATTTGCCAAAACATATCCCGCTCCCAAACTAATCTGAATCAACACCCCAATCCACTGGTCGCCTGCCGAACTAGCCACCTGCAACGCCTGCTGACCATACTTCTCCGCCTCTGTAATATTCCCCGAATAGCCATACGCCCGACACATCCCCCACAAAGGTTCTGCATTAATCCGCGTCACCTCCACTTTTTCCATAGAAAATCGATACTTCTGAATTGCCTTCTCAAAACCCCTAGAAGACCATGGCATTGGGTTCGCCATCTGCAATGGGTGACCCAAACGCATCGCCGCCACACTTTGCACAAAAGTAGAATTCATCGACTCTCCCAGCTGCGCCCCCAACAAAGCATAATAACGAGCCTTCTCCTGATTACCCATCAAAGAATAAAACAAAGACAACAACAAAGAACCTTCTCGGTGGAATCGTTGTGGTCGTGACACTTCATTATTCTCGCGCAACGCCTCATGCGTCTCCAACAAACGGATCCCCGCTTCCAATTGTCCCGTACGCACAAAAATACGTGCCAAAATATAATCGCTATCTGACACCACATCAGCGCTCACTCTGCGCGCCTCTGCCAAATAAAGCTCTGCACGTTTTGAATCCCCCAAGTTCAAAGAGTTCTCTGCCGTAGATGTCAAAAGATCCGCCACAATGTCCACATCTTCCACCGGGTCAAACTTCAAAATTGCCTTCTGCAGCAAAGCCACCGCCTTCAATGGGCGCAGCGTATCCAAATACACCTGTGCTTGTCCCTGCAAAGCCAAGCCTTGCCCCCGCTCATCATTCTTCAAATCATAAAGTCGCCCTGCCGTATGATAATATTCCAATGCCAACTCAAAATGCGAAGCATACCGATTGATCTCGCCTAATAAATAATTCCCATAAGCCGACTCTTTCAAAACCGTAGGAGAAATTTCATGCAGCCAATAATCCACACTCTCATGTCGACCATTCGCAATCATCTTATCCCCCACCTTATTCAACACCAGCAAAACTTCCTCGTCATTCCCTGCTGAAAGCATATGATAAATAGCCCGTTCCCAAATCTCCGCCGCAGAAAAATAACTTGCTGCCTTATTATGCAACGCCATCGCCAAACCAGAATCCTGATTCAAGCGATTTCGCAAAAAGTCCAAAAACATTGAATGATAGCGATAAATCCCGGCTCGCAATTCTTCCACAAACAACCCATTCTCATTCAACCACACCAACATATCTTCCGAATCATCACTATTTAAAAGAAAGTCACACACCCGCACATCTAACTGTTCCAACACAGACGTTCGCACCAAAAAATTGCGAATCTTCTCTGATTGGTTTTTCAACACCTCATCTGCCAAATAACGGAACAACGTCTTGCGAGATTCCGTATCATCATCAATAATTTCAATAATTGATTTTTCTTTACTGTTCTGAAAAGATTGCCACACCATCTGTAGCCCAATCACCCACCCTTCAGTCTTTTCTTTCAGTGCTGCCACTTCCTCATCCGTCAAAGAAACATCATATTGTTGCTTAAACAAAGAAGCAATCTCATCCTCGCGGAACCCCATATCCTCATGCGTAATCTCATTAATCCGCCCCTTAACCCGCCACTTATTTAAAGAAGGAAACTCCACTGCTCTTCGGGTAGAAATGATCAAATGCAAACGATATGGCAAATGCTCGATCATCCAGTCCACCAAATTCATGATCTCATCCACCCCAAGCACCTTATGAAAATCATCCAAAACCAAAACAGACTCTTGCTTCAAAGATTGCGTCAGCGTATTGATTAAACTAATCATCGCTTCTTTTTCCGTATGTGATTCAGAGTTCTCCAAAACCCTTAAAGCACTCTCCCCATAATTCGAACCATTTTGATTAAATGCAGAAAATAAATTAGCCAAAAACAAAGTAGGGTCGCGGTCATTCCCCGAAATGGAATACCAATACACAGGCTTCTTCACCAACCCAATAAAAGTCAACAATTCCGTGCTTTTCCCATATCCAGTTCCAGCTTGGATCACAGTCACAGGATATCGAACAGATTTTTGCAAAGCATTTGTAATACGTGGCCGTTGCAAAACAAACTGGCGTTTTGCCGGCGGATTCAATTGGCTATATATAACTAGATCTCGGATACTCATATTTACACCATATCATAAAAAATCAATTTCATCTATATTCTATCTCATTCTCCATCATATGCCTAAAAACCAATAGATTTTCTTAAAATCAATTAAATTTCTCCTTACAAATTCTCCATATATGTAACTTATTTGTAACAGTGGCGTCTATAATAGAGACAAGAAGATACTGTGTGAAATATTTCACAAAAATAGATAGGATGAATTATGAATTTTCAACTAACCACAAAGCAACAAAGAATTCAGCAAATGGTTCGTGCATTTGCCGAAGCTGAAGTAAAACCTTTAGCAGCAGAAATCGATGAAACCCATCGATTCCCCACAGAAACTGTGGAAAAAATGAAACGTTATGGTCTTCTTGGCATGAACGTTCCCACTCAATACGGTGGAGCTGGTGCAGATGTCCTCTCCTACGCCATCGCCGTTGAAGAACTTTCCAAAGCTTGTGCAACCACAGGTGTGATCCTTTCCGCCCACAATTCACTTTTCTGTGATCCCCTCCTCAACTTTGGGACAGAAGAACAAAAACAAAAATACTTAGTCCCCGCTGCCAAGGGTGAAGTCCTCGGTGCATTCGGCCTCACAGAGCCAAACGCAGGGACAGATGCAGCCTCACAAGCATCACGTGCAGTTCTCAAAGATGATCACTATCTTCTTAATGGTACAAAAATCTTCATCACCAACTCTGGTGAAGCAGAATTTTATGTCATTTTTGCTATGACCCAACCTGAAAAAGGCACCCGTGGCATCACCGCCTTTATTATTGAAAAATCAATGCCCGGATTCACCTTTGGAAAGTTAGAACGCAAAATGGGTATTAATGGTTCCGCCACACGCGAACTCATCTTCAAAGATGTCATAGTTCCCGTAGAAAACCGCATTGGTCAAGAAGGCGAAGGTTTCAAAATCGCCATGAAAACTCTAGACGGTGGCCGTATCGGCATCGCCGCCCAAGCACTCGGGATCGCCCAAGGCGCCCTCGACGAAACCATTGGCTACATCAAACAACGTGAACAATTTGGTCGCCCCATCTCCAAGTTCCAAGCCCTCCAATTCACCATAGCAGACATGACCGTCCAAACCGAAGCAGCTCGTCTTCTCACCTATTCAGCCGCATCAGCCAAACAAGAAGGTCTTCCCTATTCAGACAAAGCCGCCATGGCAAAACTCTTTGCCTCCGAAACAGCCAGCTTTGTCACCAATCGCGCCATCCAATTGCACGGTGGCTACGGCTACACCCAAGAATATCCTGTTGAACGCATGATGCGCGATGCAAAAATTACCGAAATCTACGAAGGCACCTCCGAAGTCCAACGCATGGTCATCGCAGGCACTGCATTGAGCTAGGACGAGAAAAGGAAGAACTATGAAAATTATCGTATGTGTAAAACAAGTCCCGAATACCAAACAAATTCGGATTGATCCAGAAACAGGCACCATGATTCGTAAAGGCGTTCCCTCCATCATGAATCCCGATGACAAAAACGCCCTCGAATACGCCCTTCACCTCAAAGACGAAAACGCAGAAAACGAAGTTGTCGTCCTCACCATGGGGCCTCCCCAATCCTCAGAAGTCCTCATTGAAAGCCTTTCCATGGGCGCCGATCGCGGCATCCTCCTTTCAGATCGCTTCTTTGGTGGTGCAGATACATGGGCAACCTCCAATACCTTAGCCAAAGCCATTCAAAAAGACAGCGCAGAAAACGGTGCATTTGACCTCATTCTCTGTGGCCATCAAGCCATCGACGGTGACACTGCCCAAGTCGGCCCCCAAATTGCCGCCCGTCTCGACATTCCTCAAATCACCTACGTCAAAAAATCAGACATCCAAGCAGATGGCACCATCGTAGCCGAACGTGAAATGGAAGACGGCCGCACAGTTATTAGCGCCAAGCTCCCCATTCTTCTTACAACAACCAAAAATCTCAACGATCCTCGCTACATGAACATCTCAGATATCGTCAAAGTCGCAGACAACGAAGAAAATCTCATCACCACCTGGAATTTTGATGACTTAGGTCTCACTCGTGAACAAACCGGTCTCAAGGGTTCACCCACTCGCGTGAAAAAATCCTTCTCACCTCCTCACAGTGCAGAAATCAACATTCTCGAAGGCACCATCGAAGAAGTTACCCAAACAGTAGCCTCTGCCCTTCAAGATTTGAACTTAATCTAATCAAAAAGGTAGGATAAAAATGACAACAAAAGATTATCAAGGCGTTTGGGTTTTCGCAGAACAACGTGACAACAAAATTCAACCTGTCGTATTCGAACTCTTAGCAAAAAGCAAAGAAATTGCAGCCGCACTCAAAACTGACATCACCGCCATTCTTCTCGGCCAAAACGTTGATGCCTTAGCATCAGAACTCATCGCCCACGGCGCCAACAAAGTCGTCGTCTCCGATGATCCTCTCTTCAAATCATTCAACACAGATGCCTATACCGTGCAAATTGCAAAATTACTCATTGACAACAAACCCGAAGTCGTCTTCTTTGGCGCCACCAACAACGGTCGTGACATCGCCCCTCGCCTCGCAGCAGTCGTTGATACCGGTCTCACCGCAGATTGTACTCAACTAGACGTCGATGAAGAAACTTCAAAATTGCTCATGACCCGCCCCGCTTTCGGCGGCAACCTCATGGCAACCATCATTTGCCCCGAACACAATCCTCAAATGGCAACCGTTCGCCCCGGTGTTTTCACCGCGCAAGAAGCAGATTCCTCCCTCACCGGTGACATCGTCAAAGTTGAAACTTACGTCAAACCTGAACAAGTTATCGTCAAAGTCGTCGAAGAAATCAAAGAAAAAGCTGGCGACGTCGATATTACCGAAGCCAACATCTTAGTTTCCGGTGGTCGTGGTCTTGGCTCTGCTGAAGGTTTCAAGCTTCTTCAACAACTTGCAGACGTCCTCGACGGCACCCTCGCTGCCTCACGTGCAGCCGTTGACGAAGGCTGGATTGGTCACGATCATCAAGTCGGCCAAACTGGCAAGACCGTTCAACCCGATCTCTATATTGCAGTCGGCATTTCTGGCGCAATCCAACACCTCGCAGGCATGAGCAACGCTCGCACCATCATCGCCATCAACAAAGATCCCGAAGCAGCCATCTTCAAATCTGCTCACTATGGCATCGTCGGTGACTACAAAGAAGTCATCCCCGCCATGATCAAAGCAATTGAAAGTAAAAAATAAACTTAATATACAATCAGAAGGATTAAGAAATTCTTAATCCTTCTAAAAGGACCTCATAATGGAATTCAAAGATTTTTACGTCGGTCAAGAATACCGAGAAAAACAATTAGTAACTGCAGAACGAATTGACAAATTCGCTGAAACTTCTGGTGACAAAAACCTCGTCCACCTCGACGAAGAATTTGCCGCAAAAACCCCATTCAAAAAACGCATTGCCCACGGCATCTTTGGCCTCAGCCTCATCTCCGCCGTCCTCGGCATGCGCTTCCCCGGCATCGGCACCATCTACATGAAGCAAGATGCCAAATTTGTAAAACCAATCTACATCGGTGAAGAAGTCGAAATCGTCATCACCGTCGAAGAAATCTTTGAAGAAAAGAAACGCCTTCGCCTTAAAACATTGGTTTTAAATGAGAATGGAACCGTTACCATTGACGGTGAAGCACTAGTTATGTATAATACGGAAATGTTTATTCAAGGGTGATAAGGGCTTTTATCACCTTATGGAATTATTCTCCTTTTATACCCCCTCCTACATTTAGGAGGGGACTTTGCTTTAAATAGGCAAAACTCTCCTTTTTTCCCTCTCTCATCATCTTGCATAACCCCCTCAAATTCTTTATCATGAGAATAACAAACAACTCAAAAGAAAAGAAAGAGAGAGAAAATGTTCAAACCAAAACCAACGTCCTTCCTCATCACCCTCCTATTCATCCTAACCCTCCTCCTACTCCCCCAAACGAACACCCCCACCGCAGCCCAAACCTCCCCCAACCTCATCCCCTTTACTTACCAAAACAACATCTGGCTAGCCGATCCAGACAACCTCACCCTTCGGCAACTCACCACAGATGCTACCGACAACGTCCTCTACACCCACCCCTTCCTATCTCCCACCGGACGTTACCTAGCCTTTGAAAAACGCGTCGCCCCCTTCGAATACTACCAAGGCGCCACCACCTACAACATCTACGACCTCCAAACCAACACCCTCGCCTACCACGGCTCCTTCCCCACCCAATATAGCTTCCCCGACATCTTCGGAGAACAAAAAACAGAATCCTACACCATTCTTGGCTGGCAATATAACACCGATACCCTCCTCATCGCCAAAGAAATCAACAATTGCAACCAAGATTTTGCCCAACCCCGCACCCTAGAAATTCTCACCTTCCCTGCCCCTTATACCGCTCTCACCCTCCAAACTACCCAAATCACCAACGCCTCTGCCATTGAAGCCCTCAATCTCACCAATTCTCCTCAAAACTGGGTCGACGTACGCGACAACTGCTGTGCTTGTGGCCCCAGCATGTCCCATTTAAATTACCTCGCCCCCGACGGACAAAGCCTCACCTTTGAAGGCAGCAGCCTTCAAACCAGCGCCGTCATCCCTTCCCCCGACAACAACCACATCGCCTTTGCCTCCTCCTCCGGCTACGATGTGTATTACTACGAAGACCTCACTGAACTCGGCACCTCCACCCTCAACATCTCCAACATCTACACCATCAACCCTATCTCCATCCACACCCTCACCAACTACCACATCACCGACAGCTCCATTACTTGGGCTCCAAACAGTCAATATCTCGCCTTCATCACCTTCAACATCAACCAAGACTATGACAACATCGAACAATTTGCCGGCATCGTCCCCATATCAGGCGCCAACCCCATCATCCTCAACACCCCCTCTGTCAAATCCATTCATTGGTCTCCCGACAGCACCAAACTCCTCCTCCTCACTCAACAAGACGGCATCATCATCTACGACCTCACAACCCACATCTCCCATGCCTTCCAAGAATACGGTAACCCCATCAGTCTCATAGATAGTGCCGCCTGTGCTGACATCCTTCCCTCCCGCCTTTTCAATATCACCCAAGCCCGTGTCCTTGCCGATCCCCCCCTAGCCAACAACCTCCGCGCACTCCCCAACAAAAACGCCCAACTCATCGGCCAAATCGCTCCCGGCGCCACCTTCACCCTCATCGACGGCCCCATCTGCACAGATGGCTACCGCTACTGGTACGTCCGAGATGACGCCACCAACCTTTATGGTTGGACCGCCGAAGCCTACCTCAACGAATACTATGTCGAACCCATTCAATAATTACACAAAAAATTAAAACAAAAAAGAAGCCAAATGGCTTCTTTTTAAATTACAATCACAAAAAATCTTAATTCACGCGCGTGATATATTCACCAGTGCGTGTATCAACTCTGATCACCGTTCCTTTTTCCACAAAAGCAGGTGTCTGCACCTTCAAACCAGTTTCCGTGGTCACCATCTTGCTCACACCCGTAGCGGTATCCCCGCGCACAGCCGGCAAAGCTTCCACAACTTCCAAATCCACGCTGGTAGGAAGATCAATATCCAAAGGTTCATTTTGAAAGAAAGTCAACTTCACTTGCAAATTTTCTGTCAAATAATTCACAGTTTCACCCAAAACATCCGTTGGGATTGCTGGTTGTTCATAAGTTTCCAAATCCATAAAATAGTAGAACTGGCCATCGTTATAAAGATATTCCACTTGGTGATAGTCCAAGCGCACATCTTGCACACGTTCTGAAGAACTGAAAGATTTTTCAATATTAGCCCCAGTGCGCAGGTCAAGTGCCTTCACCTTAATGGTAGCCAAACCACGTCCTGGTTTTTTGTGAGTATATTCAACGACTTTATAAAGGTGGTCGTCCAACTCAAAAACAACACCCTTACGCAGGTTATTTGCATCTATCATAATATTTTTCCTTTTAAAAGTTTATTTAACTTCAATATTATAGCATACCCCAGTTTCTTTTTGGAAGCCAAACTCCTCACACCAAATTCTCCGCCACCCACGCATCAAAACCGCACAACATCTGTGCCTTCAAATCATTCTCCGCAAAGCTCGCTTCAAACGCCCGTCGTGCAATCCGTGCCAACCCCGCCTCATCATAACCAAACACCTCATGCAACACCATATACTCATTCACCAAATTGGTATTAAACAACGGCGGATCATCACTATTCACCGTCACAAACACCCCCATTTCATCTAACTGACGAAACGGATGCGCTTCCATCTCAGGGAAAACATTCAAACAAATATTACTCGTAGGGTTCACTTCCAACGGAATCTGTCGCTCAATCAACATTGCCAGCAAATCCTCATCTTCCATCGCCCGCACCCCATGACCAATCCGATCCGCCAGCAACAACTCAACCGCATCCCGTACGCTATCCGCCCCTGCTGTCTCTCCCGCATGGGGCGCGCTCTTCAACCCCAATTCCTTCGCCTTCACAAATGCATGCGCAAACGGAGCCGGTGGAGAAGTGGCTTCATTGCCCCCCAATCCAAGTGCCACCACACCATCCTTCATCCCCTTCACTGCATAATCCAACGTCATCATAGAAGGCTTCGGGTCATAAACATCCTTGCTCCCCATCAAATACCCAATATTCCGCGGAATATCAAAAACCCAACGAATCACCACGCCAAACTCATCCTTCGCGCGTGCCGCCCCTCGTCGAATCCCATCCAACATCATCTCAATCGTCAAATCCTTATCCAAATAATGCGTATGTGTATACGGCGTAAAAGTAATCTCTCGATACACAATCCCCTGCTTTGCCATGTCCGCCCCACATGCATAGCTCAACAACTCAAAATCTTCCGCATCCCGCAACAAATCAGAAATCACCACATACACATCAATAAACTTCTCAAAATCAGAAAAAACAAACCAATCCTTCAAATCTTCCAGCGTTCTTCCCGGCAAAGAATCCCACATATCATGTTTCTCAGTCAAAGCCAACACCGTCTCCGGTTGCATCAACCCCTCAAAATGCACATGCAACTCCGCCTTCGGCATCTTTTCCACAAATTCCCGCATTGATTTCGCCATCCAACACCACCTAACTTAAATAGAAAATAAAATTCTTTAAAACTTCCATATCTTACCATTATTTTAATGGTAAACTCAACCCTGATGAACAAAAACAACAAATATTATCAACTCACCAACCAAACAACCCCGCTCACATCCCCCCTCAAAGTCAAATACTGCAGCTCCTTTCTTTGCAAATTCAAAGGGCTCAGTTGGCGCGCCTCCCTTCCCCAAGAGGAAGGACTCTTGCTCGTCCAATCCAAAGACTCAAAACTCGATAGTAGCATCCATATGTTTGGTATGTTTTTCGACCTAGCCATCATCTGGATTAATGAACAAAACCAAATTGTAGATGTCAAACCTGCCTATAAATGGCGTTCCATCCTTTTTCCCCAACAACCAGCCAAATACGCCTTAGAAATAAACATTGAACGTTTATCTGAATTCAAAAAAGGAGAGATCATTCATCTTGAAGAAATCAACCTTTCTTAGTATCGTACTCATTGTCGCCATCCTCATCACCATCACCCCCGCAGCCGCCCAAGAAGGCGACCAATGGCCCACCTACATCATCAATGCCGGAGACTACCTCACTTCCGTAGCCTCACGCTTCGGCATCTCCTACGACGAACTCATCGCCTATAACAACATCACCGACCCCAACTACATCCAACCCGGCGACGAAATTTTCCTCCCCGGCTTAAAAGGCATCACCGGCAGCATTCAAAACATAGAAATGCCCCTCGGAGAATCCCTTCGCAGCCTCACCCGTCGCTATCAAATGGCACCCGATGCGCTTCTCTTCCTCAACCAAGTCTCCAGCCCCAGCCAACTATACGCCGGCTACCCTCTCCTTATTGCCTCCTCCTTTGGAGACATGCTCAACACCCGTCGTCAAACCATCGGCACCGGCAAAACCATGTTAGAACTCGCCGTCTCAGAAGGCAAAAATCCCGCATCCATCACCGGCCTCAACCGCCTCACCTCCGCCTCTCTCGCCGTCCCTTCAGATGTGCTCCTCATTCCAAACACTCAATCTACAGGCCCCGGCGGTCTTCCCTCCCCCATCACCAAGCTCGCTGTCAAACCCGGCAACTTTTATCAAGGTATGACCTTCTCCATCGCCATCAACGCCGATCAACCCATCCAACTTTCTGGCAACTTTGTCGGTCATCAATTCAATTTTTTTGAAGAAAACGGCACCTATTATTCTCTCAATGGCACCAATGCCATGATTGACCCCGGTTACTACTCCCTCACCTTAACAGGACAATACGAAAACGGACAAACCTTTGAATATTCCCAACCCGTCTATCTCAAAGACGGTGGCTATGAATCTGAAACCCTCACTGTCCAAAGCGAACTGCTCAGTGACGATCTCGATCAACAAGAATACGACCTTTTTGCCAGTTACACCACCAACATCACTCCCACCCGCATGTGGACTGGCTACTGGGCTACCCCATCCTATTTCAAAGACGATGTCTACAATTCCTATTTCGGTACCCGCCGTTCTTATAACGGTGGCTCCTACTTCACTTTCCATGCTGGTCTAGACTTTGGCGGTGGCGTTGGCACCCCCATCCTAGCCCCTGCAGCAGGCACAGTTGTCTATCAAGGCCTCCTCGATGTGCATGGCAACACCACCATCATCGATCACGGTTGGGGCGTCTACACTGTCTACTGTCACCAATCCGAATTTGATGTCAGCGTTGGCGACACCGTCCAACCCAACCAAACCATCGGCCTCGTCGGCAACACCGGTCGTTCCGGTGGCGCTCACCTCCATTGGGAAGTCTGGGTCAACGGTGAACAAGTCCAGCCTTTCGACTGGATCTACTACATGTGGCCATAACCAAAAAAACACAAAGCGAGTGTCTGCCAAAGACACTCGCTTTTTTTATCCCATTCCTTCAAATTTGACAAATCTTTCCATCTCTTGTATACTACCTCTTTATTATAGAACATATTTTCTATTTACAGTACCTTACCAACAAAATAACCAAATCCAATAGCCCCAGTTCATTACAAGCAACGATTCACAAAATTAAGATTTCTGGCACCATCTGACACCGCAAAACCCACCTCCTGGCACTCTCTGCACCCACCAAAACAGCTCTTGGCACAGTCTGGCACCCCACTTTTTCTCAAAAAACCAACATATACAGGGCTTCAATCCCCATTACCCCCTCCATATACAACAAAAATACAAAAACATCACAATTTTTTTCCAACAAAAAAGCCAACTGCAAACGCAATTGGCTCATTCAAGTCCAAAATCAAATTCAAAAAAGCGAATCCTATTCCTCGCCCTCCAAATCACTCACATCCTCTTCCACCCCTTCTTCAGAGAAAAACTCATCCGCTAGTTTCTGCGCCAGCGCCAACTGATCCTCTGGTACCAAAATCGCAGTCTCACCCATCCGGCCCACGATCAATCCCATCGCTTCCCCCACACCTTCACGGTTCAGCCACACTTCCACTCCGTTGGCCTCCAAGAATCCCTTCAAAATATCAGCAATTCCCGGCCCATTGATCTTTGTCAGTTCTACCCATTTTTGGTTCATAGTTTCTTCCTTTTTTAAGATTAAGGTGTTTTCAACCACCAAATTATTACCTAATTGCGTACAAATTCGCCAACTTCACATCTTTTAGAAGGCTTCTTCATTGTCTTCATTCACAACCATATCTTCAACTTCTTCAACAGGGCTCACATCACCATAGTCCAAAATCTCGCGTTGATACGTATTCCCCACCGGTTCTGAAATAATCCCTTCCGCTTCCATCCGGTCAATATACTTCGCCGCGCGATTATACCCAATTCCCACCTTGCGTTGCAACCAAGAGGTCGAAGCCTTTCCTTCCTTCCGCACCGCCTGCACCGCCGTTTCATACATTTCCTCATCCGGATCCTTCGGACCTTCTTCTTTGAACATCTCCAACTGCTTCAAAGGAATATGCTGCGGCGCCACTCCAATTGGTTCATCATTCTGAATCCCCACATTGCGTCCGCCCCCACGCAAAGCCCCTCGCCAATAATCCACAATGCTCATAATCTCTTCATCAGAAAGATACACCCCCTGAATCCGCACCAGATCATTATGATTTGGCATCTTGAACAGCATGTCTCCTTTTCCCAACAAATGCTCCGCCCCCGACTGATCCAAAATCACCTGACTGTCCACACTGCTCGTCACTGCTAAGGAAATCCGCGAAGGAATATTAGACTTAATCAACCCTGTCAACACATCCACCGAAGGTCGTTGCGTAGACAAAATCAAATGGATCCCCGCACTTCGCGCCTTCTTCGCCAAATGAATAATCACCGCTTCGATCTGCTCGCGTGCCACCACCATCAAGTCCCCCAACTCGTCAATCACAATCACAATATAAGGCAGCGGCTCAATATTCTGCTTCTCCGCCTTCTTATTGAACTCCACAATATTACGCGCCTTCAACTGCTTCAACAACAAATAACGGCGATCCATTTCTTGAGTTGTCCACCGCAACACTCGCGTGGCCTTCTCCGGCTCAATAATCACCGGATTCAACAAATGTGGAATCCCATCATAGCCCGTCAATTCCACTCGTTTCGGATCCACCATAATAAACCGCAGCTCATCCGGCGTATTGAACAACAACATACAAGAAATAATCGCATTCAACGCCACAGACTTCCCTGTGTTCGTCGCCCCCGCAATCAACAAATGCGGCATCTTCGCCAAATCAGTCACAATCGCGTTCCCCGCCACGTCCTTCCCCACCGTGAAACGCAAAGGAGAATCCATTTGCTCAAATGCGCTCGTCTCAATAATATCCCGCATCGTCACCTTGTCCGATTTCTCATTCGGCACTTCAATCCCCAAATACCCTTTACCCGGTACTGGTGCCTGGATTCGAAGGCTACGCGAAGCCAAAACCAACGCCAAATCGTCTGCTCGAGAAGTGATCTTCCCAATCCGCACCCGTTGCATCTCCCCTTTGCTGTTTTGCTTCAAGCCCGGCTTTACGCAAAACTGGGTTACATTCGGTCCACGGTGAATCTCCACCACTTTCGCCGGCACACCAAAATCATCCAACGTCTGCTCAATCACCCCCGCTCGGAACATATCCGCGTCCTTGTCATGCCTTGTCAACACCCCGCTCTGCAAAATCTTCTGATAATCAGGCAATTCCCAATCAAACCCCTTATAATTTGTTTGATTCGCCGACAAAACAGAAACTGGCTCCTTAGGAATCACAGCGCCGCCATTCATCCCTTTCGCCTGTTTCGCCACAATTCCATCTTTTGTCACTTCCACAGCCACATCCACCGTTCCCCCAGCGCTGGCCAACTCCCCATCATAAACCCCCGTATTCACCGCATCAGGGAACACAGGCTCAAAATCATCCTTAATTTTAGGAGGAAACAGTTTATAGCGTAAATTGATCAAATTCTGAATCAGGTCTTCCAACGGTTTCTCAAAGATTTGCAACATCTCCGCCACAGTCTTATTCAACAGCAACCCAATCGAAAGCAAAACGCCTGCCACCAAAAAGATCACCGTACCCGTCACACCCAATCCATGCCCCAAAAAGCGCAGCAACACATAGCCAATCCATCCCGCCCCTTTAGAATTAAAAGCAATCTGCGCGGAAATATCGCCAAAATTAACCCCAGCCACAAAAAAGTGGATCCCCACCAAGGTCATCATCAACATGATCAAAACACCTACCAATATCCGCCCCTTGCCAGTCACACCTTTTCCAAAAGAGCGCAACACCACCAACACCCCCAATGTGCCCACATATGGCCCCAACAAAATGCTCCCCCAACCAGCCACTTGCTTCACCTTGAGCATCCAAATCTGCACCTTAGGAGGAAACAAACTATCAAAAAAACTAACCGTAATCAAAATCCCCACCAGAGTAATCAAAATACCCCAGATCAAAGTGCGGTGTTCGCCCAACTTATCCGTAAAACGATAAATCAACCGCTCACGTTTCAATTGCGGTTTTGGTTGATTTTTCTTCACAAATTCAAATTTCTTCTTTTTCGCCATAAAGGTCCTCAAGAACAATGGAGTTTTTTTATCTCAGATCAAAAAATACACACAACATATTAAAGAGACACTAACAAATGTCCAAACTGCCTATCTCTATATTAAAACATCTGTTAAAATTATTGCCATCTATTTTTATAAGGAATTTACGTGTTTGAAATCTATTTTTTAGGAACATCAGCATCAGCACCCTCCATTCATCGCAGTCTCCCTGCCCAAATCATCCAAAATAATGAACATCGTTTTCTCGTAGATTGTGGAGAAGGCACCCAGCGCCAGATTCTCAAATCCGGTCTTGGTTTCAAACGTCTCAACAAGATCTTCATCACCCACAGTCACCTAGATCACATTCTCGGTCTTGCTGGCATCTTTTCCACCTTCACCCGTTGGGAAACCCTTGAAACCATCGACATCTACGCCGGTGACTATGCCATCAAGCGCATCAAAAGTCTCCTTTACGATGTCAATATAGTACCAAAAAACCTTCCCAACCTTGAGATAAACTTCATCCCTGTCAAGGAAGGCATCATCTTTCAAGAGAGTAATATTACTATTACTGCCATCCCCGTTAGTCATCGTGGTGATGGTTGTTTTGCCTATCTGTTTGAAGAACAATCCTCCCGCCCTTTCCTCGCTGAAAAAGCCGAACAACTCAACATTCCCTTCGGCCCCATCCGCAAAGAGCTTGTCAACGGCAATTCCATCACCTTAGCAGATGGCACCGTCATCACTCCCGAACAAGTTCTCGGAGAAGAAATTCCCGGCACTCGCATCGCCATCACAGGTGACCTAGGTGACACTGCCCCTCTCTTGCCCCATTGTCAAAACATCGACACCCTCATTTCCGAAGCCACTTATATGGAACAAGACAAAGAAATGGCCCAACAATTTGCCCATCTCACCGCCACCCAAGCCGCCACCTTTGCCAAACAAGCCAACATCAAAAACCTCATCCTCACCCACATCTCTCGCCGCTACTTTGAAAAAGACATTCTCAACGAAGCTCAATCCATCTTCCCCAACGCCTTTGTTGCCCGTGACTTTCATCACTATCAAGCCAACCGCACCAAATGTGTGCGCATCCCCTCCCAAAACAATTACAATAACACTGAAAACAGAGAAGAAGATTAAGAAACCTCAAGCCTATGCTGAAATCAAAAACAAAAAACATCCTATTCATTCTAATTTGGACGCTCGTCTTCACCCTTGCATACGCCCAATCACCTCTCTTCACTTCCAACCAAAATCAATATTTCTTGCATGGTCTTGCCGATGCCAACTATGGCATCCTTTCAGAAGATTGGCTGGCCAACACCCTGGATTCCACCCCTGTCTTTAGCTTCTTTGTCCAAATCAACTACCTCATCTTCCACAACATCAACATCTTCTATCTCTACTACACCATCATGCTCGGTGTCTATCTCTTCTCCCTCACCTCTATCCTCACCACCTTCTTCAAGATAAAAGACCTCACCCACAAAAACATCCTCCTTGCTCTTCTCACCCTTCTCCATTCCTCAGCCACCCGCTTTCTGCTCTCCCATCTCATCAATTCAGAGTGGACCTTCACATTTGAAGGTGGAGTTGCAGGTCAACGCATCTTAGGCCAAGTACTCCAACCAAGCACAGCCGGAGTCTTTCTCATTCTCTCCATCGCTCTCTTCCTCAAAAACAAACCCATTCCCGCCGCCATCTGGCTTGCCATTGCCACCACCATTCATCCCACCTATCTCTTTAGCGCTGGCATCCTCACCATCGCCTACCTATGGCTTCAATGGCGCGAGTCCAATTCCCTCAAAGCACCTTTCAAAACCGGTCTCACCGCCTTGCTCCTCGTCCTTCCCATCCTCGCCTATTCTTTCTACATCTTCGTCTCAGGTGACATCGCCACCAACATCGATCCTCAATCTGTTCTCGTAGACCTTCGCATCCCCCATCACACCAAACCTGCCGAATGGTTCAACCTATCTGTGGTTGTGCAACTTCTCATCCTCCTCACCGCCCTCTTCCTCGTCCGTAAAAAACGCATCTTCCCCATCCTCTTCATCCCGTTTGTCACCACCTCCATCCTCACCATCCTAGTTCAAATCACAGGCAACACCACCTTAGCGCTCATGTTCCCTTGGCGCATCACCGCCATCCTCATGCCCATCAGCATAGCCATCATCACCACCTTCGTCCTAGACCATCTCTGGCACATCCATCTGAAAACTTGGACCCAAACCCATGCCCAAGCCACCTGCATCAGCCTCAGCACCATACTCTTAGTGCTTGTCGCCATCGGCATCACCCGTTTCACCATTGAAGCTAACCAAAAATACAACACCTCCGAAAGAGAAATGCAAAACTGGGTCAAAGAAAATCACCAATCAGGCGATCTCTATCTCGTCCCCATCAAAATGCAAGATTTCCGTCTTGCCACTGGTGTCCCCATTCTCGCCGATTTCAAATCCATCCCCTACTACGAAGCAGACGTCCTCGAATGGCGCACTCGCATGCTCAACACCAGCAACTTCTACAAATCCGCTCTCATCGAACCCGATGGATGCTATTTCTCCCGCCACCTCCAAGCCGGCTACACCATCACCCACATCGTCCTTCCTATCGAACTCGCCGACTACATCGGTACCTGCTGGAACCAAGAGCCCATCTACCAAAACGACGGCTTCTACATCCTCAAGATCTGGTAACCAAAACCTTCATTCTTTGCTACAATTAAGCAATGAAATCACCCAAATCCTTTGATCTCACCCAACTGCTCCCCCCTGCAGATCTGCAGCTCTTTCAACACGTCCAAACCGCAGCTCATTCATTAGGATTTCCTCTCTACATTGTCGGTGGTTTTGTCCGCGATCTGATTCTCAACATTCCCAGCACTGACTATGATTTTGTTGTTAAAGGAAATGCTATCTTACTTGCCAAACAACTCGTCCAAACCCATGGCGGCGAACTCTCTATCCATGAGGACTTCTTCACCGCTAAATGGTACCCTCTTCAATCAAACCTCCCCGAACACATTGACCTCATCAGTGCTCGTCAAGAATCTTACCTGCAACCTGCTCAACTTCCCCATGTCACCTTAGCCGACATCACGCAAGATCTTCAACGCCGGGATTTCACCATCAACACTCTTGCTCTTGCCCTCACTATCTTAGAAAATTCCACACTCACAGATCCTTTTAATGGTCTCGATGATATCCAACAGCATACTCTCCGCATTCTCCATGATCGTTCCTTCATTGATGATCCCACTCGCATCTTCCGTCTCATCCGTTTTGAACAACGGTTAGATTTTGCCATTGAACCTCATACCATGGCCTTGCTCGAAAACCAGAAACACAATATTCAAATGCTCACAGGCAAACGCATCCAACACGAATTTGATCTCTTTAACACCGAAACGATCCCCGCTAACTACTATGCTCGTTGTAATGAAATAGGGCTTTTCTCCATCATTCATCCTGCCTTTAACCTCTCCTCTCAAACCATCTCTGCCCTTAATTCTCTCAATCAATCCAACCCTACTTCACTCAACAAAAAACAACGCAACCAAATCCACTTCATTCTGCTTCTTGCGTCTCACAACTCACAAGACATTTCGGCTATCAACGAACGCCTCATGCTTTCTAACGAGATCAAAAAATCAGCCCTTCAAGTCCACCAACTCTTCACTCAACCATGGGTACCCTCTCAATCTGCTAGTCAAATCACCTTTGCCTTAGACAAACTCACCCGCAATGCCGTCATCGCCACCTATCACCTCACTACAGATCCCATCCTCAAACAAAACATCCAAACCTATTTCAGCTCATGGCGAAACATCCACCCCCTCGTCACTGGTGAAGACCTCAAATCGCTTGGCTTTCCTCCCAGCCCCCAATTCAAACACATCCTTCAAGATCTTCGCACCCAAAAACTAGTTAACCTTCTCCCCACCAAACAAG
Source organism: Anaerolineales bacterium (assembly GCA_963662985.1). GTDB lineage: Bacteria > Chloroflexota > Anaerolineae > Anaerolineales > UBA11579. Next base: position 1,892,397 of record OY760067.1, on the reverse strand, counting down.
AAGAAATCGCCTATATCAAAAAACACTACCTCAAAAAGTAGTGTTTTATATTTCAGCTAATAATCACAATCTAGCCCAAATCAACTAATCGTATAAAACGAATAATGATACGCAATCTTCCCATCTTTCAATCGAATGATATCACTCCCATCCAACACATCACCTTCATTGGAAGTAGCAGACCAGGTGAAAGAAAATTGATTATCACTCTGTGACTTACCTGTCATCGTATAGTTTCCAGCAGGCAAAGTATCATTCATCATTGTTTTAAATCCATTCACTAATCCCTCGTGTCCTTGAATGGTTCTTTTCCCTGTCACATGTACTGCAGCAATATCATATAAATCCACCACCAATTGCAATGCATTATCCGCGTTCAACTTTTCAAAGTAGAGATCTACAATATCCTTTTCTTCCACTTGATAAGGCCAAGGAAACTGTCCAATAGCTTCCCACAGGTCAGGTAATTTCCGTGCATGTTGCCATGACCAAAAATTTGCCGCATTCAATCCCATTGATTTAGCCTGACTCAAAAATTCTTCTTCTTCCCCCACAGTAGGAATCGGATACCCAGCAACTTCACAAGCCATTCCAGTTGGCACAAACTCACGCCATGGAGAAATAAATTGATATTGTCGATAACTATATACCAATTGCTCTCCCGGATTGTGTGCTCCCAACCAATACACTTGTGGCATATTGATATCACAATATTGCAAAAATTCAGAATATGGAAAGCTTGGATGATAAGATGGAAAACGATAAGTACTCAAAGCAATCGGTGTATTTGGCAAAGACCCACGCAACTCTTTCATATAAGTTGTCGCCACTTGCCCCATTCCACTAGCTTTAAATTCAACCTCAGCATTGACTACAAATCCATCCAAGCCAAGTTCATTCACCCGTTGAACCGCCTTACGCGCCTCCAAGAGCGGTTTTTCTCCATAAATGTACTGCCAACCCCATGCTTGAATACCACGCGCTTTCAAAGCCGCCACAACAGGAGGTACCAGATCAATCCCCAAACTCTCATCATAATTGTAGATTCTGTCCGCATCCGCTACCTTAATCATTACATGGCTTAAACCAGCATTTGCAGCCGCCGTAGCAATTGCTTCAGCGTTAGCATTTTCACAGGCTCGCAAAACCCAAATATAATATCCTTTACCTTCAAGCATAGTGTCTCTCCAATATTTATTCTCACTACTTATTATGCAAGAAATATACCAAGCTCACTCAACAAAAAAGAGACCAATCAAATTTGGTCTCAAAAATAGCATCGAATAAAAGTTTTTAAGCCACTACATCATCCAGATCAATTCCAGCCAAACCAATTTCATCAGCAGCTAATTTCATTGCTTCAATCACATTTCCCACGTGTTCCCAAAGTTCAATTCCCAATTCCTCAGCACCATGTTGCATTTCATCTCGATTAGCCCCTGCTGCAAAAGCTAAATTCTTCCATTTTTTCTTTACTGAGCTAACTTTCACATCGTGAATTGATTTTGAAGGTCTCACTAACGCCACAGCTGTGACCAAACCGGTTAATTCGTCCACAGCATAAAGAGTCTTTTCCATCAAAGAGTCTCTGCTGACATCTGTATAAGGTGCATGGCTCAAAATAGCTCGAATAATTTCTTCATCCACACCTTTCTCTCTCAAGATTGGTGCCCCATCTTTTGGATGTCGCGCTGCATCAGGATGAATTTCCCAATCAAAATCATGCAAAATTCCCACCACACCCCATTTGTCTTCATCTTCACCATAAAGTTTGGCATAAAAACGCATTGCTGCTTCCACACTCAACATATGATTTACTAAACTCTCATTCTTCACATATTCACGCACAATCGCCAACGCGTCATCACGATTTAAACTAGTCATAAAGATATCTCCTTAAATAAAAAAACAAAAAACCTACTGCGTAGGAAAAATAAACTCCTCATCTCCCAACACTACATTTGGCGCAATAAAATGCACGTCCCAAAAAGCCACTATTCGTGCAAACACTTCTCGAAATTTCCAACTCATTTCAGACTCAGTTCGAAACACTCGTCCAGTAGAGGGAACACCCTGCACTTCAATTTCTTCAGCTTCACACAAATATATAGCCCGTGCTATATGAAATTCTTGTGTCACTAAAATTGCTTCGTTCACCCCAAAGATCGCCTTTGCTCGTACACAAGAGTCATAAGTTCGACGCCCGGCAAAATCACGCACAATATCTTCTTCAGGCACACCAAGTTCAATCGCATACTCATACATCGCTGTTGGTTCATCATAATACTCAAAACGATTATCACCTGTCATCAACAGCTTTTCTACTTTTCCCTCTTCATATAAGGCAACTGCAGTTTCAATACGTTCTTTTAAAACAGGCATGGGTGAACCATCACGATATAATCCGGCTCCAAATACAATCGCAACAGGGGCAGGTTTTACATCCTCCACAGTGAACAATTTTCCATCTGCATTCTTTCGAATGATTATATTGGGGATTAAGATTATCATCGCACCCAATCCAAAGAGTCCAAAAACAATCTTAAAAAATAAAACAAATAATTTCTTACAACTCATAGTTCCTATTCTACTCAATTATTAAAAAAAACAAATAAGAATCGTATAAAAATATTAAAAATCAAAGCACTCATTCGAGTGCTTTGAGAAGATTCACTAATATATTTTTTTACTTATTCACTTATAGGTGAAGTTGCACCAGGACCACGGCCACCTTGACCAGCACCTTGACCTGCGCCTTGCCCAGCACCCATTCCTGTACCTGGCATCATAGTTCCATCAGCACCACGACCAAGTCCCAACAATGGCATACCAGCTTGTGTGAAATAATCACCGAAATATTCGTTCAATTGTAATTGCAATTCTTCTTCTGTCACACCCAAGATTTGAGACAATGTTTGAATTCTCAATTCATAGTTATTTTCTGCAAGTACACCTGTACCTTTGTTGTCAGATCCGCTACCTGCATTTTGGTTCATCATGCTGCGATAACCCATTTCATAGCTATACATATCCAAACCTGCTTCAGCATGAAGATCTTCAAGGGTTTCACCAGCATCTAAACGTGCTACCAATTCATCATATGTGATTCCCAATGCTTGTGCTAATAAGGAATCTTCAAGTCCATAATAAGGAACATCAAAACCTGCTTCAGCATAAATTTCAGCCAATGTAACACCAGAATCTAATTTTGCTTGCAGTTCTTCAACTGTAATTCCAAGTGTTGCTGCTAAAACATCTTGTTGTTGCCCACCCTGACCACGATTTTCAGGAGGATTGCCACCTTGTGCAAAAGAAGGGATAGCAGTCACAGTCAAGATTAAGACAAGCACTAAACTCAAAACTAATAATTTTTTATTCATTACAAATTTCCTTTCAAATTTATTTATCGAATATGTGTCTATTTTACCCATTGATTATTAAGAAATTATCAAGACACCATCAAGGATATATTTGAAAAACAGTCTTTTTACCAATATGTTACAACAGAAAACACCCTAAATGAGATTTCTCTATAATAAAGTTAAGGTTGATATTCCAAAAAAGAGCTTAGAAAAGCTCTTTTTTATTCTTTCTACTTTTTAAATCTAACTGGCCTTCCTTCAATATATCCCCGGTACCCTTGGGGTTCAAATTGAAAGCGAGGGCCATCTTCATCTGCCCATTCAAACCCATATAAATTGGGATCATACTGTTTGATTAAGTCCCACATATTTTCGATTGCATTCTCAAAATCTTTATCATCATACGTTGGGCCTTGAAAAACCATCATCTTACAAGCTGGCATTTGGATAACCTCAAATCCATCTGGTATCATGCCAACATAGTCCATCGGGACTTCCACTCCTTGCACATATTCAGAAGTTCCTTTTGTCATCATGTTTTTTGGCAACCACATTCCCATCGGTTCGTTTAAAGCATCTTTAATTGAACACAAAATTCCCCAAACATCACAACCAACTTCTTCACAATAGGCAAAATAATCTCTTGCGTCCACACCCCGCTTCAAGATCACTTTTCTTTCAGGGCGTTCAATCACTTGTACAAACACGGGTTTTAATTTTTCATCCATTTTAGTTTCATCTTTCTTATCATTTTGTTTATTACGAACAGGATATGGCATAAACAATCGAATTGGAGGGGTTTCTTTCGCATATTGCTTAGGGGGGATCCCAAACTCCTTAGAAAATGCGCGGGTAAAACCTTCATGCGAAGCAAAAAGAAAATCAAAAGCCACATCCACCACACGCACATCTTTATCACGTAAGTGCAAAGCAGCCTCTGATAATCGTAATGATCGCATAAACTCAAAGATGGATAAGCCAGTATGTGCTTTAAACAACCTTGAAATATGCCCTGGAGAATAGCCAACTGCATCAGCAACATCTTTTAAACAAATTTGTTGTCGAACATTTGCCTTCAAAAAATCTTGCACAGCATTTACTACTCTCACTTGATCCTGATCAATCACAAAACCTCCAAATACAAAACTATCTTAACATCTTACATTTCTTTTTTCTTGACGCCAAATGATATAAATTGTGAGATTCAACTCCTTAAAATAATTTGAATTTTTGATTGTGAGTGGCACCTCAAATTCCAAATATTTTCTCAGTCAGGGATTCAATTCCTATTCTACAGATATATTTTTCAGGTTTGTTTTGTTCTATTTCTCTGTGGATTGTGGAACGTTTGACTTCCAAAATTGTGGTGCTTTTGGTTTGGTTTTTCTAGCTGCGTACAAGTAAAGTGTCTAAAAAAATTAGACAAAATTGGACAGGTGTAAAGCAAAATTTGGACACTTTTGGACACTTTTTGGACAGGTGTCCAATTTTAGATATGTTGTTTTTTTGGCATATATAGGGCGAAAATGTTGATTGTGATGTATATGCAGGGGTTTTTTGATAAACAGGATTTTTTTTGGACACTTTCATCGTTAAGTGTCCATTTTTTGGTTGTTTTTGGTTGGTTGATGATTGTTATGAAAAACATGGGTTTGTTTTTGACATGATTTTTCATCTTTTTGAAGTGACAGAACATGCCTTGGATGATTTTTATTACTGCAAATCAAGTCAGAACAATGTTTTTGGACAGTTTTTTGGAGCTCTTGTGAAAATGAAACAGCAGGACGTGAGAAAAATATAATCATCAGCAATTCAAAGGTTGGTAAAGTACAAAAAATAGCTTATATGTTCTATTATTATATCATATTTTGGGAACCGTTTTTTTGAAGTTTGATAGAGCTAGCATGTTGGCTGGTAGGCAGTGTTCTGGGATTTATTCTGGTGATTTTTTGTTTCAGTCGCTTCGCTTCGTCAACTTAGTAAAGGGTTAAAAATAAAAAAGCAGATAAAAATCTGCTTTTTTGTGGCGAGAGTGGGACTTGAACCCACGACCTAGGGCTTATGAGTCCCCCGCTCTGCCAACTGAGCTACCTCGCCGTGCGGATGATAGTTTACTATGATTTGGCACTTAAAGTCAAGTGATTGATGACACTTTTCTAAAATGTACTAAATTAACTTAAGTTAAGATACACTTTGCATTTTTGAAAACCGCTTTCAAAAGATGAGACATTTGCCCTATAATTATAAAAAGGAGACAAGATATGAGAAAGATCATTTTAATCGTAGATGATGACCCTATGAACTTAAAACTAGTTGAACGTGTCCTTGAAAAAGAAAACTTTCAAATTTTCACGGCCACAAATGGGTTTGACGCTATCACAGTTGCATCACAAATTAAACCTGATCTTATCCTCATGGATGTTATGATGCCGCAATTAGATGGCTTTGCAGCAACCGAACAAATTCGTTTGGATCCGGAGATAGCACACACCCCCATTCTAATGCTCACAGCACTGCACACTTTAGACGAAAAACTTAAAGGATTTAATGCAGGAGCAGACGAATTTCTTGAAAAACCTTTCAAACCTCAAGAACTTATCATGCAAGTCCGCAATCTGATGAGAAAAAATAATAAAACTGAAAATCCATCTCAAAATCTTAACGGAAAAATAATCTCTACTTTTTCACTGCGGGGTGGCACGGGTACCTCTACATTAGCGGCCAATATTGCAGCTGGATTAAGCCAACTTTGGGAACAAGAAGTAATTCTTGCTGATTTAAATTTCGATGCGGGACAAGTTGATTTAATGTTTAACCTACCAACTCACACTTCATGGGCAGATATTGCTTCTCAAAGTCCTCAAGATATTGACATCCATCTTCTAAAAAATATCAAAAAAGATCATGAATCAGGGGTTTCCATCATTGCCTCGCCCAATAATTACGAAAAAATCAAACACATCACTCCTGAGCATATTCAAAAGACCCTCACTGTTTTAAAAGAAGAATATAACTATATCGTTCTTGATTTAAATCATAATTTTGACCATCTCACCCTAGAAGCATTAAAAATGTCAGATGAGATTATGGTGATAGTCACACCTGATTTTGCTGCTATTCGTTCTACTACGCAAATTTTCAAAAAAATTAATACTCTTTTTGATTTAGAAGAAAGAACACGGCTTGTTCTTAATTGGACTCAAAAGCAAGGGCTCTCACAAGAAGAAATGGAAAAATCTCTTGACCGAAAGTTTGATCTCATTATCCCTCACGCTCCTGTTCCTATCAATCATGGTCTTAATACGGGGAAACCACCCGTATATTATCACCCCGAACATCCTATTGGGGCTTTATTTGAAGATCTTTCACTCATTCTTAGCAAACCGGAACATAAGTCAAAGCGACCACAAGCGCCATCTGAATCATGGAAAAGAACATTTGAAAGAATGCGAAAAAGATATAATGAAAAATTAAATAAAAAGAGCGATCAATAAGATCGCTCTTCTCTTTAATCATCTGCTATCCGTTAGGAACCAAAAGCTTCTGCATAATCTGCTACAGCAGCTTCGATCACTTCCATCGCTTTTTCTCGCCCATAAATCCCTTCAATATGAGCTTGGCTCTTTTTCCCTGGGGTCATTTTATAGGTGTTGAAATAGTGTACAATTCGTTGTGTAATTGCTTCAGGCACGTCGTCAATATCATTTACATCTTTCCAAAATGCGTCATTACGTACCACAGCAATGATCTTGTCATCCACTTCCCCGCGATCAATCATTTGTAAGCCACCAATAACTCTTGTGGGCAAAATAACTTCAGCACGATTAAATGGCAATTCGCTAATCACACATATATCCAAAGGATCCCCATCACTGCGATCATGCCCATCTGCTAAAGCAGCCACACGCATGCCACAATATGTTCTTGGGATAAATCCGTAAAGCACTGGTGGCAAAGAACTTGTAAATTGCGGTCGATCAACCCGTAAATAACCTGTTTCTTTATCCACTTCATATTTCATGGAATCAAATGGAGTGATTTCAATAAAAGCATTCACTTCTTTTGGGGGATTATCCCCAACGCTCAAACCATGCCAAGGATGGGGGCGCCATCGATAATAAGGATTTGGAAATGACATATTTTCTCCTTGTAAAATTTTGCTTAATTCAACTTTTTGAACAAAACAAGTATACCGACTTGAGTATCAAATCGGTATCAGGGCGTTAAGTATACAACGTTTACAATAAATTATCAAATTTACATTTGCAAAAGACTAGCGCCAATAACTTGCATTAAACATATTCTCAAGTAGAACACGTCCTTCATTTTGGCTTGCAAAAATTGGTTTTGCATAGTCAACAAAAACAATCGGCACCAATTCTGTATGGATATATTCATTGTTATAAATGGTGTGAACAGCCAAAACCGCTTCTCCACCCCACTCATAGGTTGTAAATTGATCAAAGAACAAATTTCCTAATCCGTAAGTGATAATTGAATCATCAAAAAGCTCTACACCATGAGGAACATGAGCTTGTGATCCACTTACAATATCTGCGCCAGCTTCATGAACAAATCGAAAATCTCTCATTAATTCATAACTTGGCTCAAATTGATAAATTTCATTGTGTTGAGAAGTGAAAATGACCACATAGCCTTCGCTCTTCAATTTTGCAACTTCTTCATTCAAATAATCATAGTCACAACCTACAGCGCCAGGATAAGTCTCTGTAGCCGTATCTAGGCCTTTTCCGTTACAGCCAATAAAAGCTATTTTATTGCCATGATTTTCAAATGTATACGGTTTCATTCCATCAGCTAAGTTTTCACCACCACCATAATAAGGAATTCCATGCTCATTGTAGATCTGAAGCGTATACATCATTGCTTCGGAACCCCAATCATTAAAATGATCGCCGGTCAATTCCATCACATCCATGCCCACACTATCCAATAGATCATAATATTTTACATCCGAGCAAAAAACCAACCCTTGTTGAACTGGGTCAGGATAAGGACAACCTTCAGCAAAGGGCACTTCATTACTAATATGGGTAACATCCATAGAACGCATAAATTCACCAATTTCTTCACTTGGATGCAAAACACCTTCTTTTTCCATCGTGTACGCAGTTGCTCTGACTAAAGCCGTCACACCTGTCAACATCACATTGGTCATTTTTGAACGATCAAAGTTTTGTGCAACAAAACTTATCAAACCTTGCTCCACCGCATCCTTGCTTAATTCACCACTCATAGAAATTGGCATTGCCAGTTTATAAGCATTCTGATCATAGTCATTATGTAAAGGATGGATTCCGTCTATATAAAGAACCTTCCATTTAGGTGATACTGTATCAAGTGGAATTAAGGCTACTTGATCAATCGTATTCCAAGCTCGATTTAGGATTTCTGCTTGATCCACAATTTCAATTGAACCAGCGGCTGGCAAGCCTAACCAGGCCATCATTGTTAAGGCAGTATCTTCTGTCATCAGAATCGGACGATAGAACAAACCAATTGACGTAGCACTTTGCCAATAAGTATAAAAATCAGAAAAAGTAGTATCCGTGTTTAAATTATTAAATGGCAATGCTAGTGCATACGTCCAAGTTCCAATTTGGGCTTGATCACTAATATAAAAGGCTATATCTGCTTGCTCAGCACTCGTTATATATTCTGTTCCTTCATTTAATTGAACAGAATTAATAAAATCTTTGGGTAAATCACCAGAAACAAAAACTTTCACACTCTTTTGCTCAGTATCCGCTGTTGGTGTTGGGTCGGCTTGAAAAGATTCATTCAAATCAGATTCGTCCAGAGCTGTTGCATATGCCACATCCACACGATCAGAAGGGAAAAATGCAGGTAATTCACCTTCATAAGATAGCAGCAAATATGAGATCCCCCCTATTACAAATCCAAACAGCAATACCACCACCACAAATAATCTCATTAAATTCTTCATAAGTAAAAAGTTCCTTCATAAATATTGGTTATTTTATGTATTATAGAACCATCCCAAAAATTTGCAATCCAACTACATTTACTAAAAATGATTTTTGAAACTTTTTAATCAAATGATAATAAAAAACAAATAAATAAAAATACCTTGACCGTTTCAGTCTCAAATGATAAAATCCAACAGCTTAAGCCCCTATCGTCTAGGGGACCAGGACGTAGCCCTTTCAAGGCTAAGACTGGGGTTCGAATCCCCATAGGGGTATAGCTTAAGAAAAAGAACACTCGTATGAGTGTTCTTTTATTTATTTCAAATTATTTTCAGTTTTTACTAATTCTTTTTCGTAGACATCGATTTTATAGTTCAAGAGATCTACTGTTTCTTGCATTTCAGCCATTTTCCCTAAAATAACATCTCGTTGATCGACTAATATCTTTTTTCTCTCTTCCTTTGTGTCATCTCCCGATTGGACAAGAGTTACATAATCTTTCAAGACTTCGATAGGTAATCCAGCATTTCGCATACATTTAATAAATTCAATCCATTCAATTGATATTGAATTAAAATCTCGAATGCCATTTTCCAATCGATTCACCGTAGGTAACAACCCTATTCTTTCATAATAACGAATAGTATCAATTGAAATATCGTATGTTTTACTTACTTCAGAAATTTTCATAGTTTCTTCCTAAATTTCTCACGAATTTTAATAGTTCCGTTAATTTCCATTAGAGTGCTATCCTTAATGATTTCACCTACACTATCCACAACAATCATTCCTGACTTTGGGTTTTTGATTGAGACTACATTGCCAATGATTTCAGCATTTACATCAGAATATTCAAACGCTAAGTCAGTCTCTTCCATTGTACAATTAATTAATGTTAAATTGTTGCAATAACAAAGTGGTTGAGTACCAATAATTCTACAATTCACCAGTTTTAAATTTTCTGAAAACCATCCTAAATATTCACCTTTTACTACACTATTTTCCACAGTAATGTTTTTGCTATGCCAAAAGGCATCTTTTGTGTCTAATTCTGAATTTGTTATATATAAATCATCTATATATTGAAATGAATATTTTCCAGACATCTTTACATTATCCAGTCGTATATTTTCACAATCTAAAAGGAAATATTCTGAATTGATAGAAGTATGATTAAACTCAATATTTTTGCTTTTCCAACCAAACTCTGGTGAGTTAATCTCAGAATTATTAATTACTACATTCTGACATTCTCGCAAACACTTGATTCCCATAATTTTTGTGTCATTAATGTCACCATTCTTCGCATACCAAATTGGTGCTCTGGCTGTTTCACTAAAAATAGAATCTTTCATTGAAAAATCTTTTACATGCCACATTGGATATCTCAAATCAAATTCACAATCTGTTATCTTTATATTACCAGCTTCTTTTAAAGCGGATTCTCCATCTGCCTGACCAGCAAAAACACAATGCTTCACTTCAGTTTCACAAAGATTATACAAAGCTCTTTCTTGATCAAATTTTTGATTTTTTATTATTTTCATACTTTTCCTAAACCTAATTTTTAATTTTCAAATCTTCTCAATCCTATAGGGAAGAAATCGAGGCATTAGTTTGCTATTTTATATTAACTATGCATACTATACACCCTAGACCTTACTCTAGGTCAAGGGTATATCATACTCAAGATATTATTTTCTATCATTTTCAAATACTTGAAAGTAATTTCCATAAACAAAAAAACATCCTAAGGGTGGTGAAAACCAAAAAATTTCAAGAGGTATTGTATATATGAAAATAATTATCAATAAACATAGATGTCCCCAAAATCATCCTTGCCCAGCAGTCAGAGTATGCCCTACTCAAGCAATAAAACAAAAAGGATTTGGTCTTCCCACGATAGACTATGATGCGTGTATATCCTGTGGAAAATGTCTTCGTTTTTGTCCGATGGGAGCTTTTCAAGCAGTTCAAAATTAACTATCAAGAAATTATCAAGAAAAGGACACAATTGTGTCCTTTTTGTTTTCAAAACAGCAAAAACCTTAATAATTCTCAAATATTCACAAATATTTCCTTAATCACTCATTACTATACTAGACTCAGATAAAAAAAAACAACAAAAAGGAAATAGAACATGAAAAATCAAATGAAAAAACAAACTTTATTGATCGTTGTAGTACTCTTTGCACTTATTTTGGGAAGCATTCCTACTTTTGCTCAAGAAGACTCTCAAGACTATGGTCACATTGGTGCAGCCAATGATACAGAATATACGCTTGAAGAAATGTTGCAATACGCGATTCAGGATGAATATCTTGCTTTATCAGAATACGAATACATTATCACCGATCTTGGTGCAGATCGCCCCTTCTCAAACATTATGAAGGCCGAACAATCCCATATTGACGCTATTGAATTGTTATATAACACATATGGTATTGCCATTCCAGTGGTCGATCCTTCCTCACTTCTTTATCTTCCTGTTAGTGTAGAAGAAGCGCTTACAATTGGTGTTCAAGCTGAAATTGATAACATTGCGATGTATGAAGCATTTTTAAGCCAAGATCTTCCCGATGATGTCCGCATCACATTTGAAAATCTTCAAAAAGCTTCTGAATCTCACTTGAGCGCATTTGAAAATAACCTCAACAACATTTCAAATCGTTTCAACAACGATGGAACTGGTGCAATCAACCAAGGAAGCCAATTCGGTCGAAATCGCTAATCATATAAAATAAAAAAGGTGCTAGTCTAAGCACCTTTTTTATTCTTTTAAAATTATCCCTTTTTCATAAGCTTCTTCCGGATCACGGAACCAAGCCATTGCAGTAGTCATGGGGAAAAACCCCATCTTTCGATAAAAGCCTTCTTTTCCCGGATTTGCATATAAGATCACTTTCTTGTGTCCTGAACACATATCCAATAATTCATTGACTACACTTTTTCCAATTCCCAAACCTTGATAATCTGGATGTACTGCAATATCACATAAATATGCAGAATTCACTCCATCTGCCAAAGCACGGCCAGCGCCAATCATTTGGTCATCTTCAAAAACAAAACATTTAAACATGCTATTTGAAAACGCTAAAGCAATATCCTTTGGGTCTTTTACTCCCAACGGTGCCAAACGAAATAATTCTGCCACATCTTCCCAAACAATTCCATCATCATCAAATTTCCAATAAAAACGCATTGATCACCTCATTAAAACTATTCTGAAATTATTTTTATCTCTTGATTATTTATTTCAATCAGACCTGTTACGTCAAATCGTTGTTTAGCAGCCTCCAATAAACTTGGACGTATGACTGCAAAAATCAAATCAAATTTCTTCTCTTGCAAAACATCTAGTCCTGAAGTTAACCCTATCCCTTTTCGAAATTCCAACGGACCTAATTCATCCACAAAAACTACATCTAAACCTTCATTTAAATTTCTTAAAATTTGATTTCCCCAATCCAAGACTTCTGTTGACATACACCATTGCCCCAATCTAAGATCAGCGCATTTTTCTTCTTCCATGATAATTTTGTCAGCAAAAACATGTTTCTCACCGGTAGAAATATCATGGAGCATAAGCTGAATTTTGATGTTATCTTCAAAAACGCCTGGTGAAAGCACTCCCCCACAGTTCATCCCAGCTTCCAGCGCAGATGCGAGCATCTCCTTGCAAAAAACACTCTTGCCAACGCCAATTTCACCCGTAACTAAATAAATTCCATTCGGGTTCTCATCTTTAAATGTTAAAAATTTAACTTTTCTCATAATGATGAAGTGCCTAACTTTACAAATAATACCATCATTTGTAGTAAAATGAAAAATATTACCAATACTAGGTTTGGAGCTAAAATGGTAACAATTGAAAAAATAGATTCAGCTAATAAAAATGATGTCAAACGTTTTATGCAATTTGAATTTGACCTCTATGAAAACGAACCCAATTGGGTTCCCCCTATACAAGTAGATCGCCGCAATCAATTTAACAAAAAGAAACACCCGTTCTATGAACATTCTGATGCAGATTTTTTTATCGCTGTAAAAGATGGAAAAGATGTTGGGACAATTGCAGCCCTTGAAAACAAGGTTTATAACAATTATCACAACAAAAAAATTGTAAACTTTTATTTCTTTGAATGTATCAACGATCAAGAAGTTGCTAACGCACTCTTTAATGCTGTTGCAGATTGGGCTAAAAAACGTGGGCTTAACAAGATTGTCGGACCCAAAGGATTTGGTCCTTTAGATGGTTATGGAATTTTGACCACTGGATTTGACCAACGTCAAATGATGACCATGATGAATTATAACTTTGATTACTATCCCAGCCTTCTTGATAATCTTGGTTTCAAAACAGAAGTAGACTTTATGTCTTCCTACCTTGATGGCAGAACTGCAATTATCCCTGAGCGTGTACACAAAATAACAGATCGTCTTTTATCTCGTGGGCATTTTGGTATCATTGATTTCAAAACAAAAAAAGAGCTTAAAAAATATGCAATGAAAATAGGCGATGCCTATAACAAAGCTTTTGTGAATAACTGGGAATATTATCCTCTCAGCCAAAATGAGCTAAACTTTGTTATCGGAGATATCATCACCATTGCTAATCCTAAATTGATTCGTGTCATCACTTATGATGATACTATCATCGGCTTCCTCTTTGCATTTCAAGATGTCTCTGAAGCATTACAAAAATATAAAGGGCGCTTATTCCCATTTGGTCTGATTGCACTCCTCCTGGCTCTCAAAAAAGCGAATACAGTCTCATTCAATGGCGCCGGCATCCTCCCGGACTATCATGGCCTCGGCGGGAATGCTCTTTTATATGCACAAATGGATATTGTACGTAAAGATTTTAATTTCGAAAATATCGAAATGACCCAAGTAGCCAATACGGCTGTTCAAATGCGTAATGATCTTGAAAATCTTGGTGGCAAACCATATAAAAACCATCGCGTTTATAACAAATCTATAGCATAATCAAAAAAGGTGCGAAATTTCGCACCTTTTTATTTTTTATCTTTAATCTCCACCCCTAAACTCTCAGCTAAACTCACAAATTGAACGGGTGTAAAAATCACACCTGCTAAGTTCTCCATTCGTAAATCAAATCCTAAAATTTCAGCGTCTCGAAAATCAGTCTTTCCAAATTTCGCCCCATGAAAAAAGGCTAAGCGCAAATTTGCTCGCTGAAAATCTGATTCTCGCAGATCACACATTGAAAAATCAGCTTCCACTAAAGAACAATCTGCGAATTTATATTTTCGCAAATCCAATCCTCTAAAATTTGCAAAATCCAAAATACATTCAATAAATTCAGTGTTTAATAATTTTGTTTCTCGAGAAAAATCTACTCCCATTAATTTGCAATTTTCAAATTTTGTACCAAATAAATTGGTTTGCACTATGATCGCATTGCTTAGGTCACAATCCTTAAACAATGCTCCGTTCAAACGAGCGCTTCGAAAATTCGCAGCTGAAAATTGACACTCCACAAACACGCAATCTTCTAGATCAAAAAAAGAAAGATCTTCTCCTCGAAAATCCTTCCGTCGATAAACACCTTCAGCCTCAATTTGAACCATTACTAGTCCTTCCAAGCTGCAATTTCACGTAATCGTAAAACAAACTCAAAAATCAACATCCCTACAAAAATTACTGTTGCCAATTGAATGGATAAGACTCTCCCCACAGCTAACCATAAAATTACACATAAATACATTCCAAACCAAGTGGCTTGTCGTAAAATGATTTTTTGTGTTGCCGGTGCTTTTGCAGGGAAAAAATAATTTAGATATGCTACAACTGGCAAAGCAGTGCCTGTGCCTGCAAACATCGCAAAGAAAAAGAACAACCATCTTGGTCCTAAAGTGGGTTGGCGTTCTAAAATCAGAAAAATCAAACCACCATAACCAATCACCCCTAAAATCATGGTTAGAAAGAAATATTTTTGGGGTTTAGGATTATCGATCACATAGGGCATAAATTCACCTCAATTCATCCCAATTGTACATGCAAACATATCCCGCTGCCACTTATTGTGAATTTTAATTTTCAAAACAGAATAAAAATGCTAGATCATTCACATTTGTTTGTGTTGGACCAGGTTTTAAGAGATCTCCCAATGCTTCAAAAAAATGATATGCATCATTATTAGCTAAAAATTCAGTTACATCCAAACCTACTGCCTCACTCCTAGCTAAAGTGTCTGGAACTACGACAGCACCTGCGGCATCCGTTGGACCATCTCCCCCATCGGTTGCCAAAGTCACTAACATACAGTTTTTTAACCCGCTCATTCCCTTCACTGCGCTCAATGCCATCTCTTGATTTCGGCCTCCCTTACCATTTCCACGTAAAGTTACTGTAGTTTCTCCACCAAAAATCAAACAAGCAGGTCTAGGCAAAGGAATGCCTCTTTCACTCATCTCACGCATGACAGTCACAAAACGATCCCCCGCAGTTCTGGCTTCCCCTTGATAAGATGTGGAAGCAATATTTGCATGAAATCCTTCTGCGATTGCTTGTTCTTTTGCTGCATTCGCTGCAATCTTCAAATTTCCTACCAAATGCACAGAATTTTTATCAAAAATTTGATTATCCGCAAAGGGTGTATCTTCAACTTCTCCAGATAAACCCTTCACAAAATGTTCCAAAACAGAATCTGGTAACATCGGCGTTAATTCATATTTTTCCAAAATTTCTCTGACATCATCAAAAGAACTCGAATCAGGCACAGTAGGTCCCGAGGCAATTGCATCTAGGTCATCCCCGACCACATCTGATAAGATCAACGTCATCAAATGCCCGCGATTGACTGCTTCAGCAATGCCCCCTCCTTTTACAAGGTCTAGTCTTTTCCGTAGTGTGTTGACTTCATTGATCGTAGCGCCACTTGCTAACATCACTTCTGTCATCTCCCGCATATCATCTAAAGAGATTCCTTCCACTGGAGCCGTCAATAAAGCAGAGCCTCCGCCCGAGATCAAAAACAATACCAAATCATTTTCAGTGACATCTTTCAACATTTCTAACATTTGTTGTGTAGCTTTCACCCCTCGTTCATCGGGCAATGGATGTGAAGCCTCACAAACATCAATCGGTTTGAGATTAATATGCGTATCAAAATAACCATCTTTCACAATGATTAAACCTTGATTGATTCTTTCACCTAAAACATCATGAACTGCATGAGCCATCGGAAAAGTAGCTTTCCCTGCGCCAACAACAAATATTCGAGCAATTTCACTCAAATCAATCTCAACCTCATCAATCATCAAAATATCTGTTGATAGAGTTAATTTTGCTCGCACTGCGTCATAAGGTGAAACTGCAGAAAGTGCAGCGTTCAAAATTCGTTGAATCACAGCACCTTCTGCATGTGTATTTAATGTAGTCGTTGAAAAATCAAATTGTGCCATTATCGAGGAGATTTCCACACTTTCAAATTATCAAATCGAACAGTGAAATTATCAGTTTCAGCACTGCCAATCACAAATCCAATTCGTCCACTGTTTACATATTTTGTTGTTTTCGCACTTCCTACAAAAACACCGTTAATATAAACATCAAAATTTTGTCCTTTCAAATCAACCCCAATTCGATTTAGTTGATTTGGCCCCTGTTTGATTGCATCTGTATACGTCCATTGAATATAGGGGCTGTATTCTGTGGTATCATATTTGGAGAAACGGAAGTATCCATCACAAGCCACATTCAAAATTAAACCTTGTGAAGTGTCAGGTGCACGTAATAAAAGTCCATAACGATCTCGCCCGGCACATTCAGGGCCAGTTGTCACATCAACTTCCACATAAAAATCTCTTTCCATCCAGGCTGAAACATACCAAAAATCTGAATAAGAAGTTTGATACTTTGTTAATTGATAAGCGCCATCCACAAACACTGCTTCAAACGTACCTGAAGAAAAATTCTTCAACATGGAGCTTTCTACATCTAACCCATTTGTATAACTCGGTGCCCCGTATTTTACAGCTGGATCATTTGGATCCAAAGTTGGTGTTGGAACATTTGTAGGTGTTGATGTCACAGGTGGCAAAGTTGGAGGAGGTGGTACTGTGGGCATCGTGGTATTGGTTGGAAAAACAGGTACAGTAGGTTCAATTGTCGGAGGAGACGGCTGTGTAGCTTCCATATCTTTGCTTCCAACTTGATTCGCTGCCATTGTTGCGGCAACACTCGTTGCAATAATATCAATTTCGCTCAAAGATCCAACAGAATCAGCTGTCAATGTAGCATTTACATTCGTCGCGATGACATCCTCATTGCTTAATTGGGGGGCCAAAGTTTGCGCAACTTTTGTTGCCACCATATCATCACTTGATACTGTTGGATTTGAACTGTTTCCAAGAGAACAAGCTAATGAAACTGTCATCAAGACAACCAACAAAAACAAAATACTTTTTTTCATAATCAATCTCCTTCTTCTAAATCATGAATTAATTGCATCCGTTTTTATTATACAACTTTTTAATTTATAAAAAAAAGGTGCTCTCAATTGAGTAACACCTTTATATAAAATCAGAAAAAATAAAAAGTGTTACCTTAAACCCGCTTCTCAATAATTTTAATCAACTGATTAAGATTAATTTCAGCCATTGAATCAAAACGTAATGGGGCATGGCTGTAATCTAAACTGCGTACCATCGGATTTGGAATCGCAACCACAAACATACCTGCGCGACGAGCAGCTTCAACACCATTCAAAGAATCTTCAAAAACAATCACTTCCTCAGGTTCCACACCCATTTTTTCTGCTGCTAGCAAAAACAGGTCCGGTGCTGGTTTAGTCTGACTCACATCATCCGCGGTCACTACAAAATCAAAACGTTCAAACAGATTATGATTACGCAAATTTCTTTCCACCCAACTTAATGGAGAAGAAGATGCAATTGCTTTTTTCATACCCAATTTTTCTGAAAGATCCAACATATCCAAAACACCTGGTAGCGGAACTTCTTCTGCCAGAAGTTTTTTCTTAAACTGCCAAGCATCCGCTTCTAAGGTAGGAATATCTTTTGTTAATCCCTTCAAAGCGATTAAATTTTTTGCAGGGTTAAAGTTTGATTCTGCATCACCACCTAAAATTGTCAACCACTTTTCAAAAGAATATCGTTCGCCATAAGTTTGATAGAGCAGGTCCCAAGAATTAAAATCAGCAGACTCCGTATCCAAGATCAAACCGTCAAAATCAAAAATTAATGCTTTTATCTTCGTACTCATAAAGAGTAGTATACCGTAGAAAAAAAATATGAAAAGCTATTCAAAAAATTTTTAATTTATCATTATTAAAATCTTCTCAATTAAGAGATTATTTTCTTGCCACACCCTTAATCTTGTTGACCAATCCATCGCAAACTGATAAAAACTGGCTATTCTCTTGTTTGCTATTTGATTGGCTTCTTTTAAAATCTCTTCTGGTAAACCAAACATTTTTTCTCTATCTTCTGTCACTACTTCTCTCAAAGCCAAAAGAGCATCATTCTCAAATTCTTTTCTGAATAATTTTCCCGGATACTGATCAAAATCTTCGACATCTAAACCAAACAACTCTACTTTGGCCTTTTCATATACGAAACGAATCACATCTGCCTTCATTTTTCCATATTCATCTGATTCCAAATGTCTTGGCGGTTGATGTAAGATTGTAAGGGAATCGTCAAAAACAAAATCAAATCCTTTGGCTTTTGCGTTGAGCACAAAATCTATATCTTCCCCTCTTGGTACCATTGGATCAAAACACACTTTCAAAAACATTTCTCTTGGTATCAACATATTTCCCCCAAGGGCTAAGGGTGAAACAGGCAATTTCCCGTTTTCATTTGCTTCCTTTAATCTTAAAAATGTACTATTCATATAAATCCCCTTATCAAGTAATACATTTTTAACATCTCTCACATCACAACTAGCTTTTACTAAAAAATCTCCGGCTTCATTATTTAGATAAATCCCCGCTACCCCTTCTTTGGTTGCTTTTTCTACATGCCAGACAATTCTTTGAATCGTTTCTGGAAACACGATTTCATCATCATCAATCGCATAGATCCAATCTGCCCCCAGAATAGCGGGTAAGATTAATTGCAAATTGCGTACATCTCCATAGCCTCGATAACCATTTGCAAACAAAATTTGATCCGAAGCAAACCCCGCTCCTTCTTGCTTTAATACTTCAACAACTTCTTCTCCTGCAAAATACAAATCCAAATCTTCTTTATAAGGCGCACATATCTTTCTTACCCATTTTTCTGCATCTTGAGTCGCCTGTTTTTGAACGGCAGACACCAAAATTAAAATCGGACCTTTTCCCTTTGGTACATCCTCAAAGGCAGATACCAAAGAATCTAAGGTCCGAGGCAATGTGCTTTTGCCTTTCGCAATCGGTGTTGGATGATCATAAATACTTGAGAGCACCGATATATGCTCATCAATCCAATAGGTAGGGATTACATACCATATGGACGGATTCTCTTTTGTCATTTTCTTACCCTTTTTTCAACCAACTCACCTGGAAAGCATCTAAATATAATTTTCCATCCTTTATTTTTACTTTTCCAAGTAAATCATGTTCAGTAGCCCATTCATCTGGAATATCTACGACTATCGCTTCATCACAAACATTTACTACACACAAAACCGCCTGATCGCCGTCTCCTCGTACCACACAAAAAACCTTCTTTCCTAAATCCAAAACTTTTTGTGAGCTCAAAGGGGAGAAAGCAGAATTTTCTTTCCGAGCTTTCAACATCTTTTTATATCCTTCAAACACAAAATGTCTCAAATGTTGCTCATCCTTCAATTCTTTTTCCAAGCGGTCTCGTTTCGGTTTTTCACGATTAATCGTCCTATTTTGTCCGCTAGCTTGTACGCCTTGAATCCAATTTTCAGAACCAAACAAACTGTGAAAATAAATCCCCGGTACCCCTTGCAAAGCCAACATAATTGCTTGGCTCGCTAAAAATCGTTCTGCTTGTTTCTTCACATCACCCGCTTGCCCCAAAGCAGATAAATAATTGACATTCAACTCATATGGCATCAAACTACCATCTGAATTTGTTTTATAGGAAACCAATCCGCCTAACTCTTCCACCCGTTTTGCCATCGCCAAAATTTCATCTTCATTTAAAAGACCTTTTGCCGGCATGATGCCTATCCCATCATGGGATGCCAAAAAATTGAAAAAGGTTGTATTATCTGAAACAGGTTTTAAACTATCTGCCCATTGTGTAAGCACTTTTGTATTCCCTTGATGAAAAGAATAAAGCACCAAGGGTGGCAAAGAAAAGTTATACACCATTTGCGCTTCATCATACCCATTTCCAAAATAGGATATATTATCTTTATGGGGCACATTTGTCTCTGTAATGATCACGACCTCCGGAGCGACCACATCCAAAATATGGCGCATCAAAGTCACAATCCGATGGGTCTTTGGCAAATGCAGACAATTTGTGCCAATCTCTTTCCAAATAAATGCCACTGCATCCAATCGTAAATAACTTGCTCCATGCCCCACATATGCCAAGATAACATCCACAATATTCAGCAATAGATTTTCAGAAGCATAATTTAAATCCACCTGATCCGCACTAAAAGTCGTCCAAACATTCACTTTCTCGCCATCTGTTTTTTCAAAAGCAGTCAAAAGAGGGAGGGTTCTAGGACGAAACACGGCAGACAAGTCTGTTTCATTGTTTACGGTAATAAAATAATCTTCATATTTTTTCTCACCAGCTAAAAACCCTTGAAACCACTCACTTTCCACAGACACATGATTCACCACCATGTCAAACATCAGTCTGAAATCTTCATGCATATGGTTGACATCATCCCAGTCTCCCATCCAATCAGCTACCTTCAAATAGTCAATCACTGAAAAACCATCATCAGATGAATAAGGAAAAAATGGCAAAATATGAACCCGTGAAATTACGTCTTTCACTTGTTCGGCTAAAAATTCATGTAAAGTAGCAATTCCTGCTTTTCTTTGTTCTTGTACAATGTCCCCATAGGTAATCAAGACCACATCCTTCTCATTAAAAGGAGTGCGTTTCATTGTTTCTGGTTTTCCATGCTCTTTCCAAAAAGCTTTTACTTTATTCTCAATTTTCTGTAATAACGCGTCACTATTTTCCTCGCCATAGAGATATGCCAAGTCAGCACGTATCAAATCAAAATGCATATACCTATCCTTTAGCTGCTAATAATCGACCTACTACCATTTTCAACAATCGCATATAGTCCTGATCAAAATAATCCAATTGAAGGTCATAAATTGTTGCGTGAATTTTCTTTGCTGTGATTAAATTACGTTGAATATCATCTGTTTCTCGTCCATGTGCCATAATTCGATAAGACAACCGATAATTTGGCATCAAGGTAGTGAAAAACTCAGGGAAGCTCTCTCCAAACAAATATCCTTTTGCTGGCTCCCCATTCTTCCAAAATTGATATCCTTTTCGTACCAAAATTTGAGAAAACGCCATCCCTGTTGGAGGATGCAAATCAGACATCCCTTCCAACCAATAGCCAATACCCAAACGATTTACTTCTTCCACCATCTTCAAATAACCCGCATGCATCGGCTTCTCTTCTCGATAAAAGTTATGCTGTTGTGTAAATTGATCTAACTGTACATAATCAAAGCCATAACTATGCATTCGGGTAATCGCATCCATACATTGTTCAAACCATAATGGATGATTGGGATCCATTAAATAAAATGGATGTCCACCATAATCTTCGATGACAAAGTGTCCTTCATCATTCCTTACAATTGCATCCCGTAATTTTCGGTTTTGCAATACCCAGTTATAATCTGCCAAACGAGGATTAAAATGATGGCTTGTCAGCATATCCATTTCATGGATTTCATCCAACACAGCTCGCAAGCCGTCTTCATCTCCCAAGATTGGGTCAATTCTTAGGCGAGGATACATTCGATCAAACCCAGCTTGATTTGCTCCATAAAAATGCATGATATGCCCGCCACCGATCTTTTCATAAAAATATCGTACCGGCTCAAGCAATTCATCAAAATGTTCAATATAACAATTTTTATTTGGTTTTCGAATCCCAATCTGGAGCATATATTTGATATCGGAGAGATCAATTGGATCCTGCACAGCAATCCCAAACACCTCACGCCAAATTGGTACCACTTTTTTCCAATTTCCTTCAAAAGGCAGCACCACAAAATTATGCTCTCGGGAGTCAAACCGAACCTCAGTCACATTTCCTCGGATTCTTCTGACAGAAATTTGAGAAAACTCAGGGGTTGGTTTGCCACCAATGAAGATTCCCTTATCTTCATCTAAAAACAACACCATCGACTTCGAAGAAGCATTGCCGGGATAAGATAAGCTATAATCAAAATTCTCCGGCAGTGTCATTGCATCCGCTATATATTCACCCTCACGATTCGGAAAGATTGCCTTTTTCAACGGCATTTCAATTCGAACGGTTTCTCGTTCGCTGGCAAAGTGTTGCACTCGAAAACCACTTTCAAGGTCTTCAATCTCAAAATCAGCTAACTGTGCCTTCAAAACATCCAAGAACTCATTCGCCTTAACGGTTTCATTTCCTAAAGTTTGGGATTCTTTCACAAATCCCGTTGATTGACGTACCAACAATTCAGGTTCCAATAAAACCTGTTTATCACTCATTTCTTTTTCTTCAATTGCCTTAATTAACATTTCACTTACCATGCTCCCAATTGCATAAGTGGGTTGATGAATGGTTGTAAGTGGTGGCATCGTATTGGCAGCCAAAGGAATATCGTCGAATCCAGAAATGGAAACATCTTTCCCCACAATTAATCCCTTGCTTTCCACAGCACCAATCGCCCCCAACGCCAAAAGATCTGTAAACGCAATCACTGCGGTAGGTGGTTCTTCCAATGCCAAAAGGCCGCTCATCTCTGTGAATCCCACAGATTCCATCAAAGCACCTTTCCGAATATACTCATCTGGCACTTCTAAATGATGAGAACTCATTTGTTTCAAAAAACCATCCAGACGCATCTTTGTAAAATAATATTCGCTTCCCGAAGTGATACAAGCAATTTTCCGATGTCCCAAGCGCACCAAATGATCGACGATTAACGACATCGCCAATACGCCATCTTCATCTACATACATATACTCTTGTGCGCTCTCATCTCGTCCAAAACACACAAACGGAAAGCCAATCGATTGCAAATAATTGATTCGCTCATCTTGGAGCCTCGTCCGCACCACAATGAACCCATCCACCAAATTACTCTCCGCCATATGGCGATAAGCGTCCAGCTCATCCTCACCCGGAGGTTGCAATGACACCAAAATATCATAGCCATATTGCCGAGTCATATTCCCAATTCCAGCAATAAACTCACTCAAAAAAGGATCCGAAAAACGAGGCCCAAAAGTGGGCAAAATCAACCCAATCGTTTCAGAAGATTGTTTCTGCAATCGGCGTGCTTGTGCATTAGATGTATAGCCCATTTCTTTGGCGACGCGTTGCACAAGCTCGATTGTCTCCGGGCTCACATCCGCATAACCGCTTAATGCACGTGAAACAGTCGTAATCGACTTCCCTACTTTTTCAGATAAATCCTTAAGTGTTATTGCTGTTTTATTTTTCACAGTTCCTCTTGTAGAAATAAATTATAACATTTCTGCATTTGAAATTAACATCTTGATATAAGCACGCAAAGTCGTCATAGAAAAGTTTTCTTCTCCAACTTTAAAATTATGTTCCACCATTTCTTGATACGCTTTTGCGTCTGTCAAAATAGTAATTGCTTGATCTGCTGCCTTCTCAATGGCTTTTTGAGGTGCTTGCGCCAATTGTGTCTTCGGATTGATTATCATTTCATCCCCAATCGAAACCATCTTCAATCCTGCCGAAGCCAAATCTGTTTGATAAACAGGATATTCAAAAATCATGGTTGCTGTTTTTGATTTCATTGCTTCCAACAATTGATTTCCCCACCCTTCCCAGAAGGATGGATAAGTAATAAAGTCTGCTTGGTCATAGGCATCCCATAAAGAATAAACTTTTTCTCCGTTAGGACCTTCTCCTCGTTCAGCCGCAATATGATCTTCAATAAACAAAGTGTCAATCCCTAATTCATCAATTCGCTGTCGCAAGGCTTTTGTATAATATCCGCTCTGATCATCACGCGTAAAACCAGCCAACACAAACACAATTCGGCTATCTTTTGTGAATTTCTTTCCGTTATACAATCCTTTTTCTTCCAACACCTTACGTCTTTCAGGAGTATTCAACGCCGCTACAAAATCCAACGCCATGCCAATTCCCTTACGAGGAATCACTCGTGTTGCCTGTAAAATATAAATATCATCTTCTTTCAAACCAACGGTTTCTCGAAAATCAGCATTATACTCATCCGAAGCCCATTCTTCTGAAAAATCAAACACATTAGGTACAATTGTTGAAGCAATTCCCTTACGTTCTAACAATCTTCTTTGAGAATATGAATTAATCACAGCATGCACTGCCTTTGGCAATCTGGGCGGGACATAATAATCAGCAATTTCAACTGCCGTTTTCGTCGGTAAACAAAAATCATCCACCCGATCCCAATAAAAATCATGATTATGAGAAATAACCGTCAAATCCAATTTACGTACTACATTTGTCACCGCAATTGTTGTTGCCGGGTTATAAAACAATGTCAAGACATTATTCGGCATCAAAATATCAATTTTTTCTTTTTTAATAATTTTTGTTAGTTTTTCTTCAATTGCAGCCGCAGATTCAAAAATAGCTTTTCTTAAAGCAGCATCATCTTCATAATCCGTCAATGCAAACATGGTATTCTTAAAAAATCGATGTGCTTCATCTGTATGATGATACATCGCAGGAATCTCATACCCATCCTTACCATTCAGATCACCTGCAATGCGCACCACTCGATGTCCCATTGATTGCATGATCTCAATCCATTTTTCATCTTCTAACGAAACACCATCCGTACTGCCTAATAAATAATGTAAAATTCCAATCGTATGATTTCTCATAACTACAACGCAAAAAGCGTCCTTTCCATTTTTTTTATTTCTCGAATAAACTTCGATTCCTAAAACTATTTTTTTTCAATTATCAAAAATTTATTTTAGGAATCCATCTGATCTCAGTTTTCAAACCTCTCTACATCAATCAAATGGATAAGCAATCGCTTCAATAGTCAAACAAATTGACCTATCGTCCAAAAAAAGGAGACTCCTCTACCCTCGCATAACGGTCTAGCACCGTAAATTACATTGTCAAACGGTTTTCACTTTCTGGATTAAAAAATGAAACCTTATCAGCCACAATCCCTACATGCAGCATTTCACCACTCTTCAAATGTGGCACAGGTTCAGCCACGATCTTCACCATCAAACCACCCAAATCCACCGTCGCAATCTGATGTGAACCTTGTGGTTCAGATAATAAACAAGGTTCTGAGAAAATTGCATCTTTCGCGTTGTCTACCAAAACAAAATTCTCTGGACGCACTCCCATAATCACTTTCTTCAAGCCACTCTTGCGAATCAAAGCTGCTTGTTCAGCATCGGCTGTCATATGCACATAATTATTTTTTAATTCAAGAGACTTGCCATCATCCACCACATCCACATTCAAAAAGTTAGTCGGAGGAGTGCCGATGAAGCCAGCCACAAATAAATTCGCACTTTCATGATAAACCTCATCCGGTGTCCCAATTTGCATCACTTCGCCATCTTTCATAATCATAATTCGATCTGCCATAGACATTGCTTCAGCTTGGTCATGGGTCACAAAAATAGTCGTCGCACCTGTTTGTTTATGAATCGTCTTCAATTCCGTACGAGTGGAAACACGCAACTTCGCATCAAGGTTCGATAAAGGTTCATCCATCAAAAACAACTTTGGCTCCACAGCAATAGCTCTTGCCACTGCCACTCGTTGTTGCTGCCCACCAGAGAGCTGGCTCGGATATCGGTCTAACAATTGGTCAATATGCGTCAAACGAGCCGCATTTTCGACTTTCTCTTTGATAACTTCTTTATCCATTTTTTTCAATTTCAGTGCATAAGCAATGTTGTCAAACACAGTCATGTGAGGCCAAACTGCATATTGTTGGAAGATCATAGAAATTCCACGTTTTCTGGTTGGTTTATAGGTAATATCTTCTCCATCCAAAATCACCTGGCCTTCCGTCACATCTTCCAAACCTGCCACCATTCGCATCGTAGTTGTCTTTCCACACCCAGAAGGCCCTAAAAAGACCATAAACTCGCCTTCTTTCACTTCCAAGTTTAAATGGTTGACAGCAGTCACCTTACCTCCAAAAACTTTTTTGATATTCTTAAGTTCTAAAGTAGCCATATTAGTTTCCTTTCAGCACCGCGCTTCCTAAACAGAAACGCCACCCCACATCTGATTCAAATAACGTCGAATGATCAACGTAAATACCACTGCTGGAATCGCCATCGCCACCCCTCCAGCAGCTGCTAAGTTTACATTCCCCGCCACATTCAATGAACTGTTATAAACCACCAGCGCAAATGTCGGGTTAAATTGTGTCAACAACAAAGCAGAAACTGTCTCATTCCATGCCCCAATAAACGCATACATTGAAGCGGCTGCCAAACCTGGCAAAGCTAACGGCAATGTGACTTGGATGACAGTACGCAATTTATTCGCGCCAAACACTTCAGCCGCTTCTTCCAATTCCACCGGAATATTCTGAAAAATTGAAGCCGTAATCCACACCGTCAGCCCAATTTGGCTCACAGAATAGACCAAGGATAGTCCTAGTGGTTTATCAAACAACCCCATCTCAATCAAAATTTTCACCATCGGCATGGCAATCGACACGGCTGGGAACATTCTCACCAACAACACAGAGAAGTTTAGGGCAGAGCGACCTTTGAAGCGATAACGTGCAAACGCATATCCAGCCATCCCTCCAATTGTCAATGAAATCAAAATAGTTAACCCAGCAATTTCAATCGAACGAATCAGTGAAGGCATCGCATCTTGTGTAATCTGGAAGAAGTTTACATAATTTGAAAAAATATTTTTCCGCAAAGTGAATTCATAAACTCCGTCCGGTGAATTTTCAAAAGCATCCCATTGTGCTAAAACTTCTTCTTCTGTCAAATTGATTGCTTGATATTTTGCAAATTGGCTGGTAACCTTATCCACTTTTCCGGTATCCAAGATAGTTTCAAATTCATCTGTATCTGGGTTATAAATTGAATAAAGATAACCAAATTGTCCTTCTTCAATTCGAAAAGTATCTTTCAAATAAGGGCGCATTGGCAACGGATATCGATAGGCTTCGCGGCCACTCAAAAAAGACAGTTGGACCAAAAAATAAACTGGTGTCAGAACAATGAATAAAATACCAATCACGACGATATATGTGATCGTGGAGCGCATTAATTTTAAATAATTTTTACTTTTTTTCATTTCACGCCTCTCCTATCGATCTTTCGTTTCAAAAGCACCAACGACCTTCAAATAGATCATCGCCACAGAAGAAACTACCAAAGTAATAATCACCGTATAGGCATAGGCCATTTGATCTGCACCCACAATTCCTGGTACTTCGTTTGAGTAATAGACCACTCGCTCCAACAAGACAGGTAAATTGCCAAAGTTGAACAACATCACAATAATCAACCAAATTTGAATTGCAGAGATCAAACGCAGAATCACCGCCGTTGTAATCGTCGACTTAAGCATAGGTAAAGTGATCTTGGTCAACACATCCCAACCATTCCCCCCAAAAACACGGCCAGCTTCTTTTGCTTCTTCAGGCAGCCCTTGTAGCCCTGCTAGCAAAATAATCATAATCGACGGGATTACTTGCCAAGCATCCACCAAAATGATTAGCACCATTTTTTGGAACTGCTCACCTGTTGTCCAAGCAATCTTATCCCCCCATGCTAAAATCCCTACATTCATCAACAAACTATTTAACCAACCATGAGGTGTCAACCCTGTGTTCCACATGGCCCCTGCTGCCACCGCCGGCATTGCCATCGGAATCATACACAAGAATAAAAAAAGATCAGATCCTTTGAATCGTTGATTAATCAACAAAGCGATTAAAAGTGCAAGCACAAATTCAACCGTCACACTCACCCCTGCGATTATGGCTGTGTTCAACAATGCAGGCTTAAATTCTTCACTCTGAAAGATCATCACATAGTTTTGAAAAGAAACTTTCCCACTCAAATCAATAAAACTATCTCGAACAACAATCCAAACCGGACGTAGCCAAAACAGAAGATAATACACAAAAATAGGCAAAATCAAAAGATACGGTCCAGCTTTTTTCATAAACAACGTTCGCTTTTTTTGTGTATTTAAGTTCATCGTTGCCATCTTTCCTCCTCCTTAAGTTTTTCAAACAATCAAATCAAAAAATATTCAAATAATAATAACTACCAAAAATAATAAATTAACTCACAAGATTCAAAAGTTTGAAAAACAAAGTCCGAGGTGACTGAACACCCCGGACTTGTATTTCATAGAGAATTGAATTCTCTTAAGTTTCCTGGGTTCAAGAAACTTCACAAAGAGAATCTCTTACTTCAATAAAGCGTCCAAATTGGCTTGTGCACCATCCAAGAATTCTTGGGTGATTTCTTGACCTTCGCGGACTGCCTTGAAAGTATCCATATAAACTTGCTTCACTGCACCCCAATCAGTGTAGTCAGATCCTGGAACACCAGAGGTTACGCCATTTTCCAAAACCAAGATAGCTTTTGCAATTGCGACATCTTCCGGTTCTGTGCCCAAATATTGAATAGCTTCAGAAATGGGGGGAATGAATCCGCCAGCACCTGCAGAAGTCTTTGCAATCATTTCAGGTTCGGTCAAATATTCAATGAAGAGTTTTGCAGCTTCAGCATTCGGGGCGCCTTCCACAATCCCAATCCCGTGTGCGCCAGCAATTGAGCCGGTTCCTGCGGGGCCAGAAGGTGCAGGACCAATTGTGAATTGAGTGGGGTTGAAGCCATAAACTTCACCAACACGAGCAACGTGAGCCACTGCCATCCATGCTTCACCATTCTTCAATGGTTCCATTTCAGCGTCAACAGTATCTACGGTGTCAATCCAACCATTGCCCATCTTTGCCCAAACATTCCATGCTTGCATTGCTTCAGGAGAATTGAAATCGGGGAAACCTGCGCCATAGGACAAACCAGTTGCGCCAAAGGTATAAACCATTGAGCCCCATGATGTCACAGCTTTACCTTCACCTTCGCCAGCGGCCACTGCGGCAACCCAATCAGCATATTGATCCCATGTAAGGGTATCCATATCAGCATCGGCAGGTTTGTAAGGCAATGCATCATTATTGGCAATTGTCAAATAAACATCAGCAGAAATTGGCAAGAAATAATCTTTCCCATCCACTGACATTGAAGAAGCAAATGCTTCAGAGAAGGTTCGATCTGTCAAACTGGCTTTCAATTCGGAAATATCAGAAACATATCCTGCATCTGTCCATTTTGCCATGTCACCATTGTGCACGATCACTAGGTCGGTTGAAACGTGATCGGTTTCAGATTGCACCGCAATACGATCTAAAACTGCTGCACCATCATTGATAACATCAAATTTAACTGTTACGCCATACATTTCTTCGAACGGTTTAATAACTTCGTTAATAATGTAGGTTTGTTCTGCGGGTTGGGACCACAAGGTGGATGTGATCACCAATGTACCACCATCTTGCGCGCCAGCAGGAATGACCATCATTGCCACTGCCAATAATGCAACAGCCATAATAGCGGTAAAAAGTTTGCCTTTTTTCATTTTTTTCCTCCAAAAAAAATTTTATTAGTCAAATTAAGTCTGCTCTCAGCTTAATTTATATCCAAAACGTTTTGGTTATATATAACAAAATATACCAAATCGTTTTGAATGTCAAGATTTTTTAAGATTGCGGTTCTCTACTTACCTACAAGCAAAAAAAAAGCTTATTCAAAGCTTTTCTTTTTTAATTCTACTCTTTATTTTACATCCGATTCGTACGAATCACACCAATTGCTATATTCTCCGCATGGTCATTAATTCGCTCCAAATGGCGTAATAATTCCACAAACATTACATCGGCCGCTGGCGAACACAAGCCATGGTTCAATCTTTCAATATGGGCTTGCTTTTCCGCTAAATACATCTCATCAAACTCATCTTCCTTTTTGCAGGTTTCTTTTGCCAAATTGACATCGTTCTTTTGCAAGGCAGCCATCGCTACTGTAAAAGTATCAATTGTATGGCGGATCATCTCTCCCACTGCATTCCATCCATCGGGTGTAAATAAAATATTTCCATTGATTTTTTCTTGAGATGACTGCGCAATATTTTCAACTAGATCTGCCACTCGTTCAATATCAACCAGTAAATTCTTTAATAAAAATGCTCTTTCTTGCTCCTCAACTGTCAAATCTTCACGCAACAATAAATTTACAAAATGATCCAATGCCCGAGTTGCAGGATCCACCAACTCTTCTTCTCGATCCAAGATCCATTCTATTGAAGTTATATTCTTTTGCACAAAAGCATCATAACTCTGTGTCACCATTTGATTGGTAATCTCACCAATATATAACAATTCTTTATACCCACTATCCAAAGCAATTGCAGGGAAGCCCAACTGCCCTTCATCAATAAATTTTGTGATTTTTTCTTGCGATTCTTCTTCCTTTACTGGAATCACCCATTCCACTAAATCAACAATTTTCTTCGTAAACGGCAGCATAATAGCACTCACCACAATATTAAAAATAGAATGAGCATTGGCAATCTGTCGAGAAAGCCCCAATGCGGTATGCGATACTAAATTTGAAAAGGGACCAATAAATGGTAAAAATAACATCACGCCAACAATATTAATAAATATCTGTGCCAGTGAGGCTCTTAATGCAGGACGTGATAACCGAAAAGCAGCAATCAAGCCCGTAATACACGTCCCAATATTCGCGCCCAACAACAACGCGATTGCACCATCCAAGGTGATTGTCTGGCTAATGCCCATCGCAACCACCAAAGCAGTCACAGCCGAACTACTTTGAATCACTGCCGTCGCAATAGTCCCTGCCAAAACACCTAAGAAAATATTCTGACCCATCACTGTTAAAAATCCTTCAACTTGTGGAAAGACCATTAAAAGTTTCAAAGAATCAGACATCATTTCCATTCCTAAAAACAACACGCCAAATCCAAAGATGATCTCCCCCCAAATAGCGATTTTTGAATACGGCCAAAACTCAATCAACACAAACCCTAAAGCAATAAAAATAAAACAAATATTTCCCACATCAAAAGCAACAATTTGTGCAGTGAGCGTAGTCCCAATCTCCTGCCCCATCATCACTCCCACCGCTTGACTTAATGTCATCAAATTTGCATTGATCAAGCTAATCATTGTCACCATCAACATCGAACTACTTTGCAAAATAGCAGTTGCCACAGTTCCAAATAAAGCTGCTTTTAATACGTGGTTTGTCATCCGATCCAACCAATGTTGAATTTGAGATCCCGCCACCTTTTCCATTGCCTTGCTAAGAATATTTACGCCGTATAAAAATAAAGCCATACCCCCAAGAATTTCAAAAAAAGTCATCATATTTCAAGCTCCTAAATTGAGTTTGATTTAATCTTTAGTTAATTATTTATTATTCTATCGTTAACAATTTAGTTCGATAAGGGATTTATCCAAAATAACTTAAATAAAAAAAGAAGCTTCAGGAGAAGCTTCTTTAGTAGTCAAAAATCTTTTCTTAGCGAAGAAAAAAGATCATGTGCCTTCTTCCCAGCTGTTCAAATATTTTACTTGATCTTCAGTCAAAACATCCAATTGAACACCCATAGCATTCAATTTAATGCGAGCAATTTCGCGATCAATATCTTCAGGAACTCCATAAACTTTATTTTGCAACTTATCAGCATTTTTCATCATATATTCTGCTGCCAATGCTTGATTTGCAAAGCTCATATCCATCACAGAGGCCGGGTGACCTTCTGCAGATGCCAAGTTGATCAAGCGACCTTCACCCAAAATATGAATGACACGGCCATCAGCCAAGTGGTAAGCTTCCACGAACGGGCGAACCAATCGTTTTTCGACAGACATTTCTGTCAAAGCAGGGATATTGATTTCGACATTGAAGTGCCCAGAGTTAGAAACAATTGCGTCGTTCTTCATCACTTCAAAGTGACGCTTGTCCAACACATTTAAGTCACCTGTCAATGTACAGAAAATATCACCAATCGGAGCAGCTTCCATCATCGGCATCACGCGGAAACCATCCATGACTGCTTCCAAAGCTACCATCGGATCCACTTCGGTCACAACCACATTAGCGCCCATACCACGAGCCTTTTGGGCTAAACCACGACCACACCAACCATAGCCAGCTACCACAAAGGTTTTACCAGCCAACAAAACGTTGGTTGCACGGATAATACCATCTAATGTAGATTGACCAGTACCATAACGATTGTCAAAGAAATGTTTGGTCATTGCATCATTCACAGCGATCACAGGGAATTCCAAAGCACCATCATTTGCCATTGCGCGCAAACGAATCACACCAGTGGTTGTTTCTTCAGTTCCACCGATAATGTTTTCCAAGGCTTCTCGTCGGCTTTTATGAACTGTACCGACCACATCTGCGCCATCATCCATCGTAATATGAGGCATGTGATCAATTGCAGCATTGATGTGTTTATAATAAACTTCATCGGATTCGCCTTTGATAGCATACACAGGAATTTCGTCATGCATCACTAAAGATGCAGCCACATCATCTTGTGTAGAAAGGGGGTTAGAAGCAGTCAACACCACATCTGCACCACCTGCGTTCAAAGTACGCATCAAGTTCGCAGTTTCAGCAGTCACATGCAAACAAGCGCTCAAGCGCATACCTTGTAAAGGTTTTTCTTTTGCAAAGCGTTCCATCACAGAGCGCAACACAGGCATTTCTTTTTCTGCCCAATCAATTCGCCGTCGTCCACCTTCAGCAAACTTAGTATCTTTGATGTCATATTCCATCTGTAGATCTCCTATTAATTTAATTCAAAAGCAAAATTTTTACTTTACCTATTTTATCATTCTAATGGACCAAAACATTTAGTCGTTGGTCTGATCCAAAACATTTCTCAAAACGTGCCACAAATTCTTCCGGAGTAAAACGATGTTCTTGAGGACCAATTGCTTCCAAAACGTATACGGCCGTTAAGGAACCCATCTTTGAACATAGATCCCAATCAAATCCCAAAGACAATCCCATCAAAAAACCACCACGGAATGCGTCTCCAGCCCCTGTCGGATCTTTGATTTCAACTGCATCACAAGCACTTGTTTGGATTACGTTTCCATCCACATAAACATCCACCCCTTTTTCTCCCAAAGTCACCACTACTAATTCAACAGTATTTAGAATTTCTTCTTTCGACAATCCAGTCTTCTTTTGGATCAATGCAAATTCATACTCATTTACAAATAAAGCCCATGCACCCAACACACCTGGTTTCAAATCTTCACCACTCATTCGAGCAATTTGTTGCCCTGGGTCAAATAGATATCGAATTCCCAATTCGCCACATTCAGCCACAAATTTCTGCATCGCATCAGGGCTATTCGGAGAAATCACCACTAAATCTGGTTTGTTCTTTATATCCTTTAAAGATTGAGAGGCAGCTTCATTCATTGCCCCAGGATAAAAACTAGCCAATTGTGAATTGGCGTGATCTGTTGTCGCGAAAAAGGAAGCAGTACGTAAGCTTGGAATAACCTTCATTAGATTAGTATCAACCCCGCTTGCATCCAAAATAGTGCGATAGCTATCAAAATCTTCACCAACCGTCGCCATCACCTTGGGGGTTCCTCCCAACATCGCCATTGTATACGCAATATTCGGTGCCACTCCACCGCGATGCACAACTAAAGAATCTACCAAAAAAGACAAACTTAAGGCACTAATCTCTTCTGGCAAAATATTGTCAGAGAATTTTCCCTGAAAAGTCATCAAATAATCATAAGCAACTGAACCAGTAAAAATAATATCCATAAAAAATGCTCCAATAAATTTAGCACCCATCCAAATTCCAAAATAAAAGCGCTCACAAAGTGAGCGCAAACAGGATGTTTGCAACTAAGGATAACATAACCAACTTAAGTTGTCCAGATTCAAAAACATCAAGAAAAATTAAATATCCTGAACGGAATTAGCTCCCCAAAACCACAATACCCAAGTAATTAACCACAAAATTGCCCACAAAACTCGCCAAAATATAATAAACAAATAAAGATAAAGCCAAAGTCTTTAATTCTTCTGGAAAAATATTTTTACCATTCTCATCTCGGCTAGATTGGACATTGCTCCCAAAAATCCGTTTTGCTTCTGCAATAGCTTCTTTCATTGTCAGCTTTTCTTTTGCTCGAAAGATTACAAAAAACGGCATAAAAACCACATAGCCTCCCAAGAAAAATATAAAACTAATTAGCCATATTCCATGTTCCGCATGTGCAAAAAACTTATCACCTACCCCACTTAAACTTGCGATAATAATAGCCATTAATAAACCTGCTACACGCCCCCATTTAAACCCATCACTTTTAATTTCATTTGCCATGAAAATACTCCTGATTTTTTTATCCATTATAAAACAAAAAGGCAAAGTAAACTAAACTACTTTGCCTTTATAGATTTTTTGGATAACGTTATCTTGTTATTGTCACCTTTAGACCTGCACCATCTGCAGTTCCATTATCCCCAAAGCATCCAGCATAATAGGAACCAGGAGGCACTAATGGTTGAGAAGTAAATGGATCAATAGTAGCAAATTCAGCAGACCATTCTCCCGTTACATCATCTTTATTAATCGATCCTTCCACCACAGGCAATTTATAAATTCCATTTTCGTTCTTCAAACGCAAAATGCTAGGCGCACCTAAACCTGTCACACTTACTGTTCCGCCTAAGTAAGCATCATCGACAGAAAAGAATTTACATCTACCTTCTTTTTCTAAACCACCAAATATTTTTAAACCACATCCTAATAAGTAGGGACCATTACCTTCAAAAGTATAGATATTTACATAATCCTTACACCCTCCCCATGCCAAAGCATCTGGATCAGAGATATTATAGCAATATTCATATGGATAATTATCTATATAGATCCCACCAGCTTTGTGACAATTCCCCTCAGCTGTGCTAAAAGCAAAAACAGGAATAATAATCACCCCTATTAATAATATAACTAAAAATATTATTATTTTCTTTGATTTAAACATTTTTTCTCCTTATCTCAAAACTCAACTTATTAAATAAAAAACACTCAAATAAATTTCTGCCTTGAGTGCACAATGATCTAAGAAATATAAAAATGTGAAATAAAACAGGTTAGGAGAATCTCCTAACCTGTTATTAAATTATCTTGTTATTGTCACTTCCAAACCAAATCCGTCAGCAGTTCCATTAGCGCCAAAACATCCAGCATTATAAGTTCCAGGAGGAACCAAAGGTTGTGAGGTTAATGGATCAATAGTAGCAAATTCAGCAGACCAAACGCCAGTCTCATCATTTCTTTCGACTGAACTTAATACCACTGGCAATTTATATATTCCATTCGCATTTTTCAAACGTAGAATATTAGGAGCACCCAAACCAGTTACACTTACGGTTCCTCCTAAATATGTATCGTCAACTGTGAAGAATTTACATCTTCCATCTTTCTCCATGCTACCGCCAAGATTAACATAGCTGCAACTTACTAGAGAAGGAAATCCGCTTTCAAAGCTATATAGACTTATATAAGTGCTTCCCTCAGGGCAAACAATTTCATCAGGAAGAGCCCCATTAGGGTAGGGAGCATTATAGCAGTATTCATGGGGATACGCACCTACATAAGTTCCACCAGAATTAATACAAGATTGCTTAACATCAGCTGCAGCAATTACTTGTGTTAAAATTGTTAAAACTAATAAAAACACAATCCCCCATACAATCATCTTTTTTGATTTAAACACCATATCTCCTTATCTCAAACTTTAATTATTAAAAACACTCAAATAGATACTCTCCCTTGAGTGTGAATTGAACAGTATAGAAACAAAAATGAATGTAAAGAGGTAGAAAAAATATAATAGTTCTGAATTTAATATTAATTTGGATTAAGTATAGCATTTTCCATCATAAAAAACAAATAATTGAATAATTTTTATTTACCTAGTTTATTATTAATTCAGACAAACTACTCAAACAATTCCCCAATAATTTCTTAATCTTTTTCTTCTATAATTAGGATAGTTTTGAAAGGATAAAAAATGAAAATAAAAATTTTGTCACTTATTTTAAGTTCATTTGTATTGATATTCCCCCTCACCTTAATCACAACCAACGCACAAGACAGCATCACTTATCCAATTGTAGATACAAACCAAGGCGCTTGTTATAACAATTTTACTGAAATTGATTGCCCCACTGAGAACACTTCTTTTTTTGGTCAAGATGCTCAATATTCTGGCAACACCCCCTCCTATACAAACAATAAAAACGGCACAATCACAGACAATATCACCCAGCTAATTTGGACACAATCCCCAGACCTCAATCAAGATGGCATCATCAATATCAACGATAAACTAACCACTTCACAAGCCCAAAATTATTGTGCCAATCTCTCCTTAGCCAACAACACCAATTGGCAACTTCCAACCATCAAACAACTTTATTCTCTCATTCAATTCTCTGGTATTGATGTAAGTGGCATTTCCGTCACAGAAACATCTCAGCTAACACCTTTTATTGACACAGATTATTTTGATTTTGCATATGGAGACACTTCCGCAAATGAACGTATTATTGATGCTCAATTTGCATCCAGTACCACTTATGTAAGCACAACAGATGGCACCTTGCAATTTGGGGTAAATTTTGCCGATGGTAGAATCAAAGGGTATTGGACTAGTAATCCCCAAGGGCAAGAAAAAACATTTTATATTTATTGTGTTCAAGAGAATGAAACCTATGGCGTCAATCAATTTGAAGATAATCAAGATGGCACAGTCTCAGATTTTGCCACTGGTCTTATCTGGTCCCAAGAAGATAGTCTTGTTTCAATGACCTGGGAAGAAGCATTTTCCTATGTGGAGGAATTGAACGCCGCAAATTATCTTGGCTATTCCGATTGGCGTCTACCCAATATCAAAGAACTGCAAAGCATCGTAGACTACTCTCGTTCACCAGATACAACCAATTCAGCAGCAATTGCGCCTCTTTTCAACAGCACTTCCATTATTAATGAAGAAGGTCAAAAAGATTGGGGATATTACTGGAGTAGCACAACTCATGTCAACACTAGTCAAAATGCAGGAGCGAATGCTGCCTATATAAGTTTTGGCCGTGCTCTGGGGTATATGCATACTCAATGGATGGATGTGCATGGGGCTGGTGCCCAAAGGTCAGACCCCAAAACAGGTTCCGCTTCTCAATATCCCACAGGACATGGCCCTCAAGGAGATGCAATTCGCATTGAGAATTTTGTTCGTGTTGTTAGAGGTGGAGCAGCCACATCAACCCCAGAAGGATATCCTTCTAAACAATTTATTCCCCCGGCAACTATTGATCCTTCAGCAGACACACAACCTTTACAATCATCAGAAATTGACCTATCCTATGCTGCTCAATTATTAGGAGTATCCGAACAAGCACTTCAACAAGCCTTAGGAGCACCTCCGCCAGACTTTGAAGCTGCTGCTGCACAACTTGGTATCACCGTCAACCAGCTAAAACAAGCTCTTGGCATCCCAAATGCAGGTGCCTTTCCAGAAGAATAAAAAAAGCACCAGTGATGTTTCACTGGTGCTTTTCTAAATGATTACTTGAATTCCACAAAAGAATTGACCACGATCTGTGTATTATAGGCGTCCATCTGATCCCTAAACAAACTTCCCCAAACCTGCAAAGCCACCCCCGTATCTCGATAATTTGCCAATGCTGCTCGAGTAGCATCATCGATCCCATCAATACCATGCCGAGTACCATTCTGATCCATCATTTGAAAATAATCATCATATTGTGCTCCAGCAGGCATCCCAACAATCACACCAACCCAACCATCCACAAGCTCTCCACCATTATTGTGATTAGTATTTCCATATTCGCTCAACTGATTAACCACAATTTGTGTATTATAGGCATCCATGCGACCATTATACAAAGTGCCCCAAATTTGCAAAACCACACCGGTATCCCAATAATTTGCTAGCGTAGCTCGTGTTGCTTCATCAACGCCATCAATGCCATATCGACTGCCGTTTTGATCCATCAACTGAAAATAATCATCCACTTGTGCCATCTCCGTAGCGGACACAATTGTTCCAATCCAACCATTCACAGCTTGATCTGCTGAATAGGGGACAACCCAATAAGTGCCATTTTCCCCTTCCGCTGTCCACCCCACTCGGGTACCATCATTCACCTTCCACCAATAATATCCATCCACACAAACGGGGCCATCCAACACAGACACAACACTCCCTCCCTCTAGCATGCCTAAAACAACACTATCATTCCCTTGCCCTGGCACACTCCGTAACGCATTTGGCAATCCTTCAGTAACCCGTGCTTGTCCATTCACAATTAATCTTGCAGTCAGTGTACATTGTCCGGTATCACTGATCGTTGTAGTATCATTATTCTCAACTTCTTTTAAATATCCTGAAAAATCAACTGTGCCTATACGATAAAGAGTTGCCAAAATAGCTTGTGTTTCACCAATCACATAATCGTCTATATCCAAATCTTCATATGCAATTTCATTTCCACCGGTTAGTCCCACATATAAATTGACGTCTTCCAACCCAAGAGTGCACCAAACCATTTTGGTTTTTCCTTCGTAGATTAGCTTATTCAACATACAACCCCGATCCAAAAAAGTGAATGCCCCTTCTTCTTTCATCTCCCCAGCACCCAAGCCACTGAACAAAGCAATTACTTCACCAGCTGGCTCATATTGAATCACAATTGCAACATTATCTTTTTCCAATGTGACCGCTTTCGAAACCAAAGAAAACACTTGCCCTGGTAATTCTTTTACTTCCAAATTCCAATCTGAAGGGTAATCAAATCCAA
The DNA here is from genome assembly GCA_963662985.1 of Anaerolineales bacterium. Lineage (GTDB taxonomy): Bacteria > Chloroflexota > Anaerolineae > Anaerolineales > UBA11579. The sequence continues at coordinate 1,852,920 of OY760067.1, read as the reverse complement.
TCTTAAATATTGAATCTTCATAATTCAGCCATTCATTATTGCTAACATCTTCATTTAAATCAGCACTTTGTTGAATCGTTTCATTAGCAGAACTACTTTCACCGTTTGATAAATCAACAGGATTACTTACAATTTGTTGATTTACACACCCCATCAATAGAAACACAAATAAAAATACAAAAATAAGATATTTTTTCTCTCTCATCGTCACTTTCCTTCCTCATTTTCAAATTCTGATAATAATATACTAACGAAAAAAAAAGATATTTAGTTCCCTTCAAAATGAGAAGATTAATAGAAACTATGTATAAAAAAAGACTATCGGAATTCGATAGTCTTTTTATCAAACAAAAATAATTTATTATTCAATGATATTACTCATATCAACTTCAAATTCAGCAACAACTTTAAGTCTAGGCTCTGGTAACCCATTCACCACCATCCCCAAAAACAGCAGCCCAATCCCAATTAATTGCATCACACTCAATGATTCACGTAACAAAACAATTCCTAATAATGAAGCGGTTAATGGTTCTGCTAAATTTAAGATGACAACTCGATGGGTTGGCACATCCACCACACCAATCGAAAACAATGTATCTGCCACAGCAGCAGTCAATATACCTAAATAGAGGATCAAAGATAAGCCAGGTCCAGTAGCTACCCAACTCACATCGAATAAAAACAAAGCCGGCAACAAAATCAAAAAACCAATCCCAAACATCATCCCCGTAGCAACTAATCGATCGGCTTCATCTGCCAGCATTTGTTGCACAAAAATCACATACCACGCATAAGCAAACCCAGAAAGCAATCCGACCAAAACACCTTCAAAAGAAACCACCCCACCAACTGAATTCCCAAATAATAAAACAATCCCTAATAAAGAAATTAGTACAGAAATCAACCAGATCCAACTCATTTTTTCTTTACGGAATAATGATAATATTCCTGAAAAAATAGGACCACTTCCCAAAGCTAACATAGTCCCCATTGCCACGCCCAACAGAGTTACTGCCCAAAAAAACAAAGATACATGAACCACCACACTGATAGAAGTAAAAAAGATAGCTCTCCAATGGATTGGTTTCCCACAAGAAAAACGTCGGAAAACCAAAGCAACCAAAAGCAATGTCCCTCCCCCAATTCCCATTCTCAAACACGTAATCACAAATGGGTTTACAGTAATGCCTAAAAGACTTTGAGCAGTACCATTCGTACCCCACAAGGTTGCCCCTAGCAAAACAAAAAATGAGCCTCGCCAAGCTGCATCAAAATTTTTCTTTGATGATTTCTTCAATGACAATTGCATGCAACGTCACCTCAAAATATAATTTTTTTTATCCTGCAATTACTGCTCATAGATTATACATTTATTTACAGAAAACGTGAAATAACTCATATAATCGTAGGAATGATATTATTTAGATAAATTTTTAATTCAAATTCAACCATTAATCTACCAAGATAAAAGCACCATCAATCCAAGTTTTCGCTCACATCTTCATCATCTGAATGAATCAATTGTTCAACTTCACCCTCTTCTTCATCGTCATCCGCCGCATATATTTTTATGAACATTGCTTGATAGGATCCCACAATTGAAAATAGGGTAAACACAAAGACCAATACAAATCCAAATATCAGCACCACGCCTGGTCGATCTTCAAGTAAGGTAAGCATATTCATCCATAAAGATCTTGCAATCACATTTTGCGAAGTTAACAAAAGATTTAGCAAAAATATCCCAATGCCAATTAACAACATGAATAAAGCTGCTAATGAAGCATTAAATCGATGAACAAAATACAACATGATTACAATAAACAGAAAAGCTAAACAAACAAAAAGCAAACTCACATACCAAAACAGATCATACGTAAAAATGGAGCCAGCCATAGAATGAAAATTATTCTTCACCCAAAACAAAGCAATTGTCATCATCATAAACAAAAGCTCAAGCCCAATCATCATCGCGGAAAATAGATAAGCCCCAATTACTTCGACAAAAGCACTTGCTTCTTCAACTTCTTCTTCATCTTCTACCTCATCATCATTTTGAATAGGAAGAGCTGATCCTAGCCAAGCCAAAAACACAGCAACAATCAAGAAAAACAATGCCATATAATGATAAGGGATATCAAATGATCCAAAGACTATCAAACCCACTAAAATAATCGAAACAATAAATGCAATCGTGTTTACTTTTTCAAAACGAGCTGCCACATTCTTTCTAACACTACCCCACATAAAATCAGACATACTAGCCCTCCATAAAAAATTGTTTCAACTATTATAATGCTCTTAAAAAATAAGAGCCATCAATTCAATGGCTCTATCATTACTTAGAATTCTTTTTTCTCAAAAATCTTCAGCGAGATCCATATTGACAACAACAAGCTTAGAATCACAACCCCCACGCCAAGCAACTCAAACAAAAACGCATGTGTTTCGACCGTATTAATCAGTGTTGGAATAAATGCCGGTTGTTTAGGTACAAATTTCAAGACTAAGAAAACCAAAATGGACGGAATAAAAAACAAGCCCATCATCGCAATTCGCCCAGTTTCCACACCTAGTTTAAAGAAAATTGGCATAATAACCGCTAAAAAGAAAATGGATACCAAAGCTGAAGTACCCGCCATGGTTGTCATTTCCAACAAACTCATTGAGCGCACACTAATCACACCCATATTTCCTAAGCCAATCAATAGCACACTCAAAACCTCATTGAAAACAAATGCTACCAAAACAAACAAACCGCCCAAAGCATATTTACTCAAAACTAAGTTTTTTCGATTCAATGGCATCGTCAAAGCATACTTAAACCAATTCGAACGTTCATCATACGCCAAAGCGGTCATCGGCAGCATAATTGCGAAGAATGCGATCATAAACATATAAGAAACATCTTCATTATTACTAATTCCCAAAAAAATGAAAAAACCGATCATAATCAAATAGAATTTTAATTGTTTCTGAATCGTATAATAATCTTTCAAAATCAACCCAAACATCACTTATTCTCCTTTGTATAATAGATCATAATATCTTCAATATTCACCGCATCCAACATCGGTTCTCCAATAAAATCATCCTTGCGCACCAACGCCTCCACCCCAAAATCATACTTACGATATCCAATCACCTTGTCTCTTACCGCTTCCAGATTTTCATTAGCGATCTTCAACAAGGCATATTCATTCAACAACACATCCTTCTCTTCAGAGAAAACAACTTTCCCTTTATGCAAAAAAGTAATATAATCACAAATCTTTTCAAGATCACTCACAATATGAGAAGAAATCAAAATCGAATGTTCTTCATCTTGAATAAATTCTAAAAACAAATCCAAAATCTCTTCCCGTGCCAAAGGATCCAATCCATTGGTAGCTTCATCCAACAGCAGTAACTTTGCATCATGAGAAAGAGCAACTGCCAAATTCAATTTTTTCAACATCCCATGAGAAAACTCTTTAATTGTCTTAGATTCAGAAAGGTCAAATTGTTTTGCCAATTCATAAAATCGTTCTGAATTCCAACGCGCATAAACATGCTTCATCACCGCATTTACTTGCTTCAAATTCATCACTTCCGGGAAGTTGCTCTCATCCAATACCACCCCAATATCTTCCTTATGTAAGGGAAGTGATTTTTTTCCATCTTCTCCAAACAAAAACACGTCACCACCATCTTTGTGCAAAAGGTCCAAGATCAATTTAATCGTAGTAGTCTTACCAGCCCCATTTGCACCAATATAGCCCATGATCGTTCCAGATGGCAATCCAAAACTCACATCATCCAATAAAAATTCAGCATATTCTTTTCGTAAATTTTTTAATTCCAATGCATAATTCATTTTTTTACACTCCTTTATATAAAAGGTTCAATAAATCTACCAATTCATCCAAAGAAACATCACTTGCCAACGCCAAATCCACAGCCTTTTGCAAATCTTGTTCAATCAAGCGCAATTGTTCTTCACGGATCAATTCCAAATTACGCCCCGCCACAAAGCTTCCCTTCCCCTGCATGGTATGAATGAAGCCTTCTGCCTCTAATTCCTCATACGCCCGCTTCGTAGTAATCACGCTAATTCGCAGTTCTTTAGCAAGAGTTCGAATAGATGGCAAAACATCGCCTTCTTTCAACTCTCCCGCAATAATCAAATTCTTAATCTGCGTTACGATCTGCTCATAAATCGGTTTCCCTGTTGAATTACTGATCAATATATTCATAAAGGTCCTTTATTCAAACTGTCTGCTGTGTATATATACAATATATACAGTATAATCAATATTCACACCTTGTCAAGAGTACATAAGAATATGATCGTAGGAATATAAAAAAGCGAGTAAATTAAGATTACCCTATAAAACAAGACAGGCACCTATCATTTACGATGCCTGTCTACCTAATTTCTCTAGGTCTTTTTTTATTTTTGTCTACTTTATTGGGTTCACTTCAATATAAATGGCTTTTCATTTATTTACTCAATAGAACCTTGTATCAATTCACACCCACATTCAGTGCAAACCTCTGGCAAATCCTTGTTAATCTTTCCACAAACATGGCAAAAACCAGGAATCACTTCAGATTTATCTTCACGTTCTGGATAAATCATCCCTTCAAATTTTGCAACTTGTTGCTCAGGATAATATTCTCGTAAAATTTTTCTTAACCGTCTTCTTTGTCCAGCACCCACAAAAGGTCCCTGATATACCTTCACATCAGAAACTTCAGGATACATCACCATATACGGGTAAAATGTATATTTAGAGCCCACAAAAGCAAATTGTTTCACCTTACCTTCAAAAACCATCATCTTGCGGTTATAACCCATTCTTGTAATTAAAAATGGCAATCCCACAATCCCAGCGACGATTAACACTGATACCCACCACTTCAAGCCAAAATCGTTATTATCTAAATAATCGGCGAGAATGATACCAAGTACTACTAATCCGATACACACCTCTAAAACATACATCATATTTCTCTTTTTAAGGTGATATTTTTTTGCTTTTTCTTGAATTGCAACATTATCATAAAAATAACTCATAACTTTTTTTCCTCCTTAAGAATATTCCCTAAATATAACATGAGCAAAACAGTAGGTCAAACAATCAAAAAAATATTTATTGATTCACAAAACAATCCTTAACTAAAAATAAGTCCCTACTCTCATAGTAAAATCTATCCCCCAACCACATTCTATATCCCATGACAGAAAAACAAAAATTCACCAATGTAGATCAATACATCGCCACATTTCCCCCGCAGGTTCAAACAATCTTACAAACCTTGCGCCAATCTATCCAACAAATTGCTCCACAGGCCCAAGAAAAAATTAGCTACCAAATGCCCACCTACTACCTCAACGGCAATCTCGTCCATTTCGCTGGCTACCAAAATCATATTGGCTTCTATCCCACACCCTCTGCCATCGAAGCATTTCAAGCCCAGCTCACTCCCTACAAAACTTCCAAAGGAGCCATTCAATTCCCCATCGATCAGCCCTTGCCCCTCGGGCTCATTCAAGCCATTGTCAAATTCCGCTTAGAACAAGCCCTCGCCAAATAAACAATTTATCTCAAAGATAAAATTGCATTCACCACAGCACACGCAAAACCAATTTCCAAACCAGTCAGCATCCAAGTCAATTGTTCCCCTCGGTTCTTAGGAATCACATACCCCTTCGCAGTCATCTCTTTCAACAACGGGAACATCCGCCAAAAGAAAGACGCAATCGCAATCACCAGCACAATCCCCACCCCAATCAACACTCGGTCAGATGCCATGAAGATCAACACACCCAACACCAGCACCACAATCAACTTCACCCCTGCCACCCAATTCACAAAATACTGCAACAACAAATTGCACTCTTCATTTTCTTTAGACTTCTCCCAACCCGTAAAAAACGACACCCCATGGAACACATCTCGGTCAGGTTCAAAATAAAGTTCTAAAATATTCAAGCTCTCCGTAATACAAAATATCCCCATAAAAATTTTCAAAAACAACATCTTTTTCTCCGTCATTCATTTTTTCACACATTTATCAATAAATACGAAGAAATTTTCTTTTTGTTACGCCCCACCAACCAATTTGCAAAAATCCGATATAATACCCTCATCAAAAATAAAAAGGAATCGCCCCATGCCCGGTGAAACAGACCTCCAAAAAATCCTCGCCTCCATCTCTCCCATTCTCCTTCCCGAAGAATACATCTTCGCCACCTTCCCCAACACCCCCTACGGCGCTCACCCTCACTTATCCCCCCTCGCCTCCTTTCAAGAAGCCGAAGGGCTCACTCTCATCCTCCCTCGCACCCAAGCCGACCAACACAAAATCCCCTACCAAACCACCTACCGTTGCATCACTCTCCAAGTCCATTCCAACCTAGACGCCGTCGGTCTGACTGCAGCCATCGCCACCCAACTCGCCCAACACAACCTCAGCGCCAACGTCCTCGCCGCTTACTACCACGACCACATCTTCGTCCAATCAGCCAATGCCCAAAAAGCTCTTAAAGCTATTCAAGAATTATCCAATTAACAAAAAAGCGCCTGACCAAGTCAAACGCTTTATTCAAAAATTCAACTTACCTATTCAACCACAACCTCACCACACTCATCATCACACACCACACACACTTCTTCCATATCTTTGTTTTGGAAATAACCCGAATCCTCATCTTCTGAACACCATGAAAGCAGTCACCAACACGTTTACCGGCACTCCAAAATAATCATTGATCTTCGCAAAAGAAGAGCTCCTATTTTATGAAATGGATTGTTATAATCGCTGGACAATGCAGGGGCTTATGCTAAACTTAAATAAGTTCAGCAACAACCATCACCCTTCTGGGGTTCAATGCTGGTAAATTTTATTATATATGAATTTTGGTACTAACCATTAAAGTATTGAGGTTTTCAATGAAAAAAATATCAAGAAAGATAATATTGATAATCACTTCCCTGATTTTTGTTTTCATATTGGGTAGTTGTACAAAATCCTATAAAGTTGAACAATATGATACATTGTCGCAGATAGCTGAATCAATAGAGCAGGCCTACATAAAATGGGGTTATGATACGGATACTTTATATCTTGCACCCGCGAAGATGGCAGGCATTTTAGAGCAGATGTATAATCTGCCGACAGGTGATGGGAAACCTATTGCAGCTATTACAATTGATGAGGATCAAATCAAGCGTATTCAATTGGCTGCCAGATTTGAGGAACAAGGAAATCATGATACAAGTGATTTCATTCGCACAATCTATTCATACACCGACCATAAATTTAAAACAGAAGAACAAGAAGAATTGATGTATAGAGGTTTACAATACACATATATATCTATGTCTTCATTTCTTTCATTTTTGAAAAATATTGATATTTCTGAATTACAAACCACGTATGGTTTTAGTGACTTTCAAATTATTTCTGATGGTAAATATCAGCGTATCGAAAATTTTCAAGAAAACCAATTTGATATTTACGTTTATGACACCAATGACCAATCGCTGACCCTCACCACACAAGATGATTTTGATTACGAAAAAGATTGGCTTCCAGTTTATCTATATGGCGGAGTCATCAGCGAAGGCAACGGGGTTTTCGTTTATGCCGATTTTAAAATCAGAGCTATCGTCTTTATTCCCAGAAAATAATCTGTCCCGGCATAGCTCCATTTCACAAACCTGACTCCGCAACATTAGCTTTCTATATATTCCTCCTCCTGAGCCTCTTTTGAGTTCTAATCTCTCTATACTTAATCTACAAGTTGCAAAAACCCTTGCCCTTACCAGTACCCTTATTCATAAACAAAATATTCCCTTTTCACTACCGCCTGTATCATCACAACTTCATTTGGTTTTTCTCATGCATATTCAATTTGATTTTGACTAGATATATATACGTAAGAAAAAATTAGCTACCAAATGCTCACCTACTACCACGACCATATCTTCGTCCAATCAGCCAAGGCGCAAATAGCCCTCCAAGCTATTCAAGAATTATCCAATCAACAAAAAAGCGCCTGACCAAGTCAAGCGCTTCTTCACAAAGCATCTTATCTCTCGTAAATCACTTACTTCTTATCCATCCCCATCTTTCCCGAAACTTGCATCACCAATTCCACAGTCACCCGCCCAAGCCCCTTCTCCACAGCACGTGCTTCAATAGATCGTTTCGCCATCTTTCGCACAAACATCGGAACTCGTTGAAGAATCCGTTCAGCCTCAGCATCCCAAATCAAACCCGTAGTCTCTTCATTTTTATGCAACTCGGGGATGTTCAAATCATCTTCTGCAGGGCGCACCACCAACAAATTAGAAGGTGTCAATCGTGCAAACTTATGCGTATTAGAACCAATCACACTTTCTTTTTCATAGTGCAACCCATGTCTCCCAACAACCACCAATCCCGCATTTCGCAAAGCAGCATAGTGATGAAGCTGTGCATAAACTTTCCCTGCAATCGCTTCTGTTTTAATGGTACATCCCATTTCTTCTGCCATCATCATCGCCCTGCGCAAACCATCCCGATAGAGTGTTTCCAATCCACGGTCAATAATCTCATCATGCAATTGTTCTTGAGCAGTAAAATTAAATTTCTCTGCCGTTTCTTCAGTCAAAGAGCTAGCAATCGTTTGAAAAACAGTAGAATGAAAAAACGGATCATAAACCGCAACCGCCTCAACTTCTGCGCCCATCAACTGCCCCATCTCCACTGCTCGTTTTAACGCCTGATAGCTATTTGGGCTTCCATCAACACCCACCACGATTGGTCGATTCTTAAATTGCCACGCCTGCCGGATCACCAAAATATCACACATCTCCCCATAGAGCAGCAACCTCTCCGTCAAAGAACCCAAAGGTTCTTCCTCAATCACCCCCAAGCCAGCAGCTCCCAAAATTAACAAATCTACTTCTTCTTCTCGTAAAGCCTCCAACAACTTTACATAGTGATGTCCTTCTGGCGTCAATCCACCATAAGAAAGATTCAAAGCATTCGCTTTTTCAACAAACGGAGCCAAATACGCGTCCGAAATCAATTGCAGCCCTTCGCTTATCAAATCCTCATGCGTGTCCCGCAAATAGGTCAAATTCTCTTCTTCTTGATATTGTTCTGGTAATCCAGGCTCCATCTCTTCAAAACGGGTCCGATGTAATCGCGACGCATACACATGGCAGCCTATCAAATGTGCATTATCTATTCGACTCGCAATTGTCAATCCAGCCTCCATGCTCAAATCCGATAAAAAAGATCCGTCCAATGCATTAATGATTTTTGTATACATCCTATCTCCTAGGAAAAGGGGTTTTTTCCAACACCTCAACAAGATGAAATGCATACCCAAACGGATATCGTTGTTGCCGGACGTGAAACACATCAAACGCAAACAATTCTCGCGCTGCCAACAAAAACTGATAGCGCTCGTCCGAAGGAAGCAAAATCTCCATCACTCCATTAAACTGATAACTCGGAAATTGAGGAGGTTCTCCAGTGAATAACAAAGATACCATTGGATTATTAAAGATATTCTTCGCTGTTGTCCCTTCAAAGATTTCCAATCCACCCAAGATCATCTCATCAGCATCTTCCACATGAACATAAAATTGTTGTATCGCATTCACCCGAATCGGAAGCGATTTATACAACTCCATTTCCGCTGTCTTTTTACGAGCCTCAACTAATATATTCGTATACTTTTCTAAGAATTCTGGTTTGGGCAATAGGCCAATCCCTCGGCTAGCCAAATTCATCGGAAACAGCCCAGCTCCTTGAGTCACCAAAACTGGCAAATGCGCTGGTTGAGAGCGCACCGCTCCCGCTCCCGCCTCATGTAAACGCTCAAACATATCCAAACGAGCCTTTGATTGCCATGTCACAAAAGCTTCCGGAAAAGGAAGTCTTTCAAAAGACTTCACATTTCCATTTTCAAAAACAACCTTAACTTGATCATTCTTCCATTCAACTTTTGTTTTGATATCATCAAAATTAAGAATAGACATAATAAACCCTAAACCTCCTCTGCTTTCTCAGGATGGTGAGCAGTCACCTTAGAAGTGAACCAAAATACAGCTAGAGTCACCACAGTGATGATTCCCCACACAATAAAAATTCGACTGATCGGTACTGGGGTCGGATAGCTTTGGCCTCCCGGCACAGGCATCATCTTATAAATCACCCAAGGAGATCGTGCAGATTCACGTACATATCCCATCACAATCACAAGCCACATCCCAAAAACACCAGCCATCCCTGCTGCAATCCGTGAAGGTCGCGAAAGTTTGCCCCATTCAGCCTCCCGACGATCCCCTAAAATAATTCCATCCACCATCAATGTCACCGCCCCAATCAACACCAAAGTGAACAAAGCCACATATTTATAATCCATGCTCCCCAACGGGTTTTGCCATGCACCAGCATCAGCAATATTACTCGCCCCCAACCAAGCAGGTTGGACTAAAACAATCGCACACACCGCAGCAACAATCAAAAACACCTTAAACATTTTATGCAAATTTTTATTCTCCAGCTCCGTTAAAATCTTTTCCCGCCGTTCTATAAAGTAAGTGATTACCGCCAGAAACAAACCAGATAGCACACTCACCATCAACAACATCTCCCAAGCCCGTGAACCATGCATAATCATTTCAAACGCATCAGGAGTCTTATCCTTAATTGCCAACATATACACCATTCCCAAAATAGGTTGAAACACTAAGCCAAACAGCCCCCAACCCATGCCATAGGAACCAACCCAATCCCAGTATTTACGATCTTCATCACCTTTTCGATCCATAAAATGTAACATTGCCAACAAAGCGATCAAAAAACCAAAATAAGAGATTGCCGCAAACAACCTATGGAATTGCAAACGGAACACTGTTCCATTAAACCACCATGTCTTCGCCAGCTCCATCGCCATCGGCATCAAGCCAGCTTCCCCCCATTCAATGCTATCCCCCGGTGTCAACATTCCCCCTGCAACCATATTAATCAACAAAGTTTGCAAAAATACAGAAATTGCATATCCATACCCCAATATCTGGTGCCATGTCTTTGAAACCTTATCCCAAGTGAACCAATATGTATATAAGAAAAAGATCTCCAAAGCAAAAGCAATGGCTTCAGCCAGCAAAGGCCACCAATAAATATGAAATAAATTTTTTGCAAATTCAGGATATAAAGCGATGAAGAACAAAACCCCCGCCACAGCAAAAGTAGCCCCCGCACTAAACAACATCACATTAAACAAAGTGATTGACCTAGCTAATCTCTTCGTATCCTCATTACCAGTCTTAAGATGACTGCTCTCTGTAATCGCTGCTACCCAAGATCCCCCCAAATGTAAATTTGCATAAAGCACATGAGAAAGCATTACCAAAGCAATAATAATTGATCGTCCAGACCTCCCCATTCCAGTTGTCTGAATTGGCACGGTTTCATCAAATTGCGGATCTGTCTGATTTAAAGCATCAGCAGATTGCTCAGTCGATGAAATCAGTCCTCCCTGAGAAGGGACAATAAAAAAACTAAGGATGCCAATAAAAACAGCCAACAATAATACGATTGACGCAATTTTCTTCATAGATTCCTCCCAACATGAAGATTGGTAAATAATAAATTAATTTTTATTATTTTATAATTAAACTTAATTTTAATTATAAAGATTTCAAAAGCAAATACAAGTAGAGAAAAACAAAACTAAATTTCAACGTACCTCCCCCTTAATAAATAATAAGAATGTTTCAAAATATATACTTTAGATCACATAATATTTGTCTTTGTATTTAAAATACAAAAAAAGCGCCTGACCAAGTCAAGCGCTTCAATCCAAAATTCAATTCACTCATTCCACTACAAGCGCATCTACTAGCACCTGCAATTCCGTCTTAATCGTCCCAAAAGAAAGCTCATTCTCTGTACAAAAATCAAAGATCATCGTCAACTTATTCGGCATCTCCATCCCCAACACACCTTCAATGTCCTCTTGGCTCACACCCCAGCTCAAAACTTCTGCAAAATTAGTGTTGCGGTTCACCTTCATCTCATTCTCATCATGATCTTCGACCACTGCTGTTGCTTCTACAACTTCTCCGCTCTCATCCACAACTTCACCCAATACATTATTAATCGTATGCGCATCTAAATAAGCAATCATCTCCGCATCCAAATTACCACGATCCTTCAAAATCTCCACTGCCGGCGCAAATAAATACACATCCTCATCCCCATCTTCAAACACATAAGGAATTCCGTTATAAAGGGATACAAAGAACTTCACCGAGCCATTGCCCACTTCCATCTCATCATCACACACCACACACACTTCTTCAAGATCCTTATTTTGGAAGCTACCCGCATCCTCATCTTCCGGCACCATGAAAGCAGTCGCCAAAACATCCACCGGCACCCCAAAATAGTCACTAATTTCTGCAAAAGAAGAACTCCCACGAATATCCTCAGGGTCATAAACAACAGTCCCATCCACATCCACACCAGCTGCTTCCAAAGCATTCAAATCCAACGTACTTGGTGTTCGGTCTTCTTCAGAACTCCACAAACCAAGTCCAACTGAGGTCAACACACCTCCCAACATCACCACCAACACAATCACACTGATTATCTTAGAATTTAATTTCATCGGTCCAATCCTTTCACGCTCACCATCACTGTGTCAGCCACTGGGCAAACTGCTTCAGAAGTACATTCCATACAGCTAATACATTGATGATTGCGCACATTGGTCGTATGTTGTACGTCAATATTCATCGGGCATTCCTTGGAGCACAACCCGCAGGATATACAACTGGATTCAGATCGGCGAATCGAAAACACGCGGAATAAATTGGTCAAACCAAGCAAAGCACCATAAGGGCAAGCATACTTACACCACGGACGTTCCACAAACAAAGCACCCACCAAAGTCACACCCAAAATTACCAATCCAGCAATTGCCACTTCACCAGTCCAAAAATTGAACAAAGCATAATAAGGATCAATATCACTAAACACCAACTTACCCGTCATCGCCGTCATATAAATCACCCATGCCAACAACCCATAGCGTAAATAGCGCAACACAGCATCCAACTTCTTTGGCACAAAATGATTATAACGTTTCTTAAAAATGCGTTTCCCAAGCTTGCCGAACCATTCCTGAATCGTCCCCATCGGGCACACCCATCCACAAAATACTGGACCAAAAAAGATTGCCAATCCCAACACCAACACCATCAACACCAATGAAGATGCTGAGATTTTCTGCACAAAACTTCCCACCGTGAAAAGTTGATAGAGCGTCACCACGCCCCCAAATGGACACACCCCATGCAAGTTCAAATCACCCAAGAACGTATTCTCCAAAAAGCCACGCTCCAATGAATGATTAATTGCAATCATCGCAATCAATGCAAAAAACACAATTTGCACAACGCTACGAATTTTGATCCCCTTCTTTGATTTCTTCGCCATCATATAAAACAATCTCCCTTTCAGAATTATTAATCTTTGCTTAGTATAAAGGCCAATTATTCAGAAATGATTAAGAACCTATTCTAATAATAATAAGAAATTAGCTCATCCGGTTAAGTGAATATGATGACACTACTTTGCTTACCTTCACAAAACCTATACAATTAAAAAGAAAGCCTAAAGAAAAAAGTAAAGAGAAAAAAATGAACCAACTCCAATTAATCCATTGGCTCCTCCAAGGAGATATCAGCATCCAATACCAAACCCACCGTGACCTGCTCCACTCCCAAACCGAAACACTCACCCATCTCCGCAACCAAATTCACACTCAAGGGTTTGCCCAACGTTTCCTCTCTCTCCAAAATCCTAATGGACATTGGGGCAGAGATTTCTATCAACCTAAATGGATCTCCACTCACTACACCCTTCTCGACCTCCGCAACCTCGAAGTCCTGCCACTCCCCCAAATCACCCGCATCCTCAACATCTTATTATCAGATTACAAAAATCCTCTTGGAAGCATCACATCAGATGAGTGTATCAATGGCATGTTCCTCAACTATGCTGCCCATTTCCAAGCACCACAAACAGACCTCGAATCCATCATAGACTTTCTCCTCGATCAACTCATGCCCGATGGCGGTTTTAATTGCGAAAAAGATCGCTCTCATCCCATCCACTCCTCCCTCCACACCACTCTCTCCGTCTTAGAAGGCATCCAATCCCTCAATCAAAATCACTACACCTACCGAAAAGAAGAACTCGCCCAAGCCCAAGCCACTAGTATTGAATTTATCCTCATGCACCGTCTCTACAAATCTGACCACACCGGAGAAATCATCAAAAAATCTTTCACCATGCTCTCCTACCCTCCTCGCTGGTTCTATGACATCCTTCGCGCCCTCGACTATTTCCAACTCGCCCAAATCCCCTATGACTCCCGCATGCAAGATGCCCTTGACCTACTTAAAAGCAAACAACGCAAAGACGGCACTTGGCCAGTCCAAGCCAAACACACCGGTCAAGTCCACTTCGACATGGAACCCACCGGCAAGCCCTCACGCTTCAACACTCTCCGTGCATTACGTGTATTAAATTTCTATCAACAGATCTGAAAATTATTTGAGTTGATGTAAATAAGAATTGATTTTATTAATATACTTCTGCGTAGTGAATTCACCTCGTCCCACTTCAGCCGTAGTCTTATAAATCTCAAAGCTCTTATTATATGTCTTCAAATAAGCTTGCTCCAACACCGCCAACGCAATCTCTTTTTCTTCATTCAAAGCATGCACACACCCCAACCCATACCATGCAAAGCCATAATCTGGCGCCATAATACACGCTTGATTCCAAAAATCAATTCCTGCTTCAGGCACATAAGCCGCTTCCACCGCGCGCTCAATCACCAATCGCAAAAAGTATGCCCATTCCACCAGATCACGTTTCACCATCGTATCATTATCGCCCATGATTACCGAATAATTGGTGAACTGTTTCCCTGATTGCACATCTTCACTCGCATGCAACGGCAAACGTAGCGGAATTTCCTTTGCATTTTCATCCGCCTGCAATGCAGCATAAAGCACATCACTATCCAATACCAAAATTCGATGATGTAATTCAGTCAACTTATCCTCAATCGGCCACATCCAGCCTTGCCGCACCAAAGAATCCATCGCACAAAGCGCCACACGCCAAGGGGCATGTTCCATATGTTCCAACAACACCTTACGCACTTTTTCGCCTTCAAAATGTTCCAAAGTACAAATCCACGGCAAAGAAGATTCATTTGCGTCCACATCTGCTTGGCCCAATCGCTGAATCAACACATCCACTGCATCATCGCCAAACTTCACCAAATTTTCGTGCATTGCTTCCACAAGGACTTTGCTTTCATGTTCTCGAAAATTCAACATCGGATCAATCGCTCGCTTATCCCCCATGTCACCCAAAGCATCCATTGCTTCAATCAACAACCATATATCCAAATAAGTATTCAACACATGAATAATTTTTTCCACTTCTCCATTCGCCTGCATTTTCTTCAAGTTAGGCGGACGTGAAATAAAAAAGCTTGCCACAAAATTGATCGCTACCCCAGCTTGTAAAATCACAAAATAATGTCCAAACACATACGTATGGATCCAAAAACCCACCACAATTAAAATAGCAGATAAAATTAAAAAAGGAATTGAAGATCTACGCCCATGATTCACAGCACGGGGAAACACATAAAGCCCAGTCATATAAGCCAAAAAACATGCTAAGAAAAAAACAAATCCAAGCGACAAAACAACAAAAACGTTCATCAACACCTCCTGCTAGGATATATATTTTTCATCATATCACACATTTGTTAATAAACAAATAAAAGTTTCTATCCAAGCAAAAAATTCATCAAAATTCTAATAGTTCCTCTCAAACCATGATGTTCCTCATTAAATATGAATATTAAATAAAAAAGAGGCCACTCTCGGCCTCTTTCCTAAAATCAAACTTACACATACTGAATAAGAATAGTTACAAAAATGATGTCCAAAATGCCACCTACAACTAACACTGCCATGAAGAATTTAAACAGTGACCAATAAATTCTCATTCTTTCTTTTTTACCTTCTTTAGTCATCGCCTTTAATTCTTCACGAGTATATTTTTTTGACAATTCAGCATTTTCAATATCAAAACCCTCTTTCAAAGTCATTGGACGTTCAGATTTAATCACAATCCGAATTGCATGGAATAAATAAAAACCAGCAAAAATAAACAGATATCGAAAAACAATCCCCAGCGTATCAGAAACTAAATTCTTAGCTATATTTGCCCCAAACCATGCAAACATCACCGTCACCAAAAACACTACCACGGACAAAAATTTATACGCGCCTTTAGATGATTCCCCTTCTTGGCTCACCGCCACCACTTCTTCAGTTTCATTTACGTCAATTTGAACCAAATTTTCTTCGCTCATCATAACCTCCCAATAGAAATTTTCCCCATCATACCACATCCGCTCAAAAATTAAAACACATCCGTCCCTCAATTCCACTCCTTTTGTTTTTATATTCCCCATCACCCCTTCTGTTTTATAATTGGCTACGCGCATTCACAGCCAGCACAAAAAAAGACCATGCCTCTGCATAGCCTTTCCTCAGTCTAAAGTATTGAATTAATTATTCATTTCTCCGCAGCGCAATAAAAAACAACACCAACCCCGTACCCAGCAGAATATGTCCAATCCCAGCCATACCCGCAATCGAAGCGTCTAATCCCACAGACTCCCATTGCAGCGCCTGATAGAGCCCTCGCACCAACAACATCGTCAAGGTCAGCCCCAATCCCGCGTTATATACCCCATAAAACCATCCAAACAATTTATCTTCCCCGACCTTCGTCACCTTCACCAACTCCGCTACGATCAAAAAGAACAACATCCCCAAGGTCAATGTATGTACATGCAGCAGCCCTAATTGATTCGGCCACGCCACCGCCACATACTTGGTAAACTCTCGGAAAAACACCCCAAACACTAACCCCAAAATCATATAAAACATCGCCGTATTTACATATTTTTTCATCTCAAACTCCTTTTTCATCAATATTGTTACTTTATAGAAGTCATCCTCCCCCTCCCTCTTACGCCTCAATCTCATATGAGAGTTTCTCCCTAATCATCTCATTTCCTGTATACTGAAGACGAAGACGGGTTACCTTCTTCCTAGTGCCAAACGACTAGTCAAGTCTCACAATCGTAAAGATAGGAGTCGACATGTCAAAAACAGGTGAAAAGCCAGGCAAAGGAACATATTATTGCAAAGAATGTGGAAAAGAAGTATTTCTCAAAAATTCAACAGACCATCTTCCCCAATGCCCCCACTGCAAAAAAGATGTTGAATATATCACCGTCTAAACCGAAAAAAAACAAACACTATTTGGAGAAAGACATCCAAATAACCAAAATAAAAGAGACTGCCTTTCGGTAGTCTCTTTTTAGATTATTTACTTGTCAAAACACCAGTATCACTCTTCTTCTTATTCTTCTCCTGACGTTTTTCCTTCAACGTCTTCTGAGCCTTTTTCCGCTCAGGTTTCTTCACATCTTTACCTTTCGACATAAATAACCTCCAATCAAAATAACACATGCAAGCCACCCGGCTCACACTCCTAATCGTTTATACCTACATTCTAGTCACATTATTAACTTAAACATTAAAATTAAGTAAATTAATTATCTCTTATTTATAAAAAGATAATAAAATAAACTTATATTTAATTTATTATATATAATATTTGTTTAAAAAAGAAGAAAAAATGCAAAATTTCCCAAAAATTCCAAAAGAATTTTTACAAAAATATGAAATAATAAACAATTCTATATTAAATCATAATTCCATATTGTCAAAAATTCAAACAGAAATAATAAACAATTCTTTATTAAATCATAATTCCACAGTGTCAAAAATTCAAACAGAAATAATGAACAATACTTTGTTAAATCATTATTCCTTAATGTCAACAATTCAAAAAGAAATAAATCAAAATTTATTTTTAACTTTAGAAAAACTTTCAGAAGATTTTAATTCAATTAATTTATCAAAAATATCAACTTTATTAGATTGGAACCCCCCTTTTATTAATGTCCCTATTATTGATTCTCGCAAATTATTACAAATTTTGAATATTGATGATTATAACAAATGGAAAATTAATTACGAAATTACAAATAAAAAAATATTATTTATTATTGATTTATATGCAAATTACGAATGGATATACTATGATGATTTAGAGTGGGATGAAACATTAGAACATATTGAAGATTTAAAAAATTCTGAAAATCCAAAAGATGAAATTGATCGATTTTTTCTTAATATATTAGATGAAAAAGAAATTGACTTTATTTTTAATCAATTAAAAAACTCTCCATTATGTAAAAGTAGAATTGAACTCATAAATGAATTATATATATTGTTTAAGAATAAATATTTTTTTGGAGCAGTTTCATTAATATCAATTATTATTGAAGGAATCATTCATGACAAGATCAATAATACAAACCAAAAAAAAATTATTACCCAATTAAAAAAAGAAACAGATAACATTTTTGATGAAAAAGTAATTTCTAAATTAGGTGATTTATTTTTTGCAAAGAATAGTAACCCTTCATCAATAAGTAGAAATCAGATATTGCATGGAATTAATTATAATTTTGGAGATAAAATAACTTTCTTAAAGCTTCTAATGATTTTATATAATATAATAAATATTGAGTTTAAGAAAAAAACCGCCCAATAGGGCGGTATTTTTTTATTCCGATCTAAGCGCCTCAACCGGCACCAAATTCGCTGCTCGATTCGCAGGATACAACCCCGCCAACACACCGATCGCCGAAGAAGCCAACGTCGCCAACAAGATTGCATTCACGCTCACCACCGGGTCAAAAGGCGTACCCGCGTTTGAGGCGATCGCGCTCACAATTGCCGAAAGTCCATAGCCCAGCAAAATCCCAAAGATCCCCCCCAACAAACTCAACACCACAGACTCAGTCAAAAATTGCAACACAATGTCACTCTTGCGCGCCCCCAAAGCCTTGCGCAACCCAATCTCCCGCGTACGTTCGATCACACTCACCAACATAATATTCATAATCCCGATTCCGCCAACCAACAAACTGATCGCCGCAATCCCCCCCAAAAACACAGTGAAAATCCCCGTCACAGAAGAAGCAATATCCAAAATATCATCCTGTGAAATAATCGTAAAATCATCCAAGCCCACAGCCGTATGATGATTTGCCCGCAACACAGCCGCAATTTCTTCTGTCGCTTGTTTCACCAAATCAGAATTATACGCACTCACATAAATATTATCCACCGCATCCGCAGTAGAACGAGACACAAATCGAGCCTGCGCCGTGCTCAACGGCACCAAAGCCAAATCATTGTCTCCATTCGCATCCATCCCCTGCACTTCTTCCATCACACCAATCACGCGGAACTGCTGTCCATTAATGCGCACTGTCTCACCATAGAGCCCACTCGCCGTGCCAAACAGATCTTCAGCCAAACCATAGCCCAACACCACCACCGAAGCGCGGCCTTGTTCCATCGTCTCATCAATAAACTCACCGTCAAACAAATCCACCAAACGCACATCGTCATATGACGCCGTCACACCACGAATAGAAGTAATCACACTTTCCCCAGCCTTGGTAAACTCCACTCCCGATTGAGAAACAATCGGAGCAGCGCCCATCACAGAAGGGGCATTAAACGGATCCGCAATATCTTCCGCATCCTTAAGCGTCAACGGTTTCACATTGCGCACATCTTCATTGTCAGTCCCGCCAAACACAAAAATCAAGTCAGACCCAATCCCCTGAATCTCACCTGTGATCTGTGCCTCAGCGCCATCGCCCAAAGCGATCATCGCAATCACAGCGCCCACCCCGATGATGATCCCTAAGATCGTCAAAATAGAGCGTAACTTATTCGACAACAAAGAATCGAACGCTTCTCGAATAACTTGTACCAGCATCATGCTCGCGTCTCCTTCTCAATCAACCCATCACGCAAATGGATTGTTCGTTGTGCCATTTCAGCCACCTCAGGGTCATGCGTCACAATAATCAACGTCACATTCTTATCGCGGTTCAAACCCAACAACAATTCCATAATCTCGTCACCACTCTTCGTGTCCAAGTTACCAGTCGGCTCATCCGCCATAATAATCGAAGGCTCATTCACCAACGCGCGCGCAATCGCCACCCGTTGCTGCTGCCCACCCGAAAGTTCATTCGGCTTATGATAAATCCGGTCGCCCAACCCCACAGAATTCAAAGAAGCAGTCGCGCGTTCCGTGTGCATCGTACGATCACCAGAATAACGCAAAGGCAACTCCACATTGCTCAACGCTGTCTGACGTGACAACAAATTAAACTTCTGAAAAACAAAGCCCACCTTACGGTTTCGAATATCGGCCAACTCATCGTCGCCCAAATCTTCCACAGCTTCGCCATCCAAAATATACTCACCCGAAGTCGGACGATCTAAACAGCCCAACATATTCATCAATGTAGACTTCCCAGAGCCACTTGGCCCCATGATCGCCACAACCTCTCCCTCACGAATCTCCAAAGAAACGCCATTCAATGCGCGAACTTCAACCTCGCCCATCTGATAGACCTTCGTCAGATCACGTGCTTCAACAACAACCTTTGCCTCACTCATACTAAAATCCTGGGCCACCACTAAACATCGACGTATAATCTGCCGGAGGATTCAACACCACAGTGTCGCCCACCTTCAAATCACCACTCACCAATTCAGAATATGAATTTGCAGAAGAACCCAATTCCACTTGCACCATTTCCAACATCCCAGCGCCATTCAACACATAAACCACTCGGTTGCCATCCACCACGCGCACAGCACGGTTCGGCACCAACACCACATCTTCCACAGAACCTATCACAATGTCCACCGCAGCGGTCATCCCAGGTTTAATTGTTTCATCTGCATCAGTCAGTTCCACGGTCACTTCAAAGTTCACTGCCCCACCGGTGTTTTCACCCACCAAAGACACTTCCTTCACCACACCGTGATAAGTTTTGTTCAAAATGGCATCAAAATTCAAAAATGCTTCTTGTCCCACAGCAATTTGGTTAATATCCACTTCAGAGATCATCACATCCACCAAAAGAGAATCCAAATCATCCACACGAAATGCCAAAGAACCAGCGCTCACTTGGTCACCCACCATGTTTTCCACACGAGTCACCACACCGCTAATCGGTGCTTCCGCATAGCGCATTGCCACTGTCGCTTCTGCCGCCGCAATGCGTGCTTCAGCTGCGGAAACATCATTTGCCGGCACACCTGCCAACAACTTAACCAAATCATCTTGTGCTTGGGTCAATTGTGCTTGCGCCAAAGCTAGATTGCTTTCTGCCAAAGAAAGTGTGATTGGGTTCACTCCGCCCGTCAAATAATTATATTCACGCAAACGTGCATCATAAAGTTGTTGCATCTCGCTCAATTTCGCCTGCAAAGTTGCCTTCAACACAGTATCTTTCTTATTTTCATAAGGCTCAAAATCTTCCTTCGCCTTATCCAATTGATCCTTGGCCAAGAACAAATTTGCTTCTGCTTGTGTAATATACGCATCGCTTGCCTTATAAATTTGAGTATTTACATCATATTGCAAATCCACCAACTGGTCTTCCAAAGCAGCAATTTCTTGTTGTTTTTGTGAAATAGCCAAATCAGAATAAGCATCATAAAGATCATCCAACGCATTGTTTGCAACCAAAAGATCTGCTTCTGCCAAAATTACGCTTTGATTCATCGAATCCAAAGCCAAAGAAGCCATCACCGCATCCTTTTCAACCGCATCCCCCACACCCACCAAAACATCTTCCACTGCTCCGTTGGTTTCCCACATCACAAGCGCGGTTTGTTTTGCGTCCACTGTTCCTGTAGCGCCAATTGTCGCTGTGAGATTGCCCTTAGCGATCTCCTCCGTCTGGAAATCAGCCACAGCCTCCTCAACAGCGCGTTGCGCTCGAAAAAATAACAATGTACCCGCCAAAACCACCACTACGGCGGTTATAATCCAACCCCATTTCACTTTTCGCTTTTTCATTTTTAAAATACCTTTCTCAATTCAATAATCGCTAAAATAAAAGAACATAATAAATAATTACTTCATAATTTTCTCTTTTTTATCCAACTGATTAATTGTAGTCCCATAAATTTCCTAATACAATTCTTACAAACCCAAATTAACAATCCTCTTACACATTTTATTTACGACAAATCATTTTGCAAGTTGCACTCACATCCCCCTTTGAGAAAATCCCCGAATCAAGTATCATAAGGACGGTACCCAAACAGTACTTAAAAAGGAAGGACACACCCTATGCACGACTATCGTTTCAGCAACGGCATCATCTATGACTATTTCGGAGACAAACGTGATCTCTACATTCCCGAACGTATCGATGGCGAATCCGTCATTGAGATCCATGACCATGCCTTTGACAACAAACAGCTTCTCAGCCTCACTCTCCCACCCACCCTAGAAGTCATCGGACAAGCCGCCTTCCTAGATAATTTTATCGACAGCCTCATCGTACCCCCCAACGTACACACCATCCATGCCTCTGCTTTTGAAAACAACGAAATCACCGAGCTCGCCCTCCCCGAAGGTCTCCTCACCATCGCCGACTACGCCTTCCAAAACAACCACCTCACCAGCCTCACCCTCCCAAACTCCCTCCAAACCCTCGGTCAATCCGCCTTCTACAAAAACAAAATCGAATCCCTCACTCTCGGCAACCAACTCACCCGCATTCCCAAAAATGCCTTCCGAGAGAATTTAATTCCATCCGTCAAACTTCCCGAATCCATCCAAGTAGTAGAAGAATGGGCTTTCAATCATAACCAAATCCGTCAACTCTCCCTCAACCAAGGGCTCCAACAACTCCACACCAATGCCTTCAGCCAAAACAACCTCTCCTTTGTCCTCATCCCCACCTCCCTCACCGAGCTCCATCAACAAGCCTTTGACCGTGCCGTCACCCTAGACCAACCCGCCCAACATGCCGATTTTCACGTCACCAACGGACGTATCACTTCTTACTCAGGCACCCAAACCAACCTCATCATTCCCCCCGCCATTGACGGCGAAACCATTCACACCATCGATGCCTACGCCTTCAACGGCCTCAATCTCACTAACATCTTCCTCCCCAACACCATCCAAACCATCCTCACCTCTGCCTTTTCCTTTAACAACCTCACCACCCTCATTCTCCCCACCTCCCTCAGACACATCGCCGAAGGTGCTTTTAGTGACAATCAACTCACCGCCATTCAGCTCAACCCCGGACTTCATACCATCGAAAAAAACGCTTTCATTAATAACCCCCTCACAGAAATCGTCATCCCTGAATCCGTCTTGCACGCCAACGCCTCCGCTTTTGATCCCCACGTCCTCATCACCGGCAAACACATCGACAAAGCCGGCTTCAAATTTTTCAACGGCACCCTCCATGGCTACTTCGGACATGAAACCGACATCATCATCCCCGAAAAAATTAACGGCAAAAAACCCTTCATCATTGGCGACCATGCCTTCGACGGCCTCCTCATCAAAACCATCACTCTCCCCCCCGGCATCAAACGCATCCGCCAAACCGCATTCAGTGACGACCTACCCCTTCCCGAAATCATTCGCCAATAAAAAAAAGACCATCTTCTCAGATGATTTTATATTTAACCATTGATACCCTTCCCCTCAATATCTTATAACTTAACGTAGGCACAAAGTGCCGAAGCCCCCCTTGATAAAGGGGGGAAAGCCACAAAGTGGCTGGGGGAATTGCTTCAACCATCAAACGCATCCGCCAAACCGCCTTCTCAGATGATCTCCCCCTCCCCGAAATTATCCACCAATAAAAAAAGACCATCCTCTCAGATAGCCCTTTATCAAACTGTTGATATTTTGTAAGTTCTTACGTCACCTATTAATGTTATCATAACTTAATGTACAATCTTGTAGTTTTACTCCTCGTCTTTTCTGGAATACTCACTATCTTCCTAGTGATCACAGCCTTGCGCAAATCAAGATCATCAATTGCGGTTATCTTTGCCATCTTTATGGCATGTGCAACAATTTGGGATCTTGGGTTTGTTGCCGAAGTAATTAGCCCATCAATAGAAGGCAAACTGTTTTGGGCGAATATCCAATTTATCGGCATTGTTTTTTTACCATTAGCTTGGGTAGCCTTATCCCTTTTAACCACCGGCAAATCCCTACACTCAATCAAATCTTTAGTTTGGGTCAACGTCATAGCGTTCTTATCACTTGTTGTCATCTGGACCGATCCTTACCATCATCTTTTCCGAGGAACCCCTTCCTTACTAACCACAAATGTACCCTTTCCCATCCTTCATAATGATTATGGCATTTTTTATTTTGCAATCATCATCCCCTATATTTACGCCTTATTCACCGCATCCTACTTTATCCTCATCGGATTTTATCTCAAAGCGCCAGCAATCTATCGTCGCCAAAGTCTGATCCTCATGTTAAGTGTCTCAGTCCCTCTCATTATCGATTTTTTATATGTACTAGATATTACCCCCATCCCGTATTTTAACTTCACCTGCATTTTCTTTTCACTATCAGGCATTTTATTAAATTTCAGTATCGAAAAAAATCACTTCCTAGATATTCGGCCACTAGCCTTTGAAACAGCCATCAATGCCATGGATATCGGTGTTATAGTGATTGATTCATCCAACCGCATCACCTACCTAAACCCAGCCATTGAAAAAATAATCAATCAATCAAACGATCAAAATATTGGAAAAAACGCAGATCAAATTTTTCCAGACTTAAAGCAAATTATCCATTCGGATCAAAAAAAGACCGAAATAACCATCCCTCAAAAAGATAGTGAAAATAATTACGAAATCCAACGCTCCCCAATCATCCGCAGAAAAAATGAAATAATCGGGCAAATCATCACCCTCCACGATATCACCGAAAAAACAGCATTGCTCAAAATGACAGAAAAACTAGCCTTCACCGACACCTTAACCAATGCATTAAATCGCCGTGCCCTGCTCACCCAAGGTGAACAAGAAATTCAACGTGCCCAACGTTATCAAAGAAACTTATCCATTATTCTCTTTGATATCGATAACTTTAAACACATCAACGACACATCTGGACATCTCGGCGGAGATAAAATTTTAATCGAAATTGTATCGGCAATTCAAAAAATTATCCGAAAAAACGATTTTATTTTTCGATATGGAGGAGATGAATTTGTCATCCTCTTAATTGAAACAAATAAACAACAAGCCTATCAAACTGCCGAACGCATCCGCAACCAACTAGCCCAAATTACAACAACCCAAACTCAGCCCATCTCCATCAGCCTAGGCATCACCCAACTCCTCCCCAACGACACCCTCGACAGCTTCTTCCAACGCGCCGACCAAGCCCTCTACCAGTCAAAATCCGCAGGCAAAAATCAAACCACCTTAAAATAAAATTTGCTTCTATTCTCTTCATCTCTTTTTCGGTATCATTCATCCTAAAAAAATACCATCTCTGATAAATGATTAGTATATAAATAAAGAATAGGGTTTATTCTTACTTTTTAATTATCAACTATTCATCACAAAGTAAAATTCCTATATCACAAAGTATAGATTAATAGTTTAAAAAATAAAAAAAGTGCAAAGAAAATTCTTTGCACTTCTTATAAATATATTTTTAATTGAAAATTTTGAAATCAGGTATATTTCGATAAATATTTGTCATATTATCCACAAGTTGAAATCCTATCGCAAGAGCTAGTTGTTCTGTATCATAATTATATGGACCATTCGTCCATGCTTCAGTAGGAATATATACTTGTACAACAATATCACCACGAAGTAATACCAATGCTGTATATTGTGTGCCAATTTCATCTATATTTGAAAACTTACATAAAAATGAAGTGTCCCCAATACCAGCAATTTCTTCTGTTTTCCCATCAACAGCTTGTGTTTTAAGTTCTTCATATAAAGAAGACCCACCATTAACATCAGCTGATACAATAATCTGATTCATTTGAGCTTCAGGATCGTCGATAACTGCATACCCAACAACTGGTTTTCCTCCATCAGGATTGTTATTTGGATTTTCAACCAACATTAATTCCTCACCCATGACTCCGAGAATTGCACCTACTTCGTCAAGTGTAAGGGCTTGCTCCATGCTCCAGCCCGCAGGAAATACAATATCATTTGCAGCAGCGATACGGTCATAGTCATTCTTAACCACAATATATCCCATATCTAATGCTTGCTGAAAATCTGCTAAAGCTAATTCTTTATATGCAATATCTTTAGTATCAAAGAATTGCTGTGAATAACCTCGACCTCGAATATGCAACCAATATTGATCTGGCTTTTCATAAAGCTGTTCATTACTAACTTGTAATACAAGTGCTATGGCTCCTCTTGCATCGAATTTTTGCTGGTCTGTATAGCTATCATTTGTGAAGATATCATCAGGTAAATATTGTTTCATGATATCCAAAATATATCCGTAAACAGTTTTTCCACCTAAATCTTCTGGTAGCGTTTCTGGTACATTACTTACCAGAACCACTACAGTTTCTGTTGGCACAATTACTTCTGTTGCTTGCATCGTAGGCTCTACGCTTACAGTTGATGTTGCAACAACTTCAGATATCGTCTCATTTGAAGTTGAATTACTACAACCAATGAGAAACATCATTGTAATCAACATCATGACAATAATTTGATAAAGACTTTTTTTCATTTTTATATTTTTTCTCCATAAAATAAAACATTCATGGCAATGAAGCCATGGTATTTCTTGTTTTACATTGTAATAATGAAAGAGTAATCTTATATAAAGCAAGAGATTGATAAAAATTAAAAGGAATAATATAGATAAGATAGTAATAATAAAACCTATATTTATTTCCTCACATAAATTATTTCTATCTTATGCACTTTATATAATGTCATTTAACCAAGAACAAGTCAATAATGAAATTATTTTTTATTTAGCTTATCTTGAATCCTAAATTTCACATTTCTTATATCTTCACCCCCGAAAAAGATAGACTAACTTTCTGTGATTATCGATGATATTTCTACGACAGTCTTAAAATAAAAACCTCCTCTATCTTAGCATCAATAATCAAAAAAAGACCATCCTCCCAGATGGTCTCTCATATAATCACTCACTCCACAGTCACAAGCACCGCCCGCACAACGCGTCGCAACCCAAATCTCTCCTCCACCGCATCATACCCCTCACACGTCATCAACGTCACCCAATCAAACTCTTCAGGCGCAAACACCGCCGCCACATCCTCCGCCCCCACCACAAAGTTTTCTCGCACCGCATAAACATACGTCAAGCCATCCAACGCAATCCGCACCTCATCCCCAAATCGCAAAGTCTTCAATTCTGCAAACGGACCATCAAAGCCATTCACATCGTTCACATGCCCCGTCAACACCGTGTTCCCCGCCCAAGTCGGATAAGCACTCCCCTCCAGCCATCCCACATCAGCATTCAACCAATCCACCTGCCAACCATCCCCAGATTTCGTCACTCCCACAATCCCAGCATCCAAATCCAAAACCGGAATCTCAATCCGCAGCCCCGTCCGTGCCAAATTCGTCTCGCAAGGTGCTCCCCCCAAATCCGCCCCACTCCCCTCAACAAACCCAACCTTTGGCAATTCCGCCATTTCACCGGCTTCTGTCACAACAGTCACAGTCCCCTCATCACCCAATCGCCACAATTCTATCCCATTCACTCCATCATTGGCCGAAAAATACAACACACCATTCATCGCCGTCAACTCTGCTGGGCTAGAACTACTGCCACCAACATTAATATCCGCCACTAAGGCCGGGGCACTCCCCGAACGCGGGTCATATCCCCACAACTCTTCCCCATGCACCCCATCATCCGCCTGAAAAAACAACACCCCATCCATCACCGCAAAATTCTTAGGATTCGAACCAAAAAAGCCCCCATTAATATCTGCCACCATGATTGGGGCAGTCCCCAAACGTGGATCATAGGCCCATAACTCAGCCCCAAACACCAAATCATTCGCCCAAAAATACAACACCCCATCCATCGCTGTCAAATATTCCGGACTCAAATAACGAAACCAAGTCACACTGTCACTCACCGCAGCCGGAGGGTTCCCCGAACTCGGATCATACGCCCATAACTCAAGCCCATGGCCGGCCGCCTCTGCCCGAAAATACAACACCCCATCCATCGCCATCAAATAATAAGGGTTCGAACCAGAAGACCCAACATTAATATCCATCACCATCGCCGGAGGATTCCCCGAGCTCGGATCATACGCCCATAATTCAGTCCCATTCAGCCCATCATTAGCTGAAAAATACAACACTCCATCCATCGCCGTAAAATTCTTTGCAAATGAATGATCAGAGCCAGGTGCAATGTCCGCCAAAATCGCCGGAGGGTTTCCCGAACTTGGATCATAGGACCATATCTCAAATCCATGCACCCCATCATTCGCATAAAAATACAAAACCCCGTCCATCGCCGTCAATTCACCAGGATTCACACTCCCAGAACCAGTCACAATATCAGCCACCATCACTGCCGAATTTCCCGAGCGAGGATCATACCGCCAAATCTCAAACCCATGCACCCCATCATTCGCCTGAAAATATAAATCCCCATTCATCACCGTAAAATTAGGCACAAAAGAACCGCCATAAGCGGGAATACCATCATTCATCAACATTGGGTCGCTTCCCGAAGCCGGATCAAACACCCAAAAATCTTCACCCAACACCCCATCATTCGCTCGAAAATACAACACCCCATCCAGCGCCGTCAAATCAATCGGTTTTGAACTCCCAGCGCCCACTCGAATATCATCCACCAATTCTGGCTGTCCAAAAACCGATTGCCCCATCACCACAACAATCAAACTCAAAACACTCAAGCCCAACAAAATAAAAACAAATAATTTTCTCAATGAAAAATTAAACAAATTCTTTTCCTCCAGCCCTCATAAAATAAAGAATGAATACAAAAAAAACACCCAAAAAATCAATAACCCTTTTACCTTTTAAAGTATAGTCATATCCCCACAAAAAGCAAACATCCTACATCTAGCATCCCAAACAAATCAACTCCATCATCCAAAAGACGAGCAAACATCAATCCTACCCGCCTGTATCAAACACATCCGCCAAACTGCTTTCAGTGACGACTATCCACTCCCCGGAATCATACGCTAATAATAAATAAAAAAAGACCATCCTCTCAGATGGCCTCACAAAATCAAAATGAAAAACAACCTACTCTCCCCATCTCCTAAACACACGCCCCATCACACCGCGCAAAACAACCCCAGCCTCATCCACCCGCAACACAAACATCATCACCGCATACATCAACACACCCAATCCAACCCCAATCAAACCAAAAGCCCACACACTCTCCCCATCATAAAACTGCCCCCACCCCCACACAATCACCGTCATCCAAGAAGCGCCAATCGCCGCCTTCCAAAAAGCATTCAAAATCCGGCCGCCCTTCATCCCCCCCAGCTTACGTCGCATCAACGCAAACAAAACAACCACCTCAATCGTCGTCGCCAAAGAATTCGCCAACGCCAAACCGCCTAAAGCCAACCAACCAATCCCTTCAAACATCCCCGGGAAAATCAAACTAAACACCAAATTCAACCCCATCGCAATCACCCCCACCGTCACAGGCGTCTTCGTATCATGCAACGCATAAAACGCTCGCGACAAAATCTCCAACAAAGAATGGCTCACCAACCCCACCGCATACCACAGCAAAGCCCAAGCCACCATCTGCGTATTCTCCGCCGTAAAATTCTGCCGTTCAAACGCCATCGCCACAATCGGCACCCGCAACACAATCAGCCCCACCGCCGCCGGCACACTCAAAAACACCACCATCCGCAGCACACTCGCCAACGAACTTCGCATCTCATCCAACTCATTCCGAGCCACCAAAGCCGAAAAAGTCGGCAACGCCGCAATCGCAATCCCCTGCGCAATCACCAACTGAGGCATCATCATAATCCCAAATCCCAACGTCACCGCCGACAAAGCCCCCTCGCTCAATCCAGACGAAATCATCGTATTCACCAAAAAATTCAACTGCACAATCGCCACGCCCAAAACGCGCGGTCCCATCAAGCGCCCCACCTGTCGCACAGCCTTGTCCTTCAAGCCCAATCGTGCCCAATATCTCGCCCCCCGCAACCGAATCACCCCCGGCAATTGCACCAACAAATGCAACACAGCCCCCAAAACAGCCCCCCACGCAAAACCATAAATTCCCATAGAAGGAACCAAAAACACCAACCCAATAATCTGCCCAATCCAATTCATCGAAGGCGCCAAAGCCGGCAACAAAAACTTCTGATGCGAATTCATCACCCCCATCAACAACCCCGAAACCCCAAAAATAGCCGGAGCCAACATCACAATCCGCAGCAATTCCACCGTCAACGCTCGCTGTTCCGTCCCATATCCCGGCGCCAACACATGCCGCACCACAAACGGCGCAAAAATCACAATCAACACACTCCCCACGCCCAACACAATCGTCACCAAATTCAAAATCGCAGAGGTCAATTGCCACGCCCCCTTACGATCATCCTTCTCCAAAAACTCCGCCAACGTAGGAATAAACGCCGAAGCCAACGCGCCCCCCGCCACCAAATTGAACAAAATCTCTTCCAACCGCATCGCCGAATAAAAAGCATCCAACGTCGCCGAAGCCCCAAACGTCTGTCCAGACAAAACCTGACGCACCAAGCTCAACACAGCGCTCAACACAAACGCCCCCATCACCACCACAGCCCCGCGTGCAATCTGGCGATTCGCCGTCTCCGCACCCCCCGCCACAGCCGCTTCATCTTGCGTCAAAATTTCCTCTGGCACCCCTTCGCCTTCATTTAATATCACATTGGATTCATCAAATTGTTCACTCATAGCCCACATTATACCAGTCTAGTACTAAATTCATTTCCTCAAAACCAGCAAGTTTGAATATAATTAGGTAAATAAGGGATGTAATTCATGCAAGAAAACAAGAAATATATTTATTTTTATAGAATTTTTATGAATTTAACTGCTTTTTTTTGGGTAATTAATATCATATACTATTTATCGTCAAATTTATCTAAAGCTGAACGAGTATATTATTTCTCTTGTATCATTTATCCCATTCTATTTATTCTTATTTCATTTATAAAAATAAATAATAAAACACAATTAATTCTAGCTTTGCTTTTTCTATTTTTGCATTTCAATATATTTATATACATGCTATTACCTTTTAAAGACATTATTAGTTATTTTGCTATTATTTCAATTATTTTATTGATATCTATAGTAAGTAAATTCATTAAATGTAATTATCACAAAATAAAATTAATTCCTTATCTTTTAGTAATAATAATTATTATAGAACTTTCAACTGAAACTTCTTTTATTCAAAGCATTATTATTGTTTTAAATTTCTTTTCTCTTCTTTTTATCTTTTATATCTATAAACAAATTAAGAAAGGATAAATTTCACAATTCCTTGCAAAAAACCTATAATAGAAATAAAAAGGATTAAAAAATGGATAAAAAAGAAAACACCCAAAAATGGTACCAAAAACTAGAATTCCTTTTCGAAGAACTCCCCGACTTTGACAATCCCATCTGGGACGAAGATCAAAGACGCCGCTGGGTCGCCGCCCTCGAAGGCATCCTCGGCCTCTACATCGAAGTCGATCACGACGGAGACGACTACCACTTCGACGCAGACATGCCCTTCTAAACCCTGAAAGAACCCTCATGGATAAAAAACAAAATGCAAAAAAATGGTACCCAACCCTAGCCCCCCTCCTAGAAAAACTCCCCGGCCTCAACAACCCCCACTGGGACCAACTCTACGAAGCGAAATTTTTCATCGCCCTCGAGCAACTTCTCGACCAACACACCCACACAAAAAATTCAAAAACCAACCGCCCATTCTAACCAAGGAGCCTCTATGAAACCCAAACTACACAAAGCCTACCAAATCCTCCTCTTCCTCATCGCCCTCTTCTGGATCGTCGGAAGCATCGCCCGCTTCATCACCCATCCCACCACCCCCTACCGCATCCTCGCCGCCCTCATGTTCATCAACGGCCTGCTCTTCATCCTCCTCGCCTTCCTAGACCTCCGCAAACCCCTCCGTCCCCTCGCCAGCGCCATCTTCCTCCTCACCAACCTCATCCTCACCTTCACAGACCAATTCGGCCTTGTTGATCTAATTATCTTTTTATTTTATTTAATTACCCTCATATTAATATTTAACTTTAGAAAAATAAAACCTCATGAAATAATTTCATGAGGTTTAAAAAATAATCAATTATTTTTTCATTCACATATTACAAGAATGATTGTAATATAATTACTTTGCAAAAAGTTTCATTTTCGAATAACTTATTTCATATGAAGGATTAGCTGATAAAATTAGATCTGTCAAAACTTCTTTGTCATCTGGAAAATGATATGTACAAATTGCTAACTTTGGTTTAAATTTTTTCAAAGTATTTTTGGCACCTTCTAACATCAATCTTTCAGCGCCTTCAATATCAGCTTTAATAAAATCTAATTTTTTTAATTGAGTTTCTTCAATAAACTCATCTAAAGTAATTACTTGAATCTCTTCTTTTTCAGTTGAGTCTTCATTCATAACAATTGAATTGACACTTCTAAACTCACTAATATTGATAAAAACAGATTCTGTTTTGTTTGATACACCTTTATCTACAATTATTGTATTTTCTGCAATATTATTAACTGCAATGGTTTTTTCCAAAGCTTTGATTGTGCTTTTCACCGGTTCAAAAGCATAAACTTTTGCACCTTTATTAGCTGCAACTGCAGTAAACATCCCTAAATTTGCTCCAAAATCTAAGACTACATCATCTATATCAATTGTCACACCGTATTGTTCGTAAGAGCCTTCATATTGGAGTGGTTCTAAATATTCCATATAATCTGAAAAAATATAAGGGAAAACGATATCATATAAATTAACCATACTTCCCAATTCATCTGCTGGAACTTTTATAATATCAAAATCATAATATTCATTGTTAATCAGTAAATTAGGAAATAAAATATGTGAAAATTGAGTGTTTTTACTCCCTTTAAAATATTTTCCAAAATAATATTTAAAAGCTTCTTTGGCTATGTAATCCAACTTTGGTTGGTTCTTTACAGCATGATATAACTTATAACTATTCTTTACCCTATTATATAATTCACCATTTGGTAAACGAATTTTCAACATTTCGATCATTTATATTCTCCTAAAAAAAAATTTTTATTATCTAAATTATTTTGTGAACATTGATAAAAAAATTATTATCATCCATTTTTAAAGAAATAAATGATTAAAACAATTTTTTATACTTGTTCATTAATGCATTCATAATAGTGTCATTTCTATTTTCATGCCAATTCTTTTTACTTAATTTCACTTCTTGAGATTTTCCAATAGTAAACAAAGTAACTGGGAAATTTCCAGTCAAAGTAACTATTGTTTTATTCAAAAAAGAGTTTGTTTTTAACCAAAGGTCGTCATTATATAGACAAAGATTTTTTATATCATCTATATTCAAAATATTTGAACCTAAAGAATTAGGAGGATATAATACTCCCCCAACCCCTAAGGGTAAATATTCATATGATGAACTAATTTCCTTTTCTTCCACATTTTTCCATTCCAAATAAGGTGGAATAATTTCATCTACTAAATTAATTCTTCTACATTTATTACAAATAATATTTCTAGGATTTTTAATATGTGCTTCAATTAATTTAGAAAGAGTATAATTTGGATAATAACAATCATCATCAAGTGTGATAATGACAGAATCTGGGTTTTCTTTTAAACTATGAAAATATTTGTTATGAGGACGCAGATCATCTATACAATACTTAACTTCAAGGCCTCTTTTTTTCAAATATTCTAAATGCAAAGGTAATGTTTTTTTATCATCAAAATCTGATTCAACCAACCATAAAATAATTCGATTTGGTTTCATTTTTTGAGACATAATTGTTTCAATACAAACAGCAACTTCATTGATCCTTGCTGGAAAAGAAGTAATGGATACTATTATAGGGCTATTTGTATAATATTCTTCAGTAAGTCCCGTTTTTTTATGAAGTTTATAAAATTTTTGATAATAAAATTTATAAGTAAAATTTAAAACAATTTCACTTAATAAATTATATCCATCAAATATTTTCTTTTTTATTTTAGTAAATCTTTGAAAAAAATAGAAAAATTCTTTCATCCCCAACATTATACCTTGATTTAATATTTAAAACTATAACTATAAAATATCTTCTTATTTCACAATCTGCAAATTTATTTTTAATTCCGCTCATCCCCCCCTACCGCATCCTCGCCGCCCTCATGTTCATCAACGGCCTGCTCTTCATCCTCCTCGCCTTCCTAGACCTCCGCAAACCCCTCCGCCCCCTCGCCAGCGCCATCTTCCTCCTCACCAACCTCATCCTCACCTTCACCGATCAATTCGGCCTCATCGACCTTGCTTTATTAGGATTAAATTTGGTAGTAATAATCGTATTTTTTATATCTAAATCTGATAATTATAAGAAAATAAAGTCTTTTATTAATTCAAATATAAATACTATAATTTCAAACTCTTTAATATCAGTATATTTAAAAACCAGAAAATAAATTATAGAAATTAATAGAAAGATTCTATGTTTAAACTCTAATATATTTAATTTTTCTATAAAATAGTAAATAAATATACCAATAAATATAATTGATATAATACTTGCTGTTAAAACATTTAATTTATATAAAGTAATATCAATTAAAACCAATAAATATAAAATAAAAACAAAGAAAATTAAAAATAAATTTTTAGTTTGATTATTATATAACTTTTCAACAATTCTACAAAAATATAATACACAAAATATTACAAATGCTGCATAAAAAACAAATATTGAATATGATATTTTTTCTACCATATCAATACTTTTTAAAGTAAATAAAACAGTAAAAGAGAGTATTATTATCAATAAAATTATCGGTTTATTTTTTTCCCGTTCAAAAAACTCTGTTTTCCATTCTAATATTTTTTTCATCTTGATTTCCTTCTCTATTAGCAATTAATTTATTTTAATTATAAGTGAAGGCGCAATAAAACAATGTTTAATCACCATATTTTTATCAATAATTATTAAAAAACCTATTTTCTTTAGCTAAAAACTCGCGTCTTTTTATAGAATTTTTGTGCTATAATATACCCAAGCAAATTACCAAACCCTTGGTTTGGTCCCTGTCCGGCGCATAGATCCCGAGGTGCTTTTATCAAATAAAAGTGATCGGGATTTTTCATTTAATCCCCCTCACTCACCCACCCCTAACAAAGGAGATCAAAATGAACCAATTCCTATCCGATTTTCTCAACACCCTCCTCCTCGCCCTCGCCCCCGTAGCCGCCACCGCCCTCGCTGGCTGGCTCATCACCCTCTGGAAAAAAGCCACCACCGACCTGCAAACCAAACATTCCCAACTCTACGAACAAATCCTCTGGTTTGCCGGCATCGCCGTGCGTGCTGCCGAACAAGCCGGCATCGCCTACCTCATCGAAGATAAAAAAACCTTCGCCATCGACTACCTTGAAACTCTCGTCAGCAAATACCTCAAAATCGACCTCGAACTAGACGAAGCCGCCAACATCATCGAAACCGCCGTCTGGGACGAATTCAACCAACTCCGCTACTAACCGCATTAATCCATTCCTCCCGTGAATAAGCTGAAGTTTTTCAGCTTATTCACAAACCTAGCGAAGCGCTAGCTTCGCCAATTTTTCGGGCGTAGCCCGAACAAACACTTGATAAAGGGGGGAAAGCGACGCAGTCGCAGGGGGGAAATAACCCCAGCGAAAACATCTTTCCAATGAATCATACTTCATAGGAAAAAGACAAAAAGTAAATATGCACAGCCTGTTTACAGAGGGGGGATAAAAAGGACTAATAAAAACCTCGATCAATAAAGAGACTCAAAAACAAATCCCAATTGTCTCCTTCAAATTGACCGAACTTACCCCCTCCTCCCCTCCAAAAAATCCGCACCTTACCAACTGAATACTCTGGAACTTAACCTTTGGCACCCCTTGGCACCACAAAACCCACCTCCTGGCACCTCCTGCACAAACAAAATCGCCTCTTGGCGCCATCTGGCATACCCAAATATCGCCAAAAAACACCACATCCACCGTCCCACATTGCCCTCACCCCCGCATACGCCAGAAAAACACCAAAACCAAATCACACCCTCTTTTTTTTCAGCGCCCAAACCCAACCAGAAAGGAACCGCACATGCCCACCCCCATCCAAGAAGTCACCAACGCCGAGCTCAGAGCCGACATCCACCACCTCTCCTCCCAGCTCACCGATCTCGACACAACCCTCAAAGCCCACACCGCACACACCCTCGCCAACTTTGAAAAACACAACCAAAAACTAGAAACCCTCAACATCCACCTCGCCCAACTCAAACCCCAAGTAGAGGACAACACCAACTTCATCACCACCCTCACCTGGCGCCTCCTCGGAGCCGCCTTCGCATCCATCGGCCTCGCCATCTCCCTCATCAAACTCCTCAGCCTCTAAGAAACATCTTCCCTCAATCAATCCTCCTAACCAAACCCCCAGTGAAGCGTTAGCTTCACCAAATTATACGAGCATAGCTCGTATAAACATTTGCAAGCAAAGCTCGCATAAACACTTGTTAAAAGGGGGAAAAGCGACGCAGTCACAGGGGGGATATAACCCCAACGAAAGCCCCGCAGTGACATAGAGATAGAAAAGCAAAACCATTACCCTTTTACTTCAAACCTAATCAAGCTAAAACTCAAATAAACCAACACCATCACAAAGTAACAAATAAATACAACATCAATCAAAAATATCGATAAAAATTTACAAACCACGGCTCCGTCCCCCGCCCCCCTTATCAAAGGGGGGAAAGCAGTTTCCTGTGAAACTGCTGGGGGGATAAAAAACTTAATACCCCCTACTAACAAAATCCCACTGAATTGAAACAACTTAACGAAGGTGCGTAGCACCGAAGCCCCCCTTGCTAAAGGGGGGAAAGCGATACAGTCGCAGGGGGGATATAAACCCAACGAAAGCCCCGCTGTGACATGTGGATAGAAAAGCAAAACCATTACCTTTCTCTTCAAACCTAATCAAGCTAAAATTCAAATAAACCAACACCATCACAAAGTAACAAATAAATACACCCCTCCATCAATCCTCCTAACCAAGCTCCCCAGTGAAGCGTTAGCTTCACAATATTTTGCGAGCTTTGCTCGCATAAACACTTGCCAAAGGGGGGATGAATTTTTGCAAAGCAAAAAGTAGGGGGGATTCAGAAAGGACTCACTCCACAAAATGACCACCCCCAAACTCCACGCCCGCAACCGCCGCCCCCTCGTCGCCCAACAATTCCTAAAAAACATACCCCTCGCAGAAATCGCCACCAATTTCAACATCACCCTCACCACCGTCAAAAACGACATCCAATCCCACTTCGAAACCCAATCCCAAAACAGCCACCTAGACCCCCAAGAGCAACTCGCCATCGAAATCGCCTCCCTCAACCGCGTCGAGCGCCAAGCATGGGAAGGCCACAAAAGCGACAAACAAGCCTACCGCTACCTCCGCATCATCCTCGAATGCACCAAACTTCGCGCCATCCTCCTCCAACTTCAAGATCAAATCACCCTCCCCCCCGTCAACCAAGAAATCATCAACACCATCCACATCATCCGCGACCAAGCTGAAAAAACATTCCAAACCAAACAAACCAAATAAGAAAGAACCCCCACCCCATGCCCAAAACCACGCGCAACCCACCTCGCCCCACCCACACCAATCTCCACCTCCCCACCCCTCACCCCGCCCAAGCCCAAATCCTCGCCCATCCCGCCCCCCACAAACTCCTCCGAGCCGGGCGTCGCTTTGGCAAAACCACTCTCGCCGCCGACTATCTCTCCTACGGACTCCTCGAGCTCGCCGCCCCCACTGCCTATCTCGCCCCCACCTATAAAATGCTCCAAACCCAATGGCGCGCCCTCAAAGCCACCTTCGCCCCCCTCATCCAAACCAAAAGCGAAACCGAACACTGGCTCCAGCTCACCACCGGTGGCCAACTCACCATGTGGTCCCTCGATCTCAACCCCGACGCCGTCCGCGGTCAATCCTTCGCCTCCCTCTTCATAGACGAAGCCGCCATGATCCGCAACCTCAAACAAACCTGGCACCAAGTCCTCCTCCCCACCCTCCTAGACCGCAACGGCCATGCCCTCATCGTCTCCACTCCCCGCGGCAAAAACGACTTCCGCCTCCTCGAAGAATCCGGCACCTTCCACTCCTTCCACTTCACCACCCACGCCAACCCCCTCCTCTCCCCCCAAGCCATCCAAACCATGGAGAAAAACATGCTCGCCCGTGCCGTCCGTCAAGAGATCTACGCCGAATACATCGACAACTCCCAATTCGCCCTCTGGCAATGGGACACCATCGAGCGCAATCGCCTCCTCACCCCGCCCCCCAACCTCGCCTATCTCGTCGTCGCCGTCGACCCCGCCGGCAGCCATCATCCCACCTCAGACCAAACCGGCATCATCGTCGCCGGCAAATCCCACACCAACCACTTCTACATCCTCGAAGATGCCACTCTCACCGCCGCCCCACCCAACTGGGCCGCTGCCGTCATCAACCAATTTCATCGCCACCAAGCCAACAAAATCATCGCCGAAAAAAACTTCGGTGGCGACATGGTCGCCCACACCCTCCACATCGCAGATCCCCGCGCTCCCATCAAGCTCGTCACCGCCACCCGAGGCAAAGCCATTCGCGCCGAACCCATCGCCGTCCTATACGAACAAGATCGCGTCCATCACATCGGCCACCTCCCCCACCTCGAAACCGAAATGACCACCTGGTCCCCCAAAGACAATCACAGCCCCAACCGCCTAGACGCCCTCGTCTGGGCCCTCACCGAGCTCTCCGCCAAATCCCCCCTCGCTGGTCGCCCCCTCACCATCCCTTTTTAGCCAAAGAGCTTATTCTTGAAAAACTCTTAACGTAGGCACACAATGCCGTAGCCCCCAAACAAAACAGCATGTTTTATCGCTATAGGGGGAGAAATGCAAAGCATTTGGGGGGATTCTCCTCCAGTACTAAACCAAAAACACACTTTTAGACAATTTGCAAAACTTACATTATCAAAGGAGAAAATTAATGACAGTCCTCACCAACCTCGCCTTCCTCAACCAAGGCCAAACCTTCCCCCCCGAATCCCAAAAACCCCGCCTCAAACGCTACCAAACCAACAAACAAAAATACGAAGGCCAATCCTCCCTCACCAATCCCAACACCAACCCCCACCTCCTCCGCCTCCTCAACGGCCACGCCACCCTTCTCAATCACCGTCTCCGCGTCAACTTCCAACGCAAAATCGCCCTCAAAATCGCCGATTTCCTCTTTCAAGAAACCCCCACCTTCGAAGCCACTCCCCAAAGCCAACCCATCCTAGACGACATCCTTCAAAAAAACAACCTCATCGCCCTCGGCTATGCCGCCGCCATCGACGCCGCCCGCTACGGTGATGCCATCTTCCTCATCCAGCTTCGCCAAGGCACCCCCCACATCACCCTCTCCCAACCCGCCTACTGGTTCCCCGTCGTCGATCCCACCGACCTCAAACACATCACCCACCACATTCTCGCCTGGCAAACCCCCGCCACTCATCCCCAAACCGGCCAGCCCATCACCCTCCTCACCTATCAAATCCACACCAAAGGTGCCTACACCCACGGACAAAAAATCCTCAAAGCAGACAAAATCGGCGCCACTCTCCACGAAGAAACCATCCAAACTGGCCTCGCAGATTTCGCCGTCATCCCCCTTCAAAACACCGTCCCGTCCGACACAATCTTCGGCACCGACGATTTCACCGACGTCAACCCACTCATCGAAGAACTCGAAATCCG
This sequence comes from Anaerolineales bacterium, assembly GCA_963662985.1. Lineage (GTDB taxonomy): Bacteria > Chloroflexota > Anaerolineae > Anaerolineales > UBA11579. Next base: position 1,812,740 of record OY760067.1, on the reverse strand, counting down.
CCTCGAGCAAATCGCCCACATCCTAGACAAACACGCCAACCCCACCCTCGCCGGCCCCATCCAAGCCCTAGACTACGACGAAACCACCGGTGCCTATCACTTCCGCACCGGCAACTATCTCCCTCTAGACAAAGACACCCCCCTCCCCACCTACGTCACCTGGGATGGTCAGCTCGAAGCCGCCTACCAAGAGATCGAACGCCTCCTCCACCTCATCGCCGCCATGTCCGAAATGGGCGCCGCCATCTTCGATCACGACCTCACCAATCGCGTCAACATCAGCGGCCGCGCTCTCCGCCTCATGTATATCAACGTCCTCGCCAAAACAGCCCGCATGCGCAAAGCCTTTGACTACACCTTCAAAAAGCTCATCACCCTCACCTCCGCCATCGGCTCCCACCCGCCCATCAACATCGCAGACCTCTCCATCCATTGGAAAGACGGCCTCCCCAACGACCCCAAAGAAATGGCCGAAATCGCCCACCTCCGCCTTGCCGGTCAACCCTCAGACACCATCGAAGCCCAAATCATCGCCCAAGATCATCTCAACCAAAAACAAGCCCAAACCAAAACAAACCAAATCAATCCTTCTTAAACAAAAAAGACTACCTCAAAAAGAGGTAGTCTTCCAAATCAAATAGTCAACTCATCACTTCACATGATCCCAAATCACAACACGATGATCATAACTCGAGGTAATTATCTGATCAGTATCCTCCAAAAATTCCACATATTTAATAGGACCATCATGAAATTCTAGAGTGCTCATTAAGACACCTGTTTTAATATCCCAAATTTTCACCACATCATTCCAAGTAGCCATTGCCAGCCAACGTTCATTCTCATGCAACTTTAACATCACAGTGTTATATCCTGGATTATAAAAATTATAAACATATTCTTCCAAGCCGTCCTTCCAAACTAAAGCACCAGAAGCATATTCCGTTACCATAAGATCTTGCTTTGGTGCAAAAATCGCATCATAAACAATAATGCCCTTCCCCCATCCAAAGTGCAAATCTTCATCAAATTCAATATCAAAAACGTAAACCTGACTATATTGTGTTTCAATCTGAACCCCATATCGCGGTCTCACAAGATCATAATAATCAACCTTTACAAATTCAGCGCTCACATTTTTCTCATCAAACCAAAAGTTCTCAATTACCTTCTTTTCAGCGTCTCTTTCATCGTTAATGTCTAAATCAAATTTTTCCAAATCTTCCACAAACTCAATATTCGTAATTACATCACCGACATCAAATTTTTCAACTATTTCATCTTTTTCAAAATCCCATAAATATGCTTTTCGTTCTTCAGTAAAGAGTAAATATTTACTATCAGGACTAAATGAAAGTTGACTCAAACTAATTATATAATTTTCATACTCATACAACTTCTTTCCATGAAAATCCCAAACAGTCACAACATTATCTAACAGAGTAGCAATCAACTTTCCATTTGGAGAAAAGACAGCTTCAATTTCCAAGCCTTCAAAAGCAGGGCAAATATACTCAGGTTCTTCCAAATAAGCAGCTTTAAACCCTACATCAATAACAGCCCAAGCTTTATAAAGCTCAATTTTATCTATACTAGCATTGCATGTACCGTAAGGATCAAAATTCTGTTCATTATTTAAGTTTTGATCCTCACAAATATAAAATGCCAGGTTTTCAACATTACAAGAACTTTTTTGTAAATTAATAATAGAAAGAACTTTGCCATCCATATCAATTAAACGTATCTTACCTGTTTCATCAGCAAGCAATAACATAGAATCATCAGGACTAAAAGAAAGAGCTGTTAGCATTGGGTCATATCCTTTTTCTTCATATCGACCTTTCCAATCGAAAGACAACTCCAAATTTCCAGCCAAGTCATAAACTTCAACCATATGGTAATCATTATTACCAAAACCATCATCATCAAATGTATAAACAGCAACATGTTTACCATCATTTGAAAGTGCAGTCTTATTTATTACATAATCAAAATTTATTACAGTATTTGGTTGATAATGTAAATATTGATGATTGGACTCACTAATTTCAATTCCAAAAGCTCTTGGTGTAATTGTAGGTCTTGGTGTCTCTGTTGGAACCACAGTTGGTGTTAAAGTAAATTCAAGCGTCATTGTCGGTGTTGGTGAAATGGATGGTGTTAATGTAGGTGTACTAGTTAATGTAACTGTTGGCGTATAGGTTGGTCGTGGAGTCATAGTGAAAGTAGCTGTTGGTGTTACTAATGGATAAAGATAATTAGACCAATGAAGATCAACTGTGCCTTGCCAATCATAAGGATATCCTTCTTGGGTCCGCCATATAGATAAAATAGCATATTGATCAGTTGTCTCGGTTAAGATTTTCCCGTTCCCTAAAGAATATCCTTCAATAACATTGTTTTTATCAGAAGGTAACACTCCTACTAAATATCCTTCTTTATCCCAAATAGTTACCGACCATTCAGCAGTTTCTTTATCAAAATACCATTCTCCCGATACAATTAAATAATCTTTTTCAATATTTGAATCAATTCCCCATAAACTTTCTATAGGCAAAATATCAATTATTTCATTTTTTTCAAAATCAAAAAGAATAGGCTTAGAATCATTCCACGATCCACCATATGAAAATATATTACTATCAGAGCTAAACCAATAATATCTCGTATCATCTTGTTTATTTAAATAAATAGTTGGATATATCCCATCTTTAGTTACATATTCTATTAGATCAGGGTTTTTTAAAGAAACATTCTTTTTTTGATAATCATTTTTTTCCAAAATAGGTTTTAATGATGAATCAGAAAAAGTGATTTTAAATTCTCCATTAATGCTTGAAATAACAGACAAATTGCAATCTACCACATTTTGGTTAAAACAATTGAGAAAAACTACTTTATCTTGATTAGGGCTAACTTCTTCAAGCATTCCAATACGGAAATTATCATTAATAATTTTAAGTAGTTTACCTTCAATTGTCCAAATTTTTATTACCCCATAACTATATACGATAACTCTATTTTGTTTTTCTAATATTCTATAATCAATCTTTGAAATATTTGATTCATTATGTGGGTAATAATAACGTTCATTTGTAATAATATTAATTAATTGCACACCATCAACATAAAGTGTTGAGATAAAATCTTCACTTCCTATACTAACAAGTCTTATCTTTTCTGCATTTTCATAAATATCCAATTTAATAAATTCATTGTCAATAAAGCTCCAAAGTAATAAATCCTTATTTTCATAGTCAAAAAATAAGCTATAATTTTTATTCGATGAAAAATCCAGAACCCTTATTTTTCCTTCTTTTTCCCTGCTTATTGTAGTAAATAATTCTCCGGATGTAGTTGAAGATCGCATTTGAATAATCTGTTCTTTTATCAAAGACTCACTCAACTCAAATGAACTATTTTGTTTATATCGAATATCAACTCCCTCTTTTTCCTCATCTTCGCTATAAGATACAAAATAATAATTTGGAATTTTTATTCCTTCAGTTCCATATATTTGATATTCCTCAAATTCATTCAATATTAATATTTTTTTTCCATCAAAGCTAAAATCATAACTATCTGTTAAGATTGTTCCATACTCTGATAAATGAACTTTTACATTATTAATACATGAAATTTCTTCACCATCAAGATTATAAATTTTCAATTTATTATCTCCTCCAAGAAGCGCAAATTTCGAACTATCAGGACTAAATTCCCCATTTATAATATTAAAATATGTACCAACATAAGTTGCAATTTCTTCTCCATCAAAACGCCATAGTTCTACCATATCCTCAGATACAAAGAGTAAAGCTTTCTTTCGATCAGGAGATAATGTATAAACACCTCTTCTATAAGGTAAACGATTCTCAACACGTTCATCTCGTAAAAGATCAAATTTCTCAATAATTACAGAGCTCCTCCAAATCTCAGTAGGTGTTGGTGTAGTAGATGGAATGACAGTTGAGGTGAGTGTAGGTGTAGTTGTAAAAGTTGAGACACTTGTAGGAGTCATAGAAGATGTGGCTGTATAAATAATTTTCTCATCGAGAGTATTTGTGGGCAAAATTTTATATTCTGTAGAATCTATTTGTGTTACAGTATTTTCTTGAATTTCTTGCGTTGATTCGCAACTAAACATCAAAAAAGATAAGCATAAAATAAAAATTACAATGAAAAAATTTTTGTTATTCATTAAATCTCTCCCTAAACAAAATATTGATTTACGACTTTCTGATTATAACATGATAAAAATTATAAAAACTCATATTTTATTTTGCAACCTTCCTCATTACATCTCGTATAATATATTAACAAAAGAAAACCAAAACATAAAAGGAAGAGTATTATGAATAAAAAAACAACCATTTTCATCACAGTTCTCATTCTTGCCCTTGCAACCTTAGCCTGTAACTTCTCTGTTTCCCTCCCGGAAAACAGCTTTAACACCTTAGACGTACCAGTAGCACAACAAATCAATATCCCCTATCCTAACTCTGCCAACACAACCAACCTGTCCATCAATTTTGGTATGGGCAATCTCAACATCAATAGTGGCTCCAGCCAACTTGTCACTGGTCTAGCAACATATAATCTAGAAGATATCGCACCTGTTGTTGAATCCACCAATGAATACGTCACTCTCTCAACGGGAGATGTTAACTACACCTTTGGCAACATGCCTAATTTCAACAACATCAAAAACGAATGGAATCTCACCCTAGGCAGTGCTCCTATAAGCCTCAATCTCTCGGCAGGAGCCTATAAAGGTAATATTGATCTCGGCGGTTTAGCTCTCACGAATCTTGATATTCAAGGTGGTGCATCCAAAACGGACATCAATTTCTCTAGCCCGAACTTGACACGTATGAACGAACTTAAAGTCTTCGCCGGCGCTTCAGATACATCTTTCACCAACCTCGCCAATGCTAATTTCAATTATCTTCGTTTTGAAGGGGGGGCTGGTAACTATTCTTTCGATTTTGGAGGTACAGTACAAGCTGAATCAAGCGTCGTCATTCGCACAGGAATCTCTAACGTAAAAATTACTGTTCCCTCTGGTACTTCAGCAGAACTTCGTTTCAATGGTGCTTTAGGAAATGTCAATCTCGGTGGTGAATGGCAACAAGTTGCTGAAAACCAATATGTCCACGCAGGCAACACACCACTTCTCAGCTTTGATATTGATCTTGGCCTAGGTAATCTAACACTCAAATAAATAAACACTAAGAACATAAAAAAAAGCCCTTGAATTCAAGGGCTTTTCGACTACTATACTAACAAAATTTAACACTATCCCCTTAAAGGCGTCAACCCCTGAAAGGGGGCTGACTAAAACCAACTCAGAAGGAGGAGAGAGGAAATTGATTACTTCTCACATGTGTCCAATAATGTTTTGTTTCTCAATGCTCGTTGCTTTGTGTTGCTATGAGCGGACTAAGTGTGAAAAAGCAATCCATCCAAATGTTTAGGATGTTTGCCTCAATGTGACTTAAGTTTAATCGGGTCAATGTTTTTTTTCCATAGGTCAAATGTCCTCAATTTTCTGGCAGTCTATCCTTCTAATTAACATATTTTGAAAAAAAGTTAACCAAGATTAAAAGAAAATAAGCAAAACGCAAGGTTATTCAGATCACTTTTGGAATAAGGCAGCTTTTATCATTTTTGAAGATTTTGCCTCAAACTTAACTTTCATACATTTTTGATCTCGCAAATTTTCACTTTGCTTGTCAGGTTGAAATCCACCTACATAAATCTTAAATTCGCCTTCTTCGATAATTCGTGATCCATCATCTCGAACAACACTCATCATTTCAGGAGTTATTTCAAAACATATTTCCTTTTTTTCTCCAGCATTCAGAACAACCCGTTCAAAACCTACTAATGAATAATGAGGCACACGAACTGAAGCTTTGACATCTTCTAAATATATTTGTACAACTTCAGCGCCGGCTCGAGCTGAAATATTCTTTACCTTAACACATACATTTAAAAAATCACCTGCATCAATCTCTTCGTTGTTTATCATTAGATCAGAATATTCAAAATTTGCATAACTCAACCCATATCCAAATGAGAATTGTGGCTGTCCTTCATAATATCTATATGTTCGTCCTTCCATTGAATAATTGTCAAAAGCAGGAAGATCATCAAATGATCCATAAAATGTGATCGGTAAACGCCCTGAAAAATCGCGGACTCCCAAAAGTAAATCTGCCAATGCTTTTCCTCCCATCTGCCCAGGATACCAAGCTTGCACAATCGCATTGACATTTTCATTCGCAAAAGAGTAATCCATTGCAGATCCTACCAATCCCACAAATACAATCGGTGTATCAACTTTGCTTACCGCCTCTAGGAGCATTCGTTGAGCCAAAGGCAATTGTAAATCCAGCTTATCTCCACCTTCTGCTGTATTTCCAGATTCCTCACCTTCTCTTAAACAATCCAATCCCAAACATAACACAACTACATCGGCACGCTCTGCGATATTTACAGCTTCAGATATTCTTGAATCCACAGTTTCTCCCCACATAAATTCTGGAGGATTGCCATCTACTACTGATCCTTGAGCATAAAGAATTCTTGCATCAGGCAATGCTTCACGGATTCCAGTTAAAATTGTTTTCTTCACTGAAGGTGTTCCAAAATAATTTCCTAATAAAGCCATTTCTGAATCAGCGTTAGGACCAATAACAGCAACAGTCTTTAAAGAATCCTTTTTCAAAGGCAATAATCCATCATTTTTCAACAACACCATTGATCGGACAGCCGCTTCATAACTAATAGCATGATGTTCATCACTATCTAATTTATCCATAGGGATTTGTGCATATTTTACATATTCATCTGAATCAAACATTCCCAATTTCATTCTAACCAATAATAAACGGCTTACACTAATATCTATTTCTTCTTCACTTAACAAACCATCTTGAACTGCTTGAATTAAAGCTTCATAAACATGTCCGCAATTCAAATCACATCCATTCCGTACAGCAAGTGCTGCTGCCGTTTCAGGTGTATCAACTAATTTGTGATCTTTCCAAATATCTTGAATAGCACCACAATCACTTACAATATATCCATCAAAATTCCATATTTCTCTTAACAAACCTTGTAGCAAAGTATCTGAAGCGCAACAAGCTTCACCATTTAATCGATTATATGCCCCCATCACAGAAGCTACACCACCTTCTTTAATTGTTCTTTCAAATGCATAAAGGTAAGTTTCTTCCATATCTTTAGCACTTGCAATCGCATTAAAATGATGTCGATCTGCCTCAGGACCTGAGTGAACTGCAAAATGTTTAACTGTTGCAGCCAATTTTAAGTATTTTTCATCATTCCCTTGTAATCCCTTACAAAATTGGATTCCCATTTCAGCTGTTAAATATGGATCTTCTCCATATGTTTCTTGCCCTCTACCCCAACGTGGATCGCGAACAATATTGATATTAGGTGACCAATACGTTAACCCTTTATAAATTCCAAAATCTTCTTTATCTTTCGCAATATGGTGTTTAATACGCGCTTCATCTGAGATAACATCTGCTACTTTGTACATCATCTCACGATCAAACATTGCTGCTAAACCTATTGCTTGAGGAAACACGGTAGCAGTTCCAGCACGTGCTACACCATGTAAACATTCATTCCACCAGTTATATTCAGGAATTTCAAACCTAGTAAGCGCAAAAGATGTATATAACATCTGACTTACTTTTTCTTCTAATGTCATCTGTGCAACTAAATTCCCCACACGTTCATCAAAGTCTTGTCTAAAATCTTTCCATACAGAATTATTCATTATCACATGTCCTTTATTCCATGGCAGGTTGGAGCTAGTGTTTTGAAAATTCAAATTAAGTATAGTGGAGAATGGTAAAATTTCAAGGGAGCAAAAAAGCACTATCAAAAGATAGTGCTTTTTCTGAATCGTTAAGTAATTTGATTTAATACATTGGAGGTGCTGCAGGCATTGCTGGAGCATTTTCCTCAGGGAGATCAGTAATCAAACATTCTGTAGTCAAAATCATTGCTGCAATTGAAGCAGCATTTTCTAATGCACCACGAGTAACTTTTGCAGGGTCTATCCAACCAGCTTCAACCATGTCAACGTATTCATCTGAAAGAACATCATAACCAATTGATAAATTCTTTTCAGATTTATGTGCTCGACGGACATTTTCAACAATTACTGAACCATCTTTACCTGCATTTTCAGTAATCTTTCGCATCGGCATCGATAATGCACGCAAGACAATTTGTGCACCAACATTGGCATCATCACTGTCACATTTCACTTCGCCGACTGCATCAAGAGCGTTCAACAAAGCAACACCGCCACCTGGGACAATCCCTTCTTCAATAGCAGCACGAGTTGCAGAAACTGCATCTTCTACACGATGTTTCTTTTCTTTTAATTCAGTTTCGGTTGCAGCACCAACGCGAATTACTGCCACACCACCAGAAAGTTTTGCTAAACGTTCATTCAATTTTTCACGATCATAATCGCTTGTTGAATTTTCAATTTCTACACGAATTTGATCGACACGAGCTTGAATGGCTGCTGAGTCACCAGCACCACCTACGATTGTGGTGTCATCTTTGCTTGCAGTAACTTTTGTAGCTTTACCAAGATCTGCTAAAGTAGCTGTTTCTAATTTTCGACCAGTTTCTTCAGAAATGACAGTAGCACCAGTCAAAACTGCAATATCTTGCATCATAGCTTTTCGGCGATCACCAAAACCCGGAGCCTTGACTGCCAATGCATTGATCATTCCGCGTAATTTATTCAGAACCAAAAGTGCTAAAGCTTCGCCATCGATATCTTCTGCAATAATGACAACATTTCGTTTACCTGTTTGAGACATTTTCTCCAAAATGGGAACTAAATCTTGTGCCACAGAGATTTTTTTATCATAAATCAAAACTTGAGCGTCTTCAATTACAGATTCCATTGTATCTGTATTGGTTACGAAGTAAGGAGATAAGTAACCGCGATCAAATTGCATACCTTCAACATAAGCGGTTTCAAATTCCAAACCTTGAGAATCTTCCACAGAAATCACGCCATCATTACCAACTTTATCAAAAACATCAGCAATTAATTCACCAATTTCGCGGTCTTGAGCAGAAACTGAAGCGACATTTGCAATATCTGCTTTTGTCTTTACTTCGATTGCTTGTTCAGAGATTTTTTCTGCCACAGCTTTTGTTGCTTTCAAGATACCTTGTTTCAACAACATGGGGTTCGCACCTGCTGCCAGGTTTTTCATGCCATCTGTCACAATTGCATGTGCCAAAACGGTAGAAGTTGTGGTGCCATCACCAGCGATATCATTGGTTTTCGATGCCGCTTCTTTCATTAATTGGGCGCCCATATTTTCAAAGGGATCATCCAATTCGATTTCTTTTGCAACGGTCACACCATCATGTGTAATCGTGGGAGCACCAAATTTTCGATCTAAAGCCACATTTCGGCCTTTTGGTCCAAGTGTAGTGATTACGGCTTCTGCCACAACATCTACACCTGCTTGAAGTTTTCGTCGTGCATCATCTGCAAAAAGTAATTGTTTAGCCATTTTTAATACCTCGTATTCTTAAATTATTTAACAACTGCAAGAAGGTCAGATTCACGCATGAAAAGTAGTTTTTCACCATCAAGCTTAATTTCTGTTCCAGCATATTTTGCAAATAGAACTGTATCACCTACTTTTACTTCCAAAGGAATCAATTCGCCTTTATCATTGCGATCACCAGCACCAATAGCAATTACTTCACCTTTTTGAGGTTTTTCTTTTGCAGAATCGGGAAGAACGATCCCACCAGCAGTGATTTCTTCTTGTTCTTGGGGTTTCACAATTATACGACTGCCCAAAGGCTTAAGTGAAATAGACATATATAGACCTCCTAGGTACTAAATAAAAAATTTTTAATTTAAATTTCCGTTATTAATTAGCACTCAAAACACAATAGTGCTAATTGCGACTAAAGTTTACACATTTTCAAAAATACAGTCAAGGTAACATGTTCTTTGTATAAAGATTCTTATATTTTTCTGACAATTGTGAGAAAATTCTAAGGCTTTATTGCAATCAATAAATATCTTTGTGATTGCAATTCAAATTTTCCTTGTGCTTCAATTAATTCATGTAAGACTTCCAACCTTGGTTTCAAGTTCTCAACAGTTTCCCCTTCAATTTGCCAAGATATTGCCTTTAAATAATATACAACAGCACCAATATCAGTAAAATATGCTGGAGTAAAATCATTCTTATAATACTGCAATTGAAATCCAGTTTCTTCTAATTGAGCAGCCAATTTTGCTACTGTCCATGTTGTATCTATATGATTTATTGATTCAGGTGCTAAAAATTGATTTAATGCAATCATATTCTCCGGACCAACTTGTTGAGTTACATATTTTCCACCAGGTTTTAAAACTCGAAAAACCTCTTCTTCGAAATAACTTCCATGTCGATTAATCACTAATTCAAATGTATTATCAGGATATGGAATCAGATCTTTATCTCGTTGCAAAACTTCAATCCCTAAGGGCTCCAATTTTTCTTTTGCAACAGGAATATTTGGTTCATAGTCTTCTGTAGCACATGTATATAAAGGTAAATAATCTTTCAGTGAGGATAAAAACTCTCCCCCACCAGTATCGATATCTAATAAAGAATCTACTCCATTCAGAGCTTCAATAATTAAATGTCGATAATCCCAAGAAGGAGGATTTTCAACCATACGCTTTTCAACCCAAGAAAAATCCCAACCTTGAAAAGCAGCATTCAATGCTTCGTTATAATACTCTTCAAATGTTGTCATGAGTTTAAATACTCTTTCTTAATGCTTCCAATGCTTTTTTCATCAATTCTTGATTGGCTTGTGTTCCCATATGACCAAATCGGAAAACTTTTCCATCTAAAGGACCATAACTTCCACCACATGCAAGCCCATTCTCTCTTAATTTCTTATCAAGTGATTTCCAATTAATGTCCTCAGGAACTTTTACTGCCGTCACTGTCGGAGACATGATAGAATCCTTTTTTACAAATAATTCTAAACCAATGTCTAAAACTCCTTGCCGACATATTTCTGCAACTTGCTCATGACGCAAAAACACATTCTCCAAACCTTCATCAATCAATGATTGAGTTGCAGCATATAAAGCTGCTACACCATGCCAATTTGGCGTATAGGGGAAATATTGAGTTTTTTGCACATTTTTAAAAGGAAGAAAGGCATCGTAACCTTTATACTCTATTTCTTCTATCACCTTCCATGCATTCTTAGAAATTCCAACCATACTCATACTTGGAGGCATAGATAAAACTTTTTGAGATCCTCCTAAAAGCAGATCAACACCCCATTCATCCATCAAAACAGGGGTTCCTCCCAAACTAGCTACTGCATCAACAACTAAGAGGTCAACACCATATTGTTTTTTTAATTCACCTAATTTTGCTATTGGATTTAATGTACCGGAAGGGGTTTCACAATGAATAACAGTGATCATCTTAGGTTTATTCAATTGAATCATTGTTTCAATCGCTTCCCAATCTTTTAAGGTTTCATTAAATTCAAACTGAAGTGTAGTGACTTCTGCCCCTAAGCTTTTTGCCATTACACCAAAACCTTCTCCAAAAACCCCAGTTGATAAAGCAAGTACACGATCACCTGGAATTAAACAATTTTTCAGAGCACCCCATAAAGCAATCATACCTTCGCCTGAAAGCATCACCACCGTTTGAGATGTGCCCATAAGTTTCTGTAAATTTTCTTCTGTTTTATTATAAAGTTCCAAAAATTCATATTCAATATCTGCTGAGCCGTAGTTCATTTGATAAGCTTCAAATACTTTTTTTGAAACAGAAACAGGTCCAGGCACCATTGGAATAGGATAAATTTTCATAATTTGCACTCACCTTCTACTAAAGTTATTTTTATTCTAATGCATATCATTCAAAAATCAAAAATACTCATATCATTCTTAGCGAAATATTAAAAATACTCTATATTATTAATATGAAATCTTAATTTATCTAGAGAATTTATAGGAAAAGACTATGAATAAAAAATTTATTTTAATCATCATAATTATTTCTATCAGCATTTCAGGGTGCAACATTGTAAATATAGAATTTAACCCGTTTACCCCTACACCTTCAAATGAAACTCAACCCTCAAGCATAATAACGCAAGAAAACGTTATTGAAACCCCTAATCAAAATTGGACAGGTGCAGATGATGGGATCATTGTAGATACATTTGCTCCAGAACTAGGCAATAATGGATATGATATTAAACATTATGATATAGCAATCAATCTTGATCCAGAGAAAAAATTTGAAATTATTGATGCATCTGTGGTGATCTCACTTGAAACAACAGAGGCTTTATCTGATATATTATTAGATTTCATTGGTTATACTATTTCAAATATTTCACTAGTAGAGACTTCTACTAAATTAGACTTTGATAGAACAGAATCAAAGCTAATCATTCACCTTCCTAAAGAAACACCAATTAACACAATCTTAGAAATTCAAATTGATTATTCAGGGACAGCAATAACAGAGCCGTCTAGATTTGTCGATTTTGCACCTAGTGTTGGCTTTTTCTATCCCGATGGAAAACACATGTTTATTGCATCAGAACCAGATGGCGCTCGTTACTGGCTGCCTTGCAATGATCACCCTCAAGATAAAGCTACTTATTCTTTCTCAATCACAACTCCTCCCAATAATCGTGGAATTGCTAATGGCATATTATTAGAAGAGTTTATTAATTCAGATGGAACAGAGACATATATATACGAACATAATGACCCTATGGCAAGCTATTTGGCAACTATCATCGTTGGAGAATTTGAATATCTGGTTCAAGATGAGATTGAAGGTACACAAATCAATATTTATGCACCTTCAAACTTTTCAGATAAAGCAAAATCATTTCAAGATGATTTAATTAAATCAATACAATGGATGGAAGAAAAATTAGGACCATATCCATTTGAAAGTATCGGTTTTGTTGTTATTGATGCAACTGGTTTTTCTTTAGAAACCCAAACTATGATTTTAATTGATGATCAAATGCTAGATATTCAAACTCTAGTCCATGAAATCTCTCATATGTGGTTTGGTGACAGTGTAAGCCTTTCAAGCTGGCATGAAATATGGAGAAATGAAGGATTTGCTACCTTTATCCATACTTATTACCCACTTAGAAACAGTAGCCAATCAGCAGTCGATTCCACTTTTGAACAAATTCGAGATTGGATGGACGAAGATTATAGTGAATTTGATCTTGATGATCCTCCCGAAGGAGATTTATTCCATATAGCCGAATACTACAAGGCTGCTGTAATGATCTATGATCTTTATAATCTATTAGGTGAAGATGCTTTTTATCAAGGAATTCAACAATACCTTTCTGAATATCAATATGACACAGCTTCAGATGAAGATTTTTGGCGTATTATGGAGTCATCATCAGGAATTGAACTAGACCAATTCATTAATCAACAATTTATGCAATAAAATTAGTTGATTATCAAATAGAATCAACTATAATAAGGAATATGAACAAACCAGAGAAGAAATTCATCATAGGTCTTACAGGAAATGTAGCTACAGGAAAAAGCGTTGTGCGTTTGATGTTAGAACATCTTGGCGCTTATAGTATTGATGCAGATAAATTAACTCATAAATTATATACAAAAAAAGCACCCGCATATTCACCTGTTGTAAAACATTTTGGTCAATGGATATTAGACTTCAATGGAGAAATTAACCGAAAAAAACTAGGTCAAATTGTTTTTACAGATCCCCAAGCCCTTAAAGCTTTAGAGGAAATTGTTCATCCGTTTATTAACCAAGCAATCGAGTATCTGATTAACAAAACTGATAAAAAAGTAATTGTTATAGAAGCAATAAAAATTGTTAATGGACCTATTGAAAAATTATGTGATTCAATTTGGGTTACTTCAGCAACAAGAGAAAATCAATTTAGCAGACTTATCAAAAACAGACAATTTTCACCATCAGATGCACAATCAAGAATTGAAAGCCAAGAACCTGCAATATTTATGTTACAAAAAGCAGATCACATCATTGATACCAACGGTTCAATCGAAAAAACTTGGCAACAGGTTCAAGCTGGTTGGGATAAATATATTGGAGAAGATCTCTCAAATATCCAATCCATTGAAGATGTTTCTTCTTACCAACCAATTAATACCCAAAATATAACCTTACTTCGAGCAAAGCCAACAAATGCTAAGGAAATTGCTCAATTTATAAACCAACAAAATAACAGCCAAGAGTTAACTGCCACAGATATAATGATTTCATTTGGAGAAAAAGCTTATTTCTTAATTAAAGAAAAAGATGAAATAATTGGACTTGCTGGATGGCAAGTTGAAAATCTGGTTGTCAAAATTGATACAATTTTGTTTTCAAACAAAGCCTATCGTGAAATAGGATTAAGAAAAATTTTCAAAGAAATAGAATCTTCAGCTGAGGATCTCAATGCTGAAGTTGCCATTGCAATAATTCCAAAAACAGATCATGATACAGAAAGCAGTATTTCTGAACTCTCATATGAAGATGTTAAAATTGAAGAAATAAAAATAAAAGCATGGAGAGATATTATTAATTCAAAAGAAATTAATAATCATAATTTCTGGCTTAAAGCTCTCCGAAAAGATAGAATTCTTCGCCCTTTCTAGCATATTTATTTCAACTTACGGGCTTAACTCAAACTAAATTGTTTATTAAGCTAACAAATTGCTTCTAAAAAAAATTAATTAACCTTACTCTTAGAAGTTTTATTAGTCTTAAAAGCAATCTTCTATTAAAATAAAAAATAGAAAGAAATGCTGGAGTTTGTTGTGATAAATTTTTTTAACAATATTGTTTTTGTTTTCCAAAGATTTACCTGGTGGAGTCTTGTTGATGTAATTTTATTATCTGCAATTTTCTACCTTATTCTTCGATTATTACAACAAACTCAGTCAAAATTCTTAATTCGCGGGATAGTCATTTTTGCATTATTAGCTGCTTTGTTTAGTAGTTTTAGTGAAGCCATGCCTGGTTTTTCATGGTTGATTAGCTCAATTCTCCCAGCATTAATTTTTGTCATCCCGGTTATCTTTTCTCAAGAAATTCGAAAAACTTTTGAACGACTTGGACGAGCAGGAAATATTATCCCCTCAAGAACTACAACTACAAAAGAGACATTGCCAGATGAATTATTAGAGGTAATTAGAGCTGCTACACGGCTTTCAACCTTAAGACATGGCGCATTGATTGTTATTGAAAGGTTAGATAATCTACAAGATTATACAGTAACTGGTGTCGTTCTTAATGCAGAAATATCTCCTGAATTAATACTTCAAATTTTTTATCCTAATACACCTCTCCATGACGGAGCTGTTTTAATTAAAGGTGAAAAATTGATTGCAGCTTCTTGTGTAATGCCTCTTTCTTCAAGTAGCGTCCTCACTGAAAATCCAGATCAAAAAATGGGTCTTCGACATCGAGCAGCGCTGGGAATCTCTGAAGTTAGTGATGCTATTGTTGTTGTTGTTTCAGAAGAAACTGGTTCCATCTCCATAGCATATAATGGCCGTATGATTCAAAGAATCGACAGTGAAAGATTAGGCGCAATTCTTAGAACATTTTTCACAAAACCTGAAAAAAAGCCATTATTAAAATCTATTCACGAGCAATTAACAACGCGGAGAATTAAGTAGGTAATCCATGGATACTTTTAATAAAATCAATTTCTCTACTATTGGAAATATTGTAATGGCAATTACACTTGCTATTTTAGTATGGTTTTCTGCAACAACAGCGAATGATCCAAATACTGAAGGAAAGTATCCAAATAATGTTCCATTAGAGATAATCGGGCTTCAAGAAGATAAATTGATTACAACTTCTTTGCCTGAGACTGTTACTGTTAATTTACGAGCACCTCAATCTTTATGGGATACATTAAATTCTCAAAAAGATGTTGTAACCGCAAGCATTGACTTATCCAATTACGATAATGGAGAATACATGATGCCTATTGATGTAAATGTATTTTTACGTCCAGTAGATGTAATTGGCACAACTCCTTCTGTAGTTGCAATATCTATTGAAAACAAGTCTGTAATTGATTTTCCTATTTCTACAGAAATAATGGGTGAACCTTCTTTAGGTTATGAAATTGTGAATTTAGAACTTAGCGCAGATTCAGTCCAAATAAAAGGCGCTGAGAAAATAGTATCAACTATTAGTGCAGTTAAAGCAAAAATAAATATTCTTGATAAAAATGAAAGTTTTGAAAATGAGATTACATTAAATGCCTTTGATGCAGATGGAAACCAAATTCAAAATATAACTATTGAGCCACAAACTGTAACTGCCAAAGTTGAGTTATCTCAAAGTGGTGGGTATCGAGATGTTGCAGTCACTTTACTCACTGATGGTGTCCCTAAAGACGGATATCATGTTACCAATATTAGTTATAATCCAATTATTGTTACTTTGTATTCAGCAAATCCTGATGATGTACAATCATTGCCTGGATATGTAAATACTATTCCGTTAGATATCACAGGTGCAGATACAAACATTCAAACAAAAATAGCTTTAGATTTACCTGCTAATATTAGTGTTGTTTCAAATGACGGAATTGAACAAACTATTGAAGTTTTTGTAGGAATTGCCGCAACAGAAAGTAGTACGAGAATAAATCTACCTGTAGAATATATTGGGCTTAACGATCAATATACAGTATCAATATCTCCTGAAACTGTTGACGTAATCGTGTCTGGACCATTAACAGCACTTGAAGCTCTTACGAAAGATGATATTCATTTATATGTAGAATTAACTCAAATGGAAGCTGGAAAATTTACAGCACAATTAATTCCAGAAATTATTAACCAATCACTAAAAATTGAATCTATTGTGCCAGAAATGGTAGAAGTTGAACTAATAAATATTAATCCTCCAACTGCAACACCACGGCCAACTAGAACACCTTATCCATCTTCAACTCCAACCTCGATTATAGGGAATTAAAAAAACAAGCTCTGTTATAATAAGTCCCTAATTATGAAAAATAAGAAGTTTTGCTTCTAAGAACAGGAAAACAAAAATGGCACAAAAACCTTTAGTCGCTCTTGTAGGGCGTCCTAATGTTGGAAAAAGTACTTTATTTAATCGACTTGCTGGACAACGACTAGCAGTTGTTGATGATATCCCCGGGACTACTAGAGATAGACTTCATGCAGATGCAGAATGGTCTGGTGTGGATTTTATTGTTGTTGATACAGGTGGTATTGATCCCTCTCATACAAAGAAAAATGACAGTGGTGAGCCTCTCTCAATAGGTTCAAAAGATTTTATTGAGGAAATTAAACAACAAGCAGGAACCGCAATTAATGATGCAGATTGTATCTTTTTTCTTGTTGATGTAGAACACGGTGTTACACCAGCTGATTGGGAAGTTGCAAATATTCTCCGCCAACATCAAAAGCAAGATGATAAGGGAGAGTTTATGCCTCCTGTAATTCTTGTTGTAAATAAATGTGAAAATCAAGAAAGACGTGATGATATATTTGAATTTTATTCATTAGGATTAGGAGAACCTTTTCCTATATCAGCAAAACACGGATCAGGCGTCGGCGATATATTAGATGAGATGCTTAATGCATTACATATAACAGAAAAAACGCAATTTGTTGAACCGGAAGATGATGATTCAATCAAGATTGCAATAGTTGGAAAACCTAATGCTGGAAAATCAAGTATCTTAAATCAAATTTTAGGCAAAGAACGTGCAATTGTCAGTCCCATTGCCGGAACAACTCGCGATGCAGTAGACTCTTATATTACTTATGATGGACAAGATATCACATTGATTGATACTGCCGGTATTAGAAAAAGAGGAAAAATTGATCGTGGGGTAGAAAAATATTCAGTGCTAAGAGCGTTAAAAGCAATCTCTAGAGCTGATGTTGCTTTACTTGTGATAGACGCAGAAACTGGGATCACTGCTCAAGATATGCATATTGCTGGATTCATTCTTGAAGAATACAAAAGTACAATTGTGGTCGTCAATAAATGGGATGCGATTGAGAAAGATTCTTACACAATGGATACTTATAAAAAACATGTCCTAGATCAATTAAATTTTATGGATTACGTCCCGATTGTTTTTGTTTCAGCACTGACTGGACAAAGAATTAGTCAAATTATTCCAAAAGCCATTGAAGTTCAAGAGGAACGGCTCGTTAGGTTATCAACTTCTCAGGTCAATAAGATCATTCG
Organism: Anaerolineales bacterium; assembly: GCA_963662985.1. GTDB lineage: Bacteria > Chloroflexota > Anaerolineae > Anaerolineales > UBA11579. The sequence continues at coordinate 1,794,396 of OY760067.1, read as the reverse complement.
AGAAGCTGTAGTAAATCATCCGCCCCCTTCTTTTAAGGGACGTCTTTTAAAAATATTTTATGGAACTCAAGTGCGTACCGAACCTCCAACATTTTTAATTTACGTCAATGATCCTGAGATTATGCATTTTAGTTATTTACGATATTTAGAAAATAAAATTCGAGAAGCATATCCTTTTACAGGAACTCCAATCAGGGTATTATCCCGTGAACGGAAAAAAGTTAAACTTGCCCCTCGTAAAAAATAAAAGGAATAGTGTTTATGAATGAAATTGAGAACAATAATCAAGAAGAAATTTCTAATGAATTGAATCAACAAAATGAGACTGTAATTTTTGAAGCTCAAACTGATACTCAATCTACTAGTAATGAAAATCAAGAACAAAATTTTTCTATTGATGAACAATTAGAATTAGAAAAAATTGAGCAAGAGAAACTTGAGCTGGAAAAAAGAGAAAACCGGCGTAAAGAAACTATTGAATGGATTAAAACTATAATATTTGCTGTGGCATTATATTTTGTGATAGATTTCTTTGTTGCTAGAGTTATTGTTGATGGACATAGCATGAATCCAGGTATAAATGATGGCGATCTTATGCTAGTAAACAAAGTCGCTTATACTTTTTCTGATATCGATTATGGCGATGTTATTGTTTTCCCTTATCCAAATAATCCTGAAAAAGACTATATCAAAAGAGTTATTGCAAAAGAAGGAGATACTATTGAAACTATTGATGGCTTAGTCTATGTAAATGGTGAAATGGTAAATGAATATTATCTTGACCCTGATGCAAAACAAACCATTCCGCAGACTATCGTTCCTGAAGGGGAGGTATATGTTTTAGGTGATAATCGAAATAATTCTTCTGATTCAAGGCGATGGGGTACACTACCTGAGGAAGATATTATTGGAAAGGCGTTCTTTACTTATTGGCCGATACAAGATATTGGTATAGTAAAATAAAATTATCTTGAAAAACCTCTTTCTAAAAAGGAGGTTTTTTATAAAGTATTGTTTTTTTAATCAAAATCAAGGAATAAGAAAAATGAAATATAGAACTATAAAATCAACAAATACAAAAGTATCTATTTTAGGTTTTGGAATGATGCGTTTACCTATCTTAGATGGTGATGTAAAAAAAATTGATAAAAGTAAGGCAAAAGAAATGGTGAGAGCTGCCATTGATGCCGGTGTAAATTATATTGATACAGCATTTCCCTATCATGGCGAAATGAGTGAACCTTTTACTGCTGAAGTCCTTAAAGATGGATATCGTGAAAAAGTTAACCTAGCAACAAAGTTACCTATGTGGTTGGTCAATTCAAAAGAAGATGCAGATCATTATTTTAATTTGCAATTGAAACGCTTAGAAACTGATCATATTGATTTTTATTTGTTTCATGCACTTAATCCAAATACATGGAATGTGATTAAGCGTGAAGGACTTGTTGATTGGATTAATGAATTAAAATCATTGGGAAAAATTAAACATGCTGGGTTTTCATTTCATGCAGATTTAGATTTATTCAAAGAGATTATTGATGCTAATGATTGGGATTTTTGTCAAATTCAATATAACTTTATGAATGAAAATTACCAAGCAGGAAAAGAAGGACTTCGCTATGCTTCAAATAAAGACATCGCTGTGGTTGTGATGGAACCTCTTTATGGGGGAAAACTTGCAAAAACCCCACCTCCTTCTGTAGAAGAAATTTGGAATTCTTCCACAATTGCAAATCAAACACCTCCTGCAAAAGCATTAAACTGGCTTTGGGATCAGCCAGAAGTCACTTTGTTATTAAGTGGGATGAACTCTTTAGACCAGGTCAACGAAAACTTGGCGTTAGCGAATCAAGGAGAAGCGGGAAGATTAAGTGATTCAGAAAAAATGGTTTATAAAAATGTTGAAATAGAATATAACCGCATTATGCCGATCCCATGTACAGATTGTAAATATTGTCTTCCTTGCCCAGAAAACGTGAATATCCCAGGAATATTTAGTTTATTTAATCAAGGCATTGCATATGATGTGATGGAAGAAAATAAACGTTTTTATGCTGTTCAGTATCCAGAAAACAGTCATGCAAATAATTGTGTAGCTTGTGGACAATGTGAATCCCAATGCCCACAAAATATTGAAATTATTGATTGGCTCGTAAAAGCAGAAGAAGCACTTACATAAAGAATTGTTTTCTTTATTCTAAAAGCATTTTCTATCTAGGAAATGCTTTTTTTTTATACTTAGATTCAATCTTTAAACATAAGTGAATTATTGACTAATTTAAATGATTTTTCAACTTAAAGATACTTTCCTTTTTATAGACAATCAATGGAATTATTTTTTTTTGTCTGCTTTGAGGAGTAAGGTGGGAGAAGAGTGTTGGTGTGTTGAGAAAAAAAAGGCGGGAATACAATTAAAGTGTCCAAAAATAATTGGACAAAATTGGACAGGTGTAAAGAAATAATTGGACACTTTTTTGACACTTTTTTGACAGGTGTCCAATTTTATTTTCTGAATAAAGACCCTGTCTGTGGTGGAAAGTATAACACATACCCTCTATATAGTTATTTTTTAAATTATATATCATTTTTTTGACACTTTTTAATTTTTTATAATAGTTGTTGTCTTTTGTGAAACATATGTTCCGTCTATTATACCATATTTGGATGCGGAATTTTCAGGAGTTTGTAAAGCTTAAAGTGATGCTAAATAAAATCAGTTTTTATGTATCTATGTTTTGTTGATTTACTCTACAGTTGAGACATTAGATAAAGTTGAAGTTTATAAATTTTAGTAGATCGAAAACCGTGATAACAATGGATTCATTACGCTTTCTCCTTCTATCGAAGATATCGCTATTTTATTTGGGTTTTAAGTTTTTTTTCATCTGAAAGATTTTTAGATACTTTCTTTAGAAAGAAAATGTTAAAAAAAAGTTAAATTCATTAAACTACTTAAAATAAAGTAAGAACATAGGCTAACCTTTTGTCTTAGAACTGTAATAAAAAAATTAATATAAAAAAATGGAGATTAAAAAATGTCTAAACACAAAGAACATGAATGCGATTGCCAAGAAGAAAAAAATGAAGTTGTAGGTTTGCCTCGATTAAACGAACCTGCACCTTATTTTGAAGCTGTTACAACTCATGGTGTAAAAAAATTATCTGATTACAAAGGACAATGGTTAGTTCTATTTTCACATCCTGCAGATTTTACTCCTGTTTGTACAACTGAATTTATGGCTTTTGCTACTCATTATGAAGAGTTTAAAGCTTTGAATACTGATTTGCTTGGTTTGTCAATTGATAGCAATTATTCCCATATTGCTTGGGTTCGAACAATTAAAGAAAAATTTGGCGTGGAAGTTCCTTTCCCGATTATTGAAGATCTTTCAATGAATGTTGCCACAAAATATGGAATGATTCAACCCAATGCATCTACAACTCAAGCAGTTCGAACAGTCTTTATCATTGACGATAAGGGAATCTTGAGAGCAATGGTTTATTATCCTCTTTCTAATGGTCGATCCATTCCTGAATTCATTCGTATCATAAAAGCTATGCAAACCAGTGACAAATATGGTGTTGCAACACCAGAAGGCTGGCAACCTGGTGATAAAGTGATTGTGCCTCCTCCTGGGACAATTCAAGATGCAAATGAAAGAGAAAGTAAGGGTTATGAATATACTGATTGGTTCTTCTCCAAAAAAGAAATCTAATCTATCGTAATAACAACTTTTAGAATAAAAAGAGCAATTTATAAATTGCTCTTTTTTTCTTTAATTGACTATTAATTCGAATGATGCTACCATAAGCCAACATGGAAACAAACAGACAAAAAAGTTTTTTATCAAATATAAAAACCCATTATCTATTCACAGCATTTAAAAGTTTTGATACAACTCAAGGTATTTGGACATTGTATCTCGCCTCAAAGGGGTTATCTTTAGTTGAAATTGGATTAATGGAAGGAATATTTCATATTACTTCGTTAGTAATGGAAACACCAACTGGTGTGATAGCTGATTTATTTGGGAGGAAGACAAGTCGTATTATTGGTATCTTATTCATGATACTTTCAAATATCATTATCATTTCTACTTCGAATTTCTCATTCCTTGCAATCGGGTTTGTTCTTTCAGCACTATCCTATAACTTTGAATCAGGTGCTAACGAAGCATTGATTTATGATTCATTGATATATGAAAAAATAGAAGATAGATATATGAATATCACAGGAAAAAAAGAAATCATTTTTCATATATCCAGCGTTCTAAGTCTATTAGTGGGTGGTTTTATTGGTAATATTGAATATAAAAATGTTTATTTAATTGCAATTTTTATAAGTATCATCAGTTTGATAATCTCTTTTCAATTCAAAGAGCCTCCAATATTCAAAAAAGAAGAAACTATCAAAAAACCAGTCATTCATCTTATTAAGGATCAATATAAAATAAGTTTCCAAGCAATCAAGTTAAATTCAAAATTAGGATATTTAATAGTATTTACATCCGTTATTTTTGCGGTATCAACGATCTCATTTTATTATCTTCAATTAGGGTGGGAAAACATTGGATTCACACCATTTAAAATAGGTGCTTATTTAGCAGGCGCTTCAATTATCGCAGCTTTAGCTTCTTATTTAGCTGATAAAATAGACAAGAAATTTGGTGCTAAAAAAATTCTCACAATATTACCATTCTTTTATTCTTTTTCATTGCTAGCAATGTTTTTTATTGATTATGCATATATTCCTTTTTATGTTATCAGTTTTATAGAAGCAATTATTTTTGTGTCAACAACAGATTATCTAAATCAACTGATTAATTCAGAGCAAAGAGCTACTATCCTTTCTTTTGCAAGTGTGATGTATAGTGTTGTAATGATCTTGTTATTTCCATTGTTTGGATATTTATCTGATCTTATTGGTATGAAAAATACATTCCTCGTTTTAGGAGGAATGATTTTTAGTTTTTCTATTATCAATTTATTTTCTAAAGAATTTTGATTTATTTCAATCTCATATCAAGATCGTCCAATAAAGAATCTAATTTCTCTTTTGAGACTTTCCGAACATTTCCAAAAGCAATATGATCAATGACATCTATCCCACAAAAATTAAAAATTCCTTTTTCAATTGTTGTTTTATAAGCGTCTATCGTTCCTTGTTCTTCTAATTCTTCGATTGTTGCACCACTTGTTGAGATAAAGATTGCTTTTTTATCAATTAGTAAACCAATTGAATCTCCATTTTCATCATCAGTATAAGCAAAACCAAAACTAAAAACTCGATCTACGTAGCCTTTTAATATTGCCGGCATACCATACCACCAATTTGGAAAAATAAAAACGATACGATCTGCTTCTTCAATATACATCTGTTCAGTTAAGACATCTGGTCTATCACTCCCTTTTTGGATCGCGACAAAATCAGCTGCCGATAATACAGGATTAAAATTCATTTCGTAGAGATCCCGAATTATTACTGTGGAACCTTCACTTTCATATTTTTCTTTCGTTCGATTTAAAATCGCATGATTAAAACTTTTGGGATTAGGATGAGCATAAACGATTAAAACATTCATTACCTATTTGTCTCCTTTTTTTATTATTTGGACGCACCTTCTTGACTTTTTTATACCAAATTGTATAATAAAAATAATTTTGGGAGCGCTCCCAATTGTTCATTATATTCATTAAAGGTATATATGCCATTCACATTAGAAGATATTGCAAAAATCTCAGGATATTCACGGTCAACAGTTTCAAGAGTAATCAATAAAGAAAATGGTGTTAGTGAAAAAGCGAGAATTGCAATTTCAAAAATAATTGAAGAAAATGATTATCAACCAAACTTAGCGGCTAGAGGACTTGCTAGTGGTAAAAGTAAGATTTTTGGTTTGGTCATTTCACCCGGAATCAATGATCTTTTTTCTGATTCTTTTTATTCGCTATTAATGCAAGGTGTCACTAAAGCATGCGCTGAAAAAGATTATTCAGTTATGTTATGGCTAAGTAAAATGCTTTCAAAAGAAGAATTAATTGCAAAAATTACAAATAATAGTATTTTGGACGGTTTGATTATTTCTTCAATAGAATATCAAGATCCAATGATTGATGAAATTATTAATAGCAAAATCCCGTTTGTAATGGTTGGACAAAATTCACCAAATAAATCAATTCATTTTGTAGATACTAATAATTCGAAAAGTGCTTTTCAAGCGGTTAATTATTTTATTGAATTAGGCTATAAAAGAATTGCAACTATTACTGGTCCTACAAATAAAATAGCTGGAAGAGACAGACTCGAAGGTTATAAAATGGCATTGGCTCAAAATAATATTGAGATTGATCCGCGTTTAATCGAGCTTGGTTATTTTTCTGATCTAGGTGGTTATTCTGCTATGGAAAAATTATTAGATTATCAACCAGAAGCTGTATTTGTTGCGAGTGATACTATGGCTTTTGGCGCAATTCGAGCAATTAAAGATGCAGGGTTGCAAATCCCAGATGATATTGCATTGATTGGTTTTGATAATATTCCAACATCCGCTGAAATGTCACCCCCTCTTACAACGATACATCAAGATATTCAAAAAATGGGTGAAATTGCTGTGGATATGTTGATTTATTTAATTAGTAATAAAAATAAAGAAATTGAAAATATTATTCTTCCTGCTGAATTAATTATTCGCGAATCATGTGGAACTAAACTTAAAGAATAATAAAATTCCTGCCTAAAATAATAACTAGGAGACGTATAAAAATGAAATATGGATATTTTGATGACAAAAATCGAGAGTATGTAATTACACAGCCTGATACACCATTACCTTGGATCAATTACATCGGAAACGAAAATTATTTTGGGCTTATTTCAAACACTGGTGGTGGTTATAGTTTCTATCAAGATGCTAGATTACGCCGCCTTACTAGGTATCGATATAATAATGTACCAACAGATTTTGGAGGTCGTTATATTTTTATCAGAGACAATAATTCAGGAGAATTTTGGTCTTCAACTTGGCAACCAACTCGAACAGAGCTAGATACTTATGAGTGTCGACACGGTATGGGCTATACAAAGATCAAGTCTATAAAGAATGAAATTGAAAGCAATATTACTTATTTTGTTCCAAATGGTGAAAATTTGGAAATTTGGAAATTAGAGCTATCCAATAAGCGTGATAAAGCTACTAATCTTTCTCTATTTTCATTTATAGAATTTTGTTTATGGGATGCTAATGACGATGCAACCAATTTTCAACGAAATTATAATATTGGTGAAGTTGAAGTTTTAGATAATGTTATTTATCATAAAACAGAATATCGAGAACGAAGAAATCATTTTGCTTATTTTGCATGTTCAGAAGATATTGTTGGTTATGATACACAACGAGAAGAATTTTTAGGTGCTTATCGTGGTTTTGATAAACCGTTAGCAATTGAAACTGGAAAATCCAGCAATTCTATTGCACATGGTTGGGCACCAATAGGTTCTCATCAAGTTGATCTTATTTTACAAGCTGGTGAAGAAAAAACAATTATTTTTGTACTTGGCTATCAAGAAAATCCTAAAGACCATAAATTTGAACTAGATGGGCAAACTATTAATAAAGAAAATTGTTTGCCTACAATTAAAAAATATACAGCTATTAATGAAGTTGACCAAGCTTTTAAAATTCTAAAATCCTATTGGGATTCATTGTTAAGTATCTTCAATGTCCAAACTCAAAATGAGCATGTTAATCGTTCTGTAAATATTTGGAATGCTTATCAAAATATGATTACTTTTAATATGTCACGATCTGCTTCTATGTTTGAATCTGGAATTGGAAGAGGAATGGGTTTCCGGGACTCAACCCAAGATTTACTTGGCTTCGTTCATATGATTCCAGAACGTGCAAAAGAAAGAATTTTAGATATAGCAGCTACACAAATGGAATCAGGCGGTGCCTATCATCAATATCAACCATTAACAAAACGTGGTAACGATGCCGTTGGTGGTAACTTCAATGATGACCCATTATGGCTAATTTTAGCTGTGACAGCCTATATTAAAGAAACAGGCGATTTTGGAATTTTAGTTGAAGATGTGCCATTTGATAACAAGCCAGGGTCTGAAGACACACTCTATAATCATTTAGAACGAAGTATCTCCTATACTTTGGAAAGACTTGGTCCACATGGATTACCATTAATTGGACGCGCTGATTGGAATGATTGTTTAAATCTTAATTGTTTCTCTGATGAACCTGGACAATCTTTTCAAACTACTGCAAACCGAGAAGGGAAAACAGCTGAATCAATTTTTATTGCAGGGCTTTTCTGCTACGCGGCAAATGAAATGGCAATTTTATGTGACAATATTAATGAAGAAAAAATTGCACAAAAATATCGTGACCTCGCTTTAAAAATGGAAACCACTATTGAAGAACATGGGTGGGATGGAGACTGGTTCTTAAGAGCATATGATTTCTTTGGTGAAAAACTAGGATCCAAAGAATGTGAAGAGGGTAAAATTTTTATTGAACCTCAAGGAATCTGTATTATGGGGGATGTTGGGAAGCGTAATGGAAAAGCAGAGAAAGCTTTAGCCTCTGTAGAAAAACATTTAGCTTCAAAACATGGTATTGTTTTGCATCAACCAGCATTTACTAAATATCAATTGAAATTAGGTGAGATTTCCTCATATCCTCCTGGCTATAAAGAAAATGCTAGCGTGTTTTGCCACACAAATCCATGGATCATGATTGCAGAAGCTCAAATTGGACATGGAGATAAAGCATTAGATTATTATTTACGAATCAACCCCTCAAATCGTGAAACAATATCAGAAATTCATCGTTGTGAACCTTATGTATATGCTCAAACCATTGCAGGAAAAGATGCTCCATCATTTGGAGAAGCTAAAAACTCATGGCTTACAGGTACAGCTGCATGGAATTTTGTAGCGATTACACAATGGATACTGGGGATTCGTGCTGATTACCAAGGTTTAATCATAGATCCAATTCTTCCGAATGATTGGAATACATTTAGTATTAAAAGAAAGTTCAGAGATACAATTTACGATATTGATGTTGTGAGAAGTCAATCAGAAAAAACTAGCATTCTTATTGATGGTCAAATAATTGATGGAAATAAAATCCCGATTTTTGATGATCGTGAAATTGTGAAAGTAAAAATTGAAATTGCATAAAGAACCGAAAAAATACATGGAATTATCCATGTATTTTTCTATATCCGCAAAGTATTTCTCCAACCTGCCTAGATTAATTAAGGAGAAATTATGAATTATGGATTTTTTGATAATGAAAATAAAGAATATGTAATCACCAATCCTAAAACTCCAACAAAATGGATTAATTATATCGGAACATTAGATTTTGGTGGTTTTATAGACCAAACAGGAGGAAGTTTGTTATGTAAGGGAGATCCTGCAATTAATCGGATTACAAAATACATACCTCAAATTCCGTCATCAAGTTTTAACGGTACTTCTTTATATATCCGAGAAAAAACAAAAACTGGTTATTCTGTTTTTTCTCCTTTCTATTCTCCTTGTTGTCAGCCATACGAATTCTATGAATGTCATGTGGGATTGGGATATTCAACTTTTATCAATATTACAAATCAAATTAAAAGTGAAATTACAGTTTTTGTTCCAAAAGATAAAAAGGTGGAAATTAGAATTGTAAAAATTACAAATTTAAGAGATGAGGCTGTTGAACTTGATTTCATTCCAGTTGTAGAATATACACATTTTGAAGCATTAAAACAATTCAACAATGCTGATTGGGTTCCACAAACAATGCAAAGCAAAATTGAGCAAAATATGGATAAAAAATTATTAACTCAATATGCATTTATGCGGAAAAACTCTGCCATTAATTACTTTAGTGCAAATGTTCAAATTGATTCAATAGAATCAGATCGGCAAATTTTCCTTGGGGATAATGGATACGGAAATTGGGCAGCTCCTTTAAGTTTACAAAACGATTCTTTAAGCAATTATGAGGCTTTACGTGGAGATAATATTGGTGCATTAATGATCAAAACTGATCCTTTCGCACCTAACACTAGCTTCTCATTTATGACATATTTAGGCCAGACTGAACGTTTAGAAAATGCTTGGGAACTTATTAATGAATTATCTGATTTTGAATCTGTTAATTCTCTTCTTAATCAACAGAAAACATTCTGGGATGAGTATCTTAATAAATTTATCATATCAACTCCAGATAAAAATATGAATACAATGCTCAATATTCATAACCCATATCAATGTTTTATCACCAAAAATTGGTCGCGTTATTTATCTTTATATCAATTAGGGTTAGGTGCAAGAGGAATGGGGTACCGTGATACATCCCAAGATCTTTTAGGCGTTTTTTATGCTGATGCAGAAAACGCATTAACTATATGTAGAAAATTGTTACAAGTTCAAAAACAAGATGGTTCTGCCATGCACCAATTTAATCCATTGAGTATGGTTGCTTCTATTGGTGAAGCAGGACAAGATGAGCGGCCTGATTTTTATAGTGACGACCACTTATGGCTCATTCAAGTTGTTGCTGAATATTTAAAAGAAACCGGTAATATTGAATTTCTGAATGAAGTAATTCCGTATTATGAAAAAGACAAAAATGAACAACCGTTAAAATATGCATCTGTTTATGAACACCTTAAACAAGCATTGTTTTTCACAAAACAAAATGTTGGGTCACATAGTCTGCCATTATTAGGATGGGCTGATTGGAATGATACAATCAATCTTCCAACTGGTTCAGAATCTATGCTAACTGCTTGTTTATATGGAATTGCATTACGAGAAATGATTGAAATTTCAAAAATATTAAATGAAACAGACGATATGATCAACTTTAGCAGTGATTATCACGAAATAAAAGAACTATTCAATGAGCAAGGTTGGGACGGTGATTGGTATGTTAGCTATTTTGATGAAGAAGGCACTCCTCTCGGCTCAAAAAATAATCAATACGGACAAATCTATTTATATGGGCAAGCTTTCCCTATCATGGCTGGTTTTGCTTCATATGAAAGAGGGAAAAGCAGCATGAAAGCTGTTAAGGATATATTACATACAAAACATGGTATTAAGGTATCTTCTCCCGGCTACGATGGATATGATCCCAAATATGGTGGGGTTACAACGTACCCTCCTGGAGCTAAAGAAAACTCAGGAATTTTTATGCATCCAAACCCATGGGCAATGATTGCTGAGTGTATCTTAGGAAATGGAGATCAAGCATATCAATATTATTCTGAAACTAATCCAGTAAATAAAAATGAGATTATTGATATTTATGAAATTGAGCCTTATGTGTATTGTCAAAATGTGCTTTCTGATGAACATCCTCAATTTGGTCTTGCAAGAAATAGTTGGTTGTCTGGGACAGCGTCATGGATGTATCAAGCAGGTACTAAATGGATTTTAGGCATTCGCCCTAGTTATGATGGATTATTAATCGATCCTTGTATTCCTCATACATGGAATGAATTTTCAGTTCAACGAACTTTTAGAAATGCGATATACTCTATTCATATTTCAAATCCTAATCATGTGAATAAAGGAATCCAATATGTTTATATCGATGGAGAAAAATTTGAATCGAATCTTTTGCCTATATTTAAAGAAGGAAAGCATATTGTAGAAATTGTTATGGGTTGACACATTCAAAAACAATGAGTGTTTTAACAAATATGTTTAGAAAAATCTCTAAAAAGAGATTTTTCTGTTTAAACTAAGAAGTCTTTTATACTTTGCGCTAGTTTTTCAGTAATGCCTGGTACAGTGGTTAATTCTTCAATAGTAGCTTCTCTAATATCCTCTATGGAACCGAAACTTCTTAATAATGCAATTCTTTTTGCTTTTCCAATACCAGGAATAGAATCTAGCTGTGAAGCAATTCCCATTTTATCTCTTCTACGACGATGAGCTGTAATCGCAAATCTATGGGCTTCATCACGAATTCGTTGCACGAGATATAAACCTTCAGATTTTCTAGGTAAAATTACTGGATTTGAATTATTTGGTAGGAAAATCTCTTCTTCTCTCTTTGCAAGGCCAACAATTGGGACCACATCTGTTAAATTAAATTTTTCTAAAACAGCATATGATCGAGAGAGTTGCCCTTTTCCACCATCAACAATGATCAAATCTGGTAATCGAGAAAATGATGGATCAGGCTTTTTACCTGGGACATTTTTGAGTTCTTGAGACGCCATCCATCGGTTCAATCTTCTAGTGATAACCTCATCCATTGATTCAAAATCATCAGGTTTTCCAATTACTGTACGGACATTGAAAGATCTGTAATGTTTTTTATTAGGCACACCTCTTTCAAAAACAACCATAGATCCAACAATCGCTGTGCCTTGGGTATTGGAGATATCATAACATTCAATTCTATTAGGCGGGGCATCTAAACCTAGTGTTTCTTGAAGCTCTGCCAAAGCTAAAGTTTGTTTTTCAGCATCATTCTTCCAACGCGTTTGAATTGATTGAAGAGTTGTTTTGGCATTTTCTGCTGCCATGCGAATAAGTTCAGCATCTTGTCCTTTTTCAGGAATGATTATCTCGACATTTCCCTCATTCCGTTTTTTATTCAACCATTGATTTATTATTTTTGCTTCTTCAATATGTGAAGATAACATCACTCTTTCGGGTACGGATGCACTTGAGTTATAATACTGCTTTATAAATTCCTCAAGAACTCTTGAATCTTCCGTTTCATCTGTTCCTTCTAGCATAAAATATTCACGCCCAATCATTTTTCCATTTCGAACAAAAAATACTTGAATACAGGCTTCTCTTTCTGATCTTGCCACTGCGATAACATCTGAATCAAGATAATTGTCTGAAACTACTCTTTGACTTTGAACTACTTGCTCAATAGCATTTATCTGATCGCGGATTTCTGCTGCTTGTTCAAAATTTAATGAATCAGAAGCTTTTTTCATTTCGGCTTCCATTTTTTTTATAACTGGTTCCGTACGACCATTAAGAAATTGACAAAGATCTTCTATCATTATTCGATAATTTTCTTTGGATATTTTATTAATACAAGGTGCTGTGCAAAGTTTAATATCATAATATAAACAAGCTCTGCTATCTTCTCCTGTAATTTCTCTATTACAAGTTAAGTATGGAAATATTTTCCGTAAGAGATCAATTGTTTTATGAACTGCCCATGCACTCGTATAGGGGCCAAAATAACGAGAACCATCTTCTATTAAATTTCGAGTAATTGTTACTTTTGGAAATGGTTGTGCCCAATGAACTTTAATATATGGATAACGTTTATCGTCTTTTAGACGAACGTTATATTTTGGTCTGTGCTTTTTAATTAGATTCATTTCTAGAATCAATGCTTCCAGCTCAGAATCTACGATTATAAACTCAATATCTGCAATATTCTCGACTAATTTTTTTGTTTTTGAATCTTTTTGTCCACTTGCATGAAAATATGATCGAACGCGGTTTTTTAGATTAATTGCTTTGCCGACATATATAATCTTTCCATCAGCATTTTTCATCAAATAACAACCGGGATTATCAGGAAGAGTATCAAGAATTGATTGAATATGTTTATTTGGTGACATGTAACTATTTTATCATTCCTTATGAAAAAACTTTATTTTGAACCTATTTGTAAATCAATATGAATGTTAAAAATAAGTAAGAAAAAATTCAATGCAAAGCTACGTAAGTATGGTAAACTAATAAAGCATCAAAAAAATTTGAGGTGAATTATGGCTGGATCAAAAGCTGAACAAATGGTAACGAGATTACAAGATATGCAGATTTCTTCTCCAGAAATTATTGCATCTGCATTGGTTTCTGTTGACGGTTTAATGATTGCATCTGCATTACCAAATAATATTGAAGCAGATCGTGTTTCTGCCATGACTGCAGCAATGCTCTCATTAGGTGAACGAATCTCTTTAGAATTGAGCCGTGGCGCATTAAACGAATTGTATATTCGCGGGCAAGAAGGGTATGTGCTTGTAAATGCCGTAGGTGATGATGCAGTGTTAACAGTAATGACGAGAGAAGAAGCAAAACTTGGATTAATCTTCTTAGAAATGAGACGTGCAGCTGTTGACTTGGAAAAAATATTAGCATAATTATTCTATTTTCATTCTTTTAGACAGCTTACCAGCTGTCTTTTTTATTTAATTATTTTACACAACATCTCAATATAATTATGTTCATCAATATCGAAATATAATTAATGTTTATTTCGTCTATATAAAGATAAACCAAATCAAGAAAGGATAATGATGAACAAGAAAACTATTTTTATTTTTTTAGGAATTTTGATTCTTGCAGTTGCAATCACTGGATGTGGGAAGAATGATTCAAATGAATTAGTTGTTGGGATGGAATTAGCCTATCCACCATTTGAAACAACAGATGCAGAAAATAATCCTGCTGGTATTAGTGTTGAGATGGCATATGCTTTAGGAGAATATTTAGATAGACCTGTACGAATTGAAAATATGAGTTATTCAGGTTTAATTCCTGCTCTTACTACAGGAAAAATTGATGTTATCATTTCTTCTATGACAATTACTGATGAACGGTCAGAAGTTGTTGATTTTTCAGATCCCTATGCTGTTGCTCAATTATCTTTATTAGTCTATGAGGATTCTCCTGTAAATTCTTTTGATGATCTAAAACAAGAAGGTCGTGTTTTAGCAGTTCGAAATGGAACTGTTGGACATGTTTACGCAACACAAAATTTACCTGCTGAAAATATTGCTGTATTCGAAAGAGAAGCTGAGTGTGTGCAAGAAGTTGCGGCTGGAAGAGCAGACGCTTTTATCTATGATGCATTGACTGTTTTTCGTAATTCTTTAGAATATCCAACAACTCGACCTGTTTTTACTCCGTTCCAAGAAAGCCCAGATTATTGGGGTATGGCGATTGCAAAAGGACAACCTGATCTTTTAGCTAATATCAATTCTTTCATTGCAGAATATCAAAGTAGAGGTGAAATGAATCGTTTAGGAAATGAATATCTTGGCGATATCAAACAGATTTTTGATGAAAAAGGTTTACCATTCTTTTTTGATATAAAATAATACTTCTAAAAAATTGTTTATAATGGAGTTTGACCTAATCAAACTCCATTATTTTTAAGAAAGCTTCTATGAAAAAATATTTTTATAAAACAGATGATAAAACTCGAACTACAACAGCTTCATGGCTGAATATAATTTTAGTAGGCATTTTTATTATTACAATCACCATCTTTTCTCTTTCAAGATTGAATTATCAATTTAAATGGGAATTGATCTGGGAATATCGAATAAAATACGTCAAAGGTTATGAAATGACCTTTGTTATTACTTTTTTTTCATTAATTTTATCCTTATTTATTGGAATAATCTCTGCTCTAGCATTAGAAAGTAAAGTTTATTTTTTTTCGTATTTAGCAAGAGCTTATATTGAAGGAATTCGAGGAACTCCATTTTTAGTTCAAATTAATTTCTTCTATTTTATTATTGCAACTGCCTTTGGTTTAAACAATAAATATATTTTAGGAATTTTAATTCTTTCAATTTTTAGCGGCGCTTATGTAGCAGAAATCATACGAGGTGGAATTCAAAGTGTTCCAGAATCTCAATGGTTAACCGCTAAATCATTATGTTTTACTAAATTCCAAACTTATAGATTAATTGTGTTCCCTCAAGTCATTCGAAGAATCCTTCCTTCATTAGCAGGACAACTTTCTTCTTTAGTAAAAGATTCTTCTCTTCTATCTGTGATTGCTGTGAGTGAGTTTACGATGAATGTAATGGAAGTAACGGCGCTGACTTATCGGCCTTTTGAAAATTACACTTTTTTGGCAATTGGTTATTTATTTATCACAATCCCGATTTCTTTGCTGGCAAAGTTTTTAGAAAGGAAATTTTATTATGAATCTTGAGCTAAAAAATGTGACTTTGAGATATGATAGTTTAAATGCTTTAGATAATTTGTCAGGAACAATTGAAAATTGGAAATCGATAGTAATAATTGGCCCTTCTGGGGGAGGGAAGTCAACCTTATTAAGAGTTTTAGCGGGTTTAGAGAGCCCTCAAACTGGTTCTGTAAGAATAGGAACCCATCAATTAAAGTTTGAAGAAGAATGGTTACGAGAATATCGAAAAAAAATTGGGGTTGTTTTTCAAGCCTATAATTTGTTTCCTCATTGGACTGCTTATCAAAATATTTGTATTCCCCTTGAAAAAGTGCATAAATTAAGTGCTAAAGAATCAAAAAGAAGAGCCGATCAATTACTTTTACGTTTTGGATTAATTGAACACGCAATGAAATTACCTGCTCAATTATCTGGCGGACAGCAACAACGAATAGCCATCGCTCGAGCAATGGCTATTGAACCTGAATATTTACTTTTAGATGAACCAACTAGTGCACTTGATCCTCAATTAACATACGAAGTATTGGATATGATCCAAGAATTAAGAGAAAGTGATACAAACTTAATTTTAGTTACTCATGAAATGGCTTTTGCAGAAAAAGCTGCTGACCAAATTTTATTCATTCGTGAAGGAAAACTCCATGAAAAAGGCACTCCCGAAGAGATTTTTCATCATCCTCAAACAATTGAAATGAAAGAATTCTTGTCGATAGGAAAATAATATAAAAGAGCTATGTCAGTAACTCTTTTTTGATACAAAAAAATATGGAATTGATATAATAAAATAGTTATGAATTCAACAGATAAATCATCAAAACTAGTAAATTTCTTATTATTTATTGTGGGAATCCTCAGTATTCTATTAGGCTTGATCTTGGGCACTAAAGCAATTAAGATTTGGCAAGAAAACCAAAGAATCGCCAATTATACAGCAACTCCAACCATCACACCTACATTTACAGCGACTATGACCTCAACACCTTCGATGACTCCAACTAGTACACCTACTTTTACAATAACTCCAACAGCTACGGAAATACTTCCTACCTTTACACCAACTCCGAATGTGCCAGTAGAAAAATTAGGTAATACCGAAATTGATGTAAATTATTGTACAAATGATGGAGTAAAACTGTACTTAGATATTTACTATCCTCCAAACTACCGTGAAGGAAGCAAATGGCCGATTGCAATTTTCTTTCATGGCGGCGGTTGGATTGCTGGTTCAAAAGATGGACCAGATCCTTTAGTAAAAGTAATGCAAAATGCTGGATTTTTAACAGCAACGGTAAATTACCGCTTGGCACCAGATTATACATTTCCTGCCTTTATTGAAGATGCAAAATGTGCAGTTCGGTATATGCGTGCAAATGCAGCAAATTATTATGCTGACCCAACAAAAATCGGTGTATATGGTACAAGTGCTGGTGGACATATTGCTGCTTTATTAGGAACAAGTGGAAATGATGATGTTTTTGAAACTAAAGAATGGGCTCATGTAAGCGATGAAGTGCAAGTCGTTGTAAGTTTTTATGGCCCAAGCGATATGAGTGAATTTTGCCAATCGAATGAAGAAGGGGTTTCATTAGTGTATCAAACATTTGGTGTTAATTCTTGTTATAGTGATTCACTAGTCTTTGCAAATCCTGGATATTATGCAGATGCAGAAGATCCTCCTACGATGATTTTACATGGAAATTCTGATTCTCTTGTACCTTACGAACAAGCAGTGTTTTTACATGAAACATTAAAGGCAGCTGGGATTCCAACTTCTTTAGGTATGATGCAAGGTGCAGGACACTCTTATCGAGAAAGTCAAAATCCTACTCCTGATTATATTGAATTGATGCTAATTGATTATATGGAAAAATGGATGGGATTTAAATAATTAATTTAACCTAGAGTGATAAATTATGAAGCCAAACTTTGAGAAAATCATTATCCTCGGTAGTAGTTGTTCTGGGAAAACCACATTAGGAAAACGGTTAGCAAAAATCAATCATGCTAAACCAATTGATTTAGATGATCTAAATTGGCTGCCCGGTTGGAAATCTCGCCCTACGGATGAGATGATTGCTAAGCTAGAAAATGAAATTTGGGGCGAAAAAAAGTGGATCATTAGTGGAAATTATCGAGGAACTCATACTTTCACTATGCCAAAAGCAACATGTGTGATTTGGTTAGATTTTCGACTACGACTTGTTTTATGGCGAATGTTAAAACGAACGTTACATAGAATTGCCACACAAGAAGAAATTTGTAATGGAAATCGAGAAACTATTTATGGTACATTCTTTGATAAAGAGAACTTATTTTCATATACAATCCATACATATGCCAAACGAAAAGAACAATTTTCTAATTTAGGAGATGTGTATCCTCATTTAGAAATCTATAGAATTACATCTCCAAAAAAATTAGAGAAATTTGTTTTGTTCTTTAAGGAAACCGTTCAAGTTGACTAGACATTTTAGGGTATAATGAGAGGCGATAGCGAAGAAAAAGAATCCATTATTAAGGAGTTATTTTTTTATGTCTACAGTTTTTCCCTCCACACACCCACTTATTGCCCATAAATTATCTCATCTTCGATCCATTGATACTGATCCACGAAAATTTCGTGAGTTGGTGCGAGAACTCAGTGCTCTTTTAGCGTATGAAGCTACTGCCGATCTTCTTACGACTGAGAAAAAAGTACAAACACCATTGGTTGAAATGAATGGTAAGATCATACGAGATAAAATCGGCTTAGTGCCGATTTTACGTGCTGGCTTAGGAATGGTTGAAGGTATTTGGTCTTTATTACCTAGTGCTGAAGTTTGGCATATTGGTCTTTATCGAGATGAAAATACTTTACAACCTGTTCAATATTATAATAAATTGCCAGTAGCCCCAACTGTGAATACAGTATTTGTTCTCGATCCAATGTTAGCTACTGGTGGTTCGGCGGTGGCGACTATTGATATCTTGAAAAAATGGGGAGCAAATAAGATTAAATTTGTTGGTTTGATTGCTGCACCAGAAGGTATCGAGAATTTGCAAAAACATCATCCTGATGTGCCGATTCATGTGGCAACTATTGATGAATGTTTGAATGAAAATGGTTATATTTTGCCTGGTCTGGGAGATGCTGGCGATCGCCAATTTGGTACTGCTTGATTTTAATTTTAAAACAATATATATTTATATTTTATTTATAAAACAATTTTTCGAGTGCCTTTTATTTTATAAGGCACTCGTTTTTAATAAACTAAATTTATTATTCTGTTAGTGCAACGACTCCTACAAAGCCAAGCCCACCATGAACAGAAAGACCAGGTGTGAATTCGACCACTTCTATTTGAACTGGTAATTCCATTTTCTCAAACAATAATTCCTGAACTTTTTGAACACCTTCTGGATTTACGACATGCATTATTCCTATTTTTTGAATCTTTTTATCGCCAATTGATTCTATAAGAACTTCAATCATACGCGCATAGGATTTTTTTGTTGTTCGAATTTTTTCTAACATTTCAAGTTTGCCATCTTTAACGGTTAGAATCGGTTTGATGTTGAGTGTATCTGCCATACCCGCTTGAATAGAGCTAACTCTTCCCCCCATAGCTAAATACTTTAACGTGGCTAAAGAGGCGAAAATATGTAAACGCTCCACATATGATTCTAATTCTGTAATAATTTCTTGAGCCGATGCACCTAAGCGTACCATCTCCACAGCTTGTTTTACCATAAACCCTTGGCCCATGGTGAGCGTACGAGAATCTATGATGTGAATCTGTTTGCCTTCAAAATGATCTTTGGCTAATAATGCTGCGCTATATGTTGCACTAATTGTTGATGCAACACAAATGCAGATAATCTCGTCAGCACCATCATCAAACGCTTTCTGAAATGCTTTTGTAAAATCACCAGGTGAGGGGGCTGCAGTGCTGGGAAGGTCACCATGTTTATCAATTAGTTGGAATAGTTTCTTATCATCAATTTCTCCGCCCACTTTGTATGATTCATTTCCAAAATTAATTACAATAGGTACTAAATAAACACCCATTTGTTTTGCAATTTCATTTGATAGGCTTGCATCTGTATCTGTAATTATTGCGATCTTTCCCATCATTATTCTCCTTCGATTAACGATATATTTCAGTTAAAGTATATAACGTTTTTTTTGATAAATAGTTGTGAAATTTATATTATATAATCACAGGTTCACGTTTGAAGTTAGTGAGAAATTGTGATTTATCTTCTCCTACAAGAATATTATCTTCTAAACGCATATATACTTGTCCAGGTATATGGATCTTTGGCTCAAGTGCTAAACACATGTTCTTTTGAATGATTTGATCCACATGAGTAAAAAGCCAAGGATTCTCATGGGTGACAATTCCAATTGAATGTCCTAAATCTGGCATAGTGTGAAACTGTGCAAATCCCTCTTCAGCTATTGAGTTCTGAACATGTGCAATACAATCTAAGGTAGTCATGTTTTGATCTCCCAGTTTTTCAACTAGGGATGTGACAGCATTGACTAACGCTTGATAACCAGCCAAAGCTTTGGGAGTGGGCTCGCCGATAAAAACAGTTCTGCCAAAGTCTGAGCAATAACCGTTCAATCTCGCACCAAGATCAAACCCAAGCGCCATGCCGAACTCTACGGTGATTTCAAAAGGATGATTGCGCCAATCTTGGATGGTGCCACCTTTGGGGATGGCCACAGCAGCAGGAGAGAAGGAGAGCGCTTGCGCACCTGCTTTTTTGAGCTGATATTCACATTCAAGATAGACATCGCGGAGAGAGATACCTGGTTTTAGTTGAGCGACAATCTTTTCAAATGCTTTATCTGTAAGATCTCCTACTGCTTGCATAGCTAGAATTTCTTCTGGTTCTTTGATGACATGCAATTGATCTAACATTTCGCAGGTAGCAGTGACTAATTTGGCATGGGGAGCTATTTTTTGAATATTAATGATGGTTTCTGCCCAAGCTGCACGAGAACAGGCAATGGTTTTGTGGTCGGGGGAAATGGATGAGAATTGTTTTTCAAAAAAGTCGACGCCATCTTTCCAAAGGGGGCATTGACGGATGTCTTTGATGGCGCTAGTTTGCTCAATTTGTTCTGCATCTGTTTCATAGAGTAAAATAAAAGGATCATGTTCTAAAGAAATGATGATGGATGTGACCCAATCCCCTGGAACGCGATAGATTGTATGGTCGTCAAAAACTTGCGAACCAGTGAGCCAGAACCATTCTGGAGAAGGATCAATCACGAGGATGTCAACTCCCCATTCTTGCATTTTATGTTTTGTTTTTTCGATTCTGGCTTGATAGTTCATTGTTGTTCTCCTCTACCATATTATATAAATTATAGTGTGTTATTTATATTTTGTGTTCCTTTTTATTTTATTTTTATGATCTCCTATTTGAAGTTGATTGGCATAAGAATCTAATTTTTGGGGAAAATGCTCGCTAAGGTGCATGCCAAGTTTGCCAACTAATTCGATCAAGGATGTTTCTCCAAAATTTTGCAAGCGATAAAATCTTCTGAATGAATGTTCGAAGAAGATTTGCTCTCTACCGCTAAGTTTTTGGTAAGCTTTTGGCAAGCTTGAATTTCTAGATCTGATTTGTGACTTGGTTGGTATCCTTGTTTTTTGGTCATTGATTCCCCTTATTTTTCATAGGTGGAATTTTCATCACGAATTTTGATGCTAAATTTTGGATGAAGTTCTCTCACGCGTCCGTTTTTAAACTCAATCCTTAATTCACCATACCCTTCTTGACAAATCATTTTCCACCAGCGAACAAGCTCTTCTTGTTTTTGAGTTGAGATTCCTTGTAATTCTTTGTTTAAGTCCATGCGTGCCCTCCTTTGATAGGATTATTAGAACAAGTGTTCTGTATTTTACATGGAATTTTTGAAATTGTCAAATGGACTCAAATTAAGGGAAAAAGGCGTGTGATGAACACACGCCTTCGCAAAAAGAATGGTTGTTTTTGCTATTTTGCTGCTTCGGTAATTTCGATGAAGGAGTCAGCTTTGAGGCAGGCACCACCGACGAGGGCACCATCGACTTCGGGATCTGCGAAGTATTCAGCTGCATTGTTTGGTTTGACTGAACCACCATAAAGGATGCGGATTTCTTGGGCAAGGGTTTCACCAAAGAGTTTTGCTAATGCGGGACGGACGTAGCCACCGATGACGCGATTGGCATCTTCGACTGTGGCGGCGAGGCCAGTGCCGATGGCCCAAACGGGTTCGTAGGCGACGATGATGTCTGTGCCTTTTGCGATGGAGATGTCTTTGAAGGCACCTTCTACTTGGCGGGTGATGACGGATTCTGTTTGGCCGGCTTTGTTTTCTTCTAAAGTTTCACCAACGCAGACACAGGGAATGAGACCGTGTTCGAGAGCGGCTTTGGTACGTTTGTTGACGGTTTCGTCAGTTTCGCCGTAGTATTGGCGGCGTTCGGAATGGCCGATGAGAATGTGTGAACAGAATTCTTTGACCATGGTGGGACCGACTTCACCAGTGAAGGCACCTTGGACTTCCCAGTTCATGTTTTGGGCACCAAGGCTGACTTTGGAACCGTCTAATAATTCGGCTGCTTTTGGAATGGAAAGGAAGGGTGGGAAGATGATGTTTTCCACTTCAGTGATGCCATCTAATGTGGCGCGGAAACCGTTGATGAGTTCAATGGCTTCAGCTTGGGTTTTGTGTGATTTCCAGTTGCCTGCTACGATAATTTTACGCATGATTATTTTCCTTTTATAGTTTAGTTGAGTTTATTTGTCATTTAGGGCTGCCAAACCGGGCAAGATTTTGCCTTCGAGCATTTCGAGGGACGCGCCCCCGCCAGTGGAGATGTGGGTGATCTTATCTGCGAGGCCAGATTGCTTGACGGCTGCGACGGAATCGCCACCACCAACAATGGTTGTGGCAGCGGAATTGGCCACGGCTTCGGCTAAACCGAAGGTGCCTTTGGCAAAGGGAGCCATTTCGAAAACACCCATAGGGCCGTTCCAAACAACTGTGCCAGCGCTGGCAACCATGGCGGAAAATTCTTTGACTGTTTCGGGGCCAACATCTAGGATGGACCAACCGTCTTCTACATCGCCAATTGGTAATGTTTTAGTGTTTGCATCGGCAGCGAATTTGTCTGCGATGACCATGTCGACAGGAAGGCAAAGTTTGTCGCCACCTGTGGCGAGCAATTCTTTGGCAGTATCGAGGGCATCCTCTTCTACGAGGGAGCTACCCATGGCATATCCTTGGGCTTTGAAGAAAGTGTTTGCCATGCCACCACCAATGAGAACTTTGTCTGCTTTGGTGAGGAGATTTTTGATGACTTCGATTTTGTCACTGACCTTGGCACCACCAAGAATGGCGACGAAAGGACGAGTGGGCTCGGCAACTGCATTGCCGAGATATTCGATTTCTTTTTCGAGCAAAAAGCCGGCAACTGCGGGGAGATAGCTGGCGACACCCACTGTGGAAGCGTGTGCACGATGGGCAGTTCCGAAGGCATCATTGACGAAGAGATCGGCATAGGATGCTAAGGTTTTGGCCATTTCTGGATCGTTCTTCTTTTCACCGGCATAGTAGCGGGTGTTTTCGAGGACGAGGACTTGACCAGGTTTGAGTGCGGCGGCGGCATCTTTGGCAGAAGCACCGAGACAATCATCTGCAAACTGGACGTCAGCATCAATGAGGTTATCAAGATAAGTTGCGACGGGTTTGAGGGAGAATTCGGGCTTGGCTTCGCCTTTGGGGCGGCCGAGGTGTGAACAAAGAATGAGGGCAGCGCCGTTTTCCAACAAGTAGTTGATGGTGGGGAGGGCTGCTTGAATGCGGGTGTCGTCTGAAACTTGGCCCTCTTTGAGTGGAACATTGAAGTCGACTCGGACGAGCACTTTTTTGCCTTGGACGTTGACATCTTTGATTGATTTTTTGTTAAACATAGGTTCCTCTTAGAAAGGTATAAAAAAATCGTTTGGCGTTGAATGAGAATCGACCGATTGGTGGTGTTCTCAACTAACGAAAAACGATTCTCTTAGTAAATGAGGAAGAGTTTGCACTCTTCCTCAAGTTAGTTAATTTACTCTGAATTAGAGTTCTTTTGCAATTTTGGCTGCTAAGTCAGTTGTGCGAACTGAGTAACCCCATTCATTGTCGTACCAAGACACGACTTTGACCATGTTGCCGCCGATGACGGTGGTCATTTGAGCGTCAATGATGGAGCTGCGGGGATCACCCTTGAAGTCCATGGAGACGAGGGGTTCTTCTGTGTAGCCCAAGATGCCCTTCATGGCGCCTTCAGATGCGGCTTTGAGTGCTGCATTGACTTCTTCTGCAGTTGTTTCTTTTTCGGTTTCGAAAGTTACGTCAACAACAGAGACTGTGGGGGTGGGGACGCGCATGGAATAGCCATCCACTTTGCCTTGCAATTCGGGAAGGACCAAACCGACTGCTTTTGCTGCGCCGGTGGTGGTGGGGATGATGTTGAGGGCAGCTGCGCGAGCGCGGCGAGGATCTGAGTGAGCCAAGTCAAGCACGCGTTGGTCGCCTGTGTAAGAGTGTACGGTGACCATGAGGCCTTTGACGACGCCGAAGTTATCAAGGATAACTTTGGAGGCGGGGGCTAAACAGTTGGTTGTACAAGAAGCGTTGGAAATGACGCTGTGTTTGGAAAGATCCAATTTGTCGTCATTGACACCAATCACTACGGTGATATCTTCATTTTTTGCAGGAGCAGAAATGATGACTTTCTTTGCGCCACCGCTTTTGATGTGAGACCAAGGACCTGGATCTTTGGCGCCATCACGGAACACACCAGTGGATTCGATGACGATGTCGACATCATAATCTGACCAAGGAATGTTGTTGGGGTCGCGTTCTGCGAAAACTTTGACGAATTTGCCATCAACTTCAATGCCGCCTTCTTTGGCGACGACTGTACCTTCGTATTTACCAAAGTTGGAGTCGTATTTGAGTAGATGGGCGTTTACGTCTGCAGGGAAAAGGTCGTTCACTGCAACTACTTCGAGTTCATCTGCATGGAATTCTTTGATAGCTTTGAAGACTTGACGTCCAATGCGACCAAAACCATTGATACCAATTTTTGTTGTCATTTGAGTAATCCTCCGATTAAATTTGTAAATAAATCCACAATGCTATAACATTGTTACTTTTGTATTCACTCCGTTTGAATTATAACACTTTCTGCTGTTTTTTGTTTGTGAAAGATTACACAAATACTGTTCAGCTTTGGATTTATTTGATGGGTAAGCGGGGTTTTAAGCTGGTTTTTAGGGATTTGTTCAGGTGGGACACTCAAAATGGGCTACGCGGTTTTTTAGACTGTTTGCGTGTTGTCTATGCGAATTATGTGCGAGTGAGTGCAGAAAAAATAGCTACTGTTTTTTGCTTTCTTCGTGTTTTTCATGATATAGAGGGGGTTGATTGGGAGTATACCCCTGTATATGGTGGTTTTTTGGAGAAAAGTGAGGTGCCAAAACGTGCCAGCGGTCGATTTTTAAGGTGCAGGAAGTGCCAGGGTGTGCGTTTTGCAGGGTCAGATGCTGCCAGAAGGCTTAGCTTTTTTAGAAAAATTGGTTTTGCTATAAAAAAGACAAAAGGTTAATTTTTGCCACCCTGTTGTTGCGCTTGGAGAGTATACAATAGATTTAAAATAAAATCAAATGGGGTGAAGAGAGGTGCTTGCTTTGGGATGAAGAGCAAGTATACTTAATTCAATTTACATTTTAAGTTGCTATTAAATGAGGACAATATGCCACAAAACCGCAAAGATAAAAAAACAAGAATGATCCGCACGATCGTTTATTATGCTAATTTTGTTGTGATGGGATGTATGGTGGCGGGGTTGAGCCCGACCTTGCCGACCTTGCTGGACAAGGTGGGGGTGAGCGTAGCAGTGATGGGAACGATGTTCTCAGCACGCTCGATTGGCTCTTTTTTGGGATCGTTGTTGAGTGGATGGGCATATGATAAGTTTCAGGGACATCGGGTGTTGAGCGTGGGGATGTTGCTGGGGGCATTGGGATTGACGATTTTCTCTTCTTTGGATTCTTTTGTGAGTATTTTGGTGGTGGTGTTCTTTTTGGGGATGTCACACGGGAGCACTGATGTGGGTTCGAACACGATGTTGATTTGGACGCATGGGGATGAGGTGGGACCGTGGTTGAATGGGTTACATGCATTCTATGGGGTGGGAACCTTCATTGCGCCCTTGGCGGTGACACGCGCGTTAAATTTGACAGGAGATTTTGCAGCGGCGTTTCGTATTTTTGCGATTGGTTTTTTGGTTTTGATCCTGATTGAGAATATTCTTTCTGCACCGACAATTGAAGAAAGCCAAGTGAAAGATGCAATTTCAGATGAAGTGGTAGTGAAACCGGTACAATGGCATATTTTGTTGGCATGTATTGTGATTGCGTCGCTGTATTGTGGGGCAGCAAATGCGTTTGACGGTTGGTTTTATACATTTTTAAGGAGCAAAGGAGTGAGTGAATTGCGCGCGGGGAGCGTGAGCGCTTCTTTTTGGGGGGCTTTCACGGTGAGCCGCTTGAGCTTTATCTTCTTGACACGGATTATCAAAGAACGTCATATTGTGTGGGGTTCGGTGGTGGGGTGGGTGTTAGCTCCCCTGTTGGGATATTTCTTCCGGGATTCGGTGGGAATGATGCAAGTTTCTGTAATTTTGTTGGGTGCTTCGATGGCGCCGCTTTATGCAACGTTGATGACGATCGTGAAAAAGAATATGGACATGACAGGCAAAACGACTTCCTTATTCCCAGTGGGGAATGCGGTGGGGATGACGATTGTACCTTTCTTGGCCGGCGTTTTGTTTGAATATACGGGAGGCGCTTCAATCTTTTTGGTGGTGAGCGTGACGGGTGTGTTGGCAATGGGAGTGGCATTTTATTTGCGACCACATATGGTGTTTGAAAATTAGGCAAAATGTTAGGTAAAAAAATTGGCGCAGGACGCACGGCAAACGTTTTTGTGTGGGAAGAAGATCCCTCGCAAGTGGTGAAGTTGTTTGCAGCGGATAAAAAGTATTTTGGATTGTGGGAAGCTGAGATCCACAATCGATTGGCGGAATTTAAATTGCCTGTGCCGGAGATGTTTGGGACGGTTGAAGTGGGGGAAGATACGGGGGTGTTGTTTGCACGGATTGAGGGGAAGCACTTGAGCGAATTACTTTTGGCAGACGGCGCCGAGGTGGAGGTTTTGCTGCAAAAAATGGCTGAAATTCAGCGCGAAGTGTGCCAACCGGTGTTGATAGATGAGACCCTACCGGTGATGAAGGAAGTATATCGGCAGCGAATCATTGAGACGGAAGAATTAACCCGAGAAGAAAAACGCTGGCTATATCAACAAATTGATGGGTTACCAAACGAGCGCCATTTGTGCCATGGTGATTTTCATACGGATAATATTTTAGTAAGTGAAGATGGAAAATGGTTTGTGATTGATTGGCTAACAGCTGGGGTGGGGAGTTTGGAAGCAGATGTGGCACGGACGATGGTGACGATGCAATATGGTTTGTTGAGTTATGGGGTTGAAACTGGACGAGAAGATATTGTGGCTCAGCTTTGGGAAAGATTTGCAGAATATTTGACAATCTTCAAAAGCTTTGAAGAATTTGATGAGGTGCTCTATTCCGCATGGCTGCCGGTTGTAATGGGAGCCCGTTTGCGCGAACATAATTCGGCAATGGAACAGGAGAAGTTGTTGGCGGATTTGCGGGAGTGCATGAGTTTTGGATAAGATGTTATTTAATTTTTAGAATCCTGGATAAGCGAGGTCGTTGCCTCGCTTTTTGTTTTTGTTGAGTTGGATGATGATTAGAGAACAGGAAGATGGAGTTTGGATATAGGGGGAAATGAGGAGAAAATGTTTTGTCTATGAGCAAATATTATGAAGAGATGATTTGAGAAGAGATTCGAAAAAAATGGGAGATAGAAGGAGCATGGGGAAGTATGGTTGCAAATTAAGAAGGATCGGTTATCTTTGCGGAAGTAATATTCGGCGATGACGTAGGAGTAGTTGTTGAGGGTTTGCAGGATTGTGTAAAAAACCATATGGCTTTTAGAATCCTGGATAAGCGAGGTCGATGCCTCGCTTTTTCTTTTTATGGGGATGGATGGGAGAAGGTGATCGAGATGATGGGTTTTGGATATTGGGAGAGATGGGGGTAGTTATTTTGTCTATGCGCAATGATTGTGAAGTAGTAATTTTTGGAAAGATCCGGAAGAAAAATTACGATGAATTGAGAATGGCTTGGTTGTGTTTGTTCTTTGCGCAATATTTTTCAGTGTGTTTTGCTTTCTACAAGGAAGTGGATAAGTTTTCAAGTGGAGAAGTGAAGTTGGGCAGTTTCGTAAAGTTTTTTAGGAGATTAACGAGGAGAGTTGGGATAAAATTAGTAAGTAATGGAGTACAAAAGACATTTTGGATAGTGGCTAGGAATAGTTTTTTTGTAAAAGCGCACAAAGTGTCCTATTAATTTGCTTCTTTTTTTTATACTATAGCTAACAATTTATCAATAAGGACGAAAATGAGCAGTAGAGCAGAAATTCAAAAGATTGTAGATTTTGTGGAAGATCATATTGAAGAACGGTTGAGTGTGGATACACTGGCAGATGTTGGTGGATTCTCTAAGTTTCACTTAAATCGATTGTTCTCGATTTATACAGGGTTTTCTTTGATGGGCTATGTGCGGCATCGTAAGTTGACACATGCTGTACAGGATCTTCATGAAGATGTTCGAATCTTAGATATCGCGACGGCGTATGGATATTCTTCTGAACGGGCTTTTTCTCGCGCCTTTTTGAATGAATTTGGGGCATCTCCAAGTCATTTTCGAAATCGAAGGGTACCGATGACTGAGAAGTTGCAAATCGTTGAGTTAGATTTAGGATTAATTGAAGGAGTTAAACAAATGCCAGACTATTTGAGTGATGTAAAATATCGAACTATCAATGCGATGGATGTAATCTGTGCGAGGACTTTTAGCGAATCCCCCGAAGAGGAAGTAATGGGTGCGTTGGAGAAGTATGCAGAGAGTATGGGATTGAAAGTGGGGCGAAACTTTGGTTTTGATGTACCTGTTTCGGAAGAAGAAAGCGAGCAAGGTGTGCGAGGGTATGAATATTGGCTGGAAGTGAAGGCTGAGGAATTGAATAAGGTTTCGTTGCCTGATACTTTTGAGGGGTTTGAAATATGGCATATGGCAATCGACACACATCGATATGCTTCATTGCGAATCACGGACCCGTTTGCTGATCCATTCGAACGAATCGGGCTAGGGTGGAAGTCTTTGGTGCAATGGATGGAGAAAAATGATCTACATTTGCAACATCAGGCACATGGAAACGAGAACCCCTATTGTCTTGAGGAAGTGGTCACGGAAGATGGGGTAACGTGTATGGATATTTTTATTCCGGTAGATTAATGATGAAGGAAAGAGGAGAAAATTCTCCTCTTTTTTTATTGATTGAAGGGGGGGGGAGAGAATGGTATTTTGGAGAGAATGGAGATGAGGTGGAGATGGGTTGTTGGTTATCTATGCGCAATTACAGGGGTAGTTTTCCATAAGTATGAAAGGTGAATGAAATTTAGTTTTGAAGTTGAGGCTTTTGTTGTATACTTTTTTTAACATTATTCGTGTGGCTATCATTCTTTGTAAAGTGAACGTTATGAAAAATAAACTATTTCTCTCTCTATTTGTATCTTTTGTTTTGGTCTCAATTCATTTTTCTGCGGTTGGTGCAGACGGAGAAACGCCTGAAGAAATTGCGTTGACCCGGATTGAAACTGCAGCTCGTGAAAAAGCTACTAGCTTGGATCTGTCTGGACTGGGGCTTAGTGAAGTGCCAGATGAGATTGGGGTTTTAGAAAATTTAACTCAATTGGATTTATCTGGAAATTCAATATTTTATTTACCTGATGCAATTTGTGAGTTGGGAAAATTAAAAGAATTTGATGCGACGAATAATCAGCTGATCGATCTGCCCGATTGTTTTGGCGATTTAAAACAATTACGTGTTCTGAATCTAGGAAATAACCACTATGTGCATTTGCCTATGGTGATGAGTGATCTGTATTTTGTTAATGAACTTTATTTGATGAATAATCATTTGGTGTATTTGCCGACATGGATCAATCAAATGAGTAGTTTGACTATGCTAAATGTGAGTGGAAATGAATTGCCAAAGGTGCCAGGTGAACTGGGAGATTTAATTAAACTCACAGAGTTGGATTTAAGCGGCAATGAATTGAGTAAGCTGCCAGTGACTTTAGGAAAGTTGACTGAAATACGGATTTTGAATTTGGCAAATAATGCGTTTATGGAGATGCCGGAAGCGATTCATACGATGAGCCAATTGGAAGCATTGAATGCGAGTGGAAATGAATTGACCGAGTTGCCAACATGGTTGGGAAAACTTTACGCAATGCATACTTTGGATTTGAGTGAGAATGCATTGGTGGTGCTGCCTGATACCATCGTTGATCTGTCTGAGTTAGTGTATTTGAGTGTGCGGGATAATACGCTAGAAAGTGTGAGCGAGGGAATTGGCTTTTTAGACCAAATACGGGTGTTGGATTTGAGTGGAAATCAGTTGGCTAGCCTGCCCGATTCTATGGCGAATATGACGGGTTTGTTAGAGTTGAACTTGGGCAATAATGAGTTTGAGGTGTATCCGCCAGAACTTTCTTTGATGAGTGGATTGGAAATTTTGAATTTATCTGGTAATCAATTGGCGATTTTGCCGGCTTCAATTGGTGATCTAGTTGGATTGGAAGAGCTTCACTTTGAGAATAATCAGTTAAAAAAATTACCTTCTGAAATTGGGTTGATGAGTGGATTGACCTATTTGAACTTGGAAAATAATGAATTGAAAAAACTACCCTCTGAAATTGGGGATTTAACTAATTTATTAACTTTGAATCTAGGAACAAATCAAATCAAAAGCCTGCCACGTGCTATTGGACAATTGGAGAATTTGCAAGTGCTGGCATTGAATGATAATAAATTGAGTAAGTTACCCACTTCTATTGGAGATCTAGCAGAATTAGTGCAGTTGGATATCTCAAATAATGTAATCACAAGCCTTCCTAATTCGATCACTAATTTGGTGATGTTGGAAAAATTCGATGGGCAAATGAATCGGATGACACGATTGCCTCGTACGATGGGTGATTTGACAGCATTGCTGGAGTTGAAGTTGGATGGAAATTATTTGACCGAGTTGCCAAGCAGCATTGGTGATATGGCGGCTTTGATAATTTTGGATTTGAACGATAATCAATTGAGTGAATTACCCGATGAAATTGGCGATCTTACCACATTAGAATCCTTAAATTTGAGAGAAAATTTGTTAGAAAGTTTGCCAGAGAGCGTGGTGAATTTGAGTGGTTTGACATTTTTGGACGTGGGAGATAATAACTTAACTTCCCTACCCGAGGGGTTGGAAAATTTGGAAGGATTGGAAACTTTCAACTTTGATGGAAATCCGGTGGTGGCTGAAGATGCTGTGACAAGGGATGTGGAATAAAAAAAGTTCATTGGGGATGAACAAACGATTGCTATGCGAAAGAGAGTTGGGGTGTAAACCTTACAACTCTCTTTTTTGATTAAGCAATCTCTACTCAATAAGGGGTTTCTCTTCTATAATATATGGGGGCTGTCTAGGCTTTGACAGATTTGACATTTCCCATTACAATTTTAAGCTGTGCCTTACTGGTGCTTGCAAGTGGATTTAATGATTTTGTAAGCACATTAAAGTCAATTGCAAGAAACAGTAAGACAATTAATATAAATTTATTTTGGAAGGTTTTGTACTGATGAAAGAATATACTACCGAAAATATCCGCAACATTGCATTGGCAGCACATAGTGGCGCTGGAAAGACAATGCTTGCTGAAGCTTTGCTTCACCAAACTGGTGCAACAAACCGTATTGGTAAAATCCAAGATGGTACAACAGTGGCTGACTTTGAAGACGAAGAAATTCGACGACAGATCTCACTTTCTACATCGATGATTCCGGTTGAATTTGGGAAGACCAAAATCAACTTCTTGGATACCCCAGGGTTCACAGACTTCATCGGCGAAATGATCTCCGCACTTTCTGTTTCTGATGGTGCAGTGATCGTGGTCGACTCTGTTTCTGGTGCCGAAGTGGGTACTGAAATTGCTTGGAACTATTGTGATGATATGAGCATTCCTCGCTTCGTTTTGGTGAACAAAATGGACCGCGACAATGCTAACTTTGAAAAAGCAATGAACTCTATTAAAGAGATCAGTAGCATTAATGTGGTTCCCGTGCAATTGCCATGGGGCGAAAAAGAAAATTTCAAAGGCGTGATTGATCTTTTGACAATGAAGGCCTATGCTGGTGACGGCGCAAAAGCAGAAGATATTCCTGCTGAATATAAAGACGCTGCTGAAGAAGCACAAATGGAATTGATCGAAACCGCTGCTGAAGGCGACGACACATTGATGGAAAAATATTTTGACGAAGGTACTTTGACTGCAGAAGAAATTATCTCTGGGTTGAAGAAGGGCGTGCGAAATAATGAATTTGCATTGGTGTTCTGCTCCGCAGCAACTAACTCCATTGGCTTGGTGCCTTTCATGAAGGGTATTGTTGACTTCATGCCCTCCCCCGCTGAAGCAAAACCCACTGTGGTTACTTCTGGCGATAAGGAAATTGAATTGGTTGCTAGTGACGATGGTCCTTTGGCTGCTTATGTTTGGAAAACAACAGCTGACCCGTTTGTGGGGAAGATCACTTATTTCCGTGTTTATTCTGGCATGATTAAATCTGACAGCCGTATTTATAACCAAAGCAAAGGTGAAGAAGAACGCTTGGGTACAATTTCTGCAATGCGCGGGAAAGAACAAATTAACTTGAAAGTTGCTCATGCTGGTGATCTTTTTGCTGCTCCAAAACTTGCTGAAACCGCAACTGGTGACAGCTTCAGTGAAAAAGCAAAACCGATCATTTTCAAGACCCCAGATTATCCCAATGCACTTTATCGCGTGGCTGTGACTCCTACTACACAAGCAGACTCTGCAAAGATGGGCCCAACTTTGACTCGTTTGAGCGAAGAAGACATGACTTTGTCTTGGCACAATGACCCCACAACCAAAGAAACTATTTTGCAAGGGATGGGCGATCAACATATTGATGTTGCTATTCGTAAGGCAAAAGAAAAATTCCAAGCAAACTTGGATCTTCATACCCCACGAATTCCTTACAAGGAAACAATTACAAAATCAGCTTCTGCTCAATATCGCCATAAGAAACAATCTGGTGGTTCTGGGCAATTTGGTGAAGTTCACCTTCGCATTGAACCCTCTGATACTTATGAATTCGTAAACGAAGTGTTCGGTGGTGCAGTTTCTAATAACTACATGCCCGCAATTGAAAAGGGTGTGAAGGGTGTGATGGAAAAAGGCGTTATTGCTGGTTATCCTGTTTCTGATCTTAAGATTGCTGTTTATGATGGTAAGGAACACCCGGTTGACTCTAAGCCAATGGCATTTGAAGTGGCAGGACGTGAAGCCTTCAAGATTGCTGTGAAGGGCGCTGCTCCTAAGTTGTTGGAACCAATTATGTTGGTGAAGGTGACTGTTCCTGAAGAGAACATGGGTGATATTATGGGTGACTTGAACACTCGCCGTGGTCGTGTGCAAGGTATGGACACTGATAAAGGCCGCAGTGTGGTGACTGCACATGTTCCTTTGGCAGAAATGTTGAACTACACGACTGAATTACGCTCTATGACGGGTGGACGCGGTGTGTTCTCTATGGAAGAAGCACACTATGACCAAGTTCCTTCTCACTTGCAAGAAGAAATTATTGCAGCAGAAGAAGCACGACGTCAAGAAGACGAAGAATAATTCTTCAACTGTTAGAGATGCAAAAGACCGTTCAATTGAACGGTCTTTTTTTATCTTGACAATTAGACCATTTGAGCTAGAATTAAAACAATTACAGAACGTTTGTTTTATTATAAACAACTCAAATAGGAAGGAAAGATTATGGCAGCAAGAGCAAAAACGGCAGAACCCGTGGTGGATGATAAGAAATTAAAAGCATTAGATGGCGCTTTGAAGGATATTAATAAGCGATTTGGGGATGGGGCGATTATGAAGTTGGGAGAAGCCAATCATATGGCAATTGATGTAATCCCTACTGGTTGTTTGTCTGTGGATCTTGCTTTGGGGATTGGGGGGATTCCGCGAGGGCGTGTGGTTGAAATTTATGGGCCAGAGTCTTCGGGGAAGACCACTTTGTGCCAACATGTGGTGGCAGAAGCACAAAAGCTAGGCGGCGTGTGTGCGTTTATTGATATGGAACATGCGTTGGATCCTTCTTATGCGGCAGTGTGCGGGGTGAATGTGGATAGCTTGTTGATTTCACAACCGGACACTGGCGAGCAGGCATTGGAAATCGCTGAGACTTTGGTGCGCTCTGGGGCTGTGGATGTGGTGGTGATCGACTCGGTGGCTGCTTTGGTGCCGCGTGCTGAAATTGAAGGGGATATGGGGCAGGCAACGATGGGCGTGCAAGCGCGGTTGATGTCTCAAGCATTACGCAAACTCTCAGGCGTGATCAAACAAACGAATACAGCGGTGATCTTTACGAATCAATTACGTCAGAAGATCGGGGTGATGTTTGGTAACCCTGAAACAACGACTGGTGGGAATGCATTAAAATTCTATGCTTCCGTGCGATTAGATATTCGCCGAATTCAATCGATCAAAGCTGGGACGGATATCATTGGGAACCGAACACGGGTACGAGTGGTGAAGAATAAAGTGGCGCCGCCTTTCCGTACCGCAGAATTTGATATCATGTATAATGAGGGTATCTCAAAGGTTGGCGATATCCTTGATTTGGCTGTTGAAAATGAGATCATCGAAAAACGTGGTTCCTATTATTCATTTGGGGAATTGCGTTTGGGACAAGGACGCGAAAAAGTGAAAGATGCTTTGCAAGAACAACCTGAATTGTTGGCTGAAATCGAAAATGTGCTGCGCAGTTCTGTGTTGAAGGCATTGATTAGCGATGGCTATGATGAGGAGGAAGTGATCGCTGACGATGAGGAGTAAGCCTAAAAGGATGAAACCGATTTGTTTAGACGATTAAGCAACTTTTTGAAACCTAAAAGAAATTTTGAACCAAGCCTGCTGGTTGTTAAGGTGGTGCTTGGTTTTGTTTTAATTGCTGGGATGAGCTGGGGGTTGAGCGGATGTGTGGATGAAAGCCAAGCAGTAGCTTATTTCATTGCACCCAGTGTGGTGCCGCAGTCTAGCCCGGTGGTGGTGATGACGCCAACAATGCCAATCTTGGCTACGCCAACGTTTACGCCAGAACCGGCATGTGAACCCAATTTGGCGTATTTGGCAGATGTGACTGTGCCGGATGGGACAGTGTTTGCACCAAATGAAGAATTTGTGAAGACTTGGCGGGTGGAAAATAATGGTACGTGCAATTGGGATGAGGGGTATCGAATCCGATTGACAAGCGGGGCTGCGATGGGTGTTGCTGAAGAACAAGCGCTGTTCCCTGCCCGAGCAGGGAGCGAGGCAGAGATTTCAATCACTTTTATTACTCCAAGTGAAGCAGGGGTGTATCAGTCTACTTGGAAAGCTGTGGACTCTGATGGAAATGCTTTTGGTGAGCTATTCTACGTAGAAATTCAGGTGGCTGAGTAAGATAATTTTATTTTTTATTGTAATTAATACGCCCTGTTTAGATCTAAACAGGGCGTTTGTGTTTAATTAGTTACAGTTGTTCTCAAGATGTTCATCGTATGTTTCGGTGAAATTGTGGTACATAGATCCATCACAATCAGCTTGGAAGAAGAGATACGTGGAAGATTGGGGGCTGATGGCAGCTTGAATTGCTTCTTTTGAAGGAGATGAGATGGGTGTGGGGGGAAGCTGTTTATATACATAGGTGTTATAGGCGCTATCAAAGTATAGCTGATCGGCAAGGTTGACACGCCACCAGGTTTGTTGATCTTGGTCGTAACCAAGGGCGTATTGAACGGTGGAGTCCATTTGGAGGAGCATATTGGCATCAAGGCGGTTATAAAAAACCGAGGCCATGAGGGCATATTCATCTTGATGAAAGGCTTCACGTTGGATGATGGAGGCGATTTTAACTGCGTCATAAAAAACGGAGGCAGAGAGATTGCTGCCAAGGGTTGTGCGGGTGTCTTCGTATGTGGTAGCAAAGGTTTGCATGAGCTCTGTTAAATCTGCATCTGGTTGAAGAAGATATTGTCCGGGAAGAATGACACCTTCAAGACGAGAACCAGCAGGGATTCCACCAGCATAGGTATAAGTGGCAGGGGGCGATTGAGTGAAGGTTAAAAATTCTTCTTGAGTGACGTTGATGTTGAGGGCTGGGATTTGAGCGGCGATTTGTTCTAGGCGCCAGCCGGAAGTGATGTTGAGAACTGCAAAGCGAGAAGTGCCATTGGCAAGATGTTGGGCGATTTCAATAGGGGGCATTTGACGACTAAAGCTGTAATAGCCCGTTTGGAGAGTGCGATCGTAGCCTTTGTAAATGAGATAACTTTGGAAAGATTGTTTGCTGGTGATGAGGTTGTTGGCATAAAGCGTGACCGCGATTTGTTTGGAAGACATGCCGGGGTCAATTTGGACGGTGACACGTTCTTCAATGGGGTTGACGGGGAAAATGAGAGTGTCTTCTTCTCCGTGAAGACGGATGGCATAAATCAGCTGTTTGGGGAGAGAAACTCCTTGGGCGGGACTGCCGAGAGTTTGTTGGACTGTACCCGTTTGAATGAGCATCCAAGAAAAAATGCCAACCACAATGAGGGCAATAAAGATGAAAGTGAATAGACATCCTTTGTTTTTCATTCGTTTTCCTTTAAGAGTTGGTTGTTTTGAGTGCGAAGATGTTCAAGATAGGATTGGAGGATGATGGTGGCTGCGATCTGATCTTGATGGCCTTTTCTTTTTTGTTTGCCAATGCCCGCTTCTATGCGAGATTGTTGGGCTTCTTTGGTGGAGAAAGCTTCTTCCCAAAGAAGCACTTCAAAATTGCTATGGGTACGAATCTGGGCTGCGAGACGACGGGCTTGACGACCTGAAAAAGTGGGGTTGCCTTCATCATCTGTGGAATAACCGACGATAATCTGCCCTACTTCTTTTGTTTGAGCGATTTCGATGATGCGATTGGCATTTTCAGCACGGGAGATGTGTTCTAGGACGGTGAGAGGGGATGCGATGATGCCAGTGGGATCGCTCAAGGCAAGACCAATTCTTTTTTCTCCGGGGTCAATGGCTAGGATACGCATATTATCTCATTTCAAAATATATTCTCAACTCAGAGAGGGGAAGGCGGTAAAAGGGGATGTTGTTGAGAAAATTGGGTTTGAATAGAATCTGCGGTGCAGCAGTCTCGCCAAGTTGGTTGGTGAGTAAATTAATTGCTTGGGTTTTGGTTTTGCCCGTGAGAGATTGGATGAGAGCTTGGGTGTTGATCTCTTGAATAGTGAGGCGGTGACCTTGGTAATAGGTTTGCCCTTCTTGGGTGAGTTTTTCGTAAGTAAATGAATTTTCGAGAGGTGTTTGCCCAGGGAGTAGTTGAGCATCTAGGGCGATGGTGAAGGCATTGATAAGGTCTTGTTCGGTGATGTATTCAATTTGAACTTCGGTTTCGATCTCTAGCGAAAGGATGTCGGCGGCGGATTGAGCACTAGTGGGAGAAAATTGTTCTTGGGTGTTGGTTAAGGTGAGATTGATGATTTGGATGCCTTCGGGTGAGTTTTGAGAAAATTTATCTTGCGCTAGTTGGCGGATGGTTTGGGTGAGTTGAGTGCGCAATTGGGTGTAGTCATCTTTGGAGGGGGCTTGGGTGGTTTGATCTGTGCCTCCGGTCATGGCAGTGGGATTATTGGCGGTGACGTAGAAGCTGAGGTTGCCGACAATGTTGGTGATGGTGTTGGCGGGGAGGTTGCCTTGCTGCCCAGGGTTGGATGCGATGATTTCGGTGGTGAGCGTGCTTCCCACTTCGGCTGGCAAGGTGACAGCGGAGGTGGTTTCGACTAAAATCTGTTGTTCGTCAATCATGGCGTAGAGAGTGGTGCCAGCGGGAATCTCAACTGCAGCGTTGGAGATGTTGATGAATTGAATGGTGCCGGTGGCGGTGGTGTGGGGAACGCTGATCTCACCGGTAGTGGGAAGTTGGAATTGGGATGAAAGAGTGAGAGTGGTGGTGTGAATAGGTAGAATGTTTTTGAGAAGATTGTTACCATCTGCATCAAACAATGGAATTTCCATATCTTGAAGTTTTTTTTCAGGGGTGAGGAAAATGGTTGCGCTGGGAATGAGATAACCAGCGAGAAATAACAGGGCTATGACCACGGAGGTGATGAGGATGATGCGAGCAGAACGAGACAGCTTGGGGGAGGTGCTGGCTTGTTGAGCTTTGAGTTTGAGCGCGTCTAAATCTTTTTTTGTGGAGGGAGGAGGAGAATCTAACAATTCTTGATCTTGATTGTCATAGAGATACCATGTGGATTTGCGTGCACGGCGAATGGAGGGGTATTGTTGGATGTTGAGTTGTTTTGCAAATTGAAGGGTTTGAAATTCTCGGGTAACAAGGGCTAGCTCAAGGCCAAGATCAGCGCAATAACGACGTAGAATGTTGAGCTGGGAAGCGTTAAAAAGTAAAAGGCGAGTGGGTAAAACTAGACATATTCTGGCTGATTGATGATTTTTGATCTTATCCTTAATGGATGCGACCGTATCATAATGCGAAGCGTAGATTATATCTGTTTGCATCACTCACCTTTTGTTCTTTTATTTTGTTTGAGCTTCAACCCATTCTTTGACTAAAGCGAGGGCTTTGTCTAAGTTTGTGGCATCTTTTGCGCCGGCTTGCGCCATGGTGGGTTTGCCACCCCCACGACCACCGAGTGCTTCGGCGATGTGATTAACAAGTTTGCCTGCATGGAAACCGCGTTTGGCGAGCTCATCAGGAAGCATGGCTACTAATTTGGGATCTTCTCCATCTTCTGTGGTGGCGAGGAGGGCAATGCCTTTTTTCTCGTTGACAAATTTGGAGGCTTCTTCACGCAAGGTGTTCATATCAATATCAGGCAAATGAATGGCTAGTACGGGAATACCCGCAACTTCTTGGATATTTTGAAGACTGTCTTTGATGGAGCCTTCTGCTAATTTAGCTTTGAGGGCTTTGTTTTCTTTAAGCGCTTGTGAAAATGCTTCATTAAGAGCAGAGGCGCGTTCATTGAGTTTTTCAGGAGTCGTTTTAAATATCTCAGACATGCTGCGCATGACAGACATTCGTTCGCTAATAAATTGATATGAAGCGCGGCCGGTAATGGCTTCAATACGGCGAATGCCAGCTGCTACAGAACCTTCACTGAGGATGATAAAGGTGCCAATCTCGCCAGTGTTGGTGACATGGGTTCCTCCACAAAGTTCGTAGGATAATTGAGTGTCTTTGCCAATACGGACGGTACGAACATCTAACCCGTATTTTTCACCAAAGAGCGCCATGGCACCTTCTTGTTTGGCTTGATCTAATGTTTTGTGAGCGATGGAGACGGGTACGTTGAGAGCAATCATCTCATTGACGATGTTTTCAATTTGATTCAATTGTCCTTGGGTGAGCCCTTCAGGATGATTGAAGTCAAAACGTAGACGATCTGGGGCAACCAAGGAACCTGCTTGACGGGCTTCTTTGCCGATGACTTGATGCAAAGCAGCGTGCAAGAGATGGGTGGCGGTGTGATTGCGGACGATGTTTTGACGATTGATCACATCTACTTTAGCTTGGCAGGTGTCTCCAACTTTAGGCGTGCCTTGGGTGACTTCACCAATGTGAATGACGATTCCAGCGACAGGACGTTGGACATCATCAATGCGGATGCGCCAATTGTCGCCGATTATCTCGCCAATATCTGCCATTTGACCACCAGAAGCAACATAAAAATTGGTGGTGGGAACGATGACGTTGACAGGAGTGCCTTTGGAGGCACTGTCTATGGATTCATCTTCAGAGACGAGCGCAAGGATTTGTCCGTCTGAAATCAGGGCTGAATAAGGATCCGCTTTGACGCCTTCTTTGGTGAGTTTGCCGTGGGTAATAAGGTCGTTCAAGAGCTCTTGATAGATTTCAATGTTTTGCCCCATGACGCCCATGGCTTTGCCGGCACCTGATGCTAAACGGTGAGCTTCCATGGCAGTTTTGAAGGCTTTTTCATCAACATC
The DNA here is from genome assembly GCA_963662985.1 of Anaerolineales bacterium. Lineage (GTDB taxonomy): Bacteria > Chloroflexota > Anaerolineae > Anaerolineales > UBA11579. The sequence continues at coordinate 1,754,130 of OY760067.1, read as the reverse complement.
AAAACTCTGTTCTTTGGCGATGTCGCGAGTGAGTTCCAGCGGTAAACCATAGGTGGCATATAAATCAAAGGTGGCATCACCATCTAAGACAGATTGTCCATTGGCTTTTGCTTTTTGCATGAGGTCTTCAAGGTGCGCAATGCCGCCTTCTACTGTTTTTTGGAAACGAAGTTCTTCTCGAGTGAGATTGGAGAGGATAGCTTCTTTATTTTCGATTAATTCAGGATAGGCATTGCCATAGGTGGCAATTATGGCTTCGGCAACAGGTGCCATAAAAGGCGCTTCAAGATTGATCTTGGAGCCAAAGCGAGCTGCACGACGAATGATCATGCGACAGATATAGTTGCGACCGACATTGCCGGGGACAACGCCATCGGCGATGAGGAAAGTGGCCGTGCGTACGTGATCTGCAATAACTCGATAAGGAGTGTAGTTTTGATACACTTGATCGATGGTTGCACCAGTCATTTTGCGGGTGGCTTCAACAGCTGGAGCTAGAAGATCTGTTTTATAATTGGAATCTTTTTGTTGGAGAACAGAAACAATGCGTTCAAAACCCATGCCAGTATCTACGTGGGTGGCAGGAAGGGGTTCAAGAGTATCTTCGTCGATACGATTGTATTGAATAAAGACGAGGTTCCAAAGCTCTACAAAACGAGGACCATCTAGGTCGATATCTCCATTATCAAGATAGGTTATGGGACCAAAGGCATCACCTCTATCAAAGTGAATTTCTGAACAGGGACCACAGGGACCAGTTTCAGCCATTTCCCAAAAGTTGTCTTTGCGACCTAAATAGGAAAGGTGGCCTTCTAGAAAACCGGGCTGCTGCTGCCAAAATTTGGCGGCTTCTTCATCTGTGGGAATGTCACCTTTTTCGTCTTTGAAGACGGTGGCATAGAGACGATCTTTTGGAATTTTCCATACATCAGTGAGAAGCTCCCAAGCCCAAGCAATGGCTTCGGGTTTGTAATAGTCGCCAAAGGACCAGTTACCGAGCATTTCAAAAAAGGTGTGATGGGTGTCATCACGGCCTACTTCATCAAGGTCGTTGTGTTTGCCAGCAACACGCATACATTTTTGAGCGTTGGTGGCGCGGGTATAGGGGCGAATGTCAGTGCCGAGGAATACGTCTTTAAAGGGCACCATGCCGGCATTGGTAAACAGAAGGGTGGCATCTCCACCGGGCACCAATGAAGCTGATGGAACAAATTCGTGACCTCTCTCTTTGAAAAAATCAATGAATGTTTGGCGAATCTGGGCGCCGGTTAAGTTTTGCATACTGCTTGCTCCTGCTTTTTGTAATAAATTTCGGAGTTAATGTTACCATAAAGCAGGCGTTCAAGCTATTAAATTGAAGGGGGAGGCTGATTGAGAGGGAAACATCATTTTATGAAGTTGAATTATTTAAGAAAATTTGATTTATTCTTTTTGTTTAGGTACATATTTTTATCTGCTAAATCAATTGCTGAATTCAAAAATTGCAATGATTTTTCATTTTCTATATTGTAGCTATAAATGCCATAAGAGAATGTGACAAATTTTACTTTGAGATTAAGTAAAAGAATTGCATTGTTAAATTCTTTTTGAATAACTGAAAAAATCTCATGGATTACATTTTCTTTCACATTAGGAAAGATAATAATAAATTCGTCTCCACCATATCGAATGATTAGATCTGTTTCACGAGTGTTTTTTCTAACAATTTTCGCAAAGGTTTGAAGAATTTGATCTCCTGTAAGATGACCATATTCATCATTAATTATTTTAAATTTATCTAGATCTACGACTGCAATGGATACAGAACTTCCATAAGAAAGAGATTTTATTAAATCATTGAATGACTCTTCAAAATAGGATCTATTGATTGTTTTTGTTAAAGCATCTGTACGGGCTATGTTTTCAATCTTTTGATAAGCTTTATAGTGATGACTGATGTCTTTAAAATTGAGAATATAGCCCATAAATTCTCGATATTCATTTGCTTTTGTGACGGTTAATTCATAATATTTATCATTTTCAATGTTTTCAAATCTAAAGTGATCTGGATTTGAGACTAACCATTCAAGATCAGGAACAAATTCATTTGATTCTATGAGATTATTTTGAATATATGTGAGAATGTTTTCTAACTTTAAGATAGGGAAGATTTCAATGGCTGTTTTGTTGACTGTTACTATTTTGTTTTTTGGGTTAATGATGATTATGCCATCTGTTAGATTATCAATGATTAAGCGATAGGCATATGGAATGGTGCCAAGGGAGTCATCTTCTCTTGAAAAGATGATAATGGGTATTGTGATGATAGGCGAGAATAATAAAATGTGATTGATGTTGGGAATGATTTGATAGGAGCTTTGATTTAATACTCCACCAATAAAAATCACAAGTATAGAGTAGATAAAAAGATAGACCAATCTTTTGTTACTTCTTTGTTTGGAAAAAATGCCTTGAAAAATTATGACTAACATGACAAAAAAGACCAACATGTAGGCACCTAAGATGACGTAGTACCATGTGCCATGTTCAACGCTAATGTAGTCAATTAAGCCATTGTTTTTGATTTGAAAATTTGAATATAACAAACCTGTTTTGTTGTTAGAGATAAAGTTTAGTATGGTGATGAAAGTGAAGGCGTCTCCAAAAATGCGTATGGGCATCACAAAACGAGGAAAATCGTAGTATATGAGAATCATTGAAAACCAATAAAACGGCAAGATTGACATGTTTATGAAATGAAGGTCAAACCATATTTTCTTCATTGCTGGATCAATGGCGATTAATTCAAAAATATAACAAAATAGCCAAAAAAGATAAACTATTACAATGTAAAGATACGCCCTAAAGATTCTGTAATTTCTCATCGTATAAAATTGCAATAACAAATATACCAAATTGGAAAGACCAAATATGAGAAGAGAAAAAATTAAAAAATAAATAGTGGATAAATTTTGATGAAAAAAGTGAACAGGTAGTGAAGGGCTTTGCATGTGCTTTTTTACAACTCCGTGTGAAAAAACAAGATTTAAAAAACGTCTTCTAAATAGAAGACGTTTTATTATATCATAAGTTCTCTTAATCAACTTATCGTGATTGTTTGAGTGCGTCCCAACCAGCAAATTTTGCTTCGGAACCAAGTTCGGCTTCGATGCGGAGAAGTTGATTGTATTTTGCAACACGATCTGAACGGGCAGGGGCGCCTGTTTTGATTTGACCAGTGTTGAGTGCGACAGCCAAGTCAGCGATGGTGGCATCTTCTGTTTCACCAGAACGATGAGATGTAACTGCGGTCCAGCCGGCGTTTTGGCAGGAGCGGACTGCTTCGATGGTTTCGCTAAGGGAACCAATTTGGTTGACCTTGACGAGGAGAGAGTTGGCAGCTTTGAGCTCAATGGCTTTTTTGACACGGGCGGGGTTGGTTACGAGAAGATCGTCACCCACGATTTGGCATTTGTCACCAACAGCAGCTGTCATCTTAGTGAAGCCGTCCCAGTCATCTTGGTCGAGACCATCTTCGATGGAAACGATGGGGTATTGGCGAACCCAATCTGCCCAGAATTCGACCATTTGGTCGGAGGTGAGTTTTTTGCCTTCTGTACGAAGGTTATAGACTTTTTCTTCTGCGTCGTAGAATTCGGATGCGGCGGGGTCGAGGGCGATGCAAACTTCTTCGCCAGGTTTGTAGCCGGCCATTTGAATGGCTTCGAGGATTACTTCGACTGCTTCGGCATTGGCTTTCAATGCAGGAGCGTAGCCACCTTCATCACCAACGAGGGTTGCGTAGCCTTTGGCTTTGAGCACTGATTTGAGTGCGTGATAAATTTCAGCACCCCAACGAACACATTCACTGAAGCTGGGTGCGCCGAAAGGCATGACCATAAATTCTTGTGCGTCTGTGGATTGCCAAGCTGTGTGAGCACCACCGTTAAGGATGTTCATCATCGGAACGGGCAATACGTGAGCGTAGGTGCCACCAATATAGCGATAGAGGGGCATCATCAAGGAATTTGCAGCTGCTTTTGCGGTTGCAAGGGAAACGCCGAGGATGGCATTGGCGCCCAACTTGGATTTGTTGGCGGTGCCGTCTAAGGCGAACATGGCGTTGTCAACTTCGATCATGCGGGTGGCATCCATGCCGATGAGTTCTTTGGCGATTTTGCCATTGACATTGGCGACTGCTTTGGTGACGCCTTTGCCGCCATAGCGAGATTTGTCGCCATCACGCATTTCGAGTGCTTCGTGCACACCGGTGGATGCGCCAGATGGAACTGCTGCACGGCCATAGGAGCCGTCTTCAAGGACTACGGTGACTTCCACGGTGGGGTTGCCACGTGAATCGAGAATCTGTTGGCCGAAAATTGATTCAATATTTGTATACATTTTTACCTCTTATTCAGTATGATATCCAAATGACAAGCTGTCATTATTTTCCAATTCTATGTCTATTTTACTTTATTTTTGTAACTTTTTTGTTCTCTCTATGCCGGCGCTAATTAGCCCCATAAACAACGGGTGGGGATTGAGCGGACGAGAGAGAAACTCTGGATGGAATTGGGAGGCGATCATATAGGGATGATCTTTGATCTCGGCAATTTCGACCAGTCTTTGGTCTGGTGAAAGACCCGACAAAATCATACCATGATTTTCAAATTGTTGACGGTATTGATTGTTGAATTCATATCGATGGCGATGGCGCTCTTCGATGTAGTCAGTTTTATAGAGGGAAGCGGCAAGGGTGTTTTCTTGAATACGGCAGGGGTAGAGACCAAGGCGCATGGTGGCACCCATTTCGTTGAGGGAGCGCTGCTCGGGCATGAGATCAATGATGGGATGAGGGGTGAGGTGATTAAATTCGGTGGAGTGAGCATTTTCTAAATGGAGAACGTTGCGGGCAAATTCGATAGACATGAGCTGCATGCCAAGGCAGAGACCAAGGAAGGGGGTTTGTGATTGGCGGGCATATTGAATGGCGTTTATCTTGCCTTCGATGCCACGTTCACCAAAACCTCCGGGGACAATGATAGCGGCTGCGTCTTGCAGGCGTTGGGCGACTTGTTCTTGGGTGAGATCTTCGAGATATTCTGATTGAACCCAATCAATTTTAACATCTACATTATTATGCAGGCCAGCATGAGTGATGGCTTCTTGGACTGATTTATAGGCATCATGGAGTTCGACATATTTGCCGACGAGGGCAAGATTGATAGTGGGTTTTTCGGCACGAGACTCAGCTGCGAGACGGGTCCAGCGACGCCAGGTGGGTTTACGTTTGGATTTTATCCCAAGTTTGTCCATCATATAATCCCCAATGCCCATTTTTTCTAATTCAAAAGGAATGTCATAGAGCACGTCAGCGGTGATCATGGGAACCACGGCTTGGGGGGCTACTGAGCAGAAACGGGCTACTTTTTGGGTGATCTCTTCATTTAAAGGAAGGTCAGAGCGAAGGACAATCATATCAGGGCTGATGCCGATGGAACGAAGCTCGCGAACGGAGTGTTGAGTAGGTTTGGTTTTGAGCTCTCCGGAAGCCATGATGTGAGGTACCCAAGTGACGTGGATGAAGAAACAATTTTCTTCGCCAACTTCGCTAGGCATTTCACGGAGTGCTTCTAAGAATGGGAGTGATTCATAGTCCCCCACGGTTCCGCCCACTTCGACCATGACGATGTCCGCCTTGGTTTCATCGGCGACACAGAGGATGCGTTTTTTGATTTCGTCTGTGATGTGAGGGATGACTTGAATAGTACCACCGAGATAGTCTCCACGGCGTTCTTTGGCGATAACTTCGGCGTAGACTTGTCCGGTGGTGAAGTTACAGACGCGAGAGAGATTGATGTCTAAGAGGCGTTCGTAGTGACCGAGATCGAGATCGGTTTCGGTGCCATCATCAAGGACAAAGACCTCCCCATGTTGATAAGGACTCATGGTGCCGGGATCGACATTGATATAGGGGTCTAGTTTGGCTGACATGACAGTGTAGCCACGCTCTTGCAAAACACGCCCTAACATGGATGCTGTGATACCTTTGCCTACTGAACTGAGGACCCCACCTGTTACAAATAAATATTTTGTCATTCTCATTTCCTTTCTTGCATTTTAAAGCATCCATGTGCAAACCGCTTAAATAGAAGGGAGGGGCAGATATCCTGCCCCTCCCTTTGTTTATTAATTAATGGTTTTGGTGTTTTTTTGACACCAATGTGGTTGTTTGCCCACGTTTTTCTCCAAATGCTTTTGTTTTTAATTACCCGCCGATTATATCACAAGAATTTTTAGAATCGTAATGAATTTTTTGTTTTTAATCTTTATCTGGGATGCCTAAGAAATATTGGAGTCCTTTGAGTGAGTCGGCATTGATGATGCCATCACTGTGTTGACGGAGAATCTCTTTGGGGCTAAAGCCAATGCCGAGGCCAGCATTTTGGAGCATGAAGCGGTCATTGGCACCATCACCAACGGCAACAATTTGATCTGTGGAGATGTTCTCTTTATCCGCGATCTCCTTGATCAAGGCACCTTTTCGTTCTGCATCGACAATATCGCCAAGGATGTTGCCGGTAACGACGCCATCGATAATTTCAAGTTGATTCGCGAAGATGTAGTCTAGGTTGAGGCGTTTTTGGAGATATTGCATGAAGAACATAAATCCACCGGAGACAACGCCTACTTTGTAACCCATGGCGTGCAGCATTTGGATGAGTTCTTCGGCACCGGGAGTGAGGGAGATGGTGGTGGTGAGTTGGTTGAGTTGCTCAAGGGTGAGCCCTTTGAGCAGTGAAACGCGCTTGCGGACTGCGGTTTGAAAGTCGATTTCACCGCGCATAGCTTCTTGTGTCATGGCTTTGACTTGCTCCCCTACCCCAGCAATTTTGGCGAGTTCGTCGATGACTTCTTGTTGGATGATGGTGGAATCACAGTCAAAGATAACTACTCGATCTGGACCTTTGTAAGCATTGAAGGTGCGAAGGGAAACATCAAGGCCGGTTTGATCGGAAAATTCTAAGAGGGCTTGGCGCAGATCTGCAATGTTATTATTTGTGGCGTCAATGCGCACTTCCATAGCGATGGTCTCTCCACGAGCGATCATCTTCATTTTTTCAATGTTGATTTTGTAGGAAGCAAAAATTTGGGTGATGTGAGCGATGATGCCGGGTTTGTCTTGACCCATGAGGGTGAAGACCATTAGGTCTTTTTGAATTTTTCGGTGATCTATTTCGTAGGGTTTGATGTCAAAGCTGACATCAAATTTGTGGGAGGCTGTTTTGAGAATGGAAGAAAGCTGGGACAGGCTCCATTGTGATTGGAGGGTGTCGATGACCATAAACATAGTAAAGTGACCGCGGACTGAGCGGGCTTCGACATCAACGATGTTGATATTTTGCTGGGCGAGGACGCTAGTGAGGTCATTAACAAGGCCGGGGGTATCTTTGCCGACGGCTGAGATGATGTAGAGGTTATCTTCCATTATAAGTCTGCCTTTTTCGTTTTTTTATTTATACCATGATTCACTAATTCTTTACACAAAATTAAACCAAATGATTTGATGATTTACTATAATTTAACTATAGTAAAAGAGTAAACCATTGATTCGGTTAGGATATATTTATTTGATACCTTGCAATTTGTTAATACCTTATTTTGACAACTTTTCAATTCTAAAGTTTAGGCTATAATTATATATTCAAGGAGAATTTACCGTTGCCTATTTGGATTGTTGATGATGACCAAGAAATGATTAATGCAATTACTTTAATGCTAAAAATCTTAGGGTACCAAGTAGAATCTTTCTTGAATGCTCCCTCAGCCGCAAAAAAACTTTTGTCGGGAGCAAAACCAAAAGCTATCTTTTTGGATATTAACATGCCTCAAGTAACAGGTCTGGATTTCTTAGAATTTGTGCGAAGTCGAAAAGAATATGATATGATTCCTGTTGTGATGTTATCTACTGAAGCAGCTGATGTGCAGGTGGATAAGGCAATTGGATTAGGTGCTACTAATTATATTTTCAAACCTGTTATGATTGAGGAGTTGGAAAAAGTTTTGGCAACAATCTAAAATTTATTTAATAAGGTAATTAAAAGTATGAGCAAGAAGGTACAAAAAAGTTCAAAAAAAGAACCAAAGAAGAAACTAACTGTTGCACAAATTGTGATGACCACTTTTGTTTTAATCATCATTTTTTCAATGCTATTTTCTTCAATAAGTTTTTTGTTCAATTAATAAAAATGTAGGTAATTGATAATGATGAATGATTCCCCAGAATTCCGAGCCTATCTCGTGATAAATCGACAAGTTTTCCCGTTGGTGAAACGGGTGACGCATATTGGGCGAAAACTTGAAAACGATTTAGTGCTCCAAGATCCACTTATCTCCCGTTATCATGCTGCAATTCTGAATAAAGAAGGTGAATTTGTTATTTCCGATAAGGATTCAACTGGGGGAACTTATGTGAATGGAATGCGGATTCAGGCAGAAACAGTTTTGCATTCGGGTGATATGATTTCTGTAGCAAATTTGCCAATGTTATTTGTTGATGATTCTCCATTGGCTGAACAGCAATATGATAAACCCACTGGTACATTAAGAGCCAATGATAAAACTGGAATGTTAGATAATTAAAATAGAATAATCGATTAAGAACCCACTATTTGTGGGTTCTTATATTTAACTTATTTTATCTACTTTCTCATCATTACAGTTTTGTATCTTGCATTTCTTCTCAACTTTGGTAAACTAAAAATAGCGACATATTTTTTTATGGGGTGAGTCGTATTTTAGGAGAGCGTAAATATGAACAGACGAACAAATCAAGAGTGGATGGAAGCTTTACGGGACCCGATAGATGGCGAGGCTCTCGAAGATCTACGTACAATCTTACTTCGAGGTTTACGAGCCACTTTATCGTCTCGCGTTGATAATGATTTGGATGCATTAAGTGAAGATTTTGCACAAGATGCATTGATGAAAATTCTAAAAAGTTTAGAAACATTTCGTGGTGAGAGCAAATTCACCACTTGGGCACAAAAAATTGCAATCCATGTGGCATTTACAGAATTAAGACGCCGAAGATGGAAAGATATTTCATTACAAACAATTATTGAAACAGATGAAGGGGATGAATTTACCCCTATTATTCTAAAAGACAATAACTATACTCCTGAAGAAAAAGTGAGCCAGGCTGACATGATGGAAATCGTGGAGCGCATGATCGATGAAGAATTGACAGAGCGGCAACGAGTGGCGATGTTGGCAGTGGTGAAAGGTGGGATGCCGATGGAGGAAATTGCAGAGCGTTTAGGTACAAATCGAAATGCTTTGTATAAGTTGTTATTTGATGCTCGAAAGCGTATGCAACAAAGGTTGGTGGAACAAACTGGGATTGATACCCAAGAGTTATTAACAATGTTTGAGGCTCCGTAAGAAATACTTTTTCGCTCTCGTCCATAGGTCAGACGATGCGATTCAAAGGAGTCTTATGCAAAGAGAATCACTGGAACAACTTTATAAATTAGTTGTCATCACCCAAGAAGAAGAACTTGACTGTGGGCAATTCTATGAAATGATGGATATTTTCGCTGAAATGTGTATGAATGGCGAAGATGCCGGACAATATTACCCGTTGGTTGATCATCATTTACGCCTATGCAAAAGCTGCCGTGAGGAATATGAAGGATTCTTAGATTGTCTGAAAGCAAACCATGAATAACGTGCTATAAAACCACATATAAAAAAAGCCAAGTAAAACTCCACTTGGCTTTTCTTTTTAAGTAATTATTTATTTAATTGAGACGCGCACGTTCTTCGTCAGCTACTTCTTTGTCTAATTTTTTGTAGAGTGGTTCTGGTTGTTGGAATGGAATGCCACCTTTGAGGTCGCTAGGTTTCCATTGTCCTGTTCCAGAAGCTTTATAACGAAGGACAATATGTTCACCAAGATTATCTTGTACTGTTTGGGTGTATTGTTCTCCATAAAGTGGTTGATCTGTTCGCAAGAAGCTATTGAGTTTTTCAGAGGTGAAGGGCAAGAATGGAGAGAGGATTGTCTTAAGACTGTCAATGGCTTTGATGGCTACATAGACAATTGTTGCTGCGGCATCTTTATCTGTTTTGACAAGAGACCATGGGGCGGTGTCATCTAAGTATTTATTTACTTCAGAAGCTAAACGCATGGCTTCAGACAAGGCAGCGCGAAGTTTGACTTCTTCGATCAATTGACCGACGGTGTCAAATCCTTTTTCAATGGAGTCTAAAAGAGCTGTGTCTGTTTCAGACAGTTCACCGGGTTCGGGAATGATGCCATCCCATTTTTTGTGGGTAAATGAGAGAACGCGGTTGGCAAGGTTGCCCCAGGTGGCGACAAGATCGTCGTTATTGCGGCGGACAAAATCGTCCCAGTCCCAGTTGGAATCACGGGTTTCAGGCATGTTGATGGTGAGATAGAAACGTAATGGATCGGGATCGTAACGTGAGAGGAAATCTAGCCCCCATACACCCCAGTTCTTGCTGCCGGAGATCTTGCGATCTTCCATGTTCATAAATTCATTAGCAGGCACATCATAAGGAAGGGTAAGCGAGCCTTGACCTTCTCCAAAAATCTCACAGAATTTGTCGCCGGCACCTAGAAGTTGAGCTGGCCACATGATGGCATGGAAGGGGATGTTATCTTTGCCGATGAAGTGAGAGGCTTTGGCATCAGGATTGAGCCAGAAGTCTTCCCATTTGGCGTTCTCGTCACCTAGTTTGTCCCATTCAATGGTGGCAGATAGGTAACCAATGACGGCTTCAAACCAAACATACATACATTTGCCTTCCCAGCCTTCGACTGGTACGGGGATGCCCCATTCAAGGTCGCGGGTGATTGGGCGGCCTAAAAGACCTTTGGCTTTGATCCAACCAAGAGATTGTTTGACTACGTTGGCACGCCAATAGTCTTGTTTGCTTTCGAGAAATTTGACTACTTTGTCTTCTAATTTGGAGAGATCCAAGAAGAAGTGAGTGGTGTCTTTGAGAACAGGGGTGGAACCATCCATTTTGGAAATGGGGTCTTTGAGCAGGGTGGAATCTAACATGGAACCACAGTTGTCACATTGATCTCCACGGGCACCTTCTGCACCACAGATATAACAGGTTCCTTCGACATAGCGGTCGGGAAGGAAACGATCTGTTTTTTCGCTATACCATTGTTGTTGGGTTTCTTCATATAAGAAGCCATTTTCTTTAAGGGCTAAGAAGAAAGATTGTGCCACTTTGAAATGATTTTCAGTGTGGGTACTGGTGTACTGATCATAGTGGATGCCTAATTTTTGAAAAAGTTCTACAAATTCTTGATGATATTTTTTAGAGACTTCTAACGGAGTGGTGCCTTCTGCATCTGCTTTGACTGTGACGGGAGTGCCGTGAGAATCTGAGCCTGAGACCATGACCACATCATTACCTTTGAGACGATGATATCTTGCATAGATATCGGCAGGAAGATGAGAGCCAGTGATGTTGCCCACATGGATCGAGGCGCTGGCATAAGGCCAAGCGATTTCAACTAGGATTTTTTCTGTCATTGATTCGTTTCTCCATTCTTAAAAAAGAAACTGCCCGTGCGGCAGTCAAGATTTGAAGCATTTTTTGAAAAACCCGCACGTTTAGAGGCGCACAATGCGCATCATCATGGACATCATTTCGGGCATCATCTTTTTCTTCATTGGGTTAAGTTTATGATGAAGGGTGGTCTTTGTCAAGTTATCGATTTTAATATTCTGGGGGATATAAGTATTGAAAATAATTATCTAGGGTGAAGTGTTTATCATTATGTTCAATTGAGTAGACGATACCATCTCTTTTGCAATAATACAATTCATTAAATCTTTTTTCTGCTCTTTTAAATTTAATTAACTCATTGCTATTGTGATTGAAGACTTTGATCTTGTGGAGCTTTTTGTGGAAAAAATAGTTATGAATGATTAGGACGATACCAAATATGATAAATGCTACTGTTAGATGGGCAAGCATAAATAAAACTTGGTTATATCCATTGTTAAATATATTGATGCCAACTATTTCGATAATGACTGCAAGAATAAATAATGCAAAAATCTTTTTTAAATACGATTGGAAAGATATGCCATTATTTTCCAATAATTGAGGAGGAAGCGGTTTTTTTATTTTAGCGGCAAGTTTTGTGGTGAATTGATTGCCTTCTTGGGTGATAAATGTTTCGTCAAATTCTATTGAAGTGAGCTTTCGGGAAAGGTCGTTTTCGCCACATACGGGACAACGGGCAAATTTATTAAGGATAAAATCTTTGCCAACTCTTCGAATTTCATATTCAATTTGGCAATATTCACATTTGGTGTGGGTGTCTTGTTTGGTAAATTGTAATGTACCGCCACAATTTTTACATTTTTTTTCGTAGAGCTCCATGGCACTCCCTCTTTCTTGCTTACGATTAATTTAGTATAGCATAGACTTATTTTTTTGTCTCAATTTGAAAATTAAAATCAGGGATTTTTATAGAATTTTTGTGCTATAATGTTGTCCTAGATAGTTCCTGTCTGGCGCAATGATCCCGAGGAAAAATGCAGTTTTGATTGCATTTTCTTCGGGATTTTTTATTTAAGTTTTTAAAAGGAGTGAGTTTTGGAAAAGTTGAAAGAATTGTTGGGGGAAGAACTATTTTTGCAAGTAAGTGAAAAACTGAAAGGACAGGATAGGATGCAGTTAATTGATTTGCAGCATGGTGATTTTTTGAAAAAAGAGGAGGTGGATGCGCAATTTAAGACTTTTGAAGAGACACAAACTGCGTTGCAAAACCAAGTGAAAAGTTTGGCGGTGGAAAAAGCTTTGTTGATGGCTGGGGCACGGAACGTAAGGGCGGTGAAGGGGTTGCTGGATTGGGATTTGATTGAGGCGAATGAGGATGGTTTGAGTGGGCTGGACGCACAGGTGAAGGTTTTGCAAGAGAGCGATGGTTATTTGTTTGGTACAGAAGCAAAAGTGAGTACGCATGCAGGGAACCCTGCGGGGGCTGCGACTATGTTGGATTTTGAGAATTTGTCTGATGAGGCGTTGTTTGCTGCACGGATGAATGAAATTAAATAGAAAAGGAGAAAATTTTTATGAGTAATCGATTTTTAACGGCAAAACGAATCGCACAGGAGGCATTACCAATTTTGGCAGACCATTTAGTGTTTCCGAATTTGATCTATCGCGATCATTCTGATGATTTTGCAAAACAGGGAGATACGATCCAAGTGCGAAGACCAAATGTGTTTGACGCAAAGAGCTTCATGGACGGAAACGAGATTGCGTTGCAAGATCTAAATCAGTTTCCGGTTTATGTAAAAATGGATCAAATTGCGGATGTGTCTGTGCAGGTTTCATCTGCTGAGATGGCGTTATCTTTTGATGATTTTCAACGCACTATTTTGGAACCGGCTATCTTGGCATTGGCAGAAAAGATCAATGAAGATGGGTTGCGTTTGGCTGAACAAGTCCCCTATTGGGTGGGCACTGCGGGACAAACCCCAAATGAATTGGCACCGATAGCAGAAGCAATGCGCACTATGGATGTGAACAAAGCACCGCAAAGCAAACGGCGTGCAGTGTGGGACCCCTATGCAAATGTAAATTTGCTGCAATTGAATGCGCTGGTTGATGCAGGGCAAAGTGGTTCAACGGCAACTTTGCGACAATCAGCCATGGGGCGAGTGTATAACTTTGAAAATTATATGTCGCAAGGGGTGGTCACCCACCAAGCGGGAAGCTTTGCAAGCTTAAATGATGTGAGCGCGGCAGTGAGTGTGAGCAATAATGCAGTGGATGGTGCAACTGGTTTTTCCTATTCTGTGGCGCAGTTGAGCAGTGATGAAGGCAGTTCTACAGGGAATTTGAAGAAGGGGGACCTTTTGCTGATCGATGGGGGACAGTATGTGGTGATTGAAGATTGCGGACCAGCGGTGGCGGGGGTGTTAGATGCCAAACTTTATCCGGCATTGAAAGATGATGTGATGGATGGTGTGGTGGAATTTGCAGATGAGGTAGCCCAAGCACATGTGATGAACTTGGCATTCCATGAACGTGCTTTTGCCTTTGTGACCCGTCCTTTGGACCCGGGCCGTGGGGTGGAGAGCTATACAGCTCAAGCACAAGGGTTAACTGTGCGAGTTTCGTTTGGCTATGACTTGACCACCAAACGACAAACTATGTCAATCGACACTTTATATGGGTTTGCCACTCTCTATCCTGAATTGGCTTGTCAAATTTTGGGATAAAGAAACTTGATGGGTTGGGGAGAAGAGAATACTCCCCTCCCCTGCTTGGAGAAATCAGATAGTTTGGAAAGGAGCACAAAATGAGCGATGATACGCTGATTGTTGGCGTGGATAGTTATGTGGATGTGGCGGAGGCAGACGCTTATGTGACGGCACATTTTGTGAGCCAAGCAGAAGAGCGCTTGGCTTGGGAAGGATTTAATGAAGCAGATAAGGCAGTGATGCTGCGGGCAGGTGCGCAAGCGATTGAGAGTGTACGATGGACGGGGAAAAAATTGAACGAGACACAAGCGTTGAGCTTTCCACGGATTAAGACGACTACTTTTCAAAGCCCTTATTTTACAAAATCCTATGCGCAAAGCAATGAACAAGATGTGAAAGCAGCGCAGATTGAAGAAGCTGTAGCACGTGCATGTCCGTCTGAAGGAACACTGCGCAAAGATCGATTGAATGAAGGGATGCTTTATTCTGCAATCGGAAGTATGCAAGAGCGCTATGGTGAGATACAAAGCGCGGGAGGGGTTTATTTGGCAAGTGTGTTTGAGAGTATGCGGGCAGCAGAGTTGATGCAAAAATATGTGGGGAGCTATGAGGTGAGTTGAGATGAGCAGACACTTGAAGAGATTTTTGCAACAAGAAGTGGTGTGGGAGCAACGCATTGGACAAGATGGATTTGGAAAGGCAAGTTATGCAACACAACTGATCCCTGCGCGGAAAGAAGCACTGCAAAAAGAAGTGCGCGATGGACAGGGACAAATTGTGGTGAGCCGAGACCGAATCTTTTGTGAGGTGGATGTGAGGGTGGAAGATTTGATGGATGGCAAGAAGGTGTTAAGTGTGAAACGCTTGGTGGATGGGAAGGGAAACATGATTGGGGTGGAGGTGTTGACATGATTGTGGTGGAAGTGGATGGTGCTTGGAATAATGAGGGGTTGGGAAGCGCAGTGCGTGCTGCGTTGGAGAATGCGTTGCATGAGATTGCCGAGGAGCTAAAAATTGCTTCACAAGCAGAAGTGCCTGTGGACACAGGCGCTTTGCAGGAAAGCGCTTTTGTGGAGAAAGTTACAAATTGGGAAGGAAATTTGGTGTTTGTGGTCGGATATGCGACGGACTATGCAGTGGAGCAACATGAAACTCTGTTCTATCACCATCCACAAGGGAAAGCTAAGTATTTGGAAGATCCATTTAATGCCATGCAAGGAGAGGTGATGGGACGATTGGCAAATGAAGTTACGGCTACGTTATCGCGGTGAGTTGAGTTAAGTCGAAGTGAGGAGTGAACAAAATGAACTTTTTGAAAGATATGCTGGAGGTGTTGGAAAGCGCTGGCTTGGGCATTGAAGGCGAAACTTTGTTTGCAGGTGTTTTGCCAGCAGACGGGCTGCCAGCAGTAGGTGTGTTTGAATATGCAGGGCAAGCACCCGAAGGAGTGGCACACCATCGTCGGCCGGGTTTGCAAGTGTTGGTACGAGAGGCGGACTATCGTTTGGGGCGCGCAAAAATCGAAGCTGCACAAACGATCTTGCGTCAGTTGGATGTGTTGGATGGACAAGATGGCGTGCGGTATTTGAAGCTTGAATGCGTGCAAGAGCCAAGCCCTTTGGGACAAGATGCAAACGGTATGTATTTATTTGTGCAGAATTTTATTGTGACGTATTTTGAGGAGGTATAAACCATGGAAAATGCAAGTTACCCGACAATTGGGTTTGATAAGTTATATGTGGCAGCGTTGTTGAGCGATGATGAAAACAGAGTTGCCTATGGAGAGAGCCGATTGCTGCCGGGGGCAGTGAGCGCATCGGTGGACCCTAAGATGGAAGTGGATAACTTCTATGCCGATGACGGGGTGTATGCACAGGTGACTTCGGGCGTGGTGACGGAAATTCAATTGACAGTGGCGAATATCAGCAATGCTAATTATGCCTGGTTGATGGGGGCTACTTACGATGCCGAGACAGGGCAATTGATTGAGTCTAGCAAAGATGTGCCGCGGACGGTGGCGTTGGGCTATCGGGCACAGTTGGCGAACGGCACACATGAATATGTGTGGCGCATGGCAGGGGTGTTCTCAAAACCAAAAAAGAGCTTTCACACCAAGGAAAACAAGATTAAGTATACAAATAACGAGTTGGTGTTCAACGCCCGCCCTTTGCGCAATGGACAATTGGTGAATGCGCTTTCGAGTGATGATGTGAATGTGATCGGTTTGGGCTTGGACGATGCCAAGTTGGGCACGATGGAAGAAGGCTTTTTCAGCTCCCCGCTTTTTGTGGCAAACCAACAAGAGACACGGATCAGCGATTTGAGCGTTAGCACTCCGATGGGAGAAGATGTGTTGGCAGGCGATCTGGATGTGAGCTTTACAGCCGCTGAGGATGCTAAAGCAATCAAAGTGCAGGTGTTGGATGTGAATGGGGGGTGGCGAGAGGTACAGACTGTGGAAGATGTGGAGACAACCAGTATACAAGCTCGGATTCGCCATCAACCGGGGTTGACAGGTGGTAATCGGTATGCGGTGCGGTTGCTGGTGATTGGGGGGACTTTTGCTGGCACATCTAACAGCGCCGATGGTGTGGCTGCAAGTGAATAGGAGTGAAGATGGAAATAACTTTAAATCAGAAAAAATTTCGGACGCCAGCGCGATTCTCAATGGGGTGCCAGAAAAAAATCTTGCAATTACAAGAAAAACTCAAAGGGGCAGACTTGAGTAATTTGTCTGTGAAGGAGTATGAAGTTTTGCAAGAGATGGCGTGTGTGCTGTTAAATGATAAACCCTATGAAAAGCGCAATCCATGTTTATTGACGATGTGGATGTTAGATGAATATGGGGATGATGCCACTTGGGCAGTGTTTTTGAAAGAATTTGTGGGAGGGGAAGATGTTGAAAAAAAAAGGATGTCCGTCCAATAAGCTATGCGGATGTATTGAAGCTTTATGGGCAATTGTTCCGTTTGTATGGTATTTTGCCATCGGCATTGGATGCGCAGGATGCAGAGGAATTTGCGCAGGTGTTGGCATTTGCGTTTGCGGCTGAGGATAAGACTGATGAAGTAACTGTGCTTGCGGATGGATTTGTGATGGATGGTAAACGATTCTATGAGATTAAGGAGGAGTAGGAATGGAAGTTGGCAATTTGACGGTGAAGTTGAGCGTGGATGATGTTGAATTTCGGAACAAACTGTTGCAAGCACAGCAATTGCTCTCAGAATTTGAGACAGGGTTGATGCAGAATTTTGGGAATTTGGGTGTATTACAAAACAATGAAATTTCAAATACGGGGATGGAAGGAATGACACTTCAGTTTTCGGTGATTGGAACGCAATTGGGAAACGCGATGATAGGCGGAATACAAGGATCATTTGTAACTGGATTTGACGGATTGCAGAAACAGTTGGTGAGTGGGATGCAAACAGTGTTAGGGGTATTGCTGCAAGAAAGTGGTGCTTTTCAAGCGGTGGGAGCGGGGATGATTAATGCGATGCAGACGGGAGTGATGGCACGGGCAAATGCGTTGACAGTGCAGGTGGTGAACGCAGTGCAAGCGGCATTAGCAGCGGCAAATGCTGCTTTAGGAAAGGCATCTGCTACAGTTACAGAAAGCTCTGCAACTCCTTCTTCAAGTGGGGCAGGGGTTGTGTATGCTAACAGCGGCATTGGAAGTGGGATTAGTGGGACAAATTCCACTTCAAAGACTGTTCATTCTCAAACCACGGTAAATTTTGATTTCAAAGATACTAGTTTGACCACCGACCGGCTACGCGATGCGATTGCTTTAATGTATGACGTGGATCCGACGTATTTGTAGGAGGTGGGTGTGATTGGTATTAAAACTATTCAATGGGAATCTGCTTTCGGGGATGTGCTAGATTTGTTTTCAAGAGCAGATAAAGGAATTCGGTATAAGGTTTTAGTAGATGAGCAAGGAATTTTTTCTCCAGCAATCTATTTTGGAAGTTTTAAGTTACCCCATGAAGGCGGTGAGATTTTAAACTATGCCAGAGTGGGAACACGAAGTTTAACAATCCCAATCTATGTGGGTGGAGATGATGAAGAAATGCTGCGAGAAGCTATTGAAAGATTAATGAAGGCGTTTCGACCAAAGATGGATGCAAATGGGAAACCGGTGAGCGGTAAATTGGTTTATCAATTTGCCAACCAAACCCGTTTTTTAAATTGTGTGTTTGCAGGCGGGTTGGAGAAAGCAAGCTCGCGGGGACTTAATTTTGCAATTTTTCAAGTCAAATTGATCGCACACGATCCTTTTTGGTATGCAGCTGAAGTGAACTCTATTCAGTATTTATTTGAAGCAGCTTTTACACCATGGCTGCCTTGGCAATTCCCTTGGAACACGAGTGTGGCGGGTATTCATGCAAAAGTAATGATTCCATTGGAAGAAAGCTGGCGGGTCGCACCTATGTTTGAGGTATATGGCCCAGCAAAAGAAATTGTGCTAGAGAATACGAGTGCGGGGACAAGATTTCAAGTGAACTATGACCTGGCTGAAGGGGAAAAAATGGTGATCAATATGCATGAAAAATTGATCGGCTTAGAAGATGGGCAGAATTTGTGGGCTTATTCTGAGGGAGAGATGTGGGAATTGGTGCCCGGTGAAAATGAGGTCACCATGCGTTTGAGTGATGCAACACAAGCAAGTGAAGTTGTATTGCAATATCGAGAAAGGTATTTTGCGGTATGAGTGGAGTATATACAGTTTTTGTGGAAAATCTACAAGGAGAGCGGATTGGTGTGTTGGATGATTGGGAAAAACTGGAAGTAATCAAACGCTATAACAATGTGGGAAAAATCATATTGACAATGGGGATTGGTAACTTGGATATGGTGGATTGGTTTGGGAGTCCCTATCGATTAGCTATCTGGCGCAATGGAAAAGCTTTGTCTAGCGGATTGGTGCAATCTGTCTATTATTCACCAACAAACATGCGTTTGATTTGCGATGATGAAGTGGGAATGTTGAATTGGCGATTGGGGTTACCAGTGCCTGCTGGACCTCCTTATGAAAGCGCAGAATATGCCATTTATTCTGGCCCAGCAGAAAGTGTGATGAAAAACTTGCTGTTGGACAATTTGAACCATGGAAGAGATATTGATGGATTTAATATTGCAGCTGATCAAGGACGCGGGGCTGAAATCGAAATTAAAGCACGTTTTGATGTTGTTTTGGATTTGATGCAAACGTGTGCACAAAAAGGTGGATTGCAATTTGATGTGGTGGATGGTGTGTTTGATGTGCAAGTGCCAGCAGATTTGGAAAAACAGGTGACTTTTAGCTTTCAAAATGGAAATTTGTTGGATTTTGACTTAACTCAACGAGCACCTAATGGGACTTATGGTTATTTGCTGGGCACAGGTGAAGGAACTGAGCGGTATGTTTTTGAAGGAGGTGAGGCTGCTGCAATGCAACGTTGGGGACGGCGAGAATTTGTGAAAGATATGCGGCGCTTGGATGAGGAGAGTGCATTTTCACAAGAATTGGGTGATCAATTGGCAAATGAGGACGCTCGTTTTACCTTAAATGCTAGTTGTGTGGATTCCAATGTGGCACGATTTGACGAGGATTATTGGGTGGGAAGTAAAGTGAAGGTATATGTGCCGAGGTTATTTGCAGTGGAAAAAAGGGTGATAGAGGTGCGATTTCAATATGATGCAGAAAATGGAGATGTGGTGCAGTCTTCAATTGGCGATGAAAATGTGAATGCAGGTAGTAGTGGCTTTTCAATTTTTTTTATGCAAAAGAAGCTAGCAGAACGAATTAGCCAATTAGAGAAAATTTGATCTACGAAATAAGAAGGAGTTGACATGACAACAATTGCTTTACCCAAACGGGGTGAAAATAAATATGAAACGGATTGGAGCCGATGGTCACGAAATTTGGCTAAGGACGGGGTGATTTATGGAGAACTGGATGAATTGTTGGTTAGAGGATTCTCTGGGGGGATGCAGGTGCAGGTGCTTGCTGGCACGGCGACAATGAGAGGGTTTTATTTTCATAATCCTGAATTATTGACAATTGATGTGACAGCAGCAGATGCAAATAATCCAAGAATTGATCTGGTGGTTCTGCGGATGGACATTTCTGCTGGTGCAATTGAAGCAAATCAAGATCCTGTACAATTCAAATTGTTGACTGGAGTGCCTGCCACTGAACCTGTAGCACCGATATTGATGGAAAGTGATACGGTGTTTGATGTGATTCTGGCAGAGATCTATGTGAGCGCTGGAGTAGTGACGATTAGCGCAGAAGACGTAAAAGATGTGCGCCCTTTCTCCACTGCTGAAGATCTGACTATCAATTTTTTTGTGCCATTAACTGAAATAGGGAAATGCCCTGCAATGATTATGGTGCCAGAAGATTGTGAAATTTTAAGTTGGCATTTGGTGAATGCCTTTGGGGAAAGTGGTAGTTGTTCTTTGGAGTTGTTGAGTAGTTATGATCTGATCGATTCTACTTCTTATGGCACGATTAGTTTAACTAGTGCTACATCGGCAGATGGCGTTTTCGGCAGTTCTCTTTTGAAAAAAGGGATGTTTGTGTTTGTGGATGTGTTGAGCTTTGATGTAATCGAGAGCACTAATTTGATTTTGTTGTGTCGAAAGGTGCGATGATGGGCGTAGAAATTATACATGTTGCAACAACCTATTCAACAACTGTTGATTTAAAGAAAAATGATCTGGTAGTGTTGACTAAATCAGCCACTAGCGTGGTGAGTGACACGATGATGATTAACAGTTTCAGCAGTCCGAATGGGCGCGGGGTGAAAAAAACTGGGAATGACTATACCACGTATACTTCACGAAACTATTATTTTATGAATGAAGATATTGCTAGCGCGGTGATTAGCACACCGGCTACTGCTTATACGAGCTATTTGATCTTTGTATTTCGCCCCACGCCGGGATCTAAATTTTTGAATGTAATCTCAACTGATGTAATCGATGCTGAGATCTACGCGGGAACAAATACTTATGACTTTAGTGCAAATACGGGACCTGTGTTGTGTTTGTGTGCTTTGACAATTGGTTGGTCCCCTAATTGCAGTGTTTCTGTAAACGGGGGAATCAGCATCAATAACAAATCTGTTTATTCAGATAAAGCCCCTTCAACCCCATTAACTGCAACTCTTTCAACCGGAGATAGCTATGCAAGATGGGGATCCGTGGGGTTGGCTTTCCCTATGCTAAAAACAATCCAAGCACAAGCGCAGATTATTTGTTAGGAGGGTTTATGACCACTATAAAAATGGCGTTTCCCTATTTGAGCCAGATTAATGGGATTGGTGCAGGTGGATATCGAAATGATTGTGGACCTACGTGTTGTTGGATGCTTTTGCAAGGGTTTGGGTTGCTTCAAAAGGGCGAAACTGTAGATTCATTATATCGGAGTGTTGTAAAAAATGGCGATCGGTATACTTCTTGGCAAGAGAATATTAAAATATTGCAAAATCATGGCGTATATCCTGCTTATGGTTGGGATTTGAAAATCACAGATGTTGAACATAGTTTGCAAAATGGATATGCTGTGATGGCTTTGATTCACTATGGGGTTTTGCAGCAAGCTATGCAAACTTATTCAGGCTTTACTGGAAATCATTTTTTATTGGTAGTGGGGATGGAGAAAAATGTGTTTTTAATTCATGATCCGCTTTGGTTGAATGAAGGGGGCAAATATTTGCGCGTTGAAAAAAGTGATTTTGAAAAGGCGTGGATAGCGGCAGAAGGAGCAAAAGCAAGTGCTTTGAAAATGACAAAAAAACTAGGAGAATTAAGTATGGAGAAATATGTGGGGACTGTATTAAGTTCGATTGGATTAAATCTGCGAAGTGGAGCAGGAATTAATTATGATATTGTTGGAAGACTTGCTTTTAACGAAGAGATTTTTATTGAAACAATTCTCGCTTTAGATAATGGTGATGTGTGGGGGAAATTGGCAGGAAGTGATGTGTGGTGCGCCATTCGCTATCAAGACAGTGAAATGATGGCTGTGAAGGTTTTGGAAGAAAGTCCTGTGGATGAAGATAAAAATGAAGTAAAAACGATAGAGGAGAGGATTATCACTGCAATTGATCTACTAAATGAAACACTGGTGATGTTAAGATAAAAAAAGGCTGTCTTGAAAGACAGCCTTTTTTATTTTTTAATATATTGGGGGCATACAGTAATTATTACTTGACCAAATATTACCGCATATCACACAACATCTGCCATCTGTGATTTGATATGCAGGTAGTGAACAATCACAGCTAGGAGGCAAGGTGGGGGTGATGGTGGGAACGGGAGGTTGTGTGGGTGTTGGGGTAGGCTGCCAACAAATCCCAGGTTCAAGACCAGTGGGTTCAAAGCCAAAGGGGAGACGACAAGTGTTGTCTACTAATTCCAATTCTTTTACAGGATAATAAACCGAATTGGAATAGGGTGAGCCGGCTTGGCTATTGGGGTAGAAGTCGTTATAGTCAAAGTTTTGAGGATTGGCTTTGCCATTATCTGCCCAACCACTCCATAAGAAGGTGGAGGGAGAGCCAACTGTGACTGATTTGACGGCTAATTGAATAGCGTTTGCATTGGCTGGGTTACGACGAACCCATGCCGCGTCGGGATCTATGAGAAGTTCAGGGGAGAATACAGTAGTTTCATAACTGTCACCAGAATAATTGGGAGCGTTTTCTTGAAGCGGTTGATAACCACCCACATCGTTATTTAAGTCTGTATATACATAGACTTCTTCTATGGTCCATTGAGTTTGATCGGTGCCTTTTGCCCAGAGCAAATAGTCTCCACGTCCATCCATATCGGTGTCAAATTCAACTCCATACCAAGCATTAAGCATATTGGTGGTGGGATCGACGCCACTTAGGTAAATGGTGACATAGAAAAAAGTTTTATCAAAACTAATCTCAACTTTGGTGACATCCACTGCTGGTTGATAAATCATTTCTGTAGATGTAAAGGGACGTTCATATTGATTTGCAAAATATTTCTCACCACTAATGGCTCTTTTTTGATTCGCATAATTTTTTGTGTTAGTGTCCAACCACCATTGGTGAATCCAACCCGGCTCACCGGGCATAAGAAGGTGGACAATGGGCTGGGTTGCAGTGGGAGCGATTGTGGCAGTATCCTGCGGGATAGGTGTATCTACGACGGCTATTTGTGTTGGTACTGGAGTTGCTGTAGCAGAATCCGCTTGAGATTGGGCTAAGACTGTTTGTTGCACATTCAATGCAACTTGTGTTTCGATATTCTCCTGATCATTTTCTGCTGAAATCGCTACTACTGTCTGTTCGATATAGATGGCTGATAATGTTTGTTCTGCATCATTGTTTGGAGCAATCGAATTGCTAAACTGACAAGCCATTGACACTAATAATAGGCTTGATAAAACTAGGATGAAAGCTTTTTTCCCTTTCATTTTTTCTCCTTCACTTCTCGTTTACTTCTTTTGGTTAGTTTTATTATAGAATGGGGAAGAGTAAAAATCAATTTATATTCATGTTAATATCAAAATATCCCATACTTTTATAGAGGTTGGGATTTTTTGATATTTTACTTTTTATTAATTTAAAGTGAAAATTTATTAGAAATCAGTGATTTTTATTTCATCCATCTGGTTAAGTAATTCAATAAATACATCTACCACCTGTGGATCAAAGTGAGAACCTGAATTTTCAAGAATATATGCAATCACTTTTTCTTTTGGCCAGCCTTCGCGATAAGGACGATCGGAGCTAAGTGCATCCCAAACATCTACAACTGAGAATATACGGGCAGCAAGGGGGATTTCTTCCCCTTTTAAACCTTGGGGATAGCCAGAACCATCCCATTTCTCGTGATGTGAATAGGGAATTTCCAAGGCTGAGCGAAGATATTCGATTGGATAGAGCATGTCATAGGCATATTGAGGGTGTTTTCGCATGATCTTCCATTCTTCTTCATCAAGTTTTCCTGGTTTAAACAAGATATGATCTGGGACTCCTAATTTGCCCATATCATGCAAGAGGGCTCCTCGGCGAATATGGACAATCTCATCTTCAGGTATATTTAATTTTTTTGCAATGGTGACTGTCATATTGGTGACTCTTTGGGTGTGTCCTTCTGTTTCTTTATCGCGCAAATCCATTGCGCGGGACCAACCCTCTAAGGTGGTTTCATACACATCTATCAAATCTAATTGTGCTCGTTTTTGTTTGGTGATATCAAAAAATGTGAGAATTAATCCACCATGCTCTTTGTTCATTTTTGAAATTTGGAGCATAAACCAAAACTCAGTACCTCCTAACGTGACTGCGTATTCGGTAGTGTACATCTCGTTTTGGTGTGTTAAGACATCATTAATACCTATGCGAATTTTTTTATATGTTGAATAATATGGGTGTGATTTAGATTTTGCAATCTCTAAAAAGTTATCTCCAATCCCAATTCGAACCATTAATTCTTTTTGGTTGTCTGCATAAAATTTTCGCCAGGCACGATTGGTGGCTTCTACTACACCATTTTCATTTAATACAAGAATACGGGCGGATATCCCCTCTAAGATCGCTGTTGCATATTTTTCACTATCATAAAGTTTATTTTGTACTTCGTTTTCTAAAGAAATGTCGCGAATTTCAGATGAAATCAGTAATCCTTTTTTAGTTTGAATGGGATTGAGTCCAATTTTGACAGGGAATACTGTGCCATCTTTTTTTAATCCTTTAATGGTATCTAATTTGCTCATTTCCCTTTTAATCGGTTTTTCACTATATCTTTTACGATGATGTGTATGAATATCTCTTTGATTATTGGGAATTAGATCTTCAATATTTAGTGTTAATAATTCTGAAATTGGATATTGAAAGATGCCTTCTGTTTTTGAATTTGCCAGAAGGATTTTCCCCTCTGAATCGGAAATTATGACTGCGTCTTCAAAAAGTTCTAAAAATTTTTCAAATTTTTCAAAATCTAACTCTAAAGAAAAAATATTTGTTTTCATACTACTTTAATTCCTATAAGATTTCCTTTATTTATCTTATATTAAAATATATGAATTTTCAAATAAACTCAACTAACATTTTTCTTAGGATTACTGCCTCCTATAAAAAGTCTATAGAAGGCAGATTAGATGCGATATTAATTATTTTCTTTGATAAATTTATGGAATGATTGATTAAATTCATCTAGTGCTTGAACATGCGCGGCATGCCCCGCTTTTTGAATGACCACTTCTTGATAATTACCGTATTTTTCCATAACATAACGGGTTTGTGAAACCATTGGTTGAGGAGGATATACGTCTGTGCCGGGGTAACCAGGTAAATAACCAAGGGCTCCGAGAGCGCCCATGTCAAAGAATGATTGGTCGCTTACGATCATATCTCCAGCTCCACGGATCCAAAGAATTGGTGGTTTATTTTCTACTGCCAACATGGCGGGAACATCCTCTTTGATATATTTGATAGATCCGGCATTGATGGGTCCCCATTTCCCGGGGGCGACGTTAGGCCAATTTTCAGATGGGACATAATCTCCATTGTAACGTTCTGGGCCGGTTTTTTCCATCAAGGCTGCTGTTAGAAAATCTTCTTCTCTTTGTGAAGTATACGGCGCTTTGTAATAATAGGTGTTGATTACATTGCGAGGTGAATTCGGATCGTCTGCTGATCGATCCCCTTCACTGATCAATTTCACAAAGACTGGGTTGACCACTCCTCCACCAGAACCCGCAAAATCTGGTTGGGTTGCTTGCCCTTCTACTCCTTTTGTGCCCCCAAAACCAAATGGGGAAACAGGTGCTTCTAGGGTGACTGATAATATTTTTTCTGGATGGTCTGCAATAAAACGATAGAGAATTCCTCCGGCGAGAGACCAGCCGACAAAATGTGCTTTTTCAATTTTGAGGGCATCCATCAAATTTACAATATCCTCACACCAATCTTTCATGCCTTGGGTGGCATCGATTAATTTATCTTCCGTCCAGCCATAACCACGAAGGTCAGGAGCAATTGCATAATATCCATCTGGAATTGTGAGTAATACATCTACCCACCAAAAAGCGGATGAAAAGTTGCCATGTAAGAAAATCACAGGCGTTCCTTTTTTGTCTCCTGCAAATAAAACATTCATGTTGAGATCACCTGCTTGAATCTTTTTTTCTTCAATCTGTGCAGGTAAGTTTATTTTTGTCATCTTAACTCCTTTGTTGATTTGTTTTTACTGTTTAAATTGTATATGATTTTGCTTTCAATTAGGTAACAAGAGGATTAACTTACATTTTAAGTAAGATGTAAGTTGAGTGGATGTTCTATTCTCTTGTATAATTAATTAAGCAAAGTGAATGAAAGGAAATTCCATGACTAAAAACATTTTTGAATATTTTATGCCAACTAAAATTTATTTTGGAAAAGGACAACTAGAACAATTAGGAGAAATTAAATTACCGGGTAAAAAAGCTTTAATCGTGATTTCAAACGGCACTTCAATGAAAAAATATGGGTACTTGGAAAGAGTGCAAGCCCTTTTGAAAAAGAATGGTGCAGAAAATGTAGTGTTTGCAGAAATCAAACCCAATCCTACTCTTGAAAATGTAACCCGCGGTGCGGCATTGGCCCGTAAAGAAAATTGTGATTTTGTGATTGGTTTAGGTGGTGGAAGTAGCATTGATGCTTCTAAAAGTATTGCTGTGATGGCTACTAATGATGGCGGCTACTGGGATTATGTGAATGGTGGTAGTGGTAAGGGATTGCCTGTGAAGAATGATCCGTTACCTGTAGTGGCTATCACTACAACTGCTGGGACAGGTACGGAAGCTGACCCTTGGACAGTTGTGACCAAAGAAGATACACAAGAAAAAATTGGGTATGGCTATGAAAAGACCTTCCCCGCGATCTCATTTGTAGATCCTGATTTAATGATGAGTGTGCCTCCCAAATTGACTGCCTATCAAGGGTTTGATGCATTATTCCATGCAGTAGAAGGATATATTGCAACTATTGCAACTGAAATTAGCGATATGTTTGCCTTGAAGAGTATTGAATTATTAGGACGTTCATTGCCGGCAGCAGTGAATGATGGCAGCAATGCCGAAGCACGAGCAGACGTAGCTTTAGCAAATACATTGTCTGGGTTTGTTGAGTCCACTTCTAGCTGTATCTCTCATCACTCATTGGAACACGCTTTAAGCGCTCATCACACCGATTTGCCACATGGCGCAGGGTTGATTATTCTTTCTGAAGCATATTTTTCTCATTTTGCTTCTGTGGTGCCAGAAAAGTTTATTAATATGGCCAAGGCATTAGGTATGAAAGATGCAACTAAGGCAGAGGATTTTATTACTGCATTGGTGAGCTTGCAGGAAAAATGCGGTGTACGTGGCTTGAAGATGTCTGACTATGGGGTAGAAAAAGACAATTTAGAAAAATATGCAAAGAATGCGTTTAATACGATGGGTGGTTTGTTTGAATATGATCCTGCTCCATTGGAACTTGATGACACAATCCGTATTTTGGAAAAAGCATATTATTAAAATTTTGATTCAATAAAGAAAAAGGGAAGTGATTGCTTCCCTTTTTTATAACCATTTCTTTTTTCTAAAGTAAATCAGCATGCCTGCTTCGATGATAAACATAATCCCTAAGATAATAAAGTAGCCCCAACGAAGAGAAAGCTCTGGCATAAATTTAAAATTCATTCCGTAAAGACCTGCAATAAATGTGATGGGGATAAATAAGGTGGAAATGATGGTGAGCAATTTCATGATCTCATTCATTTGATTATTTTGATTGGATTTGTAATTATCTGTAATGCTTGTGAGAAGCTCTCGACATGTATCGACAATATCGAGAAGTTCCATTATATGATCACCAATGTCTCGCCAATAAGGTTGGGTGATGGGGCGCAATTGAATGGATTCGCTCCTAAGGAGGACATTGATCATTTCCCGGATTGGCCAGATAGATTTGCGGAGATAGTTTAGCTCTCGTTTGTGTTGTTGGATCTCAATCATGGTGATGGAATCATTTTTTAGGATGATGTTATCATCCAGTTCTTCCAATTTGTCAGCAATTTTTTCTGTGATGAAAAAATAGTGATCGAGAATGATATCGACAATGGCATAGGCTAGATAGTCTGATTCGAGGATGTTGAGCTGGCGATTGCCTTCTACTAACCGTTGTTTAAGATTATTAAAGATTTTTTCTTTCTTCTCTTGGAATGTAATCACAAGGTTTTCCATGAGGATGATGCTAAATTGGTGTGAAATAATCTCGTTATTTTGTTCGTGTAATTGTAAGGTTCTCAAAACAATAAAAGTATATTTATCAAATACTTCTGCTTTGGGGCGTTGATTTGTGTTGAGAATATCTTCTAAAACTAGGGGATGAAGACCTAGTTTTTTTCCAATTTTTTCAATTGCAGTTACATTTTGTAATCCTGTGAATTCGATCCAAGTTTTGTTTTGGAATGGCTGTGATAAAAGATTATCAACTAATTCCTCAAGAGAAATGTTTGATTCTGAGCGGATCATTCCATTTTGATCATAGATGTGACAAGCGATGGAGTTTTCTTCAATCACATTTCCTACATGGGTAAGTGACCCAGGAGGGTGCCCCACTTTTTTGGTATTTTGATGAAGATATTTCTTAACTTGTGCCATAAGATCCTCTTTATTTCACTCTTTAATTGACAGTCCCTTTGCAAGGGTGAAAATGAACATGAACTGTTTGAAGAAAATCCACATTCTGATAGAGCAAAGTCTCTACTTTAGACGAGATTTGATCTCCTTCATAGACAGTCAAGGCACCATCAATACAAATAGTGAGGTTGATGACTAAATAAGGACCAAAGCGATGCGCTGTGATGGATTCAATTTGATTGATTTCTTTAACTTGTGACAAAATTATTGTAACTTTTTCTTTGAGGGCTTTGCCAGGAATGGTATCCATTAGGTCTGAGGTTGATTCACGTAAAATCTCAATCCCGGTTCTTAGAATGACTAATGCTACGAGGGCACCAGCAAGAGGATCTACCCAATAGTAGCCTTGTCTACCTAAAAAGATACCGATTACGGCAGCTAACGCAGAGAAAATATCATTACGATGATCGTAGGCTAATGCAGTGATAGAAGGGTTGTTGGTTTTTTTTCCAATATTTTGGGTATATTTTGTGAGGACAATCTTCGCTATGATGGTACCCAGAGCAACATACAACGCAGTGGAAGACCCGCCCATAAAATCTCCTGTGCCGGAGAAAAAATCAAAAATAGAATTGATTGAATTCCAAAAGATAGTCACGGCTGTGGTGATCACAAAAGAGCCGACAATCAAGGCGCCAATGCTCTCTAATTGAGAATGCCCGTAGGGGTGTTCATCATCTGCTGGTTTGTTTGCCATGCGGACAAAAATACTAACCACAATATAATAGGCAACATCTGAGGTGGAGTTAATCCCATCTGCTAACAATGCGGTACTATGACCTAAAATACCAATACTTGTTTTAAGACCTGCTAAAATTAAATTTGAAATCAACCCAACTGTGATGGCTTGTTTTCCATTTTGTGCTCTTTTTTCAATTTGTTTTGTTTTTTCCATTCTTACACCTTTATTCTCTATAGCCTTAATTATCTCATAAGGATATGTGTATTGTCTATTCGATTAAGACAATCAGAACATTTTACAACAAATTCTTATTTTCTGCGTAATTAATTTATAAATGAATAGGTTTATTTATTAATAATAAAAGGAAAAAAAATGAAAATTGGCATTATTTATTATTCTCAAACAGGGCATATCCAATCTGTTGTGGAGAAACTTGAGGGTGAATTAAGTGAAAAAGGACATACAGTAGTGATTGACCCTATTAAAGTAGAACATTTATTGGGTGATGATCGTGCTGTAACGGCTAATGAAAAGTTGCTTACTATTCCAAATACAAATGAATATGAAGGAATCATTTTTGCAGCACCGGTGCAAGGGTTTTCTTTGGCGCGAATCATGCCACCCTATTTTAACCATGTAGGGTCTTTAGAAAACAAAAAGGTCGCATTCTTTATTGGACATCAACTTCCAGTATTTTTCGGATGCAACAAAGCTATACGCAAAATGAATCAAATGATCCAAACTAAAGGCGGTAAAAGTTGTGCTCATTTTGATATCCGTTGGACAGATGAGGCTAAAGAGAACGTGATTAATGATGGCATTCATAAACTAAGTTTGATTTTTGAATAAAAGCGTAAAGAGCAATCCATGGATTGCTCTTTTTATAATTCTTATTTCTTCTTAAGTTGATATTCTCAAAAGCATTGATTAAATTGTTTATAATAGTTCTATGACAATAAAAAATAAACCAAATACGTTGACAAAGGCACAATTAAAAAAGATGATTCAAGGCAAATTTGGATTGTTCTTAGATTTTGATGGAACATTGAGCGAAATTGTGGATGTGCCTGATGAAGCAAAATTATATGGGAATAATGGAGATATCTTAAAGGAATTAAGTTCATTTTTTCCAATCACTATTCTTTCGGGAAGATCAGTGGAGAGCTTATTAGAACGAATTGAGATTCCCACACTTGGGTATGTGGGCAATCATGGAATGGAGATCTTGACGGATGATGAGGTGATCTTCCCTTCACTTGCAGAACCTTTTCTCAAAAACGTAGGAAAAGCTTTTGAAGATTTAGAAAGATCAATCCAAGAAAATAAAATATTCTTGGAGAATAAAAAGATCACAATTAGTGTGCATTATCGAAATGTGAGTGACCCCGAAAGAACAAAAACAGAGCTTACTCCTTTAATCGAGAAGATTGCTAGTACTCATGGTTTGGAAATGTTTTCTGGAAGAATGATCTTTGAATTAAGACCACCTGTGAAAATCGATAAGGGAACTGCTTTTGAAGAGTTGGTTAAAAATAAAACCTTAAGTGCTGCAATTATGATTGGAGATGATGTGACGGATACACATGCATTCATTGCAGCTCGGGATTTGCGTCTGGCGAATGAATGCGATGCATATAGTATGGCAGTTATCGATGATGAAACCGCCTCGATTGTTATTAAAAGTGCTGATTTTACTCTTGCTGGTGTGCAAGAAACAAATCAGTTTTTATCTTCATTGTTAATGCTGGCAAGAGAATCTTCCACTTGATTTTCAAACCAAGTGTTGACATCAGAACCACGTACGATGGCTTGCAAGTTGCTTGCGCGCCTAAAACGTTCTTCACTAGACATTTCTAATGCTTCATGAAGGGCTGTGGCGGTCCCATAGACGTCAAATGGAGAAATGCTTATGGCATCATTTCCCATTTCGTAATACGCGCCTGCATTCTCAGACAAAACGAGTACTCCGTTTTTCTTATTCACCAAGACTCCTTCTTTCGCCACTAGATTCATGCCATCAGCGACCGGATTGACAATTAATACATCATAGAGCTGCATGGCTGCAATTGCTCGTTTGTAGTTATCTCCGAGGATAATCCGGATAGGTTCCCAAAGAGAGTTGCTATATTCGGCATTAATCATGCCCGCTTTGGCCATAATCTGTTGGAGATAGTCTTGGTATTCTTCTACTTCCATTCGAGAAGGCACTAAAAGCGCTAGCATTTGAACGTGTCCAATATGTTCAGGATGTTCTTGGAGTAATGCTTCAAAAGCATCAATCCCTCGAAGGATGTTTTTACTTGGCTCAACCCGATCGACCCGTAAGATTACTTTGCGGTCATGAATGAGGTTGAGAAATTCTGTGAGAAAGAATTTTGTTTCTGCTTCATTTTCCAAGTTTTTCATCTGCTCAATATCTACTGATATAGGATAAGATTTGGCGTATATCTTTTTGCCTTTATAAGTGATGGCATCTCGGGCACCAAAGGAGTGCGCATCTTCCAAATAAAATCGGCAAGTTTGCACAAAGTTAAAAGCATCTTTTTTGGTTTGAAACCCAATAATATCTGAGGCTATGAGACCTTCTAACAATTCTTTACGCATTTTTTCTGGCAACATACGCCATGCATCGGGGCCGGGCCAAGGAATGTGAACAAAAGGTTGAATGGAAACATCGTCTCCAAGTTTATCTCTCAAAAATTTGGGGGTAAGATATAAATGATAGTCTTGGACTAAGACAATCACTTTTCGTTTTACATCTTTAACAATCTCATAGACCGCATCTGCTAATTCTTGATTAACCTTTTTATACCCCGTTTCCCAAGCATCCCATGTTTGTTTGTCAATGATTGGATCACTAATTACATTCCAGATCTGATGTTGAATAAACCAAATCAATGGATTAGCAATTTGGTTATAGTATTTTGAATATGCATCTTCATCAACATCCAACAACTTTAGATAAATATCATCTATTTTGGTTAGTTGTTGATTGTTTTTACGAGTCCATTTTTTATCATCTTCATTAATCGCCATGGCAACCCAAGCAACTTCATGTTTTTTTGCTAAGGTGCCAAGCGCGGTGACTAACCCACCTGCTCCACGAGTAAATTCAAATTCACCATCATTTGTCTCAGAAAAAACTATCGGACCTCGGTTGGAAACGATCACTATAAAAGGATCCTCTGTTTTGTTTTCAATTTTATTTTTACTCATTTTGTTGTTCTTCCTCTTGCTCGTCTATTTCTAATTTGGTTGCTGTCACTTGTTCTATGCCATCTTTCACATCATCAATAGTTGGATATTGATGCCCTACTTGATCAGAAAAATATAGTGCTGCTGAAGTAGCATATTCAAGGCTTTCTTTAAGGGATATGTGATTCATTTTTCCTGCCAAAAATCCTGCAATGAACGCATACCACCCCCCATCCTTAGTGCCGTCGCTACAACTTTCATCATAATCAATCACATAGGCGTTCTCTTTATTAAAAAGGAAGGCTTGATTCTTTTTAGGGGCTTCAATCAAAACATTTATGACACCATTATCAATAATCTTTTTTACACATTCGATAATATCTTCGACTGTTCGAACAGGGTAATTGAATATCTTTTCTAATTCTCGTAGTTTGATGGCTAAATATTCTGGTTTGTCTTCTTGATAGATCTCTGGGTTGATTCCACGTGATATCAAACAAACTTTTCCACCTGCAGAATGAATTTGATCTATTAACTGAGTATGCATGCGTCTTGGATACCCTTCAGGTAAATTTTCAGAAAGGACGACGATGTCATTTTTATTAATATTGCTGATAATCTTTTTATTAAATTGCTCTGAGACATGTTCATATTCAACACACGAGGTATCTGTGATAATTGTTTCTGTATCTGTGTTAGGATCAAAAATTGTTACTTTGCTGCGAGTTTGTCCAAGGACAAAAAATGGAGTAATTTCAATTTGATATTTTGATAATAATTGCTCTGCTAATTGACCTTTGAGATCACTTCCTAATAAAATATATGCTGTTGTGTTAATTTCCATTTGGTTTAGTGCATTTGAAATATTAATTCCTGATCCATCCACATTGACTGTTGCTGGTTGATTTGTTGTATTTTTATAACCAGGGTGAAAATACTCTTTTTGGTATATCAAATTCAATGCGGGATTAAATGTTACTGTAATAATTTTCTTTTTCACCATATAATCCTCCTTATAAATAAATCCAATGATAATAATAAATATGGGATAAAAAATATATAATTGCGTTTAATTAAATAAAAGAGACATTTATATTTTTCAATGCCTCCCTATTAGATTTATTATACCATATCCGTGTTAGCGGATTTTGTTTGTTTAGCGTTTGCTAATTTATTTTTCAAAATCCTAATAATCTGTATATTAGATGTTAATTTATCAGTCAATGAATATGAATCTGATAAGATTAAGGCAAAATAGAAATTGAGGTAAATGAAATGGAGTATGTTGCTTTGTTTAGAGGAATCAATGTAGGCGGTAAGAATAAGGTTTTGATGGCAGATTTACGAGATATGTTTGAAAAAGCAGGGTTTTTTGATGTTAAAAGTTATATTCAAAGCGGAAATGTGGTGTTCTCTTCTGAAATGGAGCAATCAACTATCAAATTGATTATTTCTGAAGCATTTTTTGAACTGTTTGGTTTCCAAGCGAATATTTTAGTTTATAACGTATTTGAATTCAAAAGTATTATAGATGCGTTTCCTTTTTCTGAGAAAGAAATTTCAGCTGCAACTACATTTGATCCAAAGGTATCTCATGAATATATCTATTTTCTTGATGAATCCAATAATCAGTTAACTTTAGAAGAAATTAATAAAATAAATGAGGGAAAAGATCAAATTCGGATTAGTGAAAATGTTTTATATTTTTTATGTTATGAAAGTGTACGGCTTTCAAAAAGTGCTAAATGGATTACAAAAAAATTTCCTGATTCCACTGCCCGTAATTGGACCACTGTTAATAAAATCGCTGAGTTAATCAATTAGAAAGTATATTTAAAAAAAAGACTCATATGAGTCTTTTGGGAGTGAATCGCCGGGGAATCGAACCCCGAACCTACTGATTAAGAGTAAATGGGCTGTGTGTAAATGGAACTGAAATTGTGAATTTTGTGGTAAAAAGTGCCTATTTTAAACAGTTTTATACTCTTAAATCATACTTTTTCTCTATTCTTTCTACTCTGGTTGCACCAAAGTTGCACCATTTTATGCGATCTGGAAAGATTGAAATTAGTAAATCTTTAAAAACAATGGATTAAAATTCATAACACAGGGGTGTAGGGATTAAAAAATGGGTCAAGATTACGTGTTTTAAGGCTAAAAATGGCTACTATAAATGGTTTTTTGTCTACAGTTTCTATGAGTTTTCAAACTATTTGAACCTGATTTGAGTTGAGGATGATGATTTTTTTGATAAATGTAATTTAATAATTAAAATTAGCTTTCTATTAAGATTTTTTCAATTTCAATTATCTAATTTATCAATTTTTTCCTGTAAATACCTTGCAAAATAACCTTTATATTTTTTTTGCAATTCTTTTTGTTCCCAATCTTTCCCTGTAATTATTCCTCTACAATCTGCTTCTCCACAAGTACATTGCATAGTATATCGCTCATCTGTCTCATCATCTATCATTGCGTAATCAAATGTTAATTCTTCTCCAACTTTAATATCTCGTATAGCTACACCTGTAACCTCACCTCGAATTCCACAATTTGGATTACATGAATGATTGATAAATAGTTTGATTTTTATTATTTCTTCTCTACTTGAATTTTTTTTAGGAGCAAGAAACAACTCATCACTTAATGGCCAATAATTATCTCCTACCTTTTCTACTAACATAGTATCGCGAGTAAGAATATATCCGCTTTTAATAAAAACAACCTCCCCTTTACTAATGTGTTCTATGGCTATACTTCCTTTACCATCGACATCGCTATCACGAACAATAGCTTTAGGGGTTAAATATGAATATAACATTATTCCTCCTAAATATTTGGAATACTTGGAATTTCATGAAGAATACAATGGAACCCTCCCCC
This sequence comes from Anaerolineales bacterium, assembly GCA_963662985.1. Taxonomy (GTDB): domain Bacteria; phylum Chloroflexota; class Anaerolineae; order Anaerolineales; family UBA11579. The sequence continues at coordinate 1,718,423 of OY760067.1, read as the reverse complement.
ACCTATTAACGGCTCTCTAGCGTCCATTTGAATAATTTCTCTATCGGGAAAAATTTTCTTGAATATATTTTTAACAATTAGATCTTCTTCACAATTAAATGCCGGTAAAAGAAGTGCTGAATTTAGTAGATAATAATTTATATATGAAGGGGCTAATCTAAATCCTTCAACTCTATTTGTTGAGCTAAATATTTGCTTTAATTCTTTTTCTTCTTTTTTTGTTATGAATTGAGGAGGGGGAAGTGGTATTTTATGTATTTTTTTTTCATCAGATTTGAGAAGAACATTATATGCTTTTAATAAATTTTTATAACGAAAATCATTTTCATCATCAGTCCAAGCCAAACATAGATTTTCAGAATCAATAACACTACATATATTATCAACATGTCCACCTGTTTCATCAAAAGCTAGGCCATCTTCAAACCAAATTATCTTATTAACTACAAAATATTTTCTTAATCGCCTCTCCATTTCTTTTTTTGATATAAATGGGTTACGGTTTTTATTCAATAAAACACTTTCTGTTGTATATAATGTTTCATTTCCATCAGCTATTATTGCACCACCTTCTAAAATAATATCGTTTATAATATATTTTTTTATTCCTAGTACATCAGATATTTTTTTTGCAAAAGCAGCGTCTTTATCCCATGGAAAATAAGCTCCATCTTCTACCCCCCCCCATGAATTAAAATTCCAACAAACAGCTCTCATTTCAGATTTATTAACTACAAAGTTTGGTGAGATGTCTCTAGCCCAGATATCATCATATTCAGCTTCAACTATTTGAATCTTTTTATTTAATTTCTTTCTTATCTTATTTTTAAGATGTGGTTTGACACAAAACAAAACATTTTCATAATTAATAATTATATTGGCTAATTCAATAATTAGTTGCTGTGCATTTTGAGCTCCATTTCGCCATATATCAGTACGTTCTGGAAACATAATTATGGTACCGAAATGATCCTCATGTTCACCACGTGACCAAAAGCCATCTTCTCTTGGGGAAAGCATTATCACCCACTCTTCTTATTTTAAATCTTTTTTCACTTCATTGATATCACGCAAAAGTGATACACCATTAGCTTCTTCCCAATAAATTACATCATAATTTGTGAATCCACCATCAAAGACATAATTGTTTCCATTGGCTAATTTTGATTTAGAAGAAACAAGTGTAAATACTTCTTCCGCAATTTCATGCGTAAAACCATTTCTTCCAATTGGAGAAAGAATTCCGGCTTTTGCACCTGCTGAATTTTCATCACTCCCCATTCCACTTTCTTCTTCAGACATAATCCAACCTGGAGACACTGAAATAACTCTAACTCGGTTCTTAGGATAAAAATTATTTCCTAGGCTTTTACTTAAATTTATTAGGGCAGCCTTACTAGCTGAATAAGATAAACTAGCGTAAGTTGCTAACATTCCATCAGTACTTGCAATATTTATTATCGTACCATCATCATTAATATAATCTTGTAATTCAATACAAATTCTCAATGGCGCATAAAAATTACATCTCATTACATCTTTAAATGCTGAAAATGAGAAATCTCGAAATTCATGAACTATTTCATCATCTTCAGTTAAATTCATTGTTCCAGCATTATTGACAATTACATCGAACTTATATTTTTTCATATTATCTATAAAGTTTGTGGTGGCTTCTTCATCACAAAAATCCACTTGATATAGTGTTAATTCTTTATTATCATTTTTAAGATTTTTTGCTTCTTCAACACTAGTATTATAAGTTCCTATTACATGATAACCCTCTGATAAAAATTTTATACATATACTTTTACCAATATTTCTTGATACTCCAGTAATTAATGCTAATTTTTTCATTATTCATTTTCTCCTTTATTAATTTATAATATTAATTATTTACATATATATGCTTCATCTAACACAATTAAAGTCGATGAATCTGTAAATTGCATTAAAAACACAAATATTATTGATAGAATTAAAGAAACAACAATAATAATTAAATAAATTATAAGTTTAGAATTTACTTTATTTATTGCCGAATTCCAAGCTTTTGCAGTATCACCCACTCCTTTCATATTTGAAATATATTTTTCATGAACATTTTTCAAGAGTAAAGAAAGTTTGAAACAAAAAAAACTTGAGATGAATGAAAATAAAAGGCCTAACCAATAAACAACCTCTCTATAGTTACTACTCAATTCAAAAAGAAGCGTTAATGGAATAGAAATTAAAGCGCCACTAACAAACGTATAATATTCTGGGTCAATTCTAAAAATTTGATTTTTTCTCTCTTTATTCATTTATTTTACTATTTTTTTATATCATTAATAAAATTTCGCATATCATCTTCTATTACATCAAGTCGAGATTGGTATTTACTTAAATTAACTGTAGTAGTAGATACTATTAATTCTTTCATCTCCGTCAACTCACGTATATATTCATCTCTCTTTTCTTGTAATTTAAAAAGAAATTTTTTACGGTCTTTCTCTAAATCATTATTAATATCTGATTCTGTTGATTGTTTAATTTCATAATCAAATGTACTTCTTATAATTTCAATTTTATTATCAATTGTTTTTATTATTTCTTCTATATTTTTATTATGATTTGTCACTTCTGGCTTGGGTACTTGAGAGATTTCGTGATTAATAGCAATCTGAATTTTTTCTATGGCAATTTCTTTTGCCTCTTCATTTTCATGGATAAAATCATCTAAATTTAATGCAAGCTTATATCTTTGTAAATTATCTTCTATTTCTGATTCATAATTACTTATTATTTTTCGCAATTTACTTTTTTGGTTTCTTGTTAATTTTTCTTCTTTATGTATTATTTGTCGAAATCTACTTATTTCAATAGAAAATGAGTTTCTTATATTTTTTAACTTTTCTAAAATTATATTTACTTTTTCTTTTAATTCTTCTTCTCTTTTATGATATTGATCTAAAGCACTTTCCAAGTCAATTGGTAAACCTATTTCTGCATAATATTTTTCACCAGTATCCTCATCTATTAGTTGCATACTATTAGTCACTATGCTAAATTTCACCTGATTTCCTTGCATATCTTTTGTATAATAATTTTTAAAATCAGCCAATAAAGGTGCTAATTCATCTTGCTTTGCCTCTATTACACTAATACTATCTTTCATCGCATCAGAACGTTCTAAAATACTCATAATTTCAGGAAAAGATTTTCCAAATAAATCGCGATTATAAACATCTTTACATTTCCCAGCCCAAAGTACAATTTGATATGATTTATCACTAGCCCAAAAAGTCAAAGGAGATTTTTCAACCATTTGAAGAATTGCTCGATCATTCCATTGAATTGCTCTTTTTTCTTTTATAAGCAATAATAATTCAACAATTTGGTTAGCACTACTATTGTTAACAAATTTAATAATATCTTCAGCGAACATATTCTCAAAATCTATTATTGAAATTTTATTTTTTGACAATTTCTCCATTATTTAAAATATTTTTTAAGGGTGTAAATACGGATATGGTGCTTCTGCTTCACCTAACTCTGCATAAAGTCTTCTAATAGCTTTACATGCTATTTTCTTTTGTCCATCAAGCCTTCCTGTTTCATTCACAACTTCTCCTAAACAATATCCTCCACAATGTTCTGCAGCAAAACAATTTTTGCAATGTTCCATATTTTCAATATTTCGCTCTTGAAGTGCTTTAATTTTTTTATCGTCAAATTCAAATTTTTGTTTAGACGCATCCCATTTACCGTAAACAAAACAATCCATATGATGAGAATCTTCTCCAAAAGTAACCATATCACAAGCTGATATATAACCATCTGGAGTAAAATGCATTGCAGGAATGCATGAACGGCAATGTTGCGTACATTTTCCATCAAAATTACATGTAAAAATACTTCCATAAAAAATATTTTTGGTCTTAGCATATCGATATGCTTCAAGATAATTTTCTACATAAGAATCCATATCAAAATCATATGAAGCCTGCTTGTCTTTATCTTCAGAAACCGGAATGTCATCAACCGTATGAAATATAGGATCTGTCCAAATATAATTTATTCCTATTGAATTAAAATAATCTACGATTTGTTTTTGTCTATTCACGTTAATTTTTGTTATAGTTACCCTTGCTCCAACCATTAAGTCTCTGTTTTTTCTATTCTCTAAGAAATATTTCACATTGCTCTCAATTACCTCTGAAGTAGGTGAGTTGTCTGGAAAGTGACGATTTGTATTCTGAATGTCGGGTTCACCATCAAAAGATAACCATAAAATATTTGCATTTTCTAATAACCATTCGCGTACTTCTTTTGAAAAACAACCGTTTGTTTGCATTTCAAAAGTAATAGGTTTTTTCGCAATTTTTTTTGCATATTCTGTTATTTTTTTCAAAAGTTGAAATTCTTCTGTAGGTTCACCTGGGCCATAAAATCTTATATGCTCTTTCCCGCCATTTGAAAAATGTAAATCTATCCCTGCCTTTGCTATTTCGAAAGATAAGGTTTTTTCTTCTAATTTCTCACGTTGTTCAATGTTATAACAATATTCGCAACATAAATTACATTTAGTTGTTAGAAAAAAAGAAATCATTTGTTTATTGATATGTGGCATTAAGAAATCCCTCCTAAATAATTTTTTCAACCTATAATTTTATTATATAAGATTTAAATTAGAAAATCAATATAAATTTTTGTTTAAATGTTGTAGCATTATATTATTTGTAATCTATTTTAAAATATAATGAATTGCAAATTATTAATAAAAAGTTTCTAAATAATATTATTAGTTATTTTCAACAACAAATCTATATATCATATTCAAGTAAATTTTTATATCTTCCATCTTCATATGGCGGATAACAGACCTCATATGCAATTAATTCACATTTTTTATCAGCTTGCCATTGCATTATTTGTCCAACTTCAATAACAACTGAAAAATCATATACTATATTTGGTTCAAATTTGAAAATTTCCTTAGAACCATCTGGACTTATGATTAACAATTTTCCTTTGCCAGAGTAATATCCTTCAATTGTTTTTTCTCCTTTTAATACTTTTTGAAATGGGGTTTTGTACCCTGGCTAAATTCTAATTATTCCTAAATCTTTTTTTTATCACCTTCAAATTCATAGACATCACATTCAACACCTTTTGTCACATTAGTTGTTTCTTGATATATTAATCGTAATAATTCCCCTTCAAATAAAAATGTTTTTACTCTTAACATAAAAAAATCCTCTCTTAATAATTTTTCTAAAGCATGATTTTTTTCTTAAGTTTTATAGCAATATTTTTTAGAAAAAATCAAATATTTATTTTATTTAATAAATGCAGATTAATACTTAATCTACATTTTTGCCATTTACAACATTCATGAGAATCAACAGGAATAAAATCTTTAATCAATTGAGCTGAAATAATATACGGTCCTGTACAAGCTGTTTCATAATTTGTATTTATCCCAGACCAAAAGTAAAAAAAATATGAGTCGCTATTACGTTCTGCTTGTTCCCATTCATTTCTAGTTATATAAAATGAGAAATATTCAATTTCTTTTTTCTCAGATCCCTTTACTTCAATACATATAGGTGATGATAATTCAAATTCAGACAACAGTAATTTTCCCCGAATAGATTTAATATCATAACCATAAATATCACTAATTCTCGAAACCCACCTTACTATTAAGCCAGGATTTTGTACTTTATCTTTAGACAATCTTTCTCTTTCAAACTCATATGTAAGAAATTCTGCAATATCACCTATTTGTTTATTTCTTTCATCATCTTTTTGGCTAATTCCATACATTAACTCCTCCCACCAAGAAATTACCAATTCATCTGAAAAATCAAACAAATTAGATGATTCTAAAATATCAATCCACTCATAGGGAATTGCTGTCTTGAAAATATCTATATCTTCATCAAAAAAACCGATCCAGTGGAATTTATTTGTATAGATAAAATTGAATACCATTTTTCTAAATATAGTAACATTAAGATTTTCATCATAGTCTAATGTTAATAATTCATTTGAGGAATAATCTGTTAAAATTATCTCTCCATTACTTATTATGATCAAATTATTTTTTAATCCTATTTTTATTGCTTCATCAAATGGTGCAGTACCACCAAAATCTCCACTATTTAAAACACTATTTCTAATTGAAGCAAATTCATGAAGATTGTGTTTTTCAATTAAGAAAATTATTTTCCAAATTGTATATATTTTTGATATTGAATAATTAGTCATTTTTTTATATGAGAATGTATTGCATAAATATCTTCCATATCTAAATATGAAGAACTGTCTTCTGGTAAATCATACGGATCATATGCAAGTTCTTTTAAATTTGGATCATCTAAAACCTTTCCCATAGCAAGCGTCTTTTGATTTAGTCTATCAATTAATATTTCATCGATAGTATTGCTTGATATCAAAATATCTACCTTAGTTTCAATATTCTTATCTAATCCTAATCGATGAATTCTATCAAATGATTGCAAATAATGAGCTGCATTAAAATTTCTATCAAAGTAAATTGCATGATTACTAGCTTTATGCAAACTAATACCCTCACCGCAAGCTTGAGGATTACCAATTAAAATTCGGCATGATTTATCATTATGAAATTTCTTAATTCTACCTTCACGAAATTCCTCATCAGAATCATTGCCTGTTGGTATACCTCCATATATTGAAGTAGGATTAAAACCTTCAAATATTTTTTCAAACAATTTAATATTTCGAACAAAATATGACCATATTACAATTTTTTTATCTTTATCATTTGATAATATTTCTGATACATATTTTTTCAGATATTCAATTTTTGATGGCTTCTCAAATTTTCCAAATTCGTATAATAATTCCCAAATCTCAGAAGTATTTGGAATATCTTCTGAAAGCTCATTAAAATAATTATCATCCATAGCACTCAATAACATAGGGTTACTTGCAACTTGAAGTAATCTAACTACATTCTTCCCCATTGATCGAAAATACCTTTTTGATTGTTGATCCATTCCTGACTGGATTCTAGCTATTTCATATCTCAAAAGATCATATAGTTCCGACTGTAAAGGCCCCATATTAATATTTTTATATTCAATTTGTGGCTTTTTTAAACCTAGTTCATTTTTTGTTGTTCGAACAAATTTATTATCAATAATTGAATTTATTCTAGAAAGGTTTTCTGAATCATTTTCATTTATATATGAGAAAATATTATTTCTCCACAAGTAATAAAATTGTGGTTCAATATCTTTATAACTTTGAGGCATTGGTGTGCCAGATAAAATATCTCTTCTTTTTGCTAAATCAGCCAACTTAATAATTTGAATATAACTTAAGTTGTTTTTACCACTTTTTATTCTATGAGATTCATCCAAAACAAAATGAATATTATTTTTAAGAAAGAAATGAAATAAATTATCAACATCTTTTCTTAATTTCTCATAATTAACAAGAATTACATCGTAACGTGAAAAATGTTCATGATTTAAAGAATCTATATCATCAGATTTCATACGATATATTTTTTTATTGTATTTTCCAAATATTTGGGCTATCTCTTCTTCCCATGATATAAAAGCGTTAATTGGAGAAACAACAAATAATTTATCTGTTATTTTCTTCTTAGAATAAAGAGTATTTAAAGCTAGTAATGTAGTAGTTTTGCCAGCACCAGGAACAGAGAAATTTGCTCCGTGTTTCATATATAACAATTTCTTTAAATCTCTTTTTTGTTCATCTGTTAATTCTCTTTTGAATCCAGCTTCAATAAGTTCTTTTTCTATATTAGTATTTTCAAAATTTAAGATTTTGGTATTTATATGCTTTTTATCATCAAGAAATTCTTGAATTAATGATAGTGCAAAATCATCAAGCTTTATTTCAAATATTTCCCTTTTTTTTAAATAATTAATATTTGCAATCTCATCTTTAAACTGAAACCATGGTAAAAAAAGAGAGTTATCCTTTATAGTTACAATTGAAGAAGTCGAGGTTAAAAGTAAATAAACTTTATTTTTTATTGTCTCATTTGTAAAAGATAATTGTGTTTGAAAGGTTTTGGGATTTACAGAAACAAACATTATTAATCTTCTTTATTTAAATTATCTATTTGTTTTATCAATTTTTCTGACACTTCAATTAATACAAGCAACTTGTTTTTTGTAGCATCTAATTGAGTTGAATATTTTTCAACTGATAAACCCTGAATATCTCTCAAGGCAGAACTTACTCCTGTGTATAGAGATTCTGCTTTTGATTTATCTTTTTTTTCTGCTATTACATCTTCAACAGCATCAATTATTATTTCTGAAACTACTTTAGAATCTTCAGGATTTTGATAAATATTATCATCAATATCCTTATTATTTATTTTTTCAAATTCATCAAAAATATCTTTATCTTTTTCATTGTCGTTTTTAGAATCAAGGGTTTCTTCTTCAAGATTGTTTTCTACAACTATTTCAGCAACCTTTTTCTCAACATCCGACCAATATTTTATTATATCAGTTACATGTTTATATAAGCGACCTTGCTCAGGAGGATTTTCAATAATCATAAAAATTGCATTTTTTAATTTATTTCGATTTTTCTCATCTTTAATCTTTTTTATTGCTTTTTCTAATTCCTTAAATACTTGTTCTGTCTGATCTAATTTAGTATAATCATATTCAACTGGAATTCCCTTCCATTCCAAAAATTCATCTACAAGAATCATCATTCTCAGTTTTATTTCAAGTTCTGACGTTTTTATATTAAAAGTATTAGCCATCTGTTCTTTAGTAATTGAATAGCCAGAATTACTCACCCCTTGTGAATAATTGATTAATTCATTGACCCAATGATAATCTTCCTTGAATGAAACAGAGATTTGATAACTGTGCTCTATAGTATAAAAATCGATTTTTTGTGCATCTTCAGGTAAAACCACGCAATAGATATACGAAACACCTTCATCTTTTAATGCTGCTGTCCTTCGATTACCATTAATAATATAACCATCATAAGAAATAATTGCTGGTTCTTCTTGTCCATTGATCAACGATTTTCGAAATGCTTCATTATTTTCGCTTTGATTTATTAATTGTAATAATATCTCTTCTTGAGCCGCTTGTACTTTATTAGATTCTGGATCTTTAAAAAAATCTTTTAATAACCCATCATTTTCTTTTAAATATTTTTGTTGTTCTCGAATAGTTCTTGAATTTTCAATTCTATACATTAAATACTTACAATGTAATTTAATAATTGAACACCTTAAAGTACTTTCTCTCCACCCTTTCACTCTATAAGTTTCAAATTCTATTTCAGTATCTCTTACATTATTCAATGATTCTCTAATTCGAATTATTCTTTCTTCTCTTGTTACCATCTTCTCCCTTTCTTAGGAACAAATTGACATCGCCAAAATAGGGAAATTAATGATTTCTGAAAACAACACTATCTCTCTGGATAATCTACTGAAATTTGCGTAATTTCCACCTAATTTTTTTGCCTCAGATTCGTCAGGTACAATAATTACTCCCACATCTATTATTCCTTTACGACCAAGATATGAAATTTTTAAAATATCGGCATATATTCTTGCAATATTTCCTAATTGCAAACATATTCCTACATTATCTTTAACGAAACTTACTGTTAGATTATTTTCACTTATTTTTACTCGATCTGCCCAACCAATTTTATTGAATTCATAATTCAAGAATTTTCTTATTTGAGCACCATTCTCAACACCAAATTTATAATCACATAAGGAAATTACATCAATTATTTCCTTATATGTAATAGTGTGTTCATTTCTTAGAATCTGGTGTGCATTAAAAATATCTTGATAATTATTTGCTTTCATTTTGATTTATAAACTCTTTTGGAAAAACTGATAAGTTTGATTTTTTATAATCATAAATAGGTTGTGTTATTGGGCGATATTTTAATTCGCCACTTTTAAATTTATTTATTCTATCTTCACCTATGTCGATATACTTTTTAAAAATTTCAACACCTATAGCATTTCTATTATTTTTCTGAGCAGCAATTAATGTGGAACCAACGCCAGCAAAAGGATCTAAAATCCACCCACCTTCATTCGAAAGTGCTAAAATACATCTTTCAACCAATTCAATTGGATATTGGCATGGATGATCTGTTTTTTCTCGATGGTTTGCTTTCACATTTGGAATATTCCAAATTTCTTTTTCCCAATCCTTTATTACCACCTCCCAAACATCTGATGGGTTTTTCCCTTTCGGATTTCCAGATAATTGTCCTTTATTAGGACCTTTATAATGTCTTTTTCCAGGATATTTAGATGGAACTCTTACATCATCTAAATTAAAAATATAATTATCTGATTTTGAATACCATAAAATAGTTTCATATCTTCCTGAAAATCTATTAGAAGCATGTAATCCATGTCCAAAATGCCAAATTATTCTGTTGCGTAAAAATAATCCTAAATCTTTAAAGATTTGATGAAAGTAAAAATCTAATGGAATAAGCTCTTTAGTGCTGGGATCTATAGAGTTCCCAACTTGCCAGCAGATATTTCCATCTTCACTTAATAAGTCTATTAAGCTTGATATGATTTCTTTTTGTTCATTAAGATATTCTTGAAAAGGCTTAGCATCTTCATACTCCTTTCCTATATTGTAAGGAGGAGATGTAATAATTAAATCAAATTTATTGCTTTTTAATTCATCAATTTTATCTTTTATATCACCTTCTAAATATTTTACAACAGAGCTATTCTCATCCATTACTGTTACCTGTTTAATTATATTTTATTTCAATAGATTGTCTATTAAATAATTTAATGCTTATTATAATAGAAAGCCGTCGCATAATCTTTATTTTGCGACATTATTTCCAGAGCAAATCATTTTTTGGAATTCTATAATAATTCCCTCTTGAGTATATTATACACATTTAATATCCTATAATTTAGGAAAAACTGCTTACAACTTCACCATTTCTTTTTATAAACAGAAAATATATCAAACTATATACTATTCAAATACAGAAAGAATTTTGGAAATTTACAGCCCCAATTTGGGCTTTTTGCTAACTAACTTTATTAATCTTCCAAGATTTTAAGAATCTCTTTTGCAACATATACTCGATTACGTTCATTCCCAGTCACCTCTTCAAGGATGTCATACTGTATCAATTTATCAAAATAATTTTGCATCATGGAATAGCTTCCTAGTTCTGATGCTTCTTTTGCCTGTGGAATGGTACTGATTGGTGTACTAATAAAGTAATCCACCAGATCAGAAAGTTTTTCTCGAACCCGTTCTTTTTTAAAAATTTCTTGATAGGTTTCTCTTATTTTTTGTAAGGCTTTAATTTTCGCCACTGCATCTTCCGCTTGTTCATGAACTCCATCTAAGAAGAATAAAAGCCACTCTTCCCATTGTCCTTTTTGAGTTACAGCTAAGAGACGATCATAATATTCTGTTTTATTTTTCTCAATAAAGATACTTAGATATAGTAGTGGCTGAGATAAGATCTTCCATGTTGTGAGCAAGAAAGTAATTAACAAGCGCCCTACTCTACCATTTCCATCCAAAAATGGATGGATTGCTTCAAATTGATAATGAATCATTCCAATTCTTATCAAGGCGGGTAATTCAGAATCTGCATGAATAAATTTCTCAAGATCAGATAGACATTCAAGCATTTCATCTACGGGAGGAGGCACATAACGTGCTTTCTCCAGTGTAGCACCCGGTCTACCAATCCAGTTTTGACTTCGGCGGGCTTCACCCGGTGTCATTAATTCACCCCGAACCCCTTTCATCAAGATTGCATGAATCTCTCGAATTAATCGAATACTGATTGGTAAATCTTTGATTCTTTCTACCCCATAATCTAGCGCTTTGATATAATTTTGCACTTCATGCACATCTTGGTTTTTCTCAAGAAATGTTAATTGCTCCGCTTCATACCTAAGCAAACTTTGGAATGTGGTTTGTGTGCCTTCAATTTGCGAGGATAAAACTGCTTCTTTTCTCACAAAGGGTCTAACAACAACATGAGGGACAGGAAAAGATTGCCCCACTTCTTCCAAACGAGCCAGACTACTCTCTGCTGAGGCGAGACGTACTAATAATTTTGTAGACCATTCTAATTCTGGTGGAAGTGGGTTTGGGATATAGGCATAATAGCCATTTAATGTTTTTATTATTTTACCCGGAATATTTTTTGAAAAATCTGTTGTTTTCATTTTTCTTCTTCTAACTAGTAATTACGAACTATTCTTATTACTAGTTTATATGAAAAGCAGTAATAAGACAACTCTGTTATTACTAGTTTAGTTATTGATCAAATAGTTTAGTTGATTGTTATGATGAATTCTAGTTGTTTTTGAGATTTTCCAATGTCTCAGGCTCAAAAGTTTTATCTCGCTCAACCCGCAAACCCAACCTCCCTCTTATAGTCGCTAATTCATGGAGAGAAAAATAGCCCAGCTCTTTTTCAAATCCATTCACTAAACCAAAGAAAATATCCTCACCATCAAATTCTGTGGCATACCAAGTCCAATTCGCATCAGGAGTAAAGAATTTTACGATTGCAATTGCCATTAATCCCATTCCATCTGTTTCATATAATTTAGGGAATTGCTCTCGAATTTCCTCTGGTAATAATGCTTTTTTGCGTGCTTCAATGCCTTGCATAGGAGCACACTCTAACATATATATATGCGATAGTATAGGTGTGTTTTTATCAGATTTTTATTGGCGGCTTATTGGTAATCTTAAACTTTCTTGTTCAACTCCCCCAATTTCCACAAAAACAATGCTGCAATATTCTTGGGTTTATTCACTTCTTTCACAAAAAATAGCGCTTGGTCTAGTCTTGCTCGTTTGTTTTCTTTCGCGAGTTTGATATACAAGCTCAAATGTTTTTCATCGTTCAATTGTTTTGCAAGATACTCTCCATAGTATTGATATTCATACCTGATTGATGGACTTTCTGATAAATTTTTCCTATTCTTGAGGATTTGTGCGGTTGTGGAAAAATCATTGCCCTTTTTCATTTAATTTATTCTTTGGGGCGCTTGTTCATGCCAATTCTTACTCACTACTTTTAGTTCTTCAGGAAAATTCTGTACAAAGTCTGGGCGGAAAAGAAAATTTTCAACAGCTTGGCTTCCATTCAATGCCTTGCCCCTATTCCCATCATCAAAGTCGCGATTGAGTTCTACATTCTCCCAACCAATAAAAGTGCCTGCTCCAATAAATTTGAAATCTGGAATGGTGGGGGCACTTTGCCCTTGGATTTGTAAAATTCCATCCGCCATAAAAAGACCTTCTAAATTGGCGTTTTCGTTGGTAACTGCGACTATTGTTGGACTTTTAGGGTCAATGTAGTGTCCAACACTAGGATCAATAACGATATTGCCATTAACGATGAAGGCTAAGAATCCTCCTTCAGCTACTGAGGTCAGTTTGTATGGGTCACTAGTAGGGCTGTTATCGCTAATATTGAGATTTCCATTGACTAAGACAATTACGTTATCGCCACTATTGACTGCCCAGTTTTGTCTGTCATTGAGATTGAGGTCGCCAGCGGTGCAAATAATATTTGTTCCGCTTTGCCAGGTTGCATCTGCGCGGAGAGTATCAAGATCAATACTGGTGTTAGTTAGATTAAAATTGACATCACCAGCTAGTTTTTTGTAGTAATAGTCATAGTCGTATTGAGAGATTTGACTGCCAGTGGCATAGCTATTTTGGTTGGTGTTACGGTCTGAGCTGTTGATATAGTCACGGCTTTGATTGAGTCCGTCACTAGTAAGGATGCTGGTATTATCACTAGTACTCACTAGTGAAAAACCAGAACTAAGGCTGTTACTATTAATGCTATCGATTAGATTTGCAGTGCAAGTGCCACTACTGAGACAGCTAGTGATAGGAATGATGCTGGAAATACTGTTACGAGCGAAAACATTACCGCCAAAAGTTTGGAACCAAGCATCAGTCTCGTTGTAAGGTTTGAGATAAAAATCTACGCCTGTTTCATCATCACTATTAGAAAAGTAAGAGCAACGGTAAGGGTTATTGGCATCAGTAGCGCTTGGGCAGGCACAGACCATCAGGTCTTCAGCTGCTAGGCTGGAATTAAGGGTAAGGCGAATGTCCCAAGTTTGACCATTAGGCAGTGAAGTGGTATTGATGTCAAAATCACTGCTAGTTGGTAAAACATAATTGCGGACATCAGTCCCAGAAATTAAACTAAGGTAAGCTCCAGAAATGGTGACCGGATCAGTGTTAGTTTGACCTCCACAAAAATCTCCAGTGACACCGGCATCTTCATAGAGATAGAAAGATCCACTGATATTACGGGGTGTAGGAGCTGGTGTGGCGGTAGGATCTCCGGGGTTAGCAGTAGGAGTAGCGGTAGGCGTTGTGGTGGCAGGGACATCAGTGAGGTTACAGCAAGTAGTCCACCATTCGGAGTCGCAAAAATATGTGTTTTCGTAGAAGGTTGTACAATAATCTGCTTGAGGATATGGTACTCCTTCCCAAGCTTCTATGCATTCAGCAGTACTCGTACAAGGTATATTAGCATATTCACATCTGTCTATTTCTTGAGTTGTGTATATCCATGTTCCAATCCACTCACCCTCATAAGAGACACATTCACCTGGAAGAGCTGGACATTTAGTAGCATTTGTTTTGCATTGATCTGGATTATCCTCTCTTGCAAAAATATAATTTGTTTTACCAAATATAAACCAAAAAGAAAGAAGAATAAAGAAAAAATTTTTAATCATTGAAACAACTTAGAATCACTAGTTTACTAATAGCTCCTTGGTTATCAATTTGAATGAGGGCATATTTATTTTCTAAGTTAGAAAGTTCGGCGAAAGCAGTTTCTAGTTCTCCAATAAGATAAAGGTTTGATCCTTCGGGAAGAGTTAACAATGATTGGCTAATATCTATTCCATTTTTTTTAGACGGCCAACAAAAAACTGCTTGTGAAGAAGAAAGTTTAAATTCAATTTCTTGCCCACTAGCAATGAATTGGTCTGTTTGAACAGTAATTGAATTATCTGTTTGTTCGATAATATATCCCCTAATCAAATGATTGAGCATATATTGGGTATCTCTGGCATTAGGAGCAACTTCTTCAACAGAAATATACTCAGGACTGCTAAAAATTGGCTGTTTTTCTTTTTGAATTTTTAGCAGTAATAAAACAGCAATTAACAATAAACCTAAAAATATAGGAATCAATAGCTTTTTTTTCATCTAAAGACTATTAAAGCAAAGTTATTCTTTGTCGGCAATAGTCCCTGTTTGAAAAGCAAAATTAAAGAATGGAATTTTACCATTTTCTATTTCTGATATAAATTCAGTAATATTATTTAAATTTAAATCTTCTCCTCCTAGAAGATTATCTCTGTATTCTTGGGTATACTCGTTATATAAAAGTATATTTCCACTTGAATCTGGGCTAAAAGCCCATTCTGGACTAATGCCAATTAAAGATGGAGATAAGCCATTTCCTTTTGAAATTTGCATAGTTGAGAATGACCCGCTAGTTCCTTTTTGATAAAGAACTTGCGATACAAATGGATTAGTTTTAACATCAATTATATATATACCTTCATTATTTTTTAAAACTAAATAACCATCTAATTCAAAAGTTGCATAATTTGGTTTATTAAAATCATCTTGGAATTTCCAAGACTCATTATCTGGATAAAATTGAACAAACTTCATTTCAGGGAACATCTTACTCTTAGATTCAATAGATTTTACTTTCTCTGCTTCTTGCGCAGAAATTTCCTTCAGCTTTTCTACATCTTCAGGGTTATCGAATGAATACACTTCCCCCCAAGGAATTGGCTCATCATTAAATCCCCAGAGGGCAGACAATTCCTGCCACTCTTTGCCATCGTAGAAAATCAGAGTTTCTTCATCCATAACAATCGCTTCGTGGACAATCCCACCATCATAGTTAGCTTCGATAATTTTCTTTTGTTCTTCAATTGGCAGAGCGGCCATTTCTTCGGCTGGCATGTCTTGCACTGCCATTTCTGCTGGGCTGGGGGTCGCTTGGGGAGTTTGGAGTATTTCTTCGGACATAGCGGTAAGGGTTGCTTGAGGAGCATTCGGGGTTGCAGTCCCTTCAAATAAAGGTCGCAAGTCTGGTACCACAACACTCACAGATGGAGGTGTAGTATCTGCATTTTCAACTTCAATCGATTTTGCTTGGATACAAGCTGGTGTCGAGAGCATTGCCCCCATCAGCAACAAATTCCCTAGTTTTTTAGGGTCTATATAAACAGCAATCTTTTCCAATAATTTGAAAAAAGGACGATTCTCTTCGCTCTGTTCATGTTGTTCAAGCTTATTTAAATACATCCCCACTCTCCTATTCGGCAGTTTTGTTTGGATTATAGAATAGAATTATAGGCTTTGTCAATTGATACTCCTCTACCTCAAGGAAGGAAGATGAACCGTGAAATAGAAATAGATCAATCCCATTCCAACTAGGCAAATTAAGAACAATCCAATTTCAAAAAAGTTTTTCATATAAACCTAAATTCTATCATTTCCATTCTCTACTTGACTTCTTCCCTCCACAATGGTTAGATATTTTCAAACGTATTTGTTGCTCCATAAATAAAAAACCCACATAGGCTTTTATTTATAGAAAGAAACTATGATTCTCTCCATCGCGACTCAAAAAGGTGGCACCGGTAAAACTACCACTTCCATTTCACTCGCATCTGGCTTAGCCAAACTTCATCATAAAAAAGTTTTGCTGATTGATATTGATAGCCAAGCCAATTCTAGTAAAGTTTTGCTTCCCAATTATCAAAATCTTTCTCGAGAAGAAACCATCTGCGCCACTCTCCTCGACCGCCAACCTTTACCAGTCTTTGAATCCTCCATCGAGAATTTACACATCGTCCCTTCCCATATCTTACTCTCTAATGCCGATGTGGAACTCACCACAGCAAAAGATCATCGCGAAGCACGCCTGAAAGATCAGTTAGACACAATTAAATCCAATTACGATTATATCTTCATCGACTGTCCCCCTGCCCTTGGTTGGTTAACCATCAATGCTTTTACTGCCTCGGATGAGATCTTAGTCGTAGTAGAACCGGGGTATTTTGAATTAGATAGTATTGTCCAACTCAACAAAACCTTAGCCGAAGTACGGGAGTTTTATCAGCCTCAATTAGCGATCAAAGGCTATCTGTTCAATAAAGCAGACCCTACGGTCAATAGTCGAGAAAGCCTCAAAATCCTTCGGCAGAGCTATACCAATCAAGTGCTGAAAACTGTCATTCCTCGTAACGTGGATATCAAAGATGCGACTTTTA
This sequence comes from Anaerolineales bacterium, assembly GCA_963662985.1. Lineage (GTDB taxonomy): Bacteria > Chloroflexota > Anaerolineae > Anaerolineales > UBA11579. The sequence continues at coordinate 1,701,058 of OY760067.1, read as the reverse complement.
ATCGAGAGGTAATCTACACCTATAATCCCAAAGCCAAGAGCGCTCTTGCCTTCCAAAAGTTAATCAAGGAATTGTTCCATGTCTAAAAAACTTAATGTCACTCAACTCGCCAATGAATTTGCTAGTCAATCGGTGTTTTTCAAAAAGAACACCACAGAGAATAGCCCTGTCAAAATCCAACAAAAAGTAGAGCAATCCATCAAAGATGACCGTACGATCGAACGATCGTACGTACGGTCGGAGAATTCTCCTTCAAAGCCTCGGAGTAAAAAAAGGCATAGTTTTGAATTCTATGAAGATCAAATTGAAAAGTTAGTTTCGATTCGTAATCAAAGTAGCAGAACGATCTCTATGTCCAAAATTGTGCGAGATGCCATCGATCAGTATTTTGAAAATAATTCTCATTTTTAATTTTTCCATTTTTGGAAACTAATCTTCTAACCCGTACGGTCGAACGGTCGTTCGTACGATCGTTCGGGTTTCAATCTATTTTACCTATATTTTCCGTCCGTGCGTGCGTGCGTTCGGTCGTTCGTACGAACCCTTAAAATAGCACGATCTATTAAGCAAATCTCATCTTGACACTGTTTTTTATTAATGTTTTACTGACTTAAATCCTACCACTGAAGTAGAGATGACACCGGACGATGAGATGCGTCTATGTCCTACGCTGAGGAGCGGAACGAAAGAGGTAGTAGGTCGATGCTGTGAGAGGAAAAAGGGCTCACACGATACGAGTAGGTTGATATTGTGAACGAAATATCAACCTAAAACGTATCAAGGTATCGTTTGAAATTCTGTTTGTTCTTCTAAAGCAAACCTATAATTCAAGCTTTAGCAGTACATTTTTGCGTTAGCAAAAATAAAATAGAATAAGTGGTGTGCGTTGTCAAGTGTTTTTTTAGCTTCCCACAATTTTTTTCAACCATTGCATTAAAGGCTCAAAATCCGCTTCTATCGATAGAGTAGAGTGATTGTTCAAAACTACATTAATCAACCTATTTTCCCCTATAAGAAAAGCGTACAAACCCATTTATTACGTTTTAATTCCATAGATTTTGTTTTGATTCATAACCTAGTGTGCTGGTGTACCTGCTGGATTAGGTGCTGGGATAGACCAGCAGGTTGGGTAAACCACATATGGTTTACCCAGCGGGAGGGTCTCGTTTTTTTCGGAGAGATGCGTTGTAAATCAAGTGAAATTCTCGAGATTTGCCGACTTTCACATCATTTACCCTTACACCCGCTCTCAAAACGAGTGCGTGTCGAGGTGCAATTTTTATTGGTTTAATAAAAACCGACCCCGACCACCACCGCTGTGCCTCCTTCGACTTTTATGCATGTCTGCATTTCGTCATCCAGTCGGTTCCTTCGTTAATCGAAGTACACAGTACTTCAGCACTCAGCAGCGTTCGCCCTGTTTTGTCCTTTGGACAAAAACGTTTGCCAGAAGAGCAGGGGAGAAGCACCCCCTCTCCAGGACAAACTTTTTTCGGTCTCACTCAGCGCTGGTGGTCGGGGGCTTTGCCCCGACACGCATCCAAACAGCCACCTCCCGACCTCCGTCTGTTTGGGTTGGAAGTCCCGTTGGGACTTCTAGAGGAAAAACTATCGTATAATTTTTTGATAAATAATTTATTTCGATATAAACATCTGGCATTCTCAAATCAAACAAATCATTAGAAGAAATTTCAATATCTAATTTGTTGCAAGATTGAAAAAATCAAAATCTTTTTCATATAAACACTACGTTTATTATTTTTTAAATAATATAGAGGGCATCCACCAAAACAAATTGGAAGCATTTTGCAACTTTTACAATCTTCATCATTAAATGGATTATTTCTACTCCATTTTTCAAGATAATTATTCTTAAGAATTAAATTACCTTCTCTATCAAGGTGACCAATTTTTGCTTCAGCTACATTTAAATCATTAATACATTTCCAAATTGATAAATCTGGCATAATTTGAATTTGATTTTTACCACTATCACCCTCACAATAATTATTTTTAACTCCTAAATTATTATTAATTTTAAATCCCTGATCTCTTGCAAGAGTATAAAAGTGTTCTAAATTTTTTCTATTTAAATTTTCTTCAAAAAAATTAATCGTATTATAAATTGGTCGAAAATATAGAGAAAAATATTTTTTTTCAATATTTGAAAATTCTTTTAATAATATTTGAATATCTTCTTGGGTATTGTTTAGGAGATTTATTCTTAACTTAGGATCGATTCCATTTGCAAGCTCAATGTTTTTTAAAATAAGTTTTTTGAAATTTTTTATAATTTCATCATAAGTTCCATTACCATTTTTTAATTTCCTTGTATTATCATGAGAATTTTTATTTCCATCTATTGATATTTGAAAGGTTTTACAATTATACTTACCTACCAATAAATTTATTGTTTTTTCATCTAATAAATATCCATTTGTACCAATGCTAGTATCAAAATAAAAACCATATTTTTTTTGTAAGTCTAATACAAAATCAAAGTATTCGAATAAGCCTTTTTTTTCTAATAAAGGTTCTCCTCCAAACATTGTTATATGAATAAGTTTTTTATATTTAAAATTTTTTGATGAAAATTTTTTTAATATCTCTAGATTTTCATTATTAATAGCAATATTCTTTTCTGTTTCAAAACAATATGGACATTTGAAGTTACATTTCAATGTTGGCATTAATGTTATAAATAAATTATCAGTAGAAAAATAACTATTTAAATATCTATATTCTAATAATTTAATTTCATCAATTGATGAATCTACTAAAATTCCTTGTTTTTCTAGGTCTATAAAGGTTTTATTAAATTTTTTATTCTCTAAATTAGATTTTAAATTTTGGTATTCATTGCTTGAAAATTTAATTAATGCTTTTGAGAAAGTATTATAAACTAGAAAAGTATCTGATTCCATTTTCCATATGTTAAAGTTACTTTCTTTATATTCCATATTATCCTCCTGTATTAAATCCCTGATACAGGAAACTAATATCAGGGATTAATTCACTAACAATCACAGTTAGTATCTGTACAACCACATTGATTCAAACTTGATCCTTTATTCAAGGATTTTTTTTCTTCATCTGTTTCAATTGTGATTTCAGCTCTTTTTATTATTTCCATAATTTCCTCCTTTCTTTATTATTTTGTAATGAACTTTATTAAAAATTCACTACTCCAAATTTGTGCTTCTATATAATTTATATATTTTTCGTTTTCATATATTTCATAATTATCTAATGGAAAGCCATTTTCTTTTATCATTTTTGGAAGATCTGATTTTAAATATACAAAAAATTTTTCATTCTTCTGAATCATTTTTTCATAAAGAAGCATACTATCTCGATATGTAAAACTGATTATTTGATTTGGTATATCTGAAAGATTAATTCTTATTTCACTTGATTGTTTATTGACTTTTTTTAATAAACTACTTGAACCAAGTGTAAAATAAATAGGATATTTTGTTTCAGGTTCGCCACCCCTTTTAATAAATTGTTCATGTAAAAAACATTCCGCCTTTTTTCTTTCATTTAAATACCATTCAGGATATTGTCGCAATGATAATTTTTGTTTTTTTAAATCATTTAATTCTTCAATGACAATATCACTTTCAGAGTTTGATATTTCTGAAAGTGATTTAAATGGTTTTCTATTTGATAAATAGTAATGTGTTATATACTTAGGGTACTTTTTATTCATATAAATAATTTCTATTTCAATAAAAATAAAACAATGTTTTTAGAGGAATAAAATCAATTATTTATCCAAATTAATATGAAATACCGCTTTATCAATTTTTGAAAGATATTCAACAGTCAAATATAAATCGGTAACTTCATGTTTAAAGATATTTTGTTCATCAAAAGCAATAGTACAATCACACCAGCCGCAAAGAAGAAATTCTCTATCACCAGGTGCCATAATCACATCATCCGAATGATTATCAGAATGAGAATCTATTTCATATATATTATTTACATTATCCGTAAGGGAAAAATTCTCGGTAGCATCCCAAGAAAAGATTAAATTCTTTTCCGATTGATTCCATATCTCAAAATTAAAATCAATTGAGTTCATTCCTGTAGAAGTGTCAGTCACTCCATAATCAACTAATTTCAATTTTATTCCATCTTCTTCATACCATTCGCCCAATTCAGTAATAACAAAGGGGGTTGGTATATCTGTTAATGTTGCTGTAGGAACATGAGTTGGTTTTTGTGTGGGATAAGGTGTATAAGTTGGATAAAGTGTATATGTCGGTGCAATAACTGGTGCAATAACTGGTGCTTCAGTTGGAATAGCAGTTGGAGCAATTGTTGGTAATGGTGTGTAAGTAGGGTACGGTGTATAAGTTGGGAAAGTAGTTGGAGCTATTGTTGGAGCTATTGTAGGCGCTTCCACAAAATCAATTTCTCGTTGTGTAGAAATATTTGGATTTAACATATCCAAGATAGGTAAGTCTTTGACATAGTTCCATCCCTGCCAAGCACCAAAAACAGCTAAGCCAACAATTATTAAATTTAATACAACTTTCACACCTCTAAGTTTCTTTTTTTGCTGCATTGGTTTCCCTCCAGTCAAATTATATTCACTCATCGTATAAGCCACTAAGGCGCTTTCATCTTCATTTAAAATATCTTCGTCTTCTTGGGTTAGTTCTTCCGGTTCTGGTTCAATCTCAATCGTGATCCCATCTAGGTTCTCAAACATCTCTTCTCTAATGTTTTCATCATCAAAATTTGCGAATTCATTCTCGTCTATTTCTATTTCTTTGTTCACTAACACTCTTTTATAAAAAGCTTTTCGGGGTGGATTTTTCCTTCTGGGGTAGTTTCTAGAGTCTGGTTCATCGGCAAACATTGGTTTGTAAAGTTCAAATAAATTTCGCACACGTTCTGCACGAGAGAGATGATACAAACCAAGTTTCTCATATATCTTTTTCATATGAGACTTGACTGTATTTTCACTTACCAATAACTTTTCTGCGACTTCACTATAGTGATAATTCTCTAAAACAAGTCATAATACTTCTTTTTCACGTTTGGTAAGTATTGCAAACCGTTCTTTTGAGGAGATTTTTCTCATTTTCCCTCACTTTTACTCTGATAAAGGTTTAAAGGCATAAACCTTTTGTCTAAATCAACCTTTGGTGGATATTCGTAGTGATCTCAGAATGATAAAGTAGGCCTGTTTCAAGGTGTTTCCCACCTGACAAACCCATCCAAGATGGGGTTATTAGAAAATTATATCATATCTGGAGGTAACAATGGATTCTTCACAATTTGGCGAAGTACGGTTTGAACCACAACGTCCTCGTCTTCCGAGACATCTCGGAAAATTTTTGTGGCAAGTTTTGCTAATGGTCGGCTTTCGCTGGATCTGGGGCATGCTCGCTTTCGAAAATCAATTTTGGTTTGCCATGCTCGTGGTCAATCTGCTGGGCTGGATGGCAAGTTACGGCTGGCGTCCTGCAATACGCCAATTTAAAAATTGGTTGGAAAAGATTTCGGAGGAATGAGAACTATGAATCACATAATACCGAAAAAACAAAATTCGACACTTGCAACGCAATCTCAACAACTCATTGCTCTTGGCAAAAGCCACCGTTGGCAATTTAAAGTTCTCGGCAAGGCCCCCGTTCCTACCGAAGCAATCCGTGTAGATAATTGGGTGGTGGTACCCTCTCAAGAAGATACCAGTGAAATCCCCATTCGCGCAATGAAAAAAGTGCAAGCAGTTTATCAAGCAGGCATCCAGCCTAAAGCTTGGGTAGTGGTACATGAAGCCCCGATGACACTCCCAAAAACTACAGATCCTACCCAACAGAAAAAAGACCCACCGGTCTTGCCTTACCTGTTAGCCCTTGGTGGATTAGGAATTTGGCTTGCCAGTACGCTCATCACCACCGTGGCCGTGGTAGATCCAATCCTGATTGCCATCACCCCTGAAAATGACTGGATTGAAATCGACCGGTGGGCGTAATTTTACCAAACATGAAAGGAGTTAAAAAATGATTAGATTATTTACTTCAGTACTCGGTACTGTGATCAGCAGTGTTTGTTTGTCTTTCATCCCCATCCTCATTTTGGGAAGTTTTTCTCATCGTAGAGGAAAAGGACTACGGCGGTTTTTCAAACTACCCTATTATTTATATGCCAGTTTTTTTACTTGGTTAACTCCCCTCACTGAAAATTATTTAGGCATTCGTTTATTAGATCGTGTTCCACGCATAATTGCATCCACCGCCCTCTCGTATGGGATAGGCTGGCTTGGCTTCCGTATCTTACATTTGCATCTTGGTTTTTGGGTCTCGGTTTTGTTCCTCGCCCATGGTCTCTTTGTCGGGACACAATGGAAACATATCGAGAAAGCAGAAGATTTTCAAATGGGGGTACGTGTCGATGAATAAATTCTCCACATGGATCTTAGGTCATCAAGAAATCTCGTTATCTACCCAAGAACGGGCTACGCATACCTACGTCATCGGACAATCTGGGACGGGTAAATCACGGGCGATGGAATCTTGGATTCAACAGGATATTCTTGCTGGGCATGGAGTCGGGGTGATTGACCCGCATGGCGAACTTTACGATCACTTACTTGCTTGGCTCGCTACAAAACCACAGTATTGGGAAAAGGTCATTCTTTTCAATCCCATCGATCCAGATTGGATTGTCGGATTCAACCCATTGGAAAAAATTAATACGACCTCTGCTGAACGACTCGCCTTGTATATGACCGATGTGAGTATTAAGATTTGGGGACTTGATGCAACCCTCGCTCCTCGTTTAGTTTGGTTGCTCACCAACACCTTTCTTGCCTTAGTAGATTTAGAGTTATCCCTGCTAGAACTTCCTCGTTTTTTGCAAGACTCAATTTTCAGAGAAGCACTCCTAGAAAAACTCTCTCTTCCAGATGTAAAAAGATTCTTTATAGAGGAATTTCCTCAAAGTAATAAAGGACAACAACAATGGATTGCACCGGTCTTGAATAAATTTGGTAGACTGCTCTTCGACCCAGATATCAAACAATTGTTTGGCAAGAAAACCACCATCAATTTTCAAGAGATCATGGATCAGGAAAAAATCCTATTAGTCAATGTCTCCAAAGGCGTATTAGGCGAAGGGATGAGTGCCTTAGTAGCTTCTTTTGTAGTCGCCCATTTGCAACAAAGTGCCTTAGCCCGCGCGGTCAAACGCATGCGTCCGCCCTTCTATCTTTACTTAGATGAGTTCCAAAATTACACCACCGACAATATTATCGATATTCTTTCCGAAAGCCGGAAATATGCCCTCTCCCTCACCCTTGCCCATCAATTCTTAGGACAGCTCCCCACCAAAACTCAACAGGCAGTACTCAACACCGCTGGCACCATTGCTTGTTTCCGAATCGGTTACCACGATGCCAAACTCTTAGCCAAAGAAATTTTCCCCACCCCTAACTTCAAACATCGCATCAAACTCCCCCTCTCTGCTAGACTGCCCAAAGTAGAACAAGTTGGCTGGGAGGGACTCTCTTTAAAACTTTCCAATCTTCGTCATCGAGAGTTTTGGATGCGCAAACGAGGCAGAGCAGATCCCCTTAAACAAACTTCTTTTTATATGCCCACTGCCCCATTTACACCAGAGTTGAAGAATAAGATTAATGCCTTACGTAATTTCTCTGGAAAAACCTATGCGCATGCAAAAGTGCGCTTGCAAACGCACCCTAAAACCGATACAACCATTCCTACAAATTCCAATTCAACATCGTTTTGGACAGCCAAATGAAAGAGGTTTAAATGAACACTATCCCTATCTCCCATCCCATGCGTTTTATGCCCAGTGATCAAGCCATTCTAGAAAAGTTATTTTCCTTCGATGGTCTCCTCACACGCAGACAGCTCAAAGAGTTATTCTTTGCCAAGGCGCATCAAAAAACCATGGATCGCAGACTTTCTATGTTACATCACAATCACTACCTTGCAATTCCTTCTCTTTCAGATCGTAGAAATTATGCCATCCCCGAACCCATCGTCTGGCTAGGTTGGCGTGGGATTTTGCAGATTGCCACAAAAAGCGGGAGTGAGATTGTTTGGCCAACCAAGGTCAATGAGAATCAATTGCGAAAACTAGAAAAAGTACTCAGGGAACAGAATGTCCATTGGCAACGCACCCCTCGTTGGAGTCAGCTTCGTCATGATATTGCCGTGAATGATATTCGTTTGGCAGTCGAACAAGCTAGCTATTATTACCCTCAATTGGAATTAGACACTTGGATGCCAGAAAGAGCATTTGCCCGAAATATGGATACCATCACTGTCCACGGGAGAAAAAAAGGCATTCGGCCAGATGGATTTTTTACCTTGCTCAATCACTCGCATCGCATTCAGGGGCAAGCGGCCAAAGCGAGATTTCTTTTGGAATACGATAATAGTACCCACCCCACTACTCGATTTGGACGGGACAAAGCCTTGCCCGGCTACCACTATCTTAAAAGCGAAGTCTACCGAGAACGTTTTGGCTACAATTCGGGACGTTGGTTGGTGGTTTGCAAAAATGCCACTCGTCTTGCCCATCTCAAACAAAAAACCGAATTGGTGTTAGGCAAACAAGCCACGGTGTTTTACTTTACCACTCTAGACCAAGTAACTGCCAAACAGGTTTTTCAAGCCCCTATTTGGCAACAAGCAGGAAAAAACAATTTAGTCGCGCTTATCCCTTCTTTTTAAGGGTGTTATTCAGTTAGAAAAATAGGTATAGTGCTTTCACCCATCGCCCCGCAAGGAGGATCGTACAAAGGAAACTCCTTGTAAGCTTCAACGCCTGTTTTTTGAATTTGTAGTCTTGGAGAAAAGACAGACTTTTTGTCCAAGGCTATCGGGGCGATGGATTTTCAATTTTATTTTTTGGAGGTTCCCATGTTGGAAAACAACACGCATTCTTTTGTTCCCTTACTCACTGCAGCACAAGTGGCGGAAGTGCTAAATATTAGTAAAGCCATGGCTTATCGCCTGATGCAACGCAACGAGATTCGTACTATCCGCATGGGGCGTGCTTGTCGGGTACATCCCCATGATCTCTCAGATTATATTGAAGAAAATCGATCTGCCATCCACCCTATTTAAGGTTTTTGAAACTGCTAAGGTTCCTCTGTTTTCTATCTGGTATACTCAAAACAAGAACCTTACTAATTTCATATCTTTCTAGATCGCCTTCTGTATAGGAGGTACACATGTCTAAAAAACGTGGCAATAACGAAGACTCCTTATTCCAACGAGAGAACGGAGCTTGGCTCGCACAAGTCTCTTTGGAAGGAAGACGTCTATCGAAAACATTTTCCACCAAAAGAGCGGCGCAAGCTTGGATTCGAGAAACCCTCAATGAGATCGATGTCGGACTTCACTATAAAAGTACCCTACTCACCATAGAACGCTTTTTCAAAGACTGGCTGGTCAGTATCGAACCTTCTCTGCGCTTTAGCACGTTCAATCAATACAAACAAATTACCGAACAACATATCCTGCCCTTTTTAGGAGAAAAGAAACTTCGAGAGTTACATCCCCGTCATCTACAAGCAAGGTATAACGACTTACATCAACAAGGGTCTAGTCCGCGTACGATCCAATATGTGCATGCTGTGATTCACAGAGCATTGGAACAAGCGGTTAAACAAGGTCATTTAGTTCGTAATCCAGATAATGCCACCATTATTCCTAAAGCGGTCGATAACGAAATGCAGTTCTTTAATCAGGCACAAGTGAATAGCTTTTTGCAAGTAGCCAAAACCACAGAACCTCGTTTCTATGCCCTCTTTCATCTAGCGGTCACCACTGGAATGCGTCAAGGTGAATTACTCGCATTAAAATGGTCTGATTTATATTGGAAAAACCAAACTTTGCAAGTCCAACGCCAATTGATCAAAAAGAAATCTGGTGGCTTTGAATTTGCCCTCCCTAAAACCAAAGCTGGGATACGTTCTATTGTGTTAGGACAACAAACTATTCAATCTTTGCAAACTCATTGGGAACAGCAACAACAAGAAAAAGCCTTTCAAGCCACTCGTTGGCAAGAAGAGGATATCATCTTCCCTTCAACTATTGGCACACCCATGAACCGAGACAATTTACGCAAACGCTTCAAAAAAGTCTTACACCAAGCCAACTTACCGGCCATTCGTTTTCATGATTTACGTCACACTGCCGCATCTTTAATGCTTAATCATCGCATTCCAGTCTATGTGGTTTCCAAACGTTTGGGTCATGCCCAAGCTAGTATCACCCTTGATATTTATGGGCATCTTATGCCCGGAAAACAAGCAGAAGTGGCATCCCTTATGGATCAACTGCTTGTTCTGTAATTCAACGGTTGCACCACGGTTGCACCATTTTTCTAAAGTCTAGAAAGAATAGTCAAAAACACCCCTTAAAACACAAAAAAGTGGTCAAAATAACCACTTTTTTATCCATTTTCCTAGTGAATCGCCGGGGAATCGAACCCCGAACCTACTGATTAAGAGTCAGTTGCTCTGCCAATTGAGCTAGCGATCCGGAATGCCTGTTTATTATATCTAAGATAAGCTAATTGTCAAACCACATTCATTAAATAAAAAAAAGATTCTTGGCGGCGACCTACTCTCCCAGGGGGCCGCCCCCCAAGTACCATCGGCGCTAACGGTCTTAACTACTGGGTTCGGGATGTTACCAGGTGTACCTCCGTTGCTACTGCCACCAAGAAATCTTTCATTTCTTACTTTTTATATTGAATAGACAGGCATTTTATCACCTGTCCCTATTTCCTTCAAGGTCTCCCTCTCCAAATCTAGGCAAACTTACAACTTTTTTTCTTCTGTGTTTCTTTCGTTTCTCGAAAAATTACCCAATTCTCCGCATCACTAGTTAAGCCCTCGACCATTAGTACTGCTTAGCTGAATACATTGCTGTACTTACACTTGCAGCCTATCAAGCAGGTAGTCTTCCTGCGGTCTTACTCACTTTTCGTGACGAGGAATCTTATCTTGAGGCGAGTTTCCCACTTAGATGCTTTCAGCGGTTATCTCTGCCAGACGTGGCTACTCAGCTATGCCGTTGGCACGACAACTGACACACCAGAGGTCTGTCCACTCCGGTCCTCTCGTACTAGGAGCAGCTCCTCTCAAATTCCTTACGCCCACAGCGGATAGAGACCGACCTGTCTCACGACGGTCTGAACCCAGCTCGCGTACCGCTTTAATGGGCGAACAGCCCAACCCTTGGGACCTTGTCCAGCCCCAGGATGCGATGAGCCGACATCGAGGTGCCGAGCCACGCCGTCGATGTGAACTCTTGGGCGTGACTAGCCTGTTATCCCCGGGGTAGCTTTTATCCGGTAAGCCACGGCCCTTCCACTCGGTACCGTGGGATCACTAAGCCCGACTTTCGTCTCTGCTCGGCGTGTTGGCCTCGCAGTCAAGCTCCCTTATGCCTTTACACTCTTTGGCTGGTTTCCATTCAGCCTGAGGGAACCTTTGGGCGCCTCCGTTACTCTTTAGGAGGCGACCGCCCCAGTCAAACTGCCCACCTGGCACGGTCCCCCATCCAGATAATGGTATGGGGTTAGGGTCAAGACATAATCAGGGTGGTATTTCACCGGTGGCTCCACCGAGACTAGCGTCCCAGCTTCAAAGCCTCCCACCTATGCTACACAAATTATGCCCAAACTCAATGCCAAGCTACAGTAAAGCTCCACGGGGTCTTTTTGTCCTGCTGCGGGTAACGCGCATCTTCACACGTATTTCAATTTCACCGGGTCCCTCGTCGAGACAGTGCTCCAGTCGTTACGCCATTCGTGCGGGTCGGAACTTACCCGACAAGGAATTTCGCTACCTTAGGACCGTTATAGTTACGGCCGCCGTTCACCGGGGCTTCAGTTCACTGCTTCGCTTTCGCTAACAACTCCCTTTAACCTTCCGGCACCGGGCAGGCGTCAGCCCCTATACTTCGTCTTACGACTTAGCAGAGACCTGTGGTTTTGTTAACCAGTCGCTAGAGCCTGTTTTCTGCGACCACGCTTAGCTCCATTCGTTTGAACTTCACCATGCGTGGCACCCCTTCTCCCGAAGTTACGGGGTCAATTTGCCTAATTCCTTAACGAGGGTTCTCCCGTTCGCCTTGGTATTCTCTACCCATCTACCAGTGTCGGTTTGCGGTACGAGCACTAAAGTTTCATCGCTTAGAGGCTTTTCTGGGCAGCAAGGTTCAATCACTTATACCTCAAGGGCTCGCCATCACGCCTCAGCTCAAGTCCCGGATTTTCCTGAGACTCTCATCGCCTACACGTTTAGCACCTGCACTACCATTCGCAGGCTGACCTACCTCGCCGCGTCCCCCCATCGCTCCACTTTAGTGGTTCCGGAATGTTGACCGGATGTCCATCGCCTACGCCTCTCGGCCTCGGCTAAGGCTCGACTAACCCGACGCGGATTGACCTGCCGTCGGAAACCTTAGATTTTCGGCGAACATGATTCTCACATATTTTACGCTACTCATGTCTGCATTCTCACTTCTGCCCACTCCAGCCGTCCTCACGGTCGACCTTCACTGCTGACAGAACGCTCCCCTACTACTGTACTTTAGTACAATTCATGGCTTCGGTACTATGCTTAGCCCCGTTACATTTTCCGCGCAAGACCACTTGACCAGTAAGCTGTTACGCACTTTTTAAAGGGTGGCTGCTTCTAAGCCAACCTCCTGGTTGTCGCAGTAGTCTCACATCGTTTCCCACTTAGCATAGATTTAAGGACCTTAACCGATGATCTGGGCTCTTTCCCTCTCGACCATGAAACTCATCTCCCATAGTCCGACTGCCGTGCTTTGGAGTACTGGTATTCGGAGTTTGGTTGAGGTCGGTAACCGATAAGGCCCCTAGCTCATCCAGTGCTCTACCCCCAGTACTAAACACACGACGCTAGCCCTAAAGCTATTTCGGGGAGAACAAGCTATCTCCTAGTTCGTTTGGTATATCACCTCTACCCACACGTCATCCCAAGCTTTTGCAGTAGCTAAAGGTTCGGGCCTCCACAAGCGTTTAAACTCGCTTCACCCTGCACATGGGTAGCTCACCAGGTTTCGTGTCTAATCCTTGCGACTGCACGCCCTATTAAGACTCGCTTTCGCTACGGCTTCGGGTGTCACTCCCTTAACCTTGCCACAAAGATTAACTCGCAGACTCATTCTCCAAAAGGCACGCCGTCAGGCATTATGGCGCCATGCTAGTTCTACCTAACACACTTCCATCATAGCCCTCCGACTGCTTGTAGGCTCACGGTTTCAGGTTCTATTTCACTCCCCTCTCCGGGGTGCTTTTCACCTTTCCCTCACGGTACTTGTTCACTATCGGTCGTTAGATGTATTTAGCCTTGGAGAGTGGTCTCCCCAGATTCCCACCGGATTACACGAGTCCGGCGGTACTCAGGTACCCAGCCAATCTCTCTCTGTTTTTACTTACGGGACTCTCACCCTCTTTGGTAGGCTTTCCCACACCTTTCTGCTAACAGATTGATCTTTCTTACTGGGCCCTACAACCCCATTCTATGAATGGTTTGGGCTTTTCCCCGTTCGCTCGCCACTACTGAGGGAATCTCTTTGATTTCTCTTCCTCTAGGTACTAAGATGTTTCAGTTCCCTAGGTTACCTTCTCTAAACCTATTTTTTCAGTAAAGAGATGACAGAGGTTTGCTCTGCCGGGTTTCCCCATTCGGATATCTCCGGATCGAAGCCTGTTCACGGCTCCCCGAAGCTTTTCGCAGTGTCCCACGTCCTTCGTCGGCATCTAACGCCAAGGCATCCACCGTAAGCCCTTAGTAGCTTAACTTTATGTGATGCGGAGAATTTGATAATTTTTCAATCATCATTTTCTATGTTCGTTTTTTGTTGTTGATTTGTTCCTTCAACAACTAACATTATTTTTTGAAGATACTATCGTTACAATGTGCAAATCCAAAAGATTTGCCATTACAAAAAAACTCCATTTTTTATTTTTATCCCTAAAAAAATTTCATTTTTTCTTGATAACATTTTTTTTGTCGTTTGTTTGTATTCAATTATTAAAGTGCAAGTTCTGGTCTTCTTGTTTCGAATCCCAGCAGATGTACTAGACTTCCGTCTTTCACATCTGCTGACCTTCAAATCTTTCTGACTTGAAAACAACCTAGTCATCTTGCCCCAGGTTGTTGGTCTTTTGTGGAGATGAGGGGACTCGAACCCCTGGCCCCTGCCTTGCAAAGGCAGTGCTCTTCCAGCTGAGCTACATCCCCTCACGCTGTTTTACGCTTGTGGGCCTGAGTGGACTCGAACCACTGACCCCTGCGTTATCAGCACAGTGCTCTAACCTGCTGAGCTACAGGCCCCTTTTTCTCTCAAACTTCTTTGCTTTGTAATGTACTGTGTGCACATCAACAACTCAAAAGTGATAGGAATCTCCGATCATTTGATCAAGATTTTTGATTCGCTCCACCACCGCTAGTGGAACTCGGCTTCGCTATTCGCTAACCTGTTTTTTTTATTCTGGTATTCTTTCCAGTTGCACCACTAGGATGCTGACCTTCAAGTTACTCTAGAAAGGAGGTGATCCAGGCGCACCTTCCGGTACACCTACCTTGTTACGACTTCGTCCCAGTTATCAACCCCACCTTTGGCAGCTCCCTCCTTGCGGTTGGGATACTGACTTCAGGTGTTGCCAACTTCCATGACGTGACGGGCGGTGTGTACAAGACCCGGGAACGTATTCAACGCACTGTGCTGACGCGCGTTTACTAGCAACTCCAACTTCATGTAGGCGAGTTGCAGCCTACAATCTGAACTAAGGACAGCTTTATGGATTGGCTCCACCTCGCGGTTTTGCGACCTATTGTACTGCCCATTGTAGCGTGTGTGTAGCCCTGGATATAAAGGACATGCTGACTTGACATCATCCCCACCTTCCTCTAGCTTTATGCTAGCAGTCCCGTATGACACGTATAACATACAGTAAGGGTTGCGCTCGTTACCGGACTTAACCGGACATCTCACGACACGAGCTGACGACAGCCATGCACCACCTGTATAAGCTCCCCGAAGGGTCGTTCCGCTTTCACTTCACTACCACTTATATGTCAAACCCAGGTAAGGTTCTTCGCGTAGCATCGAATTAAACCACACGCTCCGCTGCTTGTGCGGGTCCCCGTCAATTCCTTTGAGTTTTAATCTTGCGACCGTACTATTCAGGCGGCACACTTATCGCGTTAGCTTCGGCACTGATGTCTTTTACAACACCAACGCCAAGTGTGCATCGTTTACGGCTAGGACTACCGGGGTTTCTAATCCCGTTCGCTACCCTAGCTTTCGCGTCTGAGTGTCAGGAGCGGGCCAGAAGGCCGCCTTCGCCACTGGTATTCCTCCGTATATCTACGCATTTCACCACTACACACGGAATTCTACCTTCCTCTACCGTCCTCAAGTCTAGCAGTTTTAAACGACCTCTCCGGGTTAAGCCCGGAGCTTTAACATCTAACTTACTAAACCACCTGCACGCGCTTTACGCCCAGTAAATCCGGATAACGCTCGGGTCCTACGTGTTACCGCGGCTGCTGGCACGTAGTTAGCCGACCCTTATTCGTGAGGTACAGTCCTTCCTCTTCCCTCACAAAAGTGCTTTACGATCCGAAGACCTTCATCACACACGCGGTGTTGCTGCATCAGGCTTTCGCCCATTGTGCAATATTCCCTACTGCTGCCATCCGTAGATGTATGGACCGTGTTTCAGTTCCATTGTGGGGGACCACCCTCTCAGGTCCCCTACCCGTCATTGCCTTGGTAAGCCATTACCTTACCAACTAGCTGATGGGACGCAGGCCCCTCCCAAAGCGAATAAATCCTTTAATCTAAGCTCTCTAACTACTTAGACCACATGAGGTATTAGCAGACCTTTCAGTCTGTTGTCCCTCTCTTTGGGGCAGGTCACCAACGCGTTACTCACCCGTTCGCCACTTTCCGGTTCCTCCGAAGAAAAACCTTCTCGTTCGACTTGCATGTATTAGGCACACCGCCAGCGTTCATCCTGAGCCAGGATCAAACTCTCCGCAAAAAATTTTCATCACGCTTCTCGCGTGTATTTCACTTCTTACGCGGCTCTTTTCTCAAATGAATCTTTGGTTTCCTATCACTTTTCAATTGTTAATGTGCTGATTCCTCACACGAGGATAGAAGACTGCTTTTTTAGAGCAGCAAAGTTTATTTTACCATTTTCTTTTTTTCTGTCAAGAAATTAGAAAAATTGGTTGATAACTTCTTCTATTTTTTATTGAGTTTTCAAACAAAAAAGCGTTTTTGACGGACGCTTTTTTTATTTTTAGTAGCTCTTTTTTCTAAAAGTGCGGGGCTGTTCTCGAACAGCTTTGGGATTATACCAAACTACTTTAATACGTCAATAGATTGTCTGACGATATCCCAATTCTTTAAGGTTTAATGTTTTTTAAACAATTGTTTAAGATTCCAACCCCTTTTTCACCTATTTATTCATCTTTTCTCGGCCTTCCATGGCGCGGAGAATTGTTATCTGATCTGCATATTCAATTTCTCCCCCCATCGGGATTCCTCTTGCCAAACGAGTTACATTAATTTCATCTCGGTCTCCCAAGCGTTGCGCAATATAATTTGCTGTAGCATCCCCTTCTAAATTTGGATTTGTGGCTACAATCACTTCTTCGACTTCGTTTGTTTCTGTGCGTACCAATAACTCTTTGATCCGAATATCATCTGGTCCCACGCCTTCGATTGGAGACAGCACGCCATGCAAAACATGATAGACACCTTGATAACTACCAATTCGCTCCAATGCGATCACATCCAGTGGTTCTTCCACCACACAGATTAAGCGATGATTACGTTGAGAATCGCTACACACTGGGCATTCTTCTTGCCCTTTGGTAGTGATATTGAAACAAGTTTTGCAATAAGCAGTTTTCGCTGAAAGATCTGAAAGCGCTTTGCTAAGATCGTCAGCAAGTTCTTCATTTTGCCGTAACAAGTAGAAGGTGAGCCGAGAAGCTGTTTTCGGACCAATTCCGGGTAAACGAGAAAAGGCATCAATAGTTTGTTGGATATGATCTGGTATACGCATGGTTACTCACTAAAAAGGTAGATTTAAACCAGAGGTAATATCCCCAATTTGATTCTTTGCATGTTCTGCGATCTGTTCTTGGGCATTATTGAATGCTAAAAGAATCAGATCTTGCAACATGTCTCTGTCTTGGGACGCGATTAATTCTTCAGAAATCTCAACGGACATACATTTTTGTTCGCCAGAAAGAACCACCTTCACCGTGCCTCCACCTGCAACACCATCAATTCTTTTTTCTGCTAATTCTTTTTGTGTTTCTTGCAACTGATTCTGAACATCTTTCAGTTGTCCTAACATACCCATTAAGTCGAATCCATTATCTTTAGACATTTTTATTGCTCCTAGAGATGAAATTTAGTTGAGGTCATTTTCGCTTACGATTTCGCCACCAAGGCGAATTGCATTTGCCACTAGACTATCTTGTTTGATACCAGCCGGCAATTCTTCCGTGAGTGAAGTTTCAAAACAATTGATTTGATATTCTTTTCCAAAAACGGCTTTAATCGCTTCTTTGAGATCTTTTAAATTTGTACCTTCATCAAACTTCTTAATAATCATATTGGATGAATATCCCAGCCACAAAGTATCATTTTCAGCAAATCGCTTTGAAGACGTTTTTAATAATGCTTCAAGATTTTTATTAAGTTTTCTTGCTTCTGCCAAAAGATCGTTCCACTGTGGCAACTCTTTTTTTACAGGTGTTTCATTTGTAGATTTAGCTGCCTTTTTCTTCACAGGTTGGGCTTTTGAAGCTGAGGTGCTCGCCATTGAATGTGCGTTCCCCACACCTACACCAGATGGTGTTGCAATTGGTTGCACTGCCTGTGGAGTGATTGCTTTGATAATCGCAATTTCTAGCGCTAAGCTTGGTTGCCAAGTGATTTGTTTTTCTTCTGCGGTTTGGTTGAACACTTCAATCAAATATAGTAATTGAGGGATTTCCAATTTTTGTGCCAACCCGCTCAAAATTTCTTTATCTTCTTTTGACAAAATCACATATTCTGCATTGCCTGTTTTGATAAACAGCGTTTGACGTAACACATCCACCACTTGCCGAGCAAACTGACGACTATCACTCCCGCTTCCCAAAGAGGTATGAATTGCGTCTAATGCTTTTTGGGTATCCTTTTCAATCACCGCAGAAAGCAACTCAATCACAGTGCGATCTGCTGAGATGCCTAAAATTCTTTGTGCTTTTTCTAATGTAATCTTCTCACCGGTTGAAGCTAGCAAATCCAGTAAAGATAAGGCATCACGTAATGCCCCAGTGGCTTGTTTCGCCACCAAATCAATTGCGTCCTTATCAATCTTAATGCCTTCTTCCTTAGTTTTCATTGCAAGATAATCTTCCATATCCCGCAAGGGAATCATGCGGAATTCATGCCGTTGACAACGTGAGAGGACAGTAGCAGGAATCTTATGAATTTCAGTAGTTGCTAAAATAAAGATTGCATGTGCTGGCGGTTCTTCTAATGTTTTCAAAAGCGCATTGAAGGCTGCTGTTGAAAGCATGTGAACTTCATCAATAATATATACTTTGTATTTACCTTTATTAGGAGAAAAATTGATCTTATCTCGCAGATCGCGGATATCTTCCACACTGGTGTTAGAAGCTGCATCAATCTCAATCAGATCCAAGAATGTACCTTGGTTAAATGCTTTACAATTTTCACATTGATCACAGGGGCGTTTAGATGTGTCATTTTCTAAACAATTAACAGCTTTTGCTAACAAGCGTGCTGCGGTGGTTTTCCCCGTACCTCTTGGGCCAGCAAAAAGATAGGCATGTGCTACACGATCGTTGCTGACCGCATTGCGTAAGGTTGTGATCACATGTTCTTGCGCCACTACTTGATCCCACACTGCTGGGCGCCATTTTCGATAAAATGCTTGGCTCATTCTCTTTCCTTTATTAGTCGTTGCAATTATCCAGATTGTTTGCCTGTCCAAAAGTCAATCTTCAAACACCACACTGCAGTGCGATCAACTATCTCTTCAGACGCTGCTTGATAATCAACTCCATAAGTTAACTCTGGGACAACTTTTTCTACTAATTTTTGTAATACTTCTGCTTTTTTGTCTGAATTGGTTATTTCTTCTACTCTACCATAAATTATCACAGATTTATATTCTACACTAAAGTTTTGTGCACTCTCCCCTGTGATAAAGTCTCCCATTTCTGAAATCAGATAGGTAGCGTTGTTATTTTGAGAAATGATCTTGGGAAGGGTACCTTCTTTGGAGCGGTGAAAATAAATTGCATGATCTTGCTCACTATATATGTAGTTATTGGCATTTAAATAAGGCTGATCATCTGCACAAACACCTAGCACCCCATAATGGGATTTTTGAATAAATGCTTGTATCCAAGCATCATCTTGTTGTTTTTTCACTCTGCGAATTTTTTTTAGATCAAATTCCATGTTGTCCTACGTTTAAATATCTTCGTACCCTTCAAAGCCATCGTCATCATCAAATTCATTTTCTTGAGTTGATCTTCTTTTCCCCAACAATTTACGTGCTGTTCGAAATCGTTGTGATTCTTGCTTTTGACGAGTTTTGCCCAGAATAAAGCTGCCCACCACCAAAAGCACAAGACCAACTAAGAGAAAATCCCATGCGGGATTTTCTACAGAGACTGACATTGCGAAAAAGCCTAATAAAAACAGGCTAATGAAGATCAAAAGACCACCAAGTTTTGGACCCATTTTATTCTTCCTCTATCTCATCATCTTCGATATATTCATCTTGATAAGGAATTTCATCCACTATATCATCTTCATCGTTCTCTTCAATTTCTTCAATAATCAAAACTGGTTCTGGAGAAGCAGCTGCTTCTTTCTCTACAACTACAAGATCAGAAGGGCGAATGCGAGCAACTGACACAACTGTGTCATCATCGCTGAGATTCATCAAACGCACCCCACGTGTGGCACGGCCTAATTGAGTGATATCTGCCACTTTCATGCGAATAATTATGCCATTAGCGGAGATCATAGTGATGTCATCTTCTTCTTCCACTACACGTGCCGTAACAATCTTGCCAATCTTGCTGATTGCAGTATGGTCAATCGTCTTAATCCCCATCGTGCCACGACCTTTGCGTGCATATTGATTCATGGGTGTGCGCTTGCCCATCCCATTTTCTGTCACTACCATGAGATCGCTGTTTTCAGAAGCTATCGACACACCAGTGACCTTGTCTTTGGCTTTCAAGCGAATCCCGATCACACCAGAGGCTTGACGCCCCATTGGACGGGCATCTGTTTCTGCAAATCGTAACGCTTGACCTTGTTCGGTAACAATGATGATATCGTCTTCACCTGAAGTGAGGCGTGCCCAACCAAGTTCATCATCATCTTTCAACGTCATCGCAATCAAACCAGAAGGACGTACGGATTCAAATTCTGATAATTCAATTCGCTTCATACGGCCATCTTTGGTGACCATAATACAATATTCAGCTTTCTTAAAATCTTTCACACGAACTGCTGCAGTGATGGTCTCATTTCCATCAAGCGGCAATATATTCATAATGGAAGTGCCCTTTGCAGTTCGATCTGCTTCTGGGATCTTATACACACGTTCGGAATAGACTTTGCCCTTATTAGAGAAGAATAAAATTGTTTCCAAAGAGCGGGCAGGGAAGAGCATAAAGACTTCATCTTCGTCTTTTGTGCTATGCCCGATCACACCTTTTCCACCACGAGCTTGCGCACGATAAGACTTGGAATTCACACGTTTGATATACCCACGTTGGGTGATGCTAATCAAAACTGCTTCGTCACGCACCAAGTCCTCTTCATTAAATTCTTTAGAACCTGAATGATCTACGTGTGTGCGGCGTTCGTCACCATAGGACTCCACCAAAGAGACCATATCTTCTTTAATCAACGCTAAGATTTTCTTTGGATGAGAAAGCAAATCCTCAAGATAATCAATCAATTCTTTAACTTCTTTATATTCTGCTTCGATTTTCATGCGTTCCAAAGCAGATAAACGGCGCAAACGCATATCCAAAATCGCAAGTGCTTGTTCTTCACTTAACTTGAATTTTGTCATCAAGTCCGTTTTGGCTACATCTTGATCAGCTGCATTTCTGATGGTTCTAATCACATCATCCAAATTTGCTAAGGCAATTAATAAACCTTCCAAAATATGCGCACGGGCTTTAGCTTTATCTAAATCAAATTTTGCACGACGGGTAATCACTTCTTCACGATGTTCAATGAAGATCTGCAAGGCTCGTTTGAGGGAGAGCAAACGAGGTTCATTATCCACCAAGGCCAGAATTTGTGCCCCAAATGTGGTTTGTAATTGGGTGTATTTATAAAGGCGATTCAACACCATTTGTGGCTGCGCACCACGTTTTAGTTCAATAATAATGGAAAGACCATTACGGTCAGATTCATCACGTAAATCTGTGATGCCGTCCAAACGACCAGCACGAGCCATTTCTGCAATTCGTTCAATCAATGTGGTTTGGTTGACCATATATGGAATTTCACTAATCACAATACGATGACGATCTTTTTTGGTTTCTTCAATAATTGCTTTTCCACGCACAGTCAATTTGCCACGCCCAGAAGAATACATTTGACGAATACCATCAGAGCCAACAATAATCCCGCCAGTGGGAAAATCTGGGCCTTCAATAAACTCCATCAATTCTTCTACGGTGATATCATCCAAATTATCATAATGATCAATCATAAAGCTAATCGCATTTGCTAATTCATTAAGGTTATGCGGGGGAATATTAGATGCCATCCCAACTGCGATCCCAGAAGAACCATTCAATAATAAATTAGGTAATCTGGAAGGCAGCACTGAAGGTTCCACTTCAGAAGCATCAAAGTTATCAATAAAATCTACTGTTTCTTTTTTGATGTCGATCAACATCTCTTCAGAGATTTTCGACATACGTGCTTCGGTATAACGCATCGCTGCTGGCGGATCTCCACCAATAGAACCGAAGTTCCCTTGCCCATCCACCATCATATAACGTAATGAAAAATCTTGCGCCATACGAGCCATAGATTCATAAACAGCAGTATCACTATGAGGATGATACTTCCCTAAGACTTCCCCCACAATACGAGCCGATTTTCTATAAGAAGAGTTGGAACGAATTCCCATGTCATACATTGCATATAAAATGCGACGATGCACAGGTTTGAGCCCATCTCGCGCATCAGGCAATGCACGTGCAACAATCACACTCATTGCATAGTCGAGATAGGCAGTTCGCATCTCATCATTAATATTTACTTTTTCTACCTTACCAATTTCCATTTCAATACCTTCATTGCCTTAATTTCGTACCTAATTTTCTGGCACAACTCGCACCCTTTATTATACCAAAGGGCACCAAATATTTGGGCAAATAGCGTGTTTCTAAGGGGTTTTAACGAGGTGTGATGACAACAAACCTGTCATTGGAAGATAAATCTTTGAGAATGGTAGTTTGTGCTTCTGGATAATATCTGTGCGCAAGATTTTGAGCCATTTCCCCGTGTCGGTACTCAAATTCTAGAATAATATAGAAGTTTTTTGCTATTTTCTGCTTGGATTGTTGCAATAATTTTTCGATTAAGACTAATCCAGAGGCACCTCCATCCAAAGCTAACCAAGGTTCATATTGGGCAACCTCAAGTTCTTTGAGTGTTTCCGTAGGAATATACGGTAAATTTGCCACAATCATATCGTAGGTATAAGGATCATTTTGTAAAAGGTCTTGTTGACGGAATTGGATGCGATCCGATACATCATGTCTGTTTGCATTCTCTTGTGCCACATTCAAAGCTGCTTCTGAGACGTCCACCGCATGAATGGTAAGCTCAGGTTTTGATAAAGCTAAACTAATTGCAATACAACCAGAACCAGTGCCAACGTCAATCACCTGTTTTGCTTGTGGATTTTTTGATAACCAAGCCAAAGCGTGTTCCACTAATTCTTCAGTTTCTGGCCGTGGGATGAGGGTGTCAGGGGTAACTTTGAAAGAATTCCCATAAAATTCCCATTCTCCAATTATATATGGAAGAGGGACTTGATTTGAGAGTGCCTGTTTAACCTTCTCGTACAAGTCTTTTTGAGCTTGTGTGAGAAGTTGCTCGGGATGTGCGTAAAGATATAATTTATCGCACTGGAGAATATAAGAAGATAACACCTGTGCGTCTAACACAGGTGTCTCTGAATTTGAAAGTTTTTTTAATTCTTGAACTAACGTTTGAATCTGCATACACCAAAACTATTAATCATCCAATCCTGCTGCTGCCAAACGTTCCGCTTCATCTGCGGTAGCTAGCTCATCAATAAACCCATCCAAATCACCATCCATCACCACTGGCAAGTTGTGAGAAGAATAGTTGATGCGGTGGTCAGTGACGCGTGATTGAGGATAATTATAGGTGCGGATCTTTTCAGAACGATCTCCGTTCCCGATTTGAGAACGACGTTTTTCATCAATTTCAGCATTACGTTTATCTTCTTCAATTTCAAACAAACGCGCTTTCAAAATACTCATTGCACGTAATTTGTTTTGCAATTGTGAGCGTTCATCTTGGCATTGCACCACCAACCCAGAGGGTAAGTGAGTGATTCGTACCGCAGTGGAGTTCTTTTGCACAGACTGTCCGCCAGCTCCTGCTGATTTATAGACATCGATTTTGATGTCTTTTTCTGGGATATCAATTTCCACATCATCCACTTCTGCCATCATTGCAACGGTGGCGGTTGAGGTGTGAATGCGGCCTTGTGATTCGGTAGCTGGTACGCGTTGTACGCGATGAACACCGGTCTCAAATTTCAAACGAGAGAAGGCGCCTTTCCCTTTGATAAGGAAAGTTGCTTCTTTAATACCACCCACGCCAGTTTCATTGGAAGAGATCATTTCCATCTTCCAGCGATTTCGTTCTGTATAACGGGTATACATACGAAGCAAGTCTGCTGCAAAAATGCCGGCTTCATCTCCACCAGCACCTGCACGAATTTCAACAATCACATTGCGATCATCGCGAGGATCTTTGGGCAACAACATCCCTTTGATCTTTGATTCCATTTTCAAGATCTTTTCTTCAATCACAGAGATCTCATTTTTTGCAAATTCTGCCATTTCAGGGTCATCTGCATTGGCAAGTTCGTTTGCATCTTCCAGATCTTGGATCAGTTTTTTATATTCATTTCCTTTTTCAACGATCTCACTTAGATCAGAGCGTTCTTTCGATAATTCCGCTGCCTTTTGATAATCCGCGCCTACCGCTTCTAGTTCTTCTGATAATCTTAAATATCGGGCTTCAATCCCTTGAATCTTTTCTAACATATTCCATTTCCTTTATGATTAAGTGCTTGAGTATTATACCGTAGAGAAAAGTATTCGTTAATGAGCAAAAGTTAAGGGAAGAATGCTTTTTTTTGATTAAAAAATCTCATTTCAATTTGTGTATAATTGACAATGCAAAAAGGAAGCATTATTCTTATGCAATGGAGAACACGCCAATGATTGGAACATTATTTGATATACGTCGATTTGCCGTCAACGATGGCCCCGGAATTCGAACAACAGTATTTTTTAAAGGATGCCCACTGAGTTGTGTGTGGTGTCACAATCCTGAAAGCCAAGAAATGCTCCCCGAACGGATTTATCATCCCAACCGCTGCATCACTTGTGGAACTTGTGTGGAAAATTGTCCTCAAGAAGGACTTTCAATTGAAGACGGAAAAATAGTCGCCAATCGCGAAGTGTGTATCGCCTGCTCCACTTGTGCAGATAATTGTTATAGCGAAGCAAGTGAGATCGTCGGTCAAATGTATAAAGTAGATGAAGTAATGACCGAAATTCTAAAAGATGCCGTCTTCTACGACCTATCTGGCGGAGGGGTCACTTTCTCTGGTGGAGAGCCTACTTTACAAGGTGATTTTCTCAAAGCACTCGTGATGGAGTGTAAAGAAGCTGGGTTGCATGTTGCTGTGGACACATGTGGACAAGTCAAATGGGACTATCTTGAAGAAATTAATCCCTATGTTGATCTATACTTATATGACCTTAAAACAATGGATCCAGTAAAACATAAAGAATTGACCGGAGTTGGTCTCGATTTGATCTTGGAAAATCTCAAGAAATTAAATGAAAGTGGCAAAGAAATATGGGTGCGTTGCCCGATTATTCCCACGATTAATGATGATGAAGCCAACATGGCAGCTTTAGCCAGCTTTGTGCAACCTCTCAAAAACGTTTCTCAAGTCACCTTACTACCCTATCATCCTACCGCCAAAGTCAAATATGAAAATCTTGGCAGAGACTATCTGATGGATGATAATATCCAAACACCATCTGATTCAGATATGGCAAAAATCCTCGCGCAACTTGAAGCGCAATCTTTAACAGTCACCATCGGAGGCTAACTATGAGCTCTGAACGCGTGCAAAAACTTCGCAAACAAAGCCTAGAAGCACCGGCGGTTTTTTCTGCGGAACGCGCTCGTTTGATGACAGCCTTCTATGAACAGAATCCTGAAAACTATTCAGTGCCCATGCAACGAGCACTATCTTTTGCTTATCTGATCAAAAACCGCACCATCTGTATCAATGATGGTGAATTGATCGTTGGCGAAAAGGGAGAATTTCCCAAAGCCACCCCCGCTTTCCCAGAATTATGTTGTCACTCTTTAGAAGACCTAGATCTCTTGGATTCAAGAGACAAAATTCCATTCAAAGTGACTTCAGAAGTCAGAAAACTATACGAAGAAAAGCTCATTCCCTTCTGGCAAGGGAAATCCATGCGGGAGCATTTGTTTGCTGCCATGCAACCTGAGTGGCTAGATGCGTATGATGCCGGCGTTTTCACTGAATTTATGGAACAACGCGCTCCAGGACACACCGTCTTAGACGATAAAATCTACCACAATGGGATGTTGGATTTCATCGCTAAGATTGAGAACCAACTTGCTCAATTAGATTTTGCGCATGATCTAGACGCTTATGACAAACGGGAAGAATTAAACGCCATGCGCATTACTGCCCAAGCATTAATCCACTTTGGAGAACGTCATGCAGAGAAAGCAGAAGCACTTGCCGCACAAGAAACAGATCCCACCCGCAAAACTGAGTTAGAAGAAATTGCTACCCGCTGTCGAAGAGTGCCTGCATATGCCCCAGAAAGTTTTGCAGACGCTTTGCAATATTATTGGTTTGTACATTTAGGCGTCACCACCGAGTTAAACACTTGGGACGCTTTTGACCCCGGGCGATTAGATCAACACCTCTATCCTTTTTATCAAAAAGGGATTGCAGATGGTTCTCTTACACCTGAGTTAGCAGAAGAATTATTACAATGTTTCTGGATTAAATTTAATAACCAACCTGCCCCACCTAAAGTCGGGGTTACCGCTGCAGAAAGTGGTACCTATACCGACTTCGCTCAGATCAACCTAGGCGGGCTCACCCCTGATGGCAAAGATGGTGTCAACGAGGTTACTTTTATCTTGTTGGATGTGATTGAAGAAATGCGTTTATTGCAGCCAAGCACTTCTTTACAAGTCAGCACTGCCAACCCAGACGAATTTATCAAACGCGCGATGAAAATCATTCGCACTGGTTTTGGGCAACCCTCCATCTTCAATGCAGACGCAATCGTACAAGAACTCATGCGCGCCGGAAAATCTTTGGTTGATGCTCGATGTGGTGGCTCTAGTGGTTGTGTTGAAATTGGTGCTTTTGGTAAAGAAAACTATAATCTCTCTGGTTATTTCAACATTCCTAAAATGTTAGAAATGACCCTTCACAATGGGATTGATCCACGTACGGGTAAAAAGATCGGGTTGGAAACAGGTACCTTGGGAGACTTCACAAGTTATGAAGACCTTTTTGAAGCCTTCAGCCAGCAAGTTCGATATTTTATTGACATTAAGATTGCTGGCAACCATACCATTGAACGTCTTTATGCCAAATATATGCCCTGCCCCTTCCTTTCCTTGCTCACTGATGATTGTATTACCAAAGGTAAGGATTATCACAATGGTGGCGCACGCTATAACACCACTTATATTCAAGGAGTAGGCATTGGCTCCATCACTGATCAACTCAGCGCCATCAAAACGCATGTATTCGAAACAGGTATGTTCACTCTGCCCGACCTCGTGGCGATGATGGAGAATAATTTTGACGGCTTTGAACGTGAACGGCTACTTTTGGTCAATCGCACGCCTCGATATGGGAATGATGAGGATGCGGCTGACGACCTGATGAAACAAGTCTTTGAACTCTATTTCAATAGCATAGATGGGCGCCCTAACACCAAAGGCGGCACCTATCACATCAACTTGCTCCCCACAACTTGTCATGTCTATTTTGGTTCAGTGATTGGAGCAAGCGCTGAAGGACGAATGGCATGGACTCCCCTGTCTGAAGGTATCTCTCCTGTTCAAGGGGCAGATCGCAAAGGTCCAACTGCTGTAGTCAAATCGGCAGCAAAAATGGATCATTTAAGAACTGGCGGTACCTTACTAAATCAAAAATTCACACCTGCATTAGTGTCCAAAGATAGTGACTTGGATAATTTAGTCAAATTAGTGCGCTCATATTTCCATATGAACGGACATCATATCCAATTCAATGTGGTCGATGCAGAAACTTTACGTAAAGCCAAAGCCACCCCTGAACAATATCGTGATTTGATCGTGCGGGTAGCAGGGTATAGTGACTATTTCTGTGATCTTAGTGAAGCTTTACAAGATGAAATTATTCGCCGCACAGAACATCAAAATTTCTAGTTTTTCCACACAACCAAAATACATCAAAAACGTACATTAAATAAATTATTTAATGTAATATACCTGTTAAATTAATCATAAATAGGATAAAAGCAGTTATAATAAAAAGAATAAATCTTTAGAAGGAGCTAAAAAATGGAAGAAATGAAAAACGAAGAAATCAAGAACGAAGAAGTTGTTGAAGAAGTTGTCGTAGAAGATAACGCCCCTAATTTGGAGATCACAGATGATGATAAGCTATTTGCATTATTAGCTTATATTTTCTCCCCAATTGTTCCCATCGTATTACTTTTTATTGAAGAAAAGAAAAACCGACCCTTTATTAAATATCATACTGTTCAATCTTTGATCTATGGTGTGATTTTATTTGTGTTGACCTTCATTCTTTCCTTCGTGTTTATTGGCGTTTGTGTTGGTCTCGTAGGCCTTGGCGTCCAAATTTATTTAGGCATCAAAGCTTATCAAGGTGAAATGTTTGAACTTCCTGTGATTACAAACTTCGCAAAACAACAAGGTTGGATGTAATTATCGCTTTTCTATTCAAAACATTTTTTGCCTAAAAAACAAAAATAAATGTATAATTTAATGGATGGAAACTCGTATAACTACTACGACTAAAGTCTATTGTTTTGAATCAAACAGAGTTGTCTTTGGCAACTCTGTTTTAATTTAATCCGTTAGGAAGGAATTTGCAAATGCGCAAAAAAGTAATTCTCATCACAGGGGCAGCAGGCGAAATTGGAGAAGCCTTGATTAATGCTTTGGGCAAAAACGAAGATAATCACATTCTGAGCGTAGACTTACGACCTTTACCCGCCCATATGGAAGGAAAATCTACTCATATTGTCGGTTCAATCCTTGATAAGATTCTGCTAGATCGCTTAGTGAGTGAATATGAAATAGACACTATTTTTCACCTAGCCGCATTACTTTCCACTCGTGCTGAGTTCACTCCCGATGCTGCACATCGTGTGAATGTGGAGGGCACATTACAACTTTTAGAACTCGCCAACCAACAAAGCCGTTGGCGCGCAAAACCTGTTAAATTTATCTTTCCCAGCTCCATCGCCGCCTATGGCCTGCCAGATGAACGTACCAAGATTAAATACGCGCGTGTACGTGAATGGGAATATAACTATCCCAAAACGATGTATGGTGGCAATAAGCTCTATTGTGAATTTTTAGGAGAATACTATTCTAAAAACTTCATGCAACTCGCTGCACAGCAATCCACCTTGCTAGACTTTCGCTCTGTACGCTTCCCCGGATTGATTAGTGCTTTCACTATGCCTAGCGGTGGTACCACAGACTATGCCCCTGAAATGCTACATGCGGCTGCAAAAAACGAATCTTATGAATGTTTTGTGGATGCTGATCGCGTGTTGCCCTTCATGGCTATGCCTGATGCAGTCAAAGCCTTGCTTACCTTAGCTGCGGCTCCCAAAGAAAAACTCACCAAATCCGTCTATAACGTGACCAGTTTCTCTCTTTCTGCTGAAGAGATCTGCGAATGGGTTAAAAAATATTTCCCTGAAGCTAAAGTGACCTATCAACCAGATCTCAAACGCCAAGGGATTGTCGACTCATGGCCAATGGACATTGATGACACCATGGCACGCAAAGATTGGGGCTGGGCACCTGATTTTGACGTTCAACGTGCTTTCTCAGAGTATTTGATTCCAAATATCAAAAAGTTATATGACAATTAACAGTTTCATGTATAATAGGCAAAGATTATTTTCAGATTAAATTAATTTATGTAGGATTTATTCATGAGTACAACCAAAGGAACAATTTT
Organism: Anaerolineales bacterium; assembly: GCA_963662985.1. GTDB lineage: Bacteria > Chloroflexota > Anaerolineae > Anaerolineales > UBA11579. The sequence continues at coordinate 1,671,364 of OY760067.1, read as the reverse complement.
TTCTCCTCGGCTATACCCACGCCTTGAGACAAACTATGTAATGCGCCGATTGCGGGTGACTGCTTCTGATGTACATATCTTCCAGACAGCAGATACGCGTGCGTGTATTGTTGGATGTGTAAAACTACGCGGCGGTGAACTTTACTTTGCTCCTGGACGTTTGCACTTGAGTGGCTTACGCAATCTTGACCTCGACATCACCACACACTTGATGATGATGACCAAAGAATATCAAGACTCAATGTCTCATATTGATCCCAAACATAACACTGTTGGCGCAATGCTTCTGCGCGAGCCAATTGCTCAAAATCCCTTCCTTAACTCTTCCCTTGCCAACATCACTCCTCAACTCTATCTCGTGATGGACGTTCATCATGTTGCAGATGAGAAAGGTTTACGTGGCAAGATTGGCAAAATCAGTCACTATCGTTTAGACCTTCCAGAAGAGCCGGAAATTGCGGCACGTGTGCAAGAAGAGATCACCCATGCCATCATGGTCGATTCCATTGCAGGTGGACGCAACTTAATTGTTGCCATCCGAGAATTGAAAAAACGATTCCCCAATTTAAGCGAGATTACGATTGTTTCCGTGTTCGCCACCATCCAAGGGGTAGAACGCATTAGTAAAATTTGTGCCGATGAACTCGGTGTCAAAACCACCTTCTTTGTGTATCACGAATTGCTCGATGTTAATCCTGTCAACATGTACGACTGCTACTTCCCCAAAGAAGAAACAGACCCACGTGATGCAGCATTGCTCAAAAAATATTTTGGTGACAAAATGTATTCCATTTGTATGGGAGGCGATTTCACGGCCAATATCTATGGCAAGGCACAAGCTCGCTCTGTTTGGCGCAGTCAGATTGCAGAAATTGGGTTTACTTCCCAAGATTTGCCCGTAGAACCTATCTCAATTCATACACTCAAAGAACTTGGCTATACATTTGACGACATCGTGCCCTATTCCACCATTTGGGCAGCGATGGAGAAGAACATCCCCTTAGAAACGCTCCAAAAAATGTTTGAAGAAGCGTAAAATACACTTAAAATAAACAATGTTAAAAATTGACAATCGCGAGATGCGATTGTCAGTTTTTTTGTGCATGTTATAATTTAGGCTATGAATAATGACCGACTAATAACCTCATCCAAACGACAAGAAGATGGGGTTGATAAAGCGCTCCGCCCCCACACCTTAGAAGAAGTGATCGGGCAAGAACGCATCAAAGATAATCTTCATATTTTGATTGAAGCTGCCAAACAACGTAATGAGCCTTTAGATCATGTACTTTTTTATGGTCCTCCCGGGTTAGGGAAAACCACCTTAGCGCATGTTTTGGCTACCGAAATGGGTGTCAATATCAAGATCACTGCCGGCCCCGTTATCGAACGGCAAGGAGATCTCGCTGCCATTCTCACCAACTTACGTGAAGGAGATGTCTTATTCATCGACGAAGTTCATCGCCTCGGTCGAGCAGTAGAAGAAGTGCTTTATCCCGCTATGGAAGATTATGCTTTGGATATCATGATTGGTAAAGGACCTGCTGCCCGTAATATTCGCCTTAAACTCCCTAAGTTCACCGTCATTGGTGCCACCACTCGTTTAGCAATGGTGACTTCTCCTTTGCGAGCTCGCTTTGGGGCTACTTATCGTATGAATTATTACTCTCCTGAAGCAATCTGCCAGATTATTCAACGTGGTGCAGAAAAAATGGAAGTAGAAGCCACGCCTGATGGAATAAATGCTATGGGCCTACGCGCCAGAGGCACTCCTCGTGTAGCGTTGCGTTTGCTACGCCGTGTGCGAGATTATGCCCAAGTACGTGCTGGAGGAGTGATTGACGCTGAGTCTGCTCAAGCCGCATTAGAACTATTAGAAATTGATCATTTAGGACTAGATGACTTAGATCGTCGTGTTTTGCACACGATTATCGAAAAATTTGATTGTGGGCCCGTTGGGCTAAAAACCATTGCTGCATCCATTGGTGAAGAAGAAGACACCATTATGGATGTTGTGGAACCTTATTTATTACAACTAGGCTTTTTGCAACGCACTCCGCAAGGTCGAGTGGCTACTCAAAAAGCTTGTCAACACCTTGGCTTAGACTATCACAAAAAGGACGAACAACAACGCTTGTTCTAATCTCTCCCTTTTTTTCTTGGAACGCACATGAAAACAAATGACTTTGATTATCATCTTCCTGAAGAGCGTATTGCGCAAACCCCTGTGGAACCACGTGATTCTTCCCGCTTATTAGTACTCCATAAAGATTCAGATTTAATTGAACACCGCATCTATCGTGACGTTGTCGACTATCTTCAGCCCGGCGACCTTTTAGTACTCAATCAAACCAAAGTAATCCCTGCTCGTCTTTTTGCGGAAAAAGACCCTAGTGGAGGCAAGATTGAAATTTTACTCCTCAAACGCCTTGATGAAGTCACATGGGAAGCGATCATAGGCGGCAAACGCATGACCGTCGGTAAACGTTTCAAATTAAGTGATGGCACGCACGGCAAAGTTACCCAAGTGCTAGAAGGTTCCAAACGAGTAGTTCGATTTGAACATGAGATAACCGCAGCCCTAGATACGATTGGCGAAATGCCCCTTCCTCCCTATATCCATGAGAAACTTCACACCCCCGACCGTTATCAAACTGTGTTTGCCCATGAAACGGGCTCCGCAGCAGCGCCTACCGCTGGATTACATTTTACCGAAGACCTGCTCCAAAAAGTGCAAGCTATGGGCGTACGTATTGCCTATGTCACCTTACACGTTGGCCTAGACACCTTTATGCCCGTCATGGAAGAGGATCCTTTGGAACATCATATCCACACTGAATGGTGCACCCTCACACCTGAAAATGCAAAATTAATCAATGAAACCCATCGGAATGGTGGCCGCATCATCGCTGTCGGCACCACCTCTGTGCGCACACTAGAAACTGCCGCTCGTTATGTGGATAACGTTGGGGATAAATCTGGGGAAAACTTTGAGGATAACCCTGTGGAAAAGCTTGGGATAAGCTCAAAAGGGGATATTGTCGGCCCATTTGCAACACAAACCGATCTTTTTATCCTCCCCGGCTATCAATTCAAAGTCGTTGACTGCATCCTCACCAACTTCCACTTACCCAAGTCAACTTTGATTATGCTAATTAGTTCCTTTGTGGGGCGCGAGAAATTATTAACTGCCTATCACACAGCCGTTGAAGAAAAATATCGTTTCTATTCCTTTGGGGACGCAATGTTTATTCTTTAACTTTTGTTCAGATAAATTTATTAACCTATCGTAATCCAACAATCGCTTCTGATATGCTCACAAACGCATAGGGGGTAGCGATCTTATTAAAATCCTTGCGAGTTTGATGAATAATGCGCACGTCAGACAAAGTCAAAAAATTACTCGATTGACGTTTAATATATTGGATCAAGGTCAATTGGTTTGAGAAGATCAAACTTCCTCTGAAAATAAAATCTCCCACTGTAATATCAATCTGAAAATTATTTGATTTTTCCACATCACTACTTGTATCATATTTTTCAATGTTGGGGGGCAAAAAATGTACGGCCAACAATTTTTGAACAGGAACATGTAATTCAGTATATGAGATAGGTTTCAGTGGTCCATCTGTTTTAAAATTAATTGATTTTGCGTTTTCAAGTGATATAAAATTCAAGTTTTGAGAATTATGAATAAAGTGAATCGGACTAATATTTGCATTTAACACAAGATCTCCCCAAAAAATTTGTGACTCTCGATAAAGCATTATTTTTGAGATCTTCTGTTCTTCCATTGATCCTCCACTTCGTCTTTCTTATTATTATATTAGTTTTCAGGAAACTTTTCTAATAAAAAGATGAAATTGCTCATTAAAATCCCAAAACAAATGTTAAAAAATTTTCAGTATTGTAGATGTGTTTAATGATAGAATTTAAAATCAATAAAAATTCAAAATTATAAGGTGGTTCCAATGAGAGCTGTTGATTTAATTATAAAAAAACGAGATGGTCTTGAACTTAGCCAAGCTGAAATTGATTTTATGATCCAAGGGTATACCAAAGGTGAAATTCCTGATTACCAAATCTCCGCATGGTTGATGGCTATTTTACTAAATGGCATGAACGAAATGGAAACCAAAGAGTTAACCATGTCCATGGCTCATTCAGGTGAAATCTTAGACCTCACAGGTACTGTTGAAATTGCTTTAGATAAACATTCTACAGGGGGGGTGGGAGACAAAACTTCTTTAGTCGTTGCTCCAATAGTAGCTGCAAACGGAATTCCTGTTGGAAAAATGTCTGGTCGAGGTTTAGGGTTTACCGGCGGGACGTTGGACAAGATGGAATCCATTCCCGGATTCCGTACAGATCTCACCACCGAAGAATTTTTAAACCAACTCAAACAAGATCGCATCGTCCTCACTGGACAAACAGGCGACCTTGCCCCAGCCGATGGGAAACTGTATGCCTTGCGTGATGTAACGGGTACTGTGAAAGCCATTCCTTTGATTGCATCTTCGATTATGAGCAAAAAGATTGCCTCTGGTGCCCAACGAATGCTTTTGGATGTCAAAGTGGGTGTAGGTGCTTTTATGAACAATTTAGACGAAGCGAGAGAACTTTCTCGTTTAATGGTCGAAATTGGTGCCCTCGCCAATCGCAAAGCCATTGCTGTTCTTTCAGATATGAACCAACCTTTAGGATATGCAGTGGGTAACTCTTTAGAGGTTATTGAAGCTATTGAAACGCTACAAGGTGGTGGTGCTGAAGATTTCCGTGAGCATTGTATAGACGTTTCTGCCTACCTCCTCATCTTAGGAGAAGTCGCAAAAGATATGAAAGAAGCTAAACAAAAAGTGCAAGCAGTCATTGACGACGGTTCTGCATTTGAAGTGTTTAAAACACTCGTTCGCGCCCAAGGTGGCGATGTGAGCTATGTTGACGACGTTACAAAATTCCCAGTTGCATCTATCATTGAAACAGTCAATGCACCTCAATCCGGTTATCTCAAACAAATCCATGCAAGAGAAGTGGGGGAAACTGCTGTAGAATTAGGTGCTGGTCGAGCCATAAAAAGTGATCCTATTGACCATAGTGTTGGGATAATGATGCATACTAAAGTGGGCGATTACGTCACTCCAGATAGTCCCCTGTTCACCATCTATGCCAATGACGCTCAAAAATGCGAAAAAGCGAAAGAACGTTTGCTCAAAGCATATCAATATAGTGAAACAGAGGTAGAAAAATTACCCTTGTTTTATGATGTGATCGGAATGTAATCAAACATGATAGAACAATCGCGCATCCAAAAAAACATAGAACGCTGGATCAGTGTCCTCAAAGAAAATGGCTACCGCATTACAACCCCCCGCAAAGCGGTCTTAGAGGTCATTGCAGAATCAGAATATGCTATCACCCCTGTTGATATTTTTGATCAAGGTCGCAACAAGATTGAAAACCTTGGCTTGGTCACTGTCTATCGCACTTTAGAAAAAATGGAAGAGCTTGGTCTTGTCCTCCGCGTGCATCAAACCGAAAATTGCCAAGCCTTTGTCGCAGGTGTTGACGGTCACGAACACATCTTGATTTGTGAAAACTGTGGCCGCATTGCCTACTTTGAAGGCGACGAACTAGAGTCGCTCACCAAAAGAGTGGCAAAAGAAACTGATTTTTTGATCAAAGATCATTGGTTGCAGTTCTTTGGTTTGTGCAAAGAATGTCAAAAACTATAAAAATTTCATAAACAAACTGTCACTTCTATTGACAAAATCAAAAAACTCCTTATGATACTGATAATGAAAATCATTTTCAATAAGGAATATGGTTCTTAATTTAACTTATATAAGGAGTTTTCTCATGAAAAAAAGATTTATTCTTTCTATTTTAGTAATTTTTGTTTTGATTTTTGGGACAATCAATGTTTTTGGAGCAAACAAAAATTCATCTGATTCAATCAAGATTTTGGCAACAACAAGCATTGTCGCTGATGTGGTTTCAAATGTTGTTGGTGATGTCACCTCTGTTGATGTTTTATTACCCGTTGGTTCAAACCCTCACAGCTTCTCTCCCTCCCCACAAGATATGGCAAAACTCGCAGATGCTGATTTAGTATTTGCCAATGGCGCTGGACTTGAAGCTTTTCTTGCGGACATGATCGAAAACGCTGGCGCTGATGCAAATATTGTTTATCTCTCTGAAAACAATGATTTAATTGCAAGCGCACATAGCCACGATGATGACCACGATGGAGAAGAAGCAGACCACGATGATGAGGAAGCCGAAGATCATGATCATGGTGAATATGATCCTCACACTTGGATTAGCCCCAAGAACGTCATTGAATGGGTGCCAGTAATTGCTGAACAACTCAGCACCGTAGACCCAGAAAATGCAGATGCATATCAAACAAACGCTAATGCATATTTGGCAGAATTAAATGATCTTGATGCTTGGGTAGAAGAATCTGTATCCGTTATCCCCGTTGAAAGCCGAAAATTAATCACTGATCACTTGTTGTTTGGTTATTTCTGTCGAGATTACAACTTCGAACAAACTGGTGCCATTCTTCAAAGCTTCAGCACCTTGGCAGAGCCTTCCGCACAAGAAATGGCCGCTCTCCAAGATTTGATTGCGCATGAAAATGTCCAAGCCATTTTTGTAGGGAACACTGTTTCCCCAGAGCTTGCTGAACGCGTTGCTGAGGACACTGGTGCAGCATTGTATTTCTTCTATACGGGTTCTTTAAGTGATCAAGATGGAGATGCAAGTACTTATGTTGATTATATCAAGTATAATGTGAGTACAATTGTTCATGCTTTGACCAAATAATTAGAATCGTAGGAATTAATGACTTTTCTTAAAGAAATTCGTGACACAAAAAAACATTTAAACAAAAAGTGGCATCCGCATAATGCGGATGTCCCTTTGTTAAGTTTGAAAAATGTAGGCATAACCTATGAAAGTGGCTTTGCCCTGCGTGCAGCAACCTTTGATGTGGAACAAGGGGAACGTGTTGCCATCGTTGGCCCCAATGGCGCTGGCAAAAGCACCCTCCTAAAAAGTATCGCCGGTGTGCTCAGCCCCACCCAAGGTTCCATTGCCATCTCTGGTCAAAAACCAGATGAACATATCTGCATCGCCTATCTTCCGCAAAAAAGCACGGTCGATTGGCAATTCCCTGTCACCGTTTGGGATGTGGTTATGATGGGGCGAATTGGCCGCATAGGATTTTTTAGAAATGCTAGCGAAAAAGATAAGACCATCGTCACAGACGCACTCAAAACTGTCGGTATGGATCACCTCCAAAAACGTCAGATCAGCCAACTTTCTGGTGGACAACAACAACGCATGTTCATCGCCCGTGCTTTGGCGCAAGAAGCTGAACTGGTCTTGATGGATGAACCTCTCACTGGCTTAGACACCACCACCATTGACACCATCTTCTCCATTCTAGATAATCTAAAAAAAGAAGATGTCACCGTCTTGGTCACCTTGCACGATCTCAATATGGCTTCTGAAAAATTTGAAAAAGTATTGCTTCTCAATCGAGATATGATCGCCTATGGCAAGCCAGATCAAACCTTATCAGCCCAAAACTTAACCCAAGCCTATGGCAATCACTTACATGTCATCTTAGACGAAGCCCAACAATCCACTATAGCTATCAATGACAGTTGTTGCGGAGGGGACTCTCATGATTAATTTTTTACTCCAACCCTTACAATATGAATTTATGCTCCGCGGTTTTGTGGCCGCCATTGTGATTGGCATCGTTGGTGCCGTGATTGGCACTTATGTCGTGCTCAGAGGCATGTCTTTCTTTGGGGATGCCCTTGCGCATTCCATCTTGCCCGGCATGGCAGTCGGCTATCTCGTAAGTGGTGCCTCCACAGGTGCGCTTTTTTGGTGGGCATTAGGCGCTGCCATCTTGTCAGCATTTGGCATTGATGCCATCAGCAAATCCACCCGTATCAAAGAAGATACAGCGATTGGAGTTATCTTTTCAGGCATGTTCGCCTTAGGTATTGCCTTGATTTCCACCGTCCGAAGTTATACCGTTGACCTTTCCCATTTCCTCTTTGGCGACATTCTCGGTGTAACCAACGCCGATCTGCGATTGATCTTGATTTTTAGTGCCATCATTCTCGTGATTGTATTCTTTTTCTTCAAAGAATTCTTAGTAATGTCTTTTGACCCTACTTTAGCCATCACTCTTCGCTTACCTGCTCGTTTATTAGACAAATTATTACTCATCTTGATTGCAATCACCATCGTCGTCGCCCTGCAAGCAGTCGGCATCTCGTTGATGGTCGCCATGCTCATCACTCCTGCCGCTTCTGCATACTTGCTCACCAAACGCTTACCATTAATGATGTTGCTCGCTGCCCTATTTGCCACTTTCGCCAGCATTATCGGCCTCTATCTCTCCTTTTATCTCAGCATCGCCTCCGGAGCCGCAATTGTGCTCACCACATCTGCAATTTTCATCATCGTCTGGATTGTGCACAGTTTCAAAAGCAGAGCCTTACAAAATTCAAACTAAAAAAGACCTCCAGTTGGAGGTCTTTTCTCTTCTTCATTCTAAATAAAAACTACATCACTTTGATGAATTTTTCACCGGGCACGCCGCACACAGGGCATTTGTCGGGTGCATTCTTCGCATGCGTAGAACCACAAACGGGGCATACATAATAAGCAAAATCATCTTCTTTGCTTGCAGCCAAATTTTCCAGCATTTCGCTGAATAATGCTTGATGTTCTTGTTCAACTTGCAAAGCAAAATTGAAGGTACGAGCAGCTTTTTTATTTTCTTCTTCTTGAGCAGCAGCCAAGAAAGGAGGATACATATCTTCAACTTCGTAAGTTTCACCAGCAAGTGCGTCTTTCAAGTTATCTTCAATTGTACCAACGCCATCCATCGCTTTGAAATGATTCAAAGCATGAATCGTTTCCGCTTCCGCAGCAGCTTTGAACAAACGGGCAGCTTGAGTGTAGCCAGCTTTTTCTGCTTGAGCAGCATAAGCTAAATATTTTCGATTTGCTTGAGATTCACCTGCAAATGCAGTTTTCAGACCATCTAATGATTTTGACATTTTTATCTCCTTAAAAAATGATTTTTTGATAGCACTTTTTCTTCGTTATTATTTTACCAAACTCCCGAACTGCCTCCAATAAGCAAAGTCCGAAAGTATCAAATTCTTAATCTTAGGCACCCTGTTTTCTCAATCTTTATGTTTGAAAGGAGAAATTTTGATCTTCATTGCATAATTCGAGTTTTTTGGGAGCATATAATCCGTGTTGGAAAAAATCATTTCTCCCAATTCATTGGTACCTCGTTGATCTATATCAAGTTGCAATGTCACTTTTCCGCCACGCTCCACCTCTGAAAAATGTTTCTTTCCTATTAAATCCTTTGTTTCATAATCCCATAAAGTGAAATTGAAAAACTCTTGTTGAGGAATCGGTATGGCTTCAATTCTAATCCCTATTCCTTCTTCGTTTTCTACATTCATCCATGATACGTCTGAGCGATTTCCATTTTCTTGAGGTCGAATATAGTTAGCACTCAAATTTTCCACATCAGATTCATAAACTCCAAACCTTCCACCTGTCTTTCGATTGCGCATGGTCTCCATTGGTCCCCGGCCAAACCAAGTCGCTTTTTGCAGGTCTTGTGCCAAATTCAACTTCAACCCTACTCGAGGAGGAGATTGTTTAAATGCAGCTTGCAAAACAATCATCAATGAACCATCTTTGTCAATCAAATAATCAATGGCAAACATTGATTTTTTTAGTTTCAAATAAAATGCCGTACGTAAAACCTGTGCGCCATCTTCCGTTTCCGTAGCATGAATTCGTGCTAATCGACTCGTCTCAACTATCTTCTGCCAATCCTTTTCTTTGATAAAAGGACGTGCAATCGCAGGGATCTGAGACATCATTTCTGGCTGGAATACCTCATTTCCCATATAGACCCGAGATAAGTTTGGGATTAGTGGAGATTCTATCAATTCTTTTCCAGCATATTCAAAGGAGATTAATTTGCCTGATTTTTTATCAAAAACAAATTTTGAGTCTTGCGCCGCATATTCCAATTGCTCTTTTGTTTGTTGGTAATGAACTTTTGGCAACAAAGTCATTAGCTCGGATACTTTTTTAGATTCTTGTGCTTCTTGATTATAAGAAATCACAAATTGTTCCCAAGCAATCAAATTTTCTTTAGCTCCGTTTTGAGCATCATCACAATAGACATCCACTGAGATAAATACCGTTTTATATATCGTTGAGCTTACTTCTTCAATTCCTAGCATTGAAATTTCGATTGTTTCTCTGGGAAGAACCTTATGAATTTGTTTTGTTCCTTCACGGATTACTTCTTGTGCCGTTTTCACCTTCCAAATCAAGATCAAATTCTCATAAGTCTTAAAAAAGTTTAGATTTTGTAATTGGAGCACATCTGGAATTTCTGAATTCAAATCAATCTTTAGCGGTTGAAATACTTTCTTTGCTTCATAAAAAGCAGGATGTGGTTCACGGTCAGGGTTTACCAAACCATTATTACAGAAATTGCCATCATGGATTGTTTCTCCAAAATCTCCCCCATAAGCCCATCCTTTCTTTCCATTTCCATTTATCACAGCCAATGCTTGATCTGCAAAATCCCAGATAAAACCGCCACAAAGCTGTGGGTACTTTTCAAAATATTCCTTATAGATCGGCAAATCCGCTACCGCATTTCCCATCGCATGAGCATATTCACATAGGATAAAAGGTGCTTTTGCTAATGTCTCTGCGCTATACGTCGGTGGAAAAATAATTTTCTTAAATGAATCTGCTTCCATCACAGCAATCGGCATCCCTTCCACTACACTTCTGAACTTATCCAATCCTGGATACATCATGCTATTAAAGTCAGAGGCTACCAACTCTCGATCTGGCTCATAATGATACGGACGAGACGCATCTATTTTATAAGCTGCTTCTTTCGTTGCTATAAAATTCACCCCCATGCCGGCTTCATTTCCCAAAGACCAAATCACCACACAAGCATAATTTTTGTCTCGCTCCACCATCCGCGTCACTCGAGAAACCACTGCTTCCCGCCATTCTGGTTTGTTAGTGGGCACACTCTCACGCCATCCATGCGCCTCCACATTGGCTTCATCCATCACATAAAGACCAATTTGGTCACATAATTCATAGAATACGGGTTGATTAGGATAATGACTTGTGCGAACTGCATTGAAATTATTTTGTTTTAATAACAAAAGGTCTTTTTCAATATCTTCTTTTGTCAGCGCATGTCCTTTGGTTGGATGTAATTCATGCCGATTAACTCCCAAGAAATTAATCGGTTGCCCATTAAGGTGATATTCATTTCCCACAACCTTGGATTCTCGAATGCCATAAGGTTGAGTAAATTCTTCAATCACCTTACCTTTAGAATTTTTAATTAAAATATCAAATTGATATAACAATGGAATTTCAGCTGACCAAAGTGCTGGGTCCTTAATTTTTAACTGCAATTTGAAAACATTTTTTGAATACCCATCTGCACTTAGTTGTTCTGCTACTATATTTTCTTCACCGGTTGGTGAAACAAATTTTACCTCAATTGAAATCTCTTGTTTTTCTGATAAATAACTCTCAAGAATACCTTTGATATCGATCGTTACTTCTGAAAGATTTTTATTGAACACAGGAATGATTTGATAATCTCTTAAATGCAATTGATTTGTTGCAAAACAAAATACTTCTCGAAAAATGCCCGATAAGCGCCACATATCTTGATCTTCCAAATAAGATCCATCTGATAAGCTGTATACCTGCACTGCAAGAAGATTTTCTCCCTCATGTAAAAACGAAGTCAATTCAAATTCTGCTGGCAACATACTATCTTGGCTATACCCAACATATTCCCCATTGCACCACAACAACATAGCCGATGCTACCCCGCCAAAATGTACAAACACTTGTTTGCCTTGCCAATCAGGCTGCATTTCAAATGTCTTTCGATAGCATCCTACGTCGTTTTCATTTACATCAATCTCAGGAATATTACTTTTACTCAATCCCGCCATTGGACCCACATTTACATATTGTGGAATGCTATATCCTTCTAATTCCCAATTGGAGGGCACATTGATTTCATCCCAAGTAGAGGCGTCAAATCCATTTTTTTCAAATCCCGCTAATGTTTCTATCGGGGTTGCACTCCAATTAAAACGCCATTTACCATTCAAAGAAAGAAAATCTATACCTTTTTCACAATGATCGGGGCTGGTTGTATGATAGGTATGCGCTGGAAGTCTGTTTTCTTCAAATACTAAGCTGTTTTGCCAATTCTGTGTTCGATATTTCATGAATTTGCTCCTAATCATGGGTCTATCCTATATTATAGTTTTATTTCGATTAAAAGAACGAGATTTCTTAATTATTTGAAGTATAATTAGCGGCGCAAGATTAAATCTTCATGTTACTTAACATGTGCATAAATAAGGATTTTCGATTATATGATAATAGAACGAAATTACTCAAAATATGTGATCTCTGCAGAAGAATCCATCGTCTCAGCGATCAACAAGATCATTGATTTTGAAGGCTCCACCATCCTTGCTTTAGATGCTAACGGTGTCATGCAAGGCTTGTTCACCAAAGGTGACTTTCTCCGTTGGACCGTCAAACAGGAAAAAATTGATCTCTCCCAACCCATCTCCACCCTTCTTAATAAAAACTATGTCTATGCAAAAACAACAGATGAGCCAGAAACCATCAAAGCCCTATTAAGTGCTAAAGTAAAACTCATTCCTATCTTAGATCATCAAAAGCGTCCCAAAGGCATTGCTCGTCTCAAACAACCAAACGAAGGCGTTCGTATTGGTGATTTCACCATTAGTGAAAATCATCCCTCCTTTGTAATCGCCGAAATCGGCATTAACCACAATGGTAGTGTTGTAACTGGTAAAAAATTAATTGATGTGTGTGTGGAAGTTGGTGCAGACTGCGCTAAATTCCAAATGCGTGACATGGAAGCCCTCTACGTCAATGCTGGCAATGCCAATGATGCAAGTGAAAACCTTGGCTCCCAATATACTCTCGACGTACTCTCCCGCTCACAACTCACTACAGAAGAAATGATTGAGCTTTTTGACTACTGTAAAGAAAAAGGCATCATGCCCTTGTGTACCCCATGGGATGTCACCAGCTTAGATATCCTTGAAAACTATGGCATGCAAGCCTATAAAGTTGCTTCTGCAGATCTCACCAATCACGATCTTTTGATTGAAATGGCCAAAACCAACAAACCCATCATCTGCTCCACTGGCATGTCCACTGAGCAAGAAGTCCTGGATGCAGTCCAAATCTTCCAACGCTTTGGCACTCCCTATGTGATGTTGCAATGCAATTCCACCTATCCGGCCCCCTTCAAAGATATCAACCTTAAATATATGAATCGTCTTCAAGAAATTGCAGATTGCCCCATTGGCTATTCCGGTCATGAACGTGGCTATCACGTCGTCATGGCTGCCATCGCATTAGGTGCCAACGTTGTTGAAAAACACATCACCTTAGATCGTAATATGCAAGGTAACGATCACAAAGTCAGCCTCGAACCCAACGAATTCCAAGATATGATCAAACAAATTCGTGAAGTCGAAGAATCACTTGGTGGTGGTGAAAAACGCGTCAGCCAAGGTGAATTAATGAACCGTGTCACTCTGGCCAAAAGCCTTGTCATCAAACAAGATCTCAAAGCAGGCGAAATCATCACAGATGACATGTTAGATGTCAAAAGCCCTGGACGAGGCCTCCAACCTAACTATAAAAACGAACTCATTGGCAAAAAAGCCAAACATGATTTTAAAGCCGGTGATTTTTTCTATCTCGCAGATATCAAAGACGGCGAAGACACCATTGTCAAAGCACGTAACTACAACATCAAACGTCCATGGGGTGTGCCTGTCCGTTGGTATGATTATAAAAAAATGGCAGCAAAATCCAATTTGGACTTTTTAGAATTCCATTTGAGCTTTAAAGATATGGATCAAGATTTAGACACCATATTTGCAAAAGATGAAGTCTATGATCTTAACTACACAGTTCACAGCCCAGATACCTTTGCTGGCGATCATCTCCTCAGCCCTTCTCACCCCGACAAAGCCCATCGGGCTCGTTCCATCAAAGAATTGCAACGCGTGGTGGATCTCACCAATGCCCTCAAACCTCACTTTAGCAAAGCCACCAAACCTTTCATCATTGCTTCAATGGGTGGTTTCACTCGTGATCGTTTGTTGCATCCTTCCGAACGCAAAGCTCGCTACGAGCAACTTGCCGAAAGTTTAGCAGAAGTAGATCAAACTGGTGTGGAAATCATCCCCCAAACACTACCTCCCTTCCCTTGGTATTTTGGCGGACAGCTCTATTTGAACTTATTTGTCGACCCATATGACACCGTCGAATTCTGTGAAACTTATGGCTATCGCCTTTGTTTAGACATCAGCCATGCCAAGCTCGCTTGTAACCACTTCAAATGGTCTTGGGAGAAATATCTCTCCCTCACCGGCCCCTACACTGCCCACTTACATATTGCAGATTCTGAAGGTGTCGATGGAGAAGGCTTGCAAATCAACGAAGGCGGCATTGATTTTGTTGCTCTCGGTCGTGCCTTAGATGAATATTGTCCCAATGCTTGGTTCATTCCAGAAATTTGGCAAGGTCATGAAAATGATGGCGAAGGCTTTTGGAAAGCAATGGAACGTCTCGAAGGAATGTATTAGTTCCAAATTCTAGGTTTAATTCAAAAATGGGCTTGTAATAAGCCCATTTTTAATTTTATCTTAATTTATTGCGAAGGATGTTTTCTCCATGTATACTTGAATTAGGAGACAATCGAATATGAAAACCTGCCCATCATGCTCAAAAACTATTGAAAATAACGTCGATCAATGTCCTTATTGCGATTCTGACGTTAGCAATGTTCTTCCCACCACAGCAGAAGAAAGTGGAGTTCCATCTTCTCCTGAGCAGTTAGTCCCCCGTTTAGGAGATCTCTTACTTGCCAAGAATATGGTCACAGAAGACGAAATTGATCGAGCAATTCATTTCCAGAAAAAAGCAAGAGAAAATGGGCGTGATGTCCTCCTCGGAGAAGCTCTTGTTCATTTAGGTTCAATTAGTAAAAAACAACTTGATTTAGCTGTTACTGAACAAGTCATCCAATTGCAAGATGCCTTACGTCAATCTAATGCTGAATTGGAAAAAAGAGTGTTGTCACGCACGTTTGAACTCCAAGAAGCGTTAGATAAATTAACCTCACTGAACAAACTCAAATCTGATTTTATCGCTAACATTTCTCATGAATTACGCACCCCCATGGCACATATCATTGGCTATGTTGATCTGCTCCGTGATGAATCTTTAGGGGAGCTTAACCAAGATCAGGTCATGGCCTTAGACACCATCGTCAAAGCCAATAATCGCATTATGCTACTATTAGACGATCTCCTTCAATTCAATGGATTTGCAGAAAACACCATGACCATTCACCCTGAAGCTTTTTATCTTAAAGATATGCTCAGTGATGTTCAAAGGAATTTTAAAAGTTTAAATAATGAAAAGAAAATTCACTTTATTACAGAATTCACAGAAGATGGACTCAAAATAAATGCTGATCGTGAAAAGATCACATGGGTGATTGATCAACTATTGGAAAATGCAATGAAATTTAGTAAATTAAATGGCATGATTAAACTAAAAGTTTCTAAAAAACAAAATCTTGCACATTTTCAAATAGTTGATAATGGCATCGGAATTCCAGAAGATAAATTGGACTTAATATTTGAAGCATTTGTTCAATTAGAAAGTTCCTTAAGAAGACAAAACGGAGGAACCGGAATCGGGTTAACAATAGTGAAACAAATTATCGAGGCACATGGATCTCGCATCAAAGTGAACTCGATTTTAAATAAAGGAACTGTTTTTGAGTTTTATCTACCAATTAGTAATTAGTAAGTGAGATAAGTTATGGGATTCGATAAAAATTTTGTAAGCAATCTACCAAGACATGAGCTTGAAACGATCTATACCATCTCCCGCATCATGGTTGAAGAAGTAGAGATCATCTCAGCCTTAGAACGTATCACCCGCCTAACCCGTGATATATTAATTTTTGATAATATCATTCTTTATACTTTCGATAATGATGATAGTACCAAACCAATTTATGCAGAGGCGATTGGTCGAGGGAAAAATGAAAAATATCTCCTGAATTCGATCAAAAATATATCTGTAAAAACAAAAAATCATGGTGCAACTTATCTACAATATGAACTTGACCCAACTTCAACAAATCGCCTTGATCAAAGATATTATTTAGGGATCCCTATTTTTGTAGAGAATGATATCGAAGGTGTTTTAGTATTTATTCGCTTTGGAGGCCCAGATTTTTCAGAGGCGCATATCCAACTTGCTGAATTTATTGGTTCACATATTGGTATCTTTTTGCAACGTATGAAATTTCAAAAACAGATTAGCTCTTTAGAAGCTAGAAAACAATTATTCAACTTACAAGATGAATTTATTGCTGCTGTCTCTCACGAATTAAACACCCCTCTAGGTTTTATTAAAGGATATACAACCACCCTATTACGTGAAAATGTTGATTGGGATGATCAGACAGTTAGAGAATTTCTGACGATCATCGATGAAGAGACCAATTCTTTAAGTGATCTAATCGACAACCTGTTAGATTCTTCTCGTTTGCAAACTGGCAATTTTCGTGTCAACCCCAAGCCAATGAAAGCAGAAGCATTTATAGGTATTGTCCGCAAAAGAATGCTCGATCATTATCCCCACCTTAAATATGAAATCATAGATGAAACCAATGAAGCATATATCAAAATTGATATGAAAAGGATTACACAAGTATTAGATAACTTGATTAGTAATGCAGAAAAATATGCACCAAAGAAACCTATTCATATAAAATTCTCTACTAACAATGAAAATTTTATTATTATGGTAAAAGATTTTGGGAAAGGGATTCAACCCAAACATATAGAACATATATTCAAACGATTTTATCGAATTCAAGAAAACACCATCGGAATTCGTGGAAGTGGTTTAGGATTGTTTATTTGCAAAAAAATCATCAATGCCCATAATGGAGAAATCAACGTAGAATCTGTAGTAAATCAAGGATCTGAATTTACAATCCTCCTTCCCTTAATTGATAAGAACGAGTATGAAGCACATGAAAAAAATGAGGAGGCATAATGGATCGAAAAAAAGTATTAGTAGTGGATGACGAAAGTCGCTTTGTATTTTTATTAAGTGCAAATCTTAAAAGCGTTGGCTATGAGGTTTACAAAGCAAGTAATGGTGAAGAAGCGATCCAAGTGCTCATCAACGATGAACCTGACATTATCTTATTAGATGCAATGATGCCAGTAATGGATGGGTTTAAAGCTTTAGAAAAGATCCGCACTTTTTCAAGAGTACCGATTATCATGGTAACTGCCATGGGAGAAGAACATCAACGTATTGATGGGCTCAACATGGGTGCAGATGATTACATCACCAAACCTTTCTCTGCAGATGAGCTATTAGCTCGTGTTAACGCAGTTCTCCGTCGATCTGATATTCAACAATCTAATCAAAGCAATAAGATCTTCAAACACGGGGATCTTACCATCAATCTAGAACGTGCAGAAGTTTGGCGAGGAGAAGAACAAAAATTATTATCTTCAACCGAATATCGATTATTATTAATGTTCGTAAACAATATCGGAAAAGTATTATCTTCAGAAGACCTCTTAACCTCAGTGTGGGGAAATGAATATCAAAATGATCGCGAGATCCTTTGGGTATGTATTTCTCGTTTACGCCAAAAATTAGAACAAAATCCAAAAGACCCTCAACACATCACAACTCGCTCTGGAATGGGTTATATGATGCCTCAAGAATCAAAACAACATGATTCACTATGAAAAATTTAAGAGTTTTACTTATTGATGCCAATAAAAAAATACATGCCTATCTATCAGCCCAATTTGATAAAGAGCAATGTGAAGTGTTTTTTAGTGATAATGGTAAAAATGGCTTACTAAAGGCATTTGAAGTTCGCCCACATATCATTATCATTGATGGTTCTTCTGTTAAAGACACAGACATGGAATCTTTGTTGCAAAGAATCAAAAAGAATCCTCGCTTTCAAAATAGCCAATTGATCAGCTTCACCAAAAATATCGCTCATTTCTCAGAAGACAACTATCCATTTGACGAAGTGTTCCCCAAAACCAATCCCGGCCTCGCCGAATTGGTTATGCACATCGAAAAATATATCCCCAAAAACGCATCAAGCGCTTTCATCGCCCCTCAAACTACGAAACTAACCATAGCCAAAAGTATTGTTTTTGTGAGCGCCAAAGGCGGCACAGGGCTCAGCACTGTTTGTTCTAATGCTGGTGCCTATTTACAAAACCTCAATAAAGAAAACTCCGTTGCCATCATGAGCCTTAGTGAACCCTATGACTCATTACCATTGATTACAGGGTTAAATAGTGATTTTAATCTCATGTTCCTCAACGAAATGAATCCCGTTGACATCACTCCATTTTTCTTAAAAGAAAAAATGAAACCGATTGAAAATTGGGGCATCCGTATCCTACCCGGTATCGAAAAACAAGGCCAAATCGAGCAGCTTTCCGCAGAGAATTTCCAAAAAATCACGCATGCTTTCCGCTATTCATTTGATTATGTTTTTACCGATCTTGGCAACAATATCCATTCTCGATACACAAAATTACTCACATCTGCAGATATCATCGTTGTAGTTCTTCAACCTGATCCTGTTTGTGTTGCACAAACTAAAAAACTTGTTCAACAATTAAAATCACTTGGAGTTCGACAACAACAACTGATGGGCATCTTTAATCATGTGATTGACATCAAAGGATTTGTAACCAGTCAGATTGAAGAAACCGTTGACCTATCCATCCGCAATTCAATCCCTAATTTTGGTGAATTAAAAGTAGAACACTACACCCCGCGTCCCATCTACCTCCGGGTCAAAAATGAATATCTAACGTTGGCTTTTCGTCAAATCGCGCTTGAAATTCAAAACAAAGCCATTGAATCTTATCAAAATCGATTAAAATCAACCTATTAAAATTAATAGTACGATTGATGGCTACGATTTCATTCGTTTGCTATACTATAAGAAGGTGATCTTATGGAAAATAAAAATCTAAAAATAAGTTTGCAAAGCAGAATGATCGCTGTGCAATTAAAACAAGCTCGTCAACGCGTTGGCAAATCGATAGAAGAATGTGCAACATTTCTCTCCATCTCATCGCATGAATATGAAAATTATGAGAATGGGATTTTCTCTCCATCTTTGCCAGAGCTTGAAGCTATCTCATATTTTCTAGATAAACCTCTCAAACTATTTTTAGAAACCAAACTCACAGATGAAGCCACAATCTCTCCGGAGAAAGTAAAAACAGTCGTCAAAATCCGCACAAAGATCATCGCCACCACTTTACTTTCTATGCGAAAAGAAAATCAACTATCCATTGAAGAAGTAGTGGATAAAACTGGGATTCCAAATGAAGAATTAATCGATTACGAATCTGGTGAAAAAAAGATCCCTTACGTTCAATTTGATATTCTATGCAAGCTCTATGGACTCAAACCTTTTGATTTTATCAGTCAAGACAATCTCATTGGCGAACTAAACTCACAGAAAGAAGCCTTTAAGAATTTTATGGCTTTGCCAGAAGAACTACGAGCATTTATCAGCAAGCCAATCAATCAACCTTATCTTGAATTAGCGAAAAAATTAAGCGCCACAGATGTTGCAAAACTGCGTTCCTTAGCAGAAAACTTATTGGAGATTACACTATAAAATGGATACCTCTTATTTCTCAGCAACTGCCAAAGAAGCATTGACTGCTTTCAATCAAACCAATTTTCAGCAAGCTGCCGAACTTTTTGGCAAAGCTGCGGAAGAATATACTTCAGAAAACAAGCCATTACTTGCAGCAGAAATGAAAAACAATCAAAGTGTCGCTTATATTCAAGCAAATGATCCTCAATCTGCTCTTAATTGTTTAAACGGTGTTGCAAATCAATTTGAAAACGCTCAAGATCAATATAAAGCAGGTCTCACTTATGGCAATCTAGCCACTGCACATCAAGCACTCAATAATTTAGATCAAGCCAAAGATTATTGTTTCAAAGCAGCTGATTATCTTCGAGAAGGCAAACATTCAGAAGAATACACCATGATTATGAACATGCTTGTATCCATTCAGATGAAACAAGGAAAATTATTTGATGCTGCCGCGAGTGCCCATTTATTTATAGACCAGATCCCTCATCCCACATTTCGTCAGCGTCTTCTAAAGATTGTTTACAAGATCTATAAGTTCTTCACAAAACTATTTTAGAGAAAGTCAGGTGGACGTATAGATGCAGGAACCAATTCAGAATAACAGTGTCGTCCGTCAAGCTACTTTAAGAGATAAATCTCATATTGCTGCCCTACTCTATTTTGAATCCTACGTACATCGCCATCTAGATTGGTATCAAACCTTAGATTGGTTTGATTATCACCCCTTCCTCGTTCATAGCGTGATGAAAAAGATCCGCTCAATATTAGTTTGCCCCCCCACTATTCCGGAAAACACTTGGATTCGTGCTTTTGCATGCCGCAGCAACGATCGTCCTATTGAAGAATTTAAGATTCTTTGGGAACATGCCAAACAAGTTTTATGGGAAGAAATGCACATTCCTGTCGTAGCAGCTATTCCATTTTATCAATGGTTTAAAACTTGTCTCATAGAAACCAACTTTGAAATAACAAATGAAATTGTAATGATGCAATGGACAGATATAAAGATTGATACCCCGCGTCAAAAAGATATTCAAATTCGTGTGATGACCCAAGAGGATCTTCTTGCTGTCAGTGATCTAGATAAACAAGCATTTGAACCTCTTTGGCAAATCTCTCCCAATTCTCTCTCAATTGCATTTGGCAACGCAATCCTGCCTACTGTCGCTATCAAAGATAACCGTATCGTTGCTTATCAAATCACCACCCACAATGGTTCTGCCGTTCATCTTGCGCGACTTGCAACCTTACCCGAATACCAAGGGCATGGCATTGGGTACGCCATGATGTACGATGCCATTGAAATGGTACGTAAAAACCAATGTTCAGCCTTCACACTCAACACTCAAAACGTCAATCAGCATTCTCTCAGCCTATATAAAAGGGTTGGGTTCTCTCAAACAGGAGAATCTTATCCCGTTATGACCTATAATCTAGAGAATTAATATAGATTCAACAATACAAATAAAGCTGTAATTAGTGGGGTAATAAAAAGAGATGGAATAAAATTCCCTACTCGAATTTTCTTAATTTCTAACAGACTTGAGATCGCCAAACCAATCAAAAGGATCCCACCTACGCCTGAAAGATCATTTAACATCGAGTCTGAAATCACTGCGGAAACTTGTGTTGCCAAGAGAGTCAGAATCCCTTGATAAGCCAACACCACTACACTTGAGAATAAAACTCCCACTCCCAAAGAAGAAGAAAGCGCCAAGGCAGTAAAACCATCCATAATTGACTTAATTAACAAAATCTCAAACGTACCTGTCAACCCATCTTGAATAGCTCCCAAGATTGCCATTGGACCAGAAATAAACAAAATTGAAGAAGTCATAAATCCTTGAATAAAAGTAGATTGTCCTGAATTTTTTGAATTTACCTTAGCCTCGATCTTAATCCCCAAGTTTTCAATCAAATCTTCCACCTTCAACCATTCACCAATCAAACCACCAATAATCAACCCCAACAACACAACAATCGCATTTCCAGCATCCAAAAACATTTTCACACCAAGCGCAAGTGTAAACAGTCCTATCCCAGCAATAATCGTAGTTTTGATTTTTTCATTTAACTTGGAACCAATAAATAACCCCGCTCCAGAACCAACAATAATTAATAGCGCATTGATGATCGTGCCCATAAGTGTGCCTACCTTAAATCTTTTCGGTTTAGTATACTATGATTTTCACATTAGTTTACAAAGGGATTTTATTCATATAAAATTTAGTTAATCAAAATTATATATATAAAATCACAATTGAATAAACGAGAGGAGTAGGAGATGAACCATCGAACTAAATGGGGAGTTTTACTGGGTACTCTTTGTTTGCTTTCTATCGCATTAGTAGGTTTCCGCGCCTATGAAGGAAGTGGCATACAAAACCAAGTAGGAGATTTATGGGGAATATTTACAAATTTTGAAACAGGAGAAGACCTTTTTTTCACATCGATTGAAGATGATGGTCAAGCAGTCTATACAAACGGCGGAATAGAACTTTCTATTTACGAAAAATATTTTTATTATCGAAGCCCTCTTTTTGAAACACCGCCAGAAAGTGTTGTTGCTTCTGTTGATTTCAAATTACTAAGTGATAATGAATATACCAGTGCAGGTTTGATCTGTAACTATGATTACCGCAACAAAGGCGGTATCTATTTTGAAATTGGATTTGATCAAACATATGCCATTTATTCTATCGAAAACGGATCTTATAATTATTTACTAGGTTTAGACACTGATACTCCCTATTGGTCGAGCGATACAGACGATCCATTTTATCCATCTACTGCTATCAACCAATATGGTGTCAATCAACTCACCGTCCGTTGTGACCAAAACCATTATCAAATGCAAATAAATGGAACAATTTTAGCCGATATTGATACCTCTTTGGATTTTTCAGCTACAAACTTAAGTTTATTTACCTTTAACTATGCAGATCAAGATAGTGTGGTTCTCTTCGACAATTTTTATGCTGAAGAAATTGGAGAAGAAAGTAATCAACTCAACCCCGCAGCCCCTTGGGGGTTGTATACCGATTTTGACGGACAGTATGGATACTTTATTGATTGGTCAAATGAATATGGCTCCGTCACGCACGTAGACAATGCCTTAGAAATAGAAGTTTACCAAGCAGATGATGTAGAATTTGCACTTTTAGAAATAGAGTCTCCTATCAATAAATTTGTGGAAATAGATGCGTCTTTAGCAAGCGGTAATCTCGAAACAGGAGTAGGCATATCCTGTGACTTCTTCCAACAACCAAACGACAATCAAGCCTACGGTACATTTTTCTATGTAACTTTTGATGGCTATTATGCCATTATACGATTTATGCCAGATAGTTCCTTGTCTTTAATCAACGGCCAATGGCAAAACATGGATACTACAACCGAGGATTACATCGCCACAGATTTAGTTGACGGCTATGGCACCAACACCATTCGTACCGAGTGCGACCATGGTACCCATGCTTTTTATATCAATGGCACTCGAGTGGCACAATATGATGACTTTGAACCAGAGTATGCAACATCCATTTCTTTAGCCGGCAGCACCTATCAAAATCCAAACTCGATCATCCGCATTGACAGTTTTTATGCAGGAGGGTATGAAGAATTTACCCCATCAGAGAACACTCCATCCACTTCTAGCAAACCCACTGCAAACCAACAGCAAGAAGATAGATCTGGTAATTTTTTGAACTATACAGAAGATGGCACTCCTTTTTACTACGATCAATTTAATTCAGATCAAGATTCTTTGTTTGATGAATATTATGCCGAAAATTTAACCGCCATTTCAATCGCCAATGGGGTTATGAAAATGGATGTTTATTCACAAGATATTTTTGTATCCAATGCCCCATATATGTCCTATCCCAATGATTTTGGTATTGATATTGAAGTAACTCTCAATGATGCCAATGCGCCAGAAACTGTAGCAGGGGTTGCTTGTGATTACATCGAAAACCCACAAATGCCTTCTCGCCCTTATGGATATGGTGTTTTTGCAGAAATAACGTTTGATGGCTATTATGCTTTTTATCAAAACACTCAAGCTGGTGTAGCTTATTATACAAATGGAGGCTGGTCCTATTTTTCGGGAGCAGTTAATGAAGTTCCAGATCTCTATCAACCCACAGATCTAGTCAACCTATCAGGGAAAAATAATATTACATTAGGATGTGTCGACAATCACTATACCTTTACACTTAACGATACTCCCATTGCACAATCAAACGACTTCACACACAATCCAAATGGTGCAGGGATTTTATATACTGGCACATTTTATGAACCTTCCACATCCGTCATATTTGATAATTTCTTCCTCGTTGATGCATCAAACTGAGCAAACTCATTGGAAAAGTATTGATTAATCACTAGGAGAATAAAATGAAAATACAAAATAAAAAAAGATTGTGGCTCCTGATTCTGATCGTTTCTCTTGGTCTGCTTGCATTCCAAAATGGAGATGTATGGCAAGTGTCAGAAAATTTTGATAATCAGAACACAATTTTTTCTATCAATTCCACAACCATGGACAATGGAACCTTCACCTTCCAAAACGGACAAGTAATATCTTCCATTCCCCTAGGTAAAAAATTTAACATCATCAACCTTGAACAAGAAGCACCGCAAACTCTAACCGCAAAAGTGGATGTTACCCTTGTTAGTCAAGATCCAGCAATCGGTGCAGGGATCATTTGCAATCACAACCCAATCAACAATGATGGTGTATTTTTTGAAATGGACTTTGATCAAGATGCCCAACTTTATGCCGTATATGAAAACAAATTTTATTATCTAAAAGATTTTGGCACAGATCACGTAGCATGGGTGGAAAATGCAGAAGAAACCGATTTCTTGCATTTTTCTCAAATCAACACAAATGGCACCAATACCATCGAATTCACTTGTACGCCAGATACCTATACGATTGCCATCAACGGAAGCACACTAGGTTCTATTCCTTCTCCATTTAGCTACTCCACAAATAACATCGCGCTTTTTTCATACACCTATTATGATGGAGAAAATAAGGTCGCTTTTGATAATTTCTCTGCCAAAGGTCTCCTCCCCCAAAACACCACAGCATCTAATAGCAAACCCACCGCAAATAGTTCTTCACAGACCACATCGCCCTCAACACCATGGGGAGCCAACACAACTTTCTCCTATAACGATGGCTATTTTGAAGAAGCTGAAAAGGAAAGTTTTAAGAGTCAATATATCAATTCTGGTCTGGAGATTAGCGTATATAGTCCAAATATTACTGTATGGAGTGCATTAAGATCTGAATCAACTATCAATAATTTTGCAGAAATAGAATTTGAATTTGTATCTAATGATACCTATACATTCACTGGTCTATCTTGTGATGCATACCTAATTGATGGAAGTAGATACGGAACTTTTTTTATTGTAGGAGCCGACAATACATATCGAATTCTTAGACAACATCCTTCCGGTATTTATGCACTGATTAATAACCAATGGGTAAATGTTGACGATGCGGATTCATTAAAAATTAATACCTCTCTTATCAACCCCACTCAAGCCAACACTCTCAAAATGGAATGTGATCATGCCAGAAGAGCTTTCTACATCAACAACCAATTTTTGCTTGAATATCAAGATTTTGAACCGGACTATGCCACAAAAATTATGCTGATTGCTGGCAAAGAAAAAGTATCTAATGATCAACCGTCCATTGTACGCTTCACACGTCTTCTTGCTGGTGAAATTCAGTAATTGACTAAAAGTTATTTCATTTACACAAGTAACAATTACAGCTACAATTAGACTAATTAAAACTCAATTAAAGTTAGGAGAGATACACATGAATAAGAAAAAAATGTCCATCTTTTTGCTCGTAATTGCATTAGCTTTCTCAAGTTTAGCATGTAGCCTTTTTGGCGATGGTGGCGTTGTTGACTCTATCACAAATAATAAAAATGTATATAGTTCAGATTTTGAAAACGACAATCTTTTCTCAGAATTTGCCGATGATGGTGGCCTTGTTGAATCCCATTTTGCAAATGGTGGCCTTGAAATGACCATTCATGAAAAAGATGTTTACTTCTGGGCTTACCCCAATGCTGAAATTCCTAAAAATGTGTCTGTTGCAGTGGATGCAAAATTGGTCGATGGTGATGAAGAAACCGGTGCTGGTGTGATCTGCAACTATGATTACGATACAGATAACGGGATCTACTTTGAAATCACATTTGATGGTTTCTTTGTTGTTTTGAAAAAATCTGACGCAGGTTGGGAATATCTTCAAGAATTCACCCCCACTGATTTGGTCAAAGCTAGTGACTTCAACAACATCAAAGCTGTTTGTAACAACGGCTCTTACGAATTCTATGTAAATAATTCCATGGTCACCAGCTTCTCAGATTCCAGTTCTTTAGGAAATGAGACCGCAATTTACGGCTACACTTATTTCAAACCTGAAAGTGTCATCATGTTTGATAACTTCTACGCAGAAGGTTTAGAATAAAATAGCACTTAACCAAATGATTAAAAACTAGTATGATACTCATACTAGTTTTTTTTATATACAGAAGAAGAGGAAATCTATATGAAACAAAAGAAGATCATTTTATTTGCTACTCTCGCTAGTACTCTAGTTTTACTCTCTTGTAGTTTATTTACAAATCTAACTCCAGATCAACAATCCAATTCCGAAGGACTCACTGCCATTGTACAACTCACTCAAATTGCACAAAAATTAGCATTTGAAACAGCTGCCGCGGAAAGTACTCAATCAGCAAATGCTAATCAAAACACAACCAATCCCACATCCGTTCCTAATACATACTCAACTAATGGACAAACCTTTAGTTCAGATTTTGAAACTGATGATATGTTTTCTGAATATGTAGACGATGGAGGATTGGTAGAATCCCATTTCACCGACGGTGGTTTACAAATCACAATTCATGAGCCAGATGTATATTTCTGGTCTTATCCTCATGCGAATATTCCTCAGAACACTACTGTTCAAGTCGATGCAAAATTAGTAGATGGTGACATTGAAACCGGCGCCGGTGTGATTTGCCGTTATGACTATGACACAGATAATGGCATTTACTTTGAGATCACCTTTGATGGATATTTTGTTGTCTTAAAAAAATCAGATAGTGGATGGGAATATCTTGAAGAATATACGGAAACAGATCTAATCACCCCCTACCAATTTAATACAATCAAAGCGATTTGCAACAACAGCTCCTATCAATTTATAGTCAACAATCAATTAGTTGCAAATTTCACAGATTCCGAAGTGCTAGGTGATGAAACTGCTATTTATGGATATACTTATTACCAACCTGAAAGTGTGATTCTTTTCGACAATTTCTACGCAGAAGGGCTAGAATAAACGAACGCTTACCAACAACATAAAAGCGAGTGAAATTCACTCGCTTTTTCTTTATCCAAACTTACGTAAGAGGGATCGTACTGAACCCAAATACCCACTCCCAAACAGATTCAAATGATTTAAATAATGATACAAATTGTAAAAAGCGAATCGTGCTTGCCATCCAGTCTCTAAAGACCGCACTTCTTGATATGCCCCAAAAAACTCATCTCCAAACCCGCCAAACATCACCGTCATCGCCAAGTCAGCTTCTGCCCATCCATAGTGCACCGCAGGATCAATTAATGTTGGTTGGCCATCAACGTCCGCCATCACATTCCCCTGCCACAAATCTCCATGTAGTAAAGAGGGCGCTTGTACAGGAACAATCTCTTTCATTCGCAGAATCACTTTTTCAAAACGTTTACGATCCTCCGCATCAAAATACCCCTTTTGAGCCGCCCACTCAAACTGAGGTCGCAAACGATGTTTCTCAAAAAACACAAATCCATCTTGCTCCCAATGATTATGTTGTGGCGTTGCTCCAATAAAATTATCTTGTTTAAATCCAAATAGATCATTGGTATGCAAATGCATTTGGGCTAATTTTCGACCAAATCGTTCTGCAAAATCATGGGGTGCTTTTCTGCTTTCGATCACTTCTACTAGCAAAAACGTGTCTGTCCAATAATATGGCTTCGGCACACGCACAGTCTTAGTGCTCCCCATTGCCAGCAATCCCTGTGCTTCTCCATCTGCAGCACTTGCTGGCATAAATGGATATTGTTTTAGAATCACATTCTTTCCATCTTCCATCAAAAGCCGTTGCACAGTGCTATTGCCTGTGCTCAAAATATCAACTTTGATTACTTTCCCCCATTGATTTTCTTCAAACCATCTTAAAACTTCTTTAGGAATCATCAATCCTCTTTTTGGCGTTCCAAAATCTTCAATAATTCTTGATTGCTACGATAAATAATCTCGAATGAATGTTCAAAACCATCCATTCCCCCATACCAAGGATCCGGTACTATCAGATCATCGTCTGCCAGCGGATCAAATTCTCGCATCATACGGATTTTGCGTTTTTGCTCTTCATTTTGTGCTGCTCTGGTCAGATCTCGATGATTGTTTTGGTCCATTGCAATAATCAAATCATATTCATTTAAATCGTGTTGATTAAATTTTCGTGCCCGGTGAGAATATGCATAACCACGTTTCGCCGCAGTTTCACGCATACGTTCATCCGCTTGCTCTCCCGTATGATATCCAGTCGTACCAGCTGAATCGACAAAATAATCTTCTTCAACCCCAGCCTCACGTGTAAATTCTCGAAACAAAGCTTCCCCCAAAGGACTTCGCACAATATTCCCCGTACATACATATAAAATCTTAAAAGGCGTTGCCATAAAAACTCCTATCAAAAATAATTCACAGTTGATTATACATGATTCTAGATGAACTTCTCCTCAATGAACTTTCCATAATCAGACCGAATTTAAATACTATTTACCTTAGTGCAATCTTAAAAATGATATAATTTAATCGTCTTATAAAACCATACTTAATCAATTAAAAAAGGAGTATAGAATGAATAATGGTTTTGTCTCAATTATAGTATTTGGTATCATCGGCTTTTTTGTCCTTATGATTGCCATCGGTGTTCTTCGCACCATGATCAAGATTCTCATGCAATATGAACGTGGTGTCGTTTTCACTCTCGGGAAATTTTCCAGCATCCGCAATCCCGGTCTCACCTTTGTGATCCCAGGCATTCAAAAAATGGAAATTGTTGACACCCGTATCCAAACAGCAGATATCCCCCGTCAAGAAGTAATGACTCGTGATAACATCTCCATTTTGGTCAACGCAGTTGTCTATTTCAAAGTGGTAGATCCCAAAGCCGTCATCATCAACATTCAAGACTACATGTTCGCCATCCGACAATATACCCAAGCCGCCTTGCGTGACGTCATCGGTAACTCTGAAATGGACTTCGTTCTCACCGAACGTGAATCTGTCGCAGAAGAAATCCAAAATATCGTAGATGCCGAAACAGCTGAATGGGGTCTCGATGTAGAATCCATCAAAATCCAAGAAGTCGAATTGCCCGCCGAAATGAAGCGTGCCATGGCTAAACAAGCTGAAGCTGAACGTGAACGCCGCGCTATGATCATCGCCGCTGAAGGTGAATTGACCGCATCCCTAAAACTTTCTCAAGCTGCAGATAAATTGACAGGCAGCCCCGGCGCATTGCACCTTCGTACTCTGCAAACCATCCGTGACATTTCCACCGATCCCTCAGAGAAGATCGTGCTCTTCATGCCTACAGAAATTACCGCCGCTGCTGAAAAACTGTTGAAGAAATAATCATAGAGTCTACTATGATTAAATTGGATAATAACAAACGCTATTTGCAAATTGCTTTTAACCATGACATGAAAACCATGCGTACAATCTTGCCTCTCATTCCCAACGATCCACGCATTATCATCGAAGCCGGCACTCCTTTCCTGAAGAATTTTGGCATGGATGGGATTCGCGCCATGCGTCGCTACTGGAATGGCACCCTGATTGCAGATATGAAGATTGCAGATGGCGCTGTAAATGAAATAATGATGGCGAAAAATGCAGGTGCCAACGGAGTCACTTGTCTTGGAAACGCACCTTCCGCCACTTTAGATTTCTTTTCCCAAACTTGTAAACAAGTTGGCGTTTGGTCAATGGTAGATATGATCAACGTTTCTGACCCATTACAAGTTATGAAACCACTCAAAACAGTGCCCAATATCATTGTTTTGCACCGAGGGCGTGACCAAGAATTGAAGGATCCCTCCTCCCTCATTGAATACCGACATGTTCGTCGTATTCGCAGCAAATATGACTCTGTCATCTCCGTTGCTGGGGGTGTGAGCGATAAAAGCGCCCGTAGTGCCATCTTCAACGGTGGCAACATCGTGGTCGTCAACTTAGTCCACGCCAACGAAGGTCATAAAGGAGTGATCATGAATAAAGAAGTGATCAACAACATCAAAACTATCTTATCAACCATCCTTTAAATCACTTCATAACCAATCAACAAAAACGCTCTTTCAAGAAGAGCGTTTTTCTATTTCATTCACAAAATGATTGCATTATAATCAAAACAATGAACGCAACAAAAAAAACACAACGCATCCCAACCAATGATCCCCAAGCCATCTCCACCGCAGCAAATATCATTGCACAAGATGGAGTCATCGCCTTCCCCACCGATACCGTCTATGGCATTGGTGTCCGTTTTGATAGTGAAACCGCCATACAAAAACTATTTGAAATCAAAGGTCGTGATTTTAATAAACCAATCGCCGTCTTACTTGGCAATCTCGAAGATTTCCAAAAAGTGGCCATCCACATCCCTCTCTCAGCCTATCAACTCGCTGAAAAATTCCTCCCCGGTGCACTCACCCTCATCGTCCCCAAACATCCAGCTCTACCCTCCTCCATCTCTGCCTTTCCCACCATTGGCATTCGCATCCCAAATCATCCCTTTGCCCTCACCCTGCTCAACCAAGTCGGTCCTCTTGCCGTCACCTCCGCCAACCTCTCCAATCACCCTGATACACAAAACGGCAATCAAGTCCTCCAACAACTAGACGGACTTTTTGATCTGCTCATTGACGGTGGCCAAACGCCCGGCGGGGTCGCCTCCACAGTGGTGGATGTCACCACTGAAACCCCCAAGATTCTGCGCCAAGGTCCCATCACCCAAACAGACATTCTCAATCATCTCTCTTGATTTTCGCCAAAATTGGTAATTTTCCGCAATGCATTTCATCTAATTAAAAGAAAGTAGTACTGATCAAGGAAGGAAATACATAATGAAATTATCCATTGGACAAAAAGCACCAGATTTTACCTTACAAAGTCATCTTGACACCACCGTCTCTCTCAGCGATTATTTAGGACAAGTAGTGGTGATTGCCACATTCCCCCAAGCATGGACTCCCGTTTGCACCAATCAAATCCCTGCTTATCAATCTGAACTCAAACATTTCCAAGAAATGAACGTCCAAATCCTAGGCATGAGCATCGACCATGTCCCTTGCCTAAAAGCATGGACAGAAAACCTCGGAGGCATTACCTATCCCGTTCTTAGTGATTTTTACCCTCACGGCGAAGTTGCTCAAAAATATGGCATCCTACGCGAAGAAGGTTACACTGAACGTTCGATATTTATTATCGACAAAAAAGGTATCCTCCAATATATCGATATTCACGACATCGACGAAATGCCCAGCATTGAAGTTCTCTTTGCAGAGCTGCAACGCATCGCCCCTGAAGATGCCCACAAACTTACTCGTGATACATCTGCAGAGCCAATTGAAGTGCCAGCAGGAGAAGTGCTTATGTATAGCAATCCATGGTGTCCAGATTCTCGCATTGCTCGTGAATGGATGAAAGAGAATCACATCAAATATCATGAGATTAACATCTTTAGAGATGAAGTGGCAGCTAACAAAGTTCGCAAATGGAGTGGTGGATATTTAATCTCACCTACCTTTGAAATTGGCGAAAAGATTGTCTTTGATTTCAAAAAAGAAGAGCTTGAAGAAATCTTACTAAAAAATAAATCATAACCTTTCAAAAGCTGACTTAAGTCAGCTTTTATTAAACGTTTATAAAGTGATAGAATCATAATGATACAATCATCTAAAAGAATATTGGAGCAAAAATGTTGAATCATCCTTTTCCAGAAGACAGAGAAACTGCCATCCAACTCACCAGAGCATGGGAAGCAAGAGACCCTGTGTTTTTTGATACAGAAACCACCGGCGTAGGCCCACAAGATGTATTGGTCGAAATTGGTATCGTAGATTTGAACGGTGTAGAACTTTATAGCACCCTAATCAAACCACCATTCCCTATTCCTCCTGACAGCACCGCAGTACATAAGATCACCAACGCCGATGTGAAAGACGAACCTGAATTTATCGATGTTTGGCCTGCCATTCGTGACGTATTTAAAAATCGTTTAGTTGTGGCTTATAATGCTGATTTTGACGTTCGTTTATTGCAACAATCTGCAGCCATGGCTGGTTTTTCTTGGAAAACTCCTTGGACAGAAGTAGTGGATTTAATGGTTCCCTACGCCATGTACTATGGACAACCCGGCACACGGGATAAATACAAATGGCAAAAGCTCGAAAATGCCGGCAAACAATGCAACATCACTCTCCCCAATTCTCACGAAGCTGTCGATGATGCCAAACTCACTGCCGCTCTCCTACGGCACATGGCAAAGATTGAAGCAATTCAGCAATCTCTATTTTAAAAAAATAAAAAGCCCTTTTGGGCTTTTTTCATTACTCTCGAATTACTTCCACTTTTTCAATTATACCCATTGGGACAGGTATCTTTGGCACTTCCAAATCCAAATGATCTGTATAATTCCACGCCACCATTTCAGCTTTCAACTCTTCATCCACTAATTCAATGTCCAAAATCCCAATTGCACAATTATCCATCCGTTTATAATTATCAGCATCAAACAGTTCAGAAAATGTTTCTTTAGGACCAATCAAAAATATCCCACCATGTCCCGCAAACACAATTTCTTCGTTAGAATGTTGTGAGAGTGTCTCCAACAACATTTGTTTAAATCGACCAGCCAATTCCAGATAGGACTCTCCATCAGGAAACCGCATATCTTTATTGCCGTGAATCCACTCATCATAAACGCCATCATGAATTTCCCAGTTTTTCGGGTCAATCGGTGATTCTTCCAAAGAGCCAATATTCACCTCTCGCAAAATCTCAATCACTTCCATCGGCGCTTGTGTCACTTCTTGAATCGCTCGTCCAGTCTGAAAAGCACGAATCAAAGGAGAAGAATAAATCTTACTTATCGGCTTATCCGCAAAAAAAGATGCTGTCTGCAAAGCCTGTTCTTCACCCAATTTAGTCAACTTAAAATCCACCAACCGATAAGAAAGAATATGGTGAAGGTTTGCATAATTTTGTCCATGTCGCACAAAATACACACGATTTTTTACACGATTACTCATTAATAGAAAACCTTTCTGTGATTTCAATCCATTCCTGAATAGAAAGGGTTTCTGCTCTGCGCATTGGGTCAATCGAAGTAGCCCTCAAATGCTGCTCCACAAAATCTTTCTCCCAATGCATCCCCGCACTAATCGTATTCCGCAACGTTTTGCGTCGTTGACTAAAGCCTGCCTTCACAATCGAAAAGAACAGCGCTGTCATTTTCTCACTCAAAATCGGCTCTTCAAACAATTCCACACAAATCACAGCTGAGTCCACCTTCGGCACCGGATAAAAAGCCCCTGCCGGAATCGTAGTTGCAAATCGTGGTGTCCCATAAACCTGTACAGACACTGCCAGCAAATTCATCTCATTGGGCACAGCACACATCCGTTGTGCCACCTCTTTTTGCACAGTCAACACCACTGTTGTTGGTTTTTTCTCTGCTTCCAACAACTGTCGGATCACTGCCGAGGTAATATAATACGGAATATTCGCCACCACCTTATATCCCCCCTCAGGGATTACTTCATCCAAATGCACTTTCAAAATATCATCTTGAATCACAGTCACATTATTAAATGGAGCCAACACTTCTTCAAGAGGTGCCATCATCTTTCGATCCAACTCAACTGCAATCACCTGCTTAGCTTGCTGGGCCAACTGACGTGTCAAAGAGCCTAACCCTGGACCAATCTCCAACACTACATCTTCCTTTGTAATATGCGCTTCATCAATAATTTTATTCAACACATCGATATTCGAAAGAAAATTTTGGCCAAGTCCTTTCGAAGGCCGAATATCATATTTCGCCAACAAAGTACCAATATTCAAAGGTTTCAGGTCTGTCTGTGTCATAAAGTTCCTTTTTTGAAGGTTAACAAATTAATTCCTCGGCTATTATGCCATAAAAAGGGAGAAACAATGATTAATTGATTAAGAACACTTCATAATTGGCACAAAATTCGCTTAGTATACGTTTAATCTTTATATGAGGAAATATTAATTAGTATTATATGAGGATATAAGCCTATTGAGTTGCCAAAAGCATTTAAAGAATACTATAATAAAAAACATATAGAATCCTGTCATAAAATGAGAAAAAGGAGCAAGTTATGAAGCGTAGTAAACTATTAATTCCAGCAATTGTGATTGCATTATTGATGAGCATTGGTCTCATAACGATCTTTGCAAGCCCAATTATTCTTGTTACGCCGATCTCAGGGACGGTTAGTGAAGCAGATCTGAACCAAATAGCCACCTTTGATCTCACTTTAGAAGATTCTCCCTCTTCTGATGTAACCATCACGATTGGCACAGACATGACCACCAGTGATGGCACCACACCGCAATGTGTGGTTTCCACAGATGGAGTTACATTCTCAAATACAGTAGATGTAATCCTCAATTCCGGCAACTATAACTCAGCAACTACTATATCTGTTGCTGCCAATGATGATGGCGATATTGAAAATCAACACTTCTGCAATGTCCAATTAGAAGTCACCTCATCTGGCTCAGATTATCAAAACGTCAAAGAAGAAGTCCAAGTCACCATAGAAGATAATGATGGTGCTTCAGCTTCTCCTAGCATGATCGTATATCCAACCGAATTAACCGTCGCAGAAGACGAAACGGATGTTTTCTGGGTCTCTCTTTCAGGTGCAGCTGCCCCCGCTAGTGACGTTACTATTTCACTCGCTTCCACAGACGCCGCTCAATGTGGTCCCTCTACAGCATCCCTCACATTCACAACAGCAGATTGGACCACTCCACAACAAGTCACATTTACTCCTGTAGATGATAGTCTTGTTGAAGGAGATCACAGCTGTGGCATAAACTTATCTACAACCTCTAGTGATGCAATCTTTAACGGTCTTACTGGGAGTGTTTCTGCAACCATTATCGATAATGATACCGCCCCCACCTACACGGCCGGTGCAACCGTCAACCCAACCAGCGTCGCAATTGCTGAAGGTGGCGCCACAGCCGACTTCACCGTCGTGCTCGATAGTGCTCCTTCTGATACCGTAGTATTCGATGTCGCGGGTGATGCGCAATGTACTACCTCCATCGCACAACTTACTTTCACTACAGGTGATTGGAGCACAGCGCAAACCGTCAACGTCACTGCTGTGGATGACGCCGCAGTCGAAGGGAATCACACATGTACAGTTACCTTATCCACAAACGGCAGCACCGCTGCCAGTGAATATGGTAGCTATGATCCCGCAGATGTCACCGCCACCATTACCGATAACGACACTCCCACTTATACTGCCGGAGCAACCGTTAACCCCACCGTCATCAACATTGCCGAAGGTGGCGCCACCGCCGACTTCACTGTCGTGCTCGATAGCATTCCTTCTAATACCGTAGTATTTGATGTCGCGGGAGATGCACAATGTTCTACCTCTGTTGCCCAACTAACCTTTACCACTGGGGACTGGAGTTCTGCTCAAACAGTCACCGTCACCGCAATTGATGACAGTGATGTAGAAGGTGCCCACACATGTACAATTACCTTATCCACAAACGGTAGTACCGCTGCCGCTGAATATGGCAGTTATGACCCTGCTGATGTCTCTGCTTCAATCACAGACAATGATTCTGCTCCTGTTTATACAGCTGGTGTCAGTGTTTCACCCACCACGGTAAATGTTGCAGAAGGTGGCGCAACTGATTCTTTCAGTGTTGTACTCACCAGTGAACCCTCCAACACCGTAGTTATTACCTCAGCTGGAGATGGGCAATGTTCCATAACCAGTGGTTCATCTCTAAGTTTCAACTCAGGCAACTGGAGCACACCACAAACCGTTGGTGTCTCTGCCAATGATGACAGCGCTGTCGAAGGTGTCCATACCTGTACAATTACAGTCAGTCTAGATACAGGCAACACCACCGCAGCAGAATATCTCAGCCCAGTCTATGACCCCTCTGACGTGAGTGGCAATATCACTGATAATGATTCCGCTCCTGTTTATACAGCTGGTGTTAGTGTTACCCCCACAACCATCAACATTGCCGAAGGTGGCAGTGCTGGTAGTTATACCTTAGTCTTAAACAGCGTACCATCCAATAACGTTGTTTTGAATTCCGTTCCAACCTCAGGACAATGTTCCGTAACAAGCGGTTCACAAGTTACATTTACAACCGCCAACTGGAACGTCGCTCAAACTGTCAATGTTGTTGCCACAGATGATAGCGATGTCGAAGGTGCACACACCTGTATCATCGCAGTCAGCGTAGATGGTAGCACTCCCGCAGCTGAATACGGTTCTTATAACCCATCAGATGTTACAGCAAATATTACCGACAATGATCCCAGCTACACCCCCGGCATGACAGTCGCTCCAACATCTGTCAACATCACTGAAGGTGGCACTCAAGCCGATGTGGGTGTTGTGCTCACCAGCCCTCCTGCTAGTAATGTAATTGTCAATGTCGCCAGTAATAACACTGCACAATGTACAGTATCCTTATCTTCATTAGTGTTCAATTCTAGCAACTGGAACACCACCCAAACCGTGCGCATCACTGCCACGGATGATAGTGTGCAAGAAGCAGATGGTCTCACATGTAATGTTTCATTCAACGCAGCGTCAAGCGACGGCAACTACAATGGTCGTAGTGCTACAGTCACCGCCACTATCACAGATAATGACAGTCCCGTTGTGCAACCTGCCATCATCATCACCGAAACCGATTCCTCCACATGGGTCAATGAATCTGGTGGCACCGATGTCTTTTATCTCAGTCTCAGCACAAAACCCACTGCAAATGTTGAACTTCTCATCTCCACAGATGGACAATGTGCCGTTGATGACACCCAAAAGACTATGACTCAAAATAGTTGGAACTCCATGAAATCGGTTATCGTTAGTGCGGTAAACGACAATATTGATGAAGCTGACACACATACTTGTAAGATATCCATCACCACCATTGACCAATATACTGCTAATGAATACAAAAATGTTAGCAAAATCCTCACCGTCAATGTAACTGACAACGACATCACCACCACCACACCTGGCGTCACCATCAATCCTGCCAGCATGGTCATCAATGAAGGGGCAACTGGCTATGTTACCTTCTCCTTACAATCAAAACCAGCAGCAGATGTACTTGTCCAAGCATTTTCAAGTGACACAAGCATCTGTACAGTCAGCCCAGCAGAATTTACTTTGACCTCAAGTAGCTATAACACTGGCAAGAACTTTGCTGTCACCGGAGCTTATAACAACTCCTCTGCTAACTTAGCTTGTAACGTCACCTTCCGCACTATTTCTGCAGATGGTAATTATCACCTCATCAACACCCCCACCTTCACAACCGTCATCAACAACACCTTTGCCCAAATTGCCACTGCCACACCCTATACCGTCTACCCCACCTATACCGCCATCCCCACCACCTATTCATGGGCAAGCTCCACCCCATGGGCAACCTCAACCAGCATCATCATGCCCACATCCACCCCACTGTTCGTCACCGCCACCAACACTCCCGACCCGAACGCCCCCATGTATACCAGCACCCCCACTGCAACCGCCACACAACAAGGTCGCAGCGGTCCATCTGCTGGCATGATCGCCATCATCGTCATCAGCACCTTGGTTTTATTCGGAGGAGTTGGTGTAGGTGCGTACTTTATCATCCAAAAATACTTCTGATCAAAAGCATCAGGGGTTGATTAAATAGAAATAAGAGAGCTCACACCCTGACACGTGAGCTCTCATTCTATTGTTTTTTTTAAGAAAAATATACTATAATGTGAAGAAAGATATTAGTTTTCACAGAAGGAGTGGAAATATGAAAAAAAGAACGTTATTAATAACTGCAATCATAGCGGCAATCAGCATTTTAACGGTTGCCACAATAGTTTATGCTGCACCTGCGCTGGTCGTAAACAGTTCTTCATTCAACATCACAGAAGGAAGTTCAGCTAACCTAAAAGTTCATCTAGCAGAAGATCCTGCAACCCCCGCAAGTGTGATAAACATCAGCGTCACCAGCAATAATCCTGCTTGTACTTTCAGTAATACCACAATCGGAATTGGTAGCAATTACACCACAGATCGAAACATCACTATCAACGTCGCAGACGACACCGTCTACACCCCAAATGCAAAATGTATCGTAACATTGACCGCAAGTGGTGATAATTATGCAGGTATTTCCACACAAGTCACCGTCAACATCGGTGAAAATGAACCCGCTCCGGCATTCGTCTTCACTGAATCTGGCGGCACCTATGTCACAGAAAGTGGCACCACCGATTCATTCACTGTCAACCTAAACGTTATGCCAACCTCAAACGTTGTTGTTTCATTAGTACCAGATTCTCAATGTAAACTCAATGACAATCAACTCACCTTCACCACAGCCAGTTGGAACACCCCCAAATCAGTCACCGTCTCAGCAGTGGACGACTTAGCAGACGAAGCGAATATTCACAACTGCTTCATCTCCGTCACCACCTTAGACGCATATACCGCCAATGAATATGATAATGTCAGTGCAATCTTCCAAGTCGAAGTAGATGACAATGATGATACTCCTCCAGGCTTCACTTTTTCTCCTTCTTCATTAGCAATTAACGAAGGTGACAAAGATACCTTTAATGTCAAATTGAACAGCTTACCCACCAAAAATGTATTGGTAAGAGCTTACTCCAATCAACCTTGGGTTTGTTCAGTCACTCCCAGCGAATTCACCCTCACACAAGACAGTTTCATCACAGGTAAAAGTTTTACAGTCTCAGCATTATGGACTTACTCTTCAGCCAACCTTGCCTGCTCCATCTACGTAGAAGGTGTCTCAGAAGATGGTGTATATGATGGAATGAACAAAACACTATCTGTTCAAACCTATAACACATGGTCTGCCACACTCACCCCCACAGCCACCGCAACCGCAACCATCACTCCCATCCCATCTGCCACAGCCATCCCCACCAACACCTTAGTTCCTACTGCAACAGAAGTTGTTGCCACCAACACTCCATATATTATTGTAGTCACGAGCACACCAGAATCCACTGAACAAGATACAGTTGTTGCCACAGCTACTACCGCACCTAGTGAACCCGCAAATAACGGTGGCACAACCGTCACTCCTTCAATTGGTGTGATCGCAATCGTCGCAGCCGCAGCCATCGTGCTCTTTGCTGCAGTTGGTGTCGGTGCCTACCTCATTGTTCGTAAATTCTTCTAAAAAAACTCTTTGAATCAAATTTAAATAGACTCCTTCGGGAGTCTATTTTTTTTATTCAATACGATCCAAAGAAGAATCAATAAATATATAATGAAGAAAGCATTAACCCTCTTCTGGAAACACTCACCTCTATTGACTTTGCATTTTTTCCCATGTATAATTATGCCTTGCACGGTCTGCGTCAGCAGAATATTTTCCTATGCCAATGACCGTTCACAAAAATCTATTTTCCCCAACTTCCCCTCAAATTTGCATGTGGCAATGCGAATCCTGCGGTGAAGTGAAGCTTGGAGGACACAAATGAAATATGCCATTATTGAAAGCGGTGGCAAACAATATAAAGCTGTCGAAGGCAGCACAATCGTTGTAGACCGCCTCAACCTGGAATCAGGTGAAAAAGTTACTTTAGACGAAGTACTGTTGATTGCCGACGAAGGCAAATACACAATCGGCACCCCCGTTATCGAAGGTGCTACCGTTTCAGCCACAGTCGTGGAAGAATTCAAAGGCCCCAAGGTTTTGGTTTTCAAATACCATCCTCGCAAACGCTATCGCTTGAAAAAAGGCCATCGTCAATGGTATACGAAGTTAGAAATTAAGAAAATTTCTGTGAAAAAACCCGCAAAGACGGAAGAAGCCGCATAGGCTAGCACATCTACATAAGGAGATTATTATGGCACATAAAAAAGGTGGCGGCTCCAGTCGAAATGGTCGAGATAGTGAATCAAAACGACTAGGCGTCAAAAAATACGCAGGTGAACACGTAGTCAGCGGCAACATCATCGTCCGCCAACGTGGCACAAAAATCAAACCCGGTCGCAACGTCGGCATGGGCAAAGATTACACAATTTTTTCAGTGATCGAAGGCACCGTTGTCTTTGAAACCATTAGAAATGGTCAAAAACGCGTCAGCGTAATGCCCGTCGAAGAATAAAAATTATTAGTGAGTCAGTTTACGGAAATTTCGTATCCTGCTGAGAGGCTATAAAATGAAAAAAGATATTCATCCCGAATACTATCCTGAAGCAACAATTACTTGTGCTTGTGGTGCCAGCTGGACAACAGGTGCAACCAAACCAGAGCTTCGCTTAGATATTTGTTCAAATTGTCACCCCTTCTACACCGGTGAACAACGCATCGTCGACACCGAAGGTCAAGTCGATCGCTTCTACAAACGTTTAGAAGCTCGTCAAAGTTACCTTGATCAAAAGAATGCAGCCAAAGAAGCAAAAGTTTCTCCTAATCGTGCTTTAGATGAACTCGAAATTGGAAAACGCGCTCTTGCTGCTCTCGAAGCTGTTGGTATTGTTACCGCAGGTGAATTCATCGAAAAACTTGAATCTATCGGTGAAGATGCAATGCTCGAAATTGATGGTTTTGGCCGCAAATCATTGGCAGACATCAAAAAAGGTCTCCGTCG
Organism: Anaerolineales bacterium; assembly: GCA_963662985.1. Classification (GTDB taxonomy): domain Bacteria; phylum Chloroflexota; class Anaerolineae; order Anaerolineales; family UBA11579. The sequence goes on along the minus strand of OY760067.1, from coordinate 1,630,432 downwards.
TTTAGGGTATGATCTTCCTGCATAAGCAAAATAAAATGCAAACAAAAAAGACTGGAAAAACTCCAGTCTTTTTTTATTTTAACATTAAAGCAGAAACCAAATTTCTTATTCTATGTTAATATTAATAGAAATTATTACTTTTTTTGAGGTTTAAAGATGAAAAACACTGTTATTCTAACGGACAGCGCCAGTTCTGTCCCACAAAAATTTATTGATACTCTCCCCATTCGCGTACTCCCCTTATCTATGGTTTGGGATAATAAGATTTTGGTTGACGGAGAAGATATCACTGCCGAAGAATTTTATCCTCGTTTAGCTGCTTCAAATAGCATACCCCAAACATCTCAACTCACCACTCAAATGCTCAAAACTGTATTTGACGAAGAAATCGCCAAAGGCAATTCAGTTCTTTGTCTCTTCCTCTCTTCAGGAATTTCTGGTACATACGCAACCGCAGTCAACGCTAGCAAAGACTATGATCCCAGTGATGTAGTTGTCTTAGACTCCACCTACACCTGTATGGGAACCGGTTGGTTAGTTGTCAACGCCGCTCGTCTTTCTGCCGATGGTGGCAGCTTGCAAGATTGTATTAATCTAGTGAACGACCAAATCAAACGCACCAAAATCTATTTCAACGTAGACACCTTAGAATATCTTCACAAAGGTGGACGCATCAGCCATGCAAAAAATATGCTCGGTTCTCTTTTGAACCTTAAACCTATCCTAACCATGGAAAACACTCTCCTTGAGCCTTATGAAAACATTCGCACCTCAAAGAAAGCACAAAAACGTGTTGTGGAATTGGTCAAAGAATTTTGTGAAGGCAAAAAAATCAAGCACCTCACCATTCAACATGCAGATGCTCTTTCAGTAGCTGAAGAAATGTTAGAAGAACTCAAACCAGCCATTCACCCAGAAGAATACAACATCGATTATCTTACACCTGTCGTAGGTGTCCACACTGGTCCAGGTTGCATCGCTTTCTTCATCGTTCACGAGTAATTTAAAATCAATAAAAACAAAAAACGGATGAAGATTCATCCGTTTTTTTTATTCATCAATTTTTGCTCCATCACATTTTCGAGCATTCTCAATCGCATTTTTTCGCACCAACTGTGTGATCTGTTCTTGCTGTGCATTCACCTTCTCATCTGTGGTTAGCATTTTCAAAAAAACCACCAACATAAAAATATACACCACCAAGTCAGTTCCTCGGCCAATTCCCACTACCTGCGCTACTTTGGTAGTCAACTCTGGCACCAAAACCGCCACCACACCAGCCGTCAAAGAAAATAAAATAAATAACCGATAGAAAGAACGGAAACTTGATTTACGTACAAATAAATAAATCACCAAAATTGCAAAAATTAAAATGATCTGAAACAAAGTAATCTTCATGTCACTTTCCTATAAATAAATCCCACAAAATATTAATCCCATTCAATAAAGATTGTCCTTTTTTCATTGAATATTCAGTATATAAAATATGTACTGGAATCTCTCGTACCTTCATCTGGTTCGCACTGATCTGGTTCAATAATTCTGACGCATGCGCCATTCGATTTTGTTTAAGATGAATCTTTGCTAGAGCTTCTCGACGAAATCCACGGATTCCATTATGCGTATCTGTCAATTTCAACCCAGTTTGCCAATTTGTAAAATTTATCGCCAATTTTAAAACAAACTTCTTTAGTCCTTTTATATTCTCTGCAATCCCACCTTCACAAAAACGAGAACCCAGCACAACGTCAACATCGCTAGAATTTAAAATATTCACAATCGTTTCAATATCCCCCGCATTGTGTTGTCCATCAGAATCAAACGTAATAAAATACTCAACTTGAGCTAAAGAGAGTGCAAATTCAAACCCTGTCTGCAAAGCTGCACCCTGCCCCAAATTAGTAGCATGTTGCAACAACCATACAGGATATTTTTCAATCTCACCAATCGTTGTATCTGAAGAACCATCATCTATCACAATGATCTCATAAGGCAGTTCACTAAAAACAGCCAACACATCTCCAATCACTTGAGATTCATTATAGGCTGGAATAATCACGGCCACTGATGAAGTAGATTGTTTTGTATTCATGTGCGTATTATATCGTTAACTAATCCCCAAATGGAATACAAGAAAACAACACATCTTGCACAACATCATATAGATATACCACCTGCCAGCCAGAGGAAGTCTCCTGCAACCCCACAATTGTTTTCATTCCATTCACAAACGGCAGATTCTCCTCTTCACTCGGGAAATACACCTGTTTAGGTCCTTCGCCAATATAAGTGAATGTATATCGATCAAAATCTTGGAACTTGAACGCATCATAATCTTTCGCCTGATCAAAATACGTATTCTTTGCATAAAAACTTGGATATAACAATCTTCCCGCTTCAAACGTAATTCCACTTGCCAAAGCATCCTCACAAAAACTAACTTTTTGCCCCATCACCAAATCACAATTTTCTTTAGATGTTCTTTCCAAATATGGCATTGGTAAAAACAAATGGCGAATCAAATACACACTTGCCAACAGCAAAAAACCAACCCCAACACCCCATATAGCCATCTTCGAAATCTTCTGTTCATTCTCCACAGTATCACCCATCTTGCTAATATTGCTCGGCAACAACCACTCCATAATCTGCAACACACCCAAAATCACAAACCACAACAATATCCAATCCACAGGTAAAATAAATCGCCAACCAGAAGCTCCTACCCAAGCCATACCCAATGCATAAGTCAAATAAAAACTCACCAAAACCAATCCTGCTTGCAAGTTTCGCTTCAAAACCCGTGCCATCCCCAGTATAGACAAAACACCAATTCCCAATGTAACCCAAACGCGCACCCCACTAAAGTTCTGCCAACGCGTTGTCATATCAGGCACCAAATAATAAAAATACGTTCCTTCTACAGCTGCTTTGGAAGTCGCAAAAAAGGTCATCCAATTCGAGAGCAAATCATTTGTAAAATGATTGCCTGTTTTTTGCACCAAAGGCCCAACATTCGTCAACAAATTATGAAGGATTCCCCAAAAAGTAGGATCAGTCTCTGAAGCACTAGTGTTATTACTCATCGAAGAAAAATTCATAAAATGATCCCAAAAAATCGGACGCTCCAAAGTGATCACACCTGTTGCCAAATAATTACGTAACAAAACTGGCAAAATAGCAATCGCCAATCCTATCCCATAAAAAACCATCTCTCGCCACCATGCCTTGTGTTCTTTTTGATAAAAGAACAACAACACCATCAACACCGGCACAAACAAAATCACATAAATTCGCATCGCAATGTTGATTCCCAAAAATATCCCCGTTGACAATGCAAAATATTGTCGATTTTGCCTCACACCAGATTTTACCCATCGCACTGCAAAATACAAATTCAACACAATCAAAAACAAACACACCATATCACTCATCAACAAATGCACCGGTGTAGTATTCAAAGCCCCCGCATTTCGAATTGCATTTGTTTCTCTCAAAATAACCACAAAAGCCAAAAACAACCCTGCCAATTGCTCCTCAAATTGCACTGCTAGGAGATAAAGTATTCCGGGAATTATGGATAAAACCAAAATTTGAGCAGTAATGATTTTTGCAATATTAAAATTAAAAATCAAATTTCCTAAAGCGATGAATAACACATAATATTGTCGTGCAAAAGAATTATCCACCCCATCTCCTGTAATAAATTCCACACTCGCAGAATAATATTGCCGTGCATCCGAGTGCGGATAAATCTCATAAGTTGGAGGGGTTGGCGCTGTATTAAAATAAGAACCATCAAAATCAAATTCTGTAAAATTCCACACACAAAAAGTAATCGCCCACATAATCACCGCAATCAAAAACTCTTTTCTGCCGATCTTCAACCACTTATTCGTCCCCTCACTTGCGCGGATAAAAAGAAAAGTATGTAAAAAAGTGACCAACAAAAACACCACCTGCCATTCCAACAGCGGAATTCCCCAATCGGCAATCCATCCATCAAACACATTCACACCCCACCCCAAGCTCAAACTTGCCCCCAAGAGCAGCACCACAAATACTAACCCAATCCAAAACGCTTTCCAAGCTATTGAATCTTTGATTGCAGACTTCTTAGATCGTTTCACCAACCCTATTAGCAAATTTGATTGTATTCCCAGTAAAACCAAAAACACCACCAAAGGCAACAATCGTGGCACAAACGGATTCTCACTTGAGAAAAGATACACCTCATTCTCAGTATTCAAAAAAATTGGCGCAATCAAAACCAACAGCACCAACAAAGCATTTATTCCAAATAATCCAATCCGCACAACATTAAACAATTTCCATCCCAAAGAATTATCTTTCTCTGCCGCCAACACATCAATCTTTTTCTTCCATGTACGAATTGCAAACACTCCCAACAAAACTAACGCCCCTACCATCGGTAGCAAAATCAATAACCGCTGCACAGACAATGAACCCACCATGCCTGTATCTGCATCAGATGGCAAACACAGCAGCCAAACAGCAGCCAAAACAGCTTCAATTGAAGACAGCAATGTGAAAGCTCGGATCATTTTATTCTTCATTATCATTCCTATTTATGTAGTTTCGTTAAGCGTATTATAACAAACACAAGCTTAAATCAATATAATACCCTTAAAACATGCCTTGACGTTGCTAAGCGACAAGGTTAATATCATTTCTATGAATATTAATAAAAGCAATTGGAATATGAGTGTGAAACCGCCTAAAAAAAGACGGTCTCAACCGATTATTTTTATCCCCTTACTAATTTTATTATTGATTACCTTTGGCATCTCTTCCAAACTCATCAACGATCCACCGGAATTTGATTTTATCCCAACTGCCACTCCCACCGTCAATCCCGAAGCCCTCGTCAATGAAGCCAGAGGATATTACGAATCAGGTAACATTGAACGAGCCATCGAAACCTACAAAGAAGCCCTCTTTGTGGATGCCTCCAATTCTTTGATTTATACCGAATTAGGACGTTTACAAGTCCTCCTCGGAGACTATGAAGAAGCCGAAACAACTTTACGCAATTCTTTGCTTCTCAATCCTGATAATCCAGATACCATCGCCTATCTCGGCTGGTGCCTCTCTCTCATGGGAGATCGTGAAGCCGATGCTGAAGCGCTCTTCTTACAACTCATAGCCTCCAATCCCTCCAATGCGCTTGGTCACGCTTTCTATGCCCAATTGCTCACTGATTTAGACGACTTTGAAAAAGCCGGCGAAGAATCTCGTAAAGCGATTGAACTTGCTCCCTTCACCCTAGAAGTCCTTTGGGCCCGAGGATATGTCCTTGAATTCACCGACAACTACGAAGATGCTCTTGATAAATACAACCAAGCCATTCAAATCAACCCCAACATTGCTGATCTCCACATTGCTGTCGGGCGTGTCTATCGAGCAATGGAGCTCTATGACGAAGCCATCGCCGCTTTGGTTCAAGCCAATGCACTCAACCCCACAGATCCCATTCCCGATACCTACCTCACTCAAATCTATATCACTCAAGGTGAATATGGAAAAGCAGTCCAATCCGCTTCCAAAGCCGTCGAAGAAGATCCCGGCAATCCTTATCGTCATGCCAATTTAGCCACTGCCATGTACCGCAACCTTGATTACTTTGATGCGGTTGATGAATTCTCAATCGCAATACATGGTGGGATTGTCAACGATAGCATTGTTGTTGAAGGCCTAGTTCTAGACTACGGTACTGTATCAACCTACTTTCAACTCTACATGCTCTCCTTAGCATATAGTGGTCAATGTGGTGAATCAGTCACCGTAGCTCAAACCCTCATTGGAGGACTGCCCAACGATGACAACGCTCGTTACAATGCCGAATATGCCATTCAATATTGCGAAGAAAATGCAGGCTTGAATTTCTTCACTCCCACACCTGACCCTGAAGAGCTTCAAGCAACCAATGATGCAGGAGGTGCAATGCTCCCAGAAATCACCCCAGAAGCACCTAGCTCGTCTCCTGACGGAGAAACAATCCCGGTGGAATAATGCTAGTTCCTGAAGAAAAAAACATTTTTCGCAAAGATCCATATCGCCCCAATCCGTACACAGTCGTTATCTTAATCGTAATGATTATTGTGGCGGTATCTGCCCTTGTCCGTATCTCGGATGGGCTCGATCAAGGTACCATCAACAACCCCCTCGCTGCCACTCCCACCCCCACTCGCAACACCACTTCCTATCTTATGGAAGCAGAAGCATTTTTCGCAGCCGGCAACATCACCGCAGCCATCAACTCTTATCAAGATGCCATTGATCATAATCCCAATAACGGCCAAACCCTAGCAGAGCTTGCTCGTCTTCAAACTTACTACTCCTCCATCGTCACCACCAACCAAAAAGCGGCCTTATTAGAACAAGCTAAAACTAACATTGATCTTGCCGTAGAAATTGATCCTGAAAATAGTGATGTATATGCTATCAAAGCATTAGTATATGACTGGTACACTGCAGTTGAAGGATTAACAGAAGACCAAATTAATGAATATCTCCTTGATGCTTATGACGCATCCGTTAAAGCACTCACCTTAGATACGCAAAACGTACTTGCCCTCACCTTCCAAGCAGAAATTCTCCAAGATCAATTTAATTTTGCTGGTGCTCTTCAAAATGCCGAACTTGCCCTCCAACTAGATCCCACCCTAATGGATGCCCACCGAGTATACGGCTATATTATGGAATCCCGTGCCCAATATGCTCTCGCCATCGAAGCTTATAAAGATGCTGTCGCCCTCAACCCCAATTTCACCTACCTTTACATCAAAATTGGTCAAAACTATCGTCAACTCCTCAATTATGAAATGGCCCTCGATTATTTTGATCAAGCAGCCACAATCAATGCCATCAACGGCATTGAAGATCCCATCCCCTATCTTGCCATTGCCACCACCTATACCCGTGATGGGGAATTTTTTGCTGCCTCACTCAACATGCAACGCGCTTTAGATTTTGACCCGCAAAACCCAGATATTTACGGGCAATTAGGTGTTCTCTACTTTCGAGCAAGAAACTACGAAAGCTCAATTCCGGCTCTTCGTTGTGCCATCTCAGGTTGTACCGCTGATGAGAACGAAGAACAAGATATTGCCATAGAACCACTAGAACTCAATGACACCAGTATTTTTTATTACTACACTTTTGCATCAGTTCTTTCAGCTTTGAATCAATGTGATGAAGCTCTCCCTCTCATGGATACCATTGAAGAAAAATATGCAAACGACTCATTAGTCATGGGAATTATCGACGAAAACAGGCAAATCTGTCAGATTTTTGCTGAACAATAATTAAACATAAAAAGAAGCTTTACAGCTTCTTTTTTTTCTATCAATAAACATTTTTTTACTTCAGTTTATCAACCGTCATCCTGCTAATCAACAAGAACAATCCCATCGCCGCCACCACACAAAACAGTTCCACATACATAATCCAGATCGGCTGTACTTTCTCAAATAGTTTACCCATCAACAAAGGCAACACCATCCCCCCCAAGGAATTCCCTGCATAGATCAATCCACTCACTTTTCCAGTGAAAACCACTGAGCGTTCTGCAATTGCAAAAATCATCGGGAAGATGGATGACATAAAAAATCCCAAAACGATTGTCCCAATCCACAAGAAAATTGAAAAATCTCGAAAAACAATTATCAACACCGTTCCTAAAAACCACCCCATCAAATTGATCTGAAGCAATTTTAGCGCATTCCACTTCTTCGCCAACCCAATCGAAATTAATCGTCCAATCGTTAATGCTCCCCAAAAAACCGATGTAATCTTATCCGCCTGAGAAACGCTTGCAATCCCCGTCCGCGTTGCATAAGTAAATATCCAATTACTAAACCCAATCTCCCCACCTACGTATAAGAACAAGAACATTCCAAATAGCACCACCAAAGGATAATTCACTTTTGCCGGTTCAGTCTCTCCTTCTTTAACTTCGGCCACAATCGGGCTTGGGCTTGGTAAAAAGAACGAAACCATCATCAAAGGTACAAACAAAATCGCTACGATCCAAAAAGGCCAAGCTGTTGCCTCCCCATTTGCAGCTCGTGTTGCCGTCACGATCAAAGGTCCCACCGTAGCACCCACTCCGAAAAAGAAATGCAATGCATTCAAATACGGACCTACATTATCTCGATGCACCCAAACAATCAGCGTATTCGCCCCCAGATCAAACAAATTGGTCGAAATACCATTCACCAAAAAGATTGCCCATAAAATTGAAAAAACAGGTGTTATTGGGATAAAGATCATACATAAAATCGTCACCACAAACCCAAAGAACATCACCTTATGCCCTGGCAACCGATCAAAAAAGTGACCATTCAACAAAGAAGTAATCACAAAACCAATTGAACCTGCCGTAAACAACATCCCCAAATCCCCCAACGTCACTTGTGTATTCTTTGAAAGCAAAGGTAGCATCGGCCCATTGATCGAAGACATAATCCCGATCACAATAAAAATAATGAAATAAAAAGTCGACTGTGAGATTTTTAATCGTTTCCCAACCATGTTCACCATCTTGCCCTTACATTTGTCTGTAGTATATCATCGAAACAGAACACTTCCTAACATTTTGTTTTCACACACCCCTTTTGATTAAGCTCCAACTCACCTACTCTTCTCCTTTATTAATCGCGACTAAATAAAAAAAGCCATGCATTTCGGTTTATGATACAATCACCCTTATATGAAGAAACCGACATCCCCACAATTGATCTTAGCCTCTGGTTCACCAAGACGCAAAGAATTGGTGCAACTCTTTGATTGGAATGTAGAAATTGCCCCAGCAGATATAGATGAAACCGTTGGTACGAATGAAAATGCTGTCGATTATGTTACCCGCATGGCAACAGAAAAAGCCATTGCAGCAGCTCAAAAAACTACCCCCAATGCCATCATCCTCGCAGCTGACACCACCGTGGCAAACGGAGATATCATTCTCGGCAAACCCCAAACCGAAGCAGAAGCCATAACCATGCTCACCAACTTGCGCAACAAGACCCATCGTGTCTACACTGCCATGTCCATCGCTCATAAAGACAAGATCAAAACCATTTGTGTGGGATCCGACGTACCAATGCGAAATTATACGGATCAAGAAATGCAATCCTATATCGCATCAGGGGACCCATTTGATAAAGCAGGTGGATATGCCATTCAACATGAAGGCTTTCATCCTGTTGAAGAATTTGACGATTGTTTTGCAAATGTTATGGGATTACCGATCTGTGATCTAGCCGTTCTCAGCAAACAATTCGGCTTAGAATTTCCAGCGGACTTGCCGCAACGATGTCAGAATTCTCTATGTTATCAATGTACATGTTTTTCAACCCATTTGAGAGGAACTTATGAATAAAAAACCAATGCAAAGACTTCTTATTTTGGCAATTGTCACTTTGTTTCTGCTTGCCGGCTGCGGCAAAGCCAGTGAAACAGCCAATCTCCAAACCTCACCAGAACCTACATTGGAAGAGATCATCCCCACCATCATCGCCGCCCCAAATGTCGATGAAGCTGTAAGTCGTTATCTCACTTACTGGACCGAAAAAGACTACGCCTCCATGTACGACATGCTCTCTCCGCTTAGCAAAGATTCCATCAGCTTTGATGACTTCTCTGCTCGCTATCAATACCTCCATAACGAAGCCAATATCTACAACATCTCTTATCAAATCCTCAGCACCCTCACCAACCCCCGCACAGCCATGGCTGCCTATTCCATTCATTTGGAATCCGCCATCTTCAGCCCCATCGACCGCGACACCACCATGGATCTCGTCATCGATAATGGTGAATGGAAAGTAGTCTGGGCAGAAAACCTCATTCTCCCCGAATTTGCCGGCGGCAACACCCTCTCAGCAGAATACTATGTTCCCGAACGAGGGAACTTATACGACCGCAACGGCACCGCCATTGCCTACAACACCAACGCCGTCGCTGTTAGCGCCATTCCTAGTCTATTAGAACCTGAATTTGTCGGTTCATTTGCTGCCCAACTTGCCCAACTTAGTGATTCCATCAACATGAATGTTCTCATCGATCAACTCACCGCAGAAGATCCTGATTATCTAATTCCTGTTGTCGTTGTCCCTTCTGATGTCTGGGCAGAAAGAGAAGAATATCTTCTTCCTTATGGTGCCTTATCCTATACTGAATACTACGGCACCCGCTATTATCTTGATGGAGGCCCCGGTGCCCAAACCCTTGGTTATGTTGGCTCCATCCCCACCGAAAGTATCGATTATTGGGCAGAACTTGGTTATTCCATTGACGATCGTGTCGGGCGCCAAGGTCTCGAATTCTCTCAAGAAGATTCACTCGCTGGCACTCGTGGTGGTGCACTTTACGTGGTTAGCCCCTATGGGGATATCGTCACAAAATTAAGTGAAAAAGAATCAGCAGCAGCCAATTCCGTCTATAGTACCATCGACATCGACCTCCAACGTGTTGCTCAACAAGCCCTTGGTGATTTTACTGGTGCAGTGGTCGTCCTCGAACGAGACACTGGCCGTGTCCTCGCCATGGTTTCCTCTCCTAACTTTGATCCCAACGATGCCGACATCAACAACCCCAACAGCCAGTGGAACGCCTACTTTGGTCAAACAGACGATCCCTTCTTCAACCGTGCCACCCAAGGTCAATATCCTCCTGGCTCCATCTTCAAAGTCATCACCGCCTCAGCTGCCCTCGAAAGTGGTCAATTTACCCCCGAATCCAGCTTATATTGTGATTCTCAATGGTACGGCTTAGGACAAGACGCACCATTGGACGACTGGACCCTTGCCAAAGAATTACCTGCTAGTGGTGATTTGGTTCTCTACGAAGGTATCATGCGTTCCTGTAATCCATGGTTTTATCAAATTGGCATGACTCTTTATAATTACGTACCCGCCGAAGGTGAGGACAACACCAAAAGCCTCGTAGCTGAATTAGCCCGTGGTTTTGGCCTCGGTTCTCCTACCGGCATTCAAGAAGTTCCTGAAGAATCTGGTTCCATCGTCAATCCTGATGACACCAACTACCCCCTCAGTGAAGCCGTTCAACAAGGCATTGGGCAAGGCGTCACCCTCATCACACCTATTCAAGCCGCAGTCTATACCGCTGCAATCGGCAATGGAGGCACTCTTTATCGCCCGCAACTCATTGAAAAAATTGAAAACCCCAATGGAGATGTGATTCAATCCTTTGAACCCGTAGTGAATGGCACCCTCCCCATTTCTGATGCCACCCTAAGCGAAATTCAAAAAGGGATGTATGCTGTGGTCAACAATGCTCGTGGTACCGCTTATCGTCAATTGATTAGCTTCACCGTTCCTGTCTATGGTAAAACAGGTACAGCCCAAAATCCTGGTGGTGACCCCCATGCATGGTTCATCGGCTATACCGCCGCCGAACGTGAAGACGTGCCAGATCTTGCCATTGCAGTCCTCATTGAAAACATCGGTGATGGCTCCGAATTTGCTGCTCCCATCTTCAAACGTGTGGCAGAAGCTTATTTCTATGGTAGCCCCTCAACCATCTTCCCATGGGAAAGTCAATTTGGCGTAACAGATCCAGAATACTTCATTGATGAAGTGGAAGGCGAAAACACTACAGAAGAAAACAACACCGTCCCTATCAATCCCAACTAACCGTTTTCTTTTGCTTTATACAATTGAAACAAACACAAAAGAGCAACTCAAAAAAGTTGCTCTTTTTCTATTCTTATCTTTTTAAGAGTCACCTGTGGTATAAACATAGCATATGCAATTAAAAAATGGTATTGTCATTCGTTCCCAATCAGGCTTTTTCACCATCCAAACTGATGAAAAAGAAGAACTCACCGCCCAACTCAGAGGCCGCTTCAAAAAAGGTCGCCGTATGGGAGACCTTATCGCCGTTGGAGATCATGTGCAAGTTTCCATCCACGAAGATGGCACCGTCATGATTGAAGATATCTACGAAAGAGATCGTGCTTTCGTCCGTATGGCACCCACCTCTCGCGGTGTTTATGAACAGATCATCATCGCCAATCCAGATCTCGTCATCTTTGTCTTTGCCTGTGATGATCCCTCCCCAAATCTCCGCATGTTAGATCGGTTCCTCATCATCGCAGAACGTCAAGGTCTCCCCATTCAGATCGTCGCCAACAAATCCGACCTTGTCTCTCGCAGACGCGCCCGTTATCTCTTTGGACACTACCCCGATCTTGGATATCCCGTCATCTATACTTCCACCAAAAAACATCATGGTATCCGCAATGTAAAAAAATTACTCAAAGATAAAACCACCGTCCTTATTGGTCCTTCAGGAGTCGGCAAATCCAGTCTCCTCAATGCCATCCAGCCTGATCTAGGCTTAGAAGTCAAAAAGATTAGCGAACAAACCCGCAAAGGTCGTCACACCACCGTTGTGCGTCAAATGTTCCCCCTTGCTGAAGGGGGCTATATCGCTGATACTCCCGGACTCAAAAGCCTCCCTCTCTGGGATGTTGAGCCCGAAGAACTGGATGGCTATTTTCCAGAACTCGCCGCCCTTGTGCCATACTGTCAATATAACAACTGCACCCATGTAGACGAGCCCGGGTGCGCTGTCACCGAAGCACTAGAAAATGGAAAAATCCACCCTGAGCGCTACGAATCCTATGTCCGCATCCGCTTCTTTAATTCTGATTAAATAGAAAAAAAGGCTTTCTCAAAAGCCTTTTTATTTTTAGAATTATCAACTTATTAAAATGATATTTGTTGCATCAAAGTCGCCAATCGGATCTTAATCATCGCAGCTTGTTCAAAATCACCGTTTGCTTCAGCCTTTTCATAAGCAATTTCATACATTTGAATAGCAGAAGGTTTATCCCCTAAATTCTCCAAACTTAACGCTTGGAAATAATATCCATTTGCATTATCAGGATAAAACTTCATTAAATATTCGGCATCCTGATTTAATTTTTCTAAATTATTCATTCGCAGATAAAAAATACTTCTTTCAGAATAAAAATCATAAGCATCCATTCTCAAAAGAGCAATATCATAATAAATCTCAGAAGAATCTCCGTCGCCAATCTCTTCTAACAATGCGGCCTTTGCAATGATCAATTCTGGCATATCAGGCATCAAGTCAATACAAACTTCAGCTTCTTTCAATGCATCTTCATAGAGCCCTGCATCCAACAACTCATTCATTTTTGTCTGATGTCCATACATCGCCACATAAGTTGGATCTGGCGCCAAAAATTCCTTATATCCAATTGTCAATGCAATTCCAACCAACAAAACTATTGTTGTAATCAAGAAAAAATGACTAGTCTTTTTCTTATTATTAATGGCCAAAACTTGATCCAATCGCCACCATACTGGGTCAATCTTCACAATTTTATTTTCACGATATGCTTGGTAATCCTTAACACTACCAAAAATCGCGATAATTTTCTTTGCATTATGTTCGATTTTTTCTTTTATGGAATAAAAGCGTCCTTGTTCACTAACACAAGGAATTCCCAGTTTAGAAAAAGCCCTTAATTCTTGTTCAATATGATCAAGACTAGAAAATGTTTCCTTTAATTGTGCGAGAGAAATTTCTTTGCGGTTTAATTTATCAAGCGCATTTTCTACAACCGTGAGGTTATGACGAAGCTTATCCATTCGAGATAAGCATTTGTTTTCAATTGGCGTAATCGGCATCTCGTAACTCCTTAGAACAATTATACTTGAGGAAATTTCTCCACGATTAAAAGTAGCTTATAAAACTATGGTATAACATTTAGAAATGTATTAATCTTTTCAATATTTGGAAAGGAAAAGGTATAATATTGGCTATGGAAAAACAAATGGAAGAAGTTCAAAAAACAAAAAAAGAAAAAAAACAACGCCCCGTTCTTAAAGGTATCCTCTTAGGTATCGTTGCATTGATTGTATTATTTGCGATAGGTGCATTTAATGGGATGAAAAGTGGACAAGGCATCCAACACGCCCAAGCAACCCAAGACGCAGCAGTAGAAACCTACATTCAATTTGAAGCTGCCATGAATGACCTTCAATATGGTCGTTGTGAAATTGCCCAAACTCGTCTTGAATTTGTCGTCAAAAGCAATCCCCTTTATCCAGGCATCACCGAAGCACTCACCAAAGCCATGCTTTGCTCAAACGCCACCGCCACACCACAACCAGTAGTCCAACCTACTGCTGTTCCTACTCCCGAAACCCGCGATGCAAGCCAGATTATGGCAGAAGCTGAAACACTCTATGCTGCCCAAGACTGGGAAAATTTGATCTATCAACTTGACGCTATCCGCAACAATTACCCCGATGTAGAACCTATCCGCGTGGATCAAATGTACTACACAGCCTATCGTCAAATTGGCATCAAAGTTCTCCTTCAGCAAGGCGATCTTGAAGGCGGCATCTATAACTTCACCTTAGCCTCCAAATATGGTCCCCTAGATGCAGAAGCACAAAATTATAGTCAATGGGCATCATGGTACCTCACAGGCATGAGTTTCTGGGAAGTTGATTGGGGCCAAGCCATTGAATATCTTCAACAAGTTGCCTATGCAGCCCCCAACCTCTGGGACGGTGAATATTCAGCTCAACAAAGATATGAAGAAGCAGGGCAACACTACGGTCAACAGCAAATCGACAAAGCTATCTTCTATTTAGACGTAAAAGGTTATTGTGCAGCACAAAATACTTTCAACATCGCCAGAGAATATACAACACTCACAGATGAAGCCCTTGCAAAATCTTCCGAAGCCTCCCAAAAGTGTGCAGAGAATCCTGATTCTCAGCCACAAATGGAATATCCATACTAAGCTTTTCACATCAAAAGGCTGGTACTCATAATGCCAGCCTTTTTTATAATTTCCTCGTTTCTTATCACATTTCAACCACTAACATTTACATAGGATACTTATGAAAAATAACCTCCTAAAAAAAATAAATCCCTTTCTCAAATCCTCACTCATCGTCTCCATCTTCTTCGCCATCGACAAAATTTTTGCCTTTGTACGTCAAACCTTCGTTGCCCGCCAATTTGGCCTCTCTTACGAATTAGATGTCTTCAACGCTGCCAATAACATCCCTGATCTCCTTAGTGCTCTCATCTCTGGTGGCGCCTTAGGAGTTGCCCTCATTCCAGTCCTCACAGAATACTTTGAAAAAAATCAGGAAAAAGAAAAACAAGAAGGCTGGCGTATCTTCTCCATCGTTGTCAATCTTGCCTTCATCATAACCGGCATCATCGCTGTCATCATCGCCATCTTTGCCAAATTTATCATCACCAAACTCATCGCTCCCGGCTTCCCCCCAGAACAGCAAATGCTCTCAGTAGAGCTCATGCGCCTAGACCTAATCGCTATTATGATCTTCTCCATTTCAGGGCTAGTCATGGCCGGTCTCCAGTCCAACAAACACTTCCTCTTCCCTGCTCTTGCACCCATCCTTTATAACGTTGGCCAAATCTTTGGTGTCATGATCCTCTCACCTCAAGAACCCATTAATCTATTCGGCATCACTCTTCCCCATTTCAACATGGGCATTCACGGACTAGTCTATGGTGTCATCATCGGTGCTACCCTCCATCTCCTCATTCAACTCTCCCCTCTCTTCAAAATGGGCTATCGCTGGTACCCCGGCCTTGGTCTCAAAGACCCCAAAATCCATCAACTTAGCACTTTACTTGGCCCACGCGTCATCACTAAATTTTTCATCTTCATGTTCTTCATCGTCCGCGACAATCTTGCCTCTGGCATGGGGGAAGGCGCTGTCACTGCCCTCAATATGGGTTGGTTCATCATGCAAGTTCCTGAAACACTCCTTGGCACAGCCTTTGCCATCATTCTTCTCCCCACCATCTCAGAGATCACAGCCAAAAAAGACGATGAAAAATTCAAAATTCGAATGAACCAAGCCTATCGCATTATGCTTGCTCTCACCATCCCCGCCGCTGCCATTCTCGCTGCCGGTGTTCAACCAGCGGTCGCCAACCTCCTTGGCTATACTGCCGCCGAAACCGCTCGTGTTGTGCTTGCCACCCGAATTTACCTCCTCGGGCTTGCCAGCCATGCCCTCTTAGAGATAACCGTCCGAGCCTTCTACGCCCAAAAGAATGCCATGGTACCCCTCTATGCCGCCGCTGCTAACGCCATCCTTTATGTCATTTTCGCCATCAACTTTGCCAAATGGTGGGGGTTTGCAGGTATTGCTTTTGCAAATTCCTTAGCTTTCACTCTCGAACTCATCCTCCTCTTGGTCATCCTCAACCGCAAACACAAAGGCATCGTCAACTTTTGGCGTTCCCTCATCCGCATCACCCTGCCATCCGTAGCATTTAGCCTTATTATCTGGCTTATCATCGAAAACAACTGGGTAGCCTCTCAAAGTGGCTTGATTCAAGTGCTCCTCTCCGCCATCCTCATGCTTGCTGGTCTATTAGCCGTCTGGCCTTTCATCCGCCCAGACCTCAAACTTCTTCAAGAAATGGATGCATAAAACGGTCAATTTCCTTCTTAAAAAGCTAAAAGAATTTGATTTTCAAAGTCAAATTCTTTTTTTTATTAAAAATCAACCCAAAAATAGAAGGAAAACTAAAGAATATTGAATTGATGTTTAATTTTCTTGATTTTTATATTGACATTATTTAGTTTTATGCTACACTATATTCAATAAAACAAACAAAGCTTCTAGAAAATAAATATTTGAAGCGGAAAGGAAAAAAATGCACAACGCAATTGAAAAATGCCCAGTTTGCCAACACGATCTTATTATCACTCAATTGTCCTGCACAAATTGTGACACCAAGATCAATGGTCACTATCAACACAAACAAGGTCCATTTTCTGTTCTTAATGAAGAACAAACCAATTTTTTATTGAGTTTCATCAAGTGCGAAGGTCGCTTCAATCGTATGGAAGGAGAACTCGGTCTCTCCTACCCCACCCTACGAAATAGATTCAACGAGATTGTCAAAATCTTAGGAGGCAATCCCCAAGCAGAACTCAAACCACTCCGCAAAGAAGAAAGAATGATGATTCTTAGCATCTTGGAAGACGATATCATCACGCTTCAAGAAGCACAAAGTTTACTTAAAGCAAAAACAGCCCTAACTTCTCTTGAAGAACGAGCTGCAATTTTTGAAGAATTGGCTGCCAGTGCCATCACAGCAGAAGATGCAGAAAAAATGCTTCGAAGCGAACTGGAATAAAAAGGAGTAAAAAATGTCAAATAATGATGAAGTCAGACAAGTCTTAAAAATGGTGGCCGATGGCAAGATTACCGTTGAAGAAGCCGATGAACTGATCGCAGCCATTCAAGAAAGTGTCAATGCAGAAAAAGAACCGGAACAAAACCACAGCAAAGATGATTATACCGAATTCCTCAAAAGACCTTTCCCTGATGTCGATATCCCGTCCATTGAAAGCACTCGCCTCAGAAGTCGAAAAGCCCGTTGGTTCCGCATCATCGTCACCGATGTTGAAAGCAACAAAGTTACAACCAACGTTCGCTTACCTATGGGATTTGGCAACTTAGGACTTAATCGTTTTCTCAAAAATTTGGATGTCGGTTTGAAAGGTAATGATTTTGATGCTATCGCACAAAACGTTGATTTCATCGACGAACCCACCATCATCTTAGACGTGACCGATGATGATGAACATGTGCAAATCTTTATTGAATAACAAAAAATTGAAAAAAAATGAATGAATATAAAAATAAAAAGGAAAATAAAATGAATACAATTACTCAAATTATGATCTTGTCTAATAATATCGAAATTATTAGACAGAACCCAGAAACAATTCGTAAATAAAATTTCTTCTTTTTGAAAAAGGTGTAAGGAGAAAAAGATGAGTAAAATACCACAGATTATGATTTTCTCAAACAATATTGAGATTCAACCCTACAAAAAAGATCCTGACTTTGAATACTTTCTATCAAAAAAGAGAGTCATAAAACTCAAACAACGTGGATAAAAATAAAAAAGTTGGTCAATGACCAACTTTTTTATTAATCTAACAAAATTAATTATTACATTGGTCAATTGACTTTTCCCCTCCTTCGGATACAATTTAAATAGCAAGAAAAAAATTTTTGAAAAGGAATTATAAATATGTTAGGAAATTTAAAAGACTTACTTGGTGGAAATCTTGGAGACGCTGGTGATTTAATTGGTACCCTTGGAAAAGTTGTCACCAAAGCAAAACCCGTAGACGAATCTGAAGCCACAGCCGCCCCCGCAAAAGAAAATAGCGGCGGCTTACTCGGCGGCATCTTAGATGCAGTCACCGATGGTCCCACCGAAATTCGTGTCATCGTCCTCGATGGCAACGGCAAAGAAAAACGCGATATGGCTGTTCCGATCAGCATCGTTCGCACCGCCCTTGATATGGGCGCCGACGCACTCAACTTGGATGAAAAATTCAACCCTGATACCTTGATTACCTTGTTAGAAACTCGTGGCAAAGGTCTCTTATTTGATTTTGATGACCCCACAGACGACGACGTCATCAAAATCTATCTTCAATAATCAAAATGCAATAAAAAAAGCTGTCCTATGAAGGACAGCTTTTTTATTTCCTAAATTTAATCAGCGTCTATTTCGCAAATTCAGAAACTCTCGTCTCACGCAAAACAGTCACCTTAATTTGACCCGGATATTGCATTGTCTCTTCAATCTGGCGTGCCACATCGCGAGCGATCTTAGAGGCTTGATAATCATCCACATCTTCTGGCTTCACAATAATACGAACTTCACGTCCTGCTTGCAAAGCATAAGTTTGACTCACACCTTCATAAGAATTTGCAATTTCTTCCAAAGATCGAATACGCTTCACATATTGATCCAAACTTTCTCGACGTGCCCCAGGTCGAGCACCAGAGATCGCGTCAGCCGCTTCCACAATCACCGCTTCCACTGAAGCTTGTTCAGTCTCATGGTGATGAGAAGCAACCGCATTGATCACATCTTCATTCACACGATAGCGCTTCAAAAATTCAGCGCCAATTGCTGCATGTGTACCTTCCAAGTTATGGTCCATCGCCTTGCCAATATCATGCAAGAAACCGCCACCCTTCGCAACTTCCACATCAGCGCCCAATTCAGCAGCAATCACCGCAGCGATTTTTGCTGTTTCCACAGCGTGTGCCAATTGGTTCTGTCCATAAGAAGTACGGAATTTCAAACGGCCCATCATCCGCACCACTTCTCGATGCAAATTGGGGATCCCAGCATCAAATGCAGCTTCTTCACCAGCCTCAAGGATCGCCTTTTCAACTTCTCGTGTTTCCTTTTGCACCATCTTCTCAATGCTAGCCGGGTGAATACGCCCGTCTAAAATCAATTTTTCCAAAGATCGGCGTGCAATTTCACGACGCACTGGGTCAAACCCAGAAACAGTCACTGCTTCAGGGGTATCATCCACAATAATGTCCACCCCAGCAGATTGTTCAAAGGAACGAATATTACGTCCTGAACGACCAATAATGCGTCCCTTCATTTCATCATTCGGCAAAGCCACCACAGAAGTGGTAATTTCAGATACATGCTCCGAAGCCACTCGTTGAATCGCCAAAGCAATCAACTTACGCGCCTTCTTTTCACCTTCTTCACGTGCCTCAGTCTCAATTTGTCGAATAATTCTCGCCATATCATTTCGTGAATCTTTTTCAACTTCTTCCAACAAAACAGCGCGTGCTTCATCAATCGTCAATTGAGAAATATTTTGCAACTTCTCCATCGCATCCTCATGGATCTTATTCACATCATTCTGTTTTCGATCCATCTGACTTTGACGCTTATTCAAACGTTGTTCTCTTTGTTCCAACTTATCGGTTCGGTTGTCCAGATCATTGCGTCGTCTTTGCAATCGCTCATCTTCACGATTCAATTCATTTCGACGTTTGGAAATTTCAGCATCTACTTCAGTGGTGATCTTCAAAGCCTTGTCTTTAGCTTGAATTTCCAATTCACGTGCATTTTCACGCGCAACACCAATAATTCTGTCCGCCTCATCTTTAACCGTGCGGATGGACAAACGAACTTGAATTAATTTAATGAGGAAGCCCAGCACTAAACCAAGTAGTGCAGCTCCTGCAATTATGAGTAGTTGATTCTCCATGTTCAGTTCTCCAAATTTATTTTTTCAGTTCATTTATTCAATTTCATCATGCAACTTCTGCCATTCACTTGTCAAAATATCAGCAACTGTTGCATACGTAAAGCCCTTTCGAGCTAAATGTCCATATAATTTTTCGCGAAATTTTTGTTCATCATCCATGTTTTCAATTTTGCGAAGATATTTCTCTGCAGCACTTTGTGCCAGAGTTTCATCGTCCAAAGTCTCTAGCACCACATCAATCACCACATCTTCCACACCCTTTTGGCGTAGCTCTTGTCTCAGCAGATATGTGCTCCTTGGACGAAACTCAATCCGATTCTCTACCCAAGCCCGAGCAAATGCTTCATCATTGAGATATTCCTTCTCTTCAAGTCGAGAAAGCACCACCTCAACCACATCCGCTGGTGTCTGGTATTTTCGTAATCGTTGCACCACTTCTTGCTTGGAACGAATTCTATGCGCAAGGAATTTCAATGCGCGCTGATAAGAAACCTCAATTTCATCATCAGCCAACAGTTGAGCGATCTTTTCCTCGCCCAAAACCTGCCCCACCTTCAGCCAAGCCGCCACATACTTTGAAAGACCGAAGGCAAATTCATCATTCAAAAAAACATTGACCCGATCTCGATTTTGTTTCTGTAGTGTAAGTGCCGTAATTTTCTTTTCCATAAATCAATTGTTAAAAAACAAACCGTGAACACTTTGACTAAATAAGTCACAGCTTCACGGTTATGATCTGTACGTTGAATACGTAAATGGAATTGGAATTCCAATTATATTGCGTTAAGTTCTTTAAATTCGCAAAATGGACTTGATAGTGCTCACCATCAAAATCCAAATTTGCCAATTTTCAAAAGTTAATATGTCCATGCAGAAGCAAGCTTCTGTTTCGTATTCTGTCTAAAATTGCTTCAATCCCTGATTTTCATCAAGCAATTTTTTTCATAACCGCAAAACGTTTATTGCGGAGCTGGGACTTGTGCTATTCCAAATCTTCAGCGGGAGATTCATCATCATCCGCTGCTTTTGCAAACGCACTCTCTCGAATTAATCCTTCGATTTCGTCAACCAGCTGTGGGTTTTCGCTCAAGAACTCTTTAGTGTTTTCGCGTCCTTGGCCTAATCTTTGTTCACCATACGAATAAAATGATCCTCGTTTAGTGATGATTTCCAGCTCAACCCCAAGGTCCAACAAGTCGCCGACCTTAGAGATTCCTTCGTTATACATTATGTCAAATTCTGCAGATTTGAATGGGGGTGCTACCTTATTCTTCACCACACGCACGCGCGTTCGGTTGCCGATGATCTCAGTTCCCTGTTTGATTGATTGAATCCTACGCACATCCATTCGGATTGATGCATAGAATTTTAAGGCATTCCCACCAGTGGTTGTTTCTGGGTTTCCAAACATCACACCAATCTTCTGACGAAGTTGGTTCGTAAAAACCACTGCTGTGTTAGTTTGTTTAATCACCCCAGAGAGCTTTCGCAACGCTTGAGACATCAAACGTGCTTGAATCCCCATTGTTGAATCCCCCATATCCCCTTCAATTTCTTTTCTGGGCACTAATGCTGCCACAGAGTCAATCACAACCAAATCAACTGCGCCAGATCGCACCAATGTTTCTGCAATTTCCAAAGCCTGTTCCCCTGTGTCAGGCTGTGAGATTAATAACTCTTCAATGTCCACACCGCAAACAGCAGCATAAGAGGGATCTAAAGCGTGCTCCATATCAATGAATGCACAAGTGCCACCCATTTTTTGCGCCTCTGCCACAATATGTTGGCAGATTGTTGTCTTCCCAGATGATTCAGGGCCATAAATTTCGATGACACGTCCACGAGGAACACCACCCACACCCAATGCGAGATCCAAAGAAATACATCCAGTTGGAATAGCTTCGATCTGCATATGATGTGCTTCACCCAAACGCATAATCGCGCCATCACCAAATCGCTTTGTAATGTCGTCTACTGCATTATTGAGTGCTTTATTTTTTTGATCAGACATGATTGTTCCTAGTTGGTTGGCATTAAACTTGCCTATAATGTATAGTCATAATTATACAATAGAAACAAGATTTAGGGATTAATTCACGCCTAGAAAACTCTTTTTGATATAATAAGGATACCTTTTAATGGATGGAGCCACTTATGAATCAGAATGCAATTCGACAAGCCATTTTGGCGCTTAAAAATGGGAAAATTAACGAAGCTCGCACAATTCTCGTTCCCATCATCAAAGATGATCCTACTAACGAACAAGCTTGGTTAGTTTTTGTCACCACGTTTGAATCTGATCAAGAAAAAATAGAAATTCTCCAACGCTTCCTCAAGATCAACCCCTCCAGCATCAACGGAGCTCATCTGCTCATCCAATTAAAAGACCGTATTCATGCCGCTGAAGAAGCACAAGCCGCCTCACAAGCTCCAGAACAAGAAAATGAATTTTCATCTTTGGTAGATGAACTTAGAGAAAACACCAATGAGCTCAATCCTTACGGGAATACCTATGGATCAGACCAAATTGAAGACGACACCGATCCTTTTGCCGCCCTGGGAGCCACTGACCCGCTCAACAACATCTTTAATGATCAAGATTCCACCTCAGGTGACTCTCTTTTTGAACAACGCGGAGACACCAGTGACCTTCCTTCTTTCTTCGCCAGCGATGGCACAGGCATCCTAGACGAAGTCACCAGCCCCTATTCCTCTCCCAAAACACAAGATCATCAAGAATTAGAACCAGCAAATGAAGAAGATATCTTTGCTGCCCTAGAAGGAATGTCTGATGACAGTGATTTAGGCGGATTTGATATTCCTGAAATAGACTTTGAAGCTTTGGTCAAAGATGCCACAGGTGAACTCAACCTAGATGAATTTGATTCAGAAGAAGAAGATTTGACAGATCCATTCGATCTCAATATTAACTTCCTCTCTGAAGATGACTATCAAACCAAAAAAGAAAAAGAGTTTGATCTTGATAGCCAAGACGACCTAAATTTTGATGACATCAATCTCGAAAGTGCCCTGTTAGGCTATACCGATGACACTGACGAATTATTTCCTTCTGAAGAAGTACCCAACCTCTCTTCTATTGAAAAAAAGAAAGAAAAAGAAGAAAAAGCCCCTCCTTCAGCCATCTTCCTTGATTATGAAGACGAGCCATTAGACGAGCCAGAGCCTGCCATTACACAACCTGAACCAGAAGCAACAATAGAACCAGACATTCGCGAAGAACTCACTCAAGAAGACAATAAAAAGAAAAAGAAGAAAAATAAAGACAAAAACAAAAACGATAAAAAACAAAACAAAAAACTACGTCGCCGTGTTTTCACCATGATCTGGATCGTCGCCATCATCGGCGTCTATCAATTCCTCTATCTCCCCGGCAAACTAGATCCCTATATCGACCCCCTCATGGCGCAATATGTCACCCCCTTCTACGAAGCTAACATCAAACCCTTTTATGATAAAAACATCCGCCCCTACATCCCATTCGACCTTGCAGTAGAAGAACAAACCGATCAACAAGATCAAACCGGCCAAAATGGTGTTGATCTTCTCCCTGCTCCCACTCCCACCGTCATCACCTCCAAACCTGTCACTCTCAATAACATGGCAGGTCAGGTCAACACTCGCATCGATGATACTAAAGAATGGCAGCCACTTAACACCGTCCAACCTGTCATCATGAACGGACAAATTCAAACCACCATGGATGCCTCAATTGAGCTTCTTTTCAATGACAACACCAACATCCTCCTCTCAGATGAAACCACACTCAACATTCTTGATAACACCGAAGAATCTATCTCTCTTGAACTCATCACTGGTCAACTCTATATCCAAAACGCAGGCACCGATCTCAACATCGAATCTTCTGTGGCAAACATTAATGTAAAACAAGGCACCGTCCTCTTCCTCATAGATCCCAGCCTAAAATTTGGCGAAGTAGATTGTTTCACTGGCAATTGTTCTGTCAAAGTTGGTGCCACCAACTCCAACATCGGCAGTGGCATGGCCTATGTCATCCAATCAGCCCAAACACCCGGAGCTGTTCAACCCATCCAAGAAAACGCTCTCCGCACTTGGATGCAGCTAGACGAAACCGTCTTTGAACAATTCACAACCTATCCCAACGCCATCATCGGTGGCACAGCTTGGAACGACATCTCTATGGATGGCGTTCAAGACCCCGGTGAATCTGCCTTTGCCAACCTTGATCTTCAACTCGTAGACAACCAAGGCAACATTGTTTCCGTCACCAAAAGTGACAAAAACGGACATTATCTCTTCTCCCAACCCGAAGCAGGCTACTATTACCTCGCCGCCAACATTCCCAACGCCATGTATAGTAGTCCCACCGGCAATGAAAACATCATCGATCCACTCACCAATGAATCTGCCATACTATATCTTGGAGAAGATCAACAAAATCAACTCTCTCTCAACATTGGACTCATGACCTCGCGCAATTCCACCACCAACACAACCACCCATCGCACTCTTCCTACCTTGCCAACCCTTGCCTATAACACTGAAACAAAATCTAATGGTCTCGTAGACGATGATGTCACCAGCCTATATGCTGGCAAAAATGACACCTTATGGGCGGCCACAGCGCGTGGTCTCAGCCTATATCAAAACAACACATGGACAACCTATCGCATCAACAACGGATTAGTCAACGAAACCATTTACGCCGTTGTGGAAGATGGATACGGAAAAACATACGTCATTAGCCAAGGCAACGCTCTTGCGGTCTTTGACGGTCAAAACTGGACCTCTGTCCTTTTACCCGATTCCATCCAATTTGATCTCACTACACCTTCTGCCAGCTTCCCATTGCTTACCAGCAATGCTAAAGGCAAAATCTGGATGGCTTTAGAAGATACACTTTATCAATACGATGGCACCCAATGGATTAGCTATCGCGATTTTGAAAACGCCATGATCAAAGACATCACCGCTCTCACTCTCGATAGCAACAACGTAGTCTGGCTTGGTCATTGGGGTGGCGGTGTCTCTCGTTTCGACGGCACCACTTGGACCTTCTTCACCACTCAAGATGGTCTTCTCAGTGACAACATAAATGCCATTGTTTTAGACACCAACCAAGCACCACTCATCGCCACATCAGCAGGCCTCATGCGCTATGCTGCTGACACATGGACTCCTGTCTATCAAGGTCTCACCGAAGACCTTGGCACCATCTCTTCTCTCTTCCTCATCACTACTGGCGCAGGTGCCCAAACCCAAGAAACCCTCTGGGTCGGCACAAATCAAGGTGCTTACCTATTAGAAGATGGTATCCAAACTGAAACTGAAACAACCCCTGGCACAATCTTAGAAAGCATCGAAGATATTGCTGTTTCCGACATCACCCAAACCACCGATGGTGTGCTTTGGTTCGCCACAGATCTCGGCCTCATCCGTCAAGGTGGTGGTCAATGGGTAAACTATCCCAATGCCAATAGCCCCTCTGTACGTGCTTATATCGATCTAGATCGCAAAGGTCAAAACGACCTTGTCCTCTTCAGCCAAAATCAACTCTTCGAGATCGATCCTCAAGATGCTTGGCTCGAAAACAGCCTCTCTTCCGTCGATGGCACCGTCAAACAAGTTGCTGTCGACAGCCTCGATCGCATCTGGCTCATGACCGACAAAAACCTTGCCATGCTCTCCAGCACCCAAACCACCACCCTAGACTATCCAGAGCAATGGTTTGATTCCAACAGCACCTATACCGAATTTATCATCACCGATAAAAACACCACCTGGATCGCCACAGACAACTTTGTCGCCAGTCAAAATGGCTTTGGCTGGGCAGTTTATGATCACAACAATGGCATCCCTACTGCCCCCATCACTGATATTTATGTCGATGATCGTATCACTGTCGTCACCACAAATGGTGGTGGTGCATCTATCTTAGAAAATGGCACCTGGCGATTCTTGCATCAAGGCAATGGTCTCAGCACCAATGCCCTCTCCAGCGTCACCGTAGATCAAGATGGCACCATCTGGTTCGGCACTTTCCAAGCAGGTCTCATTAGTTATGACGGTCAAAACTTCACCACCTACACCACCGAAGAAGGTCTCCTCAACTATCAAATCACCAACCTCGCCACTGGAGATGACAACGTCGTGTGGGTCGGCACCATTCTTGGTCTCAATGCCATCGCAGATGGAAAAGTCTACGCCTATACAACCAAAGATGGTCTCTCCGCCAACTCCATCAAAAACATTCTCCCCATGGCAGATGGCAGTGTTTGGGTCACCACCACCTCCAACACAATGTCCCATTTCATCCCCTAACCTAACCAATACTTAACAAAAAAAGGACTTCTAAAAAGAAGTCCTTTTTAATGTATCAAAATAATAATCAGCTTACTTTTTTGCCTCATTCCAAAAAGCCAGCATCGTTTCAATTGAAAGATCCGACATCTCTTTTCCATCCTTACGTGCTTTTGCTTCCAAAAAAGTGAACCGATCATAGAATTTTTTACACGCATCTCGCAAAGCTGCTTCCGGGTCAATCTCATGCCAACGTGCCAAATTTGTCAACGCAAACAGCACATCTCCAAATTCCTCATGTTTTGTCACATCGCTAGCATTTGCAAACTCTTCAAATTCTTCTTCCACCTTCGCAACCACTTGCCCCATCTCACTCCATTTAAACCCAACTCGCGAAGCACGATTCATATAAATTTCTGCTAATGAAAGCGCAGGTAATGCCTTTGAAACCCCGTCCAAGATTCCT
Source organism: Anaerolineales bacterium (assembly GCA_963662985.1). Taxonomy (GTDB): domain Bacteria; phylum Chloroflexota; class Anaerolineae; order Anaerolineales; family UBA11579. The sequence goes on along the minus strand of OY760067.1, from coordinate 1,603,529 downwards.
TTTTCTTTCTTAGGCTGATTCTTACGTTCTTCTGCCTTGATCTTTTCCCAATTCGCCAACACCTCATCCGGGTCATCCGATTCTTCCGCATTTCCAAACACGTGCGGGTGCCGACGATAAAGTTTCTCATAAATCCCTGAGATTACATCCGTCATCCCAAACTCGCCATATTCCATCCCAATTTGCGCATGCAGCACAATTTGCAGCAACAAATCTCCCAATTCTTCCTGCATTTTATCTGCATTATCCTCATCAATAGCCTCCAGCACCTCATAGGCTTCTTCTAACAAATTCCTACGCAATGTTTGATGATCTTGTTTTCGATCCCAAGGACACCCTTCTGGTGCCCGTAAATGAGCGATCAGGTCTTGAAAATGCTCCATTGAGTTATTTTCACCCAAAGCAGGTAAATATAAGCTCGTCAACAACCCAATCTCCTCACTGCGATCAATCTCAAACAACATCAAAGGCTCCACCTTCTCATCCTTTGTCCCTGCTCCATGCACCAGCATCACAGGGAACTCATCCGGATAAGCCGCCATCAAAGTCAACTTCAAATCACTTGCCACTTGCTGAGAATAAACCTGACCAATCAAAGCTGGTCGATCAGCCGGAAAAGAAGGATGATACATCGTCTGTAACGTAACCGCATCCGTAATCATCATCTCAGGGAACGGGTCCACCTTCAAAGCAGAGAAAGTCGGCTCCAAAAAACTCAACCCTTCCACCACCGTACATTTCAATCCTAACTCCACAGCTTGAGTAGCAATCCGCACAGCTGCCTCTTCCGCCACAAATGGATGCCCAGGCACAGCATACACTACATAAGTACGCTCTTGTGCTAATCGCAACACCTCAGCCGTAATATTTTCATAAACAGCCGAAAAAGACTCAGCCGTCTCATAGAGTTCATCAAAAGTATGTAGTTTTGTCTTTTTTGGAATTCTTGCCACCGTCGGGTGCTGTTTTGTTCGCAGCCAAATCTCATCTGCCGCATTCAAAATCTCCCAAGCCTCCAAAGTCAATTGATTCGGGTTGCCCGGGCCAAGTCCCACCAAATAAATGCCATCAAGTTTCATGCAATTTCCTTTAATAACAATAACCGTAGAGACGGAAACCCATCTCTACGGCATTTTGTTTTGTTTTTTGTTTCATATGCCAAGCATATGGTGAACAAACGAATGATTAACGTTTTGTATAGGTTGGTGCCTTTCGAGCACGTTTGAGACCTGGTTTCTTTCGTTCTTTCATTCGAGGGTCACGAGTCATGTGGCCGTTGCTGTGCATCATGGAGCTCAAAGATTCATCCATCTTAGATAATGCGCGCCCAAGACCCATGCGAACTGCACCAGATTGACCAGTCACGCCGCCGCCCTTCACGAGCACGGAAACGTTCACGCCACTTGTCAAACCAGCATCCACAATCGGGGAAACTGCATTTTCTTTGTCACCCAAGCGGGGGAAGAATTCATCAACGCTCTTACCGTTCACAATGAATTCGCCTGTCCCTTTTGTCACACGCACACGAGCTGAACTTGCTTTACGACGACCAACACCTTCAAAATAACGTTCTGCCATAATATCGCTCCTAGTTCAATTCCAACGGTTTGGGTTGTTGTGCATCATGAGGATGTTCAGGTCCTGCATAAACTTTCAATTTCTTCAAAAGTGCACGCCCAAGCTTGTTATGAGGCAACATACCCCAAACTGCGCTGGTAATTACGCGATCCGGGAAAGTACCCAACAAAGTTTTTAAGTTTGTTTCTTTCAAACCACCGGGATATCCACTGTGGCGATAATACATCTTGTCGTCCATCTTCTTACCAGTAACGACAACTTTTTCACAATTTACGACTACCACAAAATCGCCAGTGTCAACGCCAGGGGTAAACGTAGGTTTATGTTTACCAATAAGCACTGCGGCAATTTGTGTGGCTAAACGCCCTAAATTTTTGCCCTCAGCATCCACAACATACCATTCACGGTTAATGTCGCCAGCTTTAGGATAATAGGTTTTTTCCATTTTAACCTCACTAGTTAATTAGTCTTTCAATTGAATTGCCTCATCAGGATAGCTTACCTCAACTAAGCTCAGCCCACATGCTGGGGCCAAACCTGCAATCATTCCGCCGTTTTCACAAGGCTGTTTGGCGTGCAAATGTTCCTCAAAAGTTTTTAAACTCATCGCACCAGTGCCCACCGCCACCATCGCTTTGACTGTTCGTCGCACCATATGGTAGAGGAAAGCATTTGCGCAAATCCAAAAAACAAAAGAATCATTTTCTGCCTGCCAAAACGCCTGATGAATTTGGCGAATCGTAATGCCACCTTCTTCAAGCGCTGTGCCAAATGCCGAAAAATCATGAATTCCTGTCATCATCTCACCACAAACATTCATCTTCTCAATGTCCAATGGCTTCTTAATCTGCCAAGCAAACCGATCTCTCAAAGCATTTCGATTGGGGCTGACATAGATTGTGTAACGATAAGTTCGTGATTTCGCATCGTAACGGGGGTTGAAATCTGCCGAAACCTCACGCACACTCTGCACGGAAATATCCATTGGCAAAATCGCATTCATTGCATTTGCTAGCTTCTGGTTTGAGTGCCTCCAATTCAAATTGAAAGCCACCACCTGTCCATCTGCATGAACCCCAGTGTCTGTTCTGCCAGCACCAATGATTCTGCTCTCCTGCCAACCGATCATCGTGAGCGCTTGTTCTATCTCAGCCTGGACGGTTCTCAAATGAGTCTGACGTTGAAACCCGTAAAACTCAGTCCCGTCATAGGCAATTTTCAATTGGTAACGTGCCATTTGTTTCCCAGACTTCCTGCCTCAGCAAGCCGCTGGTTTTCCTGACTGATTTTGTACTAAATTACTCAACTAATTCCAACACCACCATCTCAGCGCGGTCGCTCACACGTGGACCAATTTTGATCATTCGTGTATAGCCACCTTCGCGTTCTGCATAGCGTGGTGCGATATCATCAAAGAGAACCTTGACGATAGTAGGATCACTCAAACGTGCGGCTGCTAATCTGCGGTAATGAACCATCTTTGCCGGATCTTCCGCTGCATTGCCTTTTTTAGCAATTGTGATCAATTTCTCTGCATCAGAGCGAATTGCTTCTGCTTTTGCACGTGTAGTTTTGATGCGTTCAAATTCAAACAGTTGTTTAATCAAGACTTTTCGCAATGCGGTGCGAACGCCTGATTCACGACTGAGAATTTTACCTTTAACTTTATGTCGCATAATTTACTCCGCTGTAATTATAAGCTAAGCCAAATTGGCTTTATTCCATATCTTCAGATTCGTCTTCATCCTTACCGATATAGCCTTTTTCCTTCATCATATCAACCAACTCGTTCAAGCTCTTGTCACCAAAATTTCGGATGGACATAATTGCATCTTCGCCCTTATCCAAAAGTTCAATAACCTCGCCCACGGTGGTGATTCCTGCGCGCTTCAAAGAATTGAAAACACGCACTGAAAGATCAAGATTCTCAATCGGGGAATCAAAGACTTCACTTGCCATTCGGCTATCAGTTTCTTCTTCTTCCACAACAGGTCCGAGTGAAATCTCGGTAACACCTGCGATGTGTTTAAGATGTTCAATCAAAATGCCTGCGCTTGTGCTCAGAGCCTCTTCTGGTTGAATCGTGCCATCTGTCCAAATTTCCATCACCAAGCGATCAAAGTCTGTGCTCTGACCAACTCGGGCGGAAACAACGGACCAATTCACTTTCTTAACCGCGGTGAAAATAGCATCAATCGGGAGATCCCCAATCGGCAACTTCCCACTGCGATCAGAAGCAGGTGAATATCCTCGACCACGTTCCACGATCATCTCGATGGATAGCTTTGTTTCGGGACTGTCTGAGGTGAAGAGATAAAGATCTGGGTTAACAATTTCAACTTCCGGAGGAGCAATAATGTCAGCAGCAGTCACGATGCCTTCACCACTCACATCCAAATGAAGTCGAGCCGAATCAACGTCATAAAGCTTCATACACACTTGCTTCATTTGCAAAATAATCTGAATGACGTCTTCACGAACACCAGGAATACTTGAATATTCATGGCTGATATCGGAAATACGAATCGATGTAATCGCTGCCCCTTCCAAAGAGGAGAGCAACACACGACGAAGAGCATTCCCGAGAGTGTTTCCATAGCCACGTTCTAACGGGCTGATAGTATATTTACCGTAATTGCGTGCTTCTGCCTCACGTTCAATTTTCGGTGTAACCATATTACTAAGTACTATCACGGTTTATCCTTCCTCAATATTAGCTAATCCAACAAATCCAATCACACTAAAAGACTTAGCGTGAGTAGTATTCCACTACGAGTTGTTCGTTGATGTTCGCGTCGATTTCGGAACGTTCTGGAAGGCGTTTCATTGAGCCAGAAAGTGACTTAACATCACGTTCGAGCCATTCAGCTGCATTGCGTTCTTCAGCAATGTCCACAAGTTCTTTGAAGAATAATTTCTTCTTAGAACCTTCACGAATTTCGATCTTATCGCCGACTTTAATTTGCATAGAAGGCACATCTGTAATGCGACCATTCACCATAAAATGACGGTGAGCAATCAGCTGGCGTGCTTGTGCACGGCTGGCTGCAAATCCCATGCGATAAAGCACGTTATCAAAGCGGATCTCAAGGTTTTGCAAAAGTGCAACACCTGTCAAACCCTTAGATTTAACAGCGGTTTTGTAATAGCGACGGAATTGTTTCTCTAATACGCCATAAGTACGTCTTGTAAGTTGTTTTGCGCGCAATTGGTTTCCATAATCAGAAGTTCTGCTAGAACCCCATTGACCTTGACGACCATGTTGTCCAGGGGGATATGCTCTCTTCTCAAAAGAACATTTAACTGAATAACATCGTTCGCCTTTCAGGTATAATTTTTCACCTTCACGACGGCAAAGTTTACATACTGGGCCAGTGTATCTTGCCATAAGTAGTTCTTCCTTTACTCAAAAATATTAGATACGTCTGCGCTTCGGCGGACGACATCCATTGTGGGGAACAGGGGTAATATCAGCAATTGCTGTAATTTTCAAACCCATGCTTTGTACAGCACGGATAGAAGCATCTCGACCGGGGCCTGGCCCCTTCACGATCACTTCAACTTCCTTTAATCCCATATCGACTGCTTTTTTCAAAGCATCTTCAACCGCCAACCGGCTTGCAAATGGTGTTGCTTTTCGTGAACCCTTAAAGCCCATCTTGCCACCACTAGACCAAACCACGGCGTTCCCCTGGTTATCACTAACAGTAATAATCGTATTATTAAATGTGGCGAAAATGTGCACTTGTCCAGAAGAAAGTGTACGTTTTGTTTTTCGACCACTGCGTTTTGTAGAACGAGCGTTTGCCATATTGCCTCTCTATCTACCTATTTACCACCACGGCGGCGACCACGACCAGCAACGGTCTTCTTGATCCCCTTGCGGGTGCGGGCATTGGTGCGGGTTCGTTGCCCACGAACGGGCAAATTACGACGATGTCGCAAACCACGATACGAACCAATTTCCATTAGGCGTTTAATATTCATTTGTACTTCACGTCTCAAATCACCTTCAACCGTAAAGTTCTTAGTGATATAGTCACGAAGTGCTGCAACTTCGGTTTCGGCGAGGTCTTTGACTCGAGTATCAGGATTAATTTCGGTCTCAGCCAAAATTTCCTGAGAAGTCTTCAAACCAATACCATAGATATAGGTAAGGCCGATTTCGACTCGTTTATTTCTTGGGAGGTCTACACCTTCAATACGTGCCATAGATTCCTATCCTTGCCTTTGCTTATGTTTTGGATTTTCACAAATCACCATCACTCTGCCTTTGCGCTTAATAATCTTGCACTTAGCACAGCGTTTTTTTACTGAAGCAGATACCTTCATTTACTTACTCCTTGCTACTTGGCTGCCAAGCTTTTCCAGCAGCCCAAAGCGTTTATTATAAATGCACTTCCTTTTTTCGTCCAGCAAACTCACCAGCCCAACGGCGTCAAAATTTGCGGACCCTTATCTGTAATTGCCACGGTGTGCTCAAAATGTGCTGTATACGAATCATCCGCAGAGGTTACAGTCCAACGATCTGGCATCACTTTCGTGCGATAAGTCCCCATCAGAACCATAGGTTCAATAGCGATGGTCATCCCTTTTCGCAAAGCAATCCCCTGACCGGGGACGCCATAGTTGGGTAAGGAAGGTCCCTCATGCATCTCTCGTCCAACGCCATGCCCCGTATACTCTCGTGGAACAAAGAAACCTGCTTCTTTAACCACTTCATGGACAGCCGCTCCAATGTCTCCAAGGCGGGCGCCGACACGCATCTTCTCAATGCCTGCATACAGCGATTTTTTAGTAACTTCCAGCAACTTTTTCAAATCATCTGAGATCTCGCCAACTCCGGCGGTGAATGCAGAGTCTGCCACGAAACCATTGTATATTGTACCGCAATCTATCGAAATAATGTCACCTTCTTTTAACATTCGCGGACCCGGCAACCCATGAACAAGCTCTTCATTAATGCTAGCATTAATCGTTCCTGGATAAGGATACGGACCCGGATAATTCAAAAAAGCAGGTGTAGCACCATGATCTCGAATCACGGTCTCTGCGATTTGATCTAATTCCTTTGTAGTAACTCCTGGGCGAAGTGCTTCCTTCACAGCCGTCAAAGCTGCCACATTAATCTTGCCAGCTTCGCGCATTACATCGATTTCTTTTTTGTTTTTCAGAACAATGTTCCGATCCCAGGCCATACTAGTTACCTTCTTCTAAAACTTTAAATTCTTACTTACTTAAGAACATCAAGCACATCTTCGCGAACAGCCTCAATATCTTGATCGCCATTCACTCTTGCCAACACATCACGTTCCTCATAATACTCAATCAAAGGTGACGTATTTGCAAGATATACCTTAATGCGATTACGAACCGTCTCTTCCTTATCGTCTTCTCTCTGATAAAGATATTCAGAATGATCCTCACCAGAAGGACAAACCGTATAAGGATTAAAAACCTTATGGAAAGTTGCCCCACACTTCTTACAAACAATCCGACCAGAAAGTCGTTTCACCAACTCCTCCGTCGGAACATCAATAAAAGGCACAACATCCACTTGTCCATCAAACTTCTTCAACATCTCATCCAAAGCTGCAGCCTGAGGCGCTGTACGAGGGAACCCGTCCAACACTGCCCCATCCTTGCAATCTGGTCGAGAAAGTCGATCCTCGATCATCTTAATCGTCAAATCATCCGGAACAAGCTCGCCAGCATTAATAAACTGTGCTGCTTCTTTTCCTAACTCAGTCTCATTTTTCAGATTCTCTCTGAAAATGTCACCAGAGGAAATGTGGGGTAACCCCATTTCCTCTGAAATCGTCACAGCTTGCGTGCCCTTACCGGCACCTGGAGCTCCTAACAAAACGACATACGTAGGCATCGAAAAATCCCTTCAACCGTCTTGCTAACGAACCAACATCTTATCGTCATACCCTCGCAACTTCAACTCAGTGTCAATATTGAGGAACATATCACGGATCGTCCCAACAACAATCAACATACCAGAAGAACTCACCAAAAGAGCAGACGTATTCACATCACCCAACTTCATAGCAGTCACAATCAGTTGAGAAATGTAAGGCATCACAGCAACAGCACCCAAGAACAAAGCTCCAGGAAGCGTAATTCTGCGCAACACCTTATTTAGATAGTCTTGTGTGGGTTTACCAGGGCTCACCCCTTGCACCTTCGCACCTGATTTTTTCAAATTCTCACCATAATTCTGTTGTTGGAAAAGAACATCAGTATAGAAAAATGCAAAGAACACTACCATAAAGAAGTAGAACAGCCAATACCATCCACTTGTAGAAACAAACAGATTCTGCACACTCAATGCAAACTTCGCCAAACCCTCATGAGAAGAGCTCACAAAGAACCCTGCCACAATGCTAGGGAATTGCAAAATGGATTGCGCAAAGATAATCGGAATCATCCCAGCCATATTCACCATCAAAGGCAACTTTGATGTAACAGGCATAGATTGACGACGACCAACTCGACGACCTGGATAAAAAACGTTAATGTTTCGGCGACCTTGTTGAATCACAACAATCACAAAAATGATCGCGATAGTCAAAACAAGCAAATAAGTTGTCAAAACCAATCGACCATCAGGATTCACAATCACCTGAGCAAAATTCTTCGGAATATTAGCCACAATCCCTGAGAAAATAATCATAGAAAGGCCTTGACCCTTCAAACCTTTTTCAGAGATCAACTCACCCAACCAGATCCCAAACATTGTCCCAGCTGTCATAGCAATGATAATAGTCACTGACTTCAAAATATCAGAACCAGCACCAAAACCAAACCCTGGAATAATAGAAGTTCCTGCCCAATAAGAAATCATCTGAATCTGACCAAAAGCAGAGAGGGCGGCCATAGGAATCGCAAGGATATAAGTCCACTTCTCCATCCATTTGCGCCCTTCTCTTTGATCTTCTTCCATTTTCTTCTGCAAAGCAGGAATAATCGGGACCAAAAGTTGCAAAATAATTTGCGCAGTGATGTAGGGATAAACACCCATTGCCAACACTGAAAAATTGCGGATTGTCCCACCAGAGATCATATCCATAAAACCTACAAGATTTGCACCTGCAGATCCACCTTCAAAAAAGGCTGATATAGTCGCACGATCCACACCCGGAACAGGTACATTCGCCGCAAAACGGTAAATTACCAAAATCATCAGTGTGAAAAGCAGTTTCTTTCTAATATCTTTAGAAGTCCAAAGATATCGCCAGGCAGATTGTTTCATGGGTTAATCTCCTACTTACCTTACTCGATTACTTCAATGCTTCCGCCAGCTGCCTCAATCTTACTCTTAGCATTCTTGCTGAAGCGATTTGCTTTAACTGTCAGGGCCACTTCGACATTCCCTCGACCGAGCACAACCACAGGCCACCCTTCCTTACGGAGAAGACGAGCCTTGTCCATTGTCTCCAAATCCACCACGCTCCCAGCGGGGAACACAGAAAGATCATCGAGGTTCACTTCGTTATAGCTCACTTGATTAGGGGGTGTAAAACCACGCTTGAATGGCAACTTACGATAAAATGGCAAGTTCCCACCTTGGTGATAGAGTCCAACCCCACCGCCAGAACGGGATTTCTGACCCTTAGTACCACGACCAGCAGTCTTCCCTTGACCAGCGGAAATACCACGCCCAACACGCTTTGCGGACTTGGTCTTACCTTCGTTTGGTTTCAAATCATGTAATTTCATGGTTTTTCCCTATTTTTCCTCGACAGTCACGAGATGGCTCACCTTAGCAATCATGCCGCGGATCACAGCAGAATCCTCGTGCGTCACAGTTTGATTCATCTTCTTCAAACCCAAAGCCGAAACAGTTCCTTGTTGGCGCTTATTATAGCCAATCGGACTCTTGGTTAAGGTAATTTCAAGCACATTCTTCTTCTTTGCCATAATTACTTCCTTTCCCAATAAGGCTTTAGTTCATCAGCATCCTTGCCGCGCAGGCGAGCTTGCTCCTCAATAGACTTTAAACTATCAAGAGCCTTCATCGTAGCCTTCACAACATTAAGAATGTTAGCACTCCCCATAGATTTAGTGAGAATGTCCTGCACGCCAACAGCTTGCAACACAGTACGCACACCACCACCAGCAATCACACCAGTACCAGGAGATGCAGGTTTCAACAAAACCTTAGCACCACCAACCTCGCCGATCACCTCATGAGGAATAGAATTAGCATAAAGATTTACCTTATGCATATTCTTCTTAGCAGCTTCAGATGCCTTACGAATCGCATCCGGCACGCCACGGGCTTTCCCCGTACCAACACCAACACGACCATTTTCATCACCGATCACCACAGTCACGCGGAAAGCAAAACGTCGCCCACCCTTTACAACATTTGCCACACGCTTAACTTCAACAGATCGTTCAAAAAACTCAGGTTTCTCAAATTCACGTTGTTTCTTTGGTGCTTTGCCACGCGGGTTTTTGTTTTCGAATGTCATAATTAATTCTCCTATTCCTAGAACTTCAACCCGTTTTCACGTGCACCATCAGCCAACGCTTGGATACGGCCAATATAACGATACCCACCACGGTCAAAAACAACCGTTTCAACACCAATTGCCTTTGCACGATCTGCGAGTGCCTGACCAACCAATTTCGCTTGATCTGTCTTATTCAAACCAGACATCTTAGCTCGAAGTTCCTTATCAATGCTAGATGCAGAAGCAAGCGTCTTACCTGCCTCATCATCAATGATTTGAGCATAAATATCCGTATTACTGCGGAAAACATTCAAACGAGGGCGTTCCGGCGTCCCAGATACGTGTTTACGTACGCGAGCATGTCTCTTTTTTCTTGCTTCAGAGCGATTTATTCTTGCCATAATCTTACCCTTACTTCGCCTTACCAGCCTTACCAGCTTTGCGACGAATTTGTTCATCTTTATAACGAATACCCTTACCTTTATAAGGTTCAGGTGGACGAACTTCTCGAATTAAAGCAGCGGTTTGACCAACGACTTCCTTATCATAACCAGAAACCTTGATCTCACGGCCACGATTCTCAACTTCAAAACTAACGCCTGCGGGAGGTTCCATCGGCACCTCGTGAGAATAACCCACATAAAGCACCAAAGTCTTACCACTCATCTCAGCGCGATAACCGACACCTTCAACAACCAATTCCTTAGTATAACCATCACTCACACCAACAACCATATTGTTGACCAAAGCGCGGGCTGTACCATGCATTGACTTGTGGAACTTCTCTTCAGAACTACGCTTCAAAACAACAGCGCCATCTTCCACAGAAATGCCGATAATAGAAGGCAAAGTGCGTGAAAGCTCGCCCTTAGGGCCCTTCACAGAAATACTTTGACCGTCCACACTAACGTTAACACCAGCAGGAATTTCAACTGGTAATTTACCGATTCTAGACATTATATCTCCAACCTTTCCTAGTGAATTGTGCAGATCACTTCACCACCAACACCAAGTTGGCGAGCTTTGCGACCTGTCATCATCCCTTGGGGGGTTGACAGAATAGCAATACCAAGACCAGACAAAACCCAAGGAATTTCATCCTTCTTAGCATAAATACGACGTCCAGGCTTACTCACTCGTTCAATACCAGAAATCACAGCGCGTCGATCTCGTCTCGTGCCCACATATTTCAACTTAATGCGCAAGATCTTAAGACCATTAATTTCGCCGTCGACCACTTGATAATCTTCGATGTAACCTTCTTCTTTAATAATTTGTGCGATAGCAACCTTCGCCTTTGAACTCGGCATACTAACCATAGCATGATTAGCAGCACTTGCATTACGAATTCGGGTAAGCATATCAGCAATGGGATCTGTAATTGTCATAATTCCTATCCTCCGCCTACCAAGATGATTTTGTCACACCAGGGATCTTACCCTCGAGTGCCAATTCACGGAAACAAATTCTACAAAGGCCGAAACGGCGCATATAACCACGTGGGCGGCCACAACGCTTACAGCGATTTCTCACCTGATTTGCGTGTTTCCGACGGGTTTCGCGAACAATCATTGATTTTTTAGCCATATCAGCGCCTATCCTTCCGTTGTTGCAAAGGGCATACCGAGCATGCGAAGCAACTCACGTCCGCCTTCATCATCTGTTGCGCTCGTCACAATCGTGACCTCGAAACCGCGCACCTTGTCAATCTTATCATACTCGATCTCAGGGAAAATCAATTGTTCCCGGAAACCAATTGTGTAATTCCCACGACCATCAAAAGAGTCAGGGGAAATACCACGAAAGTCACGCACACGAGGAAGCGCCGTACTAATAAAACGATCTAAGAAAGACCACATACGTTCACCTCTCAAAGTAACCTTCGTACCGATCAAACGCCCTTCACGCAACTTGAAGTTTGCAATGCTCTTACGAGCCTTATTCACCACAGGTTTTTGACCTGTAATAATCTGCAAATCATTCACAGCCGCATCAATGGCTTTTGCATTGTCGAGTGCTTCACCAAGGCCAATGTTCAACACGACCTTCTCGATCTTCGGAACCATCATCACATTATCAAGTTCCAACTTCTCTTTCAAAGCAGCCACGACTTCATTTTTATACTTTTGTTTAAGTTGTCCACTCATTGGATCACTCCCGTTAAAAATCAGTCGATATCCGCGCCACACTTCTTGCAAACACGAACGCTTTTCTTTTCCTCGCGACGGAACCCAACACGAGTTGGCTTCTTACACTTAGGGCATACAAGCATCACATTTGAAATGTGCATGGGACCTTCAAATTCAATAATCCCGGGGGCAATATTACGCCCTTGGGTTTGTACCTGACCTTGGTGTTTCTTGCGCATGTTCAACTCTTGCACCACAACCCGATCCTTCTTAGGCAGCAAACGAATCACTTCACCTTGCTTACCCTTATCATCGGTCGTGCCAGAGATCACCTGAACCAAATCACCTTTACGAATTTTAGCTTTCATATCATCAACCTCTGTCCTAGAGAACCTCTGGTGCCAAAGAAACAATACGCATATAACCACCTTCACGAAGCTCACGAGCTACGGGGCCAAAAATGCGGGTGCCCTTCGGGTTTTGACCATCACCATCTAGGATCACTGCGGCATTATCATCAAAGCGAATATAAGAACCATCTTCGCGGCGCCATTCCTTCTTAGTGCGCACGATCACAGCCTTCACAACTTCGCTCTTCTTAACATTACCATTGGGTGTCGCAGATTTCACAGCGCCAATCACCACATCACCAACATAACCATATTTCTTCACTGAGCCACCCATAATATGGATCACCAAAATTTCGCGTGCACCAGTGTTATCTGCAATTTTGAGACGAGATTCTTTTTGGATCATTCCTATGCCTCCATTGCTTCATCATGGCTAAAAACTTTTTCAACCACCCATTTCTTAGTCTTAGAAATAGGGGCACTCTCAATAATTTGAACCTTATCACCAACTTGGCAACCCAATTCATCATGAGCCTTATACATCTTATTAGAATTCACGACCTTACCATAAAGGGGGTGTTGATGTCGGCGCACAACCTCAACAGAAACAGTCTTCTGCATCTTATTACTCACCACAACACCAATCAATCTTCGTCGTTTACTATCGTTCATTTATCACCTTCCTTTTGTTCTTCCTGTTGCATAACAGTCAGAATGCGGGCGATTTTCTTGCGAGCTGCGGGAAGTTGATTGTGATCCACCAATTCGCCTGTTGCTTGTTGAAAGCGCAAGCGCATCAATTCTTCACGTGCTTCTTCTAACTCGGTTGCCATGTCTTCTATGGACATTCCACGGATTTCATCAGCTTTCATCTTATTCTCCCAAGTCTTCGCGGACGATAACTCTCGTCTTGATTGGTAACTTGTGGGATGCTAAACGCAAAGCTTCACGAGCAATGTCATCTGGCATACCAGCAATCTCAAACAAAACACGTCCGGGTTTAACAACGGCCGCCCAAAATTCGACAGACCCTTTCCCTTTACCCATACGGCTTTCAGCAGCACGCTTAGTGATTGGCTTATCTGGGAAAATACGAATCCACACCTTCCCACGACGTCTTGCCTCACGAACAATAGCACGACGACAAGATTCAATCTGTCTAGCTGTAATCCATGCGGGTTCTAATGCTTGCAAACCATATTCACCAAAATGAAGCTCAGCACCTCGAGAGGCCATCCCCTTCATTCTGCCGCGAAATTGTTTGCGGTGTTTAAAACGTTTTGGCATTAACATAATGATTCTTACCTTTCAAATACGACCGTTAGTCTCTCTTTTCAGATGATGCAGCCGTCTCTGGTGCAAGAATATGAGAAGCATCAAGAATCTCACCCTTATAAATCCACACCTTCACGCCAACAGCACTGTAAGTAGTAATAGCTTTTGCGGTTGCGTAATCAATATCTGCACGCAAAGTGTGCAACGGCACGCGACCTTCACGTTGCCAAACAGTTCTTGCCATGTCCGCGCCACCCAAGCGGCCAGACACCTGAATCTTAATTCCCTCTGCACCAGCGCGCATAGCTTGCTGCAAAGCACGGCTAATAGCACGGCGGTAACTGATGCGGCGGTTCAATTGATCAGCAATATTATTCGCAACAAGGTAAGCATCAAGATCTGGATCCTTAATTTCAACGATCTCAAGATCTACCTTTTTACCAACTAACGCTTCAAGTTCCTTACGTATAACTTTAACATTCTCGCCCTTGCGGCCAATCAAAACACCAGGTTTTGCTGTGTGCACAAAGACCTTCACATTGCCAGGAAATCTTTCGATCTCAACGCGGGAGACGCCAGCTCGATCATTCATCTTGCGAACTAATTCACGAATCTCGAAATCTTGGTGAAGCATATTTACATAATCATCACCTTCTGCATACCATCGGGCATCCCATGTTTTGTTGATTTTCAAACGAAAGCCATTCGGATTAACTTTTCGACCCATTACTGTTCTCCTGACCTATTTCTCTTCATGCTCGCGCAAAATCACTGTAATATGTGAAGAACGGCGCAACCACGGCTTAAAACGCCCACGAGCACCAAAACGTCTCCACTTACGAGTGCGACCTTCATCAGCAAAAATAGTATGAACATACAAATCTGCTCGATCAGCACCAAAGTTTTCCTCTGCATTAGACATTGCAGAATAAACCAACTTATAAACAGGCTTTGCAGCACCTTGAGTTTGGAAGCGAAGCATATCCAATGCAGGAACCACATCCTTCCCTCTTACAAGGTTAATTACTAAGCGAACTTTTTGTGCGGAAATTGGTAAATCCTTCAAAACTGCACGATATTCATTTGCCATTTGAAATTACCTCTTTACGCTTTCTTTTCTACATGCCCACGGAATGTACGCGTGGGGGCGAATTCACCAAGGCGATGACCAACCATGTTTTCCGTCACATAAATCGGAACGTGGCGTCTGCCATCATGAACTGCGATCGTGTGTCCGACCATCTGGGGGAAGATAGTACTTGCCCGACTCCAGGTACGGATCACTTTTTTCTCATTTTTTGCATTCATTGCTTCAATTTTCTTAAGCAACTTGGGATCTACAAATGGTCCCTTTTTTAATGAACGACCCATATTTCTCTAAACCTCCTAGACCTATCGGCGACCTTTACCGCGGCGGCGAACAATATATTTATCTGTTTGCTTATTGCGGCGTGTTCTATACCCAAGGGTTGGTTTACCCCAAGGTGTTTTCGGACCCGGCATACCAATCGGTGAACGACCTTCACCACCACCATGCGGATGGTCATTAGGATTCTTGGCAGTACCACGAACAGTAGGACGAACACCCATAAGGCGCTTTCGACCTGCTTTACCTAATCGGATATTTCCATGATCCACATTACCAATCTGTCCGATGGTTGCGTAACATTTCTGACGAACAAGACGAACCTCACCAGATGGCAAACGCACTTGAGCATATTCACCTTCCTTAGCAAGAATCTGTGCACTTGTCCCAGCTGCACGCACAATTTGTCCACCACGGCCTTCCTTAAGCTCAATATTATGAACCATAGTACCGGTAGGAATACTCGCAATTGGCAAAGCATTGCCAGGGCGAATTTCTGCTTGAGGCCCTGCGAGAACCGTATCACCGACCTTAAGGTCAAGTGGAGCGATAATATAACGCTTCTCACCATCCGCATAATTCAACAAAGCAAGTCGAGCTGTGCGATTGGGATCATATTCAATAGCTGCTACACGAGCAGGAATCCCGCGTTTGCTGCGCTTAAAATCAACAACACGGATTTTCTTCTTATGGCCACCACCATGATGACGCACCGTAATGCGCCCTTGATTATTACGCCCAGAATATTTCTTCTTAGAAATAACCAATGAACGTTCCGGAGTGGATTTTGTAATCTCTTCAAAGGTGTAGCCTGTCATATCCCGACGACCGGGACTTGTGGGTTTATATTTTTTAACTGCCATTATTTCACACCTTCAAATATATCAATGCTCTCACCAGCGGCCAATTGCACAATCGCCTTCTTATAAGCACTCTTGCGAACTTGCAAGCGTCGGCTTTGAGGGCTACGACCACGTTTTGCGGGCATCACCATTGTGTTCACACGGACAACCTTCACATCAAAGACCTTCTCAACTGCTTCTTTGATCATGCGCTTGTTCGCATTTGTTGCAACTTCAAACACAACTTGATTTAATTTACCAGTTTGAAAATTTGACTTTTCTGTGATTATCGGTTGGCGTAATACGTCATATACTGATGTCATCTTCTTACTCCTTACCCGAGAAATCCGTTCAACACTTCAATAGAATCTTGCATGAGAATGACCTTGTCATAACCCAAAAGATCACGAATGTTGAGATAATTTGCAAGCAAAGTTTTGGTATTCGGAATATTATTGGCTGAACGAATCACAGCTTCATAATTCTCATTCTTTTCAGGCATCACGATCAACACAGTGTCGCTACCCACCAATTTTTCCAAAGAATCAACCATCACCTTAGTCTTAGGAGCATCCATCACAAACGCATCCACAACCATCACTTGATTTTCTTGCGCCTTCACCG
The DNA here is from genome assembly GCA_963662985.1 of Anaerolineales bacterium. Lineage (GTDB taxonomy): Bacteria > Chloroflexota > Anaerolineae > Anaerolineales > UBA11579. Next base: position 1,586,900 of record OY760067.1, on the reverse strand, counting down.
ACAAAGCGGAACAAAGGGCTGCTCTTCTCATCTTCTTTGGCATCTTCACACTGTAGTCTCGAGGTTTCGGGGTAAAAATCTTACCGCCGCCAACCCATTGAGCTGCTCGGGTAGAGCCTTGGCGAGCGCGACCGGTGCCTTTTTGGCGCCACGGGCGTTTCCCACCACCACTAACCTCAGAACGGCCTTTGGTACTGTGTGTACCAAGACGTGCATTCGCCAATTGACGAGTGTATGCTTGGTGCATCAAGTCTACATTGATCGGTGCTTCGAAAATTCCTGCTGGCAAATCAGCTTTCTTAGAAAGCTTTTCACCTTGCATGTTATACACATCAATCTTCATGGTACAACTACTCCATTACACATAAACAGACAGCCCAAAGGCTACTGCTTGCGTGCTTCCTTAATCATCACCAATCCACCTTTGGAACCAGGAACAGCGCCCTTAATCCCAATCAGGTTTCTTTCAACATCAACAAAGGCAACCGTCTGATTTTGAACAGTCACCCGGTGGGTCCCCATATGCCCCGGCATCTTCTTCCCTTTGAAAACGCGGCTTGGAGTAGTAGTAGAACCAATAGAACCAACAGAACGTTGGCGGTCAGATTGACCATGTGTTCTCGGTCCACCACGAAAGCCATGACGTTTCATACCACCAGCAAAGCCCTTACCTTTGGCTGTACCGATAATATCCACAGAGTCGCCAAGCGCAAAGACATCTGCCTTCAACACATCGCCAACTGTCATATCAGTTTCTTTTACTCTAAATTCTCGTAAATAACGAACGGGGGGTGCATCTGTAACCTTAAGATGGCCTTTTTGACCACCGGTGAGATGCTTGGGACTTGTTTCACCGAAACCCAATTGAATTGCAACATAGCCATCACGCTCAATATTGCGGACTTGGGTCACGTAGCATGGACCAGCTTCGATAATTGTTACGGGGACAGCCGCACCATTCTCATCGAAAATTTGGGTCATACCAATCTTCTTACCTAAGAGCCCTTTTAACATTTCAATATGTCTCCTAAATTCTATAAATTCTGGACTGTAAACCTGGGCGAGGCTGCATCATCCAGTCATTGTTGTAGTCAAATAAGAAAAGTATGCGTTTCGTATCTTCGGCACACGGGTTCCTTACTTCTTGCAACAAAGCACACGCATAGCGCGCAAGGATAGATTATAAAGGAGAACTTAAGCCTTGTAAAGGGGGTTTAACCTAGAAAACACATTATCAAACTTCTCAACACAAATAATAATGTACAACTCAACCAAAACTTCTTCTTTTCAACTCACTATAGTAAACTATCCCTATGATAACCCATTTAAAAGAAAATAAAAAGAACCTTCATGTATTTTTCATCCTGATATTTTTATTTCTCCTCTTTCAAACAATTCCCTATCTATACGGATTTTATCTCGCCAAAGATTCTTTTTATTTCACAACAGCGCTCTTTATTCGCCCCGACTTAATGACCTATCTTGCCAAGATTAATCAAGGCATACAAGGCCATTGGCTCTTTTCATTTGATTATTCTCATCAACCTAGCCAATCATATCCTATTTACATTTATTATTTATTTCTTGGGCATCTTGCTCGCTTATTTCATCTAACTGCCCTTCAAATACTAAACCTTGCTCGTATATTAAATAGCATCCTTATGTTTAGCAGTATATACCGTTTCTTTATCTATTCACTCAAAGGGCGACCTCGTTATATCTTATTTACTACATTAATAACGAGTTTCTTTTTTCAAGGGATTTCATTTTTAATGGAATCAAATTTATTAATTGCATCCCAATTTTCAGCACATCTCCCCCTCACCATTGCATTATTATTTTATATTCTCACCCCTTTTAAAGCACAAACAAGAAAATGGTACCATTACCTATCATATTTTGTTGCATCTTTTTTGATTGGGATAATCTCATCATTTGCGGTTATAACATTACTCCTTAATTTATTAATTATCTTAGTGATAAAAATAATCACCAAAAAATCAATCAAACAAAGCCTCTTACTCCTAATAATTGCTGGTAACGGTGGCGGATGGGTTATTCTCTTTCAATTCTATATCATTAAAACATCTCCAGAACTTCAAGAATGGTTTAGTCAAAACACTATCGCATTAATTCCATTTCATTTTTTAATTTTATTCTTTTCCCCTTTTATAATTTTTGCATTAATCTACATTATTCAAATAGTTTTTGCCGCTAAACCCCTTAAAGAAGAACTTTTTCCAATATTTGCTTGGGCAATTATCCTTCCAATTCTTTCCATCCTTCCCTTCAAGCTCAAAACTCGTTTTCTAATCGGCATATTCCCCGTAATAGCTAGCTTTGGTATTTTATTTATTTATCAATCTCTAAAAAAATTTAATCCAAAAATAATCACATTTTTTTTACTCACCCTTACTTTCATCAATTTAATTTTCTATAATTCCTTTCTAATTAAAAAAATGAATCTTGACATCAAAGACCCATCTCCTTTCATCTTCGTACCAATTGATGCATATCAAAGTCTCTCTTGGATTAATCAAAATCTTCCCGAAGACAGTCTCATCCTTGCAAGTTACAACAACGGTAATCTCATCCCAGCTTTTACTTCCAGCAGAGCAGTTGCAGGTCATTGGTGTGAAACCCCCAATGCACAAGAAAATAAAGAATTTGTGCTAGACTACTACCAAGGAAACTTAACTGAAAATGACCTCAAAAAAATTGAAGTTGACTATATATTTTTTAGTGAAATAGAAGATGCCATTGGCCCCGGACTCATTGAAGAGGACTGGATTCAAGTCTATCAAAACGAAAAAGTGCGCATCTATCAAGTAATCTACTAAGTGATCTGAAAATGAAAATCAAAAAAACATTCTTTCAAAAAAACAAACTACTCCTTATCATCCTCGCGCTTTTTATTTTCTATCAACTCTTTCCCTATCTCTATGGTTACCACATCCAAGGAGAACAAAAAGTCTTCTCTGGCTTTATCCTACAATGGAACGACAACAATACCTATCTTGCAAAGATGAACCAAGGTGCACATGGTAACTGGCTCTTTCAATTAGACTACGCACAAGAGCCCGGCGCCCCCACCTTTGTTTACCCTTTCTACCTCCTCCTCGGACACATCGCCCATTGGCTAAACCTCTCCCTCATCTTCACCTATCATGCCACCCGGCTCATCATGGCTATCCTCATGTTCTTTAGTTTGAACAATCTTGTCAAAAAAAGCTTTCCTGAGCATGATTCCGAAACCCAAACCTTGCTCTTTTTTGTTTCCCTTGTCGGGCTTGGCACCTCATGGGTTAGCATCTATTTTTCACATACCTTCACCAGCCTCGTAGAAGCCTTCCCCAACACCGCTGCCTCACTCACCCCTCATTTTGCCGCAGCCCTCGCCATTCTTTTCTACCTTCTAACTCCCACAAAAAATATCAAATCCATCCAGCAACACCTCCTCAACGTCCTTCTCACCGCCCTTTGCGCCTTCCTCTCTCCCTTCACCTTCGTTGTGCTCATCACCATTCTCACCATCACCCTCCTCTACAAATGGATTTGTCGCCTCCCTGCCAAACAAAACTTCTGGAATCTCATCCTCATTGGTAACGCCGGTGGCTGGATCGTCCTTTATCAATACTTTACCATTCAAAACCATCCCATCCTCGGCATCTGGAACCAACAAAACATCATTGCAAGAATTTCCTTCTGGAACTTCATCATAGGCTTCTCTCCCCTTCTTCTTTTCACCATCCTCGCCTTCCTCAGCACCCTCAAACATCGCACCCTCATTTCCGCAGAAAAACAACCCCTCTTCATCTGGGGACTCATCATTCCCCTCATGCTCCTTATTCCTGTCAACTTCAGTGCCCGTTTTATCATCGGTGCTTCTGTTCCCATCTCCCTCATTGGTGCAAATTTCCTCTTCACTCACCTCAAATCTCATCAAGCCGCCTTAAAAAAGGTCTTCCTCACCATCCCCCTGCTCGTCATTCTCTTAGAAACCTTTTTCCTTTGTGTCATCACCCAAAAGAATTTTGAACTTAGCAACTACACTAATTTCATTCCCGTTGAAGTCATGCAAGCCTACACCTGGATCGACCAAAATATCCCCCCCGACAGCTACATTCTCACCGCCAACGACACTGGCAACTTCCTCCCCCGCTTCACCACCGCCACTCCTTCCCTAGGTCACTGGTGCGAAACCCCTCACATCACCCAACAACTCCAACTCACTGTAGATTTCTATACCGGAAGCCTCACCACTCAAGATCTCATAGACAAAAACATTACCTACATCTTCTACGGTCCAAATGAAGCTCGCATCGGCACCACTTTTGACACCACCCACCTCTCAATAATATTCTCCAATGCAATGGTTAGTATTTATGAAATAGAAGAATAAGTTAAAAAAATAAAAAAAGGAACCAAGAATTTAATCAACCAAATTTCATGAAAAATAAACACACCATACTACTATTTTTTATCTTCATTCTATTTATTTTTTTCCAAACATTTCCATATCTCTATGGATATATGATTGCAAAAGACGGTCAAATTTTTTCCGGTTATCTACTTTATTGGAATGATGTCAGTACCTATATCGCAAAAATGAAACAAGGATATGAAGGTCAGTGGCTTTTCAAGCTAGACTACGCAATCAATCCCGGCACTGGCGTTTTCATTTACCCCGTCTATTTAGTATTAGGGCATATTGCTCGAATCTTTCATATCAATTTAATATCCTTTTATCATATCTCAAGATTAATCTTTGCAACCCTCATGTTCTTTTCTATATATCGGTTCACAAAACATGTCTTTTTAGAAAAGTCTCCAATCACCCAATTAATCATCTTTTTTATCTCCTTAGCCGGAAATGGATTTTCATGGATAGGCATCTATTTTTCAGATTCCTTAGCAAGCACCTTAGAAGCATTTCCATCTTCCATTGCAAACGTAACGCCTCACTATGCCCTCACCCTTACCTTGCTTTTTTATCTTCTCACCCCTAATAAAACAAACTCACTTACCTTTAAAAATTATTTGATCTATGCCATCCTCAGCATCATTCTCGCCTTTGTTTCCCCCTTTTCAATTGTCATCCTCATTTTTGTCCTAGCAGGAATTCTGTCTTATAAACTTATTTTGAAGCAAGAAATCAAAGAATCTTTTCGTGTATTACTAATCATCGGCAATAGTAGCGGCTGGATCATTCTCTACCAATACTATAAAATAATCACCCACCCTGTTCTAAAAATTTGGAATCAACAAAACATCATCGGAGATATCACCTTCTCCAACTTTTTATTCTCCTTCTTTCCCTATTCCATCCTACTATTTTTTTCAATCTTCCAATTAATCAAGAATCTACGTCAAATCCCAATAAATAAAATCGTTATTTATATATGGACGATCAGTATTCCACTGTTTTTAATCATTCCAATCGATTTCAACACACGCTTTCTAATCGGAGGATTTGTACCATTATCCATGACAGGCCTTGATTTTGTTTTTAATACCATAAAAAAAGAAGAAAATCAAAAAAAACTAAAAATATTTCTTTTCTATTCCGCCTCCTTATTATTAATCGCTGAAATTTCACTGTGGACACTCATCATTCAAAAATACTCCACCTATAAAAATATTTCTTTTTTCATCCCGCAAGATGTCTACCAAACCTACCAATGGATCGACAAAAACCTTCCTGAAAACAGCTACATCCTCACCGAAGACCGCATAGGCAACTACCTTCCGCGCTTCACCAGCAGTATCCCTTCCTTAGGCCACTGGTGTGAAACACCCAACAACGCCCAACAGCGCCAACTTACCACAGACTACTTCGCTGGTACTCTCACCACCCAAGACCTTCTCCAAAACAACATTGACTACATCTTCTATGGTCCCAACGAAACACAACTTGGCATTACCTTCGACACCACTCACCTCACTATCGTCTATCAAAACGCCACTGTCACCCTCTATCAACTCACCCGTTGAAGCCTCTTCCTTCATGAAATGCTTTATAATCAAAGAAAAAAATAGAGGATTCGATTTATGACCAAAAAGGAACGCTCCTTCCTGCTCTTCATCCTACTCATTTTTCTACTCTTTCAAATTCTTCCTTATCTTTACGGCTTCATTATCCAAGGACCCGACAAAGTCTTCTCCGGCTTCATCATGCGCTGGAACGACAACAACACCTATCTTGCCAAAATGGAACAAGGATTCGACGGACACTGGCGATTCACCTTCGACTACGCCCTCGAACCTCACGATTCCGCTTTCATCTATCCCCTCTATCTAGGTCTTGGTCATCTTGTACGCATCTTCCACTTAGACTATCTCTTCACCTTCCACTTTATGCGCATTCTCGCAGGCATTCTTATGTTCTTCAGCCTCTATCGCTACATCTCGAAAAGCTTCAAAGACACCCCCACCCGCATCAAACAAATCATGCTTTTTGCCGTTCTCGCAGGTACCGGTCTCTCTTGGAGTAGTCTCTATTTCATCGACGATTTCACAAGCCTGCTTGAAGCATTTCCTCATAACGCCTCCTTTGCCAACATCCATTTTCCCCTCACTCTCGCCTGCCTATTCTTTATTTTCACCCCCTACCAAGAAGGTACTCGCAAATGGCATCACTACCTCACTTACTTCCTCCTTAGTGCCGTCTGTGGTTTCATTTCCTCCTTTGCAGTCGTCGTGCTCATCGTCGTCCTAGCTGGCATTCTCCTCTTTAGATGGATCAACCATCTCCCCCTCAAACAACATTTCTGGACCCTCATATTTATCGGTAATGGGGGTGGCTGGATCATCCTCTATCAATATTGGATCATGCACACCAAGCCCGATTTTATCCTCTGGGCCTCCCAAAACATTATCGGCAAAATCTCCCTCGCCAACTTCACCCTCTCCTTCTTCCCCTATGTCTTCATCGCCCTCTTTGCCATAATCTATTTCATAAAACAATTCAAAACAATCGCTCCCGAAAAATACAGCCTCTACGCTTGGGTCATCGCCATCCCCCTCATGCTCCTCATCCCCTCAGTCATCAGCACCCGTTTCCTCATTGGCGGCTTCACCCCCTTCGTCCTTGTCAGCTTTGACTATCTCCTCGCCAAACAATTTAAATGGGAAGCTCTCTTTCTCAAAATCTCCTCCTATGTCTCCATCGCCCTCATCACCCTAGAACTCGGTATCCTCCTCCTCATCGTCCAAAACCAAAGATCAATGGACTTCGCTTCCACTTTTATCCCTCAAGATGTCTATCAAACCTACCAATGGATCAACGCGAACCTCCCCGAAAAAAGCTATATCCTCACCGAACACTATAATGGCAACTACCTCCCCCGCTACACAGACGCCATCCCCACCCTCGGCCACTGGTGCGAAACCCCACACGCCTACGACCAAGATCAACTCGTCAGAGCCTATTTCTCTGGCAAGGCTTCCCTAGACCAGCTCAAAGCCCTTGGCGTGCAATACATCTTCTACGGCCCCGGAGAACAAGAGCTAGGTCACAACTTCACCACCACAGACCTCAACATCATCTACCAAAATAACACCGTCACCCTCTACCAAATTCCGTACTGAGAACAACCTCAACCTTAGACAAAATTAAAACAAAAAAGAGGATGGAAAATTCCATCCTCTTTTATTTTCAATCCAAATCAAAACTAGAGTTTGATTTCGATATCCACACCAGCGGGGAGATTCAAACGCATCAACATGTCGATGGTTTTGGTGTCTGGTTCCAAAACATCGATCAAGCGGTTGTGAGTTCGAATTTCGAAATGTTCGTGTGAATCCTTATCAATGAAGGTCGAACGACGAACGGCAAAGCGTTCAATGCGTGTAGGAAGGGGTACGGGACCCACAACTTGTGCACCGGTTCGTTCTGCGGTTTCAACAATGCGTTTAGCTGATTGATCCAAAACTCTGTGATCAAAAGCTTTCAAGCGAATACGAATTTTTTGTTGTACAGCTGCCATTATAGTGCCTACTCAATAATCTTGGTGATAACGCCAGCGCCAACTGTCAAACCACCTTCGCGAATTGCGAATTTTGAACCAAGTTCAAGTGCCACGGGCACGATCAATTCAACTTCCAAGTTCACATTGTCACCTGGCATAACCATTTCTACACCTTCGGGCAATGCAATATTCCCTGTCACATCCATTGTACGAATGTAGAATTGTGGGCGATAGCCATTGAAGAATGCCTTGTGACGGCCACCTTCGTCTTTTCTCAACACATAAACTTCACTCATGAAGCGGGTATGTGGAGTAATTGATTTTGGTTTTGCCAACACCATCCCACGTTCCACTTGGTCTCGGTTGATACCGCGCAACAACAAACCAGCATTGTCACCAGCCATACCACTGTCCAATTGTTTATGGAACATTTCAACACCAGTCACGGTGGAGGTCATCACTTCGTCTTGCAACCCAACGATTTCAATCGGGTCACCAACCTTCACCACACCACGTTCAATACGACCTGTCACCACTGTCCCACGACCTTTAATCGAGAAAACATCTTCCACTGGCATCATAAAGGGTTTGTCAGTGTCACGTTCTGGTTCAGGAATATATTCGTCAATTACGTTCAACAATTCGCGAATGCTTGCATATTCAGGTGCATCGGGATCGGTGCTTTCACTTTGCAAGGCTGCCAATGCAGAACCGCGCACGATTGGAGTATCATCACCGGGGAAGTCATATTCGTCCAACAATTCGCGCAATTCCATTTCCACCAATTCCAAAAGTTCTTCATCGTCCATCATGTCAACTTTGTTCAAGTAGATCACAATGCTAGGAACTTCCACCTGGCGGGCTAACAACACGTGTTCTCGTGTTTGCGGCATTGGGCCATCGGGAGCTGCCACTACCAAAATTGCACCATCTACTTGTGCTGCACCAGTGATCATGTTCTTGATATAGTCACGGTGACCTGGCATGTCTACATGTGCGTAGTGACGTTTTTCGGTTTGATATTCCACGTGGGAAATATTGATTGTAATACCACGTTCGCGTTCTTCTGGTGCGTTATCGATGGTATCAAATTCACGAAAGTCTGCATCACCCATGATGGCTGCAACTTTTGTAATTGCTGCGGTCAATGTGGTCTTACCATGGTCAATATGTCCCATTGTTCCCACATTGAGGTGTGGCTTCGTTCGTTCAAATTTTTCTTTTGCCATTTTTGTTTCTCCTAACTAGAATAAAAAATTTTTATTTTTGGTTTAATAAAAATTACGAAATACCTAACATCTTATTAACCACGTCTTGTCCAACGCGGTCATAATGATCAAATTCCATTGAAAACACACCACGCCCCTTCGTTGCAGAGCGCAACTCCGTAGCATAGCCAAACATCTCAATCAATGGCACAATAGCACGCACAGACTGCGCGTTTCCTGGGCGGCCTTCCATCCCTAAAATATCACCGCGACGTTGATTCATCTGTCCGATCACATCCCCCAAGTGTTCCTCAGGCACAATCACTTCCACCTTCATCACCGGTTCCAGCAATGCCGGGCCAGCTGCCTCAGCGCCTTCACGGAAGGCCATCGTCGCCGCCACCTTATACCCTACCTCATTGCTTTCATATTCAACATAACTGCCATCCACCAGTGTCACTCGAATATCCGTCATCGGATACCCCAACAACACACCCCCTTCAGCAGCTTCGCGGACCCCAGTTTCAATCGCTGGTACATAATGTTCAGGAATATGATTACGTGGTGCCAAAGGCAAAAAGACCACCCCAGAACCATGTTGCCCTGGTTCGATCTTCAACACCACATGCCCATGAATATCCTTATTCCCCACTTGGCGCACATATTCAAATTCAGCATCATTCACAGTCTTCGTCACAGTTTCTCGATACGAAACCCGTGGTTTACCAACATTTGCGCCCACATTATATTCACGCAGCATACGATCGATTAAAATTTCGAGGTGTAACTCACCCATCCCAGAGATGATTAATTGGCCAGTTTCCTCATCCACATTCACCTTAAAGGTAGGATCTTCTTCAGCCAAACGTTGCAAAGCTTCATCTAGCTTATCCTTATCAGCAGTGGTTTTTGGTTCGATCGCCACTCGGATCACAGGTTCAGGGAAAGTGATCGTCTCAAGTTGGATCTGCTTCCCTTCATTACAAAGCGTATCGCCCGTAAAAGTTTCCTTCAAGCCCACAATTGCCCCAATATCCCCTGCATAAAATGCGTCCACTTCTTCACGGCGATCGGCATAAACACGAATCAACTTATTAATTCGTTCACGTTTACGCTTCACTGGGTTAAACACCACAGTGCCTTTTTCGATCACCCCAGAATAGACGCGGAAGTAGGACATCCGGCCAAACTTATCCGATACAATCTTAAACACCAAAGCAGACAAAGGTTCTTCATCCGTACGTTCCCGAATAATAGGTTCTTCTGTCTTCGGATGAATCCCTTCCACCGCAGGCATATCTGATGGAGAAGGTAAATAATCCACGATCGCATCCAACAAAGGTTGCACACCCTTATTCTTCAAAGAAGTCCCACAAAAAACAGGGGTCAACTTATTATCGATCGTAGCCTGACGAATACCAGCCTTCAATTCAGCCTTGCTGATTTCCTCGCCTTCCAAATACTTCATCGTCAAAACATCATCCGTCTCAGCCACTTTTTCCACTAACTGAGCACGCATATCTTTTGCCTTGTTCAAAAGGTCAGGGGGAATTTCAGCTTCCTTAGGTGCCTTGCCGTCCTCATCTTCCCAAACAATCGCCTTCATCTCAATCAAGTCCACCACACCGATGAACTCAGATTCTTCACCAATCGGCAATTGCATAGGTAAAGGATGTGCACCCAAACGATTCACAATCGAATCAATGGACGCAAAATAAGATGCACCAACTTTATCCATCTTATTAATAAAACAGATACGGGAAACATCATATCGGTCGGCTTGTCGCCAAACAGTTTCACTTTGGGGTTCAACGCCTTGCACAGCGTCAAAAACGACAACACCCCCGTCGAGAACACGAAGAGCGCGTTGCACTTCAGCCGTGAAATCAATATGTCCGGGGGTGTCAATTATGTTAATCTGATGGTCCTGCCAAAAAACAGTGACCGCCGCAGAAACGATGGTTATCCCACGTTCGCGTTCTTGTTCCATCCAGTCTGTAACAGTTGTGCCATCATCAACAGAACCAATTCGATAGGTCATGTCGGTGTAATACAAAATACGTTCAGTTGTCGTGGTCTTACCTGCGTCAATATGCGCAATAATCCCAATATTTCGAAATTTATCAACTGGATATTTTTTTGTCATAGTTAAGGTACCAAGTTACAGACTGTGTTTTTTTGTTCTTTTTATTGCCTTTTATCTACTAAAGTGTGAGAAAGCACGGTTGGCTTCTGCCATCTTGTGGGTTTCTTCACGCTTGCGGACTGCAGGTCCTTGGTTATTGGCGGCATCAATCAATTCTGCTGCCAAACTATTTGCAAATGGTTGTCCTTTGCGAGCACGAACGGCTGCGATCAACCAACGAGTTGCCAAAGCAAACTTTCGTCGTTCATCCACATCCATCGGCACTTGATAGGTTGCCCCACCAATACGCTTCGGGCGAACTTCAACCAAAGGAGAAATGTTCTTCAAAGCAGTTTGGAAAACTTCCAAAGGTGCTTGACCTGTTTTTTCACCAATAATGTCGAATGCATCATAAACAACACGGGTTGCTGTGCTTTTCTTACCATCTTTCATCACACGATGAATGAAGGATTGCACTTGCACGCTGTCATAACGAACATCAGGGGTTACTTCACGAATATCTGCACGATTTCTACGCATCTTTCAGTTCTCCCTTTATTTCTTGCCAGCTTTTGGTCGTTTTGTACCGTATTTAGAACGAGCTTGAGAACGATCATTCACACCGGTTGTATCCAATGTACCACGCACAACGTGATAACGAACACCAGGGAGGTCTTTCACACGACCACCACGGATCAAAACAACACTATGTTCTTGCAAACTATGACCTTCACCAGGAATGTAAGCAGTTACTTCAACACCATTGGTCAAACGCACACGAGCGATCTTACGCAAAGCAGAGTTTGGTTTCTTAGGGGTTGCTGTACGAACAACAGTACACACACCACGTTTTTGAGGTGCACCTTTTGGTTGACGAATACGCTTTTGCTTATATGAGTTATACACATATTGAAGTGCAGGCGCATTACTTTTATCAATTTTTGGTTTACGTCCCTTACGGACGAGTTGATTAATTGTAGGCACTTTCTAATACTCCATTTTTTAATAATTCTGTTATTAATAATGTTTTTCTGCTACGTGTTTTGAGGCACACAATAGGGAGTGCCGCAATTGAAGATTCTAACACTAAGATAGATCTTCGTCAATAAATATCTACTTCATCAATGAATCGCCCAAGCCAAGCAAACCAGTGTTTGCATTCGGCATGCGGCGTCGGCTTTCTTCCTTGCCAAACTTGATCTCGCCGTCATCGGTAATCGCCTCAACGGACAAGCCCAAACTTTGCAATTCTTTCACCAACACATTAAATGAGGCAGGAATTCCAGGTTCTTCGATTGGTTCATCTTTCACAATCGATTCATAAGTCTTCACACGGCCAACCACATCATCTGATTTCACTGTCAACATTTCTTGCAAAGTATAAGCAGCCCCATAAGCCTCAAGAGCCCACACTTCCATTTCACCAAAACGTTGACCACCAAATTGAGCCTTACCACCCAAAGGTTGTTGTGTAACCAAAGAGTAAGGACCAGTTGCACGAGCGTGAACCTTATCTTCCACCAAGTGGTGGAGCTTCAGCATCGTCATCACACCCACAGTCACCGGAGTGTCATATTGTTGACCACGAATCCCATCGCGCATGATTTGCTTCCCTAATGTAGGAATCGGGCGTCCATTCTTGAACATCACTTCATGCACTGTGTCGTTCAATTTTTCAGCATCCACATCCTTCAATTCAGGAGCATAAGCTTCCAACCAAATACGATAAGAAGTCTCGATCGCATTATCATTTCGACGATCTCGTTCATCACCACGCAAATATTCTTCAGGGGGTGCCAAAATATCATCAGCCACATAACCCTTATCGTTCAACCATTCGCGTGCAGTTGCATTGCGGGCAAAAGTGCGGTCAGAAACAATTTGATAAACATCATAACCGCGTGAACCAAGCCATTGTTCCAAATAAAGATTGCGCACTTCATTTTCATCTTCATAAAGTTCTGCATCATAATCTGGATCTTGTTCAATCAAAACTTGCCATGCCTTTTCAGCAACTTCATCCCAAGCCTTATCAATCATCCAAGCGCGAGCCAATTCCGCTTCCACTTCACGTTCGTTTGCACTGTCAAAAACAGGCACCACCGCGCGATAGCCCATGCGCAAAGCAGCCCAACCAAGGTGTGTTTCCAAAACTTGCCCAATGTTCATACGTCCAGGAACACCAAGCGGGTTCAAAATCACATCCACAGGAGTCCCGTCTTCCAAGAAAGGCATATCCTCAACGGCCACAACACGAGAAACCACACCCTTGTTCCCATGTCGTCCAGCCATCTTGTCACCAGCCATAATCTTGCGACGATTCGCCACATAGACGCGCACCATCTTTTCAACACCAGCGGAAAGTTCAACATCATCTTCTCGAGAGAAAACTTGAACATCCACAACCTTCCCATGTTCACCATGTGGCATACGCAAAGAAGTGTCCTTCACATCACGTGATTTTTCACCAAAAATTGCGCGCAACAAGCGTTCTTCAGGGGTCAGTTCTTTTTCACCCTTAGGGATAATCTTACCGACCAAGATATCATCAGGTTCAACCTCAGCACCGATTCGGATGATCCCATCCTCATCAAGGTCTCTAATAGCATCTTCGCCAACATTTGGAATATCTCTTGTAATCTCTTCCGGGCCAAGCTTCGTATCGCGTGCTTCAATTTCAAATTTTTCAACATGAACAGAAGTAAAACGATCTTCTTGCACAACTCGTTCAGAGAGCAAAATAGCATCTTCAAAGTTTCCACCTTCCCATGAAAGGAAAGCGATCACCATATTTTGACCCAACGCCAAATTCCCACCCAAAGTAGAAGAGGAATCTGCAATCACATCACCCTTAGTAACGCGTTGGCCTTTTACCACAGCGGGGCGTTGGTCAATACAAGTGTTTTGATTCGAACGTTGATACTTTCGAAGATTAAACACATGTTCTTTCTTATCTTCATCCTTAAGCACGATCTTGTTCCCGCTCACAGAAACAACCTCGCCATTAATCGGAGAAGTCACCACCTGGCCAGAATCTTGTGCAGCGTGTGATTCCATCCCTGTAGAAACCAACGGAATCTCAGGTTTAATCAACGGCACTGCTTGAGACATCATGTTAGAACCCATCAAAGCACGATTCGCATCATCATGTTCCAAGAAAGGAATCAAAGCAGCGCTGATCCCCACCACTTGGTGAGGTGCCACATCCATAAAATCAAGATTCTCAGGATCATTAAAAAGGAAGCCAGATTTATAACGGCTAGAAATTCTTTCGTGTTCAAACTCTTGATAATCATTTAAAGGAGAGTTTGCTTGTGCAATGTGGAACTTATCTTCATCATCCGCAGACAAATATTTTGTCTCGCCAGAAACAAAAGGCACTACATCAATTTCATCTGTTTTCTTGCTCACTTCAGCAATCTTGCGCGCCATGTCTTCATCCAAACGCACGCCCTTCTTCACCAAAGTTTTGCCATCAGCCTTGAAATCATCCACCAAAATACGACCTTCAAGGTGTTTGATTTGCGCAGGAACAGACTTCATCACAATACGATAAGGAGTTTCCAAGAAACCATAATCATTCACACGAGCAAAGGATGCCAAACGGCCAATCAAACCAATGTTCGGACCTTCTGGGGTTTCAATTGGGCAAATACGACCATAGTGAGAGTGGTGCACGTCACGCACATCAAACCCAGCACGTTCACGGCGCAAACCACCCGGACCCAAAGCAGAAATTGTTCGTTTATGCTTCAACTCAGAAAGCGGGTTAGTTTGTTCCATAAATTGAGATAATTGAGAAGACCCATAGAATTCTCGCAAAGCAGCCACCAATGGGCGGATGTTCACCAAAGAAACCGGGGTCAAATGTTCTTGCTCACGAATAGACATACGTTCTTTAATCACACGTTCCATTCGACGCAAACCAACACGCAATTTATTTTGTACCAATTCACCAACCGTCTTGATGCGGCGGTTGCCCAAATGGTCAATATCATCTTTTTCTTCTTGAAGATTGTTGATCAAAATCATTCTTCTCAAAAGCATCACAATGTCCCACTTGTTCGCAGCGCGATCATTGAGAGAAACCTTAGAAGCCAAATCCAACTTCATATTCAATTTATAGCGCCCCACTTTTTCAAGATCATAGTGGCGCATATCAAATAACTGTTGCATCAAAAATTCACGCGCATTATCCAATGTCGCCGGGTCACCCGGGCGCATACGCTTAAAGAATTCAATCAAAGCAGCTTCAGAAATAGAATAATTAGAAAGATCCCAATCCGGTTCTTGGCGGATTGTAGAAGCAATAAAAGTTCGTTCAGGGTTGGTGTCAACATCTTCAAATAAAGCGAAGATTTCTTCATCAGAGCCAGTCTTAAGTGGAGAATTCGGGTTCCCATCATCCAATGCTGCCAAAGCACGCAAAAAGATAGTCACAGGGATAGTGCGTTTTCGGTTAAACTTCAAAGTCAAATAATCGTTCTTACGTGTTTCATATTCCATCCATGCCCCGCGATCAGGGATCAACTTCGCAGTAGAAAGAATACGGCCAGTAGCGCGATCAACAGGAGCTTCAAAATAAACCCCTGGGGAACGGATCAACTGAGAAACCACCACACGTTCCGTACCATTAATAATAAAAGTACCCTTCTCGGTCATTTCCGGGAAATCACCCAAAAAGATCTCTTGTTTCACAGGTTCTGCCACATCCTGCCCCGCCAACAACACAGATGCATAAGCGGCACAGAATAGGTCAAGTCACGATCCATACATTCATCAACAGAATATTTTGGTTCACCAAACCAGTAGGTCAAACCCCACTCTTCAGATTCAGGAGTATTGCTGGGGAAGTACAACTTCATTGTCCCAGTATAGGATTCAATCGGGGAAATTTCGTGGAATAGTTCAGCTAACCCTTCTCTTTTTAAAGTTTCAAAAGAGTTAAGTTGCGTTTCAATAAGATTAGGCAGGTCAATATTGACATCAATACGAGAAAAGGATTTTGTCGGTAACACCTAAAAACACTCCTTAGTTAGAATTTCACACTTAAATAACAACACCAAGGTACACAAAGATACCAATTGGTAATTATACGAAATTCGTCAAGGGTTGTCAAGAAATAGATACTACCAAACTATAAATAGGAAGAACCCTAATCTATATAAGGCGTACACACACACCCAATTCGCTTCTTAATCGGCACCTTTTGATATGTATGATTCAAAAGATTCATCACCAACAAAGTGCCCGAAAGGCTTGGCGCAATCCCCGTAATAATCTTAATCGCCTCCATCGCCTGAATACTTCCCACCACTGCCGGCACCATCCCCAAAATTGCTTTTGAAGTCCGCACAGGTCGCTCTGCATAAGAAGGCAACAAACATTCATAACAAGGGCTATCCTCGCCCAAATTAAACACACTCACCTGCCCCTCAAATTCATAAACCGCCCCATACACCCAAGGGATTCCCAATTCACGGCAAATCGCATTCGTCAAATAGCGCGTCTCAAAATTATCACTGCAATCCACCACCAAGTCATATTCCTCAGTGACCTCTAAAGCATTTTCCTCCGTATAGAACTTCGTGATCGCATTCACCTTGATTTCACTGTTCAACGCCATCATAATATTCTTTGCCGAACGAGCCTTTCGGATCCCAATATGCCCTTCAGGATGGATCACCTGACGATGCAAATTACGTTTCTCCACCAGATCTCCATCGATCACACCGATCGTGCCCACTCCAGCAGCTGCCAAATAACTACACACAGGAGCCCCCAAGCCTCCCGCTCCAATCACCAAAATCTTTGCTTCAGATAGCTTTGCTTGCCCTTCCTCACCAAAGTTCGGCAACTCCATTTGTCTCTGATATCTTGCTGTATTCATACTCAGATTATACAAAATTAGGTTACAGAAACATAACAAATCAACAAATCTTAATCTTTTCATCACGCCTTCCTAACAAACCAATCACAACCACAAACCACCGGGAATTCCCTTTTTAAAAACACCTGTTATAATGAATGTGTTAACACAATGACAAAACATTCAAAAAATTCACAACTATTGGAGAATAAATATGCTTGAAATCCGTCATCTTACGAAGGTTTATGATGATGGCACCGTAGCATTGAAGGATGTCAGCTTCACAGTCAATGACGGCGAATTCCTCGTCATCATCGGTCTCAGTGGTTCCGGCAAATCCACCTTGTTACGTTGCATCAACCGCCTCATTGATCCCACAGAAGGTGAGATCATTTGGCATGGCAAAGACCTTGCGAAGTTAAAAGGCAACGATTTGCGTATGGCAAGACGAGACATCGGAATGATCTTCCAACACTTCAATCTTGTAAAACGTTCCTCTGTTATCACCAATGTTCTTTCTGGCCGCTTAGGCTACACCCCCACAATGCAAAGTTTTCTCGGAAAATTTTCCGCAGCTGATAAACAAAAAGCACAAAACGCCCTCGATCGTCTCGGCATCCTCAACCAAGCCAAAAAACGTGCAGACGAACTCAGCGGTGGTCAACAACAACGTGTCGGCATCGCTCGCGCCCTCATGCAGGATCCATCCATGATTCTTGCAGATGAACCCGTCGCTAGCCTTGATCCCGTCCTCGCTCACTCCATTCTTCAAAACCTTGAAAACCTAAACCAAGAAGAAAAAATGACCATCATCTGCTCATTACACTATCTAGACCTCGTTCAACGCTACTCCACCCGTGTCATCGGCCTCCGCGCCGGCGAAATTGTCTACCAAGGCACTCGTGAAGAAATTCAAAAAATGACAGATGAACAATTCAAAGACATCTACGGCGAAGAAGCCATTCGCGTCGGTGGTGGCCTTGAAGGCAACTTAGCATAGGAAGGAGGAAACAATCATGGCAAATAAAAAACTCAAACACGATCCCAAGGATGAAAAGAAAAACAGCTTTGTACCTCCCATCATTGCAGGCATAGCATCCATCATCCCCGGTCTCGGCCAAATCTTAGCCCGCGCCATTCGCCGCGGTATTATCGTCTTCATTTCCTTCCTCACCATTCTCGGTCTCAGCTGGTGGCGTTTCACCACCACCGCCAAATATGATGAAGGATTTCTCAACATCTTCAAAAAAGGTCTCACCTTAGACAAATCTCTCGTCTGGGTCACCGTTTTTGTAGTCTTGCTCTATTTAATTCAAATCTACGATGCTTATCGTGTTGCCAAAAATTCTTATACAGAAAAACCTAACGGCATCCTCGTCATGGCAGTCATCCTTTTTGCCTTCTTCTTATTAGGTTGGCAAATTGGGCAAATTAACATGGTTGATTTAATTAGCGGTATGGATGAAGCCTCAGCGCCTATCTCCCGCATCGCTTGGCCATGGGAAGCAGCCCTTACCTATCCAGAAGAATACGTCAACGTTGTTGCCGAAATTCAAGTCCCCTGTATCGCAGGAGTTGAATCCCCCATTCAAAATGAACCTTCAGATTCAGACCCCTATCTCATCTCCTCCCCCACATGTGGTTCGTTATCAGATATGTCTGGTGGCGTCGGCTCAACCCTTCACCTAGAAGGTGGTAACTTTGAGCCCGGTATTGAAGTCGAAATTATGTGGGAAGATCCCAACGGACAAATTTTCCGCCAACGTCAAGATGGTGAATATGTCGTCATGATCCCCGATGAAAACGGTGATTTCTCCGTAGACATCATCATGCCCTACCGATTACTTCCCCCTTCTGCAGATGCAGAATTCTATATCTGGGAAGTCTTCGCTAAACAACTCATGTCCATCGGTGAGCCACACCTCAGTGATAATTTCATCAACATCTCACAAAAAATGATCGAAACCATCTTCATCGGCATGATGGCCACCTTCTTCGGTGTCATCTTTGCCTTGCCCGTCAGCTTCCTCGCTGCTCGCAACCTGATGAACAAGAGCAAATTCGCGCTCTCCATCTACTATATCGTCCGAGCCATCTTCAACATCATTCGCTCCATCGAACCGCTCATTTGGGGTTTGATCTTCGTCATCATGGTCGGTCTTGGACCATTCGCAGGGATCCTTGCCCTCACCCTCCACTCCATCGCCGCCCTCGGCAAGCTCTATTCCGAATCCATCGAAAGCATCGATGATGGCCCCATTGAAGCCATCAAAGCCACTGGCGCTAACTGGCTTCAAATCATCCGCTACGCAGTCATCCCGCAAATCATCCCCCCCTTCGTCTCCTTCACCATCTATCGCTGGGATATCAACATTCGTATGTCCACCGTCATTGGTTTGGTCGGTGGTGGTGGGGTGGGTTTCCTCCTCTCCCAATACATCCGCTTGTTTGATTACCGCGCAGCCGGCATATGTGTTTGGTTCATCGCACTCACCGTCATCATCCTAGACTACGTCAGCGCTGAAATTCGCGAACGCTTTGTCTAAGCCAAATTCAAACAATTAAATCAAAAGAGGTTGTGAAATTCACAACCTCTTTTTGTATCTAAATAACCAACTATTTCTCATCCGGGTCATAAAACATCAACATCCCCCACTCACCATTCGTCAACCAATCTTCATCAATCGAACCCAACGCATTAACCTGACCCGGCTTCAATCCAATCGCCACCTCACTCTTATTAATCCGAATCGCCAACATCGGCACCGGAGAATAACACATCACCTGATTAACATCGGTGTCATACGCCCAATGCAAATCTCCCAGCAAACGGCGATAATTCGCATCTCCCTTTGTGATAATCAAATCCGACTCCAAGAAATAATCCTTCACCTCACTGGGCATCTCCCACATCGGCAAACAAGATGTCCAATATTCATGTTCCATCAACACAATCCGTTCTGCTTCCACAAAATCAAACAACTCCAACACAAAAGCATTCGCAACCTCATCCTTCTTCCCCAACTGATAGGTCGTCTCTCGTGTATCTCGCACCGTCGCATCCGACACAAACGTAGGATGAATTTTATGATGTAACACCACCTGCTCCGCAAAATCAGCCTTCACTAGCCAAAATGCCAACACCAAATCTGCCACCAATTCCACCCCAATATTATCCAACACAATATCAATTCGTTTTTTCTTCCCTGCCTTAAAGAACCGCATCAATGCATTCAAATGGTTCACCACAATCTTGGCTTCCATTTCCTCTGCATTCAATTCCACCTGCTCATTCCCCCCACTAGATGGGAAAATGCTCAAATCCGCTTTATTCCCCCACAAATTCAACACCAAAAGCGTCCGCAGCACTTGCGCTGGGCTCAACTCTTGGTCAAACACCTTCACTAATTCATCAAACACCGGCATCGCATCAAGCATCCCATTCAACTTCTGCGTAGAATAAGGATCCACATGATAATTCTCACCCCCATGATAATAGCCTGTCTCTGCCAAAATTCGTCGATAAAAATACGTCTCTGCAAAAAACCAAGGCACATCCAGCCAAGTTTGCCCCACATAAGGTTCTGTGTAACGTTCCCATGCCTTATGATCGGGTGCAAACGGATCATCCATCAAAGTAATCTTTCCATCAGGCATCCCATCAAACATATCTCGCAATCGCTCATTGGTCGGCTCATCAAAGAAAGCATCCGCCATCATCTTTCGCCCAATCGCCGGCATCCGTTTCCGCACCGTGTTTCCTGCAAAAGTTCCTGTTTCATTGCCCTTCAATGCTTCCGGCAATGCCAACCCTGGTTTTGTCCATTCTTTCATAGCTCTGCAAACTTCCTTTTTTGTTAAATTATACCGCTAGACTTTTGAAACGCACATTTTCCACTTTCACCCTTGCACATTACGTAACGTAACGTTGTATAATTCCTCCAAGAGGAGAAAAGGAGCAAAAAATGAAAGAAGAGCTACTCACCGTCGGCGAACTTGCCAATAAAATGGATATCACCGCTCGCACCCTACAATACTACGATAAGATTGATCTTCTCAAACCATCTCACCGAGATGCGCAAGGCAAAAGGCGCTATTCAAAAAAAGAGGTGGTCAAACTATACCAGATTCTCTCCATGAAATACCTTGGATTTTCATTAGACCAGATCAAAAACAACCTCATCCCCCTCAACACTCCAGATGAAGTTCTCGAAGTGCTCAAAAATCAAAAAAATGCCATTCAAAAACAAATCCAACACCTCCACCACATTCAACAAGCCATCCAACAGCTCGAAAAAGAAGTCACCCAAATGCAAGAGGTCGATTTCGATAAATACGCCACCATCATCTACATGCTCCGCATCAAAAACGAAAACATCTGGCCCGTCAAACACATGGACCCTTCCCTCCTAGAACACATCTCAACCAAATACGAACAAGACCAACAAATCAGCGCCAATCTCTACAAAACATGGGACCACCTCAGCAACCAATTTTACAAACTAAAAAAAGAAGGTATCTCCCCCTCCTCTCCCGTCGCACAAAAAATTACCCATGAATTCTGGAACATGGTCACCGAATTCACCGGTGGCGACATGCAACTCCTCAACAAACTCATGGACTTTGAAGAAAGCAAAGACCAATGGGACGAAGAAATCAAACAAAGGCAGCTCTATATCACCGACTACATCAGTGAAGCCGTCAATGTTTATTTCAAATCAAACAATATTCAAATCTAAAAAAGGTTCAAGCATCAAAAAGGGACAATTAAGGAGTAAAAAAAATGAATCACCCCATCATCAAAGTGGAGAACTTCTCCAAATCCTATGGCAGCACCCCCGTCATAGAAGACATCTCATTTGAGATTCAAAAAGGTGAAATCTTTGGTCTCCTCGGCACCAACGGCGCCGGCAAAACCACCACCCTAGAATGTATCGAAGGTCTCCGTTCCTATCAAAATGGCACCATCCAAGTCAACGGCAAACTCGGCGTCCAACTTCAATCCACCTCCCTCCCCAAAGAGATCAAGCCAATCGAAGCCATTCAAATGTTCTCCCTCTGGAACAAAACCACCCCCAATCCCGATCATCTCCACACCTTTGGCATCGACCAAATCAAAGACCTCCAATATCACCAACTCTCCACCGGTCAAAAGCGTCGTCTCCATCTCGCCATCGCCCTCATCGGCGATCCCGACATCATCTTCCTAGACGAACCTTCTGCCGGTCTAGATGTCGAAGCCCGCGCTTCCCTGCATGATGTCATCCGCTCCCTCAAACAACAAGGAAAAACCCTCATCATGGCCAGTCATGACATGGCCGAAGTCGAAAGCCTCTGTGACCGCATCGCCATCCTCGATCAAAAACACATCGCCTTCATCGGGACCGCTGCTCAACTCACCAGCTCCGTCAGCGCCCTCTATAACATCCACATCAAAACAGATCCCATTTTACCCACCAACTTCACCTTCTCTGAATTTGAACAACACAAACAAGACTACGCCATCTTCACCACCAAAGACATCAGTCAAGGGCTCATCGAGCTCCTTCAATACGCCAACCAAAACAATCACACCGTTCAAGACATCAAAATCGAACACGCCACCCTAGAACAACGCTTTATCGAAATTGCAAGAGAGGTCAAATAATGAAAGCATTCCTAAACGGCATCCAATTACAATGGAAACTAGACATTCGCAATCGCAGCATCCTCCTCACTTATTACGTCGTCCCCCTGCTCTTCTTTGCATTTATGAGCGGCATCTTCTCCTCCATCAACCCCACCGCCAAAGACACCCTCGTTCAAACCATGGTTGTCTTTGGGGCCACCATGGGCGCCTTCCTTGGCACCCCCTCTCCCTTAGTAGACCTATTCAACAGTGACATCAAAAAAGCCTATCAAGTCGGTCGCATCCCACTCTGGACAGGCATCCTCAACAACTTCATCTCCGCCTTCCTCCATCTCTTCCTCATGAGCTTGGTCATCATCCTCATCTCCCCCCTAGCCTTCGGAGCCACGCCTCCTCAAGCCATCTTTCCCTTCCTCATAGGCCTCATCTTCTTCCTTATATCTAGCATCTACATCGGCACCGTTCTCGGCCTCGCCGTCAAAAACGCCTCCCGCCTCACCATGATCTCCCAAATCTTCTTCCTCCCCTCCGTCATGCTCGCCGGCATCATGTTCCCCATCGATCTCCTCCCCCCAGTCCTCGGCAAAATCGGCCAGCTCCTCCCCGCCTATTGGGGATTCACCGCCATGCAATCAACCACCATCGACTTTTTGCAGCTCTTCCCCATGCTCTGCATCATCCTCATCATGGTGGTCATCAGCATCTGGCTCTATCAAAAACAAAAAACCAATTAAACAAAAAAGAGGTGGTCCATCAAAGGGCCACCTCTTTCATAATCAACCTTATCGTCGCCAATTCAAAATCTTATCCCACACAAATCCTTCATAGGCATCCTTCAAATAAGCCTGCCACGTTCGCTTCCCATTTTTCAATTTTCGTTCCATCCAAATTCGATTAAACAAATAAGGCTCATCCGGCAACAATCCTTTTGAATTAAAAATCAACCCCAACACCACATTTTTTTCACGAATCTCAGTCAACAACTTACGATCAAACCCCGTTGCACTGTTCGGAAACGCAAACGGCACTTCTTTCTGCCCCGTGATTTCCTGAATTTTCTTGCAAGAATCCACAATCTCCGCTTCCACTCGTTCCACAGGCAACTGCACAAACTTACGATGTGAAACCGAATGTCCCCCAAAAGTGAATCCCGCCGCATACATCTCTTGAATCTGCACTGTACTCAAAAATGGTTGTGCTTCCTTCAAATACGCATCCGTATCCACCCCCAACGCCGCACAATAACGGCTCACTTCATCCTCATCTTCTTGCTTAAAACGCATCACCTTCCGTAGCAAAGAATCCTTGTCCGTCACCCCATCATCACCAATCGTCTCAATAGAAGCATTCAACGCCGCCTCATTCATCGTATTTACTTTCTCCACGCACAAAGACACCTTCGAACGATAGAACAACGCCTGATTATCAATCCATTCACTCGTCAAAAAGAACATACATGGAATTTCCAACTTCTGCAAAATGGGCATCACCACCGTATAATTTTCCACAAACCCATCATCAAAAGATAAATGAGCCGCTTTCTTAGGCAAATATGCCTTGCCTTCAAACGCCGCCACCAAATCCGCATAGCTCACAAACGTATAGCGTTTCTTCAATGCCACCAAAGTTGCCTCAAAATCTTCAGCTGAAACTGGCGGATATAAATTCTTCACATGCAGCATCTCCCCATTCGTCACCGCATGGTAGAAAAATCCCGTCAACTCCATCGGGAACAATTCTTTAAACACACTCAACGGCACAAACCGTAAAGATTTTTTTACCAATCCTTTAATTTTTTCTTTCATAATCACTTCTTTTCTTTTAAAGAAAGGTGTTTCTAAAGCTCAACAATTTCATTAAACAACAGCATTGAAACAGCTTCCTAGCACTCACATCCTAAGTAAACGCCATGTCGCCATCTGCAAATCGTTTTGTGATTTTCTCCCAATCCTTTGCGAAAACAGAATCCTTCTTCGTCATCGTCTGATACGTGCGTTCCTTGACTTCATATACCTTCCCTATCGCCGTCTCTGCCAAAGCACCCAGCACCCGCACATCCCCCATCATCTGCACCGCCCCATAGTCCTGCGCCACATCCACCACAAACTTACGAATCAATGGCAACAGCGCATCCTCCGCCAAACAATCCAAAACACGCACCTGACGTCGATCTTTCCCAATCTTCGTCACCATCAAAGTCACCACAGCCACGCGTTTCGCCCCTTCATAAAATTCATACGCTTGCATCTCAAATTCATCTCGCGCATCCGTAAAATAATAATTCATCTTTTCCGTAGCCGATTCCCCCGTCTTTGCCACCCAAGGATAATTCAGCATCCAATTAATCACCTTTTCATCACGCAAAAAAGCAAACTCAGGCAACAGTTCCAATTCAATCTCCGCCACCTTCGGCACGCGTCGAATCTCAATCCCCTTCATTTCCAACGTCACCGCTGCATCCAATTCCTTCAACGTCTTTGCATAAATTGTTTCCCCCACCATCGGCACATAAAACTTCGCAAAAAACTGATTCACCTTCTGAATCTTCGGCTCCACCTGCCATTCCTTCCCCACCACAGTCGAAGCCTTGCGCAACAAACGCATCCCCACAGACACAGGGTTATACTTCCCCAACAATCGCAAATCAATCATGCTATATTCAAAATCTTCAAACCGTGCAAACCCTTGCTTCTCGCAAGCCCGCACCGCAAAATGGCTCCCCACAATCATAAAATCTTCTTCAATCGTCAAAGCCGATTTCAACAACCCGCTTCCCACGCCCATCCCCTGCGTTTCCGGAGCCACGGTCCAAGTCGTAAACCAAGAAATCTTCTCCAACACATCCCCCAGCTTTACCATAATCGGCATCACCCCAAAATAGCCCACACACTTATCCCCCAAATAAGCCGCAATCATGCTCACATCTTCCGGCGCCCCATAAGGGTTCGCCGCCATTGCCTCCGCACGATGCAAAGTAATCGGCACAAAGTCGCCTTCACCTGCCTTACTCACAATTTCTTCAGCCCAAGGCACCAGATCTTTAAGTAAAATATGTCGATAAGTAATTTCGTTCATAAATCAATTTAATCACGAACTCCCCCCCATGGCAAGCATCGATATTTTTTTTCAGAATCAAAAAAAACGCTATCTCAACCATATACCAAGCCAAAATTTATCGTTCAGTAATATCAAAAATTTCATCAGCAATCGCAGTGGTGCTCTGTCGATGAGACACCAAAACAACCTGTCGGTCGCCAGCTCCTTCTTTAAGGCTTTTCAAAATCACCGCCTCATTCAACACATCCAAATTGCTTGTCGGTTCATCCAAAAGCAAAACCTCACTATCCTTGAAAAAAGCTCTCGCCAGCCCAATCCTTTGTTTTTGTCCTTCAGATAATCGTTCCCCCAATTCACCCACCGGCGTTGCATATCCTTCCGGTAACGAAATCACAAAATCATGAATCGCCGCTTTCTCCGCTGCCCGCACCACATCCTCAAAAGGCTTTTCAAAATTGCGCATCCGAATATTCTCTTCAATCGTCGCATTAAACAAAAATGTTTTCTGAGCAATCAATGCCTGCGTTCCCCGCAAAGTCTTCGTCGCCATCTCATCCAAAGAGACCTCATCAAGCGACACCCGCCCCAAAATAGGGTCATAGAATCGCATCATCAATTTCAAAATCGTGCTCTTCCCCACCCCACTCTCTCCAACAATCGCCAAAATCCCCTTTTCTCTCATTGAAAACGTCAAATCTTTCAAAACCCACCTCTCTCGATTTGGATAATAAAATCCCACTTGATCAAAATCAAAATCAGCAGTTCTCAAAACATCCTCTCCCGCCACTTCCTCCACCAAAGGGCTTTCATCCAAAACTTCAAAAAGCCGTCTTGCCGAAGCAATCGTCCCCGAAAAAACAGTAGACAAAGCCGAAATCGCGCTCACTGCCCCAAAAGAAGAGGAAAATGCCACAAAAGAAACCAAAACGCCTGAAAAATCAACCCTCCCTGCCGACCACAACCATGCCCCCATCAGCAAATTCAACATCATAAAAAGCAAAACCAAACCGTCAAACATAGCAAAATTAATCGCTTCCATCTTTTTCACTTTTTCAATTTGATCACTCAACGCCTCAGACCGCTTTTCAATCGCAGCCTTGCTTTTTTCCTGATAGCCAAAAAACAAAGTCACACTCAATCCCTGCAAAGCATCCAAAAAATAAGAATTAGACTGCCAAAACCCTTCTCGATATTTCGCCATATCTGCATCCGATAAATAGCGAAAAACAAAAGGAAGCACAACCCCAAGCAACACATAAGCCCCCAAAGCCAACAAAGCATAAGCAGGATCGATCCAAAACAGACCCCCTAAAAAGACCAGCCCTGTCAAAAGGCTAATCATAATCGGCGCAATCGTATGTGCATAAAACACTTCCAATGCTTCAACATCAGCAGTCAAAATAGTCACCAAATCTCCCTGATCTTTCAAATCTAATTTCGCCGGAGCCAAAGTTTTCAGCTTTTCAAAAACCTCAGACCGTAAATCAGCCAAAATCCGAAATGCCACAAAGTGACCAGATAATTGTTCAAAATACTTAAAAAATCCCCGCCCAACCGCCAAAACAATCACCACCAACACCACTCTTTTAATCGGAATAGAAATTGCCAATCCCAAAAAACGCATCGCACCCAAAACAGAAAAAACAAGAATCCCCGAAGCCGCAAGATACCCCAACACCCCAAACAAAATGGTCAACATCATCACAAACGTCAAAGACTTCAAGTGAACCAACAAACGGACCAAAATCTTCACATCATCAAAAAATTTTTTCATCAAAACCCTCCCCGATAACTTTCCAATTCCTTTTGCATCCTCACCATAGCAGCATACCTGCCATCATTCACCATCAAAGCCTCATGCTTCCCCTCTTCCAAAATTTCCCCTCCCCCCAACAAAAAGATCCGGTCCACAAATCGAACCGTTTCCAAACGATGGGAAATCACAATCAACGTCTTGCTCCCGCTCAATCCTTCAATCACCTTCCAAATCAATTCTTCACTCTCACTATCAATATTCGAAGTAGCTTCATCAAAAATCAAAACCTCCCGGTCAGCAAGCAAAGCCCGTGCAATCGCCAATCGTTGCTTCTGCCCTCCAGAAAGCTCACTTCCCTGCTGGCCCACCCCCGTATCCAAGCCCAAAGGAAATCCCAAAACTTCCTTCAACAACTGTGCTTTCTCCAGCACCTCAAACAGTTCTTCCTCAGTAGCATTTGGATTTGCAATCAACAAATTCTCTCGAATCGTCATCCCAAAAACAGGGCTATTCGTCGAAATCAAAGTAATCCGTTTCATCAAATCTTCAAAAGAATAACTATCAATCGCTTCCCCATTCACCAAAACATTTCCATGAAAAGGCTTGCGCAACCCCATCAACAAATTCGCCAACGTGCTTTTTCCGCTCCCACTATCCCCCACAAAAGCCACCGAATCTCCCTTACGGATCATAAAATTTAAACCACTCAAAATCATCTCTCGTTCATCATACGCAAAATCCACACCTTGCATTTCCAAAGTGTCAATTTCACCCAAAACTCGATCCCCAAAAAAAGGTTCTTCAATCGCCAACAAATCAAAAATTTTCTCAGACGCAGTCACACTCGTCATTGCCACATGAAAAAAAGAGCCCAACAGCCGCAACGGAATAAAAAACTCAGCCGCAATCAAAACCACAAACACAAACTCACCCACAGAGATCGCACCCGCCCTCAATTCAAAAAGTGCAACCAAAATCCCAGCTGCAGCCCCCCCATAAGCCACCAAATCCATAATCGTCACCGAATTCAACTGCATCCCCAGCAAACGCATCGTCATCTTTCGAAAAGACTCTGCCTCTTCATCCATCTCTTCATGCGCCACATCCGCCACCTCAAACAATTTCAAAGTGGTCAAACCCCGCAAATTCTCCAAAAATGTCCCGCCCAAATCAACATAAGCCCCCCAATAATCTTTCATAATTTTCTTTGCAATTTTCATAAACAACATAATGGAAAGCGGAATCAAAGGCACACAAACAATAAAGAGAACCGCCACCTTCAAAGAGACAAACGCTGTCACAAAAAAAAGAGTCACAGGTGCAATCAATGCATAAAAAAATTGTGGCAAATAGCGCCCAAAATAATTCTCCAACGACTCAATCCCCTCAGTCGCATTCTGCAAAACTTCCATCGTGTCAACATCTCCCCCAAATCCACCATGAATCCGCAAAATCTTGTCATAAACCTTATTGCGCAAAATAATCTTCGCCATTCGAGAAACTTTTCCCGCAAAATAAACAGAAAAATAATTAAACAAAAAACGGAATAATAAGATCCCGCCAAAAGCCAATAGAACATTTCGCCAAAGCCGAGGGTCAAAAAAATCAAAATTATCAATTACAAAAGAAAAAATAAACAACAATCCCACATTCGTCAAAAGTGCCCCCCACTTAAACAAGATTGTCCATCCCACAAATTTCTTATCCGCCCCCATCAAATCAATCAAACGTTTATTCAGCATCATCGTTCTGTTGCATCTCCTTTGGTGAAATCGTCTTCATTTTGATAAACACAATCGTCTTTACCAATAGCAAAACAACAATCGTAATTCGCATTGCCAAAATATCTTTTGCAAAAAACAAAGCCATCAAAATCACATAAACAGGAATTAAAATCAACAACTTTGCCTTCAAACTCAATCCACCCTTTTCTTTGAACACAATCAAATGTTTCTGATACACTTTGGTGTTCACAAACCAATCATTCACCCGATCAGATCCCCGCACAAAGAAATAAGAAGTCAATAACAAAAAAGGAACTGTCGGCAAAATTGGCAAAACAATCCCCACAACAGCAATTCCCAAAAACAAAAACCCCAAAATAATAAAGAAAGATTTTTTCATTTCCATATATTACCATACATTAATTTTTTATATTACTAAATCATAATATCATTCCCCGAAACTAAAAACTTTCCGTTTTACTCATTAAGTGCTACTATTTGAAATATGAACGAACCCATCCTCACTACCCGCCAAATCATCAAAAAAGACCCCCAAATTAAAAAGTTCTGTGCATACGGCTTTCTTAAAGATCTGAAATTTTTTGAGCCCTTCCTAGTCCTCGTACTCCTCAATGCCAACCTCAACCTCTTCCAAGTCGGCCTGCTCTATTCCATCCGCGAGATCGTCAACTACATCTTTGAAATTCCCTCTGGTGTCTTTGCTGACCATTTCGGCAAAAAAACTGAGCTCAACCTCTGCTTCATTTTCTACATCATCTCCTTCATCTTTTTTTACTTCGGCACCAACTTTTGGCTCCTTGCCTTTGCCATGTTATTCTTTGGCCTTGGCGAAGCTTTCCGCTCCGGCACCCACAAAGCTATGATTTATGAATATCTCGAAGAAAAAAACTGGTTCTCCGAAAAAAGTTTCGTATACGGACGCACCCGCTCCTTCTCTCTCACTGGTTCCGCCATCTCCGCCTTTATCTCCATCCTGCTCGTCCTCCGCTTCGACAACCTCCGCCTCCTCTTCCTCTTTGGCATCATCCCCTACCTCGCCGACTTCTTCCTCATTCTCTCCTACCCCGCAAAATTCAACCAAAAACAAAAGAGCGCCTTCCAATTCACCAGCTTCCTCAACCTTCTCTTCGGCAGTCTCAAAAACATCATCCGCAATAACGAAGAAATGAAGCTCATGCTATCCTCCTCCTCCTTTGATGCCATCTTCAAATCCATCAAAGACTATATCCAACCCATCCTTCAAGCCGCACTGCTTGCCTCCCCCCTCCTCCTCTTCAAATCTCTCTCCATAGACGACTCCCTCGAAACCACCCTCGCCATCATCTACGGCTTCTTCTACATCTTTAGCGCAATTGGCTCCCGCAACGTCTATCGCCTCACCGACAAAAAACCTGCCCGCCTCCTCATGAACCGCTTCTACGACCTCTTCGCCCTCGCCTTCTTCATCCTCGCCATCTGCATCCGTCAAGATCTCATCCTCCCCATCATCCTCATCTACTTCTTCCTTTTTATCCTCAAAGATGTCCGCCGCCCTCTCTTTGTCGACGTCATCGGCGACACCATGCAAAAAAACGAACGCGTCACCGTCCTCTCCGTAGAATCCCAATTCAAAGCACTCTTCACCGCCCTATTCGCCCCCCTCTTTGGCTTCATCGCCGACCAATTCTCCATCCCCCTCCTCTTCCTCCTCATCGCCCTCACCAGCCTCCTCGCCAACCGCTTCTTCTCCTCCCCCTCCAAACCAGAATAAAAAAAGACTGCCTCAAGGGCAGTCAAAAAATTGTCAAATTTTAAACAATTTTCTCTATCAAATTATTTAACAAAAAAATTATTATTAAAGAAAAAACGCATTTTCTTACAAAAAGTTGAACATATAAAATTATCGTATTTAATTTGTAATATTTATATAACCTTCCTAAGCCATATAAAATTAGTAAAAGAAGTAAAAATCCTAACATTATATGAATTTTAAACAAATAATAATCTACTATAAAAATAAAAATTTCAAGCAAAAAAACAAAATATTTCATTTTATCTTTTGAAAATGGAGTCAAATATAACTTAAACACCTTAGTAAGATAATTCTGTTTAAGATTATATATAAGATCTAATGCTTTTCCATATTCATTGTTTTCTACCAAAATATCTGATTCCAAAATTTCTAAAAATTCCAAATTTGGATAATAATTTTTAATAATTGAAATTTCCAATAAAGCATTATTAAATTCTTTTAAGTCTCTAAAATTTTTAATTCGTCTAATTCTTGTAAAACCTAAATAAGGAAACTTCGAAATCAATTCATCAAATTTAATTTCTTCATAATCATTAAAGTAAACATTATAAAATAATTGAAATTCTTCAAAGATACTTTGTTCTTCAAGAGATAAATTTCTTTTAGACAAAATATCAAAAATCTGGTTTGCATATCCTAATTTTAATTTTTTATAATATAAATTCTTAATAGTATGTGCCTCAGAAATTAATATATAATACATCCCTAATAACATAGGAACACTCATTTCTTCAAAATTACTTTCCTCAATCTCTATAGCATATTTCTCATACTTTCCCTGAAAAATATCTAAATACATATTACGTAAAGCAGTATTTTCCATAAACACTGAAATCCTCGCCTAAATATCCTTATTATTTTTTTTCAATCAACTTCATCACACCAGAAAAAGTCTAACAATATGAAACAAAACCAATATTGGGACTGACACAAAAATTTTCTTTATCCAATCATTTTTAAACATAATAATTGTCAAATATCGATATAAATAAAATAAAAAATTAATTAAAACCACTAATAAGATAACAACAACTAAGCCTAAATATAATTTTTCAATTATTAAATAAGAAATAAACAAATAAATTAAACTATAGCAAAATTAAATAATATATTTCTCTCTGAACAAACGTATAAAAAAATTAATTTTATTATATTATTTTCCGTATCTTTTATCTTTTTTCTAGCCACTGCCTTTTTATCTAACAAAATCAATATATCAAAATAAAAATATTGTAAATATGTATCGGACGAAAAAATAGACACTAATTTTTCAGCAAGCATTAATGCATCATCATTTTTTTTTCATCAATTTTTGTTTTAGCTAACTTAAGCATCGATTTCCCTAAGAAAGGGAAATCAACAACATTTTCTTCCAATTTAAATAGAATCTCTTCATCAGAATAATCACTAAAATTAATATAAAATAAAAACTCATCATAAATAGCTTTTTCATATTCATTTAGATCTTCTAAACAAATTAAATTCAAAACATCTCTAGATTCACTTAACAATAAATCTCTTTTATTCTTATTAATAATTCTTTTTGAAAATTCAAATAAAGAATAACCAATAAAAATTAGATCATTATTCGAAATTTCAGATAAATCCTTTTTATCCCATAGATCATAAAAAAATTTATAATTTCTTTTAAATACAAGTTGGTACTTTTCCAATAATTTTTTATCTAGCATCTTCAACCTTAATTTCTACCCTTAAATTAATCAGAAAGAAATGAGAATTATATTTATTAAACCCCTCTATAATTCCTCAACAAAACCTTTCTTCAGCAATTTTTCATCATTAAATTGTTTGTACGAGATTTTTATTGTAGTTAAAGCTAATATCATAAAATAATAATTTATAATCAATAAACCTATTCCCAACCTAACAGCACCTGATAATTCACTAAAGCTTCCAGGGACTTTATATCTTACAACATATCTATTATTACCTATTGAGCTGAAAAGAAAAAGTAAAAATAAACCTATTGATATCACTTTACTATCTAAAAAAAACGTTTTAATACTTTCTAATTTATCTTCAGGTAAAAAAATTAAAATATACATGGAAAAATATACTATCACTATTGGAATAAACCAAGAATAATTAAATCCGATATATCGAATAAGAATAATAAGAGCTAAATTTATAACTGCTCTAAAGGATGGGTTAAAAATTGTAGCAATTGTATAAATTACATTACTTTTAATAATTTTATTTATTAATAATAATAAAAAGAATATAAGATCAAATATAAATGAAAATTTCCATATTTGAATTCGAATTTCTTTTTCTAGTAAAAATGCTAACAATAACAAAGATTCAGATAAAAAAACCAATAATAATAAAACAAAAAAATCTTTAAAGGTTAGTTTTTTATTATAATCAGGCAATCCCATAAATCCTCCTCAAACCCCTCTTTCATCCCTCAACAACTTCTACTCCTCCTTCTTCCAACTTTAATTTTCTATTTTCAAATATTTTTATTGATTCCTTAATAGAAGTAACTCCTAATATTATCCAGTAATAATTAAATACAGTAAATCCTAATCCAAAACGTAAAAATCCTGAATTTATACTTTCAATACTTTTATATCTTATTGCATAACGATTATTTCCAAAAATTGCAATTAGAATTACTATCAATAAAATTATTTTTACAATTTTACTTTCAACAAAAAATGTGTTTATTTTTTTTAATTGATCTTTTGGAAAAAGTAAAAATAACCAAATTAAACAATATAGTATTACTACAATTGAAAACCATTTATAACTAAATCCAATTGAGTAAATTATAAAAACTATGCTCA
Organism: Anaerolineales bacterium; assembly: GCA_963662985.1. Taxonomy (GTDB): domain Bacteria; phylum Chloroflexota; class Anaerolineae; order Anaerolineales; family UBA11579. Next base: position 1,552,939 of record OY760067.1, on the reverse strand, counting down.
TATTCGAGATCATACGTAAAACTGGTGCAAAAAAACTTGCCAAAATATAAACATATTTATTCTTTAAAAATTTATTTATTATTAATAAAAATATACAAATACAATCAAGCAATATTGAATACTTCCATATTTGAATACGAATATTTTTCTCCAGCATAAATGCAAACAATAAAGTCGATTCAGTTCCAATTGTTAATAAAAAGAAATATATAAAATCTTTTAAATTAAGTTTTTTTGTATAATCAGGCAATCCCATAAATCCTCCTCATCAAAAAAACACTTACCCCTCAACAAAACCTTTCTTCCGCAATTTCTCATCAGTGAATTTTATACTTGATCTTTTTAAAGCTGTAACGACTAATAAAATAAAATAATAATTGAATACTATTAAACCAAACCCTAATCTAATAGCACCTGAAATTTCTCTAATGCTTCCTGGTATTTTATATCTCACTATATATCTGTTATTATCAAAAATGCTAAATGCGATAATAAAAAATAATATAATTGACGCTACTTTACTATTGACAATAAAATTATTAAGAGTTTCTAATTTATCAGAAGGTAAAAAAAGCAAAAACCAAATAGAAAAATAAAAAATTACAATTGGAATAAACCAAGAGAAATCAAATCCAATTGTCCTTATAATTAATACAATTCCCATAATAAACAATGGTCTCAAAACTGGTAAAAAAATTGATGCTAAAAAATATAATAAATTACTTTTAAATTTTTTATTCAAAATTAATAATATAAACAAGAATAAATCGAATACAATTGAATACTTCCATATTTGACTCCGAATTTTCTTTTCTATCATAAATGTTAAAAATAAAAATGATTCACAAAAGATAGTTAATAATATTAAATAAAATAAATCCTTAAAATCAACCTTCTTATTATAATCAGCTAACCCCATAAATCCTCCTTCTCAAACCCCTCTTTCATCCCTCAACAACTTCTGCTTCTCTTTCTTCCAACTTTAATTTTCTATTTTCAAAAATTTTTATCGATTCTTTTGCTGAAGTAATTCCTGAAATAATCCAGTAATAATTAAAAATAATAGTTCCTAATCCAAAACATAAAAATCCTGAATTTATACTTTCAATACTTTTATATCTTATTGCATAACGATTATTTCCAAAAATAGTTATTGAAATCAGAATCAACAAAACTATTTTTACAATTTTACTTTCTATAAAAAAAGTGTTTATTTTTTTTAATTGATCTGCTGGAAATAGTAAATGAAGCCAAAATAAACTATAAATGATAACTAAAGGTAAAAACCAATCATAGCTAAAACCTATCGAATAAATTATAAAAACAATAGCCATATTTGCAATCATACGAAAAGCTGAAGTGAAATAAAGTGAAATTATATATATCGAATTACTCTTTAAGTATTTGTTTATCAATAGTAAAAAAAAATAAATAAAATCAAATAAAAAATTAAACTTACAAATTTGAATTCGTATATTTTTATCTAGCATAAATGTAAAAATTAAAACGGACTCTGTTCCAAAAGTTATTAAAAAGAAATATAAAATTTCTTTTAAAGTAATTTTTTTTGTGTAATCAGCAAATCCCATTAATCCTCCTCCAAAACCCCACTCATTCCTCAACAAAACCTTTCTTCCGCAATTTCTCATTATCGAATTTCTTATACGATTTCTTTATACTTGAAACAGCCAAAACTATAAAATAAAAATTTAAAATAATTACTCCTATTCCAGCCCTAAGAATTCCAGACATCTCTCTAAAACTACCAGGCACCTTATATCGAAGTACATACCTGTTATTATCAAAAGCAATGAAAAAACCAAGCAAAACTAATCCAATACTTATCACTTTACTATCAACAAAAAATTTATTAATAATAACTAATTTATCATCTGGAATTAAAATCAAAAGATAAATTGAGAAATAAATAATAACTATAGGAATAAACCATGAATAATTAAAACCAAAAAAACGTATTATTAATCCAAAAGCTAAGTTAAACATAAGACGAAAAGCAGGGTTAAAAAAAGTAGCTAAGTAGCTATAGTATAAAAAATATTGCTTTTTATTATTTTATTCAAAAGCAATAAGATAATAAAAAGCAAATCAAAAATAAATGAATATTTCCATATATAAAGTCTTATCTCTTTTTCAAGTAAAAATTCAAACAATAAAGACGATTCACAAATCAATATTAAAATTAGTAAAATAAAGAAATCCTTAAAATCAAACTTCTTATTATAATCAGCCAACCCCATAAATCCTCCTCATCAAAAACCCACATATCCCCAATGCAAATTAAAAAATAAAAAAAAAAGAAAGTCATCATATAACCCACTCCAAACCATTGATAGCCCAAATTATAACAACAAACCAAAACTTCCTCCAAACAAATTTGACAAACAAAACGATGCTCGTAGGGGGTATTGTATTTTTTTAATTTTATACGCCTGTGGCAACAACAGCGATCAACAAACCAACGACCAAACCGCAGAACTAAGCGTAGCCCAAACCGTCGCAGCCCTCAATGCCCAACAAGCCTATGCCCAAAACCCTCGCAGATATCCAATCCACCCTAGACACCCTCACCGGCAAAGACATGCAATACCAACCCTACCTAGGAATCACCATCTTCTCCAGCGACACAGACGAAAACAACTCCTCTCACCATCCCCTAAATTTGACAAAACCCCACACATCCGCTATAATATAAACAGAACATACGTTCTGTACCTTAACAAAATCAAACACCCCCACTGGGAAAAAACACACCAAAAAAACAACTCCATCACTTTTTTTCTCAGCGCCCAAAACTGAAATAAGATATAATAACTTAATAAAAATATAACTAGATTTTAGAAATAATATAAAAATACATTTTATATTTAAATAAAGAATTAAAAAGCAATTCAAGCACTAAATAACACACTTCGCCCAAAACCCTGGCACCATCTGGCACAGCAAAACCCACCCCAGGGCACCTCCTGCACCAAACAAAACCCGCCTTGGCACATTCTGGCAACCCAAAAAAAACAACCTTAAAAAATTCAAAACAAAAAATGGGAAAAAAGAAAACAGCGGAGAGGGTGGGATTCGAACCCACGGTAGCGCTAGCGCACTACAACGATTTTCGAGACCGCCCCATTAAACCACTCTGGCACCTCTCCATCCGTCGTATTATAAACCAACCTGCCCCACAAGCAAGGGCCCAAACAACCTCATATCCCAAAACCCATATTCCTTTCCCTCAATTACCTGTATAATACACCTATGACAGAAAATACCCAAAACAACAACTATCGTGCTGGCTATATCAGCATCATCGGCAAACCAAATGCCGGCAAATCCACCCTCCTAAACAAATTCCTCGGGCAAAAAATCGCCGCCGTCTCCCCTCGCCCCCAAACCACCCGCAAAAACCAACTCGGCATCCTCACCCTAGAAGACCAAGCCCAACTCATCTTCGTAGACACCCCCGGCGTCCACAAAATCAAACACAAACTCGGCGAAAAAATGAACGAAGAAGCCCTCTCCACCCTAGAAGAAAACGACCTCATCCTCTTCCTCGTAGACGCCAGCACCCCACCCCAAGAAGGAGACTTCATCATCGCTGAAGCCATTCACGAAGCCAACCTCACCACCCCCCTCCTCCTCGTCATCAACAAGCTCGATCTCGTCCCAGACCAAACCAAGCTCGCCGCCCGCATCCAAGAATACCAAGCCCTCGTCCCCGCCTCCCAAAGCATCACCATCGCCGCACGCAAAGGCCTTGGCATCGCCGAGCTCACCCAACAAATCATCGAAATGCTCCCCGAAGGTCCCCCACTCTACCCAGAAGATCAAATCACCGATCTCTACGAACGCGACATCGCCGCCGACCTCATCCGCGAAGCCGCCCTCATCCTCCTCAAAGACGAAGTCCCCCACGGCATCGCCGTCCGTGTAGACGAATATACCGAACGCGAAGACCACGGCGCCTATGTCGAAGCCACTCTCTTCGTCGAGCGTGACTCCCAAAAAGGCATCGTCATCGGCAAAGGAGGCGAAATGCTCAAACGCATCGGCTCCTCCGCTCGCAATTCTATCGAAGCCATGAGCGGCCGCAAAGTCTTCCTCCGCCTACGAGTCAAAGTCCGCAAAAACTGGCGCAACGACGACGCCTTCCTAGATCGCTTCGGCTACGGCAAACAAGACTAGCCCACCAACCCCTCGCACAGCGCGCAAAGGATCCTCATGAACTACCTACTCCTACTCCCAGTTCTGCTCATCATGGTCGCCGACTGGTACGCCCTACAAACAAAAAAAATCAAACTTGGCTACATCACCAAACCGCTCGTCATCATCGCCATCCTCATCACCGCCTTCATTCAAATCGGCAACACCAAATTCATCGGCACCTCCGCAGGCAACATCCTTTGGGTGCTCATTGGCCTCGCCTTCTCCCTCGCCGGAGACATCACCCTCATGCTCCCCAAACGTCCCTTCAAACTCGGTCTTTTCCTCTTCCTCCTCGCCCACATCGCCTATAACCTCGCCATCACCCCCGTCTTCCAATCCAGCACCCTCGCGCCCAGCATCTTCCTCGCCATCTTCTTTGTTCCCGTTGTCATCTTCTTCGCCTATCTCCTCCAACGGGTCATGAATGCGCGCAAAATCCTTGACCTATACGCTCCCTCCCTACTCTACCTCATCGTCATCTCCTCCACCCTCTACCGTGCCATCAGCTCCTTCTTCCTCTGGAAGAGCAACCCCTTATTCTCCTACTTTGCCGCCCTTGGAGCCTTCTCCATGTTCTACGCCGACTCATTACTCGGCTATCGTCAATGGGTCATCGAACACAAATACACGCGCCTCATCAGCCGTATCTTCTATCAACTCGGCCAGCTCCTTTTCGCCTTCGGGGTCCTCAATCACTACCTCTCCCTCATTCAATAACCGCTCACCCTCACACCCAACTTAAAACAAAAGAGCTGGCATCACACCAGCTCTCTAATTAATCATTCAACGTTTCTATTCAGCTTCCGGATCATAGGATTCAAACACTACATAGATCACGCCACCATCGATTGGGATAATCGCGCCATTCGTACGAATTTGATAATCCAAACGATACAAACCAGCTTTCATTGGTGCTTGATATGTAATCTTGAATTCACCAATTTGTTGATTTCCCAAAGTGCCAATATCTTGTGCAATCACAGAAGATGCTTTTGTGGTTTCCAACACATCATATGCAGTGAATTTATCTGTCCAAGCATCCCATGAGCCATCTACATCTTTATCATAATAGCTTGCCAACCAGACTAATTCAATGTCCGGTCCCCACAAACAAGTGCCAGTGTTCTTGATTCGCCATGTCTTATCAAATACTGTTTCACGTTTGAAACGGGTGCCATCCGGAATTGTCTCATATTCAAAATGAGCATCCCATGTACAGTTACCAGTTGAAGTAGTACCTGTATTAGAACTATTGCCTTGGTTTGCCAAAGTAGCGATCGGGGTTGCGGTTGCTGGATCGGCAGCATTTGGTAAAGTAGGAATCAAAGTTGCAGTTGGAGCAACTGTGTTTGTTGGAGTTGGTGGAACAGGTGTATTTGTAGGTGTTGGTTCCTTAGCAGCTTCTGTCTGAGCAGCTTGGGTGGACATTTCATTTACTAGCAATGCTGCTTGTGTCATCACTGCATCTGCTTCAGAAACACCATTGTTATCATTTCCTGAATTACATGCTGTGAGTGCAACAGCCAAAATTGCAATAATAAAAACAACTTTTAAATACTTTTTCATTCTTATCTATCCTTTGCTTTTCTGAGTTTACGCTCAAGCTTGAATTATACTTGTTGAATTATACCTTGTCATCTATGAATAAGCGATTATTGGCAAATATTCTAAACAAAAAACGCCTTTTTCTTATTCAAAATTTAAGTATCAAACAAAATCTCTTAGTATTTTAACGTAATCAATCCAAATTTTGTTCCATAGTCTATTTTTTCAAGACTAAAAACACACCAACAATCAGAGTCAACATCCCCACCAGTTTTAATGAAGTTAAAGGAATTCGTTCCACACCAAAAGCGCCAAAATGATCGATTAATGCACTACAAGTCAACATAGCAATCAGCTGTCCGCTAACAGCACCCGAAACACCAATTCGAGGAATCGAATACACCATCGATAGAATTACAATAATCCCCGATAACCCCACAAAGAACATATACCATGGGATAGTTGTCCATCCCTTCAATGGGTTTCCTTTCATAAACAAAATGATCAAACCAGAAAGGATTGTTCCACTTAATTGAATAATAAATACGCTTGTTATAGATGCTGTCTTGGAAGCCATCTCACCTGAGACAATATTTTGGATTGTGATGGCCACACCACCCAACATCACAAACAACAAAGAAATTATAGCAACTTGCATGCTCGATTTTCCTTTCATCATCAATCCTTTGTTCTTCTTTCTCAATTGCTTAAATCGTACTCTTGCCGCGTCCAGATTTGTGTCGACGTTTAATGCCAAACACTTCTTCTTCTGAAAGACTCGGCATTTCTTCAATTGATTTAATACGCAATGCTTCTCTCTGTTCTGCACGCCATTTTTCTAAACGCGCCTTGATTTCTGTTTCTTTACCCATCTCAGAAGGTGTATAAAAATGCGTTCCTAATAAAGCATCTGGTAAATATTGTTGCGGAATAAAATGATCTTTAAAATCATGAGGATACAAATAATCTTTGCCATGTCCCAAAGTCTTTGCATCACGATTTCCATCTTTCAAATGTTTGGGCACTTCCACTGCACCATCTTTTTCCAACATATCAAATGCTTTAAAATATGCCCCTACGCTATTGGATTTAGGCGCTGTAGCCAAATAAAGTGTCGCTTCTGAAATAGCAAACACACCTTCTGGCATTCCTACAAACTCAAAAGTCTGTGCTGCAGCATTTGCCACCACCATAGCATTTGGATCCGCTAATCCAATATCTTCTGACGCAGAAATCAACAACCTTCTTAAAATGAATCGAGGATCTTCTCCTGCATAAAGCATTTTAGCTAACCAATAGATTGCTGCATCGGGATCAGACCCTCGAATTGACTTAATAAATGCTGAAATTGTATCGTAATGAGAATCTCCATCTTTATCGTATAACACTGCTCGCTGTTGAATTGATTCTTGGGCTACATCTAAAGTCACCACAATCTCACCCGCATCATTCGGTGGTGTGCTTTCCACTGCCAATTCCAATGCATTCAACGCATTGCGTGCATCCCCATTAGCTACGTGAATGATATGTGCTAACGCTTCTTCCTTCAAATCCACATTCATATTTCCAAATCCAACTTCAGTATTGCTTAATGCATTTAAGAGGATTTGTCGAATGTGTTTTGACTCTAAGGGATGTAATTGAAAAATTCTTGAACGTGATACCAAAGCTCCATTGACTTCAAAATAGGGGTTTTCAGTGGTTGCTCCAATTAATGTCACTGTACCATTTTCTACATGTGGTAGTAACGCATCTTGTTGTGCACGGTTCCAGCGATGCACCTCATCCACAAATAAAATCGTCCGCGTATTATACAAACGTCGCCGTTCAATTGCATCTTGTACCACTTCTCGTAAGCGAGACTTACCATCCATCACAGCTGACAAAGTTTCAAAATACGAAGCCGTTTGGTTTGCAATCACAGTTGCTAAGGTAGTTTTACCAGTCCCTGGTGGCCCCCATAAAATGATTGAAGAGAACAACCGATCTGCTTCAATCGTCCGACGCAAAAGCTTACCTTCTCCCAAAATTTCCTCTTGTCCCACATACTGCTCAATGGTTTTTGGGCGCATTCGTGCTGCCAACGGTGATTCTCGTTCAGTTTTCTTTTTCATTGAATAGTCAAAAAGATCCATAAATTAAGTATATCAGAGAAAATATTTTCTTCTTAAGTAAATTAAAAGAATTGTTGAGACGGAATACTTTACAGGTATAATACGCATATGACTAATTCTTTCCAATTTCACTTAGATGCTATAGATGGTGCTGCTCGCTCAGGCCGCTTTGAAACTCCACATGGTGTGATTGAAACACCTATTTTTGCACCAGTTGGCACAGCTGCCACAGTAAAATCCATCACACCTGCTCAACTTCATGAAATGGGCGCTTCACTAATTCTTTCTAACACTTATCATTTATATCTCCGTCCCGGTGATGAGCTTGTAGCAGAAATGGGTGGGTTACACAAGTTTATGAATTGGCCTAACCCTATATTGACAGATAGTGGAGGATTCCAGGTCTTTTCTCAAAGCGAAAGTAATAAAATCGACGATGATGGAGTTACATTTAAAAGTCATATCGACGGCTCAATTCATCGTTTTACACCTGAAAGCTCCATTAAAATTCAAGAAAATCTTGGTGCTGATATCATAATGGCATTTGATGAATGTTCTGATCCTTATGATAAAAAATATGTCAAAAGTGCTATGGAGCGTACTCATCGCTGGTTAGATCGTTGTATTGATGCAAAGACCAGAGAAGATCAAGCTCTTTTTGGTATCGTCCAAGGAGGAATCTTTGATGATCTCCGCGCAGAATCAGCTACTTATGTTACTTCCAAAGATTTACCTGGGTTTGCTATTGGTGGCCTTTCTGTTGGTGAAACCAAAGAAGAAATGATTTCAGTTTTAGAAGCTGTAATGCCGCTCATGCCACAAAACAAACCTCGCTATTTAATGGGAGTTGGCACACCTGAAGACCTTGTTAACTGTGTCTCTAAGGGAATTGATATTTTTGATTGCGTACTCCCCACTCGTTTGGGCAGAAATCGATCTGTCTTTTTACGGCAAGGTGGTCGTTTGAACATGCGTAATCTTAAATTTGCAAAAGATTCAAACCCCATTGATAACAATTGTACTTGCTACACCTGTCAAAACTTCTCGCGCGCTTACCTACGCCACCTCATGGTTTGCAAAGAGATGACCGGTGCCACATTACTATCGATCCACAATATTCACACGTTGTTACAACTCGCTCGTGATATGCGCAAAGCAATCATTGACGGTGAGTTTGAAGAATTTTCACAACCATGGCTATGGGAGGCAAAGAAATGACTATCTTTCAAGCAATTATTTTAGGTATTGTCCAAGGATTAACAGAATTTCTTCCAATTTCAAGCTCAGGTCACTTAGTCTTACTACCACATCTCTTCAATTGGAATATCCCTCAAGACCAAGTTTTTGTATTTGATATGCTCATTCAAGCTGGTACACTTGTTGCAGTTATTCTCTATTTTTGGAAAGATCTATGGTCTATCTTCACTGGTTGGTTTTCTGCTTTATTTAACAAAAAACCATTCGGAACACATGAAGCAAAATTAGGATGGCTATTAATTCTTGCCACCATCCCCGGTGTGATTGGAGGTCTCTTTTTAGACAATTTAGTTGAATCTGCTTTTAGTAGCGCAAAAATGACAGTTGTATTTTTAGCTATCACTGCAATTCTTCTATCTGTTGGGGAATGGCTTGGAAACAAACAACGAAATTTAGAAGAACTCAATTGGATCGATGCACTTACTATAGGACTTTTCCAAGTTCTTGCTCTCTTCCCAGGCATTTCTCGTTCTGGTTCCACTATCACTGGCGGGCTTTTACGCAACCTTGACCGCGCTTCAGCAGCTCGCTTTTCATTCTTAATGTCTGTTCCAATTATGTTAGGCGCGTCCATCGTTACCTTATTTGATATCCCCTCAATAACAAACTCATCTTCCTTTATACCAGCATTAATCGTTGGTTTTTTAGTAGCAGGAGCTGTTGGCTATCTTTCAATAAGATGGCTATTACATTACCTTAGCAATCATTCTCTTGGTAAATTCAGCATTTATCTAATGCTAGTTTGTATTGTTTCTGTTTTATTTGTATTATAAAACCATGGTAAAAAAATATAGTTGGACATTAATTCTTTTTTCCCTCTTACTATTCTTTTTAAGCGCCTGTCAAGAGCAAAACTCTTCTATCACCTTGAATAAAGTCACACAAATTGAATTGACGTTCAATCCTGCTACAAAAGGTTTATTAGATACACTCAAAATCTGCGATATGTCTATTCCAGACTTTGACTATACACCTTATTTCTCAGAAAATCCAAAAGATCTCACTTATTTTCATTTTGGTGAACCAAATATAGAACTGACTTCACTTATTCCCATTACCTATGATGACATTGCAATCGTTACAAATCCAAATAATTTAATCAACGATCTTTCACTCTCTCAAATTCGTTCAATTTTTAACGGCACAATCAATTCTTGGCAGCCCTTCAACAACACCTCTCAACCCATTCAAGTTTTTATATATAGTTCTGATAATGAATTACAAATTGCATTTGAACGTTATGTGTTGCAAGGGCAATCTCTTTCAATGAATGCTGAATTGGTCACATCTATCCAAGAAATGCAAAATAAAATCAATGAAAACCCAAATGCCATCGGATTTATTCCAAAATCGCTTGCCTCAGATGTAGAGAAAACTTTTGCAACCAATGTGCATATTCCTATATTAGTTAGCAGAGGAACAAAAACACCTTATGCAGATGATAAGGTGTTGGCCTGTTTACAAAGTGAAACTATGCAATTGATTTTATTGCAGCATTTTTCTGCTACGATTCAATAGTTTTTTGTTCTTCCTCATGTTCATCATGTAATGGTAAGAATCCTTCTCCAAACACTTCTTGAGCTTGTCCTACCACCACAAATGCTTTCTTATCAACCGTTTGCACTATATATTTTACACGTTCAACTTCAGCTCTAGATACTACAGTATATAAAGATGTTTTTTGATTTCCAGTATAAGCACCTGTTACATCAACATAAGTAACACCTCGATTAAGTTGATCCATAATACTTTGAGCAATTTCTGTAGGTTTATCAGAAATAATAAAAACTGTACGTACAATATTGGATCCTGTTGTTATCCCATTCGCCGCTTCACCACTAACAAACAAATTTACTAATGCATAGAGAGCTTTCTCCCAGCCAAATATAAAACCACCACTCATCATTACGATTGTATCAGTCATTAAATAAGACATAGAAATAGAAATACCACGATAGTGATTTAATATTCTAGCGATAATATCAGAACCACCACTTGTACCACGTCCTCTATAGACTAAACCAAAACCAATTCCACTAATTACACCACCAAACAATGCGTTCAATAAAATATCTTCTGTAAAATGTTGAGGTAAAAAAAGCGATGTAACATCTGTCAAAATAGAATAAGCCAATACTGACCATGCTGTACGAATCGCAAAATTAAACCCACCTAAATAACGCCATCCAATAATAAACAATGGAATGTTTCCAATCAAGATCATCGTGCCAATTGGAAAACCAGTATAATGATTAATTACCTGTGAAATACCAGTTATTCCGCCTGCAATCAAATTTGCAGGCACTAAGAACATATTCAATGCAATTGCCTGCATCAATGCTCCAGCCAAAATAAATAAGAAATCAACGATCAATTGTCTGCGTTTTCTTCTGATCTTTAAAGAAGTCAAAAATTCATTCATTTTTCTACATTAATCCTCTAAAAGTTTTTGATTTGCTAATTTTTCAATCACAGCAATAACAGCAGAATTATCTAATTCTTGCATCCCCATTGCTAACATCGCATCAAAGAGTTGAGTATTCACTGCTGTTGCTGGTAAAGGAATACTATATTCTCTAGCAGTATCCATCACAATTCCCAAATCTTTTGCCTGCATATATGCCTTAAATCCAGGTTCTCGATTTCCTTCAAATAATCGTGAAGGCTTTACGTCTAAGCTCCAACATTGTGCTGCTCCTGCTTTGATTGCTTGTACTACTTTTTCAGGGTCTACACCTGATTTTTTCGCAAAAATCAACAATTCAGCCATTGCTGTCATTTGCGCTGCCACCATAATTTGGTTACAAGCCTTTGTGACCTGCCCCGCACCACTTTCCCCCACATGGGTAATCTTTTTCCCAATCACTTCTAAAACAGGCATCGCTTTTTGCAAAGCCTTTTCATCTCCCCCTACCATAATGGTGAGTGTACCATTTTGAGCACCAATGTCACCACCAGAAACTGGTGCATCTAAACAAAATACTTCTTTTTCCGACAATACCTCAGCAATTCGTCGTGCAGTTGCTGGTTTAATGGTTGAGTTATCGATATAGATCATGCCCGTATGAGCCCCTTCAATAATACCCTCTTTACCTAAAACTACTAACTCCACATCAGGTGAATCTGGTAAATTTGTGAAGACAATATCTGCAAATTCTGCAACTTCTTTGGGTGAATGTCCTTCTTTTGCACCAAGGTTTACTAACTCATCAACCTTTCTTCTACTACGATTATGAACCATGACCTCATAGCCAGCATTTAAGATATTTATAGCCATGGGCTTTCCCATCAAACCTAAACCTATATATCCAACCTTTATTGTTTTTGTCATGGAATTTATCTCTCCTTAATCGTATAATTAATGGGCACTATATCATATATTTGTGATATTTTGTGAATATCAAACAAGTTTTAAATTTCTTTTTAATTCTTGTTTACAAAACTATTGTAAGATATATATAATGCTATCATTCATTATAAAATAACTTTTAATTGTAAAAAAAGCTACGTATTACAAGCTTAAGAAAGAGGAATAAATGAAAGTTGGAATTGTTGGCGCAGGTAAAGTTGGCGCAACCGCTGCTTATGCAATGGTGATGAAAGGGGTGGGACGAGAAATTGTTTTGGTTGATTTGGATAAAGTGAGAACAGAAGCTGAGGCAATGGACATTCGCCATGCAATCCCCTTTTCTGCTCGTATGCTTGTACGTGCAGGTGATTATGAAGATTTAAAAAACTCTGATTTGGTAGTAATCACAGCTGGTGTAAAACAACCTCCCGGATCAGGCATTACACGATTAGATTTATTAGAAAAAAATTCTGCAATCTTTAAACAGATTATTCCTAATATCATCAAATATGCACCTAATGCAGTGTTATTAGTGGCAACAAATCCTGTTGATATTATGACCCATATTGCAGCAAAAATCGCTAGAGAACATGGTATGCCTAAGGGGCGTGTATTAGGTTCTGGCACCACATTAGATACCGCTCGTTTCCGTTCTTTGCTTAGTCAAAAAATGAATATCGATTCTCATCATATTCATGGCTATGTCTTGGGCGAACATGGTGATTCAGAGATTTTTGCTTGGTCTTCTACTTATATCGGTGTGATTCCGATTGATGATTTCTGCAAACAATGGGGAATCAAATTCAATGAAGACGACAAGATATTTGTGGAAGAACAGGTTCGTGAAGCAGGATATAAGATATTAGATGGAAAAGGTGCAACCTATTACGGAATTGGCGCAGCGATTAGCAGAATTGCAAGGGCGATTCTAAGAGACGAAAGATCATTACTCACTGTGTGTGCTCCTATGGATGATTTATATGGTGTTAAAGACGTAACTGTCTCTATGCCAAACATGGTAGGTGGTGCAGGCGTTTTAGAATACCTTGAATTGCCATTAAATATGCACGAAGAACGTAGTTTAATTGCTAGCGCTACCTTGATCTCTGATTTGATCAAGTCTATCAGTTAGTAAAGTGAAAATTTATTAGACATATTTAGGAGAGCTGTCAGATTTTGGCAGCTCTTTATATTCTTAACCAATATATGTGCTTCTGAGCTATATTTCAAAGGAAAAATTATGCAATCTCTCCGAGAACTTTATCGAATTGGAAAAGGTCCTTCTAGTAGTCACACAATGGGGCCATTCTATGCTGCTCAAAATTTTAAAAGAAAATATCCTAATGCTGCATCTTACAAAGCAGAGCTTTTTGGGAGTTTGGCAATGACAGGTCGTGGTCACTTAACAGATATAGCTCTTTATGAAGGATTAGATGATCCTTTAGCAGAAATTGTCTTTCATTTAGACAAAGCACTGCCTTATCATCCAAATGGTTTGATTCTTCATGCTTATGATGAAAATAAAAAATTGATTGGTGAGGAAACGGTTTATAGTGTTGGCGGTGGTGCTTTAAAATATGAAAATGACACACTTAATATCAAATATGTCTATGATATTCACTCAATGGACGAAATTCTTCTCGCTTGCAAAGATAATGGTTGGACATTGTGGGAAATAGTTAAACATTACGAAGGTCCTGAGATTTTTGAATATTTATCTACTATTTGGCAAGCTATGCAAGAAGCTGTATTACGTGGCTTGAAAACTGATGGTGTATTGCCTGGCAGCCTCGCTTTGCCCCGCAAAAGCATGTCTTTGCATCGAAAAGTAAAACTTGCTGGTGGTGCAATGGGAGTTCAACCCGGTTATATGACAGCTTATGCTCTCGCTGTTTCTGAAGAAAATGCATCCGGTGGCATAATCGTAACTGCTCCAACAGCTGGGGCATGTGGTGTTTTGCCTGCAGTATTACATCATATGCGAGATACATTTGATTGTTCAGAAGATGAAATCATTCGGGCACTAGCTACAGCTGGCTTGATTGGTAATTTAGTAAAATATAATGCTTCTATCTCTGGAGCAGAGGTTGGATGTCAAGGTGAAGTTGGTGTTGCATGCGCTATGGCGGCTGCAGCTGCAGCGCAATTGATGGGTGGATCAGTACGTCAAATTGAATATGCTGCAGAAATGGGATTGGAACATCATCTCGGCTTAACCTGTGATCCAGTAGCTGGTTTAGTTCAAATTCCATGTATCGAACGTAATGTTTTTGGCGCTAAGCGAGCAATTGATGCTGCCAACTATGCTGTTTTTACTGATGGAACACATCACATCTCATTTGATGAGGTAGTACAAGCTATGAAACAAACAGGTCATGACTTACCAAATCTTTATCGTGAAACTTCGATTGGTGGCTTAGCTACTGTTTATAAGAAAAAATAATTTATTGAGGTAAAAGATCAAAACTTTTATAAAGTATTTCTTGTAGTTTATGATGGTGATCTTCTAAGGATTTGGTTAATTTTATTTGATTTTTAGCGCGCTCAAGATTATGTTCTGGGTGCGCTATTTTATAATATTGATCACCATTTAAATAATCTGTTAAGAAACGCATTGATTGTTCATATGTTATTGTAAGCGCACCAACATATAGGTTTTCTTTTTCGTTATTAGTAATAAATTGATTTGCAATCGAGGCATATCCTTTTACACATCCTTCAAATAGATTTTGATCAATTTCCACTTTAGAGAGATTTGTTTCATTTTCAGAAGCTGTAACAGTACATGTACGAATCATATCTCCAAAATCATGTAATATTGTACCTGGCATAATCGTATCAAGATCAATCAAACAAATTGCTCTTCCAGTATTTTGATCCAAAAGTATATTATCCATTTTTGGATCATTATGAGTAACTCGAATTGGTATCTTTTTACAAGTAATTAATGATTGAAGTTTCGTACTTAATTCTACCCTTTCTAACAAAAAATCGACTTCATCTTTAATACCGCTTCTTCGATTAACAATATTATTATCAAGAGCAATTAAAAATTGTTCATATCTTTGACTTGTATTATGAAAATTTGGAATAGTCTCAAATAATAAATGTACAGGGTATTCTACAAGGTTGTTATGAAAATCAGCTAATGCTTTCCCCGCTTCTTCAGCTTGTTCCTGATTTCTTGGAGAACTATAAGACACTGAATTGTCAATCCAATTTATAACACGCCAATATTGATGTTTCGAAGAAAGATAATAAGGATTATTATCCTTTGTATATTTTATTTCTATCAATTTTTTTTCAGGAAAATTTCGTTGGATATAAGTTGTGACAGCTTCTATGTTTTGAATAACTTGAATGGGATTTGAAAAAACCTCCGTATTTATTCTTTGCAAGAGAAAGGTTTTATCGCTTAAGTTAATTTTATAGCTATCATTGATATTCCCTTTAATTAAATTCTCTATTGATATTATTTCTTCTAATGAGAAAAATTGTTTTAAGATTTCTTGAATGGAGTGAATATTATTTTTCATATCTTATTTATTAATTTGGAATAAAGGTCTTGCGAATACCAAGCGTAATCGTGCAAGATTGTCTATAATATTCTAAATTATAGTTTGCTTAATCATTTCACAATAGGTTCATTTAAATAAATATGACTGATAAAAAAAATCCATCTCAATCTTCTTTTGAAGAAAAAGGTTCGACAAAACCTAAAAAAAAGTTCAATGATCTGCTAGATTCTCAAGAAAATGAAATGTCTGAATATTTAAATCGGGTCAATCCAATTAATCAAGTCGATACTCAACCTACTCAAAGAATCTCAACAAATCAAAATTCTTCAATATTAAGTTCATCTGAAAGCCAAGACTCAACAAAACCAATTAGCAAACCTATAGATTTAGATGAGAAAGAAGAATCAATCAATTATTCAGAAATTCAAATTAACGAAGCAACACATCATATGCCTAATACAGTTAAGCCTGTTATTATTAATGATGAAAATAATCATTTTGAAAAAGAATTAGAAGATTCAAATTTGATTGATAATGTAAAAAATAAAATTTCAACTTCTACAAAACCAATATTAGATGAAAAATCAGAAGACATTCCCGCACCACCTCCATTAGGAGATATAAAATTTTCAAGACCAGCAATTGATCAAAATGGGATGCCTCTCAATGAAAAAGAAGGCGAAACATCTCAAATTGCAAATAAATATTCAAGAAAAAAGACGAAAAAGAAAAAAAGTGAGCGATCGTCATGCCTAATTCGTTCATTTTTCATATTATCTTTAGGTATTATCTTAACTAGCTTTGCTGCACTTTCTTTTGCTATTTTTATGTATTATGATGTGGCTGTTAGTCTTCCTTCAGTGGCAGATCTGCGGACAAGAACTTTGCAATTTGAAACGACTCGGATTATGGATCGAAATGGGAATTTGCTATACGAAATAAACGATCCTACTGGCGGTTCAAGAATCTATGTTCCAATCAGTGAAATTTCTCCAAATGTAATCGCTGCAACGATTGCCACAGAAGATGAAGATTTTTATAACAATCCTGGTTTTAGTATTCGTGCAATCATCAGAGCGTTTATTCAAAACACACAAAGTGGCACAATTGTTTCTGGTGCGTCTACAATCACACAACAATTAGCTGAGCATTTATTCTTAACGCAAGAAGAAGCAGGATCATTAAGTTATTTAGTAAAAGTCCATGAAGCATTATTGGCTCAAGAAATGACCCGCCAATATACAAAAGATGAGATCATGGAAATCTATCTTAATGAAATTTATTATGGGAACTTGGCATATGGTATTGAAGCTGCCGCACAAACCTATTTTGGTGTCCGTGCAAAAGATCTCACAATGGCTCAAGCAACCTTCTTAGCGGGTTTACCACAAGCTCCGTCTTATTATGATATTTATTCAAATCGTGAAGCTGTTTTGGCTCGCCATCAATCTGTTGTGTATGCAACCAGAAAATTAAGTGCAGAAACAAATTGTATAAAGATTTATGAAAGTCAAATTCCTGTTTGTGTTTCAGATGATGAAGCAGTCGCAATAACAAAAGAAATTGCAAATTATGAATTTGTTCCTCCTGTACATGAAATGTTATATCCTCATTGGGTCAATTACATTCGTAATCAACTTGAAGATGTTTTTGGTTCTCAAGCACTTTATCAATCTGGTTATACTGTCTATACAACTCTTGAACCTACATTACAAAAATTAGCAGAAGAAGCAATCAGTGAACAAGTTGCTAATCTTGTTGATAATAATGTGCAAAGTGGGGCTTTAGTTGCTATTCAACCTTCCACTGGGGAAATTCTTGCTATGGTTGGATCAGAGGATTATTACAATGAAGATATAGATGGGCAGATCAATATGGCAATCAGCCCACGTCAACCTGGTTCAACAATTAAACCATTCACTTATGCAGCTGCATTTGAATTAGGATACACACCTGCCACATTATTCTGGGATATTCAAACTACATTCCCTGCTTCTGAAGATCCTTATGACACATCTACATATACCCCAAGAAATTATGATTATTCAGAACATGGCCCTATCACTTTAAGAACTGCTTTGGCGAGTTCCTATAATATTCCTGCAGTATCTGCTCTTAAATTTGTGGGGATTTATGATAATCCTAGTACTCCACGCGTGGAAGGGATTTTGAACTACTATAACCGATTTGGAATTAGTGGATTAAATTCTGATCATTATGGCTATTCATTAGCTTTAGGTGCAGCAGAAATAAGTTTATTAGATATGACTAGTGCTTATTCTGTTTTCGCCAATTATGGCCGATATATTCCACCAGTATCGATCACAAAAGTGACAAACTACTCGGGAGATATTTTATATGAATATACTCCTCCTCAAGGAAACCAAGTAATAGATCCCAATCATGCATTTTTGATTTCTGACATCTTATCTGACAATGCTGCTCGAACTCCCGGGTTTGGTGCTTATTCTGTACTAAACTTAAATTTTGATGCAGCTGTAAAAACAGGTACCACAAATGACTCTCGAGACAACTGGACTATTGGCTATACACCAGATCTTGTAACTGGTGTTTGGATCGGCAACCCTGATAATACAGAACTTATAAATACCTCTGGTGTTTACGGTGCTGGTCCAGCATGGGCAAATTTCATGACAGAAGCAATTAACCGAATATCTGGTGGTAATCCAACCCCATTCTATGTTCCAAATGGAATCATCCAAGAAGAAATTTGTACTGTATCTGGTACAAAACCATCAGAAGACTGCCCATCAACTCGACTTGAATATTTTGTTGCTAGCCAACCTCCATTGAGTAAAGAAAATGATCTCATCCAAAAAATTGTGATTGATACTTGGACTCAAACTTTAGCATCTAATCAATGCCCCAACAATTCTGAGATCGAAAAGGTATTGAATATCACAACTCCTGAATATAAAAACTGGGTCTCACAAACCAATCAAGGAAAAAATTGGGCTAGTTCATTAGGATTTAAAGGTGATGATTTAATATTTATACCAACTGAAAGTTGCACAACCTCAATGCCTCAACCTATTATGGAATTTGCCTATCCGCGATCTGGGCAAGTGATTGAAGGAAAAGAGGTTCGAATTTTTGTAATTGCTAATGCAACAGCCAATTTCGGAAATTATGAAATTGAATGGGCAAAAGGTCAAACTACAAATGACAGTGATTTTAAAACATTGTTTTCAACCTCTACTCAATCTTATGAACCTACAGAAGTTTATGTTTGGGATATTTCAGAAATGAATGCTCAAACGGTTACTTTAAGATTAAAGTTACATAGTAATAAAGGAACTTATGCAGAGACATTTGTTACTTTTGAAATAAAACCTATTCGTCCAGAACCAACGCCTATTCCTCCTACAATCACTCCAACTCCAACTTATCAACCTACTGAAACTGATGACACCCCAAGTTTGATCCTCATGACATTGACCCCTACACCAGTTCCATGAAATAATAGTCTTGGTAGAAATTAAAAGAACATATCCATAAAGAAAAAAAATAAACTATAATAAAAGTTAATATTAAACATAAAAGTTAATGGATTTAAGGTTGTAATTATGGCAATATATGAAGTTCTCGGACAATCAATTAATACTGTTGAAATGGGCTCTCCCAACCGGCAAAAAGCAATTCTGATTCATGGATGGTCAAGTTCATCTTATGCACTCCAACCATTGATGGAATTGTTGAGTAAACGATATCATGTGATTGCTATTGACCTTCCTGGTTATGGTAAATCTGAAGACTTAAAAGAACGTGTCACTATCAAAAGATATGCTGATCTTGTTGCTGAACTAATTCGTCAGATTAGTAATGGACCTGTTATTTTGGTTGGGCACTCAATGGGTGGCATGACCAGTTTAACTGCTGCTATTCATACTCCAGAATTAATTGAACGTATTGTTTGTATTTCACCAACTATTACTGGCGTTTTATCGACTACAACAAATTTATTGATTGCACCAATTAACTTTGTTGAAAGCACACGAATTGGGGGAGCTATCATTTATGGTGGTGAAATGGTCATTGGTGGTATTACTGATCGTATGATGAGGGGAATTTCATTTGCTGACCGTACCAAAATTACAGATGATGAATATCATGTTCTCCGATCAGATGCTCGTCAACGCCGTGGTGGGAGAACTAGAGCTGAATGTTTTACTGCTATGAGAAATAATAATTTAAGTGGAAAATTATCCTCAATTCAAACCCCTATCCTCTTTATTTGGGGAGCAGAAGATAATACAGTGCCATTGCGAGATGCAGGTGTTGTGGCAGAAGAAATGTTTGATGCGGATCTTCGTATTTTACCAAATGCTGGTCACTGGCCACAATTTGAAGCAAAACAAATTGTACAAAAATTTGTCGCATCCTTCCTAGGTGTTCCTGTTTTAACTGATAATTTAAATGAACCTGTTGGAGATGCTGAATTGGCGAAGGTACGTGAAACTGCACAATTTTTAGGTGTTTCGAGTATTGGAGAAAATTTAAATGATAATGAACGGTTCCGTTTAGCTTCACAATTGAATCAATATGTTTTTCCTCCATTTCGCTCTATTTATCAAGAAAATCCAGACGATCCAGAATTATTTGTTGTTCAAGCTGGTACTATGGAAGCATGGACAAATACAAATGGTGTGGGACGTAATCAACAACCTCAGCGACTTTCTGAACTTCGACCTGGTGATATGACAGGTGAATTGGCTATGATCGACCACAAAACTCCTATAGCAGAATTAATCTCTGGTGCTGAAGGTGCTGTTATACTTGGCCTAAACCAAGCGCGCCTGTTGGCTTTGGTGGAGGATGATCCTGAATTAGGAAGTAAACTAATGTGGAACTTAACTAATAATATTACTAATTTAACGCGTCAAACATTCGAACAATTAGAAAAAGCTGGCACTAGATCCAGACTTGAACTTGAAGTTTTCAAACAAGAACGATTGAGAAAATGACAAAAAATAATAAAATTTTGTCCCGAAGAGATTTTCTGAAAATTGGGACCTTGACCAGTTCTGCTATTGGTCTCTCTCCTTATTTAAACTTTAAACAAAAAGCTCTCGCTAATTCTTCTCTTCAAGGAAGAATAACGTATGAATCAATTTCAATTTTTGATAAACCTTTAATTAATGGAGCTGAGACGATTGGTTATCTTTTTAGGGATGAAATTGTTGATATAGTAGAAGAAATCACTGCAATTCATGGCCCCGCGAATAATCCTTTATGGTATCGAATTAAAGAAGGGTATATCCATAGTAAATTTGTTCAAGTATTTGAAGAACAAATTGAAACACCATTAGAAAATATAAGTGAACAGGGAGATTTAGCTGAACTAAGAATGGCTTTTGTAGAACCTTATACTTTCTCAGAAAGTGGTGGTTGGACTCCTATTGAAAACTCTAGACTTTATTATGAATCCACTCATTGGGTTGTAGATGCTGTTGAAGGTCCAGATAAAGAAATATGGTATGCCTTAGAATCTGAATTATGGCGAGATCGAAAATTCTATGCTCCTGCAAAAGCATTTCATATTTTTTCTGAAAGTGAATTATCTCCCATTCACACTGAAGTTCCAAAAGATAACAAATATATCGTTGTATCATTAAGATGGCAAATGCTTCAGGCATTTGAAGGTGAAAAAGAAGTGATGAGAACAATGATTTCTTCAGGAATTAATTCAAATTCAACCAATGGAATCTCTACTCTTACTCCTACAGGTACACATTATGTTCAATCAAAAATGCCATCTAAACATATGGGATCCGGAAGTTTAGTAAATGCTTCTTCCAATGAAGATCTTCCGGGTGTGCCATGGACAATGTTTTTTGATGATCAATTGTTAGGATATGCAATTCATGGTGCATATTGGCACCATAATTTTGGAGTTCAAATGAGCAAAGGTTGTGTGAATATGTTCAATCCTGATGCAAAATGGCTTTTTCGTTGGGCAACGCCAGAATTACCTATCCACGAGAGGGCGTCTAAAACTTTAGGCACAAGAATTGTAATTATTTAGAAAATAAAAAGGAACTTATAAAATAAGTTCCTTTTTTTCTATTTATCTCAAATTATATTTACGGAGTTGTCCAATTTGCATATAGAGTTAAATCACCAGAAACTGTGTCAGTAACAAAATTCCATGCTATCGTCAATGCTACATCAGAAAACCATCCCCCGAATGTAGAGCCTGTTTTGGTTGGATCTGATGGTTTCGTTACTGTTTGTCCATATTGGATTGTTTGTGGTGGAATCGCAACACTATCTGCTCCATTATCTTCAAAAGTTACGGTATAACTATTAATCGTAAATTTAGCATATATAGTTGTGTTTGCTGTGATTGTATCACTAGCAAAATTCCAAGCTGTTGAAAATCCTGAATCTGCATACCATCCCCCAAAGGTATAACCTGTTTTGGTTGGGTCTGAAGGTTGTGTTACTGTATTATTGTAATCAACAGTATCATCTCCAATAGAAGTACCACCATCTGTATCGAAACTCACGGTATAGCTGTTAATGGTAAATTTTGCATAGAGAGTTGTGTTTGATGTGATGGTATCACTAGCAAAATTCCAAGCAGTTGAAAATCCTGCGTCTGCATACCAACCCCCAAAGGTATAACCTGTTTTGGTTGGGTCTGAGGGTTGTGTTACAGTTCCACCAGATGGAATGGTTTGATTTGAAACTGAAGTGCCCCCATCTGTATTAAACGACACTGTGTATGAGGTTATGCCAGTGGTACAAGTTTGGGATGTATATGAATATATATATGTGTCAACAATTGTGTTTGAAGCTTGATCTTGCATTTCGAAACGATAGTATACAGTGTCACCATTCGTAGCAGTAATCGCATAATCAAGAAGATCATAGGTCGCTTTTGTCAATGTTCCACTTACCTTATTCATCAATTTCTTGCCTTCAATTGTTGCTAATGATGGGTCTGATGTTGAATAAACTAACTCAACTTGTTTAATACCATCTGGACTTGTTACTAGAGCTTGATAATCTAGATTACAGGCAGTTTGAACACCAGTTGGACCTTGTTGCATAGAAAATGTAGTTGTTGGTAAAGTGTTGCCTACACTATCACAATATAATGTGTCGATAAATTGATATGGTGATTTTCCAAGTTCTGGATAATAGTATACATTTCCTAAAAGATCTTTAAATTTATAGCGGTAATAAACCGAGGTAGCACCAGGAGTATCTGCAGTATTTATGCTAATTAATTTTGTGTAAATTTCATAACCGGAGCTGTCAAATCCTTCATCTCTCATATTAAAGTACTTATCACCGGATATATTACTATTATTTAATTCGTAAATTAGCTGTGCTAACTCTAAGCGATCAGAATCATCTACATGTATTTCATAAGAATTTTTACATTGAGATATTGAGCCTACAGGACCGCTATCTGAAGAAATAGATATAACATCATCATCAACTGTTGATGAAGAACCACTGCTTGTACTTGTCGCTGCTGTTGATCCATCGGAAGTTGTTCCACCTGATGTACCACCAGATGTGTTTGTATTTGGCTCAATTATAAATGTTGGTGTTATTGTAGGAGTGGGTGTTAATGTCACTGGAATTACATTGGGAACAAAAATCACCATGCCTGGAAAAACAGCTTGCGATGATCCAAGACAATTCGCTAATTGCAATGACATAATTGTGGCTTGATAAGCTCCTGCAATGTCAGCTAATTTATTGCCTTCTTGAACTGTATAAGTGATCCATCCTGTCGGAGGACCGCAAGATATATTGATACTTGATTGAGTAGGTTTTGCTTCAGGGACTAATAATACACTCCCAACTGTTAATCGATCAGTTGTTTTGATACAGTTCCCTTGTGCTAATTCATCAATAGAAATCCCACTGGAAAATGCAATTGTTGATAATGTCTCGCCAACCTTTATTGTCTTTGGTAACCATGATGTGTTTAATTCACAATTTTGGCCTACTTCTTCAGTATTTTCCTGCGGTGTTGGTGTTGCTGTTTCTTGCGCATTAATCAATGACCATGCAGTAGCAGTCAGCTGAGAAAGTTTATGTGTAGTGTTTGGATTTCTTATTTCCCAATTATTAATATCTTCTTGAGATAGTTTGATATATTCAGTTGGACTCCCGTCAAAGTAAAAAATTGCTTTTTCACCAACAGGAATAAGAATATCATCAAATTGGCAAACTCCTTCTAAGCAAGTGACAATCATGTTTTTTGTTACTTGAGAATAGAACACATGCATTACAGATCCACTTACCGAAGCAACACCTGTTTCTGTTTTTACCTGCATTTCACCAGACTCTAACGTAATCCAAACTTCTCCACTTTCTAAAGAAATTTGGAGTGGATCAACTTGATTGATTTCAGTATTTAATAGCTTAATTGTTGTAAATTCACCTAATTGAATTCTGGATTGATCTGGTAAAAGAATAGTCGCATCACTTGTTTTATAAGTAATTAATGAATCTTGATCTTTTAATACCATACCAACTGAAATTTCATTCAAAGTATTATCTGCTAATACATGTACAGAGCCTGTTTTGTTTTTTAAATAAGCTGAAGTTGGTTCTAAAGTTGGTTCAGGTGGATTAAGTACTGAACATGAAGATAATACTATTAAAAGAATCATAGATAATATTATCCATAATGATTTTTTATTAAATAAATTTGTCATAGTCTCTCTCACTTTTCAACTTTTTCCTATTTAACAATTATACATGTTTTTTATTTACATCGTGATAGAAAAATTTATGAGAAGAATGTTGGGTAATTAAAAAGTGAAGGAATTATTTTCCTTCACTTATATCTAAAAAATCTGTTTAAGGATTTCCCCAAAATCCTCTGGACATTGGTGTCATTGATTCTGCAGTCACAAAGGCAGAAGGATCTATTGAAGTGACTATTTCTCTCACTTTTTCTTGATTTTTCCGCATAACTCCAACCTTTAAAACAGTTACTGCACCATCTTTTCCTCTAGCATCAATTTCTGTTACTGCAAAACCTGCATCACGTAATGCTTTTGTGAGTGAAATACTATGGGTAGATGTAATAACTTGCAATAGCATATGACCGATTGCTAGTTTTCGATCAATCCATTGCCCTGTGAAATTTCCTAAGGCATATCCTAAAGCATAGGCTGTTATACTAAGCCAATTATTTAGGTCTGAAACAACAAATGTTAGGGTGAAAACATAAAGAATAGCTTCAAAGAAAGATAATACTACACTTAAGTTGCTTCTTCCACGAGCTGTCATCATCATACGAAATGTTGCAACTGCTGTATTTAATAGTCTTAGTGAAAAAATAAGCCCAGCTGCTAGCCAGGCTTCTTTTGTAAATGTCATTGTCATAAAATCCTATTGATTATTTATTTTTTTCCATTTTCAATCGAAGGGATATAAAGTTCTGTTGTATATTCTTTAACCATTCTTCTCATGGAGAAATTGGGGCCACAAGTTCGAATAGTTTCTTTCATATATTCCATCCAATCCAACGGAACTCCATCTGGGGTTCTGTTTTCATAATACATGGGAATGATTTCATTTTCAAGGGTTTCATATAGACTGTTAGCATCAGCTTCATCTTGTGCATTTGTATCAGCATATTCTTTCTCTGATCCTATGCTCCAACCATTTTTGCCATTATAGCCTTCTCGCCACCAACCATCAAGCACTGAAAAGTTTAGGACACCATTTAAGGCTGCTTTTTCACCTGAGGTTCCTGAGGCTTCCATTGGGCGGCGGGGAGTGTTTAGCCAAACATCAACACCTTGTACTAAATATCTGGCAATATTCATGTCATAATCTTCCACAAATACTAGACGACCACCACATTCTGCTTTTTTAACAATTCGATAAATCTCTTGAATTAATAATTTTCCAGGTTCATCTGCTGGATGAGCCTTACCAGCAAATATAATTTGTACTGGTCGGTTATGATCGTTGATTAAGTGTAAAATTCGGTCAACATCACGGAAAATTAAATTCGCACGTTTGTATGTTGCAAATCTACGAGCAAACCCAATTGTTAATGCATATGGATCTAATAAAGCACCACCTGCTACAACTTGAACGGGGTGAATCCCATCATGTAACCATTGTGCTCGAGAACGATCACGAAGATACATCATCAATTTTCTCTTTAAGTGACGACGAACTTCCCAGAGTTCTTCATCTGGCACATCTTTGATTTTTTCCCAAACTTGTGGGTCATCGATATTCTCTCTCCAATTCGGGTCAAAGTATTCAGAGAATAAATTTCGTAAACGACGAGCCATCCAAGTCCCTGTGTGAATTCCGTTAGTTACATAAGATATCGGAACGTCTTCAACTTTGGTATCTTCAAACAAGAATTGCCACATTTTTCGAGCTACTTGTCCATGTAATTCAGAAACACCGTTTCTAAATGCTGACATACGAATCGCTAAGACAGGCATTGAGAAGGTCTCACCCCAAGGTTGCTGCATGCGAGCAATGTCCATAAATTGATCTCTATCTAAACCTAGTTGTGTCCAAAGGTGGGAAAAATATTTGTCCATTAACCATAGTGGGAATTGTTCATTTCCTGCAGGAACTGGTGTATGTGTTGTAAACACTGTATTTTTACGAATAATATCAGCAGCTTCATCAAAAGTCTTTCCCTTTACTACCAATTCACGCGCTCTTTCTAGGGAACTAAAAGCTGAATGACCTTCATTCATATGCCATGCAGTGGGTTCATAACCTAATTTTCGAAGTGTTCGAACTCCTCCAATGCCAAGAATGACTTCTTGTGTGATCTTAAGGTCTAAATCAGAACTATATAATCGAGCAGTTAATTGTCGATCTGCATCTGAGTTACCATCCACATTGCTATCCAATAAATAAAGAGGAACACGTCCAACTTGAATATTCCAAACTCGGACTAAAATTTCTCTACCGGGAAGATCTACTTTTACAGTTAGTGGTGCTCCATTTTCATCTATAACAGGAGAAACAGGAAGTTCTTCAAATTTTAAATTCATATAACGAGCTTCTTGCCAACCATCTTCAGTGATTTTTTGTGAGAAATAACCGTTCGTGTATAAGAATCCCACTCCAACCATCGGAATGCCAAGATCACTTGCTTCTTTGATATGATCCCCTGATAAGATACCTAACCCTCCTGCATAGATTGGGAGAGTTTCATGCATCCCAAATTCGGAAGAAAGATAAGCAACTAATTCTTTTTTCTTTTTTGGATAAGTTGTGTCAAACCAAGTATTCTCTGATTGGACATATTTATCAAATTCTTCAATCACATCATTATATTTCTTCATAAAATGCAAATCGTTTTGCATTTCATTAATTCTACTTCGTTCAACTTGTCTTAAGAATTTCACCGGATTATGATATGTTTTTTCCCATAAATCAAAATCTATATCTCGATACATTCTTTGGCAGTCTTTTTCCCATGTCCACCAAAGATTATAAGCAAGTTCACCTAAACGTTTTAATTGTTTGGGTAAATCAAAATGATTTGGAATTTCTATTTTAAAAGATTGTTTACTCATTCATTATCCTTAATATTTTTATTTATCTGGAACCGCTTCCACATTATACACTAAATTATTTCACTATCAAAGTGTCAATTTGCAGCTTTTAATTATTCAAACATTCGTTAATCTTCAATTAAACATTTGTACTTTGTTTGATTAGTATATATTGATTGAAATCTCTTTCAATGTTATTGTATATTCATTATATATATAAATTATTTTGGGGATTAGGTGATGAAAAAAATGATTAATGTAGGCATTCTAGATGACCATATAATAATTTCTGATGGGTATCGATATAGATTAGAACAAGACAATAATATATCAGTAGTTGCTTCTGTACAATATGCTGAAGAGTTAATGCCTATGTTAAAGTCAAATGATATAAATGTTTTGATTTTAGATATAGGTGTGCCTGTTAGCAAAACAAATAATAATAGATATCCTATCATTAAATATATTGAAGATATTAAACGAGATTTTCCAAAAGTGTTAATTTTAGTTGTCTCAATGTATAGCCAGCCATCTATGATTAAGAGCTTAATGAAAGCTGGCGCTTCAGGATATATCGTAAAGGATGATTCAGAGAATATCCACAACTTAAATAATATTGTGACTGCTATTTCAACTGGTGGTGTCTTTTTCTCACAAGAAACATATGAATTAATTAACCCAGAAAATGTTCGAAAAAAAACACCTGATCTTTCTGGAAAAATGATGAATGTGCTTAGTTTGGCAGCTGCTCACCCAGAATATAAAATGGAAGAGATTGCTGGAATTTTAAATATGGCTCCTTCAACCGTCCGTAATACTTTTTCAAGAGCATATGCAAGGTTAGACGTTAGCAATCGTTCAGCAGCTGTGGCGAAAGCACAGCAATTAGGCATTTTGCCTCCGCCGATTGATAACCCAACTCTCTAATTCTTGATAGTCAAAAGTTAGCTTTAGCTTATTAATTTTTTTAATAACAGGATCCATTAGTTCAATTAACAACTCTTCAAGGGGTTGTTTATTGTTTAAGGAAGATTTTTCTAAAAGATCATGAAATAAATATGATTGCCATATAATATCTTCAATTACTTTAAAATAAGCACCACTAGAAATTAATATTTGTTGCGCTTCTGCCAACATTGTTTCTGAATCAAATACTTGGTTTCTTATCTGATTAAATCGTATTTGTTTTTCATGTGGTAAATTACTTGCATATAATAAAGGAAGGTTTGTTCTGTTTGGTAACCAATCATTTGATGCTGGGGTTGCAAATGTATCTGATAAATCATCATTCAATTGTATGAGATATCCGTAAATTACTCCTAATTGATAAAGAGTTTGTGTTTCTTCTTCTGTCGCATTGGATACGACAGCGCCTATTCTCATACAATCCCCAAAAAGAGGACCACTTTTTAATTCGAGTGCATGATAGAAATTATTTATTGTTGATATTTGTGTTGCATCATAATATTGACCGATTGATGTTATTTTTGAAAAATGAATCAAATAATCAATTACTTTCATTTTTTGATCATATGGATAATTTGATTCTAAAATAATTTTTATCCCCGTTGCTTGATATATGTACGCTGCATTAGCGGCCTGACCTACACCGACTTCAGCTTGAATTCCTCTTTGATCTTCATCAATTAGATCGTCAATTATTTTGATTCCCATATGAATACAACATACTGCTGCAATTGCTTCAGAAAGATTTGAAATTTCACCTCCCACTGCAAGACAACCAGCTTTTATCATATCAACGCGATTTACCGTAAACCATTTAATTAATTGAGGAAAATCTTCATGAAGTAGATAATTTAATGCAATTTCAGTCGCTTTTTTTTCTATCATTTTTATCCTTTCCGAAGTATGAAAAGCTAGCTTGAAAATCAAGCTAGCTTTTTGTAGCTTTAATCAGGACTATGCCCAATCAAACCAACCGTTTTCTGTTTCATTGCGAGCTTCTTCGACTTCAATATTGCTTAATTCTTCAATAAAACGAATTGTTTCCATGATTATTCTCCTTTCTATAAAATTTGATACAATTAAAAGAAAACAGGTGACCAAATTGAAAAAAATAATAAACAAAATTAATCTATTACTTCCTTTTGCCATCCTTTTAATTGTTCTAACTTACTCTATAACTTTGTTATTCTTCTCAGCATATTATGGATTTCACTTAGAAAATAAAGGCGTTGTTACTAAAATCTATTCTGATAAGATTCCAATTAAAATCGGTGATCAAGTCATATCCATTAATTCGATTGCATATGAAGATTTTTTAAATGATCCATATGGTGAAATATTTTCAAATCAACCTAAAGGTGCTCAAGTAGACTTTGAAATCCAAAGGGGTGACGAAACTCTCAATTTTAAGATCAAAAATCAATCTTTTATTTTTGAAGAATTCAAAAACAGATTTCCCAATATGTATCTTGTTGGAATCTTATTTTGGATAATTGGCACATTTGCATTTTTTGTAATCCGCCCTAGAAACATTGAATGGAAAGTTTTAATCGCAACTTCTTATTTAACATCCATTTGGTTAACGACAGGTGGAATGGCTATTTATCGAATGTACTCTGCAGGAATCGTTTTCCGCGTCGCTTTTTGGTTATCTATTCCATGTTATTTATTACTACATTCATTGATAGGTATTCATAAGCCCAAAATTGATAAAAGAATCATTATTGGCTTATTTTTGCCTTTTATCGTATTGAGTGGTTTGCAAATATTTAAATTGATTGGCTCATTTTTATATTCTTTTGGTTTGTTTATCGCTATTTTAGGATCTTTAGGAATATTAGTTTATAAATTTTTCAAAAATAAGAAAAATCGCAATGACATTCTATTTATCATTTTGACATGGTCAATCATTCTTATTCCACAATTATTTATCAGTCTTATTTTTAGTTTTGAAAATTTCCCGGATTTTGGGTTATCACTTGTGCTCTTGCCAATGCTTCCTTTAGCTTACTTAAATATTTTATTCAAAAGAGAAGTTGGAAAATATAAATTAAGAAAAAATCCATTAATTGCAAGTTATATGTATTTTTCTATCCTCTTAATTTTTATTGCGATAACATTGAGCGTTCTTTTAATATTTTTTGAATTCAGTCCAATTTTGATTATCATTTTGTTGTTCTTGATATTACTCATTTCAATAGCTTCTACATTTAATTACATTCCATTTGTTAAATGGGTTAGTGCAAAATTCTTAGGTACTATTTACCCCATAGATAATGTAATCAATTTATATTCAGAACAAATATCACAACAAGAATCAATTGATGAATTAAAACAATTAATTCAAAAAAATCTCACAACAGACCTTTTAATTGATCAATCCATTATTGTGTTAATATCAGATTTCAAAGATGATTATCAAGAAATTAATATTAATCAAGAAAATTTCATTCCTAGTCGAGAAAAATTAACTGAATTACAAGTTAAACAACCATTAGAAGATGTATTTATATCAAATTCAAAATATGGGTGGATTCGATTAATCCTTCCTATTAAGACTTCTGATTCATTTTATGGATGGTGGTTGATTGGCGAACATTCTCCAGATGATGTTTTTAGTTATGATTTGATAGAAACACTTGATGTTATCTCCATTCAAATTGCAATGAAGATTTCTAGTATTTATCAAACACAACATATTCAATCAATGTATCAAATTCGCGTTAATCGAGAAGATGCTCAAGAATCATATATCCTAAGAGAGTTACATGATACAGTCTTGAATGAATTTGCTTTGCTCAAAGAACATGTCGAAGAGCAATATACATTGGATGAGAAAACGAGTGAGTTTTTTGAAACAATTACAAATTCAATTCGGAACACTATTTCAGGTCTGCGCCCACCAATGCAAGAATATCCTTTGTATAATTCAATCGAAGACTATTGTTTCCAAATCAATCAAACAAAAAAGATTCAAGTTCATAATAATATTTTTTATGAATCAAAAAATGATTTTCGATATGATGAGAAATTGAAATTGAATCTTTATCGAATGATCCAACAAGGTATCAATAATGCTTTAGCACATTCTGAAGCAGATGAAATAACATTATATGGTCGTTTGGAAGAAGATTATATATTGATTGAAATCTCTGATGATGGAAAAGGTATGGACCTTGATATTGACTTTTCTTCAATTGATGCTGTAACGATCAATCAATTAATCCAAAAAAGACATTTTGGAATTGCTGGGATGTATGAAAGAGCTAAATTGATCAATGCTAGTTTTGATATTGAATCTGAATTATATGAAGGGACAAATATCATAATTGAATGGTTCAAAGATAAGAATAAGTATGTTAAGGTGCTAGAAGAGTAATGCAATACAAGTGTAATTTTTATTCAAAAAAAAATGGTGCATTTTTGGTGCAAAAACGGTGCATTTTTGGTGCATTCTTGAACTTACAGATTTGTTAGGGGGCTTCTTGAGAAATAAAAAGACTGTATAATTTGAATAACGAATCTCAAACTCTTCTTATGATAAAAGCTCCAATTTTGGGGCTTTTGTCTTTAATTAGAAAATTTATAATTTCTCCCTGTTTCATCCAATTTATGGTACATTATGAAAGATTTATAAACTATTATCTTGAATAAGGTAAAACAATGGAAAACACAATTCAAACGAAAATTGAAAATTTTCTTCCTTTAGTTCAAAAACCAGGAAGATATACAGGCGGAGAATTAAATCAAGTAGTGAAAAATTGGGAATCAATCGATGTGAAAATAGCTTTTGCATTTCCTGATATTTATGACTTAGGTATGTCAAATTATGGTCTAGCGATTCTATACCATATCATTAATCAAAGAAATGATGCGTTAGCAGAACGAGCCTATCTTCCTTGGAAAGATATGGAAGCTATTTTAAGAGAAGAATCTATCCCTCTTTTTTCTCTTGAATCTAAAAAAGCGTTATCTGATTTTGATATTATCGGGTTATCTGTTCCTTATGAAACTCTTTATACCAATACTTTGAATTTGTTGGATCTCGCTCAAATTCCTATTTTTAGTAAAGAACGAACGGAAGAGCATCCTCTAATTATTGCAGGTGGGCATAGTACATTGAATCCTGAACCAATGCATCCTTTTATTGATGCTTTTGTAATTGGTGAAGGTGAAGAGGTAATCAATGATATCGTTGATTGTTATAAAGCTTGGAAAGAAAAGAAAGCACCACGCCAAGTTCTTTTGGAAGATCTTTCATTAATTTGGGGTGTTTATGTTCCTTCTCTGTACGAAGTTCACTATAATTCAGATGGAACGATTAAAGAAGTTACTAAAAAATTCGAAAATGCTTCTTTGCCTGTTCGAAAAAGAATTATTTCTGAACTTGGAAAGCCAATGTCAGATTTTATTGTTCCTTATATTGATACCGTCCATAACCGCATTTCTGTAGAAATCATGCGTGGTTGTACACGTGGCTGTCGTTTTTGCCATGCTGGAATTATTACTCGACCTGTGCGAGAGCGTAGTGTTGATGATATTCTAGCCACTATTGAAGAAGGGCTTGAAAAAACTGGGTATGAAGAAGTGGGGCTGTTATCTCTTTCTTCCTCTGATTACACTTATGTTTTAGATCTTGTGAATAAAATTGGTGAAAAATTTGAAGGTAAAAACCTTTCTGTTTCTTTGCCTTCATTGAGAATTGAATCATTTTCTGTAGATTTGATGGATGCATTGAGTGTTACGCGAAGAAGTGGTTTCACATTGGCTCCTGAAGCTGGCACTGAAAGAATGCGAAAAATCATCAATAAACCGATGTCTGAAGAAATGATTTTGACTACAGCAAAGGAAATCTTTAGCCGTGGTTGGCATACGATTAAACTTTATTTTATGATTGGACACCCTGAAGAAACATTAGAAGATGTTAGAGGTATTGTTGATCTGGCAATGAAAATTCGCGAAGTTGGGTATCAACAAATTGGAAGAAAAGCAAAAGTGAATGTTGGTGTCAGTACTTTTGTGCCTAAGCCATGGACCACGTTCCAATGGGTGGGTTGTAATACTCCTGAGCAAATTAAAGAAAAACAAGATATTTTGCGAGATGAATTGCGTGGATGGGGTTTGAAATTAAATTGGAATGATCCCAAAGAAACAATGCTGGAAGCTTCTTTATCTAGAGGTGATCGACGGGTTTCAGAAGCAATTTATTTGGCTTGGAAAAATGGTGCAAAATTTGACGCATGGAACGAATTCTTCAACTTTGAAAATTGGCAAAAAGCTTTTGAAGAAGCAGGATTGGACATGGCTTTTTATAGCCAACGTGTGCGAAGTGAAGATGAAATCTTTGCTTGGGATCATATTAGCCCTGCAATTAGAAAAAACTATTTGTTAGAAGATTATCAAATGAGTAAACGCCTTGAAACTCGAGATGATTGTCGTAATCAATGTTACGCCTGTGGGATTTTGCCATTCTTCAGTGATCTCCGAATGAATACGGCTGATGATGCTTGGAAATGTCCGCCGGTGAAAGGGTAAAGAGAAATATGTCCACTAACGAGCAATTAACACGATACCGCTTTCATTTTGAAAAAAATGAAATGATGAAATATACTGGACATTTGGATTTGCATCGCACATTAGAACGCACATTTCGTAGATCCAATATCCCTTTAGCTTACTCTCAAGGTTTTAATCCTCATGCAAAAATCACTTTAGCTTTAGCCTTACCTCTTGGGTGTACTAGTGCTGATGAAATTGTTGATTTTTGGCTTGATGAACCTTTAGAAATTGATGAAGTTGAAAAACAGTTAAAAAAAGCTCTTCCTCCTGGGATGACATTTTTGGCACTTGAACCCATTTCTATCCAAGAGCCAAAACCACAAAATATCGTTGAAAGTGCAATTTTTACGATAACTTTAAAAAATGAGGATCCATCTTTGAAAGAGAAAATCCAAACGTTTATGGATTCTGAAGAAGTGTTGATGGAAAAAAAGAGAAAAGGAAAATTGAAGAAAATAAATATCCGTTCTCTTGTTGAGGAAATGAGCGTTGTTAAAGATGGCATTTCCTTAACGATGCAATTATCTGCTTTACCAAGTTCTACGGGACGACCAGATGATGTGATGCTTATGATGGGATATGCTATTAATGCCTATAATTTTCATCGAGAAAAAATTGTCTTATAAATCTAACTAATATTTGGGGAGACCTTATGCCAACATTTATTGCGTTTATCTTAAGTTTTTTGTTTGCGTTAATTTATTCAGGTATTTTATATTGGATGGATCGCCATGAAAAAGAACCTAAAAAATTAATTTTGGGTGCTTTTTTTTGGGGTGCGATTGTGGCTACTTTTGTGGCGATGATTGCAAATTCAATTTTTGGTGTTGGCATTTTTATGCTAACAGAAGAAGAAGAAATTGCTGACTTTTTAACTAGTATTATCTCGGCTCCTTTGGTGGAAGAATCGGTTAAGGGCTTGGCTGTTTTGATCATTTTTTTGTTCGTTCGATCTGAATTTGATAATTTAACAGATGGGATTGTTTATGCCGGGATTGTTGCTCTTGGTTTTGCTGCAACTGAAAATGTGCTCTATCTTTCAAATGAATTTTCAAATTCTGGTTGGGAGGGATTATTCTCCTTATTCTATATTCGAGTGATTCTTGGCGGGTGGAACCATGCTGTTTATACGGCTTTCACTGGGATCGGATTGGCAGTTTCCAGAATGAGCAAAAATACGGGAATAAAAATTATTGCACCAATCATTGGGTTTGGGATTGCTATTGGGGCACATTTCTCTCATAACTTTTTAGCTTCGATGATTCAAGATCAAAATAGTGTAAATCGCATGTTGACTGTTGATTGGTTCGGTTGGGTGTTTATGTTGGTGCTTCTGATTGTATCCTCCTTCAATGAAAAGAAATGGATTCGAAATCAATTAAATGAAGAGGTTCAAAGTGGATTATTGACCCTTCAACAAGCAGCAATTGCATGTTCTCCGCGTAAACGAAAT
Source organism: Anaerolineales bacterium (assembly GCA_963662985.1). GTDB lineage: Bacteria > Chloroflexota > Anaerolineae > Anaerolineales > UBA11579. The sequence continues at coordinate 1,517,420 of OY760067.1, read as the reverse complement.
ATGGCTTTTTTGAGTGCTCCTTCAGGGAGTAAAAAAGCTACACGCAGATTTTATACTGCTTGTGTTGAAATGGCGTTTAAAAAACAACAACGTGCTCGGTTTGGCGAGGAATCTCAACATAATTCTTTGATTATCGATTCTTATCGTAATGAAATCAAAAATTATCGGCAGAATGGAATAGTCAAATAAAGAATAAAAAATAAGGAGATAATCTCCTTATTTTTTTTGTTATAACTGTCTTGATTTTATTAGATTTTGATACCAATAAGCACTATCTTTGAGGGTGCGTTTTTGCGTTTCGAAGTCTACATGAATTAACCCAAATCGTTTGGTATAACCTTCTGCCCATTCAAAATTATCCATAATGGTCCAATGGAAATAACCGAGTGCTTCTACTCCCTCTTCTATTGCGCTTTGATACGCTTTTAGATATCTTGAAGTGTAGTCAATTCTTGCAGGATCATGCACTCCACCATCTACGGCGATCCAATCTGTTGATGCAAGACCATTTTCGGTGACTACAATTGGTGATTGATATCTTTCATAGATAAATTTGGATTGCCAATAGAGAACTTCTGGACGAACAGTCCATTCAAGATGCGTTTCAGGATCCCCTAATTGTTTTTCATTTTGCCCAAAAGATTTTTCAGGATCCGCAGAGATGATTGCACCAGAGTATAAATTCATACCGTAAAAGTCAAGTGGTTGCTGAATTGTTTTCATATCATCCGGTTTGATTTCTGGCATAAGATGCTCGACTGCTTGGAATGCTTCTTGTGGATATTCACCAAAAAACGCAGGATCACTCCACCATGTTGTGCTCCAAGCTTGGCTTTCTCCTGTTTGGAAGACATAGTTTTTGGCTGCTTGAATATCTTCTGGTGAATTTGTGGCCGGCATTGCGCTGACGTTCACTGGGGCGAAGCCAACTTTGGGTTCTGTTTTTGCGTAGGTTCGGATGGCTTGCACAGACTTGCCATGCGATAACAAGATATTATGAATGAGATTGAGCTCATCACGTTTGCCTAACATCACTCCGGGGGCATGTTCTCCATTTATATGACCTAAAAAGGTTACTACTTGGGGCTCATTATGCGTGAACCAATTTTGAACACGATCAGATAATGCTTCTACAACTACTTTGGTGTATTCTGCAAACCAATCACTACTGTCTCGGTTGAGCCAGCCACCACGGTTATATAAAGCATATGGAAAGTCCCAGTGATATAAGGTTGCCCAGGGGGTGATGTTTGCTTCGAGTAATTCATCCACCAATTTGTCATAAAAAGCAATGCCTTTTGGATTGATCGATCCAACACCATTTGGTAAAACTCTTGTCCAAGAGATTGAGAAACGATAGGCTTCTAAGCCCACCTGTTTCATTAACGCTACATCTTCTTTATATCGATGATAATGGTCACATGCGATTGCGCCGGTGTGACCATATTTGATTTTTTCTGGTTGCTCAGTAAAAGTATCCCAGATGGAAAGCCCTCGTCCGTCTTCAAAGGCTGCCCCTTCAACTTGATAACTAGCTGAAGCTGCCCCAAAGAAAAAATCTTTAGGAAATTGTTTTGTATTGTTCATTTTTAAATCCTTGCGAGTATTTTCACAAATTTTACCATTAAGCGATTGAAGTGAATGGATGAGAATATTTATAATCCAAAATTAACACCCTAAATCTTGTTTATTGATTAAGAGGTCAGTTCGTTTGAGTGGTTTCGCTATGTGCAAGATATGTGTCCAACTTAATTGGACAGAATTGGACAGGTGTAAAGCAAAAATTGGACACTTTTTTGACACTTTTGGACAGGTGTCCAATTTTGGGTGGGTTAATTTTTTGGTATATGCAGGGGAGGAATGTTGATTGTGGTGGATATATGGTGTTTTTTTCAAAAAGAGGATGATTTTTAGACAATTTGGGATAAAAGTGTCCAATTATTTACTATTTTGAGGTTAGTTGATGTTTTCTCAAAAATTTTGATGGATGGTTTTGAAAAAAAACGAGTGTGTTTTTGACATGATTTTTCATGTTTTTGCAATGCCACAACATGCCAAGGATGGTTTTTATTCCTGCAGATCAAGACAGAACAGTGTTTTTGGACAGTTTTTTTGTTCTTTTTAAAATGAAAGAAACGAGCGGTGTGAGGAAGATGCGGCTGTTTGCATTTCAAAAGTTATTAAGGTTCAAATATTAGCTCATACGTTCTGTTATTATATCATATTCAGGGCATTTTTTTTGTGAAGTTTGATGGTGCTGGCGTAGATAAAATGAAGCGCCCTTTCGATTTTGCGTTTCATTGTTATAATAAGTCACGAAATTTATTTTAATTTTTGTTAGGCAGGTAGATATGGATAAACCTCATGATTTTCAATCAATGATTAAAGCGCTTGAATCTTTTTGGGCGGAACAAGGCTGTTTAGTTTGGCAACCTTATTATTCACAAGTGGGTGCTGGGACGATGAATCCGGCAACATTTTTACGCGTGTTGGGTCCTGAACCTTGGAACGTGGCTTATGTTGAACCTTCTGTTCGCCCTGATGATGGTCGTTATGGGGAAAATCCGAATCGGTTGCAAATGTTTTATCAATATCAAGTGATTTTGAAACCAGATCCCGGGAATCCACAAGAACTTTATTTGAAATCTTTGGAAGCAATTGGGATTAATCCTAAAGAACATGATATTCGTTTTGTGGAAGATAACTGGAATTCACCAGCAATTGGGGCGTGGGGACTTGGTTGGGAAGTTTGGATGGATGGACTTGAAATTACACAATTCACTTACTTCCAACAATCTGGTGGTTTGAACTTAGATCCTGTGGCTGTGGAAATTACTTATGGATTAGATCGAATTGCCGCTCCTTTGCAAAAAGCAAAAGGGTTTGCCAACATTCAATGGAACCAAGACCGCACTTTTGGTGATGTGAACATGCAAGGGGAACAAGAACATAGTAAATATTATTTTGAAGTGGCGGACATTGATCGTCAACTTGAAATTTATCGTTTGTTTGAACAAGAGCTTAAAGATGCGCTGGCTGCACGGCTCGTGTTGCCGGCTTATGATTACTTAATTAAGTTGTCGCATACTTTTAATATCCTTGATACGCGTGGGGCGGTTGGGGTGACTGAACGTCAATATTATTTTAAAGGAATGCGCCAATATGCAATGGATATTTCTAAATTGTTCTTAGAATTACGCGAAGAACAATCTTTCCCATGGTTGCAAGGTGAAAGAGCCAAAAGTACTTTGAAAGATTCAACCAATGATTATCAAGCGGATGGAAGCAGTGGAAAAAAGCCAAGTGCGCCAGCGCCTTTCATTTTTGAGATTGGGACCGAAGAATTGCCTGCTTCTGATCTTTCTTACGCTTTAGAACAACTTGAAGCTGCCATGCCTAGTTATTTGGATGAGTTACGCCTGTCTTATGGAAAAATTTCTGTGATGGGCACGCCAAGACGTTTGGTTGTTTTGGTGGAAGATCTTGCTGCTAGCCAACCTAATCGAGAAGAATGGGTGAAGGGACCTCCTGCAAATCGTGCATTTGATGAAAATGGTGCTCCTACAAAAGCTGCAATTGGTTTTGCACGCGGAAAAGGTGTGGATGTCAGTGCACTTGAAAAACGTGAAATCGATGGTGGTGAATATGTGGCGGCTTTGATTAAGGAAGATGGCAAATCTGCAGTTGAAGTGCTTTCTGAAGCAATTCCTCAATGGATTAAAGCACTTAACTTCCCAAAGAATATGCGTTGGAACGAAAGCAATGTTGGTTTTTCTCGACCGATTCGTTGGTTGATGGCCATGTTTGGCGAAGCGCTTGTGCCATTTGAATATGCTGGATATGAAGCTGAAAAGGTTACTCGTGGGTTGCGATTTAGTGAACCTGCTCAATTTAGTTTGAAAGATGCTGATGATTATTTCAAGGCACTTAAGAATGAAACAATTATTTTGGACCCCGCTGAACGAAAAGCTGTGATTGCGAAACAAGTCAAAGAAATTGCAAAAGAAGTGAATGGGGAAGTGCTTGATGATCCGGCATTGTTAGATGAAGTTTCAAATTTGGTGGAAGCACCGACTGCTATTTTGGGTTCTTTTGATGAAGAACACTTAGCTTTACCGAAAGAAGCATTAATTTCTGTGATGCGCAAACACCAACGCTATTTTCCTGTTGAAAAAGATGGCAAATTGTTGCCTTATTTTGTGACGGTTGCAAATGGAAAGATTGATAATTTTGATTTAGTACGTGAAGGTAATGAATCTGTGGTGCGTGCTCGCTTTGCGGATGCAGCTTTCTTTGTGAATGAAGATTTGCGCAAACCATTAAGTGCATATGTGCCGGCGTTGGAGTCTTTGACGTTCCAAAAAGACTTGGGTTCTATGTTGGATAAAACTAAGCGAATTGAAGCTCAATTAGATCATTTAGCTACACAATTAGATTTGAATGATAAAGAAATCAAAACAGCAAAAAGAGCCGCAACTTTGTGTAAGGCAGATTTGGCAACTAAGATGGTGGTGGAAATGACTTCTTTACAAGGTGTGATGGGACGCGATTATGCGTTGGCATCTGGTGAAGATGAGGATGTGGCGATTGCAATTCAAGATCATTATTCTAGCGCTCCGAGAAGCAAAGCTGGTTTGGCGATTGGGATTGCTGATAAGTTGGATTCATTGGCTGGTTTGTTTGCGGCAGGTTTGGCACCGACTGGGAACAAAGATCCGTTTGCACAACGAAGAGCTGCTTTGGGTATTGTGGAAAGTTTGACCGATTGGGATGTGGATTTTGATTTGTCTGCTGCTTTGAAAGTTGCCGCTGAACAATTGCCGTTGACGCTTTCAGATGAAGATTTCAAGGCTTGTGAAGAATTTATTATGGCTCGCTTGCGAGTGATTTTGTTAGATGAAGGGTATCGTCATGATGTGGTGGATGCAGTGCTTGCTGCACAACATAACAACCCGGCAGGTGTGAAGCGAACGGTGATTGCGTTGAGCAATGCAATGGCACAAGATAATTGGGATGCTTTGTTGCCGGCTTATGCACGATGTGTACGAATTACCCGTTCACAAGAAAAAACCTTTGCTGCTGATAAATCCGCTTTGGTTGAACAAGTTGAAAAAGACCTTTTTGAGCAAACTCAAAAAGCAATTGCATCTGAGATTAATTCTGTAGAAGGGTTTGTTGAGGCTTTTGCGCCGTTGATTGATCCGATTAACTCCTTCTTTGATCAAGTTTTGGTGATGGCTGAGGATGAAAAGCTCAAAGAAGCAAGACTTGGTTTGTTGCAAGAAATTGCAAGTATGCTTGATGGGATTGCAGACCTTTCTAAGGTCGAAGGATTCTAAAATTTTCAAAAAGGATTGTGAAATCACAATCCTTTTTATTTTAATTATGGAGTTTCTGGCGCGAATCTGCTATAGTTAGATTAGGTTAAGAATGTCTTGCATCTGCTGAACAACCATGCTAGAATACAAATAGATTTCTATGAATATGTACTTTCAGAGAAGTGGGTGCCCCCCACTTTTCTTTGTGTAAGGTATTATTATATAAAATGGAGTGGAAAACATGAAGAAAGAATTTTTGTTGGCATTCAATGAAGTTTTGAATGATCGACAACTTCCACAAGAAGTGATTCGAGAAGCTATTGAAGCTGCGATGGTGTCTGCATATCGAAAGACGATGAATGCCTCCAATGCACAAAAAATTGAAGCTCGTTTAAATTTTGTGGACGGATCTGCATTAATTTTTGCCGAAAAAGAAGTTGTTGATGAAGTGATTAGCCCTGATACCGAAGTGTCGATTGAAGAAGCCAAAAAGTATGATCCTGATGTGGAACTTTATGACATCATTATGGTGGAATCAACCCCTGAAGATTTTGGCCGCGTGGCTGCTCAAAATGCACGTCAAGTGATCCAACAAAGAATTCGAGAAGCAGAACGTCAAACCCAATATGATTATTTTAAAGAACATGAAGGTGAAGTGATCAATGGTGTGGTGCAGTCTTTCAATCCTAATAAAGTTACTTTGGGTTTGGACCGCAAAGCTGAAGGTGAAATGAATCGCAAGGATCAAATTCCTGGTGAACGTTTCAAGATGCATGATCGCGTTCGTGTGCTCTTGCAAGAAGTGAAGATGACTCCTCGTGGACCGCAAATTGTGCTCTCCCGTGCACACCGAGATTTCTTACGCCGCTTGGTGGAAGATGAAGTGCCAGAAATTTATCAAGGTTTGGTTGAGATTCGCTCGATTAGCCGCGAACCGGGCTATCGATCTAAGATTGCTGTTTCAGCATTGCAACAAGGGATTGACCCTGTGGGTGCATGTGTTGGTTTGCGTGGTGTGCGCATCCAAGCAATTGTGCGTGAGTTAAATGATGAAAAGATCGACGTGATTGAGTGGAGTTCTGACCCTGAGGTTTATATTTCTAAAGCAATTAGCCCTGCTCGTGTGACAGGTGTTTATCTGGATGAAAATGAAGATATTAAAACCGCTACTGTGGTGGTGCCAGAAGATCAATTGAGTTTGGCTATTGGTGCTAATGGACAAAATGCGCGTTTGGCCGCACGTTTAACTTCATGGAGAATTGATATTAAGAGTTTGCCTGAAGCAACATCTAGCGCTTTGAATAAATTGGCAAATAATCCTGAATATGCAAATCAAGCAAAAGAATTGGCGGATGAAATTCCTGTGATTGAAAGCATTCTTGCTCGAAAAGAAGAAAATCGCCCTGTATCTCCAGAAGAATATACTCATATGGCTCGATTTGTGGATGAAGTGGAAAGCAAAGCAAGCTCACGCCGCAAACAAGCTTTGGAAGCAGAACGAAAACGCATTGATAAAATCCGCGCTACTATTCCTGCAATCGCTTTTGATCTTCCTTTGGAAGATTTGGGGATTTCATTGCGAGTTTCTAATATGATTTCAGGGGAAGGTTATTCTACTATTGGCGAATTGATGGAAGAATTGACTTTGGCACCTAAAAAAATTAGTAATATTAGTGGTATTACTAAAGAGATTTTGGCAGATATTCAAACTGCCATTGATAATTTTGAATTCCCAGAAGCAATTAAAGAAGCTAAGGCTGAAGAAGTTGTGGAAACTGCCGAAGCAGAAGAATCTGTCGAAGAAACAGTTGCTGATGCTGTAGAAGATGAAAGCGAAGAGATTGCTGAAATTGTTGAAGAACAAGACATCGAAGATGTGATTGCTTCTATTGAACAAGCAATGGCTCAAGAAGGCGTTGAAGGTGAAGACAAACCAATGGTTGACATTTCCATTGAAGAATTTGAACGCGCCGAATCAGAAGATGATATTGAAAAAATCTTTGATGATGATGGTAAAAAGGATAAAAAACAATCTAAGAAGAAATATCGTGAAATCGAATATGATCCTGAAAACGATGTGACTATCGTGAAACGTCGCCGCAAACGCAACAGCGATTGGGACATTGATGATTGGAACGATGAATGGAATTATTAATAGTTAAATAAAATAAGGAGGTATCCTTGACAAAGAAAAAACACCGACCGCAACGAACTTGTGTTGGATGTCGTGAAGTGATTGAAAAACGCGAACTAGTGCGTATTGTCCGCACACAAGATGGAGTTTTTGTGGATCCAACCGGTAAAATGTCTGGTCGAGGTGCCTATTTACATAATGATATAAGTTGTTGGGAAAAAGGATTGAGTGGTTCATTGGCTCGATCCTTAAAAACCCAGTTAACGGATGATGATAAAAGTCGTCTGCTGACTTATAAAGATACTATTTCAGAACATTTAGAATAACTTGCCTGAAGCAAACCGTTTGAAACGAATGAATAAAAGTTTATCGTTTTGACTTTTTTCTTCAAGGATTACTATAAGAAAAAGGAGAAACAAGATGAGCAAGAATAAGAAAAGCCAAGTGATTGAGCTCCCTATTAGTTTGTCAGTGAGAGATTTAGCTGAAAAATTAGGCACGAATCCGATTGAAATTATCAAAACCTTGATGCAAAATGGCGTGATGGCCAACATCAATCAATTAATTGATTATGAAACCGCTGAAATTGTGGCTGTTGAATTGGGCTATAACGTTGAACTTGAAAAAATCGAACAATTACAAGCAGATGAAAATGAAATTCCGCTTTGGCGACGTATGATTGCAAATGAGGATGATGCTGATCTTCAGAGACGTCCTCCTGTGGTTACAATTTTGGGACACGTCGATCATGGTAAAACTTCATTATTAGATGCTATTCGAGAAACTAGTGTGCAAGCTGGCGAAGTTGGTGGGATTACGCAACATATTAGTGCCTATCAAATCACACATAATAATAAATTGATCACTTTCTTGGACACTCCAGGGCATGCTGCATTCACTGCGATGCGTTCTCGTGGGGCACAAGGGGCAGATGTTGTGATTTTGGTGGTGGCAGCTGATGATGGTGTGATGCCGCAAACAAAAGAAGCTTTGGCACATGCACGCGCTGCTCAAGTGCCGATCATTGTGGCTTTGAATAAGATTGATAAACAAAATGCAAATCCTAACTTTGTTAAACAACAACTTTCTGAAGTTGGTTTGATTCCTGATGATTGGGACGGTGATACGATGGTAATCCCTGTTTCTGCTAAACAAGGAAGCGGGTTGGATGATTTGTTGGAAGCAATCACTTTAGTAGCAGATGATACTGAGATTTTTGCTAATCCTAATGGTAAAGTGTTAGGTACCGTGATTGAAGCTGAAAAAGACAGCCATCGTGGGATTATTGCCACGATTTTGGTGCAAAATGGAACTTTGCGCAAGAACGATATCCTTATCGCTGGGAATGGGTATGGTAGTGTTCGCGCTATGTTCGATTATCGAGGAAACCCAATTGAAGAAGCAGGACCTTCAACTCCTATTTCTGTTTTAGGTTTGAACGAAGTTCCTTCTGCTGGTGATATTTTCTATACAGTTGATTCCAATAAAGAAGCTCGAAATATTATCGGTGAAAAACTTGAGAAAGAAAAAGAATCTGCAAACACACCCTCTGGTAGTTTGACTTTGGAATCAATGTTTGATCAATTCCAAGCTGGCCAGGTGCGTGAGTTGCGCTTGATTGTGAAAGCAGATGTGCAAGGATCTTTGGAACCCATTATTTCTTCTTTGGAAGATATTAGTGCCAATGACAAAGAAGGCACAATTAAGGTGAAAGTCTTACACTCTGGCACTGGGAACATTACAGAAAATGATATTTCTTTGGCTGTTGCTTCAAAGGCGATTGTGATGGGGTTCAATGTTACTACGGATAACGCGGCTTCTATTTTGGCAGATCATGAAGGCATTGAAGTCCGAAATTATAATATTATCTACCGCTTGATTGAAGATGTTGAAAAAGCGCTTAAGGGGATGCTTGAACCTGAAGAACGTGAAGTTGTGGTTGGCCAAGCTGAAGTGCGTGCAGTTTTCCGTATTCGAAAATTAGGAAATATTGCTGGTTGCCGTGTGACCAAAGGTGAACTGCGCCGAAATGGTTTTATGCGTGTTTTACGTAATGGAAAAGAAATTTATAAAGATGAAATCGTTTCTTTAAAACATGAAATTGAAGATGTCAAAGAAGTTCGTGAAGGTTACGAATGTGGCGTTGGGATTAAGGGTTTCAGCGATTATAAAGAAGGCGATGTTTTAGAATGCTTTGTAAAAGAAATGGTGAAAGCAGTCTAAGTTTAAATAATAGGAGACATGATTATGGTGTCTGAAGATCGAACGAGAAGAATCTCTCGTCAAATTTTAGAAGAATTATCGAATATGTTAATTTTTGATCTTTCTGATCCTAGAGTGGCTAATACTTCAATCACTCAAGTGAGAGTGGACCGAGAATTGGCTTATGCAAATATTTTTGTATCCAGCTTTTTGGGCTCAGAAAATAAAGATGAAATTTTGGATGGATTTAATGCCGCTAAAGGCTATATCCGTCGTCAGTTAGCACAAAAAATTCAATTACGAAGCTTCCCACAAATAAGATTCTATTGGGACCCTGCTCCTGAACAAGCAGATAAGATGGATCAACTTTTTGCAAAAATTCGTAATGAAAGAGAAGAAAACGAAAACAACAAGGAATAATGTTTGTGTTTGAAGAAAAATTTTTAGCAGCAAAATCATTAATTGATAAAGCTGAAACAATAGCAGTTGTGTCTCATGTTCGCCCGGATGGAGACGCAATTGGGTCGTTATTTAGTTTAGGATTAGGCCTTGAGTTATTAGGCAAGAAAGTGCAATTCGTTTTGCAAGATAAGCCGGGAAATGCTTTTGCTGATATCCCCAAGTTGGATCAAATTCAGCATAGCATTGAAATGCCGGTTGATTTAATTATTTCAACAGATGCCTCTGACATGGAACGAATTGGTTCTGTGTTTTCAGAAGAATTATTTAATGCTAGATCAGACGAACAACGGGCATTGGTTGATATAAATATTGATCATCATCCAACGAATACTAATTTTGGTGAGATTAATATTGTAAATTCCAAAGCAGTTGCTGCGTCAATATTAACATACCAATTGTTGTGCTATTTGGGGATAGACATTACAAAACCAATTGCTGAAACTATTCTCTCTGGGATTATTACGGATACTTTGGGGCTACGAACCCAAAATATGAATTCAGAAGCATTAAGAATTGCGGCTGAATTAGTAGATTTAGGTGCCGATATATCAACCATTTCATTTAAGTTATTAAATGAAATCAATTTGAATGCTGTAAAACTTTGGGGCTTAGCACTCAACAAAATCAATTATAAACACGGTATTTTATGGGCAACGATTCGTATTGCTGATAAAAAACAAGCAAATTATACCGGTAATGATGATGCTGACCTTATCAATCTTTTATCCTCCATCAAAGAATCGAACATCGCTATATGTTTTATCGAACAACCTAATGATGAAGTGAAAGTGAGTTGGCGAGCTAAAAAAGGGTTCGACGTGTCACAAGTGGCGTTAAGTTTTGGTGGTGGTGGGCATGTTCCTGCAGCTGGAGCTACGATTGCTGGTGACTTTGAGGAAACAGTTGACCGCGTTTTAGCTAAAACAATCGAAACTATGAAAGAAAGCCAAGAAAACATAGATTAAGTTTTTTTGCAAATTTAGGAGATACTATAAATGAACAATAATGATTTGAGAAATAATGTCGTATCAGGAGTCCTCGTTATCGATAAACCTGTGGGGCTAACCTCTCACGATGTCGTTCAGATTGTTCGTCGAGGAACTAATATCAAACGAGCAGGACATACAGGCACTTTAGACCCTCGTGCTTCCGGAGTTTTAGTTGTTCTTGTTGGACCTGCTGTAAGACTCAGTGAGTATGTGTCCTCTTCAAATAAACGATATCAAGCAACCATTCGATTGGGTGCAATTTCAGATACTTATGATGCGGATGGGATTATCACTGAAACTGGCGAACCTATCAATATTACCGAAGAAGAATTTAATGATCTTTTAGGTACCTATATTGGTGAGATTGAACAAACCCCTCCTGCATTTAGTGCGGTGAAAGTTGATGGTAAACGGGCATATGAACGTGCTCGCGCAGGCGAAGAAGTAAATCTTGAACCAAGAATTATTACCGTACACTCTTTAGAAGTGCTTGAATGGGCGCTTCCTGAAGTGGTGATTGATGTGAGTTGTTCTTCAGGGACTTATATTCGTTCTTTGGCAAATGATTTGGGTGAAGCTATCGGTTGTGGTGCTCACTTGGTCGGTTTGAGACGATCACAAAGTGGTGAATTCACTTTGCGTGATGCAATCTCATTGCGTAGACTTCGCGAATCTTTTGAAACTGGTACATGGTCAGAATTTTTGATTCCTGCATCAGAAGCTTTATCTGATTGGCGTGCAATTACATTGGATGCAGACCTGACTGAAAAAGTCCGCCATGGACACCGCTTCCCTGGTGAAGAAGGCGATTCTGGTTGGGCAAGAGCTATCAGTGAAGAAGGTGATCTGGTTGCTTTGCTTGAATACAATGAAGAAGAAAAAGAATGGCAACCTCGTAAGGTTTTCTTTGCATCAAAATAATTATTAAAACCTAATCACTAGGGGTTTAAAGCCCCTAGTGAACCTTAAAAACAATGAACTACACTTCCATAGATCAAGTTAAATTAAAAAATTCAATCGTTACTGTTGGTGTTTTTGATGGCGTCCATCAAGGGCATGTTTGGTTAATTCAACATTTGTTAGATTCAAAAAATGCAAAAGAAACACCTGATGATTATGCAACTGTCGTGGTTACCTTTGACCCACATCCCAAAAAAGTTTTATCTGGTGATGATAAGGATTATTATCTGACCACAACTTCACAAAAACTATCTTTCATTAATCAAATTGGTGTTGACTATGTTTTGGTGGTTCCTTTTTCAAAAGAAATCGCAAATTATAGCGCTGAAAAATTTATTTCTCTTTTGAGTGAACACTTAGGTATGAAAGAACTTTGGGTGGGTGATGATTTTGCTCTAGGAAAAGACAGGGTGGGAGATATCCCTCAATTAAGCACGCTTGGAAAACGTTTTGGATTTACAGTTCATTCTTTGAAAAAATCTTTATCAAGTGATGAAGTGGTTTCTTCTACAAGAATTCGCGAATTACTTAAAGCAGGAGATATACTTCAAGCAAATCAACTGTTAAATCGTCCTTATTCACTTAGCGGTGAGGTGGTTGTGGGTGATCAACGAGGAAGGACTATCGGATTTCCTACGGCTAATATTGCTGTTGATGAATGTATGCTGATTCCTAAATTTGGTGTTTATGCGGCTTATGCGATCTATAATGGAATACGCTATCAATCTGTGCTCAATATTGGGATACGACCTACTTTTGATGCTACTGAATTGCGCGTTGAAGCCCATATTATTAATTTCCCTCCCCAAGAGATCTATGGCAAACAACTTACAGTTGAATTTATCGACTATATTCGTGAAGAAAAAAAATTTGATGGACTGGATGCTTTGATGCATCAAATTGAAAAAGATCGCAACACTGCGATTGAAATGCTCTCTTAAATTAATTTCATTTCCATAAAAATAAATAGTACAATTGAATAAGTTTTGACTCAATCAGAATGAGGAGTTTGTTATGCAACAATATTTGGATTTAATGCGTGATGTTCTTGAGCATGGGGAACGAAAAGATGATCGAACAGGAACGGGTACGTTGTCTGTTTTTGGCTATCAATCCAGATACGATCTTTCAGAGGGATTTCCTCTTTTGACTACGAAAAAAGTACATTTAAAATCTGTGATCCATGAATTATTGTGGTTTTTGATGGGTGATTCAAATATTGGTTATTTACAAGAAAACAATGTGCGGATTTGGAATGAATGGGCGGATGAGAATGGTGATTTGGGGCCTGTTTATGGGGTGCAATGGCGCTCTTGGGCAGGGGCAAATGGGAAAACAGTTGATCAGATTGAAGAAGTGATTCATCAAATTAAATCTACTCCGGATTCAAGAAGAATAATTGTGAGTTCATGGAATGTGACTGAAATAGATCAGATGGCATTGCCTCCTTGCCATACTTTTTTTCAATTTTATGTGAATAATCATAAACTTTCGTGCCAGCTTTACCAACGATCGGCTGATATATTTTTGGGGGTTCCGTTTAATATTGCGTCTTATGCTTTGTTGACTATGATGGTGGCTCAGGTTTGTGGGCTTGAGGTGGGGGATTTTGTGCACACGCTTGGGGACGCACATTTATATTTGAATCATTTGGATCAAGCTAATTTGCAACTTTCTCGTACTCCACGTAAACTGCCAACGATGAAGCTGAATCCTGCGATTAACAACATTTTTGATTTTTGTTATGATGATTTTGAATTAGAAGGGTATGATCCTCATCCGTTGATTAAAGGAAAGGTGGCAGTGTGAATATTATTTTAATTGCTGCGATTGATCGCACTAATGCGATTGCAAAAGAGGGTGAGATTCCTTGGAAAATCAAAGATGATTTGGCAATCTTCAAAGAAAAAACTATGGGACATACTTTATTGGTGGGGCGTAAGACTTATGAAAGCATGGGAAGAGCGTTGCCGGGGCGTGAAACGATGATTTTAACGACACAAGAGGATTATCAAGCCGATGATGCGCTGATTTTCCATTCTTTGTCAAAATGTATTTCTCATGCAATTTCTAAAGGTGAAAGTGACCTTTTTGTAATTGGTGGGGCAGAAATCTATGACCAAACTATGGATATTGCCACGCATATGTATTTGTCATTAGTGGATGTTATTGTGCAAGGGGATGTTTTCTTTCCTGATTACGACGAAAAACAATGGGAAAGATCGTATATGGAAGTGCATGAAGCAAACGAGCGTAATGAATTTTCATTTTTCTATATTGAATATCAACGAAAAAAAACGATTTCTCACTGCTAGTCCAATATTCACCTAATCAAACCATTATATAGTAAAATTATCCTGAAATTAATAAGGATATTATATATATAATGGAGCATTTAGAGAAAAATTGGCAAATAGCACAACCGATCTCAGCTGAAGCAAATAGAAACTTAAAACAGTTTCCACGAATTGCAAAACAATTATTGTTCAATCGTGGGATTACAAAAGCAGATGAAGCAGAATCTTTTCTGACAGCATCACCGCCTGAAAATATGGATCCTATGTTGTTAAAAGACATGGATAAAGCATTAGCGCGTCTATCAGAAGCGATTGACCGCCATGAGCGTATTGTTGTCTATGGTGATTATGATACCGATGGTGTTACTGCAACAACCGTTTTGGTAACTACATTACTTGCTTTGAATGCAGATGTTAAAGGATTTATTCCAAATCGATTTGATGATGGGTATGGCTTGAATATGGAAGCACTGGACGATCTGAAAAAGTGTAAGACGAATCTGATCGTGACAGTGGATTGTGGCGTACGTGCTGTCGAAGAAGCAAAGTATGCGAAAAGCTTAGGCATGGATTTAATCATTACTGATCATCATACGGTTGGTGAAGAAGTTCCTGATGCTGTGGCTGTGATTGATCCAAAGCAAAAGGATGATTTTTATCCTGATAAAAACTTAGCTGGTGTGGGGGTGGCGTATAAACTAGCAAGTGCGGTACTCAATAAATATAACCCTACATCTATGAAGAAGGATGATCTTTTAGATTTGGTTGCGCTGGGTACGGTGGCTGATTTGGTGCCATTGATTGACGAAAACCGCTATTTGGTGAAAAAAGGGTTGACCTATTTGCAAACCCCCCGACGTCAAGGGATCCAAGCTTTGATTGGGATCACTGGGATTGAAGCCAAAAATTTGACGGCATCTAATATTAGCTTTTCAATCGGTCCACGTTTGAATGCAGCAGGTCGATTAACTTCTGCAATGGAAGCGTATAAATTGTTGATGGCATTTGACGTGCAAGAAGCCGGTGAACAGGCAATACATTTGGATAATATCAATCGAGAACGCCAAGTGATCACGCAAGAAATGTTGGAACTTTCTGAAGATATTGCTATGAAACGAGTCACAAATGGACCGATTCTTTATGCAACCCATGAGAGTTTTAATGCGGGTGTGGTGGGTTTGGCTGCGTCACGATTACTTGATAAATATTATCGCCCTGCGATTATTGGGGCAGAAGAAGACGGCATGATCCGTGCTTCCTGTAGAAGTATATTAGAATTTCATATCACGGATGCTTTGGAAGAATGTTCAGATCTTTTGGTGAGATATGGTGGGCATGCTGCTGCCGCTGGGTTCACTGTGGAAAAAGAAAATTTCCCATTATTAATTGAAAAATTACAAACTTTAGCTAAAAAACAATTACGAGATATAGAATTAAAACCTACGATTGTTGCTGATATTGAAGTGAAACTTGCTGATCTGCGACCTTCTTTATATGATTTTATAAGTATGCTGCAACCAACGGGGTATGGGAATTCAACCCCTGTTTTTGTGAGTCGCAATTTAGAAGTATTGCGGAGCAGAACTGTTGGGCATGATCATTCTCACTTAAAATTGACTGTGACAGATGGTTGGGAGACTTTTGATGCAATCGCATTTAGGTTAGGGCATTGGAAAACAAAAATGCCACCTAAAATTGATGTTCTTTATAATTTTGAAATTAATGAATTTCGAGGGAATAAAAATTATCAATTAAATATCAAAGATATTCAACCTAGTAAAAAGAAAATGAAAGTTTCTTAGTGCTTATAAAAAAATAACCCTTTTCAGGGTTATTTTTTTATTGACAATATTGATCGATTCCTAGTTTTGAAAAGTCTTGAATATCAAGGCCTTGCTCTTGGGGAGTGAATCCACAAACCTCTGATCTGACAGCAGTGAAAGTTTCAAATTCTATTAATGGTATTGAAGGCACTGCTTGGGAAAAAATTTGTTGGGCTTGTTGGCTGGCTTGGGTTTGATTTTCAATACTCCTGTTTTGGGTTTGAAGACATAGATCATCAAATTGTGTGTTGCTCCAGCCCGTTATATTCCAGCCTAACCAATAATAAGGATGAATGGTTTTATCTTCTCCAGGGATTGCTTGGGTTTGATATAACCAACAAAGGTCTTGTTGGGATGATGACCAGCTGAATAGGGCTAAGTCAAAATTGCGCCCAAATAAAGGAGCATCCATTGTGGTTGCATAAAGTTGATCTGGCGATAAGATGTTGAGATTTACTTCAACACCACAAGTTGCTAAATCTGATTTTATACTTTCTGCTATTTGAGTAAAAATGCTTTCTGTGGTTAACTCTAGTGAAAGCTTGGTGTCATAGAGAATGTAGTTTGTTAGAGAAGAACGATAGCCATCTTCTCCTAGTATCCAACCTGCTTGTTCTAAATTCTGATTTGCTTGTTCAGGATTATATTGAATGGCGTTTTCAATTGCATTTGGATGATTTGATGAAAGGTAACTTGGCATTCGCAAAGCTTCAGGGTAATAAGCAAGAAGTTTTTCTCGATCTATACATTGAGAAATCGCTTGTCTTGTAAGTTGATCTGCAAAAAATGCTGGTTGATCATTATAAAAATTATAGCCATCATCATGTGAGTGATGTTGAAGCGCAAGATCTAAGTGTAACCAGCCTTTTGACCCTGATGGGATAATTTGGTAGTCTGTTTGGGTGGTTGCATTTGCTATTGAATCATCAATTGAAAAAGTGCCATCTAGTAAAATGGAACAATCGTTATTTGAAAGAGAAGCAAGATTATTGTTTGTATTCTCTCCTACAAATTTAAATTCAATGTTGGGGTAGGTGGTTGCATAATCAGGAGAATAAGGGTTTGAGATCAACTTGATTGATTGGCCTTGTTCCCATGCATCTAATTGATAGGGACCCCAACTAAAATATTGTGCTTGTCCTAAAAATTCTTCGATTGGCTGTTGTGTATAAAGGTGTTGGGGGAGAGGTTGCCAAATTGCAGTGACCGAATCTTGTTTGAGATATCCGGGGAGACCGACCCATTGCAATTGATAATCAGATGTTGCTTGATAAGAAGCTGTGTTGTTCAACATGGGGTTTCCAATAGAATTATTTTGTTGATCTATGGAATATGCAAATAGAGAATCATTTGCAGTAAGAGGTGTGCCATCATTCCAAAACAGATTTTCTTGCAGGTTAAACAAGATTGTGATCTGATCCATTTGGAGAGTGCCTTCTTGATAGGTATTAACACATTCATTGCTTTGGCATCCATAGGGAATGACTTGAACTCCTGCCATAAGTTGGACTGGGTTGCCAAAACGATCAATCACCCAATCTCCTTTTTTGACTTCTACGGATTGAATTTGAATGTTGCCATTCTCAATGGAAGGGACTTCTTTCAGACCAATCGTTTGATATTGATATCCAATTTGTGAAATAAACTGAGGAGAAAGGGCTTGAATGACTTGCAAAGCTGAGGCATTGGGGTTTTTGTAGTTTGAAAGGGTGTTTGGCTCGTTAAGCATACAAATCTTAATGTCTGGCTTTACGGGCACTGGTGTTGGCGTAGGAGGAATTGCTTGGGCGGTTGCTGTGCTGATGGCATCAAAGGTGGCTTGCGCAATTGCAACAGGATCTTGAATTATTTGAGTGTCATCTTTACAAGCTGTAATGCTTATACTAAATATCACTACAATAAATAAAAAAGAGAGTCGTTTAAGATTGATTTTTTTAATTTGGTCCATTGTTTAATCTTATCACTAGTTGTTTAAATTGGGAGTGTTCTGTTATTTTCTTTGTTTTTCTTAAGTTTTTCTTGTTTTCTAAACGCTAAATTTATCTTGAAAAAAATATTCAGGTATAATTTATAAAACTAATTCAATCGTTTTGAGGTCTTCAATGATTCCTTTTAAATCAAAAATTCAAATTCCTGTGCAAACTCTGATCAGAGATCTTACAAAAACTAAACCTGTGATTAAGCCTATTACTGGTTTGAAACTTGGAAGATTTCTTTCCTATGAGGTGCTCCCTCAGGGGGCAATCATGTTCTTTGAAAATGCAGAGCTTGAGGTTAAGTTCATCACAGAAGCAATTGTTCGTTTGACATGGTCTCCTGGGAAATTACCAATTCCATATGCCTTATCAGAAGAGTTTATCAATGAAAAAACAAATGCTGTCGAGACACAAGTTTTAGAAACTGATCTTAACTTATCTATCTCAAGTAATTTGTTACAAGTGTTTGTTTCTAATTTCGGTGAAGTGAAATATTTGGATATGCATGGAAATGTGGTGCGTATTGAAAATCCCCCAGAACAATTTGGAACTGCTTGGCAACAAAGCGCCCCTATTCAAAAGAAACAACTGTTTAGTGGGTTAGGCGGGGCTACTGCGATCAATTCTTTACGAGGTGGTTGTTATACTCTTTGGAATACAGATCCGGGTGGTTCTTATACGATTGGGACAAATCCTTTAAATTATCATCATCCTACTATTTTTAGTGTGAGTGAAAATGGTAATTATTTGATATTCTATGAAAACACTTTTCGTGGTTTGGTAAAAATAGATACTGATGATGCAAAAGATAAAATGGTTGTTGAATTTGAAGACGGTGCCTTGCGATATTATGTAATGGCGGGAACGCCAGATGAAATTATGTTGCACTTCACTGAATTAACAGGGCGTCATGAACTTCCTCCGCGTTGGGCATTAGGCTATCATCAATCAAGATGGGGATATCGAACTTCTGATGAAATTCGAGAGGTAGCAAAGCAGTTTGAAGAACATGAGCTTCCCTTAGATGTACTTCATTTTGATATTGATTATATGGATGAATATCGTATTTTTACAAACTCACCAGAACGGTATCCAGATTTTTCTGAGTTAATTGACGAACTCCATCAAAAAGGAATATCGGTTGTTACAATCATTGATCCTGCGGTGAAAGTGGATAAGAATTTCAGCGTTTATCAAAGCGGAGTTGAAAAAGATGTGTTTTGCAAAACACCAAAAGGAAAAGAATTGCACGCTTTGGTTTGGCCAGGCAAGGCTGCTTTCCCGGACTTTACGAACCCAATCACTAGAAAATGGTGGGGAGATCAGTACGATTTTTATTTGGATGCTGCTGTTGATGGCTTTTGGCATGATATGAATGAGCCAGCTGCTTTTTATACACATGGTGATGCAAGCATTGATATCGGGACACTGCATAATTTGGAAGGTACAGAAGGAACACATGAAGAAGCGCATAATGTATATGGCCTTTTAATGAACCGTGCTGCGTATGAAGGGTTAAAGCAAAAAACCCCTTCAAAACGACCTTGGATGTTAACTCGTTCGGGTTGGACTGGTGCGCAAAAATATACATGGAATTGGACCGGTGATATTGGGTCTTCATGGGATACGCTAAAGTTAACAATCTCAATGATGATCCATCATTCGCTGTCTGGTATGGCTTATACTGGGGCGGATGTTGGTGGATTTTCTTCTCATCCGAGTGACGAGTTGTTCATTCGTTGGTTCCAAATGAGTGTATTTTTGCCATTTTTCCGCGTTCATTCTTGTTGGGGGCTACCTCATAGAGAACCTTATCATTACTCCGAACCTATTCTAGGTTATTTTCGAAAAAGCTTATTGTTACGCGAACAATTAATTCCATATTTTTACACACTTGCCTATCAAAATCATTTATATGGTACTCCTTTGATTCGACCAATTTATTGGGATGATCCCCAAAATGAATTGCTGTGGAATGAGAGCGAAAGCTTTATGTTGGGGAACGCTTTGCTTGTATCTCCGATTGTAAAAGATAATGCAATTAAGAAGACTGTTTTGTTACCAAATGGTCATTGGTACGATTATTGGTCTGATGAACTCTATCAAGGTTGTGGTGAATTTGAGATCTTAGCAAAAGAAGATGTGATTCCCGTTTTTGTTAAGGCAGGCAGTGTTTTGCCTATGAAACAAGATGGAACGATTCATTTACATATCTACCCACAACTTGAAGGGATTGGGGGGGGGATGTTTTATGATGATGCAGGGGATGGTTATGGAAGTTATCATTTGGAAAACTATAAATTACATTGGGAAGCAAGTCAGATTGTTTTAACAAAAACGATTGATAATACAGGTTTTGCAAAGCCAAAGAATTATCCCATCCATTTTCATGGATTAAAAATTGCACGCATTTGGGTTGATGAAAAACCTCGATCGATTGAAGTGGTTGATAATACATTTGAAATCGATGATTTTTCTAGAGTTCGGATTGAATTTGAAATTTAATTTTTTATGACAAAAAATTCTTCTTATTCAACAACGATACAAACTAAAGACGGCAAACCGATTGTTGTTGATGTAAAGTTTGATAAACGATTAAAAAAATCTTTACGTTATGAACAACGGGGGAATGGAAGCATTCTTTTGCGCGTTCCTGAACGAACTTCTCAACATGTGATTCAAAATTCTATCAAGCAGATCGAAAAAACAATTCAGAATGAAAAGTATAAAAGAAAAGGTCGGACAGATGATGACCTACAAGTTCGAGCAGATTTTTTAAATAAACACTATTTGAAAAATCAAATTAATTGGACTTCTATTCGGTGGGTCAATAATATGAAATATCGTTTGGGTAGTTGCACAACTGGGGGACCTACTGATGGGCATATTCGGATTAGTTCAGTGATTAAAAATTATCCCCAATATGTGATTGATTATGTGATCGTTCATGAATTATCTCATCGAATTTATCCAAATCATAGTAAAGAATTTTGGCATTTTGTGAAGAGCCATTATCCTAATACTGATAAGGCGATTGGTTTTATCGAAGGGATTGGTTTTGCAAAAGGGGTGCAATTTGAAGATGATTAATCTTAGTTTCGATTTTCAAATCTGAGACCATGCCCTCGAACGGTAATAATATATTCGAAGTCAGGATCTTTTTCTGACACACGAACTCTTAGACGACGAATGAGTGCGTCTAGTGCTTGATTTGAAACTTCATAGGCACCTTCTTCTCCCCAAATCGCTTTAATACATTGTTCTCTTGAAACCATGTCATTTTCTTTTTCAATCAAAAGATTTAGTAGTGTATATTGGGCTTTAGAAAGTGGGGGCAGAATTTCTTCGCCATTGACTAACACACGACGAGCACGGTGATCTATATATAATCCTGTTTGGGTGGGGACATCTTCTAAGACTTGAGTTTTTTCTGTTACATTGAGTGCGACTGTAGCATCTGATAAAAAGAAAGTAAATTCTTGGGTTAGGGCAATTTGGATCTTTGTGCCGTCTTGGAGGGGGAGTGGTTCTTCTTTTAATTGAATATGATCGACAACTGTGCCATTTTTGCTTTGTAAGTCTTGGATAAAGAAGCCTTCATCTTTATGAAAAATTTTTGCATGTTGGCGGGAAACTTGTCTGGAATCAATCATAATTTCGCAACTTTGGTCACGACCAATGAAGATATCAGATGTGATATTCCATTTTTGACCCTGTACTATACCTGTTCCTGCTATGATGACAGGAGCATCGTTGCCTTTATCGTTCATATACTTTTCCTCTTAGACAGTGTTATAATACCATGAACCATTCATTGTGTTTAGTCCTATTAAAATGATAGGATTTTTTCTATTATTTGACAAACAATGAATTTTTTTATTGCAAATTATTATGTTAAAAATCGGAACAATTTTAAAAGAACGATATCAAATTGAAAAATTCATTAGCCAAGGGGGGATGGGAAATATTTATTTGGCGAATGATATGCGCCTTGAAGGGCGTCTGTGTGCTATTAAAGAAATCTGGATTGATTTCAGCTTAACAGATGATGTGATTCAACAAACTCGAGAACAATTTTTGCGCGAAGCTACGGTTTTGGCACGATTAGATCATCCCAATTTACCAAAAGTATCTGATTTTTTCTCTGAAGAAACAAATGATTACTTGGTTATGGATTATATTCCGGGTGATGATCTTCGACAAAGAATGTTGGAAGCTAAAGGTAAGGGTGAATTTTTGGCTGAGAAGGATGTTCTCTCTTGGGCCTTGCAATTAGCTGATGCTCTGGAATATTTACACAAACAGGACCCTCAAATTCTTCACCGTGATATTAAACCGAGTAATATAAAGATTACACCAAATGGGTTGGTCAAATTGGTTGATTTTGGATTGGTGAAAATTCTAGCTTCAAATGAAGGGACTATTACTATTGTTCAAGGTAAAGGAACTGTGTTATATACTCCTTTGGAACAATATGGTGGCGATACAGGGCATACCGATGGACGTTCTGATATCTATGCCTTTGGGGCAACTCTGTATCATTTATTGACAAACACTCCCCCTCATGAAGCTAGAGAAAGATTTTTAACTACAGATGATTTAAACTCTATGCATGACTTAAACCCTGCCATCAGTCCTAGAACTGAAAGCGCAATCTTATGGGCAATGCGGTTGCATCCAGATGATCGTCCTCAATCTATTGAAGAATTTCGTAAGGCGCTTGTTGGGGATTGGAACCCAAGTACACGGCCTACTGCTACTTTGCCTCCGCCAACTATTCATAATATTCTACATTCTAAATTGGAAAAACAGATGTTGATCATTGCTGGAATTTTATTATTTTTCAGTTTGATCGCAACTTTAAGTCACTTATAAAAAAAAGGTCTTAAGACCTTTTTTATTTTCTTGTTTTATATCTCACAAACGTAACTAAAAATCCAAAAAGACTAATCAAAAATAGAATTAATATGTACCCCCACACTCTCATTGATTGGATGATAAACTCTGCGCCAGGTAGTCCGATTGATAGATATGCATTTCCTGCTGTGTTAAGCAAGAATGTGAAGATTGCACTACGAATTGCCCACCGTACATTGCCTGTTGATGCCCAAATTGTATATACTCCGAATGAGAAAAATATTGATAGTAAAAGCATAATGAGCCAATCAAAAAAGTTTGTTTCTTGATTAGACGGTTGGATTATTTCTCCATTTGGAAAAGTCGGTTGAATCATCGGTGTATCTGTATTCTGCGGTGATGGAGTTGGTTCAATGTTTTCAGTTGGTATAGGAGTATCTGTCGCAACTGGTGTGTTTATTGCTACTTGAGTTAATTGGGGAGATTCTTCTCCAACACCAAGAATATAAAATGAAATGTCTTCTGATGTTGATGTTTGCCCTTTTGTGTAGGCTGAAATTGTAAATGTGCCGGAATATTCAAGCATATAACGCAAGGTTACATAACCATTGTTTGTTTTTGCAGTAAATTGATTGTTATATTGAGCACCTTCTTGGGTGTAGGATGTATTAATTGTTACTTCTGTGCCATCTGCAAGGGGATTTCCATTTTGATCATGGATTTCTCCTATTTCTAATATGACTGAATCACCTACCCGATATTCTTGTTGGGTGGGGTCTTGGGCTACTTGTGTGGCTAAGGCACTCTGATCGTCTGTGTAAATAGGAGTGACGTTGAATGGGATAATTTGCTCTGAGTTCGGTGATGTGGCTTGTTCAATTTTATAATTCATTGCTGGCACTGAAATTGGAGAAGCACCTAATGGATTAATTTCTTTAAAAAGCGTTCGCGCTGCTATATCAATTACATTTTCATTCTGACTATACAATGCGTAATAAGCAGTTAATTTTGAAACAGCAGTTGCATCTAGCACATTTGGAGAGCCCATTGAGAAAGCAAAACTTTTTTTCTGCTCTAATAGGTCTGGCCTTTCACTTAATAAACGTGAAAGTGCGTCATTTGTTTGGTGAGAATTATCTGAGAGTAAGAAGATAATCCAATCTGAAGAATTAAATAAAATATCAAGTTCTGAATTATTTGCATCTTGATCTAATAACGTATTTAAGTATGAAAATGTATATGAATTTATATACGATGCAAAAATGGCATTTGGTCCTTCGTTTCCATAGAGCGATAAGATGCTATCTTCTAATTGAGAGGTTTTGATACGTGGCACTTGATCGCAATTCACACATGGTGAGAAATAATCCATTTCTGTAAAGATTAAAATTTTTTCAGATGTGTTTGGGGCAACAGGGACAGTGCTTTCTAACTCTTGAATTGTGGGGCTAATCAAAGAAAAAGCATTACGATTTATTTTGAAGAATAATGAAGCGTTATTTTCATTTAATCCTGAGAATTGATCTTTAATTACTGATTCTATTTTAAATTCAGGATAAATTGCAATTTTCTTTTTTAAGATTGAGAGAACTGCTTGGTCAACTCTATCTGCAAAAGCAACATCTTCGTTATATTTTTGGATAAAGAATTGATAAATAGATAAAAATTCATCATAATTCAATGCGCCCACAATGGAATTGCTAACTTCAAATTTCAGAATATCATTTCCTGCGATTAATGCATCGCGAGCAATGCCAGATGCATTGAAAGAAGTTCCTAATGGATTGTCATAATGACGAATACTTTGGCTATTGAGAACGCTGGTGATTAGGATTCCATTTGATTGTTTCCAAGTATTAATTCCATCAATTGATAAGAAAGATTCTAAGGCTTGTTGATCAAAAATAATGGGCTTTGTCGTTGAAAGAATATTTCCTTTTAACCCTTGATATCGAACTGGAGAAACTGTAAAACCATCCATTTGAGAATATGCATTTGATGTTAGGGCTATATATGGGATGAGTTCAAGATTTTTCATTTCATTTAATGAAAGGCGTATGGTTGGAATCTCTAATAGTGGATCACGATCACTGTGACTAATCTCAGGGAAATTTTGACTGACAATGAGTAATTGGTTATTGCTTGCTTGCTTGATTCCTGCAATCACTTGATTACCTAATTGACTTACCCAAGAGGGATCTCCCCCAAAAGAATTTGTGCCGATTAAATATTCATTCATTATTGATGGGTTCACTATCATATCTAATGAAAATCCATCATAAAGATTAAAGCCTAATGATGAAAATGTTTCACCAATTGTTTGCCCATATTGATAAGCTAAGTCATTGTTCCATGTTGCACCAATTGCCATTTGGCTGGGGAATTGCAAGGCGGGATCTATGCTAGAAAAATAAGCAGCATCTCCATTTTCTAATGAAATTCCTAAAAATAAAGGAATGTAGGTGTCATTTGAGTTTTCCGCTAGTAATATGTTGTTATAAGCTGATAATTGCAGACCGTTAGTGATTGAAAAAATGTTTTCTAGTGCGTCTGGAGAATTTGTGAAGTTATTGTTCTCTGAAGTTAAATAAATGCCGCCAAGAGGAATATGGTTGATTTGACTCCAAGATGCTTCTATTTCATCTATATTGCTTCCGGGAATAGTGATATAAAATAGCTGCCCAACTTTTTCTTCAACTGAGAGTTGATCGAGAAGCATTTGCGCTTGTTCTTCAGAGGTATCTTGTGCGTTTACAATTATTTCTTGAACAGAAGATATGCTAATAGATAGTATTAATAATAAAATGAAGATTTTTCTAAAAAGGTATTTATGGAGCATAGTAGACTATTTTTCCCCATCTCGCACCATTAAAGCCAAAAATGCGTCATCTGTGAAAATTCCATCTATTTTCCAATCAAAAAATTGTTTCATTTGAGGAATTTGATTGACTGTATAACTTCTGACTTGGATGCCCTTCTTATGGGCGTTTGAGATATATTTTGCTGTCACATGATTGTCACTTAAATGATATGCATTTGGATGAAGTGATAGCTTGCCGTAAAAGAAATTAACTAATTTTCCGATCCAATCCCCTGTAGATAATAAACCAATATTCGCGTTTGGATCTAAGCGTTTAACATGAGATAATGCATGGGGATTAAATGAACTATAAATAACACTGTTTTCTAAGTTATTTTGTTTCACTAATCCAATTACTATCTCAACAAGGTCTGCACTTTTATCAGACAAATGCATTTTTAGCTCTATATTGATCAGTAATTTATTTCCAACGAGATTAAATACTTCTTGCAAAGTTGGAATTTGGACACCTGAAAATTCTTCTCCAAACCAACTACCAGCATCCGCTCGTTTGATTTCTTCTAAGGTCATCTCTTGAACAACTCCTTGAATTGATGAGGTACGACCTAGTTCAAAATCATGAATAACGATTGGTTGTTTATCTTTGCTTAAAATTACATCTAACTCAATACCATCTGCGCCAGCATCTAGTGCTAGTTGAAAGGAGGGTAATGTGTTTTCTGGTGCTTTTGCAGGAACTCCTCGGTGTGCAAAAATCAGAGTTTTCTGTTCTTTTGATGTGTTCATGAAACAAATCCTTTAAAGATCTACAAAATAAGCATCGGCTGCACGATCAATTAGATTTGGATCCATTGAGGGCGGGATGTTTAGGTAAGAAGAAATATCTAAAATCTGATCTAATAAATCTCTGGGATGAGAAGATCTGATTTTTCGATCTGGTTTTATGTAATATTTTTGGAGCAGGTATGAAAGTCCTTTGTCGCTATAAGGTACTTTTTTGATGGCAGCCATTCTTTTAAAAATCTCTCGATACGCTTCATAAGAAGGATCTGCGATAAAAATTTTGTGCCTTAATCTACGTAAGAAGGCTTCATCCACAAGTTCTTTGGGAGGCAGGTTTGTGGAGAAAATTACTAATACATCAAATGGTACTTCTATTTTTCGACCAGTATGTAAGGTTAGGTAATCAATACGACTTTCGAGAGGCACAATCCAACGATTTAATAAATCTCGAGGACGAACTAATTGTCGTCCAAAGTCATCGATGAGTAAGACGCCACCATTTGCTTTCATTTGAAATGCGGCTTCATAATATTTGTTGTTATCATCATAAACTAAGTCTAGACCTTCAAGGGTTAATTCACCGCCAACTGTTACAAATGGACGACGAATTTTGACCCAGCGCGGGTCTCTTTTGAAGGTAGATCTTGCATCACCAATGCCGTTTGATATGGGGGAGCTATTTTCTTCCACACAATCATGCGTACCAGAATCATAAACTTTGATGACTTGCCCATCCACAAAAATTGCAAATGGGATATAAATTTCTTGAGAGGTATTGAGATTGCCAATTGACCGAGCAATTGAGGTTTTCCCATTCCCTGAGGGGCCATATAGGAAAATTGATGTCCCTGAATTAACTGCTGGGCCAATTTTTGAAAATGTTTTTTCGTCTAACACTAGATGCGAGAGTGCTCTTTGCATGGCGTCTTTATTGGTGTTTGAACGTAAACGTGTTTGTTTTTTAATGGCTTCCATATAAAGAGTAAGCGGAACAGGTGCGGGACCTGAATATTGGGAACGATCAAGTGCTTCTTTGGCTCTTTCCATTCCTAAACTAGTGATGGCATAGAGATATGAACTTTCGCCTAGGCCAATTTGAGATGACTTAACTTCAATCATTTTTTCGCGTTTAAGTCCATCTACAATCTTGTCAATGACTCCGTTAAATGGGAGGGCCATTTGATCTGATAATTGAATCCCTGTTAAAAACCCTTGAAAATAAAAAATCTTAATTGCTAAATTTTGCAACCAAAGACGAGGTAACCCAGTATCTTCTAATGTTTGAATTTGTGGAGGAATAAATTTATTTGAACGGGAGGTAGCATCATTTTGCAACATTCTTAATCTCCAATTGCTAGCTTAAAATATTAACTATTATAGCATGAGATAAGAAAGATTATAGCGATGGATTAAATAATTGAAATTAATTCATGTAGGTGATTGAGGGTTAGGGTGGGGGTTGCTAATTGATTTGTCACTTTTTCACCATGACTAATCCAAATTGTAGAGAGCCCGACTGAAGAAGCACCTTCTATATCTTGAGATAAGGTATCTCCAATCATCCATATTTCATTTTTAGGGATATTCCAGTTGAGAATTGCTTGCTCAAATGTGTTTTGATGCGGTTTGCGTTGTCTGATTGAGCAGGAACTATATACATATTCAAAATAATTTCTAATGTTTAGATTATCAACCATATTTTGGACGTTTTGATCAGAACAAGCATTGGAAAGAATTCCCATTTTGATATTCTTTGATTTCAAAAACTGCAATGTTTGAATTAATTGAGGG
This sequence comes from Anaerolineales bacterium, assembly GCA_963662985.1. Taxonomy (GTDB): domain Bacteria; phylum Chloroflexota; class Anaerolineae; order Anaerolineales; family UBA11579. The sequence goes on along the minus strand of OY760067.1, from coordinate 1,489,007 downwards.
GCAGGTTTCCAATTTGGTTCGGTTGTGGAAAAATAAGATTCGACTAACTCAGTAAGGTTTTTTTCTGAGAGATCTACTGTAAAATTTGTTTGGACAAATTCAAAAATTATTTCATCTAGTGGGGTTTCGACCCAAGTGATCAGCCTTTTTGTAAAGCGTTGATCAATTTCTTGATGAAATTTTTGTACCCAGTAATTATTGTCTGAGATTTTTATAAATTCAGATAACTTATCAATGACAGCTTTATGTCCATAAAAGAGATCTTTTGTTTGATCTCCATGATAAAGTGCCAATGTGTTCCCTAAATCAAAGATGATTCTTTTAACGTTTATTTTAACGTTATTTTTTTTATTTTCCATTTCTTCCACCTATTTATATAACGAATGGAATTGATAAAAGTTTCGAGATTTTATGATATGGATAAATATCGAGTTTCTGGGGATAAATCAGCGAATTATGTGGATAAGTTTATGGATAAATGGCGGAAATTATGTTGAAAAACAAAGATAAGAAGGGGATATTTTTTCTCATGCTATTTTCAATTGAAGATGCACTTAAGCTTCTATAATTCTTATTATGAAAAAACCCATACTTATTTTTATTTCTAGTTTATTATTATTTTTTATTCTAGCCGCTTGTGAATTAACTGTTCCAAAAAACATTACTGCACTAAACTCATTTGATGGTAGCTATTTGAATCAATATAAAGGGGTGGAGTATACAAAAGTGGTGACAGATAATCCTAGGACGCTTGTTTATCATGTAATCAAAATCAAAATGCAAACTAGTGGGATTAAGTTTCTGGTGACCCCTGCTGATAATCCAGGTGCATCTAAACCTTTGAATGCTAGAACTACGGAAGAATTCGCAGAAGAATTTGGGGTGCAGTTGGCAATTAATGGGGATGCTTTTTATCCTTGGTTTGATCTTTCTTTAGTTGGTTATAAACCGCACAGTGGAGATTCTGTAAATGTGTATGGTTATGCTGCTTCTGATGGGGTTGTTTATTCTGAAGATTCTAACAATCAGCCTACCCTTTTCTTTCATCGATCTGGTGTGGCGCGTTTTGAAATTCCTCCTACGAATGTCTATCATGCAATTTCAGGTGTGCAAAAGATATTGGCTGCTGGTGAAGTTCCAGATGATTTAAAGGCATATTCTCCTGACCCGCGAACTGCTGTGGGGTTGAACAATGGTGGAAATATGTTAATCATTGTGATTGTGGATGGACGCCAGACTGGCTTTAGCGAAGGGGTGACATTAATCGAGTTAGCCAATATTATGAAACAGAATGGGGCGAGGGATGCGATTAACTTGGATGGTGGTGGCTCCAGCACTTTGGTGATTCAAAATGAAAATGGTGATTATGGAGTGGTAAACTCACCAATCCATCAAGGAATTCCGGGAAATCAACGCCCAGTGGCAAATCATTTAGGTGTTTATCTGACTGTTAAAAAATGAGCCTATTCTTTTGATATTTTTTCGAACTATGGTAAAATAGCAGAACTGGGCTAGATTTTGGAAGTTGGATAAAAAAACTATGTATTTGAAAAGGGGTTTTGAATCTTTTTCAAATGGCTTGACAACTTTCATACTAAAGAGTAAAATGCCTAGGCGTTTGGAACTTACCAAAAGAATAATAAGCCGAGATAGCTCAGTTGGTAGAGCACGCGACTGAAAATCGCGGTGTCGTCAGTTCGATTCTGTCTCTCGGCACTCTGGTTCTTTCACTGAGACATCAGGTTTGAATCAAAAATTGCGGGCGTAGTTCAGTGGTAGAATACCTCCTTGCCAAGGAGAAGGTCACGAGTTCGAATCTCGTCGCCCGCTCACTCAAGGCTGATAGAGAATGGGAAAGCCCCTCTACCAGCTTTTTTTTTGTAAATCATGGCGACGTGGCCAAGATGGTTAAGGCAGAAGTCTGCAAAACTTTTATCATGGGTTCGAATCCCATCGTCGCCTCAAATACAGTCTCACATCGTTTCTAGGACATGGATTTATTCCGTGTCCTTTTGTTTAACCTCAAAAAAGAATTATAATTAGCGGTATGACCATTAAAGATATCAACACAACTTATCAAAAGTTTGATGCTCCGATCACAGATGTGGATTGCGGCGAAAAATGTGCACCTCACAATGAAGGCGGAGTGCCATTTTGTTGTGATGCAAGACATGCGATTCCTACCCTTTATGATTTTGAATGGGAAATTTTGCAAAAACAAACCATGTTGTGGCGCGAATGGGAATGTGATGACCCTGCCCTTTCTGCAGAAGAACAAACAGAAGAAACTCGACAATTGCAAGAAGAAACTCCTGATTCAATGATTTTAGCCGTGTGCAAGGGGGTTGAATTTTGTGAACGAGAAAATCGTTCTTTTACGTGCAGGCAATTTCCTTTTTTCCCTTATATCGATTCACAAGGGAATTTATTAGGTATCACTTATTATTGGGATTATGAAGAAGTTTGTTGGGTGATTAGTAATTTATCTCGAGTAACGGATGGATATCGACAAGAAATGATTGCTTTTTATGAAAAACTTTTCGAAGAGATTCCTGAAGAAAAGGATAATTATCAATATCATTCCGAACGGATGCGGGATGAATTTAATGAACGAAGAAAAGCAATCCCTTTATTACATCGCAATGGAAATGCTTATAAAATTTCTACTCATAATGAACGAATGAGACGGTTTGATTTGAATAAATGCGAAAAATTTGGTGTTTATACAATCACTGATGACCTGTTGTTTGAAGATGAGATTTAATAAAATTTTCTTAAGTAATATCTACTTACACAAACTAGACTAAAAAAATAGAATATGAGAGAATACCTATTCAAGAAATACTCATTATACAGGAGCTTTTATGGCAAAAAGTAAGAAAAAGAAAAAGAAGGGCATTGATCCCTTAGTGATGATCTTAGTGATTTTTGTTTTTTTCGTAGCAATTATCATTTTACCGAAATTAATCTCTAGCAATACTGTAGCAATGCCAAAAGGTCGAATTCATCCAAATGCTAATTTTAATGTAATGGGAGATGAAAATGCTCCTTTGTCTGTTGTGCTTTATTCTGATTTCCAATGCAGCCATTGTTATAATTTTTATAATGGAACTGAGGAAGAGTTTATTAAAGAATATGTTGAGACTGGCTTAGCAAGTTATGAATTCCGTTCCTTTGGAAATGGGATGGGGCCTGAATCAGCTGATGCAGCTGCCGCAGCCTATTGTGCTGGTGATCAAGGAATGTTCTGGGAATATCACGATGTGCTTTATGAAAATTATTCTTATGGGAATAGCGGTGGCTATAGTGAAGATAATCTACTAAAATTTGGCGAAAAAATCGGATTAGAGATGAATAGCTTTGAAGCTTGTGTTGTCAATGGGACATACGCTGATCGTGTTGCACAAGATCAAGTTGATGGAAAAACAGATGGCGTAAGCGGCACTCCTTCTATCTTCGTAAATGGTGTGTTAACCTTCCCAGGTAACGTACCTTTTGAAGATATGAAATCTGGTTTAGATAATGTTTTAGCCAATCAGTAATTCATTCAAAATCTTAAAAAAAAGAAAAAACCTTCCAATGGAAGGTTTTTTTTATTATTCTTCATTTTCTAATTTTAATCTTTTTTGTTGATGCAGGGTTAATACTTTCTCTTTTACTTCTTGAAGGTATTGGCCTTTGAGAGGATAAAAAATTAATAAAATTGCGCCAATGATAAGTGAAATTCCAGGAATCAAGCCAAAGAGAATTTTAATTCCAAACAATGCTTCTGTTGGTTGATTTAATTGCATCAAACCACCATTAGATTCTCTGGTAATAAAATGTGTGGCTGCTAAGATTTGAGCAGGAAGAATCATGGCTATAGATTGAGCAGGTTTTGTGACGAGGGCATTAATCCCAAAAAAAGCACCTTCTCGGCGTGTGCCTGTTTTGAGTTCATCTTCATCGGCCACTTGTGCAAAGAGAATGTTGGTGAGAGTGAGCGGCCCAGCGAGACCTAAGCCTGCTAGGATTACAAAGGGCACAAGAAAATTGGATGATACAAATGTGCTGATTATCAAGCCAATCCCGCCAATGGACATCATTAATTGTTGGGCACGACTGACACCTATTTTTTTGGATAGGAAACTGGCAATGGGCACACCAATTAAAAGCGGGATAAAGATGGAGAGCAATAAGGGCATGACCGATTGTGCCTGAACGACATAATCTGACATGTAGTAGATCATGGCTAAGGTCAACGATTGCATTAGGATGGACATAAAATTTGCGAAGGTAACGATAAGAAAAGAACGATTTGTAAGGGATTGTTTGATCATTTCCCAGAATGGAAGAGGTTCATCCAACAGGAATTCTTTACGTTCTTTGACATTGAGTGAAGTGAGGATGATCAAGAACATACAGATGATGGCAATGGCTATCATGGCAAGACGGAAAGGCATGAGTGAAGTGGCGTCCGCTTTAGGACGTACCATATCAGGAATAAGGAAGCCGACAATGGTACCTATCAGGGTAAAAAGAGAATAGGAAACCTGGAGGTCTGCCCGTTGGGCATCTGATTCTGTAATCTCAGGCAATAAGGCTGAATAAACAAGAAAAATGATGGTATAAGCGGTATCGTATAATACCATTGCAATCAGCATCCAAGCAAAAATGCCGATTTGTCCCCATCCTTGCGGCACAAGCCATACCATGATGAAGAAAAGGGCTAAGAAGGGGGCTGTGAAGCGCATAAATGGCACACGGCGCCCATGTTTGGAACGGGTGCTATCTGTGATATGCCCAAACAAAGGATCGTTAATTGCGTTCCAAATGGCATAAATTGTGGCTGCTATGGTAATCCATTTAGCACTAAGACCAAGATAATCTTGGTAGAAGATGACTTGCATGCCGCCAAACACACCTGCAATGACTGCCCCACCAAGAGCGGCAAGGCCCCATATGATTGTGAATTTTAATGAAATTTTTTGTGTTGTTGTTTGTGTGCTCATATTTTATCCTTGTGTCATTATCTCTTGAAGCTTTTGATAACCAATGATATGGACATTTTGTTCTTCGATATACTCTTTTAGTTCATTTGTTTTGAAAACATTATAATCGCCAATACGGGCATCACAATCATTTGGAGTGATTGTTCGAATTTCTTTTGAGTCTTTGGCTGCGTGAATAATGTAATGGGTGATGCCTGATGGTAAATCTTTAATGCTGTTTTTGGCATCTTGTACTCTATTTTTTGGATCAATATCAAGGGGCAACATAAAAATGTTATCAAGAAGTGGGACGTTTTTCTCTTCTAATGATTTTGTTTTGTTCAATATGAGACTCACAATTCCCTTTCCAACCGTTGAGCTTCCTAGCTCGCCTATCACATTTTCCCAGCCTGCGCGATCCATGCGGAACATCATGGGAGGGAGTTTATATTGTTGGGCAACTTTGAGATAATCAAACATAAATTTGGGGTGGGCGACTGTACCCATATGCGTATCGGCATGGGTTGGTTTTAGGCCATTTTCTAACGCCCATTCAATTTGTGCAATCATTTCTTTCCGAACCGCTCGTTTTTTGCCATTGGCTTGCATTTCTTCTGCTGTGCGCGGGAAATAACCTTGGGCATCTAACATGCCTGTGGAACGACTTCTCGAAGAGATCGGTCCCCAACGGTAGGTTTCCCATTCGGCAGTCAGGGTAATATGTACCCCTAGATCAACTTTCGGATTTGATTTTGCATATTGGATCGCTTCTAATGCCCAAGCGCAAGGTGTCATGATTGCACCTGATGAAACAATACCAAATTCAAATAATTCCGCAAATGCTTCTATGCCTGATTGACACATCCCCACATCATCAACATGAACAATCATTACACGATCATCGTCTTTATATCCCAGTTTTTTCAATAGCGGATTTGGTTGCATATTGTCTCCTATCTTGTTTATATTTTCATCATTATATAACAAAAGCCTTTCTTATAGCAAAATGGAGGCATGTTTAACGCTAATTTAGACCGCTCTTGTAAGATATACAAAGTCGAGTAGAATGGAGTGGTTATTATTTTTATTGATTGGAATTGTTCTTTATGCAAAATTTATTTGGTGTTTATCTAAGTTTTTTCCTGTTATTTATGATTGGGTTTGGGGTGCAAAAAATTCGGCATTATTCAAATGAAGGAATCCAAACGTTTACTTCTATTATTTTGGATATCTTTTTCCCAATATATATCATTTATGTGTTGACTACCAATCCGATTGTTAAAGATCTGCGGAATTTGATTTTCCCCGTTTTAGCTGGTTTAGGTGTGGCATTATTAGCCTATTTTTTGGCACCGATATTATCAAAGCCTGTGATAAAAACTGAAAGCGATAAAACTGCAAATGGAATTATGCAGATGATTGGCAATTATGCGTTTTTGGGATTGCCTCTGGCTGAAAGTATATTCGGTTCTGAAGGATTAGCTTATGCGGTGATGATTAAAATTGGGCTTGAATTAGTGATCTTTTCTTTAGGGGTAGCTCGTTTGAGGACTGATGATGGGAAATTTCAACTTAATGATATTCTGTCACCAGTGTTTATCGCAACAATTGTAGGATTGATTTTAGGACAATTTGAATTCAGTTATCCACTTTGGATGGATGGGATCTTATCAAAAACTGGCGCTGCAGTTTCACCATTGGGATTTATTGTGAGTGGGATTATGACGGCTAATGTTTCTCTACATAAATTTGAATTTGGTAAAATTGCTTACATAAGTTTGATCAAGATGATCGTGATTCCTTTACTCGTTTTTGGCTTTGGGTATGTAATTGGGATTGATCATACTTTATTAGGAATCATCACGATTTATGTTGCGATGCCATTTGGGGTGACCCCGGGAATGTTTTTGGAACGATATGGGCATGATCCGAATTTAGCTTCTATGGGGATGGTGTTTGCGACTTTGGTTTCTCCATTTGTGTTGATCGGTTTAAATTGGTTTATTACCACTGTGCTGTAAAATTGATATAATTGTTATAAGGTAGGAACTATATGTTTGAAAAATATCCAAAAGAACGACCTGTTTTACCCGATGAATATCAAAAAATATACGATAGTTATTATAAATTGAATCGTGACGGAGAAACGACTGCTTCTGCAATGTCTCAAGCGATGGAATCATGGCTACACAAACAAGTGGCGAAAGATGTGAAGAAGAATGGGCAAGATAAAGTCACATTAGAAATTGGAGCGGGCACATTAAATCAATTTGCGTATGAACCTGAGGTAGCGACCTATGATATTATCGAGCCATTCAAATCTCTTTATGCAAATTCACCTTTACTAAAGAGAATTCGGAATGAATATAATGATATCTCTGAGGTGCCTAGTGACAGTTGTTATGACCGCATTACTTCATCCGCTGTTTTGGAGCATATCTGCAATCTGCCTGAAGTGGTTGCGACTAGCGGGATCTTATTAAAAAAAGATGGATGTTTCAGGGCAAGCATTCCTAGCGAAGGCACTTTTCTGTGGACGTTGGGATGGAAGGTAACGACTGGGATTGAATTTCGAATTAAGTATGGTCTTGATAAGGGTGTTTTGATGCGCCATGAACATGTGAATGATGCCAAAGAAATTGAAGAAATTTTGGAGTATTTTTTTGATGATGTGCGATCAAGATCGTTTGGAATTGCAAAATGGTTTTCACTTTATCAGTTTTATGAATGCAGAAAACCAAATATTGAGAAATGTAAACAGTATTTAGACTCAATTGGTAGATAAAAAGAAAAGGTGGCTTTCGCCACCTTTTTATGTTAATGGGTGAATGTTGTTATGTTTTTTGGGGAAGAGGGTGTTGATGAGGGCAATTTTGGATTTATTGGCGTATGAATCAGCGTAGAAACTGCTGATCTCTGAAAAACTTTTATGTCCAAATAATAGATGCAAAAATGACAGGTATGGGAATTTTGCATCGCCTTCATCTGTTTGACGGGTATAGATCCATTTTTCTATGGAGGTTATCTTTCCTTGGTCAAATCGCATGGCAACACCATCGGTGTAAAAACAAAGTTTTAATTCGCCTGTATATCCTCTCAAAGTAGAATTGGCTATTCTTCTTTCTAAGACTGGTTTGATTGTGTTTAAAAACGCTGGAATGTCTTCTACTCGAATGTACCATGTGTATGTGGAGTTAATTTCAGAAAAAAGATGGGGGACTGCATCATAAGAAGGATGTTGGTATCCAAAGAAAAAGTAGATGATTTTTAATTCTTTTTCGATTTTTTCAAAATGATTTTTGAAAGTACGTAGAAGGAAGGGTGTGATTTCGACCCACGAGGCATCTGGTTCAAGTTCATAATGGTAGAGGGTGGTTCTATTATCTTGTTCGTAATATTTATATGCGATATATCCAACAGGTTTATGTTTTTGGTCTTCGATAATAGCAAGATCTCGAGAAGCAAAACTTTTTGGATGTGCTCTATTTTGGATATAGTCCCATTGATCTTTATCTTTGACGGCAGAGACTAGGCTGCGGCTTGATCCTTGGTCGTATAACTTTTGGATGAATGAATAGTCTTTTGGGGTGGCTTTGCGCAAAGAATAAGATTCTTGTTGATCTTCTTTCAATGCAGGGATTGCTTTCAGATTGACAGTGCCACCTCCATCAAGGTCGATGGTCATTTCATAGTCATACATGCGGTAATAAAAAGGGATGCCAGTGATGCATTGAAGTTGGTGACCAGCATAAGCAGACATTTTATGTAATAGTTCAAATTGGTCACGGATAAGGCCACGATTACGATAGTTTGGATTTGTGCCGACAATTTCTGGACGACCGACTGGGATTTCAATATCTTCATATCGCCATGTTTGGGGAATGAGTGTGCATGTGGAGGCGATGGTGTTTGTTTTGGGGTCTTCTACAATGAGGATGTCGCCAAGAGTGACTGTGGGATGATCGGCGATAAAAAGATCTTTTGCAAAAGAAGCTACTACTTCGCTAAAATTATCCCATCCTTTTTCATGATGAACATGTCCGTTAAATTCATAAAATGCTTCTGCATCTTCTTTTTTTGCGGTGCGCAAAATTAATCCATCTGGATATTGTTTGATTATTTGATTTTCTTTATATAAGTGTTTCATTTTTTTATTCTTTCGTTAATTGTTCCATTACCCATTTGTTAGCGTTTTGTATGTTTGACCAACGAGTGATGATGTGTTGAATTAGTTCTGGCTCTGTTAGTTTTTTTCTTCTGATTGCTAGCACTAAAGCTTTGTTGGCATGAGGAAGATCTGCTTGAAATGTTTGATCGTAGAGATCTTGGAGCAGATTTTGATCTTGAATTAAGTGGGATATATTTAATGCCACTACCCATTCTCTTTCTTTTTCTACTTGCAACCATTCTTTAACAAGTTCTTCTATTTTAGAAAAATTCACTGGTTCGATTTGCAGGGTTTTGGTGATGGCAATCCCTACTTCCTCACGATGATCTCGTACTGACTTATGAAGTGCTTCTTTGGCAGATGAATTCTCTTGGAGATAACGATAGGTCTGCGCAACGGCACTGATCGCTCGGATGCCTGTGAGACGATCTTCTGTTAAAGCGGTTAAAAGATATTGAGGTGTGTTAGGATGCGCGAGCACTTTGCCTATTGGCAAGATAATGTTATCTATTGCACTTTCTGAAAGTTTTTCATTGGAGGCAATCAGCGGGATATCTAAGGTATTTTCTAATCCGATTGCGATTGATTCGATATCTCCTATGGATAGGGCTGCTTTTAAATCAATGATTAATTCTTCGACTGCTATGTCACGTTTTTTTACCATGTGAATTTTTACTCTTTCAGTTTTTGTTCAAGTTCTTTTAAGGCTTGGTCTGGGTTGATAAAATGAATGGTTTGCATTCCTATTTTTTGTGCTGCCTTGATGTTTTCACTATTATCATCGATAAAATAGATATTTTGAGGAGATTGCTTTAGCTGACTGATGACCTTTAGAAATATTTGAGGGTTTGGTTTGACCAAGCCCATTTCTGCACTAATAAATATTTGATCAAAATGTTGCGCAATTTGATATTTTTCCACTAGCTCATTTCTCAATTCAAACATTGCATTACTTAAGATTGCAATTTGATATTTTGAACGATTGTTTTGAATCCAATCAATTAGTTCTTGATCAATTGAGTCTCCAGCAAAAAACTGCTGCTTTAGTTCTGGGATATTTGCCTCTTTTATATTCAATTTTTTTGCCACATTTTTAAAATGCAGTTCTGTTGTGATGAATCCTTTTTGCACGCGTAAATCGTCATCGTCTCCAAAAAATATTTGTGCTAGTTGTTGTTCAGAAAGTTCAAATGAAGATGCTAATTTTTGGCGTGGTTGATGATCTTGTGTTCTGAGAATTACACCACCTACATCCCATAGTATTGTTTTTTGCATCAAAAGCCTTTCAAATTAATCGATTTATTCTAGCCCCTTGTTAAAAACAAGGGGCTTTGTCTTAGTTTAACGAATTTTTTTATCAAGGGCAATAAATCGCTTATAAGATTTGTATCCAAAGGATTCGTAAAGCCCAAGCGCACCGGATGGATTGATGGCATCCACACCAAGCGCAGTTTCGTCTAGCCCCATATCACGGAACATTTGTATGGATTCTGTAAGCAAAGCATGGGCTATGCCTTTTTTACGATATTCTCGCAAGGTTGAGATGGTTTCTGTATAGCCACGATTGCGATTCAGCTTTTCATTTTCTTCTTTACTAATAAAGTTGAGAATTGAGCCGGCTACTTTGTCACCATCCCAAGCTACTTTCCATAATTTAGGATTAAAGTCTTCTTCTTGCTTCCAGGCTTCCATCATTTCATCTGTCAATTTAGTGTGACCAAAATGGTCTTCAAATGCTTTGTCGACTGCTTGTAAAACCATATTCACCTTTTCTTCGGTATCAGCAGGTTTTATCTCAAGCCCTTCTGCCAAAGCATATTGAGGGATTGGGTCTGATGTGGGACGGCTCATATCAAAGAAATATCGAACTTCATGGTAATCACGTTCTTGCAACATTTTTTTATAAATTTCTTCTTTGCCATCTTCGTAGTAAGCACGAATGACAGCTGGAATGTTGTCTTCAATTTTTTTGCCATCTGCTTGCATATCAGCTTCTACAAAATCATAATGTTCTTGCATCAGAGGTGACTCTATCCAGTCTCCGTCTACACCAAACCAATGACTAAATAAATATGGTCCATCCATCTCTCTTTGATAGTAATAGGCATGAATGGAAACCGGTTTACCTTGGTATTCTGCAACTGTGAAGTGTTTTGTTTTATCGTAGGTTTTCTGTGCTTCAATCCACAATTTGTTTTCATTTACGTTATCCACTCGATCAATATTCAATTTTTTATAATATGAATTAATCAAATCAGTCATTGATTGATAATCCTGATCATCTCGATACGTTCTATATGTTATTCCTTCAATTTTTGATTTATATTTCATTTTAAACCTTTATTTTCTATTTATTTCTTTTGCCATGGCTACCATTTTATTTTTTGTTTGATATCCAAATGACTCGTACAGTCCTAAGGCGCCACTGGGGTTTTCTGTATCTACATACAAAGTGACTTCGTCCATGCCCATGTCGCGAAACATTTTGATGGATTCTGCGATCAAAGCACTGGCAACGCCTTTTCCGCGATATTCACGTAAACAACTAATATCTTCTGTGTAACCTCTTTTGCGGTTCATATTTTTATTTTCTGGCTCATTGATGAAGTTCATGACTGAACCTACTACTTTGTCGCCATCCCATGCTACTTTCCATAAAGAGGGATTGTATTCTGATTGTTCCATCCATGCTTTAATTTTTTCATCTGTGATAGGAATGTGTTCAAAATGATCTTCAAAAGCTTTGTCTGATGCTTTTATCACTGTTAATTCCTTTTCTTTTGTATCCACAGGTTTTATTTCAAGCCCATTTGGAAGGGATTTTTCAGGAATGGGAGTGTTTGTGGGACGACCCATTTCATAAAAATAACGAATAGTTGTATATCCTTTTGATTCAAGCAGCTCTTTTCGCCACTCTTCTCTATCTTGATAGCCATTACGATAAATTGCTTTTTCGCCAGCTGGAAGTTGTTTGGCTGCTTCTTTAATAATCTGTTCTGTGAGATCAAACATTTCTGAAGGCAATTCCGTATTTATCCATTCAGGATGAATAATCATCCATTTACGGAAGATATAGGGGCCATCGATTTCTTTATTGATATAAAAAGTCATGATGCCTACAGGATTGTTTTCATATTCCGCAATAAAATAATGCTGCTTTGGATCGAACCCTGTTTGTGCTAACAACCATTTGCTATCATCTTTGGCGTTATATACTTGATCAATATGATAGGCTTGATTATATTGATTTCCAATTTTTTCTATTTCCAAAAAATCTTGCTCGTCTTGCCAGTTGCGGTAAGTAATTTTTTCAATTTTTGATTTGTAGTTTGACATCTTTTTTATTCTTTCTGATTCTTATCGAATCTGTTTTTCCATGGCGACTTTTTGTTTATAAGGTTGATAGCCAAAAGATTGATATAGACCTAGGGCACCAGATGGATTTGCTGTATCGACACTTAGGGCTGTTTCTTCCATCCCCATGTCTTTGAACATTTGAATGGAGGCTGCAATCAAAGCGCTGGCAACTCCTTTTCCACGATAGGCTCTTTGGGTGGTAATCTCTTCTGTATAGCCGCGTTTTCTTGAGAATATTTCATTCTCTTTTTGATCCACAAAATTCAGCACTCCTCCTGCAACTTTGTCACCATCCCAAGCAACTTTCCAAAGAGATGGATCGAATGTGGAGCTTTGCTGCCATGATTCAATGGCTTTTTCAGTGAGGGGTATGTGCGCCCAGTGGTCTTTGAACGCTTCATCATTTGCCCACATTGCTTTTAATTCCTTGTCTTGCGTATCCACAGGTTTGATTTCTAGCCCTTGTGGAAGTTGCCTAGACGGGATTTGATCTTGGATTGAGCGCTTCATTTGATAAAAATATCGAGCAGATGAAAATCCTTTTTCTACTAACATTTTGTTTAACCACTCTTCTTTATCCTCATAACGACAAACCACTTTTACACCATATTTTTGATCTATTGCGTGTGAATGTTGAAGGATTTGTTGTTCGACAATATCAAATAACTCACAAACAACCGGATGTGCGATCCATTGGGGATGGACGGCAATTTGATGGAAAAAGGCATATGGGCCATCTGTTTCTTTTTCTACAAAGAAATTCTGCACACAAATTGGCAACCCTTTTATCTCAGCAATAAAAAACATTTTGCGCGGTTGGTATCCGTCGATTATTTCTACACCTTTTTGATAATCGAGAGGATCATACAACCGATCAATGCCTATTTTTTGATTATAGGCATTGGTCAAGTCCGTAAAAATTGAGTAATCGTTTTCGTTTTGCCAAGTACGATAGGTGACATCTGCTATTTTTGAGTTTATTGGGTTCATTTTTTCACTTCTTTTTTTTTACAAGTCAATTTCTTTTTGCATACAAACAGTATATTTTTTTGCTTGAAATCCAAATGATTCAGCAATGGTAAGTTCTTCTGCCTCATTCAAAATATCGACATCATAAATCACTTCTTCGACTCCCATATCTTTGAACATTTGGATGCTCTCTGCAAAGAGTTTGTTTGTGAGATTGGTGTTTTTATATTTGGGGTGGCAAGAAATCTTTTCAATATAGCCACGATTTACTCCTAGTAATTGATTCTCACGCTGATCAATATAGTTACTTGCTACACCCACAATGTTTTCTCGATCCCAAATGATCTTCCACAAAAAAGGATTGTAATTTTCTTGTTTGCGTTTGGCGGCAATCCAATTGTCTTTTTTAATTTCATATCCTGTTAATTGATGGATGCTATGAAAAGAAAAATCAATAGATTGCAATTCTTTTTCAAGGCAATCCGCAGGTTGAATGGTGAGATTTTTGGGCAATTGAAACACTTGTGCACAATTTTCCATATTCGTGGATAATTCAAAATGAAATTCTTTACGAGTAAAATCTCTTGATTCTAATAATTGCTGACGCCATTTTTCAGTATCTTGATAAACACATTCCATGCTAGCAAACTCACATTGCATTTGTTGGGCTTGATGTCTGATTTTATTTTCAAGCTGGACAAATGCTTTGGCAATGGCTGAAGATCTGGTCCACTCTGGATGTATGGCTACCCAAATTCTGAAGAGCCAATTTTGGTTAGCGAGTTGAATGGGATAGTAACTTAATAACGCAATGGGCTGCTGTTGCTTTTCAACTACGATAATCATTTCAGAAGGTTCAAAAAAATCCTGTGCTTCTAACCATGTTTTTGCATGATTGGCAGTGATGGCATGATTCACTCGATAAATGGGGCTATATAAATTCGCTAGTGTGTCAAATATCTGATAATCTTGATCTTTCTGCCAGTTACGATATTCAATGTGATTTTTGGTGATCGTGTTTGTATTCATTTTTATTCCTTTTTTACAAATTTCAATAAAACTTTAATCGTCAGTGATTTGATCTTGCATGGCTTGCTCCTTTGTTGTTTTTTTTATTTTCATTTTTTTTTACATTTTTTTACAATTTTTTGACATAAAAAAAACCGCATATTAATGCGGTTTGATTTTGTGTTTTGACATAAAAAAACCGCAAGCAACAGTGTGCTTGCGGTCGAATTTGCTATTTTTGAATTAGCTTATCGAGCAGTAGGCACACTGAGATTAGGACCTGAAAGAGCGCTGCCAGATTGTCGTCGGATGATGATGATGTTTTTGATCATTTTTATTCCCATGTGTACCTTTCTAAAAATTTTGTTACAGGGGCATTATACACAGAAGAGAAATTAAAAGCAAGGACTAATTTTAATTTAATTTATTGAAAATTACTCCTTGACAAGTATGGTTGTACTTGATATAAAGAGGACAGTAATTTACAAGCACAATATGAAATACTGTGAAGAGGAATAGTAGGTTTTGAAGCGGCTGCCCAGAGAGCTTGGAATGGTGTGAACCAGGCGAGTACGACAAAATTGAATGGTCCTTGGAGTTGCAAAGCAAAATGAGATGCATAATAGAGATGCAATCAAAGTAGCGGAGACGGAGTTGCCACCGTTATCAGGGCAAGGGATATAAACTATTGGTTACAATAGCCGTATCCTGATCGAGTGAGACTGGCTTTCCGTCGCAAACGACGGATTTTTTGTTTAAACAGGAAAATCTGTTTTGAAGAAATAAAAGCTAGCTAACAGAGGTGGTACCGCGGATTATAAGTTCGTCCTCATGATGAGGCGGACTTTTTTGTTTAAGTCGAAATGGGAGAATTAAGAATGATTCTCCTCTTGAATTGAAATAATTATTATAAAAAAAGAGGTATTGATATGTCTACACAAAAAAAATTCTTATTATCTGATTCTGATCTCCCAAAACAATGGTATAACATTGCAGCTGATTCTCCTGTGCCCCCTACCCCAGTGTTAAATCCACAGACGTTGGAACCTGTGACCCCTGATTTTTTGAGCGCATTGTTTCCGATGCCCTTGATTGAGCAAGAAATTTCTACCGATCGTTATATTGATATTCCGGAAGAAGTGCAGGATATCTATAAGCTCTATCGCCCGACCCCATTAATTCGCGCAACTCGTTTGGAAAAAGCTTTGGGCACGCCTGCTCATATTTATTTCAAGAACGAGAGTGTTTCCCCTTCAGGAAGTCATAAACCGAATACAGCGATTCCGCAGGCGTACTATAACAAAATTTCTGGCACAGAAGCTTTGACAACGGAGACTGGGGCTGGACAATGGGGTTCTGCTTTGGCACAAGCTGGAAAGTTCTTTGGGCTTGATGTGGAAGTTTATATGGTGAAAGTGTCGTATAACATGAAGCCTTATCGCCGGATTTTGATGCAAAGTTTTGGGGCAGAGGTGTTTGCGAGCCCGACTAATTTGACGGATGCGGGACGAGCAATTTTGGCAGAAGACCCCAACAGTGATGGTTCTTTGGGGATTGCAATCTCCGAGGCAGTGGAAGTGGCAGCAAAATCACAGGGGAAGAAAAAATATGCTTTGGGATCTGTGTTGAACCATGTGATGACACACCAGTCTGTGATTGGGGAAGAAGCGTTGAAACAAATGGATATGGCAGATGAATATCCGGATGTGGTGATTGGCTGTGTGGGCGGTGGCTCCAACTTCTCTGGATTGGCGTTCCCCTTTATTCGAGAAAATTTGAAAGGGAATAAATCTACGCGCATGTTGGCAGTGGAACCAGCGGCAACCCCTACTTTGACTAAAGGGATTTATACGTTTGATTATGGAGACACAGCAAAAATGGCACCGGTAGTGAAGATGCATACGCTAGGACATGACTTTATGCCGGCACCGATTCATGCGGGTGGGTTGCGCTATCATGGAATGGCCCCTTCTTTGTGTGCGCTTTATGACCAAGGTTTAATTGATGCTGTGGCTGTGAATCAGATTGAATGTTTTGATGCTGCTTTGTTGTTTGCGCAAACGGAAGGTATCTTCCCTGCTCCTGAAAGCAGCCATGCGATTCGAGTGGCGATTGATGAAGCGTTGGATGCTAAAGAAAAAGGTGAAGAACGGGTGATCTTGTTCAATTTGTCTGGACATGGACATTTTGATCTTGCTTCTTATGAAACTTATATGAAGGGCGAGTTAGTGAACTATGCCTATCCAGAAGAAAAGATTCATGCCGCTTTACAAAATTTACCTCAAATTCAGACTCTCTAAAGCTATTTAGGGAGCTTCATTCTCCTTTAAAATAGATTAACTCAAGTGAAAGGGAACGGTGAAAGCTGTTCTCTTTCCAATTAAATAATTCATAAAAAAAGCTGGCACCAAATGGCACCAGCTTGGATTCTCTCTCCGTAACTCTGTGAAAACTAGAGACCTGCGTCTGCTTTGAGGGTAGCGGCTTTGGTTGTGCTTTCCCATGGGAATTGGACATCGTCACGGCCAAAGTGACCGTAGGCGGCGGTGTCATTGAAGATGGGTTGGCGCAGGTTGAGATCGCGAATGATGGCACCGGGGCGCAAATCAAAGTGTTTGGTAACGAGTGCGGCGATCTTTTCGTCGGCAATTTTACCTGTACCGAAGGTCTCTACATTGACACTCAAAGGATGTGCAACACCGATGGCGTAGGCAACTTGAATTTCACAACGTTCGGCCAAACCAGCAGCAACCACATTCTTAGCTGCCCAACGAGCGGCATATGCAGCGGAGCGATCGACTTTGGTGGAATCTTTGCCACTAAAAGCACCACCCCCGTGACGTCCCATGCCACCGTAGGTATCTACGATGATCTTTCGTCCGGTGAGACCAGCATCACCCATGGGGCCACCAATGACAAAACGTCCGGTGGGATTGACAAAAATCTTGAGGTCGTCATCAATCAATTCTGCTGGCAAGGTGGGCATGATTACTTCTTTGATGATTGCTGCGCGCAAATCTTCTTGAGAAATGCCAGGATCATGTTGGGTGGAAATCAAAACTGTATCAATGCGTTTGGGTTTGCCATAGGCATATTCAACAGTGACTTGGCTTTTGCCGTCTGGGCGCACCCAAGGCAAGGTTCCGTCTTTGCGGACATCTGCTAAACGTTTGGTGAGTTTGTGGGCATAATAAATAGGCATGGGCATGAGCGCTTCTGTTTCATTACAAGCAAAGCCAAACATCATCCCTTGGTCCCCTGCCCCAATCTCTTCAATTTCTTCTTCGCTTATTTCGCCGGCTTTGGCTTCGAGCCCTTTGTCGACACCCATGGCGATGTCGCCAGATTGTTGGGCAACTGCGACTTGGACACCACAGGTGTGTCCGTCAAAACCGTATTTTGCGCGATCGTAGCCAATTTTGACAACGGTGTCGCGGACAAGTTGGTCATAGTTGATGTGGGCTTGGGTGGTGATTTCGCCTAATAACAAGACAAAGCCTGTTTTGATAGCAGTTTCACATGCAACGCGGGATTGCGGGTCTTGGGCTAAACAAGCGTCTAAGACTGCATCACTAATTTGATCACACATTTTGTCGGGGTGACCTTCGGTGACGGATTCTGATGTAAACATCAAGCTGGGTGATTCCATAAATGTACTCATAGTATTTCTGATACCTCCATAAAAAAAGCCCCTTCTAGTTACACGCAGAAAGGGCTTCTATCATTTTGAATGAGTCCCTCTCATCTTCCAGAATCTTCTGTCGGAATTGGCACCTTGATTAATAATCAGGTTGCCGAGGTTTCATAGGGCCGGTTCCCTCCACCTCTCTGGATAAGAGTGTCTTTAGGGTTATTAAATTTTGTAGCGTGATGATAACATCACGGAGTATATTTGTCAAATTAGAATTAGCTAAGACATTTGAAATAGTATTTTTATGATTTATGATATACTGTGCTTAATTTCAAATAATAAAAATTTTTTAATTTTTAAGGGAGAGTAATTATAAAAATGAGGAAAAAAACAATTCTATTTATCGTAATCGTATTAATTTTGCTAGTGAGTCAAACAATAGTTTTTGGACAAGAATTTTCACAACCCATCATTCATAAATATGGATTTGGGCAAGATGATCAAAACTTTGCCTATTCATTTATTATTGAGAATCCAAATACAGAGTTAATGTTAACGGATGTAGCATATTCAGTAGCAGTATTCGATGAATCTGGTGTGGTTGTCGAGAGTGAATCTTCTTATATTGATCAAATTTTACCAGGGCAAACATTAGGCATATCTGATGAAATATATCTTGATGATGGTGTTGTAGTTGCATCAATTCAAATTCAAGTAAAAGCTGATGATTATGAAATGTCAGATGAAAACCCAATCACAATTTCAAACATTCATTTTTCAGAAGATGATTATTCATCTTATGTTTCTGGTATTTTACTTAATCCTTATGATGAGATCCTAAAAAGTGCAAGAATTAATGCAATTTTATATGATGTAAATGATAATATTATTGGTGGTGGGTATACTTATTTGAATTTTGCTTTAGCAAATTCTGAAATAGGCACTGAAGCTTCAACTACTTATGCTGGAGAAGTAGATCATGCTGAATTATATGCAGTAAAATCGTATTTTTCAGATAATACTGTTGTAGGTGATGCAAAACCAATTGAAATTCTAAAATATGGGTTTGGACAAGATGATTATTCTCTTGGAGTTGGGTTTATTATTTCTAACCCGAATCAAGCATATGCTATTGAAGATTCTTATTATCAAATTACAAGTTTTACAAGCGATGGATATGTGATTGATACTGAATACGATTATATTGACATTCTTTATCCTAATCAAACAATTGGTATTGCAGATGAACCTTATTTATTAGATGGTTATGAAGTTGCTTCTATAGATATTCAAATTTTGAATGGCGATTTTGTTGCTTATGATACGCCTGAAGAATTTACAGTTGATAATATTTCTATTCAAGTTGGCGATTATTCTTCTAAAGTAACGGGGCAAATTTCAAATCCATATGCAGAAAATATTTCTGATTTGGTAATTAACGTAATTGTTTACGATGAAAACGATGAAATTATTGGTTCTGGTTATACCTATCTTGATTTTATTTTAGGAAATAGTATTAGCGCTGTTGATCCTGGAATTACATTTAATGGTGTTCCAGCAAGGGCTGAAATATATCCTCAAATTACAAGCTGGACAGAATTTGAATAAAAAATTTATTGAATAAATTTTGATTAAAAACTCCTTTGCAAAGCAAAGGAGTTTTTTAATTGAAAAAAATTATAAATGAATTTGGATTTTTGTTTTTTTCTGCTCATTTATTGTAAATCTAAAAATATTTTCACCTATTTCTTTGAAATTTAACTGCTCTCCATTTGCTATAGCAGAAGTAGGCGTTTGAGAAAGCCATAAATCAAATGTTCCTGTGATAGTACCAATCGTTTCGATTGTAAAACTAAGCATATTAGTAGCTGATTCCCATGAAGTAACTTCAAGACCTTGCGAAAGATGCAAATTGGAGCCAATATATTGGGCTTGGTTGGTTTTGGGGTAGAGGGCGTAGAGGGCAGTGCCATGAGCGGCGAGGTGCTCCACTTTGATTTGCCCTTTTTGAACGGGAATCTGTGCGCCAGTCCAAAACTCATGAGCAATATATTCAAGGTTGGGATCAAGGCCATAGTCTCTGAGTTTAAGAGTAAGTGAGGTGGGTTTGTTGCTCCAGTTGAGATAGGAGATGAGGTGCCACTTGCCAATTGGCCCTTCAAGGTCTAGGCGCATTTGGCTGGGATCAAGGGCTTCAAATTGATCTGGTACGAGGGGGCGTTTGCCGATGATGGGCATGAGGATTTGGGCTAGGCGGAAGCGGTCTTCGGGTAAGTTGGGCATGTCATCGGAAAGCAACATGGAGCCCCCACTCATTCCAATGGTGGTGGTGAGAGATTGGATTTCATCCATGGTGAGTTTGGCATTGGGACGAAGTAAGAGACAATCGGGATCGTTAATCCACCAGCGGCGGTGCATGCCCGTGCGTTCGATGGTGTTGCGAATGGCAAGACGCGCAGATGGCATGCTAGGTTCATTTTGGACGATAAATTTGATGCCTTTGAATT
This sequence comes from Anaerolineales bacterium, assembly GCA_963662985.1. GTDB lineage: Bacteria > Chloroflexota > Anaerolineae > Anaerolineales > UBA11579. Next base: position 1,468,397 of record OY760067.1, on the reverse strand, counting down.
GCGGTAGCCAAGTTTCTTCTACATCAGGACCAATGCGCATGGCATCAACCAGACCAATGGCAGGCCCGAGTGGGCAGCCACAGCCTAGAATGCGAGTTTGTGGCCCGGCAGCTTCTCGGATGGTTTCTAAGCCCATACGGAGGACTTGTGCACGCGTTTTGGTGGGGTCTTGATATTGACATTGAACTGCGGCTGAATAGAGAAAATCGAGTTTGAGGTAGTCTATGCCCCAGTCTTCGACCACGGTTTTGATGAAATGATGCAGATAGGCTTTGGCCTCAGGATTGGTGAGATCGAGGGCTGTGGATTGACCTTTGCCCCATTGCGGGAGCCAGCCAGCACGTACGGGTTGTTTTTCATATTTGAGAATCCATTCTGGATGCTGGGCGAAGACTTGTGAGGATTGGCTAATGGAAAAAGGCGCCATCCAAAGACCGGGGGTGAACCCTTTGGCTTTGATTTCTTGGGCGATAGGTTTGATGCCGTTGGGAAAGACTTCACGGGTGGTGAGCCAATCACCGACTTTAGTTTGATAGCCATCATCAATTTGAATGAGGTCTAAAGGAAGTGCTTCTTTAATATTCTCGGCAGTCTCTAGGTTGGCAAGGATAATCTGTTCTGAGATATGTTCAAAATGCTCGTACCATGAACACCAGCCTTGGGGGACTTCGGTTTGTTCAAATTTATGCGCGATGCCATGTTCTTGGGCGACATCTTGATAATATTCAGCAAGTGGTTCCTGTGTATTTAGGTCAACAGGCATAAAATATGCCCAGTCGGTTTCCATCATCTGCCCGGGGTCTATGCGAGTGTGATCGCCATTGGCCCACATGCGCAAAGCGGGATATTTGGAATGGGTGAGTGCTTCGAGCGAGCCGAAATGTTTCTTTTGAGAAAGAAAGCCTAAGACGACTGCTTTTTTATGATGAATATCGCCATAGAGGGCGTACATGTCACTGGCAAAAGACGCAGTTTTCTTTGGCTTGGGGGTGCCGGGGTTATAGTTCATCATCCCTTGAACAAAGTCTAGTTTGGTTTGACGATATTTTTCAAAATAGTTATAAGTGCCGGAAAATGCCCAGGATTGCCATCCGTTTGAATAGAAAACAAGAGATGAAGCATCGGGGTGAATTTGAATGCTGCCGGTCTCGGTTTTGCGAGCATCTTTGACTGATGATGTAACAATCATATAGCCCACACGGAACATTTCCATACGTTCCATATAGATGGGTGCATCGCCGTTGTTGTGGGTTTTCATTTTCCAAAGCAGTTTGGGAGCATTGTCTAAAAGGATGAACTCGACTGTGGTATGAACGAGGTTATCATCATTGGGGATGGTGACAAAGCGGCGTTGTCCGGTGCCGTGAACGGTTTCTACTGGTTCAATAGAACTGACGGTGCAATTTTCCCATTGTCGCCGACCTGAATAGGTTTTGCCGTTCTTAGAATACTTCATGTCTAAATAAGCATTTTTAATCTCAATCCCACTAATCTGTTTTTCAAAGAGACTAATGGTTTGATCTTGATTTTCTATGTCGACGCGAATAAATTCATTTTCAAGGGAATAGACTGTCATTTATTGCTCCATTTGTTCGGAATTTTGATTTATAGAATTAAAGGACCTGTACGCTCTTGGTAAAGATCCATGATAGCCTTGGCTGTTTTGTTGGGATCATGCTGACCGGGGAAGTTGGGGTGATTGAGATTGGTTTCATAAAAATCATAACGGCCATCTAATTGTCCATTGCGTTTGACCCATGACAAATTTTGAGGAATATCACCATCGTAATTATTATTACAAATGGTGAGATTGAATAAACGTTTGGAAGAATGATCTTCAATGGCTTTGATATGATCTTCTACGGAATAATTATCTGTCTCCCCTGCTTGTGTGACGAGGTTGCAAACATAGAGCTTGAGGGCATTGCTGACTTTGATGGCCGCGGTGATATCTTGAATGAGTAAGTTAGGAAGAATGCTGGTATAGAGGCTGCCGGGGCCGATGACAATCAGATCGGCAGTGAGGATAGCTTGGATAACTTTGGGATGAGCTGGCGGGTTGTTGGGCTCTAGCCATACACGTTTGACGTTGCCACTCATTTTAGGGATGATGCTTTCTCCACGAATACGAACTTCTCTACGCCAGCCGGGCAGTTCTTTATCTGCTATGAGTTGGATATCGGTGAGAGAAGCGGGGAGGACTTGACCATTCACAGACAAGACGCGGGCTGACTCGTCAACTGCTTTTTCAAATGAGCCTGTGATTTGGGTGAGGGCACTGAGAAACAAGTTGCCGAAGCTGTGGCCTTTGAGGCTTTCATCCTCGTTTGAAAAACGGTATTGGAAAAGTTCGCGCACGAGACCTTCATCATCTGACAAGGCAGCGAGGCAGTTGCGAATGTCGCCAGGGGGAAGAATGCCAAGACTTTCTCGTAATTTGCCTGAGGAACCACCATCATCGGCAACGGTGACGACAGCGGTGATATTGGAGGAATATTTTTTAAGCCCACTGAGGATGTTGGAGAGGCCATGTCCCCCGCCAATGACCACAATGCGAGGACCACGTTCTTTGAGACGGAAGGATTCTAATTTGCCGACGACAGAACCTGAAGATGTTGTATAGGGACTGAGCAGGGATCGATTAAGTCCATAGATGCCTGCGATAATGAGCCCAAACCCAATGGCTAAAAATATCAAAACACGTATGATACGTGGTAAGAATGAAAGAGAAATCACTTTGAGCAAAGAAATAGCCCAGTTATTGGGCGTTGTTCTGTAAAAATCTAATAACCAATAGGCAACACCAGCGCCCAAGAAGGTTGTACCCAAGAGAATGAGCGCTAACCAACGTTTAACATGCAACCCTGGTTTGAACCATCGCAATAAATTTTGAAGAGTTTCTTTGAAAAATTCGATTATCTGATCTTTATCCATGTGCATCTATGATAGCTTGAATTAAGGAGAGCGTCAATAAGTGAGGATTTAGGGATTGTTAAGAATGAATCGGAAGTTCTATATAAAATGTTGTTCCTTTCCCTATTTCACTCTTTGCCCAAATTCTGCCACCATGTTCCTCAATTAAGTTTTTGCAGATGGCAAGCCCAAGCCCTGATCCACCTGTATCACGGGAACGCGCTTCTTCTAAACGATAGAAACGATTAAAAATCACCTCTAATTTATCAGCGGGTATACCTTCGCCTTGATCTGAAATTGAGATCAAAACTTTTTCTTTTTGCTTTTCAAGCCCAAATGTGATCTGGCTATTGTTGGGTGAATGACGCAAGGCATTATGGAGAAGGTTGGTAAATACTTGGGTAATGCGTTTGGCATCAAAAATAGCCAAGGCTTGTTGGGTTTTAAAATCTTTTACAAATTGTATGTTTTTCTCAGTACCTAATGAACGCATTCGCTCTATAAACCCATCCATAAATGGCACCATATCTAAGATCTCTTTTTCTAAGACTAATTCACCCGCATCCGAAAGAGAAAGAATGCGTAAATCATTGACCATGTTCCCAAGGTGAGAGACTTGATATTGAAGGCGTTGGATGACATCCAGGTCTGGTTTAAGAATGCCATCTTCGATACTTTCAAGATCTATCTGCATAACTGTCAAAGGTGTACGAAGTTCGTGGGCTATATCTGCTGTGGTTCTTTTTCGCAACAATTGTTGTTCTTTTAGGTCGGCAGCCATTTGATTAAATGAATACGCGAGGTCTCCAATCTCATCGGTGGAGTTAATTTCAATATGTTGTTCGAGGTTGCCTTGGGCAATGGCTGCTGAAGATTCTGAAAGTTCTTTTAGCGGGCGGATAATGCGCTTCATCTGTAAATATGTAATCAGGATAATAAATGAGCCTATAAAGAGCCCCATGAGAATGATTAAAAATGTGATTTGATTAAGAAGTACTTTTTGGGCAATGGGCAAGATTCCCGATGTAGAGCCAACCATTACGTAACCAACAACCTGATTTTCAAAATTCACTGGAATCCATTCATTCTCATAATCATAAGGATTAATATCAGTGAGGAGCTGGTTTGTATCCGCGACAAAGATCATTTTTTTATCTTGATCAAATACAATGATCGTTTCTCTATTGATGTTTTGAATATTTCCTCGTTGAGGGATATGAATGTCTTGTGGTGTTTCAGTAATTTCATTGTCATTATTATTGGTTAATAAATCGATGATTGAACGAAACGTTCCACTAATTGTTGTAGGAGTAGGGGTGCCAGGAAAATCCTCAAAAGAGGGTTCGGTAGGGATAGGGTTGTTTCCTTGCCCTTGACCTTGTCCAAGACCTTGACCAAGACCTAGTCCTTGGCCTTGACCCAAGCCAGAGTTTATTGGTCCGGCGCCATCTTCATTTGGATTACCGTTTTCAAATTCATTTATTGGATTGAGAGAATCCATAATTGTTAATGCTTGATCCCAATTTTGGTAATCCTCATATTCAATTGATAATTGGGTAGCAATTTGTTGAGCATATCTTTTCCCAAGGGTAAAAGAAAATTCTTCAAAACGACCGCTAATGATACGATTCCCTAACACAGTAAATAAAACCATCGAGAGCAAAACGATGAGAATGATGCGGAGAATAATTTTTTGAGTTAGGGTTGATTTCATTTATTGTACTTTCTTTTTATATTGTAAAACGGTAGCCAACACCGTAAACTGTTTTGATGAATTCAGGTTCAGTTGGGTTCTTTTCAATTTTCTGGCGAAGGTTATAAACATGAACGTCAATTGTACGTTGAACACCTTCAAAAGCGCCCAACCCAGCCCCATCAAGAATTTGATTGCGGCTAAGGGCAAGATTTTTATTGAGAATAAAATATTCTAAGATGGCATTTTCAATGGGGGTGAGGGGGATTTCTTCTCCATCTTTATTTAATAACATATGATTATTACTGATATAAGTAAATTCACCAAATTGAACTTCTTGATCAATATTCCCTTTAGATTTGCTTTTATCCATGCGGCGTAAGGTGGCGTGTACACGGGCTACCAATTCTCTTGGGCTAAATGGTTTGGTGATATAGTCATCTGCACCCATTTCTAAGCCAAGTACCATATCCATTTCATCCGCTCGGGCGGTGAGCATGATGATGGGAATATCCATTTCTCGTTGAACTTCTTTGCAAACATCGTATCCATTTTTGCCGGGGAGCATCAAATCGAGGATCATCAAATCTGGAATAATTTCAAATGCCATATCCAAACCTGTAATGCCATCATGTGCCATAAAAACTTGGTAGCCTTCGTTTTCAAGATAACGTTTGACACCTTGGGCAATTTGTTTTTCATCTTCAACAATCAGAATTTTCGCCATATGTATACCGACCTACTAACTTTTTTATTAATCATATCAAATTTTTACAAAATCTAAAATCAAAAAACCGAACGGTAGCACCTTCATGTGAAGGTGCTACTTAATTAAATAACGTTCTATAGGGAGAGAATATTATTCTTCAACTGTTTCGGTGGAAGTGGTTGAATTATTTGGTCCTCTACCACCTCCCATTTGACCACCACCTTGTGGTGCTACGCCATTATTCATTGGCATATTTGGGGAAAAATCTCCATCTGGGCGACCAAAAACACCATTTCCAAAAGTATCTGGCATTTCTAACCCTGCTTCATCATATAGACCTTGATAGAACTCTGTGATGCGATCATTAAGTTCTTGTGTAGTTATGCCAAGCGCTTCTGCGAGGTCTGCATAAGGAGAATTTCTGAAAAGGATAGGGAGATCAATGCCAGCTTGTTCATATAGTTCTTGGATGGTTGCACCATTTTGAAGTAAATCACGTAATTCATCAGCAGTGATGTCTAAGGCAGAAAGCAATTCGCCTAATTCTGAATATGCTGCGGGCATTTCTAAACCGGCTTCTGCATAAAGATCTGCCATTAATTCTCCAGCATCGATTCGTGCTTCAAGTTCGTCTACGGTGATACCAAGTGCATCTGCGAGTTGTACAAACCCTGAACGACCACGAGCGATCATCACTTCACGGAAGGTAGGCATTTCTAAACCAGCTTGTGCGTAAAGATCTTCGATGTTTTCACCTGCATCAAGACGATCATGCAATTCATCAACAGTTATGCCTAAGGCATCTATTAATAGTTGATCTTGATATTGATTTTTGCGAGGAGGATTGCCGCCTTGTGCAAATGTAGGAATTGCCATTGTTGCAAGCAATAGTATTACCATTAATGTTATGATGATTCTTTTTGTATTCATTTTGGCTCCTTTTTTCTAATTGATTCTACTAACCTAATTGAATAATCTGAATTGATTATAGAAAAAAGTTATTAAGAAATTATTTGTTTGCAGTCAAGAGATTATTTGTCTATATATGAAAAAAGCACTCTTTCGAGTGCTTTTGTTTTTTATTTTATTACTTATTTATTTCTTTTTGCCACCGGCATTGTTGGTTTTTTCTTTATCATTGCCTTGGCCATTATTTGTTTTTTCTTTGTCGTTGCCATTGCCGTTATTTGTTTTGAGCGTTGGTTCTTCAACACCAGTGCCATCATAGAAATCATCAAAATATTCTGACATTTGGTCTTCTAATTGTTCAGTTGTGAGACCTAATTCATCTGCAACAAATTTTAGACCACGAGCATTGCTTTGTTCGGGATGGAAACCTGCTTCTATACGTAGATCTAGCATTTTTTCGCCATCATCCAGACGTTGGTTCAATTCTTCTACTGTAATGCCTAAGGCAGTGGCGAGATTTGATTTGCCAAGGTTGTTTTGCAATTCAAAGGTAAAAAGACTAAAGCCTGCTTCAACATGTAAATCCGCAAGGGTTTCACCTGCATCTAAACGGGCTTCTAATTCTTCAAGGGTGATGCCAAGCACTTCTGCTAAGGCAGCATGGGAAACTTGGAAATATGGAACGGAAAGGCCAGCTTCTTCATAAAGGGCAGAAAGTTCTGCGCCCATGGCGATGCGTGCTTGAAGTTCTTCAGGTGTGATGCCGAGGGCAGTTGCTAAGGCGTCAAGATCAATTTCATTGGCTGGTGCTTGTGGGGTTCCCTCAACAATGGGTTCTTGGGTAGGTTCTTCAGTGGGATCTTGGGCAAAAACTGAACCAAAGATCATGGGAATGACCAAAAGTAAAATCATAAATGCAAATACTATTTTTTTCATAAAAACTCCTTAAATTTTTTGCGAGTTGGTTAATTTCTATTATAGTTTTATATAAAAAAATTGAATTTACAACTTATTAATATTAAACATTTGTTAGGTTTGTTTGATTTGAGAGCCATGAATAAAAAAAGGATTCTTACGAATCCTTTTTTTTATATTTATTTGAATAATTCTAAGAGGGTAACAAAGACATAGCCGATAAAGCCCATCCACAGCCAGGAATCAATGCGGTCAAAGACACCACCGTGGCCTTTGAGGAGGGTGCCGGAGTCTTTTTCGTGGGCTTGGCGTTTGACCATGCTGGCACCGAGATCGCCCAAGGTGGGCAAGAAACCCATGAGTACACCGAGAATGATGGCTTGGGGGTAGGTGATGAGATCGGCGGGCATGCCTAGCTTTTGGAAGATGAAAACAAGCAGGCAGATGCCAAGAATGCTGGTAGCGACACCACCGAAGTAGCCTTCCCAAGATTTTTTGGGACTGAGGAGTGGGGCCATTTTATGTTTGCCCCATCGGGTGCCAATTTCGTAGGCGCCGGAATCTGCAAACCAACCACTGGGCAAGGAGAGCAAAAACCACCACATGCCATTATCAAGGTTGCGAAGAGCAATCATAAATGAGCCAAGATAGGCGATATAGAAAATGGAGGTGAGGGTGATGCCGAGGCTGGTGGCGCTGTTGTTGACACCTTTTTCGAAGAAGCTGAGATGGAGGGTCATGGCGCCTAGGATGAGGACAGGGAGGAGGTATTGATCATATTGAAAGCCAAAGAATTGTCGAATAACGACAATGGCGACAGTGGCGATGAGCGACCAGACAAGGGCAGAACGAACTCCTTGTTTGTTAAAAAGACGGGAAAATTCGAAGACCGCAATGGAAAGAAGCAGGCCAACGAGAAGCATAAACCAGACTCCACCTAAAATGATGGCGGCTATGCCGATGGGTAAGAGGATGAGGATAACGCCGATGCGATCTTTCACTACATTTCTCCTATAATTTGCCAAAGCGACGGTTGCGATCTGCGTAGCTTTGAAGGGCTTGATAATATTCATCTCGATCAAAATCGGGCCAATAGACTTGGGGGAATACCCATTCGGCATAGACCGATTGCCAGACGAGGAAGTTGCTGGTGCGTTGTTCGCCCGAGGTGCGGATGATGAGGTCTGGATCGGGGATGCCTTGGGTGAACATGTGGGCGCTGATGAGATCATCGGTGATTTCTTCAGCAGGGATGCCTTGTTGGACGATGTTTTGGATGGCGTAACGGATTTCGTCTCGGCCACCGTAGTTGAAGGCAAGGCACAAGGTGAGGGCGGTGTTGTCTTTGGTGACTTGTTCGCCACGCTCGATTTTTTCGAGGATGTTTTTGGGGATGCCTTGTTTGCGCCCGATGTGAACAACTTTTACATTTTGTTTGTGCAGTTCGGCGAGTTCTTTTTCAAAGACTTCGCTGAAGATGCCCATGAGTCCGCTGACCTCTTGCTCGGGGCGACCCCAGTTTTCGGTGGAGAAGGCATAGAGGGTGATGACTTGCACGCCAAAATCTACGCTGGCTTTGACAATCTCGCGGATGTTTTCTGTGCCAGCGCGGTGGCCGGCAAGGCGAGGAAGACCGCGTGATTTGGCCCAGCGTCCGTTGCCGTCCATAATCATCCCCACATGGGTGGGGATGGCGTTGAGGGGCGGATAGGTTTTTGTTTCGGTCATGGGGAGGTTAGACTTCCATGATTTCGTCGTTCTTTTTGTCACCGATTTTGTCGATCTTTTCGGTGAATTCATCGGTGAGTTTTTGGACTTCGTCTTCACCGTGTTTGAGATCGTCTTCGGAGATCATTTTTTCATTTTCATATTCGCGGAGGTCTTTGATGACATCGCGGCGGACATTGCGGACGGCAACTTTGGCATCTTCTACGCGAGAGCTGACGACTTTGGCAAGGTCACGGCGGCGTTCTTCGGTGAGGGGGGGGAGGTTGAGACGGATTTGTTTGCCGTCACTGTTGGGGGTGAGGCCGAGATCGGACGATTGAATGGCTTTGATGACATCATTGACAGAGCCGGCATCAAAGGGGCGAATGAGGAGTTGGCGCGGCTCGGGCACGGAGATGGTGGCGAGCTGCATGAGGGGGGTGGGCATGCCGTAGTATTCGACCTGCAGCTTGTCTACCAAAGCAGGGGTGGCACGGCCGGTGCGAATGCCTGCGAGGTCATCTTCTAGGACGGACACGGCGGAAGCCATGCGACTTTTGGCGTCTTTTAGGGCATCATTTATCATAAGGGTTTCCTCCAATTTTTGGTTAATTTGTCGGCTTAAGGATACCTGAAATTAATCTTCTTGGGTAGGGGGTGGGGATGGATTTGAGAGTAGGTCGGAGAGATATTGAGAGAATTCTTCTTCGGTGTGTCCGAGGGCGAGGTAATTTGCGTAAAGCCCATTGATTGAATTTTTTGTTTTTAGATGATCTACTCCAAATGTTTCTATGTTTGTAAATATTGCTTTTAATATCCATTCGATCGCAATTTGATATTCTTCTAATTCATAATAAACAAGGGAAATATTCATGTAACTCGTCGCCGTTGAGGGATGCTGTTTCCCTAACACCTTTTCTCGTACCACTAAGGCTTTCTCGTAAAACGCCAAGGCTTGAGGATAGTCTCCTTGTGCTTGATACACCGCTGCGATGTTATTGTAGGTCGTCGCCGTATCCGGATGCTCTTTCCCTAACATCTTTTCAACTATCGCTAAGGCTTTCTCGTAAAACGCCAAGGCTTGAGGATAGTCTCCTTGTGCTTGATACACCGCTGCGATGTTATTGTAGGTCGTCGCCGTATCCGGATGCTCTTTCCCTAACATCTTTTCAACTATCGCTAAGGCTTTCTCGTAAAACGCCAAGGCTTGGGGATAGTCTCCTTGTGCTCGATACACCCCCGCGATGTTATTGTAGGTCGTTGCCGTTGAGGGATGCTCTTTCCCTAACACCTTTTCATCAATCACTAAGGCTTTCTCGTAAAACTCCAAGGCTTGGGGATAGTCTCCTTGTGCTCGATACACTCCTGCGATGTTATCGTAGGTCGTCGCCGTATCTGGATGCTCTTTCCCTAACACTTTTTCAGCAATTGCTAAGGCTTTCTCGTAAAACTCCAAGGCTTGGGGATAGTCTCCTTGTGCTTGATACATCAACGCAATGTTATTGTAGGTCCCCGCCGTATCGGGATGATCTTTCCCTAACACCTTTTCTCGGATTGCTAAGGCTTTCTGGTATCCCTCCAAGGCTTGGGGATAATCTCCCTTTGTATAATACACTCCTGCGATGTTATTGTAGGTCATTGCCGTATCGGGATGCTCTTTCCCTAACACCTTTTCATTAATCGCTAAGGCTTTCTTGTATCCCTCCAAGGCTTGGGGATAATCTCCCTTTGCATAATACACTCCCGCGATGTTATTGTAGGTCATCGCCGTTGAGGGATGCTCTTTCCCTAACACCTTTTCATCAATCGCTAAGGCTTTCTTGTATCCCTCCAAGGCTTGGGAATAGTCTCCTTGTGCTTGATACATCAACGCAATGTTATTGTAGGTCCCCGCCGTATCGGGATGATCTTTCCCTAACACCTTTTCTCGGATTGCTAAGGATTTCTTGTATCCCTCCAAAGCTTGGGGATAATCTCCCTTTGCATAATACACTCCCGCGATGTTATTGTAGGTCATTGCCGTATCGGGATGCTCTTTCCCTAATACCTTTTCATATATCGCTAAGGCTTTCTGGTATCCCTCCAAGGCTTGGGGATAATCTCCCTTTGCATAATACACTCCCGCGATGTTATTGTAGGTCATTGCCGTATCGGGATGCTCTTTCCCTAACACCTTTTCATATATCGCTAAGGCTTTCTGGTATCCCTCCAAGGCTTGGGGATAATCTCCTTGTACTTTATACACCAACGCGAGGTTATTGTAGGTCGTCGCCGTTGAGGGATGCTCTTTCCCTAACACTTTTTCTTTAATTTCTAAGGCTTTCTGGTATCCCTCCAAGGCTCGAAGATAGTCTCCCATATCGTCATACACCCTCGCGATGTTATTGTAGGTCGTCGCCGTTGAGGGATGCTCTTTCCCTAACACCTTTTCAATAATCCCTAAGGCTTTCTGGTATCCTTCCAAGGCTCGAAGATAGTCTCCTTGTGCTTGATACACTCCCGCGATATTATGGTAAAGAGAAGCTAAAGATTCCTGCTGGGTTTGTTGCGCAGAAAAATATTGGGCGATAGTTTGCGCATGTATGAAGAAGCGGGGATTATAACGATTAATGTCGGAGTAATCATAGTTAATTTCTTGGGCGAGGGATTCGATGAGGGTTTGGCAATCTTCGTAGGAAGGGGTGAGGCTAAGTTTGAGGGTTTCGGCGAGGACACTGTGGAGGGTGATGGATTTGTTTTGGGTTTGAATCCAGCCGGTTTTATTTAATTGTGTAATTGCATTTTGATTCTCCAACCCAAGCCATTTTTTCAAAATAGCCCCTTCGATGGGTAATGAAGGGAGGAGACATAAGTTGGTGAGAATATAGCGTTGTTCCGGATCAATAATTTTTGAAATATCGAAGAGTTTCTGCATGTGTTCAAAGAAGCTACCGGAGAATTCATGATTTTGACGATATAATGCTAGATCGTCTTGCAAGTCAAAGCTATTACCCTGTAATTCTTGGAGAAGGTCTTGAATGGTATTGATTTCAAATGATTGAGAAAAGATATTTCCTAAAAGTTCAATGGTGAGCGTGTGAAAGCCAGTGAGTATGATGATTTGTGATAATGCTTGCTGTTCTTGTTCGTCTAAATCTTTCAAAGTTGTTTGATTGAGAAATAGCTGTTTACATTGTGATTCGGATAAAAATTCCAATTCTTGTTCTTGATAAGAGGCTAGGTTTAATTTTTGGCGAGTGGTGATGAGTACGTGGGATGGAAGTTGATTAAAAAAGTCCATTTCTGATTGAGAGAGGTCTTCGACATTGTCGAAAAGAAGTAAGTGAGAGGAATCAAGACCAAGCAAATAGGCTTTTCTTTGTGCGAAGACTAGCTCTACGTTGTCAGCCGTAACTGGAATTTCTTGTAATAAGGTATCTTGGAGAGTACCTTGATAGTCAAACCAAGAAATTTTTTTATAGTTTAAGCCATTCTCTTCTGCCAGTGATTTAATTAAAGCTGTTTTGCCGATGCCTCCCATGCCGCGCAAGACTAGATTGGAGGATGAAAGGATTTGTTGATATTCGGTAAGCTCTCCTTCTCGACCGATAAAATCCCGTCTTTTTTTAGGCGGGGGTAGCAATAAATCAATATTGGAATATAGTTTATTTTTTTCTAAATCAACAATCCTTGCTTCGTGATCTGAAATAGATTCGGAAATATTATGAATATGATTTTGTAATAATTGATAATTTTGGTTATTTATAAATGTTTGAATTTCTGGGTTTTCAGAAAGTTCCAATAAGAAGTAATAATATATGTGATCAAATAATTGATTCATTTCTTCATTTGAGAAAAAAAGCACTTCTGTCTTAGATATATATTTAATTGTTGAAATAATTTTGTTGTAAAGGGTTTCTTTCGATATTGAATAATCAATTTCTTCTTTACTAATTGCTAATTTAAGATGTGCATCTAAATTTTCTAGAAGCTCTTTTTCATCACTTTTTTGAACGTGTTTGATTGATTTCTTAATTGAATTTTTGATAATTTTTTCAAAATCTTTATTAAATTTTAATTCACTAACATTTTCAGGAATTAAATCCTTATAATCTACAAATCCATAAATAACTTGTAAACCTAACGATATCGGTTCTAAATATGAATTCTTTAATATACTGCCTGTTAACTCTAAACCGTTGGCAAGAATACCAGTAATAATATCCAATTTTTGTTTTTCATTTTGAGTTGGTGGCATCAGATGTCCTCCCGCTTGCTTTCCATACCCTATTATATCAAAAATAAGAACAAAAAAGTGCCCCTCATTGAGGAGCACTTTTGTTTTGCTAGGAGCAATGCGCTTATTTATTGCGGATTGCGGCTTGACCAGCTGCCAAGCGTGCCACGGGGACACGGAAGGGGGAACAGCTGACATAGTTGTTGCCCACGCGGTGGCAGAAGTCGATGGATGCGGGGTCTCCACCGTGTTCACCACAGATGCCGACTTCGAGGTCAGGGCGCACGGCGCGACCGTCTGCAACGGCGATATCCATCACACGACCAACACCTTCTTGGTCAATGGTTTGGAATGGGTTGGTGGGGAGAATGCCATCTTCCACGTATTTGAGGAGGAAGTTGCGTTCTGCATCGTCACGGCTGTAGCCAAAGGTCATTTGGGTCAAGTCGTTGGTTCCGAAGGAGTAGAATTCTGCTACTTCAGCGATTTGTTTGGAGGTCATTGCGGCGCGAGGAATTTCGATCATGGTGCCGAATTTGTAGGCAAAGTTGACGCCTTTTTCGTCCATGACTGCTTTTGCAATGCGAACCAAGCGAGGTTGAATGAAGTTCAATTCGTTGACGTGACCGGTCAATGGAATCATGACTTCTGGTTTCGGTTCTTTGCCGGCCAATTTGACATCAGCAGCGGCTTCGAAGATGGCGCGAACTTGCATTTCAACAATTTCGGGCATCATGTAGGACAAGCGAACACCACGGAGCCCCATCATGGGGTTGGATTCGTGCATTTCGCGAACGTTTTGAAGCATTTCTTCTTTTTCTGCCAAGCCTTTGGTTTCACCTTTGGCTTTCATGGTGATAACTTCTTCCAAGAGTTCTTCCATTTCGGGGAGGAATTCGTGGAGAGGGGGATCGATCAAACGAACGATTACGGGAAGTCCGTCCATGGCTTCGAAGAGGCCTTTAAAGTCTGCGCGTTGGCTGGGGAGCAATTTGTCCAATGCGGCGACGCGGTCTTCAGAGGTTTGGGCCAAGATCATATCTTGGACGATGGGGAGACGTTCTGTTTCAAAGAACATGTGCTCTGTACGGCAGAGGCCAATACCCTTGGCACCGTAGGAGCGAGCGCGTTCTGCGTCTGCGGGGTAATCTGCGTTTGCCCAGACTTGCAAACCTGTGGTGGGGGAACCATTCACAGAGGTGCGGATGCCGGGGGTGGCACAAATTTCATCTGCCCAATCGAGCAAGGTGAGGAGGTCGGTTTGTTCTTCCAAGTTTGGAACTTCAACGTCAACTTGACCAACATAGGCTTTCCCGGTGGTACCGTCGATGGAGAGCCATTCACCTTCTTTGACAACAATGTCGCCAACGGAAAGTTGTTTGCCTTCGATACGAAGTTCGGAAGCACCAGAAACACAAGGCACACCAAATTGGCGAGCAACCACGGCTGCGTGTGAGGTTGCGCCACCTTCAGAGGTCAAAATACCTTTGGAAGCGAGCATACCGTGCACGTCGTCTGGTTTGGTGAAGGGGCGAACCATGACAACATCTTCGCCAGCTTCTGATTTTTCAAAAGCAGTGTCTGCATCAAAGTAGACTTTCCCAACGGCTGCACCGGGGGATGCGTTCACACCAGAACAAAGGTCAGTGGCTGCTTTCAAGGCAGCGGCTTTGAATTGTGGGTGAAGGAGGGTGTCGACTTGTTCAGCGGAGACGCGCATGATGGCTTCTTCTTTGCTGATGAGACCTTCGTTTGCTTGGTCTACTGCGATTTTGACGGCTGCTTTGGCGGTGCGTTTCCCGTTACGGGTTTGGAGCATCCAAAGGTTGCCGCGTTCAATGGTGAATTCCATATCTTGCATTTCGCGGTAGTGTTTTTCAAGTTTTTCTGTAATTTCTACAAATTGGTCATAGACTGTGGGCATTTCTTTGGCGAGCAAGGAAATGTCTGATGCAGTGCGGATACCAGCAACCACGTCTTCACCTTGGGCGTTTATCAAATATTCGCCATAGAGTTTATATTCACCAGTGGCTGGGTTGCGGGTGAAGGCAACACCTGTACCGGAATTGTCACCCATGTTGCCGAAGGCCATGGTGACGATGTTGACGGCTGTGCCGAGGTCGTGGGCGATGCCAGCGGCTTTTCGATAGTCGAAAGCGCGTTTTGCATTCCATGATTTGAAAACGGCTTCAGTGGCCAATTTCATTTGTTCGACTGCGTCTTGGGGGAAGTCAAAGCCCATTTGTTCTTTGACGATCTTTTTGTTTTCAGCGGTGATTATTTTCCAGTCATCTGCTGTGAGGTCTGTATCAGATTTGTAGCCTTTGTCTTTTTTGTAGGCACCCAATACGTCTTCAAATTCTTCGTCATCAATGCCGAGGACGACTGAGCCGAACATGTGAATCAAGCGGCGGTAGGAGTCGTATACGAAACGTTCGTCACCAGTGAGTGCGATCATGCCTTTGGCGGTTTCATCGTTGAGGCCGATGTTGAGGACGGTGTCCATCATGCCGGGCATGGAGAATTTTGCGCCAGAACGGCAGGAAACCAAGAGAGGATTCTTGGGGTCACCAAGACCTTTGCCTGTTTCTTGTTCTGTCTTCTTCAAGCCTTCTAAGATTTGATCCCACATGGTGCCGGGGAATTGTTCGCCAGCAGCCAAGAAAGCGTTACAAGCTTCAGTTGTTACTGTGAATCCGGGAGGCACGGGTACGCCGATGCGATACATATCTGCAAGGTTTGCACCTTTACCGCCGAGGAGGCCACGTACTTGTTCCCAATCGCCGCCACAGATTTCTTCTGCTTTGGAGACTTCACTGTAGGTATACACCCATTTTTTTGTCATTTTTTATAATCCTCCGAAGAATATAATTGCAGGAAATAACTTGTTCCTGATTTTTATTTTTAGATTAAACTTTTATGGGGCCCATAACAGCCCATGTTATTTTACCTTAATTCTTTTTTTTAAGGTGAGTTTGGGGGCGGTTACATAGTGGTTACAAGGATATTTAAGGAAAGAGGAGAGTGTTTGAGAGGACTTTAGGGTGATTTATTAGACGTGGGGGAAAATGAAAAAAGAAAAACCTGCTGTTTTATTTTTTTATTTAGTAATAAATATGGGGGTTCTAGTGAAACTAGAAGCCTTTGAAATAGTTGCCGGCGGCCAAAAGAAGCCATGCGGCGAATGCAACCCAGAAAGAATAGGTTGAAACGAATGGAATTGCAACAAAAACGGATACGACTGCCAAAACGGCCAAGATCAAAGCGATAATAAAGACTACTTTTTTGGGAGGTGTTAATTTCATGTGAATCTCCTTCTTAGTTAAAAAGTTAATAAACAGCAGGTTTATTCAACTTTCTACTTAATTAAACCCTAAATTAGGATTTCGTTGCGTAAAAAGTTTATTAACATTCTTTAATTTTAGTATGCAATGTTTTTTGGCGCTATTTATTTTATTGTTTGAATTTAAGTTCTGCATATTATAGTAGCGCTAGAGGTCTTAGGAGAATTTAGATGTATATAATGAAGGAAGTAGATATTAAAAGAGCATGGAAAATTTCCACGCTCTTTTTCTTTTCTATAAAAAGATTTGTTTAGAAGCCTTTGAAAGCATTGCCAGCGGCCAAGAGAGCCCAAGCAACCAAGGAAAGGACTGCGCCGATCAAGAGTGTGAACTTGAAGGCAACAAAGAAAGATGCAACGATGGCAACTAAACCGAGGACTGCAAGCACTAATGCTACGTTAAAGACTACTTTTTTTGGTGGGGTTAATTTCATTATAATTTCTCCATTTCTTATTAATAATTTTTATAAAAACTATCTATATTTTATCTTTTAGTAAAATTTATAGCTGTTTTTAATCTCTTTTATTAGAAGCATTAATCTTCGTTTTTCTTACAGAATTCATGGTGTTTTCTTTCTGTAGTATTGAAAGAGTTTGAGTGTATGGTATAATTTTTACACTCGTGCAATCTGCGAGTATGTTCAAAAAAGGTTTTTTTGAACGGTAACTATTACACACGCTTTTTGACTTTTCTGGTTGTGCCTTGAGATATGTGCAAGGTTCTGGAAAAGAGAGACGAAAGCGGAGGAACAAAAAACAGGAGACTCTGATGGCAAATATTTCTATGAAAGCCCTCCTCGAGAGTGGCGTCCACTTTGGGCATCGTACCCAACGTTGGGATCCCAAGATGAAAGAATATATCTTCACCGAACGAAATGGTATTCATATCATTGACTTACAACAAACTGTTAAGTCATTGAATGAAGCTTCTACATTGGTTCGTGACACTGTTGCAGACGGTGGAAAGATTCTTTTTGTTGGAACAAAAAGACAAGCGCAAGAAATGATTGAGTTAGAAGCAAAACGCTGTGGCATGCCTTTTGTGACCGTCCGTTGGCTTGGTGGGATGCTCACCAACTGGACAACCATGAGACAACGTATTAGCGAACTCGAACGAATGGAAAGAATGCGCGACCGCGGAGACTTCGACCTGATTACAAAGAAGGAAGCCCTTGGAATCACACGCCAAATTGAAAAATTGGAAATGCGATTCTCTGGTATTCGAAACATGACTCACCTTCCTGATCTTATTTTCGTGGTTGATGTCCGCAAAGAAGAAACTGCAGTTCGTGAAGCAAACATTCTTGGTATTCCCGTGGTGGCAATGGTTGACACCAATTGTGATCCCGAAAATATCGATTATGTGATCCCTTCTAACGATGATGCAATTCGCGCAATTAAATTGATCGTGGGCTATATGGCAGATGCAGTTTTGGAAGGCAAAGCCATGCGCAAAGACGATGAAGAAGAAATCCCCGCAGCAAAAGAAGAAATCAAGAAAGCTGAAAAAGAAGCAGAAGAACTTTCTGATGAAGCATTGCTCGGTGAAGCCACATTGAAACGTTTGGCTGAACAAGAAGACGAAGAATAAAAGTAGAGGACGAAAGATATTATGGCAATTTCCATTGATTTGATTAAAGAACTTCGCAAAGCAACCGGTGCTCCTATGATGGATTGCAAAGCTGCTTTGGAAAGCTCCAATGGCGACTTTGACGGGGCAGTTGACTATTTGCGTGAAAAAGGTCTTTCTAAGGCTGCTAAACGTTCTGACCGTGATGCTTCTGAAGGCGTTGTGGAACTCTATTCCCACGGTGATGGCCGCGTTGGTGTGATCGTTGAAGTGAACTGTGAAACAGATTTTGTGTCACGTTCTGAAGGTTTCCGCACTTTTGCACATGAAATTGCATTGCAAATTGCAGCCGCTTCTCCTATCTGTGTGAAGGAAGAAGATCTTCCTGCTGATGTTTTGGCACGAGAAGAAGAAGTTGCCCGTGCAACCGCACTTGAAGAAGGCAAACCTGAAAACATGATTGAACGCATTGTGGAAGGCCGCTTGAGTAAATTCAAAAAAGAAATCGTTTTGATGAATCAAGTTTATATCCGCGATGACAGCAAGACAATTGCTGACATGTTGAATGAAAGCATTGCTGCAATGGGTGAAAACATTGTGATACGCCGCTTCAAACGTTGGGAGCTTGGCGAAAGCATCGATTAATTCTACATTCTTAAAGACCAGCTATGCTGGTCTTTTTTTTGCATTTTACGATAAAATTAGCAGTGAAAGAATAAGGAGATTCGATTGAGTAAAGAGAAATACCCCTACAAAAGAATTTTATTAAAATTTAGTGGTGAAGCACTCTCTGGTGAAAATGGCTATGGAATCAATCCAGAAAAAGCTGTTCAAATTGCTAAAGAGGTGAAGGCTTTGAAGCACGATGGCGTTCAATTGGCGATCGTGGTGGGCGCTGGCAACCTTTGGCGAGGGCAACAAGGAATCGAATTAGGCATGGACCGTGCAACTGCTGATTATATGGGAATGTTGGCAACCGTGATGAATGCGATGGCATTGATGGATGCGATCGAAAAATTTGGGGTACCCACTCGGGTGATGACTGCAATCAAGATGGATCAAGTCGCTGAACCCTATATTCGCCGCCGCGCGATCAGCCATTTAGAAAAAGGACATGTGGTGATCTTTGCAGGTGGGACGGGTAATCCGTTCTTCACTACAGATACGGCTGCTGCTTTGCGCGCTGTGGAAATTGAAGCTGACATTGTGATCAAAGCCACAAAAGTGGATGGCGTCTATGACAAGGACCCAAAGAAATATACGGATGCGGTGAAATATGACAAGATTTCTTTTATGGATGCGATCAAAAAACAAGTGAAGGTGATGGATACGACAGCGTTGACATTGTGTATGGAAAATCAATTGCCGATTTTGGTGTTGAACTTCTGGGAAGAAAATGCTTTGAAAGATGCATTTGATGGCAAAGATGTTGGTACTTTAGTAAGTTAGCCGTTAGAAAAAATAATCAATTAATCACTAAAAAGAGGTTGAATTTAATTCAACCTCTTTTTGATTTTTTAGATTTATATTTCTCTAGCAAAGATAGGTAAAAGAAAGGCACCTGTCCAAGGTTTCATGCGGAAGGTGACGGCGTTTTCTTCTACGTCGTAGATCTCATCTGTGATAAGATTTTTAACTGCAATGGGAGTGAGGGGAGAAGAAGTAACCACGGGGAGGGTAATCTGTTGATAGCTATTGTTGGCGTTGAGCACGGCGGTGATGGTTTCATCTCCTTTTTGACGGGTGAAGGCAAAATAGCGGAGGTCGTTATTTTGAATGAGTTCTTTATAGTCACCACGACGAAGGCTAGTGAAAGCTTTACGGATGGAGATAAGACGTTTGAAATAGACCAATGTATCGAGATCCCACTGTTTTTTATCCCATGGAAAAGCTTCTCGGTTGAGAGGATCTTTGCCACCACTGAGTCCAATCTCATCCCCGTAATAAATGGCAGGCGCACCAGGGAAGGCAAAGGCAAGGAAGTGAAGCAACTTGACTTTTTCTTTGTTGCCATCTAAGGCAAACAGGGCACGTTTGCGGTCATGGGAGCCCATAGAAAGATACATGGCGAATTGATTTTCACGTTCGTAGACGGTGGTGAGTTCATTGAGGCGTTCTGCAAAGCCATTGATGTCGGTGTCGTAACGAAGAAGATCAAGCATTGCTGAACGAAGGGGATAGTTCATAAGGCCATCGAAATGATTTTTATCTACCCATTTGGGGGCAACTTCCCAGATTTCTCCAAGGATATAGGCATCTGGATTTGCGGTTTTGACGGTATCACAAAATTCACGCCAAAAATCATCATCATCAATTTCTCCGGGGACATCAAGACGCCAGCCGTCTGCTCCTTGATCGATCCAAAAGCGGGCAACATCCATAATAAAAGCACGAACTTCAGGATTATCGGTGTTGAGTTTGGGCAAGTCAGGCATGTTCCACCAAGCTTCATAGTTGGGGGTTTGCCCTTCAGCATAAGCGTTGAGAGGAAAATTTTTGACAATGAACCAATCTGAAAAAGCAGAATCTTTGCCATTTTCTAAAAGATCATTGAAGGGGAAAAATCCACGGCCACAGTGATTGAAGACCCCATCGATAATGATCTTGACATGGTTGGCATGGGCGATATCAATTAAAGAATAAAAATCTTCCATGGTGCCAAGGCGATGATCGACCATGTAATAATCTACGGTGTGATAACGATGGTTGGCAGAAGATTGGAAGATGGGATTCAAATAAATCGCATTGATACCAAGATCTAGGAGATAATCAAATTTATCAATAATTCCTCTTAAATCCCCTCCCATAAATCCATTATAGGTTGGTGTGCTTCCCCAAGGTTGTGTGTTGGCTAATTTTGGTGCGTGTTCACTTTTTGCAAATCGATCGGGAAAAATTTGATAGAAAATTGCATCTTGCACCCAACTTGGTGTTCTCATTATTTATTGTTCCTTTTGATTTCAGATTTTCTAAGTTGGTTTGTTATTCGAAAATAACATCGTAGAAGCCGGCTTGGATGAATAGACGAAGAAGATAGATTTCGGCATTGGTTTGGGCTTGTTCTAAGATGCCATCTTCAATGGCGGTGTCGAGGATTGCTTGTTGAGCAACCTGACGAACATGTGTTTCGAGGTTTTGATCTACATCTGTGAGTACGCCAGATTGACGATCATAGACATAGGATTTATCGTTATCAAGGGTGGCAACGAAGATTTCTGCTTCGGGCAAGGTTACATATAGGACACCTTCTTTGATGCTAAGATCTTGCGGTTCTAATTTTTCGAGATCTACTCCAGCAATGACATAGCCATGGGCAATGAAGAGCAGTTTTTGCCCGAGAAAGAAATCTAATAGGGCTGTATCTGTGTTCATTTCACCAGTGACAATTTTTTCAACTGAATAGTAGGAGGTTTCGAGACGGGCAAGGCTACGCACCTCATGAATGATTGATTCGGGGTCTGGAACGATGGTGGGAGTGGGGTTGAGGATTTGGGCAATCTGTTGCGCTTGAGTGGCAACTCCATTGGTGATGGCGTCTATGGGAGCGGTGAGTTTTTGCGTGGTTGCTTGGATGTTTTGTTGAATGGTATAACCAAAATAAGCGACTCCCGCCCCTAAAATCAACACGATCAAGATCAATAAAATGACAAATTGTTTTTTCTTCATATTTTCATTATACCTAATAACACGCAATGAAAGTGTTAAACCTAAAAGGTTTTAAGCACTTTACTAATCCTAAAGATCTCCGTTGAGGGCGCGTTGGTAGAGAATAGATGATGTGAATGTGGCAAATCCTACTAATGTGAGCAGGGGAACCGCCCAAACGAGAATAAATTGGAATAAGGAAGCTGGTGTTGTTCGATCAAATATCAAGAAGAAGCCTATGAGTGAGAAGAAAATTGCAATCAATAGGGAAACGAACAAAGTACGAAGTGTAAATTTTGCTCTGGACCAATCTGCAAGATGTTTTTCTAAGGATTTGGCAATGATGAAACCAAATACAGTGCCTAGGAACATAAAAAGAGGAAGCATAATAGCGGCAAAAACAAATGTTGTGGAAAGGATGACAAACCCAACGGAAATAGTTTGGTCGTCGGGTGAATTAAGATGTCCAAAGAAAATCCATACTAAAGGATTGAGGCCGAGTAAAAAGATGACGGCAGACACCACACCATTTTTTGCACCCGTGCGGATGCCTGCCATATTGAATTGATTTGTTTTGAAGGCAAACCAGTGGGCACGAAATTTTTGAATTCTCTTATTTTTCATGCCCTGATTTTACCAGAGATTGACCCCTTAGAACCAAGCTAAATAAATGGTACGAATCTGCAAGAAGCAGATGAGGCAGCCAACAATATACATCATGACACGAGTTGGCACTTTTCTAACAAGGTTGGCACCGAGTGGGGCAGCAATGACACCACCAATCATCAAACCTAAGATCACAGCCCAGCTGGTGAGCTTGAGCAAGCTGATGAAAATAATCACTTGAACAACAGTGACAAAAAATTCAGCAGTGTTGACTGTGCCGATGGTTTTGCGAGGATGGTCACCATTGGCAAGCAAAGTTGAAGTGACAATGGGACCCCAACCACCACCACCTGAAGCATCAAAAAAGCCACCTAAAACAGCTAAAGGAGCAATCCATTTTCTCTTCGCTGCTGCTTCTGGATCTGCTTCAATATCTGTTTTTTGTTTGTTGAATCGAATAGCTTTGATAAGAATGCGAATGCCCATTAATAATAAGAATAAGGCAATATAAGGTTTTAGGGCTTTGCTATCTAAGACGGAAATGGTTATGGCTCCTAACAAACCACCAACCATGCCAGGGATAAGAAGTTTTTTCAACAATGGCTTGTTAATATTTTTTGCACGCATGTGAGATATACCAGATACACCTGTGGTGAAGATCTCTGCAATGTGAATGGATGCGCTTGCTGCAGCGGGAGACACCCCGAAACTAAGCAAGAATGAGCTTGACAGGACTCCATAAGCCATCCCTAGGGCACCATCTACCATTTGGGCTATAAATCCAACAAGGATATATAAGCCAATTGAATCAATGTTCTCTACTAAAATATTCCAAATATGTTCCATACTTTTACCTCCATATGGGTTTTCTATATCTCCTATTGGTATAGTGGAATATAGGAGATAAAAAAAATGAGCTCTAGGAGCTCATCTTCACTGTATTCATTCTTTCTATTACATCCCACAGGGTTGTTTTATCTAGGATGTCTGAAATTGCGTTGCGTACATCTAACATAACCATACGCAGGCCACAGGATTCTTCGTCTAAACATGCACATTTTTCATAGGCATATTTGCTGACACAACTAATGGGTGCAAGTGGACCATCTAGAATGCGTTCAATCTCTCCTAAGGTGATTTGATCTGAAGGTTTGGCAAGATAGTAGCCACCATTGGCACCCATTTTGCTTTTGAGTAAACCTGCATTTTTGAGGGAAAGAAGAATTTGTTCTAGAAATTTAAGAGGAATATTTTCTTCTTGGGCGATCTGTTTAATCGGAACAACGGGATACTGCTCACTGACACGAGTGATGTAAATCAATGCGCGCATTCCATATTCGCCACGTTTGGAAAGTTTCATAATTCCTCTTTTATCCTTGGATTTTGATTAAGCATGATAATACTACCTGGATAAAGCGCTGTCAAGAACTTCTAGTACTTTGCTAGAAGTTCTTTAATATGATATTCATTTTATGAATTTTGGTTTTTGAGAGCTTGCATAATCAAGGGCATCGCCTGGCCTGCTTGCATAGGGAGGTATAAATCTGTTGTGCGCCAAGTGAAAGCGGATGGTTCTGGATTGATCTCTAAAATGGTGGCGCCATTGGCCTTGGCGATGGAGGGTAATTGACAAGCGGGCATAACTTCACCGATAGTACCGATGATGAGAACAAGATCGGCCCGCTGCATAAGGTCCCATGAGCGTTCTTGGGCTTGGGGAGGGATTAATTCTCCAAAGAAGACAAAATCGGGTTTAAGGACACCATTACATTTTTCACAGCGAGGGGGTAAGGTGGTGAGCAAACTTTCTTGGGCAGGAACCTTTTTTCCACATTGGGTGCAAATTAAGTTGGCACACGTGCCATGATATTCGATAACATCGGTGTTGCCAGCTTCTTGATGAAGATTGTCAATATTTTGGGTGATGACAGCTTTGAGGCGCCCTTGCTGCTCTAACTGAGCAAGGCCTAGATGGGCAGGGTTGGGGTGAGCAGCACCGAACATGTCGTAAAAAATCTCTTTGATAACGCCCCATGCTTCTTGTGGATGTTTATAGAAATAAGTGAGGTCAAGGCTGATAGGATCATAGCGATTCCAAATGCCATCTTTTCCTCGAAACGTGGGGATGCCGGATTCTACGGAGATGCCGGCACCTGTAAAGGCAACAGCATACTGCGCTTGGTTAAGCGCAGCTGCCATTTTTTCGATTGTTTGTTGATTATTTAAGTCTTTCATATTGTGCTGTGAAATGCCTCATGAGTTTGGGGGCTTTGACAATGCGATAGCCCTTGAATTTATCTTTGTCGGCGATGATGTCTTTCATCACGTCAATCATATAATCAAAGTGGCTTTGTGTATAGACTCGGCGAGGAATTGCTAAACGCACAAGGTCTAGCTCGGGCATAATCATCTCACCTGTTTCAGGATCAGGGTGAGAGAAGGCAACGGTGCCTAACTCACAGCCACGGATGCCACCATATTCATAGAGCGCAACGGCAAGAGCAATGCCAGGGAGTTCTACTTGAGGAATGTGGGTGAAAAATTGTTTGGCGTCAATATAAACAGCGTGCGCACCGATGGGTTGCATGACGGGCACGCCTAATTCTGCAAAACTTTCACCTAGATAACGAGTTTGCGCAAGACGGTATTCAAGATAGTCTTCTTTGAGGACTTCTTTAAAGCCTACGGCAAGGGCATCAAGATCACGACCAGCAAGACCACCATAAGTGGGAAAACCTTCGCGCATGATGAGTTCATTGCGTACGTTGACAAACATTTCTTCGTCGTTCATGGCGAGGAATCCACCAATGTTGACCATGCCATCTTTTTTAGCGCTCATCGTAGCGCCATCGGCGTAGGAGAAGGTCTCTTGGGCAATGGAAAGAATGGAACGATGTGCGTAGCCGGGTTCTCGTTGTTGAATATAGTAGGCGTTTTCGGCAAAACGGCAAGCATCAATAAAGAAAGGAATGTCATAGCTATGATATACCTTGGCTGTCTCACGAATGTTTTGCATGGAGACAGGCTGCCCACCACCGGCATTGTTAGTGATGGTAATCATCCCAAAGGGAATGCGTTCCGGACCAGTTTCTTCAATAAATTGTTTGAGCTTTTCAATATCCATGTTGCCTTTGAAAGGCACTTGTTTGTCTAGGATATAGGCGTCGGGATTGACTAGATTGACAGGGGTGCCGCCGCGACCATAGATGTTGCCTTCGGTGGTGTCAAAGTGTTGGTTAGAGGGAACAAAATCCCCTGCTTTGAGGAGAACTGAAGTGAGAATGTTCTCTGCTGCACGACCTTGATGGGTGGGGACAAAAAACTTGAATCCAAAGATCTCGTCGATAACCTCTTTAAGACGGTAATAGGAACGAGCACCAGCGTAAGATTCGTCTCCAATCATCATGGCCGCCCATTGATTTTGGCTCATGGCAGAGGTGCCTGAGTCGGTCATCAAGTCAATGAAGATATCCTCAGCTTTGACACTGAAGGTGTTGAAGCCAGCCGCTTTGATGACTTTTTCTCTTGTTTTCCTGTCTTTTAATTCGATGGGTTCCACAACTTTGATGCGAAATGGTTCTGGAATATATTTGGGCATTGAAATTTTCTCCTTATACTATGTTTTTGAAATAAGTACTGAATAGATTAACTCAATATTATTGTACAACGTTTAAACGCCAAAGTTCAATAAACTACTAACTGCATGTTAAAGAAACAAGTATAATGAGACAAATATCAATCTATGAGGAATTTATGCTAAAAATTGAACGAATGATCTTGGGGCCAATTAGTAATAATAGCTATATTGTGTATGATAGCGAAAGCAAAGATGCGGTGGTGATTGACCCTGCAATCAGCCAAAATGAAATTTATGAAAAAGCACAAAGCCTTGGCGTGATGATTCGAGAAATTTGGTTGACCCATCCCCACTTTGATCATATTGGTGGGGTGGCTTATTTGTTAGAAATGTGCAACCCGACCTCAAAAGTTTGGTTGCATGAAAAAGGTGTGGCCTTGTGGGAACAAAAAGGCGGCGCCACGATGTTTAACTACCCTTTCCCTCAATTGGAAACTCCTTCCAATTTATTCAATGCCAGTTCAGTGATGAAAGTTGGTGCATATGAATTTACGGTAATCGACACTCCAGGGCACACAGAAAGCGATTGCTGTTTTTATAATGCAGAGAATAAGGCTTTGTTTAGCGGAGATGTGTTGTTTTCTCGCTCGATAGGACGAACGGACTTACCGGGAGGGAGCACAGCAGAATTGATTGAGAATATTCATACTAAATTGTTTGTGTTGCCTGATGAGACAATCGTTTATCCGGGGCATGGGGCATTAACCACAATCGGTAGAGAAAAGAAAGAGAATCCATTCTTACAGTAAATTGTTATAGAAAATGCAGCAAATTTAATTTAGGAATCGTATATGACTGAAAAACCATTCGATGAATTATTATCTGAAGAAATTACGACTATTGAAAAACGTAAAGGGATTCCCTTTGCATTAGCATTCTCAGCTGCAAATAATAACTATGCAATACTGACCTTTTTCAGCAGTATCTTTGTTTTGTTCTTATCTGAACTAGGATTTTCTAATACAAGAATCGGTTTATTGCTGGGTTTAGTACATGTGACTGGGATCTTCACTCCTTTCTTCACGCCTACGGTGGAAAAGATCGGCCCTAAACGCGCATTTTTAGTGGGGAACACAATTCGAGTAACCCTATCGACTGGATTGTTATTGATCCCTTGGGTCTTGAACTATTTTGGGAGTGCTATTTTATGGATCACAATCACTGTGATGGTGGGAATCTTTGCTTTATTCCGCACCTTCACTTTGGCTGGTTGGAACCCATGGAGCCAAGAATATGTGCCCGCGAATATCCGTGGCAAATATACGGCGATGAACAATATCATCAATAGCGTGACAGGGTTCTTAGTGCTAACGATCGCAGGGTATGTATTAAATAAAAATACAGAGATGCGGATTTTTATGATGATCTTTGGTGTGGCAATCTTTTTTGGGGTTGTTACGATTGTGATGGCGACCTTTGTGCCAGGCGGAAAGCCGATTATTTCAAAGACAGAACATAAACGAGTATTCACTGGATTGAACATTCCATTGAAAGATCGAAATTACTTGATGTTCATCTTAGGTGTTTCTTTGATGACATTGGCTACCTCGCCGATGGAGTCTTTTATCTCTTTGTATATGTTGGATAATGTGGGATTAACGACAGGGCAAGTGGTGTATATGACCTCTGCAACCACCTTAGGCGCTGTGTTATCAAGCTATATTTGGGGGTGGGCAGCGGACCGTTATGGTAGTAAACCGGTGTTGCAATCTGGGGCATTCCTCTATATCTTATTGCCAATTTTCTATTTCTTTTTGCCTCATCATTCTAGCTACAGTTTACTTTTAGCATTGCTTGTTTCTTTTTATGCTGGGATTGCATCTATGGGATGGGTGATTGGCCAAGGACGTCAACTCAATGTCAATATGATTCCAATGAAAAGCAGAACGTCCTATTTAGCAATTTGGAGCGCATTAGGTGGCATCACATGGGGGATTAGTAAGGTGATGGGTGGTCGTTTGATTGACCTGACTCAAAACGTCTCTGGTTCTTTGTTGGGCCGTCCGATTGATAGTTATTTTATTTTATTTGTAATCTCATTTGCTTTGCCTATTTTTGCTTTTTTGGTGATGCAATTTGTGCGAATTGATGAAGGTGTTTCTGTGGGAGAATTTGTGAGTATGTTCATTCATGGGCGTCCATTTATGGCATTCAACTCCTTAATCCGCTTCCATCGGGCAAATGATGAGAACACGGCAATTAATATCACTGAACAACTAGGCCAATCAAAAAGTCCTTTAACTGTGGATGAGTTGTTAATCGCATTAGCTGATCCACGATTTTATGTGCGCTTTGAAGCCATCATCTCGATCGCCCACCATGGAGAGGATCCGCGTTTGACGAAGGCATTAGCAAATGTGTTAGAACGTGGAGAACCCGCTTTAAGCGTGGTGGCAGCATGGGCATTAAGTAAAGCTGATAGCAAGGAAGCTAAAAACGCACTACGCAAAAGTATGTATGGATCTAATTATCGCTCAGTACGTGCTCATGCAGCACGTTCCCTTTCGATGGTGGATGATATTGGTTCTAAAGATTATTTCATGGAACAAATGGATAAAGATTCTGATATCGGGATGCGAATTGCTTATGCTTCAGCATTGGGGAAGTTGAAGGTGAAAGAAGCTGTACCAAAAACGATCGAGTTGCTGAACGATATTCAAGATGGCTATTTGCGCAATGAAGTGGGGTTGGCTTTGGCGCGCAGTGTGGGAGATGACCGCGAATATATTCGGATGTTGCGAGAAATCAAAATCGATATGGAAACGACTTTGGCCGCGGCAATCGGTGATCGCAAGAAAACTATACGCAAATTATTGTCGACATTAAATGTGGATGAAGTGCTGGATTCTTGTGAAAAGTATATGGCAAAAGGTGAATATAACAAAGGGCTCCAGATTTGGGCAACTTTGCTGGAAAAAATCAATCAATTAGAGATCCCAGATTATTTACATTGGATGATTGAAGCAATTTTAGAGAATATGGAAAAACAAGGATTAGCTCGACCTGAATTCTTTATTTTGTCGATGACAGTAATCGATACGTTGGATCGAGAACGAAAACATCCGGGGATTGATGTCTGATTGTCCTATTTCAAATTATTATATTAGAGAGTGTTGTTGTTACAACACTCTTTTTTTTATCACCAAACTTGACATTACTTTTAGAAACTTATACAATCATTGTGAAATTGATAACAAATGATTGCGTTTTGAAGGAGATATTGGAGATGACCACCCCAAAAGCGATTCCTAAACCGAGCTTACAACGATTACCTATTTATTATCGCATTTTGAAAAATGCACTTGAACATCACGAAGAATTTATCTCCTCTGCTGAAATTGGACGAAGAGCTAAAGTTTCTCCACAAAACGTACGCAAAGACCTAGCGTTTCTTCCGGAACAAGGCCAAGCAGGAATCGGGTATTCGATTTTATCTTTGGCGAATTGTTTGGAAGACACTTTGGGATTACTAAAATCTAAGGATGCGGTGATTGTAGGCGCAGGGAATTTGGGAAAGGCTTTGGCACTTTATCCAGGATTTGAGAAAAGCGGGATTCAAATTGTGGTGGCTTTTGATAATGACCCAGACAAAGTGGGAGAAAAGATTGGGGATATTCCAATCATGCCAATTGATAAGATCAGTAACTTAGTGCGGCGAATGAAATTGAAAATCGGGATCATTACGACACCAGAGGAAACTGCGCAAGAAATGGCTGATCTTTTGATACAAGGCGGCTGTAAGGCAATTTGGAATTTTACTCCAACGATGGTAAAGGTGCCGGAGGATGTGATGGTGCGCAATGAAGATTTGAGTATGGGAATTATGGTGTTATCACATTATGTTGAATCTATGAAAGTGATCAACGAAAAGTTTGAGTAGATCAAACATTTTGGTTTAATTAAAAACTGGAGTATTAGCATATGAAAAGCGCATCTTTATGGCAGAAATTATGGGACTATGACCCAAACGGTTTAGTGGCCGTGAACTTGGATTTGAAAATCGTTGTGGTCAATCCAGCTTTTTGTACCTTTTTTCAAACAGAAGATGATGATTTGATCGGTAGAGATGTGCGAGAAATCATGTGCATTGGCGATCAGTTTTTGCATGCTTGGGAGACTAAAAGTGTGATCAAAGGGGTAGAAAATCACTACCCTGCCCTCAATTTGTTTGTGCGCAATGTGATTTTTCCTTTGCCACAAGAAAAATTAATCGCTTGCATTTTGGTAGATTATTCTCAAGAAGAACAACAACGCCAAGAAATGAATGAATTGAAAAAATTATCTTTGGCTAAAGTGGAGCAAGTGATCAATAAACAAATGAAGACTGCACAAGAGATTGCTGGATTGTTGGGAGAAACAACTGCAGAGACAAAGGCCTCTTTGCTGCAAGTGCAGGCATTATTGAATGAGGATGCTTCCTGATGGCTTTGTTTGCGGATGTTTTTTGCGCTGGATTGAATAAAAGTGGGGAAGAGCTGTGCGGGGATCAATGGCGAGTGTTGCGTACAGATGAAAAGACGTATGTAGTACTTTCTGATGGATTAGGGAGTGGAGTAAAAGCGAATATTTTAGCAACGCTAACGACGAGCATTATCATCACGATGTTGAAAGAAAATATTGCTTTAAAGGATGTGATCGAGACAGTGATCGAAACTTTGCCCACTTGCCAAGTACGTAAAATTGCCTATGCTACTTTCACAATTATTAGTATTGATAATCAGACAATGATGTTTGAAGTGTTTAATTTTGATAATCCGGATCCGATCTTTATTCGAAATAAACAGCGCTGTGATCTGCATTGCACCGAGCAAACTATCTCAGGCAATAAAATTAAATATTGCAAAGGTGTAGCCCAAGTAGATGATTATATGGCGATTATCAGTGATGGGGTTTGGTATGCAGGATTGGGGGCTCGTCATAACCCGAATTGGGGCCGTGGGCAGATCATTGATTATATGGCGAATACATTAATCACTCCAAAAACCTTGAATGCCGAAAAAGTGGTGCGCGGTGTTTTAACGCAAACAGACGCTCTTTATGCAAATGAGCCGGGAGATGACGCTTCGATGGCAGGCGTGTTTTTTCGCCCTAGACGAGAGGCGATGGTGTTCACAGGACCTCCAATTGATAAAGATGAAGATGAACGAATTGCTGCCCAATTGGTGAATTTCTCTGGTCGAAAGATTGTGTGCGGGGGAACTACGGGGGATATTGTGGCACGCTTTTTGAAAAAAGAGATTGTGATTCACAAAGAGAGCATCAAACATGACATCCCTCCCTACTTTGAGTTGGAGGGTGTTGATCTCGTTACGGAAGGGGTTTTGACGCTCAATAAAGCCTATGAGTTGATGGTGCAAGTGGAAGGCGATTATTCTTATTTGTATATTGATAAGGATGGGGCGATGCTTTTGGCATTGGAGCTTTTGGTGGCAGATGACATCACTTTTGTGGTGGGACAAGCGATTAATGCTTTTTATCAAAACCCGAGTTTGCCATTGAGTGTGTCTATACGGCGCAATTTAGTTGAAAAGATGGTGGAATATTTACGCTCTTTGAACAAGAATGTTAGAATCCAATACATTTAAATTACTCTAGAAGTTTATATTTTCGATATACTTAAAAAGCTTAGGGTGTCATAGATATGGAAAGTAGTAAAAAAATCGATGTTTTAATTCAATGGAATAATAAAAAAAATAAAAAACATTTAAAAATCCCAAAAGAAGTTTATCTTTTTGCCATGGATTTAGCTCATGAAAATAATATGGAAGCTTTTGATATTTTTGAAAAAGGCTTAGAAGATGAACATGAATTATGGAGAGAACATTGTTTACGACAAATTGGTTATCATTATTTTCCTCTTGTAGAAAGAGTTCTTAATAAGGTAAAGCATATATTACTGAAAGATACATCCCCATTTTTACGTTTATCCGCTTCTTTTGTTCTTTCATCACATTTAGATTATCCAGATAAAATTTTTCTTATATCTATCAAAAAAGATTCGGATTTTGATGTTCAATTAAATTGCCTGAAAGAATATTTAATGCTTTATAAATTAGATCAAAATACAGTTAATCAAGAAATAAAAACCATAGAAGATAATCAAATCAAGCTTACTAGAAAATATGTTAATAAATTGTTGAAAAAATATAATCTAAAAAAAGCACAAAAATAAATTAGAATCAATTAGATTTCAAATTATATTCATAAATTTGACAAAAACATCCTTTTATTTTTTCAGTATTGACGTATTTATTGAAATAGTGTATAAAGATTGTGAAATAAGTAACGAGGAAAAGACACTTTCACAAATCTAACACCCTATCTGGTCAATAGGAATCCTTCATAATTCATGAAAGTGCGTACACTCAAGTTTTCCTTTTTTGTTCCGCTTTGGTGCAAGCTAAGGCGGAACAAAACTCCTTATTTCTTTTTTTTCTCTATTTTCCAGATTTTTCCCATCTTTTTTACTCCCATGATGTTTTTTTAGGCTATTTTGAAGTTTAGAAAACTCTCATCTTTTATTTGTGAAATTTATCACAAATCACTTGATTTTATCCTCACCTCTTGGTATATTTATTTGTGAAAATAATCACAATCAAAAACAGGAATTATTCAACTTATTTTTTTATCCTTAGATTGTGAATTAAATAACAGTCTTATTCATTCATAAAGGAGTTGTATGATGGCAGAAAAAACAATGTCTGAGAAAACAAAAATTGATGCAACCGCCTCCGTCGAAGATCAATTCGAAACAATGGTTGCTAAGGTTGTGAAGGCGCAAAAAGAATTTTCAACCTACACCCAAGCCCAAGTGGACAAAATTTTCCGTGCTGCTTCTCTCGCTGCAAACGAAGCACGAATCCGATTGGCCAAGATGGCTGTGGAAGAAACTAAAATGGGGATCTTGGAAGACAAGGTAATCAAGAACCATTTTTCTTCTGAATTTATTTATAACAAATATAAAGATGAAAAAACCGTGGGCATCTTGGAGCACGAATCTTCTTATGGAATCTATAAAGTTGCCGAACCGATTGGTGTGATTGCCGGAATTATCCCGACCACAAATCCCACCTCGACCACGATTTTCAAATCTTTGATTAGTTTGAAGACTCGTAATGGGATTATTTTTTCTCCACACCCCAATGCAAAGAAAAGCACTGCTGAAGCAGCGAAGATTATTTTGGATGCAGCTGTGGAAGCTGGGGCTCCAAAAAACATCATTGCGTGCATTGAAGAACCAAGCTTAGATCTTTCGAATCGCTTGATGCAACACAAGGATATTTCTTTGATCTTGGCCACCGGTGGTCCGGGGATGGTGAAAGCTGCATATTCTTCTGGGACACCTGCAATTGGTGTGGGGCCAGGGAACACCCCTGCTTTGATTGATGAGACCGCAGATTTGCGCATGGCAATCAATGCTGTGATTATGTCCAAGACATTTGATAATGGAGTGGTGTGTGCCTCTGAACAAGTGATTGTGGTGCAAGATTCGGTATATGACAAAGTGAAACAAATGCTGTCTGATGCTGGGGCGCATATTTTGACCAAAGCAGAAAAGAAGCGCATTGATGAAGTGATCTTGCGAGATCAATCATTGAACGCTGCGATCGTGGGGCAAAGCGCTGCCAAGATTGCTGCAATGGGCGATGTGACTGTGCCCGAAAATACGAAGATTTTAATTGGTGAATGTGACTCTCCTGATCGAAAAGATCCTTTCATTCACGAAAAACTTTCTCCGGTGTTGGGAATGCTGCGCTTTTCTAGCTACGAACAAGGCTTAAATTACACCGCTCAAATCGTTAACGAAGGCGGTATTGGACATACGTCATTGTTGTTTACTGATCCGATGAATACTGAACGAATCAAGGAATTTGGGGAACGGATGAATGCTGGACGTGTGTTGGTGAATATGCCTGCTTCCCAAGGGGCAATCGGTGATCTATATAACTTTATGTTGGAACCCTCTTTAACTTTGGGTTGTGGTTCCTGGGGAGGGAATGCTGTGAGTGAAAATGTGGGCGTGAAACATCTTTTGAACATCAAACGAATTGCGGAACGACGCGAGAACATGCAATGGTTCCGTGTGCCTTCTCGAATCTATCATAAGTATGGTTCTTTGCCAGTGGCATTACAAGAACTTAAAGGGAAGAAGCGCGCCTTCTTAGTAACCGATAAACCCTTGTTTGACTTGGGATATACAGATCGAATCACTTCCATCTTGGAACCGATGGAAATTGAAGTAGAGATTTTCCACAATGTGATCCCTGACCCCACTTTTGAAGTGGTGGAAGAAGGTGTGGCACGAATGCGTGACTTCAACCCGGATGTGATTATTGCTTTAGGCGGTGGCTCTCCGATGGATGCCGCAAAAGTGATGTGGTTGCTCTATGAAAATCCAAATATGGACTTCGACGGAATGGCAATGCGCTTCATGGATATTCGCAAACGCATTTATGAATTCCCCGAATTGGGACGCAAGGCTTACTTCGTAGCTATCCCGACCACCTCTGGGACTGGCTCTGAAGTGACTCCGTTCTCTGTGGTGACCGATGCAAAAACACATGTGAAATATCCATTGGCAGATTATGCAATTACGCCTGATATGGCAATTATCGATAGCGAATTAGTTTTGAATATGCCTAAAGGTTTGACCGCTGCTTCTGGGATTGACGGAATTGTGCATGCAATTGAAGCATTTGTGTCTGTATTAGCCACGGATTATACAAATGGGTTGGCTTTGGAAAGTTTGCGGGTAATGTTCAAGTATTTGCCTGCGGCTTATAAAGAAGGTGCCGACAATCCTTATGCACGAGAACGTGTTCACAATGCGTCTACTTTGGCAGGGATGGCATTTGCCAACGCATTCTTGGGCATCTGCCACTCAATGGCACACAAACTTGGGGCAGCTTTTAATGTGCCACATGGCGTAGCAAATGCTTTGCTCATCAGTTATGTGATCCGTTATAACGCTGATGATGCACCGACGAAGTTGACTGCATTCCCGCAATACGACCACCCCTCTTCTGCCAGCCGCTATGCCAAGATTGCAAATTATCTGGAATTAGGTGGCAAGACCAAAGAAGATAAAGTGAAAGCGTTGATTGATGCAATCGAAACTTTGAAAGAAGAATTGAACATTCCAAAGAGCATTCAAGCCTATGGAATCAAAGAAAAAGATTTCTTGGAAGTTTTGGATGAGCTATCTGAAAATGCCTTTGATGACCAATGCACGGGCGCGAATCCTCGCTATCCATTGATTGCTGAAATCAAACAACTTTACTTGGATGCTTATTATGGGAAACCAATCCAATAATTAGCCACGTAGTTCATTCGGAAATAAACGGACAAAAATTTCTTGCGATTGAAATACGTTTCTTCAAAAACTCTTTCTCAACGCTGTGTGTGTTCCAGAAGCAGTAAGAGATACGACTGATTTGAACATAGCTTCTGGGACACAAATAAGCGAAAGTAATAAAAAAGCTGGTGAAATTCACCAGCTTTTGTTGTTAAAAAATATTCTCTACGCTTCCAGAGTCTGTTCGACTGAGCTGTCTATATTTTCATCTTCTGATTCAAATAGAGATTGATCTACGATCTCTTCACAAGAAAGACATTGGTATTGGCGTTTGTTTAATTCAACTAACATACCGTCTTTACAAGAAGGACATTTATGAGCCACTGGTTTCTTCCAGCTAGTGAAATCACATTCTGGGTATTGATCACAACCGTAGAATACACGCCCTTTGCGGGTGCGGCGTTCGACGATTTCCCCTGTTTCACAGTGATCACATTTGACGTTAATGCGTTCTAACCAAGCTTCTGTGTAGCGACATTCAGGATAAGTGCTACAGCCAATAAATTTGCCGTAGCGGCCCCAACGAATGATGAGGTCATTGCCACAATCTGGGCATGCTCTGCCAACCTTTTCAGGTTCGGGGCGCACATCAGGCATAGCTTCTTCTGCTTTTTCAACTTGTTCGGCAAAAGGCCCATAAAATTCGCTAACCACTTTGTGCCATTCTTCGTCCCCTTCAGCAATCTTATCTAGTTGAGATTCCATGTCAGCGGTGAAAGTGACATCCACAATGTTGGGAAAATGCTCGCAAAGAAGATCATTGACCAATTTTCCAGTATCGGTGGGGTAAAGACGTTTTTCTTCACGGAAGACATAACCGCGTTGCTGCAAAGTACCGATGATGGGCGCGTAAGTGGAAGGACGTCCGATGCCATATTCTTCTAATTGGCGTACCAAAGTCGCTTCAGAGAAGCGTGCAGGTGGTTGGGTGAAGTGTTGGCTGGGATTGATCTTTTGCAGATTTTGTTTTTGTCCTTGTTCTAAATCGGTAGGAACACCATTGTGTTCTTCACTACCATTGCCATTTTCATTGAGGGTTTCTTCGTAAACAGCAAGATAGCCTTTGAAGATTAATTTGGAATCTGAGCTACGCAAAAGATAATCATGCAAGTCTGTTTCAGATTTGATCGTGACAGAGATGGTTTCGTAAACAGCTTGGCTCATTTGAGAAGCAACAAAACGATTCCAAATTAATTGATAAAGACGATATTGATCGCGGGTGAGCAAGGACTTCATTTCTCTGGGAGTACGTAAGGTGGAGGTGGGACGAACGGCTTCATGTGCTTCTTGAGCACCTTTGGATTTGGTTTTAAATTCTGGAATTTCTTCCGGAACGTAATCTTCACCATGGGTTTCAATAATATAGGCACGGGCTTCTTTTTGTGCTAGTTCAGACACATGTACGGAGTCGGTACGCATATAAGTGATTAACCCGACGGGTTCACCATCTCCCATATCAATGCCTTCATAAAGCTGTTGGGCAATGGTCATGGTGCGGCGTGCGGTGAAAGAAAGTTTGCTAGAGGCTTCTTGTTGCATGGTGGAGGTGGTAAAAGGAGCCAATGCTTTACGGCGGCGAGTGCCTTTTTTAACAGTATCAACAAAATAGGCTGCTTTTTCCATATCCGTGATGATGGGATCTGCTTCGGCTTTGCTGGTGATGTTAATGTCTTCACCATCAATCTTGGCTAATTTAGCAAGATATTGATCTTTAGGACGATTTTCTGGGGTGAAGTCGGCAGAGATGCGCCAGTATTCATCGGGGATAAACTCTTCAATCTCACGTTCACGTTCAACAATGATGCGCAAGGCAACAGATTGCACACGGCCTGCAGTGAGGCGGTTGCGTACTTTGCGCCAGAGAATGGGGCTGATGGAATAACCAACCAAGCGATCTAAGACGCGACGAGCTTGTTGAGCATCAACCAAGTCCATGTTGATCTGTCCGGGTTCGGCAAAAGAGGCTTCAATAGCTGGTTTGGTGATTTCATGAAAGACAACACGTTTGGTGATAGCAGGATCCATCTCAGCAGATTCAAGCAAATGCCAAGCGATAGCTTCTCCTTCACGATCAGGGTCGGTTGCGAGGTAGATTTCTTCTGCACGAGCAGCTTTGTCTTGCAGCTCTTTGACGATCTTGCGTTTTTCATTGGGAACGCGATATTTGGGCTCAAAATTATGTTCCACATCCACTGAGAGCTGGGAGCGGAGTAAATCGCGCACATGACCGACAGATGCTTCGACGGTGTAGCCTTTCCCAAGGAAACGACCAACGGTGCGTGCCTTGGCAGGAGATTCGACGATAACAAGCTTCCCTTCGCGTTTGATGGGTTTTTTCTTGGATTTTCGGATGGGATTATCTGGTGGTTCGATCCCATCGTGGGCTTCTGTGCGACCCATGCGGAACATTTTGGTTCCACAAACTGAACAGACACCTTTGGTGCCGGGTGTACCTGAAGCAGTATAAACAGCTTCAGCGTTATCCATTTCACGTTTTTCTTTACATTTTACACAATATGCTTGCACGTGAACCTCCATTCAAAAATAAGTTCAATAAATGATTATTTTTTTATTATGTTAGTTGTATTGTTTTTATTCTATTTTGTTGATCAGAGATATTGTTCTTTATCTTTTTCTTTCAATATACTGATCGCTTTTTTGACATCTTGGGCTCTGGATGTGTTGCAGACCAAGATGACGTCGTCTGTGTCGATTACGGCGATATTTTCTACACCAATGGTGACCAAGAGACGATTGCCTTTTTCAGAGAAAAGAAGAGAGTTCTTGGTGTCGACCATTTCAATATCGGGACCGCGGACGATGTTGCCGTCTGCGTTGGATTCGATGATAGAGAAAAATGAGTCCCAACTACCGACGTCGTTCCAGCCTAAGCCCTTACCGGGGATGACAACCACGTTGTTGGCATTTTCCATAATGCCATAGTCGATGGTTTCATTTCTCAAAGGAATCCAATGATCTAAAAGTGCTTGAGCGTAGTCAGGTGTGTCATAAGCGCTCTGTAATTGAAGAAGCGCTTGATGCAGGGTGGGCATTTGAGTGGCAAATTCTTGCATAATCGATTCAATCTTCCAAATGAACATGCCAGAATTCCAAGCGTAGTTGCCATCTGCAAGCATTTGTTCCGCACGTTCAAGAGGTGGCTTTTCAACAAATTGATCTACACAATAAGTAGGAAAGCCATTATAGTCACCTACTTCTTGCCCTTGTTTGATATAACCATAACCAGTAGCGGGAAATTCGGGAGTGATGCCAAGGGTGACCAAGCTACCTTTTTGTGCAACTTGATAGGCAGCGGTGAGGATTTGTTGGAAGAGCAAATTATCTTTCATAAAATGATCTGCGGTGAGGACCGCCATGGTGGCGTTAGGATTGCGTTTTTGCAACACGGCTGCGGTGAGACCAATTGCGGAAGCTGTTCCGCGAGGTTCTGGTTCTAAAATGAAATTTTCTTTGGGAATGGCGGGGACTTGACGTTGTAATGTCTCTGCGTGATCTTGCCCGGTGACAACAAAAATTTGTTCAGGGGACAATAATCCCATCATACGATTGAAGGCAATTTGGAATAAGGAATTGTCGTCAATCAAATTGAGCATTTGTTTAGGATGTGAAATTCTGGAGAGCGGCCATAAGCGCGTGCCACCTCCGCCTGCCATGATTACTGCATAGAAATCTTTCATTTCAAGCTCCTTGTTATTTTGCATTATAGCCACTAGACATTTCTTTGATAACCATATAACGCATTTTACCAACCTGTTTCACCAACCCTTTGAGTTCCATCATGGTGAGGGTTGCCGAAACTTTGTTGATCGGCATGTTGACTTTGTTTTTAATTTCATCTATATGCAAAGGTTCGTATTTGAGTGCTTCGTATAAGGTCACTTCAAAAGCATCTGCGGGAAGAACCGTTTGCACTTCTTGTTTTTGTTCAATCATTTCTAGGTCGAGGACATCAAGCACATCTTTTGCTGATAACAAAGGAAAAGCACCTTCTTGAATAAGACGATTAGGGCCTTTGCTCATGGGCGCATAGATGGGACCAGGCACTGCAAAAACGTCTTTTCCTTGTTCAATGGCATTGCGGGCAGTGATAAGTGCTCCACTACGTTCTCCTGCTTCAATCACAATCGTTGCCATGGTTAGCCCGGAGATGATGCGATTGCGGGGCGGAAAATTTGCGCCATCCGGTGGGGTTCCAGGCACATAGTCACTGATCATCGCACCATTTTTTACAATTTGATGGGCAAGTGCGTGATTTTCTGCGGGATAAATACGATCTACACCGCAACCTAAAATTGCTAAGGTTCTGCCACCTGCTTCGAGGGCAGCTTTGTGAGCGATGGTGTCTACGCCACGTGCAAGGCCACTGACAATGGTGATGCCTTGGCTTGCGAGAGTGCCACAAATCTCTTCCGTCACTTGACGCCCATATTGGGTAATTTTACGCGTACCAACAACACCCACAGACCATCGATCTTCTGGGCCTAACTCGCCATTGAGATAGAGCACGGGAGGAGAAGCAGGAATGTTTCGCAATCTTTGAGGATAGTCATCCTCTTGCCATGTCAAAACAGAAATGTTCTTGGAATGATAGTCAGAAAGGATTTGGTCAAGATCAAGGCTAGCTCTGATCTTGAGGAAGTTTGAAATCACTTTTTCTGGGAGGCTGACCTCTCTTAGGACAGCAGGAGATGCCTGCCAAATGGCTTCTATATCTCCGAAATGGTCTAGTAATTGTTCAAATCGAACTGGTCCTAGCCCTTTGACATGAGATAGTCCCACCCAAAATTTTTTCTGATTATCCATCAATTCCTTCAAAGAGGTTTTTTTGAAAATATTTTGTTTTCCTCTTTAAAATTGGTTTTCTTCATTAATATTAAAATATGAATGAATTCACGAACACCAGAATACCATATTCAAATTAAGTTTGTCAAGGCTTGTTTTTTAATTTTTGCTAAACGGTTAATTAATTTTTGGGAAAGTCTTCCGGAAGAAGACCAGGAAGAAGGTGAACCAAAATCGTTTGGGTTTTGAGATCAATATTGAGGATAACCTCATGGGTGGAAGGAATAAGTACATCAGGTTTATCATCTGAAGTGATAACGTAGACGTTATTCGCACCGGTTTCGATAATTTCTGTGAGGGTGCCCAGCTCAATGCCTTCCTCTGTTTGGACTCGAAGGCCATAGAGTTGGTGTTGATAATATTCTCCTCGGGGGAGTTTAGGGAGTTCATCGATGCGTACGTAGACATACCAATTGCGAATATATTCCACTTCGTCTCGATGAGAGAATTCATTAAATGTGACTAGAAGACCAACGTTATGATGGCGAGTGTTTTGGATGGTGACCTGTTGATGATCTTCTCCAATATAGACTTTTTTACCTTTTTTGATACGTTCAGGGAAATCAGTCATGAGACCCATTTGCAATTCGCCATTGAGACCATGTGGTTTCTGAAGGCGACCAATTGCTAAAAATTCAGACGGTGCCGTGTTGCGCACAGCACTGCCTGAATTTTGTTCTCTTCTGCGAGCTGCAGTTTGTCTGCGATTCGAAGTCTCAGCCATTAGTTAGGTTCAACAATTTCCAAGGATGCGCGTTTGCCATCACGAGCAGCAACACGCAATAAGACGCGGATGGAGTTGGCCACACGGCCACCTTTACCAATAATGCGTCCCATATCATCTTTGGCGACTTCCAAATTTAACTCTACAGCATTGCCACGTTTAAACTCTGTGACATTGACCTGAGTGGGGTCATCCACCAAGGAACGAGCGATGTATTCAATCAAAGCTTTCATGGTTATTTCCTTCCCACTCGAATGAGGCTACTGCTTATTCAGCAGCTTCTTCGGTTGCTTCTTCTGCTGTTTCAACAGCTTTTGGTTTGCCAACGGGGGCAGGGCGACGAGTTGTAGGATCCACATTACGGGAAGCATAGAGTGCTTGAGCTTCTTGAACCAATTTTTCAACATCTTCACCAGCTTTGAAACGTTCGTAACGTTCCATAAAACCAACTTGTTTGACAACTCTTTCAACAGAATCGCTCATTTGAGCACCCACGCTCAACCAATAGAAAAGACGATCATCGTTGAGTTGAATTGCTGCGGGTTCTGTGCGGGGGTTATAAGACCCTAATGCTTCAATAAAGCGACCATCTCGGGGGCTTTCTTTATCTGCTGCGACCAAACGAAAACTTGTTTGGCCTTTTCTGCCGACTCGGCGTAAACGAATGCGTACCATTAACTGGCTCCTTCAATTTTTTTATTTGTATTCAATATTATAGCAGACATAATGTCAATCATAGAGAGGGGGATGTGTGTTGAAGGGGTACACACGAAAAAACTATGATCTCTGTTTGTGTCTTGCGATCACATCATGCCCGGAAAACCGCGCATGCCTGATTTCTTCATTCTTTTCATCATCTTTTGCATGTCGTAATATTGCTTAAGAACACGGTTGACATCATCTTGAGTGGTGCCAGAACCAGTTGCAATACGTCGTTTGCGACTTGCAGTGATAATCTTTTTCGGGCGTTGACGCTCAGCAACTGTCATGGAACTGATGATTGCTTCTGTTTTTTTAATCATTTTTTCAGCAGCTTCATTATCTATGTTTTGACTGAGACGTTGGTTGCCAGGCATATTGGGCATCATATCGAGCAACTGCCCAATGGGGCCCATGCTGCGCACCTGTCGAAGTTGAGATGCAAAATCCTCAAGGGTAAAATCGCCAGAGAGCATTTTTTCTGCTTGTTCTTCTGCGTTTTTTGCATCGAGAGCTGATTCAGCTTTTTCGATCAAACCAATCACATCTCCCATACCCAAGATGCGTGAAGCAACGCGGGTGGGATCAAACACTTCGAGTGCAGTGAGACCTTCGCCAACACCTAAATATTTAATGGGCACACCTGTAACAGCTCGCAATGAAATTGCAGCCCCGCCACGTGCATCCCCATCTATTTTTGTAAGGATCAAACCGGTGATATCGACCGCTTTGGAAAAACCTTGGGCGACATTGACCGCTTCTTGCCCAATCATACTATCTACAACGAGCAAAGTTTCAATTGGTTGTGTGGCACCTGCGATGTCGCGTAATTCGCGCATCATAGCATCATCTAATTGAGAGCGACCAGCAGTATCAATGATCATTGCGCTGAATCCACCCATGGACGCTTTCATCATCGCTTGGGCAGCGAGCATAGCAGGTTGTTTACCGGGTGAGGCAAACACTTCAACACCGATGGTTTTCCCAAGGGTTTGCAGTTGATCAATAGCGGCAGGTCGGTAAGGGTCTGCGGCTACGAGGAGAACACGTTCTCCTTCTTTGCGCAACATAGAAGCTAACTTAGCTGCGGTGGTGGTTTTCCCAGCACCTTGCAGACCAACCATCATAATAGTGCGTGGTTTGGCACCTTTGAGATTGAGCGGAGCTGCTTCACCAAGAGTTTGAACAAGTTCTTCATTGACGATCTTGATGACTTGTTGACCGGGATTGAGTGCCTTGGAAACTTCTGCACCAATGGCTCTTTCTCGGATACGAGCAAGAATATCTTTGACGACATCAAAGTGTACATCTGCTTCAAGTAAAGCGAGACGAACGCTGCGTAAACCTTCATCTACATCGGCTTGCGTGAGCTTGCCACGACGACGAAGATCTGCAAATACTTTATTTAGTCGATCTGAAAGATTTTCAAACATTGCTTTCCTTGTTGCTAATTTCTTTTAATAGCAAAATATACGCATTTCACCTGCGCAATTGTAAATTTTAGCTTGAATTGGGGCATGGGTCAAGGGCGAAGTGAAAATATTATCTGTTAACTACCTTAAGATTGAGGAGTTGTTTGTTGTGCTTGAGGCAAAGCTTTGCCACATTCCACACAATAATGTGCATTGTGGAGCGTTCTTGCGTTACAAACCGGGCAATAGATCACTTCTTTTTTCTGTTCTGCGATGAATGTGCCACAATGACCACAATATTCAATTTCACGAAGATATTCTAAGCCACATTTCTTACATGTGATCGCCATGACGGCCTCCCGTTTTCTATCACTAAATTACAAATTATATTTACTGTATGCAGTGATGTGTATTATTTTACCTTAATTGAGGCTATGCAAGTAAGACAAGCAACAGTGTTTAGGGTATACTTAATTTAATTCTGAAGTTTTGAGGATCTTGTGATGAGTAAAATAAACGATTCAAATTCTATCAATCCAACCAACGATGTGTTTTTATGTGCAATCTGTGGACGATTACATCCAAGTGGCACTATCTTTTGTGAACACACTGGAAGAGTATTGTTACCTGCGGAAATGATTCCATATGAAGACACAATCGAATGTCCATTTTGCGGACAGCCTCATCAAAAAGAATTACATTATTGCCCAGAAACTGGTCGATTGATGCCAATTTTGGAGAACGCACCACTTGAAAATACACAAAGTATCACAAAACCAATGGCAACATTGCGAGACAGCTTAGA
The DNA here is from genome assembly GCA_963662985.1 of Anaerolineales bacterium. Taxonomy (GTDB): domain Bacteria; phylum Chloroflexota; class Anaerolineae; order Anaerolineales; family UBA11579. The sequence goes on along the minus strand of OY760067.1, from coordinate 1,424,676 downwards.
GGATATTGCTTTGGATGATGCTCTTGAATTAGAAGATGACATGGAAGATCTCGCAGAGACTAACAAAGTACGCTCTGCAATTATTCAAACAAAAACTGTGATTCCTACGCAACGATATGGAAAAGGAAAAACAGCTTCTAAACAGTCTGAAAATAAAACCAAAACAGACTCACCAAAACCGCAATCCACAACATCAACAAAATCTCAATTATCTACTTCAGTTAACTATGATGAAGAATTGGCGCGGTATCGTGCAAATCAATCTTTAATGATGGTAACAATTGCAATCTTGTTTGTGGGATTGATTGTGGCTGGATTCTTTATTTTCCAATTGACACAACAGGTAAATACGCTTGAGAATACTGTGAACGCAATGCAAGAGATGCTTACGGAAGTATATGCAAAGATGCAGATATTGGGGCAGTGAGCCTATATGTTTGCCAATTGGATGAATAAATTTCCTTATTCTAAATCTTTTTATCCACACCTATCTAGTCATTTTGAAGAAGCACAAGCCAAAAGAATACTATCTGAAATTCAAAAAACATATATTGAACTAGTCAAGGCTACCAGCCAAACAGCGCATGGCTCTCAATGGAAATTGTTTTTGAAACGAGTTGCCCCTGCAATTGCTATCTATACTGTTTTAGGCAAAGAAGAGATCGCAAGCGAAAAAGCAATCGAATGGATAGATACACTTTTTCAAGAAGTTTTGTTCAAAGTGCAGAAACAAGGGATGAAACTAGTGGGTAAGTTGCCAGACCCCTATCCTTTGGTACGCTATTCTTTGCGAGCGATGAGTCGTAATTCGTATTTGCCTAACTCCGAACAAATTATTGAAGACTCTGATAACTGTTTTGCAATGAATGTAAAACGTTGTTATTACTTTGATATGATGCAACGTTATAATGTACCAGAATTAACTGCTTGTTTTTGTCATACAGATGATTGGCTTTCGGCAATGATGCCAAAAGTTTCTTGGCATCGAACAAGCACATTGGCACAAGGAACAGAACTCTGCGATTTCCGCTGGTGTCGAGATTTAAATAACAAAAAAGCAACTCTGTAAAAAGAGTTGCTTTTTATTAAAACTATTTTTGATTATCTGGTAATTGTGACATTAAATTGTGTTCCAGCAGTACCACCAGTTCCCATACAATCTGCTTTATACGCACCAGGTTGAACGAGTGGTTGGCTGGTTAATGGATCAATGGTATAGTATTCTGCTTTGAATGTGCCGTCATCTAATTGATTAATTGAGCTTTCGATAACAGGAAGTTTAAAAGTTTTACCATTTGCTTGTAAACGAAGGATATTGGGAGCTCCCATACCAGTTGTAGATACTGTACCGCCTAAATAGGCATCACCCACTGAAGAGAACTTACAACGTCCTTGTTGTTCAATAGTTTTTTGTGAAAGATCAATAAAACCACAATGGAAGTTTGTCATATAAGTAAGTGGATCACTAATTGTTCCACCTATTTTATTTTTATCAGCATAAATAGTGATATAGCCATAATCTTCACTGCCACAAACATGGCGTAAAGTCCAAGCATCTTGTAGGTTATAACAAACACCTGTTTCATTGGCAGCATTATAGACAAATGTGCCTCCGAAAGTTGTACAAGCTTGACTGGCTTGTTCTTCGAGAGTTGAACCTGTAGCAGCACCTGCTGAAAAATGTCCAATTGCAAGGACTGCGATTAAAGCAAATACAATAACTAATAATGTTTTGTTCTTCATTTTTTCTCCTAAAAAATATAGATACATTTATTGAGAGGGATATTTATGATGGTTTTGGACGCAGGATTTTTGTTCATTGGTGCTTCCCCCAATTACTTATAACAGTATATCATTAATTAGGAGTAAATTATCATAATACAGATTAATCAATGTTTAAATTTTTCAATTTTTTAACAAAAAAGCTCCTTATTGAATAAGAAGCTTTTTTTATTAATTTATTTAAACTTACCAGCCTCTGTAGTAATCAATATCACAATAATATCGCGTGTAATTTTCTTGAATATATTGAAGTTCAACCTCAAGATCTTCGGCTGATAAATTTTTATAGTATTGATCTTCTAAGAGATTTTGAAGCTGATCTTGCAATTCTTCTTGATCGTATTTTGTGAGGTCTACATAAAAGGCATGCCAAGGCTCTTGTTGCACTTGTTCTAAAAGATCTTGATTGACAAAACATTGATCTACGCTAGTGTATTGTTTGCAAATTTCAAGATCAGTTTGCACAGGATAGTCTGCCCAGAGTGTTTTGTTATCTTCAATGGCTATTATCGCTTTGAGCATATCAATACGCCAATACCAACGAGAATTGGGAATTTGTTGACCAAGAAAATAATGATTATTAAATTCACGGCAACTGAGCTCAGCCAACATTTCTTCATATTGTGCTTGATTGGCAGTGTTTCCCATTTGAGTTTGATCAAAGTCTTGCGACTGTAGGCTTTCGATCAAAGCAGGTACACCGTCATCTGGAAGTGAACGTAGATAATACCAATCAATACCAGCATCTCCATGAACATCTTGATTGATGCGTACTGCCATAGCTGGCATGTTGAGTGCCGCAAGAGTGAGAACAAAAACGGTAGCCCATGAGCTGAGCAAAAAGAGAAGATGGTTTTGTTTGAGCAAAAGTTCATCAAGATATAGTGCAATCAAGAAAACCGCCATGGTAATGATGAAGACATGCCCAGTGAGACGAATTGAGGTGACGCCATAGGTGTTCTCAAGCAGACGAAGTCGTTGATAGGCAGAGATAAGCACAATCCCAATTTCTGCAATTAGTACGCCGTAGCCGATTTTGAAAATGCGATCTCCTGTGGGGGAAGCTTGTTTCTTGAAGAATTTGAGTATCTGCAACATACCGATAGCAAGGGCACTTGCGAAAATCAATTCACTGGTACCTCGTCGTGCATAGGTTGCATAGGTGTACCCATCAACGTTAATCATTTGTTCGCCAGCAAAAAAGTATCTGAATTGAATGATAATAAAGCTTAAGAAGATCAGAATAACAGTGCCAAGAACTATGATAACCTCAATACTGCCAAGAAATGTGGGGGTCTTGAATTTTGATGGTTTTGTATCGAGGTTGCTAAGATAACCAAAGAAGAGCACACTGAATACCACTAACCAAAATAAATTTACAATGATTCGTAAGATCAATTCAAAGGAGATAATTTCAAAGATATTTTCTAAACGATTTTGGAAAATTGCATCTGCACTAGAAAAAAGCGCTAAGAAAACCACTACCCATGGAAGCGCCAAGAGAAGCCCAAACAGAACTGAGAGAATGATTTTGCGTGATCGCTCTTTAGGTGTTTCTTGTTTGAGAGTTTGGAAAGAAGTGCCAAGACCTTGAAATCCACGGCCAATTGTGCCAAAAAAGCGAACGACAACTCCAAGTAAAGTGCCTTGCGCTAAATATGATCGGTCTGAAGACAGAAGCATGGCTAACAAAAGAGCGATTGAGAGTATGATAGCGGGGATGAAGACCAATTCTTCTGTGCGCCAGATGGGAACGAAAGCAAGTAGCAAAATCGACAATGCGTGATAATAATCCACAAATGCCAATTTAGACAGCCTTCTCTTTTCTATCAGTAATAGGATTGTGCTGAGAGCAACCCAAAGGAAAAATCCAATTGCAGAAAAATGATCATTAAATGATTTCCATTGGGGTGGACTGATGAGAACATCCCGACCGATAGTGATAATAACTATAACGGTAAAGATCCACCAAAGTCGTTTGCTTTTGAATTTGGATGGTTTGGTTATTGTTTCATTTTCTAGATTCGTGATTGTTTCAGACATATGTTCCTTCACTTTCTATTTATTTACCAATATGGTAGAGTTGCGATCTGCAAAAAATATGCGATCACTATGATTATAGAATGGAGGAGATTGCAATCTCTATCAAGTCTCTCTCAACTCAAAATTGAGACTGTCAGAATCTATCAGAAGCTCTCATTATATATTTGCTTGCTGAAATGATTCTCGAATGATCTTAAATATTGTAAGACGACTATCTAATGAAGAAAGAAGCGGATAAAGCACCCAATCATGCAGCATTCCTTCTGCTTCATAATAAATTCCTTCATTGCCTAATGCTTGGAGTTCATTTTTAAGCTTAACACAATCGGGATAGAGAATATCATGCGTGCCAATGAAAGTAGATATAGGGGGAAGATTCTCTAAATTACCAGTGATGGGGCTGACAAAAGGATGGTCTGGCGGTAATTCACCTGCATAGGACTTGCCTGCTTCAATGAGTCCTTCAATCCCTAATAAAGGATCTACTTTATCCACTTCTGGGATTACAGGATTATTCAAACGAATATCCAACCATGGTGAAAGCATGATAGTGTGAACGGGAAGACATAATCCTTGATCTCGAATTAATTGCGTAAGGGCAAGTGCTAAGCCACCTCCAGCTGAATCTCCCATTAAGATAATCTTTTCACATGCGTCTTGTTCAAGAATGTGCTTATATGTTCGAAGAGTCATGTGAATGGTTTCATTCGCTTGACTTTGAGGTGCCAATGGATAGTTGGGGGCATGGACAGCACAACCTTGAGTGAGCACAATTTGAGCGATAAAACGCCAATGAAAAATTGTAAAAGTTTGAATATAGGCACCACCATGAAAAAAAAGGATGTGGTTGGTAGGTGTGCTATTTTTAGGCTGAATGGTCCAAACTGGATGCCCGTCAATGATATTTTTATGACAATCAAAAACACGTTGGATAAAACGAGGCGGATTGACATGATGCATAACGGTATTGTTTTGCATTAATCGTTTAAAAGAAAATCCATTTTTGAAACGAATGAGTTTGAGAAGGGCGCTAAACAGGCGAACACCTAACGTTAATCTTGGCATATTATTCCTATTTTCTTGAATTGAAATAAATTACTATATTTATTTTATCAGAAAGTACTATTTAAATCGAAAAGAGCACCTGTTGCCAAGTGCCCTTTTCTTCAACAAATCATGAGGTTAAAAATTGCGGAGTAAAACACCATTCTTAGATGGATCATGAAGGAGAAAACCTTCCTCCGTTTTTTCATAAGGGATTTGAGCATTTTCCACTCTACTGACCACTTCAGAGAGCGCTGTTTCAGTGGGCAACTTCACTGTAAAATATTTTAGACCGAGTGCATCTGCTGGTGCGAAAGGAGCGCCTTCCCCTTGCCAAGCATTAAGGCCAATATGATGATGATAGCCACCAGCTGAGACAAATGCCATTTTGTAATTACTAGAACGCCCCATAATATCAAACCCAAGAATGCCATGATAGAAATCTAAAGCGGGCTGCACATGGCTCATATACAAATGTACATGGCCGATACGAGTCTCTTGAGAGACTGGCACATTGAGCTCTTCTCCTTTTTTGAGATGAGAAAAAAGACGATCTAAGTCCATCGGCTCACGGCCATTACTCAGATAACCATCCGTCCGATAGGCAACATAATTCTGATCCGTCATCACCCAGTGTCCATCTTCTGGAGATTCTGCATACAGCTCAATCCCATTTCCTTCAGGATCATCAAAGTAGGTTGCTTTGGTTTGAATGTGATCTGTGGGGGCATTGGGCACTTGAAGTTGATAGAGACGGGCGACAGCACGGGCAAACTCTGCTTGGTTGGGGAAGAGTACGGCAAAGTGATAGAGCCCTGTGGTGCCTCGGTAACGCTTATTGTCGGAGTGTTGGGTAAGATGAAGAAGTTCATTTTCTCCATTCCCAAGGCTAGCTTGGCGTTCATCTTTCCAGTGGAGGTGCATGCCAAGTGCTTTTTGATAGAAGTTAATTTGATTCTCTAAATTGGCAACATTTAAGGAGACAGAGGCAATGTTAGTCGCTTTGTGGATGGAGGTTATTTGTTGCACATCATTTTTTGAGTTTAACATTTTCTTTCCTTAAGATTTAATTATACTAACTGGTCTATATATGACTAAGTAGACTCAATTTAATTTACTATTGGAAAGATTAACGTTTTATAACAAAGCCGTTTTAGAGGGGATGCCAAAAATTAACACAAGCTCCCCCTTGCGGATTGTTGCTAAGCTCAATACCTCCCCCCATTTGTTCAATCAGTTTTTTAGCAATAAATAATCCTAAACCAATATTATTATTTTTATTGGTTCTGGCATAATCCCCTCGATAAAATTTCTCAAACCCTTTTTCGATATCTTTTTCTGAAAAACCAACCCCTGTATCTGTTAACTGATAATAAATTGTCTGATCTTGATTCTTTACATCCAACAAAATTTCTCCGCCTTGAGGGGTGTGCGATAGGCTATTCTCAAATAGGTTATTAAGAATGCGTTCAAGATTATTCGCGTTTAATGAAAGATTTGTCTTAAAATCACCTTCAAACCGACAGCTAAAATTAATATACGCTTGTTGAAATTTCAACTGATAATTATTGGTTTTTTGAAGGATAAATTGTTTTAGATTAACGGGGGCGAGATCTATTTGCGAGTCGAATGTGTCTAGTTCGCTCATGTATTGCATTTGCTTTACATAATAAATACTTTTTTGAATATTTTCTTGCAACACTTGTAAATATCTTTGTTTTTTCTCAACATCTTCAAGGGAATCCTCTTCAAGTGCTTCTGCGTACATTTGAAGAATGGATAATGGTGTCTTAAGATCATGCGCAAGAGATTCCACCATTTCAATGCGATCTTGCTCCATTTTCCATTGTTTTTCCAATGAGTTTTTCAATGCTTCTTTCATTTCAGAAAACGCATTGGCTAATTTGCCAAGTTCATTTTCAGATTGATAGTTAATTTCAAAATCTAAGTTTTTTTCTTTGATATTATTCGCTGCATTTTCAAGAATACTGAGGGGGGCGTTGATGTTGTTTACAAATTTTTTGGAGAACAATATCGTAAACCCAATCATATATAAAAATGGAGACCCTAATGCGACGCATAAAATCAGAATAAATAACCATGAAGTTTGATTAATCGTTTGGATTTTTATTTGATAGGAAAGCAGAACCGCCCCTTTGATGTTTGCATTTTGATCTAACAGCGGCGTGGTTCGAACAAATTCGTCATTGAGGCGGGTCAAATTATTTAAATAAGTATATATTTCTTGTTTTGATTGAATAATCGGTTCGGAAAAAGTGCCATATAGAAATTCTGCATTTTCATCAATAACTTGATATTTTATTCCATTGGGGTCAATTTGCTGTTCAAGATTTTCTTTTTGAGAAGAGTTGAGTAATTGCACATTTTTTTGCTGAATATATTCTTCAATCGCTGGAATTTGATTTTCATAATAATTTGCAGGATACAGGCTTTTATAGTTGATGGTTTCAAACAAAATGAATGCAAACAAATAAGTAATGATCGTGGCCCCTAAAGAGAAAACAAGAATTCTAACAATATTAAGTTGAAATTGTTTAATCAACGATAGGTTTTGATTTTTTTTAAACATCTAAGTTCCTAGAAACGATTCCACTTATACCCAATGCCCCATACAGTAGAGATATACTCTACTGATGGCGCATATTGTGAGAGTTTTGCTCTTATTTTTTTGATATGCTCTACGACTGTGTTTGCAATCCCATTCGTGCCATATCCCCAAATTTGCTCATAGATTTGCTCTCTTGAAAAAACTTGACCTGAATTGAAGGCCAAAAACTCCACTATTTCATATTCCCTTTTGGTGAAATCAATTTTTTCTCCAGCAATTCTAACCTCACAGCCTTTACTATCTACACTTAAGTCACCAAAATAAAGTTTTGTTCGCTTATTGGCTGTATTGAGATATTGAGATCGTTTTTCACGGCGCAAGTTTGCTTCTATTTTGGCAATCAGTTCGCGCAGACCAAATGGCTTGGTGATATAATCATCGCCCCCAAGGTTGAGCGCTTTGATTTTGTCGCTTTCTGATTGCTTTGCACTTAAAAAGAGAATTGGGCAAAATAGCTCATCACGAATTTGATTACAAAATTCAAAGCCATTCACTTTAGGCATCATTATATCCAAGAGAATTAGATCTGGTTGTTGTTTTGCTAATTCTATCCCTTGTTCGCCATCATAGGCCGCTAAAACTTGATGTCCTTTTGCAGTTAATTGATCGGACAACAAATTCACAATATCTTTTTCATCATCAATAATCAATATTTTACTCATCAAAGTGTCCTACTTGTTTTCCATAAACAAGCTTTAAAATTTTATCGATTTATTGCAATTTATTCGTAGTGTTGGCGCCCTTCCCATTGGGTGAACCAAACCGAAGCACCAATTGCCAATATCAGCAAAGAGGCCATAATCGCAATCAAACCCAGATTAAATTGATTTTGAAGTAATTCAAGAGGGGCTTCATCACCTAAATAGTACATCAACTCATATGTTTTTACCAATCGGATTGGCCATGCAGGGGGAATAAATTGCCAAAAAGCGTCTCCAATCCCAGTTCCTCCAACAATACCAGCAAAGAGCACCCCCACCACGCCTGCACCGATTGAAGCCCCCACACCCCATCCAAAACTTAGCCAAGTTTGAAGCTCGATTAATGGCAAAGTGGCTACAAAAATCAAGGTTGCCGAAACCCAAAGGATGCGCCATGGGAGAGCGACGGTAGTAAAAAGTGAGAGTCCCACCCCAAATAAGAGGGTAGACATATAAATTTCATATGCAATAATAAGCGTCATCCAACTTATTTTTCTCAGAAAAAGTTGATATCTAGGTTTGCTGGAATTAAGGAATCCATTAAAACTTCCTGCTAGCTCTTCTTGATAGATTATCAAACCCGCTAGAATCGCTACGGCCACTGGGATTACAAGCACCGCAGCCCCTTCAAAAAACAATTGAAAAGTAAATTGTTCAGAAATAGAAGAGGCTTGGCGAATTCTCGCATAAAGCACCAATAAAGCAGCGTAGATGAAAGGGGTAATCAAAATCAGGAATTGAATGGGGGTATGTTTGAGTTTGAGCCATTCGGTATAGAGTGATTTCATTATCGCACCTCACGTTTGTTGAACCACAGCGCTGAAAGAGCCGTACAACTGATAAAAACAATACAAGAAACTAACATGCCAACGAAGATTACAGAGGGGTCCATTAAGGGATCTGCGCTCTCTAACGGCAACCCATTAGTGCGAACACCAATTATCGGCCCCATTAATCTTAAAGACCAGCTCCAAGGCACTGCCCACCAAATTGAAGTTTCTGTTGCAAAAAGACTTAATATAAACCCAAAAAAGCTCAATCCAATGCTCAAAACCACTCCACCAAGGGTAGCCACCCATAATTGCAGGGTAATCAGGGAGGAAGACACAAACCAAGTTACGATAGCCCCAGAGATGATTTGCTTCCAAGGGATAGGGCTATCTGACAATAAAATCCCCATAATTCCTGTCGATAAAATTAAAATTATCGATGAAATTAAGAGAAGAATACTAAGTACCAAAATTTTGCTCATCCAAATTCTTGCAGGCGGAAAGGCGTGACTATTCAAACTACGATAGTGCCCTGCTTTCTTCTCTTGATTATTTACCAAGATAGTTAGCAATGCCACTCCTAATGGAATAAATAAAAGTGTCCACCAATTGAAGATTAAATCTAAAAAATATTGCATAGTCCCTAGGTCGCTATTGGGGCCAGCAATCAATTTTTGGATTGTTGCAAAACCGACTACGACCAAAGGAGAAAGAACAATCAACTTGATGGCAAATGTCCTTCTATATTTTTGAAATTCAGCTTTTAATGCATTTATCATTGTCGTGCTCCTTTGATGACCTCAATGAATAAATTCTCTAAATTCTGATGATTTTGATTTTCACCTTGATAAAGCAATTTACCTTGATTAATAATGCCAACATGATCAACCACTTGCGCCACTTCCGGCAAAATATGGCTTGAAAGAATTACACTAATCCCTTTTTGCGGAAAAGATGCAATTAACGAACGCAACTCTTGAATCCCAAACGGATCCAAACCATTCGTAGGTTCGTCTAAAATCAACAAACTAGGATTATTCAACAATGCAATTGCAATTCCCAGTCGTTGTTTCATGCCCATCGAAAATTTTGCAGCTGTCTTTTTCCCTGTATTTTGTAAATCGACAACCTCCAAGACCTGCTCAATTTTTTCTTTCGGAAGCCCAAGCAAAGTGGTATGAATTTTAAGATTTTCCACGGCAGTCAGGTTTCCATATAAGGCCGGTGATTCAATCAATGAACCAATATGGGCGAGATGTTTTCGTTGCCATGCTTGTTGATTAAAAAAAATTTCCCCTTGCGAGGGCTTCAACAGACCAATAATCATTTTTAACGTGGTTGTTTTTCCAGCACCATTCGGGCCAAGCAGTCCATAGATAGAGTTTCGTTTAATTTGCAAATTTATTTGATTAACTGCTAGTTGTTTGCCAAATTTTTTGGTCAAATTTTTTGTTTCAAGTATATAATCATTCATTTAATAAATCCTTTCTTGTTGGTTCTAGGATAGTAAAAATAAATAAAGATTCTATAAAGTTTTTTTTGCGCTCATTTTTTATTAATCAAATCAAAAAAAGCATGAGATATTGAAAAAATGTTGTAATAATTTTCAAAAGCCCGCGTCTATTGGTTAAATTTATTGATTTTTATCCATATGAATGAGGAAAAACGATGGAAATTACAATTGAAACGATTGTGCATGCCCCTCTTGAAAAAGTGTGGGATGCATGGACAACTGCTGAAGATGTGACCCAATGGAATTTTGCATCAGAAGATTGGTGCTGCCCTGCAGCTGAGATTGATCTTCGCTTAGATGGAAAATATCGCTTTCGAATGGAAGCAAAGGATGGATCTGCTGGATTTGATCTAGGGGGTCGGTATATGGTAGTACGTCCCTATGAGTTTTTGGCAAGTATGCTCGATGATGGGCGGATGACCTCGGTGTTGTTTTCTGTTCACCAAGAAGGCACGCAGGTAGTACAAACGTTTGAAACGGAAGATACCCACACAGCTGCCCAACAAGAAGCCGGTTGGCAAGCGATTTTGGATAATTTCAAAGCGTATGTCGAAAATAAGAAATAAATAAAGGAAATAAAAATAAAAGATTAAACAAAAAAATCGACCTTGAAGATCGATTTTTTGTGAGCGTGGAGGGACTCGAACCCGCAACCAATGGCTTAAAAGGCCACTGCTCTACCATTGAGCTACACGCCCTTGCTAACAAAGCTTTTTTCAAAGCTGGTTGTTTAGCGGAGAACATTGTAACATCTTGTCACATATCCGTCAATAATCTTGACACGAATTAGTGTGACGTTTAATATTAACTATCTAGATTCAGCTAACATCTCCCATGAAAGAAGGTATGATGAGTACAATTAAAGTAATTTCTGAAGAAGAATTCAAGGATATTTTACGCACAACAAAAACACCCGTAGTGATTGATTTTAGTGCCACTTGGTGTGGTCCTTGCAAGATGCTTGAGCCTGTGGTTGAACAATTAGCAGAAGAATGGGAAGGAAAAGCACAAGTCTATAAAATTGATATTGATCAAACCCCTACTGTGCCACAACAATTTGGGGTGATGGGCGTTCCTACTTTGATGTTATTCAAAGATAATGAGGTAAAAAGCACGATTGTGGGTTTTAAACCAAAGAATAAGATTGCAAAAGAATTTGAATCTCTTTTCTAGAGATAATTTAAGAGGATAAAAAAAGCTCCGTTATACGGAGCTTTTTTATTTTAGTAAAAAATTTATTCAGGACGTCCAGCCGTATATACTGGGATATCCAAAACCTGTCCGACAAAAATATAAGAAGCGTCGTCTAGTTCGTTAATCGTTTTAATCTCATCCACAGTTGTGTAGAATTCATCAGCAATTGTGGAAAGATAATCTCCTTGTTGTACAGTGTATTGAACAATCGTTCCAATGGGGAGGTCTGCTGGTAAGGGTGTGGCAGTTGCATTTGGATCTGCTGTGGGACCAAGTGTGGGTTGCGGAGTGGCGGTTGGTTGGTCAGGCGCAGGTGTGCCTGCAGAAAAAACAGGGATCTGCAAAACGTCGCCAGGTTGGATATAATCTGCGTCAGCAATATTATTTTGAGTCAGAATATCATCCACAGAAGAATAGAATTCATCGGCAATCAAACTTAGTAAGTCACCGGGTAAAACAGTATAGTTAATCAATGTGCCGGGTACGGTATCTGCTGGCAAAGGTGTAGCGGTAGGTCTTCTAGTATTAGGATCCGGAATTAATATTTCTTCTCCAACGGCAAGATAAGTGCTTCCACCCATGCTGTTGGTCCACATAATATCAAGATAACCAGTATCAGGATCTAGTCCAAATTTTTCTGCTAATGTGTAAACTGTATCGCCATCTTGCACCACGTAAGGAAACGGCACTAAAGCCGTTGGGCTAGGACCAAAAGTAGGTGTGATTGAAGGAATCAAGGTGGGGGAAGGAGTGGCTGATGGCACCCATGTCATGGCTACCACAGGAGTAACTGTAGAAGTGGATGTGGATGTCGCTTTGGCGCGGACGAAACTAAAATCTGTTGTTGCACCTGAAAACCATAATATGCCAAATACGACACCAAGCCCCAAAATGATTGCTGCGACGATCATCATAATAAATGGGGTATAGCGTTGGCGTTGGCGTTTTTTTAATTCTAGATCTGTATTTGTCATAATCGCACTCTCCTAATTTTGATTAATTCTATCAACCTATTGAGTAGCTTGCAAGCGGTCTTATTTTTGATTAATTGAGCCTTTTTTCAAAAAATAACTAGCAACAATGACTACCCAAATCAAAACTGTGATGAAAATCATCCATTCAAGAAATGTGATCAAGAGAAAGGGAGGACGATCTGCTGCAGGAATGGGTTGCAAAGTGGAGCTAGGGAGATAAAGAAAGCTCGCAAAACTAGCAGCAGCAATCATCCCTGGAATAGCTAAGAATTTGGGATGTTTTCCACGGCTAAAAAAGAGAAAAAACATCGAATATAAACCAACTGAAATCATCCCATAAAAGAAAAAGTCCATGGCAACTTTATAATGAGGTTGGATAGTATCCATTGGAATAAACCCTACTAAGGTGCAATTGATGCCAGCATAAACACCAACTGCTGAAGCAATCCAAGCAAACCAATGGCGCAAATTGATACCTAAAAGAATCATAAAAAATGTAAGTCCAATCCCACCAATAATCAAACTAGAATTAAAAACCGGTGCCCATTCTGACTGGCTTAACTCTCCAAGTTCTGAAATATAATGATTCAACATAGAATAAGCTTCCCCTGCTTCTCCAGTATAGGCAAAAGAGGTGAGAATCGATCCAACAACTATAACAATCACACTCACAAATGCCACATAACTAAGCAGCTTCTCTACTCGTATTTGCATACTTTAATCTCCTGATGATGAGTTTGAAAAAGTTGTTCAAAAGCTTCGGAAGAGAGTAATCCTTGTGATGCAGATCTCTCGCCAATTTTATATCCCGCATACAAAGAAGCACGTTGAATTGCCGCCAAAGGGTTTTCTAGTAAAAGATAAAAATGAACAAATGAAGAGAATAAAGCATCTCCAGCACCAATCGTATTGAGGATTAAACGAGGGGCAAATGCATTGGTGTGATAGATGGCATCATCATCGCGTAAGATCATCAGAGAACCATCTTTTCCACAGCCTAATATAAAGATCTTTGGTGCAAAACGCTGCATCACAGCCACCATCCATTCCTTACGTGATAACGGAATATGCTCATCACTCATAAATAGAATATCAGCTGCCTGCATATAGTCTTGATTAAATTCATCTTCTAAAGATCCGATAGTGTGGCAATCGACCGCGATCGGAATATGATGATCCTTCGCAATAGACAACATCGGACGAGAATAATTAATATTACAAAGAATCGCTAAATCAGCATCTAACAGTGAGGGAGTTATTGTTTCTTGGGGGAGTTGCAGGGTTTGTAAATTTTTAAGATCGACATTGATCTGACGTTTCCCAGAGGGATCATATAAAATTACAGACTGCGAAGTTTCAGAAGCTAATTGGAATAAAAATTTATCAGATAGGTTTTGATTTTTAAAATAGGCTTTGACCGCATGTTGATGAATGTCATCACCAATGACTGTACAAAAATCAAGATCGTCTCCAAGCGCCTTTAAAGCGGTCGCAATGTTAATTCCTACCCCTGAAATGGTAGACGCCACCCGATCAAAAGTGTAATGAACAGGTGTATATTCTATTGGAAATTGGTCGACTTGGAGCGTAGTTTCAATGTTGGTATGACCACAAAGAAATATTTTTGACATGTATTCATTTTACCGCAGAACGACTATGGAAGAAGTGTAAGAATACGGGGTTCAAGCGGTTTGTTAGGAATAATATCTAAAAGAATCATACTGGGTTTTGTGCCGCCACGGGGATGGCTAGCGCTTCCGGGGTTTAGATAAAGTACACCGTCTTTTCTGCTGATACTTGGTTGATGCGTATGCCCGTTAATGACAACATCAATGCCAGATGCAACAGGATCCAAGTTTAGATCTTCCGCAATGTGTTGAAGATAAAAGTGAACCCCTGCTACTTCAACCAATTCTGTATGAGACAAACCTAAAAAAGCATAATCTGTGTTGCCGAGAATGGCTGTAACAGGTGCATATTTTATCAAGCGATCTAAGATCGATTTATTGCCGACATCCCCTGCGTGAAAAATATGTGTAACACCTTCTAAGTGAGGGTAAACCTCTGGACGAAGCAAACCATGAGTATCACTGAGGATGGCGATGGTTTTCATTTTTGTTGTTGAACCTTCTTATTCTTCTCCAATACAGGCTTAAGAAATTGTCCTGTGTGTGAAGTGGGATGTTGGGCGACCTGTTCAGGTGTGCCAGTGACGATGATTTCACCGCCCCGTGCACCTCCTTCAGGGCCAAGGTCAATAATATAATCGGCAACTTTGACAATGTCTAGGTTATGCTCAATAATCACCACAGAATTTCCTTCATCCACTAAGCGATGCAGCACTTCCACTAATTTGTGAACATCTGCAGAATGCAACCCGACAGACGGTTCATCTAAGACATAGATAGTTTTGCCAGTTGATCGTTTAGAGAGCTCTTTGGCAAGTTTCACACGTTGTGCTTCCCCACCAGAAAGAGTGGGAGCGGGTTGTCCAATGCGAATATAACCTAAACCGACATCGACAAGCGTTTGCAATTTACTTTGCATACGCGGGTGGGCTGAGAAAAAATCGACCGCTTGATCTATGGGCATTTCAAGCACATCGGCGATGTTTTTTCCTTTGAAACGCACTTGAAGAGTTTCCCGATTGAAACGTGTCCCATGGCAAACATCACAAGGTACATAGACATCTGGCAAGAATTGCATTTCAATCGTCAATTGCCCATGACCTTTACATGCTTCACAACGCCCACCTTTCACATTGAAAGAAAAACGTCCTTGTTTATATCCTCGAATTTTAGATTCAGGTAATTCTGCAAAAACCTGGCGAATCAAATCAAACAAGCCCACATAAGTGCTAGGATTGGAGCGAGGGGTGCGGCCAATAGGAGATTGATCTATATTAATGATCTTATCCAAATTTTCAATGCCTTCGATGCGGTCATGTGCACCTGGGCGCGTTTTAGCTCGATTGAGGCTATGTGCCAAAGATTCATAAAGAATCTCGTTGACTAAAGATGACTTTCCAGAACCAGAAACGCCAGTTACACACACCATTTCACCTAAAGGAATCTCTACATCAAGATTTTTTAAGTTGTTTTGATGTGCATTAATAATGCGAATAGAATGTCCATTTCCTTCTCGTCTTTTTTCAGGAACAGGAATATATTTTCGGCCAGAAAGATAAGCAGCAGTATGTGAAGTGGGATGTTGAAGCACTTCTTCAACAGTACCTGCCACTACCACTTCCCCACCAAGCTCACCTGCACCAGGTCCCATATCGACGATAAAATCAGCTTCTTCGATTGTCTCTTCATCATGTTCCACTACCAAGACTGTATTGCCAATATCTCGCAGATCTTTGAGAGTGTTGAGCAGCCGTTGGTTATCTCGTGGATGCAACCCAATCGAAGGTTCATCTAAAACATAAAGCACCCCCATTAAACGAGAACCGATTTGTGTAGCTAAACGAATACGCTGCGCTTCTCCACCAGAGAGGGTGACAGCGGAGCGATTGAGGGTGAGGTATTCTAAGCCCACATCCATCATAAAACGGACTCGTTCTTGTAATTCTTTGAGAATGCGTTGTGCGATGATCTGATCACGTTGAGAAAGAGGAGTGTCTTTGCCAGATAACAAATTAACCCAATCCATCAAATCAGAAATTGGCAATGTAGTAATTTCTAAAATATTTTGATCTAACAATGTAACGGCTAATGCTTCTTTGCGCAAACGTGCACCCTTACATTCAGGGCAAGGTCTGTCATCCATAAATTCCATAAAATATTGGCGCATGCCTTCACTTTGTGTCTCACGGAATCGGCGCATTAAATTGTTGATCACGCCTTCAAATTTACGAGTGAACACATATTCTCGCCCACTTTTATGGTTATAATGAATATCAATCGCTTTGCCTTTGGTGCCGTAGAGAATAATATCTAATTCAGCATCTGTTAGTTGGTTAACAGGTTTATCTAAAGAGATATTGAATGCCTTGGCTGCACCTTCTAACATCGACCAGTAGTAGCCACCTTCTTTACGTGGACCAGAAAATTCACCTGCAATAATCGCCCCGTTTTTGAGAGAGACAGACTTATCAGGTATTAGCAGGTCAATATCGATTTCCATTTTTGTTCCCAACCCTTGGCAGGTGGGGCAAGCACCATGAGGTGTATTAAATGAAAAAGTGCGAGGTTCAATCTCTGGCACAGTGGAACCATGTTCTGGGCATGATAGATGTTCAGAATAAGAGTAATCTTGGGGATTATCTTGGGTCACATCTTGTAAGATCAAATAACCATCTCCAAAACGAAGCGCAGTTTCCACGGAATCTGTGAGACGAGAAAGGAAAGCATCTTTTTCTTCTTGATCCTCCCCTTTGCGAATAATCAAACGATCTACCACAGCATCAATGGAATGGTTTTTATAACGATCTAAATCAAATTCATCTTCCAAATCATGCATCACGCCATCCACACGCACACGCGTGAAGCCAGCTTTTTGAATCTCATCAAAAACTGCTTGATGGGTGCCTTTACGATGTTTGATAATCGGTGCTAACAAAATGATACGGCTATCTTCGGGAAAAGATTGAATTGCTTCCACAATTTCTTGGGCTGATTGCTGCGTAACTTCACGTCCACATTCAGGACAATGCGGGACGCCGGCGCGTGCATATAGTAGACGTAAATAATCATAGATTTCAGTCACAGTCCCAACAGTGGAACGAGGATTACGAGAGGTGCGTTTTTGGTCAATAGAAACCGCAGGAGAAAGACCTTCGATCAACTCCACTTTAGGTTTTTCCATTTGTCCCAAAAATTGGCGTGCATAGGCAGAAAGAGATTCCACATAGCGGCGTTGCCCTTCAGCAAAAATCGTATCAAACGCTAAAGAAGACTTTCCCGAACCAGACAAACCAGTAACCACCACAAATTTGTCACGTGGTATATCTACGGAGACGTTCTTTAAGTTGTGCTCATTGGCACCTATCACACGAATTTTCTTTTCTTGCATGTTTCTCAATCCTTTGATTAAATTCCATTTTTATTTATGGAACAGACGTTTCATAATCCAATTGTGTATTATACCTTGATTTAAAATGTTTTGCTTAATCTTTTCGTTAATGTAAAGACAGATAATGGACAACATTTAGTATGATTATTCTTATCTATCATTTTTATGTACGCCCACCATAGACTATAAGTAATTTCAAAGAATTTTAATTTTGAAACCTGTTTTTCTAGCGTATAATAAACGGCAGATTTTGTGGCAACATATACTAAACTATCTAACATGGATAAATTAATGAAAAAAATTTTCTCTTTAATTTTATTACTCATTTTGATGAGTACAACATTTTTGCCAGTGATGGCAGAAGAAAATCCACCAATGGATCCAGAAGATTGGCAGAATTGGCCAGTGATCCCCGTGATTTCCGAACATGCAATCGCGCTTTATCAAGCAGGTATTGAAAACGGAAGTGACCCGCATGTGTTCACTAAAATTGCAGATTGCCAAAATGTAGCCCGTTTCTTTTTAGGCTTTTTTGATTATGGCACTTATGAGTTAGGCGATGACTATGCTTATTTGCAAGAAGTGATTGACCAATTTGAAGGCTCTTTTGAACGTGATGGTGCTTCAACACAAAGCGGTTTCAACGTTGCCGCTGTGCTCAATCCTTTTTCTGTACCCGAAGATTATTTAGATTCTTGTGAACAAGGCGAAAGCCCTATCGATTGTGAAATGCGCTTAGTACACCCTAGCATCACCTTCATCAGCTTAGAACAAAATTGGAGCGGCAAATCACCTGAAAAATATGGTGACTATTTGCGAATGATTGTTGAGAAAACCATTGCGGCAGGCAGTTTACCTATTTTGGCGACCAAAGCAGATAATGTGGAAGGAGATCATTCCATCAACCAGATGATCGCCACCATCGCCGTAGAATATGATATTCCATTATGGAATTTCTGGGCTGCTGTGCAAGATCTACCAGTCCATGGCGTCTCTGATGATGGTTTCCATTTAACTGTGGGAGATCGCTCCTTAATGGACTTCACCGATGAAGATTATATGAAATGGGGGGTTTCGATGCGTAATTTGACCGGATTGCAAACTTTGGATGCAGTTTGGCAAGCGGTAAAATAGACAATCTCTTTGGTATCTAGAAAAGCCTGTGTTTTTAAACAGGCTTTTTTTATTCTCTAGAAAGAATCTGACTGCGCAACCCACCCGATTCTACTGCTGTAATCGTGATTCCAAAACGAGTCATCGTACCTGAATAGGCGGTGCCAAGACTTTTGTCTGGAATCCAATCTTCCATGTTGAAAGCTAAAGTGCCCGCAGCATTGATCCACTCGCCATTATACTTACGTGCAATATGCACGTGTGTGCCTGTAGAACGTCCACCTTCACAGGAAGGATAGCCTAAAAAGTCTCCTTCTTTGACCACGGTGCCTACCGGAACCTTATCTCGAATATGGAAATAGAATACATTCCAACCAGTGCGTTCATCCCCGTCACCATCCAAATCTAACATCACTAAACCAACGTCCGTCCGCACAACTACGCCATCAGCCACAGCCACCACAGGACGGTCTGTAATCACACACCCGCTAATCGTGAGAGGCGGCGCAAAATCTAATGCACCAAATGGCTCCCCTGTGCCCCATGTAGCATGGGGTGCACCAGTGAAGTTCCAAATCTCACCACTCCGAAAAGGTAACTTCATATGTGGTTGGATGATATTCGCCGTGTAGATTGGTTCGGCATTTTCTTCCCAAGGATTGCCAAACAAGTCTTGATAGGTTTTTGCAAATCCTTGCTCACTAATCGCCACTTGATATTCTTCATCCGTTTCTAGCATTTGGGCAAAATAATATTGAAAAGCAACCGTGCCGGCATTTTGTGCTGGGTCAGGTCGTTCGATATAACCATTGGGACGGTCAAATTCAATCAACAATCCATTTTGGTAAAGATAATATCCCTCATTGAGTAATGCAAGTGCCTGATTTAACTGGCTCGAAAATCCTTGGGTGAGCGGGTCCATAAAATCTAATAAATAGGCATCTTCTCCCTCATCCAGATAAGAGTCGCTCAATACACCTGCTTGATATTCTAACAAAGCTAAGATTACCTTTGGATGAACACTATAGCTATACGCCATATAATCAATAAATTCCACACCTGAAATTGTGCGTCCATCAACGTATACATTCACATCATGAATCCAAGTATCATAGTTCTCTAAAAATGCAGCTGTATCAAAATCAATCGCACTGGGTCCATTCACAAATTGATTGTTTGGCAAAATTTGATATTGCGTTCCCCAAAATGTACGATAATAAGTGGGGATTTGCATGGGCATCCCTTGTGGCATGGTAGTGACTGTCTTTGGAATCTGAGGATTGGCTTCAAGGATTTCTTTGGTAGTGGTGTTAAAGCGCACCGCCAAATTATCCAAAGTGTCACCATCTTGAGCAATATAATCCACCAATTCACCTGGGGAGACCATCCCTCGTTCAGAAGTTGGACGAACATCTTCAGTGGGTTGTACAGTGGATTGCGCTTTAATCGTAGCTGTTGGGGGAACAATCGTCTCTGTAGATTCAACAGACACACAGCTCGCCAATCCCAATAAAAATAACACCCCTCCGATCCATATCAAAAAGTTGTGTTTAATTCTAATTTTCATTTCAAACCTAAACGATTAATAATTCTCATCATTATATACTTTTGAATATCCAGCACTCACATCACTAGCGATGATTACATCATCACCTCTCACCAGACCACCTTTATAAGTTGTGTCGCCATTTTGTGCCACCCAACCATTCAATGTGAAAGGCAAAGGTCCATCTGCAGCGACCCATTCTCCATTATATTTACGAGCAATATGCAAATGTGATCCAGTGGAAGAACCGCCTTCACAAGATGGATGCCCTAACAAGTCACCTTTATAGATCCAATCTCCCACACGCACACCACTGTCGTCTGTGATATGCAAGTAAACCACCACCCAGCCAGTTTCTTCGTGACCATCACCATCCAAATCGACCACGATTAAACCATCATCTTTTCGCACCACAACCCCATCAGCCACTGCCACAGCCCAATCAATCGCAGGGGTACAAGAGCCTGCTTCTGAAGGAGCCGCAAAGTCAATTGCTGCTAAAGATGTTTTGGCACGCCATGCCCCATGCGGACCACCAGTGAGCGTCCATGTGTGACCACTCAAGAAGGGCAAGGACATATCCGGAATCCCCACCACAGCAGGATAAATGGAACCAACTTGCTGGGCACGATACCAAGGATCGCCAAACATAGCGTTATATTTAGCAGGAAAACCGGTAGTAGGATTCATCACTTGTTGCCAGTTTGCATAATCATACAGTTGACTAAAGAAATACATCACTGCTACTGTGCCGGCATTCAATTCTGGGGCGATGCGAATGGTTTGCCCGTCGGTGAAAGTGAGTTCGGTCAAATCACCTGTACGCCATCCATAATAGCCAACTGAAATAGTATCAATCGCCCAAACTAACTGAGAATAAAACCCCTGATGTTTGATATCTCGATAACCAAGTGGATAATCTAAATAATCATCGTATAACGGTGTCCCTAAAACGAGATTATTTTGATATTCGAATAAAGCTAACAATAAACGCGGATTGATCGAATTTTGTTTTCCAAAATACTCAAGCGCTTCTGATGCCTTCCAATTTCCTTTTTCAGCACCCATATAGAGTTTGTTCTTGGAGAAATAGCCTCCAAATGTATCAATGAACAAAGCCGTGTTAAATTCCAACATTGAGGCAGAATAAACAATTTCCGTATCTGGCAAAACTTTTGTCGTAGAAGTGGTTGTGCCAAGACGCACAGGAATCATCAAAACTTGTCCTTGCGGAATCAAGCCAGTTGTTGGGATATTTTCTGCGGAGACGATTTCTTCTGGTAAAACATTAAATCGTCGACTAAGTGCTAACAAAGTATCTCCTGACTGTGCCGTGTAGAGCATCGGCGGTTGGTCAGCACCAAACACTCGTTCTGTTGGTGTGGGTAGTGCCGTGGCAACAGCATAAGTGGCAGTGGCGGTAGGAGGTTGTGTGGCGACTACTTCTGAAGTGGGAGCGGGAGTGTAAGTAGAAGTTGCAAAAGCTGCCGTGGGAAATGCTGCCAATTGGGTAGCAGGTGCGGCTGCGGTTTGCGTAAGGCTTTCAGGAGTGACGTAACCCGAGCTGCAAAACACGCTCGAGAGGATTACGGTTGCACAAATGAGAACCAAACTCCATTTTCTGCCAATTTTTATCGATGTTGGATTATTTGTTGCCATTGATTTATTTTACCTTTGTAGCCTAAATTCAAGATGAGAACAACGCCAAAAGAGCTATACAGGAGCGTTTATTCTCTTGTTATTAAGTAATTCTCATTCTCTTCAAACCCAGAGAGATAGGGGGCTAAGATCTGTTGATCTTTTTGAAGATAACCATCATATTTACCATGTGCAGTGATTGCTTGCCAGCCATCCATCACAAAGGGTACTGCCCCGCCTGCGTCCATCCATTCTCCTTGGAACAAACGCGCAATATGCACATGTGTGCCAGTGGAAACGCCCCCTTCACAACTTGGATGTCCGATAAAATCACCTTGATGAACCACTTGTCCGAGAGAGTGCGTGTCTTCTGCATCGGCGATATGCATATATTGGATCGTCCAACCTGTTTGCATAATTCCATCTCCGTCCACATCGACCAAGACCATACCTTCTGCCAGCCCAACAATCACACCTTCTGTCATCGACACCACCCAACGATCTGAATCATAACAACCTGTGCCGCCTAAAGGCGCAAAATCGAGCGCTGCCAAACTAGTGCCATTGCCCCACCCGGGATGTGGACCACCGGTAAACACCCAAGTAATCCCTGATTCAAATGGTAGTGGCCAAACAGGCTGGGTAAGTCCTTGTGGTACAGCAATTTGAATGCCTTGCATAAATGGATCTCCAAAAAAATTTTGATACGTTTGTGCCAAACCTAGTTGAGAGACGGCTGTTTGCCAATTAGCATAATCATGATAAAACGCAAAATAAGTCTGCAAAGCGACTGTGCCCGCAGACAAAGAAGGATCAATCTGAACGAGTTGTCCATCTTGGGTGCGTAAATGAGAGATTTGATTTTGTTTCCATGCATAATAGCCCCAATTGAGGCGATCGGCTGCCCAAGACAGTTGACAGAAAAAAGTTTGACAAGCACTGTTACCTAGACTAAACGTACCAGTTTGTGTCCATGGAGCAGGAGTAGGGTTTGTCACCCATTGGGTTTGATATTCAACAATGGCTAATAATAAACGCGGATTAATCGAATATTCCACTGCAACTTTTTGCACAATCTCCGTGCCCGTCAAGATGGTGAGCTTGGGGGTAGGCGTCGCAGTGACTGTTTGGGAGGATTGATTGGCATCTTGATCGTCTTCCTCTTCAATCTTTATCCCATAGATTTCTTCTTCATATGTCGCGAGCAAACCAGCTTGTTGTTGAATAAACCCTGTCAAATCAAAATTAGCCGCATTAGGACTATTAACCAATTCTGCATCAGGAATGCTATTAAAAGAAACGCCTGCCACACCCTCAGATTCAGGGCGAATGCGCACAATGCTGCCAGCATAGAACCAATCATAATCATCCACTTGATTGAGTTCCCGCAAGTCTTGTTCGTCCCCGCCATAGGCAGCGGCAATTTTCGCAAACGTATCCCCCGCAGACATCACATAAAAAACAGCATTCTCTGGAGTGACGTGTTGATAATCGACATAAGTAGTGTCTGGAACAGAAGTGGTTGGCATGATTGCAGAGGAAATCGGGGCAGCTTGCGTAGAACGCAAAGCATCCATCGTGGCTGCAAGTTTTTTTGCGACCTCTGTTTCTAATTGTGCAGAGGGGACCGAGGATTGGGGGTTGGGATCAGTGGTCAGAAAAAGATAGGAGAATGCAAACACAATCACAAAAAGTGCCACAGCTGCAATAGAAAAACTGATCCAGATTGCTTTTTCATTCATAGTCAAAAATCCTGATGTGAAGTGTAGCATAATTCGAAGCTCTTCACTTTCAAAATTGCGTCAAAATATTATTAAGATGTGTCGCTTGCTTATTTAGGTGGGGAACATTACAATCATTTAACTTATGGATATTACACAAGGACTTAATCAAAAACAACAAGAAGCCGTGCAAGCAGCGGCTGGCCCCACCTTGATCTTAGCCGGCCCCGGCTCTGGCAAAACGAGAGTACTCACGCACCGGATTGCCTATCTGATTAGTTATTTAGGCATCCGCCCTTTCAACATCATGGCAGTCACCTTCACCAACAAAGCCGCCCGCGAAATGGAAGCACGCGTAGCAGAGTTAGTCGGTGCGAACACACGTGGCATGATGTTAGGCACCTTTCACTCAATCTGTGCGCGCATCTTACGCCGAGAAGCTGGCGAACTTCCTTTTGATAGCAATTTTGTGATCTATGACACAGACGATCAAAAACGAATCGTTAAAAGCATCATCCGAGAAATGAACTTGGATGAAAAAACCTATCGTGCTCAAAACATCCAAGGCAAAATTTCTGCCGCCAAAAATGAGCTCTTACTCCCCGAAACCTTCGCTGCCATTTCCCACACTGAAGAGACAGTGAAGAAAATCTATACGCAATACCAAAAGACTTTGTTAGATTGCAATGCCCTCGATTTTGATGATCTGCTTTTATGGACAGTCTATTTATTAGAAAATAACGCCGAGGTGCGAGAGCGCTATGCCCGCCGCTTTGAACATGTTTTGGTTGATGAATTTCAAGACACCAATATGGCACAATATCGCTTAGTACAACTGCTCTCTTCTTTTCATCGCAACTTATACGTTGTGGGTGACCCCGATCAATCCATCTATAGCTGGCGTGGCGCAGATTATCGCAATGTGATGCGCTTCAATAATGATTATCCCAAAGCGGTCAAGATCATTTTGGAACAAAACTATCGCTCTACACAAACTATTTTGAACACCGCTATGGCCGTTATCGCGCCTAATCCTAATCGAGATGACAAACAATTGTTTTCCAATTTGGGCGATGGCCAAAAGGTAAGTATCACCGAAGCTTTCAATGGCACCGAAGAAGCACGTTATGTGGTGCAAGAGATTGCCAAAGTCGTTGCTTCGGGCAACTATGACCCCGGTGACTTTGCAATCATGTATCGTACTAATGCGCAATCCCGAGTGATTGAAGAAGCTTTCATTCAGAACAATCTCCCTTATCGGTTAGTGGGAGCTCAACGCTTCTATGGTCGCCGAGAAATCAAAGACTTGCTCTCCTATTTACGCATCATCCACAATTCCGCAGATGAAATTAGTTTGCAGCGTATTATCAACACCCCCAAGCGAAAGCTAGGCGCAAAAACAGTGGACAAAGTGCGCACTGTCTCTGCTTCCATTGGAATTTCCTCAGTGGATTTGATCTTAAAATTATGCGATAACACCAACGTAGAACTACAATCTTATTTCAGCTCAGGGGCATTAAGCGCATTGCAAGACTTTGGTAAATTACTTCAACGTTGGTTTGATCTCAAAGATGAGGTCACCCCGCTGGAGTTGATTGATCGCATTTTAGAAGATATTCGTTTTGCAGAGTATTTGGAAGTCAACACAGAAGAAGGCTTTGAACGCTGGGAAAACATCAACGAAATCCGCCGCAAAGCTTCAAATTATGATGAAGATTCTTTGACCGCCCTGTTGGAAGAAATCGCCTTAGTCTCAGACCAAGACACAATCGTAACCGGCGACAACGTCCCTACTTTATTAACCTTACACTCTTCAAAAGGGCTTGAATTCCCCGTCGTTTTTATTGTAGGATTAGAAGAAGGCGTATTGCCCCACTTCCGCTCTTTCAATGATGTGGAAGGCATGGCAGAAGAACGGCGCTTATTCTATGTGGGCATCACCCGCGCAGAGCAACGACTCTATTTGACGCTTGCCCACAACCGCATGACGTTCGGGATTAGCGAACCTTCCCAACCTTCCCGCTTCTTAGAAGACATTCCTGAGGAAGTGATTGTAGAAAATAGCATGCGCCCCAGAGATCATTCACATCGCAGTTTTAGCGGGTCCTATGAATGGGAAAAAGAGGAAGAAATAGAAAAACCATCTTATGTCCCCACCCATCATGTGGGGCAACGAATTAAACATTCCATGTTTGGAGAAGGAATTGTGTTGGGTGTGGAAATTGATGGACGAGATGAGATCGTCAACATTTTCTTTGATAACGGCGCCAACAAAAAATTATTAGCTTCCTTAGCAAAATTAGAAATTCTATAAATTGAGATTGGAGACAAATTAATGAAGGTATTTATCACCGGTGGTGCAGGCTACATTGGTTCCGCAACCGCAAATTATTTGATCGAAAACGGCCATCAAGTGACCATCTTCGATTCCTTAAGCAAAGGTCATTTGGCAGCCATTCCCTCAAAAGCAAATTTCATCGAAGGGTATCTTGGAGATCGAGCTGTCCTTGTGCCAGCCCTCACTTCAGATAAATTTGATGCCGTCATGCATTTCGCCGCACACACCGAAGCAGGTGAAAGCATGAAAGACCCCACCTCATTTTTTGAGAACAATGTCATTAACTCATCTATTTTGATTGACGAAGTCTGCAAAGCGGGGATTCCGAAATTTGTTTTGTCTTCCACGGCAGCCATTTTTGAATCAAATAATGAGCCAATCAACGAACAAAGCCCCATCAATCCACAAAATTTCTACGGCTTTACTAAATTGACGATTGAACAAACCTTAGAATGGTATCGCAAATTGAAAGGCTTACGCTATGCTTGTTTGCGCTATTTTAATGCAGCCGGTGGCTTCCCTGAGCGCGGTGAAGCACATTCTCCTGAATCTCATCTGATTCCTAAGGTGCTCCAAGTTGCATTGGGCCAACGCGAAAAGATCATAATCTACGGTACTGACTATCCCACTCCCGATGGCACCTGCATCCGAGACTATATTCACATTCAAGACCTTGCCCAGGCCCACTTATTAGCACTGCATGGTTTAAACAAAGCCGATCACCTGACCTATAACCTAGGAAATGGAGAAGGATATTCCGTTCGTGAAATTATTGAAACTGCCCGTGAAGTAACACGGCATCCCATCCCGGCAGAAGAAGCCCCGCGCCGCCCAGGAGATGCCCCCCGTTTGATCGCTTCCTCTGATAAAATTAAACAAGAGTTGGGTTGGGAACCAAAGATTGGCGATATCAAAAAAATTATTACTAGTGCTTGGGAATGGCACAGCACGCATCCCCATGGGTATGCTGATTAAATAAGGAGAATGGCTGCTTGTGTAGCAACCATACTAAGGAGTAAGTATGAATCACCCTCTTCAGAATAAACGTATATTACTTGGGGTAACCGGATCAATCGCATGTTATAAAGCTGCTGATCTTGCCTCCAAGTTGACCCAAGCAGGTGCTTTGGTGGATGTAGTGCTCACTGAATCTGCGACCAAGTTAATCTCTCCGCTCACATTTCAATCTGTGACTGGGCGAAAAGCCTATGTAGATGCCGATCTCTGGAAAACAGAAGGGCATGTGCCGCATATCACCTTAGGCCGGGCAGCAGATTTTGCTATCGTGGCACCTGCTTCTGCCAATACGATTGCCAAAATGGTACAAGGTGTTGCAGATAACCTATTGACCACCACTTTATTAGCAATCGAATGTCCCTTAGCAATCGCGCCTGCCATGGACGGGGGCATGCTCTCACACCCTGCCACACAAGCAAATTTGAAAACATTAGCCGAACGTGGTGTGACGATTTGGGAACCAAATGAAGGACATTTAGCATCTGGCTTAGTGCTAAAAGGACGCATGATTGAAGCATTAGACATCTTAGGACGCGCTCGCCATAAAGTGGCGCAAATTGATGGTCCTTTGAAGGGTAAAAAAGTAGTCGTTACTGCTGGTGGTACCCAAGAGAAGATTGATGTTGTGCGGTATATTACCAATCGTTCATCTGGCAAACAAGGCTATGCTTTGGCGCAAGCCGCATTAGATGCTGGTGCAGATGTAATTTTAATCTCTACTCCTGTTTGCATTGAACCACCAGAAGGCGCCCAAATGGTGATGGTGGAATCAGCGGAACAAATGAAAAACGCCGTTCTTGAAGAAGCCAAAAACAGTGATATTCTCTTGATGGCCGCCGCCGTGGCAGATTTCCGACCAATGAATATCAAAAAAGAAAAAATCAAAAAAGAACATGGTTGGAATGCAATCAAACTTTCTGAAACTATTGATATTTTAAAAACCGTTTCTGAATTAAAAGAAGAAGATAATAAACTTAAGGTTGTCGTCGGTTTTGCTGCCGAAAGCCAAGACCTATTGAAAAATGCAGGCAAAAAATTGGTCAATAAGAAACTCGATATGATCGTCGCGAATGACATCTCAGCAGATGATGCTGGCTTTGCTGTGGACACCAATCGAGTGATTATTATGCATTGTTCAGGTGAAAAAGAAGTACTCCCCTTAATGAGCAAACTTGAAGTGGCACAATTAGTAGTCGATCGCGCTGTTAATATTTTGAACAAAAACAAAGATAAATAAGAAAATGAAAAAAACCGAGAAAATATTTCATTTAATCGAAAAAGAGGTTTGGGAGCAATTACCAAAATCAACACCTTATACACCTCCCTCACTTGCAGATCAAGGATTTATTCATTTTTCTACGGCTGAACAATTACCAACTACATTGCAGCGGTATTATCCAGACGATGTGGATATGGTAGCATTGGAAATTGAGGTAAAAGATCTCCCTGAAAATCTTTTGAAATGGGAAGAGTCTCATCCCGATGAATTTTTTCCCCATCTCTATGGCGCTTTAGACTTAGCCTTGGTGAAAGAAATTCATAATCCTAGAGCATAAACAAAAAAAGCTGACAAATAATTGTCAGCTTTTTCTTTTTCAATACTATGGCTACTCAAGCGTAATCACTTCACCAGCGATCACATTAAGATGAAATTCAACTGATTTACTCATATTAGATTCAAGCTGAGTTTTGAGCGTTTGAAGCGAAGTCTGCAAATCTTGTACAGATTGATCAGTAATTACATTTGCACTTATCACAATCACACCGTTTTCTTCCACTATACTTACATCTGAAAAATCATATGCTTGAGATTGCAATTGTTGCATAATACTTAAATATTCTTGTGTGTTTTCTTGGGTGATGAATTTAGTATCTAAATGCATCGCAGTTAATACCGTTGCATCAATGGAAACATTACCATTAACCGCCTGTTCCAATTCATCTTGCAATGCCGTGACATCTTCAGGATAAATCTCAAGGTCTCCATTTTCTACAATAGTGGTAGTGATTACATAGGTATCTTGTTTTCGTTGTATATCAAAATCTAAGATTTCAATATCATATTCTGCAACAAATTGATTAAAGGCTTCACTCACTTTTTGTTGACGATTGGCTTGATTCACTGTTGCAACAGTAGAAATACCTAAAATGGCAGTGACCGCTACAAGGGATATCAAAGTAATGCGAAGTGTACGTATCAATTCCGCACGATTTGTACGTTGCGGATAGAACCCTAAGCCTAAAAAGACTACGGCAGCGGAAAGCAAAATAGCAATCAAGTTGGTGATGAACAATAACGCAGAACCTGAAGCAATGTCAAATTGTGCCGTACCCAAACCATAACCGATCACACAAAGCGGCGGCACCAGAGCAGCAGAAATAGCTACACCCG
This sequence comes from Anaerolineales bacterium, assembly GCA_963662985.1. Taxonomy (GTDB): domain Bacteria; phylum Chloroflexota; class Anaerolineae; order Anaerolineales; family UBA11579. The sequence continues at coordinate 1,395,245 of OY760067.1, read as the reverse complement.
GCATGGCCGCAGACACTTCTTTGCGTGACATTGCATACCCTGCCGCAGCACCAGATGCAATTGCCACCATCAAATCAAGAATATTAGGTGCAGTACGTGCTAGGATCTCGTTGGTTGCCGCATCGATTGGAGAAATTATTGAAACCAACATCCCTACTAAAATCGCAACTGCAATCCCTTTAACAGCCGTCTCCGTTGCTTCATAGAATTGACGAATATTGCCCAAAACCAAACTCATTCCCATGGCCAGAATAGGACTCATCAATGGTGCTACTAACATTGCCCCAATAATCACTGCCGCACTATTTTGCAATAACCCCAAACTAGCAATCATTGAAGCTAGAATAATCAACACAAAAAAGTCTGGCGTAGGTTTAGCCGCATCGCGCATGGTGCGCATCACTTCTTTTCGTCGAGTGACATTTAACGAAGGTAAAGCATCAAATAATGTACCCCACACACGTTGCAAGAAAAATCGTTGATTCGATTCAATTCCGCGCGTAATGATAATCGGGGTACGAATACTAGCAGCTAATTCCACTGGTAACCCACCAAAATAAGGTCGTTCAAGCACACCTTCTTTAGAAGCTCCGATTAAAAACAAATCTGTACGTAGAGCCTCTCGTCCAAGACGTTTGACGATATTATCTCCATCGATAATCCGCGCTTCTACTTTTGCATCACTTTGTTCTAATAATACGGAACGAGTTTCTTGTAGACGTTTCGTGGCATCTTCTTTTTTATTTTCCGTCATCTTACCTTGAATGACATTGACTAATGAGACTTTACCGGCTTTGTTTTCAGCCAAGTCACACGCAAGACTCAATCCCATTGAAGCATAGGGACCACCAGCAGTGGGGACAGCAATATGCCGGAGACGTTTGGGAAATTCTCCATTGACAATCGCCACTTCACAAGTTGCTTTGCGCAATACTTCATTCATAAAAGTATTCATAAATGACCGTACGTTATATTCTTTATCTTCCCAACCAATCACCAAAAGATCAACATCTTCTTCCACAATTGTGTCTAAAATCCCTTCAATTGGTTCAGCTGCAAGGCGAATCAAAGGTTTGATAACCACATCACCCGTATCGATTGGTGCCAACAATTCTTCTAGAATTTCATACTCTCGTTGAGCATTACGGCGTCGGCTGGTTTCTGACATTTCTCCTGTATAAGAAATAGTACGTAAAGCTAAAACCTCGCCTTTTCGGGCTAAAGCAATTTGCACCGCTGTTTCGACCAAGTTTGGGGCTGTGTTTGGGTTTGCAATCCCTACCATCACTCGATACGAATGCCCTTGGGTTTCTTCATCAAGCAATTCATCTGCAATCAAAATTTGATCGCGACGATTCATAACGGCTTGTTTACGTGCGATTAAAACATAATAAAGCAAACCCGCTACACCATAAGAAAAGCCAATTAAGATTACATTCTTTGGTAAAGAAAAAATTAATAAGAAAGGAATAACCGTAGACAGTCCCGGAAATAGGGGATGGAATGGTAATTTTAAATAATGTTTACTAGAATATTTGGGGCGTTCTTTCAAAAAATCAGGAAAGTGGACGAAAATCGTAACCCCAAAAAAGGAGAAGGAGATTAGTCCAATAATCATCAAGGGGGTATCAAGAGAGATCATTACCATCGCAATCAATGAGAATGCAATTACAGGCCATAACCAAAAATATTCTTTATTTTCATTATCATTCTTCTTGATCAAAAAACCATCATTGACCATCAAGTTCACAAAATAGACGCCATCGTAATACGTTTTACGTAAAACATAAAATGCTACACCAATCACCAATGCTGCATAAGTCAAAGAGATCACATCAGCATTAATATAATGAAAACGAATATTCAATTCTGCTAAAGGGAATAATGTTTGTGGATGAAGATTATATGCGTCTAAAATAAACATCGCCAAAAATCCCAAAATTCCAATTAGCGAAACCAGAATAATAATCACTGGCAAAATGGTTTTTCTAGGTTTAATGATTGCTTTTCGTTCTTTGAAAATGTAAAAAATACCCCAAAGTGAAGACATCAATAAAGCTACAATACCAAATGAAATATCTTGGTTACCAATGATGTTTTGAGAAAAATTGATTGGTTCAGCGGGGAAAAATCCTTGTAAAAGAATCACCAGCAATGCAACTAAAGCGAAAATAATATAGGAAGTTCGGATACTACGCTTGACTCCTCTTCGAATCAATATACTAATTGTCTGTAATAAAATAATTGCAAGAATGATTAAGCGTGTGTCAATTGAATAATTAATATATGTTTCAATAAAAGAATTTAGATAGGAGCCAATCACACTAGATGAAATACTAATAATGCCAACATAGCCCAAAATCATGAACCAACTGCCAAAAAAGATCGCCCAAAGTTCGTTGGTATTCTTCAAAAACTCATAAATTCCATTATAGCCTTTCAAGTTGACTGCTTTTTCTATATAGGTAAGAAGCAAAGGAATGGCTAAGATGACTAAGAAAATATAAGGTTTTTTTAATTCAGCTGGATTATAAGCTTGTAAAAAGAAGCCGAATAAACCAAAAAGTCCGATGCCAATACTCATGCTAGCGCCCAAAGCAAACACTTTTGGGGCATCCAACACACGACTATATCTTGCCGGCTGGTTTGAATCTCTCAAGTTGGTTTCTTCCACAAAATCCTCCATAGAAAGTATTTGATGTAATTGATACTATATTATAGATGAAAATTGTTTTTGGGTGGTGGGCAACCAACCAAAAAAAGTCCATTCAACCAGCATATTTCTAACAAAGAATTGACAGAGTTAATATTGACGAAAGATGGTCCATCTCCTATACTGGACTTAAGCCTTCTATTTTAAAAGAAGCTTTAATAGTTTTTAATAGTTATTTTTTATGGAGGTAAAAAATGAATATTTTTGAAAAAGGGATCCTAGCAAGTGTCGGTTTGGCATCTATGACTGTTGAAAAAGCAAAACAGATTACAGATGATTTAATTAAAGAAGGAAACCTTCGTAAAGATGAAGGTGTTCAATTTGCTGAAAAATTAGTGAAACAAGGCGAAGAAGAACGCACTGCTTTGCGAAAATTATTCCAAGATGAAATTGAATCCACAATGCAATCTATGAACCTTGTAACCAAAAAAGACCTGAAGGATTTGGAAAAGAAAATTGACGCTTTGAAAAAAGAATAATTCTCTTTTATCCATCTAATTAGTTAATGGCAACTTTTAACCCGTTCCGCACCGTCCAAAGTGTTAGGCGGTTCCAAACGATTGGAGCCGTGCTGATTAAGCACGGCTTTGGTTTTATATTCGAAAACTACGGCCCCGAAGCAAAAGCCTTGCGCCGTTTATTACGCACGCCATTACGCAAACCTTTTGACACAAACCAGATTGAAGTTTCTCGTCAAGAATTTACAGAAGAAGAATTAGCAATTCACTTTCGGCTTGCTTTACAAGAATTAGGTCCCACATTTATTAAGTTAGGACAATTGCTTTCCACCCGCCCTGACCTACTCCCTCCTATCTATATTAATGAGCTAGGACACTTACTCAACAACGTTCCCCCTGAACCTTGGGAGAACGTGGAAGAAAGTCTACAACGTTTTTATCAAGACGAATATAAAACCCTATTTAAAGAGATTAATCCTGTTCCAATTGGAGCAGCTTCTTTAGCACAAGTACACAAAGCAACTCTCTATACTGGCGAAGAAGTAGTAATAAAAGTGCTACGTTCCAACACGCACCAAGTAATCGACCAAGACCTTGAGATTCTCTATTCATTGGCAAGAATTTTTGATAACACTTCGATTGGCCAGATTTATGGTTTTGTAGAGTTTGCAGATGAATTTGCTTATACACTAAAAAATGAATTGGATTTTTTCCGTGAAGCTTTAAATGCGGAACGTTTTCGCGAGAATTTTAAAGAGTTAGATTTTATACACATTCCCAAGGTCTATCCAGATATCTCTGGAAAAGAGATCTTGGTCATGGAATATTTAGAAGGATTACGTATTGATGATCTTAATGGCTTAGATGCCGCAGGTTATGACCGCAAAGAACTTGCTACCCATTGTGCTAACGTGATTGTCAAAGAAATTTTAGAAGATGGTTTTTTTCATGCTGATCCCCATCCTGGGAATCTAGTGATCCTTGATGGGGGACGTTTAGGCGTAATGGATTTTGGCATGGTTGGCTTTTTGAAAGAAAACGAACGATTCAACCTCGTTCATTTATACGTTGCTGCCATTGAACAAGATGTCGATGCTTTGATTGATGAATTAATCAACATGGGAGCTATCGATATCAAAGTAGATCAACGCAATTTAACACGAGATATCAATCGTGTGTTAAATCGTTATTATGGGCTCCCTTTAGAGGCGATTAATGCAGGTGACATTTTAGAGGATGTCACACCCATCCTTTACGAACATCATATCAAAGTACCCAGCAACTTATGGTTTCTTATTAAAGCCCTCACTATCATGGAAGGTGTCGGGCTCACCTTAGACCCAACTTTTGATATTTTCAAATTTTCTAAGCCATATGTCCAAAAATTGACTTGGAAAATGCTTTTTACAAACAAAAATGTTGTACAACAATTCATTCGTAAACGCAGCGACTGGGGTAATTTATTAGATGAATTACCACGTACGAGTAATCATATTTTGACACAAATCGAGCGCGGAGAATTCTTCCGATTTACAATCAATGATATCAATCGAATCTTAAAGTCTACCGATCGTATGGTGACCCGTATTTCTCTTTCATTGATTGTTGCTTCCCTTGTGCTGGGAATTGCGTTTTTGATCCCGCAGTTCACTTCTGGGAGCTTCGGGCAAATTATATTAATTGTAGCGTTTGTCTTTGTCGCAGTAATTGGGCTTTGGTTCCTTTTCACGATGGTTCGAACAAAAAAATAGTATTTTAGTAGGGGATATGCCATTACTTTGGATTTCATTGAGCTTTTTATTAGGACTCACCCTCCATCAAGTGAGTTCTTTTCTTATTCCAGCAATTCTCTCAACCCTTGCAACGCTTTATTTCCTTATTCAAATAGTGCCTTATTCCTGGATAATGCGATTCTCTTGGCTTCAAAAATTACGAATAGAAGAGAAAATTTACTTTACACCACAAACTCCCACCGCGCCTCGCCCCAACTATCCAAAACAAGTTTTGATCCCAACAATGATTATTTTTACATTTTTAGGGATGCTTCTTTCTCACTTTTCATTGCCCAATGGCGCTGAAAACCAATTAGCTACTTATAACGACCAATATAAAAGCGTTCGTTTGATCGGTGTTTTAGATAGTTTGCCGCATGAAACTGAAAATGCAAACTCAGTATTTGTGAAAATCCAAGAAATCTGTTTGCCTTCACAGCCTTGCCAAGTAGTCAAAGGTCGTGCTTACGTAGTTGTAAACAGGACTCTCGATTTCTCTTATGGCGATCAGGTAGCAATTACTGGAAGTTTAACTTCACCCGAAGATTATGAATCATTTTCAGAAATTAATTACCTAAAAAGCAAACACGTCTTTTCAAAAATCGCATTTCCTTCCATCTATCTCATCGAAACAGGTCACGGAAACCCTCTCAAATCTGCACTTTACTCACTCCGTGAAAAAGCAGTAACTCAAGTGTTTCGGCTTTACCCACAACCAGTTTCTTCATTGTTAGCAGGTATTCTATTTGGAGAAGAAGATCAAATCCCACAATCCGTTGAAACTGCTTTTCGCAACACAAGCACCTCGCATATCATTGTCATCTCAGGGTTTAACATCACTATCTTAGCTGCCTTATGTCTAAATTTATTACGACGTTTTTTAAATAAATGGCAAAGTACCCTCATCACAGCATTAATCTTGATTGCTTATACTATTCTAGTTGGTGGCGATGCAGCCGTAAGCCGTGCTGCCGTCATGGGATGTATGGGATTAATTGGGATGTTATTTGGGCGTAAACAAACAGGGGTGAATAGCTTATCCTTCACAGCTGCTTTGTTAGCAGCATTCAATCCTTTTTTATTGCTCGACATTGGATTCCAACTGTCTTTTATGGCAACTTTAGGATTAATTTTATTTTCTGACCCAATTACCAGTTTATTTGAAAAATGGTTTGCAAAAGAAGAAAACAATCATCAATTGGTTGGATTTTGGAAGATCTTAATCCAAGATTATTTGAGCCCATTGCTCGCTGCACAACTGATCGTCACACCATTATTGATCTACTATTTTCACCAATTTTCTTTAGTGAGTATGCCAGCAAACTTATTAATCGCCCCCTTACAACCTCCAATTATGATTTTTGGAGGGTTATCCGTATTGGTTAGTTATGTGATTTTTCCATTAGGAAAATTGATCTCATTCGTTGCTTGGGGATTCACAGCTCTCACAATCCGGATTGTCGTAGCATTTAATGCCCTGCCAGCAAACACCTTACAGCTAGCCCAAATTTCGATCTTTTCTGTTCTTGTGTTTTATCTACTCTTATTTGGTCTTTGGTTTGGAATAAAACGAAAAAAACTGAATCTTTCAAAGCTCACACCTGTTTTTATCACCACTGCTTTAGGCATTTTTGCATTATTAATCTGGCAAGTGAATATGACAAAAGCAGATGGTAATCTATATCTCCACTTTTTAGATCTCACTACAGGTGATGGAATTTTAATTCAAACACCAAATGGAAATCGAGTTCTAATAAACGGTGGCAAATACGAGGTGAATTTAAGTAATTCCCTCTATCCCACATTACCAATCACGCAACATACCATTGACGCAATTGTAGTCGCCAACCAAACCAAAGATCAAATCGGTGCCCTTGAAGATTTTATCCAAAGCAATCAAACTCCATTAGTGTTTTGGCAAACAGAACCAACCACTAGTTTTGCAAATAACGCTCTTTCAACCATCACCACCTATGGTACAGAAATTAATTATCCTCAACCTAATCAAAAAATCGAAATCGATCAAGCTGTCACCATAGAATTTTTATCTCAATCAAACTCAGGCAGCATGCTATTAATCCAATATCAAAAACTAAATGTGCTGTTATGTTTTGATACTCTTTCATCATGCCTAGAAACAGATACCTCTTTAGCGTCTCTCCCCCAAGTTTTTTATATCTTTAGTCAAACCGAATTTGACTCAGAAGAATTGCAAACTTTCCAAAACTATCAATTGCAATCCCAAAATGCAAATAGAGTGTTTCTTATCAATCAAGCCCCATGGCAAGAAACAAAAGGAAATAGTGTTTTTCTTAAAGAAGAAAAAGAATTTGAATTACTAACCGACGGCGAAAGTATGTGGTTCCAAGCTCAATAGATCTTGGTTTTGTGTGCCTCCAAACTTTCATCAAAAGCCAACATAAGACTATTGTTTTGGACACTCTTAGTGTGAGTAATTTCCACCCCTTCATAAACATCCAAAATGCCTTTCCAACCATCAGACACTTCACAACGATTGGGCACTTGTCCATATTTTTCAATAAAATAACAAATTGCATGCACCAAATGATAGGCAGGAGGTTGTTCATTTTCTACAATAGAAATTTGCCAGAGCATCCATTCTAAGTTCTGATTTTTTTCCATACTTAATTATAGAAAAGTTAACCAGAATATGCTTCGTTTTTTTATCCTGTATTTTTAATTCATTTAAAGCAAAAAGGCGATCTTTTGGTCGCCTTTCGTTTGCAGAGTTTTTTACCTTATGATTAAGAGAAAATCCAAAAGTTTTGCGATGATTCTCTTAATTTTCTTGGGTACGAATCTTTCTGGAGAAGAAGATTACAACAATCAACATCACCGCAGCAAAGATCATGCCAGTGGGGCCGTAATCATCCAAAAAGCCGGTGTTAGGCAAAGCTGTGGGGGTTGGAGTGATAGTAAGCTGTGCATTTGCCGCCTGTGTTTGTGCCACAGATGCCTGCGTTAACAAAGCTTGCACTGTTGCCGTGCGCGGATCTTGTGTCGGTTGAGAAACAGGAGTGGCTGTGTTTACTGGTGCAGGAGTGTTAGTGGGTTGAGATTGAGCAGCAAATTGAAACGCGGTTTCTGTTGCTGATTGAGCAAACAAGGCTTCTTCATAAGCAGAAGTTGCTTCGGCTGCAATTTGTGTTTGACTGGCTGCATCTGCAGCAGCATTTTGATCTGCTTGGCGGCCTTTCATCATCAAGTAAACGGCACCAACAAGAACTACTAAAACAATACCAATTCCCATGAATATAGCAAGAAAACGACCTAAGCCACCACCCTTTTTCGGGCTGTCACCTTCATCATCAAAGCCATCGTCTTCCAACGCATGGGTTACTGGTTCTTCTTCGTCTTCTGCAAATTGTTCGATATCAAAATCATCTAACATTGGTTTTCTCCTTTGTTTAAATTGAGGAAATCTCTTTCTATATTATTCAATAATTTCTAAATTACCGATAGGCAAAATCAATTCCACTTCATCAATGCGCACTCTGGCGGATTTTGCCTTCACACCACTTGGATAACTCTGAAGATGATCCACAAAACCAATGATCTCTCCAACTTTCCCTTGTTTGAAACAATTGGTCACCCGAACTCGAGATCCTTTTCGCATACGATGTAACAGTACTAATTCTTCAGCATCCATCGTAGTAGGTAAAGGAATGGTAACCAAGGGGCGTACGCCATTATAGCGATTTTGTTTGTCACCAATTAAGGTCACTTCACGCTCTTTGTTGGTTGCGATTATATTAAAGGTCATTGAATCCATTTCGATATGCCCAAAGCCATCCAACACAACAATCGGGAAAGAAACTTTTTCTGCAGTTGGAATTAATTCTGATGACATACTACCTAAGATAATCCCTCGAATGCCAATTTCTTCTGCAAATTCAAGTGCCTTTTTGTCACCACAAAATCCAGCGAAAAGAATGCTTCCCCGCATGTTAACGTCCATATCGTCAATTGCAAATTTATGATCCGTAGATTTTGCAACGACAGATAAAATGCCAAAACTAGTTTTGTCGTTTCCCCAAACACCTTCAATACATGCACCGGTAGTTTCGATGATGGCACCAAATCCTGTTTCAATGGTTTTTACACTGCCACGCACTCCAGATAGCACCTTTGTAGGTTCTACTTCAAGTTCTAGCAACAACTGCCCACCACTCACTGCCACCAATTTGCAATTTTCAGGTGCACGAATCTCGCGAACGACAATTCCTTCTTTTTCTGCTAAAATGCCATTTTTAGAGATCTTTTCACCAACTTTACGCTTTAAATATTTTTTCAGCTCTTTGTTTTGGATCCCTAAACTTCCAGCGGCATCAATCATGCGAAACTTAGGTTTCAAAATTGTTTGTGCCACCACATCTGCAGGGCTCACGTCTTGGCCCACACGCACCAACACCGTACCTTCTACGGGTAAAACCCGCTTCACGGTGAAGTTCACCAAAGGTGCAATATGTTTCACTGGAGTTAGCATTTCTTATACTCCTTAAAATATGCAAAAATCATGCCACATCCCATCATTTCACCTTCCGCTGCAGAGAGTTCAACCAATTCTGATTGAGTTGTTGCTGGATCTGTTTATTATTGGTGGGCTGATAAGGACGGTTACGAGTATCCACCACAAAACCTACCATACTCCCTTGGATCAATTCAGGATATTCTCCACCACGCCCAGGGCCCCAGCCGATATCTGTTTTTTGCAATGGTTGTAATTCTAATTTAACATGACGACCAATACGCAAAGGCACTCGGTAGATCATATCTGCTTTAAATTCATATACTTTTGATTGCCCCTCTTCTGTTGTAATCTTCATTTGCAACACCGGCAATTTAGGATTGGTTTTACCCACCGGAGCGATTACATGTGCAAATGAGATGGGAGAATTTTCAAAAACTTGCACAGCCAACAACGGATTAATTTGTGCGGCAACGCCAAGAGAAGATAATAAATTATTCTTATCAATCACCAATTCACTTAATCCACTCGGTTGCAGTGCGTTCAACATCATAATCAAATTTTCAAATCGTTCCAAATTACGCGTTAGAGCGTAACCACTCAAATAAATCTTATCAAAAGCAGATATCCCGTTCGTATTGCGTACCGAACGGAAAGGATTATCCAATTTCACATGACTACGTTTCAAACTTTGATGTACTAATGCTGTTGTAATCGCATTTTCAATATACATACCTTCCACACGTGTAGGAACGCTTTTGGGATAAAGTATGCGGTTTTGGATAAAATCAAGTACATAACTTTTAGGGATTTCAATCGGAATCCATTTTCCGATGTCATCATACGACAATTGCGTCATTGCATTTTGCAACCCTGTACCAGAGCCAAAGTCAGAAAAAACGGTCATGTCATAAGCATCTTTTGTTGAATATCCAACTAAGACACCACGAGAACTTAAATTGACTCCCAGAATCTTCTTATCCGATGTCTTTGAGAAAAACTGGAACATATTTCGATACCCCATCGAAATTGGGATTAAAGTGCCCGAAGACAAACGGTCCAAAGTACTTAGCCCTTGGATCTTCTCCATTTGAATTTCTTTAAAAATAGAATAGAAAATATTGATTGCAGCTTCTAGATTTTCTTGCTTTAATGCTGGGCGAACATTCTCAGTCACATACACTTTCGTAAAAGGAGCAAGTAATTGATTCACCCGTGGCGCCACTTGGGCATTACCAGCGTAAAGCACTCGAGGGCGCATATGTTCTGGTAAAAGATAGATCGCCATGCGAACAATATTGACCAACCGTAACAATGATTTCACTGCGCCTTGATCGGTTCCACCAGTGATGAAGATCAATTCTGGCTTTTCAGAAACAATCTTGTCCACCAAATTTTCTACGCGATCCATTGAAGCCAAATCCATCGTTTCAATTAAATGAGCAGGAACTTTGCGGATGACACGTTTTGCACTTTGAATAGAAACACTTTCTAGTAAGCCGATTAAGACTACTTTGATTGCTTCACCTGCCGAGAAAGACGCTCCAAAATTATCCACACCCATATCATCTGCTACAGGCATTAAAAGTTGCCCCTCTTGGTTCATTAAAGTTTGCCCAGAGATCGTCTCTAATTGATAAAAGGCTTCTAACAATCCATCCTGAAAATTATAGAGTGGTTCAAAAGCAGTTGTCATTGCTTTCCCCGTAGCAAGATAACGATAACCGCCATTCACATTATCAAACAAAGTGACTTGCGTTTGCATATTGCCTATATCAGCGATAATCAAAGATCTGGATTCAAATTTATTTTTTCTCATATCAATTAATATTCAACGCAATTCTAAGCATTTCACTAAAGAACGCAAACCCATCAACCAAAGCATTGATTGATGCCGTCAAAACGCCTGCAAAAACAACACCTAAAGACACCATGATAAAAAACTTTCCAATCTTAGAAAAAATTCTCATCCACAGAGGGGGTTCTTTAGGATTATTCTCTTTTTTCAAAAATGTAAAATTAAAATAGATTAAAGTCGCAACAGTACCAAATAACGATAATAATATGATTGGTGCTTGACTCAAAGAAGCACCTGCCCCCAGCCCCATCAAATTAGGCAATAAGGTCCCCACCACAGCTCCAGAAATTGCCACTGCAGTGCCAACTCCCACAATCATTGCCATGGGAACATTGCCAATAAAAGCAAATGTGGGGTTTACTTTCCCTAATAACAACAAACTAAAAATTGCTAAAACTACTAACATGGAAATTTCATTTGCTGTCACGCCACCAACCGTCACCCCTTGTAAACGTACTAATAAAACATCTTTGATTAGCACCGCAGCAATATACCCTGCTGATGAACCAACAAAAATATAACTAGCTAAACGATAAAGAGGATTATCTCCAAAAACATAGGAAAGAACCATCAAAGTGATTACAAAAGCTAAGAAGGTACCAACGGGTTCTAAAGTTGATGTCATTTCTTTTCCTTCCTTTCTTTTCGCAATCCCTCCAATAAATTTCCCATCAAGCTGACAGTGCTCCCGATCATTAATAACACAATCACCGTAATGGTAACCAAATAAACCGCATCCCAAGTTTCAGTGTTTTGAGAGATATTCGGTAAGAGATATTTTTGATAAGTGATACTTTCAAAATAACCACTTAAATATCCATCTACTCGTTGAGGAGAAGTTTGATAATAAGATGCTACAATCGGCTTAATCTTTGCACTAGATAACACCAGCAAAGGTGCATCTGGCAAAGCAGGTCCAGCTTGTTCTGCCCAATTTTGCAAATTATTGATTCCATCCGTCAATAAAATAATCGCATCAAAATGGTTTAATTGTCGTAAAGTGATCGGTAACAGATCTGCATTTGGGGCAACACTTAGATCATAAGCAAATTGTGAAATAGCAGACGCATTCCCTGTTAAATATCCCAATGGAATAATCGAAACACTTGGATAATCATCAATCAACATATTTCCTAGACCATTGCCCATTGGCTTAGTAGTAATGGTATATACATTCGCATTGATATCATCCATCTCGATCATCAAATTATTCAACCCTGTATGAAGTTCTTGATAGACACCTAATTGATAGTCAAGTACAAACAAAACGTTCGCCTCTGTTGGCAAGCTGGTGATCACATCTGCAAAAGATTGATTAGCAGGTGTCATCGGAGCATTGATTTGCGGAACGTTCACAAAATTTGCCGCCAATAATGCTGCTACTAATAACAAAGGAACCAAAAGCCAACCTCGTTTATGGTTGGTTACTTTTTGATTTTTGGGTTTTGCTTGCTCAGCGCTTCCATCAAATAATTCTTCCAACAAAGAAGCAAATGCAGATTGTTGGTTGGTCACTTGCAACGAACCTTCTGGATTCGCGGGGTTGGCAAAAGAAACCACTTCAGGCTCTGCAGGAATCACACCACGTAACCCTGCCAAAGGACCAATCTTGACTTCTGGTTGAGAAGCGATCAGTTCTTCTCTTGATTCTTCTTTTACATCTGAAGGACGAATTGCATTCATCCAAGCTGGCATCTCAGAACGGTTTAAAGAAGGCATCTCTTCAGAAAATGGTACATTTTTATTTTCATCAGTCGTCTCAAGATCATCTTCCAAATCAATGTCTGAATCAAACAGATCTATTTCATCTAAAGCATCATCAGAGATAGAAGAGAAACTATCCATTACAGATAATGCTTCTTCCTCTAATTCCTCAGACAAAGAATCTGTAACGGGTTTTGGTGTTTGTGAAGCATCACTATTTTGTGAAAATAGAGAATGTTCTGAATTTGCCGGCGTTACATCTTGAGTATCAGAAATATCTGCACCAGCAAATATATCAGTACTTGGCTTAGATTTAGATTGTTCTAAAGCATCTTCCTCAACACTATCTTTTAACCAATCAGGAAGATCATCTTCTGCGTTATTGTCTTCAGAAAGACCATCTTCTTCAAAAGCAGATAAATCAAATGCAGCATTTGTATTTTGAGAAGATGTTGCTTCAACTTGATTGCTTTCAGTTGGAATGTCTTGTAACCAATCAGGTAAATCTTCATTTTTCCCTGTGTTTTCTGCAATAGAAAACCCATCATTGTCTGTTTCAAAAACATTCTCTTGAGAAGCAGGGTTAACTTCTTCTAAATGCCCTTTCTCAGCAAACACATTTTCTAGCGCTTGACTTTCTTCTTCATTGAATGGATTTTCTTCAACTTTACTCTGTTCTTCCGAAACATCATTACTCAACCCATTCAAAAAATCATCAACAAAGCTGTCAATCACTGAATCTTCTTCATCATTCGTAGCATCTTTTAGCCAATCGGGAGTTGCATCTAAATTGATAGCCTTTTGCCCTTCAGTATTGCTTGGTTGCTCAAATGGATCATCTAAAGAAACTTCTTCTGAAAAAGCAGAAACTGGTTCATCAGCTTCCTCTTTCTCATCGCCGCTCAAATTCCCCTCAAAAGAAAAGCTAGAAAGCCATTCATCATTGTCTGCATCTGATGATTCATTATCCCACCCTTTCCAATCGTTGCCATCTGCCACGTGTTCTGCACGATCGCCAAGATTAAGATAAGATCGATCATCGATCATATTCTCAATTTCATAAAGAAATTCTTGAGTGGAATCTATCCCTCTATCTTTTGAAAGAACAGATTTTTCTTCTTCAGTCCATTCTTGTTCTTTCTTTTCTTTTTCAAGATCTTCACTTAAAGAACTCAACCAATCATCATTAGAGAGTCTATCTTTGCCATCATTATTTTGATTTTTTTCAGAAGAATCATCCTCTGGTTCAAAATCTTTCAGCCAATCTGGCAGATCGTTATTGTGATTATTTTTATCACTCATATACTTAACCTACTATTTCCCGTAGGGTCTTTCTAAACCAAGTAATATTCGCACCCCTTGAATCATGGTGCCTAATGCCACACCAATCAAAATTCCACGGATGCCTGCAGATGCCCATAACATGGGAGAAAACAATTCATTGTTTTGTAAAAAGCCAAATCCTAAAAACCCAATATTTGAAACTAATGTAATCAACACAACCACCACAAAAGTCAAATTATAAAAACTTGGTTTGCGGCGAATCCATTGAAAAATTGAATAGATCATCGTGAAAGAAATAATCGCTAAAAATGCTGTTTCGGCTGGAATTTGAATATAACGTAAGATAAATTCTGATTCAGGAGAATCTAAAAACATCGTTACACTAAAAGCTGCAATCATCATTAGCACAAAGGTGGCCGAATAGATTGAAGAGCGGCTTTTACGTTGGATCTGACTGATATGATAAAGTGTAATCTTGCCGATTGCGATCAAAAAAGCAATCGCTGCCAACCAAATCACCAATTCTAATAAAAAGCCGCGAACACTTTGGATGCCAAGAGAGGGAAAAATAAAACTAAATAAGACTATCGCACCTGATAAAACTGCCACCACTGCAGCAAGATAGGATCGCTTCATCTTAGAGCACTCCCAACAAATTTAGTAAGGTTATAAGAATCAAAAGCACAATCGCCAACCAGCGCAACACATCGTGCACCAACAAACGCAAAATTCGTTTTTTCGGCGTTGCCAAATAAGTGTTGACTGCAAAAAATTCTTCCCCCAACATCATATTCTCAATACTAGGTACAGAAACTGCTTGTCCAATCAAATTATTGGTAGATACAAAAGAAGCGGCCATATTTTCTTGCAAAACCGCATCATTAATCAGCATCAATTCTTCACCGAAATCTCCTTCTAATGCACAGAAAGAAACAGGTTCATCTCGCACAGTGCTCGAAATCCCAACTGCATAACTCATCGCATCCACCCCATCCAAATGATTCATTTGGCTCATTTGCTTAGGTTGATAATTTGTATAATTTTTGATCAAATCTTGATTTAATAAAAATGTTGTTCCATCTGCACTAGAAACCACAGGAGGCACATCGTTATAAGAAGTGGTTGTCAAGATATGCTTCGCAGTCACTTGCGCATTGAGTGTGCTCACAGTCGTTTCATCAACCAAATTTCCACTTCCCACACCGATCATCAACTGCGCCCCTTCTTCCACAGAAAGCTCAATTTGATCATGCATTTCTTCCACAGAGCTCATTCTACGCGCTGAAAAGCGCTCCGTTTTAAGTGGGGCAAACTCAGCCACCAGCACTAAAGCAATCGTGATAACAATGAATAGAAAGCCGAGCAAATACATGTATTTCGCCTCTTATCTGATTGGTTAAGAATTAATAACACTTAAGACAAGTGTTGATTTAATAAATTGTATATAAGCTATGCGTAGGGGTCAAGCGAATTTAGGGTGCAATTCAATTTGGCGTTTAAGAAAAAAGAGAATAGCGCAAAATGCACCAAATGGCATTTAACCCATCCTTAAAACCAATCTTCTTTCCTTCTCCATAGGTTCGCCCATTATAAGAGATTGGCACTTCATAGATTCGCCATTTGCCCTTCGCAATTTTTGCTGTAATCTCTGGTTCAAAACCAAACCGGTTTTGCTCAATCGGAATCGCTTTAATGATTTCCGCTCGAAACATCTTATAACAAGTTTCCATATCTGTGAGATGATAATTGGTGAAGAGATTCGATAGTGTAGTAAGAAAATGATTGGCAAGGTAATGAGAAAAATAATGCACGCGATGTGAACCCACATTCAAAAAACGAGACCCATACACTACATCTGCTTCGCCGGCTTTAATTGGTGCCAAAAGTGTCACATATTCATTCGGGTCATATTCCAAGTCCGCATCCTGCACCACGATCACATCACCTGTTGCTTCCTGAAAACCGCGCCGTAAAGCAGCCCCTTTTCCTTGATTTTCATTTTGAAAAATAAACAGAAATAACCCTAAATCAAGTTTAACTTGATTTGCTTGGAAAGATTTTTCTCCAGCTTGTTGAATTGTATGCAAATTTTGCAAAACTTCTCGTGTGCCATCAGTAGAACAATCATCTACAACCACAATCTCTAGCTGATCTTCGCCCAAATTCACTTTCTGAATCCAATCAAAGATCTCAAATAAGGTGTTCTTTTCATTATAGACCGGCACAACCACACTTAGTTTCATGTAATTTTCTTTCAAATTAAGAAATTTTATTAAATTTTACCATCTTTCAAAGGCAAAAACATTGTTTAAAAAATAGCTAAGAAAATCCTAAAAGCATCCATTTTTTATGCTTGCTTACTTCCTTTTTTAAGCGTTAACCGCTACACTTATACACATGAAGGTAAAAACCTACTTTTTCAAACCTATTTCTAAAATTGGTTTGATCGTGCATGGGGTTGCGATCATCTTGCTCATGGGTGTCGTCAGCATGCTCATTATCCCGCTTTTCAATCATAGTTTGAGTTTCCTTTTTATTGCTTATCTCTTGAGTGCTTTTTTAGTAGCTATTCCCATTCCCTTCTTAGCCTATCGCACCTACGCCTTATTCAATGCTGAATATATTCTTGAACGGGATGGCATTCGCCTCAAATGGGGCTTACGTCTCGAAGACATTCCCATGAATGAGATCCTTTGGGTGCAGCAAGCCAAAACTTACCCTCATCCAATTCATTACCCCTTCTTTCAAATTCCCGGTGCATTACTCGGGCAAGTTAAACAACCAAAAGGAGATTTGATTGAATTTATTGCATCAGAAAAAAAGAATTTAGTTTTAATTGGTCTAAAAAACAAGATCTATGCTGTCTCCCCTCTCGAATTAGAAAATTTTCTAACTGTGTTTACAGACCAATTAGAATACGGCAGTCTGGCTGAGATCATTCCGCAATCAATCTATCCATCATTGCTGGTCACACAGATATTTAAACTCCCCAAAATGATCTGGCTCATGTCTGCTAGTTTTATTTTAAACCTAGTTTTATTATTTGCTTCAGGTTTTGCTTCCACTCGCTTTGAACAAGTTTTTATGTCCTATAATGTCCTCGGTATGTTAGAAGATCCCATCCCAGCCACTCAATTGATGATCTTTCCCATCCTTTCTCTCTTCTTTTTCTTCGGCAGCATAGTCCTCTCCATTGTGCTCTACCGTGATCAAAGCAAAGCAAAACTAATCTATTTATTACAAATATCCAACATTCTCACAAGTCTGTTGTTTATCTTCACCCTCATCCGCATCCTATTGATCTCATGAGAGTGAAATCATGCTAATCCTACAATAAAAATACAGGAGTTGCACATGACCCAAACACAAAAAAAAGATCCAATGGAACCTAAATTCCTCGTTC
Organism: Anaerolineales bacterium; assembly: GCA_963662985.1. Lineage (GTDB taxonomy): Bacteria > Chloroflexota > Anaerolineae > Anaerolineales > UBA11579. Next base: position 1,377,564 of record OY760067.1, on the reverse strand, counting down.
CCCTTTCTTCTCCAGATATAGGTGAAGAAGAAAAACAAGCCGTGCAAGAAGTGCTCAGCACTCGCTGGTTGGCGCTTGGCCCCAAGATTAAAGCCTTCGAAAAAGCTATCCAAGAATTCACCGGCGCCAAACATGCCATTGCTTGTTCATCTGGCACCACTGGTTTACACCTTTGCCTGCGAGCAGCAGGTATCGCACAGAACGATTTGGTTCTCACTACTCCCTTCTCGTTTATTTCTTCCAGCAATGTAATGTTATTTGAAAAAGCAATTCCCGTTTTTGTCGATGTAGACCCTAAAACTGGCAATATGGATACCGATCTTGCCTATCAAGCCATTCAAGATTTGATGCGTGGTGGGGCTGCTGCGCAAAAATGGTTACCTCGCAAAGGCGCTGAAAATGCAGGGCCACTCAAAGGTGTCTTACCTGTTGATGTTTTTGGTCATCCGGTCAACAGCATGGCATGGCGCATCATTGCCGATCAATTCGGCTTGTTTTATTTAGAAGACGCTTGTGAAGCAATCGGTGCCCGATATCTCAACACCCAAGCTGGCACCAATGCAGATATGTCCGTTTTCGCTTTCTATCCCAACAAACAAATCACCACCGGAGAAGGTGGCATGATCATCACCAATGATGATAAAAAAGCAGACCTCATGCGTGCCTTGTGTTCTCAAGGTCGCGCCCCCGGTGATTCTTGGCTTGCACACACCTACTTAGGTTATAACTACCGTATGGATGAAATGAGCGCAGCCATTGGAGAAGTACAAACCAAACGCCTAAATTCCATTTTAGAAGAACGTGCCCAAGTAGCAACTTGGTATGCTGAAGAGCTTAAAGACGTAGAAGGTATAGAATTACCTTTCATTGAACCTGAAGTCACTCGGGTTAGTTGGTTTGTATATGTCATCCGCGTTGCACCCGGGATCGACCGAAATCAATTTATCCTTGATCTAGATGCAAATGGCATTCCTGCGCGCCCTTATTTTGCACCCATTCATCTGCAACCCTTCATGGTCGAACAATTTGGCTATCAAGAAGGAGACTTCCCCATCACCGAAGATCTTGGCAATCGTGGGGTCGCCATCCCCTTCTTCACCAAAATGACCCAAGAGCAAGTCCAAATCGTGGCAGAAGTGGTCAAAAAAGCAATCCAAATGCAATAAATTCAACTAAAAAAGACTGTCAAATTGACAGTCTTTTTTTCATTCAAATTAGATTATTTTTCAATCAACGCCTCAAAACGCGATTCTTTTCCAACCGATTGATTCATCATCACATAGCTCACCATCGCAATCCCAGTCAACACAATGCTGCCATACCACAACATATTCGGATTCAAATTATCAAATACCAATCCTGCCAAGTAGGGACCAAAGATTGCCGGAATCATCCACACAAATCCAAACACTGCCATATACCGCCCAATCATCTCTTTTGAAGCAAAACTAACCGCCAAAGCAGATTGAATAGGCATCACTACCATCTCTCCCACTGTAACAATCAACATGCCCACGATGAACAACCAAGTGGAAGAAATAAATCCAAACATCCCAAATCCCACCATATAAAACCCTGTCCCAAGAGCAATCATCAAAAATGGTGCTCTCTGTTTAACTCGTCGAGTAATCCATAACTGGAACAGCACCACCGCAGCTGCATTAATTGCCATCAAAATTCCATAAAAATCAGCTTCATATCCATGCACATCTCGTAAATAAACTGAAAAAGAATCAAACAACTGATGCACCACCAAATTTCGAACAATCCCAATCACCACAAAAAAAGCAAAACTCACATCTCGAAACACAATTCGATAGCCTTTGATTGTTTCAAACAAAGTTTCCTTTTTCATCTCATCTAAATCGGAACGATGAGTTGTCTCTGGTACAAAAATAAAGAATAAAATTGCAACCGTCACACTCAACACAGCATCTAAAACAAATAAAGCAAAATAAGAACGGCCTGCAATGAATCCTCCCACCATCGGACCAATGATCCACGCCAAATTAGTAGAAATTCGCAATACCCCAAAACTATCCGTGCGTTGTTTTTCTGTCACAATATCAGCAATCATCGCTTGATGAGCAGGTTTCGCAATATCACTAAATATCCCAATAAAAATTGCAGCAGGAATCAACAAAACATAGTCGTTCACCAACCCCAATGTCAACGTACTTAAAGCACTCAACACAAGCCCCACAATAATCAAATTCTTTCGACCAAATCGGTCAGTCAACGCACCCCCCATCATCTGTCCCAACATTCCAGACAAAGCATATAACCCCAAAACAATCCCTGCTTCGGTCATCCCCACATTAAACTTATCCGTAATATATAGAGAAAAAAATGGAACTAAGATCGTGCCACCCAAACGGTCAATAAACCGAATCCCAGCTACGATCCAAAAAAGGTCAGGTAGTTCTCCAAACAATCGTTTAAATTTTTCAAACATCTCAAACCGCCTTTTAAAGAGTTTTCTAATCCTATCATACAAAAAAGCTCTTGGAAATTAAACCAAGAGCTTTTATATTTTTTTCATCTATCATAATTCTATTGCGTTATTACAAATCCCATTTTTTCAGCACTTCTCGTGCTTCCGCAGAACTCATATCCAAATAAAGTGGGGTCACACTAATATAACCTTCTCGAATCGCACCAATATCAGTATCCACATCACCTTCGCCCACAGGATGCTCGCCACCAATCCAATAATATTCACGTTTTTTCGGACCCATATTGCGAATTAATTCATCTCGATAAATTCGTTTCCCCAAACGAGTAATCCGCACACCTTTGAAGCTACCATCTTTAATATAGGGAAGATTAACGCTCAAAACCGTTTTTTCTGGAATTTCATCTAATTTAAATCGGTCTAACAGATCTGAAAAAGCTTCGGCTGCTGGCAAAAAATCTTTTTCATCTTTAAAATCGCCACCTGTTTCCAAAGAAACAGCAATCCCTGGCACACCACCATAGACTGCTTCAATCGCAGAGGTCACCGTGCCAGAATAGGTCACATCATGCCCAAGATTCGCATGCGGGTTAATTCCCGTCACCACAAGATCAATCGGTTCTTCAATCACACCCAACAAAGCAATCGCCACACAATCTGAAGGAGCTCCATCACATGCCAACGCTGGGGTGCCATCTGCCAAATTCACTTCTTTCACCAACAAAGGGCGATGCAAAGTTTTAACATGTCCACAAGCAGACCAGTTGGTATCGGGTGCCAAAATTGAAATTTTATGTTTTTTCCCTAAGGCTTGCACCATGGCTAACAAACCCGGATGGGTCACGCCGTCATCATTGCAAAGCAAAATATGCATATTTGTTTCTTCCTTTGATCGTTTGAGATGAAAGAATTATAACAGTTTTAGAGATTCATCCACCAACCTATCCAAAATCTCCATCGGCAACTGCGCAACCTTCGTAAAACGTATGCAAGATTTTCCCAAATTTAATCCTGCCAATTCTTCCCGCATCATATCCAACACTCCCACATGCATCACATATAAACTCACATGGTTCTTCTGCGAAGCCAAAGCAAACAGCTTACGCTTCCCAATCGAATAAGTCGGCATACTATAATCAAACGCCTCTGTCACGTTTTCAATTTGCATCAAACGCTCATGAACATAATTAAACGCTTCAATTCTTTTTTCAGGGATTTTTTCAATATAATCTTGTACTTCTTTAATCATAATTCCTCAATTTATTCCTTTTTCAGACCGAATACCTTTCTAAGATATTACATGCCCCCAACGCTTTCCGCTATAATTAAAAAGATAGAAACCTTACCTACATTCATAAAGGACTTTGTATGCTAAAAGAATTAGTTCAAAAAACACGCTCTTACCGACGCTTTGATGCGTCGTTTACAATTGAAAAACAAACCCTCGTAGACTTAGTCGATCTTGCACGATTAACCGCATCCGGTGCCAATTTGCAGCCTATGAAATATTGCATTTCTTATACCAAAGAAAAAAATGATCTCATTTTCTCCTGCCTTCGCTGGGCTGGTTACTTGCCTGACTGGCCCGGTCCTGAAGAAGCAGAACATCCCACTGGGTATATCATACTGCTTGGTGATACCACCATCTCTAAGAAATTTGGGGTTGACCCTGGCATCACCGCCCAAACCATCTTGCTCGGTGCTACTGAAAAAGGACTCGGGGGTTGTTTATTCGGTTCCATCGATCGCAAACAATTACGTAATATTTTAGATCTCCCAGAAGAATATGAAATTCTAAATGTCATCGCTTTGGGCAAACCGGTGGAAAACGTAATCATCGACCCCGTCTCTCCCGATGGCAACATTCGGTACTATCGCGATGAAAATAAAAATCATCATGTTCCCAAGCGTAGTTTAGCAGATGTACTAATTGGTGAATAATCCCTACTATTAAACAAAAACGCCAAATGGTTTTCATTTGGCGTTTATTTATTGACTTCAGAAAAATCTAAGCAACCGTAATCACGTATGTATTCCCGTCCAAATGTTCAAACCCTGTTTTCTTCAAATAGCTAATATGTTTCTTGGTTTCTCCAATCGCATAAACTTTAATTGGCGCATCTGCTTCACTAAAGATCGCTTTATTGGAAAACACATAATTGCCCACTTTAAGATCACGATATTGCGGAATTGCATAATCTAAATCAACTTGAAAACCATCTTTTTCTGGATGCGCAATCACCACCCCAGCCGGCACCATATCACGCAAAATGAAAGCAATCTTCACATCAGCACCTTCTGGCATCACAAAACTAGGATTAAACAATTGAATATCCGCAGCATGCAACTCCATAAAAGAGTTGAAATAATCATCATCGCTTGAAGATGGCATCAATTTAAATTGCTCATCTTTTCCTTTATACATTTGATACAAATAATAAAGATCAATCAAAATAATCGCCCCATTGGAGGCTGCCACCGGATAGGATTTGATCAACAAACCATATAGCGTAAAAATAATTGCGCCAATCAAATTGATCACACGTAAGCGCAAAATCGACTTCATCAACAAAGACACCACAATCATAATTGATGCTAAATAACCAATATATTCTAAGTTCATTCAAAACTCCTTTTTATTCTTGCGAAGGATTTGCTTGATAAAAATCACAAATATCCGTCAATGGACATTGATCACAAGCAGGTTTGCGTGCATGGCAAATTTGCCGCCCAAACCGAATAATATTTAAATGTGCCGAATAATACGTCTCTGGCGGCAATAAACTTTCCATATACCCATGCGCTTGCTCCACAGACATTTTCTCTGGACGAATCCCCAAACGACCTGTCACACGATTCACATGCGTATCTACCGGAAAAGCTGGGATATCTAAAGAAAATTGCAACACAATTGCCGCTGTTTTGGGACCCACCCCTTTAAACTTAACCAACCATGCCAAGGCTTCTTCTCGCGGAATCTCTTTCAAAAAAGTGAGATCCAAATCACCACGTTCTTCATAGATTTGATTCAACACTTGTTTGATTCGCTTCCCTTTTTGATTAGCCAACCCCGCCACACGAATTGCATCTATGATCTCATCCACATCTGCTTTGCGCACGTCTTCCCACGAATCAAAGCGAGCCAAAAGCTGATTAAACCCTCGGTCTCGATTTACATCATTCGTGTTTTGTGACAAAATCGTACACACCAATTCATCCATCGGTGGCAGCGGGTCACGCCACTCCGGGTACCCATATAAATCCATCAATCGTTGATGGAGCAAGTTTGCTTTTTCTTTAGGATCCATAAAACTCAATCTCAAAACAGGGGTGACCTTCACCTACCACTGTCTTGACCCAATTTTTCACTTCCAACTCAGGACCATATTCAACCACTTTTTCAAAAGCATCATTATTCATTGCCCCTAAGCTTTTTAATATACTTAAAGTCACTGCCGGGATTGCTCGATTCGTCAAATCTCCATCTGAGACTTTCACTGCTAATCCCATGCCTTGTTGATCTGCATCAGATGAAATAATCCCCACCCCTTGATAACCCTCTGCTCCACCTTTAGAAAAGATATTGCCCTCTGCAGCATACATTAGATCGGTATCAAAACGTTTCGGACCACTCACCATTTCAGGAAATGCCATCATTGCTTCACGAACAGTTACACATGCCTTTGCAAGAGAAGCTGAAAGATTTGCTTTTTTAGGGTCTGCCATCCGTGCAAACCCCCAAGCAGCGTTATACAGTGGAATCCCAAACACAGGCACAGAACATCCGTCGATTCCCAAATGCACTGCATCTGCCGGTAATTGCACCATCTCTGCAAAAGTTTTCAAAATTGCCTGCTGCACTGGATGATTGGGGTTAATATAATCCTCAATCTCCCAACCCATCAATTTACAATAGGCTAACATCCCACTATGTTTGCCAGAACAATTATGATGATAAACCATTGGCTCCTGCTGTGTGTTGCGCATCTCTTGCGCCACATCCTTATCCAATGGATAATGAACACCGCACAATAAATCACTCGCTTGCACACCAATCTTCTTATGAATCGATTGCACCACTTCCACATGTCGGGGCGTGCCAGAATGAGAACCGCACATCACCGCTACTTCTTCAGCAGTCAAGCCAAATTCTTCCACACCACCATTCTCAATCAATCCCAAAACTTGGAATGGTTTTGACGTAGACCGCAGAAAAGTCAGCGTTTGCGGATCAGCATAAGAAGCAACAATTTTGCCATCTGCTCTCACCACCACAGCTGCGCCAAAATGGATTGATTCCACAATCTCCCCTCTTGTAAATTCCATCACTGGAAGATATGAAAATGTGTTGTCCATTGAAACTCCTTGAATAGAAAAATAAAGCTGCCCCCAATTAGCTTGAGGCAGCTTTATCTAAACTTCTTGCGTTGAGAGTTTATGCTTGCTCTTGTTCAACATAATGATTTTGATAATATTCAAACAAACCGACTTTGAGTCGTTTGGTGAAAAGTGCTTCAAAAGTTTGATCTTCCACTTCCTTAGGCATATATCGGCTCACAAGTTTTTCAGTGTCTTCACTGTCAACTTCTCTTTTTGCCAATTTTTCAATTCGTTTATGAATATCTTTCAAATAATTACGAAATTCCTTGATCTGATCATGATTAACTTCACCAGATCGACTAGAAAAAACACGATAACCTTCAAAGTCTTTAGAAAGCAGAAGTTCCAAGCTATCCACCCATTGAGGAATATCAGCAAATGCTAAATAAGGCGGTTCATCCACCACCACTGCATCACCAACAAAAACCAAATTTTCATCAGGCAAAATCACCCAACAAGCACCTGATTCTGGCCCCGGATGATGTTCCATGATAATGTCATTGTCCCAATTTAAAATCAAATGTTCGCTAAAAAACAAATGAGGATACTGCCAACGGATTCCACTCAATCCACCACAGATTTCCCATTCTGCCCCATATTCAAAATTCTGAGATTTAAAAATTGTAGAGCGCTCTTTTGCAATTTCATGGGTTTGCGCTTGAGCAATCACTGTGCATTCCATCGCACGATCCCCCAACATTCGGTCTGGATGGCTATCCAAATTCACCAAAAGTTTATTGGGATTTTTACCAATTCCATAGATCACAGATTGCCAAGAGCGACCGTCATCAGGACGCAATGGTGAGTCGATCAAAAATGTACCTTCTTCTCGCACGATCGCCACCAACATCACGCCGGGATAGGCATCTTCCATATAAATGTTTTTTATTATTTCTTTCATGCCAAAACCTTTCCACCCTATTATAACTTGAAGTCCAATTTTTAACCAAATTTTCTGTTATTTCTTTAAGGTTATGAGATTGTGTAAGAAAATTCAAAATAATCTATAATAATTTTTTTCTATCTACGATCTTTTTTTCTAATTCAGCAATTTTTCTATCTAGAATTCTAATTTCATCCTCTCTATCTTTTACTAAACGAAAATTCTTATGATATTCAACTTTATTCTTCATTAAAGCATTTCTATATTGAATTTCACTCTTATAATAATTAATCTGTTCATTTACCTTTTTTATCTCTTCTTCTAAATTTATTATTTCAAGCTTTATTGTTTCTTTACTCATTGTTGTCTCCCTTTTCATTTATAAAGCACTAAATAAAAAAAACACACCTTTCGACGTGTTTTTATTTTATAATCAATTTTGTTTACTTCTCTTCTTTTTCAAGATTTTTGATTTCTTTATCCAAAGCTTCAATTTCTTCGCTCAATTCTTCCATTTCGCGTTGTTTTATTTCCAATTGAATTCTATTAGGATTTCCCTTGGAATTATTGCGTTGCAATAAGTTAATGTTTCGTTTCAATTTCACAACTTTGGAGCGCTTCAAATTTCGTTCATTTTGCAATTTAGCGAGTTGCTCTTGTTTATCCATTATTTACTCCTAAAAAATTTTTCGGTTATATTAATAATATTATAGTATAGAGTCCAAATAAAAAACACGCTAATTGCGTGTTTTATTTGTAATTCTAAATTCAAGAATTACAAACTATTTTGACTCTGCCACAGAACTGTCGACTTTGCTAACTTCTGATTTTGCACTAGCGGCTGTTGCATCACTGGCACCATTTCCATCATTGGAACCATTTGTGCCAGTAGCACCGTTTTCGCCAGCGGTTTTCTTCTCAGTTAAATAATTGCGTGAAGAAGATTTATTGTCGTTGACATAAAAGCCACTTCCCTTGAACATAATTCGTGCAGGACGATATACTTTTAGCAACGTTTCTTTGCCGCATTCAGGGCAGGTTGTCAAAGAGTTTTCTGAAAAATCTTGATGGATATCAAATTGATAATGACAATTTTCACATTGATAAGTATAGTTTGGCATATGACATATTCCTCGATATTAAATCTAACAATGGGAAATTATAGTATCCCAATGTGTGATTGACAAGACACGATTTTCTGCACTTATAAGATTCTTATAGTTGAATTTTTCACAACTTGCTCAATTCAGAGCCGTAAAACATATCTTCTCTTACAAAAATAAAAAAGTTGCCTATTTCAAAAGCATAAGCAACTTTCAAAATTCAAAATATATTGATTTATTGCTTTAGATATGTGCCTACTGCTTGTCCAAATTTCTTTGCTTTGTCCACATCTTCGTCTTTCGGCTTTCCATCAAACTCAAAAGCCAAGTCTGAGATTTCCCAGCCCATTTCCTCACCCTTTTTGAGCAAATCTTTGCGTGCACCGCCACCCCAGCTAGTGCTCCCAATAAAAGCCACACGTTTGCCGCGCATACGTTTATGAGCAGCTAATTCCAACACCATATTGATGTACGGGAACAAACGTCCTTCATAGGTAGAAGAAGCCACAATTACTCCTTCGTTTTTCCACAAAGAAGCCAAGATATAAGAAGGATGCTGTCGAGCAGTGTCAAACACTTCCGCGCGAATCCCTTCAGATTCCAAGCCCGCCACCACTTCTGGCATCAACGAACGGGTCATCCCATACATCGACCCCAACAAAATCGTCACTGCTTTTTCACCTGGTTCGGTTGCATAATCCGCATATTTAGAATATTGCTCAATAATATATTCTGGGTTTTGGCGCCACACCAATCCATGAGAAGGTGCCACCATCGAGATGTTCACCCCTTCAAGCTTAGACAAGGCTTGTTTGACTGGCTTACTAAAAGAAGCCACAATGTTTGCATAATAGCGCAGCGATTCCGCATCACGATACGCCATCTCTTCCGGCTTGACTTCATCATCAAACAAAATCCCATTCAAACAGCCAAACGCACCAAACGCATCACAACTAAACAAGATTTGTTGCGTAGTTTCATAGGTCATCATTGTTTCAGGCCAATGTACATTCGGGGTCATATAAAAACGCAATGTATGTTTGCCAAGCGAAAGCTCATCATCCTGCAACACACCCTTCACATTCTCCACCACGTTATAATGTTCTGCCAACATTTTTTTCGCTCGCATTGAGCTCAAAATCTTCACATTCGGATAATGACGCAGCAATCCTTCAATCGCACCTGTATGATCCATTTCCATATGATTGACAATCAAATAATCTAGGTCGCGATCGCCCATTAATTTTGCTAGTTCTTCTGAAAAAGGTGGTTCCAACAATTCAGAAGAGATATCAATTAATGCAGTTTTTTCATCCAAGATCAAATAGGCGTTGATTGATACGCCATCTTTGGATACATCCCACATTCCTTCAAAAAGATCCAAATCGTGGTCATCCATCCCCAAACAAAAGATATCTTTTTTAATTTCTCTAACTGTCATACCAACACTTCACTCCATATTAACATTGTTTTACTTTCCAAATTATTATACTGCCTTTTAAACCATTTTGCTTAATTTTTAATAGAAAATGTTAATTAATTATTCTCATTAAAATTACGCGCCTGCCACGCAAAATAAAGTGACACAGACCCTGCCACAGCCGCATTCAACGATTCCGTCTTGCCACGCATAGGCAAACTCATCAACACATCACACGAATCTCGCACCAAACGCCGCAGCCCTGTGCCTTCACTGCCCACCACCAAAGCAATCGGGCCATCCAAGCGCACTTTTTGTACAGGTTGTGCATCATCGCCACCTTCCAGACCAATCACCCACACATTTTCTTCCTTCAACTGTTCAATTGCACGCGCCAAATTCACTTGCGCCACCAAGCTATGTTCTGCCGCTCCCGATGAAGCATTCACCACTGACGGCAACACTCCCGCCGCACGATGAGTCGGAATCACCACTCCATGCACCCCAATGATTTCTGCCGTGCGAATCAAAGTCCCCAAATTTTGTGGGTCTTGTAAAGTATCTAAAATCAACACAAACGGCGCTTCTTGTTTTTGCTTAGCATTCAACAAAATATCATCTAAGTTCACATAAGGATACTCACTTGCTTCCAACAAAATCCCTTGCGTATTTGTATTCTTAGGCAAGCTCGCCAATTGTGAAAGTTTTTCTTTTGGCACACGGCCCACAGGCACTTTTTTTTCTTTGCACAATCGCAAAATCTTTTTCATCCGCTCATCTTCTTTAACCCCATCATGCAAATACAATTGGAAAAAATTCCGTCTCCCCGCTGCCAACGCTTCATAAACCGGATTTCTACCGTATAAAAATTCTTTCATAACCTCTTCTTCACTCACTCTCTAAAAAAAAGAGCGTGAACAGACTCCGCCACGCTCTTTCTCAAAATCAATTCAACTTAGGCCCAATGCCACGTGCTTCCTTCTTTGTGATCTTCGATCACCACACCCAATGCCAAAAGCTCATCACGAATCAAGTCAGACATCGCCCAATTCTTATTATCCCGAGCATCCTTACGCACCTTCAACAGCAATTCAATGAACGGGCCCACTGCAGCATCTTTTGCACCACCTTGTGCCAATTCCAAACCCAACACACCGGTCAGCTTCACGATCAAGTCTTGCGCTGGCTTTAATTCTTCATCCGTAGCCCCTTGGTCACGTGATTGATTAATCACCCGTACCAAATCAAACAAACAAGCTAAAGCACCAGCCCCATTGAAATCATCATCCATTGCCAATTCAAAGCCATTGGTCGCCACTTCTATTTCATTCGCTAATAATGCGCTTGAATCTTCATCCATGCCATTTGCTCCCGGCAATTCAGGCTTCAAAGCTGAGCGCAAACGCTCCAATGATTTTTCAGTTTGTTCCAAAATCTTTTCACTATATTTTAAAGGATGACGATAATTGGAGGTCAAAATCAACATGCGCATCACATTTGCTTCATGTTCTTTCAAAAATTGGTCGATCGTGATCATATTGCCCAAAGATTTAGACATCTTTTCACCATCAAATTGCAGCATCCCATTATGAATCCAATAAGTAGCAAATTGTTTGTCTGTATAACATTCACTCTGTGCAATTTCATTTTCATGATGTGGGAAGATCAAATCCGTACCACCGCCATGAATATCAATTTGTTCACCCAAATGATTCAAGCTCATCACCGAACATTCAATATGCCATCCCGGACGTCCATTACCCCAAGGACTCGGCCAACTCGGTTCGCCTTCTTTTGCGCTTTTCCACAAAGCGAAGTCCATCGGCGTTTCTTTGCGGTCATCCACTGCCACCCGTGCTCCAGCTTGCATATCTTCTGTTTTGCGCCCACTCAACTTACCATAATCCTCGTCCGTAGGCACAGAAAAATAAACATCGCCATCTGCGGCATAAGCATGCCCTTTTTCAATCAAAGCACTGATCGTCTCAATAATATGTTCAATCTCTTGCGTTGCTTGCGGATATACCGTCGCAGGCAAGATATTCAAATCTTGCATATGGCGTAAATATTCTTTGATATAGTGTGCGGATAATTCAAAGGGATCGCGCTTTTCATAATTCGCACGATTGATAATCTTATCATCCACATCAGTGAAGTTCATCACATGACGCACATCATATCCCTTAAAAATCAAATAGCGTTTGATAATATCAAACACCAAGCTAGACATGGCATGCCCAATATGTGCATCATCATAGACCGTTGGTCCACACACATACATTTTCACCACATGGGGTTCTAGTGTTTCAAATTCTTCTTTTTGTCGTGATAATGTATTATAAACACGTAAAGCCATAACTACCTCTTTTTTGATACTTAGTATTCAATTGGCTTCGCAAAAATCATTCGCCCAGCGGCAGTTTGCAAAACCTTTGTCACCATAGTGTCCAACTCGACACCCAAATATTCATTTCCATCTTGCACCACCACCATGGTGCCATCATCCAAATAGCCAACCCCTTGCCCATCTTCACGACCCTCTTGGATCACACGAATGTTCAAAGTTTCACCGGGCAAAAACACGGTCTTAATCGCATTGGCAAGTTCATTGATATTCAAAATCTCAACCCCTTGAATTTCAGCCACTTGGTTCAAGTTATAATCATTCGTCAAAATCGGGGCATGCATTTGTTTTGCCAACACCACCAATTTTTCATCCACTGCATTCACACCATCCACATCCACGCTGGTAATCTTCACAGAGATCAAAGCATCTTTTTGCATATTGCTCAACACTTCCAAGCCACGGCGTCCACGTTGACGGCGCAAAGCGTCTCCAGAATCAGCAATAAATTGTAATTCATTCAACACAAAGTTAGGAATCAATAATGTCCCTGGCACAAATCCCGTGCGAGCAATATCAGAAATACGACCATCGATAATCACACTAGTATCCAACAACACCTTACGTTCTGGCGGGGTCAAAGGAACATCTGGCATCTCCGACGCAGCAATTTTCTTAGCTGCATTTAGGCTAATCTCTAATTCGCGTTTTGCAAAAACAGAAACCGCAATGGATGCCAAACCAATCGTCACCAAAATTGGAATCACAATTCCGAAAACGCCCGGTAAACGGAACAAAGGCACAGAGATTAGTGCACCTGCTGCCACAGCAACAAAAAAGCCTAAAGTCACACTTAACAAGGCTTGGTCAGATAGTTCATTTAATTTGGCTTTTGCTTTTTCAATTGGCACTGTTGTCAGCGCAGGTGTAAACAACACACCCAACAAAGCAGCCACGCCAACTAAGATCCATAAAAACACAGTATTGTTCGGAGAAACGAATCCGACGTTCATAGTCCAAACCCCCAACATAAAACCAACCATCGCAAATAAGATAGCTCCCACTATCCGTGATATTAAATTTGTCTTCATAATTCAATAATTCCTTATAGATAAACTGGTCTCAAATTTCAACAGAAATAATAAAAAATAATAATAAAAAATAAAAGATCGAAATTTGAAAATGGAGCCTAGCCCCACCTGAATTAATCATAACATGCAAAAAACGAAACAGCAATAGGCATGTCTTTGCGCAAAATTATGGTAAACTATGCCTGTTATGGACGTTAAAACACTTAATATTTTGGAATACCACAAAGTGCTCCGTAAAGTGGAAGCCAACTGCGGCAGCTTTGTAGCACAAGAACTCGTACAAAATCTAAAGCCCACTCACAATGCAGATCAAGCAGCGCTTTGGATTCGAGAGACAAGTGAAGCCCGCCAATTCTTAGCCGAAAGTGAAGGAAACTTGGTAGGAGGTGTATTTGATATACGTGATTTCTTGGCCGATGCACAACGTGGCAAAATTCTGCAACCCGCAGATGTCCAAGATATCAAAGCTACCTTGCTTACCGCCCGTGACGTGGCGCGTGTGTTCAATCGCTCCGCAGAAAACTATCCTTCTTTAGCAACCATCGCTGCTAGAATCCCCACTCTCACAGACACCATTCAAAAGATTACTGAAATCATTGACGAAAAAGGCGAAATCAAAGATAGTGCCTCTCCCCAACTTGCTTCCATCCGCAAAGCCCAGCAATCCACTCACAGCCAGCTATCTCAAAAAGCACAACAAATCATTAGCAATAAAAATTTAGCCCCACATATTCAAGATGCCATCATCACTCAACGTGACGGCCGCATCGTCATCCCCGTTCGCGCAGAATCCAAAGGTCGCATCAAAGGCATCATTCATGATTCCTCTTCTTCCGGGGCCACCCTGTTTATCGAACCAGAATCTCTCGTAGAACTAAACAACAAAATTCGTAAACTTCAGCTCGAAGAACGCGATGAGATCCTCCGTCTGATGATTCTCCTCACCGATCACATCAAAGCCCACCATGAAGACATCCTACTTTCGCTAAACACCGTCGCCCATTTGGATATGATCCTTGCCAAAGGCAAATATGCCAATCAAATCGAAGCCACAGAACCCGCTTTGATTGAAATTAATGACTATGACGCCGAAGAAAACACCTCCGGCATCACCATTCAATTAAACAAAGCCCGTCATCCCCTCATCGATCCCAAACAAATTGTCCCCATTGATGTTGTCTGGGATGAGAGCACCTTTATGATGGTCATTACTGGTCCCAACACCGGTGGCAAAACCGTCACGCTTAAAACCATCGGCCTGCTTTCTGCTATGGCGCAAAGTGGTTTACATATCCCCTGCCAAGCGGGCAGTAAAATCAGCCTCTTTAAAAATATTTACGCAGACATTGGTGACGAACAATCCATCGAACAATCCCTCTCCACCTTCTCTGGGCACGTCAAAAACATCATCCGCATCATCGACAAAGCCGATCATCACAGTATGATTCTCTTTGACGAACTCGCCTCCGGCACAGACCCGCAAGAAGGCGCCGCTTTAGCGCGTGCAATTATGAACCATCTCGTCCGAGAAAAAGTCACCTCCGTAATCGCCACGCACTATCCCAGCCTGAAAAGCTTCGCCCAAGTCAACACCGGTGTCATCAACGCCTCCGTAGAATTCAACACCCACACTTTGCGTCCCACCTATCGTCTCTTAATCGGTATGCCCGGTCGTTCCAACGCCCTCGCGATTGCCAAACGGCTTGGCTTGCAAGAAGATATCATCGCAGATGCAGAATCTGTAATCGACCCCAACGAACTTCGTGCCGAAGACCTGCTGGAAGAAGTACAACGCTTGCAAAAAATCGCCAAAAAAGAACGCAATCGTGCCAGCCGTGCCCGTCGCAAAGCAGATCAATATCGCGCTGAGCTCAAAAAACAACTCGGTGAATTTGAAGAAGAACGCCAAACCGTTCTGGAAAAAGAATTGCAAGAAGCGCAGCAAGAAATGCAGGCACTTAAAAAGGAAATGGCCGTCTCCAGAAGGAATCTTGAACTCAAACGCAAACCAACCGAGCAAATTGATGAGTTGGAAAGCAAGATCAACACCTATCACAAAAAGATCCAAAAAACCTCACAAGAGATTGCCACAGACGCCACCTCTCCCACAGATCCAAATGATTTTCGCAATGGCGACCTTGTACACATTAAAACTTATCAAAAAGAAGGCACCGTCTCAGGTGTCTTCGCCAACAAATTAGAAGTTTTAGTCGGTACCTTGCGCCTACGCGTCAATAAAAAAGATGTCGAACTAATCAAACGCAAACAAAAGCAAGAAGAAAAAATCTATGTAGGTCCAAAAATCGGCAACAGTTTCTCCTACGACTCTCCCGGCTTTGAGCTCAATCTGATTGGTATGACCGTCGACGAAGGCCTCGAAAAACTCGAACGTCATCTCGATGCCGCCTACGTTGCCCACTTACCCTTTGTCCGCATCGTACACGGTAAAGGCACCGGACGTTTGCGCAGTGCTGTGCGTCAATTTTTGCACAACCATGCTTATATCCAAAGCTATCAAGACGCCCAGCAAAACGAGGGCGGGGATGGCGCCACAATCGCCTATCTCGTTGAATAATTTCTCAAAAAAACGCCATCCAAACGGGTGGCATTTTTATTTAACTGCAAAGTTTTGCAAGTCTTATGAAAAATTATCCAAGTCCTTCAAAAAAAGTATATAATTTAACTAATTCAAATTTTCTTGGAGGTATACACCCTTGGATTCAACAAAAACAAACTACGACGTCATCATCATTGGTGCTGGCATTGTCGGCAGCATGATGGCTCGTTTTTTATCCAAATACGAGCTCGACATTCTTCTGATTGATAAAAATTCAGACATCGGCATGGAAACTAGCGCCGCCAACTCTGCCATCATTCATAGTGGCAACGACCCTATTCCTGGCACAATGAAATCCAAAATGAACATCGCCGCCAATCCCATGTGGGATCAACTTGCCGAAGAATTACAAATTGGCTTCAAACGTTGCGGCGATTTTGTTATCGCTACCTCGCAAGAAGAATTAGATGAGCTTCAACCCTTGCTTGAACGTGGACTCAAAAATGGCGTCCCCGGGCTCAACATCGTCGGCCCCGAAGTGGTGCGCGAACGTGTTCCCGAGATCACAGATGCCATTGTTGGTGCGCTCTGGGCACCAACCGCTGGGGTCGTCGATCCTTTTGGCGCTGTCGTCGCCGCGGCCGAAAACGCAGTCATGAATGGCACCACCGTCAAGCTCAACACCAAATTTGAAGAGTTCCTCACCGATGGCAGCAAAGTCGTCGGTATCAAAACCAACCAAGGGGAGTTCAACGCTCGCTGGGTAATCAATTCTGCTGGCCTCTATGCAGACGAAGTCATGCACAAACTCGGCATTCGTCCAGAATTTAAGATCACTCCTCGCAAAGGTGAATACTACGTCCTTGATGGTGCTGAATTCCAAATTGACACCGTCATCTTCCCCGTCCCCAGCAAAGTCTCCAAAGGTATCGTCGTCGGCACCACCACCCACGGCAACGCATTCTTAGGCCCCACCGCCAACGATGTGGATGACAAGAGTGACAAAGCAGTCACTTTATCTGGCCTAGAAGAAGTCTGGGAAGGTACCAAAAAACTCATCCCCACTCTCAACAAAAAATTCACCGTAGCAAATTTTGCGGGTCTGCGTGCTGGTGGCAATGCCCCCTGTGAAGATCCCAAGATTGACTACAACAAAGACTTCATCATCGAAATTCCTGAAGAAGTCGAAGGCTTTGTCAACCTAGGTGGCATCGAATCCCCCGGCTTCACCAGTGCCCCCGCCATCGCCGTCTACGTCATCGAATTAATGGAAAAAGCAGGAGAAAAATTTGTAGAGAAAAAAGACTGGAACCCCATTCGACCTGCTCGTCCCAATTTTGCCAGCATGACCCATGAAGAGCGCCAAACGCTCATCGCCCAAAATCCCGCCTATGGTCGCGTAATCTGCCGTTGTGAAAATGTCACCGAAGGTGAAATCATCGACGCCATCCATGCCCCCATTCCCGCCCTCACCTATGACGCCATCAAGCGTCGCACATGGCTCGGCACCGGTCGTTGTCTCGGTGGTTTTGATATGCCCCGCGTAGTCGATATCCTTGCCCGAGAAACTGGGTTGTCCCATCTTGAAGTCAGCAAAAAAGGAGAAGGTTCCGAATTCCTCTCCCGCCGATCCAAAATCGTCATCAACGAAGGCTAAAGGAAGGAAATCAACATGAAAACAAACTACGATGTAATTATCATTGGTTCCGGTCCCGGTGGTGTCGGTGCGGCAATCGGTGCCAAAAAAGCTGGTGCGCAAAACGTGCTCGTCATCGAACGCGATGTCGAACTCGGAGGCATCCTCCTCCAATGTATCCATAACGGCTTCGGTGTCGAGAACTTTGGCGAAGAATTACCCGGCCCTTCTTACGCCCAACACTATATTCAAGAAATGCTCGACCTCGGTGTAGAAACATTGCTAGACACCATGGTCATCGAAATCACTCCCGACAAAAAAGTGATCGCCAGTTCACAAGAACATGGCTATCTCACCTTAGAAGCAAACGCCGTCGTATTGGCCATGGGGTGCCGAGAACGCTCACGTGCCCAAATCCAAATCCCCGGCCCCCGACCTGCTGGCGTCTATACCGCTGGCACCGCCCAACGCTGGGTCAATATGGAAGGCTACATGCCCGGTGAAAAATGCGTCATCCTCGGCTCTGGAGACATCGGTCTCATCATGGCCCGTCGCATGACCTTTGAAGGCGCCAAAGTAGAACGTGTTGTCGAGATCATGCCCTTCATCAACGGTCTCACCCGCAACTTCGTGCAATGTTGCCAAGACTTTGACATCCCCACCCAACTCCAAACCACAGTCAAACGCATCATCGGCAAAGATCGCATCGAAGCAGTTGAAATCGCCCAAGTAGACGACAAAATGAACTTCATCCCCGGTACAGAAGAAACCATTGAATGCGACACCCTCCTCCTCTCCGTAGGTCTCATTCCTGAGAACGAACTTTCCCGCTCTGCGGGGGTAGAACTCAGCCCCATCACGGGCGGACCCATCGTAGATGATCAATTCCAAACCAATGTCCCCGGCATCTTCGCCGCTGGCAACGTCGTGCATGTCTACGACCTCGCCGACTGGGTCACCATCGCAGGCATTAAAGCCGGTGAAAACGCCGCAAATTACGCCAATGCACGCAGCGCAGGCCAAGCACCTGCTCAAGACATGCCTGATATTGAAATCCAACCCGGGCAAAACGTACGCTATGTCGTCCCCCAAAAGATCGCACCTCAAAATTTGCACAATGGCCCCATCGATCTCCAATTGCGCGTCACTCATCCCATCGAAGAGCCCGTCCACATTCAAGTCTTAAATGGCGACACCCTCATCACCCGCAAAGTAGAACAATATGTCCGCCCGGGTGAAATGGTCTCCGTCAAATTAAAAGAAAAAGATCTCGAAGCTTTGCAAGGAGTCCAAACTCTTTCCGTGCGCATTCTCGAGAAAACCAAGGTGAAATAAAATGACAAAAGAACAAGAAACCCTCTTATGTGTCAGTTGCCCCAAAGGCTGTGTATTACATGTAGATAAACTAGATGGAGAAATCACCCACGTAGATGCTGGATGCAAACGTGGCGTAGCCTATGCCAAACAAGAGCTCACCGACCCACGTCGCATGGTCGCCAGCACCGTCCGTGTCCAAAACGGCCTGCTTCCCGTCCTCCCCGTCTATACCGCCACCCCTTTCCCCAAAGACAAAATCTTTGATCTGCTCGCCATCATCCGAGAAAAAGAGGTCACAGCCCCCATAAAAAAAGGTGATATACTCATAGAAAATCCGCTGGGATATGATATAAATATACTCGCCAGCCGTGACATGCCAGTTGCAAAATAGATTTTAATGAAAAAATAAGGAAACATGTAAGGAAATAAGTATGCAAATTGATACCTCCCCCTATCATCCCGAAGAATTATTAGCGTTTATTGTCACTGCAAAGTCCAAAACCTATATAGGCAGTGGGGAAAAGGTCAACTCTCACCGTCCCAATTCATTCGACATGGAACATAAAGATGGTGTCTTTAGCTATCTCGATAGCTACTATGGCAGTTCCAACTTTATTGGCGAAGAGATTGTCTATTTTATGGGTAGAGCGATTTGGGGCATGAACTACTACGGCAAATTATTACGAGATGACATGATCTCCGCCGCAGGTGTGGGCGAAGTGCTCAAACAAAGCCTCTCCAATCTGTATACCGAAGGTCGTTTCTTAGGCCCTTACGAATTCACCACAGAAGATGGCTTCACCTATATCGATACCAACGAAGGCGACTTCCGCTATTTCACTGGCAAAGAATACATCCTCAAAGACGGTGAAAAAATCTACGAACTCACCTATCATGGTGGACTCCTAGACGTCGAAGAAGACTAATCAAAAACAAACAAAAAGCGACTCAAAAATTTGAGTCGCTTTTTTAGTTAATCGTATTGCTCAGTAATTAATTGCTGCGAGGACGCGCTCCCACTACCAAGTCAGTTGTCATTGTTTGTCCATCACGGATATAAGTCAACGTCACACTTTCACCCGGATACACATTCGCTAACAAATAACTCAATAGCTCATCAAAGTTCTTCACATCAATACCATTGATTCCAACCACTGTATCTTTGGGTTGCAACCCAGCTTCATCAGCCGGGCCACCTGCGGAAACTTCAGAGACAATGAAACCCACTGCCTTTTCCAAGCCCAACTCCTCTGCCACTTGCAACGGAATTTCATTATAAACAGTCACACCCAAGTATGGATAATCCACATACCCTTGTGCAATCAAATCAGGCACCACTCGATTGACAATATTGGAAGAAACAGCAAACCCAACCCCAGAATTTTGGCCTTGTCCCGTCAAACTATATCCAGAAGATTCAATCGCGCGGTTCACACCAATCACCTCTCCGGCCAAGTTCAACAATGGACCACCACTATTCCCTGGGTTGATTGCAGCATCCGTTTGCACCAAATCACCTGCAGAGAAAACGCTGCCATCAGGTGTAGTGTTCAAAGAATCTAAAGTACGACCCATAGCAGAAACAATCCCTGTTGTCATCGTCCCATTATGTCCAAATGGGTTCCCAATTGCCACCACAGACTGACCCACTTGCAATGCACTCGAGTCACCCAATGGCAAAGGATAAAGCTCATCCGCAGGCATATCGACAGAAAGCACAGCCAAGTCAGAGTCTGGGTCTTTCCCAACGACTTCTGCATAGACCTTTGTGCCCGTATCAAAACCAATCACAACCGTATCTGCATTTTCGATCACATGCAAATTCGTCACAATATGTCCTTCTTTGTCAAACACAAAACCTGTGCCTGTGCCATATGCTGAATCTTCCACATAAGTTTGGATCACAACCACACCTTTGATCGCCTCTTTATACAAATTAATATAGAGATCTTCAGAGGTTGAATTGACCACTGTCACCACAGTTTCTTCATCCGTCGTGGTGGGAACAGTTGAGGTGTCATCTGCGACAACCGTCTCGTCGGTGGATGAGAAAGAGAATTCATCGGGTCGAAAGCGAACGCTGCCTAAAGAACAGGCAAAGCTGCTCATCACGAGGACAGTGATTACAGTCATTAGGATTAATCGTTTATTCTTCATAAGTCCTTTCTCTTTTCTACATACTTATTTCTGCGCAAGTTCAGAGAATAATTTCTTTTCTTTTGCAGTTAATTTTTTAGGAATTTCAATTTGAGCTTGGGCATAAAGGTCGCCAAATTGTCCTTTTTTTCCAAACACTGGCATTCCTTTGCCGCTCAAACGGAATTTTTGTCCGGGTTGGGTGCCTTCAGGGATATTCAAAGAGTAATTCTTATCCATTCCCGGCACATTCACCTTCCCCCCTAAAACAGCAGTATACAGATCAACATTCACCTTAGTGGTTAAATTGGCACCATCAACTTCAAAACGCGGATCATTTGCCACATCCATCACCAAATAAAGATCCGCATTACCCGGAGCAACCCCCTTCATTCGGATCTTCTTGCCACTTGTGATTCCCTTAGGAATCTTTACGTTCAAAGTTTTATCATTTACACGGATCTGTCGAGAAGACCCATGATAAGCTTCACTTAAACTGATCTGTAATTTATCTTCATAACGTTGTTGTTGCGGTGCCTGACCACGTCCATCAAACCCACCATTCGGGAATCCATATGGATTGTCTGCTTGCTGTTGATAAACGCGTTGTTGCCCACCACGGCTTCGGCTAGAACGTGCGCTCCCCCCCATACCACCCATTCCGCCAAAAATGGTGCTGAAAAAGTCCGAGAACCCACCGCCTCCAAACAAATCTTCAAGATCTTCCAAGTTAACTCGCTGTGCACCACCGCCCCCTGCACTCTGCCATTGCGACCAATCAAACCCACTAGCTTGTCCACCGGTTTGTTGATATTGTTTATAAGCAGATCCTAACTGATCATATTTTGCACGTTTGTCAGGATCGCTCAACACTTGGTTCGCTTCATTGATTTGTTTAAATTTTTCTTCCGCAGTTTTATCGCCCGGATTTTGGTCAGGGTGATATTTCATCGCTAACTTACGATACGCTTTTTTAATTTCATCTTGTGAAGCATTTTTTGCAACACCTAATATTTTATAATAATCTTGATATTCCATAATGTTTTATACACTTCTCCATCTCTTCAGATATTCTTATCATTAATAATTCTAGGATGATTAAAAGGAACGTCAAGAGAGCATTTTCTCGATTAATGGATTTCTAACGAATTTATGACATATTTCATAAAGAAACCACCTATTAAATTGACAAATATCAATTCAAAATCTTTCATCTTAACGAAAAAGCTGATGCAATTGCACCAGCTTTTTTTGGAAAAGAATTTAGAACGAACTAAATTTTTCTTACTACCCTAATTTTAACTTTCGGACAGTTGCCTTGGTAATTTCAGCTGCAATTGAAGGAATCAAAATCAATGGCAACAAACGTGTCCAATGGAAGAAGGTCAAAGGTTCTGTACCAAACAAAGTGTTTGCAAAAGGCAAATAAACCACACCAATCAACAAAGCCAAGGAGAACAACACAGCCCAATTCATCGTCTTGTTAGAGAACACACCAATCTTGAACAAGCTATAACGTTCAGATCGTGCAGTATAAGCACGGAACAATTCCGAGAAGGAAAGTGTCACAAATGCCATTGTAGAAGCCAAAGCGTCAAAATCACCAGCTGCCACATTTTCAATATGATGGCCCCACCAATAAGCGCCTAAGGTTACTGAGGTAATTGCAATCGTTTGTACAATCACACCAATCGTCATGCGTTTATTGATAATTGGTTCATTTGCAGGGCGTGGAGGTTGATCCATAATATCAGGATCGCCTTCTTCCATCCCTAATGCCAGAGCCGGTGCACCATCGGTGATCAAGTTCAACCACAACAATTGAATAGCAGAGAGCGGGCTCGCCCAGCCAATCACAATTGCCAAGAAAATGATCATAATTTCAGCCATATTACAAGAAAGCAAGTAATACACAAACTTACGAATATTGGAATAAATGATACGACCCTGCTCAATTGCCGAAACAATAGAAGAATAGTTATCATCCGTCAACACCATGTCTGCAGCGCCCTTGGCCACATCCGTACCAGTGATCCCCATTGCCACACCAATATCTGCTTGCTTAAGCGCAGGTGCATCATTCACACCGTCACCGGTCATCGCGATCACATCGCCTTGCGCACGCAAAGCTTGCACAATTCGCACCTTATGTTCAGGTGAAACACGAGCAAACACATCCACATCTTCGATGATATTCACCAATTCTTCATCGGACATTTCTTCCAATTGATGTCCAGTAATCACTTCTGTACCATCACGATAGAGACCAATTGAGGTTGCAATTGCACGAGCAGTTTCAGGATAGTCACCGGTGATCATCACAGTGCGTACACCAGCACCCTTTGCATGTTGCAAAGCTAATTTCACTTCTTCACGTGGCGGGTCAATCATCCCTTGCAACCCCACGAAGATCAAATCTTTTTCCATATTTTCGATCGTAATATCTTCAGGAATTTCCTTCACGATCTTGAAAGCTACTGCCAAAACGCGCAACGCATCGTTTGCCATCTTTTTGTTGGCATCCAAAATAGTGGTACGCATTTGGTCGGTCATTTTCTTTTGACTGTCATCCATGGTTTGATAGCTTGTACAATGTTCCAACACCATGTCCGGAGCACCCTTCACAGCCACTACAAACACATCTTTATCATCTTCAGTAAATGGAGAGATATCTGCACTTTGTGGATTATGTACATGATGGATTGTGGTCATGCGTTTTCGTGTTGCATCAAATGGAATTTCTTGTTCACGTGGATAAGCCTTCAAAAGGTCCAAATAGCCAACATCAGCCTTTGCCCCAGCCACCACCATTGCAGCTTCCGTAGGATCGCCAACGATATTATAGACAGTAAAGCCTTCCACATCTTTTTTAATCAATTCAGAGTCATTATTCAAAACACCCAACCACAAAGCGGTCAAAGCACCTTGATAATCTTTCATTTCAACAGGTTTGCCATCCACAGAGAAGTCACCTTCCGGTGCATAGCCTGTCCCATTCACATTCACAAAAGTATCGTCCACCCACAAACGGGTCACGGTCATTTCATTTTGGGTCAATGTACCAGTCTTATCAGAGCCAATTGTGGTTGCAGAACCCAAGGTTTCCACGGAAGAAAGCTTGCGGATCAATGCATGGCGGTCAATCATCTTTTGCATACCCAAAGCCAAGCTGATTGTCACCACTGCGGGGAGTCCTTCTGGCACGGCTGCCACAGCCAAGCTGATTGCAACCATGAACATTTCGATCATTGCTTCGCCCAAAGGTTGGGCAGGATCATGTCGCCACACACCAATTGCAAACACCAAACCACACACAACCAAAGCGCCAATCCCTAAGGTCTTGCCCAATTGTTCCAATTTGCGTTGCAAAGGAGTTTGTTCCACTTCCACAGATTGCAACATGGTTGCAATATGACCAATTTCGGTCTCCATCCCAGTGTTAGCAATAATTCCCTTACCACGACCATAATTAATCATCGTGCTCATAAAAGCGCTGTTCTTTCGGTCACCAATCCCAGCATCTTTTTCAAGCGTCAAGTGGTCATGTTTTTCCACTGGCAAAGATTCACCAGTCAAAGCAGCTTCTTCCACACGCAAGTTCACTGTTTCCACCAAACGGATGTCAGCTGGCACATAGTTCCCTGCTTCCAAGAACACCACATCACCGGGCACCACTTGGGGAGAAGGAATAGTTTGACGCACACCATCACGCAACACTTGCGCATCTGGTGCAGACAATTTCTTCAATGCAGACAAAGCCTGTTCAGCGCGCCGCTCTTGAATGATCCCCATGATTGCATTCAAAATCACAATCGCCAAAATCACGATCGTTTCCGTCCATTCCACATGACCATCAATAATGCTCACGATCAAAGAAATAAAAGCAGCAGCGATCAACAGCATCACAGTGAAATCATTGAATTGATCCCACAACAACTTCCAAATTGAAGGAGGGGGTGCTTCTTTCAATTGATTTTCACCATATAGTTTCAACCGGCGATTTGCTTCTTCAGAAGTAAGCCCATTCTCGATAGACGTATCGAGCATTTTCTCCACTTCTTCGGAAGAATAACTATGCCATGCTTCAGTCTTTTGCTTTGTTTCTACTAGTTCTGACATTGAGGTATCTCCAATAATAAAAAATAATGATTTTAATCGCTTATAAGTTCAGCGAGTTTAACACACATTAAACTTATTAAATATTTTTTTATTACCTATCCCGTGCACCCTAACGACATTCCCACTCTACACAAAACAGGTAATTTATTTAAACGCATATTTATACCCTACCATTATAACGATTAAATCTAGCCAACACAATAAGCAATTAATTTAAAATTAAAAAAAGTAGCGCTACTTTCGTAACGCTATTAATTTTTTTCTTATCTTTTGGAATTTTGCTTAAGAAACTTCCCCTCGATCACACAGCCCATTGCTATTAATATCTTGATAATCATGGCACTTTCCTGGGTAAGAACAATGTAATCCTTTTCGACAAGGCGGCACATTTGCCAACACATCAGCAGTCGGTTCCACCACAATCACAGTCTCACTGGTCGCTACAGCAGTAGGTGTTGCAGTCGGTACGCTTGTTGCCGTAGTCACAGTAGTGGTATCTGTTGTGGTGGTAGCGCTGTTGCTCTCTGATTCTTTTTGACCACGTCCATGACCATTTCCATTTTGATTGCCACCCTCCGGTAGCACTCCAAAAGAATCTTCTGTCGTAATGCCTTGCGCAATGTTATAAGCTAACACCTCACCATGATCACAAAGGTTGTTTCCATTGATATCTTTATAATCATGACAACTACCTGGATAAACACATTGCAACCCTTTATGACATTGTGATACATTTGCCAAAAGTGGGTCCAAAACTGCCATCACACTCGTTGCAGTTGCAATTGCTGAAGTTGAAGAAACAGTTTCCACGCCTTCTGCCGCCACCAAATATTCACTACCCCAATCTACTGTCCATTTTCCAGCGAGTACAACACCAGCACCACCGATCAAGAACATGCGCATTGCCTCTCTTCGAGCAGGATTCACAGGTACATTTTTTTTAGTAATTTCAGTTTTTACAGCTTCATTGGTTGAGATAGCCAAATTAGGTGATTGTTTCTTTACAGTGGAAATCCCAAACATGCTAGCGGTCACTTTTGCAATCCATTCAAAATGTTTCGCCAATTTCACCATCACCAAAGCAAAGGTTGCATAAGAGCTAAACACATGCACCACTCTCACAATCGTAAAGAAATCATAAGAAATAGCCAAGCTCAACAGATTGGAAATAATCAACCCTGTTGCCAAGATCAAAGCAAATCCCAACCCAAGCATCACATCCACCACATAGTTGAATTGCACATTGAATTTCACTTTACCAAAATTCTTCGTCACATTTGCCGTCCAACGCCAATGCATCAATAAATGTACAATCAACACACCACAAACGGCGATTCCCAACCACTCATGGATGGAAAAGCCAGTGATAGAAGGTTTGAGTGACAATAAAAAGCCAACAAAACAAACCAAATCCACGATCCAATTTTTTTTCTTCTGATTCATCGTTTTTTCCTTTTTAACAAATAAATAATAAAATAAAAATAAATAAATAAATAAAATAATAATAAAAATACTATAACAATTAAATATAAAGAAAATATGAAGAAATTCAGATTTACCCAAAAAAGATGACAGTTGTCATAGTATAAATTTAAGAGACAAAAAAATAAAAATATCTTAATTCTCGTCAAATTCAGCCAACCCTCTCTCATTTAGCAGTATAATCATTTCATGGATAAACAACTCACCCCACAAGATTTAGCAGATTACATCACAGCACATCACCTCGACGCCGAAGTAATCCCCATGCCCACCAGCACTCACACCGTAGAAGAAGCAGCTCAAGCCCTAAATGTTGTTCCAGACCAAATCATGAAATCAATCCTCTTCAATGCCGATGGAACCCCCGTACTCGTCCTTGCTCCCGGCACCTATCGCATCGACTACAAAGGACTCGCCAAACACTTTGGCATCAATCGCAAAAAAATGCGTATGTCCCATGATGAAGAAACCATCGAACTCTGCGGCTATCCCAATGGCGGTGTCCCTCCCTTCGGACATAAAACATCTCTCATCACGCTCGCTGACCCCGATATTTTCCAATTTGACATCGTCTACGCAGGTGGTGGTGACCCCACCACAGTCGTACGTTGTAATACTGCAACCATCAAAGAACTCCCCAACCTCACCCTCTTCTCCGTACAAAAACCACCCGTAGATCAATCTCAAAAGAATTAACCCAAACAAAAAATGAAACCTATTTCATTAGCTCAAAAAAAACATTTCTCCCCCATCGTCATCTTTGGTGCTGCTATCGCCCTCATTCTCATCTTAGCCGGTCTCTTCGTCGTCACTCGCTATCTACGTAGCACCTCCAACTCAGCTCGTTGGTCTAGCTACCGTAGCTGGCTCAACGGCAACAAAGACCTCAGTGCCGTCATTCTCACCGCCAAATCCACCTGCAACAACGCCCCCTTCCAATTTCCCACAGATGGCGTCATCTTTGGCCTTTGGGATGAATCCTACCGTATCGGCCATCGCCACGCCGGCATCGACATCTTCCCCGGCACACCCGTCGGCACCACCCCCATCTATTCTGTCTATGATGGCTACCTCACTCGCGAGTCCGATTGGGTCTCCACCGTCATCATCCGCATTCCCTCAGATCCTCTCCAATCTAACCGTCAAATCTGGACCTATTACACCCACATGGCAGATATCGAAGGCAACAGTCTTATCTCACAAGAATTCCCCGCTGGTACAACAGAAGTTTTTATCCCCGCTGGCACCTTACTCGGTTACGTAGGAAATTATTCTGGCAGTCCCACCAACCCCACCGGCACTCACCTGCACGTCTCGGTCGTCAAAGACAAAAACGGAGAATATCTCAATGAGCTTGACATCAACAACACCTATGATCCTTCCCCCTACTTTGGCCTACCCCTCAATCAAAACACCAATCCAGATGACTTCCCTGCTTGTCCCTCCATCACCCCCTAGTTTTTGATTGTCCCCTTTCCAAAATCCGCTACAATAAATCCATGATAATAAGTTTTCGTGATTTTGATCGCTCCTTTGAAATGCTTGCTCTCCCTGAAGAGAGCCCTGTCATCGTACATGTCAATCTCAATGCATTTGAGCAGATCATCGGTGGCAACCAAGCTATCCTCACCGCCCTCTTTGCCAACTACCACCGCATTCTCATGCCCGCCTTCACCCTGCAAACCCTCGTCACTCCCCGCACAGGTCCCGAAAACAATGCCATCAACTACAAAGACCCACTCAAAGTCAGCCTCTCTCCTGAATTTTTTCATTCCGATCTGCCTGTTTCTGAAGAACAAGGTGAGTTTGCAGAATACTTCCGCCAAAACAAAGAAACCGAAAGATCTCGCCACCCTGTGCTCTCCTTCTCTGGTCGCAACCTACCCACCACTCTCGCCCAACAAACCCTCAATGACCCCTTTGCCCCCATTAAATATTTAGAAAATAAAAAAGCATGGGTTTTACTTGTCGGCGCAGATCAAACCCAAAACGTCTCTCTTCACATCGCAGCCCAGCGTGCTGATCGCCCTCAATTTACTCGTTGGGCGCTCACTCCCACAGGGGTAAAACAATTTGAAAACTTCCCTGGTTGTAGTGCCGGTTTTGAACACATCCGCCCCCATCTCAATCTCATCGCCCAAAGAGAACGTATCGGTGAAGACTATCTCGTTGCCTATCCTCTAGACAAAATGCTCAAGATCACCCAAAAACACCTCCAAGAGAATCCTCTCAGCATGTTATGCGATCAAGCCAATTGCCTTGCCTGTCATGAAGTTAGGCGCTACGTTGCCCATCACCACCCAAAATATGAAAGTGATTAAATTGATAAAATTCTAATAGTTCGCTTCTATAATATTAATAGTCATAACCTACAATTAGGCTATCACAATAGGTGTAAATTAAATAACACCCGACTCTATAAATATACGATCCAGTTCTCAAGAAACTTTTATGCAGGCTGCGATTGTTTACCGATTATGTGACAATTCTCGTAACAAAGGAGCATTTACAACTATGATGCGATTTGATAGATTTACCGAAAGAGCCCAAGAAGCTGCCCAAAGAGCTGCGAGCATCATTCAACGCTACGGGCATAACCAAATTGATACAGAGCATTTCCTCATGGCTCTCCTAGAGCAACCAGATGGTGTAGTTCCTCAATTGATTACCATCATGAACAACTCCACCAGCGAAATGCGCACAAGATTAGACCAACTTCTAAGAAACAGTCCTAAAGTCAGCATCTATGCTGGCGGAACCGGACAAGTTTTTGTCACCCCGCGCATTAAAACCATTACAGAAATAGCCAATGAAGAAGCCAATCGCCTTGGGGATGAATATATCTCCACCGAACATCTTTTCATTGCAATTGCCAAAGAACAAAACTCCCCCACTGCCACCTTCTTAAAAGAATTTGGCATCACTCCCGAGCGCATTAACGAAGCCATTCAAGAACTCCGCGGTGGCAAAAAGATCACTGACAAAAACGCCGAATCACGCTACAAAACACTCGAAAAATATTCCCGAGACATGACCCAACTCGCCCACGACGGAAAGTTAGATCCCGTCATCGGACGAGATTCCGAGATTTTGCGCGTTATCCAAGTTCTCTCTCGTCGTACCAAAAACAACCCCGTCCTCATTGGGGAAGCAGGTGTCGGCAAGACCGCCATCGTAGAAGGCCTCGCCCTCAAGATCGCCGCTGATGACGTCCCAGAAATTCTCTCTGGCAAAAAGGTTTATTCTCTAGACCTCAGTGGCATGATCGCAGGCGCTCGCTTCCGTGGTGAATTTGAAGAACGTCTCAAAGCCTCCATTGAAGAAGTCCAAGAATCCGATGGTGAAATCATCCTCTTCATTGATGAACTTCACACCGTCGTCGGTGCTGGGGCTGCCCAAGGTGCCATGGATGCCTCCAACATGCTCAAACCCGCCCTTGCGCGTGGTGAATTGCAATGTATCGGCGCCACCACCTTAGATGAATATCACAAATACATCGAAAAAGACTCCGCTCTCGAGCGTCGTTTTGCCCCCGTATTTGTCGAAGAACCCAACGTAGAAAACACCATTCTTATGTTGCACGGCTTACGCGATCGCTATGAAGCCCATCACAAAGTCAGCTTCTCCGATGAAGCCCTCGAAGCTGCAGCCAAGCTCTCCGCTCGCTACGTCACAGACCGTCGTCTTCCAGACAAAGCCATTGACCTCATGGATGAAGCTGCTGCAAAATTGCGCGTTGCCCTCTATTCCTTGCCTGAAAACCTCAAATTTATGCGCCAAGAGATTGAACGTCTCCGTGCAGAAGAAGATGCAGCCAGTCAAGATCGCGACTACGCTCTCGCAGCTACCAAAAAGTCAGAACGTCTTCGAATTGAAGAAGAATTTAACGAAAAACGAGAAAAGTGGGAAGAAGAACACAAGCTCGATGAAATCGTCGAAACAGACGACATCGCCGAAGTGATCGCCCAATGGACCGGCATCCCCGTCTCACAAATGATGGAAACCGAAGCTCAAAAATTGCTCAAGATGGAAGATCGTCTCCATGAAAGCATCATCGGACAAGAAGACGCCATCAACGCCATTTCAGACGCTATTCGTCGTGCTCGCTCAGGTCTCAAAGACCCCAAGCGCCCCATCGGTTCCTTCATCTTCATCGGACCCTCCGGTGTTGGCAAAACCGAGCTCGCCAAAGCCTTGGCAGAGTTTATGTTTGATGACGAAGACGCCCTCGTGCGTATCGACATGTCCGAATATCGCGAACAACACACCGCCTCCCGTCTTTTCGGGGCGCCTCCAGGATATGTTGGCTACGAAGAAGGTGGTCAACTCACCGAAGCCGTTCGCCGTCGTCCCTATCGCGTCATCCTCTTTGATGAGATCGAAAAAGCCCACCCCGAAGTGTGGAACTCCCTCCTCCAAATTTTGGATGATGGCCGTCTCACCGACGGGCAAGGTCGTACTGTCGACTTCCGCAACACCGTCCTCATCATGACCTCCAACCTCGGCACAGAATACGTGCGCTCATCAGGCACCCTTGGCTTCCTCTCTCAATCTGCTAACAACGAAGAACGAGAAGCGCAAAACAAGATCGAAAAAGCCCTGCGCAAGACCTTCCGTCCCGAATTCCTCAACCGTATTGATGAGATCATTACCTTCTCACCATTGAGCAAAGAAGAAATGATGGAAATTGTGGATTTGCAAATGGCCGAAATTCGCGAACGACTCTGTGACTACGACCTCCATGTCGCCCTCACCGACGCCGCACGTGGGTGGCTTGCCGAACAAGGCTACGATGCCGCATTCGGTGCTCGTCCCTTGAAGCGTGCTCTCCAGAAATATGTAGAAAGCCCGCTCTCCATGAAGCTTCTCCGTGGTGAATATCAAAAAGGTGACAAAATCCTTGCTGATATCTCCCCAGATCCCGAAGCCGATCACCTCGTCTTTTATCAAAATGACGAAGCCGTCAAAAAGGCCAAAGAAACTATCGACGCAGAATTAAGTAAATAACAACTAAAAAGGACTGGTTCAAACCAGTCCTTTTTTTATTTTTTATTCTTTTGCTTCCCTTTTTTCCAAACCTTTTTTTTATGATGTAAAGCAAAATGAGAATTTTGTTTGGGTAAAAAAATAATTGATAACAATATAGCTAAATCTAAAATATTATTCCATACAGGTATATCTTGATATATAGCCATATAAAAAGCAAAAGCATATAATAAAATAAAACTCCAGAGTTTAAAAACATCCATCTGTTTTGCTTGAACAAGTTCAGAATGATGTGAAACTACTTCAAATCGAGTATTTTCATTTTCTGGAAATTTCAACACTAAAGAATCCTTTTCATTATGATTTACTAATACTTTAAAGTAATATATTTTTCCATCCATTAATTCTTTATATTCTCCCGTTAATGCATAAGGATAAGTTTTTAAAACTGTTACATCGCTAGATATTTTTTCACCTTTCGGGTCAACTTCATAGCTTTCAAATTCTAAAATTGAAGATTCTTTAGGCAAATTAAGTTCAAATTTTTGATTATAGAATGAACGTTTTCCTAATTTTTGAATCATAATCATATATAATCTTGTATCATTAAGTTCTTCATCTCCATAAGTTATAGTTAATTTCTTTGAACAGCCTTCACAATTTAACTTATCAACTTTATCTGAAAAAACAGAATACACAATTCGATTACGTACTAAATAAAATCGCCATTTTATAATAAAAAATACCCCTAACACTATAGTTATTACAGATATTACAAATACCAATAAAAAAAACATTAAAACATTCTCTTGAAAAAACTCCATCTTCTAACCTCCTACTATATAACAAAAGTATACCAAGTTATGTGTTAAAAAGTAAAAAAGCGATTGGAGTTCCCAATCGCTTCACAAAATCAAAACAAAACATCTATTGTTCCAACGTAATCTCAATATTCAAAACATATTTCTCAATCGCCGCGGCATTAATTGCCTCATTTAATTCCGCATCCGTCACCTCATTCGGATTTTTCGTAATCCTAAACCCTATCCCCCCATCCCCCGTATTATTCTCCACCACCAACACAAAATCCAACTCAGGATATTGTCCATTCACCGTAGCCTTGATCTTTGCCAAATCACTAGCATTCACCAAATCCAAATAATGCGCCAAAAACTGCACTTCCAAAGTCACCACATCTCCCTTATTCACCGCAGCGTCGTAGAATAAAATCTCATGACACACTCTATTTGCATCCGCGCTCTCTGGATCCGTCACTTTCGTATACTTCCCCATCTCACTCGTCTCCCCCGTAGTCTCATTCACCAACTGCACCACCGGCACCCAACCACGCTGATCAGGTACAGTCACGCACCCCTGCAAAATCGGGAATTCATCAGAAGCACTAAACCCCTTCAACTCATAGGTCATTTCATTGCTCGTAAAAGAAAGCACTTGCGTTGCCGGCACTTCCACCACAGACATATCTCGTTCCATCACCCCCACCGCCATGAACAAAACAATCACTCCCCCCACAATAAACAAAGAAACGCCAAACCTATTTTTTTGCATCGCCGCAGCTCCTTTTCAACCCTTTTTCATGGCTCAAGTATACTGACAGATTGCCGATTTCACATTAATCTCTTCAAAGAAAAAATAGAAATCATTAAAAAAGAGGAGTTGCAAAACAACCCCTCTCGGTTCCAGTGCAAGCCTATTTAATAAGATATTGAAAATTCAATTTCTAAGGGGAAATTCAAAACAGTCGCTTCATTAAATGCAGTATAAAAATCCTCCTCAGAGATCCCCTCCGGGTTTTCTATAATTTCAATTCGTCCACCGCCGCCCCCATTCCCTTTTTCCACAATTAATTCAAACGTCAATCCCGGAAATTTCTCAGATATCCGTTCTCGGATTTTTGCAAGGTCTTTTCCATCGGCAATCATCGGGTCCAAATATGCTTCCAAATTATCGATCAACACTTGAATCACATCCCCCTTATTTACCACCGCATCATCAAAACGAAATTCATGACAACGATACTTAACATCATTGTTCGAAGGGTCTTTCTCATTTGAAAAACTAGCATTCGAATAAACCTCTCCTGTTGTTTCATTCACCAAGCGAATCATCGGCATCCAAAAACGCTCATCAGGCATCTCAACACACCCTTTCAACACCAGCATATCATTCTCCATAGCTAACTCCTTAAAGTCATAGATCAATCCATTGCTTTCCAAAGATTTTAAAGTAGGAAGGCTTCGAATGCCACCAGGTTGTTCATTCCCCTTAGTACTCTCATCCGGAGCAATCACAACAGCCCGATCCCGTGTCAGCCATCCCACCGCGCCAAACACAAACACCACAACCAATATCACCAAAATAAGTCCAATTTTTTGATTCTTCTTCATAAAAATCTCCTTTCGTATGTCCCAACACTATCCCTATTTTACAAAATCTCACTCGTATCAACATTAATTCACCCAAAGAATAAAAAAAGAGAGCCTGTTTCACAAGCTCTCTTTTAAAAAGCAACTTCTCTTCAATCTCAGATCACAAATTGACCATTCTTATAGAACAATTCGCCATCCACCAAAATCTCACTGTCCGTCTTCATATCACAAATCATGTCCCAATGCACTGCCGACACATTCTTAGAGCCAGCTTCAGGGAAGCCAGCGCCAATTGCCAAGTGAATTGAGCCACCAATCTTCTCATCAAACAAAATAGACTTTGTGAATTTTTGAATCCCATAGTTGGTCCCAATCGCAAATTCACCCAAAGTGCGGGAGCCTTCGTCCATGTCCAACATCTTCATCAAATAATCTTCATTCTTCTCAGCAGAAGCTTTCACCACTTTGCCATTTTCAAATTCCAAGCGAATCCCTTCCACTTCACGTCCACCCGTAATTGCCGGATAAGTAAAATAGATCCAACCATTCACAGAATCTTCCACTGGGCTAGTGAAAATCTCACCACTCGGCATATTATGCGTCCCAGCAGAATTAATAAATTTTCGTCCATCAATAGAAAGTGTCAAATCAGCATGTTTGCTTTTCACTTTCACTTCTTTTTTGCCATCCAACCAAGCAATCATCTTTTCATGTTCATCAGAAATTTCAGTCCATTTTGCAATCGGATCATCCTGATCAGCAAAAGTCGCGCCATACACAAAATCTTCAAAATCGCGCAAGCTCATGTCCGCTTCTTGTGCCAAAGCGTTGCAAGGGAATTGTGTAATCACCCAGCGCAAAGAGCCATCTGCAGAACGATTCATATAAATCTTCGAAATTTCGCTGTTTGCCTTGCCCATGATTTGTTGTTTTTTCGGGTCCACAGCTGCCAATGTGCGCGTATTACTACTCGCAGAAATATTAATCATCACATCCGCTTGTTCAATCACCAACTTCTGGACAGGGGATACCCAAGAAAGTTGGCTATCATCAGAGAAATTCATAATCGTTTCTCGCAGCATATCTGAACCCAATTGCACTGTCGGGTTTCCGCCTGCCTTCAAAACTTCTTCCAGTACCAAATTCACAAATGGTTCTGCCACTTTTTCAGCGCTAATATACACCCAATCACCGGGTTTCACCTTCACTGAATAGTCAACCAAAAGCTTTGCTAATTTTTTCATCCGAGAATCTGCCATATTCTTACTCCTTTTTATTTTTGATACTACTATTCTACAACTTTTTTCTCTTTTCTAAAATTCAATTGCTTCAATTGAACCAAAATCACCGCCACCATCACCAGCCCCATTCCCAACATCTGATATCCACTAAAAGTTTTTCCAAAAAACACCCATTGCAAAAAAGCAATCTCCACCAACATCGTGCTAGAAATCAACGCCGTCTCAAAAGAGCGCAAACGAGAAAAAGTCCAATTCCACAACACAAACGCCAGCGCGGCATTCACCACCGCCATATAAATCACCAACCCCCAAATACACAAAGAAAGCGTTTGCGGACCTTCCACAAACATCCCCAACACCAAGCTCACCATCCCCCCAATCACCATCGAGAATCCCGTATACGTAATCGGCTTCACCGTCCCACGGCGTCCCATCGCACGTGCCAAAATCGAAGCAAAGCTACTGCTCAAAATAAAAAGGAACCCAAACACATACCCCCACAAATTTACACTTGTCTTTCCAAAAGGATAATAATACGCCAACACTCCCATCACAAAAACCCCTGCCCCCGCCAATTGCAACCAAGTAGGCTTCTCTTTCAAAATCACCACACTCAACACAATAATCAAAATCGCACTCAAATTCGACACCAAATTCAACGTAGTCGCATCCAAAGACAACAACGCAATATATTGCGTAAATTGCATAAATGAGGATTGTGCCACCCCCAACAAAAATATCAAACGCCAATCTTCTCGGCGAATCTCTGAAAGTGGAGTTCCCTTCTTAGAGAACAAATGCACTCCCACCAAAACCAACCCAGCGATCAAAAAACGCACACCTGCATAATGAATCGGGTCAAATTCCTGAATAATCATCGGCGTCAAAATCCATGAAGTCGCCCAAATAAAAGTAACCACCAGCCCCACCAAAATCGCCTTCGTGCGCATCCCATCGTTCTTTTCCAAAATAATCGCGTCCTTAAAATAAAAATCAAATGAAAACTTCCCCGTATTGTACTATGGAACCCATAAAACAAAACACATCCAAACAAATGGTATATAATGAAAGAAAAAATCACCTAGGAGGATTTATGGATAAAAAAGTACGTTGGGGACTCGTGTCCACCGCTCGCATCAACCAAAAAGTGATGCCCAGCATCAAACGTTCCGATCGTGGGGAACTCACCGCTGTGGCCAGCCGCGATCTTAAAAAAGCAAAAAAATACGCCCGCAAAAACAACATTCCTCATTACTATGGCTCTTACGAGGAATTGCTCGCCTCCCCCGAGATTGATGCCGTCTATATCAGTCTTCCCCACCATCTCCACAAAGAATGGTCCATCAAAGCCCTCAATGCCGGCAAGCACGTTCTCTGTGAAAAACCCTTCGCCTTAACCGTAGAAGACGTAGACGAAATGTTCGCCGCCGCCACCGCCAACAACAAAATCCTGCAAGAAGCCTTCATGTACCTCCATCATCCACAAATGAAAATTCTCTCCGATCTCCTCGCCGAAAAAGTAATTGGCGATGTACAGCTCGTCCGTGCCTTCTTCAGCTTCCGTTTAGATAACTTCAATGACATCCGCATGGTCCCCGAATATGGTGGAGGCAGCATCTGGGATATCGGTGTCTACCCCATTTCCTTTGCCCAATTTGTCTTTGGGGAACCTCCCGAAGCAATCACCGCTGCTAAAATCAGCGACATCGAAAACAGCATCGATCTCTCCCTCTTCGCCACCTTAGAATATTCAAGCGACCGTATGGCCCAGATCGGCTCCTCTTTCTCCACTCCATATTACACCGCAGCCGAGATCTTTGGCACCAACGGGCATATCGTTCTCCCATCCCCCTTTAACAATCTAGAAAAAGTGCGCCGCATCGAATGGGTTGATGCTAAAGATAAAAAACACACCATCCGCGTCCCCAAAAAACCTCTCTACGACGGAGAAATTGAAAACATGCACGATGCCATCCTCAACAGCAAACCCGCTCTCGTCACCCACGAACAAACTCGCAATCACATCAAAACCGTCCTAGAAATCTTAGAAGCCGCCAAAGAAAAATAACCGATTCAAAATGGAAACAATCTTAGCCCGCGCTCATCTCACCCCACACACCGAGCTACTCTTACAAGTAGCCGACCTCACCCAATTAAAAGTAGATGCAATCGTCAACGCCGCCAACAGTTCATTGCAACATGGCGGCGGCATTGCCGCCATCATAGAAAAAAAAGGCGGGCCCATCATCACTCAAGAAAGTAATGCTTGGGTCCAAGAGCATGGCCCCGTCTCTCACATTCAACCTGCAATCACCAATGCTGGCAACCTCCCCTGCAAAAAAGTCGTCCATGCCGTCGGTCCCATCTGGGGCACCGGCAAGGAAGATCAAAAACTAACCGATGCCATCATCGGCAGTCTCACCTTAGCAGATCAACACCACTTCAACACCATCGCCTTCCCTGCCATCTCCACCGGCATCTTCGGTTTCCCCAAACAACGTGGTGGCGAAGTCATCTTCCGCGCCATTCAAACCTACATCCTTGCCCATCCACACACATCACTGCACACCATCCACCAAACCGTCTATGACATCCCCACCCAAATTGCATTCCAAAACGCATGGCAAAATGTCTTTGGCGAATAAATCAAAAGAAAAAATCAAAAGGAACCATTCATGATCACTTCCGTACAAAACAACACCATCAAAGACATCAAAAAGCTCCTCTCCAAATCAAAAGAGAGAAAAAACAAAAACGCCTATGTCATTGAAGGCATCCGCCTCGTCGAAGAATATCAAAACACCGGCCAACGTCCTTTCCAAGTCCTCTATGATGAAACCCTTCAACCGCGTGGTCTCGAAACTGTTTCTTTTTTTGAATCACAAGATATCCAATGCATCCCCGTTGCCTCCCATGTGATGAACTCCCTCAGCGACACCAAAACTCCCCAAGGCATCCTCGCTGTTGTCCCCATGCAATCCATCCAACCACCCCAAGAGCTTTCATTCGTCCTTATCCTAGACGGCATTCAAGACCCCGGCAACATGGGCACCATCATCCGCACCGCCAAAGCCGCCAACGTAGACCTTATCATCACTGCCCCCGGCTGTGTCGATATCTACTCTCCCAAAGTCATTCGGTCCACCATGGGCGCCATCTTCCGCCAACCCATCCAAAATCTTGATTGGCATGAAACCGAAACCCTCTTAGAAAAAAATCACCTTCCCCTCTATATCGCCGCCATGCAAGAAGGACAAAGCATCTATCAAGCAAACCTAAACCAAAACATCGCCCTCCTCATCGGCGGAGAAGCCAACGGCGCCACCTTCGAAGCCCGTCAAATCGCCCAAGACAGTCTCCACATCCCCATGCCTGGTGCCATGGAATCTCTCAACGCCAGCATCGCCACCGCCATCATGCTCTTTGAAATCGTCCGCCAAAAGCAAAAATAACAAAAAAAGCACTTTAACCAAGTGCTTCATTCAAACCATCATTTTGCTATTTAATCAAAAACCGCATCACCTTTGAAATCATAAACGTAGCAAAAGTAGGCGAAATTCGATAGAACACATCCATCAATTGTGCATCCCATCCAATCAACATCCTCTTTCGATTCCGTTCCATCCCATCGATAATCTTCTTCGCAGCTTTTTCAGGCGCCATCATCTTATAGCGAATCTTTGAACGCTCCATCGGAAGTTCCGCATCAGAATTAGCAGCAATCTTCGTTTCCATCCCCCCCGGCATCACCAAGCTCAGTTTTATATGCGTTCCCATCAACTCCGTTTGCAATGCTTCAGAAAATAACTTAACCCCTGCCTTAGACACCCCATATATCGATTGAGCAGGTACCGGCAAAAAGCCTCCCATGCTAGAAATATTCACAATATGCGCTTCTTCACGTGCAAACAACAAAGGCAAAAACAATCTTGTAAACTGAATTGGCCCCATAAGATTAATCCCAATCACTCGCTCAATCGTAGCCTCGTCCAAATTCACAAACTTCTCAAACGGTTGAATCACTCCAGCATTATTAATCAAACCATCCACATCAATCTGTTCGGTTTTCAAAAACGCAATCAATTCTTCAATTTGTGTTTTTTGAGTGATATCAACTTGATATAAAAATAAACGATCTTTAGGACGTCCAGCAATTTCGAAGGTCTCTTCCAACCCCCGCAAATTAATGTCCACCGCCACGACCTTCGCCCCCCTTTTAAGCAAATAAAGTGTCATTGCTTGCCCAATCCCACTTCCGGCACCGGTCACAACGATCACTTTATTAAAAATTTTCATATTAAATTCTCTCTGCCTTTATCAAAAAAGACAAGCCTAAAAAATCAGTTCTATTCAACCTCAATTTCAGCAATATAGGGCAATCCCCGATAATGTTCGTTATAGTCAATCCCATACCCCACATATTCACCCTCAGGCACTTCAAACCCAATATATTTCACATGAGATTCCACCTGAGAACCAATCTTATCCAATAACACACACGTGCGCAAAGAAGCGGGTCCGCGGCTCCCCAAATATCGAGCCAAATAATTCAACGTCGCCCCAGTGTCCAAAATATCTTCAATAATCACCAAATGTTTGTTTGCCACACTCTTTGAAAGATCTTTCACCAATTTCACCGCATTGTCTTGGGCATAATTAGCTGTTGCCATAAAATGAATTTCAAATGGCAAGTCCAACACCCGCACCAAGTCTGCTATGAAAACAAAGCTGCTTTTCAAGATCCCAATCAAATACACAGGCTCCTCAACCCCTCGATAATCAGCTTCAATTTCTCTTGCCAAGGTCAGCAATCGGGCTTTGATTTCTTCCTCGGTGATCACTACTTTTTTAATCTTTGGTGGTTTATTCATTTTCTACTCTCCCTATACAAAACATGCCCAAAAATCAGTAGGGCATGTCAAAATCATCATAATCATCGTCGTCTTCGAAGTCTTCGTCTTCAAAATCGTCATCATCCTCATCTTCGAAGTCTTCATCGAAAGCAATTTCAAATTCACTTTCCGAAAGACGCACCCACAACAAAAGCATTTGCCCTTCTTCCGTATCAGAAAAACGAGCCGCTACAATCGGTACTTCTGTTGCAATTCCATCTTGATTTCGATATTCAAGATTGATCACTTCTTGATTGCGCCATGAACGATGGCAGCGTTCCACCAATTCAATTCCTTTAAAAGTGCGTAACCGCGTCAATGCCACATTTGCAGGCACCACCCCTTCCACAATGCTTGTCGCCCATCCCATCGGGATCAGCTCAAACATTGGAGATGGACCTTCAATAATTGTGATTTTTTCTTGATTCTTATTTTCCAATGTCACGTCAAAAAACTCCAAAATGCTTTATATAAATATGTGGTACATAATACCATAAAACAGAGCGCAAAAAAACAAATATCTTTCTATTATTTTTAAAGATTTAACTCTCTCTTATCATTCAGACCACATATCGATTAAACTTATTTCCATTTCTCCAAAGCTGCCCGCACAGAGCGGCGCATCTCATGCGAAAAATCAGAATTCACCTTTCGGTTATAAAAAGCCTGTGCAAAACTCTTCTCTCTCGGCACTTTATGATAGCTTGCTTCTGTCTCCGCAAACATTTCCTTTAATTCTGTTTCGCTCAATTCGCGATATTGATTCTCATATACAATATACTCTTTGCCAAAACGAGGGCGTGGCTTTCGTTCCATCGTCTCCGGATAATGCCCGAAGCACAACATCCCCACCGGAAAAGCCCAATCGGGCAAATTCAACAATTCCTGATGAATCTCATAATTCTCCATCACATCCCCAATATAACAAGACCCAATTCCCAAAGATTCCGCCGCAATCACCGCATTCTCAGCCGCACACATCGAATCCAAAGTAGCCAAAAGCAAATCAGCCTCATTGGGAGAAGTCTGCACATCCACCCCAGAAGCAGCAAAATAATCATACCAACGTTGATAATCTGCCACAAAAATCAACACCAAAGGCGCTTTCGCAATAAAAGGCTGATTATCACACGTCACCGCCAAACGATCCTTGATGGCTTGGTCCGTGATATGCAAAATCGAATACAACATCATATTCCCCGCCGTCGGTGCACGCATCGCGCTATGCACAATCGCATCAATTTCTTCCTGCGTCACTGGCTTGTCCGCAAACTTACGCAAAGACATTCGCCCATTGATCACATCAAGCACTTCATTTTTCATAATTTCTCCTTTTTAATCATCCATCCCCCATCTCAAACCATCACTCAGAACGCCAAGCCTGCAAAGCACTGCGCACCGAAGCCCGCATCTCCTCAGACACCTTCTGATTAATCCGTCGATCCAACACCTCGGCAAAGCTTCGTTGCCGTGCCTTTTCATTATACACCGCTTCACTATCGGCAAACATTCGCCGTAAATCCTCATCTGACAAACGTTGATACTCATTCTCAAACACAATCAAATCTTGCGCATATCGAGTTGTCCGTGGGCGTTCATAGCCTTCCGGAATATGCCCCATTGTCAACAAAGCCATCGGAAACACATACTCAGGTAATTGGAACAATTCTCGATGCATTTGATAATTATCTAACACATACCCAATATAACAAGACCCAATTCCCAAAGATTCCCCCGCAATCACTGCATTTTCAGCAGCTGCAATTGTGTCGATCATCGCCAACACCAATTCCGATTCCTTCGGTGCAGAGAGTG
Source organism: Anaerolineales bacterium (assembly GCA_963662985.1). Lineage (GTDB taxonomy): Bacteria > Chloroflexota > Anaerolineae > Anaerolineales > UBA11579. Next base: position 1,335,317 of record OY760067.1, on the reverse strand, counting down.
CTCGCACTCCATGTGCATCAAAATAATCACTCAATCGTTGAAAATCAGCCACAAACAACAGCACCACCGGTGCCTTCGCAATAAAACGTTGTTGATGGCAGGTGTCCACCAACGCCTCTTTTTTGGCTTGGTCTGTCACCTGAATAATCGAATATAACATCAAATTAGAAGAAGTTGGTGCGCGCATCGCACTCTGCAAAATCAATTGTAATTCTTCATCTGTCACCGGTGCATCTGCATACTTCCGCAAAGAACTGCGCCCCATGATTGTCTGAATCGTCTCATTCATCTTGCTCTCCTTCATCTAGCCAACCAAACCACTAACAAATTCGCGGCAACATCTCTCCCCGCAACATTTCCACAATCCGGTGTGTCCCCAACAAAGTCTTCAACACCACGCGGCCACCCTTTTCATTCTTCTCAGTCACTCGCCCAATAATCGTCGCATCTTTGCCATATTCATGGGCGCGAATCGTTGCCAACACTTTTTCAGCATCTTCTTGCGCCACAAAAGTCAAAATCTTGCCTTCATTCGCAATATTCAACCCATCAAATCCCAAAATTTCACACGCCCCTTGCACTGCCGGATGATACGGTAAGGCTTCCTGATCTAATTCAATCGTCACCCCAGATTGCCCCGCAATTTCATTTAATGTTGTCGCCACGCCCCCACGCGTAGGATCGCGCATCACATGGATTTGATTGCTCACTTGCATCATCTCTGCAATCATCCCGTTCAAAGGTGCCACATCACTTTCCAAATCCACTTCCACGCCCAAATCCCCTCGCGCAGCCAAAACCGCAATCCCATGGTCGCCAATCGTCCCACTCACAATCACCGCATCCCCCACTTGCGCATTATTCCCAGAAATATGTACTCCCGCCGGAATCATTCCCACGCCAGCCACAGTAATATACAATCCATCTGCTTTGCCTTTTTGCACCACTTTAGTGTCCCCTGCCACAACCTGCACGCCCGCTTCTGTGGCCACACGTTGCATCGAGTCAATCACCTTCGCCAGAGTCTGCATCGGCAATCCTTCTTCCAAAATAAATCCCACCGTAATATAACGAGGAACAGCCCCCATCACAGCCAAATCATTCACCGTACCACACACTGCCAAAGAACCAATATCACCCCCCGGGAAAAATAAAGGTGCCACCACATGTGCATCTGTGCTCATTGCCAAACGGCCCTGCGTCACATCAAATACACCCGCATCATCGCCCGCCCCCAAAATATCATTCTTAAAAGAAGGGTAAAACGCATTGCGAATCAAATCCAAAGACATCCGCCCCCCACTACCATGTCCCATCACAATCTTTTCATCATGCACCAAAGGCACTGCGCAAGTTGCCCCTTCAAAATCATAACTATTGGTTTTCTCTGTCATATCGCTCTCTTAATTAAAGCAGCTTATTCATTTCGTTTATAACGATAATAGGCCGCACAAACCCCTTCATCAGACACCATCGTTGCTCCCAATGGTCTCTCTGGTGTACACAATGTTCCGAATGCCGGGCATTGCAATGGTTTCTTAAACCCTTGCATAATCTCTCCCGCAATACACACTTCCGGTTCTTCCGTATGAATCTCACCCACATCAAAGCGGGTCTCCGCGTCAAACGCTTGGAATTCTTCCGTCAATCGCCAACCACTCATCGGAATTGTCCCAATCCCACGCCAATTGCGGTCACATGCTTCAAACACACGCCCCAACATTTTTTGTGCGGGCAAGTTCCCTGCTTCTGTCACCGTCCGTGGATAAGCATTCTTCACCATCGGGTTGCCATCTTCCAACAATTGAATACATTGATAAATCCCATTCAACAAGTCCAACGGTTCAAACCCCGTCACCACCACAGGCACCCCAAAATCATCCACAATCTGGAAATATTCATGATAGCCCATAATCGCACACACATGCCCCGCGGCCAAAAAGCCCTGCACACGGTTATTTTCAGATTCCAAAATTGCATTAATCGCCGGTGGCACCAACACTTGCGACACCAACACAGAATAATTCTGCACCCCCAAAGCTTTCGCTTGCACCACGCTCATCGCATTTGCCGGCGCGGTGGTTTCAAACCCAATCGCAAAAAAAACCACTTCCTTCTCAGGGTTCTCTTTCGCAATTTGCAACGCATCCAAAGGAGAATAAACCGTGCGCACATCGCCCCCATGTGCCCGCACAGAAAACAAATCGCCATCCGTTCCCGGCACTCGCAGCATATCCCCATAAGAGGTAAAAATCACATTCTCCATCTTTGCAATCGCCAACGCTTTGTCAATCTGCTTCAAAGGCGTCACACACACCGGGCACCCCGGTCCATGAATCAATTCAATTTCATCTGGCAAAAGTTGGTCAATCCCATAGTGCATAATCGCATGCGTCTGTCCCCCGCACATTTCCATGATCGCCCAAGGTTGTGTCGTAATCTCGTGGATTTTATCCACTAATTGTTTCGCAAGTTTCGGATCCCGAAACTCATCCACAAATTTCATTCAAACATTCCTTCCACACCAGATTCTGCTTCCATTTCTTCAATCAACTTCAATGTTTCCATTGCATCTTCTTCACTTAACAAAGAAATTGCAAATCCTGCATGCACCAAACAAAATTCATCCACCTTAGCATCCGGAATATATTCCAAGCATACTTCTCGGGCAGCCCCATTAAAATCAATCTTCCCCATGTGAATACCATCTACTTCATAAACTTCTAAAATTCTTCCAGGTACGCCTAAACACATCGCAACACACTCCTGTTATTTTTTTTCTTTCATTATATGTTGTAAAATCACCGCTTGTCCCAAAGCAATTCCACCATCATTGGTCGGAACCTTACCATGCAACAAAACGTCAAAATTAGCATTTTTCAATTTTTCCTTAGTATACCCTAATAAGGTGCGATTTTGCCACACTCCCCCACTCAACACCACTTTTTCTAATCCTTGCGCTTTGCGCACATCTTCACACACTGCCACCACCATCTCGCTCACCCCCCAGTGGAACTTCGCCGCCATCTCGCTCACAGCCATCCCCTTGCGCACATCTTCCACAATTTCTGCAAACATCGGCGCCAAACCAATCACCCCATCCTCCTGCAACGCAAATCCATACCCTCGTTTCGGCACAAATCCACGTCTAATCTGATTCTCTAATCGAATCGCCGCTTCTCCTTCATAATGCACCTCTTGGCACACCCCCATCAAAGCCGAAACCGCATCAAACAAGCGCCCCATGCTAGAAGTCGCTATCTGATTCAATCCCGCTCGTAATTGATGTCCCACTGCTTGCAATTGCATCTCCCCATTTTCCAATCCCTTCAAATAAACATAAGGAGGCAAATCTTCCACATCTTTAAGTCCAAATTTCGCCAACCAAGCATGCGCCAAACGCCAAGGCTGTTTCACCGCCAAGTCACCCCCCACCATCGGCATCGTTTCCAAATGAAATGCACGCTCAAACCGTGCATAATCAGCCACCAAAAATTCTCCCCCCCAAATCGTCCCATCCGTGCCATACCCAGTGCCATCCAAAGACACCCCAATCACTTTTTCCCCCGCCGGCACATCATGTTCCGCCATGCAAGCCGCCACATGAGCATGATGATGTTGCACCTTCAACAATGGCAATCCATCATCAGCCGCCCGTTTCTCTGCATACCGAGTAGATAAATAACGCGGATGCAAATCACACACCAACGCCTCCGGAGAAATCCGGAACAAACGCTCATAATGCCCCACACTCGTCTCAAATGCATCCAAAGTTTCTGCATTCTCCAAATCGCCAATATGATGACTCATAAACGCATAATTTTCTTTCGTAAAACAAAATGTATTCTTCAGCTCGCCCCCCGTCGCCAAAACCGAAGCGCCCTGCCAAGCCAATCCCACCGGATAAGGCGCATACCCTCGTCCTCGTCGAATCGGATAAGTCTTCTTCTCAAAAATGCGCATCACCGAATCATCACATCTCGTCTCAATCGGTCGATTATGCATCAAAAATGCATCTGCAATCTCGCCCAAACGCGCCTGTGCTTCCTGATTCATCGTCGCAATCGGCTCTTCACTCAAATTTCCACTCGTCATCACCAACGCCATCGGGAACCCATCGCCCGCTTCCAACAACAAATAATGCAATGGTGTATACGGCAACATCACCCCCATTGTCAATTGCCCTGGTGCCACACTTTTAGCAATCGCATTCTCCGCAAGCTGATCTAATAACACAATTGGGCGTTCTCGTGAGGTCAACAGCGCTTCCTCAGCCTCGCTCACTTCGCATATATTTTTTACAATCGAAATATCATTCACCATCAACGCAAACGGTTTCACCAAACGATGCTTTCTCTTCCGCAATCGTGCCACCGCCCCTTCATTCGTCGCATCACATGCCAAATGGAATCCCCCCAACCCCTTCACCGCCACAATCTTCCCCTCTTTCAACAGCCTCCGAGCAGCCAAAATTGCATCATCTCTGCGTGCAACCACATCCTCCCCCACACACAACCACACTTCCGGTCCGCATTTCTCGCACGCCACCGGCTGCGCATGGAACCGTCGATTCAAAGGATCCTCATATTCAGCCGCACACGCCTCACACAACGGAAACGCTGCCATCGTCGTATTCGGTCGATCATAAGGAATATCTCGAATAATCGTGAACCGAGGCCCACAATTTGTACAATTGATAAACGGATAGCGATAGCGTCGATCTTCCGCATCAAACAACTCTCGCAAACAATCCTCACAAACACACACATCCGGAGAAATCGGCTGAAACGCATTCGGAATCGCCTGCGAATGTACAATCTCAAATCGTTCAAACCCTTTCGGGCTCTGCCATGCCACCTTCACAGCGTCAATTTGTGCCAAAGGAGGCGCTTCCGCCTCCAACGCTTTCACAAATGCTTGCAAATCATCTTTCGAACCATCCAGCTCAATGTCCACCCCTGCCGAAGTATTACACACCCATCCCACCAACGCCCAGCGTTTGGCCAAGGCAAAAACAAAGGGGCGGAATCCCACCCCTTGCACCACGCCATCCACATGCACAAAAACGCCAGAGTCAGCCAAGGATGTCATTAATCAGTTTCCTTCAAATCCCTACTTCTTATTTGCAGCAACCTCTGCCTCAATCCATGCCAACCAATCAGCCACACCTTCTTCGGTCACACAAGAAATCGGGAAGCTCACCACATCCGGGTTCAACAACTTCACCCCATCTTTAAAATATTCCATATTAAATTTAATATAAGGCAACAAATCAATCTTATTCACCACCAGCGTATCCACCCCACGGTACATCGTCGGGTACTTATAAGGTTTATCATCACCTTCAGGCACAGAGGCCACCAACACGCTCTTATGCGTCCCCAATTGGAACCCAGCGGGGCACACCAAATTGCCCACATTTTCCACAATCAAAATATCAACCTTGTCCAAATCCAATTGTTCCAATGCATTCTTCAACATCACTGCATCCAAATGGCATCCGCCCCCAGTGTTAATCTGCACAGCCATCGCACCAGCCGCAGCCGCTCGATCAGCATCAATATTAGAAGCCAAATCACCATCCACCACAGCCACCCGATATTTAGCAGCCAATGCGGGCACAGTTTGCTCAATTAAAGACGTTTTCCCTGCGCCCGGTGATGCCATCATATTGATTGCAAAAATACTATGCGCATCTAAAGTGTTTCGATTTTCAAGCGCCAAACGATCGTTCGCACTCATAATGTTTTCAACAACTGGAATTTTTTCTGCCATTTTTTAATCCTTTATCTATAAACTATTGCTAGTTTGAAATTTCATCTTCAGTTTCCAAATCATCAGCTTCAACATCAATTGAAGCCAAATAGAATTCTTCCCCCGCCTCCACAGACACCAACACACTTCCACATTTCGGGCACGGGCTCATTTGGTCAGGCGCCACATAGACCTCCCCACATTCCAAGCAACGTAACTTCGCATGCACTCGCTCAAAATGCAATTGTGCGCCTTCCGCCAAAGTCCCCTCGCTAATAATATCCCAATAAAACTGCACCGAATCATCAATGATCGTAGACAAATCTCCAATCACCAAAAAAATGTCTGTCACCCGCGTTGCCTTCACTTCTTTCGCATGGCGCAAAGTGATCTCCAAAATATTTTCTGTAACCGTTACTTCGTGCATAAATATATATCGTTCTTCCTAAAAGATAAGCGCTAAAAATGTTCTGCAACCCTCATTCTATCAGAATCTTTTGATTTTGTTCACTTATAAAAATTCAAGATTAACAAATTTTTATCTCAAAAAAGAGGCTGCCAATTCCTCAGCAACCTCTCAACCATTCACTATATCAAACCAAATTACAACGTAATCTTCCGTTGATGCACACGATGATGTTCCACCTTAATAATATCCAACACCATATCCACTGTCTCTTCCAAAGCATGGTCTTTATTATGCAAAATATAGTCAAACAAATCCAACTTCTCAAATTCCGCATAGACCGTTTCCATCCGCGTATTCAGCGTCGCTTCAGTTTCCGTCTTACGTGCTTTCAATCGTTCAAACAATTCTTCTTCTGTTTCTGTCGCCAAAAAAATCGCAATTGCTTCTGGGCAAAGTCCTTTAATCGTCTCCACCCCTTGCACATCCAAGCGCATCAACACATCCTTGCCACTATCCAAAGCTGCCTGCACATTCGCCTTCGGCACACCCTTATAATCATCATAAACAGCTGCATATTCCAACAACTCTTCATTCGCAATCATCGCTTCAAATTCAGCCTTAGTCACAAACAGATAATCCACCCCATCCACTTCTTCTTCACGTCTCTCTCGCGTATTCGCAGTAATCACAAAATGCAACGTTTCATTCAAACGCTCTTTCAACGCCACCACCACCGCATCTTTCCCCACGCCAGATGGACCAGAAATCACTACCAATAATGGGGTCACAGGTACGTCAAATCCAAACAATTTATCAGGTCGCATTAAATACCTCTTATTCCCCTAAAAATTCAAGCACAATTTTATGCACATCTTCTTGCACCGCATCCTTAGTCTGCGTCGCATCAATTCTCTGCCATCGTTCTGGTTCTTCTGCCGCCAACGTGTGATAGCCCACCTGCACCCGACGATGGAATTGCACCTCATAATCATCCAATCGGTTCCAATCCCCTTCTTGTTTGCGTCGTCGTAGCCCCGTCTCTGCATCCACATCAAACAACAACGTCAAATCAGGTTTTAATCCACCTGTCGCAAAATTCACCACGTTGCGCAATTCTTCAATATTCGTCTCATGCCCAAACCCCTGATACGCCAATGTCGAATCCATATAACGATCACACAACACCACTTCGCCTCTTCCCAATCGTGGCAAAATCTCTTCCGCCACCAATTGCGCACGCGAAGCTTGGAACAGCAGAATTTCTGTTCTTGGGTGCATTTCTTTGAAATTTAAATTGAACAAAGTTTTACGAACATCTTCGCCAATTGGCGTTCCCCCCGGCTCACGTGTAGAAAACACAACATAGCCCTTCTCACGCAGCAACTCTGCCAAAGGTTCCACTTGGCTCGTTTTGCCACTTCCATCCGGGCCTTCAAAACTAATAAAAGGCATGCAACTCTCTTTTCTTAAATAAATTTTGGTGCTGTGATTATAACGTTAAATTGTATCTCTCCGTATTAAAGTTTTAAAAAATAAAATTTTTAAAGTGATTTATTTCAAAATTGATAAATTCACTTGAACATAATATCCCATTATAGAAGTGAAAATAAATAAAAAAATAGTTAAAAAAATAGAACCTACTATACATAAAATCTTTGTTATTTTTTTTGAAAAAAGTCTATCAAAAGAAAATTTTATATATTGAATAAAATTAATCTTAACAGTATCATCATTCTTATATTTTTTCTTTAACCGGATAAAACGAATTAATAGTATCAAAAGCAATGCCAATAAAAATAAAGAATTAAAATAAAAAACAACAGCATATATATAAACTTTAATTTCACTATTAGGTAAAAGTAAAGTTAAAAAAGATAGTGCAAGAAAAACAACTTGCACTATAAAATATCTTTTAAGTAATTTTCCGTTTTTTAAAAAATCAAATTCAGTCATATAATTCTCCCATCTCACAGAATGTTAAAATTATACACTTGATTTAATTATTTATTATAATTCATCCCCGATAAATCACCACCCGTCGGTTCGGATCCTTCCCAAAAGATTCAGAGCTCAAATTTGCCTCCCGCACCATCTCATGTTGCAGCTTACGCACATAACTCGCCGCCGGAGGTAACTCAATCCGATCCTTGCCTGCCTTCGCATTCAAAATTGCCGAACGAGTCAATTCCAACACCTCATCCAAACTTGCATCTTGCAAATCATCCGTTCCCAATCGAAACAAATTCAACATAAACTGGTCAATCTGACTGGTCGTATTCGAGCGCAGCACATACACTGGCATCCCGCGTCGTTCTGCTTCAATAATCATATGTTGGCGTTTCTGATAATACGTCTTTAACGTCACCATCACATCCGCATCCTTGATCTCTTTCACCAAAAAGAAGGGTACCTTCAAACGAATCGCCGAATATTCCAACCGATTCCGCGCCACCCCATAAGGATACACATACACAGGTTGCAGCTTCTTTGCATTCTTAATCTTCAAATTACTAGGTTTTTCCACTGGCGCCACATCCACCACATGATTACCGTTATCTTGGTGTTGCCCGTTACCGCCATTTAACATTCGTCTCGGGCCAGATTTTCCATGTGATCCCGGCAAAGCCACCGCTTTCATCGGACTCATCTTCTCAATTCGAATCTCACCGTCCTCATGGCGTGTCCGCACTTCCGGAGGCATCGGATACCCGCGCAAATGCGCGTCCACAGCAGCCGAAACATCCTTCTGCACATTCACCACATTGCGTTCTTGGATCTCCACCAAAATATCAAACGTTGGGGGTGAGCGTCGTTCCAACACAGATTTCTGTGTTCCTCGGCGGCGTGCTTCTTCATCTGAAAGCGTCACACTCTCAATCCCCCCAATCAAATCAGACAACGTCGGGTTCAACAGCAAATTCTCCAACGTGTTCCCATGAGCCGTGCCAATCAGCTGCACCCCACGTTCCGCAATCGTTCTTGCTGCCGCCGCTTCCAACTCACGCCCAATTTCATCAATAATAATCACTTCCGGGTTATGATTCTCCACCGCCTCGATCATCACTTCATGTTGCAAAGAAGGAGTCGCCACTTGCATCCGTCGAGAGCGTCCCACCGCCGGATGCGGCACATCCCCATCCCCGCCAATTTCATTAGAAGTATCCACAATCACCACTCGTTTGGTTTCCGCCAAAATACGCGCCGCTTCACGCAGCATCGTTGTCTTCCCCACCCCCGGGCGTCCCAAGATCAACACATTCTGACCCTCTTCAATCAGGTCTTGAATAATCTTAATCGTTCCATATACCGCTTTACCTATGCGAATTGTCAAACCAATCACATCTCCCTTGCGATTTCGAATCGCAGAGATACGATGTAACGCCCGCTCAATCCCCGCCCGGTTATCATCATCAAAATCGCCCACCTGCTTCACCACCGCAGCAATCTGGTTCCGTGTCACTTCATTCTCGCTCAACACCACTTCTTCCGTAGCATAACGCGCTGTCGGCACGCGACCCAAATCCATGATCACTTCAATCAAATTATCAGTGTCATCAATCTCATCAATCTCTCTGCGGATCTCTGCAGGCAAAATGTCCAAAAGGACCATCAAATCATTTTCAATCTTCTTTGTCATGTTCCTTGCCATGTAATTTTGGAATTATCTTAATCGTTATCGGTGTACTCATCCGATTTGTACCAGGCATCGCCACTTGATAATTTGCGAACGCTTGGTTGTTCACTGCCACCTTACGGCGCACCACCACACTCTTAGCCATCACAGCTATTAAATCAGAAACATCTGCATTCATCCTCAACAAAGTTGAATCCAGCCAACTCATATAAGCAGGCACAATAAAATAAATCGCACGCGTATAAAAACGATGAGCCACATGCGCCAACTGCAGTATACAATCCTCGATCTCTTCAATCTTGGGATGCATCAACAATCGCACGCTCACCCCCACTGGTCCTTGCATAATCTCCGCAAAGCCCACCTTTTCGCCCTTTTCTTCATACACCATCCCATACATAAATTCTTTCTCAGGACGTTCGGCGTTACGCACCACTGGCGGCGTCACTTCTTTATACAATTTCAAAAAATCATCATGGTCAGCTTTCGTCGTCGCCCGCCAATGCATCTCACTAGACTCTTCCATATGCATCGGCACTCGCCACACCTTCTGATACCCAATCGTTGAAAAGCCATGTCGTTTCAAAAATTCATAAGCAGGCACATTGATCTCTGTTTCCGCAAACACTGCGTTCACATTCATATTAATCAAATCTTCTACCAAGCCATCCAACACCATGCTACCCGCCAAAGAGCACACATCTTCTTCTGCACTCAAATAGTTCAAGCGTGCAAAACTCTCCCAGCTATCCTTGGTCAACTGCCCCACTGCCAAACAATCCCCTTCCACCAACTTAGTAATCCGCGCCTGCACATGTGGCACCGGTGTCAAAAAGGCACTCATCGGCATCATCGTTTTCCCCCAGCTCAGGCGTCGGGCAGTGTGAAAGAACTGCGTCTTCAACGGACGCAAGCTCATTTTTGGCAGATCAAAAAATTCCAGATCTCGAATTTCAAAGCCAGAAAATTTCATCATTTATTCTTCCTTAAACCAAATTTTACCATCATATCCCCTCACTAACCTTGACAATCAAAACTATTAATGTACAATTATACAAAGATACAATAATACAATTCGAGCTGTGAACGCATCCTAGAGTTGCAATAAAACCGATAATCAAATGATAGAAATTAACCCACTCTCCAACAAACCGATCTACCTCCAGATCGTCGACAATTTAAAACACAAACTAGCCACCGGTGAACTCACCCCTGGAGAGCAACTCCCCACCGTACGTCAATTAGCTGATGAACTCAATATCAATTTCAACACCATCGCCCGCGCCTATCGCATCCTCGACGAAGAAGGTATCATCACCACCCAACATGGTCGCGGCACCTTCATCCGCACCGCCAGCGAACAACTCTCCAAAGAAGAGCTTCTCTCTCAGCTCACCCAAGACTTTCTCACCCAAGCCCACGCCTTAGGCTTCAACCAAAAAGATATCCAAAACAGCATCGAGAATTTTTTCCTCACCAATCACGAACCCCCTCAAAACTAATCTACAACTGAATATCTCTCTTGGCGCATCAAGGGAACAAAACCGTCTCCCAAAAGACTGGCACTGTCTTAAACTGTGTCCAAAATAAAAAATTGTAAAAAAAAGAATCATCCCGCACACCAAAAAATGTGCAAAAAAATGAAAAAAATATCAAAATAAGAAAGGACCAATCCAATGAAATATGAATACAAAACAATCTCACTTGAGAACAAAATTCGTTTCACCAGACCAGAAGTCAACACTAGTCAACTAGAAGACATCCTCAACACTTACGCTCAAGCAGGTTGGGAGCTAGCCACCATCACCCCCATCACCGGCAGTTATGGCTTTGCCTACTCAATGCTCTTAACTCTCAAACGCTCCATCGAAGCATAATTATCAATTGTTTCACGTGAAACAAGGCACCTATCGCCTTGTCTTGTGTTCAAATCGTTTCACGTGAAACATCAAAATAACAAGCGATTAACACCCCTTGCGCTATAATTAAGTAGGTGTAAAAAAATACAGTGTTTCACGTGAAACACCATCTTGGAGAAAAATATGAATCAAAACAAAAAGCTCATCCTCGGCATCTTGATCGCCTTAGCTCTGCTCATCGCACTCGCTGGTCTCGTTCAAGTCACTGCCCCTCTTGTGGCAGGTTTCATCATGTTCGCCATCCCTCTCGTTGCCGCCTTCACCTTCAACAAGAGAACCAAAACCCCATGGAAAATCTTTTTCCTCGGCGCCCTTGCTTTCATCGTCTCACAGATCGGGCACATTCCCTTCAATCAATTCATCCTCAACCCCATCCTAACCAAGCTCAATCTCACCCTCACTCCGCAAACAGCCACCACGCCACTCTTGTTGGCATCCATCGCCTTAGGCCTCTCTGCCGGTGTTTTTGAAGAAGTCACTCGTTATATTTGGTATCGCTTCTTCCTCAAACAAGATCACACTTGGAACGACGGCACTATGCTTGGTCTAGGTCATGGCGGAGTGGAAGCAATCATTCTCGGCATCAGCAGTGTTCTCTCATTTATTCAAATTTCCGCCTACAAAAACATGGATCTTGCCGTTTTAGGTGATCAAGCCCAAGCAGCAGAACAAGCCATAAACGCTTATCTTAACACCGAATGGTTTGTATTTCTCTACGGTAGCCTCGAACGGTTTAGTGCTGTTATGATTCACGTCGCACTTTCATTGATCGTCTTGCAAGTTTTCCGTAAGAGAAACATCGGCTATCTCTTCCTAGCCATCCTCATTCATGCCGCTTTTGATGCTTTTGCAGTCTTCGGTTCCATCCGTTTTAGCATTCCTGTTATCGAATTTAGCATCCTAGCTGTCTCCCTTCTCACCCTGTTTTATGCTCTTTCTTTCCGCAAAAGCGATCCAGATCCTGAAAAAACAGGCCCTTTAAACGCGTTCTCTCAGGAAAAAGTTCTCAGTTTGAGTGAAATTAAGCAATCTCTCACACACAAACAAAATCTAGAAAATGACCCCAATCTCAAGGATTCTCACTATGAATAACCCCATGATCATAGCAAACAACATTTCAAAACAATTTAAAACCACAACTGCCGTCAAAAACCTCTCCCTCTCAGTAGAAAAAGGAGAAGTCTTCGGCATGTTAGGTCCCAACGGTGCTGGCAAAACCACCACCATTCGCATGCTCACTTCTCTCATTGCACCCACTTCCGGAGAAATCGAAGTCGCTGGCTACAAAGTTGGACAAGATAACTATTCCATTCGCAAGAACGTTGGCTTCCTCACCGAATCCCCCGGCATGTATATGCAGCTCAGTGCCGAGCGCAACCTCTCCTTCTTTGCCACCATGTACGAAATCGAGAACATCCCCGCTCAAGTAGAGAAATATCTGCGCATGCTCAACCTCTGGAATCGTCGTCAAGAACCCGTCGCCACCTTCTCCAAAGGTATGCGTCAAAAACTAGCCATCGCCCGTGCCCTCTTGCATGAGCCCAAAGTGCTCTTCCTTGACGAACCCACCAGTGGCCTAGATCCGCAAGCCACCCTCGTTGTCCGTGATTTTATCACTGACCTCAAAAACGAAGGGCGCACCATCATTCTCTGCACCCATAATCTAGACGAAGCCGAACGCCTCTGCGACAACATTGGCATCCTCAAAACCAGCTTGCTTGCCACCGGTGCACCATCAGACCTTCGCAAAGAGCTTTATGGACGTACCATCGTTTTCCATCTCAGCCAACCCGCGCAAGAGTTTCAAGCAAAGATTGCTGAAAAACCCTTTATCCATCAAGTCACCCCAATAGAAAACAAACTAGTCGTCAAACTAGAAACCCCAGAAGAAAACAATCCCGTCCTCGTCAAAACCCTTGTCGAAGCTGGTGCAGATATTCAATTTATCGGTGAGATCAAACATAGCTTAGAAGACATCTATCTTCAATTAATGGAAAACACCCAATCCCAATCAACGGAGGCAACCAATGACTAAAATCAAAACCATCATTCTCAAAGAATGGTCCGAAGTATTCCGAAACAAACTCGTTCTCAGCATGATCATTTTGATTCCATTGCTCTTTGCCCTCATCCCCACCATCTCCATTGTTGCCATGAACGGTATAGATCAATCCGATCAACCATCCATCAATATTGATGAAGCAGGGGAATATTATGACATCCCTGACTATTTTATTGAATCTTGTGGCGACCTCTCCGGAAATGCTTGTATGCAATTTTTTATGGTTTCTCAATTCCTCATGCTCTTTATGATGATTCCTGTCATCATCCCCAGCACCTTTGCTTCTTATAGCATCGTTGGAGAAAAAACCACGCATACATTAGAGCCACTCCTCGCCACCCCCATCAAAACCATTGAGCTGCTTTTCGGCAAAGTTCTCGCTGCTTTCATTCCAGCCATCTTAGCCACCGTTCTTTCATATGGTATTTTTGTCATCAGCTTGCTCTTCACAGTCCCAGGCTCTGGCATCATCGCTCAAGTCCTATCCCCCATGTGGCTTGGCGCCATCTTCGGAGTGGGTGGTTTGCTTTCCGTCGCAGGTGTCTGCATCGCCATTATGATCTCCTCTCGCACCAATGATCCTCGCGTTGCCGAACAGCTTTCCGGCTTTCTTGTCATCCCCTTTGTTGGGTTAATGATGGCCCAATCTTTTGGAGTCATCACTATCAACCAAATTATGGTACTATGGTTTATCTTGATCGCAATTGTGCTAGATGCAATTTTACTCTTCATTGCCACCCAATTTTTTGATCGAGAAACAATCCTCACTCGTTGGAAATAATTAACCAACACATTAAATAAGGAATAAGTATGAAAAATATGAAACTAAAAAAGAATTGGATTCTCATCACACTAACAATCCTCCTCCTCACCCTTTCTTTTACCTATGCGCAATCTGAATCACTAACATTAAAGCTCAATCGTGATTTTGGTTATGGTGGATTTAATGGAGATATCCAAGGCCGTTTTTCAATGAAGGTCACCAACAATCCCTCAGGTCAAGAACTTATCAGTGTCACCTACTTCATTGATGATCAAGAAATGGCAACCCTCACCGAATCACCCTTCCGTCTCCAATTCACCACAGACACTTTCGATCCTGGTTGGCACACCCTCAGCGCCCAAGGAACACTTGCGGATGGCACTTTAATCGAGTCCAATCAATTCAAACGCGAGTTTGTAGAAAAAGGAGCCGCTTGGGATTCTGTCAAAAAGATCGTCATCCCCGTCTTAGCAGTTTCGCTATTACTGGCCATCGCAGGTCCCCTGCTCACCGCAAAACAAAACAAAAATTTCCAATTTGGTGTCTACGGCATCAAAGGTGGTGCTGTCTGCAAAAATTGTCATCTCCCTTTCGCTCGCAACATGTGGTCCCCCAATATGGGTCTCGGCAAACTAGAAAAATGTCCTCATTGCGGCAAACGTCAAATCACCATGCCTGCCTCTGCCGAAACACTTCGTATCGCAGAAGAACGTTATCGCTCTGAAAACGATTTAAACTTCACCTCCACAGAATCAGAAGAAGATAAACTAAAAAAGATGATTGAAAATTCTAAATTTGATCACTAAACAAACCAACAAAAAAGCTCGTGAAGTTCACGAGCTTTTTATTTTCAAAACAATAGGATTTAAACAAATCCATTCTGGCTTTTCCAATCAGCGAAAATAGCCTCCACCTTATCCAAAAAACCATCCATTGCTTTCATCTTCTCACCAAATTGCGCTTCCATAAATCCCAATTCTTCCGCCGCAGCTTGCCAACGAAAATCATTCATCCCTCTTTGCTCACCAAAAGTTGCCACATCCACCCAAGTAGAAAGTAGCGTCCAAGCAGCAGAAAACGGCACATCACTCGCCAACTGCTCTTCAATCGCTGCCAAATAATAATTCTTCTTCACCGCATCAATCTGCGCATCCACCTTCGGCAATCCTTGCACCGCATCATAATCCGTTTGCCAATCAGCCACCCAATTCTGCAACACTGTCACATCTTTGCCAGCCACTCCTAACAATCCCAACACATCCCCAAACAAACTAACATCCCCAACCTTCTTAGCATATCGTGGAAATTCCACCAAAAGTTTTCTCACACCCAACGGTGCTTCTTCATATAAAACAATAGATTGCAGCACATCATGGATTAATTCAAAATAGAATTTTGCAAACAAATCCGCTGGCACATGTTTTGTCATCTGATATTTCAACCAACGTTCTCTTGCCCCACCCAACAACGCATTCACCCGTGCCATCACATTTTCAGCTGCAAAAAAGTTTCCTCTCACACCCGCCTGCACAAAATCCAATAGATGTTCCGGGTCAAAAAGTGGCTTACATCCATAAATCATATACCCCTTATAAGGCATCGCACGCAATTCCACCGTTTGCTGAAAATCATCAATCGAATAATAAGTCAAATCTAAATGTACATCTTCCGTCAATTCAATCATCTCACGGCGTTGTCCGCCATAGCTTTCCAAAATCAAAAGGTCCACATCTGCCGTATTCCCCACAATTGCATCGCCCTTCAAAACAGAGCCCATCAAAGCGATCGATTTTATTCCATAATCACTAGCCGACTTTTCTTTCACAAAATCCGTAGCAATTTTCTGCAGCAACTCATTTGTCAATTTCATAACCAAATCCCCTTCACTTATAAAGGTAATTTATTTTGATAAGGACCAATTTTCAGTGCCTGACGAATTCGATCTAAAATAAATTCAAAGTCATCTTCGTTCTGCACAAAATCAATCTCATCCGTGTCGATCACCAACAAATTCACATCCAAAGGACAATTCGTAAAAAATGAATCATAACTTTGATTCAACGCATCGATATAATTCACATCCATATTTCGTTCATAAGAACGATCTCGTTTCGCAATTCGTTTCATCAACACATCCGTGTCAGCCTTTAAATACACCAATAAGTCAGGCAACTCAATTTTTTCTGCCAAAGCCTCATGCACTTCGTTATACATATCCAACTCATCATGCTCTAAATTGATCTTTGCAAACAAAGCATCCTTAGAAAAAGTATAATCCGTCACCAAATTCCCCTTAATCAAATAGGTAGGGATCATCCGTGTTTGTTGATGATAACGACTTAATAAAAAGAAGATTTGGGTTTGAAAAGCATAGCGTTCTCGATCTTCATAGAATTTCGCCAAAAATGGATTTTCGTCAAACACTTCCATTAAAATTTCAGCATTAAATTCATCTTTCAACATTCGAGCCAGGGTAGTTTTCCCCACGCCAATCACACCTTCAATCGCAATATACATCGAATACACTCTCCTATTTCTCAATTAATCGCGTTTAAGCATACCATAATCTCATTTTCAACGTCTTAAAAATTATCCTCCATTCATCTAACCCACTCGCCAAATGAATTGCACAAAAACCAATTTCAGATAAAAATACAACTAACAACAAACTCAAACGGAAAGAAACCCATGAATAAAAACAAAAGATTCTTCTTTATAATTTTCTCCATAGCACTCCTCCTCTTCCTCCCCAGCTGCACCCGCACCATGGTATCCACTCCTACCGACATTGAAGCCATCGTCAAACTCCCCACCCTCGCCGCCACCGCCGAAGCAGCCCTCACCGCAGATGCACTCCTCCAACCAACCACCTCAACCGCAGAGCAACCCACCACATCAGACCCACAAACCACGCAATCCATATCTCAACAAAACGACCAACCCACTGAACCCGCTGCTGAGCTTCCCACGCACACCCCCACTGTCCTCATACCAACCACAACCACCGCACCTCCCACTCTTACCCCCATTCCCACCAGCGCCATCTCCATAGATCCTCAATCCCAATTTGGTGCCCCCTCCAAAGCCTTCAATCACACCAATTGGAACACCTTCCTCACAACAAAAAAAGATGAATCTTACATTCTTATTGTAGATGATGGTCCCCTAACTTTTACCAGCCTTTATACACAATGGGACACTCCTTTCCACATCACAACTGCTCCCGTAGACGCTTATATTGAAATGAATGTTGAAGTAGAAGAATGTGCCGACCAAGATTCCTATGGCATTCTCTTCCGCTCAGCCCAAAACACCACCAATGGCTATATCGCCCAATTCTCTTGTGACGGGCAATATTCTCTCTGGCGTCTAGAATCCTATTCCCCCTACACCAAAAACTATCTCGTCAATTGGACAGCGAATTCTGCTATTAATGCTGGCGCCCACCAAGCCAACACCCTCGGTGTCCTCGTCCAAGCTAACAGCATCCAACTCTACGCCAACGATGTCCTCCTCACCGAACTCCCCATCTACGACAATCTCTTCCCCAATGGCACCCGTGTAGCACTCCTCTCCTCCCCATGGGAAACCCAAAACTTCACCTACCTCATCAACTCCCTCAACATCTGGCGCATTCAATAAATAAAATCCCCCCATTTCACCGATTTTAAGAGCTTATTGAAAATCAGACATTCAATCATCCCCCTCTTAATGAAAAATAACAGGCATTCGAGCGAATGCCTGTTTTACAATCATCACAAATGTACTTGCTTACCAAATCCCCACAAGTAACAAAACCAAAATTCCCAAAACAATTCGATACCACCCAAACATCTTAAAATCATGCTTCTTAAGATATTCCATCAAAAACTGAATTGCAATCAAAGAAACCACAAACGCCACCACCATTCCCAAAATCATCCCCACCAATTCATTCGTAGAAAAATCAAGCCCAAACTTAAACAACTTCACCGCACTCGCTCCCAACATCGCAGGAATCGCCAAGAAAAAAGAAAACTCCGTCGCCAATCTTCTCGACACGCCCAACAACAGTCCCCCAATGATCGTAGCCCCAGATCGCGAAGTGCCCGGAATCATCGCCAAAGATTGAAACAACCCAAACATCAAAGCCGTTTGATAGCCAATTTCACCAATCTCATTGATTTTTGGCACGCGCTTCTTATTCCAATTCTCCACCAAAATAAAAAATATCCCATATAAAACCAACATCAAAGCAATCGTAATCGGCGTCCCAAAATGGGCTTCCAAATAATCATCCAAAAACAAAAACAAAATCCCCGTCGGAACACTCGCCAAAACCACTTTCAACCACATCGAAATCACATCTTTTTTCAAACCAAAATGATCTTTTAATTGAAAAGGGAATACCTTATCCCAAAATTTCAACACCACTGCCAAAATAGCACCCAGCTGAATCACAACAAAAAACATCTCCTTATATTCCGCACTCATTTGCAGAGGCATCCATTCATCCAACAACAACATATGCCCCGTACTACTAATCGGCAACCATTCAGTGATGCCTTCCACCACACCAATCAAAACAATCTTCAACAAATTTAAAATTTCCATAATCTATCCTTTCGATACAAAAATAATATTTCTCCTCAACGCCCCATTATCAATTTACCTCCTACATTCATCAAGAAACGATTCATCACAATAAAAAAAGCCCCTGACACTTTCCGTGTCAAAGGCTCAAAAAATTCAAAATAACGAAATCAATCAAATAGAAGCAGCCCGCACCACCAACCCAACCTTAATCATCAAAAACATAAATAGAAAAGCCGCCACATAAGGTTGTTGCGTCGCAATAAAAATCAACAAACTCCCCGCTTGAAAAGTAATTGAAACAAAATTATTCCGTCGCATCCACACATCATTTCTTGTTTTCTGCACAAACAATTCAAACACCCCAAAAACACTAAGAAAAATAAAACAGAAGAAAAAAATAGCTTTTCCATACTCCAGAATATCCGCATAAACAAACAAATTCACCGCCCGAATCCGATCCCCATCTGGCTGTCCAAATAAAGGCAAAAACATAAAACTAAACACAACCAAGTCCAACACCCCAAAGATCACCCCTACCAACTGACGCAAATTAATCTGATTATACATTTTAGCAATCGAGATCAATTCCTCACCCGATAACAACTCATCAATCGAAACAGCAAATATCGCAGAAATATCCTTCAAAGAATCAATATTAGGCGTTCCCTTCCCACTTTCCCACTTAGAAACAGCCGTCCGCGACACAAACAATTTCTCAGCCAATTCTTCTTGTGTCCACCCCTTCTGCTTACGCAATTCCTTAATTTTTTCACCAATCTCCATCACGCCTCCATCGCTCAGCACAATCTTCTCGAGCAATCCGCCAGTCCATCCTAGTCTACCACCCCACATCCGGATTCACCATCATCCGAATCTCCTCAAACCGCACTTTCGGCTCAGACTTCAACATCGTTCTACCAAACAACATCCGATACACATCCAGCACCAACAACACTCCCAACAACCCCAACACCACCATCAAAACAGTCTCCATCACCTCCGTCAGCACCCAAGCAAACGCCTCCACACTCAACACCCCCGCAATCATCACCATCAATCCCACATAAATCACCATCGCCCCCCAACGCTTCTGTTGTCCCATCCAACTCTGCACATGCCCACACTCACACGCCAACGGTTTCACAAAAGAGAAATCCCCCTTACGCACCATCTTCTCAATCCGACCCATCACCTTCTCCAAATTATCCACCGACTTCTGCATCGCAAACTCCGCAAACTGCCCCGCCATCCCCTGCATCCAGCCCCCCACCTTCTGAGCAGCCAACGCCTCCCGCACCACTTCCTTCACATCCTCCCCATCCATCTCCACCATCTGCTCTCGTACCCGCGCCAAGTCCCCATCATACACCCGCAACGGCGCCCGCAATTCCTCCTGCGCATGCACCACATACACCTGCTCAACCCCCCGCCCACACTTCTCACACACATACTCCACATGCATCAACGTCATCGCCCCCGAAGGAATCATCCCAATCCGCTTTGCCATCTTCCACTCTCCTTCTTAAAAACCTAAAAAACATCCTATAAAAAATAACCTAATAAATTATTACCTTAACGTAGGCAACTTGTTGCCGTAGCCCCCCTTGATAAAGGGGGGAGGAGTAAACAAGCTGTGCGTCAGCATTGCTTGTTTACGGAGGGGGGATTTCTCACCGCTCCTTCTTACATATAAAACAATCAATAAGTCCACAATTTCAATTATACAAAAAAATTAAAATCAAAGCATCCAATGTATAATAATCAAACAGGGAGAAAAAATGAAAAAAATAAAAACCTTATTACTCGTCACACTTTTTACAGCTATTATTATTTCAGGTTGTCAGAAAAAAACACACATCGAAGAACAAGACCTAATAGGATATTGGGCATCAGATAAATTACTTCTTGGGTTCTATTCTGATGGAAATGCAATCATTCAATATTTTGACGAAATTCTGAAAGATTATAACGATCTAGGTACCCCAAATTCTGGATACAGAACAAAAGAATTTAAAATAAACTACGAATCATCAATTTTCAAAAATGATTTTATTGAATTAATTAAATATTATCCTCAAAGAAGTGTGTTTTATGAAATAAAGTCATTTGATTTTGAAACTATGGAATTAGTTGTCGATGAAGAAATTCTTATATTTGAAAAAATTTCTGAGCTATCTCCCAACATTGAATTATTAATTGGTAACTGGTCAGCAAGTATATATTTTAATAACGATATATTTTCTCCAAATGATGAATATATAGTTTATTACGCAGACAAATCATTTAAAGATTATTTTAGGTTTAATCAATTTGATATATCTCTTGAAAGTGAAACTTATGGAGAATATGAATTTGTAACACCAACCACTATAAAAGTTACAACTGAAAATGATAATAAAACTAAAACCTACTATCAATTAATATTAAATTTGGATGAAGAAACTTATTATGCTGGTTTACAACAATGCTACTTTATCACATTAAATAAAGACACTTGTTTTGGAACTGAAATGCGAAAATTTGATTTGTTTGAATATCAAGAATAAAAAATCTATTCCATACTTTTCCATTTCCTGAAAAATGAATTCTCTCTAATTAAAAGAAGATAAAACAAATTCTAATTATGTACGTATATATTTATGTATAATTTCTTACCATTATTCATAATAAATAAAGAACACAATCTCAAGTATAAAATCAATCCACTAAATTAATATCAAAAGGGTGAAAAGTTATGAAAAAACCAATCTACATTATATTAATTATCTTAAATATAATAACTTCAATCTCTATTTCTCCGCTTTTGTTAGAAACAAATTCACCAGAATCATATTATGGTTATTGGGTTTCAGATGAAGAAATTATTGGATTATTCAAAAATGGAATTTCTTATTACCAAGACAAAAATCATGTCATTAGAAATTGGCAAAAAGTGTTTTCATATGGCTATGAAAAATATCAAAAATACCAAATTATTTTTTCAAAGAACATTTTTCAAAAATCAAAAATTATTTTTGAAGAATTTAATTCATCAGGAAATATCACACTAATTGTAATAAAAGCACCTAAAAATGGACTTCTTACGCTTGAAATTGAAGGAAAGAAAAAAACATTTACAAAAATTAAAGAAAATTCTTTTAATCAAGATTTATTAATAGGCAACTGGTATACACCTCCATTTTTTCTTAGTAAAGATGATGATTTAGAGAATAGAACAATTAATCATGAAATAATAATTAGTGTTTTAGAAAATAATAAATTTCAATATTATTATTCAGATAAATTTAATTGGTATTTTGAACCACTTCCGTATTCACCAAATCATGGGATTATTTCAGACTCAGGTGAGTTTGAAATAATCTCGTCTTCTACAATTCATTTTCCTTCGCCATTAATATCTTATTCTATTGTTTTAGAACAAAAACCAGATTATTTTGTACTTGGCCACCCTCAATGCTACTTTACTACAGTAGAATATTCTACTTGTCCATCCGTTATATTTGTAAAAGTAAATGAGAACAATAATTTATTAGATATTGAATATAAAATTCATCACCCTTATCAATCATTACCTTAACGGAGGCAACTAGTTGCCGTAGCCCCCAAACGAAACCACCGGTTTCGTCGCTATAGGGAGGGGAAAGATGCGTAGCATCTGGGGGTAATGCTATAATAAAAAACAACA
This sequence comes from Anaerolineales bacterium, assembly GCA_963662985.1. GTDB lineage: Bacteria > Chloroflexota > Anaerolineae > Anaerolineales > UBA11579. The sequence goes on along the minus strand of OY760067.1, from coordinate 1,312,516 downwards.
GGTGGAAATAAAAACAAAACAACCAAAACTGAACCAAATTATCCACACAAATAAACCGAGATAATTTAAATAAACCCTCTCATCCATTCCCCTGTCTCTCTCTTGCTTAAGGTGGAAGTAGCAAACAATTTACGTATTTATACGCCTTTAGTTAATGGAAGGATTTCTAATCATTCGCCTTCTTCAAAATTCTTATATCTAACAATAATATAATAAAAAATTTGTTGAGGAAAAAATGGAAATTCAAGTGATATCATAAAAATAAAATTATTTCCTTAAGTATAAAAATGCCATATAATTTTATATACTTAAAAATATGACTATTTTTTAATATATTTATTTTTTTTAACAAATTTCTAGATATTATTATTCCATGTATTTACACCTATTCTACATAAGTTTATCCATATATCAGTATTAATGATAAGTGAAACTTGTTTCTGTTTTAATTTATTAAAAAGAATTGTATGGGTTTTTAATAAGTTAGGACGAACTGATTTTACTAATATTTTCGAGTTATCAATTGCAAAATTTAATTTTTCTTTCAATATATTTAATTGTAATAAGTAAGTTTCTTTTAAGTGATTTATTTCAATATCATCAATATCAGCTAGAGCAAGTTCCATTAAATTATTCATTTCAATTAACAAAAGAATTGCATTTTCATCTTTTTCATTAATTTTTTTCCCTAAAATTCTATTTTTCCTGCTTTTATATTCCAAACACTCCATTCTTTTTAAAAATGCATACAAAATCTTTTTTAACTCATGAGTGGAATTTATTTTTGTTCTAATTTTCATAATTATTTTTTCTTCCTTGGTTTTTTATTTTTCAAATACTTTAATAACTCATTATTTTCTTCAAAATTGTCTATTCCTATAATATTAATCCTCCTCTTTAATTTAAATTTTTCAAAAATTGGATCATATTCACTATTTTTTAAAACTATATAATATTCAGGTAAATCAGTTCTTGAAGACCAATCCAAATAATGTGCAATCTCTTCTAATAAATTTTCTAGATGGGGATCTTTTGCACCATATCCAACAAATAATATTGAATATTCTAAAAACAAAGTCTGCATAACTAAGCGAAATCCAGGGTATTTTTTTGCTATATCCGTATAATCCTTAGCTGTAATTATTAAATTATTAATTGAATCATGTAATGATCCATGTATATGAACAATTGATGATTCTTTATTATATAATAATGCTGCTAATTCATCCGCTTTAGAAAATCCATATGAAACAGAAAGTTTTTTTAATTTTTTTTCCCTAGCTGCTTTTTCTAACAAATTATCATAATTCGTTGTTAATATAAAAGGATAATCTGTTTGAACTATAAAATTATGTTTTTCATTCGGTTCTCCTGTTAAAAAAGTTTCCAGAATCCACCTTGAATACTCGTTTTTAAAATTTTCCCCAATCTTTTCGGAAATTTCAAACATTTTATCTCTTAATACTTCAGCGACAGTTTCTGGATGTTTTAAATCATTATTTTTAGCATGTTCAATCAATTTAGCAAAATCTGAATCATCAACAATTGCATTAATGTCCTCACAAAAACTTATAAATTTTTTTAAAAATTGTTCCCATGTAGGTAATCCAGAATCTACGGATATTCCTGCACCAACAAAAATAATTAATTTATTCTTTTGTAATAGTTCATTTAATTTGGGTTTTGATTGTCTTACTGTTAAACTCATAATTATCTCCCTTAAGATTTAAATAATATCAAAAATTAAATTAATTCTCTTTACTTAACTCTTTTTAATTTTTCTGTAGCGATTCACTCTTGAATTTAAAATCTTTTATAACTATTAAATATACGAAGTATTGAATTTATCATTCAATAAAAATTTTACATATTTATTCATATTATTCCTCCACAATAAATAAATAATAGCATTAAAAAACACCCTACTCAAATGAGTAGGGTGTCTCATATCTAACCTGTTATAAATCTCTTACGCCTTACACTCTTTCCAATTCATCCACCATACCGGCGATAAAATCAAAACCACCTTGCCAGAAGCTCTTCTTCGTCACATCAAAGCCAGCCTCTTCCAAAAGCACCACCGGCTCCTTAGACCCGCCCGCGCTCAACAAAGCCTTATACTTCGGAATAAAACTCTCGCCCTCTTCCTTGTAGGCCTGATACAACGCAAACACCAACAACTGGCCAAAAGCATAAGCATACACATAAAACGGCACATGATAAATATGCGGGATACACACCCACTCCCATTGGAAGTTCTCACTCACATCCATCGTATCGCCAAACTGGGTCTTCAAATTTTCCAAATAAGCCTCACACAACTCTTGTGTAGAAGCCCCATCCGCAATCATCGCATGTGCTTGTTTCTCAAACAAAGCGAAAAATGCCTGTCGTTGAATCGTTGCATAAGCATCATCCACCTGCGTAAACAGCAAGTCTCGGCGCACATCTTCGTCCTTTTCCACCGCCAAGAAGCGATCCGTCAACAACATCTCCCCAAAAGTGGAGGCCGTCTCTGCCAAAGGCAACGTAGAAGAATAATTGAACACATTATGTTCTTCCGCCAACATCCCGTGAATCGCATGCCCCAGCTCATGTGCCAACGTAGACACGTCGCGCGCATTCCCATTGAAGTTCACCAACACATAAGGCGTCAACGCCGGGTCGCCATAAGAGCAAAACGCCCCCGTGTCCTTCCCCTTCTGAATCGCACTATGCAAATGATCCTTCTCAAAAATACGTTTCGCCAACCCTGCCACCTCTGCATCAAAATCTGCATAAGCATCCAAAGTCAAATTCACCGCAAAATCAAAATCATACTTCTTATCAGCCTTTGTCACCGGTGCATAAAGGTCATAACGACGTAACTTCTCCACACCCAGCAACTTCGCCTTCAAAGCAAAAAATCGTTGGAACACATCCACATTTTCCTGAGCAGCTTCCAAAAGCACATCCACCACCTCATCCGGAATATCATTGGACAAATTCCGTGCGCTCAACGCCGTGTCAAACCCACGCATCTCCAAATTTTCATTCTTCCAATCCCGCACAATGTTCTGATAAATTTCACCCAACACGGTTCCATCCGCACTAAACACATCATAGAGAGCATCATAAGCTGCCTTGCGCAACTCTTCGTCACTTCCCGTCACATAAGTCATCAATTCACCGCGGGTCAACAGCTTTTCTTCGCCATCCACCATCAACAGGAACTCATACTTGCTCGTAATCATCGAATAAATTTGTTGCAACGCATTCACACCCGTCACATTCTTGGTGTTAATCACCTGCTCTTCTTTTTCGCTCAACGTATACGGCTTAAAGCTGCGAATCTTGCGCAAATAATACGCATATTCTCCACTTAATGCCAACAAACGATCAGCATTTGCGTCATCCAAAGCCTTCCACCACAGCCCAAAGAACAACAAACGGTTTTCCATTTGTGCCACCGCTTGCATCACCTTCCCTTGGAAAGCAGAAACTTCCTGATTTTGAGAATCTTCAGAGAAGCGCAAACTTGCATATTGATAAATACGATACACCAAGCGATTCAGCTTTTCCGAGACATCCAAATAAGTCTTCACCGTCTCCCAAGCCACATCGTCGCTCAACTTTGCCCGATACCCTTCCAGTTCTTCCACCAGTTGGGTCATCTCCGCAAACGCATCGTCCATCTCTTTGGTCTTTAATCCGGGATAAAGATCTTTCAGATCCCATGCCCCTAATTCATATTTTTTACTCATCGTAGTACTCCTAAAATACCTTATACATTAAAACGCACGTGCATGATTTCACCATCCTGCACCACATATTCCTTACCTTCAATGCGCAACACGCCAGCTTCACGCGCCTTCGCAAACGTACCGTACTTAATATGGTCATCGTAGCTCAAAATTTCCGCACGAATAAAACCTTTTTCCAAATCAGAGTGAATCACACCCGCAGCTGCCGGTGCCTTCGCCCCTCGTTCCACTGTCCACGCATGGCAATCATCTTCGCCCACCGTGAAAAAGCTTTGCAACCCCATCAAATCATAAGACAAGCGAATCATCTTGTTCAAACTCGGCTCTTCAATGCCATATTCAGCCAAGAACAATTCCGCTTCTTCACCGCCCAATTGTGCAATGTCCATTTCCAATTTTCCCTGCAAAGAAACCACATCACAATCCGGTGCCGTCACCTCAGGTGCCGCTTGTCCTTCCCCACAATTCAACACCACCAAAACCGGCTTCAAAGTCAAAAATGCATAACCAGTCAAATCTTTCCAATCTTCCTTCGCCAACGTATCCAAAGTCTTTAAATGTTTTTCTTCAGAAAGATGGTCGTGCAATTTTTGGAAGATCCCTTGTTCTTTTTCAATGCGCGCAATGTCTCGCCCGCCCTTTTTGCGGTCTTGTTGCAACTTCTCCAACTTACGTTCCACCGCGATCAAGTCATTAATCCACAATTCAGAAAGCATTGAGTCAATGTCACGTTGCGCATTCACCGTCCCCTTCGGATGGGGCACATTTTCATCTTCAAAACATCGCACCACCAACAAAAAACCGTCCATCTTCTGCAAATTGTTCAACAATTCCCCAGAAATCCCCGTAGAAGAAGAACTTCCATCCATCCCCGCAATGTCCGCATAGGTCACTTTCGCAGGAGAAACCTTCTTAGGATGATAAATTTCCACCATCTTATCCAATCGAGGATCCGGCACATCCACCACAGCCGTTGTCACTTCGATTCGTCCCCCGCTCATGTTCGTCGGTCGATTGCCACCCGTCAATGCATTGAAGATAGTTGTTTTCCCTGATTGGGGCATTCCGATAATACCTAATTTCATTTCATACCTCTTAAAAAAGCGTCAGTCCTTGACTCAACGCCTAAAATTGATTATACTTTTCCGAGTCACAAGTTGCCGAAGTGGCGGAACTGGCAGACGCGCGCGACTCAAACTCGCGTTCTCGAGAGGGATTGTGGGTTCGATTCCCACCTTCGGCACCTTAGTATAACAGAGGCTTCCTTCAAAAGGGAAGCTTTTTTTATACCCAAAATCAGCACCTTACCACTCCCAAATCTGGGGAAAAATCGTCATAAACAGTGGAAAACTCCCCCATATCGAGTGGATATCTTCATTAAAAGACCTTCTTTTCAGAGGAAAACTTTTCCTCCATCTAGTCACTTATCCCCCAAATTAAAACATCTGTTCCAATTTTCACTTTTTCCCAAAAAGAACATCTGTTTTAACATTTTCCTCCCCAGAAAAAAGTAGTGAACTGTTGAAAACTCACCCCATTCTTCCTCCCCATATACAGGCCTACTCATCCCTTCCATCCCCTGTATCTTCTGTTTTTTTCACGTCCACTTCGTCAACCACTTTACTTATCCACATATCCACACCCCCTACTATTAAAACTATTTAATTAATTAATATATATATAACTTAATTAATAAGTAAATAGACCCTCATTCAAAATTCTTAAATCACATCTTTTATCTTATTACTAACTACAGGAAACTTTTTTTCATTTTGAAACGTTTAAGAAATAGAACTTCAGATAAAAGAAAGAAAACAAAAATGAATAAAAAAACAATTACATTCCTAGTCCTTACTGCCATGCTAATCCTCACCATCTCAGCCTGTACACCAGACATCGCCAAACCAGACCTTCCTTCTTTCGGTCTCGCCAATCCCGCCTCCACTTACTGCATTGAGCAAGGTGGCACCCTAGACATCCGCACCTCAAATGATGGTGGACAAACTGGCTACTGTATGTTTAAAAATGGCAACGAATGTGAAGAATGGGCATATTATCGTCACGAATGTTCCCCCGATCAATTCACCCAAAAAGATACCCTCCAAAACACCTCCTGGCAATGGCTCCAATATACCAATAATGAAACCGGCGAACAGCTTGAAATTCCCACTCCTCAAAACTTCACCCTTAATTTTTCAAAAGAAAACCAACTCGGTCTCAATGCTGATTGCAACCTAGTCTCCGGCACCTACCAACTCACTAACCACAATGATCTCACCATCACCCTTGGCATCACCACAGAAGTCTATTGCGGTGACGACTCCCTCGACACACTCTACAAAAACACCCTTCTCAACACTGCCTCCTATGTCATCCTTGGAGATCAACTCATCCTCACCACCGAAGACAAAATGGAACAACTCAACTTCACCGCTGCCCCCACCAAATAATCGCGCAAAAATCAATCATCACAAAAGAGCCAGCATATCGGCTCTTTTTTAGTTAAACTCATCTTCCCAAAATCTTCTATAATAAAAGAAAGAGTAAGTATGGAAGACTATATTTTTGAAAACAACACCATAATTCAATATCTCGGACACAAAAAACATCTTCAAATTCCAGATTTCATTGACGACCAAAAAGTGAAATGCATTGGTCGTTTTGCCTTTTTTTTGAGAGGGCTCCGCTCAGTCATTCTCCCCCACCACCTCATTGAGATAGAAATTGGAGCCTTTGGCATCAACAGACTATCCAAAATAGTCTTCCCACCCCACATCGAAATGATTGGATTTGCCGCCTTTAGAAAAAACAGGCTCAAACACATCAAATTCACCGGCACCACTCCGCTCCAAATAGAATCTGACGCCTTCTACAAAAATCCGCTCAAATCCATCATCATGCCCGCCCACGTCCATGTCGAGCCAGATACCTTTCCCGCAAAAACAATCGTAACCCAAATTCAACATCCACAAGAAGTTTCAGGAGTTAGCAAATGACAGACCAAATTAGATACCTCGGCCACTCCACCTTTCACCTCACCCTTCAAGGAAAACACATCATCATAGACCCTTTCATCAACGGCAATCCCCAATGCCCCCCAGATGTCACCCCCGCCACCATTCCCGCCGACTACATCCTCATCACCCACGGACACGGCGATCACATCGGCGACACCTTCGAAATTGCCCAACGTACCCATCCCAAGATAGTCTCTGTGTTCGAAATTTACGAATGGATGGAAAATCATCCCGATATGGGACTTGACTACGACTACGAACCTATGCACATCGGCGGCAGCATACCCACCGACTTTGGTCGCATCAAAATGACCCCCGCACTGCACGGCTCTGCTCTTCCCGATGGCTCCTACGGTGGTCTAGCCGCCGGTTTCCTCCTCACCACCCCCACCGCCACGCTTTACTTCGCCGGAGACACCGGTCTCTACGCCGAAATGCAATTCCTCGCCAATCCCCCCATCGACTACGCCTTCCTCCCCATTGGCGATCGCTACACCATGGGCCCCACAGATGCCCTCACAGCCACTCAGCTCATCCAACCCAAAACCGTCGTCCCCATCCACTACAACACCTGGCCCCTCATCGCCCAAGCCCAAGACGCACTCCAAAGTTGGCAAGCCCAAGTTGAATCCACAACAAATTCTAATGTAAACTTTCTCGCTCCCGGGGATTCTATCAAATTAAAATAGAAAGGAATCTCCTATGACATCCCGCCGCGAACTTGAAAAGCAAATGAAATCCGAACACCGCCTCCCTCCCGGTCAGGCCGCCACTGTCAAATTCCCCGTCCTCCACTACGGCCCCATTCCCGAAACCAATCTCGACACCTGGACCTTCCGCGTCTTTGGCGACGTAGAGCAAGAAAAAACTTGGACTTGGCAAGAATTCAATCAACTCCCCAAAACCCAGCTCAAAATGGATATTCACTGCGTCACCCGCTGGTCCAAATTTGACACTCTCTGGGAAGGCGTCTCCGTCGGAGAACTCGTTCGCCAAGGCATCATCACTCCCAAACCCAGCGCCAATTTCGTCATCCAACACGCCGAATACGAATACTCCACCAACCTCCCCCTCGACGTCACCCTCGCCGACAACTTCCTCCTCGCCACCCACTTCGACGGCCAGCCCCTCGACCCCGATCACGGCTATCCCCTCCGCGGCATCATCGGCAACATCGTCGGCCGCCAAGACATCCAAGTCACCTACTTCTGGAAAGGCGCCAAATGGATCCGTGCCCTCGAATTCACCTCCCTAGACAAACCCGGCTTCTGGGAAGAAGCAGGCTACCACAACCGCGGCAACGTCTGGCAAGAAGAGCGCACAGACTAACCAATTTTTGATACAATAAAAGTACTTAGCCATAAGTACTTTTTTTTTACTCTAGGGATTGGATAGCGAATGAATGATTTAACAAAATGGATAAAGAAAAATTGGATCCGAATCGCAATTATCTCAATTGTATTATTTATTGCGTTTCCCCTTTTGATTGACTTAGTATATAAAAAAGGCGACATTACCCCTCTCTATAAAACAAAACTATCTCCTAGCGACATTCTCGCCTATATCGGTGCTTTCTTTTCTTTTGCAGGCACAGTTGCGCTTGGCTTCCTTGCTCTCTGGCAAAATCAAAAAATTGAAGAGAATAATGACCAATTTCAAAAAATACAAGAAGAACACATTAAAAAACTTCTTAAAATTCAAAAAGATGAGAAAAGACCCTTGCTTGTTGCAGATAAAATTATTAATTTAGAGTTTAAACAAGATGTAGATTTTCCAGAATATGTCAAAGCAGATTTTTCATATGAATTAAAGTTAATAGATGGTGTTGGATTTGGATATATTGCTCAAGTAATAGGGGGCTTTTTTTTTGATTTTGATGAATATACAATAAATAAAATTTTAACAAATCAAGACCCAACAGAAGGTGGCTTTGAAGTTAAGCTGAATGATGAAAAACAATTCATCACAAATGATTTAAATTCAGAAGGAACTCTGTTGACGGATAATATATGTTTACGTGCAAAAAAGGAAATTATTAAAAAGTATGCAATAATGATATTACAGATTAATATCACATATTCGGATATTTATAATTATCAGAATATTGATAAATTCTATTTTGCATTTCAAAAAAAATCATTAAAAGGATTTAAATTATTCTATAAAAATTATTATATTCGTCGATAAATTCATTATTTTGAACTTACTAAACGGTTATTTTCTTCATATGTTTCCAAAATCTCATAACTTCCTAAATACTCTATTAAATCTTGAATATCAACCGTATAATATGGGGGATTTTTACATTCAACTCTAAAACGTCTATTTTTAAGACGGGTTCTTAAATATTGGAGATCGTAAAAAGTAGGTTCAAGGGAAATTTTACAATGATTGCAATTACAAGGTACTTTTATTTCAATCTTCATTTTAGGATAATCTTTATGTATTTTATCAAAAGTATCCATAATCGTTATTAATAAATTGTATTTGAAATCACCTGATATGCGGATTTTAATTCTTTGCCGATTTTCATCTGACATAATTTCAGCGCGTTGCTCACCTTTAGATAACACAACCCCATTTCGCCATACAAAATCATGGTTTTCAATTAAATCATGACTATTTACAATAAAACGTGTCATAATATCGGTCAAATAATAATCAGGATAGACATATTCAATAAGCAAATTACCCTTTCCATCCCAACTATATTCTTGAGGTTGATAAGGTAATAATTGTGGCAAAATATAATTACGTTGCTGTGATGGAATTTCATAACACAATTGAAAATTCTTTATCAATTGAATTAAAGCATGATATTGATCTTGATAACATTCTTTCTCCCAAATACCATTCAAATCATCAAAAGAAAAACGCCCATAATTTTGCTGGATAGTTATATTTTCAATTAGTTTATAAACAGCATCGGTCGCCCATTCTGGTTGAATGATTACTAGATGATTAAGAATCGGATCATCTTGGAAATGTAAAATGGCACCAATAGCATGTAAATATTGGCTAATAAATTTTGAATTCTCATAATTGACATCAAAATGTTCACAAATAGAGATAAAATTTACTTTGGAAATAAAGAAATTTCCAGTAGTTGCTAGATTTACTAACTCATTACGAATCGAAATCCAAGAACTTGGTAATTCTTGCCCCATCACATCTAATTTTGAAATTTCATATTGAATCTTTTTAACTACTTCATTGAATTCATCTCCTCGATCTTCTTGTTTTACTTTTGCTAAGTTACAACGTAAAGGCATTTTAAATTCAGAAAATCGTTGGCTCAGTTGATTTATATTAATTTCTTTAGGGCGGTCATCAAGTTCATTATGAACAAGGATCACTGGGCTATGTCCAGCAAAGGTTTCAATCCGATAAAGCCAATCAAAATAATCCGTATTATCACTCCGTGAATCCGCCAAAAGTACAAAAACTGCTCCATGGTTCATAAAAAATGAATGTGTGGCTTTTAGGATTTGCTGCCCTCCAAAATCCCAGATATGAATTTTTATTCTTTGATTCTTATAAGTATAATTCCAATCAACAATATCAATTCCTTTAGTAGATTCTTCTTTTTCAGGAAGAAGTGAATGAATATTTAGTAATTTTCGTTGAAGGCTTGTTTTACCTGCACCCGGTTCTCCTACAATCAATAACTTAGCTTCAAATACTTTATCAAAACCCTTTGTTTTCTCTTCAAAATAATTTCGAATTGCTTCAATTCCTTGTTTTACAACTTCTATTGGTGGATTAATTAACGGATTATCATAAACAATTATTGAACGTAAATTTGAAAGTTTGCTAATAGTATCAGGTAATGATTTAAGTTGGTTTTTTCTAACATTAAGATATGAAAGTTTTTTTAATTGACCGATTGTTTCTGGAATAGAAATAAGATTATTGCCTCCAATATCTAGATGAGTCAGATTCGAAAGATTGTGAATATTATCGGGGATAGAAGTTAATTGATTATTACTCAAATTTAATGATGATAAATTTGTAAGTTGACAAATAGTATCAGGTAAAAAAATAATATTATTTCCTCTAATAGAGAGAGTCGAGATATTAGATAGATTTCCAATGCTATCTGGCAATGAAGTAAGTTTATTAAAATCAATACTAAAATTTGGTAGATTAGAAAGATTTCCAATACTATCAGGTAATAATGTAAGATAGTTTCCACGAATGTATAGATATTTTAGATTAGAAAGATTTCCAATATCATCAGGTAACGAAGTTAGTTTATTAAAACTAATATCTAATTCGTAAAGATTTTTAAGTTGAGTGATTGTACTAGGTAGAGAAATAAATTTATTTTCACGTAAACTAAGTTTTGATAAATTAATTAGCTTATTAAATTCTTCAGGAAGAGATATGAGGTTGTTTTGACTAATATCAAGATAAGTTAAATTAAAAAGTTCAAATATTTTTTTTGGTAAAGATGAAAGTTTGTTTTTATGAATATCAAGATATTTTAAATTCGAAAGTTTGACTATACTTTCAGGTAAATCATGAAGTTCATTGTTACATATATTTAGAGTATGAAGCTTTGAAAGTTCACCTATACAATCAGGAATTAAGAGTAGATTATTTAGACCAATGTCAAGATATGATAGTTTAGAAAGTTGATTAATATTAAATGGTATAGAAGTCAATTTATTAAACCCAATATCTAAATAAGATAAATTCTTAAGTTTATTTATATTTTTTGGCAATGAATCAAGGATATTTCCATGTATTTTAAGAGAAGTAACATTAGAAAGCAGTTCAATTTTCTCAGATAGAAAAGTAAGTTTATTAAAACTAATGTCAAGAGATGATAAATTTGATAAAAAGAATAATTTTTCAGGTAAATTTTCAATACGTAAAGAACGCAAATCCAACTCAGTCGCCCCCGTACGTTTTGCCTCTTCAATTCTTTCTAATGCAATATCATATCCTGTTTTACCCATACCTAACCTCCCATCAACTTCACTTAACATAGTATACCCCAACAAAACTGCAAATCCAAACCCCCTCCAAAATATTGTATACTGATACAAAGGAGACCCCTCATGCAAAAAATCTATTGTGGAAACTGTCAAACGGAATTACCTGCCACCGCGCGCAACTGTCCCCAATGTGGCATCCTACTCGCCGGTATCAAACCCCTCACTGAAAAAGAGGTCCAAGCCATTCAAAAACCAAAAGCCAACCCCGCCGCCCCCACCCCTCAAATAGAAATTCTTCCCGGCAACGAAGTCGACGTCATCTACCAAGCCGATCTCAAAAAGCTCGACAAAAACTTCCAAAAATGCCTCCAAGCCGCCACCAAAGGTCAAGATAGTGGTATCGACAAAACCTTCGCCAAACTAGAAGAAAAATTTGAAGAAGAAAGCGCCACCCTCCGCCAAGCCATCCAAACCAACACCACCCAAACCCCCGCCGCTCAAAGAGCCGAACAAAAACTCTTCAAACTCTTCGATGACTTCCTCTTCCTCCACAAAACCATCCCCCACAAAACCAAACAATTCACCCTAAATCACGAACGTATCCTCCAAGACTACCTCAACCACTACGAAAAAAATCGCGACAAAGCCGCCATCATCATCCAAATCATCCAACTCGCCTACTAAACCTTACCCACCCCCAAACCACTCAAGTATAATAAACGCAAACACACCTCATTCCTCAGAAAGAGAAAAATCTATGCGCACGATCAAAGTCGTCTCCTATGACCCCGCCTGGCAAACCGAATACGCCAAAGCCCACACCTTCCTCACCCACGCCCTCCAAGGCATCCCCCACACCATCGAACACGTCGGCTCCACCTCCGTCCCCGGCCTTGCCGCCAAACCCATCCTAGACATCGACATCATCGTCGCCACCCCCGCCCTCGTCCAACAAGCCATCCAACGCCTCGCCACCGTCGGCTACCAACATCGCGGCAACCTCGGCATCCCCGGTCGCGAAGCCTTCGCCTACGACCCCGCCAACCCCCACATCACCTGGCTCGAACACCACCTCTATCTCTGCCTCGCCGGCACCGAAAGCCTCACCAACCACCTCCTCCTCAGAGACCACCTCCGCGCCAACCCCCAAGCCGCCCAAGCCTATGGCGACCTCAAAAAACAACTCGCCCAACAATTCCCCCACAACATCGACGCCTACATCGAAGGCAAAACCGCCCTCATCACCCAATTCCTCGCCCAAGCCGGCATGCAAACCGACTCCCTAGAACGCATCACCGCCATCAACCAACAAAAAGACCCACCCACCCCTTAAACAAAAAAGAAGCCCATCGCTTCTCTCAAACAAAACCCAAAAACACCTCCCCCACATCTCACACGCCCCCCTATCCAAACTCAGCGGAACAAAAAATAGACCTGCATCCCCCAACGTAACTGTTTAGATTCCACTGTCCCGCACGTAATAAAAAAATAATCATCCAGCCCCAACGTAGACCGAATATCCTTCGCAATCCGCACCGCCACATCACTATCAGTTTCCACTACATCTCGCGTAAACTTTAATAAGCTATGCGAAAAATCTTTTTCATCTTCACTTTTAATCGTAATTCGCCTTTTCACCACTGGCACATTTTTCTTTTTTGCCTGCCGAAAATATCGCCCATAGATTGAGCACTTCTTTTGCAATGCCTCTGACCCCATCGCAAACAGCGCATCCTCGTCCATCGTAGCCGTCTCATCCGAAACCGCCTGAATCAAATACACCTTCTCTAATTTTTTTCGTCTATGAAAAATAGTCCCCATAAAATACCCTCACTAAAATACCTTACAAACAATAGCATAGCATAAATTATCCAGATTGCAAAATCTCACCTATCTCCCTCTATCCTGCTTAAAATCTCGGCATTAATCTTCTGACACACCCCATCAAAATCCGTTTCCACCGCCTCATTCGCAACCCGCATCACCTTCACCCCATATCCTCGCAATTTCTCCTCCCGCACCTCATCAGACCTCTTCTGCATCCTCTCCTCATGATAACCCCCATCCACCTCAATCACCAACTTCACCTTAGCACAATAAAAATCCACCACATACTCCCCAATCACCTTCTGTCGTAAAATCCGCACCGGATACCTGCGTAAAAAATTAAACCAAAGTTTTCTTTCTTCACTGGTCATATCCCTTCGTAACTGTTTTGCAATCGGAGTTAAATAAGAATTATGCTTTTTCAATTACCCCTCCAAAATTTATAAAAAATAATTTAATCATATATTCTTTTTTATTCACTATAAAATAAATGGGTATAAATAATATTAAAATAAAGAGTCTATTCAATTTCCCCGCCCCCCTTGCTAAAGGGGGGAAGCGACGCAGTCGTAGGGGGGATTTTATTCTTTAGTCAAAGATATTCATATATTTTTCGAAATTATCTTTATAGACAATTCTATTAGTTATATTTTCAATATCTTTTAAAATTATATTATGGTAATTTTTATCCGTTTTAAAGAAATTAGAAGGAGTTTTAGCTTCATCTATATTTTTTTCAAAAATATCAGACAATAATTGAATAATAACTGTAAACATTTCATTTAAAATTTCTTCAAAATCATTTTTCTTGTATTTACTAATAATTGTTCCATTTATATTATCTTCGAATAAGGCAGAATCTATATAAGAATCAATTTTATTCCTTTTTATTTTTATAAAATAAAAAATTATAGCTAATGTAATAAATTTAGCATATTGCATTACTATTATTTCTATGCTTTCATCTTCATTATTATTTAATTTATATTCAGTATTTCTTTTTTCTTTATATTTTTTATAATAATTTGATAATTTCACTAAATCAAATAATGTATCGTAATCCATAGTTCTTATAAAAACTTGATTATATATTTTTTTATTTTCAAAAATTTTCCTTTTTGCGCTTCTTGCAGTTCCTGGTTTTTGCAATAAACAACTTAAAATAAGTTGTCCTAATTCATCATTTTTAATCCTATAAGAAGAATCAACTTGATCAAAATTTGGAGCCTTTAATCCTCTTTTTATTTCAATTGCTAATGATTTTTCTTTATTTTGTGCAGCATTTTTTTGCAAGGCTATTTGTTCTCTACTGTTTGATTGTAAATCTCTTGGAATAATAGGTTTTTGTGAATTTGTTGCTTTTGAAATATCATTAATAAAATTTCCATCTTTATTTTTATGCCAATTTTTTATAACAACAATTTTACATACTAAATCTAAATCATCGATTTTTGAAATTATTTTAGAATTACCAATTTTTGTTGTAGTTTGAGCACCATTAATTATTGAAAAATTATCAATTTTCACATTATTTCCGTCAAAAAAACAATCAGAACATATGATTGTGATACCGTTATTAAAATACCAAAATTTATCTTTATTATTTTCAATAGTTTTATCAATACCATTATCAACTTGTTTGTTAACAATATATTCTCTCAAGTTATAATTAAATAAACTTTTACTGCTTTTTTTATACAATTCTTTTAGTGAGGATGCTTTAATATTTGTTAAGTAACTATCTTCAAATTTTAAATATCCATTTGTAGAAGATAAAGACAAAGTGCCATATTCTACATATTCTTTATAAGTTAGTAGCTCAAAGTTTTTATTCTCTAAATCTTCTATATCTATTATCTTAAAATGGTAATTTGAATATTTTTTTTCTTTCAACGTTATTTTTAATCTTTGTCGTAAGTTCTTTGAAATACTTGCTCCAGAAACAATTATTATCTCAATGTCTGAATCATCATTTAAAGAGTCTCTTGCATTAATAAATTTTGAAACTAAATGATTATTTAAATTATTGTGATTAACAATATTTAATGCATTGATTGTGTCAATAATTTTATTAATGCAATTTATGATAGTTTCATAGTTTATTCTTTTACTTGATTTTCCTTGAAGAATTTTTAATTCATCTTCATAAACAGTAATGAAATCAATTCCCCCATCTCCCGATCCGTCAACAAATCCATCTTGAATATCTGAAATTTTTATATCATTTTCAAAATAAAATAAATCAGCAGCTAAAATAGTAAACATATAGTTATCATTTAGCTTCCCTTTTGAAATACCAGCTTTTTCACTTAATTTTTTATACTTTGATAAATCTAAACTCATAAAATATCTCCCCTTTCAAGGTATTATTAAATTAAAATATTAACTTAAATCATAAATGATCTGATCATTAAGATCAATAACTTTTCACCCCATTTGACAAATACTCCAAACTCTTGTATACTTCCTGTTATTTAGAACATAATTTCTAAATAACAGCACCTTACAAATTAAATAACAGCAAACAACAACTTTTTATTAGCAATTTCCCTAATTTATCCCATTTATTTTTTATCCCTTTTATTCCCCTATTGCTAATAAATCCCAATTCCTGACAAATTCTGACACCACCCCCTGGCACAATTTGGCAGCATCAAAACCCACTCTTGGCACGATCTGGCACTCCACTTTTTCACCTAAAACCACCATATACAGGGTTCTTAATCAACATAAACCCCGCAGATGTCGAAAAATCACCCAAACCACAAAACCATCACTTTTTTTTCAGCGCCCACCAAACACCTATGCGAAACAGAACACCCCACTTAAACAAAAAGACTGCCCTTCACAGAGCAGCCTTTCATCAAAAACTAGACTAGGTCCAGCCTAAAGTTCCGCATCGCGCGAGGCCACTTTTTCCGCCAACATCGCTTTGAACTCCGCAAACGGCACCCCATTAGATTGTTCGCCATCGCGATTCCGCACAGACACCGTGCCATCTGCCATTTCTTGGTCCCCCACCACCAACATATACGGCACCTTCATTTTCTGTGCCGCGCGAATCTTCGCGTTCATCCGTGCATTCCCCAAGTCCGCTTCAGCGCGGAACCCAGCGGCATAAAGTTCATCTGCCAACTTTTTAGCATAGTCAATATGGGCATCTGTAATCGGAATCACCCGCACATGTTCTGGGCTCAACCACACCGGGAACTTCCCAGCATAGTGTTCCAACAAAAAGCCCACCAAGCGTTCATGCGTGCTCAACGGTGCTCGGTGCAAACACAAAGGAATCTGTTCTTCCCCATGTTCATCCGTATACTTCATCTCAAAGCGTTCCGGCACCGCAAAGTCCACTTGGTTCGTCGCCAACGTAAACTCACGCCCAATCGCGCTCCACACCTGCACATCAATCTTCGGGCCATAGAACGCCGCTTCATCCGCACGTTCCACATAAGGCACACCCGCATTGTCCATCGCATCGCGCACCATCTGTTCCGTCTTCACCCACATTTCTTTATTGTCCACATACTTCTTCCCCAACCCCTTGTCAGAGTGCGTGCTCAAACGCATCACATATTTCTCAATCCCAAAGATCTTGAAATATTCAAGATAGATATTGATCACATCGATAAACTCTTGCTCAAATTGGTCTGGCGTGCAATAAATATGCGCATCATTCATTTGCATCGAGCGCACCCGCATCAACCCAAACAGCTCACCGCTCTTTTCATAGCGATAACACGTCCCATATTCGCCCAAACGCACTGGCAAATCTCGGTAGCTGTGTTGTTTACTGTTATAGATTTTGTGATGGAACGGGCAATTCATTGGCTTAATATAGTAATTACTGCCATCCATCTCCATCGGCGGATACATGCTCTCTGCATAATAAGGCAAATGCCCCGAACGCAAGAACAAGTCTTCCTTCGTCAAGTGTGGCGTACGCACATTGCGATACCCATGATTGCGTTCCGTCTCATAAGCCAAATTTTCGATTGCTTCAATCACAGCCGTACCCCGTGCCGTCCACAAAGGCAGCCCCGGCCCCACTTCTTCATCGAACGTGAAAATGTCCAATTCCTTGCCCAACTTGCGATGGTCGCGCTTCTTAGCCTCTTCTAGGAACTTCAAATGCTCTTTCAACTCTTCTTTCGTTTCCCAAGCCGTCCCATAGATGCGCTGCAATTGTTTGTTCTTCTCATCCCCTCGCCAATAGGCACCCGCAATGCTCTGCAACTTGAACGCAGCCGGGTTGATCTCGCCCGTGTTCTCCACATGAGGTCCACGGCACAAGTCCACAAATTCACCATCCGTGTAGAAAGAGATCTCCGTTTCACCTTGGATATCATCGCCATATTCATCCACGCCACCAGCCTCCAAGCCTTCAATCAATTCCAGCTTATAAGGTTGATCGGCAAATTGCTTCTTGGCTTCTTCTGCAGAAACCACTGTCTTCACAAACGGCTCCTTCTTTGCAATGATCTGGCGCATACGCTTTTCAATCGCCTTCAAGTCATCCGGCGTCAAATTGCGTGGCAAATCAAAGTCATAGTAAAAACCATCCTGAATTGGTGGCCCAATTGCAATCTTCGCTTCACCCGGCTCAAACAACTCCATCACAGCTTGTGCCATGATGTGTGCTGCCGAATGGCGAATTTGATACAGTTTAGATTCTTCATAATGTTCGTTACACATAATCACTCCCAAATAGATTTGTCTTTAGGTTCTTTAACAATTAACAAAAAAACTCGCACCCACCACGGGGCGCGAGTTCAAAATGATCAACACATTGATAGAACTGGCACGGTTCCACCCGATTTAGCTCATCCAAAAACAACAAGCCATCTCTGCCGACGAATAACGACGTCACCCGCTTCCCATAATAAATGTCACACATCGTTCCGGGTTGCGCTCATGGGTGGTTTTCACTGCCTTCAACATAGGAAACTTCCAGCCAACGATTTCCATTCTCTATCTGTCATCCGAGCAACTACTCGTCCCAATCACAGCGTTTTCACTATTGCCCTCATTATAGAACACAACCCAAAATTGTCAATAACAATCCTAGATCACATATACCTTTAGATTCAGCACCAAGAAAAACAAAATCCCCACTCCCAGCACCAAAGGAACCAACGCATAAAAACTCAACCCATAAATCCCCGTAATCAATAGAAACAATCCTGCACTCATCAAAATCCCCGCCAAAATCCCATTAGAAAAGAATTGACGGCGAAACCGAAACTGGCGAATCGGATCAATTGGGTTATTATAGCGTCGCTTTTTTGTCGTCAAATTGAAATACAACACTCCACCAAATCCAAACCCCATCCGCTTGTCTTCAAAAAAGAGGAACCCATCATACACCTTTCCACACGCATCACACACAAATGGTTTTATAAAAGCTTCCTGATTCGGTGCCAATTTTTCATTTTGCGTTGGCACATCATTCTGATTGTCCTTTTCATAATGAAACACCTCGCTCCCACAATCTGGACACGCATGCACCTTCTTGAGCTTCTTCAGCCATGCCCGTTCCAACAAGTGCTGGCTAATCCGCAACCAAAAATAAGTCGATCCAATTACCCAAATAATCGTAATCGCTATCAAAGAAATCAAACTGCTTTGGCTAGTGAAAGACTCATTACTATAGAGAAAATGATAGGTGATAGACAACGCAACCAATCCCATACAATAAACACTCACAGCTAACAACATGTTTCCAATTTTTTTCATACTCTCTCTCCTTCAGCAAGAAAAATATGATTAAGTATACAACAATCAACATCTCTTTTATCAATAAGAAAAGAATGCATTCATAAATGACTTAGAATCCTTCAACAATAATCGTATATACTTAATAAAACAATAATCAAAAAGGTAAAAATGAAAACAGCAAGCACACAACATAAACACCTAGCCGAATCTCTTCCTCCTATTCAATTTGCAATTGTCACAGTCAGCGACACCCGCACTATTGAAACAGATGAAAATGGAAAATATCTCAAAGATAAATTACATCAAAAAGGGCATCAGCTTATTGCATATTACATCATTCCAGATGAGCCAGCAGAAGTTGAATCAGTTTTAGCAAAGATTAACGAGACAAATGCCTCTATTATTCTTTTCAATGGGGGTACTGGAATCTCTCAAAGAGATAACACATTTGATGCTCTAAATCGCAGAATAGAAAAAGAAATGATTGGATTTGGAGAATTGTTTCGAATGTTAAGCTATCAGCAAATTGGATCAGCAGCCATGTTTTCTCGTGCCACAGCTGGAGTATGGCATAAAAGGATGGTTTTTTCAGTTCCTGGTTCTCCTGCAGCAGTTGAATTAGCATGGGAAATGCTCATTGAACCTGAACTAAAGCACATTCTTTATGAAATTACACGTTAAAACAAAGAAATTAACACATATTAATAAAATTCTAATAAAAAACTATTTACAAAACATTTATCTTCAAGTAAACTATAGAAGATAAATGTTCGGGTGCCCCCCTCACCTGAACATTTATTATTTTAAGTCAAAATTCACTTATTAATTTATTGAAAATATCTAACCTTAAATTATTAAACAATTGTCTCATTTCATTGCATTAATAAGCTTTTTATGTATAATATCAACATCAAACGTTCGGGTGCCCCCCTCACCTGGCGTTTGATTTTTTTAAGTTGAGATTGTTATTTTTAAGACATGAGTATCTTTTGCACCAAAATCATATTTATAACTTTCATTACCCCTCATAAAATCATAAATCTCGTAGCCATGTTCGATAGCCCATTGTAAGTGATAACCCTTTAATACTAATCCTGGTGAAAGATCTAAATTTGAAAAATCCAAAGCAGAATTGTACCCCCATAATTTATTATCAAGATCAAAATATAATAATCCTGCAATCATCTTTTCATCTAATTTCAAAATCACAAATTGCATAATTCCATTTTCATTCGCACTACTTACTATTGCTTTCATTTGAGTATGCATTTTATTCGTTAAAAAAAGGTGTTTTTCTGGATCAGTGGCCATTAATTCAAAAAACTCATCTAATCGTTTGTCAAAATCATTTATATTTACAAATTCCCAATTTACAGGTATATAATTATTTTCAGCCATGCGTATTCGGCGAGTTAAGTTTTTCTTAAATTTAGTATTTAATGAATTTAGATAAATATCCCAGCCTTTAGGAAGAAAGATTTGTGGGCATGGTTGAAAAACTTCCTTTTTAAAATGTAAATTCTTTATCAATGCTAAATTGGTAATTTGTTCAACAGAGGGAGATTTTTCCCAAATATTAAAAAATTCTAAAACATCCCATTTTGGAAAATCTTTTTCGAAGATTTTTTCAAAAACTTCTTCCCAAAATGGAATGAGATTCTCCTCTTTTGCCAATATGTCTAAATAATCAGAGATTTCAATCCCCCCTACTAATCGCAATACATTTTTCTTATTGGTTGTTTCAGTTATATAAAAAGGAGCTACACCTAATAATTTTTTATTATTATCACGAGCTACTAATATTGATAGAAATGCGTTTTCCCATTCTCCGCCACCTTTATGTTTCCACCAAGCAACTAAATATTCATTACGTAAAAAAGGGGTTTGAAAAAAAGATTCTTTTAATAATTGATTCCATTCGTTTTTCATCATAGAAATTTCTTCGATGTTCGTGATTATTGAAAAATTCATAGATTGATATCTCCTTTTAACTGTGCTAAAAATACCTACGTATTTTAAGTTTTATTTGTATAATTACAATGAGTCGTTAGTTTTACCCAATATTTTCAAATATTTTGAGAGATTAAAATGAGTTTTGATATTCATATTTTACCTATATCTAAAAAAGATGGCAAAGATGCAAGCGAACAAGTAGGTGTATATCTTGCTTCTCCTACGAGCAAAACTATTCGTACAAGAAAAGGGGACGTCATCCTTTTTTATTTGACCATGTCAAATCCTAAAAACTTCCCTCAACCAAAACAAAATTTATTATTTAAAAAACTTGCAGATTATTATTATCAACAAAAAGAATCAATATCATCATCATTAACATCTATGATAGAGTATGTTAATCACTACTTTTTAAACCAAAATATTCAAAATGAAATAGTAGCGAATTTCTATACAGGTAATATGACAATAGTAGTGTTTAAGGATGAAAAAATTTATGTTGCACAAGTTGGTAAAGCAATTACATTTATATGTCAAGAAGAAGGTTTTACTCAAAAACATGCAGTAACAGAAAATGTTAATCTGCTAGGAATGAAACAAGGTATTGAACCTTTTTTCTATATTAATGATTTTGATCAAAATAGCAATATAATTCTTGCCCATGAAATATCAACCAATTGGGATAAAAATTCTTTTAGAAATCTAGGAAATCAATCACTACACATTGCACAAGAACGACTTGCTCCTGAAGATGTAAAATCTTCAAATTTTATCATCGTCAAGCCTAGCCAAGGAAAAGGATTTATCCAACTTATTCAAAGTAAAAAAAGAGATAATTTTATAGAACCAATGGTTTTTGAACACCCTACACCGCTTGAAAGGCTTGAAGATACTTCACCTATTTTAATTCAAAAGGATAAAATTCAATCTAACGTTAATATAAAAAATAACTTTGAATATCTCTCAATAGATCAGATTCAGGCAGTTGATTTATCAGATTTACAAGAATTTAGTCCTTCAGAAATTTCACTTCAATCAGTTTATGTAAATGCATCAAATGAAAAAGAGGCTGAATTTGAACAGTTTGATGCACATGATATCGAAGAAGAGGTTTTTCAAGAACAATTTTCTTCAAAAAATAAAAGAGAACAAAAAACAATCCAAATAAATTTTAAAAATACTATCTTCAAAATTAAAGATATTTTTGATATCATTTATTTTTCATCACAAAAGATCATTTCACCAATTCAAAATTTTATTGATCAACATAAACCTGAAAATTCATTTTTTGATTTGTCAGTACCTTGGAAGTTAGGGATAACAATTGGTGTTCCTATTCTTCTATCAATAGCAGGTTTATTTGTTGCTATGAATACTGGAGCAGAACTTGTATTCCAACAGAAACTTGCTGAAGCAAATAATCAATATATCATCGCTGAGAATACACAAAACCTTGCTGAAAAAAAATTAGCCTATGTGAAATCTATCAAAATGTTTGATGAAGCTTTGAAATATGGAAATAAAGATAGTGATGATCCTTTAGGTAATTATAATATTGCAGCGAATCAACGAAATTCAATTCAAAATATAGTAGATCAATTAAATAATGTTAAAAGAGTTAATTTTTATTCTTTATTAGAGACTTCTTTGGATAACAATGTAAATGTTACCAAAATTGTAAACACAGACAATGAAATTTTTTTATTGGATTCACATTCTGGTCAAGTTTTTCTTGTTAGGTCTCAAGTAGATGGTTATCAGATAGATGATGCATTCAAATGCTCAAACAGTGAATACGATGAAGCAAGTATGAATCCAATTGTTGATATTGCTCAATATTCTGGCAATGGTTCAGCTGATCCAGATTTAGTAGCAATTGACAATAAAGGTGTCATTTTATATTGTTATGCAGGTGGTCAAAGCCCTACTGCTGAGAAAGTAGAAAAACCTGCACTTGGTTTTGGAAATACCACGGATGTAGAAGTAAAAAGTAATAATATTTATTTACTTGATAAGGCTGCTAATGCAGTTTGGTTTTATTCATTAGAAGAACTCACGAAAACTCAAAATCAAAATCCAGATATTTTTCCTACTTTCTTTTTTAGTGAAAATATTCCAAACCTTTCAAATGTGATGGATGTAACAATTAATGAAGAAATTTTATTTGCGCTTTACCCTGACCAACATGTTGCGCTGTGTACATATCAAACTGAATACAATGGCGGATTTATTACAACAACAGAATGCCAAAATCCTGCTATATTTGAAGATTCTCGAAATGAAATAGAACAAACTCCGATTATTCAAGGTTCAAAATTTGATCAGATTACAAGCTCACCTTCTCCAGAACCTTCTGTTTTTTTTGCAGATTTTTCAACAAAGCAAATTTTTCAATTTAGTCAAACATTAAAATTAAATCAAGTATTTGAACCTCAATCAAATTTTATTGACGAAACAGCAACTGCATTTGATGTCAGTCCCGGATATAAACCATATCGAACAATTGTGATGGCTTTTGGAAATGAAATTTACATTGCTAAAGTTGAGTAATTCATGCATTATACTTAAACTATGAATAGTAGATTTGTAGAAGTGGCAGTTAATGTGCCACAAATTGATCAACTTTTTACATATGAAATTCCAAATAAATTTATTGGAAAAATTCAATTGGGGACTTTAGTTACAGTTCCATATGGTCGTCGGAATGTGCATGGAGTTGTTATGCGCATGTTAGATTACGCCCCTTATCCCCAAATTAAACCAATTCAAGCAATTTTAGATGATCAAATTCAACTTACACCAATTCAAATTGAGTTAATGCATTGGATTGCTACAGATTCAATTTGTCCAATTTCTGAATGTATTTCTTTAATGTTACCCCAAGGGATATTACAAAAAACAGATCAAATATATCACCTTGATAAAGAAAAAACATCCAACCTTTCTCTCACAAAGTTGCAAATGCGTATTATTCGTTTGTTACATGAAAGAGGTGATTTGAGAGGACGGCAAATTGATAATGCTATTCCTAGAACGAATTGGCGCACTTCTATGACAACATTAGTTCGTAGAGGATTAATTATCTCTCAAACTGTTTTACCTAAACCAACAACAAAGACCAAACAAATAAAATATATCAAAACAACTGCTCCTCTTGATGTAGCAATCTCAATCATAGACAATACTTCACGTATCAAAGATCAGACAAAAATTCGTCGGAAAGAAGTAATAAAATATTTATTTGATGAAGAACAAATTGCTGAACAAAGCGTTCTAATTAAAATGATTGGAACAAATTCAAAAGAATTGAATAGCATGGAAAATCAAGGATTAATAACAATTTTTGAAAAACCAATCGATAGAGCTCCACATTTTGATTTGCTTTATGATCCTGTAGCAAAACCATTTCTCACACCAGACCAAGCAAAAATATGGAATCAAATAGTATTAGCTATGCGTAATGAAGATTCTCAACTTCCATTTTTATTACACGGTATCACAGGCTCAGGAAAAACAGAAATATATTTACGTGCAGTTGAAGAGGCTATCCGTCAAAAAAAACAAGCAATAATTTTAGTTCCTGAAATCGCTTTAACACCACAAACAATTGAAAGATTTCAAGGGCGTTTTCCTCATCAAGTTGGCTTATTACATTCTAAGCTTTCTATTGGTGAAAAATATGACTCTTGGCAAAAAGCTTATAATGGCGAAATTTCAGTTATGATTGGTCCGAGAAGTGCTTTATTTACACCATTTAAAAACCTTGGATTGATAGTTTTAGATGAAAGTCACGATCCTGCCTATTACCAATCAGGTAAACCTCCTTTTTATCACGCCAAAGGCCTGGCATTACATTTATCAAAAAAAACGGGAGCAACGGTTATTTTTGGAAGTGCTACCCCTAGTGTAGAAACATATAATCAAGCAACTATTGGGAGATATAAATTATTAGAATTACCTGCTAGAATCTTGGCTCACAAGAATATAATTAATAAATATCCATCTCAAGCAACCTTATCTGCCATTCCAGATATTGAATTTGAAACAGATACAATATCACAACCTTTACCACCTGTAGAGATCATTGATATGCGAGAGGAGTTGAAAAGAGGAAATAAATCAATTTTTAGCGAGGTACTGGTACAAGGCCTCCAAGATGTATTATTAAAAAAACAACAAGCAATTCTTTATTTGAATCGTCGAGGATCGTCGACATATGTTTTTTGTCGAGATTGTGGTTATACGTTACGATGCCCAAATGATGATATTCCTTTTACATACCATCAAAATCAAGAGAAATTAATATGTCACATTTGTGGTTCTCAGCGCAATTCACCAAGAATATGCCCTGAATGTGGTAGCAATAGAATCCGCCATTATGGTTTGGGAACACAGCAAGTCGAAGAAGAAACTAAAAGAATTTTTCCTAATGCAAGAGTGATTCGATGGGATCGTGACATAGCTAAAACAAAAGGAAGTCACCAAAACATAGTAGAGAAATTTTCTAATTATGAAGCTGATATTTTGATTGGTACGCAAATGATAGCCAAAGGATTAGATCTTCCTTTAGTAACGTTAGTAGGTGGTGTTTTAGCAGATGTAGGCATGAACTTACCAGATTTTAGAGCGAATGAACGTTTGTTTCAGCTTTTATCTCAGGTTTCTGGCCGTGCAGGTAGGAGTTTATTGGGAGGTAATGTAATTTTGCAAACATTTCGTCCAGACTCGTTTGTTTTACAAGCTGCTGCTACCCATGACTATAAAGGATTTTATACACATGAAATTGCATTACGACAAAAAATGGGATACCCACCTTATCATCACTTAATGCGATTAGAATATCGATCTCAAGATCAGGCTGTAGGAGAAGCATTGGTTCGTACCACAGCTCAACAACTTAAAAACTATGTACTTTTCCATCAACTTCAAAATGTTTTTATTAGTGAACCGACTCCTTGTTATTACTATAAAATTAATCAAGAATGGAGATGGCAAATTTTAATCCGAGGAAACCAAAGTAGAGAAGTAATTTTTAATGTACCGCTATCAGATTGGCGAGTTGAAACAAACCCACAAAGTTTGTTATAATATCTTTTTCAGTCAAGAGAGGTATAACCTAATGCAGCGAAATGAACGTATAAGTTGGAAAGAAGTTGAAATGTTGATTGATATCTTAGTGAGTCAATTCAATCAAGATTTTGATGCAATGTTGTTGATTACGCGTGGAGGGATTATTCCTGGTGGAATGTTAGCAGAATCTATGGATATAGAAGATATTCTCACAGCAGCGGTGGACTTTCCAGCTGCACATGAGAGAACTCCTCATAGTAAATTTCTTATGTTTCCAACATTCTTACAATTTCCTAAAGAAAATCTATTGATTGATAAACAAATTCTAATTGTTGATGATGTTTGGGGGTCTGGCCGCACAATCACTGCAGTAAAAAACCGTGTAGAAGCTGCTCATGGTATTCCTTTTACAACAGTTTTACATTTTAATCCATATCGAAATTTATTTGGAAACGTGCGACCTGATTATTATGGTGCAATCACAGATGCTCATATTGTTTATCCATGGGAAATTAATCATGGGTTAGAACGTGTCCCCAAAACATTTTAGTTTTTATTTTCTATGAATTCATCAAATCAATCAAATAGTTCTATAAAAGTATCTGTTTTGATACCTTGTTATAACTGTGCTTCAACCGTTGAAGAAAGTGTAGAAAGTATATTCTCACAAACGTTTACTGATTTTGAGATTATTGCAGTGGATGATGGATCATCAGATATAACAGTAGATATTCTTCACAATCTTTCGAAAAGAGATCCTCGTCTTAAAGTATTTACAATCCCCCACTCCGGAATTATAGATGCGCTTAATATTGGAATTATTGAATGTCAAGGAGAATATATTGCTCGAATGGATGCTGATGATTATAGTGCTCCAGAGCGATTTGAGAAACAAATAAATTTTTTAAATACGCATAAAGAAATTGATGTGGTCTCATGTTTAGTTGAAAATTCAGCTAAAGATCAATTGTTAGAAGGGTTTCGAACATACTATGAGTGGATAAACAGTTTGATTACTCCGGAAGAAATTAAACGAGAAATATTTATCGAAAGTCCTTTAATTCATCCTAGTGTGATGATGCGTAGAGAGGCTTTATTGGCTGTAGGGGGATATCAAGAAAATCAATGGGCAGAAGATTATGATCTTTGGTTGCGAATGATGATAAAAGGGGTTCAGTTTGCAAAAATTGACGAAGTTCTTTTTCAATGGCGTGATTTGCCTTCTCGATTAACTAAAACAGATGAACGTTATTCAAGATCTAATTTTATTAAGGCAAAAGCACACTATATGATGCAAAGTATTTTAAAGAATCATGATGCTATCTTTATTTGGGGAATAGGTTCAATGGGTCGGCAATTAAGTAATGTTTTATTTGATAAAAAAGCACCAATTAAAGCGTTTATTGATGTTGATCCTAAAAAAATTGGAAAAAAAAGACATGGTCAACCAATTTTTTCTTATGAATTTATTCAAAAAGAATGGCAAAAATATAAAAACCCAATATTATTACAAGCAGTTTCCTCACGTGGAGTACGAGAAGAAATTAGAAGATATTTGAATCAAATTGGTTTGATTGAAGGAATTGATTGGTTTTCGGTAACATAGAAACAAATTTATGGAGTAAAAATGGATATAACCACATTATTTTCAATCGGAAGTCAATTTTCAAGAATATACGAAGTTACAAATGAATATACTGCAGCACATGTAGGAAGTGGATCTGTAAAAGTTTTATCAACTCCGTCTATGATTTTATTTATGGAGATGACAGCACACGCGTTATTAGAGAGTAAACTACCAAAAGGTTTTTCATCTGTTGGTGTGAAAGTTGATATTCTACACAATGCAGCAACACCTATAGGTAAGATGGTGACAATAAGTGCAGAAATCATTGAAATAGATCGAAAAAGAATTCGTTTTGCAGTTAAAGCAGATGATGGGCGTATAGTTGGAGAAGGGTTTCATGATCGAATGATCATTGATATTGAAAAATTTTTGGATAATATACCAAAATAATAAAATGCCCTAAAAATTTTTTTATTGATTAAGTAGACGGTCAGTCGTAGATACTTTTTTTGGTGGAAATGCAATAATTAAAAAAGCACCTAAAACAGGTATGCATACAATAAGTAAGGAAATCAATATATATTGCTTTGTTTGCAAATCTCGTTTCCAAAGAGTACCCAAGGCAAATAAATCCATCAATACGATATATGAGATAAGAATAAAAACGAGTAATTCTTTGGTCATATTGTCTCCAATTAACAACAAATTAATTATAATGAATTACTAGGATAAAGGAAAGTTTTGGTTTACGCAACTCATATTTATATGAAATTACTTTTTGTATAGTGTTTTTTATGAATATATATTTTAATTTCCTTTTACTAACATTGAATATAATGAGGTGATATATTGAATGGCGTATGTGGTAAGGTTTTGTTGGTGGATGTGGGGAAGAGAACATTCACTGAAAAATATTTGGACGAGTCTTTTTATAATACTTATTTATCTGGTGTTGGTTTGGCAGCAGCGATGCTTCATGAGTTAATTCCTGTTGGAGCTGCCCCATTAGGCCCTGAGAATGTTTTAGGATTCACTTCTGGATTCTTAACTGGAAGCGGTGCCTTTTTCTCTGGTCGATGGTTGGCTGTGACAAAATCACCGTTAACAGGTACATGGGGAGAAGCAAATGGTGGGGGAAATTTTTCTCCGGCAATAAAACGTTGTGGGTACGATGGAATCTTTTTGCAAGGTGCAAGTGAAAAACCAATTTATATTACTATTGATGAAAATGAAGTTATGTTTGAAGATGCGTCAATAATTTGGGGGAAAGATATTGAAGAGACTGAGAATTGGTTAAATAGTAAATATAATAATCGTAAACCTGCAACAGTTGTAATTGGCGAAGCTGCAGAGAATCTTTCTTTGATTTCGGGTATTGTGAATGATTCAGCTCGTATTGCTGCTCGTGCTGGAGTGGGAGCTGTGATGGGGAGTAAGAAGATTAAAGCGATTGTATTGAATGGGAAAATGCGAATGCCTTCTAAAGCAAATGGAAAAAAAGTTATTGCTTTAAATAAAACAGCAGGTCGTTATGTTTTAAGTGTGGGGGCATTTCTACCTGCATTTGCCGTGACTTTGACAGGAGTTTTGTTTAGATTTGAAATGGGTCGAATGTTTACAGATAAGATCATGAATGGATTAGGTGGCATTATTGTGCCAGCTATTTATAAGAAATGGGGAACAATTGGTCTGAATAAAATGAGTATGCATTGGGGAGATGCTCCTGTGAAAAACTGGCAAGGGACTGTAAAAGATTTTTATGGAAGAAAGCTAGATAACATTTCCCCAGATAAAATCCTTTCAAAACAAAGTAAATCTTATCATTGCTATAATTGCCCCTTAGGCTGTGGTGGAACATGTGAAATTACAGGCTATCAATCTAAAAAAATGCATAAACCAGAATATGAAAGTATTATTGCCTTAGGACCGCTTTTGATGATTGATGATCTTGATTTTCTGATGGGAATTAATCATCGATTAAACATGGCTGGGTTGGACACAATCTCGGCAGGGGGAACATTGGCTTTTGCAATGGAATGTTATCAAAAAGGTTTAATTGATTCAGCTCAAACAGGAGGTTTAGAACTTGAATGGGGGAATAAAGAAGTTGTAAAAGAACTTGTGGAGCAAATGATTAAACGAGAAGGATTTGGGGCAATTCTGAGTGATGGCAGTAAAATTGCAGCTATCAAGATTGGTGATATAGCAAAGGAATTTGCAATTAATGCGGGTGGGCAAGAGTTATCTATGCATGATCCTCGATTGGATCCAGGGTATGGATTGCATGCAAGTGTGGACCCCAATCCGGGAAAACATACAACAGGTTCATATCTTTTTTATTATCTCTTTCGTTTACATTCACAGTTGAAAGATATTGAAGAAGTGCCTTTGATGAGTTCATCAAAAGAAGTGTTGGCAGCTAACGATGAAAACGCTAAAAAAGCTGTTTTGACGAGTCAGTATATGCAATTGGTAAATGCATGTGGTTTATGTATGTTTGGTTCTTTTTTAGGGGCAGATAGATTACGTGTATTTGATTATATTAATGCTGTTTCAGGATGGGAAAAAACACCTGAAGAATATATGGAAATTGGACATCGAATTCAGACCTTACGACAGTTATTCAATATTCGAGAAGGTGTAAATCCTTTGGATAATCGGATGAATATGCGTTTGGCAGGGCAACCTGCTCAAAAAGAAGGACCAAATAAAGGACGTTCTTTTGATATTGATACATTAATGCAAAAATATTGGGAAGAAATTGGTTGGGACTCTGAAACAGGAGTGCCTTTAACTGAAACAATCGAAAAACTTGGCTTGAATAAATACGTATAAATTAATGTTGCTATTTTTAATCCTATGATGATTAATTAAAGGTGAGCATATTCTTTATATAAGAGTGCCATTGCTTGACTTTGATTTTGTTATTTTGTAGACTAAGTATGTAGCAAAGAAAACTTTTTCTCAAGAGAGATTTTCGATGACATTTGATATGGATTCTAAAGCTAGATAAAGATTTGCGGACCTACCTTCCGGTAAGTCCGTTTATTTTTTAATAAATTCTGTTTTAAGAAGGTAGGTATGACCAAACCAATTAACGCTTTTGAGATGGCACAAAAACAATTTGATGAAGTGGCAGCAATGTTGAATTTGGATCCAGAGGTAGCAGCGATGTTACGTGATCCAATGAGAGAATTTAAATTCATGATTCCTGTGAAAATGGATGATGGTTCAATCAAGGTCTTTTTCGGTTATCGAGTGCAACATAATGATGCACGCGGTCCCTCTAAAGGAGGTATCCGCTTTCACTCATCAGAGACATTGGATACCGTGAAAGCTTTGTCTATGTGGATGACTTGGAAATGTGCTGTGGCTGACATTCCGTTAGGAGGTGGAAAAGGTGGTGTAGCTGTTGATTCCGCCTCTCTTTCTATTCATGAAAAAGAGCGTTTATGTCGTGGATGGATTGATCAAATATATCGTAATATTGGTCCTAGACAAGATGTGCCAGCTCCAGATGTGGGGACTACTCCACAGATGATGGGGTGGATGATGGATGAATATTCGAAGCTTGTGGGTGAATTCACACCAGGTGTAATCACAGGTAAACCAGTTGGTGGTGGTGGCTCATTAGGGCGAACGGAAGCTACCGGGTTCGGTGTGATTTACACAGTTCGAGAAGCAATGAAGCATTTAGGATTAGATCCCAAAAAATGTTCAGCAGCAATCCAAGGGTTTGGTAATGTAGCGCAGTATGCTTCGATCGGTTTCACTGAGATACTGGGTGGTAAAGTTATTTGTGTTTCATATTGGGATAACGATGATAAGAAGGCTTATACTGTTTCAAAGGAAGATGGAATAGATCCATGGTTCTTGAAATCAATCACAGATCAATATGGAAGCATTGATAAAAGCAAGGCCATTGCATCTGGATATGTGATCGAAGATGAAGGTGCTTGGATTGAAAAAGATGTAGATGTATTGATCCCTGCTGCTTTGGAAGGCCAAATTAATGAAACGACTGTACAAAAGATCTCTACACAAGTGAAGTTGATTGCTGAAGGAGCAAATGGACCGACAACAATTGAGGCAGATCATGTTATCAAAGAGAAGAAAATCTTCTTGGTACCTGATTTTTTGTGCAATGCGGGTGGAGTAACATGCTCCTATTTTGAAGCAGTTCAAAATGACATGAATTTTTATTGGTCCAAAGAAGAAGTTTTAGAAAAATTGGATGCAAAGATGACAGTTGCTTTTGCTGGTGTGTTGAATATGGCATTGAAAGAGAATGTGTCAATGCGTGATGCAGCTTATATGGTGGCAATTGATCGTGTGGTGAAGGCAATGGAATTACGTGGTTGGATCTAAGTTTGATTGTTTAAATAAAAATGAGAAGAATGTGAAGAAAATGTTTGAATGCCTCTCTGAATTTTTTCAGAGAGGCATTTTTTTGATATAATTACTCAGCTCATTTTAATCAAAAAGGTGCGAATATGCTTAGTAGATATGAATTAGGGTTGAAAAAAGATTGGTTTTGGAGAAGAACTACAGCAAAATTAAGAGTTTTGCCTGATTTTATTTTAATTGGGGCGCAAAAATGTGGTTCGACTTCATTCTATGATTATATGATGGAACATCCAAAAGTGATTAGTTCTTCACGTAAGGCACCTCGCTTTTTTGACCTATATTATCATAAAGGCATAAATTATTATCGTGCTTATTTTCCTTATTATTGGAAATTGTTTCCAAATTACACTTTAGATAGAGAAATAAAAGTGGGAGAAGAAACACAAGATTATATTATGCACCCATTGGCTCCGGAACGAATGGCGAAACATTTACCGAATGTAAAATTGATCGTGTTGTTACGAGATCCTGTGGATCGAGCATATTCTCATTGGAATCACCGAAGACGTTTGGGAAAAGAACCATTGAGTTTTGAAGAAGCGATTGCTGTGGAAGATGAAAAGATTCAACCTTATTTTGATCATTTGAATACTCCAGGGTATCCTCATTATAACTATTTGAATTCCTCTTATAAGAAACGAGGGATGTATGCGGAACAATTGGAACGATGGTTTAAGTTTTTTCCTAGAGAACAGTTCTATATCCAGAGTAGTGAAAAATTCTTTGCCGATACTAAAGAAGTGTTTAATGATATTTTAGACTTTTTAGAATTGCCATTTTATGATCTTCAAGATTATGAAAATTCAAATCCTGGTGATTATGATGATCTAAACCCTGAAACACGTGCTCAATTAGTTGACTATTTTCGAGAGCCAAATCAACGACTTTATGATATGCTTGGCGTTGATTATGGTTGGTCAAGATAGTTAAGCGAGTTTTTATGGAAAATCAAATCAAGAATATCTTTTTGTTTGTGGGGTTAAACAAAACAGGTTCCACTAGTATTCAGAATACTCTGTATAATGCGCATGATCGATTGGCGGAATTCAATTATTATTATCCGAAAAATTGGGCAGTTAATCACAATGTGCATTTAATAAGTGTGTGTTTAGATGAGCCAGAGAAGTATCCGGTTAATATCAAGGAAGGGAGAGTCACTCAAGAAGCTGTGGCTGTTTTCAAACAAGAAAGCAAAGCAAGTTTGCTGGCTGAGTTGGCTGATGCAAGTCAAGAAAATTTGATCTTGTGTGGTGAAGGCATCTCTTTTTTGCCGAAAGATGGGGTGATTCGTTTGAAGGCTTTTCTTGAAGAAATCGCTCCGAATGCAGAAGTACATATTCTGTTTGTGTTCCGTGAGTTGATCTCTATTTTGGCTTCAGATTATCAACAAAAAGTGAAGAGTGGCAAGAGTGTTGCTGAATTGTTTAATGCGATGCATACAATCTCTTATAAGGAACGAGCTCAAAAATTCATTGATGTGTTTGGTCAATCGCAGGTGATTGGATATGCTTTTGAAGATGCTGTGCAACACCCGCAAGGCATTGTGGGGAAGTTTTGCGAAGTGATTGGTGTATCGAGTGAATTTTATGCAGGGATGTCATTTGTGCAGAAGAATGAGGGGATTTCTGATAAGGCTGTGGATTTGATCTCTTATGTGAATGAGCAAGTGCCTTTGAAAGATGAGAATGGATTTGTTGTAAAAGATCGTTTTCTTCGAGACACTTTTTTGCTACATCAGATTAAGGGCGATAAATTTCAGTTGTCAAAAGAGATGGTTGAAGTTTATCTGAAGCGCAATCAGGATGACTTGCTTTGGTTGAAGGATACATTTGGGATTGATTATTCTGTGATTGAGAATCAACCTGTGCGGCAAGAGATTGTTTATGATGCTGGTTATGTGGCAGAAATTAAACGCTTCTTCCCGTTGCTCCCCTCTTTGGTGCAAAGGCATGTGCGGGATTATTTGGTGCAATTGAGTGAGCAAGTTGAGGACAGTGAGAGCAAAGAGAATTTGGCAGAATTGAAGGATTGGTTGTTGCGAAGGAAGTTTTGGCTTTCACACCTTTTGCCGAATGGGATCTATCGATGGGGATATGAGATGATCCGAAAACTAAAAGGAATCTAGTTTAATACTTTTATGAATATTGAAGGCTGCAGAAACTCGCAGTCTTTTTTTTGCGCGTAGGTTTTTTTACGGGTAACTTTTGAATTGATGGTTTTGTTGAAAATTAAACCTTGTTTGTTTTGATTTTGTGTTTTTCCTGTATATGCGGGGGTTTTTATTTTTACACACCCTGTATATACTGATTTTTGATGAAAAAATGTTGTGCCAAAACGTGCCAAGAGTGGGTTTTGATGCTGCCAGAATGCGCCAGGAGGTGCGTTTTGTGGTGCCAGATTGAGCCAAAAATCTTGAAGCTTCAAAAGGTTTGGCTTTGAGAGTGATTGGTATTAGTGAATCATTTTCAGTGTTGAAGAGATGATTTTGACTTTGGCTAATTGCAATTTGTTGAGCATTAAGGTGGATAAAAACTCTTTGCATTTTTTGATCGCTCTTCCCTCTTTATTTATTGCCTACTGCAAATGAAATCATATGAATTTCATTTTTTCCAAAACTAGCACTATTTTTAATTCGATTATTTTTTATAAGCAATTTGGGGATAAAAGATAAAAAAAGAATAAAGGAAATAAATTGGGTAATTGCTGATAAAAATATGGGAGTGAAATTGATTGAGAATATTTGGTTGGTAAGGTGCTGTTTATAGAAATTATGTTCTAAATAATGGAGAGTATACAAGAAGTGAGGAAAAAAGTCAAATGAGCTAAAAAGCTGTATATATGATTGAATATGTGAAAATTTTTATTAATGTTAAATTAGTCGATTTTAGGGGATAATAAAATATGAGTCCTGATAGTAAGATTTTGAAAAACATCGTTAAAGAGTTGCAGAGGGAGATGACTTGGCATCAGAAGAAGCTGTGGGTCTATTTTTTGCGTGACTACCCTGTGCGAGTGGTGCGACAGAAAATTGTGGATCAGTTTGTGGTGGATTTCTTTTGTATGCGGGCAAAGCTGGTGATTGAAGTGGGCGAGGGGTTTAGTGAATTGAGAGAAAAGGTGATCACTGGATATGGGTTGTCAATCATACATGTTTCAGATGAAGAAATCGAAGTGGATTTTGAAGGTGTGTGTGAAAGAATTGATGAAGCGATCCGAATGAGAGTACCTTTGTGAGAAGCTAGCCAAGTTAAAGAAGTTGTTTTTATAGGGATGTGTTTAAGTGCGTTGAGCACTTTTTTTGATTAAGTAACAAATTTTTTGTATGCTTTAGGTATGTTTATTATTTGACTATACATTCATTTCATTCATGGGCTGAATTTGAAAGGATTTGAAATGTTCCGTTGGAAAAAATGGGCAGGATTGGCATTGATGTTGGGCATTTTGCTGGGCAATGTGCAAGTTGCTGTGCAGGGACAGGATGGGGTTGGAGAGGGTTATTTTGCAGCATTACAACCTGAATCGATTCATTATTTGGGGGCGTTTCAGTTGCCGATGGATGGTGACACAGAAGAAGAGATGTTTTCTTGGGGAGGCGAGGCGATTGCTTTTGCAGAAGAACGAAACACTTTGTTTGTGGTGGGACATAATTGGTTTACGTATGTGGCGGAAATCAGCGTGCCAGACCCAGTGATGAGTGACGATGTGAGCCAGCTGCCGATGGCGGAACTTTTGCAGCCATTGACTGACATTCGAGATGGGATGTTTGCTCGATGGTATTTGGAGATTCCTAGAGTGGGATTGGAAGTGATGGGGGATGATTTGTATTTTTGTTGGGGGGCGCATTATCAGGATGAAGAAGGATTGGGGACGCATGGGGTGCACGGGTTGGATTTGAGTGAGGAGAGCGCTGACCATGTGGTGTTGATTGGAGATCATAATTATTCTACAAATGATTATTTGTTTAAGATTGATGTTGAATGGCGTGATGCATTTTTTGATGGGATGGACTTGGTGACGGGACGTTTTCGGGATGGTGGATGGAGCGGAATGGGACCGGCGTTGTTTGCTTTTTCTAGTGAAGATTTGAAAAATGGAGAGATGGATGAAGAGATTGATGCGGTTCCTTTGATTTTATATAGTAATTCTTATGAAGGGGATGAGGGGAGCAAGATGGAGGACTATTCTCATGCGGATTCATGGAGCGGGGGCGCATGGGTGGGAAGTGAAGTTGGCTCGACGGTTGTGTTTGTGGGCACACATGGATGGGGAGAGACTTGGTATGGATTTTCAAATGGGGTGGTTTATCCGACGAGTGGAGATACAGATGAGGAGATTCCGAAGGTGCCGGAATGGCCACATGACGAACGGGGTTGGTGGAATGATGATTTTCGAGCAACGATGATTTTTTATGATGGGAATGATTTGGTGAAGGTGCGTGAGGGGAGTTTGATGGCGGATGAGGTGCAACCTTATGCGATGTTAGATATTAATGAATTTTTGTTGGGGGTGCGTGATGAGACGGCGATGCAGTATTTGGGTGGCGTGGCTTATGATGCACAGCAACAACGCTTGTTTGTGATGGAGTTGTTTGCAGATGAGGGCAGACCAGTGGTACATGTGTTTGGGATTTATTGAGTGGTTGAATGTTTTGAGAAGATAATAAAAAAGAATAGCAATTCATTGCTATTCTTTTAGGTTAAAGGGGTTAGGCGTTTCAATTATGATTTCAGGACGATCTTCGGTGGCGGGGAGGATGAGGCGTTGGGCGTGGAGCATGAGGCGAGGTGCGCGGAATTGGTTTTCTCCATAGATGGGGTCACCGTAGATGGTGGCATGCATGTGGCGCATGTGAACACGGAGTTGATGGGTGCGGCCAGTGAGGAGGAAGAGGCGGACGAGTTGTTTGGTATCAGTTTCTTGCTCGATGACGTAGCGAGTGTGGGCGAATTTGCCGCCAGTTTTTACCGCCATCATTTTGTTATATTGATTGGGCATGGGAATGATGTTGGTTTTGATGTCGCCGGCAGGTTTGAGATCATTTGGTTTGGGAACAACGGCGAGATATTCTTTTTGGGTGCGTTGGTCTTTGAATACTTGGTCGAGATATTGATTGAAGGAATGGGAGCGAGTGAGGAGGATGACACCAGAGGTGTCTTTATCTAAGCGATGGAAGAGAGCGACGTCGGGGGAGTAGTAATGACGGGCGAGTTCGAGGAGGCCGTTGCGTTGCTTATCCCAGGTTTGGTGAGAGAGGAGTCCGTGGGGTTTGTCGACGGCGATGTATTCTTCGGTTTCTTGAATGACCCAGGCGGGGTTGAATTTGGGGAAGGGATCGGCTTCTTTTTCTTGGGGAGGATTGAGAATGGTGATGATGTCGCCGGCTTTAACTTCCCAACTGGCGACCCAGACCTTTTTGTTGTTGACTTGGATTTGACGGGCGTTGAGCATGGCTTTGATGGTGGAGCGGGACCAGGTGGGTTGGAGGGATTGGATGGCTTTGTCAATGCGTTGACCGTGGGCGGTGGGAGGGATGGTGAGTTTGAGGGTGCGAGGGTTGGACATGGTGAAGATTCCTTTTGGATCTAGTTTAATTTATTTAAGAGCGGGGCGCAGGTTGTTTGTTGACGATGAAGACGAGTTCGTTCTCAAAATCGAGACGAGTGGTTTGCCAGGCGGTGTGTTTGACGAGGTTGTGGAATTGGTCGGCGTAGAAATCGGACATGCCGACGTCTTTCTTGGAGATGGATTTGGTGGGATAGGAGACGACGAGGTGCTGGGCGCGGAGGGTGCCGAGGAGATCATCACCGATGTTTTTGTGTACTTGCTCTAGGCAAGGGATGGTTTTGAGAATAAAGGCGACATCTGCGGTTTGTTGAGGGACTTGTTGGGTGAGATCGCAGAGAGTGGCATGGCCTTGGATGCCACGGAGACGGAAGACTTTGTTGAGGAAGGTGAGCATGTCGCTGAAAATGTCGGAGGCGTAGTAAGTGATGGGAGTGCCGGCTGGAAGGGGCATCCAGGGGAGATTGAGGGGGTTGAGGCCACAGGCAACATCGAGGATGGAATGGATGGGGGGAAGATGGGCGAAGATTTGTTGGTAGAAGGAGGTTTGGATGGGGAGACGCTCGCGAGTGGAGACGTGTTGTTGCATGATGGATTGACTGATTTTTTTGAATTGGGCTTCGTCTGCAGCGAGGTGAGCTTGTTCTAGTTGATGGAACCAGTCGACATAGGGCATGTTGTCATTTTGGTAGATGGTGCCGACTTGGTGGAGTTTGGTTTTGGTGGCTTTGAGAGCGAGTTTGTAGGTGGGGTAGCGCTGGAGGGATTGGAGGGCAAGTTTTTCGATAAGATGAGGATCGATGCGTTGATATTTTTTGCTGGCTTGGATGGCGGCGATGATGCGATTGACAGTGTCGTTTTGGGTCATGATTCAATCCAGGGAGTGCCAAGTTGGGCGAGGCGATCTTCTAACTGGGTCATAAAACGGAGGTTATGGATGGTGGTGAGACGGTAGATGAGGGGATCGTTCATGTTGAAGAGGTGGTGGAGGTAGCCTAGGGAGTATTGTTGACAGGTGGCGCAGTCGCAGTGTTCGGAGATGGGAGTGGATGTTTTGAGGTGTTTTTCGTCTTGGAGATAGATGAATTTGTACCAGTCGTCTGCGTCTAGGCCGGATTCTTGGGTGAAGGTGTATAGGCGGCCACGACGGGCATCACGGGTGGGGAGGGCGCAGTCGAAGATTTGGTAGCCGAGTTCGTAGCAACGTTTGACGTTTTTGGGATGACCGACGCCGAGGGCGTGGAGGGGAAATTGGTTGGGGATGAGTTCGCGGATGTAGGCGACGATGTCTTCGAGGAGGTTGCCTTGACCATCGAGAGGGTAGCCTCCGTAGCCATAGCCGTCGAAGCCGATTTCTAGGAGGGCTTGGGCGCATTGTTTGCGGAGTTCTTTTTCTCCGCCGCCTTGGACAACGGCGAAGAGAAGGGGGCGTTGGCCGTTGGGATAGTTTTTGTTTTTGGTGAGTGTTTCAAACTCGTTTTTGCAACGTTGGGCCCAGCGGATGGTGCGTTCGACGGATTGTTGTTGGCGCTCGTAGGGATCGTCGACGTGGGTGCAGTCATCTAGGCAAATGGCGATGTCGGTGTCGTATTTGAGTTGGAGTTGGATGATTTTTTCGGGGGTGAGTTGGAATTTGCGGCCGTCTGATTCGCGTTTGAAGTTGATGCCTTTGTCTGTGATGGTGCCGTATTTGCTGTTTTCTCTGATCATGGAGAAGGCTTGGAAGCCACCTGAGTCGGTGATGATGGGTTTTTGCCAGGCTGCCATTTGATGAAGGCCGCCGAGGGCTTGGATGGTGGTGGTGCCGGGGCGCTGCATGAGGTGGAAGGCGTTCATGACGAGGGCTTGGATGCCGGTTTGGGTGGTGTCACGGGCGTCTAGGCTGCGGACCATGCCGTAGGTGGCGTCAGGAAGGAAGACGGGGAGGCGAAGCTCGCCATGGGGGAGGTTGAGTGTGTTTGTCATGGGTTAATTATAACGGATGAGGGGGGATGGGGGGAGAATGAAATATAAGAATGGGTGAATATAGATAATTTCTAAGGCTCTCTTTAGGTAGTGATATGGGATAAAATTTTTTACGTGCTTTATGATTGAAATTTGTTTTTGTAAAGTATGTTGAGATGAGTATGGATTGTAAAAGAGAATATAAGTGATTTAATTAATAGAGAAAGTTGTTAGATGATTTTTGAATTCTAAAGAATGGAGTAAATGATGGAGAAAGAAAAGGCTTTGATTTTGGAGCAGTATCGACAGGTGGCGTTGGATGTGGTGGCGTTGCTTGAGGGGAAGACTGATGAAGAGTTGTTTTTTAAGCCGAGTGAGACGGAATGGTCGATGGCGGAGATTGTGCATCATTTATCTATGGATTGGGATATGTGGTCTTTTGCGATTAAGCTTGGTTTGGCTGAGTCTGGAGTGACGTTTGTTTTTCCTCCGGCTAAGTTTGAGGAGAATGAAGTTTTTTCGGCGTTATTGGATAATAATGCGCGGGATCCGCGGCCGACGTTGGCGTTGATGCCGGTACATCGGGAGTATATGATTGAGGTTTTGCGCCATTTTGCGGATCGATGGGATCATGTGATTGTTTTGAAGAGTGCGGAAGGGAAAATTGTGGGTGAAATGACGGTGGGAGAGCTTGTGCCGATGATGACTGCGCATCTTGAGGAACATTTGGCTACGCTGCGGCAGTTGGTTGCGTTGTTTGAGAGCCGATAGTATTTTATTTGGTTTGAAGTTGGGGGTTCCAGGTTTCGTAGAAAATGCGTGTGGGGGTTGTTTTGAGGTGTTGCATGCCGATTTTTTGCATGACTTTGATGGAGGCGATGTTTTGGGGATGAGCTGTGGCGAAGATGCGGTGGATGGGGAAGTTTTTGAATGCGTATGAGAGCATGGCGTGGCCGAATTCTGTGGCTAGACCTTGGCCCCAATATTGTTTTTTGAACATCCAAGCGATATCTGCATGTAGTTGGTTGTTGGTTTCTACGGGTTCGATGCCACAACGCCCGATGAATTGATTGGTGGTTTTGAGGATTGTGGCGTATAGGCCAAATCCGTATTTTTGATGATCGGCGATGTGGGCGCTTAGGCGTTGTTGTGTTTTTTGATAGTCTCTTGGTTGGCCGGTGATGTATTGCATTAGGTCTTTTTGTTTGTAGAGAAGATATAGGTTGCCTATGTCGTTGTGTTGGAGGGGGCGAAATTGAAGACGGTTGGTTTCGAAGGTAATCATAATTTTTTTATTGTTTTGCTTGGGTCGTGGATGTCTAGGTTGTGGACCATGCTTTAGGTCGGGGTAGGGAGGTTGAGTGTGTTTGTAATGATAGTAGATTTGAAATATAAAAAGTTTTATTTATTAGTATTATAATAAATGAAACTTAATATAGGTGGAAATGTTTTTGAAGGATAAATATGTCAAAATTTTCTTATATAGATAGTAATAAATTTTATGTAGCTGAGGTATATTCATATTTTAATAATGGATATGCATTAAATCTAATTCTTCAAAATGGGAATGTAATATCCATTAATATGGATAGTGCTTATGAATTTGAAATAGGATCGTTAGTAACTATTAACGAAAATGATAATAGTATTGAAAACGCTCCTGATGAATTCCATATTTTTTTTGAAAAAATTGGAGTTGTAAGAGTAAAATCAAAAACAAATACAATAGTATCTTTTCTTGGAACATTACAATTAATACCAACAATAAATGATGTATATTACGAAGAAGGAAATACAGTAAAGTATAAAAGTAATTATGGTGTAATTGATGTTTTATCAGATGAACCACTTAATTCATTTGATATTAAATTTAAAGATGAAATCATAATTGATAAAT
The DNA here is from genome assembly GCA_963662985.1 of Anaerolineales bacterium. GTDB lineage: Bacteria > Chloroflexota > Anaerolineae > Anaerolineales > UBA11579. The sequence goes on along the minus strand of OY760067.1, from coordinate 1,270,868 downwards.
TTAAGTCTAACAAATCAAAAAAAGAAACATTTCAAGATTTTGGGGGATTTAAAGATGTAGTAAAAAGAGCAAGAGAGCTTATTGAATTATCACTGGAAAAAAAAGATTTATTATCAGAAATTGGCGTACGTCCTATAAAAGGAGTGTTATTTACAGGTGCTCCAGGAACAGGAAAAACAATGCTAGCTAGAATTATAGCTAATGAAACAGATTCTGATTTTTATGAAATTAAAGGACCTGAAATTATAAGTAAATGGGTTGGGCAAAGTGAAGAAGTCCTTAGAAGTATTTTTAATGATGCGAGAACTAAAGATCAAGCAATAATTTTTTTTGATGAAATTGATAGCGTTGCTAGTCAAAGGGATGATAATTCTCATGAAGCTTCAAAAAGAGTAGTAGCTCAACTTCTTTCTTTAATGGATGGGTTTAAACCAGATAACAATATAATTGTTATTGCAACAACAAATCGCAAACAAGATATAGACAAAGCGTTATTGAGACCTGGAAGGTTTGATTGGGAAATTAATTTTCCATATCCTAATTTAGTCGATAGATTTTCAATCTTAGAAGTTTCTGCAAAGAACCTTAATACTGAAGAAAATCTGCCATTTTTTATGCTTGCTGAGAGAACAGAAGGCTGGTCACCTGCTGAATTATCAGGAATATGGAAAGAAGCAGGGTTATTGGCTGTAGCTGAAGATAGAGGTTTTATAAACATTGAAGATTTTATAGGCGGTTTTGAAAGAGCAAAAATTCAAAAAGATAAAATAAATGGAGATTCTAAATGAATTTTTTTTCGAGAAAAAATAAAAAGAAGAATAAAGAAAATAATAACTCAACAGATAAACCGAAATTAAGAGAGTTTGTATATTTAGATGAAATAAGTTTGATTAGTATGCTTTCTTCACAATCAGGGTTTATATCAGAAGAACTTGTGGATACAAAAATAAATAGTTTAGGAAGTGAGTTAAATAGTACTATTGGAGCCTCAGCAGGAGTAGTAAAAGCAGAAATAAATCCTAATATAAATGTTAATATGTCGAATTCTTCGCAGGTATTAAAAAAATCAACAATACAAGGTTTGTTTAAGGAATTTTATGAGGCTGAATCAAATTCTCTAATTTTAAAATCAAATATTGAAAATAATGAAGATATTACAATCAATTCTAAAGAAGATTTGTCAATATTAAAACAAAAATTAATAGAACAAAATATATTAATTGATTCTGAATTATTAAAAAGAGGTTCATTATTAGAGTTAGAAGTTGAACTAGAGACTGAATCTATTTACCAACTTTATACAATATTTAATTCATTTTCAGATATTTTTAACGAAGATATTGAAATACTTGGTGTTAAAGACATTGATTTTCTAGAAAAAATGGATTCAATTATTAAAATTATCGAAAAACTTTTATTTGGATTAATTCCTATTCGTGGAAAAGTAAGAAATTATGCAATAGTAAGTATTGAGGGTAAAAAATATATTCTGAATAAAAGTAATTTAAAAATAAACTCAGTAGACTTAACTCCATTATATGTAGTAGGTGTAACTGAACTATCATTATTTTGGAAAGATATTAGAAGAATCCTTTATTCAAAAAATAATTATTATGTATTTTGTAGATTAACTAATAATTCTATACAAGAATCATGGACTCCAATTAAATTAGTTAATGTAATAGAGGAGCATTTACCAGATGTTGCAAAACAAATTAATACTTTTGGTGATAATCTATCATTAGAAAATAAAAAATCTAAATCAGAAAATAATAAAATAAAATTTAATTTTAAGAACGTTTTATTAAATTTTTCAAAGGAACTAGCAGCTACTTATAACATTGAATATTCCGAAGAAATATCTAATAAAATAGAATTTCTTGCAACAAATTTACAACTAAATTATGAAAGTGATGAAAAAAGAAGAGATTCATTTAATTTAATTACTGAATTAATAATAAATAATTCAAATATTGAGAAAGATTATTCTGTCATTTCAAATTTAAGAATAAACGCATTAAGAAATGAAGGATTCAATATGTTTGGAAAACTTGAAATTAATAATTTAGAAGAGAATATAATTTTAAAAGAACAAAAAAATGATAATTTTTTTATTGATTCTGAGTTTATAGCGATTTATTGGTGATGAAGCAGAAAATAATGCTTTTTAGTTATAAAATTAGCGAAGCTGGGGCTTCGTTGGGGGACTCCGCCAAAAAGTTGATTACCTTAATTGTATTTTTCTATTTTGAATTGATTAAAATGTTGACAATCATGATTAGCCCTGCGGCTAGGTTTGTGATAGCGAAGATCTTTTTTAGATTTTTAGGTTTGTTTTTGAGGGCTAGTTTGCCACCAATGATGCCACCCAGGATGGCGATGATGGTGAGGGGGATGGCGAGGGTTGGATTGAAGTCTCCGTTGAGGCTGTGACCTAAGAGGCCCATGAGGGCGGTGAGGGCGACCATGGCAGAGGATGTACCTACGGCGATGTCCATGGGGATGCCACACAGCATGACCATTAATGGTATTTTGAATGCACCGCCTGAGATGCCGGTTGCGCCTGCGAAAAATCCAATGAGTGCTGTGATGGGGATGGTGATCCATAGATTGACGGTATATTGATAGTTTCCGAAAGTTCGATGCCAGTAGCCAAGTTTCTTTTCTGAAGTGATTGGTTTTTCTTTGACGTTGATAAACATAAAGATGGAAACAAGAATCAATAGGCTGGCGAACATCAATTTTAATGTGGTGCCTTCAAGTTTGCTTGCAAAATATCCGCCAACAAAGGCCATAATATCCGTGGGTGGGTCGATGATTAGGGCGAGCTTCCAGTCTACTTTTTTGTTCTTTTGGAAGATAATCATTGAGGCGAGAGATGTGCCTAGCATGATCATTTGAGAAGCAGGGGCTGCTTCGTGCATACCGATGCCGATGAGTACCATGGCTAATACATAAAAATTTCCGCCCCCTTTGCCTACCATTGACATAAATATGGCGATTATCAAAACAATTGCACTTAAGATGATGAGTGTGTTCATGAGAGTCCTGTTTGATTCTATAAATTTTTTTGATTAATTATTTGTAAAACGGTCGTCTGATCTTTTGTTTTTTATTTCATCTGATTGGGCTTGCATCCAGCCGGAGTTTGGGTTTTGAGGTGCGTCGAATTTTTGGATGTAGGGTTTGATGTCAAGCAAGGGGGTGCCATCAAGGACGTCTGCGCCTTGGATGGTGAGGATGTTGTTTTCGATAGAGATGAGTTTGACGACGGATAGGCCGATGGGGTTGGGACGTTTGGGAGCACGAGTGGCGAAGAGACCTCTTTCAACTTTGTCTAGGAAGGGGGTGACTTTGAGTTGGTAGGTTGTGCTTTTGTGAAAATGATAGATGAGGTAGATGTGGCTGAATCCGGCTAAGTCTGAGAGACCGGGGGCGTATTGTGGATAAAGTTCTATTTGAGAGATGACGTCTGATGCGCCTTTGGGTTGGATGGGCATGTTTTTGAGATCTGTATAGGGGCTGTGGATGATTCCGATGGGGGTTAGTTCCATTGTTTTCCGCTTTCTTATTTGATATTAGTAGGGTCTATTTTAATGCCAAAGTTGCTTTCATGAGAACTACTGTTTAAGACTTGCTTGTGAGCAATGTGAAATAGACGGTGGTTATGTGGCGGTGTAGTTGCCAGCAATTTTAATTTGATTGCCGTCTGGGTCATGAAGAATGAAGCAGTAGTAGGGTGCGGTGATGTTGATGAAGAGGATGTCTGAGAGGGGGGCAAGGTTGAGCATTTTTTGTTCCTTTTTTTTCTTTTATCTTACTATTCTTGGATGAATTGAGGTGAAAATTATGATGCATTGTCAAAATTTTTGAATGTGGATGTTTCAGGGATGAGATTAAGATATGTGTTACAAGAATTACTTGACGAAGAGATGGGGGAGCTGATACAAAGGAGGGTGATGGAGATATATTTAAATCTATTTGATAAGGGAGTGAATTTGTGATGAAATTATTTCGATGGATGTTGGGTTTGGTATTGATACTGGGCATGTTTGTGCTGGTGGGTTGTAATGGTACGGATGAAGCTGCAAATGTGGAAATGAATGCGACGGAAGTAGCGGCTACGCAGGTGGTGGAAGCAGAGGCGACGGTGGTGGGTATGTTGGCACGCCAGACCGAGGTGGTGAATATGATGGTACAGTTGGCGGATGATGACCCGTTTTTGGGTGCTGACGATGCGACAGTGACGATTGTGGAGTTCTCTGATTTTTTGTGCCCTTATTGTGGACAATTTCAATTGAATACGTTGCCTTTGTTGTTGGAAAATTATGGCGATGTAGTGAAGTATGTGCATCGGGATTATTTGTTGATGGGGGACGCTTCTTTGACGGCATTGATGGGCGCTGGTTGTGCGGGTGAGCAAGGGGCTTATTGGGAAATGAGTGATTTGCTGTATGGGGTGTATGCGGATTTTGATATGGATGCGATTCATCAGGATGCTCCTGCGGGCGGGAAAGATGAGGGACCTGAACAGATTAAGAAGATGTTCTCGGAAGATGTGATTTTGGCGTATGCTGAGGACTTGGGGTTGGATATGGCGCAGTTTGAATCTTGTATGGAAGAAGGAAGAACTGAAGATGAGATTCAGGCTGATTTTGATGCGGCGAAGAGAATGGGGATTTGGTCGATTCCGGTATATGTGGTGAATGGGTATTATGTGGCAGGGTATCGAGACTATGCGGATTGGGTGCCGATCTTGGAGCAAACGTTGGCAGAGGCAAATTATACGGCAAATTAAAGAATATATAATTTAAACTCAATTGAGTTTTTTGACAAAATAATAGAATTACACCAAAAGAGCGTATTCAAAAAATACGCTTTTTTGGTGTTTACGTTGTTAAATTCCTTGAATAAGGAGAAAGTGCAATCGCTGGCGGAACCAGCGATTGCTTGAGAAGAGGGAGATTGATTGAACGCATTTGCGTTCAACCTTGCCAATTTGAGTTAGCTCAAATTAGCTGTTCAATTGTTACTTGTATTATAGAGATTTATGGAGAAGTGCCGTAGTGAAAAATGTCATGATAGTAGATTCTTTTAAAATGACAAATGTAGGTTTTTGCGGGTGTTGGGTGTAATTTTCAATAATTATTGTGGTTTAAAGTTTATAAAGGTTGTTTTTCAACATTTTCAATAGCTTCGATAATCTTGTAATAGCCAGTGCAACGACAGAGATGCCCTGAGATGGCGTGTTTGATTTGAGTTTGGGTTGGATGAGGATGCTCTTCTAATAAGGTGGTGGCAGATAAGACCATGCCGGGGGTGCAATAACCACATTGGATGGCACCATTTTCGATGAATGCTTGTTGGAGAGGAGTGAGGGTATCGCCAGAAGAGAGACCTTCTATGGTTTGAATGTGGGCATCTTGCGCCCTGGGGGCTGGAACGAGGCAGCTCATGACTGCTTTGCCATTGAAGATGACAGTGCAAGCGCCACATTCTCCTTCTGAACAACCTTCTTTAGTGCCAGTGAGATAGAGTTGTTCGCGAAGAAGGTCAAGAAGGGTGGATTGAGCAGCATTGGGGACGATGAGAGATTCTTGATTGATGGTGGTTTGAATGAGGGTGCGTGGATCATGTGTTAGGGTGTGAGAAGGAGGTGGCCCAATGGGTTGAGGTGGATTGGCAGCTAGGAGGACTGGTTCGGCAGGGAAAGTTTGACGCTCTTGGTTGTTTGCAAATTGAGTGAGGAGACGCTCGGTGAGGACAGCAATCAGGTGTTTGCGATATAAGGCTGAGGCTCGAATATCTGAGATGGGGAATGCAGCTTGTTGGGCTAAGTGAGCAGCATGTTGAATGTTTTGAGGTGTGAGGGACCTGCCGATGAGGAAGGTTTCTGCTTTTGTGGCGGAGATGATGATGGGGGCTACAGAACCTAAGGTGAGGGAGGCTTTTGTGATGATGTTGTTTTTAATCTTGAGTACAGCTGCTAGATTGACGATGGCGATGGCTTGGGCGTTACGGAGACCAAATTTGAGAAATCCAGATTTGTGGATTTGAGGGTCTAAGGCGGGAATGATGATATCTGTGAGAATTTCATCGGGATGACGGTAAGTTCTGCGGACACCAAGATAGAATTCTTTAAGAGGGATGGTGCGTGTGCCAGAGATGGAGCTGAGGACAATGGAGGCATTAAGAGCGATAAGAGGAGGAATGGTGTCATTGGCTGGAGAGGCAGTGAGCAAGTTGCCGGCGATAGTGCCACAATTTCGAATTTGAGGAGCCCCTACTTGCCATGAGGCTTGGGCTAAGGGGAAGGCATGTTTTTGGATGAGAGGCGAAGAAAGGGCTTGATTGTGGGTGACAAGAGGTCCGATGTGAAGATTGTTTTGGTCATCAATGGATATTTGATCTAAATTGGGGATGCGTGTGATGTCGATGAGTGAGGTAAGATGAGGGTGTTTGCCATTTTTGATTTCTAGGATCAGGTCTGTTCCTCCGGCAATGATGGTGGTGGAAGATGGATCTTTTGAAAGTATTTGCAGAGCATTTTCAATTGAATTTGCTGTGTAATATTGTTTCCACATGGGTTACTCCTATTGAAGTTGAGGGTGGAATTTATGAGATTTAAGTTTGTCGAGCACTTTTTCAGGTGTGAGGGGATATTGATTAAACCAGATGCCAGTGGCGTTTTTGAGAGCGATGTGAATGGCAGCAGGAAGTGAACAGAAAGGTACTTCTCCGACCCCTCTAGCTCCCCAAGGACCGGCTGGGTCTGGATGTTCTACGATGATGGTGTTGATGTTTTCGGGGATATCCATTGCGGTTGGGATGAGATATGTGGCGAAAGAAGGTGTTTTGACAATGCCATTTTCTTGAATAAAATTTTCTAGGAGAGTGTGACCAGTGGCTTGCACAAGAGCCCCTTGGATTTGTGCTTCGACTTGTTGTGGATTGATGGCTTTGCCAACATCATCTGCACAGATAATGTTGAGGATGTTGATTTTGCCGGTTTGAGGGTCAAGCTGTAGGGTGACAGCTTCGGCGACATAACTATTGGTTACATTGGGAGTACATTGACCAGTGATGGGGTCTTGGGCAGTGGTGGGAGGTGCTTGATAAGTGAATTCGGCGATGGCAGGGCGATCTTCATCATTCCATTTTTCAAGTGCTGCTTGCGCGGCACCGATGATAGCGTTGCCTGCCATGAAGGTCATGCGGGAGGCAGAGACACTGCCTGAATCTTGTTTGCCGACTGTATCAGCGATGTCAAGAAAGACTTTTGAAATTGGTACTCCGACAGCTTCGGCGGTCATTTGTTTGAGAATGGTGTGCACCCCTTGGCCAACGTCGGCAGCGATGTGATGCAGAATTACTTCTTCGACGGCGGCGCCCCCATGAATTTCTATCTTGGCCCAACATTTTTCTGGAAAGCCGTATGAGTAGCCGATGTTTTTGTAGGCACAGGCAAACCCTTCGCCGATCACGTGTGGAGGATGTGGTTGAAAAGAAGGTGTTTGTTGGATGGCTTCGGCACAGGTAGTGATGACTTGTTGAATACTGACACCAGGTGGAATGGGGGATCCGATGGGAAGAGATTGCCCTTCTTGAGGTGTGTTTTTTAAACGAATTTCAACAGGGTCTATGCCAAGTTTTTCGGCAAGTTTTGCAATTTGGAGTTCGGCTGCAAATGACCCTTGAGGACTGCCAAATCCTCGGAAAGCGCCAGTGGGCATGTTGTTGGTGTAAACCGAGGTGGCGGTGATGTGAACATTAGGAATGATATAGGGGCCGGTGACATATTCGAGTGCATTTTTGAGGACTTCGCCTGATGAAGATTCATAGGCGCCTCCATCTGCGATGGCTTCTATCAAAGCAGCTGTGAGATAGCCTTGATTATCCGCCGCCCATTTGGCGCGGATGAGGAATGGATGCCGTTTGTGATGTCCAAGAATGGATTCTTCACGGGACCAGACTAGTTTGATGTGACGGCGGATTCCTTTTTGAGCTAGATGCTGGGCTGCAAGGGCTAAGATGATTTGAATGGAGATATCTTCTCTTCCGCCAAAGGCACCACCGATGGCGGGTTGGATGATGCGGACTTTTTCAGGGTCGATCATCAGTGAATGGGCGATCTGACGACGTTCTTCAAAAGACCATTGGCCGGCGGCGATGACGGTGATTCGGTCTTGTTTATCGAGATATGCTATGCCAGCTTCAGGCTCTAGATAGGCATGTTCTTGGTGCGGAGTGAGATATTCTGAAGTGACGATGGCTGCTGATTGTTGAAAGGCTTTTTCAACATCTCCTTGAATGAGATGTTGTTTGGCGATGATGTTGGTTCCTTTTTTAGGATGAATTAAAGTTGCGTTGGGCTGCATGGCATCAAGTGGATTGGTGATGATGGTGAGGTCTTGATAGGTAACGCGAATTAATTTTAGAGCTTGTTGGGCAATTTGTTTTGTTTCGGCGATGACGAGGGCAACTTTATCACCAATATAACGAACATGGTCGGCTTCGGGAATGGTTGAACCGGGACCACAGAGAACGGGTTGGTCGGGGAAGAAGCCGTATTCGTTGCAGGGGACGTCTTTGGCGGTGAGGATGTCAATGACACCGGGGAGGGCGAGAGCGGCTGAGAGATCGATGTTTTTGATGATGGCATGCGGACGACGTGCAAAGAGCACTTTTGCTGTTAATTGATTGGGGAAATTGATATCACCGGCATAACGGGCTTTGCCTTGGACTTTGTCTTTGGCGTCTACTCTAATTTCTGATTTTCCAATAGTATTCATTTTTTCTTTTCTCTTTTTTGAGAGCGGAGTGATGAATTGTTTTGGATTTTGATGAAAAAGATAATGAATTTTTTTGAGGGGAAATGTTATTTTGTTTAATTACCTATAAACATTTGTTACAGATTTACAATACCTGAAATTTGAAAGTGCGTCAAATTGAATTTGGTGCTTGTTTTTGAAAAAATATCTATACTATAATTAGTAAAAAATATTGGAGGAGATGATGGCTTTTTTTGATTTATCCCATGAGGAATTGAAGGTTTATCGACCGGAGCGGAATGAGCCGGCAGATTTTGATGCGTTTTGGGCGGAGACGTTGGCAGATTCTCGGAAGTTTGCATTGGATGCACGGTTTGAGAAGGTAGATATGGGGCTAGCATTACAAGATGTGTTTGATGTGAGTTTTTCAGGTTTTGAAGGACAGACGGTGAAAGGATGGTTGTTGGTGCCGAAGGGTGCTGAGGGACCATTGCCATGTGTGGTGAATTATATTGGGTATGGGGGAGGACGTGGATTGGCTTTGGATTGGTTGTTATGGAGCAGTGTGGGATATGCTCATTTTGTGATGGATACACGAGGGCAAGGAAGCAGTTGGTCGAGTGGGGATACGCCAGATGTGGAAATGGGGAGTGTGAATGGGCAGTATCCGGGGTTTATGACACGCGGTGTGTTGGACCCGAAGACGTATTATTATCGACGAGTGTTTGTGGATGGGGTGCGGGCTGTGGAAGCTGCGTTGGCCTCTGGAAAAGTGGATGAGGGACGTGTGGCAGTGACTGGCGGAAGCCAAGGCGGTGGAATTACGTTGGCGGTGGCGGGATTGAGTGATGCGGTGCAGGTGGCAATGCCAGATGTGCCATTCTTGTGCCATTATCGCCGAGCGGTGGAAGTGACAGATACATTCCCCTATCAGGAGATTCGTGTATTTTGCAAAACTCAACGATTGGCTGCAGAGCGTGTGTTTGAGACGTTGGCGTATTTTGATGGGGTAAATTTTGCTACACGAGCAAAGGCGAAGGCGTTGTTTTCAGTGGGGTTGATGGATGAGATCTGCCCGCCCTCGACAGTATATGCGGCTTATAATTATTATGCTGGAGAGAAGGACATTCAGGTGTGGGAATTTAATAACCATGAAGGTGGGGAAGTGTTTCAAAAACAACGACAGGTTGATTTTTTGAAGAGTATTTTTGGGTGAGAAATAAATTAATTTTTTTTATGTAATATTTATTTTTAACGAGATTTAATGTTTTATAATTAATATCTGTTGAGCAATACTCAGCAAAAAACTCAGAAATTTTTAACCAAAGAAAGAAGGAAATATTATTATGAAACTTACTCCCCCAAAGAATGTGACTTTTTGGATCGCAACGATTGTTGGCTTTTTGGCGATTATTAGCGCCTATGTGACAAAAATTCCTGTTGTTAGCGGCAATGAATTTTTGTTTTTGGTAGCTGGTTTTGTTTTGTATTTTGTTGGGATTGTTTTCAAAGGAATCTAATCAATTTATTTGATAAAACTAAAAAAGATTCCTTATCTTGAGGAATCTTTTTTGTTATCCAAAATTAGGTTAGTTTATCTGATAGAATTAAGTGATAAATAATTTTTATTAATTGAAAAACAACTTAAGGAGAAAATATGAAACTTTCAGCCCCGAAAAAAGTAACTTGGTGGATTGCAATGGTGATTGGTTCACTTGGGATTATTAGTAAATTTATCACGATCCCATTTGTTGGTGATTATGCCTTCTGGTTTGTATCGTTTGGCTTTGCTTTGTTGGTTTTGGCCACTTATTTGAAAGGTCTCTAAGCACGTCTTTGTAAATTTTTAATTCATCAAATAAAAAGCATTTCTTTTTAGAAGTGCTTTTTTCTTTAAGAAATTATGTTTCTGGATGGTTGCGATGGGTGCGCCAATAATGAATCGTGTTTTTGCGCCATTGTTTGGTGATGGCGGGGAAATCTTGCCAGGCTGGTTCTTGGGTTCCATTGTCAGATTTTGCAAAGAGTTGATCTCTGTCTTTGAAAGTGTAGCGATTGGGGTGACGGGTGAGCTTGCCAAAGTTGATTGCGTTTTGTGGGCAGTGGTGCATACAGCGGAGGCAATGGAGACAGTTTTGGTCGTCGATGATGTGAATGCGGTCGGTTTGTTTGAGGAGATTTTGTTGAGGACAATTTTTGGCGCAGAGACCACAGAGGGTGCATTGCTGAGAATCGATTTGCAATTTGGGATATTTGGTGATTTCGATTTGGGCGACGAGTTTGTTACGAAGAGGGGCAATCCAACTGCGTTTGAGAGAGGGTGATTTGTGATTGGGCTGGGATAATGTTTGAAGGAGATGTTCTACAAAGGTATTGATATTTTGGGTGATGTGATCTTCAAAGAACATCACGGTTTGATATTCATAATGGTCGGGGGTGAGGCGAGCAGAGATGCCGTTGGAGGGGGATTTGAAGGCGTGTGTGGCGAGAAGATGAAATTGTTTTTTGGAGAGGTGTTTGGCGAAGTCTGCAAAACAATTAGCAGGGAAGCGAGCGTAGGTGCTATAGAGGAAGTAGGGAGTGTGGTGAGCGAGTGTGTTGAAAAGAGGAAAGTGTTGATTGAAGATGTCGGGGTAGGAGAATTTGTAGACAGGGAAGCCGAAACCGATGATTTTGTTTTCAAAGGTGAGATGAGGATGTTGGGTGAGTTTTTCAATGGAGATAGATTGGACTTGATGCCCTTTCTGTTCTAGCTGTTTTTGGATATGGCTGGTGATGAGGGCGGAGTTGCCGGTGCCTGAAAAATAGAGAAGAAGAAATTGCATTTGTTTTCCTGTGGTTTTAGTTTTCTTGGAGGATGCCGTGAAGAAAGATGTTTTTGATGTTGTTGAAGATTTGGATGGGAGTGAGATTGAGAGATTGGAGATGCGGGTTTGTGAGGGTGTTTTTGGCAATTTCGAGGAAGAGGACTTCGGCAATCTCTTGTTGGATATCGGGGCGGAGTTGGCCTTGTTGATGAGCTTGGGTGAAAAGATGGGTGAAGATGGCTTGAACAAGGGTGAGGCGAGTGGTGTTAAATTCTTGAGCAATTTCGGGATGGAGCGATTTTATTTCTAGGAGAAATGAGGGGAAGTCTCCGGTGGGGAGCATGGCGAGCCCAGCACCAATGATGTTGAGAGTGTCGTTAATAGAAAGATGGGGATCTTGTTGAATGGCTTGCAGGGCATTTTGGAATGGGAGTGTGGTGGAGAGAACGGCGGTGCGAATGAGAGCTTGTTTGTCGGTGAAGTGCCGGTAGGCGGTGATGCGGGTGAGTTGAGCTTGTTGGGCGATTTGATCCATGGTGGTTTTTTGGATGCCTTGGGTGAAGAAGAGGGTTAAGGCGGCATGGATAAGTTTTTGTTGAGTAGGATTTGTGTTTTTCATGATACAAAATATAGTGTATTTGTATCATTAAGTAAAGAGGGGAGATAGTGAAAATTTGTTAAATAAAAAAATCGGCATGCCGAATTTTCTGATAATAAAAAGATGGTGTACCCCAGGAGGGATTCGAACCCTCAACCTAGACTTTAGGAGAGTCTCGCTCTGTCCATTTGAGCCACTGGGGTAATTTGAGTGGGTGCTTAGGGATTATACAATAAAACGAGAGAATTTTGTATTGATGGGGCGAGGTGAGGGAGTGGTTATTCAAAGATGGCGACGGCACGCACGGGGGAGCCGGTGCCTCCGCGAATTTTAAGAGGGAGGGCGATGAAGCGGAACCGTCCGCGACCGATGAGGAGGTGGAGGTTGATGAGGTTTTCGTAGTGGGTGAAGCCGAGTTGACCGCAGATTTTGTGGACTTGGTTGTTCGAGATGTGACGGACGCCGGGGTTCATGGATTCGACTCCGAAAGCGGCGATGTGTTGCTCTCCGAGCCATTGGGTGGCAGCGGCGCTGAGCCCGGGGTTTTTGCCCCAATTTTCTGTGCCATAGGTCTTACGGTAGTGGTCTGTATATAACAAGACGGTGTCATTGGATTGAATGGTGAGATTGTGTTGGGTGAGGGCTTTTTGGAGGTCTTCAATTTCGATGAGTTGGTTGAGGATAACATAGGAAAGATCGAGGCAGATGCCGGAGGTGTAGAACATGGAGAGGGGCATGGTGTCGATGGATTGGTGGGCATTTGGGATGGCCATGTGGCTGAGGGCGTCTACGTGGGTGCCGGTGTGCTCTGAAAGGGAGAGTTGATGGACAGCAGGTGTGGCTTGATCGGATTCGATGTGATCCCATTCTTCATGGGTGGCGTGAACGGACATTTGAAAAGGGGGGAGAGAAGAGAAGATGGGCATGCCGGGATGAAGTTCTTGGGAGAGATCAATTATTTCTGTCATAGGATTATTTTACCAAAGTTGGGAAATGTTTTTGTTTTTTTTGAAAATGGTCTATTATTTAATAAATTCTTTTTTAGGGAGTAAAAATGCGTAGCAAGACCAAGTTTGAATTGAGTGAAGAAACAATTGTGAAGTTGTTTGAAAAGGCAAGCATTACGGGGGCTGAAGAAATTGCGCCTTTGGGAGCGGGAGAATTTAATAGTGTGTATGCAGTGAAGGCAGGAGGGATGGAGTATGCACTAAAGGTGGCACCGGTGGATGAGAGTTTGATCTTGACCTATGAGAAGGGGATGATTGAGCAGGAAGTGTTTTATTATGAGGTGATGCGGGACCAAGCCCAGATTCGAGTGCCGAAAGTCTATTTTGTGGATTTTTCGATGAAAGAGGTGCCAGCGAAATATTTTATTATGGAGCGGTTGCAGGGGAAGACTTTGGAAGAATGTGTTTTTTCTGATGTGGAAAAGGAAAAGGCGGATGCTGCTTTGATGAAGATGGTGGCGAAAATGCATGCGGTGAAGGGGACGGATGGATTTGGATATCGTCAGACAGGATTGGAAGCGAATTGGTTTTTGGCGATTGAGAAAATGGTGTTGAATTTGATCAACGATTGCAAACGTTTGGGACATGGGACCAAGAATGGGGAGCGGCTGTTGGGGTATATTCGAACGTATCGGGAGATATTGGAAAAGGTGCCATGTTCTTTGATTAATTTTGACATTTGGCCAGCGAATATTTTTTGTTTGGAACAAGGTGAGACGGTGAAGTTGGCTTGGATTGATCCTGAAAGGTGTTTGTGGGGAGATCGGATTGCTGATTTTGTGTGTGTGGACTTTCTTCAAATGACTTTGGCGGGAAAAAAGCGCGTGGTAGATTTGTATAATGCAGCCAGTGAGGCGAAGATCAATGGGGGACGTGAAGAAGAAATTCGATTAGCGGTGATGTTGGGGTATTTGGGATTGGTGATGGAAGTGGAGAAGTATGCACGGTATAGCTTACTCCATAAGGGGTATTGGCGAAATGTCTCTGTGTGCCAGATTTTGTTTAAGAATTGTTTTGCAACGTTGGAAAACTTGCAAATGTAGTGAAGATCATTGATTTTTGAAATAGGCTGCTGAGGCGGCCTATTTTTTTACGAAAAAAGATCGCTGTGATAAACGACCTTTTTTCTGAAGAAAGTAAACACTATTGGCGTTGTTGTGTTTAGATATTGTATGAATTTTTGTATGTGGTGTGCTCGATGCGGTAGCGATGAATGAGTTTGAGGGTGGTTTTGAGGAGCATGGGGATGGCACGGGTGTGGAAATTGACTTCGGCTTGGGTCTTGCGGTTCTCTAAGGCAGAGCGAAGCTCTTGCGCGGTGGTGCCTTCGAAGGTGGTGATGGCGGCGGCGATGACATCGGTCATGTGGGCATCACTGTTGCCACATTTGGCTAAGTTATATTTATAGGCAAGGTAGAGGGCGTTGAGGTTTGATTTTTGGAAGATCATGGTGCCGTTGATGCCTTCGATGGCGACCATAGTTTGTTGTGCGATGGGGTCTTGAAGGGCTTTTTCAATGGATGCTGTGGAGATGCTGTGAATGCCACGAGCGTTGGGGTGCGCGGGCGCACAGAGACCCCCTTGTTGGGCGACGAGATGGATGGTTTCGATGAGAGAGAGACCGGCGGGGATGGGTTGTTCGATAAAGTAAGTGAGGAGATGGCCTTCGGCGGTGGAGACTTCACATCCGGAGATGACTTCGATATTATAGTGATGAGCGAGACGTTTTGCTTCAAGAGCGCCTTGGATTTCATCGTGATCGGTGATGGCGATGACGTCTAGTTTTTTGAAATTGGCGGCTTCGAAGAGAATTTCTGGGATGGTTGCAGTACCATCTTTGCTGTAAATTGAGTGAACATGAAGGTCGGCTTTTCCCATGATGATTTCCTTTTTTGTTTTTATTTTCAAGTGTATTGTAATGAGTGATGATTAAGGTTGTGTGAAGTTGAGGTTATGATGTGATGAAAAAGTTGTTTTATATTGATTTGGAAAATGAATGGTTGATGAGATGAATTTCCTTGCTCTTTTGGTGGGTCATGGTATAATTTCATTCGCTTCGGGCAGGTAGCTCAGTTGGTTAGAGCGTTGCGTTGACATCGCAAAGGTCGTAGGTTCGAGTCCTATCCAGCCCACAGTCAAAAACCACCATTTGGTGGTTTTTTTATTTTAAAGAATATGGGGTTTTTAAAATTCTTTAGACTAAGCTTTATTGAATTGAGATTTGATAACTAGAATTCTTTATCCTTTTTTGTTATCTTTCGATTTGAATCAAGCTGAATGGCTACTCAAAATTATATTGAAGTAAATTTTTCTGATTTTCTTTGCACATTTGAAAGGTATTTATTCAATAAAATATGCTATTCTGTGAGTAATAAAAAAAGAGAAGAATTATCTTCCCGATAATGGCAAACTCGTCGAAAGGCGGGGACGCAAAGCTATGGGTCTACCTCTCGAAAGGGACATGATTGCCAAGCCGCCGAAGGAAAAGTACGTTGTTAGATGTATTTGCGGACTTTGTATTTCCTTACGAGGTCCGTTTTTTCTTAATCGGTTTTCTTGTTTACTATAAAAAGGAGTAAATCGATGATAAAGAACTTTTTTATACACTTATTTGATTCCCCCGCAAACATTGAAAACAAACATAAGATACGTGTTTCAAAATTAATTTATGTTACAAATATTCTTATATTTGCCTTTGCAATTGTTCAGGTACCAATTTCTATTATCACAGGAGCTGGCACTGAAAGAAATTCTATTTGGGTTTTGGCCCTTTTTGGTTTATTTCAGATTCCTGCCTACTTTCTTGCAAGAGCAGGATATATCAATTTGGTCAGTTCCTTTCTTTTAGGAATGGGATGGATTGTGGCATTTTATTATGCACATACGCTTGCTGGCCTTCATGATTCAGGAATTTTTGTTTTTATTGGTTTGATGCTGGGTTCGGCAATTATGGTAAATTGGTGGGCGCTTATTGGGTTTACAATTATCAGCATTGCTTCATTTTGGTGGTTGGCGTTTCTTCAGGAAAATGGAAAATTAGTTCCTCTACTTTCAAGTCCCTATACTATCGCTATAGATTTTACAATGGTGTTTTTATTGATATTTGCGATCATCTTTTTTTTCGTTAGAGTGTTGTCGAATGCACTTAAAGATGCTGAAAGGGAAATGGCCGAACGGATTAAAGTGGAAGAAGAATTAAAAAAACAGGCTATTACTGACTTTCTTACAGGGTTATTTAATCGGCGATATTTCTTTACGCTTGGTTCTAAAGAATTTTCAAAATCAATTCGCTATCATCGACCGATGTCTATTGCGATGTTCGATATTGATTTTTTTAAGAAAGTGAATGATCGCTATGGGCATGAAGCTGGTGATGAGGTGTTGATTTCTTTAAGTAAAAATCTCAAATTAAATTCGCGTGAAAGCGATATATTTGCCCGTTATGGCGGTGAAGAGTTTATTATTTTGATGCCAGAGACTGACTGTGAACAATCTTTTCTTGCAGCTGAGCGATTCCGTAAAATTATTCAAGATACTCCAATCCAGGTGGGTGAGGACATGATTAATATTACGGTCAGTATTGGTATTTCAAGTTGTGGAGAATTGGATACGATTAAATCTATTGATGAATTGATATCTAAGGCAGATCAGGCACTTTATCAAGCTAAACGTACTGGAAGGAACCGAAGTGTTTGTTATGAAAATTTGTAATAGGATTTCTTTTTTTCTCTCCTTAAATAAAAATAACGCATTCGCGTTATTTTTATTTAAGAATTGCTTGCAACTGTTGATTAAAGATTTGATAAAATTAATTTATAGTTTAGTGTGAAGGTGAGAAAAATGAATAAAAAAATCTTGGTAACGTATGTTTCAGAAACAGGTTCAACTAAGGGAGTGGCGGAGACGATTGGTAATGTGTTTGCAGATGGAGGGATGGATGTAGATGTGTTGCCTATGGGAGAGGTTGGTTCTTTAGCAGGATATGATGCTGTGGTGGCGGGAAGCGCTGTGCAGGGGAAAGCTTGGCTGCCAGAGGGGATTGCTTTTGTGCAAGAGAATCAGGATGTGCTGCGTGAGAAACCTTTTGCGGCATTTTTGGTGTGTATGACTTTGGCGATGAAGGATGCGGGGAAGTATGAAGGAGATGTGCGCACGATTTTGAGCCCTGTGCAGGCGTTGGTGCCGACGGTGAGTGAAGGGGTTTTTGCGGGTGAGTTGAACTTGAAGAAGATTAAGTCTTTTGGGAAACGAGTGGCTTTTTGGATTAGTATTTTGTTTGGGGTGTGGGAAAAGGGCGATCATCGAGATTGGGATGCGATTAAGAATTGGGCGACTGAAGTGCTGCCTTTGTTGAGCAAAGAATAAGATGAGTGTGTTGGAAGAAAGAAGAATTTTTCAAGGGGATGTGTTTTGGATTGAGGGGACTGTAGAAGAGAATCCTGAATTAGGTACGTTTCGGCACCCTTATGTGGTGGTGCAGGAGGATGTGTTTAATCATAGCCGAGTGCGGACGGTGATTGTGTGTGCGTTGACGAGCCATGTGGAAAAGGCACAGCTACCGGGGAATGTTTTGCTGATGCAGGGGGAAGGTGGGTTGGCACAGGCGAGTGTGGTGGAGGTTTCAAAGATTTCTGCAGTGAGGAAAGATGTTTTAGGGGCGTATGTGGGGCGGTTATCAGAGGAGAGAGTGGGGCAGATTTTGGCGGGAATTCGGTTTTTGCAGAAATCTGATTTATTGCGGTGAATAGTACTAAAATATAAAAATTATTTTTAAAGATTTTTAGAATCAAAAAAAAAATAATAAAAATTCTTCAACGGATATATTAAAAACAGCTAATCCCCCAAAAATTTTATGCTTTTGATGAATATTTTTATATTCTAGTATAAATTTTGAGCCACCATTTTTCGGAGAAAAATATCCTAGAAAACCATTTTTGTACTTTACATTTTTATATTTCTTTGGTAAAAAATCTTTTTCAAAACTGCCAATTTCTCGATTTGTATTTTTATATTTTAATTTTTTAATTTTTCTTTTCGATGGAATCTTTTCTCCTGTCCAATTTAAAATTCCAAAGCTTGCATATGTTCCGCCACAATCTGTATGGAGTTCATTTACGTGTAAGAGTATATAGTTATTAGAAGCTAATTGGTAACTATAAATATCTCCTACTTCCCAGGTTGTTGTAACAAGTATTCTCTTTTTAACTTTCTTTTTAGCAGGTTGAGGAGAAATTAGTTTTTCTTTTAGTTTATTGAGGGTTTGTTTACGCCGATAAAGCAAGGAACGATCATGTTCCCATTTTAGAAGATCTTCGCCTTCATCAATTATTTGAATTGCTTTTTGTTTTACTTCTTCTTGAAGACGTCCATGTCGCCATTGAAGGTCTGCTAGGACTAACCAGAAAACTGTCTTATTATCATAATCTTGCATTTCAGTTTGATATGATTCTTGAATTTTTTGCATGGCTTGTGGCTCATCAAATCCATCACCAAGCAAATCTTTGTAATCATCTTTCATATCACATGCTAAGTCATCACTGTATAATCCTGCTCCCCAAGCTCCCATTTAATATCTCCCTTTTCTTAATTTTTATTATTATAGTACTAACTGAAGCTTTGAGACTATCGTTATTTATTTGTATAATAATTAAAAATAATTATGAGGAATAAAAAATGAAAATAGAAGATGTGGTGGAGATTGTGAGTTTGTTTGAGGATGAGGGGATGTTGGTGGTGATTGATGGGGGATGGGCGGTGGATGCGTTGCTGGGACGGCAGACGAGGGTGCATGAAGATTTGGATGTGGCAGTGTTGCATGCGGATGTGCCCAAGATGCGGGCGCTTTTGAGTGAACGAGGATTTGTGGATGTGCCACGAGATGATACGTGGGAGTGCAATTTTGTGATGGGGGATGCGAATGGGCGATTGATTGATTTTCATTCGTGTACGTTTGATGAAGAGAAGCGGAATGTATTTGGGGTGGCATATGAATGGGAGGCATGGCAAGGGGAAGGTGTGATTGGAGGGCGAAAGGTGCGGTGTATTGAGCCGAAAATTTTGGTGGACTATCATAGTGGGTATGAAGTGGATGCGAATGATTTTCATGATGTGAAGTTGCTGTGTGAAAAGTTTGGGTTGGCGATTCCAAAAGATTTTGATGGGTTTGAGTAAAAGTAGTAATGGGGGTATTTCGATAAATCGGATAAGGTTAGTGATTTATTAATACTACTCTTGAGAGCTTGATTTTCTACTAACCAGTCAGTATAATAACAACATGGTAAAAGATACAAGACAAAAAATTCTTAATGCTACCTCTCATTTGTTTGAAAGACAGGGCTATCATGCGACTGGCTTGAATGAGATTGTAAAAGAGAGTGGGACTCCACGGGGCTCTTTGTATTATTATTTCCCAGAAGGGAAGGAAGAGATTGCGTCTGAATCTGTGAAACAACGGATGGCTTATATTTCTAGCCATGCGGATGAGGTGATGCAACAGTTTGCTGAACCTGCTGAGGCAGTTTATGCGTTGATTTTGGGGATTATGAATAATATGGGTGAGAGCTGTGGCACAGGTGCACCGATTGCGGCAGTGGCTCTGGAGGCTTCGAACACTTCTGAGCGGATTCGCACAGCTTGTGCGAAGGGATATCAGGACTATCAGGATGTGGTGGCAAAGAAGTTGATCGATGGTGGGTTTTCTGAAGAGAAGGCACAGTCTTTGGCATTGACAATTCATGCAGCGATTGAAGGTGTGATGATTTTGAGCAGGACGAGCAAGAACGTGACTTTGATTGAAAATGTGGCGAATGATATGAAGTTCTTAATTGAATTTTCAAGTAAGAATTAGGGATGTTAGACGTTCTATTTTTTTGAAAGAAAATTATACTAACTGGTCTATATAGGTATATTGGAAGGAAAGCCAATAATGGAAATGGAAATTGGAATTGATAGTTTTGCTGGAAAAAAACAAGAAACAATGCAGGCTGATGGCAAACATGCGGATGCAGTTTCTTTGGAAAAATTGATCACCCGAATTGAACATGCGGATGCAATGGGATTGGATGTATTTGGAATTGGTGAACATTATCGCGAAGAATTTTTGGATTCTGCAAATGTGGTGATTTTGGCTGCAGCAGCTGCCCGTACAAAACGAATTCATTTGACGAGTGCAGTGACGGTGTTGAGTGCGGCTGACCCAGTGCGTGCGTTTCAGAATTTTGCTACTTTAGATTTGATTTCAGGTGGACGCGCTGAGATGGTGGTGGGGCGAGGGTCTTTTATTGAATCCTTCCCGTTGTTTGGTTTGAATTTGGAGGATTATGATGCGATTTTTGAAGAAAAATTGGATCTGTTGCTGAAGATTCGTGAGAAAGTGGAAGTGACTTGGGCAGGTGAATTTCGCCCAGCTTTGTTCCAACAGGCTGTTTATCCACGACCAATGCAGGAAAAACTACCGGTGTGGCTAGGCGTAGGTGGCACACCAGCTTCATTTGCACGAGCAGGCCGATTAGGGTTACCTTTGATGGTGGCAGTGATCGGTGGACAAACCCATCGCTTCCGTCCTTTGATCGATTTGTATCGTCGGGAAGGAGAGAAGGCAGGGTTTGCCCCCGAAGATTTGAAGGTGGGTTTACATTCTTTGGGTTATGTGGCAAAGACACATGAAGAGGCTGTTGAAGCGTTTTACCCGGGATATGCGAAGCAGTTTACACAGATTGGAAAAGAACGAGGGTGGCCTCCTGTGACTCGTGAAGGTTTTGAAGCTCAAAATGATGAGTTGGGTGCTTTAATGGTGGGTAGCCCTGAAGAGATTGCCGCGAAGATTCGCCGACATAGTGAAGCGTTGGGCGGCATTGATCGATTTACTTTCCAGATGGATAACGCTGGACTGAGCCATACGCAAGTGATGGACGCAATTGAGTTAATTGGCAATGAAGTGATTCCGGTGGTGAATGCTTAATTGTTTTATTATGAAATTATTTATTATTTAGGAGTTATTTACGATGAAAAAAGTTTTAGCAATGGGTGGCAGTTTGAATAGAAATTCACTGAACCGACGATTGGCGCTCTATGCTGCGAACATGTTGGATGATGTGGAAGTGGTGTTGTTTGATTTGAATGATTATCCGATGCCGATTTATAGTGTGGATATTCAAAGAGAACAGGGGATTCCTGAGAATGCGTATAAGATTAATGATATTTTTGCATCTGTGGATGGATTTGTGATTTCTTTGGCAGAACACAATGGGAATTATTCAACCGCATTTAAGAACATGTTTGACTGGGTCTCCCGAATTGAGATGGAAGTTTGGAAGAATAAGCCAATGTTGTTGATGGCGGCCTCTCCGGGAGGACGTGGTGGACAAAAAGTTCTGGGAATCGCTGTGGAAGCTTTCCGATGGTATGGTGGGAATGTGGTAGCTAATTTTTCTTTGGGTAACTTTAATGATGTTTACTCTGAAGATGGCTTGAAGGATGAAGTGAAGGCTTTGGAATTGAAGACTAAAGTGAATATGTTGCAAGAAGCTTTGGTTAATTGGGAAGCTGGCGAATAAATAAACCCCATTTTTTAGAAAGAGGATGTCAATTTTGACATCCTCTTTTTTTTTATGTTTTACTCTTGTTCTTTTTCTGCTTTTTTACTGTTTTTCTTTGTTCGTTTGAAGAGTTTTTTAATCATCCAAACTAAGAACCAAATGACCAAAGCAATGAGGACGAGGATGGGGAGGGCGAAGATCAAGAACCAAATGAGGAAGTTGATGAGGCCTTTGCCAAAGTTGACGAGGGCTTGAAGCGCGTCGGCGGCGATGCCTTTGGGTGACCATTTGCCAATGGTGATGGGTTCGACAGTGGTTTTGGCTTGGAAGTTGACGCTGATGGAGGAATAGGTGGATGATTCTTTGAGGTATTTCATGCGGCCTTTGATGACCTCAATTTGGCTTTGAATGTTTTGCAGTTCACGGAAGACATTGAGGACGTCTTGAGTATCCCAAGCTTCATCCATAATCTTGGTGAGTTGTTCTTCTGCTAATTCAAGGCTGCGTAATTCTGATTCAAGATCTACATATTCAGAGGTGACATCTTGTCCGGTGACACTTTGGTAGTCGATGGAGTAGGCAATTTCTTGAATATCATTGAGAGTGCTGTCAAATTTATCGGCAGGAACACGCACATAGATATCGGCAGAGTAGTAGATTTTTCCTTCATAAGTTTCGTGTTCAGAGACATTGGAGGAGACGATGAAGCCGCCTTGTGATTCTGCTAAGGTGGCAACTTGGTTGAGGGCAGATTTGGGGTCTTCTACAACGATGGTCATGTTGGCGTTTTTGATGATCATGCGATCTGTTTGAACGCTGGTTCCGGTGGGGCTGCCATCTGTGTTTCCGTAGGTGTTTGTGTCACTGCGGGCTGACATTGAGGGAGCTTCGGCAAGCATTTCCATGTCTGCTGAATCTTCCATATAAAATCCTTCATTGGTGATACTTTTTTGATAAGTGGCATCGTTACTGGCACTAGCACAGGCAGCAAGGATGATTGAGACGAGGGTTAGGACAGTGATGATTGGTAATAATTTCTTTTTCATAATTTTTCTCCTTCACTTTGATGTGAAAACTGTTTGTTATCTGTTTCTATAACGTGAGTTGGTTGGAAAAAGTTCCCGAATTTTTTTTGGAGATGAAAGTTTGGTGGAAATTAGATGCCGAGTTTGAGACGAGCGATGTGTGCTTCGGGAAGGTGATGTTCTATCATAACGGATTGAGTATTTTCGATGTTGTACGATATGCGGCAAAAATCTACTTTTTGTTTGTCTGTATCAAGGATGATATAAGATGCATAAGGATTACGGTCGCGGGGTTGGCCAACAGAGCCGGGGTTGATGATCATTTTAGGTTTGAGGGAGTAATCATTGGTCTTGGGAATGATGAGGTCGGTGAATTTTTTTTGGGCATCATAGGTGAAAATGGCAGGGATGTGAGAATGCCCTACAAGGCAATAGTCTGTTTCTAATGTTTCGAAATTGAGGCCAGCGACATAGGTATCAAGGATATATTCAAAGACGGGAGCGCGAGGACTGCCATGAACGAGGGTAAATTGGTCTTGTTCGGTGAGCCTTTCGGGAAGCGCGCTGAGAAATTGTTGGTTTTCTTCGGTGAGGATGGCTCTGGTCCAAGACATGGAACGTTTGGCATCGCGATTAAAAAAGGCGGTGTCGAGGAGCTTGATGGCAGCAGCGTCATGATTGCCGATGATGCATTTGAGCTCTTTTTGCTCTTTGAGAAGCTCAAGACATTCGTTGGGTTGAGGGCCGTAGCCGACGATATCACCAAGGCACCAGATTTGATCGTAGTTATCAGCGGTGTTTTCTAACACGGCTTGAAGGGCTTCAAGGTTGCCATGGATATCTGAGATCACAAGAGCTTTCATGTTAATATACTATCACAAAGCGCAATTTGGGCGAAGTAATTACTCTATTGTTCTTGCTCAAGTGAGGAGACTCTTTTGCAATGAATGGTTTGAATACGTTGACCTTCTACTGCTTGAATGGTGAGAAGAATATTTTCAATTTGGACGGATTCTCCGGTTTGCGGTACGTGGCCGATATGTGCATAAAGGAGACCACCAATGGTGTCTGAGTCTTCTGTGGGGAAATCAACATCGAAGATGTTGTTGAAATCATCGATGTCGTAGCGTCCGTTGACGATATACTCGTCTTCGTTGATCATTTGAATGAGATCAATTTCGCCGTCGTCGTATTCATCATGAATTTCACCAACAATTTCTTCTACGATATCTTCTAAGGTAACAAGACCAGCGACTCCACCGTATTCATCAACAATGATGGCAACGTGAATGCGTTGTTTTTGCATTTCTTCGAGGAGTTCATCTACTTTTTTCATTTCAGGAATAAAGTTGACTTCTCTGAGGATGCTTTTTGCAGTGGTTTTGATATCCCCTTTTTGCCAAAGTTTGAGGATGTCTTTTGTATAGAGGAAGCCGACGATGTGGTCGATGGTTTCATGATAAACAGGGATGCGGGAATAGCCGGATTCGAGGATGCCGTCGAGGGCGTCTTCTAGGAGAGTGTTCTCTTCAATTGCGAATAAGTCTACACGGGGAACCATGATCTCACGGACGAGAGTGTCGTTGAGCTCGAGGATTGAGGAAATCATTTTGCGTTCGTCTTGATCTAAGGCGCCTTGTTCTTCGCCTTTATCAATGAGGTAGATGACGTCTTGTTCGTTGACGTAGCTATCGGTGTTGTCTGTATCTTGATTTTGGGCGATTTTTAGCGGGAGGTAAGTGAAGAGAGTGAAAATGAGGGTGATGAAGCGAATGAATGGTGTGAAGCGAATGAGCCATTTTTCTGGATTTTGGTAGATACCACGCTCAATGAGAAATTCGATAATCCATATGACGATGGTGAGAGCTAGAATGATGAGGATAACAGCAGACAGGGTGATTTCTTTTTCACTTTGTTCGATTACCAAAAAATAGAGAGCTGTAAAGGTGATGGTGACATGAAGCAGGGATTGGAGCAGTTTGAGGCTGGCTTTGACGTTATCTTTGTTTTGGATGAGCAGGAGGGTGGCAGTGAGATCCATGTCTTTTTCTTCGATATTATCGAGACGGGCAAGACGGATGTTGTTATAGCTTGAGCGGGCGGCGCTGATGATGAGGTCTATGCCGACAATCAAAATGAAAAGGGCAATTTGCGTGTTTACGTTCACTGTTTATCTTTATCTTTCTTTTTCAATAGTTTTGCAGGGGTGCCAGCGACAATGACATTGGGGGGAACATCTTTTGTGACTACGGAGCCTGCACCTGTGGTGGCGTTTTCTCCAATTTCTACGGGGCTGACGAGCATGCTGCCGCTGCCGATGAAGGCATTTTTGCCGACGATTGTGGGGTGTTTTTTCTTGCCATCGTAGTTGCAGGTGATGGTGCCACAGCCAATGTTGACGTTTTCATGGATGGTGGCGTTGCCGATATAGGAGAAGTGGCCCATTTTTACACCGGGGGCGAGATAGGAATCTTTGACTTCACCGAAATTGCCCATGTGGACGTGATCGTCTAGGTGGGCATTTTTGCGGAGATGACCAAAGGGACCCATATCTACGTGGTTGCCAACCTTGGCAAATTCGAGGACGGATTTAAATATTTTTGTATGGTTGCCGATTTCAGAACCGATGATATAGGTGTCAGGGCCGATTTGACAGTTTTCACCAATGGTGGTGCCGCTTTTGAGAATGGTGTTGGGATGAATGACGGTATCTATGCCAATTTGAACATCGGTTTCGATATAGGTGGTGCGGGGGTCGATGATGGTGACTCCGGCGAGCATCCACTCTTGATTGATGCGTTTTTGGAGGGCAGCTTGGGCTTCGGAGAGGTGAATGCGGTTGTTGACACCGATGGCTTCGTCGTTATCTTCTAAGACGATAGCTTGAATTTTTTCTCCTTGGCTGACGGCGATTTCTACGACGTCGGTGAGGTAGTATTCTCCTTTGGGAGATTTTTTGATCTTGGTGAGGGCATCCCAGAGCCAGTTTGCATCAAAGCAGTAGGCGCTGATGTTGAGCTCTTTGATGAGGAGTTGTTCGGGAGTGGCAACGGCTTCTTCTACGATGGCGACAACTTCATTTTGTTCATTGCGAACGATACGACCAAAACCACGTGGGTCTTGGGCAATGACAGTGGCCATGGTGATGGGACCGGAATTGTTTTGTTGTAATTCGATGAGTTTGGCGTAGGTTTCGGTGCGGAAGAGGGGCATATCAGCAAAAGAGACGAGGACGATGTCTGTGTCTTCTGTGACGGATTGTTTGGCAGAGAGGACTGCATGACCTGTGCCGAGTTGTTCTGCTTGAAGAGCAAAATGGGCTTGGCCTTCTACAGCAGCCATGACACTTTCAGCGTCTTGTCCGACGACTACGATGGGTTTTTCGGAGATGGCGGGGGCGACACTGTTGATGACATGTTGGATCATGGTTTTGCCAAGAATGGGGTGGAGCACTTTGTGAAGGTTTGATTTCATGCGAGTGCCTTTGCCAGCGGCAAGAATAACAGCAGTGGTTTTCATAGTAGAACTCCTAGATTAAATAAAAAAACAAGCAAAGTCAAAGTCTTGCGGAGAAGACTTAAATTTTGCTTGTTTTTATTCGTTTTGAAACTTTCTGATTCGGAATCAGAATCTTCGTTTATCACGAAATTATTCCTTGAACTTTTTGATAATACTATTAGCCGGGGCACCTGGGATCGAACCAGGATCAACGGATTCAAAGTCCGGTGTGCTACCATTGCACCATGCCCCAATAGTGTAACGTGCTAGATTTTATCACAAGCTATAGGTTTATTGCAATGGTTAAAACTAATTTGGTGGGAGGAATTTTTATTTGTCTGGGGTGAAGCCTAAAATCTTCGCTTGTTCGTAGCTGAGGCTTTCATCGTTGCTTTTGATAGAGGTTTCTTCGACGGCGGATTCCCAAAAATCGGTAAGTTGATCGGTTTGAATCTTGGGAGAGGAGAGTGTTTCTTCCATACGAGCATCGTATAAATCGGCAGTGTGGATCTTTTGTTCGTCGTTGATTAGGATGGAAGAGAGGATATCTGTGTTGAGTGAAAGTTGTTGGCGGAGTTTGTCTAAGGTTTCAAAAATGATTTGGATGTTTTTGTCGGAAGGTTGGTTGTTGCAAACGGTTAGAAGGCCGTAGTTGGTGGTGATAGCGGAGAGACCGATAAATTTTTGATTAATTTGGATGGAGGTGAAATTGTTGTGGAGTTTGGAACGGAATGATTGGGCGATGGGAATGGGATTGTAGAGCATGGTGAGGATATCGGGATTGCGATTAATTTGTTTAAATTCTTCTGAAAGTGAACCTACAATGCTGGCGACATGCCCTTGATAGTTGATGAGGAGGATGCAGTCTGCTTTGATTTGGCTATGTAAATCTGATATGAGGAGCGGGGGCTTTGTGGGTTTTTCATCTTCTTCAAATTCTTTTTTGAAGGTTTCTATTTCATTGGGGAGCATGGTTTCAACAAGACCAAGCGCTCTTTCAATTGTATCTTGAAAATCTGAGAGAACGATGGGTTTGAAGAAAAAAGCGGTGGCGCCTGCTTGGGCAATTTCTTTTTTGATGCTGTCATCTTGGGTGCCACTGATGAGAACGATCTTGGAATTGGGATGATTCTTTTTGAAGTTTTCCATGACTTCAAAACCATCCATGCCGGGGAGGAGGATGTCGCAGATGAGGAGATCAACAGGATTCATGGATGCTTCAAGAAGCGCTTCTTCACCAGAGCGAGCGATAGATATCTTAAAATCATAAGATAGGGCTTCTAATGCTGATGATAGCAAAAGGAGCATTTCTCTTTGATCATCAACTATGAGGACATGCTTTCTCTCCATTTTTCAATTTTAGCATATTTGGAGAATTGATTGCAATGTATTTTGATTTATTTTTGTTCTAATTGCTTATTTAGTTCATTTTTGATGGCATCGGCATTTGCTTGCCCTTTGACAGCTTGCATGATTTGTCCAAAAAGCCAATTGAGGGTGGCTTGATTGCCAGAATGGAATTTTTCGACTTCACTTTGATGGTTGGCAAGGATGGATTGCACGAGAGTGGTTAGTTCTTTAGAAGAAAGTTGGGCTTTGGATTTTGCGTTTTGGATGGCGGTTTGGATGTCTGCATTGGTTTGGATGTGAGCTGTGAGGATGCTTTTTGCTTTTTTGCGATTGATGTTTTCTTCTTGGAGAGCGGTGAGAATGAGGGCAAAGTTGGCGGGAGTAATGGCTTTGTAATCTGCTGGCGCTGTTTTGAGGATGGCGGTGAGTTCGTTGGTTTGCCAAGTGGCAACGAGGGAGGGGGAGAGAGTGGGGGCGGCTGCAAGAGTGGCTTCGAAGAAGTCGGCACGGTCTTTTTCAGCAACGAGCCAAGTGAGGATGTTCTCGGGAAGTTGGTAAGCTTGTTGGAAGCGCTGTTGTTTGGCAAAGGGAAGCTCAGGAAGTTGGGCTTTGGCTTGAGCAAGCCATTGATCGTCGATGATGAGAGGGGGGAGATCTGGTTCGGGAAAGTAGCGATAGTCTTCAGCGTCTTCTTTAGAACGTTGGGGAATGGTGATTTGATTGGTTTCATCCCAACCGACGGTTTGTTGTTTGATTTTGCCACCTTGAATGAGGATTTGATATTGGCGGTCAAGTTCGAAGGCAACGGCTCGCTCTAAGGAGCGGACGCTGTTGAGGTTTTTAACTTCGGTGCGGTCACCGAGTTTGTCTTGCCCTATCTTTTTGAGGGAGACGTTGGGCTCGATGCGGAGCATACCAAGTTCTAGTTCACCATCATTGACGCCGGTATAGCGGAGGATTTTGATGAGCATTTCGGCATAGGCACGGACTTCTTCTACGCTGTGCATGTCGGGTTCGGTGACAATTTCTAAGAGAGGGACACTAGAACGGTTGAGGTCTACGAGTGAGACGGATTTTCCATCGACAATGCGATGTTGGAGTTTGCCGGTATCTTCTTCTATATGAGCTCGGTGGATGCGAATGGTTTTGATGCCTTCTGAGGTGTGGACTTGGATGTGTCCGTTTTCAGCAATGGGGAGTTCGTATTGGGAAATTTGATAGCCTTTGGGAAGATCGGGGTAGAAATAGGATTTGCGGGCGAAGATGCTGGTTTGGTTAATGTGACAACCTAGGGCGAGGGAAACACGGAGGGCTTGCTCTACGGCATGGCGATTGAGGACGGGCATGGCGCCGGGGATGCCGGTGCAGACAGGGCAGATGGCGGTGTTGGGCTCAGCATGGACGGGATTGACAACGGGGCAGTTGCAGAAGAGCTTGGTTTTGGTTTTCATGACGGCATGGACCTCTATGCCGATGGTAGGTTGGTAGCCTGGATATTTCATGGTGTTTCCTTTTCTTTTGATCCATAAAATATGAATAAATTTGATCTATTCATATTTTATAGCCCCTTCTCTTTTGAGGGAGAAGGGGAATGGTTTATAGAGTTTTGACAAATCTTTCGATTTTTTCGAGCGCTTGTTCAATTTGTTCGTAGGATGTGGCGTAACAAGTGCGGACAAAGCCTTCGCCACCTGCGCCAAAGGCGCTGCCGGGGACTACGGCGACTTTTTCTTGATAGAGCAGTTTTTCTGCAAATTCTTCGCTGGTGAGGCCGGTGACATCCACTTTGGGGAAGGCATAGAAAGCACCTTTGGGTTCAAATGTGGGGAGGCCGATGGCGTTCATGCCAGTGACGATTAATTTTCGACGACGGTCATATTCGGCGACCATTTTGTCTACGTGGGATTGGCACTCTGTGAGGGCGGCGATGGCGGCGTGTTGAGAGATGGTGGGGGCGGACATGAGGGCGAATTGATGGATTTTGACGATGGCCGCGATGAGTTCTGGTGGGGCGCAAACATAGCCTAGGCGCCAACCGGTCATGGAGAATGATTTTGAGAAGCCGCTTAAGTAAATGGTGCGTTCTTTGAGACCGGGCAGGTTGGGGAAGATGACGTGTTTGTGGTCACTATAGATAAGTTGTTCGTAGATTTCATCTGATATGAGAAGAAGGTCGTGTTTGATGACGACTTCTGCTAATTGAAGGGCGACTTCTTTGGTGACGACAGCCCCGGTGGGGTTGTTGGGGTAGCTGATGAAGATGGCTTTGGTGCGGGGAGTGATGGCAGCTTCAATGGCGGCGATATCGGGCTGGAAATCATCTTCAAATTTGCTGGGAACTTCAACTGAAACTCCGCCGGCTAATTCAATGGAGGGTTGATAGGCAACGAAGCAGGGGGTGGGGACGATGACCTCATCGCCAGGATTGAGGATGGCGGCCATGGTGATGTAGATAGCTTCGGAAAGACCAGCGGTGAAGATCATTTCTTTTTGAGGGTCATAGGTGAGATTTTCACGATTGTTTTTGAGGTAGTCTGCTAAAATTTCTCGAAGTTCGAGAATGCCATAATTAGAGGTATAGGCGGTTTTGCCTGCGCGCAAGGCGGCGATAGCAGCTTCTGTTACGGGAGCTGGTGAAGCAAAATCCGGTTCGCCAACGCCCAAAGAGATTACATCTGGCATCGAATTGATGATATCGAAAAATTTTCGAATGCCAGAGGGTTTTAGACTTAAGACACGGTCTGATAAGAATTGTCTTGTCATTTAACTGGGCTCCTTTAATTATTGTTTATTTATTTTTTACTTCAGCATCATTGCCGATGTTAAGGGTTCCGGAGAAACCTTTGACGGTGGCGCGAGACCCAATGATGGAATCTCTGACGCTGGAATCGGTAATTGTTACGTCACTTTCTAAGATGGAATCGCGAATGACAGAACCATAGACCCGGCAGCCTTCACTGATGGAGACGTTGGGACCGATGGTGGATTGGACGATTTCTGCACGGGGGTGGATGTATACGGGGGGAATGACGGTCATACGGTTGCGTCTTTTGGCGGAGTTGGTGTTGTCGCGACCATGTTCAAGGAGGTATTGATTGGTTTCGAGGACAGTTTCGGGGAGACCGGCATCGAGCCAAACATCTACCATTTCGGCACGCACTTGGGCACCGTTGTTGAGCATGAGTTTGATGGCATCAGCGAGGAAGTATTCTCCTTTGGTGCGGATGCCTTGTTCGATTTGTTGGTCAATGGCAGCAATGAGGTCTTCACCATTTTTGAAGTAGTAGAAACCAACGACGGCCAGATTGAGGCGCATGTCGTCTGGTTTTTCGACGAGATCTTTGACGATGAGGTTTTTATCTACATCGACAACACCGAAACGGCGAGGGTCTTCTACTTCTTTGACCCAGATGACTGCATCGGCGGTTTCGTTCTCTAAGAAGCTGAGATCGGTATTGACGAGGGTGTCGACAAAGGCGATCAATGTGGGCCCTTTGATATATTCACGGGCCATGGCGATGGCGTGTGATTGGCCTAGACGTTCGTTTTGAACGATAAATTTTGCGTTCTTTTTGGGAAATGAATCTTCCATAAAGGTTTCGACTTGCTCACCGAGATAACCAGTGATGAAGACGAGTTCTTGATTTTTTGAATCAGGGGCAGTGTCTAACACATCAAAGACGTGTTCTAAGACGGGCTTGCCGGCAGCAGAAACGAGAGGTTTCGGTTTGCTCCATGTTTGGGGACGGAGGCGGGAACCATAGCCTGCCATAGGGATTACAATTTTAAGTCCTTCTTTCATTATTTCTTCCTTTTACTCTTTTATTTGTTCTGCCTCTATAGTATAGAGAATTTGGGGGAGACTGAGAAGGGAATTGTTAGAACTGCGGGGTAGCAGCGTGCCAATTGGTGTTAGCTTGATAATGAGCGGCGATGGCAAGGAGGGTGTGTTCTGAATAGTAGTTGCCCATGAGCTGCATGCCGACGGGCAGACCTGTTTGATCAAAACCGACAGGGAAGGCAACGCCGGGTACTCCGGCGAGGTTGGCGGGGAGAGTGAAAACATCTTCAAGATACATGGCGAGTGGGTCGTTGGAATGTTCACCAATTTTGAAGGCGGTGGTGGGAGCGACGGGAGCTGCTATGCAATCAACGGTTTTGAAGACATTGATGAAATCTTGACGAATGAGTTGACGTACTTTTTGGGCTTTGCCATAAAAAGCGTCGTAATAACCTGCGGAAAGGGCATAGGTACCAAGCATGATGCGGCGTTTGACTTCATTGCCAAAGCCTTGCCCTCGCGTTTGTTTGAAAAGATTAAGATGGGTGTCTGCTGTTTGGTGTTGACCATAACGAACACCATCAAATCGCGCTAAGTTGGCAGATGCTTCTGCGGGGGCGATGATGTAGTATACAGGGAGGGCATATTGTGTGTGAGGAAGGGAGACGGGGATGACTTCAGCGCCTAATTCTGCCATTTTTTCTATGGCTTGATTTACTTTTTGTTTGACTTCGGGTTGGATGCCTTCGATAAAATATTCTTGTGGGATGCCGATTTTGATGCCTGCGAGGGAGGTGAGTTGTGGGACTGGTTGAGCAGGGTTTAATGTGGAGGTGGAATCTTTGGGATCATGCCAAGTCATTTGTTGATAGATGGGGGTGATTTCTTGCGCGGAATGTCCGATGACGCCAACACTATCTAATGAAGAGGCATAGGCAATGAGGCCATAGCGTGAGATACGACCATAGGTAGGTTTGATGCCAGTGGTGCCACAAAATGAACATGGTTGGCGAATGGAGCCACCTGTATCTGTGCCGAGAGCGATGTTGAGCATGCCGGATGCAACGGCGGCGGCACTGCCACCACTTGAGCCTCCGGGGACATGGTCTAGGTTCCATGGATTGTGTGAGGTTTGGTAGGCGGAGTTCTCTGTGGAGGAGCCCATGGCAAACTCGTCTGTGTTGGTTTTGCCAATGATGATGCAACCCGCGTCGATTAGTTTCTGGACGGCGGTGGCAGTGTAGGGGGAGGTGTAGCCAGAGAGAATTTTGGAGCCGGCGGTGGTGGGCATGTCGGTGACGTTGAGAACATCTTTGACCCCGATGGGGAGACCGAATAAGGGAGGAAGCTCTTCTGGGGAGGAGGTGGCAAGACGTTGGTCTGCAGCTTGTGCTTGTTGAAGGGCTTGTTCTTTGGATAGGTATAGAAACGCTTGAATTTGCGGTTCTTTTGATTCGATATTTTGATAAGTGGCTTGAATGAGCTCGACACAGGAAAATTGTTTGCTGCGGATGCTGGCTAAGATTTGGGGGACAGTGGTGGGAAGGGAAGTCATGATGCACTCCCTTGAGAATCGGTGGTTGGATTTTGTTTTTTGTCTGTTTCGAGGGTTTGATGGGGCTCAAAGATGGCAGGGACGACAAATTGATTGTCGATGATCTCGTGGGCGTTGCTTAGGATGTTTTGGATGGCAGGGAAGGGGGTGGGTTGATCTTCTCTAAAGGGAAGCTGCTCTTTGAGCGTGGAAGAAGTTTCGGTGGCTGTGGAGGTGTCTACACTTTGTAGGGATTCAAAATGAGCAAGGATATCTGAAAGTTGATCGCCGTAGTTTTGGATCTCTTCTTCGGTTAGTTCTAAACGGGCAAGAGACGCAATTTGAAGGACTTCTTCTCTGGAAAGTTTCATAGCGGGATTATAACATCAGTCCCGCTATTCGTAAGTGTTTTCGTTATATGATTGGAGGATTCACGTTAATTAGCTTAGTAAGCCATTTGAATCCAGCGGAAGGCTTCAGCATAGGTGATGTCTTCTCCACTTAGTTGTGCATTGAGTTTTGAGTATTCGGTGAAGCGGTCGCGAATGTAGTCCATATCTGCGATTTGGGATTTGTGTTCACTGAGGGCTTGGAATTTGGTTTCGAGAGTGTCGCTGATGTCACTGAAGTAGTTGGGCTCGGTGGTAAAGAGAAGGAGAATATCGAGCACTTTGTGGGGTTCGAGACCTTGAGTTTCGTGTTCTGGGAAGGTGAGGCGATCACGGCTAAGGGGGAAGATGCAATCTAGGGTGGTTTCGCCAACTTTGCGGTGGTCAGGATGGTTAATGCGTTCGTTGTTCA
The DNA here is from genome assembly GCA_963662985.1 of Anaerolineales bacterium. Lineage (GTDB taxonomy): Bacteria > Chloroflexota > Anaerolineae > Anaerolineales > UBA11579. Next base: position 1,237,159 of record OY760067.1, on the reverse strand, counting down.
TGATGAAGTTGAGGGGATCGTGGGTGATGACAAGATCGGGGCGAAGTTTGCGGATGTAGAAGACAATGCGTTCGCGAAGTTCGGGAGTGTTGAAGATCATGCCGTCGGGAAAGTCTAAGTAATGTACTTTGCTGACGCCGGCAAGTTTGGCGGCACTGTTTTGTTCTTCTTTACGGATGGCGGAAAGACGTTCGGAGGTCATGTGTGGATCTTCGCTACCTTTGCTACCATCGGTGACGATGAGGTATTCTACGTTGACGCCTTGTCGGGTCCATTTTGCGACGGTGCCGGCTGCGCCGAAATCGGGGTCATCAGGATGTGCGGTGATAACGAGTACATTTTTGGGATCGGGATGCTTTTGCATGTTTTTTTCTCTTTCGTTTGTTTTTTTGAATTTTATCAAAGTTTTAGACGCAGTTGTTAGAAAGATTGTTTCTTGAGACAAGATTAGAATATTGAGGTGATTTTAAGATGTGATAAAGAGTTTTCTGTTATGATAGAAACATAAGTTCTAGAACTTCGTATATTAATGTACGAATATAAAGGAGTATGTAATTATGGCAGATCATGATCGATTTAAAAAGCTAGCAGACAATCCATCATTTTTTAAATCTTTGGGAACAGAGATCCGATTGTTAATTAAATTGTTAGGGGATAAGCGGGTGCCATTTTGGACTAAGTTGATTCCATTGGGGACGTTGATTTATTTCTTTGTGCCAGAACCGATCCCCTTTGTGGACGATGTGGTGGTGATGAGCGTGGGGATCTATGCGTTTTTGGAATTGTGCCCAGAGGATGTGGTGGAAGAACATCGATTGAATTTGTATAACAAAAAAATGGGCCATGCTGAAGATGTGGTGATCAATGAAGTGGCGACTGATGTGGAACATGCGCAACTTTCTGAAAATATTTTGGACATAGATGCGATTAATTCTGGTGAAGAGAACGAAAATCACCTATAATAAGGGTATATTTTGGGGAAGTGACGCGTCAAATAAACTTGTATTTGTTTAAAAAATACTATATCATGTACCTAAGATAACAATTTAGATTCAATATTTTATAGTAGGAGTTCATTGATGAACATCATAAAAGTATCTGGAAACTCTCGAACCTCCGCAGTGGCGGGTGCAATAGCTGGCGTGTTTCGAGACAATAAGACTGTCGAAATTCAAGCAATAGGTGCTGGTGCTGTTAATCAAGCAGTAAAAGCTTTAGTTTTGGCCAAAAATTATTTGGCTGAAGATGGATATGATATTATTTTTATCCCATCATTTACAGAAGTAGTGATCAATGATAACGAACGCACTGCTGTGCAATTTATCATTGAGGAACGAAACCCAAACTCTTAAAAATAAATAATCAGTAAGTAAGAGGAGAAAAAGGCTTACTATTATTTGATAGCAACTAAAATTGCTATTTTTAGCATTAACCAACATAGGAAGAAACTTAGGAGAGGAGTAACAATATGGATGTTATAAAAGTTTCTGGTAATTCACGTACTTCTGCAGTAGCAGGAGCGATTGCGGGTGTTTTCCGTGACTTTGGCGTGGCTGAAATTCAAGCGATTGGTGCTGGAGCAGTTAATCAATCAATCAAAGCGATGGTGCTAGCCAAAGGGTATTTACTTGAAGATGGGTATGATATTGTGTTCACACCTGAATTTTCTGAGGTAGATATCGATGGAAAAGTTCGCACAGCAATTAAGATTGTTGTGGAAGAACGAAATCCTAAAATAAATGAAATTTATTTGGCGAAATTTGGTGAACGATTGGCTGAATAAAAGATTGAGTGTTATGTTGAGAAAAGGCGATCTAATTAGATCGCCTTTTTGATTGGTCTATTTTGGGGGAAATTGAAGAGTTTCTTTTCCGCTGAGTTTCTTTTTGATGGCTTCTGTGATGAGTAACATTTGGTCGGGGTATTTGACGAAGTCGATGTTGTCGGCAGGGATGGTGAGGACGGGACAGAGGTTGAAGTTGTCGATGAAGTCATCATAAAGGACATTGAGGTTTTGCAGATATTCAGGGGCAATTTTGCTTTCAAAATCGCGACCACGGAGGGCGATGCGCTTTTGAAGAGTGTCTACAGAAGCTTTGAGATAAATGATGAGATCGGGGGGTGCGAGAAGATCTGTGAGGAGAAGGTAGATATCTTGATAGGATTTATAGTCTCGTTCGGACATATTGCCTTGGACGTATAGGTTTTTGGCAAATATCTCGGCATCTTCATAGATGGTGCGATCTTGAATGACGGACTCAGGGTAGTTGAGGAGGTCTAGGTGAGAGCGAAGACGGTTGGTGAGGAAGTATAACTGGGAGTTGAATGCCCATTTTTTCATGTCTTGATAAAAATCTTTGAGGTATGGGTTTTCGGTGACAGGTTCGTAATAAGGTTCCCATTCTAGGTGTTTGCAAAGCCCTGCGACGAGGGTTGATTTGCCAACTCCGATGTTTCCAGCGATGGCGATGTATTTCTTTTTCATAATCTCGTAACTCCGTTTGGTGGTTTATTTCTCTGAGGGTGTCAAATAGGCGATGGCAACACCTTTGGCATCATTCATGACGAGGTTGAGGCGATGGTCTTTCTGAATGTCGTCAATTTTGATGATGCGGAGCACTTTTTCGTATTTGACAAGGTCAGGGATAATCTCTTGTAGTTGATTGGGGGTGTTCTCTAGGAATGATTCTTGATAGATGGTTTTGGAATCATCAAGGTTGATGGCGAGGGGGTAGATTTGGGCTTCGATGAGATCTTGGAAGAAGTGGGTGCCGAAGGATGGTTCGGGTGTGCAGCCAAGGCCTTTTCCGGAAACTTCAATGAGTGCGCGGGTGTGGTGAATGTCTGAATAGCCGATGCGGACACCTAGATCGGTGTTGACCGTGCCCCAACGTCCGGGACCAATGCAGATGAAATTTTCTAATTTTAACTTTTTGTTGACTTTACTGATGATGCGTCCTAATTCAAAACGATCTTCTTGGTTGGGGAGGGCGTAGTAATGTTTGGGGGAGACATAGACGAGATAGTCGATGTTTTCAACAAGCCCTTCAGGAACCACACCGTGCGTTTTGAAGAGAATGTCTTTGGATTCGAGATCTTCTGGAAGTTTGGTTTTGAGTTCGATGAGCTCACTTTGGGGGCGGCATTGGAGAAGGGTGATGTTGACCTCTGGTTCGAGAGAATGGGGGTTTTCAATTTCAAGGGTGAATTCAAGATCGACGGGGCGTTGGTAGGAAGTTTCGAGGATGTGAAGGATGCGCTTCATACGATCTGCGAATGTGGTGCGCTTGAGGAGATCATCAAAGGTGATGACGATTTGGGCATTTTCATCTTCAATGGAAGAGCGGATGGAGGAAAGATAGCCATTTTGATAAGTTTGGGCGACGTAGCGGAGGTAGGGGAGTTTTTGATCGACGACTTGTTCGACTGGGATGGAGACGAGTTTGTTTTGATCTAAGTCGATGGCGTCAATAAAATGCTGGGAATAATTGACAATGTTCTTTGGGTCGGCGTGGGTGTGAAGCAGGGGATGACTGAGGGCGACTAAACGAGGATAATCATTGCCAACGCGATCGACGGCTCGGGTACCGAGACCCCAGACTAAACGGACAAAACCTTCTTTTTTGTTGATGACGGGTGACCAGCGGAAGAGGTTGCGACTGAAGGCGACTCCCGCCCCATGCGGAAAGAAGAAGTTTTTGTGAGGTTTACCGGAGACGGGTTGAATGAGAACAGCGATACGTTCGTCATATTCTTGAAGTCTTTTGGATTGGCGATAAAGCAAGGCATCTGGATTGAGAGCACTGGCGTAGACCTTGGCAATGGCAAGTTGAATTTCGGAGAGATTTTCTTCTAAGGTACCTTGGTTAGGGAGGAAGAAGCTGTCATATTTTCCGGCAAAAGACATGCCAAAATTATCTTCTAAGAGGCTGGAAGAACGGACGATGAGGGGAGTTTTGTGATGAGTTTGGATGAGTTCTTTTAGTTCTTCGATGATGTTAGGTGGAAATTCGCCTGCCATAAATTCTTTGAGAATCTGTGGGTAGTCATTGCGAATTTCTTCATCTGTTTTATATTTTTGACCACTCCATTTGATGAGATTGTTGTGGGTCATAAAGGCGTAGATAACATCTGAGGCAAGATAGTAGGATTCGGGAATGGTGAGATGATCGATGATATCTTGGTCGCCGTATTCTAATAGAATACGTTGGGCGAGAATCATGCCGGCAGATTTGCCACCAATGCGACCGGAACCGATGCGGTGATCGTTGATGGTGATTAGGTCTTCTAATTTGATCCACTCTTTGGCGATGTTGAGATAGGCAAGTTGATCAGAGATGATGTTGCGCATGAGGATGACTTTGATCTCTTGGAGACGAGGACGATATTGGCGATAGACCTCTTTGGGCATATCTTTGATGAGGTTGGCTTGTTCAAAGAGCATTTCTTGTGGCATCATTTCAGGATTGAGGAGCTCGATTGAAGAATTGTCTTCTACTCGCACTCCACGGGGTTTGAGTATTTTGGCGACAATTTCTTCAAAAAGTTCATAGGAGAGATTGTTGGCAAAAAAGAGATCGGTGAGGTGTCCACGAATATTATGAAGGCGGAGTTCCCAACGGTAAGAATCTTCTTCTGTATATGGATCTTGAATGCCTTCTCTTTCTTGTGATTGGAGAGCTTGTTCGAGGACCATTTCTTCAAATTCATGTGGGGAGATGATGCCACGAGAGAAGAGCTCGCGACGCATGGCAGCTCGAATTTTGGATTTGAGAATAGGGTATTGAATGAGAGCGATGTAAATCCGATAAGTTGGGTCTATTGAAGAGCGTGGAAGCGTCATTAGTTCCTCGATTTTGTGGATGGTATAAAAAATTCAGATACTTAATTATCTGAATTTTATTTTAACTTATTTGGCTGTGATATTGGTTGAAATGAAAAATTTTAATGATTAATGATTTTACACTACTTCTTTTTATACGTTTTATATATTGCCAATGTGCATGGGCATGATAACGTGGATGAAACGTTCGTCGCCAAGTTGACGGATGAGGGCGGGAGCGTTGGGAACGGTGGTTTCAATGGCTACGTTGGGGGAGTTGACGGCATCTAAGGCTTCACGCATAAATTTGACGTTGAAGGCAATGGTGAGGGAATCTCCTTCTACTGTAGCTTCAACGGTGGTTTCATTTTTACCCGTTTCTTCTGAACTTGCAGAGATTTCCATTGTTCCAGGGCCTTGTTGCGGATTGGGTTGAATGTTGAAGCGGGCAATGTGGGACCCATCGCGTGCAAAAATTTCAGCTTGTTTGCAGGCTTTGAGGAACATTTCTGTGGAGAGGACGGTGCGGGTTTGGTGGCTGGTGGGGATGATTTGATTGAAGTCTGGGTAGAGACCTTCAATGAGTTGGGAAGTGAGCTCGATGTTGCCGGTTTGGAAGATGACTTGACCGCGATCTTTGCGGATCATCATTGAGATTTTATCTGAAGCGATGCGGGCTAGTTCGTTGAGGGCGCGGACGGGGATGATGGCATCGACGGGATCGGCATTGCCTGTGGCACTGGTCTTTCTTAGGGAGAGACGGAAGCCGTCAGCAGAGGCTAAGGAAAGTTGATTACCTTCGGTTTTCATGTAGACGCCGGTGAGGACGGGACGCGCTTCATCTGAAGAAGCAGAGAAGGCGACTTGGCGTACCATTTCTTTGAATTCGGATGCTTCAAATTCGAGACCGTTTTTCATATCCAAGACAGAGATGGGAGGAAATTCTTCGGCATCAATGCAGCGAAGGTCGGTATCGGATGAGGCACTATGAATATTGAGATTAAGTGCTTCATGATCTAAGGAGATTTCAATTTGTTCGTTGGGGAGAGTGCTGATGAAATCGCTGAAGGTGCGTGAAGGGACTGTGGTTGCACCGTTTTCTTCTATCTTAGCGCCGATCCAACATGTGATGCTCATTTCGAGGTTGGTTGCGGAGAGACGGAGACGACCATCATCTGTGGCAATGAGAATGTTTGATAGGACTGGGAGAGTTGATCTGGGGGATACTGCGCGAGAAACAACGTTCAGTCCGTGTGCTAAGTTTTCTTGCAAAACGGTAACCTTCATACTATTAGCCCTTCTAGTTCTTCTGATATTCTTTTAATCTCATTGAAAAGTATACAACGTTCAAGATGATTTTACAAGAAACCGGATAAAGGTATGAAATGAAGAGATGGATTTTTAATTTGAGGTGGAAGTGCTTGCTCTGGAAAGGTGCGTAAACTATAATTTATTTACTTATGCCTATTTTAGATGAAAATACTCTTGATTTTATTAGCCGCAGTGCTGAGCAAACACGCCGGATTGGCTTTCGTTTGGGTACGATGTTGATGCCGGGGGATGTGGTGTGTTTGGAAGGTGACTTGGGTGCTGGCAAGACCACTTTTGTGCAGGGGGTTGCTAAGGGGTGGCGTGCTGTGGACCCTGTTTCTAGCCCGACGTTTGTGTTGATTAATGTGTATCGACGACAAGATGGGATGGAGATGGCACATTTGGATGCATATCGCTTGCAGAATGCAGAAGAGGCGGAGATGTTGGACCTTGATTACTTGTTAGAGAATGGTCCGATGTTGGTGGAATGGGCAGGAAATATTTCTGAAGCGTTGCCAGAGAACCGTTTGGTGATTCATATGGCGCATTTGGATGAAGATCAGCGATCTTTGACGATCACACCTGAGGGGGAACGAGCCAAAGAATTGACTCATGAGTTGAAGACAAAACTATTTGGAGCGTAGATTATGCTTTTGGCAATTGATACATCAACAAAACAAATTGGCTTGTGCCTGTATGATGGCAACGAAGTTCTTTTTTTGAAATATTGGCAGGCAGGTCGTTATCATACGACAGAGTTGAGTGCTGCTATTGAAGAAGCGTTTGTGAAGACAAGATCTAACAAAGAAGATCTGAAAGGCATTGTGGTGGCAGCAGGACCGGGTTCTTTCACTGGTTTGCGGATTGGAATGGCTGTGGCAAAGGGAATGTGTTTGGCGATGAATTTGCCTTTGATTCCAGTTCCTACTTTGGATGTGGTGGCGGCAGCACAAGCTGTGCAAGATTTGCCATTAGTGGCTTTTTTGCAAGCAGGACGAAAACGGGTGGCTTTTCGATATTATCATGCTGAAGATGGGAAGTGGGTGTCTGACGAAGACTATCAGATTGGTGAACCTGCTGAGTTAAGTGAACAGATTACTTCTCGAACTTTAATCGCTGGTGAAAGCAATGCGGAGATTAATAAGGTTTTGGCGCGAAAACATAAGAATGCGTTGTTGGCGACAGCCGCTGGTAATGTACGTAATCCTGCTTATTTGGCAGAACTAGGATATGCGTTGTTTTTGAAGGCAGGTGACAATGTGATGGTTGAATTTGCACCTGAAAAGACTGCACCAATCTATTTACATTCTGGCCCTACCCTCCCGTCATGAACACATTAATAATTCGTCGAATGACGATGGACGATCTGGACGATGTGGTGCGGATTGATCATGCTTCCTTTTCCCTTCCGTGGTCTAAAAATAATTTTAATTTTGAATTACATGAAAATCAGACTTCACGTAGTTATGTGGCGTGTGTGGATGATGTGATTGTTGGGTTGTTAGTGATTTGGCTAATTGTGGATGAGGCTCAAGTGGCAACTATCGCAGTCGATCCAAATTTTCGACATATAGGTGTGGCAGAAGTGATGTTACGCCATGCATTGGGAGAGTGTTTGTTGGATGGTGCGGTGGAGGCTACGTTGGAGGTGCGAGTGACGAATTTTATAGCGCAAAACCTCTATGCGAAATTAGGATTTGAGGTGATAGCAGAGCGGCCCAATTATTATTCAGATACAAAAGAAGGCGCTTTAATCATGACTTTGAGAGATCTTTCTGCTTTTGAAATGTAGAAAGATTAATTGAAATTAAACTTTTTTGGTGATGGTTTTAGTTTTCTCTCAATCTTTCTTTAAGGAAAGTGGGCTGTGGTAAAATCACCAAGATCATGAAAATAAGAAAAGAGAATCCATATGACAGTAAAAGAACAATTGCTTGCAAAGCTTGAGAATAAATCTGCAAAGGTTGCAATCATTGGGATTGGCTATGTGGGGCTTCCTTTGGCAGCTGTTTTGGCAGATGCAGGATTTAATGTGGTGGGCGTGGACCCAATGGCTGAAAAAGTGAATACTTTGAATGAAGGTATTAGCTATATTGAGGATGTGCCTAGTGAGAAAATCCAGAAATTGGTGAGTGCTGGCAAGTTGCGGGCAACGACTGATTTTTCTGTTTTGGCAGAGGTGGATGCAATTTCGATTTGTGTACCTACCCCATTACGCAAGACGGGCGATCCGGATCTTTCTTATATTATTAAAGCTACTGAAGATATTGCCAAGTATTTGCACTCAGGAATGGTGATCATTTTGGAATCGACTACTTATCCGGGAACGACGCAAGAATTGGTGCTGCCGATGCTGACTGAACACAATGATTTGGTGGAAGGCGAAGATTTCTTCTTGGCATTTTCTCCTGAACGTGTGGACCCAGGCCGTGAGGATTGGACAACAATTAACACACCGAAGGTGATTGGGGGCATTACGCAAGTGAGCAGTGATGTGGCGAGCACATTCTATGGTCAGGCTTTGGAGACTTTGGTGCCGGTGTCGAATGCGATGGTGGCGGAGATGGCCAAATTATTGGAAAATACTTTCCGAATGGTGAACATTGGGCTGGTGAATGAATTGGCTTTGATGTGCGACCGTTTGGGTGTGGATGTGTGGGAAGTGATTGATGCTGCGGCAACAAAGCCGTTTGGTTTTATGAAATTTACTCCAGGTCCGGGGTTAGGTGGTCATTGTATTCCGATTGATCCTCTTTATCTTTCTTGGAAATTGCGTGAGTTAAATTATTCTGCGCGCTTTATTGATTTAGCTTCTGAGATTAATACTGGGATGCCAGAATATGTGATTGAACGAACAGCTGAAGCTTTGAATGAAGTTGCAAAACCTTTGAATGGGAGCAAAATTTTGGTGTTGGGTGCTGCTTATAAACCTGATATTGATGATTTGCGCGAAAGCCCTGCTTTGGATATTTTGGGTTTGTTGCGATTGAAGAAAGCGGATGTTTCTTATCATGATCCTTATGTGCCGAAGTTCACACATGATGGTGTGGATTGGGTGAGCGTGCCTGATCTTGAGAAAGCTGTTAAGAAAGCAGATTGCGTGTTGATTGTGACCAATCATAAGGCTTATGATTATGAAATGATTTTGGAAAAATCAAAATTAATCATGGATACTCGAAATGCTTTAGGGAAAGCTGGATTAAATAATCCTAAAGTTGTGAGGTTATAAATGGCAAAATATATTGTAACGGGTGCTGCAGGATTCATTGGATCTTTTGTGAGCAAAGCTTTGATTGCACGTGGTGACGAAGTTTTGGGCGTTGATAATTTGAATGATGATTACGATGTGCGCTTGAAGGAATTCCGCTTGAAAGAACTTGAAGCATTGAAAGGCTTTGAGTTGGCACGGATTGATATGGTGGATAAGGCTAAGGTGGATGCTTTAGCTGAGAAAGGTCCATTTGCAGCAGTGATTAATTTGGCAGCTCGCGCTGGGGTGCGTGCTTCATTAAAAGACCCGTTAGGATATTTGGCGACCAATACACAAGGTACATTGAATTGGTTGGAATTTTGTAAAGATAATAAGATTAAGAAATTTGTGTTGGCTTCGACTTCTAGTATTTATGGAGAGGAAGCTCCTTTGCCAACCCCTGAGACGGCAGATAGTTCAAAACCGTTGCAACCTTATTCTGCTAGCAAGAAGGGGGCAGAGGTAATGGCACATGCGTATCATTATCTTTATGGCTTGGATGTGAGTGTGGTGCGCTTCTTTACGGTGTTTGGTCCGGCAGGACGCCCAAATATGAGTATTTTCCGATTTATTAAGTGGATTCATGAGGAGATGCCGTTGCAATTGTTTGGCGATGGTAGCCAAACACGTGGATTTACGTATGTGGATGATATTTCAACTGGGGTACTGTTGGCATTGAAGGAAGTTGGATATGAGATCTTCAATTTGGGTGGACACCAAAATATTAGCATTTCTGGTTTGATTGAAATGATTGAAGAAATTGTGGGGAAAAAGGCTGTAATCAATGAACTCCCCGCAGTGACGGCTGATATGTCTGCGAGTTTGGCAGATGTGACAAAAGCACGTGAACAATTGGGATGGGAACCAAAAGTTTCTCTTCAAGAGGGAGTGCAGAAGGCAGCGGATTGGTATTTTGACCATTACGAATGGGCGAAAGATCTTTCTACGGACTAAGTATGTTCCAGAAATTAATTGAATGGGCTGACCGACAGGTGAAACGGATCTTTGGAAATGGTCCGTTGCAGCGAATTGTAAAAAACTCTTCTTATTTGGTGAGTGCGACTGGTTTCACTGCTTTTTTGGGGTTTATTCAAGGTTCCTTTGTGGTGAGAGCTCTGGGACCTGCAGGATTTGGTCTGTGGGGGGCGATTAAAGATTTTTCTGGGTTGATGAATAAGCTGTTATCTTTCCGAATTAATGAGTTAGTGATTCGATTTGTTCCATATTACGAAGAAAAGAATGAGAATCATAAAGCAGGGGCTGTTTTTCGACTGGCTGGATTTTTGGAGTCTTTGGGTGCGATCGCGGCTTTTATTTTGATCGTTGTTTTTTCAGAATTTGGGGCACGCTGGTTGACGGATGCGCAAACTTTGATTGATTTGAATATGTCGATGCGAGAAATCCATCGACTTTTTGTACTTTATGGGATTTATTTGTTATTCAATGTGGTCTATGACAGTTCCACGGGGTTGATTCAAGTTTTCAATAAATTTAGAGAACAATCTATTATCACAGCTGTTCAGGGTGTGCTGACTTTGATTTTTATTTTGATCGCATATTTCACTGAAGGCGGCTTGCGAGGGATTATCTTGGCGTATATGCTGGGCAAGGCTGTGGGTGCGATTGGAATGACTTGGCTGGCAATGATGACAGCAAGAAGCCGCTGGGGAAAAGGGTGGCTTTTTACGCCTTTTGGTTGTTTGAAAGAAGACCGAAAAGACCTTTTCTCTTTTGCTTTTAGTACAAAACTTAGTTCGATTATCTCTGTGATTGCTAAAGAAAGCGAAAGCTTGTGGGTGAATGGATTGCTTGGGAATGCCGCCGGTGGGTATTATAGCTTGGCTAGATATTTCATATCTTTGTTGCAAATTCCGATTTCTCCTTTGCCCAATACAACATATCCGGAATTGACTCGAGAAGCTGCAAAAGAAAATTGGGTCGAAGTGAAGGATATTTTAAAGAAGGGGACCCGTTTGGCGGCTGTTTATTCCGTGCCCGTTTCTTTGGTATTGGTTGTTTTTGGGAAGTTGATTATTCGTTTGTATAGTAGCGTTGAATTTTATCCAGCATATCCTATTTTGGTGATCTTGGTTGTGGGTTATTTTATTATGAATCTTTTCTATTGGAATCGAGTGGGGTTGCTGACCTTGAACCGACCAGTTTATCCTACGGTGGTAAATTTTGTGTTTATGGTGGTAAAGATTACGTTGATGTTTGCGTTTATTCCTCCAATGGAAACAACTTTTATGGCAATTCTTTTTTCAGGATATTTGTTATTTACGACGTTGTTTGCAGTGGTGCGTGTATATTCTGATTTAAATGCAAAGATTGTTGCAAAAGAACAATTTTTGGAAGGGAGTTTGACGGAATGAAAATTGGTTTGATTGCACCAACAACTATCCCTTCACGCAGTGCGAATACAATTCAGGTGATGAAGAATGCGGTGGCTTTGACTAAAGTGGGCCATGAAGTACGTTTGTATATTCCTAAGGATGAGGATGAAGTGCCATGGAATCGCTTGGCAAGCCAATATGGTTTGGTGACTGAACAACCTGAACACCTTGAGTTGGTGTGGGTGACACGAAAGCCTTTTTGGCGGACTTATGATTATGGTGTGAAGGCTTTTCGAGCAGCAAGGCGTGATGGTGTGGATTGTGTGTTCACTCGATTGTTGCAATCGACAGTGATGGCCTCTTTGGCACGGATGCCTATTTATTTTGAATTACATGATCTGCCAGCAGGAAAAATGGGACCAGTGTTGTTCCGTCAGTTTTTGCGAGGCAGAGGCGAAAAGACAATTGTGACGATTACACAAGCATTGATGGATGCGATTGAGGCTGACTATCGTGTTCCGAGTAAGGTGCGCAAGGTGGTTGCTCCGGATGGAGTGGATTTGGACCGCTTTGAGAATTTACCGACGCAAGAGGAAGTGCGAGATCTTTTAGGAATTCCACATGCTTTTACAGTGGGCTATACGGGGCATTTGTACCGTGGCCGTGGAGAAGAGATATTGTTGAGTTTAGCAAAGCGGATGCGTGAGGCGAACTTTTTGATTATCGGGGGGCGAGAGAAAGACATTGAGCGAGTGCAAAATGTGATTGATACACAGGGGTTGAAGAATATCCATTTGGTGGGATTTATTCCGAATACGGTACTGCCACAGTATCAGCGGGCATGTGATTGTTTGTTGATGCCTTATCAAAAAGAAATTGCAGGGTCTTCGGGGGGAGATATTGCTAAGTTTTTAAGCCCAATGAAAATGTTTGAGTATTTGGCGAGTGGAAAGCCGATTTTGTCTTCAGATCTGCCAGTTTTGCGGGAAGTTTTGAATGAGAAAAATTCTATTTTGCTGCCATGTGACGATTTGGATGCATGGGAAGAGGCAATTTTGAAAGTTAAAAATGAAGAAGCTTTTGCGATTAAGTTGGCTTTGGCGGCAAAAGAAACTGCTAAAAATTTCTCTTGGCAACAACGGGTAAAGAGTATTTTTGGAGAAGTTGAAAAATAGGAGAGGTGATGCCTTCTACTGATAAAAAATTCAATTCGGCTGCACATTTAAAAAAAGAACAGTATCAAAATTCGAATAACTTAAGTGCTCGAATGTTGGTGCATGAGAAATTCAGCGTGGCAACAGAGCCTTGGTTTGACTGGGTGTGGCGGCAGATGGAAGTGAAAGATGGTGCGCGGATATTGGAATTGGGAGCTGGCACAGGATTGTTGTGGGGGAAAAATTTGGGACGGTTGCCTGAAGATGCTCAGGTGGTTTTGACGGACCTTTCTGATGGAATGCTGCAAACGGCAAAAGAAACGATTGGGGATGATAACCGATTTTCTTTTTATGACTATGATGTGGATCATTTGAGTTTTGATGATGATTCTTTTGATATAATCATAGCAAACCACATGCTTTATCATGTGCCGGATGTGAAGCGAACTTTGCACGAGGTGCGAAGGTTGTTGAAGCCGGGTGGTGTTTTCTATGCGGCGACCAATGGTGCAACTCATATGCAGGGACTTTATGACCTTTTGAATGCATATGATCCAGATTTGAAAGCTGAGATGTTTCGCTTAAATTTTGTTTTGGAAAATGGCGAAGGATTTTTGAGTGAAGTGTTTGATGCTGTTGGTTGTGTGCGCTATCCGAATGGATTGCGAATCACAGAAGTGACACCTTTGGTTGATTATATTTATTCTTTGAAGACGATGGCTTTCAACCATTTGGAAGATTCTATGCGAGATGGTTTGAAGGAATATTTTGAAGCGATTATGGCAGAAAAAGGCGTGATCGAAATCGAAAAGCGAACAGGAATGTTCATTTGTAGGTAAATTATGGCGAAGAAACCAAGTGCGTTCATTACGGGAATCACCGGGCAAGATGGTTCTTATTTGGCAGAGATGCTGCTGGAGAAGGGCTATGATGTGGTGGGAATGGTGCGGCCGCATGGAGTGGAACGCTTAGACTTTTTGAGTGCTATTGAAGACAAGATTACGTTGGTGGAAGGGGATTTGCAAGACCAACATAATTTTATTGAAATTATTTCTACATATCAACCAGATGAAGTTTATAATTTTGCGGCGCAGAGTTTTGTGCCAGTTTCATGGTCACAACCGGTTTTGACGGGGGATATCACTGCGTTGGGAGTGGGACGGCTTTTGGAAGCGATTCGGATTGCAAAACCTGACGCGAGATATTTTCAGGCATCTTCAAGTGAAATTTTTGGAGACCCATTGCAAGAACCACAAACGGAAGAAACTCCGATCAATCCACGAAATCCTTATGGAATTGCGAAGTTATTTGGGCATATGTTGGTGAAGAATTATCGGCAACAGTATGGGATGTATGTGTGTTCGGGAATTTTGTATAATCATGAAAGCCCGCGAAGAGGGTTACAATTTGTGACACGGAAGATTACCTACACGGCGACGAAGATTAAATTGGGAATGGCGAATGAGTTGCGATTGGGAAATTTGGATGCACGTCGTGACTGGGGGTATGCGGAAGATTATGTGCGGGGGATGTGGATGATGTTGAATCAGGATACGGCGGATGATTATATTTTGTCGACAGGGGTGACACATTCTGTGCGTGAATTTGTGGATGCTGCTTTTCGATATGTGGGGTTGAATTATGAAGATTATGTGGTGGTGGATGAACGATTCTATCGCCCTGTGGAACCACATCAGTTGGTGGGGAACCCGACCAAAGCAAAAGAAAAAATGGGGTGGGAACCGAAAGTTGGTTTTGAAGAGATTATTAAGCGAATGATGGAAGCTGACTTTGTGGCTGTGAGCCAGGAATTGGCTTGATGCTGTTGAGCATCACACTATAAAGGAAACAATATGAGCGAAAACCGAATTTTGAAAGACGAAGAATATCAACGCCGAGAAGGAATGGATGTTTCGGTAGTGATCCCTGTTTATAATGAAGAAGAGAGCTTGCCAATTTTACATGATGAAATTCAAAGTTCTTTGAATGCAATTGATGTGACGTGGGAAGTGGTCTATGTGAATGATGGGTCGAAAGATCAAAGCCAAGAAGTTTTGGAAGAATTGGCAATGCAAGACCCTGAGCATGTGCTGGTGGTGGCGTTTCGCCGGAATTTTGGACAGACACCAGCAATGGCGGCAGGGATTGACCATGCTTCGGGCGATGTGATTGTTTTGATGGATGGGGATTTGCAAAATGACCCAGCGGATATTCCGATGTTGTTGAATAAAATTGATGAAGGATTTGACTTGGTAAGTGGTTGGCGGAAAGATCGTCAGGATAAGGCTTTGACGAGAGTGCTACCCTCTAAGATTGCAAATTGGCTGATCTCTACGACGACTGGGGTGCATTTACATGACTATGGTTGTTCTTTGAAAGCGTATAAGCGGGAAGTGTTGGAAGGATTCCGACTGTATGGCGAAATGCATCGCTTTATCCCTGCTTTTGCGAACATGGTGGGGGCAAAGATTACGGAAGTGCCGGTGAACCATCGGGCACGTCAATTTGGTGTGGCAAAATATGGATTGGAACGCACGATTAAAGTGATCTTGGACCTTTTTACCGTTCGGTTTTTGGAAGGGTTTGGCAATAAGCCGATCTATTTGTTTGGAACGTCTGGGATTGGGTCTATGTTTGTGGGATTTTTGGGACTGCTGTTTTTGTTTATTCGACGGTTTGTGGCACAGGGTCCGGTAGCGAATTCTCCGATCTTTTTGATTTCGGTGGTGTTTATTTTGATTGGTTTTCAGATGATCTTTATGGGATTGATTGCAGAGTTGGTGATTCGAACTTATCATGAGTCGGCGAATAAGGCGATTTATCACGTGCGGTATATTGTAGATAACCGCGATTAATTTTTTTGATTTTTGGGCAGGAATGGGATTGTGAAGGATAACATTCCTGCTGTGTTTTAAGCTATGATTGAGTTGAGATGTGAATGATGACAGAACACTTAGAAAGTCCTGATAATTCTGAAAAGAAAAAAATCAATTGGCAAAAATGGATTCGTTGGGTGGGGACGGGTGTGTTTTTGGTGTTGATTTTTGTGCAATTTGATATTAAAGAAGTGTGGTCTGCAATTCGGTTTGTGGATTTTCGATTATATTTGGTGGTATTTGCTTTTGAATTTATCAACCGGGGAATTTCAAGTTTCCGATGGAAACTTTCTTTGAAAGCACAAAACATTGAAGTGCCATTTTTCCGGTTATTTTTTGTTTTTCTATATGGACAAGCATTAAATTTGATTATGCCTTCTACGATAGGTGGAGATTCTTATCGAATCTATGAGGTGGTTAAAGATGCCCCGGATAATAAAACAGGAGCAGCAACGGCAACTTTATTTGATCGTGGGATAGGGTTGGTCTCTTTGGCAGTTATTTTATATGTGACTTTATTCTTTAATCCTTATGCACCGGAAGACTTGAGATTGATTTTATTGTTAGGATTGACGGTTGTATTTTTGTTGGGAATTTTGGTGGTCTATTTTGTTTTTGCAGATAAAGTGGCTTGGATTCGAAAGCTGCTTTATTTTAATAAATTACAAATTTTATTTGATAAGATTGTGGTTTCTTTAAAGAATTATCGAAAAACACCTTGGTTAACTTTACAAATCTTTTTAGTGTCTATTTTCTTTCAGACTTCGATCATATTTGTGCAAGCGTTTACGTATTATGTGGTGGGTGTGCGGGATGTGCCAGTGTTGTTTTATTTTTATGTGATTCCAGTAGTCACTTTGATTTTGGTGTTGCCGATTAGTATTGGGGGAGTGGGGTTGCGTGAGTATACTTTTGCAAATTTGATGGCTCCGATGGGTGTGACAGCAACGCATATTTTGATCTATTCTTTGATCGGGTATAGTTTTCAAATCTTGATCGGGTTAGGCTCTTTGTTGATTGGATTGTTTAATGATATGGGGCCTAAAAAGGGAAAGGAATTTGTTGTAGATGAAACAGAAATCGCTTAAGTTTTGGGCTAGTTGGGTGTATTTAGGGGTGTTTTTCTATTGGATCAGCCAAGGAGTATACTCTTTTGTGATTGAACCTGTGTTGGCTTCTAAGCGATATTTGGTTTACTTGGGTGTGTTGGGCTTATCTGGAGTGATTTTGTTGGGGCTGGGGTTGGTGTTTTTCTTTAAAAAAGATTGTTTTTTTGATTTTTTAAAGAAATGCGATGGTTGGTTTGATGGTTTTCAAAAATGGGTTGCTTGGAGTTTGAGTGTGATTTTGTTGGTGCTGCCATTCTTTTTGCAAGTGTTGGTGGTGCGGATTGAGCCGAAATTAAATTCTTTGTTGGTGCAGTCCTTGTATTTTTCATTACCTGTGTTGGCATTGCTGGCTAGTTATTTTTTGACGAAGGTAAATGAAAGATTTTCATTTGGGATGGTGTGGTTGTTGACTACGATGCTAGGGGGCACATTCTATTTTGTGGCGTTCAATTTTTTGTCGGTGGTGTCGATTCCGTTGTCTTTGGGCTGGTCTGAAGGGAATCGTTTGTATGATTATTCTGTGTTCTTTGGGGCAGGTCGTTATGATTTGGCTGAAGAGGGTATTTTTCAGACGTTCATTTCTACGGGACGTGCTTTCTATTTTGGTTTGATTTATTTGATTCCAAATGTGGGGATTTGGGGTGTACGATTTTGGCAGGCGTTAATGAACACGCTGCCGATGTTTTTGATCGGTTTCTTTTTGATTCAAATTGATTTTGGGAGCAAAGTGAGCAAATTTCAGAAATGGGTATTTGTGATTTGGGCGTATTTGTTTTTACTGCAGGGTCCGATTCATTCCTATTTTATGATGGCGTTGGTGGCGACGTTCATTGGTTCAAAACAGAAGAAATTGTTATGGGCTGCCTTGTTGGTGGCATTGGGTGGATTTTTAGCGAATATTAGCCGATGGACATGGACTTTTGCACCGGGGTTGTTTGCTGGAATGATTGCTTTGCTCCAAATTGCAAATCCGCGGTTTAAGAATGGTAAGTGGAAAGAGTTGATTCGCCCGGTTGTGCTTGGAATCAGTGGTTTGGTGGGGGGATTGGGATTGTCGAATGTGATTCCTGTAAAAGATGTGAACATTGCAAATTTTGAAAGCGGGGGTGGATTGAGTTTTGATTCAATCACTCATGCGTTTGACCAGAGTTTGTTATGGTATCGATTGCTACCGAATCGGACGTTTAAGCCGGGAATTTTGCTGGCGGTGTTGCTGGCGGTGATCTTTGTATATGCAATGTTGGTGGTGCTGTTTGTGCAGAAAAAATGGCGACCTAATTGGCTGCAGCTGCTGGCAGTGAGCGCCGTGCAATTGGCATTGTTTGGGGTGGGGACAGTGGCAAGCACTAAGATTGGTGGGGGCGGTGATTTGCATAATTTGGATATGTTCTTGCTGGGGACGTTGATTTTGGCAGCGAGTGTGTGGGAAATGGTGTTTGATTTTTCGCATGAGATTAAGTTGTGGCAGAAGGGATTGGTGGTGTTACTGCTTTTGGTGCCGGTCTTTTCTCCATTCCAACGCAATAAGGTGCCTGTTTATGTGGATGCTGAGATGACTCAGAATGTATTGGAAAAGGTGAAAGCTATGGTGGATGAGAAAAAGCTTGAAGGAGAGATTTTGTTCATCGATGAACGACAGTTGCTGACGTTTGGCTATATTGATGATGTGCCTTTGGTGATGGAATATGAGAAGAAATATTTGAATGATATGGCGATGGCTGATAATGAGGCTTATTTCGCAAAGTTTTATGAAGATTTGGAAGCAGGACGCTTTTCATTAATTGTGTCGGAGTCTTTGTCGGATGTGTTGTATAAACCAAATAGTTCATTTGCTGAGGAAAATACTCCTTGGGTGAAGTGGGTTTCGATTCCAATCTTAGATACATATGAGTCTGTTTATAAAAACAAAGATTATCAAATTCAGTTGTTTGTGCCGAAGAAATAAGGTTGTTTGATTATGAAAATTTTAGTTTTATCGCATGAATATCCACCAGTGGGTGGAGGCGGAGGAAAGATTGCACAAGATCTTTGCCGCGGTTTTGTGAAAAATGGGCATGAAGTATGTTTGTTAACCTCGCATTATGGTGAATTGCCTTTGGTAGAAACGATTGATGGGGTGGATGTGGTGCGCTTGAAGGTGGGGCGAAGTGAGATGTTCAAGGCGAGCATGGCTTCTATGTTACGTTATGATTGGGCCGCTTTTTGGGCAGGATGGAAAAAAATCCGAAGTTGGCAACCGGATGTGATTCATGCACATTTTGCAGTGCCAGCTGGGGCAACAGCTTGGTTGTTATCTACACTGACTGGCGTGCCTTATTTGGTGACTGCGCATTTGGGAGATGTGCCGGGGGGTACGCCTGAGAAAACCTCAAAGTGGTTTAAAGTGATCTATCCATTTACATTTCCAATTTGGAAACAAGCTGATCAGGTGGTGGCGGTGAGTGCTTTTACCAAGTCATTGGCAGATGTGCATTATCCGGTTGAAATTAAGATTATTCATAATGGAATTGACTTGAGCGATTTCTCTGGAGATGGTATTCAAGTGAATGATGTGCCTCATTTGGTTTTTGCAGGACGATATATGGTACAGAAGAATGTGCCTCAGATTGTGAGAAGTTTGGCGCAAGTGAAGGACTTGGATTGGCGTTGTACGTTGATTGGTGATGGTCCGGAGCGGGCGAAGGTGGATGCATTGATTGTTGAATTTGGCTTGGAAGATCGAATTGCACAACCCGGGTGGGTGGCGCCAGATGAGGTGATTGAGATCTTTAAGAGCGCAGATGTTTTATTTATGCCTTCTTATTCTGAGGGATTACCTTTGACTGGTTTGCAAGGATTGGCGAGCAGTTTAGCGTTTTTGGTAAGCGATGTGGGCGGATTTGCAGATCTGGTGGTGAAAGGTGAAAATGGTTGTGCGGTGGCACCGGATGATACGATAGGGTATGCTAATGCTTTGCGCGCGATGCTGCAACCTGAGGAATTGCTGGCGGCGAAAAAAGTGAGTTGGGCACATGTGCAAAACTTTGACTTGTCTTTGATCGTGAGGCAGTATGAAGAAGCTTTTGAGAAAATTATGAAAAAATAACACCTGGGACTCAGGTGTTTTTTCAAGTTATTTAAGCGATTGAGTTCGGTGGTACAATGTTCTCAATCTTCAATAAAGAGGTAAAACTTATGGCTAAAATTCAAATTGAACAAGACTATTTGGTTAATCGTTTGGTGGAAATTTTGAATATTTCTAGCCCTTCGGGGTATACGGAAAATGCTTTGAAATGGGTGGCGGATGAACTGACACAGTATGATGATGTGACGGTGCGTTATACACGTAAGGGCGCTTTGGTGGCACGTTGGCAGGGGAAGAACTCTGAGTATAGTGTGGGGTTGGCTTCTCATGTTGATACGTTAGGGGCAATGGTGAAAGAAATTAAGCCAAGTGGACGGTTGAAATTGACACAATTGGGAGGGTATGCTTGGAATACGGTGGAAAATGAAGGTTGCCAAGTTTTAACAGCAAAGGGAGAGTTAATCACTGGAACGATTTTATTGGCGAACGGCAGTGTGCATGTGAACAAAGATGTGCGTGGAACCACAAGAGATGATGATGCGATGGAAGTGCGTTTGGATGCAAAAACTACTTGTGCGGATGAGACAAAAGAATTGGGCGTCAACGTGGGTGATTTTGTGTTCTTTGATCCGCGTGTGATGGTGACCAATGGATTTGTGCGTTCTCGTCATTTGGATAATAAGGCAGGTGTAGCGATTATGTTGGCGATGGTGAAGGCTGTGCATGAAGCAGACTTGCAACCAGCGCAAGATGTGGTGTTGTTCTTTAGCAATTTTGAGGAAGTGGGTCATGGAGCTGCAACTGGTTTTCCTGAGGATATGGAAGAATTGGTGGCGATTGACATGGCAGCGATTGGGGCAGGACAAAATTCGGATGAATATCATTGTTCAATTTGTGTGAAAGACGGAAGTGGCCCTTATCATCACGGGCTGACGACTAAACTACGAAATTTGGCTGAAAAACATGAAATTGAATATCAACCGGATATTTATGTATATTATGGCTCAGATGGGTCTGCTTTTTGGCGTGCGGGCGGAGATGTGAAGATTGCTTTAATTGGTCCAGGAGTGGATGCATCCCATAGCTATGAACGGACACATGTGGATGCTTTGATGGCGTCAACGGAGTTGTGTGTGGCGTATGTTTTGGGCGAATGAGGAATTGATTGATGCGTAAAAAATATTTAGTGGTAGATGCACATGAAGACATTGCTTCGAATATGTTGGATGCAAAACGAGATTATCGCCGAACTGTGGCGCAAACCCGCGCATTAGAGGTGGGATCTGATCAAGTGAAATGGGGAGGGGATACTTTATTGGGTCGAGATGCTTACCAAGTTGGACAGGTGGCGTTTGTGTTTTCTACATTGTTTGCTGCTCCAATCCGTGCAATGTGGCCTGGCATTTCAGAGGCACAGAAAAAGAATATGTATGCAACTACTGATGAAGCATATGCAATTTATAAAAAAGAAGTTGAGATGTATCATCAGCTGGCGGAAGAATCTCCTGAATTATTCCGTTTAATTTTGAATAAGCAAGATTATGTGCAACATTTGGCTGCATGGCAGACTAAGAAGGAAAGTGAAGAATTGCCAACAGGTTTGGTGATTTTGATGGAGTGTGCTGATGGGGTGCGACATGTGGATGAATTGCCAGAATGGTGGGAAATGGGTGTGCGTTTGATTGGCCCTGCTTGGAAAGGGACACGTTTTTGCGGTGGGACAAGCGAACCGGGTGGTTTGACGGATTTGGGGCGAGAACTTTTGGCTGGGATGCAAGAAGTGGGATTTGGTTTGGATTTGAGTCATATGGATCGACAAGCAGCTTTTGATTCTTTGAATGTTTACGAAGGTGAGATTTTGTGTTCCCATTTGAATGCGAAGGATCTGAGCAATTCTCCAAATACAAACCGTCTTTTTGAAGATGATTTGTTAAAAGAAATTTTGAGTCGAGATGCAGTGATTGGTGTGGTGCCGTTTAATCGATTTTTGGATGGGAAATGGGAAAATGGTGACCCTCGATTACCAATGGACAAAGTGATTGAACAAATTGATCATATGTGCCAGTTGGCAGGGAATGCTACACAAGTGGGATTTGGGACTGATTTTGATGGCGGCTTTGGGGTGCAACATACAGTAGCTGAATTTGATTCGATTGCTGATTTGCAAAAAGTACCAGAAGGATTGATTAAATTAGGATATACTGAAGTTGATGTGGCGAATATTATGGGATTGAACTGGTGTCGTAAGCTAGAGAGAATTTTACCGGAATAGGACTATGGCAAGAAAAGATAGAACTCCTCATACAAAGAACTTATATAATCATCGACTAGGGATGATCTTGACCTTGATTGGGGTTTTGGTGTTAGTGTTGGGGGCAAAACCGGAATGGTTTAACTTGAATCGCTCTGAAGTGATTGGGTATGTGCAAATTATTTTTATTGTGATGGGATTAGGTATTATGAGCTTCGGGGGATATTTGAGCATTGATACTTTATGGAGTGGAAAAGAAAAAACAATCATAGCAGATATTGGGATGCGTTTAATTGCGACTGGTTTTATTTTTGCTTTTATTACTGGTCAGGCAGATTTGATTGGTTTGGGAACCAGACCGATTGGTCAATTCATTCCATTTTTTGGTATCTGGCAAGAGCGCGGGATTTTAATTGGTGAGTTTATTATTATTGTAGGTTTTTTGTGTTTTTTCCCGTGGGATATTCTAAAATCAAAAAAAATAAAAAAGAATAAAGAATGATAAATAAAAAAGGTGCTGATGAAGCACCTTTTATTTTTTCTTGAGAATTCTGAGCATGTCTTCGTTAGAAGAAAATCTAAAGAAGGGAAGACCTCTAATCTCTGCGATTTGGTTTTCAATGTCAAGGAGTTGAATCCAATCTTCTTTATTGATGATGGTTTGAGCGGTAAGTTTGTTTTTTAGTTGATAGATGGCGTCTTTGTTGTTTGAATCAGATTGTGATTGAAGATATTTTTCTATGGTTTGAGCCGCTTCAATGCCGTCTTTTTTCGCTTGACCTGCAAGCCCTTTGCTGGGTTTGCGCGCCCAACCAGCTACAAAAATATTATTATATTGATTTTCTAATTGATGTTGCTCTTCATTTAAATCACTTAAATCACTGGGTGATACAGTGATAAATTGATTTGATTGATCGGTTTTTAGTCCAAGGTTTTGATCAACTTCATCTCCAATGCAGAAGATAATTTGGTCTGTATCAATAATACGTAGATTGCCTGTATCTTTTGGTTTAAGGTAGCCATTTTTTTGTTCAATGAGAGTTGTATCGGCGACTTCTAGACCAATGGCTTTTCCTTGTTGATCTATGATGATTTGATTGGGACGTGCAAAAAAATCAAATGAGATCTTGGTATCAGAATCTTTTGGGTAAGCTTTGTGCATGGATTTGAAGAAATTTTGGTAGCTTTCTTCATAATCTTGATGGGCAATTTGCATGATGGGTTTGCATTTTTGCATTTCTTGATTAAATTTTTCAATATCTAGATTGTTTGCAATATAGAGCCATTCTTTTTGGGTAAATTTGACCTCACCGGGACCGCGACGGGCGGTGATGATGATCTCATCCACTTTTTCTTCATGGGTGAGGTAACGAGCAATGTCTACCATAACATTGCCAAGTCCAATGAGAACTACTTTTGACCCTACGTTTAGGTTTTGGATGGGATGGTTGGGAAGGGAGTTATAGAAAAATGTGAGATCTTTGGCATGATAGACGCCGGGGGCATCTTCATGAGGAAGCCCGAGCCATTTTGTGTTTTGAGCACCAGTGGCGATGAGAATGGCATCAAAGCCAAGTTCTTCTAGTGTTTGAATAGAGATGGGCTGGTCTTGACCAATTTTTAGATTGCCAAGATAGGTGATGTTAGGTTTGGAAAGGATGTTGATGAATTGTTTTCGAAATGATTCTTTGATGAGGTGTTTGCGGAAGTATATACCGTATTCGGCTAAACCACCGGGGCGGATGTCACGGTTGATGAGAGCAATGTGTGCACCTGCGTCAGCGAGATAGCCAGAGGCAGCAATACCTGATGGACCTGCACCGATGATGGCGATGTGCTTGTTTTCTAAAGTCATGAATTGTTCCACGTTGAATCGAAAAGTTATTTTTTATACCAAAAGGTAGGAATGCCTTTTGTGTCTGTTATGAGACGAAAGATACTGCCGGAAAGAGGATAGTCTTTTGCTTGTTGATCAGTGAGATCAACAGTGGCAGTGGTGATATAGAGCTCGTTGAGGTGTTTGCCACCAAAGATGAGGGAGGTGACCAAGGGAGCAGGAACGTCGTAGCGTTCGATAGCCTCTCCTGTGGCAGGGTTCCAACGGACTATTTGTCCACCGTTCCAAAGCGCTGTCCAGAGCATGCCTTCATGGTCGCTAGTCATTCCGTCAAATTCGTAGTCGATATTTTCAGGTAAGGTAACAATGATACGTTCATTGGAAAGATTACCAGTTTCGAGATCATAGTCAAAGGCGAGGATGTTGAATTTTTTTGAGTCGATATAGTACATGGTCTTGTAATCTGGGGACCAAGTGATGCCGTTGGAAATGGTGACTTTGGAGCGGAGTGTTTTGAGCTTGGGATTGGCTTTTTCATCGTAGGAGTAGAGTGTTCCAGCAGATGCTTTTGAGATGGTGCTCATGCTACCGATAATAAAACGTCCTTTGGGATCGCACTTTCCATCATTAAAACGATTATTGTAGTCTTCACTATCAACTTCTATGAGTTGGTTTAGTTCTTTTGTGTAGAGGTTATATTCAAGAATTTTGCGATCTGCGGCGATGATGACTGACTCTTCTGTGAAGGGGGCTACTGCACTAATCGCTGCAAAGTATTCGCGAAAATAATGATATTCTTGTTTTTTTGTTTGGGGATCAAAAACATATAGTGCCGGCTTGAGGATATCTACCCAGTAAAGGACTTGATTTTTTTCGTCCCAAGATGGAGATTCACCTAAGATGCTGTCTTTCTTGTAAACAAGCTCAACTTCTTTTTTCATGATCATAACCTCTCACTAGCATTCATTATCTATATCTATATTCTACCTGATAAGCGATTCTAATGGTCAGCGGAAAATCTTTTTTTATAAAATATCTATATATTATTAATATTTGACTGTTATGATGAGGATATAAGAATTGATATTTCTGTTAGGAGCAATTATGTCAAAAACAAAAGCAACTCGTTATTTAATGAAACAACGACTAATTTCTATTGGAGATGATTTTTATATTAAGAATAAATCTGGAGAACAGGTTTATAAGGTTGATGGGAAAGCTTTGCGCGTACGAGATACGTTGATCTTTGAAGACTTGAAAGGCAATGAATTGTGCCATATTCAAGAAAAATTACTTTATTTTAAAGATACGGTGAAGATTGAACGAAATGGGATGGGTTCGGCTTTAGTGAAGAAAGCTTTATTTACTCCCTTCCGTGATCGATTTGTGGTACATCTTGAAAATGGAGATAAATTGAAGGTAAAGGGTGATATTTTAAATCATGAGTATAAGATCCGATCTTCAAAGGGAAAATTAGCACAGGTTTCTAAGCGATGGTTTCGAATTCGAGATACTTATGGTGTGCAAGTGGAAGCTGATGCCGATGATGTGTTGATGCTGGCGATCACAGTGGTGATTGATGTGATGGCGCAAAAAGAAGAAGATGAACGAAAACGCAAGGCGAGACGAAAAGAAAAACGAGAAGAAAGTAAGGCAGGCGATTAATCAGAGATTGCTGAGGCCATAGCTATGGCAAACTCTTTTGTATGTGAGAGGCTGATCGACCAGGTAGTGATTTTGAGTTGGTCAGCTTTTTTCTGTGCTTGGTGGTGAAGGATGAGGATGGGGGCTCCTGCTGTATCTTTGAGGATTTCGATATCAGTCCATTGAACGGTTCCGATGCCGGTTTGGAGTGCTTTAGAAACGGCTTCTTTGGCGGCAAAGCGAGCAGCTAGAGAGGCTGTGTTTTGACCACAAAGTTGTTGTTCTTGAGGGGTATAAATCCTGTTTAGGAAACGAGTTTGGTATTTTTCTATTGAAGATGCGATGCGGGAAATCTCGATTAGGTCAATTCCGGAGAGGATTTTCATGTTGAGATTATATCATGTGGGGATTTTCTATGAGATAATTAAAGGTGAATGAAAACAGATTGTTAAAGATTTGAAAGCATAAATAATGTTATGCAATATTGTCCCCCTCCCCATATATGCTAGTTTTTTTTAGGATATTTGAATTATTGGTCCATATATGGTTGAAGGTGTGTTGTTATGAAAAAAAATCAGAAAAAAAATTAAATTTAAATTAATTAGATCAATACAGTCTATTAATTTGAAAAATTCTTGACTTTTTATATTTATCTGATTTATGATATTGAGTTGTTGTTATTTATTGAATATTGATGCTATTCTGAAAGGCTATTAATGAATTTAACAAAAGTAAAAAAAGTATTGATTGGTGAGCCGTTCCCTAACAGTCGTGAAATGCACGAAAGATTGGATAAGGTGCGTGCCTTAGCAATTTTTGCTTCTGACCCTATTAGTAGTAATGCTTATGCTACAGAAGCTATTATGAGTGTGCTGCTTGTTTTAGGAAGTGGTGCTTTAAAGCTTACGTTGCCAATTGGTTTAGCTGTTGCTGGTTTAGTTTTATTAGTGGTTACAAGTTATATCCAAACAATTTTTCACTATCCTGATGGTGGTGGTGCATATACAGTTGCGAAAGATAACTTGGGGAATTTCCCTTCACTTTTGGCAGCTGCAGCATTGTTGACGGATTATATTTTGACCGTTGCTGTTTCTGTTTCTGCTGGTGTGCGAGCGGTGACATCTGCATTTCCGGGAGCTTATGAACATCGAATTGGAATTGCCCTTGGCGCAATCTTATTCATTACTTGGATCAATCTACGTGGTGTCCGTGAGAGCGGTACTGTTTTTGCTATTCCAACCTATGCATTTGTGGTCGGTGTTTTAGCAATGATTGTGTTGGGATTGGTGAAATATTTTGGCTTGTTTAATGCCGCACCAATTGAAGCGGTGACACATACTGTAGCTGCACAAGGTAATTATGAAGGTTTTGCTTATGTGTGGCTGCTGTTGAGAGCTTTTGCTGGCGGCACGACTGCTTTGACAGGGATTGAAGCAATTAGCAATGGGGTGCAATCATTCAAACCACCGGAATCTAAAAATGCTGTGATTACGATGATTATGATGGCTGTTTTTGCTATGTCTTTGTTCTTGGGAATTACCTTCTTGGGCACCCGTTTGAATTTGATTCCACATGAGGCAGAAAGTATTCTTTCTCAACTTTCAAGACAAATCACAAATGGTGGATTCCTTTATTATTGGATTCAGGTGTTTACTGCTTTGATCTTATTCTTGGCTGCGAATACTGGTTATCAAGGATTCCCTCAATTGAGCTCTTTTTTGGCAAATGATAATTATTTACCTCGATGGTTGCAAAGCCGTGGTGATCGTTTGGTTTATAGTGCAGGGATTATTGTTTTGACTGTAATCTCTTCTTTAATTGTGATTATTTTCAAGGCGGATGAAATTTCTATGCTGCCGCTATATGCAATTGGGGTGATGTTGAGCTTTACCATTTCTCAAACAGGGATGTTCAGATTGATGGGTAGAATTGCACATCTTAAGCCGGGTGAGCATATTAAAACTAATGTAACTGAAATTCATTATGAAAAGAATGTCTTTTGGAAACGCATGTTG
This sequence comes from Anaerolineales bacterium, assembly GCA_963662985.1. Classification (GTDB taxonomy): domain Bacteria; phylum Chloroflexota; class Anaerolineae; order Anaerolineales; family UBA11579. Next base: position 1,209,493 of record OY760067.1, on the reverse strand, counting down.
AATGCTATCGGTGCAGTGGTGACCTTCATTGTTTTGATTATTTTAATTGTGACTAAATTTGTGGAAGGTGCCTGGATCATTGTGGTATTTATTCCATTCTTGATGGCAATTTTTTATTCTATCAATCGACACTATGGAAATATGGCAAATGCTTTAAGCACTCGCAATTTGGAAAAAGGTGAGATTAGAGGCGTGGCTAATGTAGTGATCGTTCCTGTGGCTGACATTCATCGCGGAAGTCTTTTGGCGTTGGAATATTCTAAGATGTTCTCTTCTGATGTACGTGCTGTTTCAATTGCGATCTCTGAAGAGAAAAAGAAGCGTTTTATTGAACGATGGGAACGTTTTTCTGATATTACTAATGATGTGAAGTTGGATATTATTGATTATGAATATCGAAACATTATTCCTCCATTGGTTGAATATATTGAAAAAGTAAATAATGAAGAATTCCCAGAACAAGTTACCACAGTTGTGATTCCTGAGTTTTTACCTGAGCATGGGTATGAGGAAATGTTGCATAACCAAACTGCAAAACGCTTGCGTTCACAATTGAAACAATATAAGGACTTGGTGATTATTGAAGTTCCTTATCATATTGATTCTAAGATCTAGGCTGCGAAATTTTTGAATTATTTGTAAAGTGTTTTTTGGCTTAGATTTGTAATAATAATAAATATACCTGCTACTATAGTAGTAGGTATATTTTTATTGGATAGATTTGTGAGGTTGAGATGGCAAAAAGTAGACATGAATATGTGTGCCGTGAATGCGGATATCGTTCTCCTAAGTCTTTGGGTAGATGTATTAAATGTGGTGAATGGGACAGCATGGATGAAGTGTTGACTGTTGAAGCGCCTAAAAGTGTGAGTGCAAAAAACAGTTATGTGATGAGCAAGTCTGTGCCAAGACGATTAGGGGAGATTAGTGAAGATGAGAGTCCTCGCATTCATTTTGGAATGAGTGAGATGGAACGTGTATTAGGTGGGGGGATTGTGCCGGGTTCAATCACGTTGATTAGTGGGGATCCGGGGATTGGAAAATCTACTTTGTTGCTGCAAACGGCTTTAAAATTATCTGAAAGTTTGAAAGTGTTATATGTTTCGGGGGAAGAATCGGAACGACAGATTAAAATGCGCGCGAAGCGTTTAACAGAAGTGGAGAAATTTTCTGAGAATTTGTTTTTGGTAACAGAAACTAATTTGGACGCGATTCATGGGCATTTGGTGAATTTGAGCCCTGATTTGTTGATTTTGGATTCGATTCAAACGACTTATATGCCTTCAAAGGATTCTTCAGCAGGAACTGTGACACAAGTGCGTGAATGTTCTTCTATGTTACGGGAATATGCGAAGTCTACGGGGACCTCGGTGTTTTTGATTGGGCATGTGACTAAGGATGGAAACATTGCGGGACCAAGGACGTTGGAGCATATTGTAGATACGGTGCTTTATTTGGAAGGAGATCGCTTCCAAAGCTATCGGTTGTTACGCTCGGTGAAGAATCGTTTTGGGGCAACATCTGAAGTGGGAGTGTTTGAGATGAGTAATATGGGGCTTTTGGAGGTGAAGAATCCTTCGGAAGCATTTTTGGCAGAACGAATGGTGAATGCGGCGGGGAGCGCGATTGCAGTGCCGATGGAGGGGACACGCCCTTTGTTGGTGGAAATTCAAGGATTGACTAGTCCGACTTCTTTTGGAAATCCAAGACGAACGGGAAATGGGTTGGATTTTAATCGTTTGCAATTGATTACAGCTGTGTTGATCCGCCGATTGGGATATCGGTTAGGCGAGCAAGATATTTTTGCAAATGTGGTGGGTGGCTTGAAAATTGATGAGCCAGCGGCTGACCTGGCGATTGCAGCGGCAATTGCTTCGTCTATGCGGGATAAGCCAATTCAGGCAGATTGTGTGTTGATTGGTGAGATTGGATTGTCAGGTGAGTTGCGAGCGATCCGCCAGTTGGAAGCTCGCTTAAATGAAGCGGAGAAACTTGGTTTTCGAAAGGCGATTATTCCTAAGCGGTTGGGACGAAAAGGGGAGATTGTTTCTAAGATGGAAATCATGGAAGCAAGAACTGTAAAACAAGCACTATTTTTTGCATTTGGTGAAAATGATAAATCGTAATACTTATTCTAATTCTAATTTTGATTCAGAAAAACCTGATTTTATGATTGGCGATGTGCCTGTTTTTGGACGGGTGATGTTAGCCCCGATGGATGGATATTCTGATTCTCCTTATCGGCAGTTGACCCGCAGATTTGGCTCTGCAATCAGTTATTCTGAATTTATCAATACGATGGAAGTGATTCATCATCATCGATTTCTTTATGAAATGGTGAATTACGTGGAAGATGAACGTCCATTTGTATTTCAGGTGTTTGATAATGATCCACAACGGATTTATGAATCTGTAATGATTTTGAAAGAACGACAGCCGGATATTATTGATATTAATATGGGATGTAGTGCAAAGAATGTTTCTGGACGAGGTGCTGGGGCGGGTTTAATGCGGGATCCTAAGAAGGTTGAGGAGATTTTTTCCACATTGAGTGCAAAGCTGAATGTGCCTGTGACGGGAAAGATCCGTTTGGGGTGGGATGATGATTCTTTGAATTATATGTTAATCAGCCAAATCATTGAAGAAAATGGGGGAAAAGCTGTGGCGGTGCATGGACGAACAAGGCAGATGCAGTATCGTGGAGAAGCGCGTTGGGAGCCGATTGCGGAAATCAAAGCTGCACGGAAGATTCCTGTGATTGGAAATGGAGATGTTAAAACCCCGGATGATATTGAACGAATGTTGAATGAGACGGGTGTTGATGGGGTGATGATTGGTCGTGCGGCGACAGGGAATCCGTGGATTTTCCAGCGACGAAACAAGATGGATGTGCCAAAAGATGAGATGTTGGCGACGATTAAAGAACATTTGCGATTGATGGTGAAGCATTATGGTGAAGAGCGGGGGGTAACTGTTTTTCGAAAACATGCGACGCGTTATTTGAGTGAATATGAAATTTTGCGAGAAGAACGTAAAGCGTTATTGACTGCTTCAGATGAGCTTGATTTTGTGAAAGTTTTAGACCAGATTATGAGTAATAAATAAATTAATTGTTTGTTTTGGCATACATTTGCCATCTTTTTAAGAAATTTTTTATATTGAAATTGAACTTATGTTAAAATGTGCGTATGAAAAATCGCATTATTCTCCTCATTTTAATACTCTGCTTTTCTCTACAATTTCCTGTTTCAATTTTTGCAAATGACGATCCTCCTGTGGAGACTCTAACCCCTACAGCAACGTTAAATTCAATAGATTTTGAGAATTTTCCTCAAGTGTCTGGTATTTTAGATGCTCGTGATGGCAATGGCGCTTTTATGAGCATGTTGAACCCGAGCAATGTGAGTGTGTTGGAAAATGGAACGAGTGTGCCAGTGCAAGTTTTGGAACGACAAGATGTGGGTGTGCAGGTGGTTGTAGCTATAAATTTGACACAACGCTTTTCTGTTTATTTTGAAGAAGGTGTCACAATCTATGAAAAGGTTTTTGAAGATTTGGCGAATTGGGGGAATGGTTTGGCTACGGATGATTACGATCTGAGCTTTGTGACAAATGAAGGAATCAATAGCCGACATCGGATCTCTCCACGAGAATGGCTGCGAGCGGTTGAGCTTTATGAACCTGATTTTGAAAATAGTAGAACTAATTTAGATGTGCTGTTTACTGCAATCAATGTGGCTTCTGAAGAGGCACCTCGTCAGGGTATGGGGAAGGTGGTGTTTTATTACACTTCAATCATTGATGCTGAGTATAATGATAATTTGGCAAATTTGGTGAATCAAGCTGTGGCAAGTGGCGTAATTATTTATCCTATTTTTGTGGATTCAAATGCTTATTTGGACACTGATGAAACCTTAAATTTGCGACAAATGGCAGAACAAACTGGGGGAGAGATGATCTATTTTGCGGATGCAACTAAGATGTCTAACCTAGATTCTGTACTGGCTCCTTATGGGGAAGTGTATCGATTTGAATACAACTCTACTTTGAAGAGCACCGGTGAGTTTGAGATTTCAGCGGCGGTGAATGCGGGTGATATAAATTTGATAACAAATTCTTTGTCTGTAGCTTTGCAAGTTGAACCTCCAACCCCGTTTTTTGTAGATCCTCCAGTAACAATCGAACGTGTGATTGATACGACGAACGCAAGTGATGATGGATTTGTGCCAATCTATGAGCCAATTGAAATTATGGTGGATTTTCCGGATGGACGGAATCGAGCAATCGTGCGGTCAGCTTTGTTGGTAAATGGTGAAGTAGTAGCTGAGAATTTTTCTGCTCCTTTTGAAACTTTTGAATGGAGCTTGATTGGTTTTAATGAAACAGGTGTGCAAGAAATCTCTATTGAGGTGGAAGATGAATTAGGATTGGTGGGGCACAGTGTGGAAAGCAGTGTGCAAGTGATGATTCAATCTCCTGCCTTGCGATGGCAGTCTATTTTGAGTGAATATGGTTATTTGATCACAATTGCGATTGCTGTTTTGGTGGGAAGTGCGTTGTTGGTGATTTTGATTTTGTCTGGTGTGATTGGTCCTGATAACCGTGCGGAAAGAAGAAAAATTCGAAAAGCACGTACACAACCGAGTTCTTCTATGTATTATGAACCGGAAGGAATCCGGCGAGATTCACAACCTATTTTAAATTCAGCAACAAGACGCACGCCTTCTTCTCCTCTGGAAAGAAGAGGGTTGAATGAAGATCCGGTTACACAACCTGTGGGGAGTGTAGTACAACATGCACGGATTGAGAAAAAACGAAAAAAGATCCGAGAACAAGCACCTGAGCGAGTGTTAAATTTACCGCGAGCGATTTTGAAAAAGTTAAATGATGATGACCAAACTATCCCTGGGGGGGCTTTGTTGATTTTTAATGAAGAAACAAAAATTGGGAGTGATAAGACGCAAGTGAACTGCTGGATCAATGATCCATCAATTCAAGCAGTACATGCAGTCGTGCGTTTTCAAGATGGACAATTTTTGATTGCTGACCAGAAAACGGTGGCTGGGACTTGGGTGAATTATGCGCCGATTAATAATATTGAAGGGTGCCAGTTGGAAGACGGGGATTTGGTTCACTTGGGTAAATTTGGTTTTCGGTTTATGTTGAATAAACAATATAAAGAAGAGTAGAGAAGTTTTTATGCATATTTTACTTGTACACCAAGCTTTTGCTGCCATTGATGAACCTGGTGGTACACGACATCATGAAATTGCACGCCATTTAGCGGCTAAGGGGCATGAAGTGACAATCATTGCTTCGGCAGTGAGCTATTTGACGGGGGGCGATGCAGTTAAGCCAAAATGGAAGACTGTTGAAAAAGATGGTGTGCATATTACCATCATCCGAACGTATACCTATCATGCGATTCATAAAAGCTTTGTACATCGTTTGTTTAGTTTCTTTAGCTTTATGTTCAGTTCTTTTGTGGTGGGGTTGGGAGTGCGAAATGTTGATTTGGTTTGGGGAACTTCACCTCCAATTTTTCAAGCGGTGACAGCTTGGTTGTTGGCACGTTTGAAAGGAGCACGATTCATTTTGGAGATCCGCGATTTGTGGCCGGCATTTGCCGTGGCTGTTGGCGTGGTGAAGAATAAGACTTTGATCCGTATGACGGAATGGTTGGAAAAATTTTTATATCAACGTGCTGATCGCTTGATGATTAATTCTCCAGGTTTTTTTGAACATATTCGGGCTAGAGGCGGGGAGGATTTGACTTTAATTCCGAATGGAGCTGATATGACGATGTTTGACCCGAATGATGATGGAGAGACATTTCGAGAAGCGCATGGTTTGACAAAAGATTTTGTGGTGATGTATGCGGGTGCACATGGTTTGAGTAATGATTTGGGAGTGTTGTTGCAGGCAGCGGCATTGCTACGCGATGAGGCTGGAATTAAGATTGTATTTTTGGGAGATGGGAAAGATAAGGATCAATTGGTGGCTGAAGCTGAAACACTTGGCTTGAATAATGTGATGTTTTTGCCTTCTGTGCCAAAAGATGAGATGAGCGGAGCTTTGGCTGGGGCGGATGCATGTGTGGCGATTTTGAAACCGATTGAGATGTATAAGACGGTGTATCCCAATAAGGTTTTTGATTATATGGCAGCGGGACGTCCTGTACTCTTGGCGATTGATGGGGTAGTGCGAGAAGTGGTTGAAAAGGCAAAGGGAGGTGTGTTCGTGGAACCGGGCAAACCTGAGAAATTGGCAGAGGCTATTTTGAAATTTGCGCATTCTAAAGATGAATGTTTGCAAATGGGAAAAAATGGTCGAGCGTATTTGGAGACACATTTTGACCGGACGGTTTTGGCTGATGAACTGGAGAAATTTTTTGTGGATACCCTTTCAAAATAGGGTATCTTTTTTTTGAAAACTTGTATAATTGACTATTATGGCTAAGAAAATCCGACCTGAAGAACTTTCTGAAAAAGAATTAGAGTTTTTACTAAAAGATAAGCGACGCACTCAACGCCAGAAACGCTTGGAAGCGTACCGCAAGGAAGGTCGTGTGGTGCAAAATGCAGCAGGTGCTCCGGTGGATGAATTGAGTACGGAAGAAGCGCGCATGGCGCTTGAGTTCTATGAGACACCTGAAGAAAAGAAAAAGCGAGCAAGGAAAAAAACTTTGGACCGTTTTTTGCTTGGTGTGGAAGTTTTTGCGATTGTGGGGTTGGGGTTTGTGATTTTGAATGCAGTGGGATTGTTGAATGAATTGAACTTCCAGGTGGCGAATGCATTAGAACAACCAACTTTGACACCTACTCCTTTGATGTCTTTGGTGGTGCTGCCATCGGGGCATACACCGCCGACATCACCCGGCGGAGTGCAATTCAATGAGAACGAAATTCCAGAACATTTGCGGGCATTGGTGCAAAGCCAGACGACGATTGCGCTGCCGCCCCCTAGCCCTGAGCAAGCAATCCGCGTACAGATTAATGCGATTGACGTGGATGCGCCGATTGTTCAGGGGGATACTTTTGAACAATTGAAGAAAGGTGTGGGACAGTATATTGGTTCTGCTGACCCAGGAGAACGGGGGAATATTGTGTTGTCTGCACATAATGATGTGTTTGGAGAAATTTTCCGACATTTAGATCAGTTGCAGCCGGGGGATGAGATTACGGTTTTTTCTAATTTGCGATCATATACGTATGTTGTGGAAGAGACGTTAGTGGTGGATCCGCTTTTTGTGGAGGTGGTGGCACCGACAACAGATGCAACGATCACTTTGATCTCTTGTTATCCTTATTTGGTGAATGATCAACGAATCGTGGTGAAGGGTTCATTGGCCCAATAATCCATTCGCTATGCAAAGGGCTTCGAAAGAAGCTCTTTTTATCAATACGACAAAATAGATATTTTCTATGGGCTTTTACTAGTATCAGTTGACAAGTTTTTGGATTTTTATTAGAGTAAGTAAGAGAAGGCCTGTTTCAGATTGTTTAGGGGAATTTTGAATAGGTCTTGCTAAGTTTACTAGCCTTTAGCTTCCTATGTGTCAAAGTTAATTGACGATTATTTTTGAGCAGAATCTTCTCAAATCCGATAGGCGTCTCGAGATATACTTAATGTTTAAGTTTTTCGAAGACTCCTTTGCCTATTTTTATAAACAATTAGCACTTAGATTTAGCCCCGATTCAATTTTTAAATTATTTATATGCATTTTGTTTATTTTTTTAAAGTTTATTGTGAACAAGAAAAGGAAAGAAGAAAAACTATATGACGAAATTGTTAACTGTTGGTGTGATTGGAAAATCAAAAAAAGAAAATGAAAAACGAGTGCCGATTCATCCGGAGCATATTAAGCGAATCCCTAAGAAAATTCGCAAACAGATCACTTTTGAAGAGGGTTATGGAGAGCGATTTGGGATGGATGATGCGGCGATGGCAAATTTAACAACGGGGCAAGTGGCGACTAGAGAGCAAATTATCAAAGATTTTGATTGTGTAATCTTGCCGAAGCCGTTGGCAGAAGATTTGGGTGAGATTCGAGAAGGTGCGATTGTTTGGGGATGGCCTCATTGTGTGCAACAAAAGGAAATCACTCAGATGGCGATTGACCGAAAATTGACATTGATCGCTTGGGAGGAAATGTTCACTTGGAATCATTTAGGCCATAAAGGGATGCATATTTTTTATCGAAATAATGAAATGGCAGGGTATGCGGGGGTTAATCATGCAATTAGTGTGGCAGGGATTGTCGGTAATTATGGGAAACCTCGAAAAGCAGTGGTGCTAAGTTTTGGTTCGGTAAGCCGAGGGGCGATTTATGCTTTGCAAGGGCAAGGATTTTCAGATATTACGGTTTATACGAGCCGAGTTGCGACAAATGTTCGTGATCAGTTACCCGGTATTAAATATAAACAAATGATAAAAGATGATATTGGGAATATGCTAGCTGTAGCTATAGATGGTTCGACCTGTTCTTTTGCAGAAGATTTAGCTGATGTTCAAATCATTGTGAATGGTACGCTTCAGGATACGGATCATCCAAAGATGTTTGTGTCTGCTGAGGATTCGGAAAAATTGATGAAAGGCACATTGATTATTGATGTGAGCTGTGATGAAGGAATGGGATTTTGGTGCGCAAAACCAACTTCTTTTGAAAATCCGATGTTTGAGGTGGAGGGTAAATATTATTATGCGGTTGACCATACCCCTAGTTTCTATTGGAATTCTGCTTCGTGGGAAATTTCAAAAGCATTGATTCCGTTTTTGGGAAAAGTGATGGAAGGACCGAGCATGTGGCATAAGAATAAAACAGTGTCTAAGTCAATTGAAATCTTAGATGGTGTGATTCAAAATCCAAAGATTTTATCTTTTCAGAACCGTAAAAAAGAATATCCCCATTCTGTTAAGTAAAATAGTTTTTAATTAACAAGATTTGGTAAAAAAATGTGGCTTTTAAAAAGCCACATTTTTTAGTATGTTATATTTTTGATCTTGATAAGCGGGGCGGTTGGATGCGTTTTTTCTGGATTTGGGAGATAAATAGGAAGGTGATTGCCCCAAAGAATGCAATGATGCTCGCGCCAAACCAAGTGGCTTGGGGGTTGATATAGTCGTTGAGATAACTGCCGACCATGGGACCGATGCCTGAAGCGACACCCCATGTGAGTGAAAAGACGCTCATGTAACGCCCACGTTTGTCTTGGGGAGCTGAATTGGCGGCGTAGGTGGTGACAGTGGGGACGAGGAAGAGCTCCCCAATGGACATGATGACCATACAGAGTAGGAATGCCCAGAAATTGGATGATAACCCTACCCCTGAAAAAGCGATTGTGTATAAAATGGCACCAAAAGCAATCACATATAGAGGTCGGTAATTTTTGGCTATTTTGGTGGCTGCGAGCTGAAGGGTGACGACAATGATGGCATTGGTGGTGGGGAGGAAACCGTACATATTTTCAGGGATATTAAATTCAATATTCATATAAACTGAGAGCAAGGTCCACATGATGGAAGAGCCAATTTGTACAAAAAGGAAAGCCACTACAATGGAGATAAAGGGAAAATTCTTAAATACATCTCCGTATCCTTCCAAAGGATTGGATGAAGTGTAAAATTCGATGGCTGGTTTGGTTTCAATGGCGAAGATGGCGAGGATGATTGCGAACAAAGTCATGCTGATGATGGCGATGAGAAGGACGATAGTGTAGGAATGGATGGCTAAGAACCCTCCGATGGCGGGGCCGATGGCGATGCCAACATTTTTCCCCATGCGGATGAGGGCAAAAGCATCGATACGTTTTCCTTCGGGAATCAGGTCTGAGACCATAGTATCGGCACCTACTTGATACATGGGGTGCCCGATGCCACGGATGGCCATTAGAATGGCAAAGATCCAATATTGATTTGCCCAGATCATCCCTAGATAAGTTAAGCTGTTTAGGATTTGACTGGTGATGAGAAGGTTTTTTCGTCCAAAACGATCTGCAATTTGCCCTGAGGCAAAAGAGGCGATGAGGGAGGAAACGGCACTGATGGTCATGAGACTGGCGATGGCGGAAAGAGGGAGGTTGAGGCGTTTGCTGATGAAGATGAGCATGAAAGGCCATATCATGCTGGAGCCAATCATGCTGATGAGCATCCCCCAGAAGAGGAGCCAAAACTGAGATGGGTATTTTTCTCGAAGTTCATTGAATTTTTTAATCATGTTGTTTCTATACCTTTTTTATTTAATTCTGGTAAGTATAGCTGTGTTCATAAAAATATGCACGGTAATTGGATGAAATAAAAAAGACTATTTATCTTGAATTAAGATTTGTGAGAATTGATAAAAAGGTCTTGAGGAATTGGCGTTTGTCATTAGAATTGAAGATGAAATTCTGTTCTAGTTGAGGTGTTATGAAGCTGCGTAAAATGAGCATTTTAGGATTTTTGCTGGGTCCGTTATTGTTTGGGGTGAGCTTATTATTGTTGCCAAACGGAGTGTTTGCGTTTGAAGCTCAAGGGGCAATTGGTTTGATGTTATGGATGATGGCATGGTGGATTTTTCGGCCGGTACATCTTGGTGTGACTGCTTTGCTGCCGGTGGCTGTGAATGCAGTTTTTGGTTTTGGACCGATGGATTCTGTAATTGCTTCTTATGCAAAACCAATCTTCTTTTTGTTGTTGGGGACTAATTTTTTTGCGATTGCTTGGGCTAAAACAGGGGTGGATCGTAGGATTGCATTGCGATCATTGATGTTCATTGGGATTGACTTACGCCGACAAGTGCTGGTTTGGTATTTTGTGGCAACTGTTTTGAGTATGTTTTTGGCAAATGTAGTGGTGACGGCTACGTTGGCAACGATTGCGCTTTCTATGCTGGCTTTTGTGGGAGAAGATGATCCTCAAGGAGTACCTTTTGTTTTGATTTTGCTGGCAATTGCTTGGGGGGCTGGTTTAGGTGGATTCGGGACACCTTTGGGTGGGGGGATGAATTTGGTAACGTTGAGTTATATTGAAGAGTTCTTGGGGGTTGAATATGGATTTGGTGCATGGACTTTGCGTATGCTGCCTTTGTTGGTTGTTTTGACGGTCTTAATTGGGGGGTATTTGATGCTCTTGGCACCTAAAGGGAAAAAACTAACAGGTGCTGATGTATTTTTTGAAAAAGAGATTCAGAAACTTGGGGCGATTAATCGAAATGAAATTTTAGTTTTAGGGCTATTTGTGGCAGCTATTTTGCTTTCATTTTTGCGTCCTTTTTATGCGAGTTTGTTGCCTAATTTGACGCCATTCTTTTTGTTTTTCATATTTGGATTGAGTTTGTTTTTTATTCCAATGAAGAAAGATGAAAAAGTAAATGAAAGTGATTTAAAAACAGAGAAAATCTTGACGTGGGAATTTGCGTCACCGAAAATTTTGTGGGGATTGTTGATTTTGTTTGCAGGTGGCTTAGCATTGGGCGATTTAATGATTCAATCTGGTGCGGCGAATACGATTGCATCATTGATTAGTTCTATGGAGCTTAGCTCTCCTGTGGTGATGTTAGGGATTTTTGTTTTGATGGGAATTGTGTTGGCGAATATTTCTAGTAACACCGCGGCGTGTTCTATTTTGATGCCAATTGTGCTGAATATTTCGGCCACTTTGGGATATAACGTAGTGGCAATGCTATTGCTAGCGACAGTGGCAGCGAATTCTGCTTACGTTTTACCTACATCTGTGCGGGCGATTCCGGCGGGGTATGGATTGGCTCCGATCGAATTTTTGAAAAAAGGGTTGCCGATTTTGGGAATTACATTTGCGGCATTGCTGGGGTTGGGGGCTTTGATCTTTGGTTGGGTGCCTACATTCTAATGTTGGAAATGAGAGATATTTTTTCGTTTTTATCAAAGAAATACTATAATATAGATAATAGATTTTAAAAATACCAAGGAGTTTTTTGATGACAGAGAATTTTAAATTAACTTATGCAACGATGTATAACCCTCCTGCATTTTTACACGAAAAATTTGAAGAAGCTTTGGCTGCTTTCGAATATGGGAAAGAATATCCGTTGTTGATTGGTGGAAAAGATGTTTATTCAGAAAATAAAATGAAAAATATTTCTCCGATCAATACAGAAAATGTTGTGGGAGTGTTTCAGAAAGCTAGTAAGACAGAAGCAAATTTAGCAATCGAAGCTGCTCATAAAGCATTTGCAGTGTGGGGTAAGACCCCTTGGCAAGAACGTGTACGAGTGATGCGTAAGGCTGCTGATCTGATTACTGAACGTATTTTTGAAATTTCTGCAGCGATTACTTTGGAAGTGGGGAAAAACCGAATGGAAGCGTTGGGGGATGCAGCTGAAACGGCTGATTTGATTCGTTATGCGTGTGATCAATTGGAAGAGAATGATGGATTTGAGATTGAAATGAATCCAGATCCTTTGAGTGGGTATACGTCTCGAAATGTTAGTTATTTGCGTCCTTATGGGGTGTGGTTGGTGATTTCACCTTTTAACTTCCCGTGTGCATTATCTGGTGGCCCTGTGGGCGCTTCTTTGGTGGCTGGGAACACAGTGGTGATGAAACCTGCATCTGATACGACTTTATCACCTTATTTAGTGGCAAAATGTTTGATTGATGCTGGTTTGCCAGAAGGTGCTTTGAATTTGGTGACAGGTTCTGGGCGTGAAGCTGGACAATCTTTGGTGGATCATCCACTTGTGGCAGGGGTGACTTTTACCGGTTCTAAGGGTGTGGGAATGGGTATTTATCGCGATTATGCAAATGGTGATTATGTACGACCGATTATTTTGGAATTAGGTGGTAAGAATCCTTGTATTGTTTCTAAGAATGCGAATTTGGAAGATGCTTCAACAGGGATTGTGCGTTCAGCTTTTGGACTACAAGGTCAAAAATGTTCTGCAAATTCACGGGTTTATATTCATGAAGATGTTTATGATGAATTAGTGGAAAAGATTGTGGAAAAGACAAAGGCTTTAAAGATTGCTAATCCCACTTTGATTGATGCGAATATGGGACCGGTTGTGAATAAGGCTGCCTATGAAGATTATCAAAAATATGTGGCTGATCTTAAAGAAAGCGGAACGGCTTTGACTGGTGGCGAGATCATGACTGAAGGTGAATTTGGGAAGGGATTTTATTGTGAGCCGGCAGTGTTTGCAGATGTGCCTGCAGATCATTATTTGTGGAAACACGAAATGTTCTTGCCAATTACTATGGTAGATAAGTTCTCTGACATGGATGAAGTGATGAAAGTTGCGAATGATGTACCTTATGGCTTGACAGCTGGTTTTTATGGTACTGAAGAAGAAGCGGCTTGGTTCTTTGAAAATATAGAAGCTGGGGTGTGTTATGCTAATCGTCCACAAGGATCAACAACTGGTGCATGGCCAGGCCACCAACCTTTTGGTGGTTGGAAAGGTTCTGGGGCACAAGGGAAAAGTGCTGGTGGACATCATTACTTGCAAATTTATATGCGTGAACAAAGTACTACTTTGGTTTGGAAGAGCTAGAAAAATTTGAGTTTGAAAGGTACAATCTTGCTTAGTTATGATGACTGAGCAAGATTTACCTATTATTGATTGTTTTGGAGATTATTGCCCTGTTCCAATTTTAAGGATTAAGGAGCAATTAAAAAAGATTGAGGCGGGGGAAAGTTTTGTGTTAGTGTCTGATCACAGTTGTGTGGTGAGCAATGCAAGAAGTACATTTTCTGAAGATGAAGTTCGATTAGAAGTGTTTGAACCGATGAATGGGGTTTGGGAAATCACGGTTACTAAATTAAAATAATCTATTTTTTGACATTAATATATATTAATTCTTGTGGAAAGCTTAGTCTGGGATTATAATCTCCTTGGTTTTATTAATTAGGGTTAAGTTTGTACTCCTTCCTCATAATGGGGAAATTTATAGTAAGGAAAAAAAGTATATTATGAAAAATTTGAGATTTGTTAATACAAAGATATATTTTATTGTCTTATTGTTGATGATCTTGGGATTATTTTTTACTCAATTGATTCATGTAGAAGCATCAACTTTGGACGTTTATGCAAGTTGTGCTAGTTTGCCTGCAGGAGCTTATTGTGATATTCAAACAGCAATCAATGCGGCCACTCCGGGAGATATTGTATATTTGCATAATGGTACATATTCTGTGGGAAGTACAATCAATATTTTTAAAAGCAATATCACTTTGCAAGGTGAAAGTGAAGCAGGGGTGGTGATTGATAGTTCATCTTTGGCAAGTTATAGTTTTGATATTGGGGGGACTACTACATGGGAAGCTTTTCAAGATATTACTCTGCAGAATTTTACTTTAATTGGTAATCTATCGGGTTCTACAAATTATGGACTAAAAATCACTGGTGCAAAATCTGTGCAAATTTCTCATGTAACGATAAATAATACAGGACGGTCCGCAATTGATTTTAATGGCGTAAATGAAATTGACATAAATTATGTTACATTGACAAATTCTGCTTGGGGAAATGGGATTGCCTTTACTGATTCTGCAAATATTCTAGTCTCAAATATTATAACGAGTGGAAATGCTTGGGGTGGGATGGCATTGTATTCAAGCAGTTATTTTCCTGGACATGTTGGTATGGATTCGGTGACTTTATCAGGGAGTAATTCTTTTGGGGAAAGTACGGCGATTTATGCTGATGGAGCTGTTGGTGTTTTCACTAATATAGATCTTGGAAACTATGTTTATGAGTTCCAATCAACTAATAATTTGGGGTTTATTCAATATTTATCTTCTTCTACAGATGTTTCAACGGCATTGGCTGCTTTGGTGTCAAGTGGACAACCTGCATCAAACGCGCTTGTGACTTATCGAGTGAATGGGCATAAAGAAGTATATGATGGTATGAGCATTCAAACGGCGATTAATCAATCTGCAGTGGGAGGGACTGTGGACGTGAAGTCAGGTGTTTTTGTCGAGCAAGTGGATGTGAATAAAAAGGTAACTTTGAACGGTGCAGGGAGTGGCACTAATACGAGTACAAATTCAATTATTACCTATACGAATACCCCTGTTGTGGAGATTTCGGGTTCTGGTTCTTCTAAGGTTGATGCTTTGACAGTGCAAAATTTTCGGATTCGACCTGTGAATGCGGCTGGTTTGTTTGTTGAGAATGGATCAGTGGTTGAGAATGTTGTGATTTCTAATGTGGTGGTAGAAGGAACTGGTTTGGCTCAGTATACCAATGAGCAAGAAGTTGGTCTGCGGGTGAATGGATCTGGTACGATTCGGAATATGTGGATGGAGGATTCAAAATTCACTGCGCTTGATTATGGCTGGTATTTCTTTATGACAAATGGAAGTGGTTCGACGGTCTCTGATATTGAGGTGAAGAATACAGATTTTGAGGGGAATGTGAATAAGGGAATGTATTTGGAGAAATTGTCGAATGCGACTTTTGAAGATGTGAATGTGACCAATAATGGTTTTGCTTATAGTTCCGCACCTTCTGGGCATTTTTGGAATGAAAAATGGGATGCAGGGATTGATATTAATTTGAAATTTGGTTCTTATCAAAATTTGGTGTTCCGCAATTTGACGGTGACGGGGAATGCGGTTGGTATTGAGGAAGGTGTGGGAATTGCGGTTAAGGCAAGAGATGATGGTGGAACTTATGGTGCAAATCCAGCAAGCCTTGATGGGGTGACTTTTGAGAATGCTGTAATCACTGGTAATGAACGGGGAATCCGTTTTGGGGAGCCAGGTAAATCGAATGCTGGACCTTCAAATGTTGTGATACGGCAATCAGAGATTCATTCAAGTCTTTTAGCAGATGGAAGTGGTGCACCTGTTGGTGACCTTTTGAATGAGAGTTTGGCTACGGTGGATGCGCGTGAAAATTGGTGGGGGGCAGCTGACGGACCAAGTGGTGGGAATATAGATCCTGTTTCGGGAGATATTGCTGATAGTTTGACAGGGGGATATGTTGGTGCTGTTACGAGATTTTCTGATTGGTTGACGGCAGCACCGGGGACTGGTGGAACTGGCAGTAGTGGAGGGAGCTCTGGTGGATCCAGTACAGGGTCTTCTGGATTTACTTTACCAAGTACTGGCGGCGAATATACAAGTAGTGAGTTTTCATTACCTCAAACTGGGTTTGCTGCTGGTCAAGTTACTTCCTTGGGTGAAGCTGAATTAGATTATTCTAAAACTGAGATGTTGTTGAGTATTCCTGCAATTCATATTGAGACTGCTATAGTAGGTGCTCCTTATGTTGATGGAGAATGGGATCTGCGATGGATTGGCTCTCAAGTAGCTTATTTGCAAGGAACTGCTTTTCCAACATCTGTGGGGAATACGGTTTTGACGGGGCATGTTTATGATGCTTCTGGTTTGCCAGGTGTGTTTGTAGATTTGAAGACGTTGCAATATGGTGATATGGTGGATCTGGCAGCGTGGGGATACACTTATCATTATCAAGTGATCAATGCTGATTATGCTGCTGCAAATGATATGAGTGTGTTGGATGATGATGTTTATGATGTTTTGACGTTAATTACTTGCGCTGGTTTTGATGAGGTAAGTGGTAATTACGCATATCGATTTGTGGTGAAAGCCGTGCTTGTTGGAGTTGATTGATAAGGTTTGATATAAATTCGAGATTCAGATTTTTTGATTGTGGTTTATTAAAAAAGCATTATGTATTTTGCAACTAAGTAACATAATGCTTTTTTGTATCTGTTTTTTTTAGAGGCTATTTTTTATTAAATTTTTAGATTAACAAAAACTGTTTACTCCGATTCTTTCAAAAGATTCGATAAATTTTTCTACTTCTTGGGGAAGTTCGTGTGTTTTAGCTGTGATGAGGTAGATTGGTAGGCTCATATCAAAGTCTTTTACAGTGATTTCTTTAAATTGTTTTTTATATAATTCTTCTTTTACGGACATGTATGGGAGATAAGCAATTCCATAGTTTCTTAGAATGGATGATTTTGCAGCTTCAATAGAATTCACTTCAAGAATTTCATTTAATTCATCAATACTATATCCTAATCGATTGAGATTTTGTCGCAATTTTTTTGATGAATAATCTTCATGAGGAAAACCGATAAAAGGTTGCGAAATAAATTCTTCCACTGAGATGGTGGTTGGAATCTTTGCTTGGGGATGTGCGATGAGGCTTAGTTTGTTGGTGCCAATGGGTTTACATTCGATGGTGTCTTCAAGGGTGTTGAGACAGTACGAAAATCCTACATCTGTGAATGCTTTTTTGATGTTTTGATTGATCTCATCTGAATGACTTGTAATTAGCTCATATTTATGATTTGGATTTTCTTTACTAAGCTCAAATAGGGTGCAAGGGAGGGCGTAGTCAGCGATAGAAGGGCAGGAATTCACTCGGATGAGCTGTTTGCCGCGTATAGAAACTAATGCTGTTTGCATGTCATCATAAAGGTGAGAAATTTCTTCTGCGTACTTGTAAATTACTTCACCTTCTTTGGTTAGCTCTACACCTTTGTTAGTACGAAAAAGTAATTTGGTGTTGAGAGATTTTTCAAATTTATTGATCTGTTGGCTGAGGGCGGATTGAGAGATGTTTGCTTTTTGAGCAACTTTGGAGATGCTTTGATCATCTGCAAGCATGCAAAAATATTTTAGTGTCTCAATGTGCATGGGTGCCTTCTTTCATAAGTTTTACTTGTTAGTTTATATATAGGGTTAAGTATACACTTTTTTTGCTATAAGAAAAACTAATAGCATATTAATTTTTTCCATTGATTGAGAAATAATTCACATGTTATAATTTGTGAAAATATTCACGAAAGGATTCTGATTATGGCTGAATCTACAACAAATAGTTCACTTTCTGCTCGCAGAAGTTCAGGCTCCAGTTCAAAAAAGAAACGAAAGAACCAAATTCCTTTAGGAATTCTTTTCTTTTTGATCTTGGTAGCTGTTGGTTTCTGGTTGAATAGCAAGGGTAGCAATTTGGTTTTGTTTTGGATTACCGGGCTTGGCTTTGGTTTTGTTTTACAACGAGCTCGATTTTGCTTTACAGCTTCAATGCGTGACCCTTATTTGACTGGAAGTGTGACCTTGACAAAGGCTGTTTTGATTGCGTTTGCTTTGACCTCAATTGGTTTTACGGCAATTAAATATGGTGCTTTTGCAAATGGTCTCCCTATTCCTGGACAAAGTTATGTGGCACCGGTAAGTTTTGCTACCGCAGTGGGTGCTTTTATCTTTGGGATTGGAATGGTGATTGCTGGGGGATGTGCATCTGGTACATTGATGCGCGTTGGAGAAGGATTTTGGATGCAAGTAATTTCTTTATTCTTCTTCATTGTTGGCTCCCTGTGGGGCGCTCACGACTATGGCTGGTGGGATATTAACTTTATCTCAAAAGGCCCTGAGGTCTTCCTTCCTGATTATTTGGGATGGGTTGGCGGTTTGGCAGCAAATCTTTTGATTATTGCTGTGGTATATATCATTGCTCATAAATGGGGCAACCGCAAACAAGACGAAGCATAAAATTAATTAGTAAATTATAGGAGAATTTAAAATGTCTAAAGAAGTTGTGTTGGATTGCTTGGGAGAAGCCTGCCCAGTGCCGTTGGTGAAAGCTCAAAAAGCCTTAGAAGAATTGGCAATTGGTGATGTGTTGATTGTTCAAATCGATCACAGCTGTGCAATGAAGAATGTTCCTGAATGGGCCCGTAAAGAAGGTCACAATGTGGAACTTGAAGAAGTTGATGATGGCGAATGGGAATGCTTCATCGAAAAAGCTAAATAAATTAATTACCTAGAGAAATAAGAGGATAACTATTATGTCTAAAGAAGTTGTGTTGGATTGCTTGGGAGAAGCTTGCCCAGTGCCGTTGGTGAAAGCTCAAAAAGCCTTGGAAGAATTGGCAATTGGTGATGTGTTGATCGTTCAAATTGATCACAGTTGTGCAATGAAGAATGTTCCTGAATGGGCCCGTAAAGAAGGTCACAATGTGGAACTTGAAGAAGTTGATGATGGCGAATGGGAATGCTTCATCGAAAAAGCTAAATAAGGATTTAGTTTCTTAACAACGATCGAAAGGTAATAATTATGAAGGCATTCTTTGATAATCTTAAAAAGAATGAATTTTACAAAATGTGGTTTAAGGACGCACTTCCTTATGTGACAGGTGCGGTGCTCCTTTCTTTGCTCCAAATTGTGACTTTCGCAACCACAGGCAATCCGTGGGGTGTCTCTGGGATCTTTGCTAATTGGGGCGCTTGGCTCTTTGAGTTAGTGGGTGGTTCTGTTGATAAATGGTTTTATTTCAGTTCCCAAGGTGCACAAGCTACTTTGGATGCAGGCATTTTGAACCATGCTGGTTCATGGCGCAATATTGGGATCATTCTTGGCGCTTTGTTTGCTACTTTGATGGCTTCTGGTTTCAAATTCAAGAAGATCAAATCTTGGCGACAAGTTTTGGCAGCTGTTTTGGGTGGCTTGATGATGGGCTATGGTGCACGAATTGCTGCTGGTTGTAATATCGGCGCATTGTTCAGCGGGATTGCTTCCCTTTCACTGTCTGGATGGGTGTTTGCTATCTTTATGTTTGGCGGCGCTATCATCGGAAGCAAGTTATTAGTGAAATATTTCATGTAGTTTGATTTTTTCATAGAATTGAACACTTAAGAGAAAGAGTATAGAAATGGCTAGAGAAAAAATAGTTGAACAATATGATGTTGTGATCATCGGTGGTGGCTCTGCTGGTTTGACAGCAGGGATCTATTCTGGACGAGCACGACTTAAGACTTTGATTATTGAACAAGCATTGGTTGGTGGTTTGGCTACAAACACACATGAAGTTGAAAATTATCCTGGTTTTCCGGAAGGTGCTACTGGGAAAGGTTTGATGGATCTTTTCTATAAGCAAGCAAAGAAATTTGGAGTTGACTTTAAGTTGACTAATGTGAAAAATGTTGATTTTTCAGGTGATGTGAAGATTATTGAAACTTTCCGAAATCGATATGAAGCAAAGGCTGTGATCATTGCGAATGGTTCTAAACCTCGTTTGACGGGCGCTTCAAATGAAGATCCTTATATTGGTAAGGGAATTGCTTTCTGTGCAACATGTGATGCTGCTGCTACGACTGATAAAGAAATTTTGGTAATTGGTTCTGGCGATGCGGCAGTTGAAGAAGGTATGTTCTTGAGCCGTTTTGCAAGCAAAGTTATGGTTTCTGTTTTGCATGATGAAGGCAAAGTGGATTGTAATGAAATTGCAAAAAACGCTGCTTTCGCAAATCCCAAGATGGAATTCATTTGGAACACTGTTGTGGATAGCTTTGAAGGTGGAGAAGAACTCACTAAAGTTAATTTGAAAAATTTGAAAACTGGTGAGATTATTCCGATCGATACAGAGTATTGCTTCTTGTTCATTGGTTATATTCCTAACACTGAAATTTATAAGGGTATTGTGAATATGACCGATCGAGGATATATTTTGACCGATGAAAACATGCGCACAAATTGTGAAGGCGTGTTTGCAGCTGGCGATGTTCGTGAAAAGTTCTTGCGACAAGTTGCGACTTGTGTGGGTGATGGGGCTATTGCTGGTGTGATGGCTGAAAAATATATCGCTGAATCTGAAATCTTTGAAAATCAAATCATGGTTGGTGATGGTGTGGCTTATGTTTACAATGCTGTGGAAGCAGATCAACGTGCATTTGTGACCAAAGTGCAAGAATTACGTGATGCCCATTGTGATATGGCTTTCCATTGTGTCGATATTTATAAGTCTGAAGGCATGGCAAAACGCTTGGGTGTAGAAGATTATCCTGCTTTTGTTGTGATCAAAGACGGTAAGATTGCTGATAAGATTGTTGGTTCTTTCGACAAAGCAGCAATTGAAGAAAAAATCGCCGCATAGAGTTTATGGTTGGGAGAGGTTCTCTGAAGGATTTTCTTTCAGAGATGCTCTTTTGATCGGATAAGGAGTTTTTCCGTGAAAAAATTTATGAGATTTTTCATTTTGAGTGCATTAGCCGTTTTTGTTTTGGCTGGATGTGCGAGTTATGATTTCGCTGACAATGCAGGCACATTTATTGTGGAAGCAAAAGATGCTTTGGCAATGGTGGAAGCTGGCGATGTGATCTTGGTGGATGTTCGATCTACTGATGATTATGCAACTGGTCATGTGGAAGGCGCAATCAATATTCCGGCTACTAGTGTTTTGGTGACTAAAAATGATGTGCCGAACATGTTGGCGGATGCTGAGACTGTGGCTGCTGTGATGAGCGAAGTTGGTGTGACTGCAGATGATGCTTTGTTGGTTTATGATGCTAATAATATGTACGCGGCTCGTTTGCTGTGGACATTGAATATGTATAATAATTTCAATGTGCAAGTGGTGAGTGGTGGGATTGGTGCATTGGAAGATAATGATGCAGTGATTTCTACAAGTGCAACAGTTTTACCAGAAGCTACTTATGTTGCTGTTGACTATCAAAAAACATTGATCTCATCTTTGGATTATTTGCAAACATTGATTAATAACCCGGATGGAAAGACTGTGATCATTGATGCTCGAAGTGCTGAAGAATATGCAGCAGGAACAATCCCTGGTTCAATTAATGTTTCACATCTTGAAAATGAATATGCAACTGGTGAATTGATGATCACCCGCGATCTTCAATTGAGATATTTAGGGAAGGATATTACCCCTGATATGAAATTGGTTGTGTTCTGTAAATCTGGCGTACGTGCTTCTGAAGCATATGTGGCATTGAAAGATGCTGGGTATCCAGATGTTCGTGTTTTTGATGGTTCTGTATTAGAATATGAAGCCGTCTATGGCCCATTGTTGCCCGCATCTGGTGCATCTGGTGTGTCTAGTGGTGATGCTTCTTAATAATAAAATTGGAATGATGTGCTTTTTTTATGGAGCACATTAAATACTAACTAAATTCGCTAAGGAGAATTTACAAATGAAGAAAGTTATATACGCTATTTTAGCAATGTTGATGGTTTTGACAATGGCTAGCTGCTCTGGCAACGCTGTTGAAGAAGCTGCAAATGCTTATTTTGCTGAAGGTTTCAGCAACCCCATGATTTCATGGGAAGATCTCTTCGCAAAAATTGATGCTGGCGATGCCCCCTATATTTTGAGCATTCGTGGCGCAGCAGACTATGAAGCTGGTCATATTGATGGTGCATATTTGGCATCATGGAATGGCGATTTGGCTGAAAAAGTTAGCTTGTTACCCACCGACCAAACTGTTTATGTTTATTGCTATTCCGGCCAAACCGCTGGTCAAACAGTTGGTGTTTTGCGCATGCTTGGCGTGGATGCAGTTTCTGTGAAGTCTGGCTACAATGTTGGCGCAACCGCAGTTGAAGGTTATGAAGCATACGTTGCAGAAGGTGCAGCACCTGAAATGCCCGATGCAGGCGCAAAATTTGATAAAGATCTTTTGGCATTTGCTCAAGATTACTTTGCTGCAACTGCAGATAATGCAAGCTTTAAAACAACTGCTGAAGATACTTATGCAAAGATGGAAGCTGGTGAAGCTCTTCAAATCGTTGACATTCGACAAGCAGATGCTTATGCAGAAGGTCACGTTGAAGGTGCAGTGAACATTCCTTTCGGTGCAGGCATGGACTTCTCAGGCTTGAGCACAGACAGCCCCATGGTTGTTTATTGCTACACTGGTCAAACCGCTGGCCAAACCACCGCAGTGCTTCGCGCATTGGGTTACGATGCAGTTTCTATGCACTTTGGGATGAAGGGTTGGACAGACGCCGAACTCCCCGTTGTTGCTGAATAATTTGCATTTTTGCTACTAAGAGAGACTGTCCATTGGACAGTCTCTTTTTATTGAGATTAATGTTTTTTTGCATCAAAGAATTTTTATGGGTTCAAAAGTATAATGGAAGTTGATTCAAGAAAGAAAAAAGAGTTTGTAATGGATAAGCTAAAGATAAAAATCAATCCGATATGGTTGTTGAATGCTTTTTTGCTTGTTTGGTTTTTGTTGCAACTTTCTTTCTTGACTGAGTTTCCATTTATGCATTCGGATGAGAGCTGGCTGAGTACATTGAGCCGCGATATGTTGGTGAATAAAGATTTGAGTGTAACAGAATCTGTATTTGATGTGATGCCCCGATATCCACATGCTATCAAGGTTGTTTTTCATTTGGTGCAGATGGCTTTTATTCAAGCATTTGGGTATCAGTTGTTTTCTGTGCGTTTAATCTCTTTGTTGTGTGGTGTGGGAGTGCTTTATTTTTTCTATCACTTGTTTGAAGATATGACAGATTCAGTATGGTTAGCATTTATGGGGATGGGTCTTTTGGCTGTGGATGTGCAATTTATTTATGCAACACATTTTGCTAGGGCTGAGGCGATGTTGCTGTTGATTTTTGTGTGGGGATTGTGGTTGACTATGCATTGGCGAGAAAACCATTTGATGCGTCATGATGTGCTTTTGGGGGTCTTGCTGGGAGTGGGAGTGGGGATTCACCCGAATGCTTTGTTTGTGGCACTGGCAATTGGTTGTGTTTATGTGTGGCAATGGTATCAGAAAAAAATAAAGTTTGTGAATTTGTTGATCTTAGTTTTTATAGTGGCAGTTTTCGCAGGTATGTTTGTGGGGATTAGTTTTATTTTTGATGGTGATTTTATCCGACATTATTTTACATTTGGTTCTACTTTGGGAGTTGATGAAACGTTTGGTAATAAGGTTGGTGGATTGTTTCCTTATTTTGGGAGATTGTTTGCTGGTGAAAGTGGCACTTACTATACTCCAGATGTGCGATTGCAATTAATTGTTTTTGGATCGGTGATTTTGTTTAGTGGATTGGTGGCGATTAAAAAAACTACAAAACCGCGCGTGGATGTTTTGTTTGCTTTGGTTGGAATTGTGGTTGGGATGGTGATTGTGGGACGTTATTCTCAACCATCTGTGATTTTTGTGTTTGTGGTTTGTTACGCATTGCTGATTGGCTTTTTGGAAGATTCAAGGGTTTTACGCAATGGGCTGTTGATTTTGTTACTATGTTTAGTGAGTGTGCAAACGATTCAATCAGTTCGTCCTTATTTAAATTCGGACTATAAAGATTATTTAGCAGAAATTGAGAGATTAGTACCTGCAGATGCCGTGGTATTAGCAAATTTGAATACGGAATATGTATTTGAAGCGGGACATCTTTTTGATTATCGTAATCTGGCTTTTTTGAGTGAAGAAGGAATTAGTTTTACAGAATATGTTGAAGATAATCAGATTGAATATATTATATTGCCGGATGAGATGGATTTTATTTATGCAAGGCGACCTGCTTGGAATGTGATGTATGGAAATTTGTATCCAGTTTATGATGAGTTGCTGGACTTTTTGGATGATGAATGTGAGTTTGTGGGAAGTTTTACTTCTCCTTATGCAATGCGTATCGTACGGTTTATGTATGATGAGGATTGGATGGTGAGAGTTTATCAGGTGAGGATGGCAGAATAGTGGAAAAGATCGTTTTTAACCAAGAATATGTGGGGGCAAAACGAGAAGAGTATGTGATGCAAGCGCTCGGGAGAGAAGATTTTTTGCAAAAAGCTAGGCTGATTTTAACGCAAAAATTTGAAGGAAAACGAGTGTTTCTTACTGCTAGTGCAACAACTGCTTTAGAAGTCGCTTTTTTGGCGGCTGGATTGCCTAAAGGATCAGAAGTGTTGATGCCGAGTTTAACGTTTCCTTCTTTGGGAAATATTATAGTGCGATCTGGCTTGGTTCCTGTGTTTTGTGAAGTTGATCCGATAAGATTAACTTTGGATTTGAACGATGTGAAGCGAAAAATTTCTAATAAAACAGCAGGTGTGGTTGTGGCGCATTATGGAGGTGTTAGCTGTGATATGGACGTTTTGCGGGAACTTTGTGATGCACATGGTTTGATGTTGTTTGAAGATGCAGCAACTGCTTTTGATGCGGGATATGCAGGGAAAGCTTTGGGAACATTTGGTGATGTGGGCGCGTTTAGTTTTCACGCGACAAAGAATGTTTCTGCCGAGCAAGGCGGCGCATTGTTGGTGGATGAAAAAAACAAACTTTTATTACAAATTGAACAAGCTTATGAAGATGGCACGAATCGTTTAGCTTTTTTGCGAGGAGAGGTGCCGTTCTATGAATGGACGGCTTTGGGGACGAATGTGCGCATGACAAATTTGAATGCGGCTGTTTTGTTGGCCTCGCTTGAGGAGCATAAAAAGATTGTAGAAAGACGAAGAGAACTTTGGAAAAATTATGAAAAATTAATTGAACCACTTGCTCTAAAATATCCTGTGATTGTGATGAGAATTCCAGAAACCAATGATGATAATGGACATGTGTTTTGGGTGCGATTTGAGAATGTGAAAATCAGAGAGCAGGTCCGTTTCGGTTTGTTGGAAAAAGGAATTGAGGCAAATTTTCATTATATGCCTTTACATCGCTCTTTTATGGGGAAAAACTATACGCAAGAAAGAATGATCTTGAGTGAAGAAATTGCGGATAGTTTGCTGAGATTGCCTTTACATGCTTATTTAACTGTTGAAGATATTGAATATGTTGTTGATGAGTTGGAAAATCTTTTGAAAGAAATCTATGAATAAGCTGAGTGTAGTTGTACCTGTTTATAATTCTGAGAATTCATTGGAGATGTTGTTGGAGCGTTTAATGGATGAATTATTGGGGCACTACCCTTCTCTGCATATCTATTTGGTGGATGATGCTAGCATGGACAGAAGCTGGATGGAGATTCAACGACTATGTGGAAACTATAGTTTTGTGCATGGATTGCGATTGAAGGAAAATCGAGGGCAACAGAATGCTTTGTTGGCAGGAATTCAACATACAAATTGTGAGTTTGTGGTGACAGTAGATGATGATTTGCAACATCGCGCTGAAAATATTCATTTATTGATGGAAAAGGTTGCGGAAGGATATGATGCAGTTTATGGGATTGCACGAAATATTACACAACGTCCAAGATACCGAAATTTGGGAGCTGGATTGCGGGATGTATTTTTTCATAAAGTGATTGGGATGCCTAAAAATATAGAAGTAAGTAGTTTTCGAGTAATCAATCAAGGTATGATTGAAACTTTGAAAAAAATTAACGATGGGTTTGTGTATTTGTCTGTGGTGATTTTGAAAAATTCTAAAAATATTGGTAATGTTTTTTACGATTATGTTGAACGGCCTTATGGTAGATCCAATTATACGTTATGGAAGTTGACGAAATTGTATTTTCAAATTGTGATTCAATATTCAGATAGAAAGTTATTGAAGCGCTTGAAAGATATGAGAGTTCCTTATGAGATTGCAGAAAAATGTGGGATGACGGATTTAGAGGTGATGGAATGAAGTTGTTGTTTTTGGGTGGAGGAGGGTGCCAATTAAATTCGATTTTACGTGCAAAAGCTTGGGGGCATGAAGTTATTTTGTGTGATTATTTGTCAGATTGTGTGGGGAAACCATATGCTGATGTGTTTGCTCAGGTGAGTACTTTTGATGTAGAAGGTGTAATTGTTGTGACTGAACGAGAGGATGTGGACGGATTTGTATGCATTGGTACCGATCAGCCTGTGTTGACGGCGGCGATGGCGGCAGAAAAATTAGGGAAACGGTTTTATTTGAATGTGGCACAAGCAAAATGCTTTACGAATAAGATGGTAATGAAAAAGATTTTTACAAAATATGGGATTCCCAATGTTCCCTATGCGTTTGTGGGAAAATGTTTTGAAGATGAAGATTTGGCTGGTTTACGATTCCCTGTGGTGGTGAAACCTGTCGATTCACAAGGACAGCGTGGAGTTTTGATGCTGAATAGCGTGGATGAAATTCGAGAGAGACTAAATGAAGTTTTGTCATTTTCTCGAGAAGAGAAAATTCTAGTTGAAGAGTATTATCAGAATGATGAAGTTACTTATAATGGGTGGGTGGTGGATGGAGAATTATTCACTTTATCAATTGTTGATCGGGTAACTTTTGAAAAAGAAGCTCATTTGGGAATTTGTTTGGCACATAATTTTCCATCTTTTCATTATGCAAAGTATGGAGATGAAATTGAAAGAATGGCAAGGAAAATTGTGCAGGTTACTGGGATTCAAAATGGTCCGGTTTATTTTCAATTTTTAATTGGAGAAGAGGGTGTACGAGTAAATGAAGTGGCAGCAAGAATTGGGGGGGCTTATGAAGATATTACTATCCCAATTTTGGCGGGAATTGATATTTTAGATTTGTTGTTTAAACAAATTGCTGGCGAAGAAGTAGATGTTACACAATTGAGGGAACATTCAATGAAAGATGTGAAGGTTCATATTTCTTCTCAATTATTTTTTGTGCGACAGGGACTGATTAGTTGGCAAACCCCGATTGATGTACTTGAAAAAAATGATTTTATTGAAAAAGTAGGCTATCATAAATTTATAGGTACTGTAATTGAAGATACAAAGGATGCAACTAATCGTGCTGGGTTTATGATTATTCGGGGAAATTCTAAAGATGAAATGCTTTCGAATGTGGAAAAGGCGTTTGATTTGATGAGAATCGAAGATGAAAATGGAGATAATATGGTAATCCGTTATAGTGATTATCAAGATAAATATAAGATGTTGAATGAGGAGGAATACTAATGTTGAAACAAGAAATACTTATTCAATTTGATCACGGATGGCGAGTTTTTACACGGTTAGTAACTGAGTTTGATGATAAAGCTTGGTTTGAGTATGGAAGAGGGGCTAATACCCCTGCTCGTTTTTGTTTGCATATTTTGCAATCTTTTAATTTTTATATGATGAGTGATGAATATGTTGTTTTAGCATCTAGAAAAAATTTATCATGTGACCCTTGGGAAGTTGAAAAGAAAGAATTACCTACTCAAAGTGAAATGTTAGAAATGATTCTTTATTTTAAAAATAAAACGACGAACTGGGTTAATGATATGGTGCTAGAGGATGTGAATAAAGATTTTGATTGGACAGGAGAAACAAAATTTAGCGTGGTAATCTTTGTATTGCGGCATTTTATGTATCATTTAGGAGAAGTGAGTGGTTTGTTGAATGAAGTTAAAAATGGAGATGTTGATGATATTTATGTAAATTCTTGAAATGAGAATTTATTCAGAGAAGTAAGGTTGTCTTGACATAGACATTCTAAATGTTATACTGACAACGAAAAATATAACCAAATAACCGTACGATGCGACGGGGAGCTTAGGAAACTAGGCTGAGAGGTGAGCTGGATTGCTCACGACCCGAACACCTGATCCGGATAATGCCGGCGGAGGAATTTGCGAAGAATTTAAACTTACAAAGCTCCTCGGCAAACCCGAGGAGCTTTTTTATGTATGCTGTGATTTTTGCGAATGGGACATCAGCAATCCCTGAGAGTAAGAAAGAATGGATTCGACAATCAAATTTAATTGTCGCCGCAGATAATGGGGCGAAATATTGCGAAGCTTTAGGTATCATGCCAACTACTGTGGTGGGGGATTTGGATTCTTTAGATACTGAAATAGTGAAAAGTTATGAAGATGCAGGTGTGTTGATTTTGCATGCTAAAGAAGAGAAAGATGAGACAGATCTAGAATTGGCATTGCTTTATGCAAAAGAAGAGGGTGCAAAAACCTTTCATATCTTTGGTGCATTAGGGGGGAGAACAGATATGATGTTGGCTAATTTGATGTTGAGTATGCATCCGAAGTTTAAGATGATTGAGATGATCTTTTATTCTGAAAAAGAAGAAATTAGTTTGATTCACGACAAAAAAATATTTGAAAATGAAGTGGGGAAGACAGTGTCTTTGGTTGCTTTGCAAGATGATGTAATTGGAGTGACCACAGAAGGAATGGAGTACCCATTAAATGATGAAACTTTATTCTATGGTGTTCCGAGAGGGGTGAGCAATCGAGTGATTTCTAAAAAGGCAAGTGTTCGTTTGAGAAAAGGCGTTTTAGTGTGTATTGTGTTTGATGATTAAATTTATTTTTAGAAAGGATTTTTTATGAAAAAGATTTTATTTGTTGTATTAATTTTGATGTTTGTTTTGGTGGGTTGTTCGAAAACAAGTGATGAACCTGCTACTTTGACAGTGATGGTGCATGATAGCTTTGCTGTTTCTGATGAGGTTGTGGCAAAGTTTGAAGAAAAATATAATGTTGATGTGCAGTTTTTGCAATCAGGTGACACTGGTACAGCAGTAAATAAGGCAGTGTTATCAAATGATAATCCATTGGCAGATGTTTTCTATGGCGTGGATAATACATTTTTAAGTCGTGCTTTAGAAGGTGATATCTTTGTGCCATATGATTCGCCCATGTTGACAGAAATTCCTGCTGAATTTCAATTAGATGCTGAAAATAGAGCTTTACCCGTTGATTATGGTGATGTTTGTTTGAATGTGGAAAGTGCCTATTTTGAAGAAAATGACCTCGCGCTCCCAAAAAGCTTGGTTGATTTGACAAAAGAGGAGTATCGAAATTTGTTGGTGGTTGAGAATCCTGCTACCTCCTCTCCTGGATTGTCATTTTTATTTGCTACGATTGGTGTTTTTGGTGAAGATGGTTATTTAGATTTCTGGAAGGGATTAGTTGATAATGATGTGAAGGTTGTGAGCGATTGGGAAACTGCTTATTATTCTGATTTTTCTATGTACGGTGGTACGGATCCGATAGTTGTTTCTTATGGCTCTAGTCCGGCAGTAGAATTGGTGTTTGCTGAAGGTGATGTGACAGAACCTAGCACAGAAGCAATTGTGTCACCCGAAACTTGTTTCCGACAAATTGAATTTGTGGGAATTTTGAAAGGTACTGAACATCAAGATTTGGCAGAGGCTTGGGTGGACTTTATGCTTTCACCAGATTTCCAAGAAGACATGCCATTGCAAATGTATGTGTTCCCAGTAAATGAAAATGCAGCTTTAGATCCTATTTTTGTGAAATATTTGGCTGTTGCAGAAGAGCCTATTTTGTTGGACTCTGCTGTGGTGACTGAGAATCGAGAAGGTTGGATTGAAGCTTGGACTGAAACTGTGCTTCGTTAGTTGAAATTTATTACAGAATCCTTCTCTTATATAGTAATGGAGGGATTCTGAGATTTTGGTATGATATGTTGATAGATTGGTTGAAGAAAAAATCTGTTTGGTTGTTAGTTTTACTGCCATTCTTGTTTTATGGATTGTTCTATTTTTTTCCTTTATTTTCTATTTTTCAAACTAGTTTTACTGCTTTTGAAAAAATTGACTTTGCAACAATATTGAATTCTTTACGATCTGCCCGGGTGGGAAGAACTTTTGGATTTACTTTATGGCAAGCATTTTTGTCGACAGGTTTAACTATATTGGTGGGGATGCCAGGTGCTTATTTGTTCTCGCATTTTGATTTTCGAGGCAAAAAAGTGATGAGAGTGCTGACTACTTTGCCATTTATTTTGCCAACTTTAGTGGTGGCAACTGCTTATAATTCAATGTGGGGAGAGACAAGTTGGTTGAATCTGGGGCTGATGCATTGGTTTGGATTTTCGGAAGCCCCATTACAAATTTTAGGGACGTTTAGTGCAATTTTGATTGCACATACTTTTTATAATACAGCGATTGTGATTCAGACAGTGGGAGATTTTTGGGAGAAATTATCACCAAAGTTAAACTTTGCTGCTGAAACTTTGGGTGCATCCAAATGGAAAACATTTGTGAGAATTAGCCTGCCATTATTAATGCCAGCAATTTTATCTGCTGCGTTATTGATCTTTTTGTTTGATTTTTCTTCTTTTGGAGTAGTGTTAATTTTGGGTGGACCAAAATTCTCTACTTTGGAGACGGAGATTTATTATCAAACAATCAGTCTGTTTAATTTGCCAGTGGGGGCTATTTTAGCAATGTTGCAATTATTTTTTGTTTTGGGTTTAATCTTTTTACAAAATAAAATAACAAAAAAACTTCAATTGACTTTGGATGTGACAAAAGTTGAAAAAAACGTGCGTAAACCAAAAACATTACGATTGAAACTGATAATTGGGGGATTAATGTTTTTCTATTTCCTATTTTTTGCCGTACCTTTGTTGTCTTTGATTAGTCAATCGTTTTTATCAAATAGTCATGGTTTTACTTTGCAGTTTTATAGAACTTTATTTATTGGTGAGAATAATAGCATGTTTTATGCTTCTCCTGCAAAGGCGATCATGATTTCATTAGTATATGCAGGGATCACAGCGTTGATTGCGTTGGGATTGGGATTGTGTTTGGCTTGGGCAAATTTGCGATTTGGTAGGAAACGTTTTTGGGAATGGGTGGAACCTGTGTTTTTATTACCATTAGGGACATCGGCTGTAACTTTGGGTTTTGGATTTTTAATTGCTTTAGATCAACCGCCTTTGGATTTGCGGTCTTCTCCTTTCTTGATTCCGTTAGCACACTCTTTGGTCGCACTACCTTTTGTGTTACGGATTTTAACACCAGCTTTGGCACGAATCAAACCAACATTGAGACAATCTGCAGCAGTTTTGGGAGCTACTTCAAGAAAGGTATTTTTTCGGATTGATTTGCCGATGATCAGTCAATCTTTATTGGCAGCGGGAATCTTTTCTTTTTTGATTTCATTGGGCGAATTTGGCGCTTCTGCAATGATTGCGCGGCCTGAATTTCCGACTATTCCTGTGATGATCTATCGCTATTTGGGAAGGCCAGGTGAATTGAATTTCGGACAGTCACTCGCTTTGTCTACATTACTATTGCTGACAACAATTGTTGGAATGAGTTTAATCGAAAAAATTCAAAAGCGTTTATTGGGCGATTTTTAAGAGGTTTTGTATATGTTAAAAGTGGTTGATGTTTCAAAAGAATTTGATGGAAAAAAAGTGTTGGATTCGTTGACGATCTCTGTGAGTGAAGGTGAACGAGTTGCTATTTTAGGACCTAGTGGAAGTGGTAAGTCAACTTTACTGAATTGTATTTGTGGAATTGTGATCCCAGATGAAGGTTCTATTTTATGGAATGAAGAAGATCTTTTGAAGATGCCGACTTATGAGCGTAATTTTGGTTTGATGTTTCAGGAATATGCACTGTTCCCGCATATGACAGTAGAAGAAAATATAAGTTTTGGTTTGGAAATGAAAGGTATTGAGAAGTTTGAGAGAGCGTTAAAAGTCAAGGAAATGTTGGAATTGGTTGGATTGAGTGGTTTCGAGAAACGATCTGTCCAACAGCTTTCAGGCGGCGAGCAACAACGTGTGGCTTTGGCGAGAAGTTTAGCTCCTGCTCCACGCTTGCTTTTGTTAGATGAGCCATTAGGGGCTTTGGATCGCACTTTGAGAGAGAATTTGATGATTGAATTGCAAACTATTTTGAAAGACCAGACCGTAATTTTGGTAACCCATGATCAAGGAGAGGCTTTTCAGATTGCAGATAAAGTTTATGTAATGAATCATGGAAAAATAATGCAATATGGAACTCCATTAGAATTGTTGGAAACTCCTAACTCTGTTTTTGTAGCTGAGTTTTTGGGATATGAGAATATTTATGAGGGGATTTTTATAGCATCAGAAAATGTTATTCGCACAAGGATTGGTGATTTGAAAAAAGACTTATCGAGTGATCAGAAAGATGGAGAAAAAGTCTCATTGCTGTTAAAATCTCACCATCTAACATTGAATGCTCCAAAGGATCAAAATAATGGTCTTTATGTCGGTGAAGGAAAAATTATTACAATTGATTTTAATGGTAAGATGATGAGGCTTAAAATTGCAATCAAGGATGATTTTGTGATTGTTGAAGAACCGTTGGCTTTGAATCCTTATGAGATTGGCAATTTAGTGAACATTTGGATGTTAGATAGAAAGGCAATGGTGATTTTTGATGGAAAAAATGAAAGTTACTAAGAATAATCTTGAAAAAAATAAATATATTACTTGGGATATAGAAGTAATTGAGCGCACGGAAGACTATCTTTTAGGAGAGGGATTATTTGTTGCTCCTGATGATTATGATGAATTAAATTTAGATCCTGAGATTTATGCGATGACTGGTGATCGTATGATCGAAAAGTATTTCAATGAACAATGGTTCAACATTTTTGAGATTTATCGAGGGAATTCAGAAGATTTAAAATATTGGTATATTAATATTTCTAGGCCTGCAAAAATAGAAGCTGATTCTGTCTATTGGGAAGATCTGGTGGTGGATTTGCAGGTTTTTCCAGATGGTAGGATGGTAATCCTTGATATGGAAGATTTTGAAAAAATGAAATGGGAAGCACAAGAGAAAGAAAAAATCTTGCAAACTTTAGCTTTTTTGATTAAGTTGTTTAAAGAAAATCGCCCGAGCTTATGACTCAGGCGATTTTTTATTTTTAGTAGTAGCCGAGGTTTTCAAGGAGGAGATCACCCCACCAGAAGTAACCACTTACAGCTACGGCACAACAACAAAGCAATAATATTGCTACGACGATAATAATAATTACGGCTGTTTTATTCATACTTTTTCCTTCACATTAAGAATTAATACAAAGCTTGTTTGTCTTTGAGCATTTTCTTTTTAATTCTACGCCAAAGGGCAAAGACTATTATACTCGTTACAATGATCAAAATCACAGCAATAATTACAGGAATAATCATAGAGAGGATAGAGATAATGACTGCAATAAAATCTTCTACTAAACTGATGGGAGTAGTGCCTGTACCGGCTGTAGTGGCTGTAACAGCAGGACGAACCAGTAATGATTTGGTGGCATGTACACCACCAGCTGTGAGCAAACCAACGACGGCTGCGAGGATGGGGTTGATATCTGAGGCAGCACCTGTTGTGGCTGCGAAGAGAATTGCACCGGCTGTGGGGCGAATGAATGTTTGAACAGCATCATTCACGTGATTTACAGCAGGGATTTTGTCTGCAAAAAACTCTACTAGGGACAGGACTACTAAGACAGCGATGACAACCCAACTTGTGAGAACGTTCCAAGGTTCTGCTAAGGTTAGTGTGTCTGGAAAAAATTTCCCGGTGAGTGCTACTACGAGCAGAGGAATATAAGCATTCATCCCAGCGCTTGCTGAGAGACCAAATGCTGAAAAAATGTTTGCAAAAACTTCCAATGTATCCTCCTATTAGATATTGAAACCTTGCCATGTGTGTGTGAGCCAAAACCGTGCTAAATCAAAGCTTAGTATGATAAAAATGGAAATGCTTACACTTAACATTATATACGGAATAAGGGATTGATTGGTTTCAAAAGAATTTTCTTTTTTGAAGATGATGGTAACGAGAACTAAAATGATTGAAGATAAAGTAAGAATAAATCCGAATACGGAAGCAATGTTGAGGAACTCTTGGAGATATGTGTTAGGGATAAAAAATGTTGCAAAACCAACTGAAATGAAGAGTAGGAGAAAGATAAGCTCTTTGAATGAATTGATCATAGGTATGGCATCTGCCTTTTCTTTGGCCCAGATGGAAGCATTTAGTGCGTAGGTAAGGAAGATGCTCATGCTCATGCCAATGCCAAGCCCTGTTATTTGGCGAGTGATATTTGTGGTCTGGTAAATAACAGAAAAACCAAGGAAAGTTGTTAACATGGAATTTAATCCATCTATAGCAAATAATAAGAAAAAAATTACTATGGGGATATAGGTGTACCATTTTGGTAATTCGGCACGTTTATTGCTTATTATAAAGAGGTAGATAAAGCCAATTAAAGCGCCAAAATACATACCGTAACAACGGGCGCAAAAACTGAAGGCATTTTCATGAATGTGATTGCTGTGTGATGGAATGCGATGACAGAAAGCATAGCCAACAGAATTGAGTTGATCACGCCATGTGCCGGGGATAACAATTATCCAAATGGTAAGAATGGTAATTAAAAGAAGTGAAGCAAAAAAGATCTTTTTCATAGAATCCTTTGATGAGCTAATTTGACAAGTGATAAAAACCGTTTGACGATGTTGGTTAGCTGAATTATAGTGTACTATATATGAAACTAAAACCTGTATTATTTTTATTGCTCTTATTTTTAATCTTTTCTTTGACCAGTTGTTTAGGTGAAACGACCTCTCCTCAAGATCTTTCAATACAAGCTACTGCATTAGCGATTGCCGATGCTACAATTGACGCCATTCCTACGGAAATTAATTCTGTAGAAACAGGAATATTAACGCCAACTTCTAGTGATTCAACAGATTTATCTTCTAATGAAAGCACTATTTCAAAGGGTGTTGAATATTATGGGCTAAGTGATTTTGAAGATGGAATGAATCCTTTGACAGGATTAAAAGTTACGGATCCTTCTAAATTAGACCGTCGACCTGTGGCAGTTAAGATCAATAATTATCCAAGATCTAATCGTCCACAATGGGGGTTATCTTTGGCTGATATAGTTTATGAGTTCTACCATAATAATAGTTTGCCACGATTCCATGCAATTTTTTATGGAAATGATGCAGAATTAGTGGGACCAATTCGATCTGGGAGAATGTTTGATCGTTTTTTGGTTGAAAATTATGAGACCCAGTTTTTGTTTGCAAGAGCTGATACGCATATTATTAATTATTTTGAGAGTTTGGATGCTGCTCCTCGCTACGGATATCCAATGGATGGTAAATGTCCACCTAATCCTGTGTGTCGATATGAACCTGAGACTTTAAATTATTTATTGGGGGACACAGCAGAAGTGGCTGAATTTAATGCGGGTTATGGTGCGGATGATGAAAAACCTGTTTTGGATGGGATGGCGTTTTCTTTTGGGATACCAATCGATGGTATAGATTTACAACGATTGTATTTATACTACTCCTATTCAGCATATTCTTATTGGGATTATGATGAAAGAAGTGGAAATTATTTAAGATATCAAGATCAGAGTGAGGCAATTGGCGAATATCCAGAAGAATATGCTGTTTTAACAGATCGATTGACTGGTGATGAGATCAGAACTGAAAATGTGGTTGTTTTATTTATTGAACATTTTCATCGTTTTTATAAACCGGGAAATGCGACCACTCCTCCCTCGGAAATTGTTGATATGAATTTCTCTGGAATTGGAGATGGGTTTGCTTTGCGGGATGGTGAGATATATGCTGTGAAATGGATTTGGGAAGATTCTGCTGAAATGATGCAAATTACTTTTGACGATGGTAGTCCGTATCCGTTTAAACCGGGAAAAACATGGTTTGAGATTATGTCCACTGAATCTGAAATTAAAAAAGATATAAATTCTTGGCGAGTAACTTTTGAAATGACACCACCAAGTGAAGAAATACTTTGGGAATGGCCAAGTGAATAGGTATGAAAAAGAGACAAAAAGTTTTTGCGATCATTGGGATGATGTTGGTTTTATTTTTTAGTTTTATTTTTTTTGACATCCAAACGAATTATGCAACTTCAAATGGATTGATTCAAGGAACATTGCAGCCAACTCAAATTCTGAATGACGTAATTCCGCTGTTTAGCATAGCACCAACGATGGTAGGACAAGGGCCTGATGAATATGATCCGAATATCAACCCACTAACAGGAGAATATTTTGAGAATCCAGATATTATGGATCGACGGCCTATTGCAGTGAAAATAACCAATTTCCCACGTTATACACGACCTCAAAGAGGATTGATGAGTGCAGATGTAGTTTACCATTATTACACGGAAATGGGAAAAACACGATTTGTGGCTATCTTTTATGGAAATAACGGGGAGTTAGTGGGTCCGGTGCGTTCTGGACGTTTTTTTGATGAACACATTGTTCGTATGTATGATGCACTATTGGTATTTGGACGTGCTGATGCGCGAGTTCTGGAATATTTTTATTCTATGGAGCCTTATTTTCAGAAGAGTTTGATTTTGGAAAATTCTAATGAAGCACAGAATAAGTGCAATGACGGGAGATTTATCGTCTTTTGTCGGGATCCAGAGAAGGTTTGGTATAACAGTGTGCATGTGAACACAAAAGCACTTACTGCGGATATGGATCGACGTTATATTGTGAATCATAAACCAGACCTAAGCGGAATGTATTTTTCAGATGTGCCTGTTGAAGGAAATGTTGCCTTTGGTATTACAGTAACATATTCAGGGGCATCTTCTGTAAGATGGGACTATCATATTGAAGAAGAAAAATTTTATCGTTTAGAAGAAATTGATGAATATGATTTTGAAACAAATTCTTTCAAATATGAACAATTAATGGATGATTTAACAGATGAACCTGTAACAGCTGATAATGTTGTAGTTTTGTTTGTTGAATATGAATATTTTGCAAAACAACCAGAAGCAGAATCTATGATTATTGATCTATATGGTGAAGGAAATGGGTACGCTTATCGAAATGGAATGGCGGTGCCTGTTAAATGGACTCGCGCAGAAGATGCGAGTATGATGCGAATAACTACTTTGGATGGGCAACCATATCCTTTTAAAGTTGGGAATACTTTTTTTGAGATTGTGAATACTAATACTGATCTGGCAGTGATTGATGGAATTCATTGGCATTATCAATTTTATATGCCAGAAACTTTGGATGATGAAATTCGACCTGATGCAAGGGCTACAGCAACACCAAGTGTGATGCCAACTATGACAGTAACACCCACTAAATAAGCTAGTTATTAAAAAATATTCTTGAGAGATGATCTAAGATAAATAGTAATAAAAGTAATGAAATTCCTACAATGACCAAATAAATCAAAAGAGATGGCACT
Organism: Anaerolineales bacterium; assembly: GCA_963662985.1. Classification (GTDB taxonomy): domain Bacteria; phylum Chloroflexota; class Anaerolineae; order Anaerolineales; family UBA11579. The sequence goes on along the minus strand of OY760067.1, from coordinate 1,171,844 downwards.
ATTATAGTGTCATTTTTTATTGCATTTAAAATCATAAAACTGTATGTAGGAATAAGTAATAAAATTGCTGTTCCTAAACCGGGCATATAAGTTTTAGTCCTAATGGAGAGCGCCAAATGAGGAAATATGGAATTTATAATCATAACTGCGAGAAATGCATAAAAAAGATAGGTTGTGTTTTTAGAAGGGAAAAAAACAGATAGTATATAAAAGCCCCAACCAATTAATGTGATGATGGAGACTGAGAAAATAAATTGTTTTTGAGTTTGTTTATTTTTTAAGGGGGAATGCAATTGAGACCATTTTGTAAGCCAGAGGGCTTCTTCAATGTTGTGAATTGTAAAAAAAATAGGGGCTAGAATTAGAAAAACTTCCATTTTTTGATTATATCGCAGAAGTTAAATTTAAAAGAAAAAGGCTTGTCCAGATGAACAAGCCTTTAAGGGTTATTTTTTGTTTTGTTGAATAATTCGTTTTATTCTTGTAAAAGCAAACCAAACAACAAGGATGAGAATCAATACTATCACGATATTTTGATAAACATCGATCCATTCAATCACTTTTGGCCATTGTGGCCCGAGTAATTTCCCCGCTACTGCGAGAACTACATTCCATAAAGATGTGCCAACAATGGTATATAGTGTGAAAGGAATTATTTTCATACGGTGCATACCAGCTGGAATGGAGATAAGGCTACGTACGATCGGAACCATGCGACCAAAGAAGATTGTGAAAGGACCATATTTGTCGAAAAACTCAATAGCTTTGTCAAAGTCTTCTACGGTAATCATTGCCCATTTGCCGTATTTTTCTACAAAACGACGAATCTTATCTTCGTTAAAAAGAATACCTAAACCGTAAAATAAATATGCACCAAGTAAGGAGCCTATCATTCCCCAGAAAACTACACCAAACAATGAGAATTCACCAGTGTTGGTGAGATTTCCTGCTAAGGGGAGGACAACTTCAGAGGGGATGGGAGGAAATACATTTTCAAGGAACATAACGAGCGAAAGTCCGAGATAGCCCATTTGAGTGATGATACCTTCTGCCCAAGTTTTGATCAGGTCTAGTAATTGTGCTAAGCCCATTTATTCCTCTTATTTCTCGATGATCTCAATATCACGAATAAAAATAGCGTAGTATGTGTTTTCGGTATCTTCTAAAGCAGTGTCTTGAAGGGCTTCGACTACATCCATTCCTTCGACTACTTCACCAAAAATTGTATAGCTGCCATTGAGGTGTGGCTCTTCTGCATAGGTGATGAAAAATTGAGAACCGTTTGAATTAGGCCCTGAGTTTGCCATTGCAACTAGACCTGCTCTATCAAAAGTAACATCATCATTAACTTCTAAGCTATAAAGATACCCAGGATTTCCCATGCCAGTTCCAGTCGGATCGCCTACTTGAGCAACAAATCCTGGTTCAATTCTATGGAAATAAACGTCATCATACCAATTATTTTCTGCTAAGAAGATAAAGCTGTTGACTGTGAACGGTGCTATATCATCAAAAAGGTGAATTGTGAACTCGCCGATATCAGTAGTGACTTTTGCGTAATAATCTTTACTGGTATCGATAGTCATTTCTGGGCATTCATCGTATTGGATGTCTTCGAGGCGAGTGAGAGCAATCACTTGTCCCAAACTCTCATTAAGGGAAGTGTATTCGTAGTAGTCGCCAGGGATGGCACTATCATCAATGCCAAGGAATGGAATATATGTAACGCCATCTTTGATGGCATTTTCCATGGATGATGTCGCAATTGAAATAATATCTTCTGAGAACATATCTTTTTCAAATTGAGTTTCATCCAATTCTTCAATACCAGTTACTTGAGAAATAATCCAATCTGTGAAGGCTTGTTCCTCGTATTCTGCCCAAGTCTCATAATTATCATTAAGAAGAGCGTACATTTCCCAGAAATAACCTTGATTTGATGCTGCTTCAGAAGCTTGGATTGCAATCAATGATTTTGGATCTGCAGCGGTTAGTTCTTCTTGATTTTCCATATCTGGTAATGGGAAGTAACGATAGATAAATTCGATATCACCTGGGTAATTTAATAAGATGGCTTGTGTTATTTGATACAAGCTATTACACATATCACATGCAAAATCGCTATAAAGAATAAGGGTGATAGCAGGATCTTCTACTGAAAGAACATGATCGCCTTCAAGTGCATAACTAGGATGTTCTCCTTGTTTTGCAACTGCAGCACAGGTGAATTCTTGTTCTTGAGAATCGCTTGATAGATCTGATAATTCAACAAAACCACTTGCTTCTGTAGCTTCTACTGTTGGTGTTGTGGCATCTTCAACACCTAAGGCATTTGGTTGACATGCACTTAGAAGCAATGTTAATGTTGCGATAAAGATAAAACTGATTCTTAAACTATTTTTTTTCATAATAATATTCCTAAAATTTTTTTCTGGTTTTATTCTACCAGAGAGAAGGATGTATTTCTTAGTGATGATGATCATGATCTTGATGAACGTGACCGTGTTCTAATTCTTCTTGTGTGGCATCACGAATTGTAACAACTGTAACATCAAAATCTAACGTTTCACCAGCAAGTGGATGATTGAAATTGACGAGAACATTGTCTTTGAGAACTTCTTCAATTGTACCAATTAAGATTTCACCTTCAACACTTGTCATTTCAATATCTAACCCAGGAACAAAAGGAATGTCTTCTGGAAATTCTGAACGAGGAATTTCAACAAGTTGAGTTTCATCATATTCACCATAGGCATCTTGAGGAGGAATTGAAACTTTTTTGTTATCACCAATATTTAGTCCTTCAATTTCTTTTTCAAGTCCGGAAATGATGTTAGCATAGCCATGAAGATATTCAAGACTTTCACCTTGTGTTTCATCAATTATTTCACCATCGATAGTTAATATATATTCAATGCCAACAACAACGCCTTTTGTTGCTTTTTTATTTGTGTTCATAAGATTCTCCAATCTTTTTTGATTTATTAAATCATAATGGAAGGTGTCTTGCAATGAGCATATAATTTATTAATAAAAATACTATAATTGAGGAAAAGACTTTTAAACTTTCTTGAATGCATTTTTTTTGCTATACTTTTTTGTTAATAGAACTATTGTAAGTTGAGTTTCGGGAAGATATGAAAATTAAACCTATTAGATTTGTATTTATATTGATTTTCTCCTTTATTTTTTCTGCCTGTGGTAGTAGAACTAATGATTCTGCAAAAGATATGGGATTTGAGATTTCTCCAATTTTTCGCGAGTTTTATCAAAATAATGGTGGTGAAGAATTGCTAGGAAAAGCAATAGGTTCTATATTTAAAAAAAATGATCAGGAAATGCAATATGTGGTTGCTGGTTTGTTGGTTTCAGATCCATTTTCACAAAATGGGAAAAGTATTTATTTTGCTGATTTGGGTAATCAATTAGGGTATTACGAACCACCTCATACAGAATATGAATCTTTAGATGGTACTTTTTTAAACGGATATGAAATTTATAAAGATTTTGTAGGTTTATATACAAAATTGGGAGGCATTGATGTTGTTGGATATCCGATATCGAATGCAAACTATAATACTGATAAGGAACAAATTGAACAGCATTTTGAAAATTTAGGTTTTTATGCGAAAGACGGAAAAGATGGTTTATTTGTGGGTTTGTTACCTTATGGTCGTATAGATTGTGGATCAGTGTGTAGTTTGAGTTATTTTGAAAGTCAGCCTACTATTGAATCAACGATTGAGACAATTTTGGTTCCAGAACCTTTTGCAAGCGCTGTGGCTACTTTAGGAAAAGAAATGGTTGGGCAGGCTTTGACGGGGATTTATGATGCAGGTGATGGAAATGTTCAGATCATTTTTGAAAATGCAGTTTTATTCACTACTGTGGGAAATGAAGATGAAGTGAAGTTGTTGCCGATATCTACAATGTTAGGTCATGCTAAATCTGAGCCAATGGTGTTGCAAGATAGTAGTGCAGCTTATTTTTATCGTGTAAACGGCAATCTTGGTTATAGTATTCCTAATAGCGTTTTCGAATTTTTAATGAATAATGGTGGGTTTGAAACTTTTGGTATACCAATCCAAAGTGTTGAAAAAATAGAAGAGTATCACTATCGACAATGTTTTGATAATCTATGTTTAGAAATACTTGTTGATCCAACGACTAAAGAAGAATCAGTAATACCGCTTGCATTAGGACGGGATTATTTTGAAAAAATTTATGAAGCACCTGAAGAGATTATTATTGATAATACATTGGAATTAACTATATGGATGGCTTCTCCTTTGGTTAGTAGAAATAGTGAACAAACAGTTTTTGCTCAATTAACAAATGAAAAAATGGATTCTTTAGATGGATGGGAGTTGAAGATTTTAATAATATACCCTTCGAGTGGAGAACAGGAAGAATTATTTTTTCCTTTAACAGATTCAGATGGATTAACAGAAATTAAAGTTGGTCCAATTGATGCTGATAATGGAAGTCGTATCCGTTATGAAGTGTGTTTGAAAGATGGCAGCTTATGCAAAGAAGGAAAGTATACGATCTGGTCAGAATAATCATTATCTTGTTTCGGTAAGATATTCAACTCTATCAATTGAGCTACCTAGTGAATAAACAGTTAAATTAATTGAGTATTCTGATTGAAGGTCTAAACTTTCCCAGTGTTTGAATCCTACAGGGTTATTGTCTTTATCATAAGCAATAATTATTAGCCATGAATATGATGTGGGAGTTGAAGCATTTTGAAGAGTGCCAATAATGTCTGCCGACAATTTGTTCTCTGAGATTATTAATTGAGATTGTGTAAATTTGGATGTGATATAACGCTGGTCAATATTTTGGGAAGGTATTGCTGAGGTTAGTGTGGCATTAATGTTATCAAAAGAAGGTAAGTTTTTGAAATAAACACTAGCAATAGTTGTTGTTTGTGAAGGTAGAATGTTTGATGGGGGAGTTGCAGTATGGTTTTTAATTAGAATGTTATTTTTGTCAAATATATAGAATGTAACAGAGATATTTTCAGCTATAGTTGTTGTATTGTTTGTGATCTTTACAAAACACCATGTGGAATTTGTTGTTGTTGAATAACAAATTGGAGCAGAAAGATCAAGAGTTATCATTTCTGATGAAAGTGTATTTACCCCATCATTTTTGTTTGTAGCATCTGGTATTGAAATCATTTGTCCTATAGAGAGAGTATTGGGACTAATATTTGGGTTTGCAAGATAAATTTGATCTAAAGTAACTCCAAAACGAAGTGCTATGCTGGATAAGTTATCACCACTTTGAATAGTATATTGATATGGTGTAGTAGTAGGAAGAGGGGGAAGCGTTGGTTGAGATTCAGTGGGATTTGGTTTAGGCGTTGGAATTGGGGTTGGTGTTTGATAAGCGAGCAAAGTAATTACTTCTGTTGCTTGAGATAAGGAAGAGTTATTTGTTTTGCATGAAGTAAAACTTACAAAAATGAATGCTATAATGAAAAAAAATAAAACATTTTTTAATTTTTGCATGATATGATTATACCAGTTAAGAAGGTTATTCTTTCTTAAGTGCTTTTTTAGAGAAATTTTATTATAAGAGTACGTAAATAGTAAGAGACTTTTTTTGTTTGAGGAATTCAAATGGTTGATAATTCATTATTGAATGAAGTACAGGAAGCATTGCTTAATGGAGATCATACTACAGCAAAAGATATTTTAATGAAATTGGTGCGGGGAGATCAAAAGAATCCAATATTTTGGCTTTATTTAAGTGCTGTGATGGAAACGAAAGAAGAGAAAACCTCTTGTTTACAAAACGTATTGCGATTAGATCCAGAAAATATTGAAGCCAAAAAGGGGTTAAGGTTATTGGGAGAAGTTGATGAGATAGATGCATTTTCTCAAATTGAATGGAAAAAGCCTTCTGTTTCAAGAGTATTTTCTGCTGATTTTTATTCTTTATCTGCAAATGAAGATAAAAATAAGGAAAAAACACCCGAAGAAATAAAGAAACAGAAAAACATTCGAATTGCGGCAGCATCAATAGGGTTTGTTACTGTTTTAGGCTTATTAATCTTTCGACCATTTGCCCCTACAGTTTATGTTTATCCAACCGCTACAGTAGGGGAGGTTTTTTCACTAGTTGAGAACACTGCAACTTTAATTTCTGAAACTATAGTACCTACTAAAGCTGCCGCGACAGCAACACCAGGTGTACACTATACAGCAACTCCTGAATATGTTTCTACTCAACATGCTGGTGACTATTATAGATTGGCAATGAATTCTATACGAGATGGTGAATGGGAAGAAGCAATTTACTATTTGAATATTTTAACCAAGACAGAGGAAGAAAAGGCGGATATTTATTATCATATAGGCGAAGCTTATGAAATGAGTGGGGATTATAGAAAAGCATATTCAAATTATGGTTTATCTGTTAAAGAAGATTTTCAATTTGGCCCAGGGTATTTAGGGATAGCTCGGATGGAAATGGAGTTATATTCTGTTGAGAGTAGTAAAGAAAATTTAGATAAAGCATTGAAATATGCTCCGGATTTTGTGGATGTTTATTTATTGCGAGCTGATTATTTTACGAAAATGGGATTGTTTGAGAAAGCGTTAGTAGAGTTAGATGAGGCAGAATCTTTATCTTCTGAAAATGGATATGTATATTTGAAACGGGCGCAAGTATATTATGATCAGAGTGATTTTGAAAAAGCTTTGGCTCAAGCGTTACTTGCAAAAGATTATTTTTATCGAATGAATCAAGAAAGTCCCTTGTTAGCTCAAATATATTTAGCTTTAGGTGAAGGAAATGAGGCTTTGGTTCTTTACCAAGAATATATGAAAGCTAATCCAGAAGATTTGTTTGGTGAATTAAATTTAGGCTTGGCATATTTGACAATGGGTGATTATGATAAAGCAATTGATCTTTTTGAAGGGTTGACTGATGTAAAGGGGGTGCGAAATTATGCATTTACATATTTGGGGCGTGCATATCTTGATGAAGGTGATTTGGAAAAAGCTTTGCCTGCTTTGAGCTCTGGAGCTGCATTAAATCCATATTCTTATGAAGCTCATTATTATTTAGCTAGAGGGTACGAGGAAGCAGGGCAATCGACTAATGGATTTCGTTCATATGTAAGTGCTTTAAAGCAAGAGATGACAGATCATCAACGTATTCAAGTTCTTTATGAATTTGCACTGTTTTGTGAAAATTTTGACTTGAAAGATGAAGCAGAACGTTATTGGGATGAATTAGGCAGATATTCGTCTGATGAATTGCCAGAAAATATATATGAAGATTTAGTAGAACGTTATCCAAAATATAAACCAACAAGTACAATGGTGCCAACTTCAACACCATTTGCTACTAGAACTGCCACGGTAGTAACCGAAGAATAAACACATTGTTCAAGGATTTTGATGAAAATGAAGGAAAATAAGGGGAGAGTTGCTTTTGATTTGCTTCTGTCTTTAGATGATAGATCATTTGCGACAGCAAACTTGGCAGAATTTTATATTTTAATAAAAAATGTTTTATGTGAATTTTTGGGGGTAAAGAATTTTTATGTTGCAATTTTAAATGGTGAAGTGTTGCATTATCCATTGGCTGTGACAAATCAGCAAGTTGTTTATTGGGAAAATCGTGTTCTTGAAAATCGTTTGACAGATAAGGTGATCTTGGAAGGAAAATCTATTTTTTTAACTCAAGATGCAGGTGATTTTCTTTCTCAAGAAGGGTTTGAGCGCTCGGATAATCCGTTAAGTGCATGGATGGGAGTCCCATTAATTGTTCAAAACAAGGCAATTGGCTGCTTATCTGTTTTTTCATATGAAGAGAAATTTGCATTTGATGAAATTGATGAAATTTTATTTTCATTAGTAGCGGCAAAAGTTTCTTCTCGTTTGGAAATTTCAAAATTAGTTACTACAAATGCAGAATACTTGGAGCGCTTATATAGCAAACAACAAATTGAGACTGTATTAGATTCTGTAAGCGGTGGCGTTATGTTTATGGAGTTTTCTGGTTATGTTTCAATTACGAATAGTGCTTTTCGAAATATGACAGGAATAAATGAAGAAGATGAGATTTTGTTCACAGATTTACAAGCGCATGTATTTGAATTGTTAGCTTGTGATGTTAGTGATGTACAGAATTGGCTTGAAAAAGCAGCTAATCAAATTGAGGTTAGTGATCACAAAAATTCTTATCGAGTTAAAGATTCTTTTTATCAAAGAGATTTAGCAAGTGTGAATTTTTTGGATGAAATAGTAGGAATTTCTTTTGTTGTAAATGATATTTCTGACCAAGTTTCAATGCAAGAAACTAGGAATTTAATCTCTTCAACCATTGTGCATGATTTGCGCTCCCCAATGAGTGCTGTAATTAGTGCTATTTTGTTGATGAATGAAGTTTTACCAGAAGGATTTGAAAACCCTATTTATGATCAGGCATTTGAAATTGCGCAAAGAAACGTGCAACGAGTGATCAATTTAGTGGAATCTTTATTGGATATTTCTAAGCTTGAGTCTGGTAATATGCAATTGTTTTTTGAGAAATTTGAATTAAGTGATGTGATTGATGAATTGATTCTTGAACAAAAAACAAGAGCTGATTTTATGAAAGTTGGTATACGAACAGATTTTTCTGGAAGACCTTTCATTGTGGAGGCAGATCGTAATATGATTCAACGTGTGATATTGAACTTATTAGATAATGCTTTGAAATTTTCAACAGACGGTGATGAAATTATATTAGCTTTGAAATTTGATGACGATAATAATATTGAGTTACGAGTTGCTGATCAAGGTCCAGGAATCATTGATGATCAAAAACAACGAGTTTTTGAACGTTTTGCGCAAGTTTCAAATAATTCAAAATCAGGTGCAGGTTTGGGGTTAACATTTTGTCGTTTGGCAGTAGAAGCTCATAAGGGTAAAATTTATGTAGAAGATAATAAAGGTAAGGGGGCGGTTTTTGTTATGAAAATCCCTTTGAGGGTGGAAAACGAATAACTGAAAGTTAAAAAATTCAGAAAAACTGCTTATTTTTTTTAAAATCCTTGTATAAGATGACTCATTTTGGTATAATCCCAAGCGCTTTGATAAAGTAAACACTTTACAAGCGCCGACGTAGCTCAGTTGGCAGAGCACCCGCCTTGTAAGCGGGATGTCATGGGTTCGACTCCCATCGTCGGCTTGTGTTGAGGATTGACGACCAGAACTATGAAGATGGTTTTGGTCCTGAGTTCTAAACACTCAAGGGTAGATACCCAAGTGGCCAAAGGGGGCTGACTGTAAATCAGCTGTCGTACGACTTCGGAGGTTCGAATCCTTCTCTACCCACTTATTGACTACTATCCGAGAGAGTGAAAATTTGCTCGGTGTGTAGTCTTGTGCCTTAAATAAGGTTATAATTTAGTAAATTCGTCGCAATAAGCCCTCATAGCTCAGGTGGTAGAGCACATTCTTGGTAAGAATGAGGTCATGGGTTCGAGTCCCATTGAGGGCTCTCAGCGTGAAACATGTTATTATGTTTTAGTTATTAAGGAGAAACAAAAATGGCAAAAGAAAAATTTGAACGAACGAAGCCACACCTCAATGTAGGAACAATGGGACATATTGACCATGGTAAGACCACATTGACCGCAGCAATTACAAAAGTTGCAGCCATCATGGGTGATGCAGACTTTCGTGAATTTGATACCATTGATAACGCACCAGAAGAACGCGAACGTGGTATTACAATCAATATTTCCCATGTGGAATATCAAACCGAAAAACGTCACTACGCACATGTAGACATGCCAGGTCACCGTGACTATATCAAGAACATGATCACTGGTGCAGCACAAGTAGATGGTGCAATTTTGGTAGTGGCAGCTCCCGATGGCCCAATGCCACAAACACGAGAACACGTGTTGTTAGCCCGCCAGGTGGAAGTTCCTAGCATTGTGATCTACTTGAACAAAGTTGACATGATGGACGACGAAGAACTTTTGGAATTGGTGGAAATGGAATTGCGCGAATTGTTGGACGAATATGACTTCCCCGGTGATGATACTCCAATCGTGCGCGGTTCTGCATTGGCAGCCTTGCAAAGTGAAAGCACCGATCCCGATGCACCTGAATATGCAAGCATTCGCGAATTGTTGAACGTAATTGACGAATATATTCCTGAACCAGAACGTGACACTGACAAACCCTTTATGATGCCAGTGGAAGATGTTTTCTCGATTAAAGGTCGTGGGACAGTGGTGACAGGTCGTATTGAACGTGGTGTGGTGAAGGTTGGTGACCCGATTGAAATCGTTGGGTTGCAAGACGAAGTGATGACCTCTACCGTGACTGGTGTTGAAATGTTCCATAAACAATTGGACAGTGGTATGGCTGGTGACAATGCTGGTTTGTTGTTGCGCGGTATCAACCGAGACCAAGTGGAACGTGGGATGGTGTTGGCAAAACCAAAATCAATTACTCCACATACTCGCTTTATGAGTGAAGTTTATGTGTTGAGAAAAGACGAAGGTGGCCGTCACAAAGCATTCTTCAATGGCTATCGCCCACAATTCTACATTCGTACAATGGATGTGACAGGGAATATTGCATTGCCCGAAGGCGTGGAAATGGTTATGCCAGGTGACAATGTGAACTTGGAAGTTGAATTGATCGTGCCCGTGGCACTTGAACTTGGTTCAAAATTCGCAATTCGCGAAGGTGGTTTGACAGTTGGCGCTGGCGTTATCACCAAGATTATTGAATAAGACTGATTGGTCGAATTCAAAATTAGTAAGATAGGAGAGTGAAGGTGGCTCCAAAAACCACCTTCACGATTTAAAGATATGGCAGGAAAAAAAGGTATCCGCATCATTGCTACAATGGAATGTACAAATTGCAAAGAACGCAATTATATGACTGAAAAAAGCAAACGCAATGATCCAGGACGTATTGAATTGAAAAAATATTGCAAACGATGCCGATCACATCAATTGCACCGTGAAACAAAATAACAAATTCCTTTAGAAAAATAAGGTATAATTATTTTTCAGGATATTTGAAAATCGGTTAGGGATGCTAAATTAGGCACCCTTACACAGGCGAGTAGCTCAATTAGGCAGAGCAACGGTCTCCAAAACCGTAGGTTGTGGGTTCAATTCCTGCCTCGCCTGCCTTCAAAATGGCGCCGCTTTTTTATATGCGGCGTTTTGGACATAAAATACTAATTTGAAAAACAAGGAGGCTCACGTGGCTAAAAAAGAATCTTCACGTGATAAGAAAAAGTCGTCAAATGGAATCGCAAAATGGTTTCGCGAGACTTCTGGTGAATTGCGAAAAGTTTCATGGCCAACAAGAAGCGAAACACTAAATTTGACTAAAATTGTTTTAATCGTTTTGGTTGTGATGAGTGCTTTTCTTGGTTCTTTAGATTGGTTATATTTTAATTTGTTTAAGTGGTTGCTTACCTTATAAGAAGGCTAGTTTAACCTAATAAGTTCACAAAGGTTTGTGTGAAGCTATGAGTGACGAAGAAAAAAAGATGAGTCAATTGAATCCTGAATCAGAATATTCTGATGAGAATGGGTTTATTTCTGATTCTGCAAATCTCGAAGAAGAGTTGCGGGCACAGGTTGACGCATTTGCAGCTGAAATTTCTGTCGAAAAGGAAGAATCTATTCTTCCTGATTGGGCAAAGGAAGCCTCTCAAGCAAACGATGAAGACCTTTTGTCTGGTTTTGATGCTCAGCTGAGCGAAGATGAAACTACCGAAGTTGAAGAAGAAGTTGTTGAAGAATCAGAGGTTTTTAGTGACGAGCCTGATGATGGACGTGCTTGGTTTGTAGTCCATTGTTATTCTGGTTATGAGAATAAAGTTCGACATAACCTTGAACAACGTATTGATTCGATGGGCATGAAAGGTTTTATTTTTGATATTGTTGTGCCTACCGAAGAAGAAATTGAAGTGAAAGATGGCAAACGACGTTCTATTGAACGCCGTGTGTTCCCTGGATATATATTAGTAAATATGATCATGACAGACGAATCATGGTTTGTCGTGAGAAATACCCCTGGGGTTACTAGCTTTGTGGGGATGGGTAATGAACCTACTCCATTGCGCCCCGAAGAAGTAAGTGCAATTATTCGAAGAATGGAAGCAGATGCTCCGCGGATCAAAGTATCTTTCCGCAAGGGAGAACGTGTTCGAATTACAGACGGACCATTCAATGAATTCCGTGGTACTGTTGAAGACATTGACATGGAACGAGCAAAAGTTCGTGTGATGGTGAATTTCTTTGGACGTGACACCCCAGTTGAATTAGATTTCTTACAAGTCGAGAAGACTTGATAATAAATGTTTTGTAATTTTTGAAAAAACTTTTTTTAGAACGTGGGAGAGTGTATTGCACTCGTTTGTACCACAAAGGAGTATATTGTGGCAAAGAAAGTAAAAGCAGTAATTAAGTTGCAGATTCAAGCCGGTAAGGCTAATCCTGCTCCCCCCATTGGTCCTGCATTGGCAACCCATGGTGTAAATATTATGGCCTTTTGTAAGGACTATAATGCTCGTACATCCAATCGTATGGGCGAAGTTGTTCCCGCTGAAATTACCGTCTTCACTGATGGTTCATTCAAGTTTATCCTTAAGAGCTCTCCTGCATCTGTTTTGTTGAAAAAAGCAGCAGGTGTGGACAAAGGATCTTCTGTGCCGAACCGTGATAAGGTTGGGTCTGTGACTCGCGCACAAGTGAAAGAAATTGCAGAAACCAAGATGAAAGACCTCAATGCAAATGACATTGAAGCTGCAATGAAACAAATCGAAGGTACCGCCCGTAATATGGGTATCAAGATTGAAGGATAATCTTAGATTAGAAATAAGTTACCACGTGGGAGAGTCGCTAAGGCACTCGTTTGTACCACTAAGGAGAAATTATGGCAAAACACGGTAAAAACTATAATTCCGCTAAGGAAAAAATTGATGCAAACAAAGCTTATGCTTTGGCAGATGCAGTGAAGTTGGTGAAGGAAGTTGCTTTCACAAAATTTGACTCAACAGTTGAATTACATATTCGTATGGGTGTTGATCCTCGTCATGCAGACCAACAAGTTCGTGACGTGGTTGTGCTACCCCATGGTTTGGGCAAGAGCGTAAAAGTGCTTGTTTTTGCTGAAGGTGAAGCTGCAAAGATCGCTGAAGAAGCTGGCGCTGATTATGTTGCTGATGATGAAATGATCAATGAAATTCAAAAAGGTTGGACAGACTTTGATGTAGCAATTGCTACCCCAGATATGATGGGAAAAGCTGGACGCTTGGGTCGTGTGTTGGGTCCTCGTGGTTTGATGCCAAACCCCAAGGCTGGCACAGTTGCTCCAGCAGAACGCTTGGCAGAAGCAATTGAAGCTTCTAAAGCTGGTCGTGTTGAATTCCGCGTTGACCGAACTGCAAACATTCATTGCCCTGTTGGGAAAATCTCTTTTGATGATGGTAAATTGGTTGAAAACTTGACTGTTTTGATTGATGCAATCAATAAAGCTCGCCCAGCAGCATCCAAAGGTACTTACTTGCGAAAACTTACTTTGACCTCTACTATGGGGCCAGCAGTTCGCATTGATCCTTCAAGCCTTCGATAGTTTGAAAGGTATATGATATAATCTTAGACGTTTGAAAAAGAATTTGTTTCGCCAGAGACAGTAGGTGAGATGAGAGGCAGATGCCGATAATCTCTTAATTCCCTACCGAGGTAGAGAACTAACATCGAAATAAAGTATGCAGTGTTTTGACACTGTGTGTTGAGAAAAGATGGAAGTCTTTGCTTCGGAAGCATGTGAAGCAAAGACTTTTAATTTTTTCTGAAAGGAGACACACATTGGCATTATCAAAAGAACGTAAACAAGAAGTATTCGCCCAATATAAAACTTGGTTCAGTGAAGCAAACGCTATTGTTTTGACTGAGTATACTGGTTTGGATATGCCGGGATTTGATGCTCTTCGCGCTAGCATTCGAGAGACAGGTGGAGAATTTCACGTTGTGAAAAACACTTTGGCTCGCCGTGCTTTTGAAGAAATTGGCCTTGAACTCCCCGCCGAATATTTCACGGGCAGTACTGCAGTCGGTATTGCTTTTGACGACCCGCCAGGAATGGCAAAAGCTATTCTTGACCTTGCAAAAGATAAAGAATTTGTAGTGGTTAAGGGTGGGCTTATGGATGGAAATCATCTTACACCTGCACAAGTTAAGGTTGTTGCTGATCTTCCACCACTTCCTGTGGTTCGTGGACAATTGTTGGGAACTATTATGGCTCCCGCAAGCAAGCTTGTTCGTACAGTAAATGAACCTGGACGCTCACTTGCACAAGTTATCAAGGCTTATGCAGATAAATAAGTCTTTGAGAAAATAGTTTACAAAATTAAAATTTTATTTCGATAATAGGAGTATTATAAAAATGGCAGACCTCGAAAAATTGGTTGCAGCTCTTGGTGAGCTCACAGTTATTGAAGCAGCAGAATTGGTTAAAAAATTGGAAGAAGAATGGGGCGTTTCTGCAGCAGCTCCTGTGGCAGTTGCCGCAGTTGCCGGTGGCGCAGCCGCTGAAGAAGTTGAAGAAAAGACAGAATTTGATGTTGTCTTGAAAGACGCTGGTCCCAAGAAGATTGACGTTATTAAAGCTATCCGCAAGATCACAGGCCTCGGCTTGGGCGAATCCAAGGAAATGGCAGAAACCGCAGGCTCAAAGGTTTTGGAAGCCGTTGGCAAAGACGCAGCACAAGAAGCAAAGAAAGCTTTGGAAGAAGCAGGCGCAGTCGTCGAACTTGCATAGTTTTGGTTCCTTTCAGAACTTTAAACGCTCATCATTTGATGGGCGTTTTTCTTTTAACTAGATATGGAATATGCTACAATGTTTAACATGAGTATTATTTTATTTGAAACAGAACGATTGTTGGTGAGAGTGGCTGATGAAGGCGACTTGAATTTGTTTGATGAATTGTGGCATTGCACGTCTGTGATGTGGAATGTTGGGTTCCCAAATGGGCTTCCAATGACGCGAGATGCAATTGGCGCTTTGTTGAAGAAGCAAGGAAATGATGATGAGGTGTTTGGAAAACGATTGGTGATTGAGCTTTTGGAGACGGGAACGAAGATCGGTGAAGCGAAGCTGGGGAAGCCGGATGAAGATGGAATTTCTGAACCGGATGTGAAGCTGCTGCCTGCTTTTTGGGGACAGGGCTATGGGCGAGAGGTAATGGGGGCAATTTTGAGCTATACATTTGAGAATAGTGAAACGAAGATTGTGCAGACAACACCGCGAGTGACGAATGTGGGTTCTCATCGAATGGTGGAAGCTTATGGTGGAGTGCGTGTGGCGGAGGAGCAGGTGTTTGAGGTGCCGGATGGGAAAGAAGGGGTGATGCAGGAAGTACCTTATTATACGTATCATGTGAGGCGAGAAGACTTTTTGAAGTGAATGAGTTTTCTTTTTAAGAGGATGTTTTTCTGGGGGAATTAGTTTGTTGCGAGTTGAGGGGGCTTAAACTACAATAGTGGTATGAAATGGAACTTGATCGGTAATCAGTGGGCAGAAGAGATTCTGCAAAGTCATTTGAGTCATGATAATTTGAGACACACGTATTTGTTCACAGGGCCAGAGGGGGTGGGGCGTGAGGCGTTGGCGATTGCTTTTGCAAAGGCGATCAATTGTGAGAATCCACCAGAGAAGGGTGGATTTTGTGATGTGTGCCGAAATTGTGTGCAAATTGGCAAGCAGCAGCATGTGGATTTGCATGTGGTGGAACGCGAGGGGGGCAGCAAGCAGATTTTGGTGGGACAGGTGCGGGAACTGCAGAAGAAGTTGGCAATGACACCGTTTCAGGCGAAGTATCATATTGTGTTGTTTCGCAATTTTGAGGATGCACATGTGAGCGCAGCGAATGCGCTTTTGAAGACCTTGGAAGAGCCCAATGAGCGGGTGGTGCTGCTGTTTGTGGTGGACCATGTGAACAATTTGCTGCCAACGATTGTTTCGCGATGTCAGGAGCTGCAATTGCGCCCAGTGCCTGCAGATGAATTAGTGTCGGCTTTAATCACTCGATTTGGGGTGGCACCGCAAGAGGCGGCTTTGTTGGCATATGTTTCGGGGGGATGCCCGCAGTTGGCGTTGCAGTTGCATGCTGATGAAGGATTGATGACGAAGCGAGTTCAGTTTTTACAGGACCTTTTGGCTTTGGTGAAGATGGATCGGGTGGGGCGGTTTAGCTATGTGGAAGAACTTGGGTTGCATTCTAGCAAAGAAGAGAAACAGGATGCTGTGGCTGATTTGCGGGAGTGTTTGAAGGTGTGGTTCAACTTTTGGCGAGATGTGTTGGTGATGAAACATACGCCGAATGTGAAGCCGATCAATTTGGATGTGCAGAACGAGATTGTGGATGTGGCAAATGCTGTTTCGGTTGAAGTGGCGTTGGCACAGATTGAGGGTTTGGAGAAAACGATGGCGATGATGGAGACAAACACGAATTTGCGTTTGATGACGGAAGTGTTGGTGTTGGATCTGCCTTATTTGTGATTTGAATGACATGTTTGTTGTTTTTGACCTGAAGGAGTGAAAAATGAAGAGACGAGTGATGTGGTTGGTGGGCATTTTGCTGTTGGCGGTGGCGTTGTTTTTGATGGTGGATTTGGTTTGGGCAGATGTGGCTCCGCCGGAAGAACCTTTTGGCGGCGATGTGGCACCGGGTGATACGACGATGGTGCAGATGGTTTCGGAAGTGGTGGAGATCACTGTTTCTGAGGATGAGTTTGCACGAGAGGATTTTGAATTCTTTCGACCTGTGGCAGATGTGGTTGCTTCTTTTGTGATGCAAAATCAGGGGGATGAAGATGAGTTGTTGGAAGTGCATTTTCCTTTGAATATGTATTTGTTTAACTATGCTGATTGGCCAGTGCCTGAGGTGAGTGATTTTGCGGTGTGGGTGAATGGGGAACAGGTGGATTGGACAAAGGTGATGTTGGAACACCCTTTGGATGAGAGCTCGGATGCAATTGCTTGGGCAGTGTTTGAAGTTTCGTTCCCTGTGGGGAAAGTTGTGAATTTGGAAGTGAAGTATGTGATGCCTGCGGTGGGGTATTCTCCTCGGGCGACGTTTAACTACATTTTTCAGACTGGTGGGGGTTGGTTTGATGTGATTGGTGAGGCAGACTTGATTGTAAATTTGCCTTATGCACCGAGTGATTTGACGATTGCTTATCCAGAATTGCTGCCGGAGGGCGGAGTGATTGAGGGGAAGCAGATGCGTTGGCATTTTGAAGATTTGGAGCCAACAGCTGAGGATGATTTTTCTATTACGGTGATGGCACCGAAGATGGTGAAGGCGATTCAAGAAGCAGAAGCGGCTGTTTTGGCAGAGGCAAGTTTTGAGAATTTGGATGCGTTGACGGATTTGTTTTATCAGGTGATGACGTATAAGGGGATGTTTGTGGATGAATCTTGGGGTGGATTTGTGCCTGCTTATGAAGAGGCTTTGATGATGATGAATGCGCTGGACCCTGAGAACCGAGAAGTGAAAACTAAGTTTGCCGTGGCGTTGACCATGCATGAAGAGCTGCAGGGATATGAACGATTGACGGATGTGCCGCTGCCAATGGAGATGGGTTTTGTGGATGATGTGATGTTTGAGCTGAAGCAGTTGAATGAGGATGACCTTTCTATGGATGAGGCGATGATGTTTTGGGTTTTGGATCTTCATTATTACTATGTTTATGGCGAAGATTATGAGACATATTTTGCTGATTATGTGCCACAAGGATTTGAAATGCCTGCGCCTAGTGCGGATGCTTTGGAGATGGTGACGAGTGTTTTGCCGTAAGGGCATTGAGCGGAAATTAACAATTTTCTGATTAATCAATGGTATGATGTTTTGTAATTCGTTGATTGTTAGTTAAGTGTTTGTTATATGAAGGAAAAGTGGATTAATGAGTGAATTTGAATCTAGACCTGAACAAGATAATGTGCAAGATGTGAATCAAGCTCGTGAAACAGCTGGAATGCCTCCGATTAAACCTGTGAAAACGGATGTGGTGAAACCTGTGGCAACCTATGTGTTGATGGGTGTGACGATTTTTGTGTTTGTGTTGCAGTTGTTGACGACGTTGATTTTTGGCGTGGATTTGATGATTGCGTTGGGGGCAAAAGACAATGCTTCGATTTTGGCAGGGCAGTTTTGGCGTTTGATTACGCCGGTGTTCTTGCATAGTAATCCGCTGTATTCTTCTTCTGGATTTAACCCGACGGCGTTGATGCATATTGGGTTTAATATGTATGCGCTTTATATTGTGGGACCTTTCTTGGAACGGGTTTATGGGCATTGGCGATTTGTGCTGCTTTATTTTTTGGCTGGTTTTGGCGGCGGAGTGGCTTCTTTCATTTTCTCTAGCTCCGTTTCGATTGGTGCATCGGGAGCTTTGTTTGGGTTGTTTGCGGCACAGGCGATTTTCTTTTATATGAACAAACATCTGTTCCGCGACAATGCGAAGGGCGCTTTGCAACAGGTGGTGATGTTGGTGGTGATTAACTTTGCGATTGGACTCTCTCCGGGGATCGACAATTGGGGACATTTGGGCGGTTTTTTGAGTGGGTTGGCATTTGCTTTTTATGCGGGACCTGCGATGAAGATTGTGGATGAAGGAACGCATTATGCTTTGCAAGATCAACATTCGAAGAATCGGGTGCTGTTGACTGGGTTGGTGATCTTTTTGGTGTTGACGATGTTTGTGGTGGCACGGGCTGTTTCTTGATTTTTGGCATTGATTTTTTTGACTTGGAAGCTGGCGATTGCCAGCTTTTTTTATGTTTTTTTGATGATTTTCTTATGAATTAAAAGATTGACTTTTGTTTTGTTCTGCGTATACTATGGCTCATAAAACTTTTTGTTTTTGTACTTTAATAAATTTCATTGTTTTTGAATAAGGAATTAGGAGTTCCAATGGTAGAGTCTAAAGTTACCTCATTTTTCAAAAATGGCGGCGTTTTTTTGCTCGATGAGGAAAATTATGCTAGCGAAGCTTCTTTTGAGCTGGTCGAAGATCTGATGTCTACAAAAGAAGGTGAAGATATCTATGAAATCGAGATCGATGCGGAAAATGGCATGTTTCTCTTTTACGATGCGAGTGTGCTTGATGAAGATGAAGCCCTGCTGAAGTTTGAGAAAGGGAAATATAAAGTAAGTTTGTAAAAGTTCAATCAATTGATTTTCCGGAAGCAACCCTGCTGTGGTTGCTTTTTTATTTAAGTTGATTGGAGGGGATAAATATGCGCATAGGTTAATTTCGGATGGAATAAAATGTGTTGGGTTTTTACCCTTGTTTGATTGTTTGCGGGGATGGGTGAACGATGAGCAGTGGCTGGCGGGTTGAAAAAAAAGTTGTTGTTTTGGGGATTGGGGTGTTTTTGTGTCGGATGTAGGGGGTGTGTATTTGGGTTACCCTGTATGTGGTGGTTTTAGTTGAAAATGAGGTGTGTCAGACGGTGCCAGAAGTGGTTTTGAGCCGTGTCAGAATGCGCCATGAGGTGGTTTTGATGGTGCCAAACGCTGCCAGGATTTAGGCTATTGGTTTGGAGTGTGACGGGGATGGATGTGACTATTGATCTTTTTTCTATGGAAGAAGGCGGTGCTGAGAAATGAGTTTGTTGATTTAGTTGTTAAGGTGCTGGAGATATAGAAAATATGTTCTGTAAAAGTGGTAGTATACAAGATGTGGGGAGAAAAGTCAAATAGGCTCAAAAAGGATGGGGAGAAAGCAAGGCGTGATAGGATGTTTGAGATGGATGGTTTTGGTTGGTGGCAATGGGGATTTGTCTACTATAATTAATTAAGTCAATTTTTTAGGAGGAATAATGAAACCGATTATTTTGCGTAGGAATGCAAGCCCTGTTTATTCGTTTTTGAGTTTGATGAATGATGTAGATGAAGAGGATTCGCTCGCTGGAAAAAAGATTTTGGATTGTGGAGCTGGAGGTGTGCTGCCTCCCCTGTCGCTGTTTGCTCCGTTTGGGATGACGTTGTTTGGGATTGACCAATCGGAAGCGCAGCTTGAAAAAGCGGAGGCATTTTTGAAAAAGAATGTGATTGAGGCGGTTTTGCAAAAAGGTGATATGCGTGAGTTGCCTTTTGAAGATGAGACGTTTGAGTATGTGTATGAACATTATTCGATGTGTCATTTGAGCCATGCTGACATGCAAAAGGCGATTGAGGAGATGAAGCGGGTGTTGAAGCCGGGGGGATTGTGTTTTTTGGGGATGATTTCTAGCGATTGTGAGCCGAAAGAGATATTTGGAGAGGAACGAGAGGCGGGACATTTTTGGGGAGAAGAAGGCGGCGTGCTTACCTTACACAGTTTGTTTGAGGATGGAGAAGCGGATGCGATGGTTGCGGGGTGGGAAGTGATGGCGAAAGAAAAACGGATTCAATTCTATGAGGATGAATCATTCACCTATGCGCATATTTATTACACTTTGCGGAAAGAATAAGGATTAGAAAGTGGCGATGATTATTTGGATTAATGGTGCTTTTGGGGCAGGAAAAACGACGTGTGCGTTTGAATTGCAACGAAGACTGCCAGATTCTTTTGTGTATGACCCTGAGAATATTGGCTATTTTTTGCGGGATAATTTGCCAGAAGCTCTTCAGAAGAATGATTTTCAAGATCATGCTGCGTGGCGGTCGTTTAATTATGAAATGTTACGTTATTTGGCGGGTGAATATGCGGGGACAGTGATTGTGCCGATGACACTGGTGAAGCGGGCTTATTATGATGAAATTGTGACACGTTTAGAGAATGAGGGGATTTTGATTCAACATTTTATTTTGTGGGCGGAGAAAGCGACTTTGATTAAGCGGCTGCAGCGACGGTTTGAGTTTGGGTCTGGATGGGCTATAGACAGAATAGATGTGTGTTTGGATGCGTTTGAGAATGAGATCTGTGAAGAGAAGATTTTTACAGATGAGATGGATGTGGATGATGTGGTGGCGATGATTGCGGAACGGGCTGGTTTGGCACTTGAAAAGGATGAACGGAGCTGGCTACGGAAAAAATATGATCGGATGATGATGTTGGTGCGGCATATTCGATGATGGAATTGGTTGAATTAAAAAAAGAACTTGAAATGCTCAAGTTCTTTTTTTGTAAAAATGTTTTAGTTGGTTTATTGCACCATACTTAAAGCTTTGTCTATTATTTCTGTGACAAATTGACTTTCGTCGTTTTTGGCAGCGTTAAGGCCTGCGATAATCTTATCGACTACTGCTTGATCTTCTAGATTTTGCCCTATTCTTCCTAAAGATAGGGCTGAATTTCTTCTGACTCCATCATCTGGATTGTTTTTCAGGGCTTCGAGCAAGGCGTTAACTGCGAGGGTGACTTTTTCTGGGTTGGTTGAGTTTTCTCCAATATTGGATATATACCCTGCTAAGGTTAATCCGGCAGAATCATCTGTGGATTGTTGCAAGGCTTCACTAAAAATGGAAACGGCGTCTTCTCCTAAAGTGGCAAAAATCACGTCAGCAGCTGTGTTTTTGACTTCATAAGCAGGGTCATTGAACAGAGCGTCTGTGATTACATCTAAAGAAGACAGGGTGTTGGAAGTCATTAATGCTTCAAGTGAATTTGCGCGAATCCAGTCATATTGATTGGTTTGCATGGAAGTGATCAACAGCTCTTCAACGCCTTCCACGCCTGCGAGACCAAAGGCAACAAGAGTGCGGATGACATCTGCACGGGTAAAATCATCTTGATCGTAGAGCAAAATGATTTCCATTTGCGGTAAGGCGATGGCGAAATTGTAGGGTTGGGCGAGGCTGGTGGAAAGGGTTTCTAATGCTTTGAGGGTTTTTTCATGAACGTATCCATCATTGTCGGATAATCCTACGACCAAGGGTTCAATGGCTTGGGGATCGTTTAGGTTTCCGAGTGATTCAGCGGCTGCCCCTCTTACGTAGATGTTGTTGTCATTTTGCAATGAATCTGAAAAGGTTGCGATAAGCAATTGGATGTTGCCGGGCTTGGCGTACGTTGCTAAGGTTTTGAGGGTTGAGATTCGGGTGTTTTCATTTGATTCAGTTTGGAGACTATCGATATAGGTTTGAATTACATAGGTTCCGCCTAGTTTTTCTAAGGCTTGGAGGGCGGTTTTTCTGACAAAATCGTCTGAATCATTTTGCGCAAGATCGACTAATGCCTCTTCTGATTTTAGGTTGCCTAAATTTCCTAATGCTTCTGCGATGTTGTATCGGACCTTTTTGTCTTTATAAGAAAGGAAGGGAATGAGTTGATCGACAAGTTGGTCGCTATTTTGAACGTCTTCGTTGGTTGTTTGTTCAATTACGGAGGCTACTTCGCCTTGAATTTCAATGCTAGTTTCGTCTTGAAGAAGAGCTATCATTTGATCGAGCAAAATAGTTTGGAATGCGGGGTATTTGTTGCCTATAAATCCGAGTAAATAGAGCGATTGTTCTTGCATGTATGGATCTGGGTTGGAGGTTACTTGCTCTATAAGGGTGTTGATAATTTGAGTGTATGGTTGTGGATCTTGAATGACAATTTCGCGTTGATCTTCGATTTGTTCTTCTAAGATATACCCAAAGTTCATTGCACCGAGGGCCCAAATGGCTTTTTCTTTGACTGTATCTGAATATTCATTTTGGGTTATTTGGATGAATAATTGATTGGAATCTTGATCTTTTGCAATGTCATTGTTGGAGATGCCAATGACGACTAGTAATTGAATGATGTTTTTTAGATAGTCATCGGAATGAGTGTCGGTGGCTAGAGGAAGAAATTTCTCTTTTAATTGGGCTGCATGTTTTGAATCGGCGAAAAAGGTTAACCCTCTGACCATTCTGGCTTGGCTGGTTTCAGCGGGTTCATTGTCGTAAGCGGTGAGGATAGCTTGGAAGACCTCTTCGTCTTGTGGGAAAAGATATCCGAGTGCATAAGCTGCGTATCCTCGGAGGTCTTGTTCGGAATCGTTTTGCATGACATCCATCAAAGGTTGTTTTGCAAAACCGTAATTGGCTAACAATTCATTACTATATTTGAGAATCTCATTAATGGCTTTGGTGCGATCTGTTTTTTCCACTGCATATAGATTGTTGACCATTGCATCGTAAACGGCTTGGGTTTGTTGGAGCATGGCATTGACTGAATCTAGAGTAGCTTGGGCATGGGCGGATTGGGTGGAGTTGTAGTTGATGGTTGCTAGGGCGGAAATTTCTTCTTTGCTGGGGCCACAACTGGTGACTAAGATGGCTAGGAATAAAATAATAATGGTGATTGCAATAAGACTTTTGTTTGAAACTTTATTTTTCATGTTGAATTCCTCCTGTGAAACTTTTGGATCAATTTAATGATAATGGCTAGGATAAAAAATGAAGATGGGTAATTCTTTGACTTTGATTTATTATACAAGTCTTTGTTAACAAAAAAAAGCCGCAATCAAACTGGGAAAATGGAAAATCAACGGTAAAAACTGTCAGAAACTATCCATTTTGGCTCCACTCTAAGGTGAGATTCATGTTTAAGCTTGTTTCTGATTTGGGGAAGGTTTATAATTCAATTACTGAATTATAGAAAAAATAACGAATTTCTATTCATTTTAAGGAGATTAACTAATGACAACTGCATTAATCACAGGTATCACGGGGCAAGATGGCTCTTATTTAGCTGAACTTTTGTTAAGCAAAGGATATAAGGTTGTGGGGATGGTGCGCCGTGCAAGCACAGTGAATTTTGAACGCATTGAGCATTTGTTGGACAAAATGGAAGTGGTGCAAGGTGACTTGCATGATCTCTCTTCTTTGATCGATGTTTTGAGACGATTTGAACCGGATGAAGTTTATAACTTGGCGGCGATGAGCTATGTGCCGACTTCTTGGCAACAACCGATTTTGACTGGTGAAGCCACTGGGTTGGGTGTGACGAGAGTGTTGGAAGCAATTCGTATTGTGAACCCGAAGATTAAGTTCTATCAAGCGTCTTCTTCTGAGATGTTTGGGAAGGTGCAAGAAGTTCCTCAAAAGGAAACAACTCACTTTTGGCCACGCAGCCCTTATGGGTGTGCAAAGGTTTATGGACATTGGATTACAGTGAATTATCGTGAATCTTTTGATATGTTTGCTTGTTCAGGGATTTTGTTCAATCATGAAAGCCCACGCCGTGGGATGGAATTTGTAACAAGAAAAATCACAAGCCATGTGGCACAAATTAAGTTGGGAATGTTGGACAAGTTGGCATTGGGCAATTTGGACTCACGCCGTGACTGGGGTTTTGCTGGGGATTATGTGAAGGCGATGTGGTTGATGTTGCAACAAGAAACTCCGGATGATTATGTGATTGGGACGGGTGAGACTTATTCTGTGCGTGAATTCTGTGAACATGCGTTTAATTATGTGGGTTTGAATTATGAAGATTATGTGGTGGTGGACCCGAAATTCTATCGTCCAGCAGAAGTTGACCTTTTGATTTCTGATCCTACCAAGGCTCGAACTGAACTAGGTTGGGAGCGCGAAGTGAGCTTCCAAGGTTTGGTGGAGATGATGGTGGAATCTGACCTTCAAAAATATTCCGCTTTGAAATAGGAAATTGAGGATGAAATGCCAAAGCGATGCAGATAGATGTGTCGCTTTGGTTTGTTTTTTTATTGAACGGTAAAGGTTGAGAATGGTTGAATCGCAAGACGTAAATTTGGAACGAGAATTACATTTGCTGGAAGAGATTGATAAAGACCCGGACGTGACCCAGGCAAATTTGGCGCAGCAGTTGGGCGTGGCGGTGGGGACGGTGAATTGGCATATTAAGCGAATGATCCAGAAGGGTTATATTAAGGTTTCACGGGCGGAACGGAAGAAGTTGAAGTATATATTGACGGCGGAAGGGCTGGCGTTACGGGCACGCTTGACGGTGGACTATGTGGAACAATCTTTTGCACTTTATCGGCGGGTGCGGCTTAAGGTGATAAAATTGCTGGAGGAAGTTTCGGCAAGAGGCTTTTCAGCTGTGCGGATTGTGGGCGACATCGAGGATATGTTGGATGTGTGCCATTTGACGTGCGTGGAGCAAGGTTTTGAGGTGGGGAATGACCCTGCTTTGCCAATGTTGAAGACCACTGGACTGAGCGTTGATCTTGTTTTTACAGGAGATGATGAAAATGAGTAAGCATGTTGTGGTGACAGGTGCTGCTGGGTATATTGGTTCTCTGTTGGTTGGAGAGCTGTTGCGCTTGGGGTATCAGGTGAGCGCGATGGATACGATGATTTTTGGGGGAGATGCGCTGTTGGCGTATGCACAGCATGAGAATTTTCATTTTGAGAAAAAGGATGTTTGCGAACCTAAGGCTGTTTTGAATGCGGTGCATCAGGGTTGGAAAGAACCGGATGCAGTGGTGCATTTGGCTGGGATTGTGGGCTTTCCGGCTTGTCAGGCAGTGGGTCGACAGGTGGCATGGAAATATAATGTGGAAGCAACGCAACGTGTGTTTGAGCAGGCGGAGCTTTTGGGTGCGAAACGATTTATCTTCCCCTCTTCATATAGTAATTATGCTTTGTTGCCAGACGGGTCTGTGATCACAGAGGAGACGGCGTTGACGCCAAACTCTTTGTTTACGGAGACGAAGATTGCAGCAGAACGATTTTTGTTGAATCAGAAAAATGTGGATGTGAAGCCTATCATTTTTCGATTGGCGACATTATTTGGATTATCTCCACGAATGCGATTTGATCTGTTGATTAATCAGTTTGTGTTGGATGCGTTTACACGACGAGAGTTGTTGATTTATCAACGCGGGTATCGTCGTTCTTTTGTGCATGTGTTTGATGTGGTGCGGGGGATTGTGGCTGGTTTGGAAGCGCCACATAAACGAATTCAGGATGGGGTGTATAATTTGGGTTCGAAAGAGGGGAACTTCTCTAAGGATGATATTGTGCAGATGATTTTGAAGCGTTTGCCGGAGACGAATGTGCGGTATAAGGACGTTTCTTTTGGGGGCGATGTGCGTGATTTGGCAGTTTCTTTTGAGAAGATTAAGAGTGAGTTAGATTTTGAAGCAACCTATTCCGTTGAGGAAGGGGTGCGTGAAGTTTTGATGGCTTTGAAGACGGGTTATTTTTATAATCCACAAGACGCACGTTTTCGAAATGCGCAATTTATTATTCGTTAGTAGCGAAATGGAGAAATAAACAAATGGAAAAAAATACTTTTTGGCAAGGCAAGAAAGTTTGTGTGACCGGCGGGAACGGTTTTTTGGGAAAACATGTGCAACGTGTGTTGCGTGAACGAGGGGCAGAAGATATTTTTGTGCCTTCTTTTAAGGATTATGATCTGACGAAGTTGGAAGATATTAAGCGCATGTTGAAAGACGCAGACCCGGATGTGATTATTCATTTGGCTGCTGCAGTGGGCGGGATCGGGATTAACCGAGAGAAGCCGGCTGAATTTTTCTATAAGAATTTGATGATGGGTGTGCCGTTGATGCACGAGGCTTATGAACAGGGCGTGGAGAAGTTTGTGGCGATTGGGACGATTTGTGCGTATCCTAAGTTTACGCCGATTCCTTTTAAAGAAGATGATCTTTGGATTGGGTACCCGGAAGAAACGAATGCGCCTTATGGTTTGGCAAAGAAGATGTTGTTGGTGCAGGCACAAGCTTATCGTCAACAATATGGCTATAATGCGATTTATTTGTTGCCCGTGAATTTATATGGTCCGGGGGACAATTTTGACCATCGCTCTTCTCACGTGATTCCGGCGTTGATTCGCAAGTTTGTGGAAGCGCAAGAAGATGGCACCAATGTGGCTACTTTGTGGGGTGACGGAAGCCCAACACGTGAATTTTTATATGTGGATGATGCTGCGCGTGGGATTTGCATGGCGGCTGAAGGCTATGATGGTCCGTTGCCGGTGAATTTGGGCTCTGGAATGGAAATTTCAATTAAAGATTTGGCGGAAACGATTGCGCGCTTGACGAATTATCAAGGCGAGATTAAATGGGATGCGGACAAACCAAATGGACAACCGCGCCGTGCATTGGACGTGAGCCGAGCGAAGGAATTGTTTGGTTTTGAAGCAAAGATGAACTTTGAAGAAGGTTTGAAAGAAACAATCGAATGGTTCATGGAAAACAAGGAGAATATTGACTAATGAGTGAATCTCAATTGGTTCCTGTAAAAGAGACTTCTTCTGAAATTGTGTTAATTCGCCCAACTAAGAAGTGGGTGCCTCTTGATTTGAAAGAATTATGGCGCTTTCGCGAATTGATTTATTTTATGACTTGGCGAGACGTGAAGGTACGTTATGCACAAACCATTTTAGGGGCTACTTGGGTGATTTTGCAGCCATTGATTCAAACGATAGTATTTAACTTTGTTTTTGGGACAATCGCTGGTTTACCTACGGATGGGATTCCGAGGCCTTTGTTCACCTATGCAGGGTTGTTAGGATGGAATCTTTTTTCTAAGGGATTGACCAATGCAGGGAACTCTATGGTTTCAAACCGGAATATGATTACGAAGATTTATTTTCCACGATTGATTTTGCCGTTGTCTGCTATATTGAGCGGTTTGGTGGACTTTGTGGTGTCTTCTGTGATTATGGTGGTTTTGATGATTATTTATAAGACAGCACCTACAGCAAATGCTTGGTATTTACCGTTGTTTTTGTTGTTGTCTATAATTACTTCTTTGGGAGTTGGTTTGTGGCTGGCTCCATTGAATGTGCATTATCGAGATGTGCGTTTTATCATCCCTTTGGGTGTTCAGTTGTTAATGTATTTATCTCCAATTGCTTACCCATTAAGCTCTTTATCTGAAAATATGCGATGGGTGTTTGCAATCAACCCGATGGTGGGGGTGGTGGAAGGATTCCGTTGGGCCTTATTTGGTACGGAACGTGTTTTGGGAAATGAGATGTGGCTTTCGATTGGTGTAGCCATCGTAATGTTTGTGACGGGTATTTTCTATTTCCGCAGCATGGAAAAAACATTCTCGGATGCGGTTTAGGGAGTTTGGTGATGAGTGAATATGCAATTCAAGTTGAAAATTTAGGCAAACAATACTTCATTGATACCGGTGAAGAAGTTGTGGCGTATAAAACTTTCCAAGATCAAATTATTAATGCAGTTACTTTCCCCGCTCGATTAATCCGTGGGGAAGCAATGAAACCCAAACAAGAAGTGTGGGCTTTGAAAGGTGTGAGTTTTAATGTAAAACACGGGCAAGTGCTGGGCGTGATTGGACGCAATGGCGCTGGGAAGAGCACGTTGTTGAAATTGCTCTCGCGCGTGACTGAACCAACGACGGGATATGCGAAGATTAATGGCCGCGTGGGGTCTCTGCTTGAGGTGGGGACTGGGTTCCATCCGGAATTGTCTGGGCGTGAGAATATTTATTTGAACGGGGCGATTTTGGGGATGAAACGCACAGAGATTACGCGTAAGTTAGATGAGATTATTGATTTCTCTGGCGTTGGTAAATATATTGATACCCCGGTGAAGCGTTATTCTTCAGGGATGTATTTGCGTTTGGCGTTCTCTGTGTCGGCGCATATGGAGCCCGAGATTTTGGTGGTGGATGAAGTTTTGGCAGTGGGCGATGCGGAATTCCAACGTAAGTGTATTGGGAAGATGAGCGATGTGGCAGGAGAAGGGCGCACGGTGTTGTTTGTGAGCCATGATATGTCGGCGATTTTGCGTTTGACGGATGAGACGATTGTGTTGGACAAGGGAACATTGCAATATCGGGCGGAAACTACGCAAGCGATTGATTATTATATGTCTTCTGGTTTTTCTCAATCGGGTGAATATTTTTGGGATGAGAAAGAATTTGCTTTGGGACAACATAACTTCCAACCGAAGTCGATTAAAGTGTTGAACAAAGATGGTTATGTATCGGACACAGTGATGGCGATGGATGATAATTATGTTGAGCTGGAATATGAATTGAAGGAAGATGTGCGCGGATTGCGCGTGGGAATTTATTTGTATAATATGCGCGGTGAGATGATCTTCACTTCGTTTGATACGGATAATGTTGATCTTTACAATGAATATGAAGTGCGTAAGGCTGGGAAGTATAAGAGCCGCTGCACGATTCCGGCACAATTATTGAATGAAGGACAATTTTCTTTGAGCATGAATGCAAGTGTGTTTAAGGTGAAGCGATACTTCCAAGGAGATCAGTTAGTGACTTTTGTGGTGGATGGGACTGGTACGGCTGGAAAACAATGGAAAGAAAATCGACGTGGGGCGATCCGTCCTAGCTTTGATTGGACGATTGAAGAAATTTAATAAAGTGAGCGTTTTGGTCTATGTTGAATAAAGAAGTTTTATTGAATACCCTTCATAAATTCCCGGGGATTTCTAAGTTAGAGAATGATTTATTCTTTAATAAGACGCCCTATCGTGGATTCCGCATTAAATTGCTGGAAGATGGTTCTTTGTTAAATGAGTGGAATGAAGCTGTTGAAAATTGTGAACTTGAAAAAAGTTCGACTGCTAAGAAGATCTTAATTTTTGCTACTACCAGTTTTTGGATTGAATATGCTGCTGCTTTGACGTATGTTTATAGGGCTTTGGGGCATGAGGTTGAGTTTTTGTATTTGCCTGAAAATCGAAAATATGACCATGTGGCTGAATTTGAAAGCGCTCGTTATGATGTTTATGCCAAGCGAGTGTTGGCTCCGATGGAAAAACATGTGTTGTTGAGCAATTATCATGATTTGCCAGTGAGCGAAGCAACTTTGCCAGAAAAATTGGTGGATGAAGCTGAAAAGATTGCAAAGTGGGATGTGCAATATACTTTGCAATATGAAGATGTGGATTTGGATGGGGAACTTTATCAATGGCGCTTGGCGCGCAACTTGGATGCTGTGAAACGCTTCTTGCCGTATTTGGAGGATAACCGCCCGGATGTGGTGGTGATTCCGAATGGATTGATTTTGGAATTTGGAATGCTGAAGCAGGTGTGCGATGTGTTGAAGATCCCAACCACAACCTATGAATTTGGGGAACAGAGAGAACGGATGTGGCTTTCGCATGAAGAATCAATCATGCTGATGAGAACAGATGCGATGTGGGAAAAAGTCAAAGATGACCCTTTCATGGATGCTCAAAAGGAAAAAATTGAGCAACTTTATGTGGCGAGACGTGGGGCAGATGTGTTTGAACAGTTTGCAAGACGTTGGCAAAGCCAACCGATGCAGGATGAAGACAAACTGCGTGAAGGATTGGGCTTGGATGAACGTCCGATTGGGTTGATGGCGACGAATGTGTTTGGAGATAGTTTGACCTTGGGACGCGATGTGTTTACCGGCGGGATTCAAGGCTGGCTGGAAGGCACATTGGATTATTTTGCTGAGACTCCAGAATTACAATTGATTATTCGTGTGCATCCGGGTGAATTGTTGAACCCGGAAGGATATTCTGTGGGGGATTCAGTTAAGGCGTACTTCCCCGATGGGATTCCGGAAAATATTCATTTGATTGAGGCGGCGGATAAGACGAATACCTATTCTTTGATCAATTTGGCTTCGTTTGGATTGACTTATACTACTACGGTGGGGATGGAATTGGCGATGAGTGGCGTGCCGGTGGTGGTGGTGGGCGAAACTCATTACCGCGGGAAGGGATTTACGTTTGATCCGAGAAATTGGGAAGAATATCGTGCGATGTTGGATGGATTTAGAGATTTGGATGCGCCAGTGAAGATGAGCGAGAAACAAATTGACGATGCATGGCATTATGCGTATGGATTCTTTTTTGAATATCCGCATGTGTTCCCCTGGCATTTGATTAAGTTTGCGCAAGACTTGGAAGAAAGACCGATGAAGTTGGTTTTGCAACCAGAAGTGATGAAAGACTATCGCAATACGTTTGAGACTATTGTTTTTGAATAGATTAGAAAAGAAACTATTTTAAATCTACTTGAGAGGTTTTGATTATGAATTGGAAAAATAAAGTTGTTTTGGTGACAGGCGGGACTGGTTCTTTTGGGAAGAAGTTCATTCGGATTTTGTTGGATGAATATGAGCCGGAAAAGGTGATTGTGTTCAGCCGAGATGAGTTGAAACAACATGAGATGCGCATGGCTGGTTATACGGATAAGAATTTGCGCTATTTCATTGGCGATATTCGCGATCAAGACCGTTTGCGCCGCGCAATGCATGGCGTGGATGTGGTGGTGCATGCGGCAGCTTTGAAGCAAGTGCCGGCATGTGAATATAATCCGATGGAAGCGATTAAGACCAATATTTTGGGTACGCAGAATGTGGTGAGTGCGGCTTTGGATGCGGGAGTGAAGAAGGTGTTGGCGCTGAGTACGGATAAGGCGGTGAATCCGGCGAATCTTTATGGCGCGACCAAGTTGGCAGCGGAGAAATTGGTGATTCAATCGAATGCATATGCAGCAGACAAGGACACACGGTTCTCTTGTGTACGCTATGGGAATGTGGTTGGTTCACGTGGGTCTGTGGTGCCGGTGTTCTTCCGACAACGGGATAAGGGAAATGTGTTGACGATTACGGATGAACGCATGACTCGTTTTTGGCTTTCCTTGGAGCAAGGTGTGCGCTTTGTGATTAAGTGCATTGATATGATGCATGGTGGTGAAGTGTTTGTTCCGAAGATTCCTTCGATGGCGATGGTGGATTTGGCAGAAGCAATGTTGCCAGGGGCTGAGATTAAGGTGATTGGGATTCGACATGGAGAGAAGTTGCACGAAGCGATGATTTCAGAAGATGAAGCTCGCACCACTGTTGATTTGGGCGATATGTATGTGGTGGAACCTTCTGAAGATATGTGGTTTGGCCATGAATGGCGTGAAAAGGGAACTCCGGTGCCAGAAGGTTTTAGCTTTGTGAGCAATGTGAATGATGAATGGTTGGATGTGGATGGCATTAATGAGATTATCAAACCATTAGAAGAAGAATATAAAAAAGGGAAACTCTAACCTGTGATGAATGACGATTTTCTGGACTGAAGATCGGATGATGATAAGGAGTTTGATTTTTTATGGCACGCATTTTGGTGACCGGGGCTAGCGGACTTTTGGGGCTGAATTTAGCGTTGATGGGGGCTGAAGACCATGAGATTTTTGGTGTGGCAAATTCGGTGATTCCGAAGTCGGATGCTTTTGTTTGCAAGCAATGGGATTTGACACAGGTGGATGCTGTGGGTGCGCTTTTTGATTGGGCAAAGCCTGATTGGGTGGTGCATGGGGCAGCGATTGCTAATTTGCGCGTGGCGCAGGAGAACCCTGCGTTGGCGCAGTTGTTGAATGGGGACGTGCCCGGGCTGTTGGCGAATGAAGCGGCAGCACGTGGGGTGCGTTTTTTGCATGTGTCTACGGATGCGGTGTTTGATGGCGTGCAGGGGGAGTATGTGGAAACGGATGTGCCGAATGCACAGAATGTTTATGCAGCGACTAAGTTGGCAGGTGAGCGAGCTGTGATGGCAGCGAACCAAGATGCGATGATTGCGCGGGTGAACTTCTATGGCTGGAGCCGTTTTGGGACACGCAGTTTGGTGGAATTTTTCTATAATAATTTGAAAGCTGGCGAGCCGATGAAGGGCTTTGTGGATGCGATGTTCAATCCGACCTATGTGGGGGACTTGGTGGAGATGTTGTTGGGTTTGTTGGACGCGAATGAAGCAGGAATCTATCATGCTGTGGCGAGTGAAGCGACGAGTAAATATGATTTTGGGGTGGCCGTGGCGAAGCAGTTTGGCTTTGATGCGGATTTGATTGAGCCGATTTCAATCAATGATGGGGGATTGAAGGTGAAACGTTCTTTGAATTTGACGTTGAATACGGATAAGATCACGAAGGTGTTGGGCAAGAAGCCAGCGACGATTGCGGCGGGTTTGGCACGTTTGGCGAATGATCTTGAGAGTGGCTATGTGGACGCTTTGCGCGCGAGCGTGGCTGATTTTGAATAAGATTAAAAGAGAGGTGCACGATGGAATTTAAAGTTGGTGATCAATGGATTGGGGATGGACATCCTGTTTATTTCATTGCGGACATTGCAGCGAACCATGATGGCGATTTGGATCGGGCTTTGGAATTGATCCATTTGGCGAAGGAAGCTGGGGCAGATGCGGCAAAATTCCAGAACTTTGAGGCAAAGAAGATCGTGTCTGATTATGGGTTTAAGTCTTTGGGAGGACAGCAGAGTCATCAATCTTCTTGGACGAAAAGTGTGTTTGAAGTCTATGATGATGCTTCGGTGCCTTTTGACTGGACACCGATTTTGAAAGCGGAATGTGATAAGGTGGGGATTGCCTATTTTTCTTCTCCTTATGATTTTGAAAATATTGATAAGTTGTATGATTATATGCCGGCCTATAAGGCGGGATCTGGCTTGATGAGCTATCCGCAGGCGATGATGGCGATGGCTGAAAAAGATAAACCTTTTATGTTATCGACGGGGGCATGTGATATTGGGAATGTGGCGCAGGTGATGCGCATGGTGAGCAAGGTGAACCCGCATATTGTGTTGATGCAATGTAATACGAACTATACTGCTTCTGATGAGAATTATGACCATTTGAATATTAATGTGTTGAAGACTTATGCGACGATGTTCCCGGATGTGATTTTGGGGCTGTCTGATCATACGCATTCGAATGCACCGGTGGTGGGGGCGGTGGCTTTGGGTGCGAAGGTGATTGAGCGACATTTCACTGACAGCAATGACCGAGAAGGACCGGATCATAAGTTTGCGATGAACCCGACCACATGGCGGGCGATGGTGGACGAAGTGCGGATTTTGGAACGGACTTTGGGCAGTGCGGATAAGTTTGTGACACCGAATGAAAAAGAGACGATGGTGTTGCAACGACGTTGTTTGCGCGCGGCACGAGCGATTAAGGCTGGGGAAACTTTCACCATGGATATGGTGGAAGCATTGCGACCGGCTGTGCCAGGAGCCGTGGCACCTTTTGAATTGGATGATGTGGTGGGGAAGGTGTCTAAGGTGGACATGGCGTTTGGTCAGGAATTGCGCTGGCACGAGATTGAGTGAGTTTTTGAGCTTCTTTAATTAAGGAAATTTGGCAATGAAGATCTTGTATTTCAGTAAGGATTATACGACGCACGACCATCGCTTTTTGACAGCGTTGGCTGGACGTGGTGGAGACGAGATCTTCTATTTGCGTTTGAACAATGGGGGACGCCAATTTGAGGACCGTGCGCTGCCGGGAAATGTGACGGTGTTGCATTGGGATTCTGATAAGCGTACACCACGTGCGTTGAAGCGGATTTTGAAAGCGGTGCAACCGGATTTGGTGCACGCGGGTCCGTTGCAAGAGGTGGTGTGGTTGGTGGCGAAGGCAGGATTTGCGCCTTTGGTGAGCATGAGTTGGGGCTCTGATTTGTTGGTGACGGCAGAAGAGAGCACAGAGATGCGCCGAAAGACGCAGTTTGTGCTGGAGCATTCGGCTGGATTTGTGGGGGATTGTGAGGCAGTGCGGCAAAAGGCATTGGATTTTGGATTTGATGCGGAGAAGATGGTGATTTTCCCTTGGGGAATTGATTTGCAACGTTTTGCGCCGAAGCGAGATGATGCTTTGAAAAGCCGTTGGGGCTGGGGCAAGGATGAATTTGTGATTTATCATTCGCGATCGTGGGAACCGATTTATGGGGTGGAAGCGATGGCGAAGGGATTTGTGTTGGCGGCTCGACAGCGACCGGAATTGCGCTTGATGATGTTGGGGGGCGGGTCTATGGTGCAACGTTTGCGCGGGATTTTGCAACAGGGGGGCGTGATGGACAAGGTGCATTTTGCGGGTCAGGTGTCTCAGACGGCGTTGCCTGACTATTATCATCAGGCTGATCTTTATGTGAGTGCTTCGCTCTCGGACGGGTCTTCTGTGTCTTTGATGGAAGCGATGGCGAGCGGCTTGCCAGTGTTGGTGTCTGATATTCCGGGGAACCGAGAATGGGTGATGGAGGAGAATGGCTGGCTTTTTGGAGTGAATGATGTGACGGCGATTGCAGAGGGGATGGTGCAGGCGGTGGATGCACGTGAAGAGTTGGCTGCGATGGGCATGGCGAGCCGAAAGATGGCGGAAGCAAAGGCTAATTGGGAAGAAAATTTCACGCTTCTGTGGGAAGCGTTTGAAAGGATCGTGAAAGCATGATCGATGGAAAACGAGTGGTGGCAATTATTCAGGCGAGAATGGGTTCGAGCCGGTTGCCGGGAAAAGTTTTGATGGACTTGGGTGGAATGAGCGCTTTGGAATGGATGGTGCGCCGCGTGAGACTTTCGGAGACGATTGATGAAGTGGTGATTGCGACGACGATGGAAACGAGCGATGACCCGATTGAGGCATTTTGCGCTGACCAAGGGGTGGGATGTTTTCGGGGCAGTTTGCATGATGTGTTGGATCGATTTTATCAGGCAGCGAAAGAATTTGAGGCAGAGATTTGCGTGCGCTTGACTGGAGATTGCCCGTTTGTGGACCCGTGGTTGTTGGATGAGAATTTGGATGTGTTTGTGAAGATGGAACCGACACTTGATTTTGCGGCGAACCGTATGCCACCACCGATGACACGAACGGTGCCGATTGGGTTGGATGCGGAATATTGTACGTTTGCAGGATTGGAAAAGGTGTGGGAAGAGGCAACGGAAAAACATGAACGTGAGCATGTGATGCCGTATTTTTATGAACATCCTGAGATTTTCCATATTTTGCATATTGAAAATGAAGAGAATTTTGGCGAAGTGCGTTGGACGTTGGACACGGCGGCGGACTATGCGATGTTGAAATTGATGGCGACACATTTTGCGGGTCGGTTTGACTTCTCCTGGAAAGAGGCGTTGGACTATTATTTGGCGCACCCTGAATTGGCAGCGATGACGGAAGATGTGACGCATAAAACTTTTTTAGATACGGATGAACGCGCATGAGCTTTTTAACGATTTTTACGACCCCGAAACCTTTTGTGAACCCCCACATTAATATCATTCAACGG
Organism: Anaerolineales bacterium; assembly: GCA_963662985.1. Lineage (GTDB taxonomy): Bacteria > Chloroflexota > Anaerolineae > Anaerolineales > UBA11579. The sequence goes on along the minus strand of OY760067.1, from coordinate 1,135,844 downwards.
AATGCGATTCGAAATTGGGCGCAATTTGGCGAAGATGTGAATGTGGTGATGATTGGCGATGAAGAGGGGATGGCGGAAGTTGCGGCTGAATATGGGGTGACACACATTAAGGAAGTGGAGAGCAATGAGAAGGGGATTCCTTATATTAGCTCGTTGTTCAAGATTGGGCGTGAGGCTTTTGACAGCGATGTGATTTTGTATTTGAATGCGGACATTTTGATTTTCCCAGATATGATTCAGGCGGCGCGAGATGTGGCGGCGCAACATGAAAAGTTTATGGTGGTGGGACAACGCTATGATGTGGATGTGACCGAATTGGTGGACTTTTCAGATGGATGGGAAACACGTTTGCGAGAGAAGATGCAAACTGAAGGTGTGCTACATAAGCCGACGGGGAGTGATTATTTTTTGCTGTCGAATAATGTGATGGAGGATATTCCTGATTTCACGGTGGGGCGTGCTGGATGGGATAATTGGATGATTTGGAAAGGTGTGACGGAAACGTGGCCGACGATTGATGGCACGTTTGCGATTGACATTGTGCACCAGAACCATGATTATCATCATTTGCAGGGGGGACAGAAACATTATACATTGCCGGAATCCCGAATTAATGAACAAAAAGGCGGCGGGACACGTAATATGTATTTGGTGTTGGACACCAACCGAGAATTGCGAGAGGGGAAGGTGGTGTGGCCACACTTCTCATGGATGCGATTTTGGCGCCGAATTGAGCGTTGGTTGACCCCCAATCGCCCGATTGATACTACGCTACAATGGCGATTGACCAGAATGCTGCGACAGAAACGTAAACGAAATTTAAGTAGAGGATAGGTGGACTGATGCGCGTTGGACAAAACCCTGCAAAAGCAATGCAAGATGTGGTGCAACCTGCGCCGGTGACGGTGGCGGTGGTGACCTATATTCCAATGATCGGGGGGTACTATGAAGAGAGTTTGGATGTGTTGAAGTTGTGCTTGGGGAGCATTTTGAAGAATACCCAGATGGAATTTGATTTGATGGTGTTTGACAATGCGAGCTGCCCGGAAGTGCGGGCGTATTTGAATGAATTGCATGAAGCGGGCAAAATTGACTATTTGGTTTTGTCTGATAAGAATGTGGGCAAGGCTGGCGCTTGGAACTTTATGTTCCGTGCGGCACCGGGTGAATTTGTGGCGTTTGCGGACAGCGATGTCTATCATTATGAAGGATGGTTGACGGCACAGGTGGATGCATTGAAGACCTTCCCGAAGTTGGGAATGGTGACGGGGATGCCGATGATGACGCCGGAGAAATTTTCTACGGCGACAGTGACTTGGGCAGAAGAAAATGGTTTGCTGGAACGGGGCTATGATTTTGCATGGGAAGATTTTTGGCGACATGCGATTAGCTTGGGGGGCGATGAGGAAAAGGCACGGGCTTTTATGCAAGAGAATGACAGTTTGCGGGTGAGCTATGAAGGGAAACATTATTTCATTGGGGCTTCGCATTTTCAGTTTGTGGCGCGCACGGATGTGTTGCGCGAGATGACACCGATCGCGTCGAACCGTCCGATGGGGCAAGTGCGTTTGTTGGATGAAGCGATCAATGCGGCGGGCTATTTGCGGTTGTGCTTGGATCAGTGGTATGTGCAACATATGGGGAATACGGTGCCAGTGAAGGGATTTTTGCTGGAAGAGGACTTGTTGGATGCGAAAGAAGCAGGGACACAAGTTGTGAAGAAGCCTAGCATTTGGCAAAGGGGACCGTTGCGTAAGTTGGTGCAGAAGGTCTATGATAAGAGCTTTGAGATATTGTATCGAAATTAGAGGATGATGGAATGACGGATAAACAAAAGACTGTTTTTATTAGTGCAGATCATGGGTTGGCGATCGTTTATTTTTTGCAAAGCGATGTGGTGAAAACAATGATTGAGGGTGGGGTGCGTGTGGTTTTGTTGACGGATGCGGTGTTGAAAGAACAGATCGAGGCACGTTTTGGTCAAGAAGGCTTGATTGTGGAAGATTTGCGGATTAAAGAAGCGAGAGATTATTTTAATTCCTATAAACCTTCGATGCAATTTTGGTTGGATTTTTTGCGCCGAGCGGGGGCCTCCCATAAGATTAATTTGGTGCCGGTGGAGAATTATATTGAGCAGGTGCAAGTGGAAGCGACGGGGAAACGCAAGCTGTTGATGCCGGTGATGAAGCTGGCGGTGACGGTGATGCATTATTCGAAGTTGGCGCGTAAGTTGATGCAAAGCATGCAACGACAGTTTGTGCCACATCTCTATGATGATTTGTTTGAAAAATATGAACCAGAGATGGTGGTGGCGAGTACGCCGGGTTGGCGCTTTGATAAGTATTTGTTGCGAGAAGCGGCAGCACGTGGAATTACTACTACGACTGTGATTGTGGGATGGGATAATTCTTGTTCGTATAATTTGAGTGGGGCGGACATGGATTATGCGACGTGTTGGTCTGAATTGCAGAAGCAAGAATTGGTGTTGGGGTCGGATTGGGACCCAAAGAAGGTGAATATTGGCGGGATCCCCTCTTATGATGGATATTTTTTGAATGAATGGGTAATGCCGAAGGAAGAGTATTTTGAATTGCATGGCTTGGACTCTACGCGGAAGTTGATTTCTTATGCAAGCAGTTTTGTGAGCTTTTCGCCAAATATTCAGAATATTGAGGCATTGGCCGAATTGGTGAATGAGGATGCTTTGGCAGAACCGAGCCAATTGTTGGTGCGTTTGCACCCGAACCATTTTATGAATACGGGACGCTTTGCGGCGGAACGTGAAGCAGTGCGGGAGATGGTGAAGACGATGCCACATGTGCATTTGGTGGAACCGGTGGCCTTGGGGGGCGAATTGGGCCATTATTCTGGGGAAGATATGCCAGAGAAGACGTCGATGATGGCGCACTCGGATGTGTTTGTGACGGTGTATTCTACGATGGTGGTGGAAACGGCGATTCATCGCACGCCGATTATTGCGGAGTGTATTGACCATGAGGTGGGCTGGACGGAGAATTTCTATTTGCCGTTGTCGGAAATTTCGGATTGGGAAACACACCGACGCTTTATTGAAGCGAAGGCGGGTACGGTGGTGTTGGACAAAGAAAGTTTGAAGGATACGTTGAATTTGTATTTGCAAAATCCGACCCATGATGCGGCCGCACAAGAAAAATTTATTGAAGATGAATGTACGTTCACCGATGGGAGCGCTGGGCGCCGTACGGGTGAATATTTATTGAGCTTGGTGCAAGGAAAGTAAGGAACGGGACGATGAAGGTTGTGATCGCTGGGTTAGGCTCGATTGGCCGCCGACATTTGCGCAATTTGCGGGCTTGTGGGGTGGAAGAGTTTGTGTTGCTACGTTCTCATCGGGCGACTTTATCCGATGATGAATTGGCAGGATTGCCAGTGGAGACGTCGATTGAAGCGGCTTTGGCACATAAACCCGATGCGATTGTGATTTCGAACCCGACGGCGCTGCATTTGGATGTGGCGATTCCGGCGGCGAAAGCAGGCGTGGCGATTTTGATGGAAAAGCCCGTTTCGGATTCGATGACGGGGATGGATGAGTTTTTGCAAATTGTGGAAGAAAATGACGTGCCGGTGTTGGTGGGCTTTCAGTTTCGCTGGCATCCGGGTTTGCGGGGGATTAAAAATTTGGTGGAGATGGGGGAAGTGGGACGGGCGACTTCGGTGCGGGTGCGCTGGGGAGAATATTTGCCGGATTGGCATCCGTGGGAAGACTATCGCAAGGGATATGCGGCGCGCAAGGACTTGGGGGGCGGCGTGGTGTTGACCTTGACGCATCCGTTGGACTATTTGCGGATGATGTTTGGCGAAGTGACCGCAGAATGGGCGTTTGCGGACAAAGTGAGCGACTTGGAAATGGACGTGGAAGACACGGCGGAGATTGGATTGCGATTTGAGAATGGGATGATTGGGAATGTGCATTTGGATTATGTGCAACGCCCAGCGCAACATTCTTTGGAAGTGGTGTGTACGAAGGGGTCGATTTTTTGGGATAATGCGGATGGGATGGTGCGTGTTTTTGATGGGGAAAAGAAAACATGGACGGAGTATCCGATGAAAGATGGATTTGAGCGGAATGACTTGTTCATGGCGCAGACGGCACATTTTGTGGCAATGGTGCGGGATGGGATGCCGTCAGGATGTACGTTGCAGGACGGGATTCGGGCACAGGAATTGGCCTTGGGGGCGCTGTGGTCTGCGGAACATGAAACAATTGTGAAAGATTGGTCGATCTTGCGATCGAAATAAGAAAGTGAGCTGAGGATGGTGAACTTGATTTTGACAGGAAAAGAACGAGAAGCGACTTTGGCACGCGCGGTGAATTTGCCTTCGGTGCAATTGAGCAAAGAAGTGTTGAGTTATGTGGTGTTGTTGGCAGAAGGTGGGTTGGCACCGTTGGATCATTTTATGGGAGCGGATGAAGTGATGGCGGTGACGGAAACGATGCAATTGTTGGATGGTAGTTTCTTCCCTGCCCCGTTGGTGTTGCCAGTGTTGTTGGCAGATTTGGCAGACGAATTTGATGCAGTGGTGTTGCGGGATGAATATTTTAATACGATTGCAGTGATGGACGTGGAAGAAGTGTTTCAGTTTGAAGAAAGCCCTGAAGCGGCGTGTTTGGCGGGGGATTTGCAGGTGGTGAACTTGCCCAAGCAGGTGGATTTTTTGGAATTACGCAAAAGCCCGACGATGATGCAAAAGGCTGTGGCTGGAGATGATGTAGTGTTGGGGATGTTTGCGGATGGACCAATGCGTAAGTTGGATGCGTTGGTGATGCATGCGGCGATGGATGAAGTGGATGGCTTGGTGAGCGGGATGGTGTTGCCCGTGTTTGGCTGGGATTCGAAACAAGATTTGGCGTATTATACGAAGGTGCGCAGTTGGCTGTTGGGGGATTGGGATGTGGTGTTATCTGATTTAGCTATGCGCAAAGCTAGCCTAGCGGATGTGTTATTAAGAGCTGTGGTGGCGAAGAATTTTGGGGTGACGCATTTGGTGTTGGATGAAAAATGGGAAGAAGAAGTGAGCTTGGTGGCGGATGCATTGGCGATGCAATTTGTGTTTGTGGATTTGGAAGAAAGTGACCAAGATTGGCGCGAAACTATCCATGAGACGGACTATTTGCCTGCGGTGCGGACGATGCTGGAAGATGTGGCCCCGCCGAAAGAAAAACAAGGGTTGGTGTTGTGGTTCACGGGTTTGAGTGGCTCTGGGAAGAGCGCGATTGCAAATTTGGTGGCCCCACAATTGTTGGCACATGGTCGGCAATTGACGGTGTTGGACGGCGATGTGGTGCGAACGCATTTATCAAAGGGATTGACCTTTAGTGCGGAAGATCGCGATACGAATATTTTGCGAATTGGTTATGTGGCGGCAGAAATTGCCAAACACGGTGGAACGGTGATGTGTGCGGCAATCTCCCCTTTTCGAAAGACACGGGAAGCAGTGCGCGCGATGGTGGGCACGGATAAATTTGTGGAGATTTATGTGGCGACAACTTTAGCGGAAGCAGAAGCTCGCGATGTGAAGGGGCTTTATGCAAAGGCACGCGCGGGTGAATTAAAGAATTTCACGGGGATTGATTCGCCTTATGAAGCTCCGTTGGAGGCAGAGATTGTGGTGCCAACGGCCGGCAAAACCCCGCAGGAATGTGCGGATGAAGTGGTGGCGGCTTTGAAAGCGGCTGGATATTTGAAAGAATTGGCTCGCTAGACGGGCTTTTGAATATGGAGATTTTGCGATGAGTGAGTCAGCAAACTTGAACAAAAAACCTGAAGTTTTGGCGATTATCCCTGCAAGGGGGGGCTCGAAGAGCATTCCGCATAAGAATATCTTAGCGCTGGGCGGGTATCCGATGATTGCTTATAGCATTGCGGTGGCACGTGCCTCAAAGTGGGTGACCCGAGTGATTGTGTCTACGGATGATGCGGAAATTGCAGAAGTAGCACGACTTTATGGGGCGGAGACGCCTTTTATGCGTCCGGATGAACATGCGCAAGATGGTACACCGGACTTTCCGGTGTTTGCCCATGCAGTGGAGTGGTTGGCGGAGCATGAAGATTATCACCCGGATATGATTGTGCAATTGCGCCCAACGAGCCCGTTTCGTCGGCTTTGGCATGTGGACAAGGCGGTGGAGAATTTGCTAGAAAAACCGGAAGCAGATTCTGTGCGTGGGGTGATTGTGCCATTTCAGAATCCGTTTAAGATGTGGAAGATTGGGGCAGATGGCTTCATGGAACCGTTGATTGAGACCGAGTTTGCAGAAGCGTATAATATGCCACGGCAAGCCTTGCCGGAAGTGTATTGGCAGGTGGGGTATGTGGATGCGTTTTGGACGAAGACGGTGACGGAACAAAAATCTTTGACGGGGAAGAAGATTTTGCCGATGTTTATGAATGATGGCGATTGGGTTGATATTGATTCGATGGCAGATTGGAAACGGGCAGAATTGTTGTTGGAAAGCGGTGAGCTGACCTTTGAAGAATTGGGTTATACGATTGAAAAATTGAGTTGATAAAAGAATTTATCTTTTTTTGAGAGCGAATGCGAATGATGTTTGATGCTGTGAAAGTGAAATTGAATACGGTGGAGAATCGCTGGCGGATGGCGCAGTTGGCGAAACAAGCCAAGGCGGTGGAAAAAGACGCTGCAAAGGGAACGGTGGTGTTATTTAATGCGTCGACGCGGATCTATGGGATGAGCTTGAATGCCGCTTTCCAGCAATTGGTGGCGTGGAGCTTGGGGATGGATGGCGTGCGCGTGGTGCAGATGGCTTGCCGAAGAGGGATGAAGAGATGTGTGTTGGGTTTGGATTTGAATGATTTGAATAAGCCGATGCCATGCGAAGCATGTGTGGCGCAATCAGAGCGCTTGTTTGCGGGAGCAGATGAAGTGGTGTGGTTGGAAGATGGCTTTGATGAAACTTTGACGAGTGAATTGGCAACGAAGAGTGTGGACGAATTGAGCGATGTGGTGGTGGACGATGTGCCTTATGGGGCGATGGTGCTGCCGGCGGTGCGCTGGCGTTTGCGACGACATAACTTATTAGACGATGCGGATACGCGGGGGGTGTTTGCAGATTTTTTGGTTTCAGCGGTGGCGTTGGGACAACAGGCGGAACTTGCGTTGGCGCGGATTCAACCACAAGCGGTGGTGGTGTTTAATGGGACCTCCTATCCGGAAGCAGTGGTGCGCTATTTTGCGGAAGCACAGGGGATTCGAGTGGTGACGCATGAAGTGGGCTTTGAACCATTTTCTGGCTTTTTTGTGGCGGGAGAAGCAACCGCTTATCCGACGGCAATGCCGGCTGATTTTGAATTGACCCAAGAACAACGTGAGACGATTCAGGCGTATTTGAAGAAGCGCTTTCAGGGCGATTTCACGATGGCGGGGATTACATTTTGGAAAGATATGCAGGGGTTGGATGCAGAACTGCTGGCGAAGATTGAAGCACATGAAGCGATGGTGCCAGTGTTTACGAATGTGATTTTTGATACGAGCCAGATGCATGCGAACGTGATTTATGCGGATATGTTTGCGTGGTTGGAAGATATTAGAGAGATGATTGAAGCACATCCAGAGGTGTTGTTTGTGCTGCGAGCACATCCGGATGAATTACGCGAAGGAAAACGCTCGTTGGAATCGGTGGCGGATTGGGTGAAAGCGCAAGGGCTGTTGGAAAAAGAGAATGTGGTGTTTATTAATAGCAATGAGTATGTGAGTTCTTATGCTTTAATGCTGCAAGCAAAGTTTGTGCTGGTGTATAATTCTTCTATAGGATTGGAAGGCAGCCTAATGCGAGTGCCTGTGATTAGTGCGGGGAAATCGCGTTATACGGGATATGAGACGGTGTTTGTGCCGGAGAGCCGAGACGCACATTTGGCAATGGTGGAGAAATTTTTTAGAGAAGAGAAAATTGATACGCCAGATGTATTCTATGAGAATGCATTGCGATATGTGTATTACCAAAATCATCATTTATCTCAGTCGTTTGCGGATTATTTGAAAGCACATCCGACCGATGGCTATGTGGTGTTGAAAGATTTTGATGCAAAGGCGTTAAAATCAGAAAACAGCAAGGTGATGAAGCGAATTCAAGCTGGGATTTTGCAGGGTGAATCGTTTGAACGGCCGGTTGATAAATTTTATGAGCAAGGTGGAATTTCCTAATGGCGTATTATGAATTAAAAAGAATTTTCAAAAAAGCGCGATGGCAAGTACGGCGGTTGAACTCTGCGCGGAGATTTGGAAAAAAAGTTTTGGACTCGCAACCAATTATTATTGTTAATTCCATACCTAAGGCTGGATCTCATTTGCTTACTCAAGTGATTGATGGGGTAATTGCAGTTAGTCCATTGATTGACAGTGGTTATCCGCCGATTAATCGCGCTGAAAATAATTTGAAAATGCGAGATGATCAAGACAAATTAGCTCGATTACATGAGTTGAACGCAGGGGATGTGGCGTATGGTTATTTAAAATCTAAGCCCGACTTTTTAGCTGAATTAGGACAAGATAAATATTCACTCTTTTTCCTTTATCGTGATCCTCGAGATGTGGTGGTATCGCAAGTACAATATGCAACTTATATGAAGGAAGATCATCATCTGCATCTATATTACAATGAAAAATTTGATACGGATGAAGCGCGGATTAATGCGGCCATTCGTGGGATTGATGATGAGTTATATGGAATTTCTTCGATCAAAGTGCGTTATGATGGCTATGCAGGTTGGATTAATTTACCAAATGTGTTGCCAGTGAAATTTGAAGATTTGATCTTGGATCGAGATGCAACATTTGTGCGGATTTTGGAATTTTTGAAGGGACGCGGGTTGGTATTGATGACCAGCGATGAAGAAGCAATTGCTTCGATGCATGCAGCAGTGCAACCGAAAAAATCAGGTACGTTCCGAAAAGGCCAACCGGGTGGTTGGAAAGAAGCGTTCACAGAAGAAAATAAACACGTTTTTAAAGAAGAAGCTGGGGATCTCGTGGTTCGGTTGGGCTATGAAGAAAACATGGATTGGTGAGGTTTGAAAGAATGACTCCTAGATGTTCAATTGTGATTCGAGCTTTCAATGAAGGCAAACACATTGGCAAGCTGTTGAAGGGGATTGAGCAACAGACGATGCGCGATTTTGAAGTGATTTTGGTGGATTCTGGTTCTACAGATGATACACGAACGATTGCCGAAGGGTTTGGAGTAAAGGTTGTTCATATTGATCCAAAAGAATTTACGTTTGGACGTTCGCTGAATCGTGGGATTGAGGCGGCGACAGGTGAATTTGTAGTGATGGCGAGTGCGCATGTGTATCCTGTTTATCCGGATTGGTTGGAGCAGTTGTTGCAACCGTTTGAGGATGCGCAAGTGGCGTGTGCCTATGGCAAACAACGGGGGAATGAAAGTAATAAATATTCGGAACATCAATTTTTCCGACAATGGTTTCCGGACCAATCCGTAGCAAGACAATCCATTCCATTTTGTAATAATGCTAATTCGGCGATTCGACGAGCTTTGTGGGAAGTGCATCCCTATGATGAAGAAGTGACGGGATTGGAAGATTTGGTGTGGGCGAAGTGGGCGATGAGCGAGGGGTATTTTGTGTCGTATGCGGCGGAGGCGGAGATCATTCATGTGCATGAAGAAGTGCCGAAGCAAGTATATAATCGCTATCGTCGAGAAGCAATGACGTTTAAGCAGATTTATCCGGAAGAAAAATTTGGATTTGGACATTTTTTGGAATTGTTTTTCAAAAATGTTTTGAGTGATATGGGCACAGCGATGCGGGAACGGAAATTTTTTCGAGTGGGGTGGAGCATTGTGTGGTTCCGTTTTATGCAATTTTGGGGGACTTTTCAGGGATATCGCCAACCTAGCTCGGTGACAGAACGCTTGCGCAAGGTTTTCTATTATCCACCAGGGATTGGGACAGGTGATGCGGAAATTAGAGATGTGCAGCCGATTCGGTATGATGATTTATAATTAAAGAAAATTGAGGACGTGAAAATGGCCTATCAAGGAAAAAAAATTGTGGCGTTGGTGCCGATGCGTCATTCTTCGGAACGTGTGCCGGGGAAAAATTATCGGATGATGGATGACAAACCTTTGTATGCACATATTGTGGATACGTTGTTGGCGTGTGAAGAGATTGACCAAATTTTGGTGGATACGGACAGCCCAGATGTGATGGCTGGCTTGCAAGGCAAGGATGCGCGCATTGTGGTGGTGGAACGCCCTGCGGAATTGCGCGATGGCGAAATTCCGATGAATACGATTTTGTTGCATGATACGGGATTGATTGAGGCGGATTTCTATTTGCAGACGCATAGCACGAACCCCCTTTTGAAGGCGGAGACAATTTCAAAAGCGATTCAGACGTTTGTTGCGCAGTATCCGGAGAAGACTTCTTTGTTTTCGGTGACGGGTTTGCAGACACGACTTTATTGGGAAGATGGCACGGCGATTAATCATAATCCGAAGGAATTGTTACGTACGCAGGATTTGCCTCCGGTATATGAAGAAAATTCGTGTATTTATTTGTTTGAACGTGAGACATTGGTGAAACATGGACATCGAATTAGTCCGAAGGCGATGATGTTCCCGATTGCGGCAGAAGAAGCAATGGACATTGACGTGGAATTGGATTTTTTGATGGTGGAATTGATGTTGAAATTAAAACGAGAAAAAAACCTCTACTAATTTTAGGAGACTTGAAAATGGCTAAGAACGTGGTTTTGTTGACCGCCCCTTATATGATCCCATTTGTGGATCGATTTAAACCAGTTTTTGATGATTTTGATTTGGAAGTGATTGTGCCTGAGGTGAATGAACGCTTTGAGGCAGAAGATATTTTGCGCTATGCAGGTCAATTTGACGGTACGATTTGTGGGGACGACCGCTATGGTGCGGACGTGATTGCGGCTTGTTTGCCACGTTTGAAAGTGATTTCTAAATGGGGGACGGGGATTGATTCGATTGATAAAAAATCTGCGAATGAAATGGGCGTGATGGTGGGGAACACCCCTGATGCATTTACGATTCCTGTTTCTGATTCGGTGTTGGCGTATATTTTGGCATTTTCTCGCCGCCAATTGTGGATGGACAAGGCAATGAAATCTGGGGAATGGAAGAAAATCCCCGGTAAAGCATTGTGTGAATCTACTTTGGGGATTGTGGGTGTAGGCAATATTGGCCAGTCGGTGGCACGTAAGGCAAAGGCATTTGGAATGACTTTGTTGGGTTGTGACCCGAAAGAGCCGTCTCCTTCTTTTGTGGTGGAAACGGGAATTGAGATGACGAGCTATGAAGATCTTTTGAAACGATCTGATTTTGTGAGCATGAACACGGATTTGAACCCGAGCAGTGTGGGAATGATGAATGCGGATGCATTGAAATTGATGAAGCCGAATGCAGTGTTGATTAATACTAGCCGCGGACCGGTGGTTAAGGAAGCGGATTTGATTGCGGCTTTGCAAAGCGGACAAATTGCGGGAGCTGGCTTGGATGTGTTTGAATTTGAACCGTTGCCAGTGGACAGCCCATTGAAGAAAATGGATCAGGTGTTGTTGGCGCCCCATAACTCAAATTCTAGCCCGATGGCTTGGGAACGTGTGCATTGGAGCACCGTTCGCAATTTGTTGGTGGGGTTGGGTTTGGATGCTGAAAAATTAGACCTGAAGAACTATTCCATTGACTAAATGGGCGGAGGAAGAAGATGAGTGAAACTAAACGAACTGTTTTGATTACTGGGGCAGCTGGTGGGATTGGGAGTGCTTCGGTGCGATTGTTTGCGGAAAAAGGATGGACGGTGATTGGTGTGGATCGCGCGGGGGCACCAGAGGATTTTCCGACAGATGGCTTATTTTTAACGTATGATATTTCAATGGATGATGATTTGGAAACAATTGTGGCTGAGGTGAAGGCGTTTACACCTGCTTTGGATGCGATTGTGAATAATGCGGCGATTCAATATAATAAACCTTTGGTGGAAACCACGAATGATGAATGGGATAATTTGATTAAAGTGAATGTGCGGGCGCCTTATATTTTGGTGCGCGAACTTTATGGATTGTTGAAGGCAGCCAAAGGGGCGGTGGTGAATGTGTCTTCTGTGCATGCGGTGGCAACTTCTGCGGGGGTGTCTTCTTATGCAGCGAGCAAAGGCGCATTGCTGGCATTGACGCGAGCGATGGCGATTGAATTTGCACCGGATGGGGTGCGCGCGAATGCAATTTTGCCAGGGGCTGTGGATACATTTTTGCTGCGCGATGGAATGAACCGTGGACATGTGAGTGGGGGAACGATTGATGAGCGCTTGGATGCCTTGGCACAAAAAACGGTGATTGGACGCGTGGGGACGACGGAAGAATTAGCGCATGGGATTTACTTCTTAGCGGATAATGTACAGTCTTCTTTCATGACTGGGCAACCGCTGATTGTGGATGGCGGGGCAACGACTCGCTTGAGCACAGAATGAGGTGAATGATGAGCGACTTGAAGCGTGCGATTAAAAATGTGGCCCCAGAAGGATTGTGGCGGGCGGCGAGCCAGAGCAAGATGCGCTTGAACCATTTGGCGCAATGGCCGAATGCAACGTTTCACCCTTGGCGACGACAAAGCAAGGCGATGTTGGCGGAGTTGAAGGATCAGTATAAGGGTGAACGATGTTTTATTATTGGGAATGGTCCGAGTTTGAAGAATACGGATGTTTCTAAGTTAAAAGATGAATATACGTTTGGGATGAATCGCATTTATATGGCATTTGATGAATGGGATTTTATGACCAGTTTTTTGGTGTGTGTGAATACGTTGGTGATTGAACAATGTGCAGTGGATTTGATGGCACAACCGATGCCGAAATTTTTCTCTTGGCGTTCACGGGACTATTTGGAAATGCGAGAGAAGATGGCGTTTTTGCACACAACTTATGATGGGGAGAAGTTCTCTGAAGATTGCCGTGGGCGCATGTGGGAAGGGGCAACGGTGACGTATGTGTGTTTGCAATTGGCATTTCATATGGGATTTGAAGAAGCAATTTTAATTGGGGTGGATCATAGCTTTGCGTCGAAGGGCGAAGCAAACAAGACGATTACGTCTGAAGGCGATGATCCGAATCACTTTAATGCGCAATATTTTGGAAAAGGGTTCCGTTGGCAATTGCCCGATTTGGATACTTCTGAAGTGGGCTATCATATGGCGAAGTATCATTATGAAAAAGCAGGCCGCAAAGTGGTGGATGCAACTGTGGGTGGGAAGCTGCAAGTTTTCCCCAAAGTGGATTACAACACTTTGTTTGAAAAATAGGATGAAGTTGGACGAATGAGCGATCGTGCGCCGTTAATCTCGATTATTACCCCTTCTTTTAATCAGGCAGCGTTTTTAGAAGAAACGTTGTTGTCTGTGTTGGGGCAGGACTATCCGGCGATTGAGTATATTGTGATTGATGGGGGGTCTACGGATGGTAGTGTGGCGATTTTGGAGCGTTATGCAGATCGATTGGCGTATTGGGTGTCTGAACCGGATGCGGGGCAGGCAGATGCGATTAATAAGGGATTTGCGATAGCGACGGGGAAGTATGTGGCGTGGTTGAATTCGGATGATGTATATTTGCCGGGTGCGGTGGCGACGGCTGTGGCTGCGCTTGAGGAAAACCCTGATGCAGCGTTTGTCTATGGCAAGGATCGCTCAGTGGATGGACAGGGAAAGGTGATTGCAACACATCAATTTGAGGCGTATGATGTGGTGGATTTGTTGGCGATGCGGATAATTTCGCAGCCGGCGGTGTTCATGCGCAAGAGCGCGTTTGACGCGAGTGATGGATTAAATTTAGATTTTCATTTTTTGCTAGATCATCAATTATGGATTCAGTTGGCACGTAATGCGCCGATTATTTATATAGACCAGTTTTTGGCAGAAGCAAAATATCACGAAGATGCGAAGAATGTGGCCCAAGCGGGGAAATTTGCAGATGAGGTTTGGCGAGTGATTGAGTGGGCAAAAACGCAAGATGACTTAGCTCCTTCAGTGCAAAAAAACTATGCGAAAGTGATGGCAGGGGCGCTGATTGTGGATGGCTATTATTCGTTGTTGGCGCGTCAGTTTGGGCGCTTTTGGCGGGTGTTTTTGCGAGCGTTCCGCTTTGACTTTGGGTATGCGGTGCGATATTGGAAATGGTTTGTGAAATTTTTTGTGGTGTTGGTGCGAAAATAAGCACGGACACCATTTTTATAAGGATGAGGTGAAAGAATGACTGAAAAGAAGACTCCCCTTGTGACGATTGTGACTCCTTCTTTTAATCAGGGTAAGTATATTGAACGCACAATTTTGTCGGTGTTGGGGCAGAGTTATGCGAATGTTGAGTATTGGGTGATGGATGGCGGCTCGACGGATGAGACGGTGTCTATTTTGGAAAAATATGAAGATCGGATTGCAGGCTGGGTATCTGAAAAAGATAAGGGGCAGACGGATGCGATTAATAAGGGATTTGCACGAGCGAATGGGGAGATTTTGGCGTGGATCAATTCGGATGATGTGTTGAAGCCGAATGCGGTGGCCGAGGCGGTGGACTATTTGATGGCGCACCCTGAGGTGGGCTTGGTCTATGGCGACGCAACTTTCATTGATGCGAATGATGAGGTGATTGGGAAGTTCCCGGCAGCGCAGACGGATGCGAAAAAATTGCGACAGGGCTATGTGCATGTGCCGCAACAGAGCGCTTATTGGCGAGCTGAGCTGTGGCGCGAGGTGGGTCCATTGGATGATTCGATTTATTTTGCGATGGATTATGATTTGTGGTGTCGCTTGGCAGAAGTGAGTGAAGTGAAATATTTGCCGGGGCGAGATTGGGGTGCGTTCCGCTTGCATATGGATGCGAAGACAATTGCAGAAGATGACCGCTGCTGGCGGGATATGATGACGATTCATTATCGAGATGGCGGAAAGTGGTTATCTGTGATGAATGCGAAATATTATTTGCGAAAGGTGTTGGCACCTTTGGTGACCTACCGACGCAACAAAAAAGCACAAAATTCGTTAAATAGTTAAACAGGAGCTCAAGATGAAAAAATTCTTTGAAAACTTAAGTTGGCAAAAAGGAGACAGCACTTTTGTGCGCGTTTTGCTTAGTTGGCGTTTGTGGTTGGTGGGTGCTGTAATAGGCGCGATTTTGGGTGTGGTGTTGAGCTTTGTGTTGCCTAAGCACTATGAGACCTTTGCGACGGTGATTGTGGATCATAATCGAGAGCAAGCTTGGGTGAATGTTAATGATAAGAGTATTGCTTATTATTATGATATTGAAAATCGTAAGTTGGAAGCAGTTGCTCTTGGAGATGATGTGCTTCAACGTGTGGTGGAAGAAGTGCCAGGTATTTCTGTGGTGGAGTTACGGGATGGCATGTTACGGATTGTGAAACAGTATGAGGGAATTTGGGAATTACATGTGAGCAGCAATGATGCACAACTTTCTCAAGATGTGGTAAAAGTTTGGGCTGTGGCATTTACAGAAGAAGTGATGGGGTCTCTTGAATTTGAAAAAGAATTGGAAGAAGCTCGGGCAGAATTTTTGGTGCTTCAAGACCGAGAATTATGTGAAATTGAGAAGAATGGAACTGAATCACAGGAAAATTGGGATAATTTAGATAAGAATGTTGCTTTGTTTAAAGAGATTGTTAGAAATTCAAAAGGAATTTCTCCTTATGTTGAAATTAATCCTGTGAGCTTGGAAAATCTAATTGTGAATGAAACACCAATAAATGCAGTGGTTGATCTAATGGGTGTGTTTTTAGGTATTTTGTTTGTTTTGGGGTTGGGATTGTTCTTTTTGAAAGAAGAAAATTAAAGGAGAACGACCGTGATCCAAAAGACATTAAAATTATTCACAAACCAAAAAACGCTTAAATTCTTTTGGGCGTTGGTGTTAGTATGTATGCCGGTGACTTCTTTTCGATTTTTCCCAGGTGATTCGATTTGGCGTCCCTTGGCAATTTTCCCTGCTATTATTTTGGCAGGTTTGTTGGTTTTACAGCTATTTAATGGGAAAAAATTATATTTTCCACAACCAACTTCTACTATTTTTTTGATCTTGTTATTTGTTGTAGTGGGGTCTGTATTAATTAATGGGATTTATCCCCCTGATGATTATATTGGACAATCTTATTGGACACGTTCTGCTATCTCTTTGATTACGATTGGATTTGGCGTGGTGTTCTTTTTTGTAGGATTGCAAATGAATCGTTCTGAGGAAGAGATGAAGTTTACATTGAAATGGATTTTTATTTCTTTTCTTCCTTTGATGGTTGCAGGGGCGATTCAATGGGCTGTGTTGTTTTTGCCATTGCCAATTGATCGCTGGGATTACAATATTTTTCATGAATTTTTTATGATTAAGGGATTACGTATTCGGAGAATCATTGGGTTTGCGTATGAACCGGGGTGGTTTGCAGATCAATTAATCTTTGTGTATATTCCTTGGTTTTTGATGGCGCTGTTGACTGGAAAGCGAATTTTGAAACAATGGTGGCTTGAATTAGGTATTGTGGTGGCAGGGTTTGTTTTGCTTTTATTTACCTATTCAAGAAGCGGGATTTTCTCTTTGGTGATTGTGGTGGGATTGTTCTTTTTGATCTATGCTCCGCGGTATTATAAAGATTTTTTCAGATGGTATTTTTTGCCATTCAAAGAAAAAGACAAAAAAATTGGTGCGATTTTGCTACGATTTTTTATGATTATGGTGGTGGCGTTGATTGTGATTATTGTGGGGATTATTTTTTCACATAATAATTATTTTGCAAAATTGTGGAGCACAAGCCTTAATAAGGGATTGTTGAATTATCTGCAAAGCAATAATGTGAATTCACGGGTGGTCTATGCTTTGATGGGCATAAAGATCTTTTTAGAGAATTTCTGGTTTGGGGTTGGCTTTGGGGCGTTAGGGTTCCATATGCCGTTTGTTTTCCCGACTGGGTTGATGGATGGGTCGATTGAGATTGCACGCTTTAATGGCGGGCGACGTTTCCATTTTATGAATGCAAAAAATATGTATGTGCGGATGGCGAGTGAGACGGGGATTTTTGGGCTGGTGGTGTTTTTGGTGTTTTTGGCGAGTGTGATGGGGCTGGTGTGGCGTTTGCGAAAGAATGAGAATCAGAATGTTCAATTTGTGGGCGGGGCAGCATTTTTGATCGTGACAGGGATCGTGATTCGATTCTTTACGTTCGATTCGTTTGCGTCTCCGACGATTTGGGTTACTTTGGGAATTGTGGTCAGTTTGTTGAGCACAGTTCAATCTTGGAATTCAGAGGAAGGTGAGTTAAAAGATGAATAAGGTTTTAGGTGTGATTATAGCGATTGTGCTTTTGTGCTTGTGTGTGTCTTTGACATGCGCATTGATTGGTGTTGTGGTGGGCACAAATATATTGGAGAACGGTGATGTTGGTGCTATTGCCGAACAAATCGATGAATTTTTGGCCGATGTTTCCGATGGTGATTTTTATTTTGAATACGATAGTGATTCAAATAATCCGGTGACAACACCCGTGGTGGTGGATGCGGATTTAATGGATAGTTCTTTGGATGTGGCTGAATTGACATTGGAGAATTTGAAGGTGGAAGTGGTGCCGATTGGTAATTTTGATGATTTGGCAGTACGTTTGCGCGGGGTGGGGGAAGTGCCTGCACCGCCAACTTCGCCGGTGAAATTCTATGTGGAAGGTGACTTGCGCGATTTTAATGTGTCGAACAGTGATAATAATGTCAATTTTACGATTACGGCACGTTTGGAAAAGGTTACTGAGCATGCGTATTTTTGGATCGAAGATGGGATCTCTTTTGATAAAGCAGATTTGAATGATCTGGCGAGTGAATTTGAAAATCAAATTTATCCAACGAATCAAGAGTTCTTTGGCTCAGAGTGGAGCCCTGGGATTGATGGAGACGGGCATATTTATATTTTATATGCAAGTGGTTTGGGGAACACTGTGGCGGGGTATTATTCATCTGCTGATGAATCAAACATTTTGAGCAATCCTTATTCGAATATGGTGGAGTTGTTTGTGTTCAATTCGGATGCGGTGCGTTTGGACGAGGAATATACCAAAGGTGTGTTGGCACATGAATATCAACATATGATTCATTGGAATTTGGATTCAAATGAAACGAGCTGGTTAAATGAGGGATTCTCTGAATTGGCAGCGTTTTTGAATGGGTATGATCCGGGTGGATTTGATTATAGCTTTATGCACAGTCCAGATTATCAATTGAATAATTGGCCGGCAGATGGGAACACTTCTAAAAACTATGGTTCGAGCTTCTTGTTTGCTGATTATTTGTTGAATCGTTTGGGAGAAGAGATGACCCGCGCGATTGTGGCGAATGAAGCGAATGGATTTGATAGCATTGATGATGTGTTGCAAACTTTTGGGACAGATGATGATTTGCGAGGGAGCGCTTTGACAGCGGATGATTTGGTGCAGGATTGGATGATTGCTAACTATCTGCAAGATGGATATGTGGCAGATGGTCGTTTTGTGTATGAGAATTATGTGAATGCTCCTCAGGCAAATTCTACGGTGTTCTTGGATCCAGTGGCTGGTGGTAGTTATGATTATGATGTAAACCAGTATGGTGCGGATTATGTGAAAGTGGATGCTACGAATGGTTTTTGGATGGCATTTGATGGGGGCGAATTCACAACTTTGCTACCGACTACGATTCAAGATGGCGATTTTGCGTATTGGTCTAATAAGGGTGATGCTTCCGATATGCGTTTGACGGGCTATTTTGATTTTGGCGATGTGGATGGTCCTTTGACTTTGACTTTCTCTACTTGGTTTGATATTGAGGAAGGTTGGGATTATGTGTATTTGCTTTATTCCGATGACGATGGGGCGAGTTGGAACTATTTGAAATCTGAAAATGGAACTGATTATGATCCGCAAGGTAATAATTATGGATTTGGGTGGAGCTCCACTTCTGATGGTTGGATTGACGAAGAGATTGATATTTCTGAATTGGCTGGCAAAGATGTGATGATTCGTTTTGAATATGTGACGGATGCAGCAGTGAACAATGAGGGGATGCTGATTGATTCTTTGGCGATTCCTGAAATTGGATATGCAACGAGCTTTGAAACCGAAGATGATGTGTGGGTGAGTGAAGGGTTTGTACGCGTGAACCATTTGTTACCGCAAACCTTCAATGTGGCAGCTTTGGTGGAAAAAGATGGGATTGTGACTGTTGAATATTTGAGTTTGGATGGTAATGAATTTGAATATGCAATGGATGCAGGTGAGGCGGATAGTGTGACGTTTGTGATTTCGGGAACTACACGCTTTACACGGCAACGAGCTACCTATTCAGTGTCATTTGAGTAAAATATAATAACAAAACCCCACTCATTTTGGGTGGGGTTTTTTATAAATCAATGGTGAAGGATGGAAATTGATGGACAAGAAAATTATTGTGATCTTGTTGGTGGGAATCTTGCTGGTGTGTTTGTGTGCGTGTTTAATCATTGGTGTGGCTGCTTTTTTTGTGATTGATGCGGACACTGTGGATGGTGTTTTGGAAGAATGGAATTTTGAAGAAGATGTGGCGCCGATTTTTGATGATGTTTTTTCAAATGATGAGAAAAGTGAATCAATCTATTTGGAAGATGGAGAAGATGCTGATGTTTTGCAATTGACTGATGAACGATATGTGGCGATTAGTGATGAGGTGATGCCAGAAAATGATGCTGTGGATGTGGCTGTTCAATTTGGTTATTTGGATGCGGCTCCGAGTTTGCCTAGTGCGCCGATTGTAAATTATCAAGTGGGAGATCAAAGAGATTTTTTGGTTTCTGATGATGATTCAGATTTTACGATTACGGCCACTTTGGAGGCAAGCGCTGCGCATGTGATGGTGTGGGTGGAAGATGGGGTTTATTTTGATGAAGCTGATTTGAATGCTTTGTTGAACGAATTTAATTCTAAGATTTATACTTTGGATCAACGTTTGTTTGGCTCTGAATGGAGCCCAGGCATCGACGGGGATCGCAGAATTGTGATTTTGTATGCAAAAGATGTGGGGGAAGATACGGCTGGGTATTTTTCTGCAGATGATGAGCTTCCGGTTGAAGTTTCGGAGGTTTCGAATATGGCAGAGATGTTTGTGTTGAATGCGAATGTGGTGGATTTGAATGAGGAATATACATTTGGAACTTTGGCGCATGAATATCAACATATGATTCATTGGTATTTGGACAGCAATGAGGATTTGTGGCTGGATGAGGGATTGGCTGAATTGGCTGCATTTTTGGGTGATTATGAGTTGGAAGGGTTGGATTATGAATTTTTGCAAACGCCAGACTTCCAATTGAATACATGGGATGACGATAATTCTTTTCCACATTATGGGGCAAGTTTTTCTTTTATGAATTATGTGTATAACCGGGTGGGGGAAGGATTGATTCGTCAGATTGTGCAATCTAAGGAAAATGGGTTTGCGAGCATTGATGCGGTTTTGAAGGCTAATGGAATGACGGATTGGGTGCGTGGTGAAACTTTGACAGCGGAAGACCTGGTTTTGGATTGGATGGTGACAAATTATTTGTTGGATGCAAATGTGAGCGACGGACGATTTGATTATAAAAATTATGTGAATGCACCACAAGTGAGTGTGGATGATGTGATGGTGCCATGTGCTGGGGATGAATATGATTTTTCTGTGAAGCAGTTTGGGGCAGATTATTTGAAGGTGGATGCAGGGGATGGATTTGCGTTGTATTTTGATGGGGATGATTTGATGGAATTGGTGCCGGTTGATATGAGAGATGGCGATTTGGCATTTTGGTCTCAATCAATGAATAATTCTAGCTCGGTTTTGATGCGCGAGTTTGATTTGCGTAATGTGAGCGGGGATGTGTGGATGGATTTTGCGGTTTGGTATGATGTGGAAGATGATTATGATTATGTGTATTTGATGGTTTCAGATGATGGGGGCGTGAATTGGGATGTGATTGAGACGAAGTATGGTGAATATTCAGAATATGAAGAAGCGATTGGATGGACGGGGGCTTCACAGCGTTGGTTGCAAGAAGAAGTGGATTTGACGGATTATGCTGGGAAGAAGATTTTGGTGCGTTTTGAAGCTTTGACGGATAGTGTGGTGAGTTATTCTGGATTTTTGGTGGATGATGTGGTGATTGATGCGATTGGATATAAAACAAGTTTTGAGAATGATGATGCTGGTTGGACCACGGAAGGATTTGTGCGGGTGAATGGGTATTTGCCGCAACTTTTCAATGTGGCAGCTGTGATTGAGAATGGTAATGATGTGCAGGTGGAATATGTGGAGATGGGGGATGGAAATCAGTTTGATTTTTCAATCGATGCAGGTGAAGCGGATACAGTTACGTTTGTGATCTCGGGTGCGACACGGTATACTACTAAGGTGGCAGGTTATTCTGTTTGGTTTGAATGAGGGGATTGATCTGAAAGAAGATGAGAGCTCCTCTAAATAGTAGAGGGGCTCTTTTTTGAAAGGGGTTTGATTTGAATAAAAATATTGTTTGGATTTTGATAATTGTTTTTTTGTTGATGTTGTGCTGTTGGGCGATGTTGATTGGTGCGGGGATTTATTTGGTGGCTCATTCTGATTTTGTTGATGAGCTGCTTTATGAGATTAATTATTGGGAGATTCAAGTGGAGGGTTTGGAGAATCGAGATGATTTGAAGAGTTTTAACTTGGTGCCAAATGTGTTGAAAAAAACGGTTGAGGTTGCCGAAGAATCTTATGAACGATTGTTGAATGAGGTTGTTGAGGAAAGTGATCTAGTTGAGTTGATGGTTGAGATGGACTATTTATATAGTTATCCGACTCCCCAGAAAAAACCGCAGATTTATTACGGGATTGGTCAAAAGCGATATTTTTATATTCCAGATGATGATGGTAATTCTATGATTAAAGCAGTTTTAGCTGGAAAAAGTGAGCATTTATATTTTTGGGTGGAAGAGGGGTTGTTGTTTGATGAGGAAGTTGTGACGGATTTGGTGGAAAAATTTGAATTGGAAATTTATCCGATGAATTTGGCGTTGTTTGGTTCAGAATGGAGTCCAGGGATTGATGGCGATAAGCGGATCAATATTCTTTTTACTGAGGTTAAGTTTGTTGATTCTGCTGCTTTTTTTCAAAGAGGTAATGAATATTCAAAGAAAGTGTTTAATGAATCAAATGGTACGGAGATGTTCATTGTTAATGCGGATGTGTTGGATTTGAACGATGAAGGGATGTTGGGGGTTTTGGCGCATGAGCATTTACATTTGATTCAATGGTATGCGGATCAGAATGAGGACTTGTGGTTTGATGAAGGATTTGCTGAGTTGGCAAATTATCTTAGCGGATATTCGGGGAATACTTTAATTGATAATTATTATGTTGATCAACCTGATATGCAGTTGAATGATTGGTCGGTTGATCTTGAAACTGAGCATTATGATGCAAGTTTTTTGTTTTCAAAAACCCTTTTTGATCGTTTGGGTAAAGATAAAATTTTTGATTTGTTGCAATCTTCAGCAAATTCTTTGCAAAGTGTGACATTTTTGTTGGAAGAGCAACCTGTTTTTGATGAATTGCGTAAGAGAGATTTGGTGATGGAAGATTTGGTGTTGGATTGGATGATTACGAATTTGATTTTGGATGAAGATGTGATGGATGGACGGTTTTACTACGATAATTATGCAAATGCGATTCAAGTGGAAGTGGGGACTGAAATTATTCCGATGGCTGGTGAGGAAAAACTTTTGACTGTGCATCAATTTGGAGCGGATTATTTGAAGGTGAATGCGGTGGATGGTTTTGAGATGCATTTTGACGGGGATGATTTGATTCGTTTGTTAGACGTGCCTGCGACTGAAGGTGACTTTGTTATGTGGTCGATGCATGAAGCTTATTCAGTTTCTCGTTTAATGAAGGAATTTGATTTGAGTGATGTTGAAGGTAGGGTGACGTTAGATTTTGATATTTGGTATGATTTGGATGAATCGGATGAATTTGTGATGTTGATGATTTCAACAGATGAAGGTGAGAATTGGACTTCTGTAAGATCTTTATATAATGAAGTAGATTCTGATGATGATTTTTATTATTGGGCAGGTAACTCTGAGGGTTGGAAGAGAGAGAAAATTGATTTGACTCAATTTTCTGGCGAGAAAGTTTTGGTGAGATTTGAAAGTTTGTTTTCAGAACAGTTGGAAACTATGGGGATGTGTTTGGATAATGTTAGATTGAATGCGATTAGGTTTTCGGATGGATTTGAAAATGAGGGCGGAAGGTGGATAACGAATGGTTTTGTGCGAGTTAATGACTTGTTACCGCAGGGGTTTGCGGTGGCGGCGGTTATTGACGATGGGGAAGAAAAAATGGTAGAATATCTAACTTTGGATGCGGGCAATCAGTTTGATTTTTCGATCGGTGCAGGGGAAGCAGAAAGTGTTACCTTTGTGATCACGGGAACGACTTTGTTTGTGACTGATGAGGCAGGGTATAAAATTGAGTTTCGATGACATTTGAATGGAACGATAAAAACTTGGAGGCTTTGATGAGCGATGGTAATTTGCAGTATCATATTAAGTTGAAAGCGGGTGATGTGGGACGTTATGTGCTGTTGCCAGGTGACCCGGGACGTTGTGAGCGAATTGCTAAGTATTTTGATGGAGCAGTGAAGATTGCGCAAAACCGAGAATATACGACTTATACGGGTACGTTGTTGGGTGAAAAGGTTTCTGTGGTTTCGACAGGGATCGGATGCCCGTCTACGGCGATTGCTGTGGAAGAGTTGGTGAAGATTGGTGCGGACACGTTTATTCGAGTGGGTACTTCTGGTGGGATTCAACCTGATACGAAGACAGGGGAAGTGGCAATTGTGACTGGTGCGATCCGCGATGAAGGGACTACCCGACAATATTTGCCGATTGAATATCCGGCAGTGGCAGACACGGATGTGGTGGTGGCATTGCGAGAAGCTGCGAAACAATTGAATCAGCCTTTCCGCTTGGGTGTTTCTCAATCTAAGGATGCTTTTTATAGCGAGACGGAACCGGAACGGATGCCGATGCCAAATCGCTTGAAAGAGCGCTGGGAAGCATGGCGGGCTGGTGGAGCGGTGTGCTCTGAGATGGAAGCTGCGGCTTTGTTCATTGTGGCGGGGATTCACCGCAAGCGTGCGGGGGGTGTGATGATGATGGTGGCAGAAGGGGAAGGACTGCCAAAGGACGATGAAGGTAAGAAATTGTTCCATGGAGATGGGGCGATTGTGGTGGCGGTGGAAGCGATTAAGTTGATGATTGAACAAGACCGCGCGGCAGGTAAATAGGATTTATCTATCTATAAAATAAAAGGCTGTGGAAAAATCCGCAGCCTTTTTTGTTTTTAGAAATTGATTGGTTAGTAACAACCGTTGATTAAGAAACCAAAGAAGTCACACCAGAGGTAGTTGGCATCCACATACCAGAGGAAGGCGCCAACGATGATGGCTAGCAGGATGAGCATAAAGAGGATGGTGATTAGGATGGCTTTGCCTTTGGAGACTTTTGATTTTTCTGGTTGTTGCGTGACAAATTGATCTTCTGCGATTTCTTCGGGCATGCTGCGTTCTTTAACCATGGGGGTGTGTTCGTCGTAGATTGGATCAGGGATGGGGGTGATGTATTCGGCTTGGTTGGGGGGAGGAGTGGTGGTGATGTGTGGCTCGGCGACAGATTGCTGTGGTTGGACAGCGACAGGGATATAGGCAGGAGATTGCGGTGAGGCGATAGTTTTTTCTTCTTCTACGACGATCTTCTCCATGACCATGGTGACCGTTTCTCCAATTTTTAGGATGTCACCAGATTTAATCGAAGTGGATTTGTTGATGCGGTTTCCATTAATAAATGTGCCGTTGGTGGAATTGAGATCTTCGATATAGATGCCGTTCTCATAGGTGGAGACACGACAATGAGAGCGCGAAACTTCAACATCATTGATAACAATGTTGCTGCGCAAATCACGACCGATGATAATCTCCGGTTGGTCGATGAGATAAGTTTTGCCGGGGGTTGGCCCAGCGTGCATCACTAATTGATAGGTATTAAGCATTGTTCTACTCCTCAGTTTTGCTTTGGCTTGTTCTTCAATTGTGATTTGAGAATTAGGTTGGGGAAGAAAACCTTGCTTAATTATAACTTAAAGCTTGAAATTGACACTCATTTTTGCGTATGTTACACTTCAAATCAGGTAAATAAGAGAAGATTTTAGGTTCTCATCTCATCTGTTAAGCACGAAGTTTACGAAAATGTGAAACGAGCGAGGGTGTGTGAGAATTTGATGGTTTAATGACCCTCTCGTTTTTCGACTTTGTGAACAAAATTGGAGCATGAAAAAATGACAGATAAAAAAATTGAATTTAAACGAGCATTTTTGGATGCGTTGGAAGAACGCGTTTTGATCTATGATGGGGCGATGGGGACCAATTTGGATCTGTTGAATTTGACACCTGAGGATTATGGTGGAGAAAAATTGAATGGGTGCAATGACCATTTGATTTTGAGCAAGCCTGAAGCTGTGGCGACTGTAAACCGCTCCTTTTTGGAAGTGGGCGTGGATGTGATTGAAACGAATACGTTTCGATCGAATCGGTTGACCTTGGCTGAGTTTGGGTTGCAGGATAAGACTTTTGAAATTAATCAGAAAGGTGCTGCTCTGGCACGTTCTGTGGCGGATGAATTTTCTACACCGGATCACCCGCGTTTTGTGGCGGGATCGATTGGCCCAACGGGGAAGCTCCCTTCGGCAGATGACCCTGATTTGTCTAATATTGAATATGACACGTTGGTGGATGTGTTCCGTGAACAAGCGGCTGGCTTGATTAGCGGGGGAGCTGACCTTTTGATTGTGGAGACTTCACAGGATATTTTGGAAGTGAAGGCTGCGATTCAGGGAATTCAGTTGGCATTTGAAGAAACTGGGATTCAAATTCCTTTACAATGCCATATTACGATGGACACGACGGGACGAATGCTTTTGGGAACGGACATTGCTTCGGCTTTGACGATTTTGGAAAGAATGCCGATTGATATTGTGGGGATGAACTGTTCGACAGGACCGGAACATATGCGCCAGAATATTTCTTATTTGGGTGAACATGCGACGATTCCGGTGGGGTGCTCTCCGAATGCGGGGTTGCCGATGAATGTGAATGGCGAGGCTGTGTTCCCCTTGGAACCAGAACCATTTGCAAACGCGCTGGCTGAATTTGTGGAAAAACAAAATGTGTCGATTGTGGGGGGCTGCTGTGGGACACGACCGGAACATTTGAAATTGTTGGTGGAAAAAGTGGGTAAGCGACCTGCTCCGAAAAAAGCAGAGAAAAAAGAGCCGATGTTGAGCTCACCCATCAAGGCGGTTTCGATGGCGCAAGAGCCACGCCCGATGTTGATTGGGGAACGCTTGAATGCAACTGGGAGCCGAAAGTTCAAACGTTTGCTGTTGGAAGAAGACGTGGACGCAATGGTGGAAATTGCACGTGAGCAAATTAATGGCGGGGCACATACGCTAGATGTGAATGTGGCAGTGACAGAACGTAATGATGAGGCTTATTTGATGGCACTGTTGGTGAAACGTTTGGAGATGGGAGTGGATGCACCATTGGTGATCGACTCTACGGAACCAGATGTGATGGAAGCGGCTTTGAAGGTGACCCCCGGGCGCTGTTTGTTGAATTCTACCAATTTGGAAAGCGGACGGGCAAAGTTTGACCGTGTGATGCGATTGGGGAAGGATTATAACGCGGCAGTCATGATGTTGGTGATCGACGAAGAGGGGATGGCGAAGACGATTGAACGTAAGCTGGCAGTGGCGGACCGAATGATTGGGATTGCGGTGGATGAGTTTGGGTTTGAGCATCAGGATTTGGTGTTTGACTTGTTGACTTTCCCACTTTCTACGGGGGATCCGGAATTTGCGGATTCGGCAATTAATACGATTGAATCGATTCGACAGTTGAAGGCGAAATATCCGGAAGTGCTGACTTCTTTAGGCGTTAGCAATGTTTCGTTTGGATTGAGCAAAAATGCACGCCCGGTGTTGAACTCGATGTTTTTGCACCATTGTGTGGAAGCAGGGTTGGACATGGCGATTGTGCATGCTTCAAAGGTGCGACCTTTGAGCGAGATTCCTGATGAAGAACAGCAATTGATGAATGACTTGATCTGGAATACGCGGGAAGATGCGTTGCAACGGGTGATTGAGTTTTATGAAAATAAGGCTGATGTGCCGGAAGAAGAAAAAGAAGACCCGACAAAGGATATGACCCCGGCAGAACGATTGCACTGGTCGATTGTGCACCGACACAAAGAAATGGTGGAAGTTGACATTGACAGCTTGGTACAGGCGAAAGTGGAGAGCGGCGCGTTTCCGAATGAAGATGCGGCGGCGGTGGATGTGTTGAATAATGTGCTGCTGCCAGCGATGAAAGAGGTGGGGGACAAGTTTGGGGCTGGGGAATTGATTTTGCCGTTTGTGTTGCAATCTGCAGAGGTGATGAAGAAGTCGGTGAATCACTTGGAAAATTATTTGGCACAGAAAGAAGGCGTGACCAAAGGCACGATGGTGCTGGCGACGGTGTATGGCGATGTGCATGATATTGGCAAAAATTTGGTGAAAACAATTTTATCCAATAATGGGTATACGATTGTGGATTTGGGCAAACAAGTGCCAGTGAATGTGATTGTGGACAAGGCGGAAGAGATTGGGGCAGATGCGATTGGATTGAGTGCCTTGTTGGTTTCGACGAGTAAACAAATGCCGTTGGTGGTGGCGGAAGTGGAACGGCGCGGATTGAATATTCCGGTGTTGATTGGGGGCGCTGCGATTAACCGCCGATTTGGTTGGCGTTTGAATTTGATCGAAGAAGAAAAACATTTTAAGCCGGGTGTGTTCTATTGTAAGGATGCATTTG
Source organism: Anaerolineales bacterium (assembly GCA_963662985.1). GTDB lineage: Bacteria > Chloroflexota > Anaerolineae > Anaerolineales > UBA11579. The sequence continues at coordinate 1,107,840 of OY760067.1, read as the reverse complement.
AATCTTTGGAGTTATTGAATATTTTGATGGACGAGGATGCAAAGGCAGGCTTTATGCAAGAACATTTGGCAGAAGTTGAGAAGGAATATGGAAAAAGCATTAACTAAGGCGACGATCCCGACCCCAGTGAAATTTGGGATTGGGGTAGTGGATGCGATCCCGTTGGAATATGTATTTGAGAATATGGCGATGAAGTCGCTTTATCGCATGAATTGGGGCGCTGGAAATGCAAAAGGGGAAGAATGGCAGAAACTTTCGGCTGAGTTTGACAAACGTTTGGACCGGATGATGCGGGAAGCACGGCAGACGGGTTGGTTGGAGCCGAAAGGTGTTTATGGGGTTTTTCCGGCACAGGCGGTAGGCGAATCTTTGCAGGTGTTTGATCCTGAGGACCATGATAAGCTGCTGACTACGTTTGATTTTCCGCGACAGATTCGAGAGCCGCACCGTAGTTTGATTGATTATTTTGCAACAGCGGAAGAAGCGAGACAACGGGATGTGGTGGCGCTGCAATTTGTGACTGTGGGAAAAGGGGCAACGGAGCATATTGACGAATTGAATCGGCGAGAATTGTTTTCAGAAGCGTATTTTGCACATGGACTGGCTGTGCAATCTGCGGAAGGTACGGCGGCGTATTTGCACCAGCATGTGCGGCGAATGATGGGGATTGGCCCGAAACAAGGGAAGCGCTATTCTTGGGGCTACCCGGCATTGCCTGATTTGAAGGAACATCGCAAGTTGTTTGATATTTTACCAATTACGGAGACTATTGGGGCGGAGTTAACTTCCGCAGATCAATTTGTGCCGGAGCAGTCTACGGGGGCAATTATTATTCACCATCCGGAGGCGATCTACTTTAATGTGGGTGAGACGCGGATTTCGATGTTGGTGAATGAGATGAAAGAAAATGATTTAGAAGAAGATTAGTTGAGTAGAAAGCTACCTAGGAAGGTAGCTTTTTTATTTGTAGAGAGGGGGACGTTCAAACTCAATGACGTGAGGATGATCTTCACAATAGGTGATGAATTCTTTGCCCCAATCGGCGAGGGATTGGATGGTGGGGATCAGCTTTTGACCAAGGTCGGTGAGGGAGTATTCTACTTTGGGCGGGACTTGATCGTAGGATTTGCGTTGGATGACGCCATAGCTAGCGAGCTGTTTGAGCTGCTTGGTGAGGGTGGCGTGGGTGATGTTGAATTGGCGGAGGAGTTCGTTGAAGCGCAGGGGGCCGTCTTTTAAGTAGAAGATGATGGGGAGGGACCATTTGCCGGAGAGAACTTTTTGAGATGTGGTGAAGGGGCAGTCGAAATCTTGGACAGTGATGTTGGTGGTCATATAAGAACCTCTTTATTAGTTTCATTTAAGATATATACGATAGAAAAATATCGTACTTGAATTTATTTTCGTATTATAGTATATTTACTAAATAAGGTCAAATATATCTGAATAAGGAGTTTGAATAATGACAAAAATTGGTGTGATTGGGGCAACAGGCCATTTGGGTGGCAAGGTTGTGGATTATTTGTTGGAAGATGGGGTGAACCCGAAAGATATTGTGGCGTTCTATCGTGATGAGAAAAAGGCTGCAAATTTGAAGGGACAAGGGGTGGAATTGCGTTATGGTGATTATTCTGGGAATGGGTATGAAAAGGATACCTTGGCTGGAATTGATCGTTTGTTGTTTGTCTCGAGCAGTAATATGGATTCGTTTGGGCGGATTGTGGACCATGTGGGGGTGGTGAAGGCGGCTCGCGAAGCTGGAGTGAAGCATATTTTTTATACTAGTTTGGCCTATCCTGAAAGTGCTTTGTTTGATTTGCGGCATGTGCATATTGCGACTGAAAGCGCGATTCGTGTTTCGGGGATGCCTTTTACATTTTTGCGGAATACTTTCTATTTGGAGGTCTTTTTCACTGAAAAGGATGTGAAGCGCGCTTTTGCAACGGGGAAGGTGTTGAGCCTGACAAAAGGACGAGGATTAAATTTGGTCTCTCGTGATGACATGGCACGCGCGACGGCTGTGGCTTTGCGAACGGATGGGCATGAGAATCAGACTTATACTTTTACACGACCGGATACTTTCACGGTGAAGGATGTGGTGGAGGTGTTGAATGAGCTTTCTGGTAAGTCGATGACGTTTGAAGAATCTACACCTGATGCTGTGAAGGCTTATTTGACGGAGTTGGGTGTTCCGAAACAATATCAGATGTGGGATTCGATTAGCATGCAATTTGGGTATGCTGAGGGATGGGCTGAAAATGTGAGCACAGACTTGGTGGACTTGATTGGTGAAGAAAACCTGACCTCTATGAAGGACTATGTAGCAGGGTTGTTATAAGTCGGTTACTTTCCTCTCTTAGATAAATAGAATACTCTTTCTGAATTTTTGACGAAAGATGAAATCAAATAAAGCTGTCTTAAGAAAGACAGTTTTATTATTTAATTAATGGAGGTAATAGTGAATTATCGTAAGTTAGGCCGTTCGGGCTTGAAGGTTAGTGAAATTTCAATTGGTTCTTGGATCACTTTTGGGGATTCGGTGAATGTGCGCACTGCAACAGATTTGTTGAAATTGGCGTATGAAAAAGGAATCAATTATTTTGATAATGCTGATGTTTATGCATTGGGTGAATCTGAAAAAGTGATGGGGAAGGCGATTAAAGATATTCCGCGACACGAATTGGTGATTTCGAGCAAGGTGTTTTGGCCGACGCAAAAGGGACCAAATGGACGTGGACTTTCTCGGAAACATATCATGGAAAGTGTGCATGGCAGTTTGAAACGCTTGGACACGGATTATTTGGATTTGTATTTTGCACATCGTTATGACCCAGACACGCCGATTGAGGAAGTGGTGGAGACGATGAATATTTTGATCCAACAGGGGAAGATTCTCTATTGGGGAACTTCTATGTGGAAAGCGGCGCAAATTGCAAAGGCGAATGGGATTGCGAAGGAACGAAATTTGATCGGGCCTACAATGGAACAACCTTTGTATAATATGTTCTCCCGTGAGTTAGTGGAAGATGATTTGCTGACGGTAACAGAGAATAAGAAGATTGGATTGACGGTGTTTAGCCCATTGGCACAAGGTGTGTTGACTGGGAAGTATAATAACGGCGTGCCGGAAGATAGCCGAGCTGTGTCGAACCCTGAGTTTATCAACCGCTATTTGACGGAAGCGCATTTGGTGAAAACGCGTGCGTTGAGCGCTTTGGCGAAGGATTTGGGAATGACCGCGGCTCAGTTGGCGATTGCGTGGATTTTGCGCCGAGACGAAGTGAGCAGTGTGATTACTGGCGCAAGCAAGGTGTCTCAGTTGGAATCTAATGTGAAAGCCGGCGAATTGGCGGGTAAGTTGGATGAGGAAGTGTTGGTGAAGATCGAAGAAATCTTGGCGTAAATGCTTATTAGATTTGATTTTGAAACAGCTCTTTGAGAAAAGGGCTGTTTTTTTGATTAAAAGAAATGTTATACTTTAATTAATCATTAATTTAGAGTTAGGAGGGAAATATGTTTCAATTACCAATACCCAATAAAAGAATTACATGGTTTTTTTCGATATTTTTTACTATTTTGTTTTTATTTGTTTATTATCGATTTGATTCAATGGGATATGGAATGTATGAAAAATCAATTGAACAGTTTTTTGTAACTTTTGATGGTTCGATTGAAGATATGCTTGAATATGAAATAATAGTTCCACTCTATAAGAACTTTGAGGATTTGAATTATATATATTTGCAAGTAAAAAATATTTCTCAACATGATTTAAAGAAGTTAAAAATGTATGTAAATGAGTTTGATGATTTTCAAACGTATTCAACATTTAGGGAAAAAGATTTAATTGATCATGGTTTATTACTATCTGAAATACTTGAAAGTAATTATGATGAAAAATTTAAAAAAAACATTATTTATGATTTACAGCCAGGATTAGAAGCTTTGCAAAAGATTCATGTTTTTGGAGAATCTTTTTCTAATTATTCTTTTGAAATGGAATTCTCAGGAGAAGATTGGTTGTACATTTTTGAATCTGTTCAAGGATTTGACATTTATGAGGATAAAAATAATTCAATAAAAATGGAACTACTTCCGTTTCTTTTATTATCTCCATTTTCTACTGCTATCTTTCCTGTTGCAATTTTATTTTTGGGGTATTTGTTTGAAGCTATGTTTTTGGACAAAAAGTATGAATTTGATGAACTAAGATTTTTTACTAGAAATATATCTAATTCAATTTTTTACTTTTTCCATAAAATAAAAGTGGAATTTAGAAATATACATAAAAAGAATATCCCTATGGGTGAAGATAAGAAGAAAAAAGAATGGATGAATAATAAGGAAATACAGGTTATTTGGCAATTTATTGGAGTGTATTTTTTCTCTATTATTATCTTATATACATTGTTTTCTTGGTATATTATTTCATTTGAGTATCTTAGTCCTTTGCTTATTGTTTTGTCATTAATTGGGATATTGTTGATTACTAGAATTCTTTATAGTAATTATAAAAAGAATTCATTATAAATAATGTAAGCGAGTGGCTTTGCCACTCGCTTTTTTGATTAAGAGATAAGGAGGATTTGTTAATCTTGGATGGCAGATTTGAGAGGATTCGTTATAATACACTAATGAATATTGATCGATTTAATGAAGCATTTTTGATGGCATCGGAGCTGCATCGAACGCAGTTGCGCAAGGGAAGCAAGGTGCCTTATGTGGCGCATTTGATGGGGGTGGCGTATATGGTGATGGATAATGGGGGGGCGGAAGACCAAGTGATTGCGGCTTTGTTGCATGATGCGGTGGAAGATCAAGGCGGAGAACCGACTTTGATTAAGATCCGAGAGAAATTTGGGGAACATGTGGCGGAGTTGGTGCTTGCGTTGAGTGATTCGATTGGGGAACCGAAACCACCATGGCGCGGACGTAAAGAAGTCTATTTGAAGCATTTGGAAACGGCACCGATGGAAGTGTTGGAGATTGTGATTGCTGATAAGATGAGCAATTTAACCTCTGTGTATCGGGATTATGAGCGAATTGGGGACGAACTGTGGCAGGTGTTCACGGGCGGTAAAAAAGGATCTCTTTGGTATTATCATGAAGTGTATGCTGTGCTTTCGAAACGAATGAGTGGGTATTTGCTGGAGTCTTATAAGGAATTGTTGGATCGTTTGGATGCATTGGTTGAAAATCAAACTGAAATAATGGAAAAACTATGAAAAAATTTTTATTCTTGTTGATGTTAAGCTTGATGATGTTGGCTTTGACGGCTTGTGGCCCTGAAGAAGTGGTGGTGACGGAAGTGCCAACGGCAACGATGGTGGTGGAAGTGGCTACGGAAGCACCGACGGCGACATTGGCTCCGACACAAGAGCCAGCTGCGGTGACGATTAATGGCGAAGCAGTGGGTGTGTCTGAAGTGGAAGCGGGTGTGGCACGTTATGCAGCGGCACAAGCTGAAGTGGGTGATTTTTTGGCTACGGATGATGTGCGCATGGCGGTGATCAATGAATTGGTGGCACAAGTTTTGTTGAGCCAACGGGCAAAACAAAGCGGATTTGTGTTGAGCGAAGAAGAATTAGATGCACGAGTTTTGGCAGCGATTGAATCTGCTGGTGGACAGGATGCATTTAATGCTTGGCTGGCAGGAAATTATTATTCTGCGGATAGCTTCCGAACGGCGTTGCGACGCGAGATTGAAGCGGCTTGGATGCGTGATCAGATTGTGACAGGTGTGCCGGCAGTGCAAGAACAGGTTTTGGCAAGAGAGATTTTCTTTCTGAATGAAGCGGATGCATTGCGGGTGTATAACCAATTGGTGGATGGCTCTACTTTTGATTCACGCGTGGATAATTATGATCCACAAGGATTGGGATATTTGGGATGGTTTCCGCGAGGGGTGATGTTTGACCAAGGCTTGGAAGATGCAATTTTTGCTTTGCAACCCGGGCAATTTAGCAAAGTGATTACGACTGCCGATGGGTTCCATGTGGCGGAAGTGATTGAACGTGATGTGGAACGGGAAGTTTCGCATGATTTGCTGTTGATTTTGCAAGAAAATGCATTGCAAGATTGGCTCGCCGAAACAAAGGTTTCCAGTACAATTCAAATAGCACAATAATTTGTTTTTGAATGATGGAGTGATCGGATGGCGAAAAACAAGACTACTTTTCGATTAGGAAATTTTTTCTTTTCTGCATTGACTGTGGGGGTTTTGTTGCTGGCGATTGCTTTGGTGTTGTTTTATAGTTTTGTGTTTATTTTTCCAGATTCTGATTTGAATCCATTTCCTCCGACGGGGATCCCTTTGACGGTGCCGGCGGAGATGACTGCGACTGTGGATGTGACTTTGGCGCCAGTGGTGACGATGTTGCCGACTGCTACGGATGCACCTGCAACCGCAACGGCGACCTTGCAACCGACTTCTACCTTCGTGCCACCGACTTATACGGCGACGGTGGAAGAAGATGTGCCGACAGCTGTGCCAACAAAAACCCCTACTCCTTCTTATTTTGCATATGAACCTCAACAAGGAAGCCCTGTGGCGTTGAGCTCGGAGATTTTTTATCCAGATTTAGGTTGTAATACGATGATTATTGCGGGTCAGGTGTTTAATAAAGACGGGATACCGATCGTGCAACAAGATATGATTTTGTTTGGTGACTTGGAAGGCAATGATGTGTGGGTGAAGACGCGTACGGGTGACCCAACGCTTAATTCAATTTATGGACCAGGAGCGTATGAATTCCGGATTGCGGATGCGCCAGTGGGCACAAGTGGGCTGTTGAGCGTGGCAATGATCGATCAGGAGAATTATTTGCAATCAGCGAAAATCCAAGTGACGACTTATGGGGAATGTGATGCTAATTTGATTTTGTTGAATTTTGCGGAAAAAGACGATTAATATTATTTAGTTAAAAAAAATAAAAGCGGAGAATTTTTTCTCCGCTTTTTTTATTGTTTAGATTGGGTATCTTGCTCGATTGATGCTGTGTTTTGCATTTCTTCGAGGGCGATTTGATCAAAGTAGTCGATTTGGAGATCTTCTTCCATAATCATTTGACCACGTAAAAAGGCGCCTTCTTCGGTGGAGATGGCTTCGGTGCGGACATCGCCCCAGACTCGACCGGTTTCACGAATGTCTACTTTTTTGGCGGTGATGTTGCCACGCACGGCACCAGCGACGATGATGGATTTGGTTTGGAGGTCTTTGCAATTGACCTTGCCGGTGGGGCCGATGACGAGGAGACCATTGAGGTTGACTTCTCCTTCAAAGGTGCCTTCAATGCGCACGCCACCTTCGCCTGAGATGCGACCAGTGACCATGATGCCTTCCCCAATGACTGAGGTGATGCGTTCGATGGGTTGGGAAAATGTGTTTTCGTTTTGTTCGGGTTGGTCTTCTCTTCTTTTAAACATATGCCGTCCTTATCAATCAAGTGTTGTAAATTGTACCGTGAGTTGGGGGATTTTGGAATTGCAAAGAGGAAGATGAGGATTAATGGAGGTTAAGTATTGGGGTGAGTGAATCTGTGGCTTGTTGAGCGAGTTGGGCTGGAAGAGGGGCGTTGAAGCGCCATGGGAGTGACTTCCAGGGTTCGGGAACGGTGAAGAGGCCGATGCGGGGGCTGGTGAGGAGCTGGGTGGGATTGGTTTGGATGCAGGGAGCGAGATAGAGAGAGGTGTGGGGCGTGGTGAGGTCTAAGTTGTTGTGTTCGACTTGGATGTTGAAGGATTGGGTGAGTTTGGCGGGGCCATTGGTCCATTGTTTGCGGGGTTGTTTGCCTCGGCGGGATTGGATGAGGGGATGATGATTGAGGGGCTCGACGGCACGAATGAGGACGGCGTGGGGCTCCCCGATGGGTTGGGTGACGCAGTTGAAGAGCCAATGCATGCCGTAGGTGAAATAGACATAGGCGTGACCGGGAGGGCCAAACATGGGTGCGGTGCGCTGTGTGCGACCGACACGGGCATGGCAGGCTTGATCTTCTTGTCCACAGTAGGCTTCGGTTTCGGTGATGACGCCAATGAGAGGAGGTGTGTTGGGTGGGGATTGAGGGTCATGATGGATGAGGAGGGCGCCGATGAGATCGGGAGCTACTTCGAGGGCGGAGCGATTGTAGAAGGATTGGGGGAAGGTGGAGAGACGCATTTGCATTATGCGTTGGGGGCGTTGAGGGTTTCTAGGATGGGGAGGAGATCGGAAATTTTGTGAATGACGTTGCAACCGGGGTCTTCAAAGGTGCCTTTGGGGTCGATGAGGATGGGGAGCATGTTGGCTTCGATGGCGGCGGCAACATCGGCAAAGTGATTGTCTCCGACGTAGATGGCTTCTTCGGGGTTAATGTTGAGCTCTTGGAAGGCACGGTCGAAGATTTGGGGATTGGGCTTCCAGACGTTTACTTCTCCGGCGGCATAGGCCGTGTCAAAAAATTCGGCAATGTTGAGGGTTTCGAGATGTTCGTTGACGGGATTGGACCGGTTGGTGATGAGCCCGAGTTTGTAGTGAGGGCGGAGGGTGGTGAGGGTTTGGATGACATCTTCGCCAAGATAGGAATTTCCGGTGACGTTGTGATCAAGAAAGTGGGTGACCTGCTCGACGAGTTGGTCGAGGGTGGCATCGTCACAGGTAGCGATTTGGGCTAGTTTGCGACGATTAAAGAGATGGAACATCGAGGTGTTGAGGGGTTGGACGTTGGCTTTGTCTTCTTGAATTTCGGGGGAGTTTGCGAAATAGTAATGGGTCCATTGTTCGACTTTGAGTTGTTGCGCGGGAGTGGTGGGATAGCCAAGAGAATCGAGAAATTTCCAATAGTGGCCGTCGTTGTCGTAGTCGTGATGATAGAGGGTGCCGTCAAAGTCAAAGAGAATGGTGGTTATTTTTTTCATAGGCGAATTTTAACACAGTTTTGGAGGGAAATCCCCCAAGCGACTTCGTCGCTCTCCCCCCTTTGGCAAGGGGGGCAGGGGAATTGAATAGCTTTGATTAGGGAAGAAAAATGGGGAGCAAGTCTTGGATGTTTTTGATGACTTGGCATTCTACCTCTGGGTTGTTGTCTTTTAAATCGAGGAGGATAGGAGTGAGATTGGCTTGTTGGGCGGCGCCGATATCGGCAAAAACATTGTCACCGACGTAGGCAACTTGGCTGGGTTGGACGTTGAGCTCTTGGAGGGCACGATCGAAGATGCGGGGACTGGGTTTCCAGTAGCCGACTTGACCGGCGGTGTAGTGAGTGTCGAAGAGGTGAGAGAGGTTCTCTTGTTTTAAGAGGAAATCCACGGGGACAGTGCGATTGGTGATGAGACCCAGTTTGTAATGAGGTTTGAGGGCGGTGAGGGTTTCGATGACGTTTTCGCCGAGGTGGCCGTCTCGACTGATGCGGGATTCAACATCGTCACAGATCATTTGTGCCCATTGGTCTAAGGTTTCTGAAGGATAGTCGCCAAAGAGCTCAATTTTGCGACGGGTGAAGATGCGCCAGAGAGAGGCATGGGTGTGTTTGATGGATTCGCGATCGTTGATGTATTCGGGGGAATTGGCGTAGTAGTTTTTGCGCCAAATTTCGGTTTGATCAATGAGGGTTTGGGTTACGGGGACACCGAGGGATTCAACAAAATGCCAATATTCAGGATCATTGTTGAGGTTGTGATGATAAAGGGTGCCGTCAAAGTCAAAAAGGATGGTGGTGATATTTTTCATAGGCGAATTTTAACATAGATCAACTAAAAATCTATTTATTGTATATTAACTAAATTAGATGAAAATTATACTATTATTAACTGTGTAAGAAGCAATTCTATTTTTTCGTCCAATGAGCACTATTAAGCTAGATTAATCCTGAAAGGTTGCCCCTATGAAAAAAATTCTTTCCTCTGAAATTACTCCTAAAGATGTATATCAAAATCGTCGAAAATTCATGAAACAAGCCGGTGTTATTGCGGGGGCGGCTGTGTTGGGGGCATGTGGGGTGAATTTGGATGATGCTTCTACTGTACTGCCGAAGGATACGGTGCAATTGACGCCAGACCCGAACCGTGCGACTACGGATGAACTTGGGACAGCGTTGACCAGTTTTCAGGCGGTGACAAATTACAATAACTTTTATGAATTTTCATTGCAGAAAGAAGCAGTGGCGAAAAAAGCAGAAAATTTTGTGACGGAACCATGGACGGTGGAAATTGATGGTTTGGTGAACAAACCGATGACATTGTCGATGGACGATGTTTATAAACAATTTGATGAAGAAGAACGAATCTATCGTTTGCGCTGTGTGGAAACATGGGCAATGGTGATTCCTTGGTTGGGATTCCCACTGCGTAAGCTGATTGAGATGGTGGAGCCAAAGAGTGAGGCGAAGTATATTCGCTTCCAGACTGTGTATGATGAAGAACAGATGCCAAATTTGAGCAATAGCTATTTTATGTGGCCGTATGTGGAAGGGTTGCGGATGGACGAGGCGATGAATGATCTGACCTTGTTGTCTACGGGCCTTTATGGAGAGCGATTGTTGCCACAAAATGGAGCGCCGTTGCGCTTGGTGGTGCCGTGGAAATATGGGTTTAAGAGTATTAAGTCGATTGCGAAGATTCAGTTTGTGGAAGAGATGCCGGTTTCTTTTTGGATGGCACAAAATTCTCATGAGTATGGATTTTATGCAAATGTGAACCCAAGCGTTTCTCACCCGCGTTGGTCGCAAGCGACGGAGCAATATGTGGGACAAAATGGACGCGTGGGAACCCGTTTGTTCAATGGCTACGAAGAAGAAGTGGCACATTTATATGATGGAATGGACCTGACAAAGTGGTACTAAAAAAAAGCACACTGAAATGGATTGCATTTGGATTGGCGACTTTGCCCGCGATTTATATTTTTGTGGGGACACCACGAGGATGGTTGGGGTTTAACCCACCTGTGCGGGCGATTGAGATTTCAGGCAATTGGGCGATAATCTTTTTGTTGGTATCTTTGGCGGGACGACCGTTGAAGGAACTGGGCGTGCAAATTGGGATGACGATTCGCAAGCCGATTGGCTTGGCTTCGTTTGGTTATGGATTATTGCATTTGTTTTTCTATGTGTTTTGGAATTATGGTGGGGATTTGCGATTGGTGTTGATGACTTTGCCACAGCAGAAGTTTATTTTCTTTGGGCTGGGTGGTTTGTTGATTTTGCTGGCAATGGCGGTGACTTCACATAAGTTTGCGGTGCGGAAGATGAAGAAATGGTGGCAACGATTACATCGGTTTGTGTATTTGGCGGGGGTGTTGGTGTTGGTGCATGCGTTGCTGGCTTCGAAAGGCAATCAGGAGATTTTTCTGATTTATGGAAGCATTTTTGTGGTGTTGATGCTGGGACGGATCCCGGTGTTGTTGCGCTGGTGGCATAAACGAAAGAAATTGCAAAGCACTTGAGAAAGTGCTTTTTTGTTTAAATATATTTTAAAGACTTGCTTTTAAAAAACATTTGTTCTATAATTTGGTTATTATTTAGAACAAATGTTTTTATTTTGAATACCATCTTGTGAGCGCAGGATTCAAAGAACAAATTTGAAGGAGTTTGACATGACAACTATAACTGGCAATCGAAAATCAGGTGAAATGAAATCATTCAAGATGAGCCGCTCTGGCGTGTTGGGAATGATCATTGTGGGTGCTTTTTTGGCATTTGAGGTGTTTAATTTCAGTACAACGGATTTTGCATTGCAAGATGTGTTGGGTGAATTGAAATTCTTGGGAATGCGCTGGTCTACGATGTTGGCAGTGGCATTTTGTGCGATTGATTTTGCGGGGATTGCAAAGATGTTCACGCCGGATGACAATGCGGGGATGGTGAAAGAGACGTGGTTTTTGTTTGGCGCTTGGGTGTTGGCGGCAGGGATGAATGCAATTTTGACCTGGTGGGGTGTTTCGGTGGCTTTGGCTAGCCATGGGGCATTAGGTGCATCAGTGGTGTCACAAGAGACGATGTTGAAAGTGGTGCCGGTGTTTGTGGCGGTGATGGTGTGGTTGATTCGCGTGTTGGTGATTGGCTCATTATCTTTGTCTTTGAATGATGTACTGGGTGTGAAGAAGACTTCAGTGCAGCAAGTGCGAAGCGTTGCTCCTCGAAAGACACGACGAACAGGCATGTTGGATGAATTGAAGGATCGTTTGGTAAGTGTGTTTGAGAAAAAGACGGATGAGCGACCTGTGGTGAGTGTTACTGAAGGGCAAAAGTCTGCCTATCGCACGCCGATGACAAATAATGCAACAAGTTATTCTTCAGTGCAAAATAGCCGTACTTCTGGGAAACCCAATGGGGCACAACCTTATGCGGTGAAAGGTTCCAATTCTCAAGGTTCTGCTTCTCAAGGTTCAGTTCGTTTCAAATAATTGCCAATTTGTTTGTGGAGAGGATTGAGAAATGGGAACCTATGATGCATATGAGGCAGTAGAAAGAAAAGGCTTTTCTCCTTTGATCGTGATTGGTTTGGTGGTGTTGGCGTTGTTTGGATTTTTGGTGAAGATGGCGATTGGCCTGTTGCCGGAGATCCGCAGTACAACGCAAAGCAACGCAGCAATGATGGCGGCGAAGGATGCTGAAAATGCAGTGGTGATTGTTTCTCAATCTGATCCTAACAAGGTGATGCCAAAGGAATTGGCGCCCTTTTTTGCGAGCAGTGTGTTGGCTTGGGAAGATGAAATTTTGGATTGGGCGGATGATTTTGACTTGGACCCCAATTTGGTGGCGACAGTGATGCAAATTGAGAGCTGTGGGAATCCACAGGCGGTTTCGGTGGCGAATGCGCAGGGATTGTTTCAGGTGATGCCTTTCCATTTTGCGGTAGGGGAAAAGATGCAAGACCCGGACACAAATGCAAAACGAGGGTTGAGCTATTTGAAGGAAGCGTTGGAGTATCATGATGGCGATGTGCGTTTGGCTTTGGCGGCGTATAATGGCGGATTGAGTACTTCGACGTGGGATGAGATTTATTGGCCACAAGAGACACAGCGGTATGTGTATTGGGGAGTGCAGATGTATGCGGATGCAAGCGCGGATGCGGATGAGAGTGAACGGTTTGAGGAATGGTTTGAGGAATGGTTTGCGGTGGGGTATCCGCTGTGCGAAGCAAGCATGGCGATTGGATATTCAAAATAAGATTGATTCTAAAAGCGTTGGTGCGCCAATGCTTTTTTGTTTAATTTGTTTTAAAGGAAATTATTTGGGGTTGTGCGGGGGCGAGATTTGTTTATAATAGAGGATGTATTTTTAACAATTGAAGAAAATGCGATGACGGAGCAAAGTAGGCTGGTGGCAAGCAACAGGGAAACATTCACATGGATTGAGATGAGTGTTGGCAGATGTGCGAGTTGAAGTTCTCTCCTGAGCAGTTCAAGGGAACGTTCAAATGAGTGCCTCATTTGACTTGTAGTTTGAACCGGTTGCCTGCCGTTATGAGGTTTGAGAGAATTGTGCTATTTTGGTAGCATGATTAAGTCGGGTGGTACCGCGGGAATTTCCCGTCCCTTCGTGGGGGCGGGTTTTTTATTTTATTGAATAGGAGTTAGTGTATGCTTGAAAAGATGGAAGCAATCAAAGCAGAAGCCTTGGCTTCGCTTCAATCTGTGGCGGATGAAGATGCCTTGATGGCTTGGAAAACCGCAAATATTGGGCGAAATGCCCCAATCATGGGTGTGTTTAAACAAATGGGAGCGTTGACTGCTGAAGAACGCCCTGTTGTGGGTCAACGCGCCAATGAGATCAAAACAGATATTGAAGCTGCGTTTGAAGTGAAACAAGCCGCAATCAAAGAAGAAAAATTACAAGCTTCTTTGGCTTCAGAAAAATTGGATGTGACTTTGCCGGGTCGTCCGATTCATAAGGGCGGTTTGCACCCCTTCACACGCACTTCACGTGAAATTATCGATATTTTTGCAGAGATGGGCTTTCAAGTTTTTCGTTCTCGAGAAGTTGAATCAGATGAGGTTAACTTCCAAATGTTGAACTTCCCCTTGCATCACCCTGCACGGGATATGCAAGATACTTTCCATACTACTCAACCGGGAAATTTGTTGCGTACACATACCAGCCCAGGGCAGATTCATGCGATGTGGAAGATGCATGCGATGAATCCAGATGATCCGCCCCCAGTGCGGGTGTTGTTGCCAGGGATGTGCTATCGCTATGAACAAGTGACCTACCGCTCTGAGATGCAATTTACGCAGATTGAAGGGTTGGCTGTGGGGAAGAATATTACGATGAGCGACTTGAAAGGGACTTTGTCTACTTTTGCGAGACGTTTGTTTGGTGATAATGTGAAGACTCGTTTCCGCGCTTCTTACTTCCCATTCACTGAGCCGAGTGCTGAGATGGATTGTGAATGTTTTGTGTGCCAAGGTGAAGGCTGTCCGGTGTGTAAGTATACGGGGTGGTTGGAAATTTTGGGATGCGGGATGGTGAATCCGAATGTGTTGCGCAATGGTGGCTATGATCCGGAAGTTTATTCTGGGTTTGCGTTTGGGATGGGGCCGGAACGAATTACGATGTTGCGACATCGGATTACGGATATTCGAAACTTCTGGCGAAACGATATTCGTTTCTTAGATCAATTTTAATAATGGAGGCTGATGACAAATGAAACTACCTCTTTCTTGGATTAAAGATTATGTAGATTTGGGTGACATTTCTGTGGAAGAATTGGCCAGTGTGATGACTTTGGCTGGTTTGGAAGTGGAAGAGATCAATTATATTGGTCTGCCGATCCCTGCGGAAGATGAACGCGAGTTCAAGTCTAAGGGCTTGGCTTGGGACAAAGAGAAGATTGTGGTGGGTGAGATCACGGAAGTGAATGGGCACCCCGATGCAGATCGTTTGACGTTGTGTAAGTTGAATGATGGCAAAGAAGATCATATTGTGTTAACTGGCGCTCCGAATTTGTTCCCGTATAAGGACAAAGGTGTGTTGGATCCTCCGTTGAAAGTGGCTTATGCAAAAGAAGGCGCTGAATTGGTGGATGCTTATGCAGAAGGCTATCAAACAAAAATCTTAAAACGCACTAAAATCCGTGGAACGGTAACTTATTCAATGGTGTGTTCTGAAAAAGAATTAGGCATTTCTGAAGAACATGAAGGAATCATGTTGTTGGATTCTGAGGCTCCGACTGGAATGCCTTTGGCAGATTATTTGGGTGATGCGGTGCTGGACATTGCGATTTTGCCGAACATTGCGCGCGATGCAAATGTGATTGGTGTGGCACGTGAAATTGCGGCTTTGTTGAATACTGACTTAAAACAACCTAGCTATGATTTTGTGGCAGAGTTAGATGCAGTATCTAAGTATATTGAATTGGATATTCAAACCCCTGAAAATAACCCTCGTTTCACACTTGGGTTGATTAAAGATGTGGAAATTAAACCGTCTCCACGTTGGGTGCAACGCCGCTTGAACATGTGCGGGATTCGCACGATTAATAATATTGTGGATGTGACCAACTATGTGATGATGGAAGTGGGCGAACCTTTGCATGCGTTTGACTATGATGTTTTGGTGGAACGCGCTGGCGGAAAGACCCCAAAGATTTTAACGCGTACGGCTGCGGCTGGTGAAAAACTGACTACTTTGGATGATGTGGAACGCACTTTGGAAGATTACACCACTTTGGTGTGTGATGAAAAAGGTTCTTTATCAATCGCGGGGATTATGGGTGGTGCAGAAAGTGAAGTGAGTGAGAGCACGAAGAATGTTTTGTTAGAAGCAGCTTCATGGAACTTCATTAATTTACGCAAGACTTTGGGCTATTTGAAATTAAACTCGGAAGCTTCTTATCGCTTCTCTCGTGGGGTGCACCCTGAGATGGCACCACGTGGTTTGAAACGTGGGTTGGAATTGATGCGTGAATGGAGCAATGGGAAGGTTTGTGAAGGGATTGTTGACGAATATCCCAACAAGGCTGAAGTTGTGACGGTTGAAGTGACCACGGATGATGTGGAACGCTTGCTAGGTGTGCGCTTAGGCGCAGATGAGATCGCAGACTTGCTGCAACGTTTGGAATTTGAAGTGAAGGTGACAGGCGAAACGATTACGGCAACAGTGCCAGATCATCGTTTGGACATTGACACAGGTGTGGTGGGACGTGCTGACTTGGTGGAAGAGATCGCTCGAATCTATGGGTATGATAAGATTCCGGAAACTTTGATCAATGATGAGACCCCTCCACAAAAGAATCAAACTGATTTAATGCACGAAGATAAGGTGCGTGATCTTTTGGTGAATTTGGGCTTATATGAAACAATCACGTATCGTTTGAGCAGTGCAGACCGTGAAGCTAGCGCGATGGCTGCTGATGCACCACGTGACACTCGTGAAGGCGTGTATGTGGCGAATCCTTTGTCAGCTGATCGAGAGATGATGCGACGAGTACTTTTGCCAAGTATTTTTGAAACGGTGGAATTGAATGCGAAGTATTCTGCTCAAATTCAATTGTTTGAAATTGGTCCGGTGTTTTTGGCGCAACCAGATGACCTGCCAAATGAAGATTATAAATTGGCAATTGCAATGACAGGCCCTCGTAGCAAAGCAAATTGGCAAGCGGCAGATACTGCTAATGTAGATTTCTATGATATGAAGGGGATGGTGGATGGTTTACTACATGGGATGCATGTGGATAATGTGCGTTATGAAGCGGCAGCACATCCAACTTTCCACCCAGGGAAATGTGCAAAAGTTTTAGCTGGTGATGTGGAATTGGGTGTGTTTGGGGAAGTGCATCCGCAAGTGCATGAACATTTTGCCTTTGGCAGTGCCCCTTTGATGGCTGCTGAGTTGGATATGGGACTTTTGCGTGAAGTGGCTCCTGAACGTCATGTGGTGAAAGAGATTTCTGCTTATCCACCCGTGTTGGAAGACTTTGCATTTGTGGTGGAAGAAGATGTGCCTGCGGGTGCGGTGACTGAAATGTTGACACAAACAGCAGGTGATGCTTTGGTTGAGATCAAATTGTTCGATGTGTTCCGTGGGGAACAAGTGGGCAAGGGCAAGAAGAGCTTGGCGTATAAGTTGACTTATCAGATGCCTGATAAAACTTTGAGCGATAAGGATGTGGCGAAGATTCGTAAGAAAATCGTAAAACGATTGGAATATGAATTGGGTGCCAAATTGCGAGCCTAGTTTAATGAATTTCATATAGAAGAGCGCGGATATTGATCCGCGCTCTTTTTTTGCGTTTAGATAACATTTAAACAATTTATTTTTATTAAAAAACGTTTAATTTAGCTTTCAAAAGAGAAAGGTAGATGAAGAAGGTCTTCGACTATAATTTATGTGGAAGAGTATAAGGGAAGATTGAAAAGGTGTTATTAACGCATGAAGATTAATAAAGAAATCAAAATTGTAGATCATCCCAAACAGTGGTTTTTGGAATTTCGCTCAGGTTGGCTGCAATATTATGAAGATACCGGTATTGTTGATTGGGCGCGTTATAACTATTTAAAAAATGAATTTCCGCCAAAGGGAGAGGGGATTGATAAGGAAAATATTCGTCTGATCTTGATCAGTGTGGCTGGTGGATATGACGTGAATAAACATGCACCTTTTGATGAAGCTGTTTTACCAGGTGATTTGAGTGTACGTAATTTTAAACACCCAATTGAAAGTGGCTCAATTGCGTTCCCAGAAAATTTGGCTAAAGATGTGGCGCATAATGTGCTTGAAGAAACTTTTTTCCCTATTCATGTTTTAGAAAAATTAAAAGAGGAAGGCTATATTGAGGAATTGATTGCTGAAACTGTGAGCATCAATGGGGATCTTCCGAATGTTTTGCGCGTGGAGAAAGAGCTGCTGCCTAAGGTGATTGCAAGAATTGAGGCCACAGGTGCCACAGCCGCTTTGTTGATTCCTGCGGGAGATTTGAGTGTGCAGACGGCGATGCTTTTGGCAAGAGGGTTGGAGCTGTGTAAGATTCCTTCTGTGATGATTGGGATTGACTATCAGTGTTATGAGAAGATTTTGCCACCTCGGATTGTGTTTTTTGACTTGAATCGGAAACATGGATGGGCGGATATGGTTGACGAAGAAAGTTATGCAAAGATCCTTAAGCAAGCGATGGTTTGTTTGACGATGGATGCACCGATTTTGATTAAAAAAGTGTAATTTTTTTAAACGTTAAAAAAATTAATCCGGATTAAAACAAATTTAAACGTTAAAGAATTTGATTATTTTTTAAAAAAAGGGGTAAAGCTTTGACTGGTTGACAAAAGTTAATTTTAATTTTATTAATTTTTTTACAAAATTTAATGCCCCCATATGTGGGGTTTTTAGATTAAATAAGTGTTTATGTACCATATATGGGAGTGTCCATTTGTTTCATACAATAATTGTAAGGGGAATTTACATTTAAAATTGTGTTATTTTTTAACAATTTGTTCTTAATTTTTTAACAATGGTAATTCTTAAAAAATTGGTTAATTTTAACTTTTTTGGGGACTTGTTTGTTGAAGGTAAAAATTAGTTGTTGTAAAATATATCCATGATGAGATAATCAAGGCAGGGCGATGTTTTGATTTAGGATTATCAAAATTCAATAGGCAATTGAATATTTTCTTAAAGACTCTCTTAAAACTCAGAGTAGGAGAGGTCTAGTTTTTGTTGTCTATAAAGAAAAACCAATTTAGGAGAGAAGAGATGCAAGCTGAAGTCGCTTGGAAGGCTGTTTTGGGACAGCTGGAGATGGAATTTCATAAGGCTACCTATGACACTTGGATTCGTGATACCAAGTTTATTGCATTTGAAGATAATGCATTTGTGATTGGTACAAAAAATTCTTTTGCTCGTGATTGGTTGGAAAGTCGCTTGACAGGGAATGTAACGAAGAAACTTTCTGAATTGATGAAAGATTCTGTTGAAGTTAGATTTGTTTTTTGGGTGGAAGCAAAACAATTTGTGGCTCCTGCACCACGGCCGACACGTGAGGCTGCTCCGACGACGTCGATTGCACCTCCGACCCAATCTACAAATGAGAATCGCACGATGGGGCGATATTCTTTTGCTAATTTTGTGGTGGGACCTAGTAATCGTTTGGCACATGCGGCTGCAATGGCTGTGGCAGATAATCCTTCTTTTTCTTATAATCCTTTGTTTATTTATGGTGGGGTTGGTTTGGGGAAAACCCATTTGTTACACGCGATTGGCAATGAGTGTGAGGCGAAGGGATTAAATGTGCTTTATGTTTCTTCTGAAGAATTTACGAATGATTTGATTCAATCGATTCGATCGCAAAAGACACAGGCTTTTCGTGAGAAATATCGTGAGTGTGATGTGTTGTTGATTGATGATATTCAATTTATTGCGGGGAAAGAATCAACACAAGAAGAATTTTTCCATACTTTTAATACGTTACACGGACAGAATAAACAAATTGTGATTGCAGCAGATCGATCCCCTAAAGCGATGAGCACGTTGGAAGATCGTTTGCGTTCACGCTTTGAGGGTGGGTTAATCGCTGATATTCAATCTCCTGATATGGAAACTCGTTTTGCGATTTTGCAAGAAAAGATGGCTATGGCACATCGATCTGTTTCAGATGAGGTGTTGCGCACGATTGCAAAGCATTTGAATTCGAATATTCGGGAATTGGAAGGTGCTTTGAATCGCGTGATGGCATATGCGGATTTGCGCGGGGTTGAGCCGGATGAAGAGATTATCCAAATTGCGTTGGCTGATATGATTCCGCAACGACAGGTGTTGGATAAGGATGCGATCATTGAAACAGTGGCGAATTCTTTTGGCGTGACCGCAGATGATTTGAAATCTAAACGACGAACGAAGGTGATTGCAGAGACTCGACAGATTGCGATGTATTTTTTGAGAGAGGAAGCTGAGCTTTCTTTACCCCAGATCGGGCAAAAATTAGGGAATCGAGACCATTCTACGATTAGTTATGGGTATGAAAAAGTGGTGGAACGAATGGAGCAAGATCAGCATTTCCGCAGAGAAATGATGGAATTAAGAGATAAGATTTACCAGAATTCTGGTTCTTGAAAAAAAGAAAGAAAAACACTCACCTTGGTGAGTGTTTTTGATTAAGCATTGGGGTTCCTGAGATTGGCTAGTTGCGTTTCGAGTTCGATACGTTTGTTATCTGATGCGGCGATGATGTCATTTTTGAAGTTTTCTACCCGTTGAACTAATTCGTCGCGCAAGTCATCTCCGGATGATGGTGCTAGGAGGATGGCGGCTGTGCTGCCGACCAAAGCGCCCATCATTGCACCTACAAGGAAACTAAATAGTTTTTTCATTTTTTTTACTCCTTCACATGGTATAATTTCTCAGCTGTTTTCCCTATTATAGATGATAAATTCCTATTTAGTCAAAAGGTAAAGCACGATTCTTATAAAAATGTAATGGAGTTGACCTATGCTATATCTAGCTGTTGGAATGCCTCGAGCGGGCTCAGCAAGGCATTATCGTTTGATTCATGATTTGGTTGTTAGCAATGGCGGAAAAGTTTCCCTTGATATTCGGAATAAGAATAAATTGAATCAACATATTTTGACTGAGGTGAATTGTAATATAGGAATCGTGAACTATAAGCGCGTGATTCCTTTATTACCGTATACTATAAAAGATGATGTTGTAATTAAAACCCATTCTGGGTCGACTAGATTTTACGACCTGATTAGTAGATTAGGTTTGGCAAAGTCTTTATATGTGTATCGTGATCCTCGTGCTGCTGCTTTATCTGCTCATAATTTTGGAATGAGCAAGCTCGCACAAGGGATGAAGAATAAGGCGTTTACGGATTTGACTACGATTGAAAAGGCTATTGATTTCATTGCTGTTTATGTGGATATCTGGAAAGAATGGTCTGCAAAAGAAGGTGTTTTGGTGCAGCGGTTTGAAGATATTTTGGCTGATTATGAAGCTGAAGCAATGAAGATTGTAGATTTCTTAGACGTTGATCCTGAGGCACAAAGCACTTTGGAAGTGATCGGAAGATATGCTTCGAATAAAAGTGCTGAAGATGTGCGCGGATTACATTTTTATAAGGGAGAGCCAGAACGATTCCGAACTGAAATGACCCCAACACAATTGGCTCTTTGTGAAGAAAAATTTGGTGACGAAATCATCAAGATGGGATATGAACTGTAATATGATCTTAATTATTGATATTGGAAACACAAATGTTACTTTGGGGCTTTATGAAAATGATGAGTTAGGCGCTCGTTGGCGAGTGGCTACGATGCATGAGCGTATGCCTGATGAATATGGGGTGCAATTTTTATCATTTTTTGAACAAGCTGGGATTGATCGTACAGATGTGGACGGGATTTGTTTGTCTTCTGTGGTGCCACCTTTGACGAGCAAGATTATTGAGGCTTGTGAGAGATATTTGTGCCAGAGCCCTTTGGTGGTTTCTTCAACGGTTAAAACAGGGATTGAGATTCTTTATGAGAACCCGAAACAAGTTGGGGCTGACCGAATTGCAGATGCTGTGGCAGTTCATAATATTTATGGCGGGCCAGCATGTGTGATTGATTTTGGGACGGCAACGACATTTAATGCGATTACGAAAGATGGGAGTTATTTAGGTGGGGCGATTGCTCCGGGGATTCGCATTGCTGCGGATGCTTTGTCTTCACATGCTTCTAAGCTGCCGAAGATTGATTTGGTGTTTCCTGATTCTGTAATCGGTCAAAATACCCCTGATGCAATGCAAGCTGGGCTTTTATATGGCTATGTGGGGCTTGTGGAGGGGATGGTAAGACGTTTTCGAGAAGTGTTGGGTCCTAAGATGAAGGTGATTGCTACGGGCGGTTTGGCGCGCGTGATCTCAGAACACACGAATGTGGTGGATGAGATTGATACTTGGTTGACGATGAATGGGCTTTATCTTATTTGGAAAATGAATCAACCGACAAAGGAATCGTGAGGTGAATTGAATTGCCTTGCGCTAAGGTTTTTTCTGCCCAGATGAGACCTTGATTTAAGTAAATAATTTGTTTTAATGTAGAAGTTTTTTGTCTTTCTTCAATCTCAGATTCAGAAGGAAGGGGAAGAACTTCTTTTTCGTAGAGGGGATTGAAGAGCATGAGCATGGCTTCGTAGTCGATAATTTTGTTGGGGTTGAGGAAGCTGACTTTGGCGAAATTGTTTTTGGTTGTTTCTAATTTGACGACGATGGGTTTGTGCGCTTTGTGTTTGAGCGAGATTTCTAATAATTCTGCGATGACAAGCTCAATGGTTCCTTCTTTGTCTGCTATGTAGAGGTTGTGTTCTTCAGCATAGACAAAGAGTACGTTTTCTTGCCCATAGGGGGCGATGAGTTCTTCTAAAAGATTGTTGAGGCAGACCTCTTGAAGAGAGAGATTATTAAGATATTCAAAGTTGAGCTTGGAGAGCTTGATGTTTTTTTCGATTTCAAGGAGATTGTCTAGGAGGGAGTCAATGCGTTCGTTATCGATATGGGGATTTGATTTGAGCTCAAAAAGAGAAATTTGATTTTGGGCAAGATGAGGCTCAATGGCATTGGTGAGGCGATGATGGGTCTTTTGGTTTTCTTGAATGAGAAGATTAAGACGCTTTTCAAGATATTTTTTATCTTGGGTGCGTTGTTTGAGCTTCTTTTTGACGGTGAGGTTATTTATGTTTGAGATGGCTTGATCGGCGATGAGATTAATAAAGCGGAGATCTTCGTTGTTGAAATTTTCGCCATTTTTTCGGATGAATACAAAGATGGCTTTTAGTTGCTCGTTGATAACAAGGGGGTAGCCAAGGGCTGTTTTGCCAATATTGTCTAATTTATATTTTTTGAGATTTTCGTTGTTGTTGATTATGAGGGGTTCTTTGGCTAAAAAAAGGTAGTTGGTGAAAAGATCGTGCCATTCTTGATTGGGGGTGTTGGTTGAAAAAACTTCGAGACCGATGCTAAATTGGAGGCTGAATTTTTGTTTTTCGTCGATGCTGACAATATAGCTGGTTGAGGTATTAAAATATCGACTTAGGGCGCGATACATAAATTCTACGATTTTACATTCATTGGAAAGGAGTTCAAATGTTTTTTGAATGGCTAAGACGATGGAGAGATCGTTGATGTTTTTCTTGAGGGCATTGATGTTTTGATTGAGGTGTAGGGTTTGGGTTTGATGCTCCTCTAGGTAGCTGGATTGGGTTAAGACTCGTTCTACGATGTTGATAATCTCTGCTTCTCGATAGGGGGGGATGATAAAATCCGAGGCGCTGAGGCGATAATATTGGATGGCTTCGGAGGTGAGAAGGTCATCTGAGATGACGATGATGGGGTTTTCATATCCATTGGAGCGGAGGGCAACAATGAGGTCTTTGCCGGAAAGATCGGGGAGATCTTCGTTGAGGAGGATGACATGTGGCTTAAAATCATCCATATAACGTAATCCTTCAGATGCTGTTTCAGCATTTTTGATTTTGAAACCTGCTTGTTTGAGGGAATTTTCAATCAATTCAAGATATATTTGGTTGTTTTCAATTAAAAGGATTCTTTTTGTTATGTGTTTTTCCATAGATTAATACTAGCACGGATGGGCTGATTTGGGGATATTAATTTCACATTTTTGGATTGATTAGATTGTTTTGCGCTATAATTGACTCGTTAGTTTGCATCGAAAGGAAGATTTTTTATGAAATTTTTGATCACAGGTGCAGCAGGCTTTTTAGGGTCTGCATTGGCAAATCATTTGGTTGTTTCCGGACATCATGTGAGAGGTTTGGATGATCTATCTTCGGGGGATGCTTCTTTATTGCACAAACAAGTTCATTTTACAAAGGGTGATATTAATGATCGCCCGAAGTTGTGGACGTTGTTGCAAGAGGTGGATTGTGTTTATCATTTGGCAGCACGTGTGTTTGTGCCACAATCGATGTTGTATCCACGAGAGTATAACGATGTGAATGTGGGGGGGACGGTGAGCTTGATGGAGGCGATTCGAGATGTGGGGGTGCAACGAGTGGTGTTTGTGTCTTCTGGGGCAATCTATGGCGATCAGAAAGATCATTCTCCATTTGTGGAGACGGATAGCCCGCAACCTCGTTCTCCTTATGCAGTGTCTAAGTTAGCAGCAGAGTATTATGTACGTACGATTGGTGAACTTTGGGGAATTGAAACGTTGAGTTTGCGGGTGTTCAATGCGTATGGAGAGGGACAGCCGATTCCTCCGGCGCATCCGCCAGTGGTGGCAAAATTCTTTAAGCAAGCGTGTTCTTCTGCTTCGATGATTGTGAATGGGGACGGCAGCCAAACAAGAGATTTTGTGTATGTTGATGATGTGGTGCAGGCTATGGCAAAAGCTGCTTTTGCAGAGAATGTGAAACATGAGATTGTGAATGTGGGGAGTGGTGAGGCTACGTCTATGAAAACGTTGGCTGAGCAAATTCATGCGTTAACCCGCAGTGAATCTGATATTTTGTATACGCCGAGAAATGATGGTGGTGTTTCTTATATGTGTGCAGACCTTGCGCATGCTCAAAAGGTGTTAAATTGGGAGCCGGAGATCTCTTTGGAAGAGGGACTGAAGTTGGTTTTGGAAAATGATGATCGTTTTGAGATGAATGAAAAATAAAAAAATTTGTGATTAAGAGAAAAAACTAACCTGAATGGTTAGTTTTTATTTTAAGTAAATCTATTAATATTTTTGAAACAATTTATAAGTAACTTAGCAATATTCTTTCGATATATTTAGCCTATAAATTTGGAATTATGAGCTCATTCAGTTGAAAACAAAACAGGCACCGTTTGATTTACGATGCCTGTCTACCTAATTTCTCTCTAGGTCTTTTTTATTCTCTGCCTACTTTTTTGAGTGCACTTCAAATTTGGAGGTGTTTTTGATTTAATTATTTGTTTAGATAGGTTCACCTAATGGTTCTTCTGTTGTTTCTGCATGAGTGAAGGCAACTTGTTTTTCACCTTCATCATTTTTTGTTACATCAAGAAGGATGGTGTCACCATCTGTAAATTCTCCAGCGAGAAGTGCCTCTGAGAGGGTATCTTCTACATGGCTTTGAATGACACGTTTGATGGGGCGAGCGCCATATTCTTTTTGATAGCCAATTTCTGCAATCCATGAGACAAGGTCAGGTGTGTAGTTGATGGTGATGTCGTTTTCTACTAAGCGGTTTGAGACTTTGTCGAGTTCAATTTGGACAATCTCTTCAATATCTTGTTTGCTCAAGGAGCGGAAGACGATGACGTTGTCTACACGGTTGATGAATTCTGGACGGAAAACTCGCTTGAGAGAATTGCTGAGTTTCTTTTGCATATCTTGATAGGCAAGTTTTTCTTCTAAGACTTCATCACGTTTGATGTTAAAGCCAGCATTGGTTTGGTTGATAATCATCTCTGCACCAACGTTGGAAGTCATGATGATGATGGCGTTGCGGAAGTCTACTTTGCGACCAGATGAATCGGAAAGATGACCTTCTTCCATGATCTGAAGGAGCATGTTGTGTGCTTCAGGGTGTGCTTTTTCAATTTCATCAAAGACTACGATGGAATAAGGACGACGTCGAATGGCTTCGGTGAGTTGCCCAGCTTCTTCGTAGCCCACATAACCTGGAGGAGCACCAGTGAGTCGGCTGACGTTGTGACGTTCCATAAATTCGGACATGTCTATTTGGATGAGGGCGTCTTCTGAACCAAACATGAGGCGAGCGAGCGCTTTGGTGAGTTCTGATTTACCAACGCCGGTGGGTCCTAAGAATATGAAGGAACCAACTGGACGGCGTGGGTCTTTGAGCCCTGCGCGAGCACGACGAACTGCTTTTGATATGGTGGAAATAGCTTCTTCTTGGCCAACAATTGATTTTTTCAATTCTTCTTCCAAGTTGAGTAATTTTTCAGATTCTTCTTGCGCGAGTTGAGTGAGAGGAATGCCTGTCCACATGGAAATTAATTCTGCAATGTCTTGTTTGCTGACTGTGGGGCTTGTGGCGCGATCCCAGGTTGCTTTGAATTCGTTGAGTTGTTCGTCTATTTCACGTTCTTTTTCTTCTAAGCTAAAGATCTTTGCTTCTTGATCTTCTTCAATGGCGATGATGAGCTCATCTCGTACTTTTTTAAGTTGTTGCGTGAGTTCTTTGGTGATTTTGGCGTTGTCGCTTTTGTACATGCGTACGCGTGAGGATGCTTCGTCGATGAGGTCGATGGCTTTGTCGGGCAGGAAGCGATCACTGATATAGCGTGAAGAGAGTTTGACGGCTGCTTCAAGGGCTTCTTCTGAGATGTTGAGGCGGTGATGTTCTTCGTAGGAGTCTACGATGCCTTTGAGGATCTCAATGGATTCTTCTTCGGACGGTTCTTCAACTGTGATGGGTTGGAAACGTCGTTCGAGAGCGGCATCTTTTTCGATGTTTTTTCGGTATTCATCTAGTGTTGTAGCGCCAATGACTTGAAGCTCTCCACGAGAGAGGGCTGGTTTGAGGATGTTGGCGGCGTCTACTGAGGAGCCACCTGCACCGGCACCAACGATCATATGGACTTCGTCAATGAAGAGGATTGATTCTGATACTTTGAGTTCGTCAATGACTCTTTTGAGGCGTTCTTCAAATTGACCGCGGTACATGGTGCCTGCGAGCAATGAAGCAACATCTAGTTGTAATACTTTTTTGTCTGCCAAAAGTGAGGGAACGTCGCCTTCGATAATTCGTTGGGCTAGTCCTTCTACGATGGCGGTTTTGCCAACACCTGGTTCGCCGATGAGGGCGGGGTTGTTTTTGGAGCGACGGGCAAGCACTTGAATGACACGTTCGATCTCTTTTTGACGGCCGATGACAGGGTCTAGTTTGCCTTCGAGAGCTTTTGCGGTGAGGTCTGTGGCTAATTGATCGACAAGAGGTGTCTTTTCATTCTTTTTGCTGGATCCAGCTTGTGCTTTGCGAGGAAGACGTTCGATGGGTTTGTGTTCGCTTTGGAATGAGGAGCTTTGTTGTAATGTTTTGCGAATTTGATGACGTACGGTTTCTTCGTTGATGCCCATACGACGGAGAATGCTCATGGCGATGCCATCGCGGTATTCAACTAAGCCTAGCAAGATGTGTTCTGTGCTGACCACATCGCTGTCGAGTTCTTCTGCTTGTTGATAGGCTAGACGGATGATGGTTTGGGTGCTGGAGCCAAGATCAATGCTTTGCGGAGTCGTTTCTCCGGGTTTGTTGAGTAGTTCGGCAAGTTCGCGAACACGTTCTAGTTCGATATCGAGATCTGATAAGACACGTGAGGCGACACCTCCCTGATCTAGGATGAGGGCAATGAGTAAGTGTTCACTACCAATAGTGCTGTGATTCATGCGCTCAGCTTCTTGATGCGCAATGGCGAGCACTTTTCGGGCGCGTTGGGTTAGTTTGTCTTTATTTGACATGGTACCCTCCATTTCTTGAATAATAAAAATAAATCCAATTCTGCATATTAAGATTCTACCAAAAAGTATTTGATGTGAAAGGGATACTTAGTGTTAATTTAATAAGTTCCTATGCAATGTTAATACATAATAGAGTGTTTCATGGAGAAGCTTTTTACTTTAGTGTTCTGTTAAATAAAAAGCGCATCATTTGACTGATGCGCTTTGTTTTTGAAAAAGAGGTTTCCCTATGCTTCTGCTTCGGGAGATTCGTTTTCTTCTTCGGTTGCTGCAGGGGTTACATTGATACCGTCTACATCTTCCAAAGCGATTTGCCAGTCAAGGTCGTTATAAGCAAGTGAGTCAACTTTGCGTAAGCTGAGGCCTAAGCGACGTTGTTCTTTGTCGATCTTGATGATGCGCAAGGTGAGTTTGTCACCCACTGCGAGGATCTCTTTGGGGTGTTCAACTCGAGCGTCGCTCAATTCGGAAACATGGATCAACCCTTCGAGGTTGTCTTCCACTTTTGCGAATGCACCGAATTTTGTGAGGCGAGTGATTTCACCTTCGACCAATTGGCCATTGCGATATTCAGAAATTTTCTCCATCCAGGGGTCTTTTTCTGTCAAACGAATGGAAAGACCAACACGTTTTGTTTCTTCATCAATGTTGATGACTTTGGCGTTGACTTCTTGACCAATCTTGAGGATATCTTTGGGGTGGTTCACATGTTCCCAGGAAAGTTCTGAGAGGTGGACCAAGCCATCAACACCATTGATGTTGATGAAAGCACCAAAGTTTGCCATGCTGGTGACGCGACCTTTGTAGGTTTCGCCAATTTCGAGCATGGTGATCAATTTTGATTTGATTTCATCACGAGATTCGCTTGCAGCTGCGCGTTCGGACATGATCAAGCGGCGGCGGAAGCGGTCAACTTCAATCACACGAACTGTGATTGGTTCACCAACCATGCTGCCCCAACGATCTTCTGGTGTTTGGCCAGTTTGTTCGGCGCGACGGAGTAAGCTGACTTGTGATGCGGGTACAAAACCACGTAATGAACCCAAACCTACCAAAATGCCGCCTTTGTTATAGCCAACGACTTTGCTTTCGTAGTCTTTGTTTTCATTCATCAAATTCTCGGCTTCAACCCAATCTTCTTCTTCACGAGCACGTGTGTAGGATAACAACACGGTGCCTTGCTTGTTTTCTGGGCTAACAATTAAAACTTTAATTTCGTTGCCAACTTTTAAACTTGCTTTTTCATCTGCACTAAGTTGTGAGATTTCGTTAGATGGGATTATGCCTTCGGATTTAGCACCAATGCTGACAAGGATTTCATCACCATTTACGCTGGCGATCATACCTGTGCGAACCTCACCTTTGCGAGGTACATTAAGACTAAATTCTTCTTGAGCTAACAACGCCTCCATGGACATTGTTTCATTCTCATTTGTTTCTGGTGTTACTTCTGGGTTCCCGTTGAGGGTTTCGTCTTGTTTCATTAATTACAACTCCAATAAATAGATTTTATCATTATAAAGGGCTTATTCTTATTTATCAACCTTTAAATGATGAAATCATGAAAAAAGTAAGTTATATCGCACAATAAATGTCAAGTTTATGATAGAATCCGCAAAGGAAAATCAAAAAATACTATTAAATCATAAGGAAATCTATGAGAACAACTTATCCATTTACTGCTATTGTTGGACAGGCACAGATGAAACGTGCATTAATTTTGTGTGCAATCGATCAACGAATTGGTGGTGTTTTAATCCGTGGAGAACGCGGGACTGCAAAATCTACCGCAGCGCGTGCTTTGGCAGAACTTTTGCCTGAAGTGGAAGTGTTTGTAGGGTCTCCTTTTAATGATGATCCGAAGAAACCGGAAACATGGTCTGACTGGGTTTTGGAAAAGAAGGCCAAGGGCGAAGAATTGAAGATTGAAAGACGAAAAATTCGTTTTGTTGATTTGCCTGTTAGCGCGACGGAAGACCGTGTGGTGGGGACTTTGGATATTGAAAAGGCGATTCAAAAAGGGGAACGAGATTTTGAGCCGGGTGTGTTGGCTTCGGCAAACCGTGGGTTGCTTTATATTGATGAAGTGAATTTGTTGGACGACCATGTGGTGGATTTGTTGTTGGATTCGGCTGCGATGGGCGTGAATATTGTGGAACGTGAAGGAATTTCATTTTCTCATCCTTCTCATTTTATTTTGGTGGGGACGATGAACCCTGAAGAAGGGGATTTGCGACCGCAGTTGTTAGATCGTTTTGCTTTTGCTGTGGATATTTTTGGGATCGCTGGTGCACGTGAGCGTGTAGCAATTATGCAACGGAATATTGCATTTGAAGAGGATCCAGAAGCTTTCCGCGCACAATGGCTGGAAAAAGAAAATGCGTTGGCAGAAGAGATTGTGCGAGCGCGTGATCTGGTGGATTTGGTGAGTTATACCTCACGAAATTTGTTGCAAATTGCGATGTTGACCACAGATTTGGGCGTGGATGGACATCGAGCTGATTTGGTGATTTTGAAGGCTGCACGCGCCAATGCTGCTTATGAAGGACGGCGTGCGATTAATGATTTAGATATTGCGATTGCTGCTGAATTAGCTTTGCCTCATCGAGTGAAACAAAACTTTACGAAAAGTAAGGATTTGAGCGCTGGTTCTTTGGAAGAGAAAATTGCTGAGATGGAAACAGAAGATGAGTTGAAGGGGAAGCCGCAACCTAATTCTAATAATGAAGAAGGCACAGAAGCAGAGAAAAAAGATAAAAAAAAAGTGGAGATAACCACCAAGTAGCTAGCTCTGACGTGAATCCTGGGGAACAAACACCCCAGGAGGAAGACGTCTTTGATGATTCGGATGCGTTCTGGTGGGATGGGGGTATTCAGGCAGATGCAACGGAATCTTTTGTTCCAAGAAAAATTGATAATCCATTAGATAAGTTTTCTCGCCGACAAGGTGGAAAACGTTCGCGTACGAAAACGGATCGGAAGCGGGGACGTTATATTCGGGCGCGAGAACCACGAGGAAAAGTGCGGGATGTGGCATTTGATGCGACAATTCGAGCTGCAGCACCATATCAGCAGGCACGAAAGGATTTTAATCAGAATGTGGCGTTTAAAATCCGTAAGAGTGATATTAAAGAAAAAGTTCGGGTGCGCAAGGCGGCCAATTTGGTGCTGTTTGTGGTGGATGCGAGCTGGTCTATGGCGGTGGCAGAGCGTATGGAAGCCACAAAGGGTGCGATTTTCTCTTTGTTGACTGATGCGTATCAGCGCCGAGACCGAGTAGGGTTAATCGTTTTTCAGAAGGATCGGGCTAATTTAATTTTGCCACCGACAAACTCTACACAATTAGCAGAGCGAGCTTTGGCTGATATTCCGATTGGTGGAAAGACGCCTTTATCCGCAGGGCTTTATTTAGCGCATGAGGTTGTGCGTTTGGAACGGATGAAACATCCGGATGTGATGCCTTTGATTATTTTGCTGACAGATGGGGCTGGCAATGTGGCGATTGGGAAAGAAGCTCCTGAAAAAGAAGCACATCGCTTGGCTGAAGAAATTGCGAAAGATGATATTCAGAGCGTGGTGGTGGACATGGAAGGGTTCTCATTTGATGAGGGACATTCCAAAAAATTGGCAAAACATTTAAAGGCACAAATTTATACGCT
Organism: Anaerolineales bacterium; assembly: GCA_963662985.1. GTDB lineage: Bacteria > Chloroflexota > Anaerolineae > Anaerolineales > UBA11579. Next base: position 1,076,814 of record OY760067.1, on the reverse strand, counting down.
TGATCAGTTACGGGCTGATAAGATTGTGGAAACTGTGCGACGAGAACAACAGTATTTGGCAGAAGGACGGATTGTAACAGTTTAATAAATAGGCTTTTAAGCTTCTATTACGTCTTCTACTTCTGGGAAAAATTGTTTGACGGTGCCTTTTACCCAGCCTTGAAGAGTGGTTTTGGTGAGTGCGCAACCATCGCAAGCGCCGCCTAACTTGACCTTGAGGATCTTGCCATCGAAACCTACCATGCTGACTGAACCGCCGTGGTATTGCTCGATATAGGCGCTCACTTTTTCTAAGAGGCTTTGAAGGCGTTCTTCTTTACTGGCGTTTGGATCAAAATTTATTTCTTGCATGATTTCTTCCCTTCTTTCCTAAATTATAAGAGATTTTCAAAGACAAGAACAAAACTCTCATATTAAGATTTTCAATTCTATTTAATCTAGATTAATAGGGAATGCCCATGTAATCTAAGGCATAGAGTACGTCTGTAGATTTGCTGTTGTTTTTATAGGCCTCTAAAAATGCGTTTACGGCTGCTTGGCTGTTGCCGAGACGGTATTCTGCCCAACCTTTCCAAAGGAGGGCTTCTTCTGAATTAGGAGTGACTTGGAGAGCGTAGTCTAAGAGGTCAAGCAGGTCTTCGGTGCGACCCGAGTGGTAATAGGCTAAGAAGGGACCAAATTGATAGCGGAACATGCGCTGCGGTAAACCGAGTGAGCGGGCGTGATCATAGGTGTCGGCGGCTGTGGCGTATTCTTCAAAATAAGTTTGATTGGTAGCAAGATTGAACCATGCAAACACATCTTCTGGGTCTTGTTCAATTTCGTTAAGTGCAATATTGGTAGCAATGTTACGGCTGGCTTCCATGGAGTTGTATTCGCCTAGAATCTCAGTCACAAGATCAGCTTGAGTGGGGAGATAGATGAGCATAAAGACGTAGTTGAAGCTTTGCCATTCATCTTTAAAATCTTGATAGGTTTTAACTTGGTCGGGACCATAATAGGAATCTTGAATGGTGAAGGATTGAATGCTGTCATCATAGCCAATGAGATATTGATAGTGACCAGCCCAGCGATCATCGTTGGAGTAGTAGGATTCATCAAAGGAGAATGAGGTTTCAGTGAGTACGGGGATGCCATTGGCGATGAATTTTTTGAGTAAATCAATGGTGCCACCCACGCGGAATTGAGTGGTGAGCCAACCAGCGTTCATGCGGACGAAGTAGTCCATTTCTTCAATGTTAACATTGCGATCGGCACGTTCTGTTTTGGTGAAATCAAAGACATCAAATTGATCGCCTTGCCAACCATAGTAATGAAGGTACATGCTGAGTGAAGCGGGGCCACAGTTATTCATATCTTGAAATTCATGGTAGGTGGCATCTATGAGCACACTTTGAGGGAGAGGTGTGGCTGTTGCTGTGGGAAGCGGTGTGGGGGTGCTGAGATCAGGTGTAGCGGTGGGGGGAGCTAGCGTTGAAGTAGGAAGCACTGGTGGTGTGGATGAGGCCACTATGTTTGGGGTGGGAGGAGCTTCGATGGGATTGATCTTATCTTGAATATAAACTTTTGCTTTAATCCATTGCCAGTCTATAAATGAACGGGTACGGGGAATGAGGAGCAGTGTGGCGATGAGTAAAACAAAAAGGATGATTATGAGTAGGATTTGTGTTTGGCGTTGTCTTTTTTTCATAGTGCTTATTGTACTTTTATTTTTTTAAATTATTTCAATCTTTTAATTTGATTTTTACAATTCTTCTATTTTATATGAGAAATTTGGTGTTTGAGTAAATTCTAATCATTCTAAGTTTTATCCAATATAGGTTTTTTAGTTGATGTCAGGTATAATCACCCTCATGAAATATTATATTTGGACTGCTGGTTGTCAGATGAATGTGGCTGATTCGAGAAGAACAGCTTCTGCTTTGGAAAAAATGGGCTACACTGCTGCAGAAGAAAAAGCAGCAGATGCAGATGTGATTGTCGTCAATACTTGTATGGTGCGACAGAGCGCAGAAGATAAGGCCTATAATTATTTAAATTCATTACGTGCTAAGAAAAAAGAAAATCCTAATGCGACGATCTGTTTGATGGGGTGTATGGTGGGGAACCGAAAAAATGATGCCTTGGTGGAAAAATTGCCATGGGTAGATGTTTTTGCTCCTCCTTCTGATCCAAGCCCTTTAATTGATGCATTATTGACTCAAGATGGAATTACCTCCGAGACGGATTACCTTGAAAAAAGGAATGCAATTTTAGATGGTGATTTGGTGTTGACCGAAGAAACTAAAGGAAATTTGGTCAGCGATTATGTGCCGATCGTTTTGGGATGCTCTCATGCATGTGCGTATTGTATTATTCCGTATCGCCGCGGAAAAGAGATCAGCCGTCCGGCAGATGTGATTTTGGAAGAGTGTCAGGCTTTGTTGGATCAAGGCGTGAAAGAGATTACTTTGTTAGGTCAAATTGTAGACCGTTATGGTTTGGATTTGGAGAATGGAGAAACGTTGGCTTGGTTGCTGCGCAAGGTGCATGATCTGCCAGGGTTGGAACGGTTGCGATTTTTGACTTCTCATCCGAAGTATATGACAGATGATTTGTTGGATGCAGTGGCAGATTTGCCAAAATTGATGAAACATATTGAAGTGCCTGTGCAAGCCGGCGATGATGAAGTTTTGGAAAATATGCGCCGTGGGTATACAAATGCGGATTATCGTGCTTTGGTGAACAATATCCGAGAACGCATTCCGGACGTGTCGATTGGCACTGATATTATTGTGGGTTTCCCGGGCGAAACAGATGAACAATTCCAAGTAACTTATGATCTTTTGGAAGATTTGCGCGTGGACGTGGCTCATTTAGCGCGTTATTCTAGCCGACCGGGGACATTGGCAACTCGTAAGATGGTTGATAATGTAACTGACGAAGAAAAATGGCGCCGATTCCGTTTGTTGGAAGATCAACAAAAGCGAATTGTTGGCGAATTGAATGAAGCTTATTTGGGACAAACAGTTCCTGTGTTATTTGAAGAAAAGGTGCGTGGACGATGGCGTGGACGTACGGAAACAATGCGTTTGGTGTTCACTGAAAGTGAAGAAGATCTTCAAGGTCAATTAGTGGATGTGGAAATTGTTTGGACAGGACCTTGGTCTATGCAGGGAAAACTTCTTTCTTGACTGTTTGAGAAGGAAAACGATTTCTCTTGATGTGTAGATCGATGGTGGCGACTAAATAGCCCCCGATGATTAAGATATAGCTAATTATAAAGACCCAGAACATAAAGGCGATGATGGATCCAAGAGATCCATAGATAATTTCGTATCTAGCGAAACTGCTACTGAGATACCAAGTGAAGAATTTGATGGTGATCTCCCAAATGATTGATGAAAAGGTAGCTCCAATGAGTGCGGCACCAGGGATGACATTGTTTTGGTTGGGTACAAAGTAATAAAGTGCCCAAAGTAAGATTGTTCTTAATATAAAAGGTATAATGAAAGAAAAGCTTTGAATCAATTTAGCTTGATCAAAGTTGATGATCTCTAAAAATACTAATTTATCCCAAGGCACAAATTTGAGTAGGGTGGTGCTGAAAAGGGACAAGATCATTATCATAAAAAGCACGCCGATCATGGCAATGCCAATGATCTTTTGTTTAATAAAGCCTCGGCTTTGTCCATTTGGCCAAGCACGGTTGAGTTGCATACCAAGTGTGGTGAACATTCCACTGGCAGACCAAGCGAGACCAATCCCAGCTGGGATGGAGAGCGTGCGAGGGTTCATGAGAACTTGTTCAATATAATTGAGAATTCCATCTTGCGCGCCGGGGATGAGCTGTTGGATGGTGTTGAAGACAAAATCTTTGGCTGCATCAGGTTCTAAGAAGGATGCGGCGAGAACTACTAGTAATGAAACTAGAGGAAAGATGGAAAAGACGACGTAGTAGGAAATTGCTGCGGCGCCATCGATGGCACGATTTTTGTTAAATCGATTATTGGTTTCGAGGATGATATCAATTGCAATTTTGCTAAATCGTTTGAATTTTGGTTCATTTATTAGTTTTTCCATAGGTTTTTCTGTCCGTATGCAGTATTATACATCTATTTTAGAAACCTTAAAATATTAATATTGATTTTTCTTACTGACAAAATTGCTAAGATGTTTTATAATAAACCATCTTATTATGAGAGGCTTCTTATTTTCAACTCATTTTTTATTAATGAAAGAGAATAGAAGGATTTGATAATAAGAACACCGAACAGCAAATGAGGCGAAATTTTGCTGAATTTGCGAAACAGGAGTATACATTGGAAAAAAAGGCGATTCTTGAAATAAAAGACCTTCGTACAACTTTTGACACCCATGATGGTATCGTACATGCTGTAAATGGTATCACTTATAATTTGTATGAAGGCGAAGCTTTAGGTATTGTTGGAGAAAGTGGTTGCGGCAAGAGTGTTTCTATGATGTCCGTGATGAAATTGCTCCAAGAGCCCCCCGCAGAAATTAAGGCGGAATCGATTAAATTCAAAGGTAAAGAACTTACCCAATTCACAAAAGAAGAGATGCAAAAAATTCGTGGTAGTGAATTGGCCATGATCTTCCAAGACCCTATGACATCTTTGAATCCAGTTTTAACCATCGGGTATCAATTATGCGAACCCTTGAAATTGCATATGGGGATGTCTGAGGAAGCAGCCATGAAACGGGCAGAAGAGTTGCTGAATTTGGTTGGGATTCCTGAAGCACGTCAAAGACTTGACGATTATCCTCATCAATTTTCTGGTGGGATGCGCCAACGCGCAATGATCGCAATGGGGTTGGCTTGTAACCCTGCTTTGTTGATTGCTGATGAACCTACCACTGCTTTGGACGTGACTATTCAAGCACAGATTGTGGATTTGGTGCAACGTTTGCGTGATCAATTGGGCATGGCGTTGATCTGGATTACACATGATCTTGGTGTTGTGGCTGGTTTGGCAGAACGTGTGATTGTGATGTATGCTGGGTTTGTGGTGGAAGAAGCTTTGGTGGATGATCTTTATGAAAATCCGAGACATCCTTATACAAAAGCTTTGTTGCGCTCTTTGCCTCGATTAGATGGTACCCGCGGTGAAAAATTAGATACTATTGAAGGTCTTCCCCCCGATTTGGTGAACTTGCCGGAAGGTTGTCCTTTTGCTGAACGTTGTGATATGGCAAAAGATATTTGTTATAAACAAAATCCTCCTTTGGAAGAGTATGTTGCTGGACGAAAGTTTGCATGCTGGGTAAACGTTGATACAGGTGAGTTGAGATGAGTGAAGAAAATAAGGTATTACTTAAAGTCGAACATTTGACCAAGCACTTCCCAATCAATCGTGGGATCATTTTTGAAAAACAAGTTGGCGCAGTGCAAGCTGTGGATGATGTGAACTTTGAAATTTTTGAAGGTGAAACTTTAGGTTTGGTGGGGGAATCTGGTTGTGGTAAATCTACTACCGGTCGTACTATTTTGCAGCTTTATAAACCCACATCTGGGAAAGTTTATTATGAAGGGAATGATTTGACTGAGATGCGCGCAGATGAGCTTCGTGTGATGCGCCGTAATATGCAAATCATTTTCCAAGATCCATATGCTTCTTTGAATCCACGTATGACGATTGGTTCAATTATTTCTGAACCATTGGATGTGCATAACATTGGCACAAAAGAAGAACGTTTGGAACGTGTAGAAGAATTGTTGCGATTGGTGGGGTTGAATCCTTATTTTATTAATCGCTATCCTCATGAATTTTCTGGTGGTCAACGCCAACGTATTGGTGTGGCTCGTGCATTGGCTTTGGAACCCAAGTTTATTGTGTGTGATGAGCCGATTTCTGCATTGGACGTTTCCATTCAAGCACAAGTTGTGAACTTGTTGGAAGAATTGCAAGATAAGATGGGGTTAACTTATTTGTTCATTGCGCATGACTTGAGCATGGTGAAACATATTTCTAATCGTACTGCAGTGATGTATTTGGGAAAGATTGTTGAGTTGGCTGATCGAGAGACGCTTTATAACAATCCTTCACATCCTTATACACAAGCTTTGTTGTCTGCAGTGCCCGTGCCAAATCCTGCGATTGAAAAGAAACGACAACGTACTATTTTGGAAGGGGATGTGCCTAGCCCATCTAACCCACCAAGTGGTTGTCGCTTCCATAACCGTTGTCCTTTGGGCAAAAATAAAGATATTTGTAAGCAAGAAGTTCCTGAATGGCGTGAATTGGATGATGGGCATTGGGTTGCTTGTCATTTCGCCTAACACTTAAGCTATTATTCTTGTATTAATAATTGAGTTTGAAAGGAGGTATATTTTTTTAGAGATATATCGAAAAGGTAAACCTTACTGTAATGTCGAAAAAAAAGAAAATTTTTATGAAATCAAAAAAAGTTAACATTTTTTTGAAGGAGAAGAAACAAATGAAGAAAAGTATTTTTATCGCTTTGGCATTGATCATGGTTGCTTCCTTGATCTTGTCCGCATGTGGTGGACCCAAGGCAATTGAAGGTTCTGGTATTACATACTACGGAACCACAACAACAGACATTCCTACAATGGATCCTCAAGTTGCAGAAGATGAAGTTTCCATTAACTACATCGAAAACACCTTCATGCACTTGACCAATTATGACTTGGTCACCTCTGAAGTTGTTCCTGAAATGGCAACAAGCTGGACAGTTAGCGACGATGGTTTGGAATATACATTCAAAATCCGCACCGACGTTCCTTGGGTAAAATACAACCAAGAAACTGGTGAAGTTGCAATCGTTGAACTCGACGGCGAAGCTCAATACGTTGACGCTTACGACTTCGAAGCAGCAGCAGTTCGTGCATGTGACCCCAATGTTGGTGGTTACTACAGCTCCGTTTTGGCTGGTGTTCTCGCAGGTTGTGCAGACGTTCTTTATGCTGAAGATCCTGCAAATATCCCCGCTGAAGCTTGGGACGCAATTGGCGTTGAAGCAAAAGATGCAGAAACAGTTGTTTATACATTGTCAGCTCCTGCTTCTTTCTTCGTTTCCATGACCCCAATGTGGATGATGGCCCCCGTTCCTACATGGGTGGTTGATGAATACGGTGCAGAATGGACCGAAGCAGCAAATATTGTGACCAATGGTCGCTATGTTATGACTGATTGGACACACGATGTGAGCCGAAAACTCATGCGCAATCCTTTCATGCCTGAAGATCTTTACGGCCCAGGGAACATTGAATTCTTTGAAATCAACGTTGTTGATGACACCACAACCTCTTATGCACTTTGGTTGAACAATGAAATTGAAGAATCCGGAATTCCTTCCGCAGAACTTGAAGCACACTTGGAAAATTATGCTGAAGAAACAGATTTCTTACAAGAAATGACTGTTTTCTACATTGCTTTCCGAATGACAAAAGCTCCGTTTGATCAAGCAGAAGTTCGCCGCGCTTTCGCAGCAGCTTTCGACAGCCAAACTTATATTGACACCGTCCGCCAAGGCCAAGGTCAAGCAATGATTCACTTTGCTCCTCCAGGAATCTTTGGTGCACCCCCTGTTGATGAAGTTGGTGTTGGATTTGATCCCGAATATGCAGCAGAACAATTGGCAGCCGCTGGCTACCCGAATTGTGAAGATTTCCCCGCAGTGACCCTCTTGGGCTACTCTGGTGAATCCACCTTGAACTGGCTTGAATTTGCTCAAGCATCATGGGAAAAATATCTTGGCTGTTCTGCAGACCAAATTATTCTCGAACAACAATCCTTTGCTGACTTGCTTTCTGCAACCACATTGGATGACGAAGAAGCTCCTAGCATGTGGACACTTGGTTGGGGCCCCGACTATGGTGACGAGAATAACTGGGTTGGCGATGTGTTGCACTGTGATTTCACTACACGTATCAAACGAACTTGTAACGAAATCGATGCAAAGATTGAAGCCGCTCGAACTGAACAAGATCAATCAGTACGTAAACAAATGTATTATGAAATCGAAGATGCATTCTTCGGTTATGATGGCGAAATGCCCTTCTTCCCGATTTTCCGCAGCATGGGTTACACCGCGCAACACGCATGGCTTGACCACATTATTGCAAACTTCGGTGGGCAACAATACTACACTTGGACAATTGACGCCGATATGCGCGCAGCTGCAAAAGGTGAATAGTCTAGGTATCTAAGTTACCCTAAACTTAGGTTTAGAAAAGCTTATCATGGGGAACGGAATTCCTCCGTTCCCCATTCCACAATTTGCAATTGTGAGATTTCTGAAAGGTTATTATTTTAAATCATGACCAAATATATTATTCGACGGCTCATTTTCTCCATTCCTGTGGTGTTTTTGATGATTCTCGTCACTTTCCTTTTGGTTCATTCGATGCCTGGTGGCCCATTTGACACCGTAGGAACGAAGACAATGCCTGAACCTATCAAGGAAATCCTTGAACAACGATATGGGCTAGATCGCCCTCTATACGAACAATTTTTCCTTTACTTTAAAAACTTATTGACTGGAGATTTAGGTCCACTTTTGGATAACTCTGGTCGAAATGTGAATGATATTGTTGCAGCAACATTTCCTATTTCAATTCAATTGGGGTTGATGGCAACGATTATTGCATTTGTGATTGGGATCCCAGTGGGGATCATTGCTGCTTTGAATCACAATGGCTTTTTGGATTATTTTGTGACTTTCGTTACAGTTTTATTCCGATCTATACCAAGTTTGGTGTTAGCGCCAATCTTGATTTATACATTTGGTGTGTATTTGGACTGGCTTCCAATCGCATTCTGGGGTGCAAATCCTCCTTTCTTTTTGGGTGTTTTCCCACCTTTGACTTGGCAATTTTTCTCTCATGCATTAATGCCTGTGGCCGCTATGGGCACTGGGATGGCTGCATCAATCGCTCGTTTGACACGTGCGGGGCTTTTGGAAGTTTTGAACCAAGACTATATCCGAACTGCTAGAGCAAAAGGTTTGAAAGAAAGAACTGTTATTTCAATCCATGCACTTAAGAACTCCTTAATTCCTATTGCAACTATTGTTGGCCCTATGTTGGCTGGTGTTGTGACGGGTACCTTGATTCTTGAACAGATGTTTGCAATCAATGGTATGGGGAAGAAGTTCGTGAGTAGTGTGAATGAACGTGAATATTTCCTATTGACAAGTTTGACTTTGATCTACGGTATTTTGTTGATCATGGGGAACTTGTTAGTAGATATTATGTATGCTTGGCTTGATCCTCGCATTCGCTATGATTAATTTTTGAATTAGATAGAGAGATACTATGATTGCAAAATTAGAAAAACAAAAAGAATCTCATATTGGCGAAGGTCGAAGTCCATTTCAAGATGCAGTGCGCGAATTTAAGCGTAATATTTTGGGTGTTGGTGGTTTGATTTTCGTGGCTTTTGTGGTTTTGGTTGCGCTTTTTGCAGACTTTTTAACCCCTTATCACTTTGCTTACCAAAATAGTAACTTCCCTCGAGGGAAACCAATGGAAGCTTATGTAATTACATATGATGAGTTGGAAAATTGCCATTGGAAAGACACCCCCATGGAATGGGGTTGTACTGTATTTTTCACTGGGTCTGATGATTTGGGTCGGGATCTTTATAGTCGAGTTATTTATGGTACTCGAGTTTCAATTGCAGTTGCGTTGGTTGCTTCTTCAGTGAGCCTTGTGATTGGTGTGATTTATGGCACGATTTCAGGCTATGCTGGCGGCAAGCTTGATAACTTGATGATGCGTATTGTGGACTTTTTATATGCTATTCCGATGTTGCCGATTATCATTATTATGACGGCCTATTTCAAAGCATTGGCACGAAAAGGAACTTCAACAGGTTTGATGTCTGTTTTGTTAGATTTGAATGCTTTGACGGGTGGGTTGTTCTTTATGTTCATTGCGATTGGTGCTTTGAACTGGATTGGGATGGCTCGTTTGGCAAGAGGTCAGGTGCTTTCTTATAAACAACAAGAATTTGTGGAAGCAGCACGTGCTGTGGGTGCCTCTACAGGGCATATTATTGTTAAACACTTGATTCCAAATATTTTGGGACCATTGATCATTTCTGAATCACTCGCTATTCCGGGATATATTTCTCTAGAAGCTACGTTGAGCTTTATTGGGTTGGGTGTGAATCCTCCTACGCCAAGTTGGGGTCAAATGATTAGTACAGGGTATTCTGGGATTCGATCTGCTCCACATTTGGTTTTGGTGCCGGGTGGTGCTTTGGCTATCTTGACATTGGCTTTCAACTTTATGGGTGATGGTCTTCGAGATGCTTTTGATACTCGATTACGTGGTAGAAAATAGGAAAGGATCTTGATATGAAAAAAAGAAATATTTTCCTTATTTTAGCGTTGGTGAGCCTTTTGATGGCAAGTTTAGCTTGTTCTAAGGCAGGGCAGGTGGTGAGCATTGAAGAAGCCACTGCAATCGCTGAACAAAATGAAGATAGAGGTGGTTTAGATACTTCCTTTAAGAATGCTGAAGGCGCTGTGTTTTTGGCCGATGATATTATCAGTTTTTATGCTGGTGATGATGTGGATGTGGTGCCTGTTTATAAAGATGCTGGCGATAAGAAGCCTTATACTGAAGTGCCGTCTGGTACGAGTGGGAAGGTTGATTCATCCGTTTTGGTTGATGGTGTAGTTTGGTATAAAATCTTAACCTCAATTTCTAATGGATATGTTACCATCGATGGTTTGAAAGATGCTGGTGATGGTGGCAATTCGGCGAGTTTTGAAATTGGTGATACACCTTATTTGAATGGCATTTCATATTTGGTGCAACTTTTTGATTCTCCAGGAAGTTTGATGGCAAGAATTCAGCAAGAACGCGGGATTCAAGTTGAGATTCTTCAAATAGAAGCACTTGATGATGGAACCGTTTGGTATGAAGTGGATTCTCCTGCTGGTCAAGGTTGGGTGACTGCTGACAGCTTAAGCGTTGATCCCATAGAATAATTATCTTTAAACAATTGCAAATAAAAAAAGAGATTGGCTTGCCAATCTCTTTTTGGTTCTTATATTACTTTAATCTTTTTTGTGGGTAAGATATTAGGACAATGTGTGTCTAATAAGTAAGATAGCACAAAGCTAAAATATATACTTTTTCTCCTTGAAATTTTGATATTGAATTAGGCGCTCAGACAGGCGCCTTTTTCATTTAATTTTTTCTTGGCAATTTATGAGTGGATATGAGCAGAATCAGATTGTTGAGCGTCAATGTTCTGGGCGATAATGGCTATTGGTTGATCGTTGTGTTTGGTGAGAAAGATGGTTTTACTTTCTGGACCTTTGAGTTTGAGTTTGGATTGCAAGGCTTCAGGAGTGATGGGAGAACCACGTTTTTTGACAGTAATGTTTCCTACTTTATGCTCAAGTAAGTATGCTTTTAGCTTTTTGAGATTAAAAGGCATCCATGCTTCTACATCCCATCTGCGTGCGAGTGGGGTGGTTTGTTTTTCGTGAGAGGTGAGATAGGCGATCTGTGGATCGAGTTGAGAAAGGTTTTGGAAGTCTTTGGCTAAGGAGGTGACCATGCCTGAGCGGATGATGGCAGGATCTGGTTCGTAGATGTAGTTTTTTGGAGGAGTGATTTGCAAAGCAGGGGTGGGGAGATCGATTAAGCTGATGCCTGCTGAGAGAATGGTGGCACGTTTTTGACCTTGTTTAAATTCGTTCATCCAAAGGACTGCTTCTTTTAATTCTCCATTGAGAGAAATAAATTCAATTTCTGCGTCAAAATCCGTTAGTTGTTCAAGATCTACACCGGGGGAGAGCTTTACGCTAATTCCTTTTGCATTTTTCCAAGCATGAATACTATTGAGTGGAGGAAGATAATCATTTACATCAAATTTTCTTTTTGAATCGCTTCTTCTCGCAGGATCAAAAAATAAATATGTTTTAAAATTATTGTTTATAAATAAAGAGTTATTAATAAATTGATTTATATGATAAACATTAAATATTGGATTTATTAGTTTTGAATTTTGTTTTGCAATTGATGCACGCAGAAAATCTAACTCATAGGCGATGACGGGTGCATATTCTGCGAGTGCAAGACTATCACTGCCGATGGAGGAACACACGTCTAATATCCAATCTACATTTTGAAAACGTTTTGCCCGATGTTGGGCAATTTGCCAAGAGGTAGCTTGTTCAAGTGCCTCTTTGACATAATAAAGTTGTTGTGCGAAGGGGAATTTTTTTTCTGCTTTTTGACGTAGAATCGCCATTTCTAAAGCGGTGCGAGACAAGCTAGATGAATATCTCTTTGAAAGAGTTTGGTGATGTTGCAGGAAGGTTAGTTCAGTTGGGGTGAGCGCTTCTGCTTCTGCGAGCGCCGTTTGCCCTTGTGGTGATAATAATTCCTGAAACTCTTGATAATTCATTTTTGACTTTATTGATGATCTTTTTGCATTAATGCGGCAGCACGTCGCCCTAATTCAATGGCGTAGTTTGTGCCGCGATCATTTGGATATACTTGGCTCATACTTGCATAATAGAGCCCAGGAACCCCTGTTTCGATTGAAGGAATATTTTGAGAATGGTTGGTGAATGGGATTGGTTGGGCATAGTTGGTTTTGAATAGCCAAGCATTATTGATCCATTCAGAAGTAAATTCTGGGTTAATCCGTTGAATACCGGGGATATATTTTTGAAGGATTTCTTCTTTGGTTAATTCCATGAGGGGATTGTCCGCTTCAATATAGTCACCACAATAGATTATATGCTCTCCATCAAAATTATCTTCTGAGACATAGTTGGTGTGCTCTACAAGGGAAAGGAAGGGGTAGCCAGCGCTTTTAGGCATATTGAACCAATAATAGCCATCGGTGGATAATTTGTGCTTTAGAGAGAGGACTATGACGAGGGCGCCCATTTGTTTGAGGTTGCTAAGTTTGGATTGATATTCAACCCCTAGTTGTGGAACTACTTTAGGAAGGAGCCTTGGCGGAAGTGTGGCAAGAATTTGATCAAAAGTATAGGTGTTTCCTTCAGCAGTAGTGAGGGTGAGTTGGGAGTTAGGTGTAGAGGTGATGTTGGTGATTTTGGTGTTGAATTTAAAGGTAATATTTTGTTGTTTCAATTTTTCGACAAAATCATTGGCAAATTGTTGGAAGCCACCTTGATAGGTGCCGAGACGAGTGGTGCGGAATTTTAAACGAGCCCACAGCCAAGCCATATTCACTTGTTCTGCATAATTTCCAAATTTACCATCCATCATGGGTTTCCACATAATTTCGTAGGCTTTATTCCCTGCCCATTTTCGCATCCATTGATCTACGGTGACTTTTTCTAGCGGTTGCCAATTTTTGGTGAGGCGGAGGAACAAGGTGACAAGACCAAAGCGGATCTTGGTAATACCATATCCTAGCCCAGGGAAAAGTAACGCTTGAAGAATAGAATCAAAGGGATAGAATTTGCCGTTGTGATAGACGACAGAATAGGGACGAGGGAAGATCATTTTTTCTGAAAGATCTAATTCTTTGAGCAATTCTTTAAAATGAATATCGGTTTCAAAAATGTGATGGTAGAAAAACTCAACAGATGATTTCCAATTTGGTTGACTAAAACCACCTGCTAAACCACCTGCATTGTCTGCTGCTTCATAGATTGTAACTTGGTGACCTTGTTTGGCTAGATCCCAAGCGGCAGATAGACCTGCATATCCCGCGCCAATGATGGCGATATTTTTATTGTTCATTGAGTTCCTCTGAGAGATTTGTTTGCGTTTCAGATGCTTGTTCTTGTGATACTTCTTGTTTGAGAGCATCGTTCCAATGGATGCCTTCGCGTCCCATATAAAACGCACCAAGTAAGGTGATGGGGAGCCAAAGAGCAGCATGTAATACGAGTGTGTAGCCAGTGGCACTGCCTGCATCTACCCCAAAGGCTTTGAGCACTGCAATGCCGGGGGCATCAAATGTGCCGATGTATCCGGGAGCTGAGGGAATAGTAGTAGCTAGGTTGACAATGCCGTTCATGAGCATGAGGGCAAAGAAACTGACGCTAAAAGAGAAGGCATGCATTACAAACCAATATTTTAATGTTTCTAAGAGCCAGATGATGACTGTGGTGAAGAAGATCATTAATGCTTCACGTGGTGAGCGGAGAGATTCAAGACCACCTAAAAACTTGAGTGCAAAATTTAATAAAGATTCTTGAAATTTTTTAGGAATCAATGTTTTCACAGCCCAACGAGTGACTTTTTCTGCATGCTGAGGGAAGATGGCAGCTAATAAAAAAACAAGGAGCGCAGCAAGAAAGATACCCGCCCCCCAGAGGGCTAAGGTTTGAATGCTGCCAGAGAATCCAGAATCCATAGTGAGCGTTGCGAGGAGGGGAAGGTTGAGGAATACAAAGCCTAACATTACTACTCCATCAAAAACACGTTCTACGATGATGGTGGCAAGTGAAGTGGAGATGGGTACCCCTGTTTTTCTTTTGAGAATGATGGCGCGAAGAAGTTCTCCTGCCCGAGCTGGATAGATATTGTTGCCCATGTATCCAATACAGGTGATGGGGAACATGGTTTTGGTGGGAACTTTTTTGATGGGACGAATCATATAATGCCATCGCCAAGCGCGCACCCAAACCGCAAGGAAATAAACAACCAAGCCGGGAATTAACCACCAGTAGACTGCATCTTGAAGAGCTGTCCACATTTCACCGATTTGCAAACCACGTAGTGCGAAAAAGAGGAAAACTACGCTGATGACGACACCAAGCCAAAATTGCCATTTTTTCATATCTAAATTTTACCGTAGATTGAGAGGTTAAGTTTAAAACAAAATAGGTTAAATAAAAATGGGCTGATTAAGCCCATTTATTTTTTATTGATTTAAATTTAGTTTACAAAAAAACCCACTGCAAACACACCAGGACCAGCATGGGTTACCACTGCAGGTGGAACATTGGTGAGATAGATATCGTCAATACCAAGTTCTTTTTCTAACTCGTGTTTGATTTCCATGGCTTCTTCTTCAACATCTGCATGCATTAATGTGATTAAGCTTTCTTGGGCTTTAGGACATTGGGTGTGAATAATCTCTTTGAAACGCTGTAAGGCTTTTTTACGAGTGCGGATACTTTCGTATTGATCAATTTGTCCGTTTTCAATACAAAGGATAGGTTTTACTTGGAGCATACTGCCCATTAACGCTTTAGCACCACCAATGCGACCACCTCTAGCGAGATAATCTAAAGTATCAACATAGAAATAGGTTTTGTTTCTGGATGAAAGCTCAAGAACATTCTTTTCTATTTCATCAGCACTGAGACCTTGTTCTGCCCATATGCAGGCTTGTTCCACAACAGTGCCTAATGGAGAAGCAATCAAGTTTGTATCAATGACTCGAATATCTGATGCAGGGAATTCTTTGCGTGCCAAAGAAGCAGATGCAAAAGTGCCACTCATTTTTGCTGTTGGACTGATGATCAAAATGGTTTCATTGAGAGGCACGAGTTCTTCAAATAATTTGATGTAGTCTGCTGGGTAGGGAGCTGCAGTGGTGGGAAGATCGGTGGAAGCTCTAAGTTTTTTATAAAATTCATCAATTTGGAGGTCAATATTTTCACGATAAGAATCATTACCAAAGTTGATGTTTTGAGAAATGACTGGGATGTTATATTTTTTTATTACTTTTTCTGGAAGACAAGCTAAGGTATCCGCTATAATTTTTACCATCAATATTCTCCTAGGAAAATCAAATATAAAGCTTAAATAGAAACATCTAATTATATATTAATCAGTTGTTTCTGTTAAGCAATAAATCGCTTGACGAAACGGTTTGCCCACGATATAAATTGAGTAATGAATACTCAACTGTTTTTGGGCATGATGGATCAAAACGTTGCCATGATTATGGGAATGTCTATGCCCGTGCGCATGAAAGGTGCGCATTTCGAAGGACAGTTATAGAAAGAGTATGTAAAATTTTAATATAGGCATTCGCCTACTTATTGTTTGTAAATTTTAGACTGTCCTTTGGGCAGTCTTTTTTTATATAAAGAGGTATCTCATGGCTAAAAAGACAAAAGCAGCACCTTTTGAAGGGTTTTCTACAAGAGCAGTTCATGCAGGGAAATCTGAAGATCGACCATTCCACGCTTTAGTGGATCCTATTGTACAAACATCTAACTATACATTTGATTCGATGCATGATGTGGTGGATTTTATGAGTATGCGAGAAGAAAATTCAGCAGAAGTACAAGACCGAATGGAATATGGGCGCTATGGGAACCCCACAACAAGGGCGGTTGAAAAGCGCATTGCAGCATTGGAGCATGGAGAAGAAGCTTTGATGGTGGCTTCTGGAATGGCGGCAATTACAAGCGTGCTGTTGACTTTTTTGAAAGCGGGAGACCATGTGGTGTTGACGGCAGATTGTTATCGAAAAACGCGAGTGTTTGTGACGGAGAAATTGGCATCTTTTGGAATCAGCACTAGTATTGCTCCGTTTGGTGGTAGAGAGGCTATCGAGAGCTGTTTGCAAAAGAACACTCAATTGATCTTTTCTGAAAGTCCTACAAATCCATATTTGCGTGTGGTAGACGTGGAAATGCTGGGAAGACTGGGGAAAGAAAAAGGAATTTTGACTGTGATCGATAGCACGTTTGCAACTCCGTATAATTTGAATCCTTTAGAATTTGGGATTGATCTGGTGATTCATTCTGCCACAAAATATTTGGCAGGCCATAATGACCTTTTGGCAGGTATGGTGATTGGCGCTAGTAAGTTTTTGGTGAAGGTGCGCGAGACTGTTTCAATGATGGGTTGTGTGAGTGATCCTCATACGGCATTTTTGCTACAAAGAGGATTAAAAACCTTGGGGTTGCGTGTGGCACATCAAAACCGCTTGGGGCAAGCAGTGGCAGAGTTTTTGGATAATGAAGAAGTAATCACTGAAGTTTGGTATCCGGGCTTGGCTTCACACCCAGAGCATGAGGTGGCAAAACGTTTGTTGAAAGGATTTGGAGGCGTGGTGTCGTTTACTGTGGGGACAAGGGGAGAGGATGCTTCTTATTTTATCGATCAATTAAAAATTCCGGCGATCACACCTTCTTTGGGTGCAGTGGAATCTCTAGTCACTCAACCCGCTTTGATGTCTTATTTCCCTTTATCTAGAGAAGAGAAAGAGGCGATTGGGATCAAGGAAAATTTGATTCGTTTGGCAATAGGCATTGAAGATGAAGCAGATGTTATCGCTGATTTAGCACAAGCATTGGAAAAAACAAATGTATGGATGGAAACACAAGGAGTTTTTGCATGAGTGTGTCTCAGAATTTGGTGGTGATGAAGTTTGGCGGGACATCTGTTGGTTCTGTGGATGGGTTAAGTAAATTGGTTGAGATCACAAAACAAACGCAGAAGGATTGGAAAAATGTGGTGATGGTTGCTTCTGCCTTTGCAGGGAATACAAATTTGTTGTTGAAAATTGCTGATTTGGCGCAGAAAGGAAATTTTCTAGCTGTTGAAACCAAAATTGATGAGATAACTGTACGTAATGAAAAAATTTTGTTGGATATGGTCAGGGATGCCTCAAAAAGAGAAAAGGCAAACCTTCGTTTAAAGCCTTTGTTGGGTGAATTGAAGTTGGTTTGTCAGGCGGTGAGTGTGATCAAAGAGATTTCTCCACGAGTGAGTGATTTGATTGTGAGCTTTGGGGAGAGAATGAGTGTAATCGTGATTGAAACGATTTTGAGAGATGCAGGTGTGAGAGCAGAAGCGGTGGAAGCCACTAAATTAATCGTGACAGATGATGTGCATCAAAATGCTTCTCCTTTACTGGCAGATACTATCGAAAAAACAAATCGTCGCTTAGGTGCACTGTTGGAAAAAGGGGGTGTGCCGGTGGTGACGGGGTTTATTGCTGCGAGCCGATCTGGGCAATTGACCACTTTGGGCAGAGGTGGCAGTGATTATTCTGCAGCGCTGCTGGGAGTGGCATTGAAAGCAGATGAGGTGTGGATCTGGACAGATGTGAATGGGGTGATGACAGCGGATCCGCGTTTGGTGCCAGAAGCGAAGACGATTCCACAAATCTCTTATCAGGAGGTGTCGGAATTGGCATATTTTGGAGCGAAGGTACTGCATCCAAAAACTATTCGCCCCGTGATTGAAGCAGGCATTAAATTAAAAGTTTTGAATACATTTGAACCGGATAATCCTGGAACAGAATTAACAGCTGGGGCTTCTGAAAATTATAACGAGGAACCAATCATAAAATCAGTAACGGCAATTCGTGGGGTGCAATTGGTGACTGTGGAAGGGAGCGGGATGTTGGGTGTGCCGGGGCAGGCAGCCCGATTTTTGAGTGCAGTTTCTAAAACAGGTGCGACGGTGCCATTTATTACGGAGGCGTCTTCAGAGCAATCCATCACTTTTGCTGTGCCGGTGGCTTATACCGAATGTGTGGTGGCAGCTTTAGAAGATTTGTTGGCAGAGCAGATTGAAGCTCGCAAGATTGACCAGGTGAAAACCACCGATGAAGTGGTGATTGTGACCGTGGTGTGTCCAAATATGCAGCATCGTTTGGGTGTGGCGGGGAAGATTTTTAGTGCATTGGGAGATGCGGAGATTAATGTGTTGGCAATCTCTCATGGATCGTGTGAAGTTTCGCTGAGTTTGATTGTGGGAGTGGAAGCTATGCAGCCAACAGTGCAAGTGCTGCACAGTTTGACAGCTTTATAAAGATAAAAAATTTAACTAAAAAAAGAGTAGTTTGTATTGAACTACTCTTTTTGATTTCTGCTTATACTTTGTTTTTCTATTTTCCCATGTTTTTCTTCATGGAGAAGGTGAGAATTCTGCCATAGAGGGCTTCAATCTTAGCTTTTAGCGCGGCATCCATTTGTTCTTCAGGTGCTTCTTTTGATTGAATATTGAGTTGAGTGATGAAGCTGATTACATCATCATTGATCTCATCTTTGTTTTCTTCAAGAAAGGAATCTTGGTCTTCAACAGGCATATCTAAGAGAGCGCTGACGAGTTCTGCTCCGGGAGGAACAGAGGCTTTTTGGATAGCAGAATAGATTTGCATTAATTTTTCGTAGCGTTCTTTGTTTTCGGTTTGGTTGGCAATGCCAAGTTCCATTTCAAGAACTTGCAAGAAAAATTCATCAATACCTTGTAAGTTTTGGAGAGTGGCTTGTTCTACATCTTCAGCACTAGCTAAGATATCAATGTTCTTTTGAACCATTTCAATACGTTCTTGCATTTGTTTGTCAATGGCTTCAGTGAGTTCGACCAATTTATCGCGTAAGGATTCGAGATTTTGTTTTTCTTCCCCTTGGGCGGCATCAATCTTTTCGCTGAGTTTGACAAAAAATTCATAGTTCATCAACGGACGCGCCATGCTGGCAATCACATTAAGTGCCACATCACTATCTAAGGCATCCAAACCTTCTTGGATGAGGGTATCTGTATCTAAATTTTCACCGTGTGCTTGAATCTTTGCTACGGTAGCTTCTAATACTTCGTTTTGTTTTTTAAGTTCTTGACCAAAGGCGGTGTTGTCGATTAATGCGTTTTGAAGTTGGCTAAGTTTTTCCAGCCCTTCACGGTCATTGCCTTGAGCGGTTTGTTGCACGATAGTACCTAGTAAACCAAAGAGTTCTTCATCAATTAATGCTTCTTCTTGTTTAATGAGTTCTACTAACGCATCATCGCTTGCGTCAAGCATACGCCCGAGGAGGGTAATGCGATCTTGTTGGGATTGGATCATTTCTTTGGTGATGCCATCTTCTTCTAGAATACGCTCAATCAATCCTTGGAAGGTGAGGGCACTACCGGGATTGAATAAGTAGCCCTTGCGTTTTTCGGGAGGAAGGTTGTCTACAACTTGATTGATTAATTTTCCAGCAAGTGCTTCACGTCGATCAGGGGTTAGATTCATTTCTGCTGGAATATAGGTGAGGAAAAGTTCTTTTTCTGGATCATGGTAAATCAAAGGAGTTGCTAAGCCACCGTTATAGCGGCAATAGGGGCACATTACCACGTTCACAGCACCAGAAAGAAGTTTTTCTTTGGCAGTGGGGTCTGTAGCCATATCAAAAATTTGTTCCACATCAACAATCACAGGTTGTTGACATTGGGGGCAATTCATTTGTTGTTTGGTCATTTGTACCTCTTTAAAAATTTATTTTCAAAATTTAATTTGTTATTTAGTCAGCAATGGGGAGTGAAAAGCATATCTTGGCCCCATTTTGATACGTGTTATCCACCCATATTGTGCCATTGTGTGCTTCCACAATGGCGCGAGTGAGATATAAACCAAGACCAGCACCTTTGTGTACACGCATTGCGGATTCGGCTCGGTAAAAACGATCAAAGATACGAGGTGCATCTTGATCTGAAATACCAGGGCCTTGGTCACTGACACATATTACCACATCTTGTTTGCGAACATAGCCATCAATCCGAATTTCACCACCATATTTTGAATATTTTATGGCATTGGAGATTAGATTTTTGAAAACCTGTGAAATTCTATTTTCATCTCCTAAAACGATGGGAAAATTCTTTGGAAAATCCACCACAAATTGATGAGAATCACTTTGACCTTTGAAGATATCTGCAATGTGCTGGGCAAGGGTGGGGATGGAAAGATCGATGGTGTTCATGGCTAAAGCACCTGCTTCGATACGGGAGGCATCAAGGAGGTTTTCAATCAATTCGGCTAAACGATCTGATTCTTCTTCAATCACTTCAAGGCTATCTTGGACGATATCGCGATCCCAAGTGGCGTCATCTCGACGCAATGTGCTGACATATCCTTTAATGAGTGCTACGGGAGTTTTTAATTCATGGCTGACAACGGAGATGAAGGTAGATTTAAGCTCTTCTGCTTGGCGGAAGTGGGAGATATCACGGACAGAGGCGATGATGTTCATCAAATTTCCATCTTTAGATTTTAATGGTGCATAAGTGATGCCGACAGGCAAGAAGGATTCGTCGGGGAGAATCAGGTCGCCCTCGACATAGAAAGCGGTGTTGGAAGAAAGCGGCCAGCCACCTGCTTCTGCATTTTCTAAGGTCATACCATGTTCGATGGAATAGAATTGGATGATTTCCTCATGTTTTTTGCCAAGGATGCAATCTTTGTGCTCCCCCCATAAACGGGCAAAAGTAGGGTTGATGCGGGTGATTCGTTTGCTAGGATTCATAATCAAAATGCCATCTGCTACAGCATCTAAAAGGGCATCCATCCGTTCTTTTTCATCTGAAATTTGGGTATAGAGTTTTGCGTTTTGAATGGCGATTGAGGCTTGGTTGGCAAAATTCTGAAGCAATTTTTGATCATTCTTGGAGAAAAGACTAGCGTAATTTCTAAAAATAAAAATGACACCGATGACTTCTTTTTTAGTACGTAAGGGGAGTCCGACGTTGGTGGCTACGCCGCGATCTGCAGATTGCATGAGATTGCGGAGTTTTTTACTGATCTCAGGAATCTCTTTTCGCAACGGGTCTTGGCGCGTTTTAACGGTTTCAAAAAGAGAGTCTAGGTTACGAATCTCTTCTAAGGAAAAACCATGGGTGACAACCATCTGCCATCCTTTATGTTCATCTCTTAACGCAATTAAGCCGGCTTGACCGGCGAGTAATTCTGTTGAATATTGCAAAATCTGTTTTAAAAGGATATCAATATCTAATTCTTGGGAAATGGCTTGTGCAATTTCAAGCAAATAGTCCCTTTGGCGAACGCGATAGTCAGGAAGCATTAACATAAGCTTGTTCCTTTAATTGTATGTTTTCTATTACTGAATATTATAACAAAGGAAAATATGAATTATGTAAGAAGGTTGGGAAAGTTTTTAGATAAAAAAAATTCCGTCCTACATTGAATGACGGAATCTTTTTCAAACCAGCGAGGTTTGTATTAAGGGAAACAAGACTTATAAGTTAAAAAGATTTTTCAACTTATATCGAGTTAAATTACTAGTAATTTTTTCTCGATTTCTTTTAGGGGTTAATTGTACTTGTAGCGGGGTAATCTTACAAGGGATTAGAGTTCACCAAGATGAGTGCTTTTAAATCCTTGTTTATTTTTTAGTCCAAAACCAAATATTCGATCCATGCTGCTGTGAGAGAAGAGGATAATTCCAACTAGTGACAGCCAAGGAGTGGAAAAAAGTATTCCTGCTAGATAAAGAACGATGGCAAGGCCTTTGTGATGCCAGAAATTATAGAAGTAAGCACCTATTGTGGGATTAATGGCATAACCAATCATACTTAAATCGGGTGCAAAAAATAATCCGATAAACCACCACCATGAAAAATCAAGTTGAGAAAATAGAAAAATACCAAGGATTAACATAAAAAGTTCTTCTAATTTTAGTGTTTTTTGCATAAGAGGCTTCGTTCTTTTATTTCTCACACTAGTTTTTGATGGATTCCTGCCAATTTTCTTACTGGGAAAAATGTTAACTTAAATAAAAAAACTTTAAGAGTTCTTAAAGTTTTATTTGTGTGCTAAGTTTGATGAGTCGGGGTGCGCGGATTTGAACCGCGGGCCTCTCGGACCCAAACCGAGCGCGCTACCGAACTGCGCCACACCCCGCCTTAGACTTGAACAAGTATAGTTTAATCAGACTTTTACGTCAAGCAAAAAAGTTTCCATTTTTATTTTAGCAAAGTTAAGTTTTAGATGAGATTTTGATTTTTTTGAGTCAATTTAATTTATCACGAAGATACATGCAATTATAATAGTGTGACTCTTAATACCCATGAAAGATCTTAATTAATATGAAGAAAAAATTAGCTTTATTTACCATCCTTGTGGTTCTTACTTTTGCGCTTACAAGTTGTGATGAAATTCCTCAAAATGATTGGTTACAAGCACCTGACTGGAGCCGTTCACAATATGTGGGTGTGACTGTCAGCGCAGATGGTGTTCCTTTTTTGATTGATGAAGAAAATGATTCAGTCTATTTTTTGATGGCAACGGCTAATAACGAATCTATCTCTTATGTGCGAGCTTTTGATGGTGAAATGAATTTGGCTTGGGAAACTCAATTTTCTCATAACAATGCTCATGTGAGCCAAATGCATATGGCTTTTGATGGCGATGATTTGGATTTGTTTTGGATCGACGGATATTCTTTATATTATGGGAAATTGGCAAAAAATGGGGATATTTTGTTGGATGCTGAAAAGATCAGCGGGGATCTGACAATTGCTCGCTTAGATGTAGTGAATGTCGATGATGAAGTGCTGGTTTGGGCTTCTGGGAATAAGAGTCATTTAGGGGTTTATGAATTTACGAACGCGGATAATTTCTCTACTTACAGAACTATTTTTGAAAATGGGTTTCAACCGTATTTGAGAAAAGATGTTAATGGGGATGTGCATGCTGTTTTTTTGTCATATGCAGATGGTTTGACCTTGCCTACATTTTATTATTCTTCTTCTGTGAATGGAAATTTGGGTGATGAAATCATTGAAATTACCAAACAGAAAATTGGCAGTACAAGCGTTTTTTATGGACCTTGGATTGGTGTGGAAGATAACTTGGTGTATTTGTTCTGGTCTGAAAAAATCACGACAGGGATGACAGCTGGAATGAAAAACACTTATTATATGACATTTGATATGAACACATTGGAAGCCTCTGAAAAAAAGGAAGCGTTTGTGCCTTATGAATATAATTTACCTTTCAATTATCAATTTTTAGAAAATGATGATTTGTTATCTGGTGATCGCTTTGACATGAAAGAATCATATGATGTGGCTGGCGGGTATGTCACCTTCGATCATATGCAAACTAATACGAGTGCGGCACATGAATTGGCGTTGATTGCAGAAGCAGATGTGAAATATAAATGGCGCAATGAGAATTATCAAGCAGCCATTCAATATTACAACGAAGGTGTGGCCACTTCTTATCAATTACTTACCTTCACTTCTTATGATACGCATGACGTTTTGGTGAGTTCCGATTCTGAGAATTATTTGCACGCTGTTTGGACTGAAGACAATAGCCTAGTTGGACATAGCGTTTATTACGCAACTACTTCACCAGAGACAGTTGCGGTTCTTTCTGAATTAGGTTGGAGCGATTATCGTACGATTATTGCGGAAACAGTATTTGAAGTTTTGGCAGGGATTGCAATTTCACCTTTAGTGGGGGCGATTTATATGGTGGCTCCCTTATTGACAGTAGCGATAACCTCATTCTTGCGAAAATTCTCTAACCCTACCTTGAAAACAATCGGAACGCTTGTTTCTCTTGGGATTGCAATTGCTGCTTATGAAACAATAAAACCTGCAACACTCCCAGGATATGAAACTTTCATTCCATTTTCTCCTTGGATACGAGATATCTCCTATTCTGTAGGTTTGATTTTGCAAAAAGCAGTGCCGATTTTGATTGCAATGATTGCATTATTTGTGGGATGGTGGTTTACTTATAAAAGATCTAATGAAAATGCAATCAATTTTATTATGCTTTATGTAGGAACTAATGTTATACTATCTATGATGATATACGGCTTATTGTTATATTACGCTGTTTAGAAACTGTAATTTTTGTGCAAAGAAGCTCGCTTGGACGAGCTTTTTTGTTTAAGTATTTGTTTTGTTACGGATGTGGAGTAGAATGAGAATTAATCAAGAGAGAAAGGTATCGATAGTATGAATGCTCCAAAACCCTTAACGATTGCGTTGATCGGGGCTGGGAATCGAGGTGCTTTTGCGTATGCACCTTATGCATTGCAACACCCTGATAAGGCAAAATTTGTTGCAGTTGCTGACCCTGACCCTGAAAAAAGAGAATATTTTGCGAAGACCCATGGCATTGCACCCGAGATGGTGTTTGAAACAGATGAGGCGCTTTTGGCACAACCCCAATTGGCTGATGCAATTTTGATTAGTACGCAAGATTGGCAACATGTGGAAGCAGGTGTGAAAGCCATGCAAGTGGGATATGATGTGTTGTTGGAAAAGCCGATGGCAAACACCTTAGATGATTGTTTGCGTTTGGTGCGCACTAGTAAGGAAACAGGCAAACAATTGCAGATTTGTCATGTGTTGCGTTTCACGAACCATTTCACAAAATTGCGGGAGATTTTGCGTTCGGGAGCGATTGGTAAAGTGATCGATGTGGATCATCGAGAGAATGTTTCTTTTTGGCATATGGCGCATAGCTTTGTGCGCGGGAATTGGGGAAATGAAGAAAAAAGCAGTCCGATGATCTTGGCAAAATGTTGCCATGATTTGGATATTTTGACTTGGATGATGGATGACAAGTGTGAAAGTTTGAGCAGCATTGGTGATTTGCAGCATTATACGATTGAGAATAAGCCTGAAGGCGCGCCTTTGCGCTGTACGGATGGCTGCCCTGTGGCAGATAGTTGTATTTATAATGCTGATCGTTTTTATCATGACAAGACCACCATTGTGCGTGGATTGGCAGAATCAGCGCAAGGATTTGAACGATTTATTCTTAAGACCTATTTGAAGACTCCATGGTTGATTCATATTCTATCAGTAGTGTATCCCCGATTAAAAATTTTGACGGATTATCGAGAATGGCCGATCAATATTTTGTTACCACAAGTGAAACAGATGGATCGTAAAGAGATTCCTGATGCAATCACACATGCCTTGCAAACTACTCCCTATGGACGATGTGTCTATCAATGTGATAACGATGTGGTCGACCATCAGGTGGTGACGATGCAATTCGCAAAAGGTGCCTCGGTGGTGTTGACTATGCAGGGACATTCCCATCGAGAATATCGCTCTACGCGGATTGATGGCACATTAGGAACGATCTTTGCAGAATTTGGGCAAGCAGGTTCTTGGGTGGAAGTGCATGATAAGCTAACAGGGAAGATCACGCATTACAACACCAGTGCTACGGCTGAATCCGGTCATGGAGGTGGCGATTTAGGTTTGATGGATTCTTTTGTACGTAGTATGAGTGGTGAGATTGAGCCACAGTCTTCTGCTTCTGATGCAATTGAGAGCCATTTGATGGCATTTGCATCTGAAAAAGCGCGAAAAGAAAACACTGTGATTGATTTTCCTGCTTATAAAGAGAAATTGATCTAAAATAATTTCTAATAATAAAGAAGCTTTCGAAATGAAAGCTTCTTTTTTTTTCTACAATCAAACAGATCAATAGTCTAACACTGGGCTGACGACAAACCCCACAGCACCTGGACCAATATGGGAGGATAAGGTGAGGTCGATATTGACTAAGAATGATTCTGCTGAAGTGTTGAGCAGTTCTTTGATGTTCTCAAAAACTTGTTCTGCAACTTCTGGAATATCTGCATACATAATGCTTAGATTTACTTTTTGGGATTTGTATTTTTCTTGAAGGTCTTTGGAGAGGCGAGTGGTTGCTTTTTTGAGTGAACGAGCAATGCTGGTAACTTTCATTTCTCCAACTTCGTGGAAATAAACAATGGCTTTGACAGGGATGACAGATTCAGCCATTTTGGTGATAGCGCCATATCGCCCTCCACCGAGTGCAAAACGGACGGTATCTAACACAAAACAAATGGTGGTGTTATTGCGTAGATGAGTTAATTTGTCTTTGATTACGTCAATTGTGAGGCCTTTATTGGCCATTAATCGAGCTTCTCTTGCAAAAAAACCGGAGGCTGAAGAGCCTGTGCGTGGGTCAAAGACATGCACATCATAGTCAGGTAATTGTTTGGAAGCTTGTAAAGCGGAATTGTAATTGCCGGAGAGTGCACTTGCAAGCGGTATGATTAAAACAGAGTCTCCAGGAGAAGCAACTTCTTTAATCTTATTTTCCCATTCTAGAGGGCTGTTGCAGCCTGTTTTTGGAATATTGCTTGCGCTTTCATAAATCCATTGATAAAAAGATTCTTTGGTGATAGTTTCATGTTCGTAGTAAGTTTTGTCCCCTAACATGATAGGCATTGATAACATTTCAATTTGATAAGTTTCAAGCCAATCTTTTGGCATATCTGCAGTGTTGTCAACAATAATGTGTAGTTTTTTTGGTTCCATGGACGTTCCTTTTGTTAGGTCGAAATATAAATTTAAAGGTTATTATTTATAATACACGAAAAGAGGTCGGTTTTGAAATAGTTCACTTAACCTATTTTTTGAACCAATCTGGGGTAATAAAGTTTTCAGCGGTGAGATCAAATGAGACTAACACATCATCTTCGATATTATCTCGATCCATTGTGTCGAGCGCATGGGCATCTGAGCCACGAGAGAACATCACGCCCATTTCTCGCCATATCTCTACCACTCGTCGCATGGGGCGTTGGTAGTCTTCGTAACTAAGGGAGTTAAGATTGATCTCCATTGCGATTTGATTTTTGATAGCTAATTCACCCATTTCTTGAATGATCTTGTCTTCGATCATGTCAATAAAAAATTCGTGTGTGCCAAAGCCATGCAAAGGAATCCAAAATGGATGGGGAAGAATGTGCACCCAAGGAAGTTCAAGGGCGGGCAAAGTGCGATCAATAATCATTTTTGATTTTTGTTGATCGGTGTATTGATCTATATTTTCTTTCATATTGTGAAAATGAGAAGTGGAAAGAGTGACCAGATCAAGCTCTTTTGCTCTAGATTCATCAATGGTGAATTTCCCAACGCCGATACAATCCGCTTCACAGCCGATTAAAATGTTTAAGTCACCTGTGTCGATTTTGCTTAACGATTCTCGAATTTCTGCGATCATGACGTGATTGCAGTTTTCATAAAGTACCCAACTTTGATATGGGTCTTGAAAATAATGGTCTGTGAATGCGATGGTTTTTAGACCTAGCCATTGTGCCGTTTCGATAATGTTCTCTAAGGTGTTTTCGCGGTCGGCGCAGTGTGACCAGACCGTATGAATGTGAAAGTCATAAGGAATTTTTCTAGAAAATGTTGCCATAAGTTATTTTTGCAAATTTGCAATGCTCCATGTGGGAAGTGCGTCGAAATCGAGGTCGTCTCGTTGTCCGTTGAGGAAGCGATGATAACCGGCTGCGGCGATCATCGAAGCGTTATCGGTGCATAAATAAAGCGGAGGCACATGCACTTTGCCAGAGAAGCGCTCTATCATGGTTTCTCGTAAGGCTTTGTTGGCAGAAACTCCACCGGCAATCAAGATCTCTTGACAGCCATATTCTTCAGCAGCGTTGATGGTTTTGGTAACGAGAACATCCACCACTGATTCTTGGAAGCTCGCTGCGATATCTGCTACGGGGAGTTGGACAGTGCTAGGGTCAAAGTTTTTTACGTTTTGAATACCATGCGTGTCGATCCACACTTTTTTGGCGCGATTTTGGAGGTCATTAACTAAATGCAAAACTGAGGTCTTGATACCACTGAATGAAAAATCATGGGTGCCAGGCATCCATGAGCGGGGGAAGCGGAAAGCGTTTTTGTTGGCATCTGCGGAGATTTTTTGAATAGCAGGACCACCGGGATATCCGAGACCTAACAGACGAGATACTTTGTCAAATGCTTCTCCTGCGGCGTCATCTTGGGTGCTGCCGAGGCGTTCATAATCCATATGATCGCGGATTAAAATAATCTCGGTGTGTCCACCGGAAACGATCAAAGCAATGAAGGGAAAGTTAGGGGCAGGACTCTCTTCGTTGGTTTCAAGCCAAGGAGAGTAGAGATGCCCTTCCATATGATTGACTCCTACTAGCGGAATGCCAGAGGCAAGTGCAAGCCCTTTGGCCATGTTGATGCCGACAACTAAGGAACCGGGCAAACCGGGACCACGAGTGACAGCGATGGCGTCAATGCCTGAGAGATCAAGATGTGCTTTTTTTAGTGCTTGTTCTACCACGGGATAGATGGCTTTGATGTGTTCACGAGAGGCAAGCTCAGGGAAAACACCACCATATTGGGCGTGAAGGTCGATTTGTGTGGCTACCACATTGGATAGAATTTTGGTGCCGTTTTCAACCACTGCAGCGGCAGTTTCATCACAGGATGATTCAATCCCCAGAATGCGTATGGTATGTTCGGGTTGTATGGACATGAATTAAATCCTTATTATGCTTTTTTTACAGGAATCACAAAGTCGTAGGGAACTTTGGTTAATTTTTCAATGCTGTTATCTTCGTTAATAAAATAGCTATCTTCTACACGGGCGCCCATTTCTTTTTCTGCATAATAGAGGCCGGGTTCATTGGTGAATGCCATCCCAGGAGAGAGGATATCGGATTCGGGGCCAATATCTTGGCACCAAGGGGCTTCATGCACGCGCAGACCAATACCATGACCGAGGCTGTGGATATAGCCGCTTTGCAAGGTGCGATCTTTGTTGATGGTGGCGTAGCCTTTGGCTTCGAACATGTCACAAGTGAGTGTTTGATAATGATGGAAGGGAGTGCCAACTTTGAAGGCTTTTTCCATTGCTTGATGTACTTCAAATACGTCATCATAGAGCTTTTGGGTTTCATCTGTGGCATAACCAAGTGACCATGTGCGGGTCATATCGGAGTGATAACCACCGCCAAATTGGCAGGGATAGATATCAAAGATAATGGTTTTGCCGAGTTTGAGGATATCGCTAGGTGTGCCTGCATTATGGGGAACACCGGCATCTGCACCGATGGCAAAGATTTCACCATGGGGGTTTTCAAGGCCAAATTCTGCAATGCGTAAACGAATAAAGTCTTTGACATCACCGATAGTCAGAGGATCGCCATTTGATTTGACCATTACTTCATTTTTGGCAACATGGGATTTAATGAATTCTAAGGTAGCGAGGACTACTTGCGAATTTTGATCACTGACTTTGCGTAATTCTTGCGCTTCAGTTTCGTTTTTAGTAACCATTGCTTTTTGGAGCACATCTTGGCCAACACTACCAATAAATTCTATGTTCGGCATTTCTTTTTGCAGGGCGTTAATCACATCCCATTTTTTATCAAAATCCACTGTACCATAGATGCCCACGCGTCCTTGGGTGAGATCGAGATCTGTAAACATTTCTTTGTAACGTTTGGCAAAACCAATGGCGCGATTGCCATTAGCCTCTTTGACCATTTTGAGAATATCATATTTGGAATATTGAATAACGGGCAAGCCAGCTTTTCCGGCTTCTTCACGTTCCATGGTGTTGCAGAAGATCACGGCTTGTTCACCACGCTTTTTGATCAAATCACCGTCACCCATATGCACCGGTCCCAAGAAATAGGTCATAGATGGATTGTGCATGGCGGATCCTTGGACGAGGATGGCATCTAAGTTCATTTCTTGCATGATTTGATCAAGTTCTTTTTTCATGGTTTCGCTCCTGTTAATCATTATATTGAGATTATTATAATCCAAATTAAGGCTTGGCGAAGGAAGGTAAATGAAGGAAGGATAAAAAAAAAGAGCAAAATGCTCTTTCTATTTTTCTGAATGAATCAATGTGTAGGCGAGTGCCCCAAGGCTGGCACCAATCAGAGGTGCTAGCCAATAAATCCAATGGGCTTGCCAAGTGCCACTGAGCAAGGCAGGGCCAAAGGAACGAGCAGGGTTCATAGAGGCACCACTGATTGGCCCAGCCCATAAAGCATTCATAGCAACGGTAGCGCCAATCATAATGGCGGCATGATGTCCATCTGCTTTAGCGTCTGTGGCGACGGCTAAGATGACAAACATGAGGATGGCTGTGAGCAAGAGCTCTAGCCAAAAAGATTGAGATGTTGTGTTGGCAGGTGTGGTAGCGCCGAGGTTGGCGATGGAACCAAAAAAGATTTCAAGTAGGGCTGCGGCTAAGGAAGCACCGAGAAGTTGAGAAATCCAATAGGGAAGTACTTTTTTCCATGGGAAATAGTTGGTGAGGGCAAATGCAAAAGTTACAGCAGGGTTGAAGTGCGCCATACTCACATG
Organism: Anaerolineales bacterium; assembly: GCA_963662985.1. Classification (GTDB taxonomy): domain Bacteria; phylum Chloroflexota; class Anaerolineae; order Anaerolineales; family UBA11579. Next base: position 1,045,982 of record OY760067.1, on the reverse strand, counting down.
GCCAGTGACACTAATCATGGTCATTACGACTAAACCAAATGAAAGTGCAATGCCGAAATGTGAGATTGCATTTGTTAAGGTATGGACGATGATGGCACCACAACCGACAAATACTAAGGCAAACGTACCAAAAAATTCAGCAAAAAGTTGTTTGGCAAAGGGAGTTTTGAGCTTTTCCATAAATATCCTTTTGTGCGAAGTCTATTTATGATAAAACAACTCTAAATTGTAGAGGTTAACTACATGTAAATAAAAAAGAGGCCGCAGGCTTACGACCTCTTTATTTTACAGTTTCTTAGAAAAAATTCTCTATCGCCAAATAGAATTAATTAGGAAAGCATTTTGCGGACATCGTCCAATTGACCAGCAGAACCCAAGAGTTCATTTTTAGAAGCGATGAAATCGGCATAGGCTTGCATGAAGATCTTGCCGGGACCGCGTAAGTCAAATTTTTCCGGTTCGTCGCGGAAGAATTCACGGTGAACGCGACACCATACCAAACGGCCATCGGTGTCAATATTAATCTTGGTGACGCCTAATGTAGCTGCTTTTTTGAATTGAGTGGCATCCACACCTTTTGCACCGAGTAATTTGCCACCGGCTTCGTTGATGCGTTTGACTTCTTCTTGGGGAACAGAGCTGGAGCCGTGCATCACCAAGGGGAAACCGGGTAATTCTTTTTGAATGTCTTGTAATTCGGACCCAACACGTCAAAGTGAAGGCCTTGTGTGCCGGAGAATTTGAATGCGCCGTGGCTGGTGCCGATGGCTACTGCCAAAGAATCTACGCCAGTGCGTTCTACAAATTCTTTTGCTTGTCTGGGATCAGTTAATTTTGCATCTGCTTCATCCACTTTTACGTGTTCTTCCACACCACCCAATTGGCCAAGCTCTGCTTCTACTACGATGCCTTTGGCATGGGCTGCATCCACCACACGTTTGGTGATTGCAATGTTTTCTTCAAAATCATGATGGCTAGCATCAATCATCACTGAGCTATAGAAGCCGCTTTCGATACAATCGTAGCAGGTTTCTTCATCGCCATGGTCGAGATGGACGGCAAAGACTGCTTCTGGGAAGATTTTATCGGCACTGCGGATCAAACCTTCTAACATTTCTTTATCGGTATAGCTGCGGGCACCTTTAGAAAGTTGGATAATGAAAGGGGCTTTGCTTTGCAAGTTACCACGGAACAAACCCATTGTTTGTTCGAGGTTATTGATGTTATAAGCACCAATTGCATATTTTCCATAGGCGTGTTTGAATAGTTCTTTTGTTGTAACAATCATAAATAACTCCTTTTATACTCCCAATCTAGGGAATTCTTTTCTTTTCAACTATAGTTTATCATAATTCAACAAAACCTAAAGAAAATGCAAGGCTAAGACGTCGTTTTCGTTTTATAATATTAATACATATTAAGTTATAGGAGTTATACATTGAAGACTATTGGATTGATCGGAGGGGTGAGCTGGGAATCTTCTATTGAATATTACCGCATGGTAAATGAGCTCGTCTTAACTGAACTAGGAGGCGTACACAACGCGAAAAGTGTCATGGTGACGGTTGATTTTGGAGAAATATCGGCCATGATGAAATCAAACAATTGGGATGCTGTTCAGGAAGCAATGGTAAATGCCGGGCTTCAATTGAAGGCAGCAAATGCAGATTTCATTGCGATTTGCTCTAATACGATGCATAAGATGACAGATGCAATTGAAGCAGCCACTCAATTACCACTCTTACATATTGCAGATGCGACTGCAGAAGCTATTTTGAAAGATAATTTTCAAAAAGTTGGACTTTTGGGAACCGCATCTACTATGGAAGAATCATTCTACAAATCTAGATTGGTTGAAAAATACGGATTTGAGGTATTTATTCCAGAAAAAGATGATCGAAAATTTGTGGATGATGTGATCTTTGAAGAATTGGTGATTGGAAATTTGAAAGATGAATCACGAACAGGATATCAAAGAATTATTAAAGAAATGCAAATGCAAGGTGCTCAAGCAGTGATTTTGGGGTGCACAGAAATTGGGCATTTAATCAAGCCGCAAGATAGCCCAATACCTACTTATGATACTGCAATATTACACGCGAAAGCAATTGCTGAATTTGCACTTAATCAAAAGAAGTAGAGAGAAAAGAAGATGCGCATGATAAAAAAAGAACAAATAATTCAAGAAGCTACTCGATTATTTGCGCAATTTGGTTATAAGAAAACAACACTTGATGATATTGCGCAGGCGATGGGTATGACACGTGGAAATTTATATCATTATGTTGAGAATAAAGAAGATTTATATTTTCAATGTGTTGAAATGATTTTGGTGAATTGGAGAGATGCGATTGCTGAAGCAACAAAGCAGCAAACGAATAGCATGGATCGTGTGAGAGCATTGTTGTTTACCAGTATTGAATATCCAAAAACACATCCTTATTTTGTCTCATTAATTCTAGAAGATCCTTGCAATATCTCAACTTCTTATTTTGAAGAGAAAAGAGTCTCTTTTCAAGAAACAGCAGAAGAAGTGTTGAAAGAATTTTTGCATGATGGAATTTATCGGGGAATTCTTAGAGAGGTCAATATTGATCATACGGTTCGATATATTCTTGCAACCCATAAGTTATATATGTTTATGATCTATAGCAAAGAATATGATGAATCTTCAATGCAAGAATATGTAGATGCAGTTGATTTGATCTATCAAGGATTAAAAAAATAAAGCATAAAATAAAAGAGTTGCTCAATCAAGCAACTCTTTTTTATTTTGAATTATTCGAATTTTATTCTTTTAGCCATTCTACAATTTCTTCTACACTTGGTAAACGCCCAGACGAAACTACTTTTTCATCTACGACTAGTGCGGGAGTTGCGAGAATGTCGTAAGCCATGATGTCATCCAATTCTTCCACTTTGGAAAGATTTGCTTCCACTTGTGCAGTTTGAATGGCAGTTTCGGCTAAACTTTCAAGACGTTTGCATTTTGCACAACCCATTCCTAATACTTTTACTTCTTTCATTTTGATTACTTTCTTTTATTGGATTAATAATCCAAAGATAAACCCAGAGATTGTACTAAAAATAGTGACAAGCACAACATAGACAAATGTTTTTTTGCGTCCAATCACGGAATTGGTGATTAAGATAGATTGTACACTTAATTCCGGATCTGCGAGCAAGTAAGCCAAAAGCGGTCCACGGTGCATGCCGAGGGAGAGGAAGGTTTGGGCAATAGGAACTTCGACTAAGGTGGGGAAATACATCACCACTCCGAAAATCACACCGATAAAATTGGCGATCAATGTGTTTTGTCCGGCAGCAGATTCTACCCAGCTGGCGGGGATAATTACACGGGCAACCCCAGCCAAAAAGACACCGACAACCAACAATGGAATGATTTGTTTGACAAAGCGCCAAGTTTCCCAAAGCCAATCTTGCATGTCATACACTTCAAAATTCTTGATTCCCATCCACCATAAAGTGGCAATAATCAAGATTTCGGCAAAAAGCTTACCGGGCAAACCGATTAACAATCCATTTTCGGTTGACGTGATTTTGAAGCTGGCGATTATCAAAGTGAGGGTGATCAAGCCTAGTGAGAGGAAGGTGGAAAAGGTAACTTTATCATCCACGTGGTTCAATCCGAACCATGCAGCAACGCCAATCAGAATTAAAAGTCCGATTAAAAACAAACCTTGAATGCTAACTCCTTCAATGCCGATGGAAGGGTTGGGAGGAACGATGGAGTCTAAGAAGGTTTGCAAACCACTTGCCCAACCAAGATTTACATCAAATTGGAAGATGGGATTGGTCAAAATACCAATCGGCAAAGTGCCGGCGATCAAGACGGCTAATAAAAGCACAAAGAAAATGATTGTTTTGGTAGGAATTTTGGCATCTTGTGAGAATGCTTTACTCTCTTCAATCACACGTGCTTCTTCATCTTTGCGGAAGATGAATTGCATTAAGAGACCAATAGTGATACCAAAGATGATGGAAAGCACAATACGGGCGATAGCGATGTCGGCACCAATTTGGACACCAGTAAGGGTGATGGCTAAAATATTGACAGCAGGGCCGACGAATAAAAATGTGATTGCGGGACCCAGCCCTGCACCCTTTTTATAAATGCTGGCAAATAGGGGCATGATGGTGCAAGAGCAGACGGCTAATACAAAGCCACCAATGGCAGAAGCCGGATAGGAGATCCACTTGGGGGTGTCTTTCCCGAGATATTTGGTGATGGCTGCTTGGGGCAACATAGAGGTGAGCGCCCCTGCGATGAAAAATGCAGGCAATAGGCACAATAACACATGAGCGGCTAAATAAGCTGCGAGGCTGGCAAAACCAGACTGAATTAAATTTAAGAACGTTTGCATGTTTTTTTCCTTAAAAATTTTGAATTGATGAGTTCTGTTTTGCGAAACCACTTGACAAAACTCTATCATATTCGTAAACTTGAATATGATTTTACTCCCCTGTTGGATCTCTGTCAATCATATTCAATAAAGTGAATGTAATTATAATGAATGAACTAATTTATGATCAATTTTCAGATTTATTTAAAGCCCTCGCACATCCTGTGCGTTTGCAAATTTTAGATATCTTGCGCTCTCAACCGGCTTGTGTGTGTCATATTAATGCCATTTTAGACCAGCGCCAAGCATATATTTCGCAACAATTATCGGTGTTGAAAGACGCTGGAGTGGTTTCGAATGAAAAGATTGGGTGGAATGTGTATTATAAGATCATCACACCTGAGATTTTGGAAGCTGTAGATGCGATTCAAAAAATAGTGGATCCGAATTTTGTGCCAGAGGAATATGGGGTAATCGAAAACTGCCCTTGCCCGATTTGTACGCCTGAAGAAAAATAATTGATGAAAAAAAGAGCTAGTATTCATTACTAGCTCTTTTGATATATTAGAGTATTTTCTTTTCTCCGTCTCTGAGGGATTCCACCGCAAGGATGCTTGCTTTTGAAACGGTGATTAGGTCATCCAAGGATATGGGAGGAGGGCTGCCCGTTGCGATTGCTTGGGCAAATGCCACCCATTCAGCGGCATGTCCCTTATCTTGACGTAAGCGGGACTTCTCCACTTTTCTGCTTCCATTAGCCACCAATTCTAAAGAACGATAGTCGTTCAATACAGCGATGCGACCGCCGGTGAAGATTTCAACTCGTTCTTTGGCAAATGCTTTATCGCCATTAGCGAGATAAGTGACCAAACCGATTGACCCGTCATCAAATTCCATGGTGATGTGTACGTTGTCTTCATGATAGCGAGTGCCATCTTCTAAGCCGACTGTTTGAATGCTCGTCATTTTAGCGCCGATCATATGGGCGACAAAATCAATAAAATGACATCCTTCTCCGATGATTCGTCCACCACCTTGGGCAGCATCTTGGGTCCAATGATTGGCAGGAATAAAGCCAGCATTAACGCGATAGTGTACTAGTTTGGGTTCTGTGCTTTTTTCAATGAAGGTTTTCATTTTTTGCGCTAAAGGTGCAAAGCGACGATTGAAACCAACCATCAAATAGGGAGCGTCTTCACGAGAGGCTTCTTTTTGAATGGTTTCAATTTGTTCGATGGTGAGGCCAAGTGGTTTTTCGCAAAATACATTTTTGCCTGCGCGCAAAGCCGCCATAGTTTGCGCATAATGCAGATTGTGGCGAGTGAGAATGGCAACGGTGTTGACTGTTGAATCGTTTAGAATTTCTTCTTCTGCGCTGCATGCGTTTTGAATGTTAAATTTTTTGGCGAGATGTTTGGCATTAACACCAGAACCAGAGGTGATGCTGACTAATTCTACTTGGTCATTCTTTTTGAGTGCCGGTAACATCGTAGCACTGGCAAAATTCCCGGCACCTAAAATGCCGAGTTTGACAGGCATTGCTGGACGAGTTTTTGTGGATTCAATGGCGATTTTTCGTTCAACAGGTGCATTTTCTGCATATTTGAGTAAGACCCCTAAGAAAGGAGTTTTCATTTCGGTAATTAAATCATAGGCTTCAGCGGCTTCTTCGATGGGGAAGCGATGGCTGATTAAAGGGGTTACATCCATTTTGCCACTTGCCATCAAGTCTACAATGGCTTGCATATTACGACCTTCTGTCCAGCGTACAAAACCGATTGGATAGTCAATGCCTTCTTCTTCGTAAGTGTCATCATAACGTCCCGGGCCATAGGAGCGGGAATTGATGAAACTGATCTCTTTCATATAATAGTCACGGCGGGGAAGATCCAGCCCGACTGCACCGACAGCGACCACTCGCGCTCGGTCTCGACAGAGCATAGGTGCGAGGGTGACAGGGTCATTGGAGGAGGTATCGGCACATATCAAAACAATGTCACAATTGGAGATGGCATCTTCAGCCATTTCACGCGTGAAGGCTTTTGCGCCTAATTGATTGGCTAAGGCAACTCGTTCAGGATTCAGGTCTACACCGTAGACTTCACACCCGGTGGCATTGGCAATTTCAACTGCCAATAATCCTAATAGACCAAGTCCAATGATACAAACTTTTTCACCTAGTTGGGGTTGAGCTAAACGGAAACCATGCAGGGCAATTGCACCGAGGGTGGTGAAAGCGGCTTCTTCAAAAGAAACATTATCAGGGAGTGGGGTGAGCAAGTTTTTGGGGATTACGCCAAATTCAGCATGTACGGCGTGGTTGCCACCTGCACATGCGACGCGTTGTCCTACCTGAAACCCTTCCATATCTTCCCCTAAGGCGACGATTGTGCCAGCAGAGGAATAGCCTAAGACCATTGGTTGGGAGAGACGATTAAATGTAGCATCGATAGTTTGTAAAATGCCTTCTCGGCGTGCTTTATCAAGCACTTGTTTGACGAGGTCTGGGCGGGAAGTAGCTTTGCCCATTAAAGATTTTTCAGCAAATTCAACCACCATGCGTTCGGTGCCGGCTGATACGATAGACGCAGCTGTGCGGACCAAGGCGGTGCCTTTGCTAGGTTGTGGTACGGGCACATTTTCGATCGTGGATTTCCCATCTTGCATATTTTGTAAGACTTGTTTCATACGAAAGGTTCCTTAATTTTTGATTTTGGTTATTGTACCATTTTATTAAGGTTGTTCTTGGCGTTCATAGATAATAATATTTTTATTAAAATCATATTCTTCAATTATATGGTAGTTATCATTATTTACTAATGAGTTGAGATATTCACTAACATTCCAATCAAATTGTAAACCTAGCATTAGATCATCAGTTAATATTATAAATTTAGGCTGATTTTGATCTAAATCATAAATAAATTCTGAAGCAGTAATGATTGATGATGCTTTATTTGCGATTGGTTTTTGATAGAAAAATCTTGAGGCAGCTTGTCGGTTTGTTGATAAATATAAACTATCTCCTGCACCAATCACTATTATTTTATCTTGTTCGGTTGAGTTTTCTATAATAAAGTTTTTTAATTCTTGATGTCCTAAATAAGGTGTGATTTCATTTTTAATATTAAAGAATATAGAGTTTATATTTATAAAAATAATAAATAATAAACAAATAAATATAGAGATAGTAGAAAAGAGATTACTATTATTTGCTTTAATTAAATTTTTAATATCGTAGACTAATTCTGTAATGGGATAAATAAGTAATGGCAAAATTACAATTGCATAATGGGAAAAATTATTACCTGATATTGAAGTTAGTATAATTGTGGATAGCCAAGAAAATAAAAATGAAATATTTAATATTTTTTTTTCAGAAATTGTTTTATATATGTAAAAAATAAAAGCTATGAATACTAAAGGATTGAAGATAGAAAAGTATTTAATAGTTTCAATTATGGATTGATAAGTGGATTCTGAATAAAGAATATTTGCACTCCAGTAACAAGTAATAAATGCATTAATGGCATTATGACTTGCTAAGTATATGAAGAATGGAGTTACTGAAATTATTGATCCTACGACAAAGAATAATATCCACAAAAATATCTTCTTAAAGTTTTTGTTTATTGTAAAATTAATTAATATTGTTAATAGAAAACCAATCCAAATACCAATCATATTTGGGCGTAGCATTAAAATAAGACCAAATAAAAAACCTAAAAAAAGAATTTGTATAGATGATATTTTTTGTCTTCGCTGTAAAAGATATTTACTCAATATAAAAAGAGCTCCAAGGATTATTGGAAATGCATAAGTTTCTGAAAAGTTCCCTCCAGAATTATATTGAACAAATAAAACACTTATAACTAATGTTGTGAATATTGATATGTATTTGTTATTGGAAAATAGTTTGCTTATTTTAAATACTAAATATAAAGAAATCGTATTAAAAATTAATTCAATAAACCAAATACCATGTAATCCTGCAAGTGCATAACCTGCATAATTAATAAAATAAAGAAAAAGGCCTTTATGATCAAATAAATCAACATATGGGATTTGTTTATATTCATACATTGCTTTTCCAATATAAGCGAATACAGACGAATCTATTTTAATATAACCGCTTTTATTGAATGGGTTTAAGGGGTTTGTTAAAGAAATTAAGAATGCTAATACTAATACTCCTAAAATAAGCCATAGTTCTTTTTTGAAAGTTTTTGGGTTCATTTCCCTCTCCTTATTTATTTAAATAATTTGAAAAAATTTAATTTAAATTCAAACTAATTAATTTTTGTAGCGGTTTTGAAATTTGGTCATATATAATTTCATTCGCATAGGCGAACCAAGTGACAGGTGTATTTAAATCTAGGGGAATATCGAGTGGGGATTGATTTTCTCCTTCGACAATCACGCCCGCTTCTTGCGCGATTAAAGCGGTGCAAATATCATAGGGATGACAGCATAATCCTAGTTCAAGCCCTTTTTGATTCAGCATTTTTTCTGTGAGCGGACGCAAATCCGCACAAAATCGGTCATGCCCGGCAATGATCTCATAGAGTTGACCGCCGGTGCAAATATATTGATCTTCAAAATACTGAGCTTGTCCATATTGCGGCTGCCCAAATAGTTCCATGGCTAAGGCGTCATCAATCTTTGCCAGGATTTCTCTCATGCCGGGGAAAAAGCGGCTGATAGTGGCAAATCCATGTGCAATCGTTGTTTTTTGGCTGGGTTGCAATGTAATGAGGGAGGTTGTTTTTTGGAGATGGTCATACCGTTCGCAGCTCATTCCTTTGCCGCGTTCTGCCCACAGCACATCACAGAGATATTGTTTTTGAATGGGAATTTCGGTTTGCATGGCAAAATCAATATCTATGATTTTTGTTTCAATGCCCAAGTTGGGAGCAACCCCAGTGAGAATCCATGCAGAACGTTTTTGATACATAATTCCGCGTGTGCCATCGATGGGGTCAATAATCATGCGATACTTGGCTTGTTCGATTGGAGTGTGTTTTGGGAAGACAAGCTCCCCATCAGAGATTCCTTCGGCAATCAGAATGAAGGATGCATCATCTGTGGCATGGTTTTCACAAAATTTGACTAAAGCTTCGTCACTAATTCGATCAATTTCATAAATGGTATCTTCTGCATTTTGAGCGGCGATTTCGCTCATTTTTTGTAAATCTAAAGTTGCATAAGAATCTATGATATTGTCTCGGATGGTGGCTTGCATTGATTTTACAAATTTAAAAAGAGGATGTGAGTTGTACATAGGGCTCCTTTTTATGTTGTAGTTCTTTTGAGATTGTAACATTAATAACTTGATAGCGTAAAAAAGGATCACCATCTACTACTCAAACTGGTACAATTAATAAATGGCAGAAGAGATAGATCGCTCAAAACAAGAATTGCAAAAATCTATACGCAATCGCTTTGCATCGCTGGGGGTTCAATTTGGTGCGGATGGCATTTCTTCTCAGAAAAAAAAGCATGATTTTTTGATCGAAAAAGTGGTGGACGGTCATTTTGATGAAAATCAGTTTGGCACCTACTTTTATACCGAAACACACTATCCAGTTGGAAAACAATATGGAAATCAGCCTCTGCATGTGACCCCGATGCCAGATGCGATTCTGCGGACGATGAACCCTGCCTATGATGCACATGCCAATCAAGATTTTATCTATATTGATACGGAAACCAGCGGTCTTTCTGGAGGTGTGGGTACATGGGCTTTTATGGTCGGTGTGGTGCGCCAAGTGGAAGATCAATTTGTGGCCAAACAATTTTTCATGCGCTCCCCTGCAGAAGAACGGGCAATGCTCTATGGATTGGAGCAATTTGTGGGAGACGCGAAAGTGGTGGTTTCTTTTAATGGGAAAAGTTTTGACATCCCGATGTTGCGTACTCGTTTTCAGATGCAACGCATGCCTTCTGCACTGTTTGAGATGGCGCATTATGACTTGCTTCATTTGTCTCGCAAGTTATGGCGCTACAATTTGGATGATCGACGCTTAGGGAATTTGGAAGTGTTAAAATTGGGTGTGCATCGAACCCATCAAGATGTGCCCGGGTTTATTATTCCATCACTATATCGAGAGTATTTAAAAAATGGAGATGCACGACCGTTAAAATCAATCTTCTATCACAATTTAGTCGATATTGTCAGCTTGGTGACTTTGGCAAATGTATTGAATGAAAATTTTGATTCTCAAACAGACATTGAAAGACAAGCTGAAGAATGGTTGGGGATTGCTCAACATTTTGAATCAGTAGAGATGTTATCGGAAGCAATTGAGGCTTATCAAAATGCTCTTGCGCAAGGCCTTACTTTTGAACTCGCTTGTAAAGCACAACATGCGATTGCTAAGATTTATAAAAAAGGAAGAGATTGGGAAAATGCTGTGGAATTGTGGCAGCCCCTTGCACAAGCAGGTGACTTGGAAGCTTGTGTGGAGCTGGCCAAAGTTTATGAACATCGTGGGCAAGAAATGAATAGCAAATCTGCATGGATGCAAGAAGAAGGAATCTCTCTTGAAGAGAAAAGAAATTGTTTGCAACAAGCACAAACATGGACGGCACTTGCGATTCAACATGCGAATCAGTCTCGAATTTTGAGTCAGTTTTGGATGGAAGATCTGCAACACCGCAAAAATCGAATCAATGATAAAATTCAGCGCTTAGAAAATAAAATTGGAAATGAAAATGACAAAAAATAATAAAAAAGAAATGGAATTGATTGCTCAAAATTGGGAAGCCTATCAATTGTTGGATTCTGGCAAAGGCCGAAAATTAGAGCAATTTGGAGATTTTCGTGTGATTCGTGATGAACCACGTGCAATCTGGAAGCCTGTGAGGCCGAACCGAGAATGGGAAAAAGCAGATGCAGAATATCAAATTGACCCAAAAAACAAACAAGGTCGTTGGCAATTAAAGAATCCGGCAGCGAAAAAATTTACAATTGATTATCGTGGATTAAAGTTACAGATCGAACTGGATCAATCTAAACAAGTGGGGATCTTCCCCGAAAATGCCTCTCATTGGGATTTTATTGAATCCGTGTGTGCGCAACAAAATCATCCGATCAACGTGCTTAATCTATTTGGCTACACAGGAGTGTCTGCTTTGGCTGCTGCTCGAGGGGGCGCAAATGTGACCCATGTGGACTCTTCTAAAAGGGCAGTGCGTTTGGGAAGGGAAAACCAAACCCTAAGTGGCTTGGAAGACCGTTCAATCCGTTGGATTGTGGATGATGTGCTGAAATATTTGCAAAGAGAAGCACGTAGAGAAATAAAATATGACGCAATCATTATGGATCCGCCTAAATATGGATTGGGGGCAAACAAAGAACGCTGGACTTTTGATAGCATGTATCCAGACTTGATTGAAGCATGTGCGCAAGTGTTGAGTGAACAGCCGGTGTTTGTGGTGTTGACTGCTTATACAATCAATATGACTGCAGAAGAATTGGTACCTTCGATTGAAAAGTTAGTTGCGCCGCATGAGGGTAAGTTTGAATATGGACAACTGGTGGCGAAAGAAAAGAGTGCCGGCAGAAAGATTGAATATTCTGAATACGTACGGTGGCAAAAGAAATAATAAAAAAAGACCTCTGTTGAAAGAGGTCTTTTATTTTTAATACTAATAAAGGGGATTCGGATGTTCCCAAACTTTAAAGTCTTTCAACACAGAGCCACCCACAAATTCCAAGATTAAACTATTGCTGGGAATCATGGGGTGTTCTACTGCTTCAAACCATTCTAACATCGAGAGCAGACGTTTGACTTCCACATATTCAGGGGCACTTTGCGGCACTTGGCGCAAAATTGGTTCTGCAAAAGGTTTGAGCACTGCGAGGTCATAGACCAAAGCGGTGTTGAAGATCACATTGGCATATTCTTGATAGGGAAAGATATTACGTTTTTCTCCGCGTCCCACAGATTCCCAGCGTTTGATGGTGTCTAGTGCAGAATAGCCACGGGTACGTTTGTCGCGCACAATGCGGCGAATCAATCGGGTATCGGTGGTGGAAACACGATTATATTTGTCAAAGTTTAATTGGGTCAATGCTGATGCATAAATGCGGTAAGTTTGATCTTCTGGAATTTCTGGAAGCAAAGCAGGATTCAGACAATGAATTCCTTCTAAGATTAAGATTTGCCCAGGTTTGACTTGCACAACTTCACCGGGTTCACTCTTGCCTTCAATAAAGTTAAATTTTGGCAATTGTGTTTTTTCTCCGGAAATCAATTGTTTGATCTTTTGGCTGAGTAATTTGCGGTCAATTGCATCAATTGATTCAAAATCAAATTCTCCATCTTCATCACGGGGTGTGCGTTCGCGGTCAACAAAAAAATTGTCAATTTCCACTGGGTAAGGAGAAACGCCATAGGCTAGGAGCTGAATGGTGAGCCGTTTGGAGAAAGTAGTTTTCCCTGAAGAGGAAGGGCCTGCAATCAGGATGACGTTGATCTTATCTTTATTTTCCACAATTTCTTTGGCGATGTTGGCAATGCGATGTTCATGCAATGCTTCTGAAATCAAAATCACTTCTTGCACTTGGTCTTTGCGAATGGCTTCGTTGAGTTGCCCCACATCGGAGATGCCGAGGCGATTGAGCCATTTGGCATAATCCTTGAAAGTGCTGAGTAAGTTTTTGTTCTCTTGCAATTCATCGATCTTAGTTGGGTTTTGGCGACGGGGGAATCGCAAGATAAAGCCATGCCCTAAGAGGGTCAATTCAAACCATTGCAAATAACCGGTCGAAGGCACTAAGTAGCCATGATTATGATTCGTATAGTTGCCCAATTGATAGAGCATCACAAAATCTTTGTCGCGGCTTTTCATCAAGCTGAGCTTATCCGTGAACCCTTTTTCTTTGAAGAATGCGATTGCCTCATCCATCGTATAGCGGATGCGTTTGAGCGGAATGTTTTGTGCGACCAAATCATGCATATAGGCTTTGAGTTTATCCAAATGGGCTTGGTCAAAAAATTCTTCTTGAACATGGCAGTAGTAGCCGCCAGAAAATACAGAATGATCCACAGTGAGGTCGTATTCTGGGTAGAGGGAGTTGAAAGCTGCTTCCAGCAAGAATGTCAAAGAACGACGATAGATTCTTGCCCCATCAGCTGTGTTTTGATGGACTGGTTTCACAAAAGATTCGATTTCAACCGGGGTGGTTAATTCAGATAATTTGTTGTTGATGATCGCAGCAGCGATAGGATTTTTCGGATCATCGACCAATGTCAAAAAATCAGCGATTTGTGCGCCACGTTTTCCTATAATGGTTTTTCCATCAGGAAGGAAGATCCGGACTTCTTCTCCGGGGGTTGTAAATGTTGTGTTTGTCATATTCTTTAACCTTTTTCTATGAATTTCAATTATTGAATAATTGCAGGAAAGATGTTTTTGATAAATGATTGAATAAAAATGGTTTCCCCAGCTGGTGTCATATGTACTGCACTGTTAGTAAATTCTTCTTGTGGGACACTGTCCCAAAGATCAAAATAAGGCATTTCAGTTTTATTAAAATAATTGGATACGAAATTGCGATATGCATCATATGCCCAGTGAGGGTACATAAAATTATACCGTAAATCACTGTTTTCACCTTTGGAGATTAAGATAGGTTCATTGAAGAAAACAATGGGGACATCTCCCGCTATTTCTTGTCCTTTAGACAAAACTTGAAAGGCAAGGTCATCTGCTGAGAAAGTTTCTTCTTGATAGCTTCGATAGGCGTTATTCTCTGCAAAGTCACGCATAGCTTCCGGATAATGCTCTGGATAAGATTGATCAATTTCAGTTGCTGCCCACATCACGCCGTAGACTTGCAAGCGAATCCAATCTGCAATGGCTCTGCGTTCTGCAATGAGATTTTTTTCAAAAAAATTGGGAAGCGTTGGTCGGATGGCATCATAATAGAATTCAATTTGATAGGCACTTAGTTCCAACAAATTGTTTGATACCATAGGAACACTTAATTGAGTTTCCATCACCATCGATTCCAAGGTGATTCCCCACAAAATCAAGTCTGGTTCATACTCTTTGACGCGCTCTAAAATGAGCAGGTCTTTGGTCACAGACATGCTGGGATAGCCTAAGTTATAAAACACAATAGATTTACCATCTGCAGTGGTTAGATTTTGCTGATTGAGCTGCCCGGTGAAGGTATCTTGATTGTGGAGCAAAGTACCCCAAATGGAGGAGTCGCCAATCACAATCACGCGATATTCATCACTAGCTTTTTGGGGTACGCCCGCGATTTTGTGCGAAGCGACCATTGCGTCAATATCATAAAGAGAAAGATTATACGATTCACGTGAGTTTTCTCCAAACGGCAACCGTTCCCGACCGGGGAAGAGAAAATTATAGGCAGAGAGAGTTATCCCATTTGTTTGATTGGCAATCAGAATAAAAACCAAATTAAACACTATAAAAAAGATTAACGCGCGTACTACTACTTTGCGTAGAAAGATCCATTTGTTTGTTGGTGAGGAGGGAGTTGGTGTAGAAAGAGTATTTTGTTCTGTCATCTTATCCTCCAAAGATCACTTGGAATGTGTGCAACGCTTGGGTCCAATTGGGCAATGCAAACCAAATCCAACCCAGAGCAATATAATGAAAAGTTATCAAAATCCGCAAGCTATCTTGTAGCCAATTCCATTTTTCAAGAGAAGTGACGTTGCGTAATTTTGGTGTGAGCCATTCGCTCCAATGTGATTGGGCTACCAAGCCGATGCCATGCCAAGCGCCCCACACCAAAAAATTAATCGTCACACCGTGCCATAAGCCAGTTAAAAGAAAGACAAAGATCATATGCCCGTCGCGGAACCAACGTTTTTGAGGGTGTTTGCGTACCTTCCATTCCAATGGAATAAATACATAGTCACGGAACCAACTGGAGAGGGTCATGTGCCATTTGCGCCAAAACTCTGAGATGTTTTTTGCTAAATAGGGCAGGTTGAAGTTTTCGGGGAGGTCGAAGCCCATCAATTTACCAATTCCTAAGACGATATCGGTATAACCACTAAAATCAAATAAAATTTGGAAGGCATAGGCATAGAGCACGACCAACATCCAAAAACGATTTTCGATTTGCAAGACATTGCTTTGGTTGAGTGCGACTAGTGCTAACGTGTCGGCAATCACAAATTTTTTGAACATTCCGATAAAAATGCGCTTCCCAGCGACTAATAAATCTTGATTAAAAAGCGAGCTAGGGAGTGCCAAATCTTTTTTGAAGCGATTGATGCGGTCAATCGGGCCAGCGGTCAATGTGGGGAAGAAAAAGACATATATAAAATAGTCTTGAAGAGAGATTTCATTTAATTGATGATTGCGTTTGTCAAAGATGGTGGCAATTAAGCGAAAGATGATATAAGACAATCCAAACCAGCGCAAATCGGTTGCTGCCGCCATATCAGGCGATTGTTTCAAGAGGATGCGCAAGAAAAGGCTGGTTTTTTCGACCAAGAAGGGCGTTTTCATCACAACTAAAATGGCAATCAAAAGAGTGATGGTCACCATAAATTTTTGAGCAGGGGAGGATTTCCCTTTCCACCAAATCATTGCATAGGCAATGGCTAAAATAGCAACGAAAATCAAACTTTGCCAAAATTGTGGGGGACGTGTCGCTGTCAGGATTCCACGGAAACTCAACATCCGTGTGGCAGCCACTAGTAGGACCAAACCAACGATCACACCGGCGGTGATTAAATTTTGTTTGTCTTGACGAGCTTCTTTGCTCATCAACACCGCCCATTGCACCACCACAATCCCAATAATCACTGTGGGTAGCCAAAAATCCATATAACGCACAGAGTTGGCAGGTTGCAGCCAATAGATGGCGATTAAGGAGGCAGCTAGCAAGCTCCATTGGCGGATGGAGGTAGCCCAGTCTTGTTTAAAAAGACTGAAAGCACGAATCAAAAGTTCAACTGCACAAAAAATACCGATCTGAAGTAAAGACATGAGGGGTTAAAATCCTTGATAAAGCCAAAGAGGGGTGTCATCCACAGTGAAGATTAAAATTGCGAGGATGATTAAACACAGCAAGAGACCCCAAAGGGTCTCTTTGCTAAAAATCTCACGGATTAGTTTTTTGAAAAACTTATCGAATGTCGCTAACAAGCCATTCACCACCTTCTTGGATTACAGTGTAGGTGCGATTGCTGAGGTCGATTTCTCGTTGTTCGTTTCCATATGTAGTTTCAATATAGCCATCACAGACCACTTCCACACCATTGTCCACTTCGTTGGTGACGGCACAGTTGAGGTCATGGATCACAGGGGAAACAGCGGCAAAGGAATCCACTTCCAAAACAGCCATGGTCGTCCAACCTTCGGTGACATAAAGTGAAATTGCATCTGCATCTTGAGCTTCCACAGCGGCCATATAGTTTTCTACGGTTGCCAACGCGGCATCATTGCTGTTGCCAGCACATGCAGAAAGGGTTAACACCAACAGAAATAGAAGTACAAAGAGTGTTTTTTTCATGTTAAAAAATCTCCAATAGTTTTAATGAGTTGACTTATTTTATCATAATTAGGTTTTCATTATTTTAAAAATGATTATGCAGATGGATAGATTCACCTTCCTCTAGACATTTCAAAATCCTTCAAGTATGCTTAACTTTTTATCATGGACTTATTTAGGTATTCTCTTTTAAAGGAACTTTTCTCAACATGAAAAACACAATTCTTATTCTAGATTATGGCTCTCAGTATTCGCAATTGATTGCACGTCGCGTGCGTGAATTGCAGGTCTATTGTGAACTTTTTCCATGGGATATTGCCCCAGAAAAAGCATTGGCATTGGAACCAGCAGGGATTATTCTTTCCGGTGGTCCTTCTTCTGTATATGAAGAAGGTGCGCCGACCTTGCCAGATTATGTTCTGGACGCAAATGTGCCCGTGTTGGGGATTTGCTATGGCATGCAATTATTAGCGCATGACCTCGCGGGGGCGGTGAAACCTGCCAAAGAAAGAGAATATGGTAAAGCGTGGATTAAGAAAAAAATTGAAAATCCTTTAATTGCTTATGATGAACTCAAAGTGTGGATGTCGCATGGGGATCATATTGAACAAGCCCCTGCCGGTTTTGAAGTGTATGCCTCTAGTGAAAATGCCCCTGTGGCGGCATTTGGTAACCTCGAGAAACAAATTTACGGCTTGCAATTTCACCCCGAAGTGAATCATACGGATCATGGCAAAGAGATTATTCAAAATTTTGTAACCAAGATTTGTGACATCACCGCTGACTGGACGCCTGAGTCGATCATTGCCGAAAGTGTACGCCAGATTCAAGCCAAAGTGGGTGATGCGCGTGTGCTCTCTGGAGTGAGTGGTGGGGTAGATTCTTCCGTTGCGACTGCATTGGTGCACAAAGCTGTGGGTAAACAACTCATCGGCGTTTTTGTCGATACAGGTATGTTGCGCTATCAAGAAGCACAAGGCGTGGTGGACACATTTAGCAAAAATATGGGGGTGGATTTGATTGCTGTAAGCGCTGGGGCGGAATATTTCCAAGCGTTGCAGGGAGTGACTGAGCCCGAACAAAAACGTAAAATTATTGGTGAAAAATTTATTCGCATCTTCGAACGTGAAGCTAAAAATGCCGGCATGCCCCCCTTTCTTGTGCAAGGCACAATCTATCCAGATGTAGTGGAATCGAGTGGTAAAGATCGAGAAAAAGCACATAAGATTAAATCTCATCATAATGTGGGTGGGTTGCCAGAAGATATGCAATTTGATTTGGTAGAACCCTTACGCTATCTGTTTAAAGATGAAGTGCGCTTGGTGGGAGAAGCACTTGGGTTGCCGAGCGAAATGGTGTGGCGTCAACCTTTCCCAGGCCCCGGCTTGGCAGTGCGTTGTTTGGGTGAAATTACACCACAACGTATTGAAGTGTTGCAACTAGCAGATGCAATCTTCAGAGAAGAATTGGAGCACGCAGGCCTTTTGCGAATGGGATATAATAAAACAACAGGAGAACTCGAAGGCACAGCACAATCTTTTGTGGTGTTGCTCCCTGTGAAAACAGTGGGTGTGATGGGTGACCAACGTACTTATGAAGAAGTAGCTGCTTTACGTGCTGTGACCACAGAAGATTTTATGACCGCAGACTGGGCAAAATTGCCTTATGATCTATTAGGTCTGGTGGCGAGCCGCATTGTGAATGAGGTCAAAGGCATCAACCGCGTAGTCTACGACATCACCAGTAAACCTCCTGGAACCATTGAATGGGAGTAATCCCAAACTAGAATTGGAGAAAACGAATGGAAACAAAAAGAACTTTTCCTTTTTATAACTTAATCGATCGCACTCGTCGCAATCATGCATTGGAACATGCCACAATACATATTCTTTCTAAGAGAAATCCGGGCAAATCCTTTGGCGGCTATTCCACATTCAGCAGCGTTTTTATTCAAGGGAATGTCGAGATTGAAGAGATTGCCATTGCAATCAAAGAAGCTTTTGAAAAATTGAATATGGGACAAAAACAACTTGCCATCCATCCGAATTGCGGTACGAATTTTGCTATTTCGGGTGGTATTGCAGGGCTCGTTGCTGGGTTGAGTATGCTTGGTGCGGGACCCAAATTTAGAGATAAAATGAATCGCCTTTCATGGGCAATGATGTTTGCCACAATTGCGTTAATTGTTTCTCGCCCTTTAGGTCCGATTGTACAAGAAAAATACACAACCAATGCAAATCTTGGCAATATGGAAATTGTGCACATTGCAAAAGTAGTTGATGGAAATGTAAAAGCCTATAAAATCTCAACTAAAGGATAAGCAGTGACCGATTCCAGCCCGACCCTCATCGTTCTCCATGGAGATGATGAATTTGGTATCCTTTCTTATCTAAAAAAAATTGAAGAACGCATTGGAAACCCCACCACACGTGAAATGAATATCACGCGCTTCAAAGGGGCTCAATGGCGTTTAGAGCAGTTACGCAATGATGCATATGCAATGCCATTTATGGCAGAGCGTCGCTTGGTCGTCGTTGAAGACGGCATTTCTGGCGTCAAGAGCAAACAAGCACAAACAGATTTACAAGAGCTGTTTGCACAACTCCCCCCTTCAACCACTTTAGTGTTCACCAGCAACAACGCCCTCAAAGAGAGTAGTTGGGTAATTAAATACGCCAAAATGAAGCCGAAATTAACTTTGGTAAAAGATTTTTCAATTGCCAAGGGACCTCAAATGGCAAAATGGATCCGACAACAAGCACGTGAAATGCAAGGGGAAATCACTAATGAAGCTGCCTACTTATTAGCGGAAGTATTGAATAATGATCCTCGTTTGATTGCGCTTGAATTGGAGAAATTAGTCATCTATGTGGCCGGTAAGCGTATGGTGGATGTGGATGATGTCGAGAATTTGGTTGCTTTCACTCAAAAACCAGGCGATTTTTTCAAACTGATTGATTTGGTTGGTGCCAAGAACACGCGCCAAGCATTGGATATGTTGGAACGGCTTTATCATGACCAAAATCCTACTTTTTTATTTTTCGGCTTAGTTGGCCATTTCCGCCTATTACTCCAAACGCGAGAAATCATTGAGCAAGGTGGTTCTGAGCAAACTACGGCTGACACATTACGTATTCATCCTTATCGTGCTAAAAAACTCTTTGCCCAAGCAATGAATTTACGTATGATGTTTTTGGAAGAAGTCTATCATCGTTTGTTAGAACTCGATCATGGCATCAAAACTGGCAAGATAAAAGATACATTGGCACTTGAAGTATTAATAATGGAATTAACCCAATAAAAAAAGCTACCCATCGATAGCTTTTTTCTTTTTTATTATTCAAGCAGTTTAGGCAAGGTCATTAGTTGTGTTTTCAGCGTTGTCGCTTTCTTTTTCATCCTTAACTTCGGGGATCACAACTTCAGGTTTGGGTTCTTTGACTGGTTTAGCTTTGACCATCACATCTGGATTCTCTAAAGACATATTCGCCGCCACGTTTGCTTCGGTGGCCATGCGGATAATATCTACATTGGTGGTGACTTTGGTCATGGCTTCATTAAAATCAGTTGTCACTTTATCGATCTTTGATTCAATTGTTGCCAAACGACCTTCCAAATCGGAGGTGACCATTTTCTTGATTGAGCGCAAGCGAATGCCAGTGATGATGCGGAACAGACCAATCACTGCAAATGCACCAGCGGTCAAATAGAGCACTATCAAAGCACTCAATTCGGGAACGAGCACCAAAAAGATGCCGATACCTAATTGCAAGAAGCCACCCAACATGTTCCAGCCCCAACCATGAATGCGGTCTTGGCGTTCGCTGATGGCCATCCCAATTCGAATCATCCCACCATACATAATATTGATACTTACCAATAATGCTAATGTAACTTTTGCGAAATTCGGATTCATCAACAACACCACACCAATGATAATGGTGAAGAGTCCACTGATTAGATACCAACCCCAACCTTCCACAAATTTTTTGGTGAAGATTGCATTGAGCATATCGGAGAAGCCATCTACAATAAAGAAGATTGCAAATACGAGGCTTAGCCCGGTGTAGGTTTCCCATGGGTTCATCAATACCAAAACAGCAGCACCGATTTGCAATAAGCCGATAAGAACAGGAAGCCACCAAGCACGTACACGCTTAACTGCTAATTCCATAATATTTTTTCTTACTGTCATAATTTTTATCCTTTTTTAGTTCTGAGAGGTTCTTATTAATCATACTAGCTAAGTGGGCTTTGTCAAACGCTTTCAATCCCTAGCTAATTTTTTTTACAAATTTCTAACTTTCCAATAAATCGGTGGGACGATAACACTCCACAGGTATCCAACCATGTGAATGATTGTCTTTTTCTGCCCAAGCCCAGCCAAACACTTCTTCAAACACAATTACTTCTTCGTCAATTTCCACATCCATTTCCAAAGCACTATAGTCTTGAGTGGTTTGCCACCCAGTTGAGGTTTCTTCCAAAACTGTTTCTGGTACCCATCCTTCTGTGCCATCCGCTAAACGACATTTTTTCCAGTTTGGATACTCTTTGTCACTTTCAAGCACTTCAATCGACATTCCCTTATAAAAATCAAACGGATATTCAAAGGAGTTTTCGTGCGCATTTTGAATCTTCACGCGTACTCCCGATAAATTTCCGCTTGCGTTCAAACGTTCGTAGCGTTTCAATTGCATTAATTGGATTGGCATCACGTTGATATAGGGACGTGTTTTTTCAATTAAAGCAATACTTTCTTCAAGCGTCATTCCTGTGGAAATTAAATAACAGGCTGCCATGGTAGGGGCTCGTCCGATGCCACCTTTACAATGGATATAGACTGGATGATTTTGCGTAACTTGTTCTGTGATGAAAGCCACCCCTTGTTGGATTTGTGCCATAGATGGAGCATCGTCATCAATCAATGGAATATAGCAATAATGCGGAAGGTCTTCCCCAAATGCAGCATCATCATGTTCAATCCGCATATTCACACTTGCAACGATTCCTTCTTCTTGCACTTTGGCAGCCCCTGCCTGATTCAATTGCGGCCCCACAAAGAGCATGGGAGTGATTTGGCTATGAGCCAAGAGAGGTAAGCCGGTCACATAAGTCCATCCTCGCCCCGCAATCCATTTGAGGGTCACGCCTACTCCGCGTTTTTCAATTCGTTCGGTTAGCAATCGCCAGCCTTTTTCTAGTGTGGTTTCTTTTTTGGTCATGTGTTTTGCACCCGTTTTTTTGTTTAATCATACCAAAGATTAGCGCTTTGCCTATCTTTGAAAAAGCTGTGTAGGAAACATTTTCCTATTTTAAACAACGATATTTTTCGCCTACAAACCCATTTTGCCAACTGGTCACTTTAATCAATTCCAAACGCAATTCTTTTTCAAGGGGTCCAAAAAGGGGAATGCCTTTCCCCAGCAAGATTGGTACACGGGTGATGGTGAGCTCATCTACCAAGCCTTCTTTTAAGAATGACTGAATCAATTGGCCACCATCCAAATAAAGATGATGGAATCCTTTGTTTTCAGCGGATTGGAGGATTTCAGCAGGAGTTGCGTTGATGATTTCCACATTTCTGACAAAATCTTTCGGAAGTGTATTAAGTGTCCGGCTTATGACCCACACAGGTTTCTCACCATAGGGCCAAGACCTAAATGACAACACTTTTTCAAAAGTTGCTCGCCCCATCACTAGTAAATCAATTTGAGAGAAAAAATTAGCATACCCGCCATCTTCTCCATCTCCCATGGAGTCAAATTCTTCCAGCCAACTCACATCCCCATCTTCGCGTGCGATGAACCCATCCACGCTGGTTGCCACAAAAACAGATACTTTCAGGTTCTTTTCCATAGGGTGTCCTCCTTTATTAATCTCTCACTACTATAGTCTTGGAAATTAAGCTTTCTATTACCTAGAAAATTAACAAATCCCCTCTAATTACTCATCTTCTTAATTAACATCGCTGATATAATGTGCGCATGGCAAACTATATCCCCACAACAAAAAAAGAAATGCAAGAACGAGGCTGGGATCAGCTTGATGTAATCATGGTCACTGGCGATAGTTATATAGACAGTCCCTTTATTGGGGCAGCAGTGATTGGCAAAGTGCTCATGCGCGCCGGCTATCGTGTTGGGATTATTGCCCAACCCGATGTGGAATCAGAAATTGACATCGCTCGTTTAGGTGAACCGCGCTTGTTTTGGGGCATCACTGCTGGCTGTATCGATTCTATGGTCGCGAATTACACCGCCACCAAAAAACGTCGCAACACAGATGATTACACCCCCGGTGGAAAAAACAATCGCCGCCCTGATCGAGCTTCGATTGTCTACTCAACTTTGATTCGCACACACTTTAAGAAAACAGTACCGATTGTGCTAGGTGGCGTGGAAGCCAGCTTGCGTCGTGTGGCGCATTTTGATTATTGGAGCAACAAAATTCGTGGCTCAATCTTAGTTGACGCTGGTGCCGATTATTTGGTTTATGGTATGGGGGAACAGACCATTCTCGAATTGTCGGAAGCCCTTATGGGACAACGTGAGATTGAAGATGTACGTGGAATTTGCTATACCAGCAAAGAAGTTCCATCAGATTATTTACGTATGCCATCTTTAGCAGAAGTACGAGATAAGAAAAAATCATTCGTGAAAATGTTTGACATGTTCTATCGCAATCAAGATGCAATCACCGCCCAAGGATTGGCGCAAAAACATCAAGATAATTACGTAATTCAAAATCCTCCTCAATTCCCCCTCACCACAGAACAAATGGATGATTTTTACAGCATTGACTACACCAAAGAACAACATCCTTATTATGAAAAATTTGGCAAAGTACGTGCCTTAGATACGATTCGTTTTTCAATCCCCACTCATCGTGGATGTTATGGAGAATGTAACTTCTGTGCGATTGCTGTGCATGAAGGGCGCACCGTGCAATGGCGCTCAAAAGAATCAATTATTCAAGAAGCTGAAAGATTGACCGAGCATGAAAAATTCAAAGGCTATATTAAAGATCTCAGTGCTCCTACTGCTAATATGTATGGCTTTGAATGTAAAAAGAAGATCAATCAAGGAGCTTGTGAAAACGAGCGTTGTCTCTTCCCAGATCAATGCCCTGCTTTGCCAGTCGATCATCAACCACAAATTGAATTATTGAATGGATTAAATAAAGTTCCCGGAGTGAAAAAAGTGTTTGTTTCCTCTGGCATTCGCTATGACATGATTCTTAACGACACTGAAAATGGTGAGAATTATTTAGAAGAAGTGGTGGAACATCACATTTCAGGCCAAATGAAAGTAGCCCCTGAGCACACAGAAGATCGTGTGTTGAATTTGATGGGCAAACCGGGCAAACAAAATCTCAAAGAATTTAAAGCGATGTTTGATCGCCTCAATAAAAAAACAGGCAAAAAACAATTTCTCACTTACTATCTCATTGCAGCTCATCCCGGATGTTCAATGAGTGATATGAACGAAGCACGTAAATTTGCAAATGCAGAGTTACAACTTACCCCCGAACAAGTGCAGATCTTCACTCCCACTCCCTCCACTTGGTCCAGCTTGATGTATTACACCGAAGTCGATCCATGGACGGGACAATCGATCTATGTGGAAAAAGATTTTCGTGCCAAAGATAAACAAAAACGAATCTTGGTAGAACACACTAGCACCAATCCATCCAAGCCAAAACCATCTGCTGGAAAAAAGCCTTCATCTACGCAAAGCCGATCAAATGAAAAATCTTCTTCTTATCAAAGTGGTAAGAAAAAAGGATCTTCTTCCAAAACCGGGCAGCCTCCCAAGAGAACAATCCGCAATACGCATAAAAAGAAAAGTAAATAAATTCTTAAAACCGAAATCCCTCAAATCTGAGGGATTTCTTTAAAAAATTAATGGAGAAATATCTAAAAGATATTTTCTTACTAAAGGTAAAAATCTACTGCCTTATCCATGGCTTGTTCCAACGCAGAGCGGATGATTTCCGCATAGGTGGGGTGTGCATGGATAATTTCTGCAACGTCATTAATATTTGTGCCTAAAGCGACCATGTTAGCAGCTTCTTGGAAGATTTCAGAAACCATATGCCCAATTGCTTGTGCAGCGACCAATTTTTCATCACGGATCCATAACTTGATGAAACCATCAGTGTAATATTCAATGCCGGCGCGTAAGTTGGTGGAGAAGGGCACTTTCACAACCTTCACATCGCTCAAATCTTGTGGCACAGAACCCACGCCCACAATTTCAGGAATGGAATAAATCACAGCTGGGACAACATCATAGTCCATCTTGCGATAGTCTTTTTCACTGGCAGCCATCATATTTTCTGCACAGATAATCCCTTGTTGAATGCCAACGTGCGCCAAAATAGAACGACCAGTGGCATCACCAATTGCCCACACACCGGGCAATGTGGTGCGTTGATAGTCATCTACCGTAATGCCGCGTTTGGTCACTTCCATGCCTGCGTTTGAAATGCCTTCTTGCAACACTGCCTTACGGCCAATTGCCACCAACACACGAGAACAAGTGCGTTCAATCGTTTCGTTATTATTCATGTTTTCCATCACAACTTTACCATCTCCAACGGAGAGCACTTTGTGATTGGTCAGAAGTTCCACACCTTTTTCTTCCATAATACGAGTGATTTCAGTAGAGATGTCTTCGTCCATACTCGCCAAAACACGCGGTAAAAATTCGATCACAGTCACTTTGCTACCTAAGTTTGAGAAGATGGTAGCAAATTCCATCCCAATCACACCACCACCAATAATGGTGAGTGTTTCTGGTAATTCATTGATTCCGATTAAGCGGTTAGAAGAAACCACCATTGGGTCATCTTTCTTCACAAAGGGAGGCATCAACGGTTCAGAGCCAGTGGCAATCACAATATTCTTAGTTTCCAAAAATTGTTCTCCGCCATCATAGTGCATAGTCACCCCATCGGGATCCAACTTACCACCTTGTACGCGAACCTTGCCTTCACCGGCGATGGTTGCTTCTCCTTGGTAAATATCAATCTTGTGATGTTTGAGCAAGTCGGTGATATGAGCACGAGTATTCAACACTACTTGATTGCGGCGTTCGGCAACTTTTTGGAAGTTGATTTGAAAATCACTCACATCCACACCATAAATACCACTTTCAGCAACGGTCTTTGCAATTTTTGCTGATTCAATCATTGCCTTAGAAGGGGTGCAACCCCAGTTCGTGCAGATTCCGCCAATAAAATCGCGTTCTACGAGCGCAACCTTGCCACCTAATTGAGTGGCGCGCACAGCAGCGCTATGTCCAGAAGGTCCACCACCAATAATAATTGCATCGTATTTCGTCATGATTTGTTTCTCCTATAACCTATTAATTGTTTAATTTGTTTTTATTAAGTTGTTTTACTCGGATTTTTTGTGAATCATATAACATCTATCTTAAATAATTCAACGTCCTTGCTGTATTGACGGATAAATTTTCTCAATTCTTACCGGATTTGTCATATTCACTTATGCGGATAACTTGCTAAGGTAAATGTGAAGATTTAAATAAAAAACCGGCCGAAGCCGGTTGATTTATTCATTTTTTGATACATAAAGCATTTGTGTTGGATACGCTATGTCGATTTTATTTTCCGCAAATTTTTCTAAAATGCCAAAATTGATTGCCTCTTTGATGTCCATATGTTCAGTATAATCAGCAGTCAATGCATAGTAGACTAATAAGTAATTGATTGAAAAATCTGCCATTTCATCCAAATGCACTCGGTCAAAACGTACATTCTTTTGTTCTTTTGCAATTCCTTCAATGATTTCTGGAATCATGCGTAATTTTTCAATCGGGGTTTCATAAGTGACCCCTACCGTAATCGTTACACGGCGTTCTTGTAATTTTTGATAATTTTGGATTTTATCAGAAGTGATTGCTGCGTTCCCAATCACAATTTGTTCACCAGAGAGAGAACGAATGCGAGTGGTTTTCATTCCAATTTTTTCCACTGTCCCAGAGATATCCCCTACTACAATAAAATCACCTAACACAAAAGGTTGATCCACTGTGATAGAAACAGAGGCAAACAAGTCTTCCAAAATGGATTGAACCGCAAAACCAATTGCGATCCCACCGATTCCCAAACCAGCCACAAGGCTAGAAATATCCACATTCGGGAAACTATCCAAGATGATTAACCCCGCAAACACCCAAACCAAAATTCGAGAAACAATGCCAACCGTATTATAGATTGTCAACTTAGAGGAATTTTTTTCTGCTTTCATCTTGCTGTTGACGAAATAAGAAACTGTTGCCACAGCCCAACTAGAAATTTGTAAGGTAAAGCCAATCACCAGCACAATACGAATCTTTTGATTCCAATCAGGTAAAATATTCAAGAAGATAATTCCAATAGCAATAGAGACTAGAAGAAGGAACCAATTTTTTGTATTTGAAACAAGGTCTAATACAAAATTATCAACATTCCCTTTTGTTTTATCCACCCATTTTCGTACTCTTGAATTTAAGATATGTCTAACGATCAAAAGTCCGATATAAATCAGGATCATAACCCCAACTGCGATTAACCAGTTTTGTATACTGTTATTAAAAAATTCTCTTGATAAAAACTCTTTCATAAATAATTTCACCTCATATAATCTGTTTGTTCTATTCTACCTTAAGGTATTTCGCAATTCCATTTCCAGCAATCCAGCCGGTGGTCCAAGTGTTTTGTAAATTAAACCCCCCCGTAAGCCCATCAATATCCAAAACTTCTCCAGCAAAAAATAATCCTTGCATCTGCTTAGATGCCATTGTGCGAAAATCGACAGTTTTTAAGTCAACGCCACCGCAAGTCACAAATTCTTGTTTATTAATACTCTTTCCTTGGATCAGAAAACGTGTTTCCTTTAAATTTCGGATGAGATTTTGTATGACTACCTTACTTAATTGACTCCATTGAGAATTCTCATCTACATCAGCTTCTTTCAATAAGGCTTCCCAAATCTTTTTAGGAAGATTTTCAAAGGGGCAAACCGAACCTATATTCTTTTTATTTTGGGTTGTTTTGAAATCAAGTAGCTTTTCTTTAACTTGTTCAATGTTAAATGTTGGCAGCCAATCTACCAGCAATGTTTGCTGATAATCATTCTCAGCCAAATCTCTTGCTCCAAAAGCAGAGAGTTTCAAAACAGCAGGACCACTCACACCTTCATGTGTAACGATCATCCCCCCTTCTTGAGCGTGATCTGAATTTTCTAATCGCAAACGGATATTTGCAAGAGGTGTCCCCGCGCATGCTGCCAATAGAGGATGCTTAATAATGAAAGAAAACAAAGATGGCACAGGTGCAACAACAGAAATTCCCATCGAATGAATCAACTTTAAAGTTTTTCGATTGCCACCACTTCCAAATAACAAACTTTTTGTTGAATAAGTCTGTTCATTTTGAAGAGTGATGAAAAATAAATCTTCTTTTCTTTCAACAGTTTTAACCTCTGATTGTGTCCAAACCGAGATGCCTATATTTTTTGCTGATTGCAGCAATGCGTCTGCAACACTTTCTGATTTGTTTGAAGCAGGAAACACGCGTCTATCGGTTTCAATTTTTAACGGCACTCCGTGATCTTCAAACCAAGTCATCGTATCACTCGGTTGAAAATGATAAAAAGCACCGCGTAATTCTTTGCTTCCACGTGGATAAAATTGGCTGAGCTCTTTGGGGTCAAAACAAGCGTGCGTTAAATTACACCGCCCCCCGCCAGAAAGATAGATTTTTTCTAAAGCACGATGTTGTTTTTCTAAGATCAGCACCTTCGCATCAGGACGCTGCTGTTTCAACTGCAATAGTGCAAAAAAGCTCGCAGGTCCACCACCTACAGCAATACAATCATAGTTTGGGTTCATTTAACTATTTTACTAGAACTTTTCTCAATAAAAATGGTTAAATGAGTAAGAGTTTTCAAATTTGACATTTCAATGAGTTTGACGTTTTTTCAGATAATAAAGTATAATTTTTGTTAAGTTGTTGCAAAGATTTTTGCATAAGAGGAACCACATGGCATTAAAGGGCAATTTAAGAGACTTTTCAATTATTCAACTATTAAATTTAGTGAATCTTGCAAAAAAAACAGGTGCATTGCATATTGAAGGACCAGGTGAAAAATCAAAAGTAGTTTTTCGCGATGGCAATCTTGCTTATTCTGAACTTGAATTAGACGACAACAACCTAGCATCGGTTCTTCGAAAATCACAAATTATTACAAAATCTCAATATAATACCATCAAGAAAAATGCTTCTCATATGAGTGATAAAGAACTTGGCCTCATTCTAATTAATGCTGGCTATATCACTCAGGTGGATGTGATTGAAAGCTTGCAAAATTATTATTCTGGCATTCTAAATCAATTATTCACATGGGCAGAAGGAGAATTTGAATTTGAATCAAACTATCCAGTTCCAAGTGATAAAATTCCAGTCAAAGTAAAGTTAGAAAACATCATCATCGAAGGCACCCGCAATCTCCAAAAATGGGAAAAACTACATGATGAAATTCCAAATTTAGATATCGCCTTGCGTTTTACGGATGGAAGCGGTGTGAATTTGAAAAGTGTCAATCTCAGTGTAGAAGAATGGAAAGTTGCTTCTTATATCAACCCCAAAAACACTCTTCGACAGATTGCCACTGCTACCAATAAAAGTGATCTTGAGATTCGTAAAATTGCGTATAGCCTTCTTCAAGCAGGTCTAGTAGAATTTACTAGAAAGCAAGAAGAAAAAAGCATTCAAGTCGATCAAAAACTACCAGGCTTAGACAAAGCTATGCCCGGTATGCCGGTCAACGAACAAAAGAAATTAGTCAATAAACTAATTGGACGCATTCGTTCAATTTAATTTATAAAATTGCAGACTGAGCAGAAGAATTTGCTAAGTGGCAACAATAGAGGTGATCAATGTATACAGTAAAAATGGTTGTAACCGGACCTTTCAATGCTGGCAAAACTGAATTTATTCAAACAGTCAGTGAAATTGATGTTGTCGCAACCGAGAGAAAAATTACATCAAAAAAAGAAATGTTGAAAGAAACCACAACTGTTGCAATGGATTTTGGCCGCATTACTGTGGATGAAGAACTTGTTCTTTATCTCTTTGGTACACCAGGGCAAAAACGTTTTGATTTCATGTGGGAGATCCTTTCTGAAGGAATGTTAGGGTTTATTGTGATGGTAGATAGTACCCGCCCTGAAACCTTCCGTGAAGCTCGTACAATTTTGGAGACCTTCCGTGCCTATGCCCCCACTCCATATGTGGTGGCGGCTAGCAAACAAGATTTACCAGATGCTTGGGATATTGACGATATGCGCATTGCATTACGTTTGGATCAATCGATTGATTTGATTCCATGCGTTTCCATTGATAAAAACTCCGTCAAAGAAGTACTCCTCACCCTCCTCACCCAAATTGTAGAAGAGTTAGATGCCTAAGAAAAGACAATAATCAACATGAATAATAGTCCATCTAACAGTTGTAGTGATCTGGAAACTTGTTTAATTCATGCACTTACAACATTCTTTCCCAAAAAAACATTATTGTGGACAAAAGAGGATCACCATATAAGCCCTAATTCTATTGGGGAAAAAATTGAAAATTTGATTGCCGACTTGCTAACAAAACAAGATCAAAGATCCATTGATGGCATTGCATATCGCATTGGGCAATCTTTTTTTTATGAATATTTATATCGATTTGATCAGCAATTAAGCTTCTCAGATTTATCATTTAAGCTACAATCATTTGAGAACAAAAAAGAAGTTTTTTTATCTACATTGGCACAACAAATTCAAAAAAATAAGATAATTTGCGAATGGCAATCAGAAAAAAACACACTTATTGTAGAAACCAATTTTACGAACAATAGTGTTATGACTTGGTTTATCAAAGGAATTTTCACAGATGCGCTTTTTTGGTTGAGCAATGGAAAACAAAATGATGTTCAAATTGAACAACATCAAAATAAAAATTCAATAACTTATCAAATCACAATAATCGAATGGTGAGAAACGATGGCAAAAAGATTTAAAAAAGTAATTCTTCAAGATACAAAACACATTCCGCCCTTTAATGAAAGAGCGCGTGAATTGCGCATTCTCAACAAACCACTTTGGCTTCATCATCGAGAATTGCTCAATCCTCATATGGATTCTGAAGTCGAAATTCCAGCAGACGTTGAAACACGCATGATAGAAGCGTTGGAAGGTCCCTGTTTGGTTTATCGAGATAATCTTTATTTTGATTCCTATTTCTTAGAAGA
The DNA here is from genome assembly GCA_963662985.1 of Anaerolineales bacterium. Taxonomy (GTDB): domain Bacteria; phylum Chloroflexota; class Anaerolineae; order Anaerolineales; family UBA11579. The sequence goes on along the minus strand of OY760067.1, from coordinate 1,014,823 downwards.
ATTTCTCAAAGAAGCTCAAAAGAGAAAAACACCTTCGCGTGCTGCATTTATGCCCACAGATCTAGCTTTTATGCAACATGCTTTGCCATTATCAAATTCATATACCCCGGCTGGCGGTCTCTATTTTGCAGATCTGTGGTATTACCCCAATGGGTACAATAAAAATGTGGTTCCATTGATCATTGACTTGCAAGCCACTGAAATTGGCTATTACCACGTGCCTACTTACATGGCTTACGAACAGGGAGATTTAACCTATCAAGTCCCGAAGCGTGCTTTGATTGCAATTGACTCTTGGGTTCATATTCATATTGCCGATGTGGTCTTTGGTCTTTATGCTCGTGGTGTTCGATTTGAAGAAAAAGTCAACAACGATCTTGGATTCAAAGTTGGATTAATGGCTCGTTCAATGTACGAAGGAAAACAATTGCTCACCAGCTCCACAGCAGTGGAAATTGGTGAAAATTGTTCCATTGACCCCTCTGCCATCATCACCGGCCCCACCACAATTGGCAACAATGTTACCATTGGTGCAGGCGCTGTGATCGATAACTGTATGATTGGCAATAACGTGACTGTTTCGCAGGGGAGTCAGATGATGCTTTCTGTTTTAGGGGATGGTGCATTCTTCCCCTTCCGTGCAGCGTTGTTTATGACTACTGCAATGGAAAACGCAATGGTTGCTCAAAACACTTGTTTACAAATGTGTGTAGTTGGTAAGAACTCCTTCTTAGGAGCGGGCACCACATTTACAGACTTTAACTTACTTCCTCATCCCATTCGTGCAATGAGCGGGAACATGCAATTAGAAGATGCAAATCGTCCTGTGATGGGTGGTTGTGTGGGGCATAACTGCCGTATTGGTGCTGGTTTTGTGATCTCACCTTCTCGTATGATTGAATCTGACGTGGTGCTTGTTGCCACAGAAGAATTCTGGCAAATCAGTGAGAACATTACTTTTGAACAAAGTCACCACCATAACTTGAGAGGTGCAGAATCTCACCGCCAACTATATCCGAGAAATCGAGATTTCAATCGCGAAACTTGGTAAACAACTCCAACTTTACGACAAACATACTTAAAAGAAGAGAGAATTTATGAGTGCAATTGTAATTCGAGATGGCATTGTTCATTATGAGATGATGGGACGTGGAAAACCTGTTGTGTTTTTGCATGGCGCTTTGGGTACATGGAATATTTGGCTAAACACAATGCAAGCTATGACAGCAGAATATCGTTCGGTTGCCTTTGATTTTTGGGGTTTTGGCACCAGTGCACAACGAACAGATCGTTATAATTTTGAAGAACAAACCCAGCTATTAGATGAATTTCTAAGCGAATTTGGTCTCACAAAAGTGGTCTTGGTTGCCCATGGTGTCGGTTCTCTCATCGCGTTAAAATTTGCACAAAAAATGCCATTCGCAATTGATCGAATGCTTCTTTCAAGTTTCCCAATGATTCGCTCTGGCTTTGATCCAGTTTTTTATGATTGGACTAACCGTGAAAAAGATATTTGGTTGCGTCGAAACAAAAATTATCGGCCACTGGTTCGTAATTTCCGCCAAAGTGACATCAATGCGGTAAATCAATTTTTAGAAGAAGGTGGAGATTTTTCTACGGATCAAATGTTGAAATCTATCAAAATCCCCACACTTTTAGTGCATGGAGAACGAGACGATATTACCTTCAAACATTTAGTAAGTTCCAATGTGGTCACTGTCACAGAGATTAGTCAATCAATTCGTCCCTCAGTGAGTCAAACAGCAAAAGAATTTAGTTATCCAAACTTTATTCGAGAATTACATCCCAATATTCATCATATTCGCTTAGATAATGCAGGATTTTTCCCCATGATGGATAATCCCAATAAATTTAATCGTCTCATTATAGACTTTCTCGCCTTACGCTCTGGAGAATCTCCGCGTAATTTGCAATTGAAAGAAGAATGGGTGCGTCGTGTCCGCTAAGAAGAATTTTCAATTCTATTTGAAAATCATCAGTGTTGTCATCTTCTCAATTCTCATCGTTAGTTGTTTTCCACAACAAGATCTTCAACCAACGTCAGAAGTGCAATCTGCGTATCTCACAGTTGCTGCGCAAACACTAGAAGTGCTTCCAACGAGCACAGAAGTTGAGCTGCCAACCTTAACCCCCACTCCTGCCACTCCCACAGCAACCCCCAAATCTTGCTACGATAATATTCTTTTTGTAGCCGATGTTACCATTCCAGATGGCAAACAAATTCAAGCAGGTGAAAACTTCACCAAGATTTGGCGTATGAAAAATAATGGCACTTGCACCATTTCTCCTGCTTATGATATTTTCTTTTTCCAAGGGGATATCATGGGAGCGCCTGAAGAACAAAAACTCGTCAAAATCCAAGTACCCCCTGGAGGCACTTTTGATGTTACTGTTGATTTCACAGCTCCCGCAGAAGTCGGACATTATCGCGGGTATTGGCTGATTCGTGACATTCATGGAATTGATATTGGTTTATTAGGTAATGAATCTTTTTATGTAGATATCAATGTAATCGCAAACCCAAATCTCACTCCAACTTCCAGCGTGCCTTCATCAACACCTATTCCTCCAACACAAGACCCAAACCTACCTAGCGCGACGCCTCAACCCACTTTCACTCCCACATTAACCCTCACCCCTGTCCCCACACTCACACCAACCCAGAGTATTGAACCTGAATTGGTCATTCAGAGCGCGGTGCTCATGCCCCAAACCGTTCGGAATGGAGACATTGTCACCTTAGTCGTAGTGGTTGAAAATTTAGGCAAAACAGCTTCGCCAGCATTTAATGTGAAATGGTATGCAGATTCATCCGCCACCCGTTTAGGTTGTGATTTGCCCGCACAGGGGATTCAACCATCCGGCTATATTGTTCTCAATTGCGCTTATCTGATTAATGAAATTCCCATAGGCACGTTAAATACAGTGCTTGTTATTGATACGCTAGATCAAGTTAAAGAACCCAACGAAGACAATAATCAAAAGAGTATTCAAATAACAGTTGTCGAATAATAATTTTTTGCTATAGTTACACTTACAAAATAATTGAAGGAGTGGTTCATGGCAAAAAAGCTTATTTTCGTATTACTTTGTGCAACTTTGGTGCTTTCATCCTGCACAATATCAGTCAGCAAAGAGCAAAATTCACAATTTGATGAATTAACTAGCTTGTTAACTCAAGCGCCAACAACTGCGCCTCTAACCACTCAAGTTGCAGCAACCACGCAAACCACCACTCAAGCTTTACAGCCCACAGTCACCACAGATCCACTCAGTGTGCCAATTGCGACTACCTCCTCTAATCAACAAATTGATCCAGCCTATCAAGACCAACCTTGTGATGTGGCAACGTTTGTTGAAGATATCACCATTCCTGATTATACAGAGGTCAAAGCAGGGGAGAGTTTCCTCAAAACTTGGCGCATTATGAACGAAGGCTCTTGTGTTTGGAATTCCAACTATAAGATTGTTTTTGATCATGGTGATCAAATGAACGCGCCGGCAGAAGCTGCGTTAATTAGCAATGAGGTTTATCCCGGTCAAACAGCGGATGTCTCTGTGATGCTCACTGCCCCGCAAGAAACTGGTTATTACGAAACACATTTCCTTTTAAAAAATCCTTCTGGTGTGGAATTTGGTGTTTCATCTCTCACCATTTATTCTCTCGTAGAAGTGGTGTCAGAGCTCACACAACCTATATCAGATACAAATAACGTAACAGGGACCACTATTTCCATTCCTGTTGCCGAGACCAAAACAGTCTTTGGAGACAATGTAGTCAGTTCCGCATTTAATTTAGGCGATCTCACTTCAGATAAAGGAGCGATTGCCTTTGCTCGCTTTAGCACCAATACAATTCCTACCGGAGCCACAATTCTCAAAGCAGAGTTGCGCATTGGTAACCACACTGTCACAGGCTCTCCTTTCAGTGAATTAGGTTGTATCCGTGTCTACACAGGAGATTATTTTCCCACCGACATCACAGATTACACTTATGATGATACAGGCGAGATACTCACAGCATGTGATCAAGAAACACTCACCAATCCAATGATTTTCGCTCCGAACATTATGCAAGCAGCGCTTGCCAATGGCGAATTACAGATCAAAATGTATTTCAACGAAAAAGAAAATAATTTGAATGGTATGGGCGATTTGATTCGCATCACTCCAGGTTCGATTACTCTTCAAGTAACCTATCAATAAATTTCACAACCGAAACCTATGGAACCTGCACAGCTCAAGCAGCAGATCAAAACTTTAGCCAATCAAAAAGGATTTCCTTTAGTGGGTGTCACTCATCCACAGCAAATCCCCAATTATCATCGTTATCAAGCTTGGGTTGAAAAAGGGCATCATGCCACCATGCATTATCTCTCCAATGAGAGAGCAATGCACATGCGTCAGAATCCTCAAAATCTATTCTCCAGCACACAATCAATTTTAGTTGTTGGCATGTTGTTTGAAAATCCCGCTTATGCAGACCAAGGTAGTTCTCCTCAAAATGGCAAGATCGCAACCTACGCCTATCACCTTGATTACCATGATATCCTCAAAAAAAGATTGATTGAATTAGTACAAGAAGTGCAAACTTGGCTTGATTTTCCCTTAGAAGCCAAAACGTATGTCGATACAGCGCCTTTATTAGAGCGTGAACTTGGGCAACTAGCCGGCCTTGGTTGGATTGGTAAAAATTCAATGCTCATCAATCCCGTCTATGGCTCAGCATTTTTTATCGGCTCGATTCTATGGAATCTCCCTTTGCCCAAAGATGAACCGTTTAAAGGCGAATATTGTGGGCAATGTAATCGTTGTCGCGCAAATTGTCCCACAAAGGCAATTCAGATTGATCGCACCTTAGATAGTAATCTTTGTCTCTCTTTCCTCACCATTGAAAATCGAGATCAAGTTCCTCCTCAATTTCATCAAGCAAACGCCAATCATGTTTTTGGCTGTGATATCTGTTTGCAAGTGTGTCCATGGAATCATAAACGCAAAAAAAGTGAAGTGGATCCTGCCTATCATTTGCGTGAAAGTTATCAACCAATTCACTTGGCTGAAGAGCTCACCCTCACCCAAGCACAATTCTCTCAAAAATTTACAAAATCTGCCATCAAACGCACAAAATGGCATGGCTACCTTCGCAATGTAATCATTGCGGCAGGGAATAGTGGTGACCCTGACTGCATTCCTCCTCTAGAAGCACTCACACAAAGTACAGACTCGATTCATCGTCAGCATGCTCAATGGAGTTTGCATAAATTAAAAAAAGATTTAGAAAGCTCAAACATGCGCTAAATCACTAAATTCTCATTTTTCTATATTATAATTAACTTTATGAATACTACAGCTCGCATAGAAATGGTGAATACACCTGAAAAATTAGCCGAAGCAGTGAAAGACATCTCCGCCTCAAGTGTTATTTCAATTGATACGGAATCAAATTCACTTTTTGCTTATCAAGAAGAAGTTTGCCTCATGCAAATTTCTACAAAACATAAAGATTACTTAATTGATCCTCTTTGTTTAGAGGATATCTCTGTTTTTGACAAAATCTTCCGAAACCCCAAAATCCGCAAAATCTTTCATGCCGCTGAATATGACTTAATCTGTTTATACCGAGATTATGGATTTGAATTTAAAAATCTCTTTGACACCATGATCGCTGCTCGCATTTTAGGTATTAATGCGATTGGACTTGGCAATCTTCTCAAAGAATATTTCAACATCAAAACAAATAAAAAATATCAACGTGCAAATTGGGGCAAACGTCCACTTACCCAAGAAATGCAAAATTATGCAGTTTTGGATACTCGCTACCTCTACGATCTTGCCAATATCTTTGAAAAAAAACTTGCCGATAAAGGTTTGTTAGCTTTAGCTGAAGAAGACTTTGAACGCGAAATTGAAAAGATTCATCATATGGATCTGAGCAAAAGTTATAAAGAGGTTTGGCGTTATCCCAACGCAAAAGACCTCACTCCCGAACAATTGGCTATCTTACAAGCCTTAGCAGATGAACGAGATTTGATTGCGCAAATGAAAAACAAACCACTCTTCAAAGTCATTGAAGACAAACGTCTGATCGAGATTGCACAACTTGCTCCGCAAACCAAATCAGAACTTGAACAACACACAGATATTCCTCAAAAATTAATTGACCGTTATTCCCATTGGATCTTAAAAGCAGTCAAACAAGGAATTTTAGCAGAACCACTTTATCCACCTAAAAACAAACGGCCTTCCGATGAATATATGGAACTATATTACGTTTTACGTGAATGGCGTAAAAATATTGGTAAAAAATGGGGAGTTGAATCAGATGTGATCTTACCCCGTGATATCATGCAGCGACTTTCCAAACATAACCCCAAGACAGAGCAGCAATTTGAAGAATTGATGTATGATGTGCCTTGGCGATATAGTCAATTCCATGAAGAATTATTTGAACAAATAGTGAAATCTAGGAGCGTAATTCATGAAAATTAAATTCTGTGGTGCTGCCAAAACTGTCACTGGTTCGCAACATCTTATCTCAGTCAATGGAAAAAATATCTTATTAGATTGTGGTCTTTATCAAGGGAAACGTAAAGAAGCCTATGAAATTAACCGCAACTTCCTTTTTGATCCCAAAGAAATTGATTACGTAATTCTTTCTCATGCGCACATTGACCACAGTGGCAACATCCCCACCTTGGTCCAAAAAGGCTATAATGGCCAAATTTTTGCCACTCCCGCCACTGCAGATTTATTAGAATATATGCTACGTGACGCTGGACATATCCAAGAATACGATGTCAAATATGTCAATAAAAAACGTAAAAAACAAGGCAAAACCCTCTTTGAACCGCTTTATACAGAACTAGACGCAGTTGAAGCGCTCAAACATTTTGCACCTGTGCAATATGAGATCACCTTCCAAGTGTGTGAAGGCGTGATGGCAACTTTTCATGAAGCCGGTCACATCCTTGGCTCTGCTTCCATCGAATTAGACATCACTGAGAATGGCAAAAAGACCAAACTATGGTTCTCAGGTGACATCGGCCGTTATAACCTCCCTATCCTCAAAGATCCCATTTATCCTAAAGATGCAGATATCCTTTTGATGGAAAACACCTATGGAGATATGGAACATCCAGAACCTCAAGCAGGGGAAGACGACCTCGGAAAATATCTTTCTGAAACACTCAACAATGGAGGAAAAGTAATTATTCCAGCCTTTGCAGTCGGTCGCACGCAAGAATTGGTCTACGCAATCCATCGTCTAATGGATGCTGGCAAAATTCCACAAGTGCCAGTTTATGTAGATAGCCCCTTAGCAGTCAATGCCACAGATGTATTCCGCAAGAATCGTAGCGTTTTTGATGAAGAAGCCTGGAAGATGATTGAATCTGATGAACACATGGCAGCCTTAGGGTTTGATCTCCTCACCTATGTTCGCTCTGTAGAAGAATCAAAAGCGCTCAACTTCCGAGAGGATCCGATGATTATTATTTCCGCTTCAGGTATGGCAGAAGCGGGCCGTATTTTGCATCATCTTAAAAACAACATTGAGAATGAAAAGAATATGATTCTCATTGTTGGTTGGCAAGCTCCCGACACTCTTGGTCGTCGTCTGATGGAAGGGGAACGCAACATCAAAATTTTTGGTGAAGCCTACTATCGCAAAGCGCAAGTGGCAACCATCCATGCTTTCTCAGCACACGCAGGTCAAGATGAACTCACAAACTATGCCATTAGTACAAAAGACACCGTCAAAAAGATCTTTTTGGTGCATGGTGATGAAGAAACAGCGATTATCTTCAAAGATCACCTCGCTCAAAAAGGGATTACGAATGTAGAGATTCCCAGCCCCGGAGCTGAATTTATGATATAATGGAAAATATCAACAGAATAAGAGGGAATTTATCTTATTTTCATTGACGTATAGGGTGGATAGAGTATAATTACACTGGTATAACACCGATTATGGAAAAAACAGCAAGCGCTATTGAGAGAAACTCAGGCGCTTGCTTTCGTATGTATTAAAGGTAGCACATCTGTTCTTTTTTTTGATGTGCGGGTTATTTTTTGCGAAGCAATTATTAAAATGATTCTATCCCCTGGAGGCGTGTGAATGGAAGCAAAAGGTCTCAAAGCTTTACGAGTGAGTTTAGCATCCCCCGAAACGATTAAGAGTTGGTCCTATGGTGAAGTGTTAAAACCAGAAACAATTAACTACCGTCGTTTACGACCCGAAAAAGATGGTCTCTTCTGTGAAGCAATTTTTGGTCCCCAAAAAGATTGGCAATGTTATTGTGGTAAGTATAAGAACCAACGTTACAAAGGTATTGTATGTGATAAGTGTGGTGTAGAAGTCACTCGCTCATCTGTGCGTCGTGAACGCATGGGTCACATCACCCTTGCAGCACCCGTAGCGCATGTTTGGTATTCTCGCCGCGTGCCTTCTTATATGGGTTTGATTCTTGATATTTCCCGAAAGAACTTAGATCGTGTGTTGTATTTCGCACAATATGTTGTCACCCACGTAGACGAAGATACACGTAAACGTTACTTAGAACGAATTGATGGTGAACTCGAATCTTTGGATAACGACATCAACGCTCGTTTAAACGTACAAATTGCTGACTTGCAAGTTAAGTTTAATCAAGCCTTTGATGATCTTGATGCACAAATCAAGAAAATTGAAGAAAAATACAGCGAAGAACTTGCCATCAAATTAGCCCCAGTCATCAAAGAAGGACAAAACTTAGAAAGCAAACTTCGTGAAGATTCTGGTACCGCTCCTCGCAAAGATATCAAATTCTCTGATGAAGAAGTTGTTGTTAAAGCTGGCGAAGAAATCGCCACCAAACATATTGCCCGTGTACAAGAAATTGTCAAAGAATATTTGAACTCTTTTGAACTTGAAGTTGCAGAACGCAAAGAACGTGAACTCAAAAAATTAGAGCTCGAAAAAGACGAATTGAAAGCAGAATTTGACACCACAGTATCAAACTTACGCTTGTCCATGGAAGATGAGATTAGCATTGAACGTGCAGAAAAGAAACGCATGCGCGATGAAATCTTAGACATCCAACCCCTCACCTTCATGGGTGAACCTCGTTATCGTGAACTCCGTTCTCGCTGGGGTCAACTTTTCAAAGCAGATATGGGTGCAGAAGCCTTCCAAGATATTCTTGCTCGCCTTGATTTAGACAAGATGGCAAAAGAACTTTGGACAGAAGTTCGTACAACCAAAAGCAAACAAAAACGCAAAAAAGCAACCAAACGTCTTAAAGTTGTGGAAGCATTCCGTCGCTCAGGCAACCGTCCTGAATGGATGATTCTCTCCATTTTGCCCGTCATTCCTCCTGATCTTCGCCCTATGGTGCAATTAGATGGTGGCCGCTTTGCAACCTCAGACCTCAATGATCTTTATCGCCGTGTGATCAACCGAAACAATCGTCTCAAACGATTGCTCGAACTTGGTGCTCCTGATGTCATCGTTCGCAACGAAAAACGTATGCTCCAAGAAGCAGTTGACTCATTGATTGATAACTCCCAAAGAGGGAAGGTGCTTTCCCGCCGTGGCAAGCGCGAACTCCGCTCTTTGTCCGATCTTCTCAAAGGCAAGAAAGGCCGTTTCCGCCGCAACTTGCTTGGGAAGCGCGTAGACTATTCTGGCCGTTCCGTGATCGTGGTCGGTCCACAATTGAAACTTTATCAATGTGGTCTTCCAAAATCCATGGCACTCGAACTCTACCGCCCCTTCGTAGCCGCTCGCTTGGTTTCCAAGAACTACGTTGCCAACGTCAAAGGTGCCAAACGCGCCATTGACCGCAATAGCCCAGAAGTATGGGAAGTCCTCGAAGAAGTAATCGGCGATCGCCCTGTGCTCCTCAACCGCGCACCAACCTTGCACCGTTTGGGTATTCAAGCATTTGAACCGCTCTTGGTAGAAGGCTCTGCAATTCACTTGCACCCCCTCGTCACCACCGCTTTCAACGCAGACTTTGATGGTGACCAAATGGCTGTTCACGTTCCGCTTTCTCGCAAAGCTGTTGAAGAAGCACGTTCTCTCATGCTTTCTTCCAAAAACTTGCTCAAACCTGCCGATGGTGAACCAATCATTGGACCTTCCAAAGATATGGTTTTGGGTTGTTTCTACCTCACCATGCGTAACGATAACCACACTAAGGGTGATGGTCGTGTGTTTGGCAGCATGGATGAAGTCGCCATGGCCTATCAATTAGACCAAGTCGATATCCATGCCAACATCAAAATCTACGGCACCACTTGGTACCATGACTATAAAGACGAAAAAGGCGTCGATCGCCAACAACGTCTCACCGAACCTGTCACTCGTATGATTGACACCACAGTTGGGCGTGTGCTCTTCAACCGATCTCTCGTTCCAGAAGTGAACTACCTCAACCGTGCTTTGGATAAAGGTGGCGTGAAAGATCTCATTGCTGAACTCTTTGAATTCACTGATGAAGACACCACCACCCAAGTGGCAGATAAAATTAAAGACATTGGCTTCAAATATGCAACCCGCTCTGGGATCACCATTGCAATTTCTGACATCACCATTCCAGAACGTAAAGACAATATTCTTAACGAAGCCATGGAAAACGAACAACAATTGGAAGATGATTACGCCATGGGTTTGATCACCAGCCAAAAACAAGACGAACTCAAGATCGAAATTTGGCAAAAAGCTACAGATGACGTTGCTGAAGCTGTCAAAGACTATATGGATCCCCTCGGTAACCTTGCCACCATGGCAAACTCTGGTGCCACCAAGGGTGGTTTCACCTCCATTTCTCAGCTCGCTGGGATGCGTGGGATGATGGCCGACCCCTCTGGTCGTATTATTCCGATGCCCATTCGATCTAACTTCCGTGAAGGCCTTACCACATTGGAATACTTCATTTCTACCCATGGTCAACGTAAAGGTCTCGCAGATACCGCTCTTCGTACAGCAGACGCTGGTTATTTGACCCGTCGTTTGGTGGATGTTGCCCAAGACATGATTGTTTCTGAAGATGATTGTGGCACACAAGAAGGTCTTATTGTAGACGCTTCCCAAGATGTCGCTGGTCAATCCTTTGGGAATCGTATCTATGGTCGTGTGACTGCAGAACGTGTCATTCACCCTGAAACTGGTGAAGTCATGTTTGAACGAAATGTGATGATTGATAGAGAAAAAATGCGCCAAATCTTAGACGCAGGCATCACTGCCGTCAAGGTCCGCATTCCTCTTACCTGTGAATCTGAACGTGGTATTTGTGCCCATTGTTATGGGATGGATATGGGGAAAGGCAAATTGGCCGAACTCGGTGTTGCCGTCGGCATTATCGCTGCTCAATCCATTGGTGAACCGGGTACCCAATTGACCCTCCGAACCTTCCACACCGGTGGTGTGGCTTCTTCTGCCGATATTATTACCGGTCTCCCTCGTGTGGAAGAACTTTTTGAAGCACGTAAGATGCCAAAAGGGGAAGCCGTGGTTACGGAAATTGGAGGTAAAGTTGATATCTATCAATCTGAAAAATATCAAGACCTTCGCGTGGTGCATATTCTTAACTCTGAAATGGTCGATGCAGCTTATATGATTCCTGAAGGTTGGAATGTCAACGTTGAAAGTGGCACAGAAGTGTCTGCAGGTGACGTGTTGATGTCCCACGGAGATGGCACCATCAATTCAGAAAAAGATGGCAAAGTTCGCATCGAAGGTGACAAAATTATTGTTGCTTCTGAAGAAAAAGAAGAAGCAGAATATGAAGTTCCTTCCAATGTCAAACTCACCATCAAAAATGGTCAATATGTCGTTGCTGGTCAACAATTGAGCGAAGGTTCCATGAACCCACACACCATCCTCAAGATTCAAGGCCGTGAAGCTTGTTATAACTACTTGCTCAACGAAGTACAACAAGTTTACCGCAGCCAAGGGCAAAATATTCACGACAAGCACTTTGAAGTGATTATTCGCAAGATGATGGAAAAGGTTCAAATCACAGCCCCCGGTGATTCAGAATATCTCCCCGGTGATATGATTAACCGTCTCAAATTGCGCAAATTCAATCATAAGATGAAGCAAGAAGGCAAAGCACCAGCCCGTTCAGAAGATATTCTTCTTGGCATCACCAAAGCTTCTTTGAACACAGAATCCTTCTTATCTGCCGCATCCTTCCAACACACCATCAAAGTTTTGGCCCAAGCTGCCATTGCTGGTGCGGTAGACGAATTACACGGTTTGAAAGAAAACGTAATCATTGGGAAGCTCATTCCTGCTGGTACAGGCTACGAAGTCATGCAAGAACGATTGCTTGAAGAAGAAAAAGCCAAAGCAGCATTGCTTGCAGCAGAAAACGCTGTTTCTGAAGATGACTTAGCCCAAGAATATCTAAATCTTGATAATTCTGTGGCAGATGATGACTTGCCGTTAGCAGACTAATCAAAAATACAAAATAACCAAAAAACCTCATGATCCAATCATGGGGTTTTTTTATAGGATAAACACAGGAGGAAAAATATGAAAATAGAAAAAAGAACGCTCATCGCTGCGCTTTATTTGCTCATTTGGGGAGCAATAGAAATAACTTTTTGGTATTCCGCTTCCATCGCTAATTTCCCATTTAAAACCATCTTAATTGAAGCATCTGCATTTGCAAGAATCGTAGGGATTATTCTAGGAATTCTAAAAGTGCTTGCTGCCTTAACCTTGTTTATTATAGGTTCAGACACGCCATTTCCAATTGTGATGTTTTTTGGTTTCATCATGACCATCATTCCCAAACAAAATATTCCCTATTTTCAATTAGTGCTGATTGTTTTATTTTTCTTAATCTTCTTTGTACCTTTCATATACGGAGATCTCACCAATCCATATTGAAAAAACTCAAAAGGCTTGCGAACAGCGCAAGTCTTTTTTTTTAGTTATACTTAGTTGAATTTAAAAAACTTGTATTATAATAACAACTTGCGAATTAAAAACCAATCGGACATTTTTTCCCAAAGCAATTGAAAAGGTAACAAAAACCAAGTATAATAGAAAAAATGTTCTAATTATATGGAGAGTACACTTATGGATATGGGACTGGTAAAAAAAATAGATATCAATCAAGAAATGCAGCAGGCATATCTCGACTATGCCATGAGCGTGATTGTGTCACGCGCTTTGCCTGATGCTCGTGATGGTCTCAAACCAGTGCATCGCCGCATTTTATATGCCATGTATGACATGGGCTTACGTCCTAGTTCTGGCTTTAAAAAATCAGCACGTGTGGTGGGGGAAGTCTTAGGGAAATATCACCCTCACAGTGATGCCGCTGTATATGATGCCATGGCACGCCTTGCGCAAGATTTTTCCATGCGCTATCCCCTCGTAGAAGGGCAAGGCAACTTTGGTTCTATTGATGGCGATCCCCCTGCAGCAATGCGTTATACAGAAGCACGAATGGCCAGCCCTTCTATGAACATGCTTAATGACATCACCAAAGAAACCGTAGACTTTATCCCTAACTTTGATGACACCCTCAAAGAGCCGACCGTGTTGCCTTCCGCTTTCCCTAACTTACTCGTTAATGGTGCCTCAGGGATTGCAGTTGGTATGTCCACCTCCATTCCCCCGCACAATCTTGGTGAAGTGATTGACGCTTCCGTTTATATCCTTGAGAATTGGAAAAAATTTGAAGACATTTCCATGGAAGACCTCATGCAATTTATCCAGGGACCCGACTTTCCCACTGGTGGCGCAATTATTCGTGATGACGAAGAAGATGGTCTCGCCAAAGCCTATGGCACTGGTCGAGGACGCATCAAAGTGCAAGCCGTAGCTCATTTAGAAGAAATGGGGCGTGGTCGTGACCGCATCATCGTCACCGAATTGCCCTATATGACCAACAAAGCCTCTTTGATAGAACGAATCGCCAGCCTTGTACGAGATGGCAAACTCGAAGGCATTAGTGACCTTCGCGATGAATCAGATCGCCGTGGCATGCGCATTGTCGTAGAACTCGCCCGTGGTGCAGATGGTCGCAAGATTCTCAATGATCTTTATACGCGCACCCAAATGCAAGCTACCTTCAGTATAATTACCCTTGCTTTGGTCGATAATCAACCCGTATTACTCACCCTCAAACAAGCATTGAAGGTCTATTTAGATCATCGCATTGAAGTCATTCGTCGTCGTTCCGAGTTTGAACTCAAAAAACTTGAAGCGCGATCGCATATCTTAGAAGGTTATCGTGTAGCGCTTAAGAACTTAGATGAGATTATTGATATTATCCGCAAGGCAAAAGATACTGCTGCAGCTCAAGAAAAATTGATGAAGCGTTATAAACTTTCAGAAATTCAAGCTAACGCCATCTTAGATATGCCGCTTAAACGCCTCAGTGCGCTAGAACAAAAGAAAATTGAAACTGAATATAAAGAAGTACAAGCAGAGATCAAACGTCTCAAAACCTTGTTGGGCTCACCCGCTAAAATGCGTCAAGCAGTAGCAGATGAAATGATTGCCATTAAAGAAGAATATGCAGATCGTCGTCGCACCCAAATTGTTACCATGAAAAAAGGCAGTAAAAAGTCTGTCATTCTCACGGCGCAAGATATGCTTCCCGAGCAAGAAGTATGGGTCACCCTCACCAAAGAAGGAATTTTGGCTCGTATGCAAGAAGGCAAAAAAGCTAAGATTTGGGGTAGTGATGCAGCCGTATTAACCATTAAAACCAACACACGGGATACGCTCTATCTGATGACTGAAAAGGGCAATGCCACCGCAGTGGCAGTCCACTCTCTTCCAGAAGTGGAAAAGGCAGAAGATGGCAGCCATTTCTCCAAACTTTCTCCATTAAAAGCAACAGAAAAGGTTAGTGCCATGTTTGCCTTACCTAGAAAAGAAAAGATCAAAGGCGAATGGTATGTCTTTGTCGGAACTGTCGGTGGCATGGTTAAGAAGAGTAGCATCGAAGAACTTCCCGGTGTTTCTTCTCAAACCTTCCAGCTGGTCAAGACCAAAGATGAGGATAAAGCGTTATGGGTAGAACTCACCAATGGTACCCATGAAATTTTCCTCGCCACTGCCAACGGGCAATGTATCCGTTTCTCCGAAGAAGATGTACGTCCGATGGGCTTGGTCGCTACAGGCGTGAATGGCATCAAACTCAAAGAGGATGATTATGTGATTGGGATGGAATTGGTAGATGAAAAATATGAGGTCTTCATGGTCACCAGCCAAGGGATTGCCAAGCGAGTGGAAATGGATCAATTCCCCGCTCAAGGTCGCTACGGGCAAGGGGTCACCGGATGGAAACTCCCCGAAGGAGATTTGCTTGTAGGCGTTGCCATAGACAAACCCAACCGCGAGATTGCTTTAGAGCGTATCCGCCGCACACCTAAGCTTTTCCGCATAGATGCTGCCATCAGTCGCACACGTCAAGCCAAAGGCAAACTAATCTTCGACTTGCCACTCGATGTGGAAGAAGTCACCAAGCTCTATCATCCTAAAGAAATGCCTTCAGATCTCACAAAATAAGATAATAAAAGCTGGTTCTAAGAACCAGCTTTTTTAGTATAATAACTATGAAGTGGAGGAAATATGGAATTAATTCGCAAATTAGCTATTTATTTATTACCATTCATTTTTCTTTATATAACGATTAATTTATATAAGTATATGTATGAAAAATTTATTCATAACCTTTTTGATTTACTTAAAATAAAAAAAGTAGAAAATAAAAATATTGTTCTAAATGAATGCAATCAATTGATAAAAAATGGAAAATTAGAAGCATCGTTAAAAATTTTATCTAATCTAATTAAAGATTATCCGAAAGAACCAGAAGCTTATCATAAGCGTGGTTTTGTTTATTTAAACTTAAAACAATATCAAAATGCAATTCAAGATTATCAAAAATCATTTACTTTGGACTCAGAAATTCCTGATATTGAAAAAGACATTGCATATGCTTATATGCAAGCAGAAAATTTTGAAAAAGCAATAGAATATTTCCATCTTGCGTATGAAAAAAACTCTCGAGAGAAAGAGATTATTAATTTAATCAATTCGTGTAAACAAAAGCAAAAAAATTATTATTCTGAAAATTTTGCAGAGCATCTAAAAGTCACACAACTCTCTCCTCTTGTATTTTATGCTGAAGGTGAAAGTACATCATTTCGAAATAAATTCAGACTAGCATTTGAGAAATTAAACGATCCTTTGAAAAAATATAGACCATAAAATTGTGTATTTAGGTAAGCAATAGAAAGAAAAATAGAATGCCAAATTTTATTGAACAATCCACTGATATAGGAATGATAATTATTTATACAGTAGTAATTATTTTAATATGTTTTGCTTTAATTGTATTTTCAGAAATTATGGTGGATGTAATTAAAGTAAGAATTAAAAAAATACCTTGGTTAAATAAAAACTACGAATATGATCAACGAAACTTTTATTATCAAGACGGTGTCTTAGCCATTGGTTCTCAAGATTTTGAAGAAGCGATAAGGTGTTTTTCTGAATCACTTATACTAGATAAGAACTTTACCTTAGCTCTATATGCACGAGGAAGTATGTATCAGAAGACTGGGGAACATGAAAAAGCAATCATAGATTATCAGCGTTACTTACAAATCAAACCGGAAGATTCAAAAGTTCTCAATAATCTAGCTATGGCACACTATAGTATTGGAAATAATGCCCAAGCAAAAGAATACATAGATCAATCCATTGAACATGACCCACATTTAAAAGAAGCATTTCATAATCGAGGTCTATTAGCAATTCGTGAATCGAATATCCAAAATGCAAATAAAGATTTTAAAAAAGTTTTAGAACTACCTCCAAAAGATCCAAAAGATTTAATTCCATTTGCATTTCTAGAAATACTTACAAAAAATTATGAAAATGCTATCCAAAAATTTAATCAAATTGAACAAGAATATCAAAAAAACGAAGATCCTCTTTTTTTGATTCTTGAAGAGAATTTTAACAACATGGAAATCCTCTACTACCGTGGTTACTGTCACTATAAACTCGGTAACCATCCCCAAGCCCAGCAAGACTTTTCCGAAGCGGATGCCATCCTCCCTCATCAACCATTATTACGATACGAAGACTTAAACGAAGAAGAAATTTTTTCAATCTAAAAACAGCTCCCGTATGGGAGCTGTTTTCTAATATTTATTCCAATGCACACGATCTTCTTTATACTGCGTTCTTGGTTTTGGATGTTCTGCCGGATACCCCACATAC
This sequence comes from Anaerolineales bacterium, assembly GCA_963662985.1. Lineage (GTDB taxonomy): Bacteria > Chloroflexota > Anaerolineae > Anaerolineales > UBA11579. The sequence goes on along the minus strand of OY760067.1, from coordinate 997,557 downwards.
ACCATTGCCAACGGACTTACTTCTTCAGGAATCCCCAATAAATCCTGTAACCCTTTCACACGCTCTTCTCGCGGATAAGTCCCAATCCACACGGTTCCCAAGTCCAAAGCAGGTGCTGCGATCAGAATATTCTCCACAGCTGCCGTGCAATCTTGCACCCAATAGCTTTTAGAAGACTCAGGCTTATTCGATTTTTGAACACTCCCACACACCACAATTGCAGCTGCGCAATTATACTTACCATAAGGAGCCACTTGGCGCACTTTTTCCAATAGGGCAGGGTCTGTCACTACCACAAATTCCCAAGGTTGTCCGTTGTTAGCGCTAGGAGCGGACATCCCAGCTTCCAACAACTGCACCAACTTTTCCTGCTCTACTGGACGGTCTTCAAACTTTCGGACACTTCTTCTTTTGAAAATAAAATCTAAATTTGACATATTTACCTCCATAAAAAATAAATCCGCAATAATAATGCGGATTTAAAATTCAACACAATTAAAATAGGAAATCTAATAAATAATTACGATATTTATTAGATTTTACTTCTTAGTGTAATTAGGAGCATCTTTCACCATCGCCACATCATGAGGATGGCTTTCGATTAACCCCGCATTTGTAATCCGCACCAAACGCGTTTTCGTTTTTAATTCTTCAATTGTTGTCGCCCCAGCATATCCCATCGCAGAGCGTAATCCACCCACCATTTGATACACAAAATCAGCCAAACTCCCGCGATAGCCAATGCTGCCTTCGATTCCTTCCGGCACCATCTTTTTGCTTTCCGTTTGTCCCGTGCCATAACGATCTTTACCATAGCCTTGCATCGCACCCACAGAGCCCATCCCGCGATAGGCCTTATATAGTTGGCCATTCACTTCAATTAATTCCCCCGGAGATTCATCCAAGCCAGCAAACATCGAGCCTAACATCACTGAGTCAGCTCCCGCAGCAATCGCTTTTGCAATCTCACCAGAATATTTAATCCCTCCATCTGCAATCACCGGCACGCCCGTGCCTTTGGCCGCTTCTGCGCAAGCATGCACTGCGCTCACTTGCGGCATTCCACATCCAGAAACAATCCGCGTTGTGCAAATAGAGCCAGCCCCCACGCCCACTTTCACCCCATCTGCGCCTGCATCAATCAAAGCCTTAGTGCCTTCTGCCGTCACCACATTCCCAGCAATCACTGGCAAATTTGGGGCGATTTTTTTAATTCGTTTAATCGTCTCTATTACCCCTTTAGTATGCCCATGCGCTGTGTCAATTTCAACCACGTCCAACCCTTCCGCCAGCATTTTTTCAATGCGCAGCTCAGTCTCTGCGCTCACCCCCACCGCTGCCCCTACCAAAAGGCGTCCATTCGCATCCATTGCCGCCATTTCTTTTTCAGTGTTATTCAACACCACAGCTTTCACATTGCGAACATCTTCTGCTTGATCTTCTGCGGTTTGATTGCGGTGGATCATACCCACCCCGCCGACCAATGCCAAAGCAATCGCCAAGCGATCTTCTGTCACCGTATCCATTGCCGCCGACATCAAAGGAATTTTGATGCTTAATTGTTTAGTCAATTTTGTGGATATATCCACCTCATGAGGCAACATCTCAGAATATCCCGGCACGATTAACACATCATCAAAGGTCAATCCCACGCCGCTGTTGAAAAGGTCTTTGTTCATCTTTTTCTCCAAAAATTCAAATAATTCCAAATAATTTAGAAAGGGCTCTTATCAAAATGCAACCCCAATACTTTTCTCTATTATACTCGGTTCAACAATTTTGCTTGATTCCAATAAATCTTTTTGCTTGCCCCTGCTACTGGCATCCAAAAGACCTCATGAACCACACCATCCACATCTGTTTGCCAAGCATCTTCTTCATGGTTGCTCTCAAAATGGAAGAAGAACCGTTGATAACTCACATCGTCATCCAGATCATAATAATAAGTGTTCCCCAAGTCTCCCACAAACGCTAGGTCATCCAAACCACTCACAACTTTCGCCACAGCCATCGCCAATTCTTTTGCATCTTGTCCTTCAGCCAAGTCTGCTCCCGGCACTTGTACCCCCGCTTTGCGGTTTTCAGGCATCTGATAGACCAACACTTCTTTTACATCTTCATTTTCACGAGTGATATAACAATATACTTTTTTTGGATCCATGCATTAACTCTCTCTTCGTTGAATTTCCGAAAAATAGCCTAAGCTACTCACGATTTTCATCACTTTATCTTCTGCGCCTTCGTTAATCACCACAGAAGTTTTTCCCAACACGCCCCCCAAATATTTTTGTGCTGGGGAGTTCAAGATTTTTTGTAGCACAGATTCAGAAGTCACATTCAACACAGTTACCTGCTGAATCTTCACCTCAGTGCCATACTTATCCCATTCTTCAATCGCTTGCACAATGTTCGGAGGAATATTCCCCTCCAAACTTCCAGCAAGCAACCGCACCAATTGGTTTGTACGCAAATCTTGCGCCTCAGCCATTTCTAAAGACCCAGCGCTAATCTGATATTGATAACGGTTGTTTCGTTTTCCCGACCAATCAGCAAACCGTCCGATCTGATAGCGTACCACCCGCTCCGTATTCGTATAGGTTTCTATCGTTCCCTCGCTATTCATCGTCACTTTATTCACTTCTTCAAAATCTTCTTTCACCGGCTGATTTGCTAAAAGCTGTGTTGCCCACTCACTCACGCGGAAGGCGCTCACCACGCCCAATTCACTCATCCCAATCTCCACAAATCCAAACCCAAACAACACTTGCCCCACCACAAAGCGAATCAAAGCGCCTTCAATATCATCCCAATGTTCCACCCCACTCAATAGTTTTTTACTTTGTCGGTCACGAATCAACCATGCATCAAAATTTCCGTGAATACGCAAATAATCCGGCACGCTCTGTTGAATATCTCCAATAAAACTATCCAAATGCCACCATGTATCTTTCGGTACATCGCTTACCGCATTCAAAATGAACCGCCGTGTATTTTTAGCATCATAACTCGGTAGCTCATCAAATTCTAGATTTGGCAGCAATGCCAACTCGTGTAATCTTTCACTCTCACGCCATTTTACAAAGCTCTGTGTCAACAAACTCTGAATCGGTGTGCTCAAATGGGTTTTGACTGCTTGCGGAATCGGCTCTCCTAACTCGTCAATCAATCCCATCTCCAAAGCAAACGCTTCCAACTGACCCGGATAGAGCACCCATTCTTCATCCAAATAGGTCATCTCGGTCAGGTCCATCTCATTTCGTTTGCAGATCAAATACGTGCAAAACGTTTCCATTAACAAACGTCCCGCTTTTTTTGTATTCGGCATCTCGGTCACCCGAGCAGGGCGCCCTAGGACTGTTTTTTGCAATTTTTTCGCAGGCACCAAATCCACCAGATCATCAGGCAAATAGGCATGCTCCAAAATCCCTCTTGAAGTTGGGAAGTGCCCCCGAGCAATCAGCCCCCGATAATATAAATATTCAGTAGTAGAAATGGGTGTTTCAAATGGTTTTTCGCGATCCCGTCGAGAAACCCCCATCTCACGGAAATCACCATACCGTAGCAAGAATGTCGTCCAAGTGATGCGCCCCTCATGCCCTGCCAAGTCTTGTAGCGCATGTTGCGCATCCAAATCAAGTTCATGAAACAATGTTTCAAAATAAGCAGGATTACTGATCTTATTTTCTAATTGCTGGATGCCGCTTGGTACGTCTCGAAAGCTGCCTTCTTCGCCCCACAAAGCATAGATGATCTTAATCCGATCATAATCTTCTCGAAATAAACTTTGTGAAAAACTAGGCATCTTTCAAACCCTTTCAGCCTGCAATCTAGGCTTGCCATTTGCGCACTTCACTGCGCATGTCCTTCAACATACACTTGGCCGTCATCCACCAGCGTCTCACCCCCCATGGGTTGACTGCTTTGATAGGCGCCGCATGTTTCAACCCCATCAATTCCTGATGTGTTTTGCCAGCTTCCCAACGACGTAGAAAATCTTGGCCACCATCTGCCACTCGTGTTCCCCAACCAGCTTCTGCCATCAATGCCATTTTTGGGAAACAATTGAATTGAACATGGGCTTCATTGTTAATCTGTTCTGTCCAAAGCGCACATTGCACGCCCATCAATTGCTGCAATGCCTCTTTTTGTAACCCATTGGTTTCATCATAGCGATTAATCTTGCGTATCGGCACCAACGAATAAGAATAATCAAAATACGTAGTAAAGATTGGTTGCATAATAGCCTTCCGGCCAGCTTTCATTGCTCCAATCGTTTTGTCAAAATGTTTCCCAAATGAAATCCAATGCAGGAGTACCACATCATCATCCAAGTTATCCCCCAAAGCTTCATTCCACACCAATGTCGTGCGCCCTTTTGCTTTCAGATAGGCAGTCATCTCGTTCGTCAAATAGACTTGCAAACCATGCAAAGAAGTAATTTCTTTTTCTTGCATCAGCCCTTGGCATTTTGGGCACGTTTCCCAATTATCCGTCTTCACCTCATCGCCCCCGATATGAAAGTACGGGAACGGAAACAAATCACATAATTCATCAATCACAGTTTTAATAAATTGTACCGCATCAGCATTTCCCACACAGGCAATGTCCCCATAGATCCCCGAGCCTTCTTTCACTTCCACAGTTTTTCCCGTGCAGCCTAATTCAGGATAGGCCGCCAACACACTGCTAAAATGCCCTGGCAAATCAAATTCTGGAATCACTTCAATCTGACGCTCTTTGGCATAGGCGACAATTTCTTGAATATCTTCTTGTGTATAAAACCCGCCATGTGGTTTTGCCACATATTCATCTTTGAACGGTCCTCGGAAAGCGCCATAGCGTGTCCCTTTGCGCACCGATCCAATCTCAGTCAATTTTGGAAAGGCTTTGATCTCCACTCGCCAACCTTGGTCATCGGTCAAATGCCAATGGAATCGATTTAGCTTATACGCCGCCATCCAATCCAAGATTTTTTTTACCGTCACTTTTCCAAAGAAATGGCGTGCCTCATCAAACATAAATCCTCGCCAACCATATTGCGGAGCATCCTCGATTATCCCTTGGGCAATAGAGAATGTAGCGTTAGGGGACCCCAATGGCAGTAATTGTAATAAACTCTGAAGTCCATAAAAAGCCCCCACTTGGCTCCCCGCCTCAATGCGGATTACATCTTCCTCCACCCGCATTCGATACCCTTCTTCTCCTAACGCATCTCCCCATTCAGCTTTCACATCCAATAGCACATTTGCATTTTTCTCCTCAAAAATCAGATATTCAGCAAATATCTCAAAGACCGTAGCGAAACCAAGTTCGCTATTTGCGTTTAATTTTATCGGAAAGACGCTTGAAAAAACTTTCTCGTTCCACTGGGATGATTTCGGTGCGGGGATGATCTTGCTCATCTTCTTCTCCAAATTTTTTGTCACTTAGAAAAACGATCTCAGGAGTCACCTTTGTGCCATCGATCGTCAAAAATCCAATGGAAGGGGGTTTATTAGGTAGCACTTGTTTTGCAGCCGACCCCGGGTTAAAGATGATCCGTCCATCGATTGGGTAACGAATCAAAGGGTCATGATTATGTCCGAACACAATCACATCCACATCATCTTTATCAAATTGTTTCACAGCCCGTTGTTCCCATTTAGAGAACTTCCCCGGACCTTCAAACAGTTGCTCATATTTATCACGCAAATACAATCGCCAACTGCCATGCCCATGGGTCATCCCAATTCGCACCCTTCCCACTGTAATCACTTGTTTGATGGGGATTTTACGGTTCATCAACACATCTTGGTTACCGCGTACGGCCATCACTGGTGCAACTTTTTCCAACTGATTCAAAACGCCTTGCACGGTGATGTCGCCCGCATGCAAGATTAGTTGCACATTTCTTTCCTCAAACAATGGAATGATTTCAGGATGTAATCGTCTTTTTCTGTCAGGGACGTGAGTGTCTGCTAAAACGCCAATGGTTATCATAGTTGTATTTTACCATTTTTACCTTATTTTAAAGGAATACAAAAGATCCCCAGCAGTAGGGGATCCTTTGCATCTATTTTTGGAAATAGGATTTGTTTATTTAATCAAAACTTCTTACTGTCCGGGCACTGCCCATTGGCTGCCCAACACCACCACCAAGTCCACATTGCTCGGTTCACCCACCATGAAGAACACACGGTTCTCAGGAATTTCCAATGCTTGCATCAAGAACTTAGCCGTATAAATTTTATCCGTATATAAGTAGATCTTAGAATAAGTCTCTAAACTGTCAGAGGTACCTGTTTCGGTCACATTAATGCCATAAGGTTGCAAGAATTCAGCTGTGGCACCGGCCAAACCAGAAGAAGAACTGCCATTCAAAATTGAGACTGTCGCACCTTCTTGCAACATCAATTCTTGCACGCTCTTCCCTGTAATTGTTAAAGCAGTTTCAGTAGCCGTACCAAACAACTCATCACGTAAAACACGAATCTCAGCAGTAATTGGTTTCAAAATTTCACCAAACACAGGATGTGTAGCGAAAATAACTTGATTCGGAGGTTGAATTACACCACCTTTGATATTGCTTTCATCCAAGTCCAACACCAACATACCCATCTTGAAAATCTCATCAAAGGTCATGTTTGTTTCCACACCATAAGAAAGTTGGTTATAAATATCAAACGCATTTGTGGTCAACTTAGTCAAGTTGAAGGGGCGCAACACTTGGCGCAACATCGCAATCACCACTTGTTGTTGACGTTGAGAACGTCCTGTGTCTCCATCCCCAGTTGCACGGGAGCGCACATACCCTAACGCATATTCACCATTTAAAGTAGCACGTCCGGGTTGAATCACAAACGGAGAGTCGGTGCTTTCGATGTCAACTTTCACTGGTTCAGTGATATCTAACTTAACCCCGCCGATTATGTCCACAAATTCAATAAAAGCCTGAAAATCAATCTTTGCATAATAATGAATATCAAGACCCAAGAATTTTTCCACAGTCTTCACTGCCAAAGCAGGGCCGCCACCTGGCAAACGATTATCTTCACCATATTGATAAGCGGCATTGATTTTTGCAAACCCAAAACCTGGAATTTCCACCCACAAATCTCGCGGGATAGATAACATACTTGCCGTCATTGTTTTCGGGTCAATACTGAATAAAATCATCGTATCCGTACGTGGAGCGCCTTGTCCAGCACGCCAGTCATTATAGTCAATCCCCATCACCAGAATATTCACTCGAGAACTGCCATCCCATTTTGCGAGATCGGCTTGTGAACCACCAATGTCAGCTTGTGTGGGTTGCACAGTGGGGGTGGGTGCATTTGCGTCGGTTTGCGTTTCAGGATCATTCACAATTTCAGGGAGTATATTTTCAATTGTAGGTCCACTGCCGCCATCGGCTAAGTTGAACGTAGTGAAAAAATCTCTAAAGTTGAAAAAGGCCAAAACTGCCAGCACAACTCCAATCACAGCAAAAACACTGATGATAATTATCGTCTTTTTATTCATTTTCTTTTTCATAAAAGTTTCTTTCAATAGAAGTTTGCTCTATTATAGTTTTCCTTTTAAAAACCATGATTAATTCTTTAATAGGAATCTTCCAATGTCTTCTCTCTAATAAACAGCTTTTTTCATTATATCATGCACTGAAAATCTATTATAATGTGCTGTAGATTTTGTGCGTTAATTTGCAAAAGATCTTTAAAAATTCCTCATCTGTAGGAAAAATCATTCCATATGGGAGCACAGCAGTGTCACTATTAACTGTCAACAACCTAGCCAAAGCCTACCCCCCCACCGACATCTTTTCCGGTGTTTCATTCAACGTACCTAACAAAGCCCGCATGGGCATCGTCGGCGCCAATGGCATCGGCAAAACAACTTTGCTGCGTGTCATCGCTGGGGAAGAATCCGCCTCAGAAGGGGAGGTCATCAAAGCCAAAGGTCTCACCATCGGCTATCTTCCTCAAGTTGCTAAATTTGAATCCAAAAAAACACTGTGGGATGAATGTATGCAAGGCTTTGCGCCTTTATTAAAACAAGAAGCCCAACTCAAGGAATTAGAAAAACAATTAGCACAGCATTCCAACGATGAAGCCCTGATTAATCAATATGGCGCCCTCCAACAAGAGTATGAAAACAAAGGTGGCTACACCTATCTCTTCCGCATCAAACAAGCGCTCGAAGGGCTTGGTTTCAAAAATGAAGAATATCAAATGCCCCTTAGCAAATTGTCTGGTGGTCAGCGTACTCGCGCTTTTTTGGTCAAGCTTCTGCTTTCTAATCCAGATCTGCTCATCTTAGACGAACCCACCAACCACCTCGACATTCAAGCCGTCGAATGGCTTGAGAAATATCTTCGGGATTGGGAAGGCGCAGTCTTGATTGTGTCCCATGATCGCTATTTCCTCGATAAAGTTGCCACTGTCATCTTAGAAATGCGCTTTGGTGGCATTGAACAATATCGCGGCAACTACTCCGCTTATCTCGTCCATCGAGAACAACGCACCGAAGACCGCATTCGCTTTGCCGAAACTGAGCGTGCGCGCATGCTCAAAGAAATCGACTACATCCGCCGTAACATGGCTGGCCAACGTACCCAAATGGCACAAGGCAAACTTGCTCGCCTTTCAAGAGAAATTTTTGCAGTTGAGAAATTTGGATTTGAAGGAGTACGGGGTAAAAAATGGAGCGACCTTACTAGTGACGGCCGCAACATTCGCCATCCCATGGGCGTGGAAGAAGCCTACCGTCGAATAAGTTCTTTGCGTTCTCCATCAGAGAGTAAAGAAATTAACATGAAATTGAAGATCCGTGCCAAAGAACGTAGCGGCAACATCATCATTCGTGCCAACGATCTTACCATCGGCTATCCCAACAATCCCTTATTTGAGATTGAAAAGCTCACCTTGCACCGTCTAGAATGTGCTGCCTTGATAGGCCCCAATGGTTCAGGGAAAACAACATTTTTGCGCACCATCCTCGGTCAAATCGAACCCCTTGCCGGGCAGGTCAACCTCGGTGCCAGCCTCAAAATTGGCTACTTTGCCCAAGCACATGAAAATCTCAAAGCAGAGAATACTCTCATTCAAGAGATTGAAAGCATCAAACCCGGCATGTTAGAAAAAGAAATCCGCTCCTATCTAGGCCGTTATTTATTCCGTGGCGAAACTCATTATCAACAGGTCAGCACCCTCAGTGGTGGCGAGCGTGGGCGTTTAGCGTTAGCCAAACTCTCTCTCACCGATGCCAACCTCTTGCTTTTGGACGAACCTAGCAACCACCTTGACATCGCCTCTCAAGAAATTCTCCAAACCGTCTTAGCGGATTTTAATGGCACCATTATTCTCGTATCTCATGATCGTTATTTGATTGATGCCCTTGCCACCCAAATTTGGTTTATTGACGACCGCGAACAATCACTCGAAATCTTCAAAGGCAACTATACCGAATATCGTCAAAAAGATACCGTCGTGAATGATGTGCCACAACCAACCCCCAAAGTAGAGCAATCAACATCTAGCACACCCTCACCGGTTGTTGCATCCCAGATGAAAGAAGAAAAGAAACCACTTTCTAAATTTGAACGTAAACGCATTGAAGATCGTATCGTCCAAATAGAAGAGCTCATCACAGAAATAGAGATGAAGCTCAATAAAATTGAAAAACAAATGCAATCTTCTCAAAGCACCCCAGAAGACATCCAATCCCTAGGAGAAGAATACGCCTATGTTCAAAAAGACTTAGAAGACACCATACAAGAATGGGAAGAGTTACATTTAAAACAAGCACAATAAAAAAGAGTAGATAGAAAAGGAAAAAAGAATGCAAGAATCACAGATCATAATCACCAAACACACCAGCAAAGTACTCGAGGGCAACCCTCGCAATGATCCCATCATGCGCAAACTCCCTGTCTATCTCCCCCCCAACTACGACCCCAGCCAAACCTATCCCACCGCCTACATGCTCACCGGCATTGGCTTCCGTGGTATGAAACTTCTCAACGATTCATTATGGGAAGAGAACATCCAAGATCGACTAGATCGTCTCATTCTTTCCGGAGAAATTCTTCCCCTGATTGCTGTCCTCCCCGATTGTTCCACCAGTTATGGCGGTGCCCAATATCTCAACACATCCGCCCTTGGTAACTATCAAGACTATCTTCTCGAATTAGTCGACTATGTTGATGCCACCTATAGCACCGTCCAAGACCCTGCCTATCGCATTATCATGGGGCATTCTTCCGGCGGCTACGGTGCTACCATTATGGGCATGATGCATCCCGAAGTCTTTGGCAATGTCGCTGATCACAGTGGTGACAAGAATTTTGAAACAGGCTACAAACCAGATTTTCTCCCCTTCCTCATTGAATATGAAAAAATGGGAGCCGAAAACTTCCCTGCCTTTGTTGCTGACCCAATTGACGCATGGACTTATAAAAAGCCTTTTATTCTAGCCAACACCATCTCTATGGCTGCCTGTTATTCGCCCAATCCTGAGTCAGAATTTGGATTTGACTTCCCCTTTGACATGCACACCGGCGAACTCATTCCCGAAGTTTGGCAACGCTGGCTCGCTCATGATCCCGTCTATCTAATCGATCAATACGCCGATGCGCTCCGCTCACTCAATTTTTATTATCTTGATTGTGGTGCCTACGATCAATACAATCTCCAATTCAGCGCCCGCATTTACGTTCGTGAGCTTCAAAAACACAACATTCCTCATTTCTACGAAGAATACCCCGATGGACACAACAATGTGTACTATCGTTTTGACACCTCTCTTAAATTGATCACTGATAAGATCAAAACCCTCCAATCTTGAAATTAAATGGATTAAGTCACATAATAGAGAGTAATAAGAAAAATTAGCAAATAATAATTAAAGGAAAACATACTATGAGCAAAGCAAATGCAAAACAATTCTTGGCAGATAACCATGATCGTTTCCTCAGTGAAATGAAAGAATTTATCGCCATTCCTTCTGTTTCTGCAGATTCTGCTTACAAAGCAGATATTCTCAAAGCAGCCCAATGGAGCGCTGACAAAATGAAAGCGATCGGGCTCACCAATGTTCAAATCATCGAAACCAAAATGCACCCCTTTGTCTACGGCGAAAATCTTTCTGCCGGCCCAGACAAACCCACGGTCCTGCTTTATGGGCACTATGATGTGCAACCCCCCGATCCATTTGATCTCTGGAAAACACAACCATTTGAAGCCACCATCAAAGAAGATGGTTATGTCTACGGCCGTGGTACCTCTGACATGAAAGGTCAAATTCTCGCCACATTCAATGCCATTGAAGCTGTTGTCCAATCCGGCGATCTTCCTGTCAATCTTAAGTTTATGCTTGAAGGGGAAGAAGAGTCTGGTGGTCCCAGCATGGAACAATTCTTAGAAGATTACAAAGACATGCTTGCTTGTGACATCTGCCTCAACCCTGATGCCGGCATGGCCTCCCCCACCCAACCCTCCATCAACTATGCCCTACGTGGCATCGCCAGCTTTGAAATCACCGTCTACGGCCCCAATGCAGACGTACACTCTGGTGGATATGGCAACGTGATTCAAAATCCCGCCAATGAACTCGCTCGCGTAATCGGCAAAATGATCGACGACGAAGGTCGTGTGCAACTCCCTGGCTTCTATGACGACGTTCTCGAAATGTCCGCAGAAGAACGAGCCGAACTCAACCGTCTTTCCGATGGCACCGAAGACTATCTCGCCCAAACAGGTGTTCCCAAGCTCTTCGGAGAAAAAGGTTACACCCCCATCGAACGTGCTGGTGGTCGCCCCACATTAGACGTCAATGGCATGATCTCAGGCTACACCGGCGAAGGTGGCAAGACCATCATTCCCGCCAAAGCCTCTGCCAAAATCACCACCCGCCTCGTCCCCAACCAAACTCCCGAAAAAACGGCCAAACAAATGCGTACCTTCTTAGAAGCCACCTTCCGTGACACTGTCCGTTGGGAACTCGAATATACTGGTGGTGCCACTGCATCCATCAGTGATCGAAAATCTAAATACGTCCAAGCGCTCAGCGACGGCCTCGAAGAAGAATGGAACACCAAACCCATTTTCGAACGTTCCGGTGGTTCCATCCCGGTTGTCGGTGAAATGCAAAAGAAACTTGGCGTCGAATCCGTGCTCACAGGCTTTGGCCTCCCCGGCGATTCCATTCACTCCCCCAACGAACGCCTGCACTTAGAAACTTGGACCAAAGGTATGCGTGCTTTGGTCAACACCATCTACAACTTAGGAGCATAATATGCCTACTGAATCCAAAATGCCAAATTATGGTGGTCAAGCATTGATGGAAGGCGTGCTCATGCGCGGCTCCAAATATGTCGCCATGGCAGTGCGCTCTCCAGAAGGGCAGATCCTTCGCCATGTTGAAAAACTCGAAGGCATCTACACCACGAATATTAAAAAATGGCCATTTGTACGTGGCGTAATCGCTCTTTGGGACGCCCTTGGCTTGGGTATGCGCTTCCTCACCATGTCTGCCAACGTCCAAACCGATGAAGATGAAGATATCGAAGGACCTATGCTTTTCATCACCCTCCTTGTTTCCATCCTCATGGCAGTCGGTCTTTTCTTCTTGCTTCCCACCGGTCTCAGCTACCTCGTAGAACGTTTTCTAAATCCCCCTCACTGGGTTGGTAACCTCATAGAAGGCGCCTTCCGTCTAGTCATTTTGATTGGCTATATGTGGGTCATCAGCCTCATGAAAGACATTCAACGAGTCTATTCTTATCACGGAGCCGAACATAAGGTCATCAATGCCTTTGAAAGCAATGCCGAACTCACTCCCGAAAGTGCCGCTCAATGTTCCATCGAACATCCCCGCTGTGGTACCGCCTTTATGCTCACCTTGGTCGTCATCTCCGTCATCTTCTTCACCTTGTTAGGCCCCATGAGCATCGTTCCCCGTTTGATTGTGCGTGTGCTTGCCATTCCCATTTTGGCTGGCATCGCCTATGAATATCAACGTTGGACCGCCAATAATTTAGACAAAAAATTTGTCCAAATGCTCATCAAACCTAACTTAGCCTTGCAAAAGCTCTCCACCAAAGAGCCCACCTTGGATATGCTTGAAGTCAGCTTAGCCTCCTTCAACTTGATGAAAGAATATGAAGAAGCCACAGAAGAAAAAGAAACCTTTTCTGAGATCTTAGACTATCAAGAAAATGGTAAAAAACATAAAACAGAAGAATTACCTGCGGAAGCATAACTCTTCTCAATGATTTAAAATAAAAAGCTGTTCTTTCATGAACAGCTTTTTTTGTTTTCATAAATAAGTTCTAATCCAAAACAATCTGCATCCCATCCCAATGGAATCCACACATCGTCATCTTCTCTCCCAGCATCTTCTCCACTTGCGCCGCACTGCCTGCATGTAATCCAGACGTATGGAACAATAATTCCGGTTTTGTCTCGCTTAAATTGAGCAAACCATTCTCAGTCAACACATCTCGTGTATGCCGTGCCACCGAAGGGGCAGGGTCAATAATCCGTACATCTGACCCCACAATTTTACGAATCACTGGAATTGCAAACGGATAATGCGTACACCCCAACACAATCGTGTCCACATCTTCTGCCATCATCGGCTCCAAAGCTCGTCGCAACACAATTTCCGCATCCTTTTCAGAATCTCCCTCAATTGCTTTCACCAGCCCCACACACGTATCTTTCATCACCCGCACATCTTGCGCAAAGCGTTCAATCACCGAAGCATACAACGGCCCTTGAAAAGTAGCTGGGGTGGCCAAAACACCTACCACACCAGTTTTCGTAGTCTCCGCCGCAGGTTTAATCGCGGGTTCCATCCCCACAAACAAATAATCCGGATACTTTTCTCGCAAAGAGTTTAATGCCGCCGCTGATGCCGTATTACACGCAATCAAAATCATCTTAGTTCCATGCGCCATCATCAAATGCGCAATCTCCTCTGAGAACCTTCGCACTTCATCCATTTCTCGTGGTCCATAAGGAATATGTCCTTGGTCAGCCACAAAAAAGATATTCTCATAGGGCAGCACTTTGCGAATTTCTCGCAAAACAGAAAGACCCCCCAATCCAGAATCAAAAATGCCAATCGGTGCATTTGCTTTCATATCCATACCCTATCGATTATCCAACTCTCTTTTGCGCAGCTTTCACAAAAGCTGCAAACAGCGCTTGTGCATGTGCTTCCTCAGGCAAACACTCTGGGTGCCATTGCACCAACACTCCAAAATCTCGATCCTGCATCACAGCCCCTTCAATCACTCCGTCCGGTGCCCACGCCACAGCTTCCAATCCATCTGCCACCTTGCGGATTCCTTGATGGTGCAAACTATTCACTTGCAATTCCTTCACCCCACACACGTCCCCCAACAAGCTATCTTCTTTAATTTCAATCGAATGCACCAGCTTATCAAACGCATCTCCCTCCACATAAGGATGGCCTAACGCATCTGCCACTTCGCTCGGAATATCTTCAATCAAAGTGCCCCCCATCGCCACATTCAACAATTGCAGCCCACGGCAAATCCCTAGCACAGGCAAGTCACGTTCCAAAACCAAATTCGCTAAATCCATTTCAAATCGATCGCGATCTTCATCAATATCCGTCACCAACTCACTCATCGTCCCCCCATAGAATTCCACCGCCAAGTCGCCCCCACCAGTGAAAATCACCCCATCTAATGAGTTCAACAAGTGCGCTTGATCTTTGCCCGTAAGTTCAAAAGGCATCAAAATCGGGATTCCCCCCGCACGCATCACGGCCTCCACATAACTTCGTGGCGCGCCAACGCTCGGAAAAAATTCCTTATCCATCTTACGAGTACAAATGCCGATTAGAGGTTTTATGTTTGCCATCATGGGTTCCTTTCAAAAGCGTTTAAACGCTATCTGCATTGTATCAAAATTCAAGCTTTTTTACATCCATTAAAAACTTGCCTTAAAAACAAAAAGGGTGCCAAAGGCACCCTGGTTGATTCGAAAACTCTTAGTTGAATTTTTGTTTGAGGCGTGAGCGTTTCCCAGTGCGGTCGCGCAAGAAATAAAGGTTTGCACGGCGGACGTGAGAATGACGTTCCACAACCACTTTTTCGATGCGGGGAGAGCGAGAAAGGAAGGTTCGTTCCACGCCAACACCATTGCTGGCCACGCGGCGGACGGTGAAGTTATGATTGTTTCCACCATTGCGAACGCGAATCACGGTGCCTTTGAATTCTTGCACACGTTCTCGGTTACCTTCTTTAATGCGTACATGCACGCTAACCATATCCCCAGGGGCTAATTCTGGAATGTTTTCATTTACTGATGCTTCTAATGATTTTAAAATTTCCTGACTCATTTTATAATCCTTTTAATAGGTTTATTTGCAAATCACAGCTAAAAATTCTACCATGTACTATCTATTTTGAATAGGTTGTTCCGTTCACTTCCCAACCAGCCATGTTTGCCGTCGTCCATGAAACCTATTAGTCTACTGCTGTTACAAATTTATTTTCGCAAGTGAGCGCAATTATAGTCGCTCTTACAAGATATTTCAAGAACTTAAGAGTTAAATTAATCTTTTTCTAGACAGGATTTAAAAGAAGAAAATCTTGCTTTATGAGGAAAACACAGCCGAAAACCGCCCTCGCTCACACATCCAGCCAGATTGCAGCTTCTTTTCCTAGGTCAGAAAGAGGCGCTTGTTTCACAGTACATGTCGGCAAAGACTGAATAAAATACTGTCCATAGCGCTTGCTCATCAAACGTCGGTCTAACAATGCCACCACCCCGCGGTCGGTCTTCGAGCGAATCAAACGCCCAAACCCTTGGCGGAAAGTCAAAATAGCATCTGGAATTGAAAACTGAGAAAATGGATCTTCAAAGGTTTCCGCTCGCGCCGCAATAATCGGATCAGAAGGCACCCCAAATGGCAACTTCGTAATCACCACTGCCGAAAGCTGTGTCCCCACGATGTCCACCCCTTCCCAAAAAGAGCGCGTCCCCATCAACACTGCTGCTTCACTCTGCCGGAAAGATTCCAGCAAAGAATGTGCCGAAGCACCTTTGCCTTGTTGCAGCAATTCAATCCCCAAGCGCCGCAAAGCAGGATCCACCGCATTTGCGGTTTGTTGCAATTGGGCATAAGAAGTGAACAGAACCAAAGTCCGTCCCCCGATTGACTTTGCCAAATTCACCACGCTCTGTTCAATCGCACGCTGATAATTATAACGGTCAAAAGGTTCCGGCATATCCGTTGGAAAATACAACATCGCCGAACTTTCATAATCAAACGGAGAACCCACTTGTAGCACTTCTGCATCAATTGCATTTAATCGTTCTTGCAGATAGTTAAATTCACCAGCCGTGGTCAACGTCGCCGAGGTCAAGATCACCGCTGTTTTCTTATGCCAGATATGCTCTTCCATCAAACTACCAATATGTAATGGCGCTGAACATAACGAAATCGAGTGGCTCTGTGGGCGAATCTCCACCCAATACACTCGCTCATTATCCGGCTTAAACACTAGCTTATCAATCTGCTCCAAAAGTTCTGTTGCCGTCCCCATCACAGACCCCACTTCCCCCAGTAGATCTTCTGTCCGTTCGGGATTGATGTCAATTAACTCCGTCACAGCTCCCCACACTTGCTCCATTTTGTTATAAAATGCTTTGAAATTCAGAGAAGTGTCTTCCCATTGCGTTTCCACTTGGAACCATGCCGGTTGCGTTCTGGTGGCAGGCAAAATCCGCACTTGCTGTGCATAAGGGCCCAAGTCGCGCCCTTCGCGTTGTTCTTCCAAAAAGTCGTTCACCGCAATCACAAATTGCTGAAATTGTGCCTGCATCTGGAAAGCTTTCGTAGTCGTCTGGTCTAATAATATCTCTAGTTGAGCATAATCTGTCGCCTTCAACAGTGCTTCCCCTTCATCGCGAATTCGTCCCAAAAGTCCGTGTTTAATCCCCCCCAACTCACGCACCGCTCGGTCCACATCCGCCTGAGAGGCCTTAAAGCTCAATGCACCCGTCGTCGCATCTTCAATATGATGCCCTTCGTCGATAATCAAATAATTAAAATCTGGTAGCACGCGGTTATCCGCCGCTACATCTGCCAACAGCAAGGCATGGTTCACAATCAAAATATGTGCATGTTGGGCTGATTTTTTCGCTCGATAAAACGGACACTCACTCGCATATTCTTTCTGGCATTGCTCAGACGAACAACTCGGATGGTCCGCCGAGATTTTGCTCCACAAATAGCGCTCATCGGGGCCATTCAAATTAATATCATTCAAATCCCCCGTTTCATTCTCCAACAGCCACACCATCAACTTCGCAAAAATACGCATTTCATTGGCTGTCTTCGGTTGTTTGCGACGGAATCCGTCAAAGCGTTTCGGGCAAAAATAATTATTTCGCCCCTTCATCACAGATACATTCAACTCCGGCGCAATATATTTTTGAATCACCGGTATATCTTTATTAATTAATTGTTCTTGTAAGTTGATTGTATTGGTAGAAATCACCACTCGCGTATCATTTACCAGCGCAAATTGTGCCGCCGGAATACAATACCCAAAAGATTTCCCCGTCCCTGTCCCAGCTTCCACCATCAAATGATAGCCCTCTGAAAGGGCTTCTGCCACAGAGGCAGTCATCTCTGCTTGTTGCGGACGATACTCATAGCCATCCAACTCTTGCGACAACACCCCGCCATATTCAAGCACAGCCGTGCATTCTTCAATATCAAGTTTAATTTCATTGCTCTCAGGTTTAATTGCATTTTTAGGTGCCCGCAAAGGTTTTAATTTTTTCTTACTTGGTAACACCGCATCCATGTCAATCACTGTTCGAGAACGATTCTCCAACGCATGGCGGAAGGCATAGCCTCCCCCCCATTCCACTTCACTGCCATTCCGCACAATCTCTGCCAGCACATTTAATGGCAATTCGTTTTCAATCTTTTGCATCAATCGCTGATAGACCACCATTGTCACGCGCGCATCGTCAATCGCCCGGTGTGTCGCTGCATAGGGCACCCCCATCAATTTTCCCAATGTCCCCAAATTATAGCGACTTGCATTAGGCAGCATCACCGCTGCCAAATCATACGTATCTAACGTGTCATTTAAATGAAAGAGTCCTCTTTTGCGAAGGAATCCCACATCAAACATCACATTATGCCCCAAAATCGGCGCATCCCCCACAAATGCATCAATTTCAGCCGCCACATCAGAGAACAGAGGCGCATTCGCCACCATCTCATTGGAGATTCCCGTCAATTGCACAATATCCCGTGGGATCAATTGCATCGGGTTAACCAGCATCGAAAATTCATCTTCAATCCGATTTTCATTAAAACGAATAATCCCCACTTCAGTAATTTCGTTCGATTTTGGATCTAATCCAGTTGTTTCAAGGTCTAAGGCGCAAATGCTTGTCATATCTAAAAGTATACCATTTAATAAGATAATTTGTTCTATAAAAGCGGCCTTATTCTTACCCAAGATAAAAAGTTAACTTGACTACAAAATAATTGTGTACTAATATTATGTATACAAAATATATGTATAAAAAGCAATGGAGGAATAATGCTGGAAATATTAGAAAACACTTGTATTCTACTTGCTAAAGCAGAGCAAGCACATCATCAACAAACCAAAAAAAGACTTATCCAAGCAGGCATAGACATCACTCCTGTACAATGGTTGATACTCTATACCCTCTTCAAACAAGATGGAGAAAGTATCTCACAGCTTTCCAATCGAGCATACTTGGATAATTCAACCATCACAGGTGTCATAGACCGGCTCGAAAAAGCAGGCTATGTGTCTCGCGAACCATTTGAAGGAGATCGAAGAGCTTATAAAATTGTTTTGCAACCCAAAGCCTATCAAATTAAAGAGCAAGTCTCAGCTATCATAGATGGCATCTATCAAGATATGACAGCAGGATTTTCGGAACAAGAAATTGAGATCTTCCGCAAGGTTCTTTTAAATGTATTTAATACCCTAAGCCTATAGGGAGAAAAAAGGAGAAAGAAGGATAAAAAATGGACATTTATCAAGCAATCAACCAACGACGAAGCATTAGAAAATTTCAAACTAAACAAGTAGAAAAACAAACCCTACTTAAATTAGCTGAAGCTGCCACCAAAGCCCCAAATGGTGGCAATGCTCAACCATGGGACTTTATCTTCATCACCCAACCAGAACTAATTGCCGAAATTGGTAAAATTCTAGAAGCCGTTCACGATGAATATTTTGGCACTGCTCGCAAAGATAATCTTGAAGGGGAAAGCCTCAAAAAACTGATTTCCTCATACGGACGTATGGCCAACGCACCTGTCTTTGTTCTAGTTTGTATGAACATCAGAAACCAGCAATTAAACCAACCCTATGTTCAATGGACAACTGAATGGGCACATCATAGCATAGCCGCAGCAATGGAAAATATGATCTTAGCTGCTGTCGCAGAAGGCTTAGGCACCTGTTGGTTGGGTTCTCCAAGTTGGAAGGCAGATCAACTCAAGCAACGCCTAGGTATTCCTGAACATGTTCAGATTGTGGCAATGTCCCCCATTGGATATCCCGATCAAGACCCCAAACCAAGACCGCGTCTCGCAGTGGAAGAAGTCACCCATTTTAATCAATGGTAAAAAACTCTATCCGCTGTTTAAAATAAATAATTTACAAGATTGAAAGGCTATCAACAAATGAGTTCTTATACATACGATCAAATTCAAATCGGACAATCAGCCTCTGTCACAAAAACCATCAGTGAGCATGATGTCTATACATTTGCAGGCATCACCGGCGATTTCAACTCCGCGCATGTGAATGCACCTTATGCCGAAGGAACCTTCTTCAAAGGTCGAATTGCCCATGGCATGCTCACCGCCAGCTTCATCTCCACCGTACTCGGTATGTACTTGCCCGGCACTGGTACTATTTTCCTTTCTAACACGGTCAACTTTCTCGCTCCTGTCCATTTTAACGACACCCTCACCACCACCTGTGAAGTGATCGAAAAACTAGAAAAAAATCGTGTCAAATTAAAAGCCACCGTCACCAACCAAAAAGGGGAAGTAGTCCTCACTGGGGAAAGCCTCGTCAGCCCACCCAAAACAAAATTATAGTCAAATTGCATAGAACGTGTTTAACAAACAATACTGGAAGAGGAAAAAAATAAATTTTCAAAACAAAGTCACTGACCTTCTAAAAATCAAATACCCCATTAGTGCAGCTCATTCATACCAATAGCATTATCCACATTCACAAAGTACCTTCTATCAAACACGCCCAAAAGCACAATCCATCGGTGTTGACATCGTCACTATCATCGGAGCAGAAGCCGCCGGGCACCCCGGTCCAGATTTAGTTAGCACCTTAGTTCTTGGTGCAAAAGCAGCGCAATCCCTCACCATCCCCTATCTTTTAGGGGGTGGTGTAGCCGATGGAAAAGGGGCTTTGCCGCCATGCTCGCCTTAGGCGCCCAAGGCGTTGTCATGGGGTCTCGGTTTGTAGCCAGCACCGAATGTCAAATCAGTGCCAATCACAAACAATGGATCCTTCAGGCCGTAGAAAAAGACACGATTTTATGTTTAGCATCCATCAACAATATCGCGCGTGTGGCAAACAACCAAGCCGCGCAAGAATGTTTAGAAATGGAGAAAAATCCGAATATAACTCTTCAAGAACTCATGCCCATCATCTCAGGGACCGTTGGCAAAGCCGCCTATCAAAGTGGCGACATCTCAAAATGTCTGTTTTCCATCGGACAAAATATAGGGATAATTAATCAAATCAAACCGGTTTCTCAAATTATAGAAGAAATGGTAAACGAAGCTTCACTAATTTTTGAAAATCTAAGTAGGGTGTGAATAAAAAAATTCTCTGATTAACCAAAATAACGTTTGCCCACCAAAATTTTTGCCAAATCTACTTAATTAATACTATAATAAAAATACATTCATGCTTCAAATCCCAACCTGCCCAAAATAAAAATAAAATAATCAAAAGGAAAGGGAGAGTATGAAAAAAAAGATCCTCTTCATTAGTGTTATCACTTGTCTTCTTCTGGCTGCCTTCGCACCAATGCCGCAAGCCATCGGAGAAGAAATCATCAAAAATGGCACCTTCGATGATGGCCTCACCAATTGGGGCATCTATAAAGAAGGTGGAGCTGGCGACATGGCAGTTGTAGAAGGTGCCCTAGTCACCGATGTGCAAAATGCCGGCAGCAAAGAATGGGCTGTCCAGCCTTATCAAGATGGCATCCTCCTCATTGAAAAAAGCAAATACCTGCTTACCATTGACCTTTGGTCCACAGTCCAACGGGATGTCAAAGTCCGCATTCAGCAAAATGGTGGCACCTACACCGGCTACATCGAAGAACAGGTCACCATCACTCCCACTCCCACCACCTACACCTTTGAATTTATTATGTACTTTGCCTCAGACCCCACCTCTCGTTTGGTGCTCAATTTCGGGCAATTTAACGCTGACCCAACCCTCTCTCCCCATCAAGTCTACGTGGACAACGTTTCCCTAGTCCTTCTAGAAGGGGAATCAGAATTTGTCAGCGACTTAGAAAATGTCCCCAGTATACGCATTAATCAAGTTGGCTATCTCCCCGAAGAACAAAAGATTGCCATGTTTGCAGATCTCGATCCCGCCATTACCACCTTTGATCTCATCGACTATCAAGGCAGTGTCGTTTTCACTGGCGATATCACCGGTGAGACCATTAACGAAGCCAGTGGAGAAACCGTCCGTTATGGTGATTTTTCCTCCATTACCAAAGCTGGTTCCTATCGTATCCAAGTTGGAAAAGAAAAATCAGGGGCCTTCCGCATCAGTGCCGGTGCCTATGCAGAAATGTCAGACGCGCTTCTCAAAATGTTCGCCTATCAGCGTTCAGGTCAAGACCTAGACTGGACGTTCTTTGGTGATTTTGCCCATCCGGCCGGCTATACAGCCCCCGCCCGTCTTTATGACACCGATACCTATATCGATGTCACCGGTGGTTGGATGGATGCTGGCGATTATGGTCGTTATGTTTCTCCCGGCTCCAAAGCAGTCATTGACCTTATGCTTGCTTATCAACGCAATCCCCAAGCCTATACCGATGCCACAAAGATTCCCGAATCAGGCAATGGCATTCCCGACATTCTTGACGAGATCAAAGTAGAGCTTGATTTCTTCCTCAAAATGCAAGATCCCGCCACAGGTGGTGTTTATCACAAAGCTACCACAGCCAATTTCACACCCACCATTTGGCCGCAAGACAACACCGACGAAGTCATTGTCACCCCCATCTCCGCCCAAGCCACAGCAGATTTTGCCGCAGTCATGGCCAAAGCTTCCGTCCTCTATCAATCCATAGACCCCACCGCAGCTGCAGGCTATCTGCAACGTGCCCAGCAAGCATGGGAATGGCTAACCGCCAATCCAGATGCTCAAGAAGTCAACAATCCTGATGGCATTCAAACCGGTGCCTATGATGACACAAGCTCCATGGATGAACGCACTTGGGCCGCCGCCGAACTCTACGCCGCCACAAGGGAAGCACAATATCATGACTATCTAAAAACCAATGACATCTATACCGGCTTTGGTTGGCAAAGCATGGGCAACTACGCCCTAGTCGCCTACCTCAACCTTCCTGAAGAAATGCAAGATGCCACTTTGCGCCAAGCCTATCAAACCATCCTCCTCCAACAAGTTGAGCAAATTGCATATCAATCCAACCAAGACGCCTATCACAGCTCTCTCACATTCTACGATTGGGGCAGCAACATGGATCTCACCAACAATGCCTTGGTGCTTTTGTTCGCTCATCAATTTTTCGGAGAAGACTACATGCGTGATCTTGCCTTGCAGCACCTCCACTATCTTCTAGGACAAAACGCAGTTGCCACCTCCTTCGTCACAGAATATGGCTATCGTGCTCCTTCACACCCCCATCATCGCATCAGTCAATTGGTTGGCACTCCTGTCCCCGGCATGCTTGTAGGTGGTCCAGATCAAGAGTTGGAAGATCCCTATGCCGTCACCATGCTCGCAGGTTTCCCGCCTCAAAAAGCCTACGTCGACAATGATCAATCCTACTCCACCAATGAGATCACCATTTATTGGAATTCTGCCATGCTTTATCTTGTCGATTATTTTGCAAAATAAAACGTAAATAAAAAAATAAAAGAGAACCAATTTTTGGTTCTCTTTTGATTTAAACACAAATATCATATAGGTAATATATTGATAAGCGATAGACTCTGATTTAATAAGGAACTAATTTAATAGTTTGTTAAAAAAATCATCATAGAATGATAATAAATGAGCGCAAAAAATATATATACCTTACATGGAGATTTATATACCCCTTGGAATAGAGTGAAATACTTACCTTTATTTCAAGAATTTAACGTGCAAATTGGCAATTTTGAATATGTAAACGGTTCTCTCGGCTCGTTCCAATATATGATTAACTTGTTCCTCAGTTTTCAATTAAATAGTGAAAAATGGACGGAAAAAAGTTACAAAACTAATTATGCCTTTGATCAGCGTTCCAAAAATATAGCCAAAAAAATTAACAAAACAAACCAAGACACCAACTTCATCTTCCAAAATGGTGTCCTTTTCAACAGTGTCAAATATGCCCCCCACCAAAACCTAGTCCTCTATACCGACTACACCTCAGCCCTTTCTAAAGAAAAGAAAGAAGCAGGGCGTTCTCCACTCAACTCCAATGCCTATCAAAAATGGTTCAACCTAGAAAAACAAACTTATCAACAATCACAGCTCATATTCACCAGAAGTAACCAAACTAGAAACTCCATCATCGACACATACACCATTGAACCCGAAAAAGTAATTACAGTAGGTGCCGGTGTGAACCCAGATATGCTCAAACAAACCGCTGAAAGAAAGCCTGAACATCGCTTCAACATCCTTTTTATTGGTAAAGAACTCTACCGCAAAGGGGGAGATATTGTCCTCCAAGCCTATCAACAACTTAAAGAAAAATACCCCCATATTCAACTTTACATGGTCACCTCTGCCCTCCTCCCCAAACAATTTACAGCCCCAGATATTCACTGGATTGAGCCCACTTGGAATCGCAACAAAATCCGCTATCAATACCAAAATGCAGACCTATTTGTCCTCCCTTCCCGTTTAGAAACCTGGGGCGATGTCCTCCTAGAAGCCATGGCCCAAGCCGTCCCCTGCATAGGTGTCTCAGCAGATGCCATGCCCGAGATCATCGAAGACGGACAAACTGGCTACATCGTCTGTCCCGAAGATCCCCAAGCATTCGCCAACGCCATTGAAAAAATGATTACAGATCCACAAAAATGTCGCCAAATGGGCAACCAAGCCTACCAACACCTTAAACAAAACTTCACCTGGCAAGCCACCGTCCAAAAAATGCTCCCCCATCTTCAATCATTCATCAAATAAAGATGCTGACCAGCATCTTTATTCTTGTATAATGACTCCATTACAAACCAACATTGGGAAGACAATATGAAACATAAAACTCAAAAAAAATCATAGTATGTACACAATAATATTTTTTGCAGCGACAACCATAATTCTAAAAATTAAATTATTGGATACTCAAAATCCTTTCCAAAAACAAAACTCCAACATTCTAAATGCGAAAGTAACAAAATCTTTATAAAATAGTTAATATTTTTAGAAAGATTTCTCTCCAAAAAATATCTATTAATTAATCAAATAATTTATTAATCGGGAAATAAAAATGAATACAATTCAACCATTAGACATAGAATTAGTAAAAGAACTCTGGTCAAAAACCTATAATAAAGAAGGAAAACCAGATTGGTCCCATATCTTCCCCTACTATGCAGAAAACATCCATTTTCAAGACTCCATTCAATCCATCCACGGCATTGAAGAATTCACCAAGATGTGTGATCGCCTCACCAAAAGATGCAAACAACTCAACATGGATATCTACAACATCTCCCAAAATGAAAACATCATTCTGTTTGAGTGGAAAATGCAAATGATCTTCCGTCGCTCCCCCAACACACCCATCTACGGTGCCACATGCCTCACACTTAATGAAAATGGCATCATCATCAAACAAAGGGACTACTACGATCTCTGGGGAGACATATTCAACGGCATTCCCGGATTCAAAAAACTTTATCGTATATTTATGAGAAAATTTTTCGGATAAACTATGAAACTACCAGAAGAATTCAAATTTATCACCAATTCTCACTTACCCCAACATAGCACCACCCAACGCTTAGATCAAAAAATTTGTGTCATCACAGGCGCAACCTCAGGCATTGGTCTCGTCACAGCCCAAAAATTAGCCAGTCTAGGCGCTCATCTGATTATCCTCTATCGTAACCCGCAAAAATTTGATTCTTTGCGCACTCAATTGCAAAACCAATCCAACACCAAAATTGATGGTTTCCAAGCAGATTTTTCAGATCTCTCCCAAGTCAGGCAAGCCGCCCAAAACATTGCCGAAAAATATCCTACCATCGATCGCCTAGTTAACTGTGCTGGCGTATTCCACACCAAGCGCACCCTCACCTCTGAAGGTAACGAAATAGTTTTCACCGTCAATCATCTTTCATCATTCCTCTTGACCCGCATCTTGCTCCCCAATTTAATCAACGCCGCTCCTTCCAGAATTTTACAAATCAATTCCCAAGGACATCGTTTTGGTGGTCTCAATGTAGACAACCTAACCTTCGAAAACCGTTTCTATCATGGTCTCTTAAGTTATGGCGCTTCAAAAGTTGCCCAAATTCTCACCGTACAAAAATTCAATCACTATCTAGCCGATAAAAACGTCACCATCAACGCCATGCACCCCGGTGCAGTTAAAAGCAACATCGGCATGAACAATGGATTTCTCTACACAACCTATCAAAAATTAATCGTCAGAAATTTTCTCAAAGACCCACACATATCCGCCGATGCCATTCACTATCTTCTCGCCGCACCTGAGCTAGCAAACACATCTGGGAAATTTTTCAACCTCACCATAGAAGAAACCCCCGCGCGCTACACCGGTGCACTAGATGCAGACCTAGCAGACAAAATTTGGCGCAAAAGTGAGCAACTCACTGGCTTAGATCATTTAGAAATATAAACAGTCACTCAAAAGGAGAAGTTATGCAATATGATGTCATTATCGTTGGAGGTGGCGCCGCAGGTCTCACCGCATCCGCCTACCTTTCTCGAGCCGGATTTAAAATTCTATGTATTGAAAAAGAACCCAAAACAGGTGGCTTAGTCAGTTCCTTTGAAAAAAAAGGCATCTATTATGATGGTGGCATTCGCGCCATAGAAGATTCAGGTATCTTGCTCCCCATGCTCAACGACCTAGGCATTGATCTTCATTTGGTTAAAAACAAAATCTCAATCGGCTTAGAAGACAAAGTCATAGAAGTCAACCAAGAAAATTCACTTGAAGAATATCAAAAATTATTGATTGATTTTTACCCCGAAAGTGAACAAGAGATCAAAACCATCATCCTTGAATTAGAAAAAATCATGCACTATATGCAAATTCAATACGGCATAGAAAATCCCCTCTTTTTTGAATTCAAAGAACACCCCGAATTCTATCTCAAAAAAGTCCTTCCTTGGATGTTCCGCTTTGTCGCCACTCTCCCCAAAATTCAGCACATCAAAGGAGACGTGGTCGCCTATCTCAGAAAATTTACCCAAAACGAAGGCCTCCTAGACTTCATCACCCAACATTTCTTTGCCGACACCCCCGCCTATTTTGCACTAAGTTACATGAACTTGTATCTCGATTACTACTACCCCAAAGGGGGCACCACCCAACTTACCCAACAACTCCAAGCCCTTATCGAGAAAAATAACGGCACCATTCAAACCAACACATTCGTAGAAAAAATTCTCCCAGAGCAAAACACCCTCATAGATTCCCAAGGCAATCAATATCAATATCAACAGCTCGTCTGGGCAGCCGATCTCAAATCATTCTATAAAAATACCCAGCTAGACCAACCGCATCCAAAATTTGAAAAAAGAAAACAACTCATTCTCGACCAAAAAGGCAACGACTCCATCTTTGCCCTCTTCTTAGGTGTAGACCTTCCGATCTCTTTCTTTGACAACATAGCCACCGGACACTTCTTCTACACCCCCAATCGCATTGGAGAAAGCTCGCTTCCCCCACTGCCCATCGGGCAAGACAAACAAACCATCAAAGCCTGGCTCACCGAATTTTTCAAACACACCACCTACGAAATCGCCATCCCCAGCCTCAGAGATCCCGACCTCGCCAAAGATGGCAAACTTGGCCTCGTCATCAGCATGCTTTTTGAATACGATCTCACCAAATATATTGTCGAGCAGGGTTGGTACGACGAATTCAAACAATTTTCCGCTGATCAAATCATCAACACCCTCAATAGCGCCATCTATCCCGGTCTTCAAGATCACATCGTCGATCAATTCACCTCCACCCCCCTCACCATCGAACGCTATACCAACAACACCCATGGTGCCATCAATGGCTGGGCTTATTCAAACCGTCCATTCCCTGCAGAATCAAGGCTCATCAAAATTGCCAATTCCATCAAAACCCCCTTCCCCAACATCCACCAAGCCGGTCACTGGACCTATAGTCCCTCCGGCCTCCCCATTGCACTGCTCACCGGCAAAATGGCAGCCGACAAAGCTCAAAAAAATCTCGAATAATAAAAATCAAAAGGAGGTCTTCACCTCCTTTTTTTCTTTCTATTAAAATTAAATTTTTATCTCTACCCTTAAAAACACAAACCCACTCCTTTTCCTTTATAATTACCTTTATAAACCAAAACATCAAAAGGGGAGAAATCCAAATGCACGCAATAAAAAAAATCACAAAAGAAAAAACAATATTATTATTTATTGTCATTATCTTAATCACAGGCTTTCTATCCATTCTCATCCCACATCTTCCTCCAATAGGCACCCCCAAAGTAACCAATATCATTCCATCCCCCATACAATTTGGTGACTATGCATCATACACAATAAATAAAGATGGAAAATTTATTTATACAAACTCATTTGAAAAAATTGATTTGGAAACAGGCCAAGCTTTAGAAAACACATCCATAGATTTAACCTCTTTTGCAACGGCAACCAAAAAATATGGTTTAGTAGAATATAAAACTTTTTCTCTTTCACCGGATGAAAAATATTTAATCATATCTTCACCAACTGAAGATACTATTTCAGAAAATGCACCATTTTACTTTCAAAAAAATATAATTTTTAATTTAGAATCAAATAAACATATTCCTATAGTAAATGATTTAGATATTATTTCATGGAATCCAGATGATTCAAATATTTTATTTACTAAAAATGGCCTTTTTCTAATAGAAAATGATTCTGAACTTTTTGTTGAACAAATTGTGGAGCACCCAAATTATATTGGTAATGGGATGGTTTTATGGGATTCTAAAACAAAATTACCAATGGCATTTATAAATCTTTTAGATGGGAAATATATTATTGCAAAAACAGAATTTAATAATGATGATATAAACTTCCCTATCGATCTTTTTGAAATTGATAATGATGAAGAAATTATTTTTGTTGACGGATTTGATCCAACAGGAGAATTTATTATTTTTCAGAAATATGAAACTTTAAATTCAAAAATTGATTCATCCATTTGGATATTAAATTGGAAGTCAATGGAGATGACTGAGATCTTTCGAATGTCTGAATATGATGAATCATTACCAGCAATTCTAAATATAATATGGTCAGCAGATAGTAGCCGTATACTTGTTGAAAGAGAAAATAGCAATTTCTTAATTTTGGAAATTGAATATCCATAAAATTAATAGGAAATATTTATCGATATGAATTTAATTCCAATGAATGAATGGGTAAGATTATTAAATTTTGATATTCAAAAAATCAATAACTTATATTCAAGTATCAAGTGCAACAAAGATAGGAAAGCAAAAAGCGAGCAGATGTAGGATAATTCTCCAAGACCGAACAAATCAAAGGAGAAAAAATGACCTACAAACAACTCGCTCAAGAACAAAGATACCAGATATATACATTATTGAAAATAGGAAAAACAGAAGCAAAAATAGCAAAATTCTTAGGAGTGCATCGATCAACAATAAATCGGGAATTAAAGCGAAACAAAGGAAAAAAAGGATATCGACCCAAACAAGCACATGAAATGGCAATGGGACGGATCAAAAGAAGAATCGAGAGAATCAAAGCGGAAGAATGGGAAGAAGTCAACAAGAGATTAGCATTTGATATGAGCCCAGAGCAAATATCAAATGATCTGAAAAAAAAGAAGATCAAGATTAGCCATGAAAGGATTTATCAGTATATTTATGCAGATAAACGAAATGGTGGTAATTTACATACGCACTTAAGATGTCAAAAAAAGTATCGAAAACGCACTGGTAGCTATGATCGAAGAGGAAAAATACCTAATGCAGTCAGTATAGAGAAGCGACCAGAGGAAATAGACAGGCGGGAACGGCTCGGTGACTGGGAAGGTGACACAATCGTTGGAAACAAGCATAAGGGAGCAATCTTAACCCTAGTAGATCGTAAATCTGGCTATACCCTAATAGGGCAGCTCAACAAAAGAGAAGCCGAACTAGCGGCAGACATGGCAGTTGTTTTACTCAATTCTGTGCCGCATGTGGAAACACTCACAGTAGATAATGGGAAAGAATTTGCAAAGCATGAAGATATAAAAGAAAAAGCAAAAATTGATGTTTATTTTGCTCATCCTTATGCTTCATGGGAACGAGGCACTAACGAAAATACAAATGGATTAATCAGACAATATTTACCTAAACATAGGCGCTTGGATAATGTCACTGATGATGAAATTAGTTTCATCATGCATCGACTAAACCATCGACCTCGCAAAAGACTTGACTATCGCACTCCCCATGAAGTATTCTTTCAGTATCAGTCTGTTGCACTTGAGACTTGAATCCAAGTAAAAATAAATTGATAAAAGAAGAATTAATTAATTTTGCAACCTTGATATTTGCAAATGCGTTTTTTCTAGCCTTTAATCATAAATTTAATAAAAATTATTTTCAAAATTTTTTTACAGTAATAATTGTAATAATATTTTTTGAGTTTCTTGCAATTCTAATAGCGATAATTAATAAAAAAATTAAAAATAGATTTATTCAATATATAAATTTTATTGTCTATCCAAAATTTTGGGCATTATTCTTTATTATGGGAATTTATATATATAATGAATTCTTTATTCCTGACTATAAATTTTATTTAATAATCTCATTTTATTATTTATTATCAGCGAGCATAGTCTTTTTACCAAATGACAAATTAAGAAAAATAAAAGAAATCGTAGATTATAAGAACAATAACCTTTTTAATGGCTTGTTTCTAACTGCGATTTTTTCTTATATCATTATTGGGAACCCAAGATATTATATTCGAGTCCATGGAATATCACAAAATGGAGCGTTTAGATTATCAACAGGCATGATAATATTTTCTTATTACGCTATTATTGGATTGATTGCATATATAAATACTTGGGAAGATAAAAATTCTGATGAATAATTTTTCAATTCTCCTATCTTCAACATGTATTTGATATAATCCGATTAAAAATTAACACAAGAGGGAAACAATGAAAAAAAAACATATTCATAAAATAATAATCCTGATATTCCTTCTCGTATCCCCTCTTCTAATCAACTACACACAACCTGATACTCCACAACTTTTTGAAGATTGGATTCTCCTATCAATTTACAGAAATGAATCATATAAATTGATACTCCTAAACCCTTATTCCCTCGAAGAAGTTGATTTACAACTAGATCAAAATTATTCTCATTTCCCAGCATGGTCTCCTGATAAAAAACAAATTGCTTTTGTCAGAGACATTAACAAATTATCACTAATTCCAACAAGTTGTGTCATAGCAAGCATTGATTGTATCAACCAAGTAAAAGAAGTTACCATTCCTTCTGCGCCATCATATATTGAAAAGTTATCATGGTCCAAAGATAATAATAAAATTTCTTTTATATCTTTTAATGTTGAAAATAGAGAAGTAGTTGATTTAAGGATTGAATATATTGATTTGAATACAACTTTAGAAACCGTAGTCATAGAAGGCCAATATTATAACCCTCAATGGGGAAAAAATAATACCATTCTTTTTGATTCAAGTTGGCTTTGGCTTTCATCCGAAATTTATCAATACAATCCAATAAACAAAGAAATTTCACCTCTAAATCAAATAAATAACATCCCCGAAAATCTTGAAAATAATGTGGGTTACCCTTCGTATTCTTCTGATGGATCTAAAATTGTGTTTAGTTTATTTGAAGATTGTGAATTTGAGGTATGCACATATGCAAGAATATATTTATATGACCTTGAAATAAACCAATATAAATTAATAACTTCAAGTGGTCGTTTTCCTAAATGGTCATCAGATGGAACAAAAATAATTTTCAATCGAGTTAATGTTTTAGAAGACGCTTTATATTATTATGATTTAGAAAAAGAAGAAATAAATAAGATAAAAGATTTAGATGGTGATTATATACAATATGATTGGGGAGCATAATTTAAATTCAATAAATTCCCACAATTCCTTTTTTCATTACATCAATTTTTTCTATAAATTTATTGTTTATGATGAAAATCTTGTAATCATAAACTATCTCTAGTATTCTTAAATAAATAATTTTTAGGAGCAAAAATGGGTGAAATAAAAATCTTCAAAACACAAGGGCAAGTTAAAGAACTTCAAGCGAAACTTATCGATTATGAACGAAATTTACAGCATATTATCGAAAATAACATGCTTGATTTTTTTGGTGTGCATTTTCTTCAAACTGAATATATAACATCAAATGGTGGAAGAATTGATTCTTTAGGAGTGGATGAAGATAATTGCCCCGTAATATTTGAATATAAACGATCAAAAAATGAAAATGTAATCAATCAGGGATTATTTTATTTAGATTGGCTTTTAGATCATCAAGCTAGTTTTCAATTATTAGTTATGGAAAAATTAGGAAATGAATATTCAGATAAAGTGGATTGGTCAGCACCTAGATTAATTTGTATAGCTAATGATTTCACAAAATATGATGAATATGCGGTAAATCAAATTAATAGGAATATCGATTTGGTTCGTTATAAACTTTTTGATGGTGATTTATTATTATTTGAACTGCTTCATACAAACACAGCAAAAACAATCGAATCTAAGTCCATAAAAAATAATTCAAATTCACGAAAGACACATGATAGAACTTTTGAAGAAAAACTTGTTGGTTCAAGTGACTTTGTAAAAAATATCAATGAAGAAATTAATGATTATATTTTATCTTTAGGTGATGATGTTCAAAGAAAACAATTGAAATTATATGTAGCATATAAAAAGATTAAAAATTTTGTTTGTCTTGAAGTATTTAAAGATTTTGTAAGAATTTATCTGAAATTAGACCCAGATGAAGAAGGAATTATAAATGGGTTTTCAAGAGATTTAAGAAATATAGGTCATTTTGGAACAGGCGACTTTGAAATTACTATTAATAATAGTGATGATTTTGAAAAGGCAAAACCATATATAGAGAAGAGTTATTATAAATCATAATTTTAAAATGGTTATTTTCTATTTCTTCATAATTAAATAAATCATTCTTTCCCACTCCCCCAACCCCTCCGCATTTGATATAATCATAAAAAAGAAAGGCTGCCCCTATGCGCGTAAAAATAGCCCTTGCCCAAATCAACACCAAACTCGGAGACGTCCCCGCCAACCTAGCCAAACACCTAGACTATATCGACCGTGCCCGTCAACAAGGCGCTGACCTCATCGTCTTCCCAGAGCTCTCCCTCACCGGCTACCTCCTCCAAGACATCGCCACCACCGTCGCCCTTCAACCCACCGCGCAAGACCCCATCTTCAAGCAACTCCTCGACCAATCCCAAGACATCGACATCATGGTCGGCTTCGTAGACGAAGACCATCGTCATCGCTTCTACATCGCCGCTGCCTATCTCTCCCAAGGGCAAGTCCTCCACGTCCACCACAAAATCTACCTCCCCACTTATAGCCTCTTCGACGAAGGCCGTTTCTTTGCTTGGGGAGATGATATCCGCGCCTTCGACACTCGTTTCGGACGCATGGGCATGCTCATCTGTGAAGACTTCTGGCACGTCTCTCCTCCTTATCTCCTCTGGCTTGACGGGGCCGACATCCTCCTCCTCGCTTCCGCCTCCCCCGGCCGTGGCATCAAAAACTCCGACACCCTCGAATCTGCCGAATGGGTCGAACACCTCAACAAAGCCTACGCCTCCATGTTCACCAACTTCGTCATCCACACCAACCGTGTCGGCTACGAAGACGGCATCAACTTCTGGGGTGGCGCCACCATCTTCGATCCCGCTGGCAACCGCATCGTCCGTGCCCCCTTCCAAGAAGAAGCCCTCACTATTCAAGAAATCAACCTTCACAAGCTCAACCGAGTCCGCAAGCGCCTCCCTCTTCTCAGAGACGAACGCACCGGCCTCACTCAAAAAGAGCTCAACCGCATCCTCAACCAAGATAAGGACGTCTACCGATGATCGACCTCACCATCAACACCCAACTTGCTGAAAAAATCCTCACTGGCTTCATCAAAAGTGAGCTCAACCGCGTCGGCTTCCACAAAACCGTCATCGGCCTCTCCGGTGGCATCGATTCCGCCGTCTCCTGTGCCCTCGCCGCCCGTGCCCTCGGCCCCGAAAACGTCCTCGCCATCCGCATGCCCTATCGCACCTCCTCCCAAGGCTCCCTCGATCATGCCCAACTCCTCATCGACCAACTCGGCATCCCCTCCAAAACCATTCCCATCACCGACATGGCCGAGCCCTACTACGCCCAACAAAACCTCACAGATTCTCTTCGCATGGGCAACGTCATGGCCCGCCTGCGTATGATCGTTCTCTACGACCAATCCGAAGACTTCAAAGGCCTCGTCATGGGCACCAGCAACAAAACCGAAATTCTCCTCGGCTATAGCACCATCTTCGGTGACTCCGCCGCGGCCATCAACCCCATCGGCGATCTCTATAAAACCCAACTCCGCCAACTCGCTCGCCACCTAGAAATTCCCGCAGAAATCATCGACAAACCCCCTTCAGCCGACCTCTGGGAAGGCCAAACTGACGAAGATGATCTTGGCTTCACCTATGCCCAAGTCGACCAACTCCTCTACCTCATCGTAGACGAACGCGCCACCCGAGAAGACTGCATTGACCAAGGCTTTGCCCCTCACTTCATCGACCAAGTCAACCTCCGCATCCAACGCACCCACTACAAACGCATCATGCCCCCCATCGCCAAACTCTCCAACCGCACCATCGGCTACGACTTCATCTACCTCCGCTCCTGGGGCTCATAATTTAAAGAATAAAAAAAGGATGCACATCAAGCATCCTTCTTAAGCGTCCTTCAACCACTGCCGCACCAGCTCAAACAAATCAAAATAACTCTTTGGAGATGAAGTCGATGTTGCCTGAATCACATACACCAAATCCTCCGCTGGAATCACATTAATTTCCTGCCCACCAGACCCTTTCGCGCCCACTCCGCCATCCAACAGCCACCACAAATAACCATAGTCGCGATTGACTGCGGAAGGGGTCATCAATTGGTGTATATATCCCTCACTCACAATTCGCTTTCCTTCAAAAACGCCCTTATTCAGCACCAAGCGTCCAATCTTCGCCAAGTCAAAAGCGCTCAAATTCGAAGCATCTTCCACTGCATCCCCATTATGAATCGAATATGAAACCCCTTTTTTGTCTTCCGCCCAGCGCTCACTTTCAATTCCTAAAGGTCCAAAAAGAGTTTGCTCACAAAAATCATAGGCCGGCATCCCCGTCACCTTGCGGATAATCGCCGATAACAGCACCACATCCCATTCCTTATACACAAACGCCTGCCCCGGCAAAGTTTTCATCGCCGTGTCAGCCACATGTCCCACCCAATCCTCACTCAACCACATCTGCTCCAACATCGGGCAATGATAGTGCGTCCCACTCGTCCAATAGATCCCAGAGCTCATCGTCAGCAAATGTTCCACGCGAATCAATTTATGATAAGCATGTTCATTCTCATCAAACGCCGCCAAATACTTACAAATTGGGTCGCTGACATCCCCAATCAACCCCTCATCCAAACAAATCCCCACACACAAAGAGAGAAGGCTTTTCCACACAGACTTAATCGCATTTTTACGTCCGCGCGCAAACCCATTGAAATAACGTTCAAAGACGAGCCTATCATTTTGATACAACACAATCGCATTAATCAAAGGCACGCGATGTTGGTAAATATGCTCATCAACCAATTGTTTTAAGTCATTTTTCATAAATATCGTCCAATAATCGATTTCGGGTTCGCGCGCAAATCCGCAGGCGTTCCAACAGCAATCACTTCCCCGCCATCTGTTCCCCCACCTTCCCCTAATTCAATCAACCAATCACATTGTGAGAGCATAAAAGGATCATGTTCCGTGAGAATCATAGAATTTCCCTTTTCCACCAAATCCTGCATCAAACTCATCAACCGCACACTGTCATAATTAGATAATCCCGTAGTTGGTTCATCCATCACATAAAGCGCATGATTTTTCCGTGTCTGCATTGAGAGCTCATTGGCCAGCTTAATGCGCTGGCTTTCACCGCCAGAAAGCGTCGGTGTTTTCTGTCCCAAACAAACATATCCCATTCCCACATCTTGCAAAATCTTCAATTTATGCTCGATTTTTGCAGACATCCCCCCAAAAAATTCAATCGCCTCATCCACAGAAAGCGCCATCACATCCAAAATGCTCTTGCCCTTCAGCTTCACCGCAAGCACCTTTGGCTGATACCCCGTCCCCTCACATTGGTCACATGGCACACCTACATAATTCCCCTGCCCCACATGATATTTTTTCTCTCCTTCTCCCTTACAAAATTTGCACGCCCCCTTTGAATTAATAGAAAAATAACTGCCCCCCAAGCCCATTTTTTGTGCATCTTCTGTGTCGGCAAACAACTTACGAATCAAATCTAGCAATCCCGTATACGTCGCAGGGTTAGACGTCACCTTGCGCCCAATCGGTTTCTGATCAATCACCACACACTTATCCACAAATTCAGTCCCCTCAATCGTCACACTCTCACGCAATCCATCATCTAAAACAACTTTCCGCCCCAATGCCGCATCCAACATCGGCACCAAAGTCTCCGAAATCAAAGAAGATTTTCCACTCCCCGAAACGCCAGCCACTCCCACCATCATTCCCAAAGGAATCTCAACCGAAACATTTTTCAAATTATGCAAACAGGCATTTTTCAAAGTCAGCATCTTCTCGTGATTAACCGCTCGAAAATCTTTCTTCTTAAAAATTTCTTCATTTAATAAAGGCGCAATTTTAGAGCGCTCGCAATCCAAATAATCCTTGTAAGTACCCTCAAAAATCTTTTCTCCTCCCAAAACACCCGCATCAGGCCCCAAGTCAATCACCCAATCTGCCTCTTTAATAAAATTAGCATCATGCTCCACCGCAATCACCGTATTTCCATTTTCGATCAATTCTCGGAAGATCACCAACAGCTTCTCTTTTTCCAATTCATGCAACCCAATTGTCGGCTCATCAAAAATAAAAATAATCGAATCCATCCCCGCAATAATATAAGAAGCCAAAAACAATCGTTGAATCTCTCCCCCAGAAAGCGTCGGCACCGGTCGATGTAAAGCCAAATGGTGCAATCCCACATCAATCATGCACTTAATCTTTTTCAACAGTTCATCCAACAAAGGGGAGTTCAAATCTTCCTGATAAGGCATCAAAACGTCATATAAATCTCGCAAATAAAGCGCCTCTAATTCATGAATCGTTTTGCCAGCAAAGGTCGCTTGCCGAGCATGTTCTGACAATCC
Organism: Anaerolineales bacterium; assembly: GCA_963662985.1. GTDB lineage: Bacteria > Chloroflexota > Anaerolineae > Anaerolineales > UBA11579. Next base: position 960,574 of record OY760067.1, on the reverse strand, counting down.
GCTCCCTCCGCATTTTTTGCAAGTCACATTTTGCATCAACCCCGCTTCTTTCAACAAAAATTCCAAACGCCCATTCGATGAATAGAATCCATTCGTCACTTCCAAAATAAATGGCACAAACCCAATAAAATTCGACTTCCCATTGTCCCCATATTTCAAAAACAGCAATTCTTCTGCTGACAAACTAGACAAAGGTTGTGTCAAGTCCAGCCCATGCACCCTGCAAAAACTCTCCAACAAATTCCGAGTGTTTCCTCGTTTTCCCACCCCCAAACACACATCAATAATCCGTTGCGCTTCATCCGCAAACAGCTTCTCTTCATCCAACTGTTTCAAAAAGCCCTTCCCCAAACATTTCACACACATCCCCTTAGGAGAATTTCGCAAAAACATTTCCATCGTCAAAGGGCCGCCATTCGTCATTTGCCCATCATAGTCCGCCTGAGTCGCAAACAACACAGCCAACAAATTGCTCACCCGTGTTTTCGTCCCCACCGTGCTCCGCGGATTCGACTGTCGGATCACCCGTTGCTCCACCGCCACCGTAGGGGAGAGCCCCGTGATTGAATCAAACGTCGCCTTGCTCTGAATTAAAAAATCAGCGCCCGAAAAAAGCAAATAGCGCCGTTTCCCTTCTTCATATAAAGTATCAAACGCCAAGCTAGACTTACCGCTTCCAGAAACTCCCGTAATCACCGTCAACTGATGTTTCGGAATCCGCACATCAATATTCTTCAAATTATGAACACAAGCACCCTTGATTTCAATGAATTTTTGCATCATTTCCTCCGACTCATCAATAATCTTATTGTAACAACAAAACCATTCCCTTCACAACACTCTGATTCCCAAAAGGTTGACAGATGCAACAAAAAACCGATTTTTACGCCATGAGTTCCAGACAACATTCCCTATGAAAAATAGCCAAAAACCAAAATTCCTTCTCATTCAATTGTATGACAACTTGTGTAGACATCTCAATATTCTTTACGCAATCTTAACCCCTGAGTATAATTCGCAGGTAAAAAAAATCAAATTTGGAGCGAAACGCTTTTATGTCCGACGCATTGCCTATTTCACTTAGAAACCTCACCTTTACTTACCGTATCCGAAAAGAACCAGCCATCAAAAACATCAACCTAGACCTCCATCCCGGAGAGCTAATGTTGGTAGCCGGTTCCAGCGGTTGTGGAAAAACTACCCTGATGCGTTGTGTTAATGGGCTCATTCCACGCTCCTATACAGGAGAAATTCAAGGGGAAATCAACATCTTTGGTCGCAAGAACCAAGAGATGACCCAAACCGAGATTTCTCAAAAGATCGGTACGGTTCTCCAAAACCCAGAGCGACAAATCGTCGCCAGCTATGTCCTCAACGAAGTAGCATTTGGACTTGAAAATTTAGGTTACCCCCGTGAAGAAATATTGAGAAAAGTAGACGAAACCCTAGACTATCTCAATATTTTGCATTTAAAGGACAGAGAGACTTTTTCTCTTTCAGGCGGTGAAAAACAAAAGGTTGCTCTTGCTGGTGTTCTCGCCATGGATCCCAAAGTCCTCCTTTTAGACGAACCCCTTGCCAGTCTAGACCCTGCCTCCGCAGCAGAAGCATTGCGTCTTTTCAAACGTCTCTCCCAAGAAGGTATCTCTGTCATGCTTGTCGAACATCGTGTCGATGACGTTCTCGCCATCGAACCCGACACCATTGTCTATATGGATAATGGTGAGATCAAATACCAAGGTGACAAACAAGGCCTCATGCAAATTGCCGACTACAAACAAGTCAAACTTCCCGCCGAAGTTGTCATCGAACGTGCCAAAAAAGACCCCATCGTCCCCTTTGAATCCCAAGTTGGCAAACGGCAAGGCGGTCAAATCGGCGATCAACTCCTTTCATTTAACAATGTCACCTTTTCTTATAGTGAAGAATTGCCTAGCGTGCTTAAAAATGTCACCTTTGAAGTCAAAAAAGGCGACTGCATCGCCGTCCTCGGACACAACGGTGCCGGCAAATCCACCCTCATCAAACACGCCCTCGGTCTCCTCAAACCAGCCGAAGGTCAAGTTTTCTTAGAAGGGCAAGACACCAAAGACCTCATCGTCTCCAAAGCAGCTCACACCATCGGCTACGTCTTCCAAGACCCCGGCCAAATGATCTTCGAAACATCAGTAGAAAAAGAACTCTCCTTCGGCCCTCACAACCTAGGCCACACACAAGAAGAGATTGAAAAAGATGTCCAATGGGCCCTCAAAACCGTCAACATCGAAGAATTTAGAGAAGACCCCCCCCTCGCCCTTTCATTCGGGCAGCAAAAACGCGTCAGCATCGCTTCCGTCCTCTCCATGCGCTCCCGCATCTTAGTCATGGACGAACCCACAGCTGGTCAAGATTTCTGGAATTACCGCGCCTTTATGGATGGCATCATCCAAATGCCCGGCTTCGACGCCGTCATCTTCATCACACACGACCTAGATCTCGCTCTCACCTACTCCAACAAAGTCCTTCTCATCAACAAAGGTGAAGTCCAAGGGTTTGGCCCAACTGAAGAAATCTTGCAACAAGAAGAAACCTTGCTCAAATGTCGTGTCCTTCCAACCACCCTGTTGGAAACCAACATAAAATACCTCCCCCAAACAGGTCGTTTTATGCGTGCAGAGGAACTTGCACACCTAATTTAGTGAAAAACAATTCAACATCAAGCAATCATCAAAAATTGTTGTTTTGTTAAAATTTATTTTTAAACATTTTCTTCGGAGGAAAAAATGAAAAACTTGTTCAAATTTGGTACCCGTGAAATCGTTTATGGCGCTATTGGTGCCGCTCTTTACGGTGTTCTTTCTTGGGTCACCAACATCTTCCCCCTTCCCGCAGCTGGCAACATCACCTTCCGCCCCGCTGTCGTCATCCCCATTTTCTTTGGCATCGCCTTTGGTCCTTGGGTAGGTCTCATTTCCGGTTTTGTCGGCAACATGCTTGGCGACTTTATGTCCGGTTGGGGTTTCTGGTGGTACTGGTGTTTAGGGAATGGGATTATGGGTTTCCTTCCCGGTCTCTTCAAAAACCAAATTGAAAGCTTCAAGGCCAAAGCTTCCATCATCAAAGGTGAAATTGCAGTACTCGTTGGCACATCTGTCGGCATGCTCGTTCCTTCTTTGTTAGAAGTAATTTTTAGCGGCATCACCTTGAGCGTTGCCATTTTTGGCTACTGGCTTCCCGCTTTTGCAGGCAACCTCATCATTGGTTTGATTTTGCTTCCACTCGTCATGATTGCGTATGACAGTGTTGCATCACGCTCTGGTCGATAATCAAACAGATTAAAAACACAAACCTCTCAGCAGGTTTTTACCTGCTGAGAAGTTTTTCTGAAAGGATTTTCAATGCTCGTAACTTGGCGCTATCGCTTCCGCAACAGTGTAATTGAAAAATTTGATCCCCGCGCAAGATGGTTCGCATCCTTTGCCATCCTTTTTGCACTCATCCAATTTTGGGATTTTCGTTTCATCATTTTCTTCTTTGGTCTCTCCATGCTTCAATTCTTCCTCACCAAACTAACCTGGAAAGAAACCAAACGAACTTGGATGATGGTAACCCTCTTAGTGGTCGTCATCATCGGTATCAACACCCTCCTCACTGGTCGTGGGGGTAGCGTTGATGTCATGCAATCCCAAGCCCACATCATCACCCAATGGGATCTTCGCATTTTCAAAGTGACATTCACTTCAGAAAAGCTTATGTTTGCCATCACCCAGATCTTCCGCATGCTCGCCATCGCCGTCATGTTCTTCATCATCCCTTGGACCATGGATCCCCAAAAATACGGTGTTACCTTCAGTGGTATGGGTCTCCCTTATAAAGCAGCCTTTTCCATGGATCTCGCTTTCCGTTTTGTGCCCAGCCTTGCCCGCGATTTTCAAATCACTTTAGACGCCCAGCGTGCCCGTGGTTATCAGATTAATCGTGTCGAAGGTGGTTTTATCCAAACTGTGCAGCGCATCGCCCCCCTCATCATCCCTCTCATTATGAACTCCATTGTCAACGGCGAAGACATCATCAACGCTATGGATCTACGTTGTTTCGGAGTCCTCAAAGAACGTACTTGGATTGAAAAGCTTACTTACCAAACCAAAGACTATTTACTTATTGGCTTTGGTGTTGCCATCTTCATTGCCTCCACCATTCTCACCAAAGTCTATGGTATTGGTACAATGGATAGTTTTTTTGTCTTTGACTTCATCCTCAAACTCGCCAAATAAAATCAGAATTAAAATCCAAGCGAGAATTCATCGAATTCTCGCTTTTTTTATCTTAAACGAAATCACTTTTACATGTAAAATACATATTCATTAATGCATCTTAAACGATACAATTAACCTAAGGAGAAAAAATTATGATCTTAATCTTTGAAGTCTTATTATTTATTATCGGTCTCTGGGCCCTTATCGCTGGCAAACTTCCTTTAAAGCTCAACAAAATCCTCTTTGGCAAACATGCCACCGAACTTTCCTCCAACAAAACGCGACTAATTGGCTTGCTTTTTATTAGCCCCTTTATCCTCGCGTTTTTTGTAGGCCTAATCTTTGGTATCTTTTTTGACCAAGACAATCTCATCTTCCTAAGTGTTTTTGAATTTCTATATTTACTCTTTATTGTCTTTGTTGCCGCCTTTATAGTCAAAAAAGAAAAACAGAAAAAAGACGCCGCAAGCGAAACTATCGAACTAGAAGCGCAAGATACTTTATCCTCATTGGAAGATCAAGACTAGCGCAATTTACACTTGCCCAAACTTGTGACAACAAGTAAAATAAACCACTGACTGTCTAGAATGGTCAAACAGAAAAAATATTTTGTGTTTGTCCCCGTCAATTCCTTTTTTTAGACAGTCTTTTTTTTGTCATTCTTGTTCTTCGCGTAGCCTTAATATCATTTCCTGATTTCTCACTTACTCTCCCATTGTTTTCTCTTCATAATTCAACGGTAAAAATTCCTCTTTAAAGTATGGTATAATATAGAACAAATATACTATAAAAAGGGGAGTGTTCACAATGCCAGCCTATCAAAATCTAAAAACCTTCTTCTCTCGATTCATCATCAATCTCTTCGAAAACATCCCATCCCACCTAACCTTAAAAAATTCAACCTATTCCAACTGCCTCAATTTGCACCCCAAAACCAGCTTTCTGGCACCATCTGACACTGCAAAACGCACTTCAGGGCACTTCCTGCACCTATTAAATCGCCTCAGGGCACAATCTGCGCGAACCTTCTCAAACCGTCTGGCACGTCTTGACAGTCAAAACCCAACAAAAAAGCGCCCTCTGGCGCTCCTTGGCACAAAAATGCCCAAAATCTGCAATTTCAAGACCTATGTACTCATTTTTTTTGAGCAGGTTTCACCACATCGCGTTGCATCCGCCGCAAAAACTGGGGAGAATTCAACCCTTTCTCCAGCACAAAATGCAAGTAACTGCGATTCAAATGCTCCATCTCGCGCATCTCAGCTTCACTCATTTGTGCCCGTAATCCACCCCGAAAATCACTCCGTTGAAAATGCCGCATATACCGCAACACATCCTTCGAGATGGGTGTCACCCCATCCATCATTCGTCCACACTTTGGGCAAATCACACCTCCCGAAAGGTTCTGAAAAAACTGATCCTCATATTCAATCTTGGCATTACACTGCGTACAAAAATGTAGCTCTGGGCGGAACCCAAAACTGTCCGGCACCTTCACCTCAAAAATCCGCAAAATCAACTCTGGCGAGAGATCCAACTCCAGCAAATGTAAGGCTTGCACCAGCAAAAAGAAAGCCTGTGTGTGTTCCTCTTGGTCAAACGTAAACTTGTCCACCATCTCCATCATCGTTGCCCCATAGCCCAACAACACCAAGTCCTGCTTCACCACATCAAACCCAGCCATCATCTCCGCTTGCGTAATCACATCAAACGCCTTCCCCGTTGCCACTTGGATCTGCACATGGTTCATCAAGTCCAAATGCCCGCCCTTACGAGAATTCTGCTTGCGCACCCCACGCCCCACCACCGTCACTTTGCCAAACTGGCGCGTGAAAATCGTCAAAATCCGGTCTGCTTCTTTGTAATCTTGATGGCGTAGCACAATCCCCTCCGCCTTATACGATTTTGGAATGGTCGACATCAGTCTGCCACCTCAGCCACTTTCTTCCAAATCTGATACATCCCCAAATTGCCACCTTGCCCATCGGAGAAAAACACCTCCTGCACCGCAAAGCCTGCCATTGGTGCCATCGCCTTCAACTCATCCACATCATAGTGATGCACAAACCGGAAAGCACTCCCATCCCGTCGCCAATCCAGCAAATAGTCATTCTCTTCCACATCCGCAGCATCCAAGCCAATCACATCCCAGCTTTGCACCCGTTCAGCCAACCGAGGGCTATTCAAGAATTGCCAATTCGAATGAATGAACAAATGCCCCACTGGCAACAAACGATTGATTCCCTGATAAATGCGCAATCGATTCGCCGCCCCGGGGATATGATGAAAAACAGCAAAAGAGGTCACCTGTGCAAAAGAGCCACTCGCAAATCCAGCATCCCAGCCGTCTTGCAACACATCTACACACTCAAAATCCACTTGCAAGCCATCCTCGCCCACATCTTCTGATTCAGCCAACAACGGAGCCGAAAAATCGATCCCCAAATAATGTCCCTTTTTCCCCAGTTTTACCAACTCAACAGAGAAGTTGCCATTTCCGCAACCCACGTCCAACACGTTCACCACATCCGGCATCGCATCTGCCATCCGCATCACCCCATTCTGCACCCGTTGCCGCGTAGCAGAAAAAGAAGGAGCCAAACGTTGATAAAAATCCAAATTCACGCGATTCAAGAGCGTAATTGTCTCAGGTTTCATGCTTTTAGTCATACAGCCTATTATAGCCGTATTAGCCAGCCTGCGCCTGTCTCATCACCAACAATTCTGCCAAAACGATCAACCCGCCACCTACTGCCAACAACAGCAAATTTGTCTGCTCTCCAAAAAACACCAACGCTACCAAAATCGTCAGCGGAATCTTCATATTGTTCATCACCGCCAAACTTCCTGTCGAAACTCGCTTTGCTCCCGTGTTCCACAAAAAGAACCCAATCCCCGAAGCCACAATCCCCAGATAGATCAACACTATCCATTGCAACCGGCTTATCTCTGCAAACACACCTATATCCACTGTCAAAAGCATCGGCATCCCCGTCACCAACGCCGCCCCCAAATAGAGAGGAGCAAAAAAATGCAACGCACTCCCTTCCTTGTTCAAATTCATCTTGGCGTACAGATACTGCCCCAACGCAAAGGCCACATTTGAGAGTTGCACCAAGCCAAATCCCACCCATGGGAACTCCCGCACTTGCCATCCCTCTTTAATGATGAATGTCCCTCCAATTGCCAAAATCACCGCCACCAGATTCCGTCCATCCACCTTTTTCTCATAGAGGTCGTCAATTAGCATCACATAAAAAGGAGTAAAAATCGTGAACAAAGCAATCTCATAAGCTTGCAAGGTCTGAAAAGATTGAATATAAGCAATATACATCAAACCGAACTGCAATCCACCCACCAACAGCAACAATAAAAACTGCTTCATAGTCATCCGACTTTTTCGGAAGAAAGGCAAAAACACCAGCAAAGACAACCCCATTCGAACGAATGCCACCAACAAAGCAGGCAATCCTGTCAACTCGCCTTTGATCAAACTAAAAGAAAATGCCCAAATCAAAGATGCAATCCATAAATTAGTCATAAACACTCCTCAAAGAAAGGTAATAAGAAAGATAAAATGCACACCTCAAACAAATTAACCAGTAGCATAGTATAGCCAAACTTCGAATTCTTTGTCAAATGAGCATATCAGGTTAAGTTTACTATTTTTATCTCAATTTCATCAATATCCATTATAATTACACCATGAACGAAAAGTTTATCCAAAATGAAGACCAAAACATCCAAGCTCAAACCCAAGCTTGGATGGATAATAGAAAATACACCCCTCGTAAGCTAGAAAAAGCAAAGCGAGCCTTACTGGATGTTCAAAATGGAATGTCTGTTTTCGACGCGATCAAAAAGAACCCCCTCGACAAGCAAGACGGGGGTGGCTACATCAGCAAACACATGCTCATTGTCGTCTATAGAGAGATGATCAAAAATGGAGAGGTAAAAGAAGATCGTGCCCTGATGACAAAGCTTCGCATGAAACCCATGCGTACCCTTTCAGGAGTGACTGTTGTCACCGTTCTCACCAAACCTTATCCTTGCCCTGGTGCTTGCATTTTCTGTCCCACCGATGTCAGAATGCCCAAGAGTTATCTCCCCGACGAACCCGGCGCAATGCGTGCCTTGCATCACAAATTTGATCCTTACACTCAAGTCGCCGCCCGAATCGAAGCCCTTCAAGCTGTCGGTCACCCCACAGATAAGATTGAGCTGCTCATCTTAGGTGGCACATGGAGTTTTTACAAAAAAGACTATCAAGAGTGGTTCATAAAAGAATGTTACCGTGCGCTTAACGAAAAAGATTTTGATACTTTGGCAGAAGCCCAAGTCTATAATGAAACTAGCAAACATCGTAATGTTGGTCTCGTTATCGAGACCCGCCCAGATAACATCAACACCCAAGAAGTCGCTTGGCTCCGTTATCTAGGTGTCACCAAAGTGCAATTGGGTGCCCAAAGTATGGATGATGAGATTCTTAAGAAAAATCGCCGAGGGCATACCGTTCAAGAAACTGTTGATGCTGTGCGCATTCTTCGCGCAGGTGGATTCAAGATCGTTTTGCATTGGATGCCCAACCTCTATGGTTCTGATTTGCAACGGGATATCAAAGATTTTGCACATCTTTGGGAAGACGTTTGTCCTGATGAGCTCAAGATATATCCGAATCAACTCCTCAAAGATACAGCCTTATATCCTCTTTGGGAAAAAGGGCTCTACAAACCCTATACAACTGAAGAATTGGTCGAACTGCTCGCCACCATCAAACCCACCATCCCTCGCTATTGCCGTGTCAATCGTGTCATTCGCGATATCCCCTCCACGCATGTCGTGGAAGGCAACATGCGCACCAGTCTTCGTATGGATCTCAAAAAGGTCATGGAGTCTCGTGGGCAACATTGTGATTGCATCCGCTGTCGCGAAGTCAAAGGCAAAAAGGTTGATCCTGATACCCTTGAAATTAACGACGTTACTTATCAAGCTGGTTTTGCTGAGGAGCATTTCCTCAGTTTTGTCACTGCAGATGATAAGCTCGCTGGTTTCCTTCGTCTCTCTTTCCCCAAAGCAGATAGCCCTGATATGCAAATTCAAGACCTGCAACATGCTGCCATCATTCGCGAAGTACATGTCTACGGACAATCTCTAGAGGTCGGCAAAGAAAAAACAGGCGCTGCCCAACACATTGGTCTGGGCACCCAGCTCATTGAACATGCCTGCGAGTTAGCTCAACAAGCCGGCTATCCTAAGATCGCCGTAATCGCAGCCATCGGCACCCGCAAATACTATGCTGGCAGAAAATTCAAACTTGGCTCTCACTATATGGTCCGTGACTTATAACATTTAAACATAGGAGAAAAAATGACAGTAATTTCACTCATGACAGATTTTGGAGAAAAAGACGGCAATGCTGGAGTCATGCATGGTGTCATCTATGGCATCAATCCCCAAGCCAAAATTGCAGACCTCTCCCACTTCATCACTCCCCAAAACATCTACGAAGCGGGCTTAGTTCTTGATCGACAAACATGGTATTTTCCCAAAGGCTCCGTTCATGTGGTTGTCGTAGATCCCGGTGTTGGTACTCATCGCCGTCCTATCGCCGCTCAAATTGGTGACCAATTCTATGTCGCTCCCGATAATGGCGTGCTCTCTCCTCTCTATGAAAGAGCACAAAAAGAAGGATGGACAATCAAAGTGGTCCATACTAATAAAAGCGAATATTGGCTCAATCAAATTAGCAACGTCTTTCATGGAAGAGATATCTTTTCACCAGTAGGTGCTCATCTTTCTAAAGGAGTCAAATTAGAAGAACTCGGTGATCTAATTGAGGACTATGTCTATATTGAAACCCCCAAACCAAAGTTTTCAACTGGGAAAATTGAAGGCATCGTTAACGCTGTTGATCATTTTGGCAACATCATATCCAACATCAAAGTTGAACACCTCGCAGAGTTCAAAGACCCAGCAGTCATTGTCAAAGGGCAAGAAGTGCATCCTGTAGTAAAAACTTTTGGTAATGCCGAGGTCGACACGTTCACCGCTCTCATCGGTAGCACAGGTTGGTTACTGGTTGCCAAAGTCAATGGCAATGCAGCCCTTCCTCTTGGCGCTCAACCCGGAGACGACTTCATCGTCATAGAAAAGTCTTAATCACTTACAAAAAAAGCCTACTCAATTAAGTAGGCTTTCTGTTTGATTATAAAGGGATAACTTAGATGCGATTATTCATCCAAGTCAACATATCTCCCATCACCTCTTCTTTTTCAGGTTCGTTCAAGATTTCATGATAAAGGCCTTCATAGACTTTGATAGTCTTATCTTCACTACCAACACCATCATACAAGTATTGACTCACAGTAGGATCGACCAACTTATCTTCTGATCCATTTGCTAAGAAACAAGGTAATGTGAATTCTTTCATATGTTCAGCCACAAAAGCGACGTTTTTGTTCATTTCAGCACCTAATCGAGCGGGCACACCACCGCGATAGTTTAATGGATCTGCATCATACTTTGCCATTACTTCAGGATCGCGAGAAACAGAGCCAGCATCCAATGTGATTGTTTTCATCTTTGGTGCAATAACGCTTAACAAACCTGCAATTTTGAGTAATATAGGAGAGATATCTCCACCAAGTAGCACCCCTGGCGCGCTCAAGATCACCCCAGTTAGTTCCGGTTGATATTTGATCACATAAGAAAGCACGATTGCCCCTCCCATGCTGTGCCCCAGCAAAAAAGTGGGTTTCCCTGGCGCTTTCTCTTTCACAAACTTTACAAAGATATCAAGATCAGCTAAAAATTGATCGAAAGAATCGACATAAGTATCTTCCCCTTCAGATTGACCATGAGAACGATGGTCTAATGCACATACTAAAAACCCTTGTTGTGCAAAAAAATCACCCACATGTGCATAGCGTCCGCTATGCTCTGCCAAACCATGAGAAAGGATCAACACAGCCTTTGGATTTACATCATCTCCCCAACATTGTGTAAACAGACGATTGCCATCACTTCCTTCAATAAAACGAACTTTTGATGTCATTGGTTCTCCTTTTATAACGAATTTTTTTACTAATTTCATTATAGAACAAAGAACTCAAAGGTCAAAATTTTAGTGGATTTTAGATGCCGGTACGCCAGCCCAAGTTTCTCCTTCACCTGTACTTTCTGTTAAAACAGCATTTGCGCCTATGATTGATCCTTTTGCAATAATCAAAAATCCATCTTTACCCATCACTTTAGCACCTGCTCCCAGAATTACATCATCCTCAATTACAAACCCTTCAAAAGAAGACTCTGCTTGGCTTTTATGAATATCTGCTCGCCCTAATACTACGCCTGGGTATACCTTAACATTATTACCAATTTTTGTATGAGGATGGATCACAGTGCCCACTGCACCGTGTACTAAATAGAAACTTTCACCAATTTCAACAGATAATGGAATTTCCACCCCTAGCACTTTGAGTAAGAAATATGCTAACTTCCCTACGCCAGCTTTTTTACGTAAATACACCAACCGTGTATAAAGATCTTTCTTCGCCATCTCACACTCCCAAAACTCGTCTCAAGCTTTTTGTCACACGTTCTGCAGTTTTGCCATCCCACATTGCAGGGCGAACACCATTTTGCCATTTTCCTGCCAAAATTTCAGCTGTTTTTTCTGTCATTTTGCTTGGAGTGATTAATTGATTAGTGCCTTGTGTAATAGTGATAGGTCGCTCAGTGTTTTCGCGCACTGTTAAACATGGAATATTCAAATATGTTGTTTCTTCTTGAATTCCACCAGAATCCGTGATTACCAATGCTGATGAATTCACTAATTTCATAAAAGGAACATAACTTAAAGGCTCAATCAAACGAATATTTTCAACACTTGCTAAGTTATGCCAAAAACCAAATTCTTTCAACCGATTTTGGGTTCTCGGATGCATTGGAAAAACTAAGGAGATTTGCTTTGAAGTTTCGATCAATGTTTTCACCAAAACCGCTAAACTGCTTTTCTGGTCCACATTGCTAGGACGGTGCAAAGTCACCATTGCAAACTTATTCTTTTCTAGTTCAAAGTCATCTAAAGCATTGCTTGCATCGATTTTTGCTCGCATCATTTCATAAGAATCCATCATTACATTCCCCACCATCTCAATTCTCTCTTCAGCAATTCCCATTTCACGCAAATGTTCATTTCCATCCTCAGAAGGAGTCCAAAGCAAATCACATAAAGTATCCGTCACAATACGATTAATCTCTTCAGGCATATGCCAATCATTGCTACGAAGTCCTGCTTCTAAATGAGCGATAGGAATCAATAACTTTTTTGCCACCAATGCACATGCCATTGTTGAGTTCACGTCTCCCACCACAACGATATAATCAGGGCGTGCATCCATACACAATTTTTCATATGCCACCATCACGCCTGCAGTTTGTTCTGCATGAGTGCCGCTTCCAATTTGTAAATGTATGTGAGGTTCTGGTAAATTAAGATCTTTAAACAGATCATCTGACATGTTCGCGTCATAATGTTGTCCGGTATGTACAATCATTGGAACACACCAATTTTCTTCAATCAATTGATGATAAATAGGTGCTATTTTGGGAAAATTTGGACGAGCTGCTGCGATTAAGTGAATGGTAGGTTTAATATCGGTCATCAAATCGCTCCTTAAAATGAATATCTAAACTATACCATAAATCAATTCACACACTTATTCAACCGATTCTTCTATTTATTAATTTTGTCTAAGTTGACACCTACCTTGCAAACCATTAAGATAAAAGCACGAACAAATAATCATATTAATCAAAGTTTTCATAGGAGGTTGTTCATGCCCGTGAAGGGATGGATTGAAGTAAATCATAACTTTTGCAAGGGTTGCGAGCTTTGTGTTGCCGCTTGCCCTCAAGATGTCTTACGCCTAAATATGGACGTCTTCACGCCCAAAGGCTATCATCCAGCATATCAAGCAAACCAAGGATGTATTGGTTGTGGTATATGTGCCACCATGTGCCCCGATGCTGCCATCACAGTATACAGAGAAAAGAAAGGATAAGCGACCATGGCAAAAGAATTATTAAAAGGAAATGCCGCTTTTGCAGAGGCTGCCATCAGAGCAGGTCTCGAAGGTTTCTTTGGCTATCCGATCACTCCTTCTACAGAATTTCTTGAACACATGGCCAAACGCATGCCTGAGCTTGGCAGAGCTTTTGTGCAAGCAGAAAGTGAAGTTGCAGCCATCAATATGGTCTATGGCGCTGCTTGCACTGGAAAACGTGTGATGACGGCTTCATCTAGTCCAGGTATCAGTCTCAAGGCAGAAGGTATTAGTTATATTGCCGGCACAGAAGTTCCCGCAGTTGTAGTAAACGTCATGCGTGGTGGTCCCGGTTTAGGAAACATCTCTCCTTCCCAAGGTGACTATAATCAAATGGTCAAAGGTGGAGGCCATGGAGAATACCATCCTATAGTTCTCGCACCTGCTGGTGTTCAAGAAGCTGTTGATATGATGGGACTTGCATTTGATTTAGCTGAGAAATATCGTAATGTTGTTCATATTGTTATCGATGGCAATATTGGACAAATGATGGAACCAGTTGAACTTCCTCCAATGCGAGAAATTAAGAATGATATTCCAGATTGGGCAGTCAGTGGTGCAAATGATCGCCCAGCGCGAAAACTTTCATCAATCTATATCAATCCCAATCATCAAGAACAAACCAATATACGCTTACTCAAACGTAAAATGGAAATTGAAGAAAAAGAAGTACGATATAAAGAATATTACATGGATGATGCTGAATTAGTGATTATTGGATTTGGTACAGCAGGTCGAATCGCATCATCAGCGGTTCGTAAAGCTCGTGAAAAAGGCATCAAAGTTGGGCTATTCAGACCAATTACATTAATGCCGTTTCCAAAGAAAGAAATTGCTGCGCTCACAGAAAGAGTCAAAAGTATTCTTGTTGTTGAAATGAATGTTGGTATGATGTTAGACGATGTTGAGTTAGCAGTACAAGGTAAAATCCCGGTAGAATTCTATGGTCGTTCAGGTGGAAAAACGCCACTAACAGAAGAAATATTAGATGAGATTATTCGAGTCAATAGTAATCTTGGTAAATTCCCTGTAGATGCTCGCAAAGAATGGTTAGAACGATTAGAAATACGTATAGCGGAGGAAAACTAAAATGACAATTCAAGATGCGAAATTGGTCTATTCACGCCCAGTTTCATTCACAGACGTACACACTCATTATTGTCCCGGTTGTACACACGGTATAGCCCATCGTCTTGTTGCAGAAGTAATTGATGAACTTGGTTTACGTGAAAAAACAATTGGAGTTGCTCCAGTTGGTTGTTCTGTTTTTGCCTATAATTATTTTGACATGGACTTTGTGGAAGCAGCCCATGGACGTGCACCTGCAATGGCCACTGGCATCAAAAGAGTGATGCCCGAAGCTAATGTTTTTACTTATCAAGGAGATGGGGATCTTGCTTCAATTGGTATAGCTGAGATTATGCATGCTGCTGCTCGCGGTGAGAATATTACTGTTGTATTTATAAATAATGCTATTTATGGGATGACAGGTGGACAAATGGCACCAACAACTTTACCAGGAATGAAGACAACCTCATCACCATTAGGACGAGATGTTGAATTAGCTGGTTTTCCCATTCGTATGTCTGAAATGATTGCAGAAATGGATGGTGCTGGCTATATTGTTCGTCGAAGTTTACACGATGCCAAAAATATTAATAAAGCAAAAAAAGCCATCAAAACTGCTTTTGAAGTCCAACAAAAAGGACTTGGTTTTTCAATGGTAGAATTGCTCTCCTCTTGTCCAACCAATTGGAAGGTTACTCCCAATGAAGCACTAAAATTCATTGAAGAAAAAATGGTACCTACCTACCCACTTGGTGATTTCAAGATTCATCCAGCACTCAAATAAGGAGAGGTCAATGGAAAAAAGTATAGTAATTTCTGGTTTTGGTGGTCAAGGCACACTTTTTGCAGGTCAGATTTTAGCATATGCAGCGATGGATGCTGGTAAACATGTTACTTGGATTCCTTCTTATGGTCCTGAAATGCGTGGAGGTACAGCAAATTGTACCGTTGTTATTTCAGATGAAGAAATTGGTTCTCCAATAGTAAGTTCTCCTGATATTGTAATTGCTATGAACTTACCTTCAGTTGATAAATATGAACCGATTATGAAAACAGGATCAACTATGATCGTTAATCGCTCTTTGGTAGATCGTGGGTATAAGAGAGAAGATCTAAATATTGTAGATATTATGGCAAATGAAATTTCAGAAGAAATGGGAAATGTACGGTTAGCTAATATGCTTCTTTTAGCAGTAATGCTAAAACATGAACCAATCCTTCCAATTGAAAATGTAAAACAAGCATTAATAGATCATTTACCAGATCGGCATAAGAAAACATTAGAACTTAATCAAGATGTTTTAGACAAAGGTTATTCTCTAAAATAAAATCAAGAAAAAAACACCAAGTAAATCACTTGGTGTTTTTTATAAACAATTAAACCAATCATGCTATAATTTTTTTGAATGGAGAATGACTATGAATATCTTTTCTACAAATCCTAGTATATTGTTTTCTATCCTTACAGCTTGGGCTGCTGCATTTATTATTGCACTTTGGGTTGGTCTTATTTTTTGGGTAGTTCGTGATTCAAAAAGAAGAGGGCATGAGACAATTATCCACTTTTTTAGCTTTATACTTGTTACATTACTATTCTTGCCTGGTGTAATTGTTTACATCTTGATTCGTAATCCTAAAACAATAGAAGAAGAATATCAACAAGCATTAGAAGAAGAAATGATTCTAGCCACAGTGAATCAAGTAGAGAAATGCCCAGGTTGTGATCGTTTAGTAGAAAAAGAATGGCAAATTTGCCCCACTTGTCACACTCAGTTAAAAAGGAAGTGTGATGTATGTGATGCTATTTTAGAAATGAATTGGACAGTTTGCCCCTATTGCCTTTCTTCCATAACCGCAAACCAAGCGACCTCACCTCCAAAAACGGCTTCATCGAATAAAGATTTTTCTAATGGCTTTTTAGATTTAGATGATTTCTAAAAGGGTGATATTTTCATCCTTTTTCTTTTTCTACTAATATTGGCACGTGCCTTGCATTATTATCAATGTCAGAAAACATTACTTCCAATTGAATTGCCGAAAATGTTTTCATAATCTAGAATTATACTTACATTGATATAAAACGGATCAATACGGAGAAAAATTATGCCCTCTCAAAATTCATCTTTTGTCACCGGTTCAGGTGAGAAAAAACAAGCACAAAATACTTCAAATGTTTTTACTTGGTTTAATTCAACTCAAGGAAAAATGGTTTTGTTATTTATAGCAGGTGTTTTAATAGGTTTAGTAATTTTAGGGTGGGGACCTTTAAAAGTAAAATACATAGATACAACTACAGAATATTTACGTCCAGATCTCCGAACAGATTACGCTAGAATGATTATTGATTCATATACAACAACTCATATAACAAATCCTCAATATGCTGAACAAATGGCTTTGGCTCGATTGAATTCTCTTGGAGATACTGCAAGTGATGAGCTTCAAAAAATAGTACGAGATCCTCAAATTCAAAATATGAATGATATCCTCTTAATTCAAGAACTATATCAATCCACTACTAACACTACATCAACAACAACACAAACGACAAATTCTCCAGTGGTTTCACCAGAAGAACAAAAACAAGGTGGTTTTATTAAATCCATTGGACTTGGTTTATTAGCCGTAGTTCTTTTTGGTATCGCAGGGTTTGCAGGATTTTTAGTATTACGCCAGAACCAAAGTAATAAAAAAGCCTCACTTAAAGTAACTTACCGAGACACAGATGAGATTAACAATTTTATCCAAACAACTTATCAATCAAAAGATGGTGTTCAATTAACACCAGATCAGCATTTTTTCTCCACATATCGTATTGGAAATGATCTTTATGAAAAAAGAGAATCAATAATCTCAAAAACAAATAAAGAATATCTAGGAGAATGCGGTGTTGAGGTTGTTGATTTTATTGGTGTAGGTACACCAAAACGAGCAAGTGCTTTTGAAGTTTATGTTTTTGATAGTCATCAACCTGGGAATACAGCAAAAGTTCTTTTATGTGAACATGCTTTTAGTGATAAAAATGTTTATGAACGTCTAAAACATAAAGGAGAATTTATTCTCTTAGAATCAAATAAAGATATTCCTCTTGAAACTGAAAATTTACAAGTGATTGTTCGTATCAAGGAAATGCATTATGGCACAGCTCCACTCCCAGAAAATAGTTATGTTGAGCAAATAACATTTGAATTTTCAGTTTGGGAAAAATCAAGCCTTAGAATTCAATAAATAAAAAGACAGCTATTGCTGTCTTTAATTTTATAAGGAATTTTGCCAACAATTCTTATTCAACTTTTAGAACATTAAGTTTGATGATCCCATTAGGTGTTTGTACACTGATACTATCTCCTTCTTTTGAACCAAGAAGTTTTGAACCAACAGGAGATTCATTAGAGATTTTTCCTTCACGAGGATTCCCTTCAGCTGCACCCACTACTTGAAAAGTTTTTGGTTCAGATTTTCCTTGGGTAAAAGTTACTGTTGAACCAATTTCAACAACTCCATTACTAGCTTTTTTCTCAATAATTTCATAATTAGAAAGTTTTGCTTCAAGATCTTGAATTCTTCCTTCAAGGAAACCTTGATCTTCTTTAGATTTAATATAATCAGCATTTTCAGAGAGATCTCCTTGAGAAATTGCTTCTTTTAGGCGTTCAGCAAGTTCTGGACGTTTTACTTCTTTTAGAAGTTTCAATTCAGCTACGATTTTGTCATAACCATCTTGAGTTAAATAAACGATACTTTGGTTGGTCATAAAATTTTCCTTCTGTTAGTAAATTCAATATTTAAAAATAAAAAAAGAGATGATTTTTTTGCTTATGGTTGAAACGTTGGGAATACAGTAATTGAAAGATTTGATTTAAGCACATATCTCTAATGACAAAAAAGTTTACTCTAAGTTGCCTCGCATGTCAACTTCTTTTTTATACTTAATATATAAAAATTTTATAAAATCTATGTGTTAATCACTATCATTTATTAAAATCGTTCCATTTTGATTTTTATTTAATAATGCATTTTTGACTGCATCAGGAACTAAACCATTAAAAATAAAAACTTCCCCATTTTTATTGAGATCTAGCAAGGGTAATAAAGTTTCAACTTTTGAATACATTCCTCCTGTTACATCTGGATTAATTGATCCTTGTAAAAATTTTTTATCTAAAGATAAGCTTTTTGGAGTTATTTTTTTACATAGAATTGTTTTTGTTGGATAATCTTCCCAAATACCATCCTCAATACCTGCTAATAAAATCCTCTGAGGGGGAAAGTATTCGCTAAGTACTGCAAAGATTTTTTCTGTTGAAAAGATTGTGCCACCAATAGAATTGTCTAATAAGACATTGCCATAGACAACAGGGAGAATGTTTTTTGATAAGATTCTACCAATTACTTCAATATCCAATTTATTGGTTTTCTGCTGATTACTAATCCAAAAATTTGAAATATCAATACTTACTACAGGAATACCTGCTTCATGTAAAGCTATTATAACTAATTGATTTAAAAATCTTGCTTGATACCATACATCTGTGTATCCTACCCATTCTTCTTTAGTTTCAACTCCTTCAACAGTACCATATTTTTTAGCAGTTGAATGCCCGAAAGATCCAGAACCATGCCCGAGAATTAGTTTAATACTAGGATTTTCTTTTCGAAATAAAGCAATCTCATTTGCCAAACGTTGGATTACTTCTTTTCTAGCTGCTAGGGGAATATCTTTATGTGTAATTAAAGAACCGCCTAACTTTAAATAAAGATAACCTTCAGAATTTGTCACTTATTCTCCTTTTAAACAAGTTGAAAAAACATGAGCTGCACCATTTTCCAAAAATGCAGTTTTTACAGCATCAATTTTATCTTCATCTACCAATGCGATCACATTGCCACCAATCCCAGCTCCAGATAACTTCACCCCTGATGCTCCTGCTGTTTGACCTGAACTTATTAAATTAGAGATAAATAAAGATGACACTTCAATTTTTTCTAAATAATATTGATTTTCAGTCATTAATTCACCGATTAATTTAAAATCACCGGATTCGAATGCTTTTTTTGCCTTTTTACAGATTATCCCCATTTTATTAAAAAAACAATTATAAACTGCTTGATTTTTAATATATCGTTCTCGTACACCTGTAACAACTTCTTTAGTTGAAGCTTTAATACCTGAATTTGCAACGATAAAATGATATGTGTTTTTAAAATCTAGAATTTCAACAGGTTTGTTTTTTTGAAAAAAAATAGGTTTTTCGAATGTAATGGTTGTATTATCAATTCCTGAAGGAGTTCCATGATGAATTTTTTCTATTTCAAAAGCAATTTGATTGATGCAATCAAGTGATGCATTTGTTGTATAATAATTGTTTAAAGCTTTTAAAATACTAATGCTTACGGCTGCACCTGATCCTAAGCCAGAGGCAACAGGAATAGAAGACTTAATATTGATTTTAATATTTGAAATCGATATTGAGAATTTTTCAGAAAATAATTGAATTGTTTGACGAATTGGATCTTTCGCTGAAAGAGTACTTAATGATGAATTTAAACCAATTTCATTAGAGCAAATTATGACATCATTATTCAAGCTTTCAATATCAGTGATCACAAATAAATCTTGTAAAGGAATTGCGATTGCTGGTTTTCCAAAAACAACTGAATGTTCTCCAAATAAAATTATTTTACCAGATGCCTGACCAAAAGAGTGTTTTTGTTGAGAATGAAGCATAAACTCTTATACTCCATAAAGTAAATAAATAAACAAACCTCCCCAAAGCAATAAAGTAACTTGCAAAGAACGGTCTTTAAGTAAAATTTCTTCAGGAGCTTCTCCTTCACTTTTGATATGTAATAGATATAAATATCGAAAAACACCATATATTGCAAATGGAATAGTAAACATAGCACTATAATTTGAAGGTAAACTTTCTGCAAAAAAAGTATATAAACTATAAGTAATTAAAATTAAAGTTACTACAATAAATAACATTTGATCTAAAAGGACTATAGAATAATTTTCTAAAACTTTTCTACTAGATTCATTATCATTTTTATTAATATATTCAGTTCTACGTTTTCCTATACCTAAAAATAATGCTAGGAAAGAGCCTGTTAAGAATAGCCATGGTGAAAAGTATTGAACATCAATTACACTTAAACCTGCAACAATTCGGATTAAATAAAATGAAGCTAAAATTAGAACATCAATAATAACAATATGCTTCAACCATCGAGAGTATGCTAAATTAAGTAAGATATATCCAATTAGAATTAAAACAAAAAACTTGTCTAAAAAGTAGGCGCTAGAGAGCACAATAACGAGTAAAAAAATTACAAAAATAATAGCAATTCGAATAGATAATGCCCCTGATGCAATAGGTCTGTTTTTTTTCTTTGGATGTTTTTGATCTGCTTCACGGTCAAAAACATCGTTTATGATATAAACACAACTTGCAGCTAAAGAAAATAAAAAAGCCGCTACTACGACACGAAAAAAAGAATGGATGTTAAATAACTGTCCGTCGAAAATTAAGCCAACAAATAAAAAGATATTTTTTGTCCAATGCTTGATCCGCATTGAATGAACAATGTTTTTTAGCATAGTGTAAATATAGCAGGTTTTGTATCATCGTCAATCAAAATACAATCAAAAACAATCATCGTAATCAATATAGTATTAATTAAAATGAAGAATAATCATTTTTATTGCGAGAGCTTGAACAAAGTGTTAAAATTGCTCAATGTCAAAAGAACGTGTAGATGTTTTATTAGTTGAAAAAGGGAATGTTGAGAGTAGGGCTTTAGCACAACGTCTGATTATGGCTGGTGAAGTATTTGCAAATGGACAAAAACTACTCAAACCATCTCAAAAAATAGATACATCTGTTACGTTAGAAATTCGCAAACAACAGCGATTTGTTTCACGTGGGGGTGAAAAATTAGCTGCAGCAATGGATATTTTCCTTTTAGATTATAAAGATAAAATTTGTGCTGATCTTGGTTCTTCCACAGGTGGTTTTACTGACTGTATGTTACAAGCTGGTGCTAAAAAGGTGTATGCGATTGACGTTGGGAAAGGGATTCTCCATTGGAAATTACGTCAAGATCAACGTGTAGTTGTTATGGAAAGCACAAATGCTCGTTATATTGAAAGTTTACCAGAACCAGTACAGCATGTTACTATTGATGCATCATTTATTTCATTGAAAGTTCTTCTTCCTGTAGTAAAAAAATGGTTTGAGAACTCAAGTGATGCCCAAGTAATGGCACTTATTAAACCACAATTTGAAGCTGGAAAGAAAGAAGTATCTCGAGGCAAAGGTGTTGTTAGAGATCCTTTTGTTCACCGCAAAGTTTTATTTGATATCTTAGATTTTATTCACCAAGAAGGTTATCAGGTGCGGGGCTTAGCACCTTCACCTGTGTTAGGCCCTAAAGGAAATCGTGAATTTCTGGCTTGGCTGGGGTTTCCTCAGCAAAGCAAAGTGGATACACATCAATTGGTGGACCAAATTATTCTCTCAGTTGATGAAGAAAGTAAATAAAAATAATTGAAGACTTATTAGTCTTTTTACAGGAGAAATTAAAATGAACCATATGTTTGTTCCCGGTCCAGTTGATGTGGCCGATGAAGTGCTTCAAGCACAGGCGAAACCTATGATCCCTCATCGAAGCACACAATTTGAAGAAATTTTTCATCGTACTTCAGATCGGATGGAGGAGATTTTTAAGACTAAATATAGAGTTTTTATTACACCATCCACAGGAACAGGTTTGCACGAAGCAGCGGTGCGAAACTTTGTCGATCCCGGTGGAAAAATGCTTTCTTTAGTAAATGGTGCTTTTGGTAAACGTTGGTACGATGTAGGTAAATTAAATGGAAAAGATGCTGATATTTATGAAACTCCATGGAATGAACCTATTCGTGGAGAAGATGTAGCAAAATTAATTGATGGGAAAAAATATCAAATAGTAACCGTAATACATAACGAAACTTCAACAGGACTTATGAATCCAGTAGAAGAAATTTCAAAAGTTATCAAAGAAGTATCACCTGAAACAATTTTATGTGTTGATACTGTTTCTTCAATGGCAGGCACAAAAATTGAGATGGATGCTTGGGGTGTAGATTATATGCTTACATCATCTCAAAAATGTTTAGCCTTACCTCCTGGAATTGCATTTGCGGCAGTAAGTGATCGAGCAATGGAAAGAGCTGCTCAAGTTGAGCAACGTGGTTGGTATTTTGATTTTCTTCGTTTAGAAAAACATCGCACTACTAATTCTATGCCAACAACTGCCCCTATTTCCTTGTTTTATGCACTTGATGCACAATTAGAACGAATTCTTAATCAAGAAGGCTTAGAGAATCGTTGGGCTCGCCACACAGCTATGGCACAAGCTTCTGCTGAATGGACAGCTAAATATGGTTTATCATTATATGCACCAGAAGGATATCGTTCTCAAACTGTCACAACAATCAATAATGATTTAGAGTATGATATTAGCGGTTTGAATAAATTCTTAATCGATAATGGTACCCGAATAACTAATGGTTATGGTTCTTTAAAGAATAGGACTTTCCGCATTGGTCATATGGGAGAAACGACACTGGAAGATTGTGAAAATCTTTTTGATTTAATGGATAATTTTATTAATGGATAATAAAACATTTGAAATAATTGTTGATAAATTTGCATATGGAGGAGAATGTTTTGGTCGCCTTGATGATGGTCGAGCTGTTTTTGTTCCTTTCTCTCTTCCGGGTGAAAAAATTCGAATTGAGCTAGTGGAAGAAAAAAAAGGGTTTACACGAGCAAAGCTTATTGAAATTTTAGAACCTTCTTCAAACCGCATAGAACCATTTTGTCAGCATTTCACTGAATGTGGCGGATGTCATTATCAACATATGTCATATCAAGAGCAACTTAAAACAAAACAAGAAATTGTAGAAGATGCTTTTATTCGCATTGCAAATTTTGATTCTGTACCAATGCATCCAATTGTTCCATCAAAAGATCAAAAATATTATCGTAACACGATTCAAATGCATCCTACTTGGGATGGGCACCTAGGTTATCAAACATGGCGAACTAATGAAGTCATTGAAACAAAAGAATGTTATTTGCCAATGCCTGCCATTAATGATCTTTGGCAGAATTTACAAATTCCAGAAGAAGAGCAGATCAATCGAATTAGTTTCAGACAAAATAATTATTCTGATAGTATGTTGATTTTAGAAAGTGAAAATTCAGATATTCCAGAATTTTCAGCAGATTTACCAATTTCAGTAATGTATATACACCCAAAAGGCGGAAGAGTTCTTTCTGGAAATAATTATTTGCTTTTTGAGATATTAGATCAGACATTTCAAGTAACAGCGGATAGTTTTTTTCAAGTAAATTTTTCAGGTGCTGAAAATATGGTTCACGTAGTTATGAGAGTTGTGAAAGAAAATTTTGCTGAGAGAAAAGATCTTACAGTTTTTGATGTATATTGTGGGGTTGGTCTTTTTAGTAAATTTTTAGCTCCATATTCAAAAGAATTAATTGGTATTGAATTAAGTGAATCTGCGTGTGAAGATTTTGGTGTAAATTTAGATGAATTTGAAAATGTATCCATTTATCAAGATAAGGCTGAAAGAGCGCTTCCAAATATAGAATTACAACCTGATTTAATTATAGTGGATCCTCCTAGAGCTGGATTAGGAAAATTCGCATTGGAATCGGTAATTGACAAAGCTCCACAAGTTTTAATATATATATCTTGTGATCCTTCAACATTAGCAAGAGATGTAAGAAAATTAGTAGATGCTGGTTTCTTCTTAGAATCTGTGACACCTATAGATATGTTTCCTCATACATATCATATTGAAAATATTGTTGTTTTAAAGAAATAAATGAAAATTATATGGAAAATAAATTAAAACGAATAGCAGTGTATTGTGGATCATCTGATCAAATTGATCAAAAATATTTAGATTCTGCTTATGATTTAGGTCAATTGTTAGCAATAAATGGAATTAGTTTAGTTTATGGTGGTGGAAAAACTGGAATGATGGGGCGAGTGGCAGACGGCGTTATGTCACAAAATGGAGAGGTCATTGGAATCACAATAGAACGGTTTACAATACCACAATTTTTACCTGAAGGTATAACTAAGCTTGAAGTAAAAAAGACTATGCATCAACGTAAAGCTCGTATGGCAGAATTAGCAGACGGTTTTATAGCATTACCAGGTGGTTTTGGTACTATGGATGAATTTTTTGATACTCTCACCTTAGCTCAAATTGGAATACATAAAAAACCAATAGGAGTCTTAAATGTAGATGGTTTTTATAATGCTTTAAAAGACTTATTTTTATCTTTTAAGAATAATGGTTTTACGTATGATTTTCATGATTCTTTGTATTTTATCGAAAATGATTCAAAATTACTTTTGAACAAAATGCAATCTTATGTTCCATCCGGACAATTACATGAATGGATCGAAAGAACAGACATATAAAAAGGTTCCTTTTTAGGAACCTTTTTTATTATCACTAACTTTTGAAGAACGATTTGTTTGGTAAATCCATAAAAACCAGTCAACGAGCCAAAACATTAGGATAAGAATAATCGGGACACCTATTGCATCAGGAAGATCAACAAGATCCCAACTAAAAGGAAGTTCAATATACCGTCTTGAATACCAAGGTACAAACCAAATAACCATAACAATAGCAGCAATGAATGCACGACGTAGCCAAGGATCTTTTTCTTTTTTATGCATATATATAGCCCACCCAATTATTATTAGTTGAAAGCCTGCAAATATGGCTCGATATCGAGGACTATCCCATTGATCTCCTCCTCCACGATAAGAAGCTATTAAAATGATAACCCATTGTGAAATAATAAGGGGGAGAGCTTTTTTATCTTTAGAAATATATCTAATTGATAGAAAGGTTGCGTAAATTAGAACCAACAATACAGTTGTCCAACCTAATGCTCGCCAAACACCAATTGCTTTCCATATTGGAGCACCACTTGCAATTAATGCTGAAGGTAATAAAGGTCGGAAAATTCCATAAAATACAACAAAAGGTACGTGGCTCCAAGCTGGCATTCTTCGGAATTGCCGTTGCACCCAGCCAGAAGAGTTTTGAGCTAAATATTTTTCCCATTGACTTGCTTCCATCCAATGATTGATAAAATCGCTAAAAACAAACATACTAAGGATTATTAAAATAATTCCAAAAATAATAGCAACCCATAACCATTTTTTTCTAAAAATAGTTAAGTTTGTCTTTGCTAAATAAAGAATAAGTAGCATAAAAACGGCAAGTAAAAATGTTGGATTTGAAAAACTTAGAAGCAAGGTTCCTGAGATTATTGTAACTAAAAGCATCTGGATTTTCTTTGAATCAAGCCATTTAATAAAATAAAATACACTGATTAAAATTAATGTTGGAGTAAAAGCCTCTCTCATTTGAGAACTTCCCAACATAGATAACTCTGGATAAAAAACCATTAACCATAAAGCCCATTTTGAAACATTATCGTTCCATAAATTCTTGCTAATTCCCCAAATAAATAGAACAGCAAGACCAGATATAGTTGATGAGAGAACAATCATCAATAATGGTTGATGTATACTTCCACCGAAAACACGATAGATTAAACCACTTAAAAATAATAAGCCACCATATTGATCAGTATTTGAATAATTTCGAAATGCTTCAAAAAGCGAATCTTTACTTTTGGCTAATTCCCATGCAGCGTTGTCTCTGTAATAAGCATCAGACATAATATAGCCGGCTTGATTTACTTCGGTATCGTACCCATAAATTGGCAATAGAACAGCCCACATAACCCCTAAAATAATGCGGAGACTTATAGCAATAAGAATGCCCACCAAAACATAATTTGGCGGGCATTCATTTTTGAAACTTTTCCATGTTATAAATATGATAGATAAACAAATGAGTAATAATACACTAAACCCAATCCAGCCATTAAAATTTGAAAATCCATTGGAGATACCAGCTAATGCAAATCCTAATAAAATTATTCCTGTAGTAATTTCAACTAGTTTTAGAATATTATTTTTCAATTTTTTTCCTATATTTATTTTTTATGTTTTTTCTTTTTCTTTTTAGAATCTTTTACTAATCCATCAAAAAGAACATTAATAACACTAATTATAACGGCTCCTAACAAAGCGCTCCAGAAATTCTCAATATATAATCCACTTTCAAACATACTACCAACCCAATTAGCTGCATAAAGCATAATTGTATTGATTACAAGATTAAACAAACCAAGGGTTAATAAGATCAAAGGGCAGGTTAAAAGTTTCAATAATGGCTTTAATAAGCCATTAAGAAGTCCTAGAACTAAACCAAAGATTACATATGCCCACCATACATCATTTTGTGGAACTAATCCAGGGATTAGGTTTACGGCTAGAAAAACAGCACCAGCATTTAACGCTAAACGTAAAATCAATTTCATTTTTATACTTCCTTTTATTTTTTATTACGATTATATTCAACCTTTAAACAACGATCCATAACAATTGGTATACCCGCTTCTTTTGCTATTTTTTCTGCCTCAGCACTTTCAACACCAAATTGTCCCCAAACAGCACCGGCATTTACTTCAATTGCTTCTTTTACAATCTCAGGTAGAAATTCAGATCGCCGAAAAACTTGAACAACATCTATTTTTTCTGGTATTTCTTTTAAATTACTATACGATTTTCTACCATTGATAGTTTCAACGCTTGGATTAACAGGGTATATATTAAAACCTACCAATCGTAAATATTCAGCGATTTCATAGCTGCTTTTTTGAGGATTGGCTGAGTGACCTACAACTGCTATGTTTTTAGTGTTTTCAATAATTGATTTAATTAATGCTTTTTCTTCCATCTTTGAACCTCTCTAGGGTTAATGATATGAAGACCAATTCATCCATATCAAATTTTGTTTATGAGAAAAACCAAGCTTTGGCAAAATATCTTTTCCTCTGTTTATCGGGAAATCAAAAGTTATTTTTTTACGATTAATATCATTTTCCAGATATGGCACTAGATTCTTAAGTACTACATCATCATTTTCTTGGTCACTTGCTACCCAAATATAATTTGTCATATTTTTTGAAGTTTGCCATACTACACTTCCTAAGACTGAGTGAACATTGTTTTTCTTATACAATGTCCATTGTTTAAAATCAATATCATAAAAGGATCGATTTAAATATCCCAGAAAATCAGTTCTAATTAACGATAATTGGATAGGTAAATGCCACTGAACTTTTCGAGGATAATTTTTTTGAAACATGTTTTTTATCGATTGCCAATCTTTCGGTTTTGGTTTTTCTATTTTATATTCATTCGTTTCAAATAATTGAAAATTATTTCTTTGAGGAATTTTAAACCATGTTGATCGACGAGCAAATTCTTGAAATCCAAAGCTTTTATAAATATGAATTGCGGCAGGGTTATTTTCACGGACTTGTAAATAAGCATTTTGAACATTTTTAGATTTCAGATAATTTAGTGCATGCTGAGTTAATGCTTTTGCAATCCCCCTGCCTTCAAATTCAGGATATGTAGCTACATTTGCAATTAAATAGCCTGATTTGGAGAAGGATATCATTTTTTCTTGCATTGTTGCACGGACATACATTAAATTTAAATTTCCAATTATTCTTCCATTTTCTTCCCAAACAAAACCTTGCATAGGAATTCGTAAAAATAATTGTGCTTTAGATTGTAATGAGCGATTTGCAGCTATTGAACGTAAATGCCTTAAAAAACGATATCCATCATCATCTAAATAATTGTCAAAGCAAGTTTCGATAATATCGGCAACTTCTTTTAAATCCTTTGAAAGGTCCAATGGACGAATATGTTTTTGGGTTTCATTAATCAAAATTTGTTTCAAATTTTTTTCCATGTTTTCAGAATTATCAAACTCAATTATACTAAAGATGATTTTCTAAGTAATAGAATGATTAATTCCAAAAGAATTTTCTTATATCTATTCTACAATTAATCAGTATTTGAAGCTAATCTGAATTGTTGAAGGATTTTATCATGAAGAAATTTTTATATGTAACACCTGTAGTAGTTTTATTTTTGGCTTTATTGATTGTGAGCACTCTTTCAGTAATAGCTTCTCCTGCTCTGCAAACAGATTTTGTTACAGCTACTCCTAATGAATTCGGGAGAATTTATTATACTGTAACTGAGAATGACTATAGTCTTTGGGATATCTCTGCAAAAACAGGAGTGGATCTTCAAGATATTTATCAAATGAATGCAGATATATCGGAACAAGACCCTACCATTTATTTAGGACAAAAAATTGTAATTGCTATTCAAACACCTGAACCAACTGCAACGATTGAAGGTTATGTTGACACAACAAATTTAGAACCTACTCCATTTCCAGAAGGACCCGGTACTGGTACTATTTGTGTACTTTTATATGAAGATATAAATGGAAATGCTTTTCGAGAAGAAGAAGAACCTATGATGACAGAAGGTGCAGTTAGTGTGAGTGAAAGAAATGCTCAATTTACTGGTGCTAAGAATACAATTAATGACCCTGAAAGAGACGATCAATATAGCTGTTTTTATGAACTTCCTGAAGGAAATTATACGATTACAATGGCTATACCTGACGGATATAATTCTACCAAGAAGCTTCATACAATAATCGACTTAACTGCTGGTGATGAGATTTTTTACAATTTTGGCGCACAAAAAAGTTCTGATTTGATTGCACAACAAGTATCACCTAGCGAAGGAGGCCGATCACCATTGTTTGGAATTCTTGGGCTTGGTTTAATTCTAGTCGGTTTGGGCTTAGGAGTCTTCTCATTTAATATGAATCGAAAAAGTTCATTTAATTGATAAAATATATTTATACAAGAAGATGCCTTCATTTTAGGTGTCTTCTTTTTTTATTTAAAGATAGATTATAATATGCTAATCGTCATATATAAGAGCAAAACTAAAGTAAGGTAAAAAAACGGTAGAGATTTAATTACTGTTTGGAAAAAAGAATGGATAATATTAGAAATTTTTGTATCATTGCACATATAGATCATGGAAAATCAACATTAGCTGATCGAATGCTTCAAATAACTGGCACTATATCTGAAAGAGAGATGCAAGCTCAAGTGCTAGATACCATGGACTTAGAACGGGAAAAAGGTGTCACAATAAAAGCATCAGCTGTAAAAATGGATTATAAGGCAAATGATGGAAAAACGTATGAATTAAATCTAATTGATACTCCAGGTCATGTAGATTTTGGTTATGAAGTAAGTCGGGCATTAGCGGCATGTGAGGGTGCAATACTTGTGGTTGATGCAACACAAGGAATGGAAGCACAAACATTAGCAAATTTATTCTTAGCGTTTGAATCAGATCTTAAAATTATCCCTGTAATAAATAAAATAGATCTTATCTCAGCTCGTCCAGATGAAGTTGCAGAAGAAATTTGCGCACTTCTTGGTGGCAAACCTGAAGAAGTTATTCGTATTTCCGCAAAAGATGGCATTAATATTGAAGCGGTTTTAGAAGCAATTGTGACTAAAATTGATCCACCAACTGGGGATCCAGATGCCCCCCTTCAAGCATTAATTTTTGATTCACACTATGATTCTTTCAAAGGTGTTGTTGCTTACGTTCGTTTAATGCAAGGGACAGTTAATCACCAAGATGACTTAAATCTAATGATTTCAGGATCAACTTTGCGTCCTGTAGAAATTGGAACTTTTTGTCCTCAAATGACCCCTCAAAAAACTTTAAAAGCTGGAAGTGTCGGTTATATTGCTACTGGATTAAAAACTGTTTCTGAGTGCCATGTCGGGGATACAATCACGCTTAAGCAAAACCCAGCAAAAGAAGCACTTCCTGGATACCAAAAAGCAAAGCCAATGGTTTTTGCTGGTATTTTCCCTGTTGAAGGAGAAGATTATGATAATTTAAAAGAAGCTTTAGAAAAGCTTCAATTAAATGACGCTGCGCTTACCTACGAACCCGAGACGTCGCAAGCACTAAATTTTGGCTTTCGTTGTGGGTTTTTAGGAATGTTTCATATGGAGATTATCCAAGAACGTTTAGAAAGAGAATACGATTTAGATATTATTGTCACAGCCCCATCTGTGGAATATGAAGTAGTATTAAAAAATGGTGATAGTATTTTGATTGATTCACCTGCAGAATTACCAGATGAAGGAGAAATTTCTGAAGTACGAGAACCTTGGATGAATTTACAAGTTTTTACACCTACAGAATATTATGGAGCTGTGATGGATTTGGTTACAAAGAAACGTGGTGAATATGTTAGCGAAGAATATCCTGCGTCAAATCGTGTTCAGTTAGAATATAAAATACCTTTATCAGAGCTAATTGTTGATTTCTTTGATTTAATGAAATCTCGTACGCGTGGCTATGCATCAATGGATTATCAATTTTTTGAATATCGGACTGAAGACCTTGTAAAATTAAATATTCTTGTAAATGGAGATCCAGTTGATGCTCTTGCAATGATTGTGCATCGTGATGATGCCTACCGTAAAGGGCAACGATTAATCACAAAACTTAAAGAACTTATCCCTAGGCAATTATTCGTTGTACCAATTCAAGCTTCAAGTGGCGGACGAGTCATATCACGGGCCAATGTAAAAGCTATGCGTAAAGACGTTACAGCAAAATGTTATGGTGGCGATATTTCTAGAAAGAAAAAACTACTTGAAAAACAGAAAAAAGGGAAGAAACGCATGAAGATGATTGGTAGTGTTGAAATTCCTCAAGATGCTTTCTTAGCGGTGCTTCGTTTGGATGATGACTAAATCAAAAACAAATAAACAAAGAGTATTAAATTTAAAAGATAGTTTAATGATCTTTGTGGGGATATTAATTAGTGTCTTTATTCTTTGGTACTTATTAAAAAACATTGATTTATATTTAGTAATAAAATTATTGAAAGAAATATCTATTTGGACAATTTCTTTTTCGTTATTATCCATACTAATTTCAACTATTTTTAGAGCAAAATCATGGATATGTATATTAAACAATGAAGTTACTTTTAAAAGAAGTTATAAATCTATTAATGAAGGTATGATGTTAAATATTATTCTTCCTCTTAGAATGGGAGATATTGCAAGAGCATTGTTCACTTCAAACGCAACAAAAATTCCACTACTTAATTTAATAGCAACGATTGTTGTTGAAAGAATTTTTGATGTGGTAATAATGCTTATTCTTTTATTCCTTTCAATTCCTTTTGTTCTTTTTAAAGAAAATATCATTAAGACTATAGTCATATTTACTTTGATAATTATTATTGGAATTATTATGGTTATTTTGTTGATTTACAATGTTAAGTTTCTTGAAACGATTTGGAGTTTTATATTTAAGAAATTTTCATCATTTAACCAATGGGGTAGAGATAAAATTACCCAAGTCTCAAATAGCTTACAAATTTTAAAAAATGGGAAAAAATTCTTACAAATTACTTTTTGGATGATACTAACTTGGACTTTTGCTTTGCTATCTATTTGGATTCTCTTAAATGGTTTTTTTTCAGAAGTGAATTTTGTAATGCCAATTTTTTTACAAGGAGTAAGCGGTTTAGGTGTTTCAATTCCTTCATCACCTGGAAGTATTGGTGTATATGAAGCTACAATGGTTTTTGGATTAAGTGCGTTTGGAATAGATGAATCAACAGCTTTTGCATTTGGTTTGCTACATCATTTTCTTAGCATTGTACCTGTTATGATAATAGGATTGATTTCATTAATGTTAGATGGACAAAATATTGTTGGTTGGTTTAGCAAACTCCAATCTTTACGTGAGGTTAAAAGATGAGAATTCTTGTCGCATTAACTTACTATAAACCATACATTTCAGGACTAACAATCTATGCTCAAAGAATTGTAGACGAATTGGCAAACTTAGACAATCAAGTAACTGTACTTACCTCCAAAATAGACAATCAACCAGAAACTGAGATTCTTAATAAAGCAAAGGTAATTCATGTTCCAGTTTTGATAAAATTTAATAAAGGTCTTATCATGCCAAAAATGGTGATTGAAGGATGGAAACAAATTAATCAAACAGATATATTACATTTACATCTTCCTCAATTTGATGCATTTTATTTGGCCTTGTTTGCAAAATTAAAAAATGTCCCTGTTGTTACCACTTATCAATGTGATTTAAAATTGCCCAATGGAATAATAAATAAAATTGCTGAATGGGCTACGAATTTAATTAGTAAGTTGACTATATCTTTATCAGATTTAATCATCACAACTTCAATGGATTATGCAACTCACTCAAAAGTATTACGAAATTATTTAGAGAAAGTAAGGCCATGTTATACACCTATTCCTAATGCAAAAATATCTGATTTAGAAAAAAACTCCTTTAGAAATAAATTTAATATACCTATTGATCAACCTATAATTGGTATGGCTGGGCGTTTAGCGACAGAAAAAGGGATGGAAGTGCTGGTAGATGCATTTCCAGCTATCCAAAAAGAATACCCCAATCTTGTTATTATTCATGCTGGTAATTCACAAAACGTCCTTGGTGAAGAAAAATATCGAGATTATATTTTTTCAAAAGTTAAACCTTATGGCGACCAATGGCGTTTCTTAGGCAAACTTACAGAAAATGAATTAACTGCATTTTATCAAGTTTGTGATGTGCTTGTGTTTCCAAGTCTTAATAGCACTGAAGCTTTTGGAATGGTCCAAATTGAAGCGATGATTCAAGGTACTCCAGTAGTTGCATCGGATTTACCTGGTTCACGACAACCTGTAAAGATAACAGAAATGGGAATTATTGTACCTATTAGAGATTCAAAAGCTCTGGCATTAGCTATTGTTGAAATACTGAAAGATCCAGAGCAATATAAAAAAGATTTACAAAAAATTGCTAATGATTTCTCTTCCAAAACTATAGCAAAATTCTATCAGGCACAATTTAAGGATTTATTGAATGAATAATGTACAAGAAAAAGAAATTCCTTCAAGTGAATATTTATGGCGTAATTTAAAAGATATGCCATATTTCCGATCTATTTTAAGAGCTGTTGAAGGAAGTTATTACCAAAACTTTGATCTTTCAGGGAGAGTGTTAGATATTGGTTCAGGAGATGGACATTTTGCTGAAGTCACATTTGATAAAAAACCTGAGATTGGTTTAGATCCATGGATGGATTTTAATGCTCACCATGCAAGATATAATGGACATCAATATTTAGTCAGAGCTGATGGTGCAAAAATTCCATTTGAATCACAATACTTTGATGTAATTGTTAGTAATTCTGTTCTTGAACATATAGAAAATGTCCAAGAAGTACTAAATGATGTTGGTAGAGTGATTAAAAAAAATGGGCAATTTTTATTTTGCGTTCCTAATACAAAAGCATTTGATGAATTATCAATTGCCAAATTCTTTGAAAAAATTCACTTAAAAAAACTTGCAGAATTTTATCGAGATTGGTTTCGTAAAATAAGCTTAACATTTAATGCAGATATGCCACATATATGGCAAAATCGATTACAAGAAGCAGGTTTTGAAATAGAAAAATATTGGCATTATTTTTCACCGCAATCATTAAAAGCGCTTGAATGGGGACATTATTTTGGTTTACCTTCTGCTATTATTCATAAACTTACAAGTAAATGGATTCTAATTTCATCGAAGTGGAATTTATTATTAACATATAAACATTGTGAAAAATTTATTGACAACTCTCAACTTGATAATGGTACTTATACATTTTATGTAGCAAGAAAATTATAAAAATAAGTTTTACAATAACTCTGCTTAAGCTATACTTGAAAAATGGAAAATAGAAAACAAAAATTTTGGTATGAAGAAGAGAAAATTATTGAAATAAAGAATTTTGAGGGGGCATCACTTCTTGATTATATTCTTCAATTCTTAGGAACTGGAATAATACCAGAGTTATCGCAGATCAATAATTCAAATTATACGGATATTGATTTAGGTCTTGTTGAAAAAAAAGAAATACACACTAATTTACCCTCAACTTGGTTGAATTTACTACCATTTATTTTATCAATAATTGCTCAAATTTTACTTGTCCAAAAAAAATGGTTTGGAGGAGTATTATATTTTGCTGCTTTTATTGTGCTTATAATCTTACTTCTAAAAGATAAAATTCAAGCAAATCAAATATTAGATTCAAATCCAAAAAAAGATGATCTTTATTTTAGATTACTCCCATTTATTATTGGTATGATTTTTATGGTATTAGCTTTTATCTCTTTTAATAATAATATATTTACTTTGAAGAATGTTACTCTTTGGGTAGTAACACTTTTATTAATGTTATTATCTTTTTGGGTTTATCAAGATAATTTTAATAAAATAAAAAATAATATTCTACATTGGAAAAAAGAAAATTATCCAATCAATTTATCTGGATGGACTATATTAATATTTAGTAGTTTTATTCTTATTTTCTTTTTTAGATTCTATCGCCTAGATATAGTTTTACCTGAAATGATTAGCGATCACGCAGAAAAACTTTTAGATGTATTTGATATCTTAAATGGAAAATGCTCGATTTTTTTTACACGGAATACTGGACGTGAACCATTACAATTTTATCTTATTGCTCTTACAACAAAGGTTTTTAATACAGATATAAGTTATTTAAGTATGAAAATTGGCACTGCATTTTTTGGTTTTATTATGTGCTTTTACATGTATTTATTGGGTAAAGAATTAGGGAATAAATGGATTGGGCTTTTTAGCGCTTTGTTAACGGGAGTGTCTTTTTGGGGGAATGTTTTAGCCCGTGTAGCATTGCGTTTTATTTTTTACCCAGCTTTTGTTGCGCCTACACTCTATTATTTTATTCGTGGGATTCGAAAGGGTTCACGAAATGATTTTATTTTAGCTGGAATCACCTTAGGGATTGGGCTAAATGGATATTCTCCAATTCGAGTATTACCATTAATAATTTGTTTAGGGTTTATTCTATACTTAATACATAAAACTTCTAAAGGGCATCGTTATCAGGCTTTTGTAGGATTTATTTTAATAGTTTTGTTTTCATTAGTGTTGTTTTTGCCTTTAGGAAGATATTTTATAGAAAATCCTCAATCATTTTTATATCGTCAAAGCACCCGAATGACTTCAATAGAAACACCAATAAACGGATCGCCTCTGAACGTTTTTATACAAAATATATTTGATGGATTTTTAATGTTTAATTGGAACGATGGAGAAATTTGGGTTAATTCTATCCCAGGCAGGTCACTACTTGATGTTTTTACAGCTTCATTCTTTGTAATTGGATTAATTATTGTATTTATTAGATACCTTAAATATAGAAATTGGATTGATATTTTCTTATTGGCTTCATTCTTTATATTGATGCTACCTTCAACTTTATCAATCGCATATCCTGCAGAAAATCCAGCCCCCAATCGTGCAGGAGGGGCAATGGTGATAGTTTTTTATTTTGCTTCTCTGGGTTTATATACCTTGTTACAACAAGTTTCATCTTTGATTAAGCATGGACAAAAAATGTCAATTACAATTTTAGCAGTTAGTTTAATTGGAATTATTGCATTCTTAAATTACCAATTAATGTTTGTACAACATAACACAATATATAAGAATAATTCATGGAATACTTCTGAGATGGGAATTGTTCTAAAAGAATATCTTGATAAAGGTGTTAAAGCAGGCGATGTTCATGTGATTGCTTATCCCTATTGGGTCGATGGAAGGTTAGTAGCATTTAATGCGGGTTTAGCAGGATTGGATTTATCTTACTCTGTAGAGAATATTCCAAACTTAGTTTTTAATGAAAATCAACAAGTTTTCCTAATAAAACCAGATCACATTTATGCTGTAGAATTGCTAAAAGAATTGTTTCCAGATGGTGAGCTGAAGATTTTTGAGTCATTTACTCCTTCTAAAGATTTTTATATTTTTACAACTTACTAAAATAAGAGGTAATATTTTGAAAGAAAAAACAAAAGTTTGGTTATATGACATAATTTTTATTTTTATTTTAGTTGCTGCATTATTCTTACGATTTTATGGAAGTGATTGGGATGAAGTTGAAAATCCACATCCAGATGAACGCTTTTTAAGTTTGGTAACATCTGCAATTAGTCCAGTAAATTCTATAATTGAATATTTTGATACAGAAAATTCATCACTCAATCCAAATAATAGAGGATATGATTTCTATGTCTATGGTACCGTACCGATTTTTATTACCAGATATATTAGTCAATGGACAGAGCTTAATGGGTATGGAAATACCTTTATAGTTGGACGACATCTTTCAGCTATGGCTGATTTTTTAGTTGTTATTCTTGTATATTTAATAGCCCGAAGATTATTTAAAGAAAAAGTTGCTTTGCTAGCTGGTATCTTTTCAGCTTTTTCTGTTTTAAATATTCAGCTTTCACATTTTTATGTTGTAGATACCTTTACAAATCTTTTCGTTGTATTTTCAATATATATTACAGTTTTAATTTCTACACAAACAAACAAAACAACCCTAAATATTGAAGGGAAAGAAATACAAGAAATTAAGTTAAATTGGTTATTATCTGCATTGTTTGGTTTAGGCTTTGGATTAGCAATGGCATCTAAACTAAGCGCATTTCCAGTAGCTTTATTATTACCATTAGCTGTTTTGATTCAATTATGGGATATATCTAAAGAAGATAAAATAAATTCTTTTTGGCGAATTATAGGATATTTAATATTTGGTGCTTTATTAGCTTTACTAACATTTCGTGTAGCTCAACCTTACGCATTTAAAGGCTCATCTTTTTTCAATTTTGGTATTAATCCAAAATGGTGGAGTGCGATAGCCTCTCAACAATCTCAAGCTGCAGGAGCGATTGATTGGCCACCTTCGATTCAATGGGCAAGAAGAACAAAATTCTTCTCGTTTATAAATTTATCTCTTTGGGGGATTGGATTGCCAATGGCAATTGTTGCATGGGGAGGTGTAGTTTTCTCTGCAATTAAAATTATCAAAAATAAATTTGATAAGAATTCTCGAAACTTCTTAATCATCTGGATTTGGACTGTTGCATATTTTCTTTGGCAATCTATGGCCTTTAATCCCACAATGCGTTATCAATTTAATATTTATGCTCCTTTAGCTATATTTGCTGGGTGGGCTGTAATTCAATTAATTGAGTTGAAAATAAATGAAAGCAGCAGGATAAACCAGATATTTGGAATAATTGGAAAAGGTGTTGCTATTTTTGCAGTCATTGGAACCATAATTTATGGAATAGCCTTTTCAAATATCTATTCAAATGAAGAGCCTAGGCATGAAGCATCAAAATGGATCTACCAAAATGTTCCAGGTCCAATTACCCTCCCAATTCAATTGGAAGATGGTGAAACTTATAATCAACAAATAGCAATTTCTCAGAATTATATATTTAATAATGGAATACCTTATTCTTTTAATTTTCTAGCAAACAGAACAGGAGTTTTATCTGAGCTTCATTTTTATAAACTGGAGACAGTCCAATTACTCGATGATAACCATGAGAATGATGTGATTCATGTGGTTTCAATAAAAATTGGAGATAATCCTGTAGCTTTTCTCATTCCAGAGATTGAAAATGGAAAAACAGATTATATATTGAAATTTGATGAACCTATTTTGATTCAAGAAAACATGCTTTATTCAATGGAAATAGTAGTAAACACAACTGAAGCATTAATGATTACAGGTGCAGCCCCAATTAACGAAACAAATTGGGATATGGCTCTTCCCTTCCGTGTTGAAAATTATGATCCTTTTGCAGGTTTATATCGTAGCGATTTGAATTTAGATATTTATGCGGATGGAGACGAAATAAAAAGAGATCGTTTTATTTCTATGCTTAATCAAGGAGATTACCTTTTTATAAGCTCAAGCCGCCAATGGGGAAGTTTACCAAGAATTCCAGAACGTTATCCTATGGCAGAGCAATATTATAGTGCCTTAATGGGATGCCCTGAAACATTATCAGTTGAGAAATGTTATAACAATGTTGAATTGGGGATGTATCAAAGTCGTTTAGGATTTGATTTAGTATATATAGCAGAAAATCCTCCCCATATTGGCAATTTTCAGATAAATGACCAATCATCAGAAGAAGCGTTTACTGTTTATGATCATCCAAAAGTATTTGTTTTTAAAAAATCTGATACATATGATGCGAATGCTGTTGCTAAATTTTTCAATTCAATTGATATTTCTAATTTTCAACATTTAACACCACTAGAAGCAACAAAAACTGGATTAACACCTCAACAAGCGCAAGATCAGCCCAATTTAATGTTGACTAAAGAGCAAGCTGTTTTTCAAAATGGTGCTGGTACGTGGTCAAAATTATTTAACACTAATTCTCTTATCAATCAAAACCAAATTGTTGGTGTAATTGTGTGGCTTTTTATATTGTGGTTATTAAGTATTTCTGTTTATCCTATACTCCGTTATTTATTTTCAAACTTACCTGATAAGGGGTATTCTGTAACACGTATTGCTGGGATGGCATTATTAGCTTTTTTTGCATGGTTTTTTGCAAACTTAGGTGTTTCATATTCTAGAATTGAAATAATAGTAATTTGGGGAATCATAGCCATTATTGGTCATCTTTTTGCCATAAAACAAAAAGATGAATTAAAAAAAGAACTTAAGTTATATTGGAAATATTACTTATTTATTGAAGTAATATTTTTAGTTGTATTTATTGCGGGATTGTTAATTCGATTTGGAAACCCAGATTTATGGCATATTTCTAAGGGTGGAGAAAAACCAATGGATTTCGCATATTTTAATGCAATTCTGAAAAGCGAAACCTTTCCTCCATATGATCCTTGGTTTTCAGGAGGTTATTTAAATTATTATTATTTTGGATTTGTTCTTGTAGGAACGCTTGTAAAATTGCTTGGTATTACACCTTCCTTTGCATATAATTTAATTTTACCAACTTTATTAGCAATTTTAGTTGTGGGTGGATTTTCAATTAGTTGGAATTTATATCTTTTAAATAATCGAAAAAGAGAGAACGAAAAACCTATATCACCTTGGATTGTTGGTACAGCGGGAGGGAGTTTCTTAGCCATCTTTGGTAATATGGGAATGATTCAAATGCTTTTAGTTGGATTCTCAAAATTGGGAGCTTTAAATGCAAATCTAACGTTTGATAGTGGCAAATTTTTTCAAAAGATTGGATGGGGGATTCAAGGATTCTTTTTATCTATATCAGGGCAGCAACTTCCTTATTATTTAAGTGATTATTATTGGTGGCCTGGAAGAGTAATTCGAGCAATTGGTGAAACTGAACCAATAACAGAATTTCCATTTTTTACATTTGTGTATGCCGATCCTCATGCTCATTATTTTTCATTATCCTTAGCTACATTAATCATGGCAATTTCTTTATCTTTGATTTTCTATTTCAAAAATCAATCAAAAATACTGCCTAATTTTGGAATAAAAATTATCTTTGCCGGCATTGTGATAGCAATGATTTATATGACAAATACATGGGATTACCCAGTTTATTTAACATTAACTGGTGTTGCATTATTTTTTGGAATAATTAAGTTTTATAATCCAAGCTTAATTAAAAAAGACATTAAATATAAAGATACTTTAGAAAAGCTCTTAGTGGCTTTTACTTCTATAATAGTACTTTATTTATCATTTAAAGCAGCGGTCTATTTTTACGATTATTGGAATATAGCTGGCTATTCTTCATTAAAACCATGGACTGGACAAACAACTTCAATTTCAAATTATTTAACACATTGGGGTTTGTTTATAGCAATTATAACTAGTTGGCTGATATGGGAGACAAAACTTTGGCTAATAGATACCCCAGCACAATTTATTCTTGTATTAAAAGAGAATATGTGGGCGGTAATAGGAATACCATTGCTGTCACTGGTTGCAATTTTGGCTTTATGGTTAGTGGGAGGAGTGAAAATAGCATGGATAGTAATTCCTCTTGGAGTTTGGATTGTTTTATTATTATTTTTAAAGAAAAATAGTGTATCAAAACAAATTGGGTTATTTTTAGCTGGTTCAGCCTTATTCCTAACATTAATGGTTGAGGTGATTGTCTTAGATGGTGATATAGCAAGAATGAATACTGTTTTTAAATTCTATCTTCAAGCTTGGACATTATTTTCGATAGCTTCTGCTTTGGCTTTGGGATGGATTTTAAGTATAAGTCACTCATGGAAACGACATTGGCAAAAATTATTTAATGTATTAATGATAGCTCTTTTATTCTTATCTATGCTTTTTCCAATCATAGGTACTTCAGCAAAGATAAAAGATAGAATGTCAATGGAAGCGCCAAATACTTTAGACGGCATGGAGTATATGCTCACAGCTAGTTACTATGATCAGGATCAACAAATTGATTTTGATGAAGATTATCGATTAATACAATGGATGCAACAAAATATAGAAGGAACTCCTCATATTGTTGAAGCACAAATCCATGAATATTATTGGGGAGGACGTATTTCAATCTATACAGGCTTACCTACAGTTTTAGGATGGAATTGGCATCAAAGACAACAAAGAGGTATTTTACAAGATGCAGAAGTTTGGCAACGGGCTGCTGATATAGAAAATTTTTATAATTCTCTTGATAAAACATTTGTAGAAACTTTTATTGAAGAATATGATATACAATATATAGTTGTTGGTAAATTAGAACGTGCTTTTTATGAAGCAAATGGCATTGATAAATTTTCACTTTGGTCAGGTAATCTTTGGAAGTTGGTTTATCAGGATGGACAAACAGCACTCTATCAAGTAATTCAGTAGGAGAGAAGTATGGCATATGCACTTCTTTGGTATCTAATAATAGTAGTAATTGGTCTAGGTCTTTTTCCAATCAGTTTTATTATTTTCAATTCATTAAACGACAAAGGATATGGGTTTAGTAAAAGTTTAGCTTTATTACTATGGGGGATTTTATTTTGGTGGGCTAGTATATTAAAAATATTGAAAAATTCATTTGCAGGAATATTATTTGCATTAATACTATTACTTTGTATATCAGGCTATATATATATAAAACATTCTCAAGAAATAAAAGACTGGTTTAAAACCCATGGTTCAAGTATATTGTCAATTGAATTAGTTTTTATGATTGCTTTCGTTTTGTTTGTATTATGGAAAGGATTCACTCCAGCCATTACAAATACTGAAAAACCAATGGAGTTAGCTTTTATAAATTCTTTAATTCATTCTGAAAGTATGCCACCAGCTGATCCTTGGTTATCAGGTTATTCAATTTCTTATTATTATTTAGGATATGTACTTGTTGCGTTATTAGCAAAGATTACAGGAATTACAGGGGGAATAGCATTTAATTTAGGGCTAAGCCTTATTTTTGCTTTATCTGCAGTTAATGCATACTCCATTTTGTATAATATTCTATCGATAAAAAACCCAGAGAAAGAAAAAAATAATAAAATAGCTTCATTAGCAGCACCATTTTTCTTGCTTCTTGTTAGTAATGCTGAGGGTTTTTTAGAGCTTTTACATGCAAGACATCTATTTTGGACACAGAATTTAGATGGTTCTTGGAGCTCAAAATTCTGGCAATGGTTAGCTATTCCTGATTTGAACACTGCTCCGATTTCCTCTGAACCATCTTGGTTAATTCGAAATTTCCAAACGGGTAGTTGGTGGTGGTGGCGCGCTTCTCGTGTAATCCAAGATCAAAACTATATTGGAGAAGCTAAAGAAATCATTGATGAATTTCCTGTCTTTTCTTTTCGCTTAGGTGATCTCCATCCTCATGTTTTATCAATCCCTTTTGCATTATTAACAATTGGTTTTTCTTTAGCAATTTATTCAAAAAACAAACTAGTTACTGAAAATAATAAAAAAAATAATCAAACTTGGCTTTATTATTTCAAGTTAAGCATCTCACCAATTGAATTAATAGTAGCATCTGTACTATTTGGTGCAATAATGTTTATAAATTTTTGGGATCTTCCCGTATATTTAGCAGTTTTTTGTGCAGCTGTTGTGATTCGGAAAGTATATGAAGATGGATGGAAATTGAAAAGGTTATGGGAATTTCTCATTCATTTTTTCTCTATTGCATTATTAGGGTATATTTTCTTTTTACCATTTCATATGAGTTTTGCTTCTCAAGCTGGTGGAATCATTCCTAATTTAATTTATATAACACGTGGTGCGCATTTTTGGGTAATGTTTTTTCCTTTTCTTATTCCCATATTTATATATTTTTTCTTAATGTCGAATACATCAAAAAAAGAATTATTAAATAGTAGTATATATACATTATTTGGTTTTATAATATTATTAATTTTTACAATTATATTATCAGTCATAATTATAGGCGTCTTACCATCTATTTCAAATACATATTCTCAATCAGCATCAATATTTATGGGAAATATGGGTGCTAATGAATCTTTTCAAAATCTTTTTATACAGGGATTGAAAAAAAGAATGCTTCAACCAGGTACTTGGATTACTTTATTAGTTATTTTATCCTTTTCAGTACCTACCTTATTTACACTCAAATATTCAAATAAAATAAATATCCTTTTAAAAGAAGAAAAAAATTCTTCTGATGTTTTTATAATGATTTTATTGATATTTGGCACATTGATGATACTTGCTCCTGAATATGTATATTTAAGGGACTTTTTTGGATATCGAATTAATACAATATTTAAATTTTATTATCAAACATGGATAATATGGTCAATTGTGGCAGCATATCTAACTATTCAACTTATAAATAAGTATAAAGGTTGGAAACATTGGTTTGTATCAATTGTTTTGATATTTAGTATAGCAACTGGGATTATATATACTGCTTTTGCTATGTCAGATGTTCTCCCAGTTGTAAATAAATCTTTTTTCGATAATTGGAAGATAGATGGAACTTCATCTTCTTTATATTCATTATCTGAACAAGAGGCTGTAAGTTGGCTTTGGAACCAACCTCAGGCTATTTTAGCAGAAGCTGTTGGAGATTCGTATTCATACGCTGCCCGTATTTCAAGTCATTCTGGACAAATATCAGTCCTAGGTTGGAAAGGGCATGAAGGTCAATGGCGTGGTAGTTATGAACCACAAGGAACTCGTGCACAGGACATTCAAGCATTATATGAAACAAAATCTGTTGATGAAGCACAACATATTATTGAGATATATAAAATAAAATTTATATATATTGGTACACTTGAAAGAAGTACATATCAGATTAGTGATGAAAAATTCAATGCTTTAGCGGATATAGTATTTGAATCAGATGAAGTGATAGTTTATCAGGTAAGATAATTGTATGAAAGTAAAATTAATAACAATAGAAAACGCCATTTATTTACTTATCCTTATTTTTGCCGCCTTTATTCGTTTTATAGGACTAGGTAATATTCCTCTTTCTGAAAATGAAGCTTATGTTGCAAATCAAACATTAAAGTTTCTTAGCTCTCAATCTTTTGAAACAGTAACTCCACTAACGTTAAGTATTACAACTATTCTCTTTTCTTTATTTGGAGTCTCCACTTTTTGGGCTAGATTTTTTCCAGCATTAGTTGGAACAATACTAACAATACTTCCTTTGTTTTGGAAAGAGAAATTAGGAAAAATAAATGTGTTGATTATGGTAGTAATTTTTTCTTTTGATCCCTTATTAGTTGCTGCGTCAAGAAAACTGGATACTCCTATTATTCCAATTACATTATTTGTTTTATTAATTTTATGTATTGAACGAAAGAAATGGATTGCAGCCTCAATAATTATGGCAAATTTCTTTTTGAGTGGAAATTTTGCTATTGTTATTATTTTTACGTCGATATTATATTTAGCAATTTTATTTTTAAGAAAAAATAAATTGAAAAAATATACAATTTCTTTTACTT
This sequence comes from Anaerolineales bacterium, assembly GCA_963662985.1. Classification (GTDB taxonomy): domain Bacteria; phylum Chloroflexota; class Anaerolineae; order Anaerolineales; family UBA11579. The sequence goes on along the minus strand of OY760067.1, from coordinate 916,203 downwards.
ATAAACAGATACTAGTTAACTTATTGATTTTTATAGCTTCATATTTTTTAGTTGCATCATTTTTTGGTAGATTCCCACAAGGAATATCAAATTCAATTGAATATTTATTTAATTGTGTTCATGTAAGTGGAAATCAAAAGGTTTCAATTGTTAGATTCTTAATTTCACTACCTATATATGCCCCTTTAACTCTAGTTTTTGGATTAATGGGTATTATCTATTCAATTAAAAAGAAACACAGAATAGGAATATTTTTTTCATTTTTTTCATTAATTGCAATTTTTACCAATCTAATTAATCCTAACCGACAAGTAATTGATTTGATTTTAGTAACACTTCCTTTAAGTTTTTTAGCTTCGATAATTATAGTTTATAGTATTAAAGTTTTAAAAACCCAGGATATTTCTATAATTTTATCGATTGGGTTGGTTCTTTTTGGCTTTTTTATGTGGTTTAATATTGCATCGATATCGAAAAATAATTATTCTATTGAGTCAAATCAATTCTTACTTCAAATAACAATAATAGTTGTAATTTTGGTATTAATGATTTTATCAATAATGATGGTTGCAGCTGGATGGTCTACTCAAATCGCAAAACAAGGTGCAGTCTGGGCTTTTGTAATCTTGTTAAGTTTTTATTCTTTAGCAATTGGCTGGAGAGGTACCCATAATAAAATGATAACCCAAGCTGAATTATGGAACTCAAATTTTTCAACTAATCAAATCAATTTGTTTAATCAAGCGCTTCAAGAAATATCAGAAAAATCATTAGGTACAGATACAGGAGTTTCGGTTAACAATAGTGTCAAATTTCAATCTATCACTTGGGAGACAAGGGATTATTTAAAAAATAATTCTTCTTTACTTGATTGTCTAATAACAAATAAGGATTCAAATCTTGAAATATTTGAAGAGGAATATCGGGGACAAAGTTTTTATATTCAATCCTCCCCAGACTTCCACGATCTAGATTTCAATGAGATATTAAATTGGGTAATATTTAGAGATATTTCATTTGATCAACAAGAAATAATTCTTTGGGTTCCTCAAAATTTGTTTGAATAATTTAAGGTTTTTAAATCATTAAATTGATGTCTTTTATTGGTAAGATTGTTTAAAATAAGGTCTAGTTTTTACGATTTATCCAATATAAATAAAAAGCGGAGTAAATTTTTTATGATTCCTTCAATAATAGCGATAGATGGTCCAGCTGCTTCTGGCAAAACAACAATTGCTTTGAAAATTGCTGATAAATTAGAATATATGTTTTTTGATACAGGTGTCATGTATAGAGCCGTTGCTTTCGCAGTACTTGATAACGGCATAAATATTGAAGATGAAGAAGCTTGCACAAAATTATCTGAGACAATTCGAATTGATGTTTTACCACCTTCAAAGGAGGATGGCCGTACAAATGATGTTTCCGTGGACGGAAAAGATTGTACATGGGAAATTAGAAATTCAGCTGTTTCCCAAAATGTTAGTCAAGTGTCCACATATCTAGGTGTTCGAGAAGCATTAACCAAGCAACAAAGAAGAATTGGGCTTCAAGGGAAGGTTATTATGGTCGGACGAGATATTGGCACAGTTGTTTTACCAGATGCGGATTTAAAAATATATCTTGATGCTTCAGCAGAAGAAAGAACAAAACGAAGAGTCTTAGAACGAGAAGCTAGAGGTGAATTAGTTGATTATAATGAGACATTAAGAAATATAATTCGTCGAGATAAAATTGATTCTGAAAGAAAGATTTCACCACTTCGTGCAGCTGATGATGCGATTATAGTTGATTCAGATAACAAAACCATTGATGAAGTTGTGAAAGAAATAATGAATCTAATATATGGTAATAAATAAGTACAGAGGTAAAAAATGTCTAAAACAGATGTAAAATATAATATAAGTTTTTGGACAAAAATTAGTCGGGCGATAGTTCGTTTCTTAATGAGAAATGCATATCGTTTATTAGTAAGAGTACATATTTCAGGTTGGGAGAATTTACCAGAAAACAATGCTTTTATTGTTGCATTTAATCATGTATCCTACTTTGAACCCCCGCTATTAATGTCATTTTGGAAGCCAGCTCCAGAAGCAATAGGCGCTGAATATTTATTTAAACATCCTGTTTTTAAATTTCTAGCAATGAGTTACAAAGCTATTCCTGTAAACCGAGGACAATATGATAGAAAAGTCTTAGAGATTTGCATAGACATTTTGGATTCCGGGAAAACGCTCTTAATTGCCCCGGAAGGAACTCGCTCAAGAGTTAAAGGGATGAATCAAGCAAATCCGGGTATTTCATATATTGTTGATAAAACTAACGTCCCTGTTGTGCCTGTTGCATGTATTGGAACAACAAGTGATATGTTAAAAAAGGCATTAAAATTAAAAAGACCGATTATTGAAGTAAAGATTGGAAACCCAATCTATTTACCAGATGTAGAAGGAAAAGGACAAGAAAGAAGAAATTCTCGCCAAAGTAATGCGGACTTGGTAATGATAAAAATAGCTGAGTTATTACCAGAAGAGTATCATGGTTATTATGCCAATAAAACATATGAATCAACACTCTCAAAATAATAGAAAATATAATTGATATTTTAAAGTAAATAAAATATCTTTTGCTATAATAGAAATAGGTGAAATATGAAATTTATTTGGTCTATTATTTCAAAAGATTTTTTTTATTATTTTAATTCCCCTACAATTCAAATTATTGTTTTGTTTTTTTTTCTCGTATCAATATTCTTATTACTACTAAAAATTAATGCTTTGAATTTTAATTTAACTAAACAAAGAAAATTGTTTTTTGTTATTTTATTGTTTTTAACACCATTTACAAGTTTATTTATGGGAATAGAGTTTTTTCAACAAAATGCAATACCAATGCCTTTTTCCCCCATAGAAATAAATAGTATAGCATTACCATTATCATTTCTCCCTTTATTAGCAGCTAGTGTTTATTTAGGACCTAAATATGCTGCTTTACTAGGGGGAATTTCAGGAGCTTTAATTGGTGGTTTTGTAACACATAATCCATTTACGATTTGGTTATATATAGTTATTGTTATATTATTTACATTTTTAATTCGGAAGAATTTTAATTTTTCATTTTATAAATTGTTACGAGAACCTTTTTTTTCTTTTTTAATTCTAATAATTCTTTATCCATTCATTGATTCAATTTTTTCTCTTTTATTTATTGATGGTACTCTTTCAATTCGCTTAGAGTATTTTATTTCTCGCATATTGGTGAATTGGTTAGTTTTTATAATTGATATGTTTTTAAGTGTATTAATTTCACAAATTATTAAAACTTGGTTTCCTTTAATTTGGATACAACCAAGAATTTACTTAGCTTCACTCAAAAAAAGAACTTTGCTAGAAACAATAAATTTAATCTTTATTCCTGTAATATTTTTATCTTTCACTTTGATATCATTTTTAAATTGGTATGAATCTGGAAATCAAAACAAAAAAATTCAAAATGAACTCTTAAGCACTCAGACTGAAACAATAGAAGAAAGTATTCAAATTTTGTTATCAACAGGGAAGACTTTAGTTGAACAATATGCAAGTAACAATGATTTGTTATTTGATGATGTAACAAAAATAAGGCTTGAATTCGAAAACTACTTAAATTCTTCTAATTATTTTGATAGTTTAATGTTATTGGATCAAAACTCAGAAATAATAATTCAATATTCTAATAATAAATTAAATAATACCATTTTATCAACTGAAGAAAAAACACGAATTAATCTAGCGTTTAATGATCTTTCTTTTCAAATTTATCCAATAGTGTCAGATGGGATTAATGAAAAAACCCAATTATTATTTATAGTGCCTATAGTAGACGCAAATCAAATTCCTTATAGAGTTTTAGTTGGAAACACGAATTTAATTAACAATCCTTATTATTTATCAATATTATCAAGTATTAAATTGATTGAAAACTCTGACGGAAGTTCTCTTATATTAACACCTCAAAATGAAATAATTTATGCAACGAATAGATATTCACTAAATTTAAAAAATCAAAATTTAGAAAATGGGATTTCAGAATCAGTCAATATAAATGGAATCCAACAAACAAATTACTCAAAAATTTCAAACAGCACTGGTTGGAAAATAATAAATTCTATACCAACGAATAAATCAAGAACCGTTACGTTATTTTCTGGAAACAATATAATAATTTATATTGGATTATTTTTTATTATTCTTATTATATTACTCAATCTTTTTTCTAAACAATTCAGTAAATCATTAAAATATGTAAATGCTAAATTTATTGAAAAAAAGAAAATTGAAGAAGAGATAATATATTTGCCAAATGAATTAGAAATTATTAAGAATAATCTAGAAATTAATCAAAATAACTTTTTACTCAATTTGGAATTGAAAAATTTTCTACTAAAGTTAAGATCTGTATCAGACTTTGATATTTCAAGTAATGATTATCTTGATTCTATATTAAATGAAATACTGGTTTTTGGAGCTGAGTCAGCAAGTATTCTAATTCACTTAAAAAACAACAAAGAAGAACCCAACTATTTAATTAGGAGCAAAGGAAATTTAAGTTCTACTTTTGATACTTTTGACTTAAATATATTGCCAATTTTTGACAAACAAAATCTACAAATAATTAGTAATAAAAATGAATTAAAAAGCCTTTTTACTCAATGTAAACTAATTCCTAATAAAATCTTAATTTCTAAATTATTTGATGAAGAAAAAGAATATGGATATTTTTGGTTAGCATATTTTCATTCTCACGATTTTTTAAGTTATGAGTTGCAATTTATAAAAGACCTTTCATCAACTTTAGTTGATTTAATTAAATTAGGAAATAATTATCAAAATACGTATGATATATCATTTTTGGAAACCAGCTTTGAAAATAATCCAGATATTATGTTTAGTTTAAATTCAGATGGGTTTGTAACAAATGCTAATAAAAAGGCAAGAGAGATATTATCAATAAAAAATAAAGATAATATTGAAGATATTTCGATTATAAAAGATAATAAAAGATTTTATTTTATGTTTAGAGGAAGCCCAAATGAATTTGATCAATACGAACTGGAGTGGAAAAATAAAATATTATTAATTTTAGTAAAAAAAACAGAGATTTCTTCACAAGAATATTGTTGGCTATGTATAATGCAGGATCTTACAACAGCTAGAAATAAAGAAATAAACACAGATAATTTATTATTAGCGGTCAACAAAGATTTTCAAAATTCAATAAAAATTATCAAAGATAATATTGATATGTTAAATCAATCAAATAATTTAGATTCAAGTTTGTCTTATTATATTAATAAAATAAATAAACAAGTTATGCATCTTCAAAAACAAACAAACACTTTATTAGATAAAAATAAATTAGAAAAAAGTCATATTTCAGGAAAATCACTTGTGAGCTTTATAGATATTGTAAAAAGAATTATTGAAAGACTTCAACCTGAAATTATGCAAAAATCAGTTCAAATAAAAACCATAAATTTAAATAAAACAATTTATGTCGATGAAAATTTATTTGAAATTGCAATATTTAACATTTTTGAAAATGCAGTAAAAAACTCTAAAGATAAAGGAATTGTTGAAATTAAACTTGTCTTTGAAAAAGGTTTTTTTGAAGTTTATATAAAAGATTACGGAACTGGGATAGCGCCTGCAGACATTGAAAATATTTTTAAACCATATTATCAAATTAATTCCAATGAGGAGAATGGACAGGGAATTGGTCTTTATATTGCAAAAAATATTGTTGAAAAACACAATGGTAAAATTGTCTGTGAAAGCAAATTAGGGATAGGTTCCATGTTTAAAATAATCCTTCCTAATATTACAAATGAATAGAATTGTTGTCATCTCTGTGCTACAATACAAAACAAATTGAATCCAGGTTATCTAAATAGTTGCGCATTATGCTTTTTAGTATGATGTGAGGAAAGTCCGTACTCCATAGAGGAAAATGTCGGATAACGTCCGGGGCGAGGTAACTTGCCGGATCGGGCCACAGAAAACAACAGCCATTTTGGTGATGGTGAAAAGGTGGTGTAAGAGACCACCAGAACGCACAGTAATGTGCGTTGCTAGGTAACCCCCATTTGGAGCAAAGCAAAGCAGAATTGATTGCCCTGTTTAGGGTAGGGAGATTCCTCGTTTCCCTTGAAATTCGGGTATGCTGCTAGAGCAACAGAGTAATTTGTTGACCAGATAGATAACTATTCAGAATTATTTATCATTTGATAAATGATTTGGACAGAATGCGGCTTATAGGATAACCTGGAAATTTTATTTTTTGCAGATTGAATGTCAATCTGCTTTATTTTTATAAAGTAGTTAGGAATTATAAAAATGTTGTATATTGGAGAAATAGCTTCTTTAATGGTAGCTTTTTTATGGTCTATAGGACCAACTTGTTTTACTCTTGCTGGGAATCGAATTGGATCTTGGGTAGTAAATCGAACAAGAATGATATATGCTTTATTCCTTGTGATGATAATTCATTTGATAATATATGGTTCATTGCTTCCATTTGATGCTAATTTATATAGATGGGTATGGTTATTTTTATCAGGCGTTATAGGGCTTGGCTTAGGAGACATAGCATTATTTTATGCTTTTACCACAATAGGTACTAGGCTATCAATGTTAATTTATAGTCTTGCTCCAGTCATTAGCGCAATTGCAGGGATAATTTTCTTTAAAGAAAAATTATCATATATTCAAATTATAGCAATTTTAATTACAGTAGCAGCGATATCTTATGTCGGAGTTTTTAGTAAAGAAAAAAAGGAAAAATTAGATATTGAAGACTCAAAAAAATATTGGTTAGGTATCGTAGCTGCTATTCTAGCAGCAATAGGACAAGCTCTTGGATTAATTCTTTCAAAAATGGGAATAGTTGGTGATTTTCCAGCAATGTCTGGATTAGCTATTAGGCTCTTAGGTGGAACAGTACTGATTTGGGGGATGACAGTTTTTCAGGGGCAAATTAAATCCACAATACAATCTGTAAAAAATGATAATAAATCTCATTTTTATATTTTAATTGGAACTTTGACAGGTCCAATAGGAGGAATTTATTTTTCATTACTTGGTTTAAAATATACAACATTGGGAATGGCATCAGTATTGCAATCGCTTTCACCAATTTTTTTATTACCAATTGGGGCTATAATTTTTCATGAAAAAATAACATGGAAAGCAATAATAGGAACAATTATTGCAATGATAGGGGTTGCAATGCTCTTTTTAGGATAAAACAAAAAAAGACTGAATATCAGCCTTTTTTGCTTAAGAGAGTTGACAATTCTCATCTTAATTTTTTTTGAGGACTAAAGCCATCTAAATATGTTCATTTAGTGATTTAAAATTTGAGATAAAAACAATTTAGTTCGATTTTCTTTTGGAGAACTAAATAATTTTTCTGGTGTAGCTTGTTCTATAATTTTGCCTCCATCCATAAAAACTACTTCATCGGCAGCAGCACGGGCAAAACCCATTTCATGAGTTACACAAACCATTGTCATGCCATCTTTTGCCAGATCTAGCATCACATCTAATACTTCTTTGATCATTTCTGGGTCAAGAGCACTGGTAGGTTCATCAAAGAGCATAATTTCTGGGTTCATTGCTAATGATCTTGCAATAGCCACCCTTTGTTGTTGTCCACCAGAGAGTTGATTTGGATAAACATCTGCTTTGTCTAATATACCAACACGTTCAAGTTGTTTCATCGCATTTTCTTTTGCTTCAGTTTTACTTCTTTTTCGAACGATAGTTTGTGCCATAATGATATTATCTAAAACGGTTTTATGAGGAAATAAATTAAATTGTTGGAAAACCATACCAATTTCTTCTCTCATTTCATTAAGTAGTTTTTCTTCATCCTTGAGCAAAACACCATTGACCCAAACTTCCCCAGAAGAGGGCTTTTCGAGATAATTTATACATCGAAGTAATGTCGATTTTCCAGAACCACTTGGTCCTACAATAACAATGACTTTCCCTTTCTCAACAGAAAGGCTTACGCCATTTAAAGCTTGTATTTCTTCAAAATTCTTATAAACATTGATGATATCGATGATTGGATGTTCAGTATTATTCATTTCTACGCAACCTTGATTCAATAGATTTGATAATTAGAGAAAGTGAAACTGTCATACTCAAATATAAAGAAGCAAGAATAGTGTAAGCTTCTTGAAAGCGAAATGAACGTCCTGCATAAAGTCTTGCGATTTGTGTAATGTCACGAACAGCAAGAAGAGATACTAAAGAAGAATCTTTGACCATAGCAACAAAATCATTCCCTAAAGCTGGTAAAACATTTCGAATGGCTTGAGGGAGGATTACATAACGCATTGCTTGCCCGTTGCTTAACCCGAGAGAGCGTGCCGCTTCCATTTGCCCCTTAGGAATAGATTGAATACCAGCTCTAAAAACCTCTGCAAGAAAAGCGCCGTAAGTTACAGATAAGGCAATGATAGCTCGAAAATTCATTGGAATATCTTGAACACTCAAATTGGATAAAGATTCACCTGCTTTTGTAAATCCTAATGTTGATACCCAATCACCAAGCCCATTTAAATTCCCCAAGATTGTTGGAACACCAACCAGTGCAATGTAAAAAATCAAAACAAGCATTGGGATTCCACGAATAATTTCTACATAAAATGTTGCAATATTTCGAATAATAACATTTTTTGATATATAACCAACACTTGTAAGTAAACCGATAATCAGAGCAATTGCATAAGCAATGATTGATGTTGTAATTGTTACTAAAACACCATTTTTGATCAAATTAAATGCTTCTGCATAGTTTTCTTGAGTTAGGATTGTATAAAAAGTAATAATAGCAATAAGAGCGATACCAATAAGATACCATGGGAAATCATTCAACTTTTTCTTAAGGGAAATATTTGTAGATTGTTTTAATTCAACAACATTATTTTCTTTTACATTTATTAAATTAGTAGATAATGTACTATCTGTCATTTTAAGTCCTCTTTTTAAGAACCCAGAGTTAGTAAATTCTAACTCTGGGTTTTGTATCTAAAATATTATTCTGTGGGAGCAACAAAGCTTGGGTCAAAATAATAAGCGTTGAGTTCAGCAAGTGTTCCATCAGCCATCATAACACCTAAGGCTGCATCAACTGGGCCAACTAAAGCACTGTTTTCAGGGAAGGCAAAACCTAATTCTTCACTTGTGATAGGATCACCAACAAATGTTAGTAAGTCAGGATTTTCATTGATATAGCCAATACCAGCTGTATTATCAATGATAACTGCGTCAACATCTCCTGAAATTAAAGCTTGGATTGCAAAAGGATATTGTTCAAAGGCGCTAATTTGATCTTCAGCAACCATTTCAATTGCAGTTTCATAGTTGGTTGTACCAATTTGCGTACCTAAAACTAATGAAGTGTCAGCATTGAAATCATCGATAGAAGTAATGTAATCATTATCCGTAGTAACTAATAAAAGTTGTTGAAGAGAGATGTAGCCTACTGAAAAATCGACAATTTCATCACGTTCAGCTGTAATAGTAATACCGTCACCTGCAATATCAAATTGTCCATCGGCAACAGATTGAATCATGCCATCCCATGCTGCTTCTACAAAAACAGGTGTGCAGTGCAATAATGTACAAATATTATTAAAAACATCATAGTCCCAACCTGCAGCTTCGCCTGTACTGATATCAATATAATTGAATGGCGGATAGGCATTTTCAACAGCAAATGTAACTTCCATACAACCTAAATCAATAATTGCATCTTCTGCTGTACCTAAACAAGCATCATCACCTTCTGCGAAAACATTTCCAAAGCTAAAGGTAAGCATTGAAATAATAAGTATAAAAATAAATAAATTCTTCTTCATATAAGACTCCTCGATAAATAAATAATTGATAATAAAGTTTTTTTCATTTTTAGATTTTCGGAATATTATTTTTTATATGTAAACTCCTTTATTGAAAATAAAAAGCCCTTCTACAAGAAGGGCTTTTGTTGAAAAATTTTTGTTTTACAAAATTAATCCGTACGTGCAGTTATACCTGCCCTTCTTTTTGAAAGGAAGTTGGTTTTTTATGATGACGACGTTTAGGCTGATTAAGTAAATTAGTTTTCTGTAACATGGTTTAGTTTATATCATGTACAAATGTATGTGTCAAGGGATTCTTTTAATCATATGATGATTTGATAAATATAATAATCATTTTTTAAAAAAATTTATAAATTATTTATTATATTAGTAAATTATCAAAGTAAATGAGTTAAATGCGTTTTGCTTCTTCTCTTAAAATATTGATTCGGGCTTTTGCTAAACTAGAAAGTGTATCAAGTGCATAAGTTGCTGAATATCCATTCATCGCAAATGATGCTGAGACAAGGGCATAAAGGGTTGCTTCAAGAGGGTCGAGGGTCTTTTGAAAACCAGCTGCAAATCCTCCACAAAAGACATCTTCTATATTTAATAGATTTTTTATCCGAACAGGATAAGCAGGGATAGAAAATTTCTTTTTTGATTCCAGATCATATAAAAGGGTTTCTTTTTGAAAGCTTGGTGTAATTACGAATTTACAACCTTGATTTTCAAATTGAGAAACAATTGCCCAAGGATCATAACGTAAAAGAGGATATAAGGATGTTAAATCATCTAACGTAGGAATAAAGGCTGTTAAATTACTGATTAATTGTGGAATTTTATTTAATCTTAATTGCTTCATGTATGAGGGATGAGGTCGTAAGATGACTGTTGGTACACCTTTTTCTCTTAAAACAAATGGAATGCGAATATGATCGTCATATGATAAGGGGGCAATAACAGATATCGATGATGAATTAATAAATTCAGGAATTTGAATTAAAGGATATAATGAAAAAGGCTCTTTTGAAATTTCTTGTGTAAATCCAAGTAATTCTTTTGGAAAGGGTAAATTTTCTTTAAGATAGTATTTTGCAGGGTCATTGTGAATCACTTGAGAGGCAGACTTGAAATAATTAAATTGCCTATGTTCAATTTTAAGATTGCTCTTTTTTATCCCTTCAATAGAAATATTTTTGTTTTTAATTTCATAAAACAATTCTTCAGGAAATGATTCATCTATTGCAGATAATATAATAGTTCTTGTTTCCCAAAGCCCAGCACCACTTGCGCTTGCAATAGCACTACCCCCTAATCGATTATTCAAAGCACGTTTTTCATCTGTAATTATATAATCTCTTTTTATTTCACCAATTATAATGATTTCAGGAGTATTGTTGTTCATGTTTAGTATTATAATGGTATTATCTTTGAAAAAATAGCAAGTTAGAAAACAAAAGAGTGGAGTCCCACTCTTTTGTTTTCTAACCAAATTTACTAATATCTTTTAAAAAACTAAAAATTAGCATTGCGAGCCGCATACCTTCATTGGCTGAGATTTTTAATTCTCCATCAGCTTCTTCCACTCTTTTTGCTATTAATAAACCAGTTATTGCGCCTAAAATACCACCAGCAATTGATCCAATTAAAAGAGCTTTAGACTGAGTTGATATAGTACTCGATTTAATAAGTTCTTTTTTCTCTGAATTACTCATTTTTTTCTCCATCCTTATTATGTATATTTCTTATATTTAAAGTTAAAAACCAAGATTTTGATGTAATTAATGGGGAAGCGATTTTATCTGAAAAAATTTTTACTTTATTGTTTATCATTTGTAACCATTTTTGAGCTATAAAAGTCTTTTCAGGAAGAAGGTTTAATAATTTTGATAATCCAATGGTTGCAAAAATTAAAACTATTAAAGTCAATAAGCAAACCAATAATATAAAAACAGAGAGAAATATGATTGATAAGCTAGACCAAGAGCTAATATTTCCAACATTTGTTATACCAAAAATAATCCATCCTAATGCCACAAAAAGGATAAAACCAATCAAAGGAATCATTATTTGCAACCAAAATTGTTTATTATGTTTGGCATTTGTGATTTTATTGACTTTTTTTTCCTCTGCAATTTTTTTATTTTTCATAACATTCCTTTGTAACTAATTTTAGCATTAAATTGTTTAATTAAATGTAAAAAGGTGGACAATATCCACCTTTTTACGATTCTTGAGGAGAAAAATTATTTTATATTTTATTGGTTATTTTGCTTTGACAGTGATCATTTTAGCTTTAGCGTGTTCTGCTTGAGGAACAGTTAAAGTGAGAACGCCATCTTTTACTTTTGCATCTGCATTGTTTGCATCTAAATCTTTAGGCATTCGTAATGATCGGCTAAATTTTCCAACAGGTTGTTCGCGTAAAAGATAAGTAGTATTTTCAGTTTGTTCAATATCAGGATATTCGCCTCTGATAATGATACGATTTTCTAGAATTTCAATTTCGATATCTTCTGCCTTTAAATTAGGTAGGAAAGCTTGAATTTCATAAGAATCTTCATTGGCGATAACATTCATTGGAATACTTTGTGTAGATAACGCGGTTTCAGATTCTCGCATTAAATCAAATAAACGTTTTGTAGGGTTATAGTATGTATACATTTTTTCATCTCCTTTTATAAAAATTTCTTTTTATTTATGTCTGTAGTATAGAATCTGAAAATAAGAAAAATGTATATACGTTGTTGGAAAAATATATATAATCTATATGACTAATATTAACGATAAAAAATTAAATTAAAAACCTGCTTCGATAATTAAGTTATCAGAATCTTTTGTATATCTGGATTTATCAAAATCTCCCCATATATTTTTGATAATTAAACCGGAGTCTGTAATAATTTTTTTTATTTTATTTGTATTGGTTAGGTGATGGGTTGTTTCGAGTGTAGTTCTTGAGACATCACCATTTGATGAAATTTCATCGTAATGCCAACTTAGATAAAATTTCTGAGAGTCAGATCTCCATTCGCTGCTTATCATAATAGGGTTCTTAGTCTCTTCATTGTAAATGGTGATTTCTGATTCTGGCTCTTCTGAATCTGGAATCGATTTAAAAACATGAGGATTTGGTTGACTAAAGATAAAGCTTCCTTTTGGACTTAAGTGATTTTTTATTTTATTTAATAATTTTTTTTGATCAATAATAGAAAAAATACTAAAAGTATTGCAAGGTAAATAGATTAATGAAAATTTGATTGGAAAGTTCATCTCTAGCATATTTTTTTCAATAAAGATAAATTGATGAAAATGAGATAAATTCTTTTTTGCAATAGAAAGCATTTCTAAGTTATTATCAAGACCATAGATGATTTGTTGTTCGTTAAATCCTTCAGAATTTGATATTAATTCAAAAATCCTTCCTGTTCCGCATCCTAATTCAAGAGAGATGCCACTATCAATAGTTTTAGCTCTTAGTAAAAAATTTTTCCAAAACAGAATATCTTCATTGAACAATATATGATGTAGATGGTAATAGTTTGCATCCATAAAAATATTATATCTTTATTTCTAAATAATATAATCGAAATTTCGCTTATAATTTAATACATGAATAATAAAGAAATTGAAGTGAGATTTATAATTAAAGATTTACCACGTTTTATTGAGGTTATGAATCGAGTAGGTGCCAGTTGTATTCATTCTCGTTATTTAGAAATTAATGAGCTTTTTGATACACCTGATAAAGAATTGAATAAAAATTTTCAAATTTTACGCTTACGAACTGATTGGAAACAAAAAATAACATATAAAAGAGCGCTAACATTTAATATAAGAGATGAAATTGAATTCGAAGTTTCGAATATTGATGCGGCTAGGGCAATGATAAAAGCTTTAGGATACGAAAGGTATCTTTTATTTGAGAAATATCGAACTGCTTTTGCTTGGCAAGGTGCAGTTATTACGATTGATGAAACAGCATTAGGCTGTTTTGTGGAGATAGAGGATCAAAATTTGGAATTAATTGAAGAGAAAGCAGATTTATTAAATTTGAATTGGGATACTCAAGTTAGAAAGGGCTATTACAATTGTTTTCTTGATATAAAAAAAATTGATGATAGTTTGAATGAATTAACATTTAATTCGTTTGGCGGATGGATGCCGACTGTGATGGAATTAGGTTTGGAATATGCTGATTGAAATAGTATAATAAGCTAGAGGTTACCATGGAACAAGAAAATAAGCAGATAACAAATGAAAACGAAATTGAACATAAAAACTTTGATAACAAACAAAAAATAGATAATAACTCAAACGAAATCGACGGTTCTGTTATGTCTTTAATTGAAGATGTAGAGAATCCAGATGTTTCAGAGGATGATGAGAAAAAACCTTTAGATCCTCATCAAATGATGAATCGATTTGTTCCTTTTAAAGAAATGCCTGTAGGTACAGTTTTTGAACTATCAGGTTTGAGAATGAAAAAAATGGAATATGCTCGACGCCCAGATATTGAAGATGGCTTTTTCAATGCAATTCAATTAGGCATCGAAAATGGATATATGTGGGTGAAAGAAGATAATTCATTTAAAGTTGTTCCAACAAATATCCGTAAAAACAATAATCGCAATCGACGCAAGAAATATAGTCGCGGAAATAATCGCAGTAGAAATAATTCTGAGAATAATCAAAACAGCAGAAATGCACCTAATAAATAAAAAACAATAGAATTAATTTGAAAACCTTCTAATTCCAAATAAAGTTTGGTATAATTTTGCGGCTAGAGAAAATATGGAGAGGTCGCATAGTCCGGCCTAGTGCGCGCGCCTGGAGAGCGCGTTTACCGAAAGGTAACGTGGGTTCGAATCCCACCCTCTCCGCTCAAAAAAAGACTTCACTAAGAAGTCTTTTTGATTATCTTAATGTTTCCTTTTATCATTTTAAAATGTTATTTTTATAACCTTAAAGAATTGGAGTATTGTCAGACAAGTGGTTGACGAATTAAGGTAGTTTGGTATAATCCATGAGCTCGTTGAGAATAATATACTAGAAATTTAACAGTAACAATAATGAAGAAGCTGATAGAATAAAGAAGAGTTTTTTGATATTAGCACTAAAAAGCAACTTTCTTTCTTGTTTGAAAAAACAAAGCTACTTCTAAGGAAAAATGACCAATTTCTTGACATTATCAAAAAGATTGGTAAAATAAATCCTGCTGTTGAAAACAACGGCAACAACAAAAATCAGCACATTAACAATTGAAAAGTGATAGGAAACCAAAGATTCATTTGAGAAAAGAGCCGCGTAAGAAGTGAAATACACGCGAGAAGCGTGATGAAAATTTTTTGCGGAGAGTTTGATCCTGGCTCAGGATGAACGCTGGCGGTGTGCCTAATACATGCAAGTCGAACGAGAAGGTTTTTCTTCGGAGGAACCGGAAAGTGGCGAACGGGTGAGTAACGCGTTGGTGACCTGCCCCAAAGAGAGGGACAACAGACTGAAAGGTCTGCTAATACCTCATGTGGTCTAAGTAGTTAGAGAGCTTAGATTAAAGGATTTATTCGCTTTGGGAGGGGCCTGCGTCCCATCAGCTAGTTGGTAAGGTAATGGCTTACCAAGGCAATGACGGGTAGGGGACCTGAGAGGGTGGTCCCCCACAATGGAACTGAAACACGGTCCATACATCTACGGATGGCAGCAGTAGGGAATATTGCACAATGGGCGAAAGCCTGATGCAGCAACACCGCGTGTGTGATGAAGGTCTTCGGATCGTAAAGCACTTTTGTGAGGGAAGAGGAAGGACTGTACCTCACGAATAAGGGTCGGCTAACTACGTGCCAGCAGCCGCGGTAACACGTAGGACCCGAGCGTTATCCGGATTTACTGGGCGTAAAGCGCGTGCAGGTGGTTTAGTAAGTTAGATGTTAAAGCTCCGGGCTTAACCCGGAGAGGTCGTTTAAAACTGCTAGACTTGAGGACGGTAGAGGAAGGTAGAATTCCGTGTGTAGTGGTGAAATGCGTAGATATACGGAGGAATACCAGTGGCGAAGGCGGCCTTCTGGCCCGCTCCTGACACTCAGACGCGAAAGCTAGGGTAGCGAACGGGATTAGAAACCCCGGTAGTCCTAGCCGTAAACGATGCACACTTGGCGTTGGTGTTGTAAAAGACATCAGTGCCGAAGCTAACGCGATAAGTGTGCCGCCTGAATAGTACGGTCGCAAGATTAAAACTCAAAGGAATTGACGGGGACCCGCACAAGCAGCGGAGCGTGTGGTTTAATTCGATGCTACGCGAAGAACCTTACCTGGGTTTGACATATAAGTGGTAGTGAAGTGAAAGCGGAACGACCCTTCGGGGAGCTTATACAGGTGGTGCATGGCTGTCGTCAGCTCGTGTCGTGAGATGTCCGGTTAAGTCCGGTAACGAGCGCAACCCTTACTGTATGTTATACGTGTCATACGGGACTGCTAGCATAAAGCTAGAGGAAGGTGGGGATGATGTCAAGTCAGCATGTCCTTTATATCCAGGGCTACACACACGCTACAATGGGCAGTACAATAGGTCGCAAAACCGCGAGGTGGAGCCAATCCATAAAGCTGTCCTTAGTTCAGATTGTAGGCTGCAACTCGCCTACATGAAGTTGGAGTTGCTAGTAAACGCGCGTCAGCACAGTGCGTTGAATACGTTCCCGGGTCTTGTACACACCGCCCGTCACGTCATGGAAGTTGGCAACACCTGAAGTCAGTATCCCAACCGCAAGGAGGGAGCTGCCAAAGGTGGGGTTGATAACTGGGACGAAGTCGTAACAAGGTAGGTGTACCGGAAGGTGCGCCTGGATCACCTCCTTTCTAGAGTAACTTGAAGGTCAGCATCCTAGTGGTGCAACTGGAAAGAATACCAGAATAAAAAAAACAGGTTAGCGAATAGCGAAGCCGAGTTCCACTAGCGGTGGTGGAGCGAATCAAAAATCTTGATCAAATGATCGGAGATTCCTATCACTTTTGAGTTGTTGATGTGCACACAGTACATTACAAAGCAAAGAAGTTTGAGAGAAAAAGGGGCCTGTAGCTCAGCAGGTTAGAGCACTGTGCTGATAACGCAGGGGTCAGTGGTTCGAGTCCACTCAGGCCCACAAGCGTAAAACAGCGTGAGGGGATGTAGCTCAGCTGGAAGAGCACTGCCTTTGCAAGGCAGGGGCCAGGGGTTCGAGTCCCCTCATCTCCACAAAAGACCAACAACCTGGGGCAAGATGACTAGGTTGTTTTCAAGTCAGAAAGATTTGAAGGTCAGCAGATGTGAAAGACGGAAGTCTAGTACATCTGCTGGGATTCGAAACAAGAAGACCAGAACTTGCACTTTAATAATTGAATACAAACAAACGACAAAAAAAATGTTATCAAGAAAAAATGAAATTTTTTTAGGGATAAAAATAAAAAATGGAGTTTTTTTGTAATGGCAAATCTTTTGGATTTGCACATTGTAACGATAGTATCTTCAAAAAATAATGTTAGTTGTTGAAGGAACAAATCAACAACAAAAAACGAACATAGAAAATGATGATTGAAAAATTATCAAATTCTCCGCATCACATAAAGTTAAGCTACTAAGGGCTTACGGTGGATGCCTTGGCGTTAGATGCCGACGAAGGACGTGGGACACTGCGAAAAGCTTCGGGGAGCCGTGAACAGGCTTCGATCCGGAGATATCCGAATGGGGAAACCCGGCAGAGCAAACCTCTGTCATCTCTTTACTGAAAAAATAGGTTTAGAGAAGGTAACCTAGGGAACTGAAACATCTTAGTACCTAGAGGAAGAGAAATCAAAGAGATTCCCTCAGTAGTGGCGAGCGAACGGGGAAAAGCCCAAACCATTCATAGAATGGGGTTGTAGGGCCCAGTAAGAAAGATCAATCTGTTAGCAGAAAGGTGTGGGAAAGCCTACCAAAGAGGGTGAGAGTCCCGTAAGTAAAAACAGAGAGAGATTGGCTGGGTACCTGAGTACCGCCGGACTCGTGTAATCCGGTGGGAATCTGGGGAGACCACTCTCCAAGGCTAAATACATCTAACGACCGATAGTGAACAAGTACCGTGAGGGAAAGGTGAAAAGCACCCCGGAGAGGGGAGTGAAATAGAACCTGAAACCGTGAGCCTACAAGCAGTCGGAGGGCTATGATGGAAGTGTGTTAGGTAGAACTAGCATGGCGCCATAATGCCTGACGGCGTGCCTTTTGGAGAATGAGTCTGCGAGTTAATCTTTGTGGCAAGGTTAAGGGAGTGACACCCGAAGCCGTAGCGAAAGCGAGTCTTAATAGGGCGTGCAGTCGCAAGGATTAGACACGAAACCTGGTGAGCTACCCATGTGCAGGGTGAAGCGAGTTTAAACGCTTGTGGAGGCCCGAACCTTTAGCTACTGCAAAAGCTTGGGATGACGTGTGGGTAGAGGTGATATACCAAACGAACTAGGAGATAGCTTGTTCTCCCCGAAATAGCTTTAGGGCTAGCGTCGTGTGTTTAGTACTGGGGGTAGAGCACTGGATGAGCTAGGGGCCTTATCGGTTACCGACCTCAACCAAACTCCGAATACCAGTACTCCAAAGCACGGCAGTCGGACTATGGGAGATGAGTTTCATGGTCGAGAGGGAAAGAGCCCAGATCATCGGTTAAGGTCCTTAAATCTATGCTAAGTGGGAAACGATGTGAGACTACTGCGACAACCAGGAGGTTGGCTTAGAAGCAGCCACCCTTTAAAAAGTGCGTAACAGCTTACTGGTCAAGTGGTCTTGCGCGGAAAATGTAACGGGGCTAAGCATAGTACCGAAGCCATGAATTGTACTAAAGTACAGTAGTAGGGGAGCGTTCTGTCAGCAGTGAAGGTCGACCGTGAGGACGGCTGGAGTGGGCAGAAGTGAGAATGCAGACATGAGTAGCGTAAAATATGTGAGAATCATGTTCGCCGAAAATCTAAGGTTTCCGACGGCAGGTCAATCCGCGTCGGGTTAGTCGAGCCTTAGCCGAGGCCGAGAGGCGTAGGCGATGGACATCCGGTCAACATTCCGGAACCACTAAAGTGGAGCGATGGGGGGACGCGGCGAGGTAGGTCAGCCTGCGAATGGTAGTGCAGGTGCTAAACGTGTAGGCGATGAGAGTCTCAGGAAAATCCGGGACTTGAGCTGAGGCGTGATGGCGAGCCCTTGAGGTATAAGTGATTGAACCTTGCTGCCCAGAAAAGCCTCTAAGCGATGAAACTTTAGTGCTCGTACCGCAAACCGACACTGGTAGATGGGTAGAGAATACCAAGGCGAACGGGAGAACCCTCGTTAAGGAATTAGGCAAATTGACCCCGTAACTTCGGGAGAAGGGGTGCCACGCATGGTGAAGTTCAAACGAATGGAGCTAAGCGTGGTCGCAGAAAACAGGCTCTAGCGACTGGTTAACAAAACCACAGGTCTCTGCTAAGTCGTAAGACGAAGTATAGGGGCTGACGCCTGCCCGGTGCCGGAAGGTTAAAGGGAGTTGTTAGCGAAAGCGAAGCAGTGAACTGAAGCCCCGGTGAACGGCGGCCGTAACTATAACGGTCCTAAGGTAGCGAAATTCCTTGTCGGGTAAGTTCCGACCCGCACGAATGGCGTAACGACTGGAGCACTGTCTCGACGAGGGACCCGGTGAAATTGAAATACGTGTGAAGATGCGCGTTACCCGCAGCAGGACAAAAAGACCCCGTGGAGCTTTACTGTAGCTTGGCATTGAGTTTGGGCATAATTTGTGTAGCATAGGTGGGAGGCTTTGAAGCTGGGACGCTAGTCTCGGTGGAGCCACCGGTGAAATACCACCCTGATTATGTCTTGACCCTAACCCCATACCATTATCTGGATGGGGGACCGTGCCAGGTGGGCAGTTTGACTGGGGCGGTCGCCTCCTAAAGAGTAACGGAGGCGCCCAAAGGTTCCCTCAGGCTGAATGGAAACCAGCCAAAGAGTGTAAAGGCATAAGGGAGCTTGACTGCGAGGCCAACACGCCGAGCAGAGACGAAAGTCGGGCTTAGTGATCCCACGGTACCGAGTGGAAGGGCCGTGGCTTACCGGATAAAAGCTACCCCGGGGATAACAGGCTAGTCACGCCCAAGAGTTCACATCGACGGCGTGGCTCGGCACCTCGATGTCGGCTCATCGCATCCTGGGGCTGGACAAGGTCCCAAGGGTTGGGCTGTTCGCCCATTAAAGCGGTACGCGAGCTGGGTTCAGACCGTCGTGAGACAGGTCGGTCTCTATCCGCTGTGGGCGTAAGGAATTTGAGAGGAGCTGCTCCTAGTACGAGAGGACCGGAGTGGACAGACCTCTGGTGTGTCAGTTGTCGTGCCAACGGCATAGCTGAGTAGCCACGTCTGGCAGAGATAACCGCTGAAAGCATCTAAGTGGGAAACTCGCCTCAAGATAAGATTCCTCGTCACGAAAAGTGAGTAAGACCGCAGGAAGACTACCTGCTTGATAGGCTGCAAGTGTAAGTACAGCAATGTATTCAGCTAAGCAGTACTAATGGTCGAGGGCTTAACTAGTGATGCGGAGAATTGGGTAATTTTTCGAGAAACGAAAGAAACACAGAAGAAAAAAAGTTGTAAGTTTGCCTAGATTTGGAGAGGGAGACCTTGAAGGAAATAGGGACAGGTGATAAAATGCCTGTCTATTCAATATAAAAAGTAAGAAATGAAAGATTTCTTGGTGGCAGTAGCAACGGAGGTACACCTGGTAACATCCCGAACCCAGTAGTTAAGACCGTTAGCGCCGATGGTACTTGG
Organism: Anaerolineales bacterium; assembly: GCA_963662985.1. GTDB lineage: Bacteria > Chloroflexota > Anaerolineae > Anaerolineales > UBA11579. Next base: position 895,517 of record OY760067.1, on the reverse strand, counting down.
GGGGCGGCCCCCTGGGAGAGTAGGTCGCCGCCAAGAATCTTTTTTTTATTTAATGAATGTGGTTTGACAATTAGCTTATCTTAGATATAATAAACAGGCATTCCGGATCGCTAGCTCAATTGGCAGAGCAACTGACTCTTAATCAGTAGGTTCGGGGTTCGATTCCCCGGCGATTCACTCCCAAAGGTGGCCATATTAGCCACTTTTTTTGTTTGTAAAGTGTGTCTAAAAATATCTCCCCTGCCCTAAAAAGAACATATGTGCTATAAATAAAATATGAATATAAATGCACTTATGATATATGATTTTCATTTTGTTTACGAACAAAATGGATGTACATTGGTTTTTGCTCTTCATAGGAAAGATTTGTTTAATCTATTTAATTGTTTTATTGTGGGATGTAGTTGGGATAATAGAGTTTATGTAATTGAATCAGATGAAAAAATTGATCTTTATGAATTAGCGAGAATATTAAGAAGACAACAAAGAGAAAATATCGTTGCTCATTTTAGAAATATTTTTTATTCAAGGCCTATTAGTTTATACCAGCTTTCAATGATTATTGAAAATACAGATTCTTCTGCGCCTGTATTTATTCCAAATTTTTTATTTTCTTTTAAAGAAGAAAGTTTATCTGACGTGGAAAAAATTCAACAACTCCAAGTACTTAAAAAACAGATATTAGCAGTCTCTGCTTCTCGTCCTATTATTATAGGCGCTACACAAAAAGATTATCAAACTTATCCATGGGTTTTTGAAATGTTAGAAGATATTTGTAAGCGGACTTTTAATTATCAAGAAAAAGAACTGTTGGAATCTACAAATAGTATGGGAATTCAATTAGATTTATTTTAAAGGAAATTTTATGGGACGAAGCCTTGCAACACAGACAGATTTATTTAATACTCTAGATATTGAATTAAGGGAATATCGGCGTGCTTTACGTATTATTGACCAGGTTTATTTTGATAATTTATTGGTTTATGCAAGAAAACATTTAACGCCCGCTGGTTTTGCTTCTGATTTATATCCGTTAGAAATTTTTTTACTTTCTATTTCATTAGAGCAAGAAAAGAATGTACAAAATTTAGAAAATCTTTATAAAAAATTCTTTACTCTTTATGAGAATATGAATGAACGAATTTCCCGTTGTGAAAAAATATTAAATGAACTAAAAAAATATGAGGTAAATTGAATTAGGTGATTGAATGCGTCGTATTGCTGGACGGCTTTTAGATATCTATGAAAATAGAAACGGAGGAGGGAATATTTTTTGGATTTTAGAGAAGGATGGGAAAAGGAGTTCTTTTTATCATAGATTTCCAATAAAATTTTTTGTATATGGAACTAAAATAGAGTTATATGCAATTTTGACGTTTTTAAAGAAACAATGGAAAGATGAAATTATCTTGAAAAAAGAAGAGAGAATTCATCCATTTGACGGAGAAGTTAAATTATTTCTATCTGTATCTACTACAAGCTATTTTTTGCATAAAAAAGTAGCAAAATCTATTCAGACATTTAATCCTCGAATTGAATTATAAGATGTAGGGCATTCTTTGTTTATTCATTATGCTGCTTTTTATAATTTATTTGTTTTTTGTAATTTTGAATTTTCTTATCAAGAAGATACGAAAGAGATTGTTGAATTTTATGTTGAGGAAGATCGCTGGCAAATTAATTATGATCTTCCAGATTTAAAAATCTTGAATTTACAAACTAATTTAAATCCCAATATAAATCATATACATAAGCCAATTGAACTTAATTATGAAGGTCACAAAGTTCTTTTAGATCTAACTGAAGAGAAAAAATCGTTTAAAATCATTTCTAAAGTTTTAGAAACATATGATCCAGATATTATTTTATCGGATTATGGTGACTCGATGATATTTCCTCTTATTGAAAGTGAGGCAAACCGCCTAAAACGCCCAAGTTTTTTGAACCGTGATATAGAAAGAGGCGTGCAGTCAATTGCAGCAAGTACATTGGTTTCATATGGACGAGTTATTCATCGAAAACAACAGACTTTGTTATTTGGCAGAATTCATATTGATCGACAGAACATGAATTTTTATACGGGCTTAGCAATTGAAACAGTTTATGAAATTGCTAGAATCTCTGGAATGGGAATACAAGAAGTGGCTCGTTCAACTCCTGGGAGAGCTGTGGCTGCATTGGAAGTGATTGAGGCTTTAAAAACAGGCACTTGTATTCCTTACCGTAAACAAAAGCCAGAAATGTGGCGTAATGCTGAAGATTTTTTGAAGGCTGATCGAGGAGGAATGATTTTTCAACCAATTTTGGGTGTTCATGAAAATGTTGTTTCTGTAGATTTTGAAAGTATGTTTCCTTCTATTATGGTTGAAAAGAATCTTTCTCCAGAAACAATGGGAAGAGAAGATGCCCCAAAGGGGATAATTCCGAGAGCATTGGCTCCATTATTAGAAAGGCGATTATATTATAAACATCAAGCAAAATATATGTCTGAAATGCAAGAAGTGTATCAATCAAGGGCCGATGCTTTGAAGTGGTTGTTAGTCGTAAGCTTCGGATATACGGGATTTAAGAATGCTCCTTTGACTTCAGTAAATATTTTTGAACAAATCAATCATTGGGGACGAGAAAGCCTTTTGGATGCAAAAGATGGTTTTGAAGCGCATGGATATGAAGTTTTGCATGTTTTTGTTGATAGTTTGTTTGTTAAACAGAAAAATATTGTGGTTGAAGATAATGTGATGCCGTTGTTAAATGAAGTTGAAGTTAAAACAGGATTGCCGATTGAGTTAGAAGGAATTTATAGATGGGTAGTATTTCTTTCTTCTAAAATAACAAAAGGATATGCTGTTCCTAACGCTTATTTTGGCGTGTTTCGAGATGGGGAAATTAAAACTAGAGGAATCCAATGCCGTCGCCATGATAAACCCTTACTGGTAAAAGAAGCACAGATTCATATTATTAAATTGCTTGCGCAGGCAGAAAATGTGGATGATATGCAAAATTATTTTTTATCTATTTTTTCTTTTGTGATGGATTTAGTAAAAGAGATTAAGAAGGAAACTCTTCCGATAGAAAAATATGTAATCTCTCAACGTTTGAGTAGAAATTTAAGTGATTATCGGGTGCCTTCTCATGCGGCACAGGCAGGGCAGCAACTTTTTGATAATGGGGAAGATGTTCGAGCAGGATCTATGGTTCCATTTATCTATGTGAAGGGCAAGCCAAGAGTGTTGGCATGGGAGTTGGCAAAACAAACAGAAGAGTATGAAGTAGATGTAGCACATTATTTAGGTCTTTTGGAAGATGCTATCACAACGATTTTGGTTCCTTTTGGAATCGAAGAAGATTATATTCATAACTTAATGCAATTGAAACCAATAAAACAGTTAGAATTCCTTAGTAATTCAGATAATTTGAGGCAATTTCGAATGCCTTCTTCTTCTCAGTATTATTATTTTAAATAAATATGATTCAGAATAAAGATAATACATTATTAATTTTTTCTTGTGAAATAGGGATAGTTTTATTTTTGAATGTAGATTATAGTTAAACTAGATTTTGTTTTTGTGAGGTGTTTGATGAAACCAAAAATTTTGGTTGCTTATTTTAGTCATTCAGGAAATACGAAAAAGATCGCACAATTAATTCAAGATCGATTAGGGTGTGATGCATTTGAAATTGTACCGATTGAACCTTACCCAACAAATTATGGTGCCGTTTTAAAACTTTCCCGTGAAGAACATCAACAACAAATTTTTCCAGATTTTTATGATTTTGATAAAGATATTAGAGAGTATGACGTTGTAATTTTAGGATATCCAATTTGGTGGAATACGATGCCCATGGTTGTACAACATTTTTTGGACAAATATGATTTTTCTGGAAAGAAGATAATTCCTTATTCAACACATGAATCTAGTGGTTTGGGTAAAAGCACTGATGACATATCTTATTTATGCCCTGATGCAGAAGTGATTTCAGAATTTGATGTACAAGGTGCTCTGGCGTTTGATGTGGGAAAAGATGTAAATGTTTGGTTAGATAAAGCGTTGTCGTTGTGATGAGTTTTTTTATGTGATAGACAAGGTTCTCTAATGAGAGCCTTTTTTGTAATTTAATAGGTTTGTTATTAGTCTAATTGATAATTGTTTTTGAGAAAGGAATAAGTTGATGAAGAATTTGAATTTAGAAGATTTTCCTTTGAAGTCTTATGATAAAGTGCGATATGGAGATACAGATCGACAAGGGCATGTGAATAATTCTAGGTTTTCAACATTTTTGGAGACAGGGCGAGTTGAAGTGCTTTATCATCCTGATTTTCCAGTATTAGATGCAGGGAGTACATTTGTGATTGCTTCTTTGAAGGTAGATTATTTACGAGAGATTCTTTGGCCAGGAGAGGTGCATATTGGTACGGGTGTTTTGCGAGTAGGGAGAAGTTCAATTCAATTGTTGCAATATCTTTATCAGAATGGGAAATGCGTTGCTCATGCTGAAACTGTGATTGTACAGGTAGATGGGACTACTAAAAAAGGAAAGCCATTGACTCAGCAAGCGAAAGATGTTCTAAATCAGTGGATTATGAAATTGGATGAGTGATTGATAAAAGAAGTGCTAGGATTTAGCGCTTTTTTCTTTAAAGGGTGTATTCGTTATTTTTTGTCTCACTTATCTTTTTGACTTGGTTATATCAATTTTCAAGTAATAGGTTGCTTGACTTTGAGTTAAGTCAAAGTGCTATACTGTTTGTATGAGGTGATGACATGAAAATTGGAGAAGTAAGTAAGTTGTTTGATGTTCCGTCAGAAACGCTTCGTTATTATGAAAGGGCAGGATTGCTTTTGCCTGTTAATCGAACGGAAAATGGTATCCGAGACTTCGATGAGAGAGATTTGCATCGGGTTGAGTTTATTTTGCGGATGAGAAATGCAGGTCTTTCGATTGAAGTTTTGAAAGAGTATATGCGGTTGGTGGAAGCAGGGGATGAGACGATTACACAAAGGAAAGATATTTTGATAAAAGAAAAAGAGAAGCTTGAACAACGGATTGAGGAATTTCAGTTTACGTTGAATATGTTGAAGTATAAAATCTGCGTTTATGAAAAAGCTGTTTTGTTGAAGGAGAAAGAGCTTTCTGAAATTGATCTTGAATAGCTGTTCGGAAAACGACGAAATTCTAAGTGAATTTAATCCTCTAGTGTGCGATTTCTGTTTGATTAAAGGAGAAAGAGCAAAATGACAAATCAAAGTAATAAGAATGAACAAAACGAGAAAGGTGTTTCTCGAAGAAATGTGTTGAAATGGTTTGGGTTGGGTGTGGCTGCTGTGCCTATTTTGTCTGCAGAGAAGGATGGCGGTTGCAAACGAGAGGCTGTGAAGCGTGCGACGCATGAAGAGCTGGTGAAGAATTCTGAATTGAGACGAATGCGATCGAAGAGTGCGAAGGTGGACACTTCTCAAAAGGATGTGTTGATGACACGAGATATTAGCGCAGAGGGGTTGTTGGCGATTTATCGAGCATTGGAACACCCAGCAAAGGGGAATGTGGCAGTGAAGATCTCTAGTGGAGAGCCGGGAGGACATCATTTTCTTTCTCCTAGTTTGATTGCTGATTTGGTGAATGAGGTGAATGGTACGATTGTGGAATGTAATACGGCATATTTTGGGATGCGTTCGACGACGATTTTGCATGAGCGAGTGATGGAATCTCATGGCTTTAAGGCGATTGCAGCGGTGGATATTATGGATGCGGATGGCAGCATGAGTTTGCCAATTGAAGGAGGGATCCATTTGACAGAAGCTCTGGTGGGGAAGAATTTTGGGAATTATGATTTTGTGGTGAATTTGGCGCATTTTAAGGGTCACATGATGGGGGGATTTGGCGGGGTGATTAAGAACATGTCGATTGGGATCGCTTCTGTGGAAGGAAAGTGTTTGATTCATACGGCGGGGGTGAGCCGAGAGACGATGATGAATGGCGACCATGATGACTTTTTGGAATCGATGGCTGAGGCTGCTAAGGGTGTGGCGGATTATTTGGGTGAGAACATTGTTTATATCAATGTGATGAACTTTTTGTCTGTGGATTGCGATTGCGACAGCAGCCCGGCGAAACCCACTATGGCTGATATTGGGATTTTGGCTTCGTTGGACCCGGTTGCTTTGGATCAGGCTTGTGTGGATTTGGTCTATGCGGCTGAGGATGGTGCAGATCTGATTGAGCGGATTGAATCTCGAAATGGGCAATTGACGTTGGCTCATGCGGAGGAGATTGGGCTAGGGTCGCGGCAGTATCAGTTGGTCGATATTGACCAAGCGTAGTTTGGTGAGGATTTTGCAAGAAGAGCTGGAAAGGCTCTTTTTGTTTTAAGGCGAGGTGAGTTGAAAATTGTGGGTGGCATAGATGCGGCCGTTGATTTGGAGCTCGAGGGTGTGTTGGCCGGGGTGGAGGGCACGGGTGGTCATGGGTTTGAAGGGGTGAGATTTGGTGAGGGTGATGGATTCGCCAGCGGGGAGGGTGAGGGTTTTGAGCTTGAAGACCTTTTGGGAGATGCGGGAGTGGGGAGTGGCAAAGGTGATTTTGTAGTCTATGATGAGGGGGCTGGTTTGTTGGGCTTGGAGGGTGAAGGAGAATTGGAGGGCGCTGCCGATGGGGACGGTGGGGGTGTGGAGGGTGAGATCGGTGAGGGTGATGGCTGGGGTGGGGGCATAGCCGAGGAAGGCGAGGGTGGCGGGGTGACCGCGCTTGATGCTGGTGCGGAGGCTGTGGTGGATGATGTAGTCTAGCTCTTGGGGGGATTGTTGGTGGGCTTGCTGCCAGCGGGTGAGGACTTGGACGACGAGATCGGGCTCGGTTTTGGAGAGGTCGTTGAGGTGGTTGGCGACGGAGCGGGTGATGTCGCGCTCGGGGTCGGCGTGGAGGGTGTCTAGGATGGGGAGGGCGAGGTGAGGATCGCTGGTGATGCCGATTGCCCAGGGGAGCTTGGGACGGAGGCCTTCGGAGGCGAGGCGACGTTGGGCAGGATTTGGACTGTGTGACCATTTTTCCATTTGGGCGATGGTTTCTTTGGGGAAGGCGTTGAGGAAGGGGCGGATGGCGAACTCGGCGGAGAAGTGGGCGGTGATGATGCCGAGGGCATCTAAGGAGGTTTGGAGGTGTTGAGCGGTGCAGCCGTGGACGGCGATGTAGTCGGCATGGCCGGCATAGATGAAGCCTTGACGATGATCTTCGGGGAGATGTTGGAGAGAGTTGAGGAGGATTTGACGAGTGGTGAGATAGTCGCTGGGGAGGAGCTGGGTGAAGGCTTGCTGGATGGCGGTGACGACTTGTTTGAGCTCAAGATTGGGGATTTGCGAGAGGAGGAGGGCTTGGAATTGGGAGGCATCGAAGGCGGGATGTACGTTTTGGATGGTGGCGGCGAGGAAGGCGATGTTTTCTGGACTGAAGAGTTGATCTTTGAGGGAGAAGGTTTTTTCTTTTTTGTGCATGGATTAGTTCCTTATTTGAATTCTTTAACAATTGGGAAAATGGGGTGTCAGGATGCGCCAAGGAGCGGAGGGAATGCTGCCAGATGCTGCCCGGAGGGGCGTTTTGCGGTGTCAAATGGTGCCAAGGGTTTTGTGAGTGGGTTGATATTGTGTATAAATAGGTTGTTTATTCTATTTCTATATATAATTGTTTTATTAATAAGTTGTTTATATCTAAATTGTATATTAAGTGGTTGATTATATTTTATGTTGAGTTTGGGGCGTTTCGAAAAAATGTGGTTAATCCATTTTTTTCTGTTATTTTTACCCAAAGTTTTTTTGTTTTTGAATTTAAGGTGCAAGCAGGTGGGGAATCCCATAATCAAGAACATTTGTTCTTGATTATGGGTATTATAGAGGATTTTGGGGAAGGTGTCAAATGGGATGAAATTGGAAGGGGGATGCGGTTGGCGGGTGATGAAGGGGTGTGCTAGAATGAGACATCTGAAAAAGAAAATTTTGGATTAGGAGAGTTGAAAAAATGAAAAAGATGTTGAATGAATTTAAGGATTTTGCAATGAAGGGGAATGTGATCGACCTAGCTGTGGGTGTGATCATTGGGGGCGCTTTTGGGCAGATTGTGACTTCTTTGGTGAATGATATTGTGATGCCGCCGATTGGACTTTTGTTGGGGAAGGTGGATTTTACAAATTTGTTTATTACGTTGAGTGGGGAGAAGTTTAAGACGTTGGCGGCGGCACAAGAGGCTGGGGCGGTGACGTTGAACATCGGGGTGTTTTTGAACACTTTGGTGAATTTTTGATTGTGGCGTTGGTGATCTTTTTTGTGGTGAAACAGATCAACCGCTTGGAGAAGTTGGATAAGAAAAAAGCGGAAGCGAAACCGGTGACGACGAAGGAGTGCCCTTATTGTTTGAGCACGATTCCGTTGAAGGCGACCCGTTGTTCGGCTTGTACGTCTGAAGTGGAATAAGTTTTTGGATAATAAAATAGCCAAGTGATTGGCTATTTTTGTTTTAAGGGGGGAAAATTATGGGGGATTTGTAAAGAATTGGTTAGGGATTGGGTAAAATGAGCAAAGATTAGAGTTTTTGTAAGGTGGCTCTCATGTTCTTTTCATTTACATTTTTATCAATTATAATTCGCAGTGGTTAATAAACATTTATTAATACACACAAAGCAGCGTGCTTCGGAGGGTTATTTAGATGAATAGGACTCGTTTTGCGATTTGGTTGGTTTTGATTTTGCTGGTGGGGGTGACTTTTTTCTCGGTTTCAGCAGCAACTTTAGAGGTAGACAAGAATAATGCAGGGTGTAATGATACGACAGGGGCACCGTATTGTTCTATTCAAGCGGCGATTGATGCGGCGGCGGCGGGAGATACGATCCGTGTGGCGGCAGGGACTTATGATGAGCAATTGGTGATCACGAAGGATGTGATTTTGCAGGGGATGGGGAATGTGATTTTGGAGCCAAGTTTGTGGGCTTCAGATTCTATAAATTATTATTCCATCGTGAAGATCGATGGTGCGGATGTGGAAATTGATAATTTCACTGTGCAGGGTCCGGTGACTTTGGGACCTGCTGCAGCACCGACTTCAACTTATCGAATTAATTTCTTTGGGATTTTGGTGATTGGAAATGGCCATTTGAATTTGCATGATAGCAAGGTGTTGGATATTCGTGAGGATCCGTTGAGCGGAAACCAACGCGGAGTGGCGATTCAGGTGGGACGAAATGCGATCTCTGAATTTGGGACGATTGAGATGAAAGATAGTGAAGTGCGCGGATTCCAAAAGAATGGGGTGACGATTGATGGGGCGACTTCTTATGGGGAGCTGGAAGGCAACAAAGTGACTTGTGCGGGCGTGACGACAGTGACGGCGCAAAATGGAGTGCAGGTTTCCTATGGAGCAAATGCGGATTTGACCGACAATGAAGTGACGGGTTGTTATTATGAAGATCCGGCAGGGAGTTGGAGCGCAACTTGTATTTTGGGGTATTCTGCTGGGTTGGTTAATTTGACGGATAATACGGTGACGGGCTGTAATAATGGGTTGTATGCGTATGATACTAGTGTGGTGAGTTCGGGGAATACGTATTGTGATAATACGGATGGGGCTGGACTTTATTTGAGCGCGAACCCGACTGCTTCGGCGAGCTTTGATGGGGATACTTTTTGTAATATTAATGCGCCTTATTGGGATGGCGCAGGGATTTGGATGCAATCAAGCGCTGGGAATTTGGCTGCTCAATTGACGGTGCATGGGAGCTCTTTCACGGGGAATGAATTTGACGTGCAGAACTGGGACTCGGATGCTTTGGATGCGACTGGGAACTGGTGGGGCGGCACTTTTTGTGGCGCTGCGGTGGTGACTGGGAATGTGATTTATGATCCGTGTTTGGCAAGTGCACCGGGGTCTACGGCGAGTGGTGGGTCAAGCACTTCTGCATTCACATTGCCGAGTACGGGAGATGATTTTACTTTGCCACAAACAGGGTTTGCACCGGATGTGGTGACGGCATTGCCTTTGCAACCAGCTGATAAGGCTTTTGAAGCGACTACGATGGTGCTTTCTGTGCCGAGTTTGGGCGTTTCGGCTTCGATTGTGGGTGTGCCACATTATGATACGGGCTGGGATGTGACTTGGTTGGGCGATGACGTGGGATTTTTGGAAGGGACGGCGTATCCGACTTGGACGGGGAACACGGTGTTGACTGGGCATGTGTGGAATGCGGATAATTCTGCGGGTATTTTTGCGAATTTGAAGGATTTGCAATACGGCAATCAGTTCTCTATTTTTGCAAATGGGAGTGAGTATGTGTATGAGGTGCGCGGTACGAAGCAGGTGTATGCTACGGATGAGAGCGTGGTGGGACATAGTGAGTATGATATGGTGACGTTGGTTACGTGTGAGAGTTTTAGCACGTATACGAATGAGTATCGATATCGACGGGCTGTGGAAGCGGTGTTGGTGGAAATTCGATGATATTTGATTGCTTGGCATTCAGTTAATTAACAAGGAGATGGTTTGAGAAGAGCCATCTTTTTGTTTTTAAATCGATTATTGGTTGAATTGGATGGATTCTTGAAGGAGTTGAAGCCAGAGGTCGGTTTGATCTGAGGGGTGTGTGGGATTGGTGGGGCTTAGTTGGAGCCATTCTTTGAATACTTTGCCGTTGGGGATGAAGGGTTGGCCTTGGCCGGCTTGGATGAGTTGGTGGACGCGTTCGGCGGGGAGTTTAATGACGATGCCGTCCGATGTGGTTAAGGTCATGGAGACGAAGTTGCCGTTGATGCGCAGGCAGGGGTGGCTCATGATGCGGCCCTCGGTGAGGGTGGGATGTTGCAGGAAGAGTTGGTGGGCGAGATCCCAGAAGAGGGTTTCGATGGGGGTGGGGGTTTTTGTGGTCATAAGGATATTGTAGGGGATTTGGGGGTGATTGGGAAGTGGTTTGAATAAGTGTATAATGTATAAAAATAGGAGGAAAAATGACTATTAAACCTTTTCTAGATGGATGGGGAGATGTTGTTGGCAGTATTATTGGTGGGATTATTACTTTTATTGCACTAAGAATAACAATAAAATATGAAAATAAGAAATTATTTGAACAAAGAAAATTAGAAAATAAACCAATATTTACAATCATTGAATATTCAAAAGATATTGAAAATTCACATAAAATAGGATTTGTTACAGCTATTGATTTTGTAGATGGAGAAATTAGTCTTATTAAAGAGTATGATTACATAAATAAGGTATATTTGAATTTTTCTGGAGATAATTATCCAACACCAGTACATATTCCAATTAAGAATATTGGAAATGGTGTTGCCATAAAAGTAAAATGTACTTTTGATAAAATCAAAGAAAAAACAAATATGTCGAATTTGGATTTTTTAGACTTAGATGATAATTATTTTTCAAATATAGAGCATAATGGGTTTGATTTTAAAATTAAAAATGAAAAGCAACATGATAAATTTCTTCTTTTTAATAAGGAATTTATCGGAGTAAATGAAGTTGAAGTATTTTTGATTGAAATTCATCATCCTAATAATTTCAATGGAGAATATGTAATTTTCTTAGATTATATGGATATTTTTGACAATACATTTCAACAGAAAATATACATGGGTAAAATAGATGGGGAAATAAAAATTTCACCTATTTCTAAAATTTTTGATTTGTAATTTTTTGTGATAGAAAAATGATACAATATCATAAAACCAGTCTTTTAAAAGAAGGAAGATGATATGTCAGAGAAGATCGATTTTATTCGGCAGATGCCTTTGTTTGAGAATTTGAGTCGGGGGCAGCAACGTAAGTTGGCGAATATTTTGGTGCGTCGGACGTTTGAGCAGGGGCGTGAGTTGGTGCGCCAGGGGGAAGGCGGGGATGGGTTGTATTTGCTGACGAGTGGGACGGTGGATGTGGTGCGGCAGTTGCGCACGGGGGAGCGCGAGGTGGTGAACCAGTTGGGGGCGAATGATTTTTTTGGGGAGCTGGGGCTGCTGGACGATGGTCCACGGACGGCGACGGTGGTGGCGACTGCGGATGTGGAGTGCTATGCTTTGTCGCGCTGGGATTTCTATGATTTGTTGAAGGATGATGCGGAGATGGCGGTGTTGGTGTTGCAGGAAGTGGCGAAGCGATTCCGAACGGCGTTGGATACGCTGGGGGAAGAGGATAAGGAATAAGTTGATTCGATGTGAAATAAAATACTGATGGTATTTTATTTTGTTTTTGCGGGAAGGCATGGGCATGAGCGTTTGTTCTAATTGTGGATTTGATTCTGTGGCGGATGCGGTGTTCTGCGGGAATTGCGGGACGCGGATCGGGCAGGTGTGTGAACATTGCGAACGAGTGAACCCGATGGGGTATCATTTTTGTGCGTATTGCGGGCAGGCGCTGGATGCGATGGTGATGGAGGGGGATGTGACGAGCACGGTGAGCGTGGCGAAGGGGACGACGGGGGAATTGGTGGAACCGACGAGCGAGGTGTTGGCGGTGGCGGGGACACGTAAGGTGGCATCGGTGATTGTGGCGGATGTGCAGGGGTCGACTGATCTGTTGGATGAGATTGGCACGGAACGCTGGGTGACGCTGATGAACCAGATTTTTCAACGTTTGGAAAGTGAAATTGTGGCATTTGGGGGGGGGATTGACCAGTTCCGTGGGGACGGGTTGGTGGCCTTTTTTGGGGCGATGAAGACGCATGAGGATGACCCGGAGCGCGCGGTGGCCGCGGCTTTGGGGATGCAACGGGTGTTTGCGGAATTTGTGGCGGGGCAGGCGGCGGCGATTAATGCGCGGTCTGTGCGGCTGCGGGTGGGGGTGAGCACGGGGGAAGTGATTGCAGGGCGGATTGGAAATGATTCGTTTCACTCTGAGAACACGGCGATGGGGGAAGCGGTGGCGGTGGCGGCACGGATGGAGACGGCGGCAGAACCGGGCACGGTTTTGGTGGCTGGGGGGACTTATGCGGAAGTGCGGGATAAGTTCACTTGGAAGGCTTTGGGGGAGATTCGGGTGAAGGGGATTAAGGAAGCGATTGCGGTCTATCGACCGTTGGCACAAGTGCATGATGTGGCGGAGTTCCCGAAGAAGCAGTTGTTGAATCAACGCTATTCTGTGGTGGGACGGGAGAAGGATATTGCGACTTTGCAAGAGGTGGTGACTTCTTTGGTGGACGGGCGCGGGTTGGTGTGCACGATTACGGGGGATAAGGGGATGGGGAAGACGTGGATTGTGGACCATGTGCGGGGGAATGTGATGCGGGATTTGGCGCTGCGCAAGGAAGTGTTGGCGCAGTTTAGGGGGGGCTATTTGAGCCGAGAGTCGGCGGCGGAGATGCTGACCCCGAGCGAATTGGCGAATGAGAGCGTGCCGGAGGTGTTGTGGTTGAAGACGCGCTGTCGGTCTTATCAAGAGGGGTGGGGGTATGAAGAGTGGAGCAATTTGCTGCGGAATTGGTTGAATATTCAGACGTTGTCGGACGAGATTTTGGTGCGAGATCGCTTGTTGGAGAAGAGTGTGGCTTTGTGGGGGGATCGGTTTGGGCGGTATTATCCTTATTTGGTGCGTTTGATGGGGTTGCCGGAGGATGAGCAGTTTGCGAATCAGTTGGCTTATTTGGATGAGCAGGGGTTGAACCATCAGACTTATCGGGCGGTGTGGAACTGGCTGTTGGCGATGGCGCAACAGGAACGGGTGATGATTGTTTTTTCGGATGTGCAGTGGATTAATCATGCGAGTTTGAGTTTGTTGCAATATTGTTTGCCGTTGTGTGAAGAGGCGCCGGTGAGCTTTTTGATTACGTATCGGTTGCAACGGGAGACGTTGGCGTGGGATTTGGACCATTTTTTGGAAACTCGTTTTCCGCATCGATTGGCGCGGATTGAGCTGAAGAAGATTAATAAGCGACAGAGTGGAAAATGGGTGAATGATTTGGTGGGGGCGGATGTTTTTTCTAAGGAAGAGCGCGATTTGTTGATTGAGAAATCTGAGGGGAATCCGTATTTTATGCGGTTGTTCTTGGAGGAGATGGTGTCTAGTGGGGTGTTGGTGAAGGAAAATGAGGCGTGGCGTTTGACGCGGAAAATTACTTCGCTGGATGTGCCGGACAATTTGCAGACGATGTTGTTTGCGCGTTTGGACCGCTTGAGCGAGAATGCGATGGCGGTGTTGCAGGCGGCGAGTGTTTTGGGGAGTGTGTTTTGGGATGGGGTTTTGGCGGAGATGGTGGCTGAGCCTAGTGTGTTGCAGAAGAGTTTGAATGAGTTGTTGCGCGAGGATGTGATTCGACAGACGGGGTTGCATGCGACGTTGGGGGAGACTTATCGGTTTTCTTCAATGTTGTTGCGGGATGTGCTTTATGACAGTTTGTTGAACCATCATCGGGAGGAGTTGCATGCGCGCGCGGGGGCGGCTTTGGAAAAGTTGTTGATGGATTATTCGAATTATTATTCTTTGTTGGCGTATCAGTTCCATGCGGCGGGGAATGTGGCGAAGGAGTTGCAATATACGGTGGAGGCGGCTCAGCAGGCGCAAAATGCGTATGCGAACAATGAGGCGATTCATTTTTATTCGATGGCGATTCGTTTGCTTTATGAAATGGAAGAGGATACGTTGGTGGGGCAGTTGCGGATGTTGTTTGCGTGTGTGCAGGCACGGACGGGGTTGTTCTATGAATTGGGGCGAAAAGATAAGGCAAGTTTGGATGCGCATACGTTGCAGGTGTTGGCGAATAAGATTGATGCGCCGGCTGTGCGGGTGGAGGCTTTGTTGTTGCAGCCTGAGGTGGTGGATGTGCGGATGCAGGATGATTTGGCGATTGGGATTCGGATGATGGAAGAGGCGCTGGGCTATGCGGAGGAGACGGGGGATGATTCTTTGGTGTTGCGATGCCGGATGCAGTTGGTGCAGTTGAAATCTGTGCGACGAAGCGAGGATTGGTGGGATGAAGGGGAAGCGGTTTTGGCGATGGCACGGGCGCAGGGGAACGCGCAGGTGGAGTTGCGGATGTTGTTGATGTTGGCGAAGCGATATGGGGTGGATCAGTTGGATCAGAGTTTGGTGTATTTGGAGCAGGCGCAGGCACTTTCTAAGGAATTGGATGGGAAGGTGGAGGAGCTTGAGATTTTGAATTTGTTGGGGGCTGGGGCGGAGCGTGAGGGGGATTATTTTGCTTTGATGACGGATTTTGCGGAGGCGCGGGTGGATTTGGCGCGCGAGATTGGCTCTCGGACGAATGAGGGGTGGGCATTGTTGGATTATGGGTTGGTGCGGGGACTCTATTTGGGGGATGTGGTGGGGGCGATGCCGATGTTGCAGGAGAGTTTGCGAATTCGGAAGTATCATCCGGATCGAATTTTTTGCTATTTGCGGTTGGCGCAGGTGGCGATGTTGGAGGAGAATGAGGGGCAGGCGGCTGAGTTTTTGCGGATGGCGCAGGAGGTGTTGCCTGAGTTGGAGACGGTGCAGACGGCTTTTGTGGGGGTGCAGTTGGCGAAGGCGGATTTTGCGATTGAGTGGCCGAAGAAGGAGGGGTTGATTGAGAGTGTGCATGATTTGGTGCAGGTGAACCATTTGGTGGAGACGGAGAATTTGTTGTCGCGTCAGTATCGAATGGGGGCGGCGTGTAAGTTGGCGGAATTATATTTGGCGATGTTGTCGTTTTCTCCGGAGGAGGAGCAGGTGCAGTTGCGCTGGCGGGCGATTGAGGAATCTTGGGAGGCGGTGCGGTTGTTTGAGGCGTTTGGGTTTACGCAGATGATTGAGTGTGTGGGGGAGGAGATTTATTTTGTGCATGCGCAGGTGTTGCGTGAGAATGGGTATGGGGAGGATGCGGATGCGTTTTTGCAGAAGGCGCATGCGGTGATGATGGCGAAGTGGGAGAAGATTCCGGCTGAGTCTGGGTTCCGTGAGACGTTTTTAGGGTTGCCGCTGCATGTGGAGATTCTACAGGCGGTGGGGGGGAAGGTTAATTAATACTTGCTATTTCATCAATTGAAATTATTTCAGTTATCCATAGAGGGTGTTCAAAACAATTTTGATGTCTAATTTCTCTTGAATTTACTTCTAATTTTTTAAGTGATATTTTTAATTCTTCTATATCAACAAAATTTAATATAGGAAGAATATTTTCACAATGTTTTTTTGATTTTATTTTTCCCCAGAAAGTTCTATTGATTTTTGAATAATTATCATAAATGTAAGTTGTGGGAAACCAAGTGTAATGAAGTATCACTTCTGAAAAACAACTTAATTGCCATAATAAAATATCAGCAAGAATAATATTTTCTTTTGTTATAATAGGCTTTTTTTCTCTAGAAACAATAATATCAGCTGATAGAGAATAACGGTTTGGTATTTCAGTTGTAGGTTTTATTGATCTTTCCAAATAATTTAAATAAAATCTAAATTCAGTATAAAAATAAAATTGATTATTACTTTCATCATAATACGAATGAGAAATTATTTGATATATTATGTTATATTTTTTATAATATAGTAATATTGCAATTGTACCTATAAAAGATTCCCATATGAAAAATTCTAAAGTCTCATTTGTATTTGTTTGATATGCTGATCTCCCAGCTAAATTTTTTTTCAAAGAGTAATAAAGATTTTCAAATAAATTTGTTATATTTTCTTCTACTTCGAAATTATTTTCTATCAGTACTTCTATATAATCAAAGAGTAAATCCCGAAGAATTTTTTGTTCTTCAATTTTCTGCATATAAGTATAAGGAGTGATATCTTCATTTTCTTTGAAACCAAATGAAAGCAATGTGTTTGATATTATTTCTATTATTTGTCGATTTAATATCGATAATTTTGATGTTTTATTTTCGTTTTGTTTTAATTGTTTTAATAAATTTCTTATTGGAAAAAAATCTTTTTCTTCTTGATCTAACCATTCTGGTTTTTTTCCTAATGCGGGTTTTCTATGCTCTGGTTTTTCATAAATATCTCGAAGTAGTTTTTCATATTCTTTTTCAAAAATTTCATCGTTTGATAAATTTATATAAATTCTTGACTGAATATAATTTGGTAAACAAGGTTGGTTATCTTCATCAAATTCAAAAATTATTGGTATAAATTTTGTTTGTTCAGTACTTTGATATATTTTTGAAGAAATGATTAAAGTTTCATTTCCAACACCACCTTTTCTTTGATTTGCTTTTTCTTGATAGGCTTTGTCACAGATTAGTAAAACTTTATCGATTTTAGGGTCACTTACTGATGTTTCCATAAAAATATATTTATCTTGTCCAGGTTGTAAATCCCATTTGTCTAAAACGATCTCTACACCATCAGACATTAATCTTTGGGCTAATTCTAAAACTTTATCTTCGCTTGTCCATGAATAAGAAATAAATACTTTTTTGGTTTTTATATCCATATACCCTCTTTTATAAGCAATCTTGTTTTTAATATATTATCATAAATCACTTGTTATTTATAAATGGGAATTTATTAGTGTATATATTGGGCTTCGATGTAAAATCCTCCCTTTATAAAGGGAGGTGCGCTTCGCTGAATTGGATGGAATTGTTGCTTTTAAGAGTCTGAATTCCAATCTTACAGGGTTTTGTTCATATTGTTTTTGGTAGTTTTGTATATAGACAGAAGAAGTGCTATTTTGTGTGCTCGTTCATTAATCTGCATTATTAAACATATATTATCTAATATATATTGTTAATATATGTTGACTTAATTTATTTATTTTCTATACTATTAATGTTTAATTATTTATATTTATTAAACATTAATAGGAGGAAGAATTAAATGAAAAACGGCAAATTACTTTTGATCTTTGGCTTTATTTTTATAGGGGTGTTGGCACTTGGTTTGATTAACAGTGCTGTGGTTGAAGCTGCTGTGGCGGTGGGCGTTGATGTTACTGGCGAATTGGCTGAACCAGGTGAACCAGGTTGGGTTTCAGTGTCTTGGGACGATCATGTTAGTCAAAATATAGCTAATAAGACAATAACAACTTTTGGAGATGAGTTTTATCGAAATGTGTATGAACGCCCGTTTGAGACAGAAGAGATGATCTATCACCCAGAATTGGACATTGTGAAGGCGGAAGTGACAAATGATAGTGAGTATTATTATTTTACAATCCGTTTGAATGGGTCTAACAATGAGATGGGGGGATTGACTGGGTATTATGGAATTGAGATTGATGTGGATATGGATGGTACGGGAGATTATTTGATTTGGGCACAAGGAGATCGAAATTCAGAATGGAATATGGATGGGGTATATTTCTTGTATGATCGCAATAATGATGTGGGGGGAAAGCAGGCGTTGTATACGGAGTTGAATCGAAGACCTGAGGATAGTTTTGAGAAGGTTTTGTTTGATGGAAATGCAGATGCTGCGGAGGAGATGTTGTGGAAGCGACGTGATCCTGATGATGTTTATGCGATTGAATTTGCTTTGAAGAAAACAGCGATTGAAAAAGATGGCATGTTTTTGTGGAGTGCTTGGGCTAATAATGATGCTGAAGGACGTTATAAGATGGATTATAACGATCTGATGACAAATGAGAAAGCTGGGTCTCCTGTGATGGGTGAAGCTAATTATCCATTGAAAGAAATAAGTTTGTTAGATAATACATGTCGTTTACCATATGGGTTTACACCAAGTGGTTCTGAACCGGGAGTATGTTATGGAGTGAAATCGACAGCAGTACCTGAACCTGTGAAAGTAAAAAATAGTGATAATTCTGCACCTGCACCTGCACCTACGCCTTGTCCCTATAATTATATTTTATGGAATGGAGTTTGTGTTTATATAAATTAGAATTAAAAGGCTCTTGAAAAAGAGCCTTTTTTTATGCGATGGATTTTTTTAGTTGACCCCATTTGCCGAGTTGTTGGTAGTTGGCTTGGAAGTAGGTGGAGGTGATGGTATGGAGAGGGTTGAAAACAGGCTCTTGAAAAAGAGCCTGTTTTTTTGAGATTAGTTTTTGCGAATAAGGTTGACGATGGCGATAAGGATGATTGATCCGAGAAGGGATACGAGCATGGTGGGGAGGGTGATGGCGTCGTTGATGGTGCCTACGTGGAGGATGGGGGTGAGCAAGAAGCCAGCAAGGAATGACCCTGCGACGGCAAGGATGATGTTGAGAAGGAGGCCAGATTCTTTGTGTAAGATTTTGGTGGCGACCCAGCCGATGAATGCGGCGACTACTAAATAAATTATCAAATGCATTTTTGTCTCCTTATGACTATTGGTTATTAGAAAAGGAGGGAAGTGCCCCTATGCTTTTCTTTTTATTTTTCTATAGTGATAATTATATCCAAATTGGAAATTTTTTTGACAGGAAGTAGGATTTTTTTCGATTTTTTTATATATTTATAATAGTGTGGGGTGAGATTTGGGTTGATTTTCCATATGTTGTGTAAAATTTCACATTGATTTTTTGATAGAAATATTTCTATAATATAACAAGGTGATATTTTCTTTTCAATGGAGGGTTTTGATGAAATCTAAAAAATGGATATTTGGGCTTATTGTTTTTTTGATTGGGTTGGTTTGTTTGCCAATGATGCATGGCTTGGCGGAGGGAGGAAACGTGCCGATGGTGCTGTGCGCTTATCCGTATAATGTGTTTTATGGGGTGGGATTGGATGAGGTGATTAGGGAGATGGGATGTGGATTGGAGAGTGATGGCGAGGGGAATACTTATTATGTGGTTGATGCGGAAGTGACAATTGCAAATGAAGATTTTGTGGCTAGTTTGAAAGATGCGTTTGGTGCTCTGCCGTTTGCGGATGTGGAAGAAATTGAAGGATTGTTAGATGAAAAAGGAAGCCTATCTTTTGAGATGGTGGACGATGCGGGAGTGGTGACGACTGTTGATCTTTTGGATGAGTATATGGGGACGATCCGGTTGCGTCGTTTGATCAATGAGGTGTATAGCGAGTATGTGGGATTTTATCAAGAGAATATTAATGCGGATGTGCTTACTTTGGGCGGCTTGGACTTTTTGTTGAATGATACGTATGAATTGCCAAAATCCACATTGACAGTGCATTTGCTGGACCCGATGACGTGGTATGAAATGGAGTGGTTGGAGCGCAGTTTGGTGTTTGACTTGGGGGATGATTTTGAGATGGTGAAGGAGATGGTGTTTTCAACAAAGTTTGTAGCAAGATATACGAATGTATTAAGCAAAGATTTGATGACAAAAGAGCAAATGGAGTCAAGGAAGGCGAATTTATTGGCTGAAGATTATTATAGTGAAGATGAAGTAGAGTATAGTTTGCGTAATCTGGGGTTGGGCAGAGAAGTTGATGGAGATTGGATGAAGATCTCTTTGACGAATGGGATTGTGCTGGGGTTGATCTTTGATGAGGATAAACAACAAATTGAGATTTGGCAAAGTTTTGATCGGTTGGATGTGCCTTTAAATAGTGTGGCGTTGCTCTATGGGGAAGACACAGCAACTGAGCGATTAAGTTCTTTGGGAGATTTAACGGGATCTGTGTTTGATCCTTATGTATCTTTTCCTGATGCGGATCTTTTTATGAGCCGACTTATACGGTATGCCGATGGGAGAATAATATATTCTTCACGATTTGAATATTCTGTTGGTCAGTATAAAAATGGATATGATCAACAGGAAGAAGATTTTGCGGCTTGGATGAATATGTTGCCAGCAAGAGATCGCTATTTGACATACGTGGATGAAATTAATACAGGGAATATGCTTTTGACACTGAAATCTACGGTGATTGATAATAAATCCGTTTTTTATGATTTGTTGGAGAAGAATTTTAATGAACATCTGTTTGCTGTGGGAGAAGTAGTGGATGTTTTTACAGAAGAACGAGAAATGAGTCATTTGATTGATTTTTCTGATCTATACTATGGGGGACCGAGTTATCAAGATTCTTATAAGTTTTTTGCTTTTGGTGATGCGTTTTATGAGGTAAAGAATTATATGCTTTCGGAAGCGTATCAAGGGGTTTTAGCGGAGCAATTTGGCGAAAATTTTATTTATATGGACCCAGATGAATATGAATATTATATGGGGCATGAAAATACGGATGAGAATTTGATTTTTTTGGTGAATGGAGTACAGATCGAGATTACTTTTATTAATTCAAAAAGACAGATTTTGGTGAGTGAGGTTGTGTATGGACTTGATCGGAATTTGGATGAGTATGATACACCACCGATGACGATTGAGCGTTTGGGATTTGATTGTGATGGGTCAAATGCTTCTGTGGTGATGGTAAATGAGCCCATTGAGCTTTGGATGAGTTACGATTCTTATTACCAATTAGAAGATTTTTGGGGAAGTTTGGTTGAAGGAACGGCTTTTGAAGACTTTGAGGTATTTTATTTTTCTTATGATTTAGATTTGAAGAATCTATATTTTACGTTGGGGGGAGATGTGGAAGAAAATATTAATCCTGTTTATTTTGTGGTATATGAGAATTGGAGTTATGCGCCTGAATATGGGAGTGGGATTGGAGAGTTAAATGCGGCGTATGAGGAGAATTTTGGGGTGGATGCTGAGACAGGGATTCCTGCGTTTTTGACGGCGTTTCAGGATTTGTTTGTGACGGAGTTTGGGGTGACATTTGAGGAGTTGGTGGATTTGAATTTGCGACAATATACTGATTTTTATGCTCAATATTAGGTTATCTGAAATAAAACTATAGATGTTAAAAAAACGCTCCATTTGTTATAGTTCCAAGTGGAGCGTTTTTTTGTGATATTAATTTGTGTTTGTTTGAAAAGGGTGTGATGAAATTTTTTTATTTGAAAAGATTCCATTCAAATGGCGGTATCTCAGTATTGTTTTCAATGGCTTGTTTAAGGTCTTTGACGTAAAGACCGATATAAAAGACTACTAATAATCCATAAATTGTCATATAGAATGCACCAAATAAATAAAATGCTTTTATAAGAATCTGATCATCTGTAAAGGATTGGATAATTCCAGTTAGTAAGACGATGCCTATTATTATATAATATTGAATTTGCTCAATTTTATTTTTATAAGGATTATTTATAATATTTAAATTAAACCATTCGGTGATTTTTTTTGGGGCATAAAATGAAAAAAGGGCGCTGAATAATGTGAAAGTGAGAGAGAGCAATGCTAGGATGGGTAAGTTTAAATAGATTAAAAGTAAGATTGGATATAAACTAATTATTTTTGAAAATGGATCTAAAACGTAAATGATAGGGATTAGGGAAGAATTTTTTTTCTTTTGATTTATTTTTAAAAGAATTGGAGAAATGAGGAAGAAAGGGATAAAAATCAAACAGGTTTGAATAAGATTATGGTATCGAAGTGAATTTAATATTAGGCTAAATATAAATCCTAAAATAATTGGGGCTTTGATAAAGTTATTCAATTTCGATTGACCTTTTTCAGTTCTATAATCAAGAAATTCGATGATATTGAAAAAGTTTGGAATTCCAGATTTGGTAAAATCTTCTTGTTCTTGTTCTTGTTCTTGTTCTTGTTCTTGTTCTTGTTCTTGTTCTTGTTCTTGTTCTTGTGGTGTGATTTGAGATTCCATTTAAAATGCTCCTTGTTATTTTCCCGTCCTGATTATGATTATTTTGGTTAAGTATAAGGGGATTGAAGAAAAAAAGGAAGAACCTCACAATTGTGAGGTTCTTTTTGGTTTTTAAATAAGTCCGATTTGTTTGGCGAGAAAGAAGAGGGCTTGTTCGGGGTCTTCGTTTGGTTTGAAGGGGAAGAAGTCTGTTTTGAGCTCGAGGAGGGCGAGGAGTTGGGGGAAGGTGAGGAAGTCGCGGATGTGGGCGATGAGGGCGGGGTCTGTGTCGAGGTCGGCGAAGCGGTCGTGGAGGAGTTGTTTTTTCCAGGTGTCGAAGCGGAGGTGATGAAGGAGGCGGTCGAGCTGTTCTATTTTGGGGGTGGGGGCGGCGATGAGGGTTTGACCGGCGGGGGCTTGGAGGGTGAGGGTGGTGGTGTCTTGCGGGGTGGCGACGACGGTGAGGGTGAGGCGGTGGGTGATGGGATCATAGGTGGCGGTGGGGGCGGGGATGGGGGCGCCGTTTTGGGTGAGGGTGAGCTGGGCGGGGGTGTTGAGGGCGTGGAGTTGGAGGGTGAATGTGCGTTGGTGGGGGAGGAGTTGGGTTTGGCCTTGGGCGGGATGGATGGTGAGGGTGGTTTGTTCGGGGGTGGATTCTATGGCGGCGGCCCAGACTTGGGTGATGGGGGTGAGGGCGGAGACGCCGTCTAGGTAGGCATTGGTGAAGCCATCGTCTTCGTATAGATTAAATTCGTTGGAGGCGCCGGGGAAGATTTTGAGAGTGAGGTGCTCGGGGGTGTTGCGGAGGCCCCAAGAGGCGTCGTGATCGAGGGGGATGATGGCGCCGGCTTTGGCGTAGATGGGGGTTTGGGTGAGGTCGCCATAGGTGACGTGCCAGCCGCCGGGGCTGTGGAGGGGTTCTCCGGTGAAGAAGTTGAACCAGGTGCCTTGGGGGAACCAGATGGGTTGGCGGGTGAGGTCTGTTTCGGGGTGTTTTTTGCTGGTGAAGGGGGCGGCGAGGAGTTCGGTGCCGAAGGTGTATTGTTGGGGGGCTTGATAGGCGAAGGGGTGGTGGGGGTGGGTGTGATACATGGGGCGGACGAGGACGAGACCTTGGGTGTGGTTGAGGTGGGACATGGTGTAGAGATAGGGGATGAGGGTGTGACGGAGGCGCATGGCGTTTGAGGTGATTTGGGCGGTGGTGGGGTCGTAGGCGAAGGGGCGGCGTTCGTGGAATTTTAGGTTGGTGGAGTGGAGGCGGAAGATGGGGGAGAAGACGCCGAATTGGACCCAGCGGGTGAAGAGTTCGGGTTCTTCGATGCCGCCCATGTGGCCGCCGATGTCGTGGGACCACCATGAGTAGGCGACGTTGGCGGCGGTGGCGGTGAAGTGGGGTTGGAAGGCGAGGCTTTGCCAGGTGACGGTGGTGTCTCCGGAGAAGCCGATGGGGTGACGGTGGGAGCCGAGGCCGCCCCAGCGGGAGAAGATGAAGGGGCGTTTTTGACCGTCGCGGGCGAGGTCGTAGAAGTGGAGGTGGTTGAGCCAGTAGAGGGGGTCTAAGTTTTGGAGGTCGGTTTGGGTGCCTTGTTGCCAATCGAGCCACCAGAAGTCGATGCCTTGTTTTTCTAGGGGGTGATGGAGGAGGGAGAGATAGGCTTGGGTGAAGGTTTTATCGGTAATATTAAATGGGATGGGGGTTTGGGTGTTGGGGTCGATGTCCATTTGTTTGGCAAATTCGGGGTAGGCTTGTTCGTGGGGGTGGACGCCTTCGGCGGGGTGGAGGTTGAGGGCGGTGCGGAGGCCGAGGGTGGTTTTAAGTTCGCTGAGGAATTGATCTGGATTGGGGAAGAGGGTTGGGTTCCAGGTGTAGCCTGTCCAGCCTGTGGATTGGTTGTTGGTTTGGGTGATGTGCCAGTCCATGTCTATGATGCAGACGGTGAGGGGGACTTGGTGGGTTTGGAAGGTTTGCATGAGGGTGAGGAGTTCTTGTTGGGTGTAGGGCCAGTAGCGAGACCACCAGTTGCCGAGGGCCCAGCGGGGGAGGAGGGGGACGGGGCCGGTGAGTTTGAGGTAGTCTTGGAGGCAGGCGGTGTAGTCTTGGGCGTAGCCGAAGAAGTATAGGTCTAGGTTTTCTGGGGGGGTGTTGCGCGGGGTGAGCCAGCCGGTTTGGTCGAAGATGAGGGTGTGGGAGTCGTTGAGGATGGTCCAGCCGGTTTGGGCGAGGAGGCCTTCTTCTAGGGGGATGGGGCCGGTGGTGTTATCTAGGGTGCGGGCGGTGCCGCGGAGGTTGGTTTGGTTGTGGAGGGTGTTGTTGAGGCCTTGGTCGTAAGTGAAGGTGTGGTTGGTTTGTTTGAGGGTGATGGCGATGTTGGGGCGGGTGGGGTTTTGGGGGTTGATTTTTTGGATGAGGTGGAGGTGGGGGGTGTCTATGGTGAGGGTGTTGTTTTCGAGTGTGTGGGTGAATGTGGGGGTGGGGAGGTCTCTGTGCCAGATGGTTTGGGTGGGGTGGTTTTGGTAGTGGTGGGTGGGGGAGGTTTCGATGCGGATGAGGCGTTCGGTGAGGAGGGTGTAGCGGTAGTGGGGGATTTCTATGATGGATTGGGGGTTGGCTTGGGGGGTGAAGTTTGGTTTGGGGATGGACATGGGGGGACTCCTTGGGGTTGTTTTTGTTTTTATGATAGGGGATTTTGGGGTGGGTGTAAATAGAAACCCCTCCGATTGGAGGGGGGCTATTAAAATAGAGATTCCAAAAGACTAAATATCTGTTCAAGACTTTTATAAGTTTCGGAATCAGATTCTTCAACTAATTCTTTAATAACAGCAGATGTTTGTTCTTTCAAAGGGATTATTTTTTCTTTATCTGTATCAGGTGGGAAAATTAATAATTTATCATTTTTCAATCTGTTTTCAAACCATAAGATTCCATTTTCTTTTTTATATTTAATTAATTGAATATATAATTTATCGATAATATTATTTTCTGATGAAAGAGAATTGTTATCAAGAGAATTTCCAAACATTTTGAAAATTAAATCATTCATGGTAGGTAATAATTCTGAATTACACATAAAGCTGATTGTTTGATTTTGATAACTTGATAAAAGTTTTTTGGTTATGAATGAAGGTAATATTGAAAGATTTGATATTAAAGTTTCATCATCGTCATTAATAGTAATTTCATTTCTTGCGATTTTCTTTATTAAATTTTGAACTGCATCAGAGTAATTAATATTTTTTATTTTTTTCTTTATTGTTGTTAACAATGAGATAAGTAAGTTGATAGCAGATGGTTGATTATTGATAAATAAATCAAATTGATTTTCCCATTCATCTTTGCTAAACTCTTCAAATTCAATTAAAATTTCTTTTTTAAAGGCTTCGTTGCTTCCAGCTTTTACAATTAAGTTTGATAATTTGTAGTTTTTATATATTTCTCCTTCTTTTTCAATTAATAAAGATTCTATATTTGTTTTTAAAATCGATTTTGTAAATTCTAATTTTTCTTCATTGTTACTATTTAGAATTATTTTATCGAAATTATTTATTATCCATAAATCATTGAATATTTCATAATCATAATTTTCTATTATATAAATGATTGAATTTTTTATTAAATTATTATTTATATTATCGAATTTTATTTGTTTAATATATTCTAAGCTATTGAAGAAATTTAAATAATAAACGAAATTTTCAATAAAAACATCATTTGGTTTCTTAATATTATTTATTATCTTAACAATTTCAGATTTATTTGGTTCGGGAATTGAATTATTATTTAGATTTAAATTTGGATTTGAATTATATAAATGAAAAAATAACCATGAAAGTATTTTAATATCATTATTATATTTATTAATACCTGTATAGATAGTTTGTATGTTTAAAATTAGGGAACTAATATTTATTTTTTTATGTTTGAATATTTCATCTGTTGCTTCCTTATATTCTATTATTTTATTGTTTCCGGTTGTAAAGCTATTAATTTTTTCAATGAAATTATTCCAATTAATTTCTTCTTCTCTTTTTAAAAGAACTGGTAGGATTTGATTAAACTTTTTACTATCTTTTGAATAAGTATTAAATATATTATTAAGATGATTACTTAAATTTATCTCTGTTAGTTCAGTTTCATCTGGTTTTTGTTTTATTTTGAAATTAAAATAAAAACAATAATCCTTATTTTTTAAAGATAATTGATAAAACAAACTTAAAATAGCCTTTTCTTCTATTATCAATTCCAATTTTTTATTATTTAAATAAGATAGATTAATACTTTCTATTATATTTACTAAACTTTCTGCTAAATTGTTTATATCTTTTTCTTGATAAAGTAATAAATTCAATACATATTGAGTTAATTTAAAAAGAATTTCTGATTGATAATCGTTACTTTGATTATTATATAAAAAACTTAAATCTATAAGTTTATTTGCAAAGATATTATCTAATTTTTTTTCCAATAAATTTGGCTTATCAAAATTTAGAACATGATTTTTGAATTCGTAAAGGATACCATTTCTTGTTTTTTTATTATTTATTTTTTTTATTTTTTCTCTTAATTCATGTATAGTTTCAATTTCAAATAAAAAATTTCGATTTTTAATGAAAAAATTTTGATTCAAAAGTTTTTCAAAAATATCCCAAACAGATGGATAAGAATTTGATAAACCTACAATATATTTGGAGAAAGTACTTGAATCTATTCCGTCAATATTTTCTAAGATCATTTCTTCAAGTAGTATTTCAATTGCTTTTGTTTTTGGTGCATTGTACCAAAGCGATGCTAAATCTTTATTTATATTCGGTTCTAAAAATTCTATATTTAAATTCGTTGTAATAATTTCGCTTAGTGACTTGTTATTAAAATATCTACTTAATATAACAAAATCAGCTATTGATTTTAAAGAAATTGAAAACTCTTTTGAAGTATTTTTTTCACACCAAGAACGATGGTATATTCCCATTTCATTTACTAAATAGATTAATTCTCTGGGAGAAGGTGGAAAATTTACTTTTACAATTTTATTTTCAGTTGAATTAAAGGAATATGATTCTTTTTCTAAAAAGTTATAAAGATCATTGTAAATTAATTTAAACAAATCTAAATCATTTATATGCTCAGGAAATGCCTCTGATAATAGATTAATAAAAAATTCTTTCCACTCACTCATCAATAATTTAGGAACCTTTAGTACCAAATGAAATCTTTTATCTATCATTTCTGAGGTTTTTGAAAGATTCTCTTCTGATTTAGTTTTATTAGTCCATAATTTAACCATTGACTTGAAAGCATAAGGAATAATCACCTTAACGTTTTTATAAGGATTATTCTCTTGATTATTTTGTTGAGAAAATTGAAGAAATGTTTGTAATGTTGAAAGCACTGATAATGCATGCTCGGGGGCGATTCTATCAAGATTATCTAAGACAATTACAAGTTTTCTATTTTGATTATCTTTGTCTAATTTTGCTTCTTTTACAATATCTTTAAAATATTGTTCAAATTCTATAGAAGTTGGCTCATTTGTTGTTAGGGATTCTTGATTTTCAACATCGAACTTTTTATTTACAAAAATATTGAAAATATCATCGAAATCATTTTCAATACCAATAAATTTAAGCCAAAAAAAATCACAAATTTTGTCGGATTCACAATTATTAAAATTTTCATAAAATAATTTCAATAATTGTTTTATGGTCAAATGATAAATAATTGTTATTAATATAAAAATAATTGGTGATAAAGCTAGAAGTATAGAAAATTTTAATTCTGGTTTATTGTTTAAAAAAGGACTGCAATTGATTAAACAAATATTAGAATCAAAATAATTATTAAAGATTGAGATGCCAATGGGAGACAAAACTATCGAAAAAAGGAAAATGAAACTAGAAAAAGTTTTTTTAAAGTGTCTTTTAATTTTTTGTTTTTTTAATTTTCCACTTATTTCATTTCCTTTGTTTTCTGCAAAGGAATCTGATAGCCAAGAATTATCTTTTAAACCATCTACTAAATTTTCTAAAAAAACTCTTCTCAATGGATCGTTTTCATGAGCCCATGCATCAAACACCCAAACTAATACTTTATCAGAATATTGATTAAAATAATTACGAATCATTTCAATAATTGTAGATTTTCCGCTCCCCCAATCACCTTCCAAACCTAAAGATATTCCTTTTTCATCTTCATTGATTAGTTCTATAATAGTTTTAACAATTCTTATATGGCCATTTTGCTCGTCAAAATAATTGTAGTTAGGATAATCATAAATAAATTTTGTCGGGCAATTTTCAGATTTCTTTGATTCTAATAAATAATATAAGGCGTCTAATTTTTTATTTGAAATATTTTTTTTAGGCATTTCCACCTCTTTAAAGTTAAAAATAAGAAAAGTATTTAATTATTATATAGATAATTTGTATAAATTCAAAATTCCTAATTTTGTATATAATAAAATTAGCGGAAGGAGAGTAGGATGATTGAGAATAGTGATTCTATTTCGTTTGGGGCGCTACGGCACTGAAGGTGCCTCCGTTAAGGTAATGAGGTAAATGGATTTAATTGTGATTGATAGATGATCTCTTGATTGAGGTCATTTTTAATTCTTGACGGATGGTTGGAGGAATCCCCCCTCCGTA
This sequence comes from Anaerolineales bacterium, assembly GCA_963662985.1. Taxonomy (GTDB): domain Bacteria; phylum Chloroflexota; class Anaerolineae; order Anaerolineales; family UBA11579. The sequence goes on along the minus strand of OY760067.1, from coordinate 866,349 downwards.
AATAAGCTACGCCTATTTACTCCTGTCCCCCGTTGTATCGAGCTTTGCTCGATACACATGGCGAATTGCCAAACAAGTTTGGCTTATTCGCTTCTTTTTAGAAAGGGCTACGGCACTGAAGGTGCCTCCGTTAAGGTAATGTGGTGAATGGATTTAATTGAGATTTATAGATGATCTCTTGATTGAGGTTATTTTTAATTCTTGACGGATGGTTGGAGGAATCCCCCCTCGTAATTTTGCTGTGCAAAATTGCTCTTCCCCCCTTTATCAAGGGGGGCACGCTTCGCTGAAATGGATGGATTTGATTAGTTTTATGGGCTTGTTTAGTATTCCAGCGTATAAATATGGAGTTGTAATCAATAATGATCTCAATCAAGAGGTCATTTTTTAATTCTTGACGGATGGTTGGTCTAATCCCCCCTCGTAATTTTGCTATGCAAAATTGCTCTTCCCCCCTTTATCAAGGGGGGCACGCTTCGCTGAAATGGATGGATTTGTTTAGTTTAATGGACTTGTTTAATATTCCGGCGTATATATGTGGAGTTGCAATCAATAATGATCTCTTGTTTGAGGTTATTTTTAATTCTTGACGTATGATTGGGGAGCGGGTTTTGGTGGGGGATTTGTTGTATACTGAAAGAAAAAAATTAGGATTAGAAAATGATTGAGAATTATAGTGATTTTGTTGAGGCGTTGATGGCGCGTGGGTTTTCGTTGGGGGGTGGGGCGAAGGCTGGGGATGTGATGAATGTGGCGCGGGCGTTTGGGCCGGGGATTGAATGGCATACGGGGGATGCGGAGACGGATCCGTGGGCGTGGCGGATGCGGGTGTTGGCGGAGCGAGATGATGTGGCTTATGGGAAGGTGTTTTTGCGGAAGAGTGGGTATATTACGCGAGAGTGGTATGCGCCGTTTGTGTGTGTGCGGGGGACGGGGAGTTTGTTTGATGCGTATTATGCGGGGGAGGTGAGCGCGGAGGCGAAGCGGATCTATGAGGTGGTGGCGGAGAATGGGGATGTGCCGTTGGATTTATTAAAGGAAGAGTGTGGATTTGGGAAGGAGAAGAAGGCGGCGTTTGACCGCGGGCTGGTGGAGCTGCAGATGCGGTTGTGGGTGACGATTAGTGGGCAGGCGCAGAAGGTGAATCGGGAGGGGAAGCCTTATGGGTGGCCGGCGACGGTGTTTTCTACGAGTGAGGCGTTTTTTGGACGTGAGGTGTGGGAGGAAGCGAAGGCGATGAAATGGGATGAGGCGTATGAGAGGATTGAGGGGCAAATCCGACGGTATGCGGGGGAAGAAGGGTTTGCGGCGCTGGGAGAACGGGCGGTGCGGAAGTTTATTGTGGGGTAAATCAGAAGCGCTTTTGTTTTTTTATATCCCCCCTATAGCGACGAAACAGGATGTTTTGGTCTAATCCCCCCTCGTAATTTTGCTGTGCAAAATTGCTCTTCCCCCCTTTATCAAGGGGGGCACGCTTCGCTGAAATGGATGGATTTGATTAGTTTAATGGACTTGTTTTGTATTCCGGCATATAAATATGGAATTACTATTAATTATGATCTCTTGATTGGGGGTCATTTTTTGTTTCTTGACGAATGGTTGGTGAGCAGATTTTGGCAGATTTTGGTGGGGGATTTTTAAAACCCTTCTTATTAATTGTTATTTGATAAATAAGGCGATTTGCCGACTAAGTTCGGTTGATTCGCTTTTTTTTGAGATGCTAATCGCTAGGTTAAGGTAAGTGGATTATTGTTTTTTTGCTTGACAATGTTTATATCAGATGATACTATATCGGTATATGATATAACAAATGATGATATATCGGAAAGGAGAGTAGATTGGGTAAGAAAAATTTGATCAAGTTAACTGATGCAGCTTTTTATATTTTGAGTGCCTTGGGGAAACCGTTGCATGGGTATGCAATCATGAAGCGGGTTGAGGAGATCTCTAGTGAGGGGGGGATGCCAGAGTTTAAATTGGGTCCGGCGACATTGTATACAAATTTGACTAAGTTGGTGGAGCAGAAGCTAATCCAGCAGTTGGAGGATGTTGAACAGAGTGATGAACGACGAAAGCCGTATGTGCTGACGGAGCTGGGTTGGGAGGTGTTGGCTGATGAAGTGAAACGCCGAGCTGAGATGGTGCGAGTGGGGCAGGCTGCATTGGATGAACGAGGCTAAAAAGGTGTAAAAAAGGAGTAAGAAAATGAGTGAAAAAATGAATGAAGAAAAAAAACTAATGAGAAAGCTTAAGATTTTTTTTCCTTGGGAAGAGGAGAAACATCAGGCTTGGTTGACCGCGCAAAGCAAGGCAGGTTGGGAACTGGTGAAGATGGGGCTGTTTTATTGGTTTGAGAAACGAGATGACGGTCCTTATCGATATGAGATAGATTTTTTTGAAAGCGGAAAAAAGGATAAGGAAACCTATTTGGCTGTGTTTGAAGAGGCTGGGTGGGAGCATGTGTGTTCTTCACAGAATTGGCATTATTTCCGAATTTTGGAATCGGAGTATACTACGAGTATTTATAGTGATGCTCAATCAAAGATTGAGATGTTCCAACGATATAATTATTCTTCTGCATTTGTTTTGGTGATGTTTATTTTATTTGTTGATTTTGATTGGATGGGGCAAGATGGGGCTCTTATTCTTGCAAATGTGGTGGTGGATGTTCTTCTGACTGCGCTTTTGATTGGGAATGCGATTGTTTCGGTGGCTGTTTATCAGCGGATTAAAGAATTAAAGCAAAAGAGTGAAGAATTGATTGAGAATTAATTTTTTCCCGTAAAAATAGTTATTTGAAAAGAAAGTTGAACATATTGTTCAACTTTCTTGTTTTTTATTGTGAGATGGTGATGGAGGTGATGAATTGGTCTAGATGGGAGAGGTTGGGGGTGAAGGTTTCGGGGGATTGTTGGTCTAGGAAGGTTTCCATATCAGCCAGGTAGGTGAGGTAGTTGTCGGCGAATTCTTGGTAGTCGACGGTGTCCATGTAGTCGTAGCCATCTGCGAGGAGATCAGGGTGGTTGACGGGGAAGATGCCGATGAGGAGGGTTTGTTGATCGGTGGTGAGGCCGAGGAAGTAGTAGAAGATGTTGGTGTTGGTGATGGGCCATTCGTTTTGGACATATTGGGTGAGGAAACGGACACCAGAGATGCCGTTGAAGTCGAGGTATTCGATTTGGGTTTGGAGGATTTGGGCGGCTGGCCAGGGTGGCAGGGTGGGGAGAGATTCTGGCTGGGTAGGTTGGGTGGCGAGGGTGGTTTTGAGGAATTCGATTTGTTCTTGGGCGAGGGGGCTGAGTTGGCTAAATTCTTGGGCGGGAATGACCATGAGGTAGGGGGTGTCGAAGGTGTGTTCTTGGATGGGGTAGCCGGTGAATTCGAAGTTGAGATGAGGGGGGAGTGAATAGTAGGTGGGGGGATCATCTGCGGGGACGGCGGTTTCGATGATGGCGGTGCTGAATTGGTCTGCATGGGAGAAGCAGACGGATTGGTAGCAGTGGTCGGGTTGGGGAGTGCAAGCGGTGAGGGAGAGAATAAGGACGAGGAGGATGAAGGTGAATAGGGTGATTTTTCGGGATAAGGTCATTTTTGGGTTCCTTTGAATATTGGTTTTCTTCATTTTACACTATCTTGAAGAGGGGATGGTTGCAATGATTCTATTCTGAGAATAAATGCTACTTAAAAGGAAGGTACTGAACATGAGTTAGGCAATTTGTAAGTTTTTTTCGAATCGAAAATGTTATAATTTTAATGAATTAATGTTAACAAAATAGAGAATGCTAACGTTTGTTGTGATTTTGAAGCAGTGGACTTCGATGATTGCTTTACCAATTAAAGGTGGATGTTATGAGAAGCTTTGTGTTTGACTTGCGTACGTTGAGTATGATGGTGACGGCTATAGCATTTATCTATTCATTAGGTCTGTATTTGTTTGGAAAAACGCAAAAGAAGTATCGGGGGTTTAATTGGATTTCATTGGCGTTGTTTTTGATTATGATCGGGATGTTGTTTTTGGGGGCGAGAGATCACTGGCCGGATGTTTTATCTGTAATTGGTTCGAATTCTTTATTTATTATTGGAACGTTATTTTATTATGAAGGCTTTCGCCGAGTTTGTAATAATCTGCGAGGATTTGATCCGATTGGTGTGATTGTTTCTGCTTTTGGACTTTTAGGTGTTTTGTTCTTTTATTTTGTTGTTCCTTCAGTTAATGGACGAATTGTGATGTTTTCTGTTTCTCATGCATGGATGGAAGCATTGGGAGTGATTTTAATGCTAAAAAATGTGGACAAGGAGATGTTTTTACCACGTTTTATGACTGTGATCTCGGTGGCGGTGGATGCGGCTTATCATATTTTTCGAATGATCTGGTCTATTTGTAAGGAGCCAATGAATGATCTTTTAACGGCTGGAAATGTGCAGGCAATCGCCGTGATTGCTACGATGTTTTTTATTACAGGGACTACTTTTGGATTGGTGTGGATCGTGAACCGAGGGTTGGATTTGGATTTGATGCAAATGGCGATGCAGGATCCTTTGACGGGACTGTTAAATCGGCGAGGAGTGGAGCGGATCATGAGTGTGGAATTTGCAAAATTTTCGCGACATGAACCTGATATGGTGGTGATGTTGTTAGATTTAGATCATTTTAAGTTGGTGAATGATGATCATGGACACTCAGTGGGGGATGATGTGTTAACTGAGTTTGCGGTTGAAGTGCAGCGTTTTTTGCGGAATTATGATGTTTTTGGACGAATTGGGGGAGAGGAGTTTGTGATCTTTTTGCCGATGACTACGATTGAAGATGCGAGTAAGGTGGCTGAACGGATTCGGGCACATGTGGAGGAACATGTTTTTTGCGTTGGAAAAACGGATGTTAAGATCACGGTGAGCATTGGTGCCTCTTGTTTTATTCCAGAAAATGCAACTTTAGATACGGTGATTCCATTTGCGGATGAGGCATTGTATATTTCTAAACAAAATGGACGAAATAAAGTAACTTGTTTTGGGGAAGGGTTTTATAATTAGAATATATGATTAACTTTTCTATATATGCTATAATGAAAAAAGTTTTTGATTAGCTGTTTGGATTGGTTAAGGAAGGAAATATGGGGCAATTAACAATGGATATGCGGACGTTGGATGTTTTGACGACCGTGATCTGTTTTTTATATGCAATAGCTGCTTTTTTTTATGGTCGTAATCAAAAGGGGTTCAAGGGGTTTGATTGGCTTGCTTTCTCTTTTCTAACATTATCTGTGGGCTTTATGCTTTTGGGATATCAGCAAATTTGGCCAGATTTTTGGACGATGTTTTTTGCAAATACATTGTTTTCTTTGGGAATGGTGTTTTTTTACGAGGCGATACGCCGTTTTTGTTTTGATGGAAAACCTTGGGGAAAAGGTTGGCTGCCTTGGGGGGCTTTGATCATTGGTACATTTGTTTTTGCTTATAATCTTTATGTTGAACCTTCAATGACGGGGCGAATTGTGACGGTTTCTTTGATTCATTTTGTGTTTGATTTGATGGTGGTGTGGGTGCTGCTTTCAGATCTTTCAGTGAGTTGGAAGATGCCACGAATTGTTACTTCGGGAGTGGTGTTAATTGATGCAATATATGCGTTGGTTCGTGTGTTTTTCACTTTAAGAAATGAACCATTAACTCATTTGTTGTTAGGTGGAAATTTTCATTCGATTGTGTTTATTACGACGATTGTTTTGATTACAGGGACTACATTTGGATTGATCTGGATGGTGAGTGAGCGCTTGGAGATGCGCTTGGTGGAAATGGCAATGCAGGATCCTTTGACTGGGCTGTTGAATCGGCGTGGTGTTGAAATGATGGTGCAGCAAGAATTTGCAAAGTTTGGACGTTTGGAAGAGTTTGAGATGTCGGTGATGATGTTAGATATTGATTTTTTTAAGAATATTAATGATGTATATGGGCATAGTGCAGGTGACCAAGTGTTGGTGGCTTTTGCGCATGAATTGCGCAAATGTTTGCGAAATTATGATATTTTAGGGCGTATTGGGGGGGAAGAGTTTATTATCTTTTTGCCAAATACAAATTTGAACAATGCCATTATGATTGCTGAACGAATTCGTGCTCATATTGAAGAGCATGTATTTAAAGTGGGGTTGGCGTTGATTAAATTTACAACGAGTATAGGGGTTTCGGATTTTATTCCGGAGAATGCAACTTTGGATTCGGTGATCCCATTTGCGGATCAGGCTTTGTTTCAATCGAAGCAGGAGGGGCGGAATCAAGTTTCAGTGTTTGGTGTTGAGAATTTTTCTTATATTTAATTAAATGATATTGATTTGAAAATGATTAAAAAGGCTAATGAAAGAAATTTGTTAGCCTTTTTTTGTTTTTAACATAAAAATAAATTCGTAGTTAGTTGGTCTGATTATGCTATAATTAACAAATGGACTGATTAAAAAGGTTTTAAGAATGAGAAGGATTCGATATGGTTGATTTTGTTCTTGATGTACGAACATTGGTCTTTTTGTCAATTTCAATTGGGGTGGTCTATTCGATTGGCATTTTCTTTTTTGGAAAAAGTCAACATGATTTTTTGGGGTTTGATCTGGTTGCTTTGGGGATCGGTTTTTCCGTTTTGGGGTATTTGTTATTGGTATCAAGATCAAATATGCCAGAGTTTTTTACAATGGTTGTGGCAAATACGTTGCTTTCAGTGGGGATAATTATTTTTTATCATGGGATTCGATTGTTTTGTTTGGAAGAAAAGCAAGTTGATAAAGCAAGTTTGGTGATTTTTGCTTTTGGTTTTATTGCATTTTTATTCTTTTTTTATGTTCAACCTTCAATTAATGCAAGAATTATTGTTGTGCAAGCAGGGCATTTTTTGATTGATTTTTTGGTGATTAAGGTGTTGGTGAAAGATCTATCTATGAGTTGGCGCACTCCGCGGGTTGTGACGGCTTTAATTTTTTCTTTGGATGGATTATATGCTTTGTATTTGGTTTTGTGGATTTTGGTTCAACGACCGACTTCAGATTTTTTAGGACCTGATAATTTGATGGGATTGTTGTTTTTAAACTCCATTTTGGTTGTCACAGGGGTTGCGTTTGGATTAATTTGGATGGTGAGTTTGCGTTATAAGGAAAAGTTGTTGACGATGGCGATGCATGATCCTTTGACAGATGTGTTGAACCGACGAGGGATTGAGATTATGTTGGAGCAAGAGATTGCCAAAGTGGAACGTCAGCGGATGGAGATGTGTGCAATGATCCTAGACATTGATCATTTTAAGGAGATCAATGATTCTTATGGGCATAGTGTTGGGGATCGAGTTTTGGCTGAATTTGCAAATACAGTGAAGAAGTTTTTGCGAAAGTATGATATTTTTGGAAGAATCGGGGGGGAAGAGTTTATTATTTTGCTGCCTGATACAAATTTGGAACAAGCTGCCAATATTGCAGAACGATTGCGAAGTTATATTGAGAAGGATGTAATCAATTTTGATCAGTTGGCAGTGAAGATTACAATTAGTATTGGGGTGTCTGATCATTTCCCAGAAAACGCTACATTGGATTCTTTGATTCCATTTGCAGATCGAGCTTTATTTCAAGCAAAACAAGAAGGACGGAATCGGGTTGCTGTGTTTGAACAGAAGAAAGTGGTTGATCTGATTTAAAGAGGTTTTAACTTTTATTTATAGGAAAACATCTAGGAATTCTTAGATGTTTTTTATTAAAGATAATAAAAAGTTTTGCTAGTTTGCTGAAAATTCAATATAATATATATCTCACAATATTTATCCGATTTGATTTTTCTTTTTGTATGGCGGCTGTTTGCAGATTTTTTTGGATTTTAATTAACGATTTGACAAATTGGATAAATTGGTTAAATAATATAGTAAGTGTTATTGTGGAAATGATAATACGTTATATGGGTTTTTGAGATTTTCAGAAAAATAGTGTTGTGTATGAAAAATTGTTTGTGGGGTTTGTGTGCTAACAATTTTGTAAATACTATGTAAAAAAAATATACTATACTTTTAATTAGTTTATATCATGTGATCACGAAATATAATTTATGACAAAGAGACCTGTTTTTTTGATATTAGCAATTCTTCTGATATTTTTCAGTGTATTTTGTCTTGGTTTCATCTCTAATGTGGAAGCTAGTAGTGGGGAAAATCCAGTTGGAACAGATGTTATTCAAGAAGATCCATTTAATGTTTTGTTAGTTTTTTCATATGAATTGAGCAATATTTCTACCGAGAAGAAATATGAAGTGATCGTTGACCAATTTTCAGATATTCCTAATTTAAATTATTATGTTGAATTTTATGATTCTAAAGAATTTGATGATGAAGAATATCAAATTACTAAAACAGAAGAATTTGAGAATAAATATCATGGTATCACGCCATTTGATGTAGTTATTCTTTTTGATGATGAGGCGATACGCTTTGCGATTGGTTATCCGTTTTCAGAAAAGGTGATCTATGGGGGAGTGGTGGATGAAAGTTTGATTGATCAATTTCCTGATGATATCAATATGAGTGGGTTCTCGGAACGAATGGGGTTTTTTGAGACGGCTCAAAATGCTAGACAGCTTTATCCTGATGCAAAAGATGTTTATTTTATTTTTGACCATTCGTATGAATCAAAGTATTTGATGAATGAAATTAAGAATAATGAATATGACTATCTTGAGGTTGGTTTACAAATCCATTTTCTATCCAGTGCTGAGTATTCTTTTGGGGATGTGATGGAGAAATTAGATTCGTTTAATAATAATGAAATTGTGATATATCATTCTTTTAATAATGATGTAAACGATCGATATTTGAATGAAGCCAATGTGAGAGAGGTCTTTTCAGAAATTTCTTCTGTACCTATTTTTTCTGTGAGAGTGCCGAGTAATGGTTTGTTGGGTGGTTTTGTGGTGGACGATAAAGAAGAAGCCCAAATGGTGGTTGATTATACGTTGGCTTATTTGTTTGACGATGGGTTTGAAGATGATGCACTTAGTTTTTATCGATATTATCATGAACTTGTGTTTGACCGGCAGGTGATGGATACCTTTAGAATTGTTAGTAAGGATTTGCCGCAAGATGCTGTGATTTTAAATAATTCTATTGATAAGTTTGAAATTGGGAAGGCTTACTTAAGTTCCATTGCGGTTTCTTTGGCCTTGTTGATTGTTATATTTTTGGTGATTCAACGACAGAGAACAAGCTCGTTTAATCGGTTGGTGGGGATTGAAAAGTTAAATCTAAAAGCCAAGACACTTTTTTCTACAAAAAGTGAGATTGAAGCTTTTGGTGAATTGGTTGAATTATTAAAAAACGAATTATCTGTTTTAGCAGGTTTTTATGTTACTTATGATCTTAAGGCAAATTCATATAAGGTTTTGTATGAATCTGAAAATAATTCGGTTGATCTTGACCAGTTTTTTGTGTCTAATCGGCTTCATTTAAATCCAGACTTTTTACGAAATTTGTATCAGCAATCTTCATTCATAATTCGGAATCCAAATGTAATCAATTATTCTGCTAGTTCAATTGAAGATGAATCTTTTTTGGTGCAGTCGAGTCTATTTATCCCGATTGATATGAATGAAGATAAATTTTATACATTGATGCTACTTTCAAAAGATCGAAATTTCTATGTATCTAGAGAACAATCAAATGCATTAGATGTTTTGGCAAATTTGATTGGTTCTATTTTGTTGAATTTGAGGGCGAATGAGAAACAGAATCAACTTGTGCGATCATTCTCTTTGCAAAGCAAAGAATTAAATTATATTGTGATGAACAGCTCAAACTTGATTATTATCTTTGACTATGAACATAATAAGGTTGAGATGAATGATAAGATGAGACAAGTTTTGGGAATTGAACAAGAATGTGATAATTATAAAGATTTTAATTATGCTGATTATGTTCACCCAGATGATGTTCATTTTAAAGAAGAGCTAAAAAATTATCCTAAACATTTTAAGGATTCAAAAAACAACCAAGTTAATTTGCGTCTGCGATTAAAGACAGCAAATTATGGGTATCGTTGGTATGAGTGGAATGTGTTTTTGTTTTTGGAAAATGGGGAAGTGGTGCGGCGAATTAGTTTGGGAGAAGATGTGACGGAAGAGATGGAGCGCGATCAGCAAATGACTTATTTGATGACGCATGATTCTTTGACAGAATTACATAATTCAACTTATGTGAAAGAACAGTTGATGAATATTCGAGGGGAGCAGCAGGCTTTTTGTGCTTATATCAATATTGACAATTTTAGATTGGTCAATGAGTCGTATGGACATAAAGCAGGGGATGAGTTTTTGATTTTGTTTGGGAGACGATTAAAATTCTCCTTTTCTTCTTTTTCAAATGTGGTTGTGGCGAGAGTTTCTGGAGATGAGTTTGCTGTGTTGGTGATTGAAAACAAGGATGATTTTGAGCAAACGATTGCAAAAGTTAAGAAAATTTTAGAAGAAATAAATTATGTGCCAATTGAATGTTTGGGTGAATCTATTGGGTTTAACTTATCAATTGGGCATGCTTCTTATCCTGATATTGCGGATGATCCGATTGATATTTTCCGATATGCAGAAATGGCTATGTTTGAGTCTAAAGAATATAATCAGCATAAGTTGCAGGTGTTTGACAGGAAGGTCTTTGAGAAACAAATGTTAGTGCGCGAGATCACTCGTGAGGTGCAGCGCGGTTTGTTGAGAGATGAATTTGAGATGTTCTATCAACCGATCTATGATGTAGAGCATCCAAATAAGATCTATTTTGAATCACTGATGCGTTGGCAACACCCTGATAAGGGATTATTAAGTCCCAATTATTTTTTGGATGTAGTGGAAAAAAATGGTCAGATTGTGGATCTGAGCCGGTTGATGTTTAAGAAGATATGTCAGTTTATAGTAAATTCGCGAAATAATGGATTTACGATAGATTCTGTTTCATTTAATGTTTCTGTAAATTCTTTGCGGTTGAGAGACGAAGCGCATTATTATATTAATACAATGAAGGAATTGGGCGTGGATTCTTCTCAGATTGTTATCGAAATTACGGAATCTCTGTTCTTTGAATCTAACCAAGAGATTTATGCAAATTTGGATTTGTTCCGAGAAAATAAGATTTTAATCGCGATTGATGATTTTGGAATGAAGTATAGTACGCTTTCAGTGTTGGAAAAAGTGAAGTATGACATGATTAAGTTGGATCGTCATTTTACGATGAATTTGGGAACAAAAAATGCAGATCTGGTAGTGAATATGGTGAATGATCTATGTCGCTATAATGATAAGCGATGTATTGTGGAAGGGGTGGAAGATGAGAAACAATTGGAAGATTTGAAAAAACGCGGGTTTACTGAATTCCAAGGATATTATTATTCTATGCCATTGCGTGAAAATGAAGTGGAGAATTATTATTTAAAATCCTTCAATAATTAGGTGAATTTAAAGGTTAAAGAAAGAGCCTCCAAAATGGAGGCTCTTTTTAATTTTGTTTGTGCCATATGTTTTGATAAGCGAGGATGGCAACGAGAACGTAGGCGATGGTTTTGGGGATCATGAGGGTGCCAATGGCTGGGATGGTGTGTGCGTAGAGGATGACGGGGAGGTAGAAGGCGAAAGAGAGCAGAATGCAGATGGCGATGTTGCGGAAAAGGGCATCTTTGGTTTTGTGTGCGCTGACAAAATATAGAATTATGATGCCTGCTCCTTGTATGAAGAGAGGTATGTTGCGGATAAAACCAATCTGATTCTTAACAGAAGGTACGCTCCAAACGTTGCCAGGGAGGGCCATTAAAATAAGGCGGACAAAGCCAGCTGCGATGAGCAAGATGGTGATGAAGTTGCTGGGTTTGTTATACCGAAATTGCCAGACAAAGACGAGGATGATGTAGAAAAATGTGACAGTGTAGGCTGTGATGAGCATGCCCAGCCCGACGAGACTCATTTGGATGCCAAAGAAATGGATGGAGGTGTCTAGGCCACCGAGGAGATAGGCAACAACGCGAAAACCGACGTGACCTGTATCTCCGATGGCGAGCAGAAGAAAGGCGAGGTTGAAGAGTTTGGCAACGATTTTGTTTTTGGGTTGAACGGTGTGGATGTTTTGATTCATCTTGATGACGATGATCCAAATAACGATGATATAGGCAATGTTAAAAAGTGATTCAAATATTATGGGGAGTGATTTGTTCATTTTTATCCTTTTGGAAAATGCAATCTTTTTTGCTATTTTAAGACGCTTGTTGAAGAAGGTAAAGGGGGTCTCTGATGGGTAGACAGAGATTTGATTTGTTGAAAGACGGGAGATGTGACCTATCTAAATTGATTATTTGTTTTGTTGTTGATAAAGTGACTAAAATTTGAGATGTTTCTAAATAATGCTATAATAAATTACTATAAAGCGTCAAATTTCATTCAGCTTTCAATTAACTTCTTCAAAGTGGATTTTTTTTCAATAGGTTTTGTGAGTATTTAATCATGAAGTTGAATTTTAGGCGGATTCAAAAATTTCTATTATTTTTATGGGCGGTGTTTTTTGTTGGGCTTCTTTTTATGGTGAAGGGAGGCGCTTCAAATGAGCCTACGCTCTTGAAAGACAAGACGAATTATGAACAAGTCCTAGTTGTGTTCTCCTATGATTTGACAAGTTATGCAAGTTTAGAAAAGTATGCTGAGATCTTAGAAAAATTTGATCAGGTAGATGGGATTAATTTTTCTTTTGAGTTTTTTGATGCTGCGAAAACAGCCTTAGATGACTATACTTTTTTGAAAGCAGAGGTTTTATATAATAAGTATTATTCATTGTTACCATTTGATTTGATCTTGGTGTTTGATGATGAAGCCTTGCTTTTGATCCAAGCGTTTACTACATTTGATACAAGATCTCCAATATTTTATAGCGGGATTGAAAATGTTAATTTGCTGAAAGAATTTGATGATGATGTGGAGCTGTTTGGTTTCTCTGAATATTTGGGGATTTTTGAAACAACAGCCTTAGCAAAGAAATTGTTGCCAGAAGCAAAAAAGATATATTTTTTGTTCGATCAGTCAATTGAATCTCAGTTCTATATGGAAGAGATTACAAAGCGAGAGGATTATTTTACTGATATGGGCTTGGTGCCAATTTTTATTGAAAGTAGGGAACATTCTTTTAGTGATATTGCTAATTGGCTTTCAAAATTATCTCATGAAGATATTGTGGTGTTTCATTCTTTTAATAAAGATATTAATGGCGATTTTTTGAATAATGAAAATCTTTTCAGCTACTTTTCTAGCTTTTCAAACATCCCTATTTTTACTTTATTTGAGCCAAAGAATGGCTTTTTGGGGGGCTATGTGACCAATGAACGCGAAGAAGCGGCGGCAGTGGCTGAGCATGCGATTAGTTATATGAAGGGTGATGCCACTTCTATAAACATTACACACGATGATATTTTGCAACATTATTATGTAATTGATGAGCAAGTGTTTGAAAAATATGATTTAGATCGTTCTGTTTTGCCTGATGATGTGATTTTTGTAAACCCACTTGATTCCAGGTTCCAGGTGTCTCCACAACAGCTTAATTTGTTATTGGTGATGTTTGTGATTTTATTGGTGACGATCTTTGTATCGCAAGTGAGATATGCAAAATCTACGAATAAGCTTTTGGAATTGGAAAAAATTAGTTTGGAAGTGAAGGGGTTGTTCAATGAGTTAGGTTTTGATTTGGCAATTGAAGAGACGTTAAAGTTGCTCAATCAAGAATTTAATACTTTTTTGAGCATTTATGCTATTTTGAATAAAGAGGTTGGGCGGTTTGAAGTAAAAAAACTTTCAGATAATTCAATTTCTTCGATTGATCATTTTTTGGATCATTGCAGGATGGTTGAATATCCCGATATGCAACGAAATATTGAACTAAAAAGAGTTTTTGTAAGTAAGAGTCGGAAAGAGCTTAAGTTCTATTCTTTGAGTGGATTTACAAAAAGAGTGAATATCCAATCTTGTTTGTTTTTGCCAATCGAGCTGCAGAATGAAGTAAATCATTATATTATTTTATTCTCAAAAAACCAAATGACGCAATTTTCTAAGAAAGAAGAAGCGGCATTTAATATGTTAGCAAATATATTGAGTGCGGGCATTCTGAATAGCCAACTGGAACAAAATGAAGCTGGATTGATTCAATCTATATATTTGAAGAACCAGGAGATGGATTATATTCTTTCTCATAGCGATAATATGATCATAGCTTTTGATCAATATTCGAATATTTTAGAGATGAATAGACGAGCACGAGAGATTCTAGGGGTGACAACAGATGATTTGTCTACGCTGAAGTATGAAGATTTTATCCATGCTGATGACACTAATTTTAAGAAAAAAGTGGAAGAGAATCCAGAGCAATTTAAAGGAAAAAATAATCCGACAAAGATCCGAACACGGATGCGCACGGCGTTATATGGGTATCGATGGTATGAGTGGGTGGTTTATTTCTTTGAAGAAGATGGCAAGATCATAAAGCGAGTGAGTATTGGACATGATGTGACTTCTACGATGGAACGAGAACGAGAGATGGAATATCTTTTGACACATGACGCGATGACAGAGCTATATAACTCTACTTATGTGAAACAAGTGTTGAAGGATTTGAATTTGGAGGGTCATGCTTTTTGTGCGTATATCAATATTAGCAATTTTCGCCAGATGAATGAATCTTTTGGACATAAAACAGGGGACGAATTTTTGATTAAATTTGGGCAACGATTGATGCTTGAATTCGGTGAAATTGAAAATGCTGTGATTGCGAGAGTTTCGGGCGATGAATTTGTGGTGTTGGTGACTTCTGCTCAAACGAATGGTGTGGATGAAGAAAAAATCAAACAGATCTTGATGCAATTGAATGCAAAGCCAATTAATTGTATGAGAAATTTTCTTATGTTCCATTTGACGATTGGGTATGCTACTTTCCCAGAGATGGCAGAAGTTCCATTGGACATTTATCGTTATGCAGAAGTGGCGATGTTTGAATCGAAGAAGAGCAATAAAAGAGGCTTCCAGAAATTTGAGCAGGCGATTTTTGAGCGGCAGATCCAACAACAGGATGTGACCAATGAGGTGCAGCAGGCGATGGTGCAGGGTGAGTTTGAGATGTTTTATCAACCCATTCAAAATATCCAAGAGCCTAATAAAATCTATATGGAAAGTTTGATTCGTTGGAATCATCCGAAAAAAGGATTTTTGACCCCGCAATATTTTTTGGATATTGTGGAGAGCAGTGGACAGATTATTGAGATTAGCCGATTGATGTTTGAACAAGTTTGTTCGATGTTGGAGAAGCAGAAAAAGAAAGGGTTTGTTATTGATTCGATCTCGTTCAACTTATCTGTGGCTTCATTGCGGTTACGAGGGGAGGCGGAATATTTTATTCAGATTATGAAAAAACATGATGTGTTGCCTTCACAGATTGTGATTGAGATTACGGAATCTTTATTTTTTGAAAATAATTTTGACGTGAATCTGAATTTGAAGATGTTCCGTGAATTTGGGATTCAGGTGGCGATTGATGATTTTGGGATGGAATATTCTACTTTGTCGATGTTGGAGAATGTGGAATATGATGTGATTAAGTTGGATCAACATTTTACGAAGAATTTGGGGACAAAAAATGCAGATTTGATTGTGAATATGATTCATGAGCTGTGTGTTTATAATAACAAGCGATGTATTGTGGAAGGGGTGGAAGAAGAAGCTCAGCTGGAGATTTTGAAGGAGCGAGGGTTTGTAGAGTTTCAGGGATATTATTATTCACGACCGATGCCAAGCTCTAAGCTTGACCAATATTATTCCAAGGATTTTGTTTGAGGGATCAGATTGAGTAGAATTTATAGGAAGTTTTGTTGAAAAACCTGTCGTAATAAATTTTGAATATTTTTGATTCTTTTGGTTTGCAATCTTGAAAGATTATTTGGAGTTTTATGGGAAATCTTATATGATATATAAGATTCCTTTTTTGTTTAATATGTATAATTCGTAAGGTTAGGGCTATGGGAAAATTCTTTGAAGCTTTGTTTGTTGATTATATTGAAATTAATATAAGCATACTTCTATTAATTTTTTTAGTTTTTCTGTTTAATATTTTTTTACAGAAAAAAACTTCAGATTCAGTAAAAAAATTATTAGTGATTGAAAAACTTAGCCTTGAAATTAAATCATTTTTTGTGGATTTTAATCTTAATCTGGCTATTTATAGCACATTGAAGCATTTGAATGAGGAATTGAAGAGTGAGATTGCAATTTATGCGCTTTATGATCCTTTGGAAAAAACTTTTTTAGGCCTTAATTCTTCCAATAAACAAACGGGTTTATCTTCAGGCTATTTTGATGATGCGAATATTATTGAAAATACTGATTTTCAGGAGCAAGTGAAGTTTAAGAAGGTTTTTTTGTTAGAAAATTCAGACCTTTTTGAAATTGAGGATGAGGTTTCAGAAAAGGGGAATATAAAGATAAGGTCTGGTTTGTTTATTCCTATTGATGTGAATGATAAACAGTATTTTGTTGTTTTGTTTTCTAAAAGAAGAAAAATTTCATTTTCAAAAAGAGAATTGTCAGCGTTTGATTTGGTGGGGGAAGTGATTGAGTCGGGAATTACTAGAATTGAGTTAGAACAAAAAGAAACTATTTTGCTAAATTCAATTATTAATAAGAATAAAGAATTGGTGTATCTTAATGCTCATAGCCCTAATCTAGTTTTGACTTTTGATAGAGATTCACATTTTGTTGAAGTGAACCAAAAGGCAAGTGAAATTTTGGGAATTGATGCAAAGCGACTTGATCAGTATTATTATGAAGATTTTATCCATCCTGATGATATTTATTTTAAAAACGAGGTATTTGCACAACCTGAAGCATTAGAAAATGAAAATGAACCGATTAGGGTGCGGTTGCGATTAAAAACTTTGAAGTATGGATATCGATGGTATGAATGGTATGTTTATGTTTTTATGGAAGCAGGTGAATTTTTAAAACGAGTGAGTATTGGGCTCGATGTTACGGATGAAGTGGAACATGAGAAAAAATTGCAATATTTGCTTACACATGATCCTTTGACAGATTTGTATAATTCTGTTTTTGTGAAGGAACGATTAAAGAAAGTTGCTGAGGATTCATTTGTTTTTTGTGCTTATATCAATATTAGTAATTTTAGACAAGTGAATGATATTTTTGGGCATCTTGTGGGGGATGAGTTTTTGGTTCAATTTGGCTCTCGTCTGAGAAAAAGAATGGCCTTGTTGATTGATGCGGTTGTGGCTCGCGTGTCGGGGGATGAATTTATGGTTTTGTTGATTTCTGATGATGAAATGGTGGAAGGGGCCACGATGACGATTCGTCAGATTTTGATGAATATTAACACTTCTCCGATTGATTGTTTTGGTAACTTGATTAATTTTAATATTTCGGTGGGTTTTGCTTCTTATCCGAATTTATCAGATGATCCGAGAGATGTTTATCGATATGCTGAAGTGGCGATGTTTGAGTCAAAAAAGAAAAAACGTTCCGTTTTTCAAGATTTTAATCGCTCATTTTACGATAAACAATTATTGGCTCGTGAGATTATGGCAGATGCTCAAAAAGCTTTGTTGAATGATGAATTTGAAATGTTTTATCAACCTTTATTCAATACGGATTCTCCTAATAAAATTTATGTGGAGAGTTTGGTGCGGTGGAGACATCCGACTAAGGGGTTGTTAAGTCCAGGGCAATTCTTGGATGTTTTGGAAAATAATGGACAAATTATTGAAGTAAGCCGGGTGATGTTTGAAAAAGTTTGCAAGTTCATTCAAGAGCGACGTAGTAATGGATTTAATATTGAATCTATCTCATTCAATTTATCTGTGGCTTCTTTGCAATTGAAAGATGAAGCTTTGTTTTTTGTGGATTTGATGAAAAAGTATGAGATTGAGCCCTACCAAATTGTGATTGAAATTACAGAATCATTGTTCTTTGAAAATGATTATTCTGTTAATCAAAATTTGAAAGTTTTTCGCGCAAATGATGTTTTGATTACGATTGATGACTTTGGAATGAAGTATTCCACTTTATCTATGTTAGAAAAAGTGCATTATGATGTGATCAAATTAGACAAACATTTCACAAAAAATCTAGGAGAAAAGAATGCTGATTTAGTTGTAAACATGATTGTTGAATTATGTGACTATAATCATAAGCGTTGTATTGTGGAGGGGGTGGAGGAAGAATGGCAATTAGAGGAATTAAAAACACGAGGGTTTTCGGAATTTCAGGGGTATTATTTCTCAAAGCCTATGCCAGGGGATCAGTTGGAAGAATTTTATAATAAAATTCAATAAAATAAAACAAAAGACCTCCAATTGGAGGTCTTTTTGGAATGAGAAAAAAGGATAATAATAAAGCTTGTTTCTGAAATTATTTTGTTTCGGTGACTTTGGAGAGTGAGCGGGGGGTGTCGATGGGATATCCACGAGTGCCGGCGAGATTCATGACGAAGAGCTGACCGGGGATGATGGCGGTGATGGGGCTGAGCCACTCTGGCAAGCCGATGGGGAGGGGTAGCAATGAATGGGCACGGCTGAGAATGAGCTCGTTGTCACTGATGGCGATGACTTCTCCTTTGAGTTGGTGAATGGTGGCAATCATTTGATCCATAAGGGGAATCATTTTGCCGGTGGGGGCGATGACAAAAACCGGGAAACCGTCTTCTAACATAGCGACAGGTCCGTGGAGAAAATCAGCACTGGAATATGGTTCGGCGATGGTGTAAGTGGTTTCTTTGAGCTTGAGGGCAAGTTCGAAGGCGGTGCTGTAATTGAAGCCACGTCCGATGGTGACGCAGTGTTTCATATAGCGGTAGCGTTCGGCTAATTGAGCAATCTCTTCTTCGTAGCGGAAGATGGAGTTGGCAGCGAGGGGCACTTTTTTGAGCTCTTCAAGCATGGTGTCATTTTCGGCTAGATATGTACTAAGAAGGGCGACGGCGGTGAGTTGAGCGGTGTAGGTTTTGGTGGCAGCGACTGATTTTTCGGGGCCAGCCATGATGTCAATGATGTGATGGCTGACTTGGGCCATATCTGAATGGGGTTCGTTAGTGATGCAGGCGGTGAGAGCACCTTGTTTTTGGGCTTCAGCGAGTACGCCGACGATATCGGGGCTTTTACCACTTTGAGAGATGCCAAGAACGAGGGCGCCTTCGTAGTTTTGAACGGTTTGGTAGATGCTGGATAAGCTGGGGGCGGCGAGGGCAACAATCAGCCCATTAAATGCACCGAGAACGTATTTGGCGTAGCGCCCAGCATTGTCAGATGTGCCTCGGGCAGCGATGAGAACGTATTTGATGTTCTTATCTCGGATGTCTTTGGCGAGCGCTTTGATGTGGGTGTGATCGGCATGGATGAGGCGTTCAAAGACCTCTGGCTGTTCGTGAATCTCTTTATTCAGGATCGAATTTTTTGTTTCCATGGATACCTCTTTATATTTTTAGGAAAGGCGAGTGATTGCACAATAATCATCAACTTGATGGAGGATCTTGATGACCCCTCCCATCACAGTGGATGTGCGATTTAAGTTGGAAATCTGGATTTGAGGTGGATGTGGAGTGAGGCCGAGGAGGCGCTCTTGGAGTTGGGGGAGGAAGTGTTGGGCTTGGCTAGCGAGCCCGCCAGAAAGAACAACGCTGTCTAGGTCTAGGAGAGTGTTGGCATTAGAGATGGCGATGGTGAGTAGGTCGATAAATTCTGCAAGGGTGTTTTGCGCCCATGGATGATTTTGTTCGACAGCGGTGAAGACATCTTGGCTGGTGAGAGATTGAGGCGGGAGATTGAGTAAGTTGCGGTGTTTTTGGGCGAGGATGGGCAGGCCAAGGCCAGATGTTTTGTTTTCAAAGGCGCCAAATTCGTCATAGGTGCGACCCAGATCGTCACGGTCTGTGAGAAAATAGCCAATTTCACCGGTGGCATCATGCGTGCCGCGAATGAGGGAGCTATTGAGGATGAGACCACTACCGACACCAGTGCCAAGGGCGATGAGGAGCATGTTTTGGGTACCTTGCCCAACGCCGAACCAGAATTCTCCGAGTGCGGAGAGATTGACATCATTTTCTATGGTAGTGGGAAGGTTGAAATGAGATTGAATACGTTCTGTGAGGGGGAAGTTGTGCCAATTGAGGCTGGGAGCATGTTGAACGATGCCTGATTGGGGGTGGGCGATGCCGGGGACGCCGATGGCGATGCCTTTGAGGGGTGGGAATTGAGTGCTTTGATCGAGCAGGGTTTGGATAAATTCGATAAGGAGTTGATAAGTGGCTTCGCCGGTGGTGTTGTGTTGTTCGATGGTGTGCTCTAAGAGAATATCGCCGGCAAGGTTAACGATGGCACCGTAGAGTTTGGTGCCACCAAGATCGATAGCGAGTACGGTAAAAGCGTTTTGGTTAATTTGAAGCAGTTCTCGTTTGCGTCCGAGCATGGTGGTGTCTTCTTCGGTGCCGAGGGTGAGGATGAGATTTTCTTCGATAAGACCTTCGAGTATGCGCATGACGGTGGGGAGGCTGACCTCGAGGGCGTTAGCGATTTCGGTGCGTGAGGTGGGGGAGTGGGTGCGAATGTATTCGAAGATGGCAGCACGGTTAATGCGGCGCATTTGCGCGCCATTGATAGTTGTTAACATAATTATTTACTTCCTGTAAATAATTATAGCGATTTTATATGGCTTTGTCAATTCGTCTTACAAAGTAAGGTTAATAGCTGGTAAACATTAAAAAATGTTGACAAGGGTTTGAAAAATTGCTATAGTGGGTTTACTTTGTTGTGACAACAAACAAAGTAATTTGATTCTGGGATGATAAATGACAAAAACTGCTGACCAAAAATTTGTGAGAGCTTTGAATACGTCCTTGGTGATGAATGTGTTGCGGCAAGATTCTCCGCTTTCACGAGCACGTATCTCTGAACATACTGGTTTAAACCGCAGTACGGTTTCGAGCATCATGAACCAGTTGTTGGAAGATGGGTTTGTAGTGGAAACTACATTGCCAGCAGATAATGCGATGGGTCGTCCAGGGATTTTGATTGAATTAAATCCGTTGAGTGGGGCAGCGGTGGGGCTGGAGATTGCTGTGGATTATATTGCAGTGGTACTGGCTAATTTTGTGGGGGAGATTGTGTTCCGCAAGCGAGTGGCTTCGAACCCAAAAGATGCACAAGCTGTGATTATGCAGAAATCTGAACAATTGGTGCAAGATGCATTTGATTTTGCGGCGACTTTACCTGTGAAGGTATTGGGGATTGGCGTGGGGCTTTCTGGTTTGGTAGACCGCGAGATGGGGCGATTGGTATATGCGCCGAACTTAAATTGGTATGATTTGCCGATTCGGGATTTGTTGAGTGAAAAATTTGGCGTGCTGGTGATTCCGGAGAATGAAGCGAATGCAGGTGCGTTTGGCGAATTGAAGTTTGGGAATGCACAAGATGTGGATAATTTTATCTATTTGAGCACTGGCGTTGGTTTGGGGGGTGGCATTGTGTTGAAGGGCGATTTGCATCAGGGATATGCTGGGTTTGGGGGAGAGATTGGGCATATGGCGATTTATGGACGTGACCGCGGGGAGATGTGTGGTTGTGGACAACGAGGATGTTGGGAAACGTATGTGTCGCCGCCGAATGTGTTGCGGGAGATCCGCTCACGGTTGATGGCTGGAGAAGTGTCTGGCTTAAGAGATGTTTTGAAAGAAAAAGATTTTTCTGATTTGAAGAATGAAGATGTGTTTGCGATGATTGAGGCAAAAGATGAGCTAGTGCTATCTGTGATGGATGAGACGGCGAAACATTTTGCTTTGGGAATTTCAAATTTGATTAATTTATACAATCCTGAGCGGATTCTTTTGGGGGGTGTATGGAGCGGGGCTGCAGATGTGCTGATCCCGGCGATCAAAAAAGAAGTGGAGGCTTTGACGCAGCCATTTTTCCGAGATGGATTTTCGATTTTGCCCTCTAAGAACGGGGCAGATTCTTGTTTGACTGGTTTAATCGCACTTGTGTTGGAAGGAGTGTTTGCCCAACCAACTTTGCAAGGCTAAGAAATTAACTTTATTGTTATTGAATAATAGGAGAGCTATATGAACGATAAATATTCCCCACATCGCACAAAAGAAAAATTCACCTTTGGTTTATGGACCGTTGGGAATGTAGGTACAGACCCCTTTGGTGGTCCGACTCGCAATAAGATTTCCCCAGTGGAAATTGTGGAATTGTTGGCAGAGGTGGGCGCTTATGGGGTGAACTTCCATGATAATGACTTGATTCCGATTGATGCAACTCCCGCAGAAGCTGCTCAAATTAAAAAAGATTTCAAAGCTGCTTTGGACCGCACTGGTTTGGTGGTGCCGATGGCGACGACTAATTTGTTTGGCGATGCCGCTTTCAAAGATGGCGCTTTCACGGCGAATGACCCGAAAGTGCGTGCTTATGCAGTGCAAAAAGCGATGCGTGGGATTGACCTTGGGATTGAATTTGGCGCGAAGACTTATGTGTTTTGGGGTGGCCGTGAAGGGACAGAATCTGATGCAACAAAAGATGCTGTGACTTCTGTGAAACGTATGCGCGAAGCGATGAACTTCTTGTGTGAATATGTTTTGGATCAAGGTTATGACCTTAAGTTTGCTTTGGAAGCTAAACCCAATGAACCACGGGGTGATATTTATAACGCAACCACAGGGCATATGTTGGCTTTCATCGAAACATTGGATCATCCGGAAATGGTGGGTGTGAACCCTGAAGTGGCGCATGAACACATGGCTGGGTTGAACTTCAATCATGGTGTGGCACAAGCAATTGAAGCTGGTAAGTTGTTCCATATTGATTTGAATGACCAAGCTTTTGGACGTTATGACCAGGATTTCCGCTTTGGAATGATTAATCCGAAGAGTGCTTTCTTCTTGGTGAAAACTTTGGTGGAGCATGGCTATGATGGTTCATTACACTTTGATGCACATGCATTCCGCACTGAAGATTATGAAGGTGTGAAAGATTTTGCTACTGGTTGTATGCGCACTTATTCCATTTTGAAGGATAAAGTGGAAAAATGGAATTCTGATAAAGAAATCAAAGCTTTGTTGGAAGAAATTAATTCTGATAAAGATGCTTATGGCGATAAGATTGGCACTTATACCAGTGAAAAAGGTAGCAGCTTGAAAGCTACAGAATTTGACCGACTTGCATTGGGTGCACGCGGTTTGAAATATGAAAAATTAGATCAATTGACTATTGAAATCTTGTTGGGTGTTCGATAGATAGATCCTCTAAAAGATTCTTGATCGCTTGTGCTGGTTTGGGGGCAGCACAAGCAACAAGGAAAAGGAATGAGCATGAATTATTTTATAGGAATCGATTCTTCAACGACTGCTACCAAGGCGCTTTTGATGGATGCAAAAGGCACTGTGGTAGATGTGGTTTCTTCTGAATATTCATATGAAACACCACAGCCATTATGGAGCGAGCAACATCCACATTTGTGGCGCGATGCTACTTTTGCGAGCATCCGAGGGGTGTTGGAAAAAACAGAAATTGACCCAGCAGATGTAAAAGGGGTGGGGTTGACTGGTCAAATGCACGGGTTGACCTTGTTGGATGAAAATGGCGAAGTATTACGCAATGCTTTGTTATGGAATGATCAACGCACGGGCGCTGAATGTGACGAGATTCGCGAGAAGATTGGCTTGGCACGTTTGGTGGAGATTTGTGGAAATGATGCTTTGACAGGTTTCACGGCACCAAAGATTTTGTGGGTGAAAAACAATGAACCGGAAATTTATGCAAAGATTGCAAAGGTTTTGTTGCCCAAAGATTATGTGCGTTTTTGTTTGACTGGAGATTTTGCATCAGATCGCGCAGGGGGTGCAGGTACGATGTTGTTTGATTTGAAATCCCGGACTTGGTCAGAAGAATTGATTACTAAGTTGGGGATGAAAATGGAATGGTTCCCGCCGACCTTTGAAGGGACGGAAATTACGGGAACTGTTAACGAAGCAGCGGCTGAGGCGACTGGGTTGAAGGTGGGCACACCTGTGATGGCAGGTGGTGGTGACCAAGCGGCGGGCGCTGTGGGGGTGGGGGCTGTGCAAGAAGGAATTGGGATGTTGAGCTTAGGGACCTCGGGAGTGTTGTTTGCTTCAGCAAAAACCCCTGTGATTGAACCAAGCGGACGTTTGCATTCTTTTTGCCATGCAGTGCCTGATCTTTATCATATGATGGGGGTGATTCTTTCGGCAGCGGGATCTTTACGTTGGTTCCATGATACGTTTGCTGAGGAGATGGACTATGATACTTTGGTGAATGCAGTGTCTTCTGTGCCGGCAGGGGCAGAAGGTTTGATCTTCTTGCCTTATTTGACAGGGGAACGTACCCCCCATGCAGATCCGTTGGCACGGGGCGCCTTTGTGGGCTTGACGGTGCGCCATACATTTGCGCATATGACTCGCGCTGTGTTGGAAGGGGTGGCGATGGCATTGAAGGATAATTTTGTGTTGATGCAATCGGCAGGCATGGTGAAGTTGGATGAGATCCGTGTGACGGGCGGTGGGGCCAAGAGCCCGGTGTGGCGCCAGATCATTGCGGATGTGTTTGGGGCAGCGATTACTTCAGTGAATACAACTGAAGGAGCAGCCTATGGTGCGGCGTTGTTGGCTGGTGTGGGGGCTGGCGAATGGCAAAGCGTAGCAGATGCATGTGCGTCGACAATCAAATCGGTAGAAACAGTGTCTCCAAATATGGAGAATGCCGCACAATACGACAAAGTTTATGAGGTATATCGAAAGTTATATCCAGCGTTGAAAGACAGCTTTGTTGAATTAAGTGAACTTTAAAATTACTACATTTTTCCTTCACGTAAATTTTGGCTTCCACGAAAGCTAAATTTTTTTCGTTTTTCTTCTTTTATCCATGGGGGACGATAAAACCCCCATGGAACCGTTTTCAAGTTCTATACTAATCTTAAAAAAGTGTTGACAAAGGGTTAAAAAAAGGCTATTGTATAGATGCTTTTCCGGTAACGTTACCGAGAACGTTACCGAGAACGATTTCGGAAGAGATTGAAACGATATGACCAAAGAAAACGAGAAACCGATCACAATTGTAGACGTTGCAAAAGAATCTGGCTTTTCGGTTTCTACAGTTTCTCGTGTGTTAAACAATAAAGATGATGTGGCAGAAAGCACGAAGAAACACATTGAAGACGTGGTGCAGCGTTTAGGCTTTACATCTAGCTTGGCAGCAAAGAGCATGCGCAGCCGAAAAAACAATTTGATTGGTTTGATTGTGCCAGATGTAAGTGAGTCTTTTTGTTTTCAATTGATGAAAGGGGTCAATCAAGCGATCGTCGAATTAGGGTATGATCTGTTGATCTTTACAAATGGTACGATTCGCCAAAATTTCTCGAGTGTGAAAGAGAAGCAGTATATCAACTTTTTGAATAGTAATGTGGCAGACGGTGTGTTGATTGCAATGCCTGTTTCACCTGATTATTATAAATTATCCTCCGTGGTGGCAATTGATCCCAATATTATGGATCATGAAGGTAAATCGGATGGGGTGACGGTGATCGCTGAAAATGAAATGGGTGCACGCCGCGCAACACAATATTTGATTGATCTAGGACATAGAGAGATTGCATTTGTGACTGGTTCAATGGATCTGCTTTCTTCCACTTTACGCAAGCGTGGGTACGAAGATACGTTGAAGAAAAATGGGATTGAAGTTGATCCAGATTTTATTGAGTATGCTGACTTTACTGAAAAGTCAGGGTATGAAAGCGGGAAGAGATTGCTTTCTGCTGAGAAAAAACCAACGGCTGTGTTTTGTTCAAATGACAAAATGGCAATTGGTTTGATGCATGCGGCAGAGGAATTAGGAGTTGAGATTCCTAAAGATCTGAGCGTGATTGGCTTTGATAATATTATTGAAGCAAAAAGTTATGATTTGACAACAATCGATCAGTTTGCGTCGGAGATGGCTTATCAAGCAACTTATATTTTGCATAAGATCATCAATGGCGACGAATTGGATAATAAGGTTGAAATGATTCGAACTGAATTGGTGGTGCGTGGCACTACTGCTCGATTGAATCAAGAAAATAAATAGCATTCTTTTGAATGCGCGCAAAAAGCTTTTTCCTGAGTTGGACGGACCGAGAGAAAAGCTTTTTGAAAACAGTGATTTTGATTTTACAACTGCATTTTTAATGCTTGTAAAATCAAAAACAATAAGGTCAATCTTTGAGTTTTGACGGACCGAGAAGATGACTTTAGAAGAACAGTAGTATTCGCATGACCACTCTTTATTTAAGTAAGCAATTACTGCATAGGGGGTGAGGAATTGCAAAAAAGAGATGTTTTTGAAAATTAAATAAAGCCAATTTACTGGCAAAAATAACTGGCAGGTTGGAGCTAGTAAATTGGTTTCCTTTAGTTTTTGAGATTCAAAGACTATTAAAAATGTAAGCCTTCCCCTGAGTTTTGACGGACCGAGAAGAAGGCTTACTAAAAACAGTGGTACTCGCATAACCACGTCTTTTAATTATACTATATAAAGGAGAATTGAAAATGCGTAAATCTTTGTTAGCAGTATTGAGCATTGTAATGGTACTCACCATGGCATTGTCCGCCGTGGCAGCAGCCCCAGCAGCTCAAGAAAAAACCGTTTTGGACATGTGGTCCTTTACAAACGAATTCATGACCATGGCAATTGCCTATGAAGGCTATAACCCTGACGTTGATGTCGTTTACACAATGGTTCCTATGACCGACGGTGAATATCAGACCAAAATTAAAGCAGCTCTTAACACCGCTGATGTTCCAGACGTGATTGCTTTGGAAGCAGCCTTTGTTAAAGACTATGTTGAATCTGACTTTTTGGCTGACCTTGGCGATCTTTTGCCCGCAGTTGAAGCAGCAGAAACCTATCCTTCAGTCGTTGAAGTTGGGACCGATGGTGGCGTTTTGAAGGCTTTGTCCTATCAAGCAACCCCAGGTGCATTCTTCTATCGCCGTTCAATTGCAAAAGACTTGCTCGGTACAGATGATCCCGCAGAAGTGCAAGCAATGATCTCTGATTTCGATGGCTTCATTGCAACAGCAGAAAAGATTAAAGAAGCTTCTGGCGGCAATACCTTCATGGTTGCCAACACTGGCGAATTCCAAAATCCTTACTTCTCAAACCGTGAACAACCTTGGGTTGTGGACGACGAACTTGTTGTTGATCCTATGGTTGAAGAATATGTGAAGATGGCAAAATTGTTCCACGACAATGGCTATGAAGCACAAGCAGCACAATGGAGTGAAGGCTGGTTTGCAGCCATGAGCGACACTTTGGTTGATGCAGAAGGTAACGCAAAATACGTGTTTGGTTACTTCTTGCCCACATGGGGTCTTCCCTATGTTGTATATCCCCAAGCAAAAGACGTGAACTCAGGTGACTGGGCAATCGTTGCTGGTCCATTACCCTACCAATGGGGTGGCACATGGGTTGGTGCAATGAAAGATAGCGATAATCTCGACCTCGCAAAAGACTTCATCAAATTCGTTGTTAGTGAAGAAAACTTGACCAATTGGGCAACCGGTGTTTACACAAATGAATACTTGGCAGCCATTGATCCTGAAGTTCCTGCAGAAATCTTCCAAGGCCCAGGCGACTTCGTCTCCTCCGCAAAGGTTGTGGCAGAAATCACAGATTCCTTCAATGACTCTGAAATGAGCGCCTTCTTGGGTGGACAAAACTCCTACGGTGGATTCGCCGCAGCAGCTCCTTCAGTTTCTGGTGAATTGATGCAAGGTTCCGATGACGCAATTCAACGCGCTCTCAATGATCCGCTCAGCCTTTACGTCAACGGTGAAATCACCGAAGATGAAATGTGGGATGCATGGAAAGAAGCAGTTGAAATCGAATTCCCTGACTTGATGATTTACTAAAATCAATTTAGTCAGTAGCTGACGAAAACTTAAAAAGCCAGTGTATCAGCCGTATATGCTGGCTTTTTTTCTCAATAAAGGAGTTCAACAATGAAACTTTCTAATCAAAACAAATGGGGCGTGTTTTTTGTGCTGCCGTTTGTAATCATATTTTTACTTTTTACGGTCTATCCGATTGTTAATACGGTTTATTTATCCTTTACTGATTCGACCTTGATGACCAGAGATCATGAGGTGATTGGTTGGAAAAACTATGAACAGATGCTTGATATTCATAAAGTGAAGAAGATGAATGAAAATGGAGAATTAACTTTTAAGGAAGGTTTTTCTATCATTTGGGATAGCTCGTTTATGAAAGCAATGAAGAATACATGGGCTTTGTGGCTTTGGAACTTTGTCCCTCAAATCGGAATTGCATTATTGCTCTCAGCGTGGTTTACAAATCAGCGTTTGAAAATCAAAGGTGTTGGGGTTTGGCGTGCGATCTATTATTTACCGAATTTGCTGATGCCCACAACCATTGCAGCTTTGTTTTTCACATTCTTTGATTTCCACGGCCCAGTGAATCAGTTGATGGTGCCAACATTTTTGGCTGAAGCACAGCATTTTATGTTGAAGGAACATCTCGTGCGTGCGATGGTGATCTTTATCCAATGGTGGATGTGGTTTGGCCAAACTACGATTTTAGTGATGGCAGGTATGACTTCGATCTCACCTTCTTTGTTTGAAGCCGCCCGAGTGGATGGCGCTTCTGGTCCACAGATCTTTTGGAGAATTACTTTGCCTTTGTTGCGTCCAATAATGGTTTATGTGATGGTGACCTCTTTGGTGGGTGGGATGCAAATGTTTGATATTCCATTCATTTTGGGCAACGGGAAAGGGGATCCAGGCAAGTCTATTTTGACCAATAATGTTTTGATGTATATCAAGTTTAGCAGCTCTAAGGGGCATATTGGAGCAGCTTCGGCTGTGGCAATGGGCATCTTTTTAGTGACTACATTTATTGGAATGTTAGTTTTCTATCTCTTAAAAGATAAAGACATTGAGTAAGGTGAAGGGAGAAAGAAAATGATTGATTCAAGCATTGGAAAAAGAAGTGGTTATCATATCCGTACAACTTTAATTCGTTTCTTTGTATATTTACTTTTGGCAATTATTTTGGTGATTGTTGTTTTGCCAATTTGGTTGCTTTTGGTAAACTCAACTCGTTCTACAAATGAGATTCAATTGGGAATTAGTCTGCTTCCAAGTAAGTATTTGATCGCTAACTATAAATATTTGTTAGGGATTGGGGTAGACATGGTGACTGGGTTCAAGAACAGTGTTTTCTTGGCGTTTAGCACCACTGTTTTGACCGTTTATTTTGGGATGTTGACTGCGTATGGTTTGAAGGTTTACAAATTTCCAGGAAGTAAGTTCATCTATAATATGATTTTGATTTTGGTGATGTTGCCGATGCAAATGTCTATTATTGGGTTCTATCAATATATGTCGAGATTTGGTTTGACGGATAATTATATTCCGTTGATCATTCCTTCAATTGCTTCTGCGGGGAGTGTGTTCTTTGCGAAGCAATATCTGGATTCCATTTTGATTAAAGACCTGATTGATGCAGCTCGTATCGATGGTGCTACGGAAATTGGTATTTTTCATCGAGTGATGTTGCCAATTGCAGTGCCAGGGATGTTTACTTTGGGGATTTTCTCTTTTGTGGCTTCTTGGAACAACTTCTTCAATACGTTTATTATGATCTCTTCTACAAGCAAATTCACATTGCCTATGATGATGCAATTGCTGCAAGGAGATGTGTATCGTAAAGAATATGGTTCGATTTATTTAGGTATGGCAATTACGATCGTTCCTATCATTATTTTCTATGCAGTTTTCTCTCGCTTTATTGTGAGTGGGATTGCAATGGGTGCGGTGAAAGAATAGGAGAAATGGATGAAGGGCAATATTCAAAATCCAATTTTGAGAGGCTTTAATCCAGATCCGTCAATTATCCGAGTGGGGGAAGATTATTATATTGCGACATCAACCTTTGAATGGTATCCGGGGGTGCAAATTCACCATTCAAAGGATTTGGTGCACTGGCAATTAGTGACCCGACCTTTGCGACGTAAGAATCAGTTGGATATGATGGGGGAATATAATGCTTGTGGGATTTGGGCGCCATGTTTGAGCTTTCACAATGGCGTTTTTTATTTAATTTATACCAATGTGGTGGATAATGGCACGTTTGAAAATTATTTGGTGACGACAGATGATATTTTGGGGGATTGGTCTGATCCGATTTATTTGAATAGTCGTGGGTTTGACACTTCTTTGTTTCATGCACCAGATGGGAAGAAGTGGTATTTGTGTGCAGATGTACAAAGTATTCCTGTAAATGCGACTTCAAATTTCAAAAGTTCACCAGAATTAAAACAAAATCATTGGAAACGGTTTTCAGAGCAGTTTGCGAAGTATGATTTGGGAGAGTTGTTCTTCCGTGGGATTAGTTTGCAAGAGTTTGACCCGGTGAAAGAGGAACTGGTGGGGGATGTGAAAAAGATCTTCAAAGGGACAAAATTGGGGATTACTGAAGCACCGCATTTGTTCAACAGAAATGGATATTATTATCTGATGGTGGCAGAAGGTGGGACTGGTTTTGAACATGCGGTGACTTTTGCGCGTTCAAAAGAAATCACCGGACCTTATGAAGTGCACCCGGCCAACCCGATTTTGACTTCTTATGGTTCTGATGCTTATTTGACTCGAGCTGGGCATGCGGATATGGTGGAAACGCAGACAGGAGATACGTATCTTGTGCATTTATGTTCTCGTTCTATTGCGCGTAATGCAGATGGTTCGGGAGGCTATTCGATCATGGGGCGCGAGACGGGGATTCAAAAGATGGAATGGCGAGAGGATGATTGGCTGTGGTTAGCAGCAGATGGAAATAATCCTTTGACAGAAGTGGAAGCACCAGACTTGCCTGCTCATCCATCTGATAAAGCTCCGATTCGAGATGATTTTGATGCAACAGAATTAGGGATTGAATATCAATGGTTGCGGGGAGATTATTTGAATGAGGTGATTTCCTTAACTGATCGCCCTGGATGGTTGCGTTTGTTTGGGAAACAAACGGTTCTGTCTCGTTATAAACAAGCTTTGATCGCACGACGACAATATGAATTGGATGTGCGTGTGGAAACTGCGATGGATTTTGCACCAAAGGAATTTGGTCAGATGGCAGGGTTGTTGGCTTTTTATAATTTGGATAGTTTTTATTATTTATATAAAAGCGTAGATGAAGCTAAACGACCTTATTTATCAATCATGTCGAATATCAATGGTGATATGAACATGTTTGCGACAGAACCTGTGTGGTTGAATGACCATGATGGAACAATTTATCTGCGAATCACAGAAGATTTTGATGTGATTCAATTCTCCTATTCTTTGGATGGGATTAATTGGATGACAATTGGAAAAACTTTTGACGCAAAGGTTTTGTCGGATGAGTTCAATAATCATGGCGGATCTGCTGGGTTTACAGGAAATTTCTTTGCGATTGCCTGTCATGACTCAGTGACTAAGAAAGTGTTCGCTGATTTTGACTATTTTGACTACGAAGAGCTCTAATCGATCTAGGAGCTGCTTTAATTTTCTTTCTTGTAACTCAATTTTTTGAGTGGAGGGGATGAAGTCAACCAGAGTTGTTGCTGCTGGTTGATTTTGTTTTAAGAAAAAGAGCGAATAGAATATTCGCTCTTTGATTTTTTATAAGAAGTCACGTAGGCTTTGTGTGCGAGATGGGCGGCGCAATTTGCGTAGGGCTTTGGCTTCGATTTGGCGAATACGTTCGCGGGTAACATTGAAATGACGGCCAACTTCTTCTAAGGTGTGGTCTTTGCCGTCATTAAGTCCATAGCGCATTTCAAGCACTTCCCGTTCACGCGGGGTGAGCACGTTGAGGGCGGTTTGCAATTGTTCTTTGAGGATTGATTTTGCGGCGGCATCCACCGGTGCGAGGGAATCTTGATCTTCAATAAAGTCACCGAGAGAGCTGTTTTCTTCGTTGCCGATGGGGCTTTCAAGTGAGACAGGTTCTTCTGCGGTACGTTGAATTCTTTCAATTTTTTGGGTAGCTTGCTGCCAACGTAACGCTACTGCTTGTGGAATGGGGGTGTTGTTTGCTAAGGCGCTTTTGATTAGATCAGCATCATCTCTTTCAATAAATTCAGTTTCGAGAGCAAGCTCTTCATTGCTTGGTGAACGTTTGAGCGTTTGAGTGAGGTCTTTGCGGATGCGAGAAATTTTTTGAATGGATTCTAGCAAATGGACGGGAATGCGAATAGTGCGGGCTTGATCTGCAATGGATCGGGTGATGGCTTGGCGAATCCACCATGTTGCATAGGTGCTGAATTTGTAGCCCCGGGTGGGGTCAAATTTTTGCACAGCGCGCAAAAGTCCGATGTTGCCTTCTTGAATAAGATCTTCGAATGAGCTGCCACGGTTGGTATAACGTTTGGCAATTGAAACAACTAGTCTTAAGTTTGCTTGGATAATGGAGCTTTGTGCTTCTTCATCAAGAAAGTCAAGTTTGTTGCGTTCTTCTTGCAAGTAGAATTCATCATCAAGCCAAGAGTTGAATGTGCGTTTGTTGGGAAGTTTGTGTTTGCGTTCGTAGTGTTTTTCAATTTTTGCAATAGTGGTGTTGCTGAAACAATAGAGGGAGAGAAAAACAGTAAAGACTTCTTGTACGACGGAATCCCAAGCATTGGAGTTTTTCCACATACCATTGTTGAGAAAATCACGGGTATAGGAATATGTTTGATCTTGCCATATACCACGCAGTTCACGAGTTTCTTTAGCAATTTTGCTAAAATCTGGACACTCTTTTTCCATGGTCTTGGTTTGGTTAACAACTTCTTCCCATGCGGTGAGGAGTTTTTCATAAATCTCTTCATAAATCATGGTGAGGGTAACGGTGTCATTTTTATCTGAAAGGTCAAGCTCAATCTGATTCATTCGCTGCACAGCTTCCACACGATTGGCGAGCCAAAATTCTTGATTTGAATTTAATAGGCTTACTTTTCCGATCTCGCGCAGATAGAGTTGCATGGTGGTGTTGGTGAGGTCTAAGCTGGTGGAATTTGAAAGGTCTGTAGTACGACGAACACGTTCTTCATCACTGTCATCATCATCATCGTCTTCTTCGTCTTCATCATCCGATTCTACATCTTCTTCAAAGTCATCTATTTCTTCAATATCCTCATCTTCTTCGA
Source organism: Anaerolineales bacterium (assembly GCA_963662985.1). GTDB lineage: Bacteria > Chloroflexota > Anaerolineae > Anaerolineales > UBA11579. The sequence goes on along the minus strand of OY760067.1, from coordinate 833,100 downwards.
TCTCATCTACTTCTTCCAAGTCATCATTTTCTTCAATAATATCTGAGTTATCCTCAAGCTCTTTTTTTGACATTGAGGCTAATTTCTTTTTATTTTCAATATCATTATCGATATAGGATTGTTTTTGGTCAGATTTTGGCATGTAAGGGGACACTCCGTTAGTTTCTGTTTGGCTTGATTAGATGGTCGTGTATGGTGTTAAGTGCTTTGTCTAATTTTAGTCGAATATTTGCATTTGTGAGCAAATTTAGGTGGATTTGTGAGGCAGATTCTTCATTGGTCGAGAAGGAAGGATCTGCTAACAGGTTCTGTAATTCTTGGTTGATCTGTTGTAATTTGCGCTGACGAAGGTTTAAGAAGGATCTGAAAAATTCTTCTTGGAATGTATTAAATGAAAGATCTTTTTGATCTGTGATGAGTAGGATTTGATCTGCAAGATCAATAAGATCATCTTGAGTGAGTTCAATTACAAAAGCGGCGGGTGAACTATGCTCTTGAGATAGAGATTTTTGGCAGTTGCTAAACAAGGTTTGATGAGGGAGCTCGATAAAATCTTTGCTCGATATGTCTTCTAATCCATTGGCTTTGAGCAAACGATTGAGCGGATAAATTAATTCAGGATCTCGTAGAATGCAAGAAAGGCAATAACGCTCTAGTTTAAGGATGGCACTTTCTTTGTTTGCAATGCGTAAAATAGGGGTTTGTTCAGTTTGGGTGAGCACTACTTCGGAGGTGGCTGAGTTGCGATAGTTGGATTGACTGGAATGTGATCTTTGACGCGTAAGGTCATAGAGGGTGTTCACATCAAGGCTCAGCAAGCTGGCTAAACGTTGAGTGTAATGATCGCGTTCAATGCGATCAGGGATGTCTTTGATAAGAGGGATGACTTGTTCCGCAACTTTTGATTTATTTTTCGGGTTGCTGAGATCGGTGTTTTGAATGAGGGTTTGCATGACGTGTTCGACAATCGGTTTGGCGTTATCCAAGATGGTTTTCCATTGGCTGGGGTCTTGATTAACTACGTCATCTGGGTCTTGCCCAGGGGGTAGGGAAGCAACACGAATGTCTGCTTTAAGGCGTGCTTCTTTGCTAATTAATCCGAAGGCGTCAAATTTGAGTTCTTCGCTATGTTCAAGGGTATTACGGGCGACTTCCAGCCCGCGCATGGTGGCTTTGAGCCCGGCAGCGTCCGAGTCTAAGGCGAGGATGAGGTTGAGTGAGCTGCGTTTGAGATGGCGTAATTGTTGCTCGGTGAGGGCAGTGCCCATTTGAGCGACGGTGTTGGTGTAGCCATTTTGATGTAGGAGGATCACACCCATATAACCTTCTACGATGACGGCTTGATCTAACTCACGCATGGTTTTTTGAGCTTTGTGATAGCCAAATAGGGTGTTACTTTTGTCGAATAAAGTGGATTGTGGAGAGTTGAGATATTTGGCATTCTCTTCTTTGCGCAGGGCGCGTGCGCCAAACCCAACTGGGCGACCTTTGGCATCATGAATAGGAATCATGACACGATGGCGGAAGCGATCAGTGGCGCCACCATCGTCTCGACGAAATGCAATGCCTGCTTCGACAATTTGCTCTAGTGTGTAACCTTTGCTGAGTAGATATTTTTGTGCTGCTTCGTAGTCATCAAGCGCATAACCAAGTTGAAAATTTGCTTTGGTTTCTTCAGTGATGTGACGACTGGCAAGATAGTCGGTGGCTATTTTGCCAGCAGGGGAGTTGAGATTATTTTGATAATAAACTATCGCGTCATTGAGCAGCTGGCGTAATTTTTCATTTTCATCAATTTGTTCTTGTTGTTGGGGAGTGATGGGCTTGAGGTCAATCCCAGCTCGTTTGGCTAGATTTTCAAGGGCTTGAGGAAAATCCCATCCTTCTTTTTTCATCACGTACGAAAAGACATCACCACCTTCATTACATTCTCCAAAACAGCGCCAAGTGCCTGTTTCAGGGAAAACAACAAATGCTGGTGTGCGGGTGTTTTGATGGAAGGGGCAGAACCCCACAAAACTTTTGCCTGAACGACGAAGTTGAACCGTTTCTGAAACGATATCCACGATGTCGATGCGATCCTTGATCTCTTCGATTTGACTCATTTTTCTTCTTATTAATAGGTGTAACTTGTTTGTAACTAGATGGTAAATATTATATCAAATAACGTGTAAGGTTGGAGGGATATTTTTGTTGAATACATGTTAATCAGACGTCTAATAGATGTACTTAAAGATTAAAATAACATTAAAAAATCTTGACTTTGATTTAAAAAAGTTTTATTATCTAAATGCTTTTACTAAACCGTTTTAGTAAAAGCATTTAGTAAAATGACTCAGCTAGAGGTAAGGGTTTTGGAACACATGAATTATCGCTCAAAAAAGAAAGTGACAATTTCAGATGTGGCAAAAAAAGCTGGTGTTTCTATCACCACTGTTTCTTTTGTGTATAACCGACCTGAGCAAGTGGGGAATAAGACGATTGAGCGCGTGAAAGAAGCGGCTGAAGAATTGGGTTATTCTCCCAATTTATATGCAAAGGCTTTATTGAGCGGACGTAGCAACACAATTGGTGTTTTGGTGCCGCAAGGTCTTTATTCAATTTATTCCAATCCTTTTTATACTGAATTGTTTCGCGGCGTGGGGCAGATTTGCGACGAAAGAAATTATGGGTTAAACATCATCAGTCCTGTAGAGGGTTCGTTGGAAAATGCAATTAATCGCGCATTGGTGGATGGCTTTATTGTGGTGGGGATCAATGAATCACACAAAGAGGTTGCTCCGTTGATTAAACGTGATATTCCTGTGATTTTTATTGATGGTGATGTGGAAAATAATTATTATGTAGGCTCTGATGATGAAGAAGGCGCTTATTTGGCCGCAAAATATTTTTGCGAAAAAGGGATTGAAGATATTGCGATTTTTACTTTTCAAACACCAGATACGTATAAAGATTCTGGATATTATGGTGTGGGCGGCAAACGTATGCGCGGATTCAAACGTGCTTTGGACGAATTTGGGATGTTGTGGGATCAAGTGATTAAGTTGCCTACCCATGCAAGCATTCAAGCAGGTTATAAACAATTTGAAAAATTGGTGCAAGAACGCCGAGTGCCACGTGCGATCTTATGCGTGAGTGATGTGATGGCAATTGGTGTGTTACAAGCGGCTAGTGATTTTGCCCTTGAAGCACCTTATGATTTTGAAGTGATCGGTTTTGATGATATTACAACAGCAAAGTATGTATATCCTTCATTATCCACAGTTCACCAACCGATTGTAGAGAAGGGACAAATATCGGCAAAAGTTTTGTTTTCAATGTTAAATAAAGAAGAGGTTGAGTTCGATCAAAAAACCCTCCTGCCAACAAGTTTGATCCACCGAGGATCAACCAGACAATAGTCGTCAGCTATTATTTATTTTATTTTTTATTCTGTTTGGTTGTCCCATTGATGGTTTTTTCAATGAAGAAGCGATCAATGTTCAATAGTTGGTAAAGAAGTAGAAAGCAATTTTCTGCTTTTGAAAATTATAGTATATTTTTTCGGAGGAAAAAAATGAAAAAAAGTTTCTCAATTTTCTTGGCAGTGCTCATGATTTTGAGCTTTGTCATGACTGTTGGCGCTGAAGATGGCCCAACATTGACCATTTGGGCAGACGACACACGTTCAGAAATTTTGTCCGCATTGGGCGATGATTTCTACAATGCCTATGGTGTGAAAGTTGTGGTTGAAGAAATTGCTGACATTCGCGATAACTTCACCGTTGCTGCTCCTGAAGGCGAAGGTCCAGACATCTTCATTGGTGCACATGACTGGCTCGGACAAGTTGCTGCTTCTGGTTTGGTTGCTCCATTGGAATTGGGCGATTTAACAGCTTCCTTCTCACAACCTTCATTGGATGGTTGTTCATACGAAGGTGTGCTCTATTGTATGCCCTATGCAGTTGAAAACTTGGCTTTCTTCTACAATACTGATATTGTTTCAACTCCCCCCGCAACATGGGACGAAGCAATGCAAATTGGTGCAGACTTCAAAGCCGCTTACACTGGCGAAGAAGAAGCTTATGCAATCGCATTGTCTGGTACATCCTATGACATTTATCCCTTGGAAACCTCCTTCGGTGGTTACATCTTTGGCATGAATGAAGACGGTTCTTATAACGCAAAAGACCTTGGCTTGAACAGCGATGGTATGGTTGCAGCATTGTCCTTCATTGTTGACAATGTCAATGCAGGCTTGATCCCCTCCACAACAGACTGGGACACCGCACACGTGATTTTCGAAACAGGTCGTGCACCTTTCTTGATGGCTGGCCCATGGGCTTTGGATCGCGTTCGTGAATCAGGCGTTCCTTTCGCAATTACAACCTTCCCCGCAGGGACACAAGAAGGCTATCCTTTCTTGGGCGTTCAAGGTTTCTATGTAAATGCACTTTCTGACAACGTTTTGTTGGCACAAGCATTCTTGACAGAATTTGTGGCAAAAGATGATGTGATGCTTCAACTTCAAGCAGCTGGCAACCGCGCAAGCGCAATGCCCGCAATTGCAGCTCAAATGACCGATGCCGATTTGGCAACTTTCGGTGAAGTTGGCGTGACCGCAAAACCAATGCCCTCCATTCCTGAAATGGGTTCAGTGTGGGGTTCATGGGGCGACGCAACCACCTTGGCAATGCAAGGTGAAGTTACCGCAGCTCAAGCATTGAGCGATGCCTATGACCAAGTGATGAGCCTTTTTGCTGGTGCAATGGACGGTATGGTGAATGTTCCTGGTTCATGGCAAGTGGCTGGCGCTGGCTGTGATGCTGACTGGAGCCCTTCCTGTGAAGCTTCTGCTTTGACAATGGACGGTGACGTTTATGTTGGTACATTCGATATCCCCGCTGGTGATTATGAAGTGAAAGTTGCCATGAATGGTTCATGGGACTTGAACTACGGTGTGGATGGCGTTGAAGGTGGCGATAACTACGCTTTCACCTCAACCGGAACTGTGACCTTCACATTCGATCCTGCAACCAATCTTCTCACGATTGAATAGGAAACTCTAATTTATGGGGTTGATAAAATTTTATCAACCCCATTTTGTCTTCTCAAAAGATAAAGGAGAGAATCTTTGAATTAATTTAGGAGTTTTCCATGTTTATGAATCAATTCAATAAGGGTCAAGGTCAATCAGCAGAGCAAAAAACAAAAAAGTCACTTTCATTTTTGATGCGTTTGATCTTGGTTTTAGTAGTGGATGCACTCGCGCTTTGGTTTATCTGGCTTGAAGCAAAGGTGGGGAATTATACGATCGTGACGATCGTAACGATCGCTGCGATGTTTGTTTCGATCGTATTTTTATATGAAAAACAATATCCATTAAGATGGATGTCTATTGGTTTGGTTTTGATGCTGTTGTTCTCGGTTTTCCCGAATGCAATGACGATTTATATTGCTTTTACGAATTATGGGACAGGGCATTTGTTGACCAGAGAATTGGCGATGAGCCAAATTAGTAATAATAAATACCTCCCTGAAGAAGGCGAGGCTTATAAATGGACGGCATTCCGTGATGATGTGGGGGATTATGTATTGTGGCTAACAGATTCCGCTGGTGATTCTTTTATGGCGGTTCCTGAAATGCCTTTGATTGAATCTAATTTTGAAGATTATGGCGTGGTTGGCTTTGATGATAATGGTATTCCTACTGAAATTAAAGGGTATACCAAATTGAATGCAATTACAGCTTCTATTGATCAGAATTTACCAAATATTTTATTTGGGGATGTGGAAAACACTATTCAAATTCGATCTCCTCAAGAAGCAGCGAACTTACGCCCTCTATATGTATATGACGATCAAACGGATGAGTTTGTGAACCAAGAAACAGGAACAGTCTATCGTTTGATCGATGGTAGTTATGTTTCTGATAAGGGTGATGAATTAATTCCTGGTTTCCGTGCATGGGTGGGAATGGATAACTTCCGCGAAGTTTTGACAAACAAAGCTTTGCGAGGCCCTTTGAAGAATATTGTTCTTTGGAACTTTATTTTCCCAGCTGTGAGTGTGTTTTTGCAATTTGCTGTAGGTTTGGCGATTGCAATTTTGTTCAGTTCTCCAGACTTTAAAGCACAGAAACTAGTAAGAAGTTTATTAATTATTCCATATACGATTCCGGGGTTGATTACAATTTTGATCTGGCGCGGGATGTTGAATCCTGAAGTGGGGATTGTGAACCGCGTGTTGGAGAATTTGTTTAATATTTCGCCGATGTGGTTTGATGACAAATGGTTGGCCCGAGGTGCTTTGGTGCTGGTGAATGTTTGGCTTGGTTATCCTTATTATATGTTGGTGACCAGTGGGGCTTTGCAATCCATTCCAACGGATGTTTATCAGGCTGCTAAGGTGGACGGCGCAAATGGTTGGCAATCTTTCAGAAAGATTACAATGCCACTACTTTTGGTGGCTGTGGGACCGTTGCTGCTCTCGTCGTATGTTTATAATTTCAACAACTTTAACTTGATCTATTTATTTATCAACGGGGGGCCGCCAATTCCAGGCGCATCGATGAAAGCTGGGTATACTGATATTATGATTAGCTTTGTGTATAACTTGGCATTCAGCGGTGGGCGCGGTATTAATTATGGTTTAGCTTCGGCTATTACAATCTTGATCTTCTTTATTGTGATCGCATTGACATTGATTCAATTCCGATTCACAAATATGTGGGAGGAGGTTGGCGAAAATGTCTAACGTTGAAGGTATAAAACAGAAAAAAGTTAAATCAATTTCCCATCAAAAACGTGTGATGCGTGTGGTGCGCTGGATTTTTGCAGCGATTATGATTGCTTTTGCGCTATTCCCTGTGATTTGGTTGATTTCGGCTTCTTTGAATCCAACCAGTTCCATGGCTACGCAAACTTTGATTCCTGAGAATGCGAATTTCAACAACTATAAAACCTTGGTGGAAAACCCTGTGTTCCCGTTCTTTAGATGGATGTGGAACTCGATCAAAGTGACTTCAATCTCAACTTTCTTGTCTTTGTTCATTACCACTTTGGCTGCTTATGCATTTTCTCGATTCCGCTTCAATGGTCGCCAAGCTTTGATGAAAGTGATGTTAATCTTGCAGGTTTTCCCAAGCTTGCTTTCTATTGTGGCAATCTTTTCAATGATTTCTGAAGTGGGCGATGTTTTGCCAATTGCAGGGTTGAACACTCATTTGGGTTTGATCTTGGTTTATATGGGTGGCGCGATGTCAATCAATATCTGGCTAATGAAAGGCTATATGGATACGATTCCGAAGGATATTGATGAATCTGCAATGGTGGATGGTGCGACCCATTGGCAAACTTTCACTCAGTTGATTTTGCCATTGTTGCAACCGATTTTAGTTGTGGTGGGGATTCTCTCATTCATCGGAACCTATGGTGACTTTATTTTGGCACGAATTTTGTTGACTTCTGCAGATAAATTCACTTTGATGGTCGGGTTGCAAATTTATACTTCTGGGATGTTCTCTCAAAAATGGGGTGTGTTTGCAGCTGGTGCAATCATTGGGGCGTTCCCGATCGTGGTTGCTTACTTACTTTTGCAGGATTATATTGTCGGTGGTTTGACGGTTGGTGCTGTGAAGGGATAGGCTTGTATGTTTCAAATAGGAAAGGGTCATGTGATAATGGCCCTTTCTTTTTAATTGTTTGTTTTATGGAGGATGAGAGATGAAGAGATGGATTGGGGTAAGTTTTGTTTTGGTGTTGTTGCTTTTGGTAAGTTGCCAAGGTAAAGATGTTTCTGTGGAGAATGCCCCTGCAACTATTTTACCAAAGGCAATTGTGGAAGTGACGGCAACACCTGTATCTTCTTCTCCTACTTTAGATGCGCTTTTGGCTGAAATGGCAAACAAAAAAGCTACGGAAGAAGCTTCGGGAATTGTGGCAACGGAAGTACCATCTGCGATGGAGCTTTATGGGGACTATGAATTTGAGTGGTGGAATGAAACTGTTTTTTATGAAGTGTTTGTGCGTAGTTTTGCAGATTCGGATGGAGATGGAATTGGTGATTTTAAAGGCTTGACGGCAAAACTAGATTATTTGAACGATGGTGATCCAACTACTGATGATGACTTAGGAATCACAGGGATTTGGTTGATGCCAATTATGCCTTCTCCGTCTTATCATGGATATGATGTGACCAATTATCAAAAGATCAATCCGGAATATGGCACGATGGAGGATTTTGAGACCTTTTTGGCAGAAGCGCATGCGCGTGGGATTCGAGTGATTATTGATTTTGTGGTTAATCATACTTCTGACAAACATCCTTATTTTACATTGAGCGAAAATCCAGATTCTTTTTATGCAGATTGGTATCGTTGGGAAGATGAAGCTCCTAGCGAATTGGGACCGTGGGGACAAAAAGTGTGGCATCAGGATGGTATGAATGATAAGTATTATTTTGGGATGTTTTGGAGCGGGATGCCAGATTTGAATTATGAAACGCCTGCTGTAACCCAGATGATGTATGGTCATGCGGATTATTGGTTAAATGGTGTAGGAGTGGACGGGTTACGAATTGATGCAGCGCGTTATTTGATTGAAGATGAAACTTCTTTGGAAAATACGGATGCGACGCATGCGTGGTTCCAAGATTTTTATCAATTTTATAAGGCAGAGAAGCCCGAAGCGATGACGGTTTTAGAGGTGTGGGCATCCAGATTTGAATCAGCTTCTTATGTGAAGGAAGATGGATCTGACTTGACTTTTGATTTTGATCAAGCAGAGCAGGTGATGCAGGGGGTATCGAGTCGCAAGGTAAACACAATCTATGCAGGTTTGAATGGTGCTGTGGATTATTATCCTAGTTATCAATATGCCTCTTTTTTAACCAATCATGACATGAACCGGGTGATGTCTGAATTTATGGGAGATGTGCAAAACGCAAAGGTTGCTGCCACAGTGTTGTTAACTTCTCCGGGGGTACCTTTTATTTATTATGGGGAAGAAATCGGAATGGAAGGTATGAAACCCGATGAGTGGATTCGAACGCCAATGCAATGGGATGCTAGTGAGGGCGCAGGATTTACCACTGGAACCCCTTGGGAATTGATTAATGATGATAAGGATGAAGTCAATGTAGCGGTACAAGCTGCAGATGAGAATTCATTACTAAATTTATATCGCGACCTGATTCATTTGCGTACTGAGATACCTGCTTTATCAATTGGGGAGATGTACACATTGGATTCTGGTAACAGGAATATATTTGGTATGTTGCGGGTGTTGGATGATGAAATTGTGTTGGTGCTGTTTAATCTATATGATGAAGATGTGACATCTTATGAATTTGATTTGAGTGGTTCTTCTTTAACAGAAGGGACGTATGTTGCTGAATGGGTCTATGGTGATGACATGGGAGATTTGTCTGAATTGCAAGTGAATGAAGCTGGTGGTTTTGTCTATCAACCAAGCCTAGCAATGTTGGGAAATCAAATTTCTATATATAAACTTTCTCCTGTAGGCGATTAAGATTTAAAAACTATATTTTATATTGTACTTAGAATTAAAATAAAAAATAAAATCGTAAAATATTTTAAAAATAGATATTAAATTAAAAACACTCTCTGATTTAGTTAGAGAGTGTTTGTTTTTAAGAGATTTAGATTTAATTATTTACTTTGGGTATATTCTTCAACACTTTGAAGAATCTCATTGGCTGATTGCAAGGTGCCTGCGCTTACATCTCCAAGCATTTGCGCCAATTCCATGAGACGATCATTGCCTGTGAGAGAGATGACTTCAGTGCTAGTGCGGCCTTCTTGGACGAGTTTGCGAACGTGATAGTGTTTGCTACCATAGCCAGCGAGTTGTGCTAAGTGGGTGATGCAGAGCACTTGATGGGTTTGTCCTAAGTGCCAGAGCTTTTGCCCGACCATTGCACCAACACGACCGCCAATACCTTGATCGATTTCGTCAAAAATTAGGGTAGGTGTGTGGTCTGCTTTGGCTAAAACGTTTTTGAGACCGAGCATTAAACGGGAGGTTTCACCGCCAGAGGCAACTTTGACTAATGGTTTAAAACCTTCGCCGGGGTTGGTTTCGACCATAAATTCAATCTTTTCAAAACCGGTATCATCAAATGCGACGGGATCTCCTTCGGCAAGTTGCAAACCGTTAGGGTCTGGATGAGTGGTAAATTCCACCATAAAACGTGCTTTTTCCATACGCAGGTCATGCAATTGTGCTTCGATACCTTCGCTTAGTTGTAAAGCGGCGGCATGGCGAATTTCAGCAAGTTGCATCCCTAATTGGGCAAGGCTTGTACGTTGCGTTTGTTCTTGTTGAGTGAGAATTGCAATGCGTTCTTCAGCATGTGTAATTGTTTCTAATTCATTTTGCGCATTCTCTGCAAAAGCGAGTACTTCAGAGATTGTTGCACCATATTTGCGTTTGAGATCTTGGATCATGGCAAGACGTTCTTCCACCTCTTCAAGGCGGGTGCCATTAAATTCTATTTCATCGATATATAGGCGCAGTTCTTTGGTCAGATCGGCTAACATATCTGAGATGGTCTGAGCAGTGGCTGCATTCTCTGCTTGGCTGGGATCAATGTTTTGTAAGTTTTCTAGTGCATCAAGTACATCTCCAAACTGGTCACTAATCGCAGGCATTTCGGGAGTGGAATCGTCTAATTTACTGATGGCAAGGTTGATGAGGTGGGTGAGCTTTTCTGCATTGGCCAAGCGGTTTCGTTCTTCTTTGAGAGCGTCTTCTTCATCTTCTTGTAGATCTGCACTGAAAATCTCATTGACTTGGAATTTGAACATATCTGCTTTTTGAGCAGCGTCTTTTTCGGCTTTTTTAAGCGCAGCTAATTCTTTGCGTGTTTTTTGTAAAGCGGCATATTCGGTTTGATAGGATGAGAGTGGGGTTTGAATATCAGCAAAACGATCAAGCAGGGTCAGGTGGCTTTCTACTCGTAATAAAGAAAGATGTTCAGATTGTCCGTGTAAGTCGATGAGGGCATGTCCGATCAATTTGATCAGGTTGAGATTGACCGTGTTGCCATTGATGCGTACGATGTTGCGGCCGTTGCGGCGAAATTCGCGGGAGATGGTGAGAAAATCACTATCATCAACAAGTTCTTCTTCTGCCATAAGTGCTTTGATGTAGTCTTTGGATTCACCTTCTAAGGAGAATACGCCTTCTACGACGGCACGTTCTTCACCATGTCGAATGATAGTGGTGTCAGCACGTACCCCAAGCAGGGTTTCTACAGCATCAAAAAGGATCGATTTCCCAGCGCCTGTTTCACCGGTGAGAATGGTGAGCCCATCTCCGAGTTCGAGTTCGAGGTTGTCTATGATGGCAAAGTTTTGAATGCGAAGTTCAACTAACATTGTTAAAATTTAATTCTTCTTCCTGAAATGTAAAAATAGTAGGAGCCTGTGAGCATAATTGCATAAACTAAAGGTGCAATTGCAATCATCAAAATGCCCAAAGTGTCCATCCCACCTGTGATTATCAAAAATATTATACCTGAAACTGGTAAAAATGCTCCAAGAGCTGTGGCAACGGTGGTGACAAGGAAAAGAGCATTTGAGCGGCGTTTTCCGGTGGCAGCACGTACAATATTTGCAATTAATTTTCCAACGAATGGTGTGACAAAGATAATGATGAAATAGCTGTAGAAACTTAAAGCAGATGAGATAAACCCAATCAATAAACTTGTGAGGGCGCTGAATACTAAAGCAATCACGCTGCCAACAAGAAAATCAATCCCTTTGCTGGTGCTGAAATTCTTGCTACGTTGATTGCGGCAGTTTTTGCAGATATAGCCAGTGGGGGTATGGATGGCAGTTTTTATGTCGATGGGTTGCCCACATTCCTTACAAGTTAGTCCAATATAGTTTGAGTTATTTTCTGTCATCACAACTCCTTCAATGCTTTTTATTTATTTTTGATTATCTTCTGTTATGGGATTTACCCCCATCAACGGAATGATTTTTTTATAAAATGAAGTTTTGGCTTCAAAACGCACAAATTTTGTGCGAAAATCTGAAGTTCTCACAATGATGTGATCGTCGGTTTGTAAGTTGATCGATGGTTGCCCATCTACGCTTAGTAGGGCATCAAGGCTAGAGGAGAGGGTTACTTCGATTTGTGTTCCTTCAGATAAGATCAAAGATCGTTCAAGTGAAAAATGAGGTGCCACAGGGGTGACCACAATATTGCATAATTCAGGGGGGAGGATTGGACCACCAGCTGCGAGAGAATAGGCTGTGGAACCGGTAGGAGTGGCAAGAATCAAGCCGTCTGCTACATATGTAGTAACTGGGGTTTGGTCTAAATGCATTGTGAGATGAACAGGACGTACAGAAGGGCCGCGCCCGATAAAGGCTTCATTGAGTGCCAGCCAAGAACCCATTTGTTTGCCATCACGCCATAATTCAGCTTCTAGCATAGTTCGGCTTTCAATCCAAAATTCTCCGTTGTCTAAGGCAGGAAAAATATAAGGGAAGTTATCGCCATTGATTTCAATTAAGAATCCTAAACGTGCTTGATGGATGCCCAAAATGGGAATGCCACACTGAGCACATTCATGGCTCACGCGTAAGATGGTGCCATCTCCACCTAAGACTACAACCATATCGGCTTTGCATTTATCTAAGGCGATTTCAGGTTTTGTGTCTAGCCAGTGGGTGGAAACTTGATAGCCATGCTGAGAAAATTCTTTGCTAAGAAATTCAATATATGCCTCTGCGTTTTTTACGCGTGTGGAGGTGACGAGTTGAACTTTTTTGAATGGATTTTTTGTATTCATAAATTTTCTCTGTTCTTCATTAAACTTTAGACCAAGGATTCATTGCAAATCTCACGAAATCCACAGCTCTTACACTTTTGAGGATTTTGATGAGAACAATGAATCTCTTTTTGGGTTTGTGCAGTTTGAATCTCTCGAATGAGCATTAAAGTAGATGCTTCAAGTTCACTCGTATAATCTATTTTATAATCTTTTTCAGGATAATGAATGATGCCATAACTAGGACGTTGACCATATTCATTTTCTACTAAAAGGCAATAAGCGGCAAGCTGAAAAATATGCGAATCATAAGGCGCTTTAGGTGTTCGGCCTGTTTTTACTTCAATGGGGATCCATTCATTTTGCACTTGCACAATATAATCTGGCTTCCCAGCAAGTTTGAGATCTTTGTGATACAACGGGATCTCTACTTTTTGCCAAAGATTGGTGTCAGAATAGACCACCTTTCCCCCGGGGAGGCCGGTTTTTTCTTGTTCACGCGCAGCCAATACAAAAAAAAGAACCGCAAATAAAATGAAGAATATGATCAACACTGGTGCGATGGGGAAGGGGAAGTTCATGCGATCATCCTTTGCAAAAACAGAATCAAAAGCAAAATTGCGGCACCAAGCAAAAATAGGATGGCGATGGTTTGCAGGCAGCCTGTTTGCATGACTTGTTTGCCATGTTCTTCGTGCAATTGGGTGCCCAAATTCATTTGTTTTTGATTGGCAGATTTCTCGCCGTTCTTTTGATACCACCATGCTCTGCGGCAATAAAGAAAGGTGCCCAGTTCGGAAGCGTTGATCTGTTGAGGGAAAGTTTTTTTTGCCTTTTTGCTTGCCATGGATCAGTTTTTAAGGGTTTCTTCAACCTCTTTGAGCCGTTTTTCTAATTGTTCTTGACGATAGGACATGGTCACATCTCCGCGAGTACGTTCGATGATGGAACGGCTCACATCGGTTAAGCGGCGCAATCCGTTGGTGACTGCATCAGGGTAGTCCATGGAGACCAAAACAGAATATATGTCATCCATATAGTTGAGCATTTTATCCACATCGTCAGAATAGCCATGTAAAAGTTCATCCAACACACGGCGACGTAGTTCACCTACTACTTCGGCAAAGCCTTTGAGATAAGTGTTGGGTTCAATGCGTAAATCAGTGTGGGAAGGAAGAGTATCGGTTTTCATTAAAGAATAGAAGATTGAAGCTTCTGCAAATTCTTTGATCGCATCTTGGGTATAGCCCGCAAAATAAAGGTTGGGGAAATCGGTTAGTTCTGTATGAATTTGATCGACCAAGCCTTGGGCAGCGTTGAGTTCTTTGTCTGCGGCATCCCAATCTTGACGATGTACGGCACGGATGGTGTTGGCGCAATGGCGAGTGAGGGAGCGAGAGGTGGAGAGGGCATTGTCGCGGACTTTGGTGTGTTCATCAAGGCTAATGCTGATTTCTTGGGCAATTTTTTCAAGGTTTTCCATGTGAGTTCTTTCTTTTTGTTGAGATCAAAGTTGTGAATTATCTTCAGGAGAAGGATCATCTTCACCGAGGTTGATGTTTTTGAAAAGTTGAGAAGCTAAGTTGGGTCGTTCGGGAAGGATGATTTCACCGTTTTGATCTTCGTATTTGTCTAAATTTTCTTTTAAGGCATTGAGGAGTAACTTTGCGCCGATGGGGGTCATAATGATGCGAGATTTGATAGGGAGCAGAAGATCTCCGGGGATAATCTGCCCAAAATCAAAGATAAATTCATGAGGCGAATGCACCACGCGCACCATATTGGCATAGTTAGTGCTCATATCTTTATCTCGAATAATGCGGCGGGCAGGTTGGCTGTTGTTGGGAAGATTGATTTTTTTAGGAGGGGTCATTTTTTGATTCCTATTTAAACAATTAAGAGTATCTCATCCGAAGATGAGATACTCGTTTGGGTTATTTTACAGTTGATCTAGAATGGAATATCGTCTTCTTCGGGCATATCCATATCCATGAATGCGCCTTGATCTTGATCTCCTCGAGAAGAGAGGAAGACTACGCGTTCGGAGCGGATCTCGAAAGATGCAGCGGGAGAGCCATCATTTTTATTATAAATGCGGGGTCCACCAGTGGCTTTATCAGCAACTAAACGACCTTCTACCATGACTTTAGAGCCAGTGGTGAGAAATTGATTACAAATTTCTGCTTGTTTGCCCCATGCAGATACACGGAACCAAGTGGTTTCTTTAACGCGTTCGCCATTGGCGCTAGTATAGCTATAATTGGTGGCCACAGAGAAATTTGTGACGGCTTGACCGGAGGGGGTGTAGCGCATTTCTGGCGCACGCCCTAGATTGCCAACGATTGTGACTTTTTGATACATGTTTTTTCCTTTCGTATGTGAGAAGCAGGCTTTCGATTTCTGCCAGTTTTGGCAGCGCGGGTTGCATGTACTCTCACGTAGTTATTGGTATCCATTTTACATCATTTTATATGAAGGTGAAAGATGCAATGAGGGGAAATTAACTTGTTGAATTACTTTACAATTATTTGTTGTTCCTCAGGTTCATCAGGTAATACTTTTTCCCATGGGGAGATGCCCACCATGCGGGCATAGACAAATTTGGAGATCAACATGAGGGAGCTTAGCAAAGGGATGATGATGAGCACTAAGAAGATGCCGGAGAGTGACAATGAAGCGATCACTGCAATGATAACCACGGCGGGGTGAAGGTTCATACTTTTGCCCATGATGCGGGGACGGAGCCAATAGACTTCAAAGAAGTGTACCCCTTGCATGAGGATTAATGTGATTACACCGAACCAGAGGGGGCTGATGGACAAGGTGTTGGAGCCGGTGATTTCGGCTGTGGCGGCGGCAAGAATGGACATGGATGCAGTGCCAAATGAGGGGATCAAGGTGAGCACCATGCTGAAGGCAACTAAGATGCCTGTGCCGGGCATGCCGATGATGAGGCAGATCACTAAGGTGACCAATCCGATGATGGTGGAAAGAGCTAACTGACCTTTGAGATAAGTGCGCCAGATTTCTTTGAGTTTGGTGATGAGTTTTTGAAAGTCGGGACGTTCGATCTTGGGGATTGTTTTGAGAATTAAGGCAAACATGCTGTCGTGATCTAGGATTAAGTAGTACATGACAAAGAAGATCATAAAGGCAACAAATATGTTTTCTGTGAAGAAGCTGGCGGTGCCGATAATCGCTTCGGGATTGATGATTTTGGTAGTGAATTCATTTAAGTCTAGGTTGGAGATTGATGATGCAAAGGGGATGCCATGGGATTGCAAATTTACACTCCACGCGTCAATTGCATCTTGGAAGATGATTGCTTCTGAAATGAGCTCATCCGCTGTGGTAATCATTAATGGAATGAGTAGGACTAGGAGCAAGATGAGTAGGAGGACGAAGAGAAAGAACACTACTCCTGTGGCAGCTTTGTTTGAGAGATTGAATCGGGCTTGGGCTTTGTCTTTGAGGGGGCTGAGGATGAAGGCCATTAGAGCGGATATGCTGAGATATTTGATGAATTCTTTAAAAAAGAAAGCGAAGACTAGCGTGAGGATGGAGAGAATCACTAAAAGGATCACTCGAGTTTGTTTTTCCCATTGAATATTCATTTTTTTAAACACCTTTTTATTGAGTTTGACTTAAATAATAATACGAAACTGGAAGGGTGAGGTTGCAATGTTTTAAGGTATTGAATGAATCTGTGAATTTTTGTACTTTATTTTTCAATATCATCGATTGTGATAGAAAGGTTTATTCTTGCGTAACGATTATTTCTATAATATCGGTTATTTCATGTAATTGTTGATTGATCATCATAATGAATCCTGTTCCTTCTTCTAAATTTTCATCAGAGTACAAGAGCGAAGTAGATAAATCATCTATTGCAAAAAGATAGTCACCAATATTTGCTTTTGCAAATCCTCTTAGAAAATATCCAGAATAATCTAAAGGGAATTGTTCTATATAGGTATCTAAAAGTGTAATGCCATTTTCATAATCTTTGACAATCACGTAACAATCACTAATCGGCAGATAATCACTAATAGAGACAGCTTCTGATTGTGAGGTAATTAATTGTTGAAAATCATAATGTGCTTTTTCAAATTCTTCGGAATAATAATATCCCATAGCGCGGTTAAAAAAAATTTCATCATCTTCTTCACCGTAAGAAGCTAATGCGTCTAAATAGATGGTGAAATCTTCAACTGCTTTCTCGTATTCTTTATAGATATAAAAATATAAGTCTCCGCGATTACGATTGGCTAAAAAATTATCGGGTGCGATTTCTAATGATTTTGAATAATCCTCTACTGCTTTTTGATACTCTTTCATTTTTGTATAGGATAGGGCACGATAGTAATAACTTTTCCAATCTTCTGGGTGATCGATTAAATAATCTGAACAAATTTCAATCGTTTCTGCATCCTCTTGAAAAAATGTTTCAATGTGACCACAGTAAAAATCTAGCTCTTCTTCTTGGGCATGAATTAAGTTGGTTGAAAAAAAGGTGCTGAGTAAAATTAACAATAGAAACAGATTTTGTTTTTTCATTGTGCTTGTCTTTCTCCATAATTTGCTAAAAGTACACCTAATTGAGTAAAAATTTTTATTTTCATATCTTGTGCTGCATCAAGATTACCTTGAAGTTTATAGTAGGTCATGGCATCAATATAATCATGAGTAGAATTAAATAATTGTGCTTTTCGTAAATATGTGAGCCCACGTGTTTCGTAAGCACTTGCGTAGAATGGGTTTAGGTCAATGGCAATGGTGGCATATTCAATTGCTTTGTCAAAATCTTCTTGTTGGTAATATACGTCTGCAATCCCTTGATAGCCATATTCATATTCTGGATCAATTTCAATGGATTTCATATAGTCAGCAAGGGCTTCTTCATATCGTTCTAGAATTAGATATACTTCAGCTCGATTTCCATATGCTTTTTCATAATTCGGGTATAAAGCAATTGCTTGGTCAAAATCTTTGAGGGCAAGTTCATATTCTCCTAATTGGGAATAAGTTGTCCCTCTTTCTGAATATAGACCGTCTTGAGTGGGATCTAATTCAATGGCTTTGCTATATTGTTCTATGGCAGTTTCAAATTCTCCTAGCTCATAATATCCATACCCTAGAAAAAAATATCCCATCAAATCCTCAGGATTCTCTTCTAAAAAGGCAGTACATAAATCGACAAGACCTTGTCCATCTGTGACATCAAATTGGTCTTCTCCACAGAAAATTCCATCTTGGGCGACAATTTGAAATTGGGGGACCAAAACAATTAAAAATAAAAGACTTAATAGAATTATTTTTGAATATTTCATATATTTCCACTCCCTATTTTTTCTCTATTATACTGAATAATCAAAAGAATAAGCGATTAATGGAGAAAAATTTAAAGTTTTTTCATTTATCTAATGAGGATATGGAACTCGATTTGTTATGCTATAATCCCAACATGGATACGAAATCAATAAAAGTGGTGTTTATGGGCTCGCCAGATTTTTCTTTGGAGACGCTGCGACAATTAAATGATAATTATGATGTGGTGGGCGTGGTGACACAACCCAGCAAACCTGCCGGGCGGGGCAACCTGATGCGTGACCCTGCGGTGAAGGTGTTGGCAGATGAATTAGGTTTGCCGGTAATCCAACCGAAACGGGTGCGAGAAGCAGAAGCGATGGACCAATTGCGTGCGTGGGCACCTGAGGTGATTGTGGTGGCGGCTTATGGGCAGATTTTGCGCCAAGAATTGTTAGATTTACCCCCGCATGGATGTATTAATGTGCATGGGTCTTTGTTGCCTCGATGGCGAGGTGCTGCGCCGATTCAAGCGTCAGTTGCTTATGGCGATGATGTGACCGGTGTGACGATTATGAAAATGGACGCGGGAATGGATACGGGGGATATGTTGCGTAAGCGGGAAGTGCCGATTGAAGCGGATGACACGGCAGGCACGGTGTTTGATAAATTGGCGGTGGTGGGGGCGGAATTGTTGATTGATACTTTGCCGGATTATTTGGCGGGGAAGATTACTCCTGAAAAGCAAGAGGATGCGTTGGTGACGATGGCGCCGATGATGAAAAAAGAGGATGGCTTGCTCGATTTTTCGAAGAGTGCCAAAGCACTGGAAGCATGGGTGCGGGGCATGGCACCGTGGCCGGGAGCTTATTTTGAATGGCAAGAGAAGATGATTAAAGTGCATGCAGCAAGTGTGGTGCCGGGTAAGTATGAAATTGGCGCGCATTTGGTCTATGAAAAGATGCCGGCTGTGGGCACTGCGGATGGCTTGTTGGTATTAAATGAAGTGCAACCGGCTGGGAAGAAGCGCATGGCAGGGGATGTGTTCCTTAATGGCGCTCGTGATTGGGCAGCGGAGTAGTTGTATTGCGTATAGATAAATAGCTTTTATTCGATACATATGGATTTTAGAGAACGATGAAAAAGACGACGATATATTTTTTGAATAGCAGCCCTGCGCCAACGGAGCAAGATTTGTTGGATGTGGTTGAATATCTGCAAAATGAAGGACCTGCGATTGAGCAGGTCTATTTTGATGCTGGATGTGAAAGCCAAGCAGATGTGATTGCGGAGGCGCTAGGGACTGAAGCGTTGGCTTGGGAGAGCCTTTTGGGCAAGTTCCCTGAGGGACAAGAGGAATGGTCGCTGGCAAAATTGGGGGCAATGTTGCAGGGCATGATTTTGGGCAAAGCTGAGACAGTGTTGTTGTTTGCTTTGGCAGAGCGATTGGCCATTTTAATGAAGATTGTCACAGCTAGTGAAGGGGCGATGAGTGCAAATGGCCCACAGTTTGTGTTTTCTACGGCGGGGTTCTCGAAAGTGCACTATGATGCAGGCACGGCGAGATGGACGGTGAAGTATCATAATCAGACTGTGGAGGATGCTTTGTTTGCGCGCGTGGAGGACTTGCAAAAGCCTGCGGACGTGTTGGTGACTTTGGTGCGCCATGGAGAATCTGAGGGGAATGTGTTGCGGATCTTCCAAGGTGCGGCGGAATATCCGTTGACAGCACGTGGGGTTGGGCAGGCGGAGCAATTGCGAGAAGTGTTTGCAACGCGCGGGATTCAATTTGACCAAGCGCTGTGCAGTCCATTAGAACGCGCGCATCATACCGCGCAAATTCTCACCGATCCGATGGCGATTGATTTGACGATAGAGCCCTTGTTACATGAAGTGGATAATGGCAAGATTGCGGGGATGAAGATTGATGAATGGCTGACGCGTAAACCAGATGTGCCGGAAGACCGTTTTGAGCCGATTGGGGAGACGGGGGAATCGTGGTGGGATCTTTATCTGCGAGCGGGGGCGTTTGTGCATGCGCATTTGGCGACTGCCTCGGGGCATGTTGGCTGCGTAACGCACGGGGGGTTCTTACGTTCTATATTCAAACAGATCATGGGTGTTTCGGGCTTGTTGGAGACGCCTACGTTTTTTTGGATTGTAAATTGTGCCACCCATCAATTTGCCTATAATCGGCAATCGAAGACGTGGCAGATTCTGCATATTAATACGCAAAGGTTGGTGAAAGATGAAGACTGATTCTTTGAAAATTTTGAGCATTGGTGCGGGTGCTATCGGTACCTATATTGGGGGGAGCTTGGCTTTGGCAGGGCATGCGGTGGCGTTTGTGGAATTGCCTCATAATGCGGCGAGCCTGCGAGAGGGTGCGTTGCGCTTGAAATTAGGTGAGATGCAACATGAGATTCCTTTTCCGACGGTGTTTGACTCATTGGAAGCTGCTTTGGAAGCGGATGAATATGATGTGATGCTGTTTGCGTTGAAGTCATATGATACGGAAACGATGTTGGGCTTGATGAAGCCTTTGAAAGAGAAATTGCCACCGGTGTTGTGTTTGCAAAACGGTGTGGAAAATGAAGTGAAAATTGCGAATGCGATCGGCGAAGATAAGGTGCTGTATGGTACGGTGACTTCGGCGGTGGGGCGCTTGGGGTTGGGGGATATTGTGTTGGAACGTTTGCGTGGGATGGGCGTGGCGGCGGGGCACCCGCTTTCGGAACGTTTGGTGGCGGCTTTGGATGGCGCAGGTTTGAACGCAAAATTGTATGCGCATGGGTTGGGAATGAAATGGTCGAAGATGTTGACCAATTTGCTGGCGAATGCGAGTTCGGCGATTTTGGATATGACTCCGGCGGAGATTTATGCAAACCCGAAAACTTGCCGAATGGAGATTTCACAGATTCGGGAAGCATTGGCGATCATGCGTGCGGAGAAGATTCCGGTGACGAACTTGCCGGGCACTCCGGTGAAGGCGTTGGCATGGGGCTTCCGCTGGTTGCCAGCCTTTTTGATGCGTCCGTTGTTGGTGAAGATGATTGGGGAAGGACGGGGGGAGAAGATGCCTTCGTTCCATATTGATTTGCATGCAGGACGTGAGAAGTCTGAAGTGGACTATTTGAATGGGGCAGTTTTGCGTGGGGGACGTGCACAAGGGATTAAAACGCCGGTGAATGATACGTTGACGCACATTTTGCTGGGCCTCACCAGTGGTCGATTACCTTTGGATGCATATGCAAAGCAACCGGAGGAGTTGGTGAAGGAAGTGACGGAGGCGGCACTGCGTAGCATTGGTTTATGAATTTTTTAAGGTTACGGTGCTGAAAAGGGGACTAAAGAGCTAGACCTTTTGTGCGCCCTATGATAGAATGTCAATCGCTTAAGCCCCTATCGTCTAGGGGACCAGGACGTAGCCCTTTCAAGGCTAAGACTGGGGTTCGAATCCCCATAGGGGTATAGCTTGAGTGAAGAGAGTTCATTTTATGGACTCTTTTTTGTTTTGCAACTAAATCACCTTAATGATAAAATTATTAGAGGTGGTAAGATGAATAATATTACTCAAATTCTTAATTCTAAAAATGAAACAGATAATTCATATTGGGATTTTAAAGGGAACTCAAATAATTCATTATCAAATATAATGAAATACCCTGCAAAAATGGTTTCAGATATGCAATATGAATTAATTAATACTGTTAAAGAATTTTCTAATGCAGAAATATTATTGGATCCTTTTTGTGGATCTGGAACATCATTAGTTGAAGCTTATAAATGTGATTTATATCCAATTGGTATTGATATTAATCCTTTATCTTATTTATTAAATCAAGTGAAGTTTTACCCATATAATTTCGAAAAATTAAAAAATGATGTTTTGAGGGTTGCTGAAAATTATAAAAAAGATTTTATTTATGATAATTTTTATTTTGAAAAGATAGAGAAATGGTTTAAAGAAGAAATTATCACTAATTTTTCAAAATTACGAATATGCATTGAATTAGAAAATGATATATATACGAGAAAATTTCTTTGGGTTATATTTGCAGATTTAATTAGAGACAAATGTAATTCAAGAAATTCTACAGCAAAATTATATATAAAAAAAATAGAAGACATCGAAAAAATAGATTCAAATATTATTGATTCATTTTTAAAAAAATCATTTTTATCTATAGATTCTTTAGGAAAATTTCATAAAGTTAATGATTTTAAAGAAAGTAAATTATTTTGTAGAAATTCAATAGAATTATTAAACAATAAAAATTTATTTTTAGATGAATCAATTGATATTATATGCACATCTCCGCCTTATGGTGATAATTTAACTACAATTGCCTATGGTCAATTTTCTGTATTACAACTTAAGTGGATAAATTTATTAGATATAGATAAAGATATTGATTTGAGTATAATAAATACGATGACTAAACTTGATAAATTAAGTATGGGGGGAGAATTATATAGTCTGGAATTTATCGAAAAATCTGGTATCTTAAAAAAGTCAAATGAAATAAATAATATATATATAAAACTATGTAATGAAAATCGACATGATTTTGCAAGAAAAGTTGGAAGTTTTTTATTTGATTATGATAATTATTTACATGAGTCATATAGAATATTAAAACATGACGGATATCAAATTCTTACTTTGGGAAATAGAACAGTAAATGGGAATTTAATTGAATTAGATAAAATTACTATTCAATTATCTGAATTCTATGGGTTCAAACTAGTTTGGAAAACGTATAGAAATATTTTAAATAAAAGAAGACCTCAGAAAATAAATAAAAAAATTCAATCAATAAATAAAGAAACTGTTTTAATTTTACAAAAATGATTATTTAATATTCTTACAAATATATTTAAAATCACACTCATTACACATAAATGATATGTTTTTTGGATAATTATTATCTTTAATCATATGATACTTTTCTTTTATTTCAATGTTAATTTGAGCTAAATCATTTTCCTCGATATTTATATCTTCTGATATGTTTTCTTTTAAATTATATGAAATAACAGATGTTGGAGTTTTATCAGTCATTTTTTTATAGCCTAATGCATAGATAAGCAATTGTTTTTTTCTTATGTCATCGGGCAAAGTTTTTTTATTACTTTTAAAATCAATAATTTTGACATCACCAGAATTTAAATTTCTTATTAAGTCAACAGTTCCATTAATAAAAATCATATCATTTAATTTATAATCTATAGGAGCTTCCACATAAGAAATTTGATCAAAATTACTTTTATTTTGATTGATATATTTGGTAATAATTTTATTTGCATTTTCATTCATGTCCTTAATTAATTGTCCGTTTTTTGGTGCTAAAGGTAGATTTAAATGAATTTTCAAATCAGAATAAGATTTTATAATTTCAGACTTTAAATAAGTACTATGTAAATCATCTAACATATTATGTAGCGATTTTCCATATCCCATCCTAACATTTAACGGACTGTGAAATGAATATATGGTTGAAAATTTGAATTTCATTGGGCATTCGAAAATATCTTTTAAGGTTGAAAAATCAAAAATATAGCTTGGTAAAATTGTGTCTTTATTTGTGCTTGTATCAATTAATTTATTTAATAAGATTTTTCCATCAGAGTTGCAATACCTAGAGTTTGATGCTAATTCTAATTGTCTAGGTTTTTTATCATATTTTCTTGTTTTTTTATAATAAATCTTAGATTTCGTCATTATTAAATGTTTTTTACACCTAGTAATAGCAACATAAAATAATCTATTCAAATTATCATCATTTTTTTTATTTTCATATCTTGAAAGAATATCGTCAATCTTTTTATCAATTTGATTGTTTTGATTTAATAATAATCCTTCTATTTTCATTCCTGTTTTTGGTTGAGTGGGAAATAAAAAATTTTTGCATAGATGAGGAAGAAAAACAACGGGGAATTCTAATCCCTTTGATGCATAGATAGTCATAATTTTTAGACATTTTGATTCAGAAAATTTTGGTGATAACCATCCTTCAGGGTATACATTTGGTGCGTCAAAAATCAAGAAATCTACAAATTTATTTATTCTATAGCCAAAATTATCAAGAAAATGAATTCTTTCAAAATCATCGATTATTTTAGTAAAAACTCCTAAATTATATATATGTCTATCATTAGCTTTTGTACTCTTATACAATTCTATATTCTTCGTTAATTCAAAGAAGAATTCTTGAATAGTTGCTTCAAAATTTTTATTATCATTAACAATATCAGAATATTTTTTAATAGTGTCAATAATATCTTGGTTTTGTATTAAGTTTTCATATTTATTATTTATATAATCTGTTTTTCTTTTATAATTACAATACTGTTTTGCAAAATATAAAAATAAGTCTCTTAATTTAATGATTTCATCTGTCTCAAATAATTGCTTGGTACCATCAATAATATATTCAATTCCATTCTCATCTAATAATTGTAATAAATTTGAATTGTATTTATTTAGAGTTTTGGTTGAATCAACAAGAATTGCCATATTACTATAATTAATTACTTCAGGCTCATTATTTTTTTTAGGAATTGATGCTTGATTTAATTTCTTAATACAATCCACAATAAATCTATTTTCTTCATGAATAGATTCAAAATCTGTCTTGAGGATAATATCTCCACGATCCCATTGAAACGTATTGTCACAATGAAAATCTTTTTCAATTCTAAAATTGTCTTCGATAGCATCTACTACACATTTACCTGTTTCAACAATTCCAATAGATGATCGGTAATTTGTTGTCAACTTTTTTACTTTTACATTTGGAAATACATTTTTGAAATGACTAAATAATTCTAAATTACTTCCTCTCCATGAATAAAGTGTTTGATCATCATCACCAACAACACATATATTAATATTAGGATTAATTTCTACAATTTTTAGTAATATTCTTTCTTGAATAGTATTGGTATCTTGATATTCATCAACAGTGATATATTTAATCTTTTTGATTTCTTCAATCAAATTTTTGTTTTTATCTAATTCTTGTAAAAATGTGTTTTGAATTGTGGAAAAAGTAAAATAGTTATTATCTGATAATAATTCAATATAATAATTATAAAAATTAATTATCTCATTATTAAATATGGAAATTTCTAAACACTCATCAATGATAAAGTTAAAAACTTCTAATAATAAATTGCTGTTTTTTATGTTCAAGGAATTTACTATTTCTCCATTTTTTTTTCTATATGGGAAACTTTGTAATTGTTGATACGATATATTTTTATTGATAAATATTCTTTCTTGAACATCTGTTAAGACTTCATATTTTTTATAAACATTTGTGTGTTTTTGTAATTGTCTTAAGCAAAATCCATGAATTGTTCCAATATACATTTCTGGTAAGTGATTTGATGAATTAAATTCTTTTTCATGTGATTTGTATATTCTATCTTTCATTTCTCCTGCAGCTTTTTCAGTAAAAGTAATTGCTACCATTTCATCAGGAGTTGCTTTTTTTTGTTCTAATATATGTATTGATCTTCCAACTATAGTTTTAGTTTTTCCAGAACCAGCACAAGCTACTATTTGTAAATTATTATTTATTGTTTTTATACATTCTTCTTGAATTTTATTGAATTTAGTGAAATCCATGCATATCCGCCTTTATTTTCCAAATAATTACTCTCATTATACATCATATAAAAAACCAAGCTCGCTAAGCGAGCTTGGTTTTTTATTCCTTCAACAATTCATCTATCCCATACTTCTTAATCTTCTTAATTGTCTTCTTCGAGCCTCTTTCCAAATCATGCTCGAGTTTGCGTTCCTTCCAACTGCGAAAGACTTGATCCATGTCATAGCCGACGGGATACAAATTCTCGGCACTGACCTCTAGCTTGAGTAAGCGGACGTGCAGGGTTTTGAACTCGCCTTCGAAGAATACTTCTACTTGGTCGTGTTCATCTTTGGGTTTATGGACCACGCCGCTTTGCTGGAGGGTTTGCACATAGACTCGATCGCCGATCGCATAGCTAGGGTAGACTTTGGTTTCGCTGACTGCGCTGGGCGTTCGTACTTTGGCGCTGGGTACCGGGCTAAAATCATAGTCTTTGCTGGCTTGATAGCGCTCTGCTTTTTGCAAAATTTTCTCTTGAATGCCCATTTGTTTGGAGATCCACAGGGCGTGACTATTGCCTGCTTTTTTCAATTGTAATTGATAGAGCGGTTTAAGCGTCTCTTTTTCAAATTTCATGGCCGCGTTTTCATAATCGGGATGCAAGGAGGAATAATTTTTGATTTCATTCATATGTGTGGATGCGACGGTGATGGCACCTTTTTGATAAACATCTTCTAAGATTGCAATCGCCAATGCAGAGCCTTCGCCGGGTTCTGTGCCACTGCCGATTTCATCAAAGAGCAGTAGGGTGGATTTGTTGGCTTTGTTGACGCACAGGGCGAGGTTTTTGACATGCGAAGAGAAGGTGCTGAGTGCATTTTCCATGCTTTGGTCATCTCCAATATCAACGAAGATTTGTTCGAAAATGGAAAGATTGCTGTTGGGATGACAAGGGATATGCAAGCCCGCTTGTACGGCGAGAGTCAGCAGGCCGATGGTTTTCATCGCTACGGTCTTGCCGCCGGCGTTAGGTCCGGTGATGATGAGGGTGCGGAAATCTTTGCCAATCTCGACATTCAAAGGCACGACGTCTCCTTCTAATAGGGGGTGTTTACCATTCACAATTTGAATTACACCGTGGTCGTTCAACTGTGGCGCGATGCCATTGATTGCACGCGAGTAGCGTCCCTTGGCAAACGCAAAGTCGAGGGCGGCGAGGCTATGCAAGTTGTGCTGGATGTCAAAAAGGTTGGTGTAGAGAATGTCGGTCAGGATACACAGGATGCGATATTCTTCTTGTGCTTGTTCACTTTCCAAAACCATCAGCTCATCGGTCAGTTTGCGGACCGTGTCTGGCTCAATGAAGGCAGTCTTTTTATTGCTGTCTATTACTGTGCCGGCGACTAGATTTTTGCTGGTGATCTTGACCGGGATGGTCTGGCGTCCGTTGCGTTTGGAGATGAAAAATTCTTGGATATGTTTTTCATTAGCTTTGCTACGCAAGAAAGACTCTAATTTGTCTTTGATTTTGTCTTCTGTGAGAGCGATATGACGGCGAATAGTACGCAATTCGTTGGTGGCATTGTCGGCAATTTGATTGTTTTGGATCATCTCTTCAAATTCAGCGATAATCGGCTGTGGGTCGACGATTCCTTCGGCGAGCAAACATAGGGTCGAGGCGTAGTAGTCTTTATTTTGCATAAAGCTCTTCACTTTGCGTACCCCGTGCAAAAAGGCGAGCGATTGGACGGCTTGCCCGACGTTTAAAATGCCATCTTTTTCTACATAAGAAATAATTTCTGCAATATTCTCGGTGCCAGAGAGAGTGAAGTTGCCAAATGCATCCAAGATAGCGCGGGCTTCGCTGGTTTCGGCGAGTTTTTGCATCACTTGGGCGTATTGTTTGTAGGGATGTAAGTTTTGTGCGAGTGATTGTCCCAAACTGCTGGTGCAATAGGACTGTACAGTTTCGATAATTTTATCAAATTGAAGTTTGTCAAAAGTGTTGGTATTCATTTTTTTCTTTCTTAGGTTAGCGTTTGGGCGCTCTGATTTCAAAACGATGGAGCGATTCTAGAAACCTGAAACCAGAATACAAAAATCAGGTTTAATTCCCATTTATTCAATTGTTTTTTTGGGGAGGGGGTTGATACGTTTCATCTGCCTAGGATTGCAATAGCAAAACAGCTCCGTCTTCGGGATACGGGAGATGAACGATTCAACATGGGGGGATTACAAGTACTTGCTGGGGGGTGTCTAGTGAACCGTCCCTACGATTCTCTAGTCCAATAAGTCTTGTAATTTACTTCACTTTTGACTTCAAAAAAGCTCCTAAGAATTTGATCGGGTTTGAGTGTCAAACCACATCGTCTGTATCTTATCCTTAAGAGGTGTGAATGTCAATATTTTTTTGTCTCTAAAGCAAAGAATTTTCTTAAAACAAGCTCAGATGCCCTAGAAAAGGAAAATCAAAGGATTGAAACATTGTATAATGCAATCATACTACATCGTCTATAAGTAGTGATATCCGAACGTTCGGAAGGAGATTTGTGTGAAAAAAATGAATTTGATTCTTATTGTGCTTGTAGTAGTGATGGGGTTGACTAGTTGTAATTTTCCGAAAGAAGCACCCGCAACTGAGGTGATGTCTACTACGACTTCGCAAGTTGATGAGATGGTTGAAACCCCTACGGTTGTTGCCACAGAAAATGTTTATTCTAATGAAGCTTTTGGGTTGTCATTTGACTATCCTGTGGACTGGTTTGGTCCGGATGAATATATTGTTGACAATACAATTCGAATTGGAATCGGCTCCGATGTTGTGACCCCCTATGGTGGAGTCCCATTGGAAGTGCCACCATTCCAAAAGAATGCGTATCAAGTAGTGGTGCAATATACGTTGGAAAATGAAAATACGTATGTGAATGATACGTTGAACACTTTGGCGAACCTGCAAGATGGAGAAATGGCTGAAACTGGGCGCTCTCGTTTGATTCGGGTGCGTGCGCTGACAGTGGGAGATTATTCTGGGTATGAATATATTGCCACCCTTTCTGAAAGTGCGCAAACAGAATATTTCTATGTGCGTGAAGTTATTCTTCAAAACACAGAGGGTAATCTAATCACTATTTTGGGCGGGCCAAGCAATGTGGCCGTTGAAGAAGGTGCCAATTGGCGAGAAGTTTATGCAGGAATTGATCAAAAATATTTGAGTGATTTTTATCAAATTATTGAATCTTTAGAATTAAACTAAACTTGTGAATTTTAAAATAAAACACAGATGCCTTGGCACCTGTGTTTTTTATTTAAGAGAAACTTATTCTAGTAAATAAAGGGGAATAGTTTTTTCGTTTTCTTTGCATATTCATCAAATGCATCTCCATAATGGTCGGCAAGGTAGCTGTCTAAGCCAGGGATGTGGAAATAGATAAATTGGAGTGCAATTGAAATTGGCAAAAGCAAAGTCCACGGATTATGCGTGAGCAAGACCCAGCCAGTGAACAACACGACATCTCCAAAATAATTGATATGCATGGCGTAGTGAAATAATCCTTCTGTATAAAGTTTGCCTTTGTGGGAAGGATCTTGTTTCCACCAATGCCGTTGTAACTCCGAGAAGCTATTGATAAAGGAGCCGATTACAATCAGAATTCCTGCAAGAATATCAAGCCAATTGAGCGGAATACTATGATTTCGGAAAGCTCCTCCACCGAGGAGTAAAATGCCAAGTTCAAAGAAAGCAAAATAGGCCAAGAGCCCCAATGCTTCTGACCACACTATCTTGCGTTTTAATAGCACGAACAAGGTAATCATGTGTCGTAGAAAATAGAGTGCGATTGCTGCAAAGATTAACTTTGCACGGATTGGGTCTGCCATTGCCCATGATTTTCCAAATAATGCGCCGATGTGAGAAAGACCATTAAAAAAAGTTAGCCAAGCGCTGAGGAGTACCAGCAGAAAATGTCCACTGGCAAAAGTCAATTTTTCAGCAAATGAGCGCCCGTGACTGCGATCTACGCCAGCTTGTGTCTGTGAGGTTTGAGAATTCATGTTTTATTCCTTTTAATTTGTTGTTTCAATTGTGTTTAATATCATTTTTTTAAGTAATGCGAGTGAAGCAGTTAAGTCTACTTTGCCGGGCGTGAGAAAACGTTGCAAGATCAACCCTTCTAAGGTGCTATACACCACTAATCCAAGATCTGCTGGTAATTGTGTGAGAGTGATGATTGCATTGCGATATTCTTCGATTGATCGTTGGATAAATTCCTCGGGGGAGTTTTGTTGATGGATGCGTAAGTAGTCAAAAGTAAGTGGCATAAATTGATAGATTTCAGTTTCGTTTGATTCCACAAAAGCAAAGATTAAATCGATTCTTTCTTCTAGAGAAGAAGTTTCTTGTGCCATAGCTAAAAATTCAGATACATCGCGCTGGCTGATCGATAAAAAGAGTTGTTTGAAAAGTTCTTCTTTATTAGGAAAATAGTGATAGAGGGTGCCGGTGGATACTTCTAAGGCTTCGGCGATTTGACGCATAGAAGTTTCTGCATACCCTTTTTCTGCAAATAATACGCGGGCTCTTTCTAAGAGAGTCAGGCGATAAGCTTGATGATCAATAATTTTTGGCATTTAACTGCTCCTTATTTATTTCGAACGTTCGTTATAAATAATATCACTTAAACAAAATTATGCCAAGCTGATTAAGCTTCGCGGGAAAAAAGAAATATTTGGAATAGTGAAAAAAATTATTCTGAAACTTGTTTGTAGTATTGCATGTGAAATTCAAGTTCACGCAGCAATTTTGCCACGGTCATTTGTTCACATTCAATGCAAACGGCGCTTGGGTTCAGTTTATACAAGATGATGGGGGTGTAGTTATCATAAGCTTTTGTGGGGGCGCGATGAATATACAAGGGTGTGTCAGGGGAGAGATTTTTTTCAATTATTTCTTGTTTCAATTGTTCATGCAACTCTACGTAGGTAGGCACATATTTCATTTCTTTCTCCTTGAGGTAGCATTTATAAAAAAGACAACTTCTTGTTAATATTTATTCACGTCAATCTATATAAATAGTACAATAATAAAAATGAAAAAGTCAAATGAGAGTAAAAAGATATTAATTTTGCTTTATAAAAGATTAATTAAATTCTTAAGCCCTATTAAATAAAAAGAGAAAGAAAATAGAATAAAAAAATCTTTGGCAAATTTTTTTATTTAGGTACACCTACTAGAATCGTGATTGTAAATCAACTTTAGATTCTTGGAGGAGTCGAACAAATCAACATTTTAGTCTTCCAGTTAGTGATTGCTGTTCTGCCAATTCATTATTATCGTTATCAAGATCTAAAAGAATAGAATAATGGTATTAATCAAAAAAAGAGCTCACATGATAGGAGCTCTTTTAAATTAAGCGATGATTTTTTAGGCTTGGTCGGTTTCTAGTTTACGGAATCGGACCCAAACATATATCAAAAGCAAGACTAATAAAATCCCACTAAACACACCAGGGGCAGCGGTACTTAATTTGCCTAGTAGCACCCCCCCTAAAGATGGCGCGATCACTCGTGTCAAGCTTTCCGTAGAGGCAGACACCCCTAAAATCTCTCCTACATTTTTATCTTCCACAGATTTGGAGAGGGTGCTTGGGATCACAGTTGTCAACACACCGCCGGCGTAAGCAATGGGTGCTAAAACGATTAACAAAATGGGCAACGTGGGTGCCAAACCCCAGCCGACCAAGGCAATCGCCATAATGGCAATACTGCTGATAATCAACCCTTTTTCAGAGAATCGTTTGGTGATGCGTCCCATTAGACTCCCTTGTACGATTACGGTTAGCACACCCACATAAGTGAGTACTAAACCTGTTTGTTCAGCACTTAAATTAAATTTACGGAGTGCGTAAAGAGAAAAGATACTTTCAAAAATAGAAAACGATATTCCAAAAATAAATCGAGTGACTAACAAGGTCCCAACATAAGGCCGTTTCAGAGCGGCTCCTAATGCATTGAAGGAGAATAAAGGTTTTTTTGAGGTTGTTTTTTTTCGTTCTTCAACAGGTAATGATTCTTGTAGCCATAAGAAAACTAAGACCAAATTTAACAGAGTGAGCCCAGCCGCCACAAAAGCTGGCAAAGCAAAGCCCCATTGGCTCAAGATTCCACCTGTGGCGGGACCGATGATAAATCCTAGCCCAAAGCCAGCGCCAATCACACCTAGGCCTTTAGCACGATCTTCATCTGTGGTCACATCAGAAATATAGGCACGAGCAACACTAATGTTGCCACCTGTCAGCCCATCAATAATTCTTGACAAGAACAATAACCATAAAGTGTTGGCAAATCCTAAGATCACAAACCCAATGAGAGTTCCCAAAATGCTGATGAGCAAAATCGGGCGCCGACCATACTGATCGGATAACTGTCCTAAAATAGGGGCCCCAAAAAACTGACCTGCTGCATAAACTGCCACTAAAAGACCAATGACAGTGTCACTTGCGCCAAATCCTTCTGCATAATAGGGCAATAAGGGAAGGATCAACCCAAAGCCCAACATGTTAATAAAAATGATTAAAAAAATTGCAAATAAAGGTTTGTTTTTCATCATACCTTCCTGTTTTTTTGATTTTTAATGAATTGTAATGGATGAAAAGTCACTCTTAAGGAGTTTCTAACAATCCGTCTTTCTCAAAAGCGATGATGTGTTGACGAACCACACTTAATTTAGGAAACTCAGGATAAATATGGATCACTTTCACCGTTTTTGGTGGCACAAAATTAACTAATTGAATTTTGCCATCGGCAAAGATCAATTTACAATAATATTTTTCAATTTCTCGATTGATCGTGTCAAATGCTTCTTTTGAGGTCATAATTTTCTCCAAAAACGTTATTCATTAAATTGAAAAAAGGACGGTGTTCCGTCCTTTTTTTGAGAAGATTTTATTTATTCTTTCTTGCGAGTGTCTAGCTTGAAAGGAATATAAAGTGGGCAAACTGCCACGATGCTTGTGAGCAAAAAGATAACTGCCACAATTCCTAAAATCAAAGCAAGTGTGCCACTAATAACACCAGTGAAATACAGTACTGCGATTACAACAACAGCCAAAAGGCGAAGAATTCGGTCTAAAGACCCCATATTTTGTTTAGCTTTCATTTGATACCTCCAATTAATTTTTATAATTTCGTTCACCCTATAGACCCATCTTGCATTATGTTCTTACATCTTTGAGAAGAAATCTTAAAATTTTTCATTGTAAAGATTTTGTGCCTTAAAAAATGACGTCTAAAAATAAAAAAAAATTATAATAAATGTGTTGCTTTTGGCGACACACTCAGCAAAAGAAGAAGAGAGAGGATGAGCGGATGAATAACCCATTAATGCGCAAAATAAACCATACTGAATACAAACCTACAGATACATTTGAAGATCGTCGCAAAATGCATGACCAAATTGTACAAGAACGCCAAGCTAGCAATAAATTAATTGAATTTTCAAAACAAAATTCGAACAAATCCTTTAATCAATAAGCAATTATTTTAATAAAAAATTAGATCATCAAAAGCACTGCTAACAGTGCTTTTTTGATAGATTTCTGATATGTAAGAGATATACTTAAAGGATAGACTAATAATTGAGACTAAAATGAACAAAGCAATTGTGGTGATGGGTGTTTCCGGCAGCGGAAAAACAAGTGTAGGCAGTGAGCTTGCCCAAAGGGTAGGGTGGCAGTTTTTTGATGGAGATGATTTTCATCCTCCACAAAATGTGCAAAAGATGGCACAAGGCACTCCACTTAATGATGCGGACCGCATTCCTTGGTTAGAGACCTTGCAAAAATTGATTCATACCCAAATTTCACAAGGCAATTCGATTGTGTTAGCATGTTCTGCATTGAAAGCCTCTTATCGAGAGATATTGTGTAAGAATAACCCTGAAGTGATGTTTGTTCATTTAGCAGGGGATTTCCAACTTATCGCCGATCGTATGCGTAAACGCAGCGCTCATTATATGCAAGCGAATATGTTGGAAAGTCAGTTTGCTACCTTGGAAGTACCAGCAGATGCTTGGTCAGTTTCCGTTGACCAACCTGTAGCAAACATTGTAGAAGAAATATTACAATCACTAGGATTGATTTAAGGAGTTCGGATGACAAAGAAAGCAGATATTGGATTAATTGGTTTGGCAGTGATGGGGCAAAACCTTGTTCTTAATATGAACGACAAAGGCTACACCGTGGCTGTGTTCAACCGTACGACTTCAAAGGTAGATCATTTTATAGATAATGAAGCCAAAGGGCGCGACATTTTAGGCGCACATAGTATTGAAGAATTGGTGGGGTTGTTGGAAAAACCTCGCAAAGTGATGTTGATGGTCAAAGCTGGTGCCCCAGTAGATGCCACGATTGCACAGTTAGTACCTTATTTGGAAAAAGGCGACATCATCATTGATGGTGGTAACTCTCATTTTCCTGATTCCACAAGACGCATGAATGAATTGAAAGAAAAAGGCATTTTATTTGTTGGGGCAGGCGTCTCTGGTGGTGAAGAAGGGGCTCGATTTGGCCCGTCCATAATGCCGGGGGGGGCTGCTGAAGCGTGGCCTCATATTAAAAATATTCTGCAAGATACTTCAGCCAAGGTGGCAGATGGCACCGCATGTTGTGCATGGCTGGGGCCAGAAGGTGCAGGGCACTTTGTTAAAATGGTGCATAATGGCATTGAATATGGTGATATGCAATTGATTAACGAAGCCTATGACCTGATGAAACATGGTTTAGGGATGAGTAATCAGGAGATGAGCACTACCTTTGCAGAATGGAATAAAGGAAAGTTGGATTCCTATTTGATTGAGATTACCAGTGATATTTTGGCTTATCAAGATGAATCTAGGGAGTATGTGCTCGATAAAATCCTCGACACCGCCGGACAAAAAGGAACTGGCAAGTGGACAGCAACAGCGGCGTTGGATGCAGGCTCACCCTTAACTTTGATCGGAGAAGCCGTGTTTGCACGCTTCTTGTCTGCTCTCAAAGAAGAACGAGTGGTGGCAGCCGGTATTTTAGGCAGTGAGATTCAACCCTATGCAGGCGATAAACAAGAATTTTTAGATGCCATTCGTGAAGCACTCTATGCTTCGAAGATTATTTCTTATACGCAAGGCTATATGCTGTTTAAATCCGCCGTACAAGAATATGGCTGGCAATTGGACTATGGCACGATTGCGATGTTATGGCGAGAAGGCTGTATTATTCGCGCTGCATTTTTGGATAAAATTAAAGAAGCCTATGACACAAATCCAAACTTAGAGAACTTACTCTTTGCGCCTTATTTCAAAGCCCAAGTTACCCAAGCTGAACAAGCTTGGCGCAAAGTGGTGGCTAAAGCAGTGGAATTAGGTATCCCTGTGCCAGCTATGTCGAGCGCTTTGGCCTTCTATGATGGATATCGTCGGGAACGTTTGCCGGCGAATTTGCTGCAAGCGCAACGCGACTATTTTGGAGCACACACCTACGAACGCACAGACCAACCGCGTGGACAATTTTTCCACACTGATTGGACAGGTGAAGGTGGCGATGTAACCTCCACCACTTACAATGCTTAATCCAAAGCAGTTGAAATTAAAATAAAAGCTCATGAAAGTGAGCTTTTTTGTTATTGCTTAAGTTTTTCCACCAACGCCCTAGCAGTGGGTTCATCCACAATTAATTCTCGCATCAAACCACCTCGCAAGGCGGCATGTAGCCCATCTACCTTTGCCAACCCAGACACGACACAGATGCCATGTTTTTGACGGAAAAATTCCAAATTAGGACCACTCGCGCGTTCATTAATCGGAATTCTGTCAAAGCTACCATCTTTGCGGAAGAATACCGTGGCGATATCCCCTGCAATTTGATGATGTTCTAATTCTTGATAATCTGCTTGGTTTAAATACCCCCCACTATACACATGGCTGGGGATGCCGGCGTTGACCGTGCCAATGCTATACAGTAAGTAATCTGCTTTGTGTTGCAAATCTAAAATTCGTTTTATGCTACCTTCTTTCCACATCGCTTGTTTGGTAGTAGGGTAGTCAAAAAACGTGGGTACGGGGAACAAATGCGCACGTGCCTGAAAATTGTGAGCAAAGCGTGTGATGATTTGGCTGGCATATTCGATTCCTGTTGAGAAGGTGTTGCCTGCACCGTTTAATTGCACCACATGCGCATTGAAAGTATTCTTGCGACGCAGTTGATGGGCGATGGCAGAAAGCGTGGTGCCCCATGCGATTCCCAGTACTTTGTTAGAGTCAAAAATACGATTTAAATAATTAGCGGTATAACCTGCCACCCGTGTCAACCATTCGCTTTCTCCAGCTATTTCGGAAGCAGGAACGACGTGTACGGTTTGAATTTCAAATTGATCAGTGATAGCATTTGCCAAACGATTGGGTTCATCAGTAGGATCCATGATTCGTATCTGTACCAAACCACTTTCTCTGGCAAAGCTGATAAGACGTGACACGGTGGATGAAGACACGTTAAGTTCTTTCGCAATTGCTGTGGTAGTCATATTTTGATAATAGTAAAGTCGAGCCGCTTTGAGGGCATCTTCAATTTTTGTAGGTCGGGTCATTTTTACTCCTATCGATTGTATACGTTATACCTTATTTACGCATAAATATGCAAGCGCTTTGAAATTTTTTTCAGGAGGGTTTTAAATAAAAAAAAACCTCCTCTATACAAAGAGGAGGTTCTTGAACTAGTGAAAATTATTTACTTTCTTTTTCGTCCTTCGCCAAAGCGCCAAATTTTTCATTCATTTGGTTTCCGGTGTCTTGCATCCATTCACCTAATTTGGCAAGGTGTTGATAATATTGAACGCGCAAAGGGGGCTTTTGTTCTTGGGCTGCGCGAGCATTTCTGACAGATTCAGCAATTCGCTGGCGCTGTTCGTCGCGAATTGCGATTTCATCGAACAAGTAATTATTCATTAAAATTATCCTTTCATAATTTTTGTCGGTATGTTTATTCACTCTTTGCTGTAAAATGGATAAAAAATATCCGTTTACAATCATATAGTATAAGGAGACTGGGGGCATTGTCAATAGGCTAGGATAAGAATGATATTAGAAGATTTAGACGATAGCAGAAGATTAAAATAGTTTGATTAATCAAAAAAGAGCCCCATTAAGCTCTTTTTTGAAAACCGAAAAATGCAAAAGAAAAGTAATTTATTGCGGTAAATTTAAAAATGATTTGAACGTCTCCAGTGTTTGTAGAATGCTTGTGTCTAGGAGAGTATAATATTTCGCACTGTTTACACGATGTGCTTGTAAAAATCCGATTGCGGTCAATTGGGTTAGGTGACGTGAAGTGGCAGATTGGCTCAAATCTAGTGCAGTAATGATGTCCGCAGAACTTGCTTCACCCTTGTCAGAAATAAATTTCAAAATGCTTAGTCGAGTTTCATCTGCAATCGCATTCAAGCGTACATATAAATCCATCTGACTTAATTCAGGATTATCACTGGCCATGTTATCAGGTGTGCGTGCTCCAAAAAAGATGCCCACTGTTTCACCTAACATAAATTTGCCTAAATAAGGTCCGATGTGTAGAGAAGGGGCAAACAGCAGCTCTTTGGCATTTTTGATGCGATTTTCAAAATGGTCATTAAAAGCTTGTCGCCCGGTGATTAATTTTGCTGCTTCAATATTATCCATTTGACTAAAATCAATCTCTTGGAATGAATCCACAGATTTTTGTAAAGTTGCGAACCCTTTTTCCCAAGAGCTCTTTAAGTAAGTATCCCACATATGGGAGAGATGATTGATGATTATGGCTTTCATTGCCGGGGGATCAATCACATATTGGTATGCCCAACGTTCTAAGGTCTCATCTACAATTGAGTCATCAAAAGCAGCGTTGAGAAAGTTGAGGTAGCTTTCTTCGCTTGCGATCACTTCTTCGATTTTTCTTTCGGTTGGATCCCCTTTGATTTTTGCATATTTAAAATAAGCAAGAATCATTTTATCTCGTAATGCGACGGGGTTCATTGCTTGCAAATGTGCCAAATATGCAGGAAAGCTTTCCCAGTTTTCTTCTGGAATAATCGCATTATAAAATCCAAAAATAATTTTATTGTTGTCGTTTTTTTCTTGTTCGCTCATTTTTTCGAGAGTCTCCATCACCCAAGAACTGAGTCCTGAAGTGTTGTCTGACTCACCGAACAACAATAAAGAATGGATTGCGCTTAATACAGGAGCGAGCCCCACACGAATATGTGAATTCGGTAGTGTATCGATATAGTTTTCAATGGGTGGGGTCATAACGTATCTCCTGTTAGATTACTCGATTATGGCAATAGCTTTCTTTTCTACATTATCAAAACGGTGTTGCAATTGGGCGCCATATGTTTCTAAGCGTTTGCCAATTGCGGCTATTTTTTGACCGAATCGATATTGGATAGATTTATGCTCTGGACGAACTACTAAGCGATATTTTTCAGCTTCTGCCATTCGATCCTGCCGATATTCTCGAGCAACCAGTTCATCAAACATAATATTATTCATTTTTAGCACCTTTCTGCAACAAAAACCTTTTTATATTCATTCATTTTTTCTCATATCCCGATTATGCAGAATATCGGGTAACAAGCATATAATAGCATGTTTTGTGACACCTTGTCAATAGATTAAGTTAAGAAATTTATTAATAGAACTTAAATAAAAAGTGCTCAATCGAGCACTTTTTTATTTCTGTAGTTTTACAGAGTTGGTTTAATAAGCAGGCATAGCGGTTAAAGTTGCTTGCACTTGATCCCAAACTTCTGGGCCAACTGTGAGCATAGTAATCACGCCAATTGCCACACAACAAAGCAACAAAACGGCAACGATGATCAAAATGATCAACCAAACACGTTTCTTTTTAGGTGCTTCTTCCACTGCTTGAGGGGTGGGGTTTACTTGTTCAGTCATTTTTCTCTCCTTCATAAGAATATACTATTCTAATGATAGCATAACCATGTTATCACTAGGTTAATCTTTTTTCGTTAATAAGATCCGTTCAATTGCTTTTTGTTTTTCCTTAGCAACAGAGATGCCTTGAGAGGCGAGGCGGTTTAAGACTAATCCAATAACTAATCCCAATGCACCGATCCAAATTTTATCTTCCAAACGAAAGATCACTACTAACCCCAATACCAAAAAGAAAAATGAAAAATAGCGCAGAATTGAATTACGTCGATATTCTTCTTGAATTATTTTGCGTTGGGCTTCCAATTCAAGTGAATAAGAATCTTCTAAAATGAGGATCTTTTGTTCTTTGCCACATTTTGGGCAAATTGTTTCTTGTGTGGGAATTGTTGCATTGCAGAATTTGCATGTTGTCATGGATTTACCACCTTTTATATCCGAATAAAAATAGTATAGCATAGCTTCGCATTTTTAGGAAATCTCTTGACATCTAGTGTACCAATCGGTATACTAACCCAATGGATAATCGTTCAAAAGTATTAAATTGTGCAGTGACTCTATTTGCCCAAAAAGGGTTTGATGCAGTGGGTGTACAAGAATTGGTCGATTGCGCAGCTATCACCAAACCTACTCTGTATCATTATTTTGGCAACAAACGCGGCGTTTTGGATACAATTTTTGTAGAGCGCTTTCAACCCTATTTGAATCTATTAGCCCAAGCTGCCGATTATCAGCATGATTTGCCACTGTGCTTGCAAAATGTATTGCGCGTCAGTTTTGACTTTGCTCAAAGAAACCACACTCTCTTCCAGCTTTTTTTAAGCATTACAAACGCGCCTGATAAAAGTGAATCATTTGCTGCCACCCAGCCCTATACCGAACGACAATTTCAGATTATCCAAGAACTCTTTTTCAAAGCTGCCCAAGACCATGGCAACATGAAAGGGCGGCACAATGCATATGCTTTAACCTTTATTGGAATGATCAATACTTATATCTTTTTTAGTTTTCATAATCAAATTGAACTGAATGAAGATTTAATTGCACGCTCTATTCAACAATTCCAATATGGTATATATTCGTAGTCAATTTTTTTTACTTCGCTCTCTATACCAATCGGTATATAGTCAGTAAAGTAAAACCAAAAATAAAAAGGAAATCAAATGGATCAAAAACAAATCTTACAAACCGGTTTACTCTATCACATCTACCCCCTAGGTGCATGTGGTGCTCCCATGGATCGCAATCAGCAAACCCACCCTGAAGAACGTTTGCTTGTCCTTGAGCATTATCTCGACCATCTTCAATCGCTTGGCGTTACAATGGTGTATTTGGGCCCCGTATTTGAATCGGATAGCCATGGCTATGACACCCGTGATTATAATCAAGTGGATGCCCGCCTTGGCACCAATCACACTCTTCAATATCTTTCTCAACAATTGCATGCGCGTGGCATACGCTTGATTTTAGACGGCGTGTTTAATCATGTTGGACGTGGCTTTTGGGCGTTTCAAGACCTCATCCAAAATGGATCAAACTCTCCCTATCGGGATTGGTTTGATGGGATTGATTTTTCACAACGTAGCCCCCTGAACGATCCTTTTACATATCAACCTTGGGAAGGGCACTATTCATTGGTCAAACTCAACACCTCTAATTCAGCACTTCGTCAACATTTAGTAAATGCGGTTCAATTTTGGATTCAAGAATTTGGCATAGACGGGCTCCGTTTGGATGCTGCTGATTGTGTAGACAAAGATTTTTGGCGTTTTTTGCGAAGAGAGATTCTGCGTGAGCACCCCAACTTCTTTTTCCTCGGTGAGATTATTCATGGGGACTATCGTGAGTGGGCCAATACTGAAATGTTTGACAGCACCACCAATTATGTGGCGTACAAAGGATTGTGGTCGAGTTTGAATGACCGCAACTATTTTGAAATTGCCTACACCCTCGATCAGCAATTTGGCGAAGCTGGTGCTTATAGACATCTCCCAATGTACAATTTTCTCGACAATCATGATGTCAACCGTATTGTCAACCAATTGCACAATCCTGCTCATTTGCCACTTGCCTACGCAATGCTCTTCACTATCCCCGGCTTTCCTTCCTTATATTATGGCAGTGAGATTGGCATTCGTGGTGCTCGCGATGATTTTTCTGACAAAGCGTTGCGTCCTTTCTTTGATCCTAGCCATGGGCAAGACACTTGGGATCATGCCCTGCTCACTTTCATCCAACATCTCTCACAATTTCGTAAAACAAGCCCTGCCTTGCAATTTGGTAACTATCGCCAGATTTTGTTAGCCTCGGAGCAGTTTGTTTATCTTCGCGAAACTGCAGAAGAACGCATTTTGGTAGTTTTTAATGCCAGTGACCAAGCACAAACACTCACCTTGCCCCTCCTTCATTTTTCAGGGCAAGCTGTCGATCTTCTGGATGCCAGCTACCAAACCTCCATCCATAACCAAGCGCAAGTCTGGCTGCCTCAAAATTCGGTGAGAATCCTGCAATTACGAAACGATTAACTACTGAATATGATAAAATAAGCGAAACAATAATGGAGATAACAAAAATGAAAAAACTCGCGCTTGTTCTTTTTGTCCTAACCCTGCTTCTGTCAGCATGTAGCCAACAACCAATGGTCACCATCGATATTCCTGCAGATCTAGAATATGACAAAACAGAATTAATTGAATCAATTGAAAAACATTCCAATGCTCGTTATACCTTGATTGATAATCCAGAT
The DNA here is from genome assembly GCA_963662985.1 of Anaerolineales bacterium. Taxonomy (GTDB): domain Bacteria; phylum Chloroflexota; class Anaerolineae; order Anaerolineales; family UBA11579. The sequence goes on along the minus strand of OY760067.1, from coordinate 791,711 downwards.
GGTTCCTACTCTTTGCAAATGAAACAACGCCAATATGATAAATTTATCAAAGATGTGGCCGAGGTCAATGTGAATTCATTTGCGGAAATCGTAGAAAAATATGATTACATCAAAGATATCACTTACAATGATGATTTCACCGAAATCAAAATGGTCGTGGATCCTGTCAAATTTCTTGAAAATCAAACCAACCATGACATGGCACCTTTGATGATCTATATGTTCAACATCACCTACCAATTCTATTCAGGCACTCCTTATGATCAAATTGACTTTACCATTGATTTTATTAGTGCTGATACGGGTGAAGTGATTGAAACCTATGTGTTTTCAGAGAATTTCTAAATAAATTTAGGAGCTTGTTACCAAGCTCCTTTTTTATAAATCACCTTTTTTTAGATAAAAAAAATTTCTAATAAAACATTATTGAAAAAATGGGGCTTGGCATTTTTGTTCAAAATTATTTTATTGTATAATTAACCTATGAACGAAATATATCCACAAATAGAAAAATGGTTTGCACAAGGCAAACAAGTCGCACTCGCTACAGTTCTTCGCACTTGGGGATCGTCTCCTGTTGGAGTCGGTGGCAAAATGGCGATTAGCAACCAAGGCGAAATGATCGGTTCGGTTAGTGGTGGTTGTGTAGAAACTGCTGTTATCACCGAAAGTGAAGACGTGCTGGCCACTAACAAAGCAAAATTGCTACATTATGGCATTGCCGATGAAGTAGCAGGCGAAGTTGGCTTAGCTTGTGGTGGCAAAGTCGATATCCTCTTACAACCTTTGAACGAAGCTTGGTTCCAAGCATGGAAAGAAAGTTTCAAAGCCAAACGCCCTGTACTCACCAGTATTTCTGTTGAGAAAGCTAGTAAAAATTTTGGTAAAGTTCTCTTAGTGGATGTGGAAAGCAAAGAAGTGGTGTTTCAATCAATTGTCGATGACAAACAAGCCTTTGCCTTTGGGTTGATTGGCAATTCTCCCAAAGAAATTCAAGTTTTTACTGATAATGATGAAATGCTCTATTATTTGGAGCCAATGCACTATGCGGATCGCTTATTCATTGTTGGTGGGGTACATATTTCTCAAAGTTTGGTAAAGTTTGCGCATCTGGTTGGGTTTGAAGCAATTGTGATTGACCCGCGTAAACAATTTCTCGAAGGAGATCGTTTTGCTGAAGCCGATCAAGTGCTGCAACAATGGCCTGATGAAGCGTTTGCTGAGTTGGATATTGATTCCTCAACTGCGATTGTTTTCCTCACGCACGATCCCAAAATTGATGACCCTGGCATTGAAGTCGGTTTGCGTTCTCCTGCATTTTATCTTGGTGCGCTCGGATCAAAGAAGACTCAAACCGCACGTCGCGAACGAATGTTGGAACGCGGCATCACCGCTTATGAATATGCGCGTTTGCATGGCCCCGTGGGGCTTGACCTTGGCAGCCAAACCCCTGAGCAAATTGCTCTTTCGATCATCAGTGAGGTAATTAAAGTAAAGAATAACGTTTTGTAAAAAACTTGGAAGGTAAAAAAATGAAAAATAAAGCATGGAAAACAGTTATCGCAGTCGTGGGTGCTTTGGTGGGGGCAGTGCTTGCGATTTTGATCTATCTGATCTCGACTCCGAGAAAAGAATTTGATGTCAAGTTTGAGGAGCATAGAAAAAATCCCTTTAAGTTGCACAAATTAGAGGAGATTCCCCTCCATAAAAAACGCACTCCGGTTTATCCGATTGTGACACCTAACTCGGTCAAGATTCATCCTGTCAAAAAGAAGGATCCCATCACCCAAACACCGGTGGAACCAAAAGAGAAAGCCACCACACCTGCGGCGAAAGCAGATAAACCTGCTAGCACTCCCAAGGTGCCTGCCGCCCTCACGAATCTCAACACAGCGGATAAACAAGCCCTTGTTGACTTGCCTTTGATTGGAGAGAGCAAAGCGGATGCAATTATCGCTTATCGTGAAGAACATGGTGACTTTGCAACCTTGGCAGATTTGGCTAATGTGGCTGGTGTGAGTGAGAATATGATTGCGAAGCTGAGTGATCATCTCACTGTCTAAAATTAATTTATTAAAAAGAAAAGAAGGTTCCTAATCGGGACCTTCTTTTTTGTTAATTCTTGGTTTGAGAGAAATTATTCTTCAAGATCTAAACGAGTTAAATTCAACACTTCCTCTAGCAAATTTTCGGTTGTGGCAATGGCTTCTTCCGCATAGATGGTGCGTTTGCCATGCCAATCTCCAAAATAGCCACCTGCTTCGGATAAAATCACGGGCAAGGGGCCGCAATCCCAAATGCTCATGGCCGCATCCAACATCAGCTCTGCACGTCCGGTGGCCACCAGCATATAACCATAGGCATCGCCATACCCCAAGCAAGACTTGGCCGTTTCTTGGATGGCTTGCCAAGCTTTTGCTTTGCCATTGGGTGTCATTTTGGATACGTCGGTGGTCATCACCATCCCCGCATTTAACGAAGCAACTTTGGACACTTGTGCTTGTACGGGAGGCATGCCTTTTTCTTGCACCCACCAAGCACCGCCACCTTTGATGGCATAGATTCGTTCGCCTAAGGCCGGGAAGTTTGCCACGCCTAATTGCACTTCGCCGTCGATTTCCAATCCCAACAATGTAGAAAAAGTCGGAATGGCGCGCATGAATGATTTTGTGCCATCGATTGGGTCAATAATCCAGCGATAATTGGAGCGTTGGGCGCTCTCACCAAATTCTTCGCCCACAATCTCATGGGTAGGGTAGCGTTTTTCGATCTCCTCGCGCAAAAAGGCTTCGATGGCACGGTCGGCTTGGGTCACCGGACTGCGATCGTTTTTAAATTGCACATCCAAATCGTGTTTATAGTATGAGAGCGCGATTGTATCGGTTTTGTCGATCCATTCCAGTGCAGATTTGAGCAGGGTTTGTAGAGAGTTCACAGAAAATCCTTTAATTGGTGATGGAGCTTAGAGTTTTGGCAAAACGATGGTTTGTTGATGCATATATTTGCCTTTGCGATCGGCGTAGGAAACTTCGCATTCTTCATCGGATTCAAAGAAGAGCACTTGCGAGATTCCTTCATTCGCATAGATTTTCGCCGGTAATGGTGTGGTGTTGGAAATTTCCAAGGTCACATAGCCTTCCCATTCTGGTTCAAAGGGGGTTACGTTGATGATGATTCCACAACGGGCATAAGTGCTCTTGCCCAAACAGATGGTGAGCACATTGCGTGGAATACGGAAATATTCAATGGTACGGGCTAACGCAAACGAGTTAGGGGGAATGATGCACACATCCCCTTTGAAATCGACCATTGACTTCGGGTCAAATTTTTTCGGGTCCACGATGGCAGAATTGACGTTGGTGAAGATCTTAAATTCATCTGCTACACGGATATCATACCCGTAAGAGGACACGCCATAAGAGATGACCCCTTGTTTCACTTGACCTTCCACAAAAGGTTCAATCATGCCGTGTTCTTGCGCCATTTTGCGAATCCATTTATCTGATTTAATTGCCATATTCTCTCTCCTTGAATAGGTGGGGGAGTGGGTTCCCCGCTTGTTTCAAAATACTCTTTGATTATACCTAATTTTGGAGCAGGCTTCAAAAAAGTAAAAATTAGAAAAACAGCGTATGAGAAAATCACACGCTGTTGATAGCTAAAGATTGATGAATGGCTTACTACATTGAAATCTGAGCGCGCTCTTGTAACAGTTTTTCCATCTGCACTGCATATTCAGCCGCGGCTTTACGTAACTTTTCTTTTTCTTCTTTTGCCATCGCTACAAATGCTTCATCTTTCAAGCTACTTAAATTGATTTCCACATTTAACAAAGCTGCTGTCATGGCTGCATTGGCAAAGGTCAGGGCTGAAGCGGCATCGGTGATAGCATTGGGATTTCCTTTTTCGGCCACTTCACAGGCCAAAGGTAGCAAGCTCGCACACGTCTGTGCCACAGAAAGCGGCACTTGCGCTGCCACCAAAGTCGCTGCTTGAATGGCTTCACTACGTGCAGTTTTTTCTGCATCACTTTCTTTCGGCAGTTTGTAGGCTTCCATCACTTTTTGATAGGCGGCTGCATCGGCTTCTACGGCTTGCATCATGCTCAAGCGAATCGTATCAGCTTGTTTCAACACGTCCACCATCGCGCTTTCCACTTCCGCATACTTCTTGCGTCCGATGGTCAGATTGGCCACCATCGCTACCAAAGCAGCTGCCATCGCGGCATTATAGGCTGCGGCAGAACCGCCACCTGGGGTAGGGGCGCTCGAAGCTAAGGCATCTAAAAATCCACGATCAACCAAAAGGTCCTTATCAGTGCTGCTAGCACTCGCTAATTTTTGTTCCAAAATTTGTTGTTCATCAAAATCATCTAATTGCAAATACCACACTGCGGCATCAACCATTGCTTTTTGCGGGATTAGCCCGATTAATTCGCTGGATTGAATCTGTACCCCATACCGTTGTGCTTCTCGGCGAATCATTTCCACCACACGATAGACTGGGGTTTTGTTAAAATTGGTCAGGTTCATCGAGATTTGGGCTTTGCCATCCACCAAGATGCCCATGCCTTTCACAAAGCGCAACCCACCAGAAGAATGGCGCACTGCTTTGCCAATTTCTTTGGCAATTTCGACATCATCTGTGTTCAAATACACGTTGTAAGCCACCAAAGCTTCCCGTGCACCAATTACAACACCGCCTGCTTTGCCCACTTTTGCGGGGCCATAATCTGGGGTCCATTTGGGGTCTTTCCCCATATCGGCTTTTAAAGCTTCATATTGTCCTTTGCGCACATTTGCTAAGTTTTCCCGTTCGGGTGTTTTTGCCGCTTGTTCATAAAGATAAACAGGAATCTGTAATTCATTGCCCACCCGTTCTCCCACGCGATTGGCCATCGCCACGCAGTCTGCCATGCTCACACCTTGAATCGGGACAAACGGTACTACGTCAGTTGCGCCCAAGCGGGGGTGTTCACCGGTGTGCACATCCATATCAATCAAGTCCGCCGCTTTTTGGATGCCTAAAAAGGCGGCTTCTTCAATCTTTGCAGGTGCACCAGCAAAGCTAATCACGGTTCGGTTATGGTCTTTATCTGGCTTTATATCTAAAAGCATCACATCTGCGCTTTGAATCGCGCTAGCAATTGCTTGAATTTTGGTTTCGTCTCTGCCTTCTGAAAAATTGGCAATACATTCTATAATTTGTTGGCTCGTCATGGGCAAATCTCTCCTTTTTCTTATAATTATAACAACTTCTCTCAAGCATCCCAAACGCTTCTCTCTTTTTCCCTTTTTTTGCTTAAACAAAAAAGCTAGGGTATAGAACTACCCTAGCCTTGCACTTGTCTTTCTTGTGTTTAGAAAACGCCTTGACCGCCCACTTCCGTATAATACGGATTGGTGCCGTCTGCGTGTTCGGTTACGTCTAACACTTCTTTGATTTCAGGCACTTCAGCAAAAATTGCTTTTTCAATCCCTTGTTTCAAAGTCATGAATGCTCCTGCACATCCCTTGCAACCACCGCCCATTTCAATATAGGCTTTTTCACCGCGTACTTCTAACAATTCCACAAATCCATTGTGGCTCTTCAAACCGGGGTTTAAGCGGTTGTCGATTACTTTTTGTACTTGGGTAGAAAGTTCATCTCCCCACATTTTGGAAGGGGGCACTTCTACTAATTTATCGGGTGCATATTGAATGTGGAATCCACCTTGAAACTTGGTTTCATCAAAATCAATCACTGCGCCTTGCAATGCTTCGGCACTGGTCTTGTCCATAATGAACCAAACATCATCGACATCTTGCACCACGTCGTCTGCGCCGTGCATCGTACGTTGCATAAAGCCTAATTCTGTGCGATAGCCCATCGGGGTGGGGTCGCCGACCACAGCAATGCGAATGCCAAGCGTCACATCACCATGTTGCAATTCTCTGATCTGATTGATCGCACCTTCTGTGACAGTCAAAATAGTTGGGTTTGACATAGGTCTGCCTTTCTTATTGTTTTGGATTGGATGCAAACACACTAATTTGTCCGATTGCATCTATCTCATCATCACCAGTGAGAAATTCTGGCTGGATTTTCGATTTTACTTTTGCAAATGCCTCTGGTAAAAAATCGGTCACTTCCACCACCACATTTTCAAAATAACGCTCAAAAATTTGCGTATAGTCGTTGTAGCGGAAACGGTTATGATTGCTAGAGGGGTTCAACCAACGTCGCCATGTGCTTTCACTGAAGGTCAGCATTTCAAACGGATATTTGAAATAATGGTCGCGTAGGTCAATCTTGTGAAAGTGGGCACCGCCCGGCAAAAGCATATTTGCTAAAACGCGGGTGATATTGTCAACATTCACTAAATGTTCATAGACGGAATTGGTCAACACCAAATCTACCTTGCCAATTGCCTCTTGAATCTCTTTTTCTTCGATATTGCCTTGCACCAACACCAATTGATTCCCTTTTGGCACCACGATTCCTTCTTTTTCGGTCAGTAAGATCGGGTAATGTTGCAGCAATGCACGGTTACGGTTTGGGTCGGGGGAGGTGAACAAATCGGATAACACCACTTGCGTGGCCCCTTTTTCTACCAATCCCAATCCCACGTCATAACGTCCACCATAACCGAAAATCAACACTCGTTTGCCTTCAATGGAAAAACCATTTTTTGTCAGCGCATCCAAATAGCTTTGCACAGCAGCAGTTGGGTCTGAGGTTTCAATGCCCGGTTTAATGATGAAGCGTTGTTCCAATAATTTTTTTGCGATTTCATCGGGCAAAATGTGCCGAATGAAGCGCGGAATCACATAGCGAATATTCATCTGCGTGGATCACTCTCTTAAAGTTAATTTTTAACATTATACTATAAAAAATTATTTCAAATTATATTTATAATCTACCATTCAAGTGTAAGTTTTCTATTAATAAGGAAGAGAAATCAAGAGAACGTTTGACCAAAGCCCTTCCCCCATTTAAAATAGAAGCATGAAGCCAATTTCCATAAAACAATTCCCCTACCTCAAAATTCCACTTGCCGCTGATGCGCGCACCATTAATGGCATGCCTCATGACGACCAAGTTTGGCAACTCTCTTTTGGTAGCGGTGAAACTGGCACCTTAGAACTGAGTACCACTTACGGATTGCGTGCTCGTTATATGCGTATTTTCCCCATCTTCAGTGAAGAAGGCATTACCATCGAACAAATGCGAGACTATCATTCTCCTGTTCGTATTGAAAAGAACTATCCCAATTACATTCAGCTCTCTTTCCAACCTTTTGAAGGGATTGAAGCAGTTTTTGAATATTGGGTGCAAGATTTCGATTTGATCTCTTGCCGCATCACTGTCACCAATCATACCCAAGAAGAACGAGCTATTGGCATGGATTGGGTTTGTGTACTCGCGCCAGATGCCGGCACTCCGATGAAACCTGAGCACAAAAACATTGTCAACATCTTGCAAGGCACCACAAAAGGGCTAGCGCCAGTAATGTTTATCACTGGCGGACCAGATTTCACCATAAGCCCCAAACCTGCCCTTACCAGTGACATTTTCTTAGCCACCAAAGAGAGCAAAACCCTCACCTGGGCAGTATCCGCTAAAGAATCTCCCGAAGACTCATTTGAAACCGCTCGCCGTGCGGTTGCCAAAAATTGGGATGCCGAGATGGCACTCTTAGAAATGACAAATTCAGATGTGTATCAGATTGAGTCTTTTCTTCCTGAATGGGACTTTGTCTTCAACCTCAGCCAGCGTATGAGCATTTTTCTAGCCGGCTTTAATCAACAAGAAGTGCGTTTCCAGCGGACAGTAGATCAAAACCCGTTGGATGACTCCCTCACACAAAACCCGATCTTCCCCTTGGTAATCTGGTATTGGCTCAAATGTGCACCTCCTGCCATGCTTGCTACTGGCAAACAGATTTTGCTCAATTGGTTTGAATCTGCCGATCTAGCCTTTGTCGCCAAAGACATCTATCCCTTTATTTGCTCTCTATCTTACGAAATCTATCAGCGTGATGGTGACAAATCTTTCTTAGGTAAAATCTACCCAGCATTGCAGCAGTATTATCAAATTTGGATGACCAGTGATCAGATTAAATCTCCCACATGGCGTTCCGTACGCCAAACTGGGATTGAGCGCCACCCACTGTTTTCCACCTTATTCTCTTGGAGCCAAGGAGTGGATGCACGCAAGGTCAATGCACCTGATTTGACTGCTTTATTATTGATTGAAGCAGAAAGTATGGATCAGTTGGCATTGATTATGGAAGATATTGAAACATCTTCAGAAGCCAAAAAGAACGCGATGCAACTCAGGAATATCCTCGAAGATTTGTGGAATTCTCGTTCCGTGATTCATTTTTATTCTGATGTAGAAACCAGATATTCTCAAAAGATTGGGCTTATCGGTCGCATTAAAGGCAATGCACAAAAAACAATTGAAAAATCTTTTGACACACCTATGCGTTTATTGCTTCGTGTGGATGCCCAAGGAGTATTACCACTCCAATTAAAAATTCATATCGAAGGCAAAGATGCTGCTCAAAAAAATTTGCACATAGATCTCACCTACTCAGATTTTTCATGGTACCTCAGTCACGGCACCCTTACCCTAAACCACTTACTTACAGAAGTGAATTTAATTCATATTGAAGGGGCTGGCAAAAATGATCAGACAAGCTTACAGCATGTCTATCACCGTGTTCCCATGATTTCATCCTTGCTACCTATGTGGGCTAATAGCATTTCTTTAAAAATGAAAAATCAAATTGTTAAACATAACTTTGCTAAAGCACAGCGATTTAACGAAAATTTTGGCATGCCAGAATTTATTCCTACTCCTTCATTGGCCAATAAAATTGAACATGTTTCCGTCTCGTTACCCCATTCAGTCCTTGTCATTGAAGCCTTACTAAAAATGGGGGAGATTAAACTTGCTGCCGAACATCTCACCAAGATAGTTACTGCGCAAGGTTTATGTTTGCGTAATCAAGGGGCACTTTTTGAACGATATGATGTTCACACAGCCCAAGGTTTTGATTCTCCCTATACTTGGAATAGCCTGTTCCCGATAGGTCTGTTCCTCAAAGTAGCAGGTATTGAAATTCTCTCTCCCACTAAGGTCATTTTGCATTATAACAATCCCTTGCCTGCCAAATTCAAGGTCAGTTACCGTGGCTTAGAGATTATGCATGGGTTAAAAGAAACAACGATTACATTCCCCAATGGCACACAAACCCAATATCATGGGGGAAAATTACAAATTTTTGAAATGAAATAGAAGGTAAAAAATGGGTATCCATGATGTTGAGATCATTCTGATCATCTTACTTTTTCTTGCAGCCTTAGTTGGGATTGTGATTAAACGTCTTCACATGCCTTATACAGTCGGGCTTGTGATTGTGGGGCTAGCGCTCGCTTTTTTTGCTCCCCTCGATTTATTGGGCATTGGTCTCGAAGAGTTGCGTTCCTTTTTATCTGCAGAATTAATTCTCAGTATATTTGTTCCCCCTTTGGTTTTTGAAGCTGCTTTTCACATCAACTTTAAAGAACTCACCAAAAATCTCAAGATTATTTTAGCATTAGCCATCCCCGGTTTGATTCTCACTATGTTCTTAGTGGGGTGGATGGTCTCTCGCACGGTTGGCATTGCCCTCACCGATGCTTTGCTTTTTGGTGCTTTAATTGCTGCCACAGACCCTGTTGCAGTGGTAGCCCTTTTCCGAACGCTTGGGGTTCCCAAACAACTCCAGATCTTATTAGAAGGGGAGAGTTTATTCAACGACGGCACCGCGATTGTCATGTATAACATCATGCTCAGTGTCATTGCCACCGGTACATTTAGTTTTTCTCAAAGTGTAGTGGACTTCCTTATGGTCGCTGGCGGGGGAGTCTTAGTCGGCATTATCGTTGGTTGGATCGCCACGCGTTTTATTGGTTTTGTTAATGACGCCATGTTGGAGATCACTATCACTTTAGTTGCGGTTTATGGTTCCTATCTCACTGCAGAGAATTTTCATTTTAGCGGAGTGCTTGCTGTGGTGGCAGCAGGTTTGGTAGCTGGCAATCTTTCTTCCACCCGCATGTCTCCCACAAGCAAAATTACATTGCTTAACTTTTGGGACTATCTTGCTTTTCTCGCGAATACCTTAGTTTTCCTTTTGATCGGTTTAGAAATTGATTTAGCTTTGTTATTAGACAGTTGGCAAGCAATCTTCTACGCCATTATTATCGTTCTTGCAGCCCGCGCGATTGTGATTTACGGATTCTCACGGTTCTTTAAATCACTTAATATAAAGATTCAACATGTGCTCTACTGGGGTGGTTTACGTGGTGCCGTATCACTGGCACTTGTTTTGAGTTTGCCTGCCACGCTTGGTGCTGAAAGAGATATTCTGCAAGCAATGACTTTTGGCGTTGTACTCTTCACCATTCTCATCCAAGGGGTTTCAATGGAACCTTTGGTCAAAAAATTAGGGTTTGTCACCCGTTCAGCTAAAGCAGTGATTTATGAATTAAACAAAGCTCGTTCTGTTGCTGCTGCAGAAGCTTATCAACATGTGGAGCAATTGACAGAAGAAGGATTTGTTTCAGACGATGCTTGGGAGATCTTAGAGCGTCCCATGAAATTACAACTCGAAAGTCGTAAAAAAGCAGTCAGTAGGATTGTGGCACAAGAAAAAGACCTGCAAATAACAGAAATAAATTTTGCTTATCGAGAAGGGTTACGCGTGCAGCGAGCCGCTTATTCTGAAATGCTTTCCGAAGGTATTATTGGCGAGGATGTATATACTACTTTAATCACAGAAATTGACAATGCTTTGATCAATGAAGATATTAATTACGCCGATTTTTTGGTCAAGCGAGAAGGTACCACTGAGAACATCAACCGCCTTTTGATAACCACTATTTTAGAAAATGATCTCGCAGATGTAGCATCTTTATTAAATATGATGGGAGTCTACATCACCACTTACGATTTGGAAAAACAATCTCATCATCCTGGAATGATTAATATTATGATTGGCATGGAAAATGGGCAAGAAGAAAATGTTATTCGTGCGATTAAATCGGTCACCCAGCTCACACCACTTGCCCGTAATGAACTCATGCGTCAGGGAATTCCCATGACCAATATCAAACAAATTTTAGTTAATGGGGTTGCCTTTTATATATTTGAAATAGAACGCTATGAAGTAATTTGATAAAGAGCTCCTTTCACAAGGAGCTCATTTTAGAAAGACTTTGATTATATTTAGGCTAAGGTGATGCACCAGATCCCTAAGCCAATTGCGATAAGTCCAACGACATAGAATAAAATGTCGGTTCCTTTTTCACCAAGAATTTTAATCATTGTTTGAATTTTATTGATGCCCCATAATTTAGCTGGTTTTTTAATCACCATCCAAAATACTAAGCCGGCATACGCAAAAGCCAAAAGTGCGAGGAGTGGGTAATAATTCATAATTTTTTCCTTTGATAGTTTCTAGATTTACTGTAGCCCTTTGTGAACCCGAGGAGCTAAAATTGCAAAAATCACACCAGTGATTCCCAAAGTGATCGCTGAATAGAATAAAATTTGTGGCCATGTGGCGACATTTGAGAGAATCGCATCTGTACCCAGATAGGTCCAATAATAGGGAATCCAATAACAGACCCATTGCCATTTATCTGCCAAAAATTCCGCAGCAGCCACAGCGCCAATCACTGGCAAAAACATCATCTTCAATCCTGCCGCAGCGTCCATCACATCATTGCTGTTAATCCCTTGTGCAAATCCCATCAAAATGCTCAATATCGTAATTACAAACAACTGCACCAACAACATCCCAAAATTCACATGTCGGTAACCTGTAATCCATAATATTGCCACGGAAGAATAAAGCGAGAGGATAACGCCAATCATGCTTTTGCCAATCAAAAATCCAACTCGGGAAAGCGGAGTAACATTAATTGCACTCACAGTATTATCCATTTTTTCTTCTACGATATTAATTGCGATCAACATCCCACCTAAGATGGTGATGAAGATTACACATAAATTGACCAAGATTGCTTTAAGTGGTGGTTCTGTACGTCCAAAATCTTTGATTTCGACGTTTGATTGATCCACTTGATAATCAAGTTCTACGAAAGATTTGAGCAGTTTCGCAAATTCCACAATTTCTGGAGCTTCATTCCCTTGTTGCAAGACATAATAGTCGCCTGTTTGGGAATCCTCTAGCACTGCAATCATGTCATCTCGTTGTTCCACTCGTGTGATGGCAGCATCCATATCTTTGACCAATTCAACTCGTGCATATTGTTCTAAGTTTGCTACATAATCTGGGTCAGCACTTTCTAACATGACCAAATTAATCGTGGTGTCATTCACACTTGGCACAAGAAAATTAATTGCAAATGCCAACAAGAAGGGAGCGATCATCAGATAGATGGTGAGAAAATTTCTCAAATTTACTTTTAAATCTCTTTGGAAGACTGCAAATATTTTTTTCAACATTGTTTTCCTCCTATACCGACAAAGTCTTTTTGAATCGATAGTTTGCAAACAAGAAAATAAGCACGCCGCCAATCACAAACCCTAAAGAGGAATATAAAACAAATGATGTGTCTGGATTAGAGAGCAAAACTTCTTTAAATCCTTCTTGCATGTAATAAGATGGAATTAACTTAACCCAATTTGGATTCCAACTAGGAATGAAATAGGCAAAGTTCGGCAACATAAAATAGAGGATCAATGCAAAGAACACAGCAAATGATTCTGCAATATCTTGATAATAGGAAGCTAACAAAATACCTAAAGCGGAAGCTGCAAAACCAGAACTTAGTAATAATGCCAGCATCAACAAAATATGAAAGTCAAAACCTTTCACGGCAATCACAATCAACAAAGTTGTTACTGTACTGGTTGTCATCAAAACCATAATTTTGCTCAATAGATAATTTGCCACCGTAGAAGGGGAAACCGCATAAGCCTTAATCACACCTTCTTTTTTATCCAAATAGATATAGGAAGAAATAATGAATAATCCCATCAAAGAGCCATTGAAAGTAATGAATGCCGGCACCATATTTTCACGATCAGTTAATTCCACTAAGGTTTGGTTTAAAGATCGTACTTCTTGTGCATCAGAAAATTCACCCAAAGCTTCAATATCACCATTATGCAAAACTAAATAAATATTCTTCAACCGTTGGGTTTCGTATCCTTGCAAATAATAGGTATAGGTAACCTCAGTGCTACCCTCTTCAAGATGAATAACCGCTGCAAATTCTCGTTCTTTTTCAGCCAAGTCAATCATAGCCTGTTCATCTTCAAACAAAAAGATCTCACTATCTGCTTCTGAATATTTTATTGCTGAGATTTCTTCATTATCAAGTTCAAAGATGAATGGTTCTTCAGCGAGGATCTCGTCATTAGACTTAAAATATTCATTGATGAACATTTCCCTTGCTTGAGAATTCATATCAAGATAGATATATTCCACTTCCGTGTTACTAAAATTTTCAGGAATGACAAAAACCAAAATAAAAATCATAATCACTGCCATAATCAATTCGAGATAAAAATAAAAACTTCTCGAAGAAAGAAGCAGCTCTTTGATAAAAGAATGCCAAAGTTTTTTCATGCTTAGACCAACCCTCTCCCTGTCACCTTAATAAAGATTTCTTCAAGAGTTGCTTCTTTGGTGTGCATAGATTGGATTGGATAAGAAGCGATCACATCTTGTAATCGTTTTTTATCTTCATCCAAAACAGTAGAGAAAGTATCAGAGACAATTTCACCCTTCTCTTCATATTCAACTTCCACTAGTTGTTCGCCATAAGCTAATTTGAGATTTTTCGGGGAGTCAATCAATTGAATCTCCCCATCTACAATAAAAGCCACTCGATCACAAAGTTCATCCGCAATATACATATTATGCGTGGTTAAAAAGATGGTCACACCTTTATTATTTTGTTCTCGAATAATATCCTTGATATCCGCCGCAATCGCAGGGTCCAAGCCAGTTGTTGGTTCATCCAAGAACCACAATTCAGGGTTATTAATCATCGAACGTGCAAATGTGAGACGATGTTTCATCCCTTTTGAAAATTCTTCAGCCTTCATCTTTTCTTTGCCACCCAATCCAACCAATTTCAGCAAGTCTTCTGCGCTTTGAGTGGGGACATCAAACAATTTGGCATAGAAATCAAGATTTTCTTTAGCAGTCATTTTGCTATAAACATTGGATTGTTCAAACGACATTCCGATTTTATTGAACATTGATCGCGAGAGATGTTTCACATCATAACCCGCTACTTGAACATTCCCTTTTTGAAGCTGGAGCAATCCGGTCAAAATCCCTTGTGTAGTAGATTTTCCTGCACCGGAGGGTCCAAGAAAGCCAAAAATCTCACCTTGAGGAACTTCAAAGTTTGCATCCTTTACTGCATATTGGGTATCATTATTGTACGAATGATAGAGACCTTCAACTTTAATCATTTTTTTCTCCTTATTTTTCAATGATTCCGTTTTTGATCAAATCTAGTAGTTTATCCACTAGATCTAAATAATTGTTTTCACTATTTTTTTCAATATTATTTTCTTTTAAGAAGTATTCGGACATGGACAAATTTAATTGGATTAACAAATAGGTGATTAATTTTTTATCAATATCTGCCCGTATCTCGCCTCGATCAATCGCAATTTGCAGCAGATTTTCAAAAAACTCATTCGCTGCTTGTTGATTTTTTCCCATCACTTCTTTCATGATCGGATGATCGCTATATTTTGAATATAAATTATTTAATTTAGCTGCTTTCGGATAAGAGATCGCAAATTGAATACCTTGGCGGTAAAGTTCCTCCAAATATTCAATAAAAGAATATTTTTCTGGATGCAACATAATCGGAGAGAGAAATTTCATTTTTGCATTCGCTAAAACAGAGAACAAGTGTAAAAACAAGTCTTTTTTATCTTCAAAATATTGATAGAAAGATCCTTTTGCTATGGAAGCCGCTGCTACAATCCGATTAATGCTCGCGTTATCATAGCCATAGTTGAGAAATTCTTCGATAGCAACATCTTCAATCAGGGTTCTTTTATCTTCAGGTAAATTTAAAAAAGTTTCTTTTGGCAAAATATTCACTCCTATAAAATGTGACTCTTAAGTCATATGACCACAAGGTCATATTATATATCGAATCTACCCCCTGTCAATATCAAAAAAGCCTAGTCCGATATGAACTAGGCTTTTGGTTTAATTTTTTCAATTCAATCAATTAGTGCGGCAAAATCCAAGAAATAGCTACTACAATCCAAGTGATTAGCAACACCCCAGCTGCTTTTTGATAGCCAAATTTATAGATATTTTGCAACATAAACAAACATAAAATCCCCGGCCATGCCCAAGCCGTCCCCACCCAGCTTAACACACGTGGCACCATCTCTGCAAAAGCCCCATAGGGAATCACGTTTTGCCAGACTAACAGTGAAAAGATTAGCTCAATCAAAGTCAAGAGAATCATCGGAATCAAGCTATAGGCCATGCTGCCCATCATAGTGAAAATATTTTCCCTCCCCCCAAAGATCAAGGAAATCACCTGCAAAACCAAGCTCAAGAACAACCAAATATAAAAGAAGGTGAACGTGGTCGAATAGAGCGTTTCTTTCCAGCTCGCTTGCCCCATAAACACCCAGCTTTGCACTTGGTCATTGGCAATGGAGAGCACCAAAAAGCTCAACAAATAGACCCACGCTTCTTTCCATTGAAAGATAGTGTTTTCCATTGTTTCTTTTGGGCGTACCAGCACCCCGACAAAGATTTTCCACACTCGTTTGGGTGTGGTATAACTTTTGAATTCTTGCGTTTTTTGTTTGGTCATTCCTTGTCCTCTCGCGCAAACAACACATTCCCAGTCAGTTCATCGCGCATCACCAACATCTCTTCTTGTGCATCATACACCGCATCCAACACAAACGCTTTCTCGGCGCGCATCGCTTCATAGAAATAGAAGTCTGTCGGTGGAATCAACTCGTTTGCCACTCTCATTGGATCAACCCACTCTAGCACGCCTTCATTGCACGCCGGTGGATTCATCTTTTCAATATCGGCATAATACACATACAAAATCCAGTTATAGTCTGTTGGACTGCTCTCAGTCAGCATACCTGCAAATTTCAGCGCATCCGGCGCAATCTGGATACCCGTCTCTTCATAGGTCTCCCGAATCGCACAAGCACGCGGGCTTTCATGCAACTCCAACTTGCCACCCACCGGAGAATAGCGCCCGGCATGAGGCATCTTGCTCCGTTTCAACAGCAAAAACTCGTTTCCATGCCGCAGTGCACACACCACCGCAATTTTTTTCACAACCTTGAATTCACTCATTTACCGCTCTACCTACCCGATCACACCGAGTTCTTTGCCAACCTTTTCAAAGATCGCCAAACCTTGCGCTAAGTCGTCTTTGCTATGTGCGGCAGAGAGCATCACCCGAATCCGAGCTTTGCCCTTCGGTACGGTCGGGAAGCCAATTGCTGTCCCGAACACACCTTCTTCATATAAACGTTTGCTGAATTGTTGTGCTAAAGGTGCTTCACCTAACATCACTGGGGTGATGGGAGTTTCACTTACCCCCGTATCAAACCCGAGCGCTTTCATTTCTGTTTTGAAGAATTTGGCATTCTCCCACAAACGATCAACCAATTCAGTAGATTCTTCCAAAATATCAATCGATGCCAAACAAGCGGCCACATCAGCGACGCTCATGGCAGAGGAGAACAAAAATGGACGCCCGCGTTGTTTCAACCAATCGACAATTTCTTGCTTGCCAGCGACCACGCCGCCCATCACGCCAAACGCCTTCGACATCGTACCCACTTCAATATCAAACTTGCCATGCAAGCCAAAATGATCCACAATCCCACGCCCCCCACGGCCGACCACCCCTTCGCCATGCGCATCGTCCACCATTGTAATCACGTCATAGCCTTGCACTGCTTCATATAATTCATCCAATGGTGCCAAATCGCCATCCATGCTAAACACCCCATCAGTGACCATCAAGGCCCGGCGATACTTCCCACGTTCTTCATTCAACACCCGCTTCAAATCTTCGGCACTGTTATGCTCATAGGCAATAATTTTCGCCCCAGACAAGCGGCACCCGTCAATAATGCTGGCATGGTTCAATCGATCGGAGAAGATCACATCTTCTTTGCCCACCAAAGCGGGGATGGTGGCAATATTGGCGCTGAATCCGCTTTGCATCGTCACCGCTGCTTCCACTCCCTTGAATCCCGCCATGCGAGCATCCAATTGATTGTGCAATTCCATATTCCCCGCAATCGTCCGCACAGCCCCAGGCCCTACGCCATAGCGCGCGACAGCCTCTTGCACGGCTTTCACCAAACGTGGGTCATTGGCCAATCCCAAATAGTTATTTGAACAAAAATTGAGCACCTTTTTGCCATCCACCACCAACCAAGCCCCTTGGGGGGAAGACAACGTACGAATATTGGTAAAAAATCCGGTTTCTTTGAGCGTATTCAATTCTTCTGTGATCCAAGCAAGTGTCATTTGCATCTCCTATTAATCGTCATTTTTCTACATTGTACCTTAATTAAATCAACAAGTGAATTTGAGGTTTTTTGAAGAAAGAATCCTGCTTAAACCTCACTATTGTTCAAAATTGACTCACCCTAATTCTTAAGTAAGATTAACTTGACCGAGAAAGATAAAAAGATATAGTTCATCTAAATACTACTATTAAAAATCAATTGTATTGAATCCAAATTGTTTGGATAGGAAGAATGAGAGGAATCAAAGAATGAATAAAAAAGTAGTGCTAATCGCCTCACTTTTGTTGCTTGTTTTGCTTTTCACCGCCTGCAACACCGCTGAACCGGTTGAAACACAAACCCCATCTATGGAATCCGAATCAGAGTCTATGGAAACAGAAACAGAATCAATGGAAACTGAGATGGACACAGAAATGGACGAAAGCATGGAAGCAGAAATGGAAACCGATTCGATGATGGTCGGTGAAATGATGGACGGCTATTATGACGTCACTCCCGAACAAGCCAAACAACTTATCGATACTATGCCCGAATTAGTCATTATTGACGTCTCACCTGCCTATGCTCAAGGGCACCTCCCCGGCGCAATCAATTATTACGTTGGTGACGGGTCACTCGATGAAGCCATTCCCACCTTAGACCCTGCCAAAACCTACCTCGTCTATTGCCATTCCGATAGCGCCTCCATTTCAGGGGCAACAAAACTAGTCAATGCTGGTTTTGAAAATGTCTATCGCCTGATTGGCAACTATGGTGCTTGGGTAGCCGCCGGCTACGAAGTGGAACAATAAGTTTAGTAGTAATTAATTGTAAAAAGAACATCCTCTATTGAATAGGGGATGTTTTTGGTTAAGGAACAGAAGGACTCTATTTTGTGTTGCCTTCTTTATCACTTTTGCCGAATGGGTGGGATATAGGCACAATTTCAAATCCAATTACTCGAAAAAATGATTAAACTTTCGTAGCGACCGTAGGTAGCGGAGCCCCCCTTGCTAAAGGGGGGATGTCACGAAGTGACAGGGGGGATTCTTTTATAGTCATTTTTCTACATTGTACCTTATTTAAGAAGCGGAGAAAAATATTGATTTTACATGACCAAAATTATTATATATAATAATGATGACAAGAATAAGAGAGTAGGGTTGGATTAATTAATGAGAATTTTATCAAGAATAAACGAATTCATAAAAAATATAATTGACTCAAAAGTAATAATTGTTATTTCAACGTTTATTTTTGGCTTTTGTCTAGCAATATATTTAAGTGATGTAGAGATATTAAAAGATTGTATAAATAAGGATGTTCTAACAGATATTATTACATTTGAAGTTACAATTTTTGCATTTTTAATTCCTCTTAGTATTGATATTATTACAAAACTTTCTGAAAGATATCAATCAGAAATAGTAGTAGATGTGTTTGAAAACAATTTTTTCGTCAGAAATAATTCATTTATTCTTTTAATCAATATTGGATTTGCCATTTTTATAAGAATGATAAATTTTTCAAATTCAAATTTGATTGATTTTTTTACTATATTAATTTTTATAATTTTTATTATTTTATCCTTTATGATAATAAATGTTATATGGAGAATAAAATTATTTTCAACAAATCCAGATGCAATAATAGATGAAATTTTCAAAGAGTTTGAGGAAATACTTGAAATTGATTAAAAAAAAGGATAAAGAAAAATTTACTGCATATTTTGAAGGACTTGGAGATATCTTAGTCAAAGAAACATCTCAAAAGAAAAATGAACTTGTAATTTCTTCAATTCAAAGAATGGGAGATATTATTAATTTTGTTTTTGAACTTCAAGAAAAAAAACCAAATAAATTCAAAGAGTTATTCTTAGGTAAAGATTTTTTTGATAATTATAAGGATAAAGATTTAGAAAAAGCAATTAAATCAAATTTTGACGATAGTGATATATCTAGAGCATTATACACTCCAATCAATCAAATGTTACGTATTTCAGAAAATTCCATAAATCAGAGAAATTATGATATTTCGATTGCAATAGATATAGAGTTTTATAGACTTTTAAATAAAATTTCAAAATTGGATGAAAATAAAAAATTTATAACTTTATTATTAGAAAAGATATATGAGATATCAAGATTATCGATAAAAAATAACGTAGAAACATCATTTTCTTGGTATATAAATAATGTCTATAATTCAGAAGATTTTAATCTTCCTTATTTAATAATTTTTAATAAAACATTTTTTAATATAATTCAACTAATAATTGATGAAAATAATTTAAAGAATTTTGAAATATTTGTTAAGTCAATTTATCAAAGTATTTATATATTCAATGATCCTAGTAGAATCTTTGAATATGGTTATTTACTAATGTATCAAAATTCTCAAATTTATAAAGAATTGAATATCCAAACTAAAATAGAAAGTCTCAATAAGAAAGAAAAAAATATTCTATCGTTAAATGATTTGAATGAATGGAAAGCTGAATTTACTGAATTAACAAAAATAATTGATCCAAAATTAGGAATACAAAAACAAGAAGAAGCGGAAGCAATAAAGTTATCAATACATAAAAGCTTAAACCAAAGAATCAAATTAAACAATTTATTAGAGTTGTTGTTTGCGATTGGTGCTTACTCATTTTATAAAAAAAGATATGACTTAATTAATAGATTATGGTTCTTCAAACAGCAGTATAGAGATTATAGTGTTGGGCAGCATAAAGTAATACCTACTGAAATTGAAGAGCTAATTATTATTCTTAATAATCAGAGTCTTTTTAATTATCATTACGGTTTGTATAGTGATAATAATGATGAATATTGGATATTTTATAGAAAATATTTCTTTTTACTTTTGCTGAAAATAATTCAAGCATCGCCTAAAAATAGTGATGGGAGTAATTCTGTCGTTGATGATTTTTCATTGCCTGTGTTAACAAGTACAGAATATCAAAATATTATTTATAAAATAGATGGATATATTAAATTAGCTGAAAATTTTGTTGAAAAAGAGAAAATATTAATAAATATATTGAATTTTGATGTTGAAGAAATTGATTATTTGAATGAAAATCTAATTCTTTTACTAAAAAATATAAAAAGAAAGTCTGAAGATGAAATTGATAAGATTGAAAAGAATATAGAATTAAGTGCACAAATTGTTAATGAATTTATTGATATGTACTTTGAAAATTTTAAAAATTATTCAAAAGTTAAAAGAATATATACTGAATTATTTAATAACTATAGGTTAGATTTTACTATTAAAAATAATATTGATTTGCTTAAAAATAAAATAGTCCCGGACTTAGTTATTGATAAAAAATGGTTTTTTGATGATCTGTCAATAAAATATTTCAATAAAAATAAATCTATGGGTGAATATTTTGCAAAAAGGGAAAACACTTATTTATTGAAATTAATTATTAGTAAG
Source organism: Anaerolineales bacterium (assembly GCA_963662985.1). Lineage (GTDB taxonomy): Bacteria > Chloroflexota > Anaerolineae > Anaerolineales > UBA11579. Next base: position 770,714 of record OY760067.1, on the reverse strand, counting down.
TGTAGAGATATTCCATATGATTCTTTTGATGAATTAATATTAGAATTTAATAATATCGATAATTTATTTATTATATCTACTAATTTAGCATTAAATAAATTCTTTCGAAAAAAGTATAATTATATAGATTATTTGCAAATGAAAGAAACTAATAATCTTATTGATGGATATTATAGATTGAATAATTTTAATATTCCCATTATTAATGTTTATGATACCTCTCAAGAGAATTATGTTATCTTGTTAGATAAAACAAAATCTGGGAAATTAATCCAATATTCACTAGAAAAAATAAAGGAATCTGACCAAGAGATTCGTGAATCATTCTTAATAAAAATAAAAACCTTTTCTAGTGATAATTCATTATTAGAAGATTACTTGAAAAATCCTCCTGAATGGCTTAAAGAAAAAGGGGATATTAAAAATATGCGTGATTATTTATTAACTCAAGCAATAATTCAAATATCCGAAAGTTTAAAAATAGAATTTGATGAAGATTTTATAGGATATAATTTCCAAGTAGAATAATTTTTCCTCCCCAATTTGACATCCTCCCCAAACTCTGCTATAATACAGAACAAATGTTCTAATAAAAAAATTGGACACTCAAAAAAACACACTGTCCAAAAAACATATACAAATACCATATATGGGACTTAACCCAACAAAACACCCCTCACACCTCCCATATACGCCATTTACAAAAGTGGACACCTGTCCAAAAAGTGTCAAGAAAGTGTCCAAAAAGTGTCAAAAAATAATTGGACACCTGTCCAATTTTACCCCCTAAAACTGGACACTTCCCCTGCCTGCGCCAGCACAATTGCTCACGCACAATTAACCAAAATGTAACCTAATTGCAACGAACTATGTTAAAATTATGAGCATGACAAAGAAATTAAGAATTATACCCATAGGTGGGTCTGGTGAAGTCGGCAAGAACAGCACCGTCGTAGAATACGATAATCAAATTCTCATCGTCGACTCCGGAATTATGTTCCCAGAAAACGACATGCTCGGGATTGACTATATCATTCCCGACTTTAACTATATTGTAGAAAATAAAGAAAAAGTAGTCGCAGTAGTAATCACACACGGTCACGAAGACCACACAGGCTCCATTCGCCATTTGATGGAAGTGGTAGATGCCCCCATATACGGCACACCCCTCACACTTGGTTTGTTAGAAGTAAAACTCGCCAAAGCAGACATGTTGGAACAAGTCCAACTCAATGTCATCAACGCTGGCGAATCATTCACTGTCGGTGATTTCACCGTCGAATTTTGCCATGTTTGCCACTCCATCCCAGATGGCGTCGCCCTTGGCATCACCACCCCCGCTGGGCTCATCGTCCACTCTGGGGACTACAAATTCGACCACACCCCGGTAGACAATTGGCCCACAGACTATGCCAAACTGGCAGAATGGTCCAAACGTGGCGTGCTTGCCCTCTTAGCAGACAGCACCAACGCCGAACGACCTGGCTGGACACCCTCTGAAAAGGTCATCGATGGCGCCCTCGACACCGTTTTCAAAAACGCAGAAGGCCGCATCATTGTCGCCACCTTTGCCTCTCTCATCTCCCGCATGGAGCAGGTCGGCAAAGCTGCCCAGCGCTACGGCCGCAAAATGGCTTTCGCTGGCTATGCCATGAAAGAAAACTCCAAGATGGCCATGCAACTTGGCTATCTCAAAATCCCCAAGAAAACCATCGTCTCCTTAGAAAAAGCGCTCGAGATGCCGCCCTCCAAGGTCGTCATCATGGGTACTGGCTCTCAAGGCGAACCGTCTTCCATCATGGGGCGTTTGGCCAGCGGGCGCAACAATATGTTTGATGTTGTCCCTGGTGATACCATCGTGCTTTCTTCTCATCCCATCCCGGGCAATGAAGAAACCGTCTCCCGCACCATCAACCGCCTCATCCAAAAAGGCGCCAACATGATCTATGATCCCATCTTGCCCGTGCACGTCTCCGGACACGCCAGCCAAGAAGAGATTAAATTCCTCATTCATCTGGTCAAACCGAAACATCTCATCCCCATCCATGGTGAAGCGCGCCAATTGCGTCAACACGCCAACATGGCCGCAGAGCTCGGCATCCCCCGCGATCACATCGCTGAAGTTGAGAATGGCACCATCATTGAGTTTGAGAATGGCAAAATGGAAATCAAAGAACGCCTCCCCGGTGGCTACATCTTCGTTGATGGCGCCAGCGTCGGCGAAACCGATTTTCGCATCATCCGCCAGAGAGAATCCCTCTCCCGCGCCGGTGTGGTCATCGTCAGTGCATTGATTAACAAAGCCAGTGGGCGCACCATCCGCAAGCCAGAAATCACTACCCACGGTTTTCAATATCAAGACGAAATGCCCGAACTAATGGATAAAATCATCAACGAAACCGAAGAAATTCTTCGCATGCAACCTGATGATCCCATCAAAACCGTTGAACGGGCCGTCAAAGGCCTCATCAGCAAAGAGATTCGAATCAAACCAATCGTCTTTGCCGTCATCCAAGAAATTTAAGCATTATAAAAAGGAATACAAAAAAGCTCTTCAATTTGAAGAGCTTTTATTTTGAAACACTTAGTTTTATGAAGTGAAATTACTTCATCTCAACTTTCATCAAAACAGTCACAGAAATTTCGATCTCACCAGAAGAAACAGGGGTTCCGCCGCCACCGCCAAGACCATAGGCATTTTTTGCCATCACATCGCCAGAGAGGGTATACCCACCACCATACAATGCGGTAGAAATGGAGAGCACTTCACCCAAATCAGCATTCACCGTATTCGCCATCACTTCTGCGCGGCTCATACCGTTTTTAATGGCTTGCTCCAACACATCAGCATAAATTTCTTCCTTGTTAGAAAGATCATAGGTAATCCCTTGCACATCATTTGCGCCGTTTTCCAACACAGTGCTAATCACATCGCCCAACTTATCCAAGTCACGCACCACTACAGAAACGGTGTTAGTCACGTTGTAATACACATTGGTACGATTACCATCATTATCAAAATTGTAGTTTTGATAAACGTAGAAGTTGGATGTTTGAATATCAGAACGCTCAATTCCCAATTCTTCCAACTTACCGAAAATCACATTCATAATCGCAGAATTTTCTGCTTCAGCATTTGCGGCAGTCTTGTCATTGGTTTGCACACCCAAAGTGATGGTTGCCATATCAGGTGCTTTGTACTTGATTGCTTCGCCATTCACTTCAATTGTTCTCACACCAGTTGTGTCACCACTTTGTGCTTGCACAGCTGTGTTCACACCAAATGCACTAAAAACAAGTGCGAATAATACTGCAAAAATAAAAATATTTTTTTTCATTTGAATCTCCTTTTTGTAGGGTTATCATTAGAACGATCAGATACCCCTAAAAGTTCCCAATTGGTTCGCCATTAATTCTAATTTAAATTAATATTTTTTAAGATTAATACTGGTAGAGAAATATTGCATTTACTGAATAAATGTTCTATAATATTGAAAATAAAACAAATGTTCAGTAAAAAGGAGCAAAAAAATGACCACCACCACCAAGTTTCAAACCAATTCTCAATCGATCAATGACAAAAGATCCCAAGCATTGGGGCTTTTGATCATCGGAGCGTTTATCGCCTTTGAAGTGTTCAACTTCAGCACCACAGATTTCGCCTTGCGCGACATCTTAGGAGATCTGAAATTCCTTGGGCTGCGTTGGTCCACCATGCTTGCCCTTGCCTTTTGTGCCATTGATTTTGCTGGTCTTGCCAAACTTTTCACCCCTGAATCCAACAAAGGCATGGTCAAAGAAACTTGGTTCTTGTTCGCAGCATGGCTTTTAGCCGCCATCATGAACGCAATTCTCACTTGGTGGGGCGTCTCTGTAGCATTTGTCAACAATCTCTCCTTGGGTGCCACCATCATCTCCTATCAAACCATGCTCCGTGTCATCCCCGTCTTTGTTGCCGTCATGGTCTGGCTTGTACGTGTCTTGGTCATTAGCTCACTTTCACTCTCTGCCAACGCCTTACTAGGCACCAAGTCTGAAAACAAAATTGTCTTCAAAAAAGCAGATCAAGCGGAAAAGAAGCCATCCCAATCTCAACGGGTCTATCGCAAACCAATGCCCCAAACCCCCGCAACCTCTTATTCTCGCACAAACTATCGCAACAACAATGCGCCTGTGCATGCAAAATCTGAATCCAAGAATCAACAAATTTATTTCTAACTAGAATTTGTTTCACCTCCAAGAGCTTTTATTCCACCAATAAAAGCTCTTTTTATTTTTTATAAATCATGAAAATTTTTTAAAGTTCAGTTGCTTGAACCCAATCAAACTTTTAGATACACTTAGAGAAACAAAACAAGAAGAGTGAAGAGGTAATATGAGACATACAAAAGGCAGTATTGAAGTTATTTGTGGCCCCATGTATTGTGGGAAGACCGAAGAATTGATCCGCAGATTGTTCCGCGCCAAATTAGCCAAACAAAACGTGCAAGTGTTCAAACCAATCATTGACGATCGTTACGGTGGCATCTTCAAAATTAGTTCTCACTCAGGCTCAGAATTTGAGGCGATTCCAGTTAAATCATCTGATGAGATCAAAGCCAAGATTGAACCAAACACCACAGTAGTTGGTTTTGACGAAGTTCAATTTTTTGATGAAGGCATTTTAGATCTTGCCACCGAGTTAGCCGATAGTGGCATTCGTGTCATCATCGCAGGGCTAGATCTCACCTTCACCGGAGAACCTTTTGGCGTTATGCCCAATTTAATGGCAGTAGCTGAGCAAGTTTCCAAACTTTCTGCGATTTGTATGGTATGTGGCGACCTTGCATCTCGTTCTCAACGCCTAGTCAACGGGCAGCCTGCGCATTATAATGACCCTATTATTATTGTGGGTGCAAGTGAAATGTACGAAGCACGTTGCCGAGACCATCACATAGTACCCAAAGATTAAATTTATAGAATGGATTAAAGGACTAAAAATAAATGACAGATATCCCAGCATTAGACAAATTATTAAAATATAAATTGATAAATGAAGAAGATCTTCAAAAACGAATCAGAGAGTTAGCAGCAATCATAAATGAAGATTATGCCGGGGAAGAATTATTATTAATCTGTATTTTACGCGGTGGTGTGATGTTTATGACAGATTTAATGCGTCACCTAGATGTACCCAACGCGATTGACTTCATGTCCGTCTCTTCTTATGGTGTTGGCGCACGTGAAAGTTCTGGCACCGTCCGCATCACCTTAGATCTTCGCACAGATATTAAAGATAAGAATGTGATTTTGGTAGAAGATATAGTAGATAGTGGCAACACAGTTAAATCAGTTGTCGATATGCTTGAAATGCGTGGTCCTAAATCTGTAAAGATCTGTTCCTTACTAGACAAAATCGAGCGCCGCACCGCAGATGTCAAAATTGATTATATCGGCTTCCAAATTCCCGATGAATTTGTCTTTGGTTATGGTCTCGACATTGACGAATATTATCGCAACTTACCTTATATTGGAGTCGCTAATCCTGATGTATTTATTATTCCTGAATAAACAAGGAATTTTGTAAAATCGAAAAAAAAGAATGAATCAAAAAAATCCTCCCTTTGACCCATCAGACGAACAGTTCAGTGCCTATCGTGGTATGTGGGTTGCCATAATCGGCAACAAGGTTGTGGGTCAAGGGGCTACGGAAGCAGAAGCACAAAGAGTAGCCGCCCTTAGTCGACGTAGAGAAAAACCTCAATTGCGTTTTATCCCTCCACTCCCAATCTTAAATCTCCCAGATTATTTCTTTAAAATTCAATCATTATGCAATAATGAAATGCAAGTCTATCTTGTAGGGGGCGCAGTTCGAGATATGCTCAAAGAGATGCCCATTCACGATCTTGATTTTGTGATGACGGGGAATGTCCAAAGCTTTGCTCGTAAGGTAGCAAATGTGCTAGAAGGTGCCTATTACTGTGTTAATCAAGAATTTGATGTTGCCCGCGTCATTTTTTATTGGCAAGGTACCAAACAAGTAGCAGATTTTGTTGCCCTTCAAGGTGATACGATTGAAGAAGATTTGGTGCAGCGAGATTTTACGGTTAATGCAATTGCCTTAGATCTCAAACAACCGACATTTTTGATTGATCCTTTGCAAGGAGCTTCCCACTTACTCTCAAAACAACTTCATTTATGCTCGCCAACAGCGATAGCCAAGGATCCCATTCGAATACTACGTGCTATCCGAGTAAGTTTAAAATACGAACTTCGGTTAATGCCGCAAGTTATTTCTGAAATCCAAGCGCATAAAAATTCCTTATCAACAGATCCTTCAAAAGAGCGTGTTCGTGATGAATTTTTTAAATTATTTCAACATTCTCGTTTTAAACCAGCATATTTATTGTTAAATCATTTTGGCATAGATCAACTTTTCTTCCCACAAAAAGGATTTGAAGCGCATATTGATCAATCCTTTGTTCAACAAATTGAAGCCCTCGATCAAGTACTTGGTCTATTTGAACCGACTGAAAACGATGTAAATCGCTTAAAAATTGGTCTGGTATATACCGTCCTGAGGCCATTCCTAAAAGAAATACAAAAGACTTTGCAAACCCCTCATTCAGATGAACGCACCATGCAGGATCTTTTATATTTTTCTTTATTCACATCGTTAAATTCATTGAAAGAAGATGTGGAAAACTTCCGTTTAAGCAATGCCGAACAATTGGTGGTGAAAAAAATATTAAGCAGTCATCAGATGGTCTCTCAGATTACAGTTAAAGAAAGTCCGCAGCAACATTTGGATATCTATCGTTTTTATCAACACACACAACAAACAGGCTTTGCAGTCATTTATTTAGCGATTGCAGAGATGTTAGTGAAACAATCCTTTCAACCCAATATTCTTGAAATTCAAACATTTTTAGAGAAATGTCGTGTTTTGCTTGATGCTTGGGTTAATCATTATCAAGAATGGATTGATCCTCCAGTGTTGATTGATGGCCGTTTATTAATGAGAAAAACCGGGCTAAAACCCGGTCCAAAAGTTGGTGAAATCTTAAATTCAATTCGTGAAGCGCAAATTTTAAGTGAAATTACTTCAGAAAATGAAGCCATTCAACTAGCAAACTCTTTACTAAAATAGATCTATAAAGAAGATAATACAGTTGGGTTAACAACGATGTGTTGATAGAGTACATTTAAACCGATTAAGATCAAAATTGTTCCGCCCACCAATAACATTTTATTCCCAAACGTTTTTCCTAATTTCTTGCCTAGTAAAACGCCAATCAATGCCACCAAAAAGACTACTGCGCCGATAATAATGCTGGTTTGTAAAATATTCACACTCACCAAAGCCAACCCGATCCCAATTGATAGTCCGTCAATGCTGGTAGCAAATGCAAGGGATAACAACAATTTTCCTTTAGAAGGATCATTATCAAAACAAACTTTTTCATTTTTAAAACCGTCGCGTAGCATATTAACGCCTACAATGCCTAACAAAATAAACACAACCCAATGATCAAATCTCTCTATATAGCTAGCTATTGAACCGCCAATCGCCCATCCGATTAAAACGGCAAATACATGAAAAATGCCAAAAGTGCTGCTCAAACGTAGTGAATAGGAAGTGCTTTGCATTGGGGCAACCGCACCAGCGCAAAGAGACACGGAAAAGCAATCCATTGCCAAGCCAATGGCAAGGATTAAAACTTCGAATAATGACATTTAATTTCCTTTGAGCGTTTCTAATTTAAGTTCAGCTTCTTCTAGCAGTTTAGTACAATGAGCTGTTAGTTTTTGACCTTCTTCATAAAAAGCTAGCGCATCTGACAATGGTAAGTTCTCTTCTTCCATTTGTTTCAAAATTGCCTGCAAAGCGCCGAAAGCTTCTTCAAATGAAAGGCTAGTAATTTCTTTTGTCGGCATAGTTATTCCTTTTGTGTTTCAATTGTGTTGACAGTTGCATTCAATTTTCCATCGGAGAACTGAATTTGGATTTTATCATCTACACTTGCTTCATTCACACTACTAATCGTGTTTCCTTCTTTATAAACAATCGCATATCCTCTTTTGAGCACATTTTGAGGAGTGAGCAACTCCAAACTTTCTTTGGCATGGTTAAGTGCTTGAGCTAAACTCGTTATTCTTTGTTGCATCATTCTTTTTTGAGTTTCTGAGAGTGTGCGTAGGTTCTCACGATGTAATATTAATTGTTTTTCAGGAGAAAGCAAATTAAGCAATCGTTTTTGATCCTCTAAATCAACATGCAGCCCTGCAATTTTTTCAGAGATCATTGCTTCAAAATAGACACTAGCACTATCTAACTGAAGTAGAAACTCTTGTTGATCTGGGGTTGCCAATTCAGCAGCGGCAGTTGGTGTAGGAGCTCGTAAATCCGCCACAAAATCTGCAATCGTAAAATCCGTCTCATGGCCCACACCAGAGATCACAGGTGCTTCAGAAGTATAGATTGTTCGAGCCAGCGTTTCATCATTAAAGCACCACAAATCTTCTAACGATCCCCCTCCGCGACCGATCAAGATCACATCTGGGTGCACTTCCTCATTCAAACGTTGCAATGCGGCAATCAATTCATTTGCAGCCGCATCTCCCTGCACTGTCGCAGGTGCAAGCACTACGCGTGCCAATGGATAACGTCTTTCGATCGTATGCAACATATCACGAACCGCTGCTCCAGTTGCAGAGGTCACAATCCCGATTGTCTTAGGTAAATAGGGGATGGGACGTTTATGGCTCGAATCGAACAAGCCTTCATTTTCGAGCTTTTGTTTGGTTTCCAAAAAAGCTTGATACAGTTTTCCTTCACCAGCAGGGCGAATCAAAGTGGTAACTAATTGATATTGTCCACTCTTTTCATAAACAGTTACAGAACCTTTCACTTCAACTGCATCGCCTTCTTTTGGCATTTGTAGCAATCGCGCCACCTGCGAGCGCCACATCACACATCGCAAAGCAGCTTGGCTATCTTTTAAGGTGAAATAAAGGTGTCCTGAGGCAGGTTGTGAGAGATTTGAGATTTCACCCTTGACCCAGGCATTTTGAAAAAGTTGATTATTCTCTAACGCTGTTTTGATTTGTACAGTAAACTGCCCAACACTAACAGCATCTTGAGAAATAGAAAATAGAGAGGATTGTTCAAACATAACTCTTGAAACTATACCGTGATATGAAGCCACTGTCAAAGGTTAACAAATTAAAGTCAAGTGCTTTTCTTTGTGTGATAGAATAAGGTTTATCAGAAAATAAAGGAAGCAAAATGAATTATATGTTTGCGTCTTGGCGCAGAAAATATATCACTGAAAAAAAGAACAACACAAATTGTGTTTTTTGTGAGGCTGTTTCACAAAAAGAAGACTCCGTTGAAAACTTGATTGTTCATCGTGGTGAATATGCCTTTATGATCTTAAATCGTTACCCATACACAAGTGGACATGTTATGGTGATTCCCTATAAACATGTTTTAGATTTAAATGATTTAGACAACGAAACGCGCACTGAAATGATGAACATGGTCAACCAAACCATCATAGCGCTCAAAAAAGCCTATGCCCCAGATGCCTTTAATGTAGGTATCAATATGGGTGCAGCCGCTGGAGCGGGGATTGAAGCGCATATCCATATGCACATTGTCCCCAGATGGAATGGTGATGTCAATTTTATGACTTCAGTTGGTGATGTCCGCATCTTACCAGAATCGTTAGAAGATTCTTATCATCGCATAAAAAACGCTTGGGATTCAATTCTTTAAGATTTGATTAAAATTCCTTAAGCCATTATAATAAGTACTTACCAAAACCGATTCAGAGAAGTCAAATTTATTAACATTTGGAGTTATTCACACGTGAGTGCAAAGTTATTATCCCCTGCCAAAATCTTATGGGTTAAAGGTCGCTGGACAAATCACGAAGATTTTGTGCAAGCCTTAGAAAAAAAAGGAATGGAAATAGATGTTGTTTCCAATGGAAAAAACGCTGTAGCACAAGTGGTAGAAAAACAATATGATGTCATTATAGTAGATGCCGCCTCAATGCGAACAAACGGAAAAAGAATATGTAAATCCCTTCGAGAAACAGTGGATCTTCCACTGATTCTTATTGTGGATGAAGAACCAAATAATGAGCCAGATGCATCTGTTGTTCTAGAACTTCCTTTTACATCTCGCAAATTGACCAATCGAATATTGCCATTTATTCCTGGAGAAGGAAAAAACAATATCAAAGTCGGTAGCATCACTTTAGATGTAGATCGTAAACAAATTGTCAAAAATGGAGAACGCGAAGTAATCACCCCTCGCTTATGCCATTTGTTACGCATTCTGATGGAGAAACAAGGCATAGTGGTAGAACGAAACGAATTGTTCAAAAAAGTGTGGCACACAGATTATACAGGCGACACACGTACCTTAGATGTTCACATCAGTTGGCTTCGTCAGATTATTGAAGATGATCCTCGCAAACCCAAACACTTAGTTACTATCCGTGGGGTGGGCTACCGATACGATGAGTAAATAATAAAAAAAATGAATTGGTTGGTTGTCCAACCTTTTTTATTTTAAATCCATTCTTGATCTTCAATTGAAACTGCATGATTAGATTCAGTTTCACCTAAATGTTTTGTGCTTGCAGGTTCCATCATCATAAAACAAGTGGTTGGTTTAGCTTTAGGGCAGTGCTCCACCCCTTTTGGCACCACAAACATCTCACCAGGAGAAAGCACAATATCTCGGTTACGTAACTGGATAGTAAGTTCACCTTCAAAAACAAAGAAAAGCTCATCCTCATCTTTATGAAAATGCCATTCCAACTCACCACTGCCCTTTGCAATTTTCACTAATTGTCCATTTGATTCCGCCACAATCTTAGGTGTCCATAATGTATCAAATTTTTTAAATTTCTTTGAAAAGTTTACTTTATCCATTCGTTCCTCCGATAAAAAACCTAATCACTCTTTTTATTGTACAAGAATTCAAATTAAATAAATAGAGGCTGTTTATCCAGCCTCTATTATAGTTAGAAATAAGATTTAACTCTACATTTTTTCAGGTGCTTCGATTGTTAAAATTCCTAAAGCATTAGAAAGTACTTGTCGAGTTGCATCCACCAATTTGAGTCGGAATTGAGCCACTGCAGGATCTGCTTTCAAAACGGGGCATTGGCGGTAGAATGCATTGAAGGCTTTCGCAACTTCATAGGCTAAATTGGTGATATGTAATGTTTTATTCTCTGCCGAGGCTGCTTGTACAGCATTAGGGAATTGAGAAATTAATTCAATCAATTCAATTTCGCTAGGTTCTAAAGTGTGTTGCAAAGATCCATTCCCTTCTACTAATTCGTCCCCACGGCGCAGCATGCTCATACAGCGCACGTGTGCATATTGAATATAAGGCGCTGCTTGTCCATTGAAATCAAGCGCTGCTTCCCAATCAAATGTAGCAATCTTCGCATTGTCGCGTGCCAGCATTGGATATTTAATGGCTGCCAAACCCACTGCTTTGGCAGCTGCATTGCGTTCTTCTTCTGTGAGGTCGGGGTTGCGTTCAGCGCCGATCTCTTTAGCACGGTTCACAGCTTCTCGCATTAAATCTTCCAAAAGCACCACGGTTCCTTCACGAGATTTCATGGTCACATTGCCTGGTAAGTTCACAATTTCATAGGGTACATGTTCACAAATTTGAGCAGCATCATATCCTGCAATTTCCAAGATCTTAAACACTTGATTGAAATGCATCGATTGGCGCACATCCACCACATAAAAAGAGTGATCTAAATTGAATTCATTTTTCTTCTTTTGTGCCAAAGCCAAGTCCCATGTTGCATAAAGGGCAGTGCTGTCAGAGCGCAGTACCACAGCCACGCGATATTTTTCTTTTTCTAAACCAAGTTGTTCATCAATGCGCACAATAACAGGGCCTTCAGGGCGTTCATCTTCTGCAATCCCGCGTTTAATCAAAGAATCAACCACCACTTTCCCGTCGGCATCTTGGCCGCTTTGGAAATAAACTTTATCAAAATGAATTCCCATTTCATCATAAATGCGATTGAAACCATCCAGAGACCATTGTTTGGTCACTTCCCACAATTGCATTAATGCCGGATCTTTCGCATCCCAACGGGCGAACACCGCTTTAATTTCTTCTTCAAATTCGGGAGTTTCTTCCAAGCGGGTGTTTGCTTCAGCATAAAGATCACCGAGCCAGCGGATTACGTCTGTTTCGGGAGGTGTTTCGCCAGCATGATATTTTTCGAAGTTCCATAGCCATTTGATCACATGCAACCCAGTATCGCCCAAATAATTTGCACGCACAACATCATAACCAGCAAATTCATGAATATTGGAAAGTGCAGCCCCTAAGATCATCGAACGTAAGTGTCCAATGTGGAATGCTTTGTGGGTGTTGGGTTGTGAAAATTCCACCATGGTGCGTTCATTTTTAGAAACGCCCTTCCCATAATTTTCTTTTCGTTCAATCACTTCATCAATCACGCGTTCAGCGTATGTATTAGTACTGAAATAGAGATTTAAATAACCTCGTACTGCTTCCATACGAGAAAAATTCTCTTGCTCACCTAAAGCTTCAATCACACCTTCAGCAATTTCTTGTGCACGCTGGGGTACGATTACTTTTTTGCCTTTTTTGGCTTCATTTGCTGCCGTTTGGAAGAAGGAAGTGGAAATACCCCATTCGCCAGAGAAGGGGATATTCGTCCATTTGATCTCATCCAGAGGAATTTCGTTTTCTTCACAATACTGAAGAATAATTTTAGTAATATTGGCTTGTTCTTTTTCAAACATATACTTTTACGCTTAGATCCTTTTTTGAATAAAAAAAACGAGAAACAAAATTGCTCCCGTTTTTTAATGCCGATATTAATTTGATAATTGAACTATCAAATCAGGATTATTGAGCTTTTTCCAATTGATTGAGTTTGCTCATCACACTGCTTTTGCGGCGGGCAGCGTTATTTTTGTGGATTACACCTTTTTGAGCAGCTTTGTCAAGCGCTTTGACTGCGTTTGCAGCTTGGGTGCGAGCGGTTTCGATGTCATTAGTTTCGAAAGCAGCGTTGAATTTTTTGATATATGTACGTGCGCTTCCACGGAAAACACGATTGTGTTGTCGACGTTTTTCGTTTTGTCGATTACGTTTGATTTGTGATTTGATATTTGCCATTCTAACTCCAAGATAATTCAATTATTTAAATCTGCGAACGCTTATTTTATATCGTAGCGTTATATTTGTCTAGTGATTAAATGCAAGCTTTTAACCTTACGGATTTTACCATAAAACAAGCTTTTCACAAAGACATTGCGGAAGTAGTATTGTAACACAAAATCAAACGCTGTTTTAAATCAGTTTAAATGTTGAGGTCAAGAAATTCTTGCAGCACTCTTGTATAGCGAGGATGTCGTAAGCGCTTCAAAGCCTGTGTTTCAATCTGACGAATCCGTTCACGTGTTAGGTCAAATTGCTGTCCGATTTCTTCGAGAGTATATTCTCTACCATCTTTGATTCCATAGCGCATTTCAATAATCTCTTTTTCTCGTGGCTCCAAGATATCCAACACTTGATGCACTTTCATGCTTAATTGCGTTTCCTCAAGATTTTGCACAGGGGAGGGAGTGGTCTCATCGGGAATGATCTCATCAAAGTTGCGGCTTTCTTCATTTTGGCTGATCGGTTGATCTAAAGAAATGGGTTGCTGACGGTAGTGAAGCATTTGTTTCACTTTCCCTTCTGGCATTTCCATTCTTTCTGCAATTTCTTTCTCAGTTGGGTTACGGTTTAGATCTTGTTTCAAAGTCTCTTCAACTTTGTTCAGCTTCTTAATCTGGTCAGACATATGTACAGGAATCCGAATCGCACGTGCTTTTTCTGAGATTGCTCGGCTGATTGCTTGGCGAATCCACCAATGTGCATATGTAGAGAATTTATAGCCTAATGTATGGTCAAACTTATCTACTGCGCGCATCAAGCCGCAATTGCCTTCTTGAATCAAGTCGATGAATTCAAGACCATCATAGCCACGTTTGAGATATTTTTTAGCAATACTCACAACTAAACGTGTATTTGCTTGAATCAGATGTTTGCGGGCTTCTTCACCTTCATAAATCAAGAGTTCTAATTCTTGTAAGGCTCTTCCGGAGAGATGATTGGGATTTTTTTGAATAGCGCGGGCTTTTTTCCCTTTTTGAATCTTTGTTGCAAGTTCCACTTCTTGTTCTTTGGTTAAAAGATCAATGCAAGAGATGTTTTTTAAATATAAACTAATTGCATCCACATCCTCTTTAGAATTGGAATACATAGAAAAATCTTCCTCAGATTCATCTAAATCTTCTATAGAGTCAAGGTCTTCAATTTCATCAATTTCATTGATTTCTTCATCTTCATCAAACGTATCAATTTCATCTTCAAATATAGAGGAAGTGATTGGCTTGGGTTCTTGAATTTTTGTTTCCACCACTTTAAATTCAAGCTGTTTAGTTTTATTCCAAAAAGGAAGCGCGCCTGGAATAGGTACGTTTTCTTGATAGGAATGATTCGATTCCTGTAAGTTGGATGCCATTGTTGCCTCCATTCTGCGGTCCACCATCCGCTCTATGGCATTTCAGAGATATTCAGTTGTTGGTTTTATTTACTTAATTGTTTTCTTCGTTGTTTTCTTTGTTTTTTAATAATTGCGCAAGTACCTGCATCTTAGGATTAATTGGATTCTCCATATTTGCCTCATAGGGAGAGTTCCTCTTTTCACCAGTTTCTAGATTCAGCCCATAGCAATCCTCTTTGCAAATTGGATTAATCGCCACTCCAAGCAAGATGTAATCACGGAATAGTGGTGCTAAATCAATCACGCCAGTCTCTGGGATTAAAAGCATTTCTTCTGTGGCAGATTTCTCATGGAATGCAAAAAGTTCAGTAAAGTCTGTATCAACTTGATAATCAAATTCGTCTAAACAACGCACACATTCTGCTTTTGTAATGCATTTAATTGATACTTCACAGAGAAGACCTTGTTGTGTTCTTTGAAAAAGAATATTCGCCTTGAGATTTTTTACGTCTAAATCTGGAGGAAAATAGATTTCATCCAGTGCAATCTCATATTCTCTTTCATAGCCAACATTTTCATGGACAATAAAGCCCACGTTGATTCTGAATTG
Organism: Anaerolineales bacterium; assembly: GCA_963662985.1. Lineage (GTDB taxonomy): Bacteria > Chloroflexota > Anaerolineae > Anaerolineales > UBA11579. The sequence continues at coordinate 755,546 of OY760067.1, read as the reverse complement.
TTTTAACTTATTTTCCATAAATGTTGCCTCTCGTTTTTACTTTTGCCTCTGAGAGACGATGACTGAGTTAGTTTTTTAATTATACACATTGTATCATAATTATCAAGAAAAAAAATTAGAAAATGCGTATAGCCTGCTATCGATAAAATCGTTTATAATCATCTTGAAAAAGGAATTGAAACAATGAAAAAAATGAAAATACTCATTGCAACGAACAATCAAGGCAAGATCAAAGAATATAAACAGATTTATGCTGAATTATCAAATCTTGAATTTGTCACACCAAATCAGATGGGGATTCAAATCGAGGTTGAGGAAACTGGGCACACATATAAAGAAAATGCAATTTTAAAAGCGTTGGCTTTTGCCAAAGCATCCAATATTATTTGTTTAGCCGATGATAGCGGTATTGAAGTTGACGCACTAGATGGGGCACCAGGGATCTATTCAGCAAGATTTTCTCCAATCCCCCATGCCAATGACGCTGATCGTAGAAAACATCTCATATCTCAAATTGGCAATGCACACCATCCATGGTCTGCTCGTTTTAAATGTACGATTGCAATCGCAGATCCAGTAAATGTTTTAGCGGTTTATGAAGGAATTTGCGAAGGGGAAATTATTCCAGAAGATCGTGGGCAGAATGGATTTGGATATGATCCTTGTTTTTTAGTTCAAGGGTATGAAAAAACAATGGCAGAGCTTTCAGAAGAAATTAAAAACCAAATCAGCCATCGTGCCCGTGCAGCTCAAAAAACGATTGAATATTTAAAATCTTTATCCTAATTAAAGAAAAAATCGACTAAAGATTGATCCATAGGGGAGAATACTTTTTTCATTCTTTCCTTAGAGGGCAGATGATCTCTGCCACCTTTTCCTTCTAGCACTATATGAGCAGCTGCATTTCCGATTTTTGCAGATTGTGCTAAAGATAATCCTTGCAAATGAGCATATAAAAACCCTGCACAAAAAGCATCACCCGCTCCCACAGCATTGACTAAATTCTTTTGTGGGTAAGCAGGAAGGATTTCAAATCCATTTAGAAGTTCTTTATTTGCAAATGCACATCCTTGTTCATCTAATTTTAAAATTGGATAGCGTATTCCTTTTTCTTCAAGGACTTGAAGTTGTTTTTGTAGATCTTTTGATTTTGTGATCTGAATTGCTTCACTTCTGTTGGGGAATAAATAGGTTAATTTTTCTAGAATCCCAGAAAATTCATCGCTATCAAGATGACTACTTAAATAAGATGGGTCGATTGATAGGGGAATTGTATATTTGTTTGCAGCTTTTAGTAGATTCAAAGCAGTTTCTTTTGAATGCTGATCTTGCAAACAATAACCACTAATATGGATGGCATCAAAGGATTTTACCAATTGATCAAAATCTGTTTTATAGGAATATTCAGCATTTACTCCCCGATAAGAAAGCATCGTTCGATCCCCTGATTTATTAATCATCGCAACAATCATCGTGCTTTTACCTGGCATCTGACGAACTAAATTAGTTTTTACATTATTTTTCTTTAGGTCTTCAATCAATAGCTCGCTATAAAGATCATCACCCACAAAACCCATATAATATGCTTCAGCACCAAGGCTTGCCGCCACGGCAGCACTATTTGCAGAAGATCCTCCAAACTGTAAATCAAGATCTTGAATGCTTGCATCATGCCCATCATCAGGTACTGCTTCTGTACGTATCACAAGATCTGTCGCAATATCACCATAAAATAAAATTTTTACTCTCATAAAGGCTCCAGTTTTGGTAAATTGATGATCCAAACATTCTATCCCAAAGCATTCACTTGTCCGCTATAATGAATAATAAGTATAGTGTGATTATACGGAAAAAATAAGGAGAGAATATGGGAAAAGTAACCTTAATTTCTGATTTTGTATATGGATCGATTGAAATTTCTGATTTTGAGAAATTTGTTCTTTCCACACGCATATTTAATCGATTGCATAATGTATTACAAACTTCTACGGCTTACCTCACTTATCCCACTTTGCGCACTACTCGTTTTTCTCATTCCATTGGTGCTATGCATTTAGCTGGAGGGATTTTTTCAAATGCTTTTCAAAACGCCACTTCTCACGACAAAGAACAATTTTTAATTAGCATAAAAAAAGAAATAGATTTACTTCTCATCGAAGTGGATATTGACCCCACTCAAGAATTCAACTACCCTTGGCAAATTCTTTCTTGTGAGTTCCTGCAAAACAGTCTGCCAAATGGTCCAGTTTTTCAGAAAAATAATGCGTTTTTATATGCTTATTTAGTAGTTTTTCAGGCAGTTCGCATTAGTGCTTTGATTCATGACATTGGACATCCTCCTTTTTCTCATGTAGTTGAGAGATTTTATCAACAATTAAAAAAAGATTATCGAGAAGAAAGTTTTTCTGGAAAACAGATCCATGCGATCTTTAAAAAATTTGATGATGAGAAGCCTCTTCATGAACAACTAGGAGATTTTTTAACTCAAGCAATATTTGCCGAGATTTTTACTGAGTGTTCTAATCAGAGCGATCTACATGATCAAACCTTTATAAAAGTTGTAGCAAAATTTTCTCAGAAAATTACCAATGCTGGCGCACAATCAAATCCAATTTTCTCTGCCTTACATTCAATTGTAGCGAGTGATCTTGATGCAGACCGAATGGATTACGTAAGCCGTGATTATTTTATTAGCGGTTTGGTAGGCAGCCCTATTCGTTATGATCGTTTAATTTCCTCCTATACCTTGAAATGCAAAGAAGGGTTTTCAGGGTTTTATCCTTCGGTTCGTGCATTGAATACTTTAGAAAATTACTTTCAATCTCGATTTAATTTATATAAACATGCCCTTTATCATCATCGCGTAGCAAAAACAGATGCATTGTTAGAGTATTGTTTGTCGGCGATTGTGAAAAGATGGATTAATAAACAAAATAGCATTTCTCAAGAACCGCAAGAATATTATTTGAAAGTAGATGTTGAAAATCTTTGGAAAGTCTTAGCATACGATCCCTTAGTTGATTCTCTTGAAGTTTTTATTGATCGCTTGTCTCAATGGGATGATGCCTGGATGCTTTCTCTTTTACGTAAAGAATATTTTGAATTGATTAAAAAGCAAAACCAGAATCAATTATCACCAGATGAAAAGATCTTGATTAAACGTTTGGCAGAACTTCTTTCAAATCATAAAAATTATTATTCTCTTTATAAAAGATTTGATTCAATGTTGGAGTTTGAAGAAGCTGTATGTGAAACATATCGTTTAGGTTGTGCAGATAATTTCAAAAATCTAGATCAATTACGGGAACCAGAAATGGTTGAAAAGATCATCTCCTTATTAAAAAAATCGGTAATTCAAAAAGAGATTATTGAGAAAACAGATATTATAGATACTATGATCGTAAAGAAAAAATTAAATGCGGGTATTTCAGATCAAAACGAATTTCTTTTAGTTAAAGATGAAAGTTTAGTAGCTTTGGATAAAATTTCATCTTTACGAAGTGAATTAAATGAATCAATCAAATTGATGCCTCAATACTATATTTTTGTTTTATTCAAGGATGGAAAACAACCGCCTGAATCAATGAATGAGTTGAGAAAAAAAATTGGGAATATCGTTGGCAAACATTTAAAATAAAAAACTGGCATTTGCCAGTTTTTTTAGCACCCTCGATGCGGGTCGAACGCATAACCTACGGCTTAGAAGGCCGGTGCTCTATCCATTGAGCTACGAGGGCGTTTTGCGTACGAGATTATATCATAAGATTTTCGATTAATCTATTTGAAGGCTCATCGAAATTTATAAATTTATTCATTTTTTTAGATTCATTTATTTTATCGCCTGATAGACCACCCAATCACTCAATCGCTTTGGAATTAATTTCAAAAATAATGGAAATAGCTTCGAATCATATGTAGATCGATAAATAAAAGCGGGATTCTTTAAAGTGATTGCTTTTACCATAGCATTCACGGTACTTTTTGGAGATGAGCTAAATCTTTTTGCTTTATCTAAGAAAGAAAAAATCTTATCGATAATATTTTTATATGCACTGCTCATCGGAACGTGATTTTCGTTCATCGCAACAGAATAAAAACCTGTATTGACAATTCCGGGTTCAATCATCACCACTTCTATACCATATGGTCTTACTTCTTGGCGCAAAGAAGTTCCTATGGCGAACAAGGCATGTTTGGTGCTAGCATACCATCCGATTCCAACAGTGGAAAAATGGCTAACCATAGAATTGGTCATTACAATTCTCCCGCTTTTCTGTTGCCGCATGTAAGGAAGCACTGCTTGAAAAAGGCGTGTCATCCCAAATACATTCACATTAAATTGATATTCAATATCCTCAAGGGAAACATCTTCAATTGAACCATATTGTCCATATCCTGCATTAGAAAGAAGAGCGTCGATGCGGCCTTCTTTTTCAATAATTTCAGCAATACCGGCTTTTACTTCTTCATCACTTGTCACATCCATTCGAATGGCTTGTGCACCTTTTTCAACCAAAGGTTGCATTTTCTCCAAACGTCTAGCTGCAACATAGACGATATAGTCATCATGGTTTAACATTTCTTCTGCTACCCCATATCCAAAACCAGAGCTAGCACCGGTAATTAACAATACTTTTTGATCCATTATGACCTCCAAAAGAAGCAGCTATATAAGTTGCAAAATAAAAACTGCATTCATTATAAGTAACGACGTGTTACTAGTCAAGCATTGAAGAATATGTTATTATCAGCGCATGGAAACGACAGAAGTTAAATTTCAAAGAGCAAGAAATAATGAACAAAAAGAAATTCGAATGCAGCAAATCATGGAAGCGACTTTAGACCTCTATGAAACACACCCTTATCAAAAAATTTCTTTATCAACCATCGCAAAAAAATTAAATTTTACAAGAGCAAATCTCTATAAATATGTTAACACAAAAGAAGAGATTTTTTTATATATCCTTATAAAAGAAGCAGAAAAATTTGTTGAAATTCTTAAAAAGAAATTTCCAAAAAACAAAACTGTTGAGGTTGAAAAGTTTGCACAAATATGGGCTGAGACTTTTGACCAAAACCATAGATTTATAGAGTTAATGTCCATCATGTATTCGATTATTCAAAAAAATGTTTCATTGAGTTACTTAATTGAATTCAAAAAGAAATTTTCTTTTTTCTTGATTGAAGCGCAATCAATTATTCAGAATGCATTTCCATCTCTTTCAACAGAAGTGGTTCAGAAATTTTTAAATATGCAAATGTTTTATGCAATGGGGCTATACCCAGCCTCGATAAAATCGAAATTACAAAAAGAAGCCATTGAAAAATCTGGTATCCCTTACAAAACTCCTAATTTTAAAGAAGAATTTTCAAACTTTATCGTGTTGATTATAAAAGGACTGTCTTCGTGACAGTCCTTTTTTGAATTATTATTCAGCTAATGGTCGGATTCCTCGATAAACTCGAGGTCCAGACAACATACGCAGTATTTGACGTGGATCTCGTCCAAGCCTCTCTCCTATTTCTTCGGCAGTTAAAGGTTGGTTTGCGTTAATCAATAACAGTCGGAAAATAGCTTCAGTCAAAGCGGTATTCTCTGAAAGGAAACCTTCTTGTTTGGCAGTTTTTGTCATCAAAACATGTAACAATCCATCCACTTGAGATACTTCTGCAGTTCGAGGATCAACTACATCCAATTGAATGTCTTCGCCGATATTATCCAGTGTTTGAATATCTTCTTCGCTCAATAATCCTCGTAAAATTACTTTGTATTCCCGATCATGATTGTTCCACCAATTAAAATCAATATGATAGGGAGTGTTTTTTGTTGGTTTTGCTATTGAAAATGTCATTTTTTCGGTCATAAATACTCTCACCTCTCTTAAGTGTAATAATAGACTCCTTAAGTTAATAAGGCTTTTGCTTCCACTCTAATTATATAGAAAAAAATGTGATTAGGCGTCTAAATTTTCATATCGATAATGAAAGTCGCCAACATGGACAAAACGTTTGTCGGATGCCAAGATCTCCATAATAGGTGCAGGGGGGCAACGTCGGATTGCATTCACTGCAGAATAGATCTCTTCTATATGTACATGAAATTGTGGGTTCAAACGAGCAAGGTCGTTGATAATTTCTGTGATTATATTAGTAAGAGGTTTTCGAAGATTTGTTTTGTTTTTCCAGGCTTCGTCTAAGACAGAAACATCACTTGGCATTGAAATATACATATGTGGATCAAATTGTGTTGAGATAGGTTGTTTGAGATTTGCATAGACAATTCCGCCATCAGTGCCAACCATCGCTGTCCGTACCCAATCTTTTGAAGAATGATGTGATTGTACACCTACAACAACATCGCCTGGACGCGTTCCTTTTTGTAGTTGAATAACGCTCCCCGGCATAACATTATTAGTTTCATACCATTCGGAAAGACCACTTACATACCCTTCATTGCGTACAACCCAACCTTCAAATTCTTCACGTGTTTGTTCATCAATAAAATTAAAACGCACTCGTTCAGATTCTAAGGCAGTTGGGAAGATCGTCTTTGTTTTATTTGTGATTGGTAATGTTCCACTTCTCCAGTGAGGGAATATCAGGGGAAAAGAAAGCTTTTTATAGGCTTTGTCATTGAACACATTAGATAATTCATCATCAATCTCTGCTTCTAAAACGATCATTTCTTCAGATAGAAGGTCTCGATTAACTGCATTTTCTTCATATTGTAGGAAGATCGGTTTATTAAGAACAGCATGGGGTTCAAGCCGTTTCAAATACCAAGTCATTTCTCCAGAAGTCCCAACTTCATCAAAACGAACATCATCTTGCATCGCAAGGTCTAGAGAAAATTCTGCTAATTTCGGATTATCTTCACTTGAGAATCCGATTTGCTCCAAGATATCTTTTGTATACATAGGTCCGCCACCATTCATATCCAAAACAGCTTCAGCCAAATTCAATAAACCTATATTTACATCAATTAATAATGCGGACGGGAACCATTTACCACCGATATAAGTAAAATCTTCATTTTCTTTTAAAGAACTAATCAGTACATCAATACTATGTTGACCAAATTCATTTAGAAGTTTAGATAATGCACTTGCATCATCTTCTAAAGTTGCTTTTGATGCTTCATTGAGAATATGATCTTCTAACCCTGCAGCGAATTCTTTTTCTTCACCATTTACAATAACAGTGATAACTTTGAAATCTAGTTCAAAAGAATGAGCATCACGAACCTTTGTTACGGTTCCAACGTGATTCTCTAATTGAGGGAAGATAATTGAATCTCCCACTTTATATTCATTTTTGGGTAAGTAGGGGGCGCCATGTTCTTCTTCTCTAGCTTTGGCTTTTGTTTTTTCTTTTTCAATTCTATCAGCCAAAATAATCCCCAACAATTCAGCTGGGGTTTGTGGTATTTCTATATTAAGTAAGTGATTATAAATAAGTTCAATATCTTCATTTGTAATCTGGAAGTTTTTCCAATAAGAGTCGTTCATCATTATAGATAGCATAGTATATCCTTTTCAAGTGCAATAGAATTCTGCAAACATGCACACACATCAAATCTATTATACCCTATATTTTTAAGGGGCTCTATAATTGAAAAAAAGAATAAAAAATGACAATAAAGATTGCTTTAATCAACAGGGGGGCTTATTACCATAAACCAATTATTGACTTCTTCTGAAACTTTAAGCGGATATCCAGTTCTTTTTTCTGGATTTTGCCATGCATCTAGAAAATTTTCTTTAAGTACCCAGTGATAGGTGGGATTATTATAAATATTTGGATTGAGGATTTCTGCCACAGCCACTTTTTTATCATTCTTAAACCCAAGAACCCTTGTAAAATGTGCAATAGGTAGATCAGGATAAACAGGTTGAGGAGAATCATTTTGAAAATAAGTTCCAGAAGTAGTTTTATCAGTGAGGATCAACACATCAACAATCACCTGCCAATCCATTAATCTGAAATCATTCACCATTTGCCATGCTTCTTCATCACTGACTGGTTGATAACATTGAACTGCACCATCAGCACCAAAAGCGTAGCCATCAACCGCATCTCCCACAGCTTTGCAAAGATCACTGGGTTGTATACCAATTAAGGGATTATATGAATTTCCTGTATAAGAAGTAAGAGCTGGTATACAAGTAGCAAAATCAGCGTTAGGGTAACCCAAATCTTGAAGCGCAGCACATACAGAAATTAATCCACATGCTTGAGTTCCTACACCATAATTAAAAAAGCTAATATCAAATTGATTTGCCACTGTAAAATCGGAAGGGATTTTTGCCCATGCAGGCGTCGGAGTTAATGTTTGGGTCGGGACAGGTGTTAAGCTTGGAAGGATTGTTGCTGTTGGAATAGGTGTTTGTGTAGCTGTTTCAGTGGGGAGTATGGTAGATGTTGGTGTGATTGTGATCGTAGGAGTTAGGGTAAAAGTTGCAGTAGGAGTAGTGGTTGGAGATTTAGTGGGATAAGCAACTACAATTTTAAAAGATGAACAAGAAGAAAAAACAATACCGGAGATTAAAAAGTTAATCATGAAAAAAAGTAATAAAAGAATAGTTTGTTTTTTCATATATTGAGACTTTCTTCTAATTCAATATTATTCCAATGGTAGACGCAAAATCCTCGTCTTGTAAAACTACGTCTAGTTTCAACCTGATATCCCATTCGAGCTACTTCTTCTATGCAAGATGCATACCATTGTGTATAACTTCGTTCTCGGACATGAATTTTATTTTGCGCAGCTTTGCTCCAATCTTGAATAAACTCAAAAATAGGATGACCAGAGATCATATGATGAATAAGATTTTTAGGTAAAAAAGGTTGGAAATCTTGTGGAATAAATCCATCATGAAAATTAGTGCTAAAAACCAACCCCTCATATTTTAGTAAATCTTTTTGTTTTCGAATCAAATTTGCAACCCAGAATCGACCGGTAGGATTAGAAGTGCCTTCAATCAACAAACCTCCATTTCCCAAACCTTGTGTTAAAGTTTTAAGATGTGAAATAAATTCATCTTCTTCATATTGTCGTAAAACATTAAATGAACGAATCAAACGCGCTTTTTCAGTAGATTGATAAGGAATATCAAAACCACCTAGACGAAAATCAAGCATTTCAGAGAGGTAAGGAGTTCCTGTTTCAACTCTTTCGGGAGAAATCTCAACTCCCACTATCTTTAAGTTTGGGTTGAATTGATGAAATTGTCTGGCACTTTCTAAAGTGGTAACAGGAGACCAACCATAACCATGATCTACGTAGATAGATTTGATTACAGCTTTATCTCTACGATGAATTAGCATAGGGTCATATTGCAGAATAAATTGATCTACTCTTCGTAATCGATTAATAGCAGTTTTTCCACGAGTAATTTGCCCTTGATGGGTTTTCGAGAGAATGACATCTTTATTCATTATTGTTATTGTACTAAAACTATTGGAAGAGGAAAGAGCGTTTTAATAAAAAAAGGCTCATGGATTCATGAGCCTTCTTGAAATTACAGAATTGTTATTCTGTTTTTGCTTCGCCTTTTTTAACTCCCAACATGCTTATGAATGCAAGTGCCATAAAAACAGGTCCAATGGCCATCATCAATCGATAGTTGTTGCCTGCGATTTGCACCGTCCAACCAAAGATCAATGGTCCAACAGTTGCCGCAACTTGAGAGAAGAAATAATACAAACCGGTATAGGTACCAATATGCTCATCGTCAGTCATATCAACTACCATAGGTAAGGAGTTGATGTTGATCATTGCCCAACCAACACCAGCTAACATCCCAAAAATGGAAACAAGATATAAACCATTGCCCATCAAAGATGCATATTTGATCACTTGTGCATCAACAGGAATAAAATACATTGAAACAATACAAAGGAAGAACAAAACGATTCCACTCATGATTGTCCGTTTACGTCCAATTGCCTTGGCAACATACCCAGCAGGTATTGCAACGATCATGAACACCAATCCGATATATGTAAATTGGAATGCAGAATCTGCGGCATCAAGACCTAAGAATTTATGACAATATAGTGTAAAGAAAGTTTCAATAGCATTATAGCTGATGAACCATGCTAAGATTGCTAAAAAGATCCACATTGGGCTTTTATCAGGTTGTTGAAAAACATTAACAATATCTCTGAATATGTGGGCTTTTTCTTTGGAATTATTTTGATTAATATCATGGGGCGTTTCGTCGATAAGATGAGTCTTTTTGCTAATAAATTCTTTTGGTTCTTTAATGAAAATAAAAACCAAAACCGCAGCAACCACCACTAATACTGAACCTAGCCAGAAGGGATAGGCTGAGTTTTGGCGATAAAGTGTTGCACCAATTAATGTTGCTAAAACAGTTCCCAAACCACCCATCAAATTAATCACACCATTTGCTTCCGAGCGATTTTTAGATGGGGTGATATCTGGCATTAATGCAACCACAGGTGTGCGCCAGATTGCCATAGCCAATAACAAAGTAATACAGCTTACAATGAATAAAACTAATGTATCGATTAAAGGGATAAATCCAAAGGCAAAAGCTGCCAATGGAGCACCCACCAAAATAAATGGCAATCGTCTGCCAATTGGAGATCGTAATCGATCAGACCATACGCCAAGAGGTGGTTGAATCAAAATAGCTGCGATATTATCCAAAACCATAACAACAGCAATCCAACCAGCTTCCAATCCAAATCTTTCAGATAGCATCAGAGGTACAAACGCATTATAAATTGACCAAATGACACTTACCCCAAAGAAACCAAAACCTAACAGAAAGGTCTTGGGGTAGCTAAACTTTTTCTCTTCCATGAAATTTTCTCCTTAGTGATATATATTATGGAATCAACGCTTCTGGATCAACATATTCTTTTTCATAAAGCATTTCGAAATGAAATGCATTTTTTACAGAACCTTCATTTGTCCCCGTAATTCCGATTGGGGTTCGTTGTTCTACGGTATCACCGCAAAAAACATTTGTTTCTTTTAAATGTGCGTAAATTGTTTGATAACCATTTCCATGATCTAGCATAACGGTATAGCCATATCCGCCATAAGCCCAACCAGAAAAAATTACCACACCTGCGTCAACAGCTCGCACCATCTCATCTTCTTCAGCATAATAATCTACTCCAGGATGGGCTGAAGAATATGCATTTCCAGCTATTTCTTTGGAATACACAGGTTGCATGAAAGAACCTGTTCCTTCGACAGCTTCATAATTTCCTTCGCAAGCACCATATCCATGAGTTGGTCGCAAATCTCCCATATATGCTATGGAAAGATCTATAAGATCAAAACGATTAAAATATTTTGATCCATTGGGAAACATTACCCCTTGGCCTCGTTGGGGTTCTCGGTTTGTTTCACTCAATCCATTTGGATTCCAAGCAATCACTTCTTCAGGTGTAGTTTGGAAAATAGATGCAACTACATCAAGTGTGTCCACTGATTGCCAGATATAGTAAATACCATCTGTAGGTGGGATCATTAGCTCCATATCGACCATTAAATAATCAGCAATATTTTCAAGTAGATTTTCGTTTGCCCAAAGAATTGTCTCAGGTGCTAAACCATAATAGTGAGCAATGCTATCAACGGATTCGCCTTCTTTTACAATATGGTGAATTGGCTCAGTACGATTTTGAGGTCCCATTGGGATTGGTGTTAGTGTTGGTGTTAATGTAATCGCAGGTGTAGCAGTAGCTGGAATTGGTGAGGCAGTGTTTGTTTGGATAATTGTTGCAGTTGCAGGCGCTTTGGTTATTGTGGCAGTTGCTTTTGTTAGATCAATAACAATAGGAGAACCCTTCCAACTGATTGCAATTCCAATAACAGCAAGAACTAACATAACCGCAATTCCCCAAACTAGAATTTGCATATATTTTTCTTTACTCATTGAGGGAGTTTTTTTGTTTTCGGACATTAAATAGATTTTAAGAGAAGAACAGGCCTTTGTAAACCTGTTCTTTATTCTTTCTAACAAAGTCTTTACTTAATAAATAAACATATTAGTTTTTGGTGAGCGATTCTAAGAATTCCATATTATCAGCTGATCGTTGGAATCGCTGTAAAATTGCTTCTGTAGCAGCTGTATGACCCATTCCTGCCCCTTGAGGAGGATCAGCGACCATTTGATTATACATTCTACGCAATAACCAGACACGCTGTGTAATATCAGGTCCTAATAGCAGTTCTTCTTTACGAGTGGAAGAACGATCAATATCAATTGCAGGGAATATGCGGCGTTCTTGTAATTTTCGAGAAAGATGTAATTCCATATTACCAGTACCTTTAAATTCTTCGTACACTACATCATCCATACGAGATCCGGTATCTACCAAACAAGTGGCAATAATAGTTAAAGAACCACCTCCTTCAATATTTCGTGCAGCACCAAAGAAACGTTTTGGTGGATATAGAGCAGAGGGATCAATACCACCAGAGAGGGTTCTCCCAGATGGGTTGACGACTAAGTTATAAGCTCGCGCTAAACGGGTAATAGAATCTAATAAAATCACAACATCTCGGCCATTTTCAACCAAACGTTTTGAGCGTTCCAAAACCATCTCTGCAATGCGAACATGTGATGTGACAGGTTCATCAAATGTAGAAGAGATAACTTCTGCATCAACGGAACGATCCATGTCCGTCACTTCTTCAGGTCTTTCACCGATCAAAGCAACAATGAGGTGTACATCTGGATATTGAGAAATAATTGAATTTGCAATTTGTTTTAAGATAGTTGTTTTCCCTGATTTGGGAGGAGACACGATCAAACCTCTTTGTCCTCGGCCTATTGGAGCAATAAGGTTAATTAAACGAGGAGCTAAATCATTTTGTCCGGTGGCTAGATTGAAACGTTCATCCGGGAAAATGGGGACTAAATTTTCAAATTTTGGTCTTCGTTTTGCTTCATTGGGAGACATCAAGTTGACACTTTCAACTTTTACCATTCCAAAATGTTTTTCTGATTCTCTCGGCGGGCGAACATTCCCAATAATAAGGTCTCCATTGCGTAATCCATAACGTCGAATTTGTGTTTGAGAAACATAAACATCATCAGGACCACCTTTATAATGATTAGTTCTTAAAAAGCCGATCCCTTCGTTCATGATTTCAAGGATTCCCCCGTGAATATCAATTTCTTCCTTGGCAGCTTCCGCTTGACGAATATTAATAATTAATTCTTCTTTTTTCATCAAACGAGTTCCTTCGATTTCATGCTCTTTTGCCAAAGCGCGTAATTCGGGAATAGACTTCTTTTCTAATTCTAATACATCCATGTACACTTCCTATTAATTATTTTAAAGATTAGGGAATTTACCAAAACTGGCACCTTTATAAAATTTTTCATAAAAGTTATTGGGAAAATAATGTCTTAATTATACTTAAAGCCAAAAAGTTTTGCAAGTCTCCTTTCTTTACAGTTATTTACATATTCTTAACAAATTACTCTATTGATAATCGAGTTGAATTTGAAACCCTGGAATAACTGGAGTAAAATTAATTGGAAAATGACTCATAACGGAGGGCAATATGTCTCAACAACTAATGAAAACAGGAGAGCCTTATTTTTATTTAGGTGGAGAAGTTGGATGTTTATTAATTCACGGATTTACAGCAACCCCAAAAGAGATGTCCTATTTAGCACAGTATTTAGCTGAACAAGGGCTTACTGTTTTAGGAATTCGATTGGCAGGTCACGCAACTCAACCAAAAGACATGGCACGAATGAAATATCAAGACTGGATTACAAGTGTTGAAAATGGGTATAAACTATTAAAGCCTTTGTGTAAAAAAATTATTGTGATTGGCCTTTCAATGGGAGGGGCACTTACATTAACATTTTCTTCCTTTAACGATGTGGATGGTGTTATTGCTATGGATACGCCTTACCGATTAAGCACTTCTCCTATGTATGATCAGTTTCGACTCATTTTTAGTAAATTATTTTCAAAATTTGTTCCTTATTTAAAAAAAGGACCGGCAGATTGGTTTCATCCAGAAAGATTTTCAGAAAGAATTTCATATGACGTGAACCCAACCGCAAGTGGAGCTGAACTGATCAAATTACTTCAAATATTAAGAGTTCAAATTCCCAAAATTACAGCTCCAACATTAATTATCCATTCCATAGATGATGATTATGTAGTGCCAGAAAATTCTGAAATGATTTTTAATGAGTTGACAACTTCTAGTAAAGAGTTGTTTTATATTGAAGAATCATCGCATGTAATCACAGAAGATGGAAATTTTGAAATATTATTCCCTAAAGTTTATGATTTTATCAAGAAAATAAGTGAGAAATAAAATGAAAAACCAAATAATGACAAATGCAGAGCCTTTTTATTTACCTGGAAATGAGGTTGGAATTTTACTGATTCATGGATTTACAGGGGCTCCATCAGAAATGAAATATTTGGCAAGTTATCTAAATCAAATGGGATACACTGTTCTAGTACCGAGATTATTTGCTCATGGAACAAAAGTTGCAGATATGAATCGTGCACATTGGGAGGATTGGGTTGCATCTGTAGAAGATGGTTACTATATGTTGAAAACAGGGTGTAAAAAAATTGTAATCGCTGGTTTATCAATGGGAGGGGCATTATCTCTTTATGCTGGTTCTTATTTAGATGTAGATGCAGTGATTGCAATGGCTGCTCCATTTGGATCGATTAGTTCAATTGCTAATAAACACCTCATCCCATTCTTAAAGATAATTTCATTCTTAAAACCGTATAATCGTTATAAACCAGTAGTAGGAGATGGATGGTTTAAACCTGAAAACGCAAAAGATAATGTTTCATATATTGGTTTTACACCTTTAGCAGGCGCCTATGAATTAGATCAATTATTACAAATTTCAAAAGAAGAAATCTCAAAGATACAAGCACCAACTCAATTAATATACTCCCAATCAGATCAAACAGTTCCAATCAACCACATGAAACAAATTGAAGAAGTTGTAGGTGATGCAATTAAATCAAAGATCATACTCGAAAAAAGTGGACATGTTATACCCATGGATGGAGAGAGAGAAAAAGTTTTTGAAAAGATTAAAGAATTTTTGGATGAAGTTCTTTGAAAACAAGATGACTTATTAATCCCATCAGTTTGATTCAATTGATGGGATTGTTTTTACTAAAGAACCTAATGAGATCCAAAATAGAATTGAAGTTGGTGTGTAAAGATAAAGAATATCACTTATAAACATTGATTCACAACTTATTGAGATAATAATTGATACGAGGAGGAGAATGATTAAATATTTTTGATCACTATAAGTTTGTTTTTTAGTTTTCCATATTAATTTAATGATTAAAAATGTAAAAATAGAAAAAGGAATTAAGCCTATTATTCCCTGACTGATTAGAATGTTTAAAACCACATTATGTAATTCATAAGCTTTATCATGATTCGCTATATATGTACCAGGATAATTTCCATTAAAATAGGATTTTATGTTCCTATACCCAATCCCAAGAATTGGATGATCTGAAATAGCGATTACTCCTGAAGACCAAATATCAAACCGGTTATTACTTATATCAATATTTTCTACATAACTATTCCGTTCAATTTTTGTAGGAAAAATATGATTGTAAAAACTTCTTAATGGAGTAGGTAAAAAAGCAATTATCAAAAGAAGAATTGAAGAAATAATTAATGATAAAAAAATATTTTTTGATAAAAATTTATTTAAGTAATAAAAAGAAAAAATAAAAATAGCAATTAATAATGAAATTAGACCAGTCCTTGAATAAGTAAAAACAATGAATATATATGAAAGTAGAATAATTAAAATATATAAAATTTTATAAAATAATTTTTCAGATTTTATAAAGAAAAAGATAGAGATTAATATTGTTATTAGAGCAAGTATAGAGGCATAGTTAGGGTCTGTATAAATTCCATATAATCTTGTTCCATTTATGCCAGTGTAATGACAATCATATCCTGTACAAGTGACACCTGAGTAATTCATAAAAAGCATAAATTCACTAATTAGGATCATTCCCATATTCCAAATCAGTACAAGTTTCAAAAAGAACTCATAATTTTTCAAGTTATTTTCTTTAGTTAGATTGACCTGTGTAGGAAATAGAATAATTAATAGGACAATATGATTTAACGCATCAGAAGTTAAAAAAGAAATCTTTCCTTTTTCAAAAAGAAAAAAAGAAAGCAAATTTGAGATCAAAAAAATAAAAAGAAAAATTAAATAGGGGGTTTTTATAAAATACCTGTAATTACGAAAAATATTGATAGTGTAGAAAACTAAAGCAATTACAAAAACAAAAGATATATATTTTAAAATTGATATAGGTAAATAAGGAATCCTAAATAAAAACGAATAGATCAAGAATAATGTGAAAGAAAAAACAGGTCTTATCCTCAAGTTTGAAAATACTTCATCAAATATAATTTGAGTTTTAGTTGAAGAGATTATAGTATTCATGATTTAGATAGTATACTCGAAAAATAGTCTGTTCTTCCTATATCAAGATGACTTTTGACATATATTCTAATTGTTTTTAGGATTTTATACTAAAGTAAAATAATTAATGAAGGATAGTACATATGAAGATTGTTGTTGATAGTGGAATGGATATGGCAAAAGATTTGATTCAGAAATATCAAATTACAGTAGTTCCACTTACATTAATGCTTGAAGGAAAAACATATGTAGGGGATAAAGATATTACAAATGAAGAATTTTATGTAGCTCTATCAAAAACAGATGCATATCCTTCAACAGCTACACCAACACCAGGAATGTTTGCAGAAATTTACCGAAAAATTGCACAAGATGATCCTGATATTCTTTCAATACATATCTCCTCTGGGTTAAGTAGCACTATCGAAGCAGCAAAATCTGGTGGAGAAATGGTTCCAGAGGCAAATATCACTTACATTGATACCAAAGGATTATCTGTTTCTTTTGGTTGGCAAGTTGAAATTGCAGCAAAAGCAATTGAAAAGGGATATTCTCTTGAACATATTAAAGAACTTATAAACAAAGTTGCTGAAAATAGCAATGTGATGTTCACTTTGAGCGAACTGAGATATTTAATTCATGGTGGAAGAATTAGTCATCTAAAAGGTCTTCTTGCTTCTGTTTTGAAAATCAAACCGATTATTACAGTCACAAAAGACGATGGAGTGTATGAAACTGTAACACAACAAAGAACAATAACAAAAGCGCTTGCAGCAATTGTTGAAAAACTACATGAAAAATATGGAAATCAAAAATTAAGAATTCAATTAGTCCATACTGGAAATGAATCTGAACTTCAATATGTAAAAAAGCTGATAGAAGAAAAATTAAATCCAATATTTTTGGAGCCTTTGGCTGTTGCAACAGCGCTTGGTGCTCATACAGGGCCGAGTCTTATAGGTGTTGGATTTGGGCTACAAAGTATATTTGATGAAATTTAGAGCATTCCGAAAGAGTAAGAGCTTCTCTTGCTCTTTTTTTATGATAATATTCCGATATGAATGTCGCTTTACCATTTTATAAAATCCAACCAACTGACATGAAAGACTTGCGTTCATTGCTTGAGTTAGAGCAAGTGTGTTTTTCAAAAAGTGAGATGTGGACTTTGTTGGACTATATTGGATTGTTATCTCTCCCAGATATTATTAAGTTAAAAGCTATAAAAGATGACTTAATGATAGGGTTTATTGCTCTTGAAGATAAAAAACGAAGTTCTATGGCACAAGTGATGACATTAGCTATACATCCAGATTTTAGAAAACAAGGAATTGCAACCCAATTACTATTGCAAGCTGAATCTTTGATTCAATTTGCAAATTCAATTGAACTGGTTGCAAGAATTGATAACTTTGCTGCAATTAAACTCTACGAAAAATATGGATATGTAAAAGACAACATTTTGACAAATTATTATCGAGATGGTGTTACAGGCCAAAGAATGGTCAAAAAAATAGAAAAATAATATTTCTTTTTGGGGGATATGGTGAAATAAATCATTAATCCTTAAAACAATTTGTTTTACTTGACTTCTCTTTCTCAATTTTATATACTCAATGAGAGAGTATATGCTCACTCGGTGAGTACAATAAGGGAATAAATGTCAAAAGCAGAAAGTCAATTTTCACCCGTTTATCTTATTTATGGTTGCCTTGCAGAAAAAGCTGCTCATGGCTATGAAATTCATCAAAGAATTTCATCAGATCTTGGGTTTGTTTGGTCAATCAGCCAAAGTCAATTATATACATTATTAAAACGACTAGAAAAACAAAATTTAATTGTGGGAGAATTGCAATTACAAGATGGGCGCCCTGACCGAAAAAAATTCCAATTATCTATGAAAGCAAAACAATCTTATCAAGCTTGGCTTTATTCACCAGTATGGGTTAGTATGCGTGCTTTGCGTATGGAACTACTTACAAAAATATATTTTCTTTCTTCACAAGATCCAGATGCAATTGAAGAATTGATATCAAAGCAAATTGAAAAAATTGAAATATCTCTAAAATCAATTGCAGCACAAAAAGAAATTATTGCAGATGAACAAATCATCAATCAAATTTCAATGGAAATTAAGTATTCACAAATTCAAATGATGTTTGAATTTTTAAAACAATTTAATATAGATCAGGTCAGGAGATGATATGAAAAAAAGAATTGTATTTTTTATTTTAATCGTTTTATTGATCACAGTAAATGTGGTTATTGCACAAAGCGACGAAAAAATTGTTATTACTGACGCATTAGGAAGAGAAGTAATTCTTGATAGCGTTCCTCAAAGAATTGTAGTTATGGGGAATGGATTGCCAACAATAGCAACAACTTTATATGGATTTCCTGAAGCTTCAGAGCGCATAGTTGGTCAACCCATTGTTGAACAAGGAGCTGGGGATTTGACCCCATTAGTCAATACAAATTACGAAAACTTAACCATATTAGATGGAAAAGGCTCGACAGAAGAGGCATTAAATTTAAACCCTGATTTAATCATTTTGAAATATTATATGCGGGAAAAATTTGGAGTTCCATTTGAAGAATTAGGAATCCCAGTTGTTTACTTATCATTTGAAGATGAAGCATCTTATATGCAAGATTTTGATACGCTAGGAAAAATCTTCGATAATCCAACCCGCGCAAATGAATTGAAAGAATATTATTCAAATACCTTAGATCATATGGAAGAATTAACAAGTCAAATTGCAGAGGGTGAAAAGCCTTCTATAGGATTTGTTTATTATTCAAGTAAAGATGGGGAAGTAGTATTCAAAGTGCCGCCTCAATCCTGGATTCAAACAGTCTTGATCCAGAATGCAGGAGGAAAACCTGTTTGGTTAGATACAAATATGACTGATTCATGGGCTACTGTAAATTTAGAGCAATATTATGTTTGGAAACCAGATGTAATTTTTATGACAGCATATTTTAGTGATAGCCACGATGTGATGAAAATTTTGCAAGAAAGTCCTGATTGGCAAATTTTAGATGCGATTAAAAATGATCAATTATATGCATTCCCGGTAGATTTTTATTATTGGGATCAATCCATTCCACAATGGGGTATCACAATGGAATGGATATTTGATACACTCTATCCTGAACAATCTGATTTTGACTTTGAAACAGCAACTTTAGATTTTTATCAATTCTTTTACAATATGAGCGAAGATACATTCTATGCTGAAATTTATCCGTTATTAGTGGATTATATGAATTAATTGTAGATAAGGCATTTGCATGGCAGAAGAAAAAAGGAAAACGAATAAGAAATATTTGATTATTCTTTTTATTTCGGTTTTTATTATTTTTATTCTTGGAGTTCTTTATGGAAGATACCCTCAAACAGGGTTCATACCTCTCCGAACCCTATTCGAGGATCCAATAGCGCAATCATTGGTGCTTCGATTAAGATTACCAAGAATGATCGCCGCTTTGCTTGTCGGAATGACATTAGCAGGCGCTGGTCTCGCCATGCAGATGCTTTTTTCTAATCCATTGGTAGAACCCGGATTCCTTGGTGTGTCGCAAGGGGCTGCCTTTGGGGCAGCATTAGCAATTGTTTTTATTTCAAATTACGCTTGGGTAGTTCAAGGATTTTCAATGGTTTTTGCCTTAGTAGGTATGATTGCATCCTATCTTTTGGCTGAAAAATTCCGATTAGGGAGTTGGGTGTTGAGATTGGTAATGGCAGGAATGATAATTTCAGCATTCTTTTCATCAGGTGTTGGGATTATGAAATTTGTCGCTGATCCAACAAATCAACTACAAGAGATCACTTTCTGGTTATTAGGTAGTTTGGCGAGTATTACTTGGGATCGATTATTGAGTGTCATTTTTCCAGTAATTATTGGCTTAGTAGTATTATATTTACTTCGTTGGAGATTGAATGTACTTTCTTTGGAAGACCGAGTGGCTTTTTCTTTGGGAGTTCATCCAAAAATTGAAAGAATAGTTCTCTTGGTCGCTGCAATTATTCCAGTAGCTGCAATTGTTTCAATTAGCGGTATTGTTGGATGGGTTGGGCTTTTAATCCCGCATGTAACACGGCAAATATTTGGCGTAAATGCACAATATTCATTGCCGGCATCTATGTTATTGGGGGGAATATTTGTAATGATCGCAGATACTATATCACGAGCTGCATTCGCTTCAGAAATTCCTTTAGGTATTATCACATCCTTATTTGGAGCGATCCTTTTTACAATTGTATTGATTCGTCGTAACACAACAATGGAAATAGTATAAATGATAGCGCCTATGAATAATCCGCTTATATCATTTCAAAATGTTTATTTTGGATATCCAAATTCAAATCAAGAAGTTATTCATGATTTTTCTTTTGATATTCAAAAGGGAGATGTTGTTGCAATTTTAGGTCCAAATGGCGCTGGAAAAACAACTTTATTAAATTTGTCATTAGGTTTGTTGCTTCCTAAAAAAGGAGCTATAAACCTTTCTGGTACTTCTATTGAAGGTATTCATAGAAAGAACGTTGGAAAACAAATAGCTTTTGTCCCTCAAACAGAAATGGTAAATTTTGAGTTTACTGTAAGAGAGTTTTTATTATTAGGAAGAACTCCTTATTTAGGGTTTCTTGCTTCACCAAATAAAAATGACGTGTTTTATGTTGAAAAAGCCCTAGAAAAAACAGGTATTAAACATTTAGAAAATAAATTCGTTACCACTTTAAGTGGTGGAGAATTTCAACTTGTTTTAGTGGCGCGGGCATTAACACAAGATCCACAAATTTTATTATTAGATGAACCAACTTCACATTTAGATCTCGCTAATAAATCTCAATTAGTAAAAATAATTCGAGAATTAAAAAACGAAGGCATTACATCCGTTTTAACAACACATGACCCTCAATTAGCACAACGTTTAGCGAATAAAGTGATTTTGATGAAAAAAGGGAATATCTACAAATTTGGTTTACCAAAAGATGTTTTAACCACTGAAGATTTATCTTATACCTATAATGTGCCTGTGGAAGTGAAACATGTAGAAGAACAATTGCTTTTTCTTTGGTGATTGAATAAATAATTTATTAAGGTTGTTATAATTAACTCAATCAATATCTCAAGGCAGCCCTAATGAAAAAAATAAATACTATTAAATTAAAAAAACTCATTTTATTTTCCATCTTATTTCTTTTATTGCTCATAGGAATTAGTTTATCCTTCTTCTATTTTCAAGAAAAATATATATTAATTCAAAATAATCAATCATATATGCTATTTTTCCAAGGCAAAGCAAATTTATCTGGAAAAGGAAGTGGTGGTGATACGATTCAAGAAGAAACAAAGGGAAAATGGTGGCGAACATATTTTACAACCCCTAATTCAATTGTTACAGAAGAAGAAAATGATGTTGCACAAGGATTTATTGATTTAATTAATCATACCCAAGAAACTATCCACATTGCTGGATTTGAAGCTGATTACTTGCCAATTGCTACAGCTTTAGTATCTGCTTCTAAGAGAGGTGTTGAGGTAATTTGGATTACAGATGATGAATATGGTATTGAAGCTGACTTGATTGATGAAAATTATTTCTTCAAAACTTTGCAAGATGCAGATATAAATGTGATGGACGACCATC
Organism: Anaerolineales bacterium; assembly: GCA_963662985.1. Classification (GTDB taxonomy): domain Bacteria; phylum Chloroflexota; class Anaerolineae; order Anaerolineales; family UBA11579. The sequence continues at coordinate 733,425 of OY760067.1, read as the reverse complement.
GTTCTGCGCTAATGCATAATAAATTTGCAATTTTTGACCAATCAATTGTTTGGACAGGTTCTACAAATTTTACTTACAATGGATTTACTAGAAATAATAACAATGCGATTTGGATAAAAGATGTCACAGTAGCAGAGATTTTTGAAAATGAATTTGATGAAATGGTGGATGGAAATTTTGGTCCATCTTCTCCCTCATATCAATATAAACAATTAACAAAAGTAGATGGTAGCAGAATTATTATTCTTTTCGGATCAGAAGATAGCACGATTAATGAAATTAATTATTATTTGAACAATGCAAAACAAAATATTGTGATGATGACTTTTTCTTTTACACATGATGATATGGGAGACATACTTGTTGAAAAGATTAGCCAAGGTATAACAGTTGCAAATATATTTGAAAAAAGAGGAAGTATGACTGAGTATAGTGAGTTACCTCGGCTTTACTGTGCAGGTGCACATGTGCGTCAAGATGGAAATCCCGGTTCTATGCATCACAAAGTGATTATTATTGATGGGGAAATTGTTATCACTGGATCTTTAAATTTCACACAAAATGCTACACAGAAAAATGATGAGAATGTTGTTATTATATATGACCCACAAATTGCAGAATCCTATATTCATGAATTTGAACGGCTTTGGTATGATGCTGTTGTGCCTCCAGTGATTGAATGCAATCAGAATTGAAGCTATAATAATAAAACTTATGGATATTACTAGTCGATCAAACACTAAAATTAAATTGATTAAATCTTTACGTCAAAGAAAGTATCGTGAACAAGAACGAGCTTTTTTGGTGGAAGGGATTCGCCAAGTTGGGGAAGCATACTCAGCTGGTGCAAAAATTCAATTTGTTTTATACGATCCTGAAAATCTAAATTCTGATTATGAAAAAGAGTTAATTCAAAAGATTAAAACATCTCAAATACCGCTTTATTCTACATTGCCTGACATAATGTTATCCATAGGCGAAAAAAAACATAGTAGCCGAATGATTGCAGTAGTAGAGAATAATATTCACACTATCGCTGAGCTTGAACCTGATCAATATAACTGGATTGTGGCATTGGACGCTCCCCAAGACCCAGGAAATGTTGGTACGATTTTGCGAACTATTGATGCGGTTGGTGCAAATGCTTTGGTTTTACTAGGTAATCATGTAGATCCTACTCATCCATCTGCAATCAGAGCTAGTATGGGAGTTATGTTTCGAATTCCTATTTTTTCAGGAGATTTTGATACCTTCATAAGAAAAATAAGTTCTTCCTTCTCGATAGTTGGGACTTCAGCAAAAGCAAGTGATTTTGCGGTTCATGCTAAATACCCTAAAAAATTAGTCTTATTAATGGGAAGTGAGCGAGAAGGTTTATCAGATGCTCAAAAAGTAGTATGTGATCAGTTCATTAAATTACCTATGGAAGGAACTGCATCTTCATTAAATTTAAGTGTTGCAACTGGTGTGATCTTGTATCAGATTTATCATCAAAGGCATGGAAAATAATGGTAAGAACAACGAATTATCGTGAAGCCTTTCGATTTGCTCATAAAACTCTACAGGAAAAATTAGATCTTCGTTTGGTATATCATAATGTCAATCATACAGAAAATGATGTTGTTTTTTCAGTAATGCGTATGTGTGAATTAATTGATCTTAGTACAGAAAAAAGAAAATTACTCATTACTGCTGCATGGTTCCATGATATTGGGTATATTGAAAAAAGAGTAGGACATGAGAAAATAGGTATTGAACTCGTCAAAAAACAACTGCCTGAATTTGGATTTTCTGATAAACAAATTCTTCAAATTGTTTCCATGATCAATGCTACTAAAATTCCTCAATCTCCTAAAGATCTCATGAGTAAAATTCTAGCAGATGCAGATCTTGATAATTTGGGCCGTAAAGATTTTTTCAAATTATCGAAAAGGTTATTGCAAGAAATAAATAATTTTGGTGAAAACTATTCTGAGGAAGAATGGTGGAAGAATCAATTAGAATTTTTAAAAAACCACACTTATTTTACATCAGAAGCCAAATCGATTCGTGAACAAAAACAAAATGAAAATATTATTTTATTAGAGAAAATGATCGCAGAAAAAAATTATCAAATTGCATAATAAAGATAAAATTAAAAGACTTATTTTTTAGATAAAAACTTTTATAATAAGTCACGCATGGTATAATATCGTGTTTGACTTTATTGAATTTAGGAGAGCATTTTGGCTTTTAACCCCATTAACTGGTTCTTAGGGCTATTTTCCTTAGACATAGGTATTGACCTTGGAACAGCTAACACACTCGTTCATGTCCGCAATAAAGGGATTGTAATCAACGAACCCTCTTTTGTTGTGATTGACAAAAGAACACACGCGCCTTTCCGAGTGGGTGCAGAAGCAAAAGCAATGGTAGGGCGTGTCCCAGGCAAATATATGACTGTGCGTCCTCTTCAAGATGGGGTAATTTCAGAATTTGAGATTACTGCTGAAATGCTAGATCACTTTATTTCTCGCGCTCATCAACAAAGCATGGTTCCATTGCCACGTCCTCGTGTTGTGATTGGGGTTCCATCAGGTGTGACTGAAGTCGAAAAAAGAGCTGTATATAATGCCGCAGTTTTGGCTGGTGCACGTGAAGTGTATTTGATCCCAGAGCCAACTGCTTCAGCAATTGCAGTAGGATTACCAGTGTTTGAGATTGGTGGTTCAATGATTGTTGATATTGGTGGCGGTACAACAGAAATTACAGTTTTCTCTGGTGGAGGAGTTGTCACAAGCCGGTCATTACGCGTTGCGGGAGATGAATTAGATCAAGATATTTATCTCTATATGCGCGATAAATACAACCTCCATATCGGAGATCGTACAGCTGAACAGATTAAAATCACACTAGGTTCAGCTTTTCCTCTTCCAGAAGAAAAAACCATGGATGTCAGGGGAAAAAATTTAATTACAGGTCTACCAGAAACAATTGAAGTATCTTCAATCGAAATTAGAGATGCAATTTCTGGATCTGTGGACGTTATTTTACAAACTATCAAGGATGTTCTGGATGAAGTTCAACCTGAAATCATCTCAGACTTGATGGATATTGGCATTTGTTTAGCCGGTGGTGGCTCCCTTCTAGGTGGGCTAGCTGATCGTGTCGAACATGATGTGCGCATCAAAGCATGGGTTGCTGAAGACCCGATGACATGTGTGGCACGCGGTGCTGGTAAGGCCCTCGAAAATCTCTCCAAATATGCCGGCTTGATGATGCCGCTGGAGAATTAAAAATTTGGATCTTTTTTCACTTAAAAATTGGCAAAAAATTGTTATAGTTTTATTGTTACTAGGTGTCTTAATGTTAGCGATTGGGGGCTATCTTCAACCTGTAATAAAGACTGCTTTAAATCCTGTTGTTAAAGTTCAAGAATGGTTTTATGATCGATATCAAGGGATCCGTGTGATGTTGAATGCATCTAGTGATTTAGTGATGCTGCAACAAAAAAATTCTGAACTTGAACAAGAAAATGCTACTTTACGCTCTCAAATAGTTGCTTATCAACAACAAGTAACAGAAGTTGAAATTCTATCTGCATTATTAGATTTTGCTAGAGCACAACCTCAAAATGAATATCAAGCAGCTGCGGTTATTGGGCAAGATCCTAGTCCGTTTTTACAATACGTGATTATAAATCGTGGTTCAGATGATGGACTTCGACGAGGAATGCCAGTCGTGTCGAATGAAGGTCTTGTAGGCAGAATTGATGCAGTTACAGCAAATGCAGCTCGTGTTCAATTGATTAATGATGCTGATTCTGCAATTAATGTTTCTATTCAACCTTCAGATGATACTGGAATTTTAGTAGGTGGTCTTAATGGTGAAATCTCAATTGAAAAGATACCTCAAAATGCTCAAATCCAACCTGGTGATACAGTATTAACTTCAGGTATGGGAGGGGCCTATCCCGCTAATATTTTAATTGGAACAATCTCGGGTGTTCAAGAACAACCATCAGATCTCTTTCAAACAGCAACGGTACAACCTTTTGTAGATTTTTCGCAATTAGAAATTTTGCTAGTAATTAAAAACTTTCAATCAATTAATGTAACAGATTTAATCCCAGATGCAACGGAGTAATGATGGCAATATTACTCGTCTCTGCAATCTTTTTGTTTGCAATGATTTTACAAGTTGCGATAATATCTGACATTCATTTAATTCAAGGAACTGCAGATTTATTATTGCTTATTTATATTGCTTGGTCGATTAATAAAAAAACAAAATTCAATATAGAATTAGCTTTGATCGCAGGGATGTTGGTAAGTTTTGTAACAGCAATTCCATACTATATTGTTATTCCTGCATATATAGCTGTCTTTATTTTGAATAGAATCATTATATTAAAATTCTTTGATATTTCAATTTTAAAAACAGCTATCTCTATTCTAATCTCAACCTTAGGTTATCTAGGTCTTTCTTATGTATATTTATGGATAATAAAAGGAACTACCATTTCATTACCAGATGCTTTTGGAATGGTAATTGTTCCTTCTATGCTAATGAATATCGTTTTTGCATTACCTGTTTTTGCGGTTATGCGTGAAGTTATTGCACTTATCTATCCAGAATATAACGAGGAATAATTATGACAATTCAGGAAATTCATGAGAAGAAAGAGACTATTCAAAATTGGCGTGTTAATTTTTTCTTGGGAGTTATTGGGGTTGCATTTTTAATTTTTATAGGAAGATTGTTTTTTATCCAAATTATTGATGGATATAAATATCAAGCACAAGCTGAAGAAAATCGAATATCTGAAGTGAGTGTTGCAACTCAAAGAGGGGTTATTTACGATCGAAATGGAATTGTGTTGGCGCAAAATACTGCATCGTATAATATTGCAGTTACTCCTGCAAATTTACCAGATGATGAGGCAGAAAAACAAGCAATTTACCGAGAATTATCTGATTTAACAGGTATGCCTGTTCATAAAGGTGACATTGAAGTCGATCCACTAATTAACTGTGGAACGAATCTTGGTATTTCAGAAATGATTGAAATTGGTCTTTCATACCAACCCTATAATTCGGTTTTAGTACAATGTGGAGTGGATGTTGAGCTTGCTTTGATTATTGAAGAACGGGCCATTGATATGCCTGGCGTATCAATAGAAACTGAACCAATGAGAGAATATCCAATTGGAGAGAGTGTTTCAAGTTTAATAGGGTTTTTAGGTCCAATTCCTGAAGCACAAGAAGATTTATATGTAGAAGAAGGCTTTGTTGCAAATCGAGATAAAGTTGGGTATGCAGGGTTAGAGTTGTATTTTGATGAAGAATTAAGAGGTGTGCCAGGCAAGCGTGTTGTCGAAGTAGATGTCGGTGGATTGGTAACTAGAGATATCGAACAACAAGTTGCGCCTCAACCAGGGGAAAATATAGTCCTTACAATAGATGTTCGTTTCCAAGAAGCTGTCTATGAGATTTTAAAAGATGAAATTCAACTATGGAACGATTGGTTAGGTAAAAACGAATATACAAGTGGTGTAATTGTGGCATTGAATCCTAAAACAGGAGAAGTTCTTGCAATGGTTAATTGGCCAACCTATGAAAATAATCGTATGGCAAGTTTTATCCCTGCTTATTATTATGAACAACTTTCAGTAGATTCCACAAAACCTTTAGTGAACCATGCTGTAGGATCTGAAGTTCCAGCTGGGTCTGTTTTTAAACTAGTGACTGCAATTGGTTCTCTTAATGAAGGCGTGGTCACCCCAGATACAATTGTTGAAACCCCAGGTGTTTTAGTGGTAGATCAAAAATTTTACGAAGGAGAATCAAGTAATCTTACAATCGAATATGTAGACTGGAATCGTGCAGGTTTTGGTTCTTTGAATATTGTAGGCGCAATTGAAAACTCAAGTAACGTGTTCTTTTATAAAGTTGGGGGTGGTTATGAAGATGAGATTCCGGAAGGATTAGGAATTTGTCGATTAGGTGAATACGCAAGAGCTTTGGGATATGGAAATTACACAGGAATTGAATTATTAGAAGATGGGGATGGGCTTATCCCGAATCCCACTTGGAAACGTATTAATCAAGGTGAAAACTGGGCAACTGGTGACACATATCTAGCTTCAGTTGGTCAAGGTTATATAATTGTGACACCCTTGCAAGTGGCGATGTCAGCTTCGACAATTGCAAATGATGGGAAATTAATGCAACCCACATTACTTTATCAAGTTCAAGATAATGAAGGAAATGTAATTAAAGATTTTACTCCTCAAATGAAGTGGGATATTACAGATCCTGAGACTCCATTGATTACAAAATTTGAAAATCCTTCAGGGATTGGGAGTTGTAAACCTTTAGTAGATGAAGCTGGAAATGATGTAAAAGTTAGTGTTGACAGCAAATATATTGATGTGGTTCAACAGGGAATGCGAATGGCAGTTTTAGATGGTACATTAGCTGATATTTTTGAAAATTCAAATATTTCAGCAGCAGGCAAAACAGGAACCGCAGAATATTGTGATGATATTGCAAGCGCCTTAGGGAAGTGTAAATATGGCGCTTGGCCCTCACATGCGTGGACACTTGCCTATGCCCCATATGAAGACCCAGAAATTGCTGTTGTAGCTTTCGTTTATAATGGTACAGAAGGTTCCACAGTAGCAGGTCCGATTGTTGAAAAAGTATTACGAACCTATTTCAATCTTAAAGATATTGATAATAATTCAGGAAACTAAATCATAGGAAATCTCTATCTTCTGCATCCTTTTTGCGTTGAATTGAACATGCTATAATACAATTGGAAAAAGCTATGGGAAATAAGAATTTTGAAATTAAAGGCACCTCTGAAGGATTATTAATTACAATTAATGCTTCTGATTGGAAAGAAGGACAAAAAATTCTGTTTGCAGAAATTGAAAATCAGGCAGATTTTTTATCAGGAGCTGAAGTATTTATAGATGTAAAAACTCAAGTAATTAATGCCTTAGCTATGGGTAAGTTAATTGAACAGTTAGATGATAAAGGTTTAAAACTTTTAGGTGTTCTTTCAGATTCCTATAAAACAGAACGATCAGCATTATCTTATGGATTAAGAACAACTATTGAAAAACGCAGAGCAACTACGAATTTTCAACCTCAGACACAATTACGTTCAGCAGAAAAACAAAAAACAGTTTTCTTAAGGCAAACGCTTCGCTCAGGAGCTATTGTTGAAGCCACTGGTGATGTAACAGTTTTAGGTGACGTGAACCCTGGTGCAACTATTATATCTGCAGGGAATATTGTTGTTTGGGGAAAAATCCGAGGTAATGTGCATGCCGGTTCTGAAGGTAATCAAGAAATGGTAATTTGTGCTTTAGAGTTTAACTCTGAACAGGTTAGGATTGCTGGTAAATTAATTGAATTACCTAAAAAGAGAAAGAAGATTCAACCTGAAATGGCAAGTATTATTGATAATAAAACAGTTCTCCAAAATTGGAAATCTAAATAGACTGAAGAAGGATTAATTATGGTAGGAAAAGTAATCACCGTTACCTCTGGCAAAGGTGGTGTTGGGAAAACAACAACAACAGCTAATATTGGAGCTGCATTAGCTTTACGTGGAAAACAAGTCGTTTGTTTGGATGCTGATATTGGATTACGAAATTTGGATGTTGTAATGGGTTTAGAGAATCGTATTGTATATGATTTGGTCGATATTGTTGAAGGTCGTTGTAAATTAAATCAAGCAATGATTAAAGATAAACGTATCCCTGGACTATTTCTAATTCCAGCTGCACAAACACGTGATAAAAATGCAGTGTCTCCCAATGATATGATAAAAATTTGTGCAGAATTGCGTGAAATGGTTGATTTTGTAATTATTGATTCACCAGCAGGTATTGAAAGAGGTTTTAGAAATTCTATTGCACCAGCGGATGAAATTTTAATTGTTACAAACCCAGAAGTATCTGCAGTTAGAGATGCAGATCGCATTATTGGAATTATTGAAGCAGAAGAAAAAGGTCCTGCATATTTAATTATAAATCGAGTTAATATTAAAATGATTCGACAAGGTGAAATGTTAGAATCTGAAGATATCTTGGATCTTTTAGGAATAAGCTTAATAGGTGTTGTTCCTGACGATGATCAAGTGATCGTAAGTACAAATCGTGGGTTGCCAATAGTAACAGAAGATAAAAACATAGCAGGAAAAGCTTTTCGAAATATTGCCGGACGATTGGATGGAGAAGAAATTCCACTAATGGACTTAGGTTCAGAATCAAATATCTTTAAAAGACTTTTTGGAACATCAAACTAAGAGGTAAATAAGATGGCCAGAAAAAATAGAAGTGGAAAAGAAGCAGCAGAAAGACTTCAAGTAATTCTTTATCACGATCGAGCAAAGTTATCTCCTGGAACTTTGGATTTATTAAAAGAAGAACTAGTACAGGTAATTGTCAAACATATTGATGTAAACCCAGAGATGGTTTCTATTGAATTATCTCAAAAAGGTAGAAGTCAAAGTTTGGTTGCCGATATTCCTTTAAATAATTAATTGATTAAATTTGAAAAAATTAAGGAGGCTTATTAATGTCTCTTATTAAGTTGTTTAAAAATTTTGATTTTGTTTTAATAGGAGCAATTATTATTCTTAGCATTTTTAGTATTGCAATGATTGATTCTACAATTGCGGGAAATATTGATCTCTTGGATCAAAATATTACCTTAAAACAAACAATTTTTTTAGTGATGAGTTTGGGTCTTGTAATTGGAGTCACATTATTAGACTATCATATGTGGGTGATGATCTCACGATTATTATATGTCTTTTTATTCTTTTTCTTGGGCTATGTATTTATAGCGGGAGATTCAAGCTTTGGTTCGCAGCGTTGGATTGATTTAGGTTTTATTTCTATTCAACCTTCGGAACTTGCTAAAATCACAATTGTTGTTGTACTTGCTGATTTTTTTTCTAGAACAAAAAATAAAGTCAATGATTTCCGCTATATGGCGTTAAGCCTTGTTATCGTAGCGGGTTTAATGGGGTTTATTTATCTTCAACCTGACCTTTCAACTTCACTAGTATTACTCGTTATTTGGTTTGCTTTATTATGGTCTACTGGATTAAGTTGGAAAAACTTATCGATTTTATTTATAGGAGGCGTAGTATTAAGTGTTATTGCATTTCAATTTTTCTTGCAGGACTATCAAAAACAAAGAATTTTCGATTTTTCAACGCCAGATCCTGAAGCTAGGTATGGCGCTCAATATAATATTGAACAGGCAATTATTACTTTAGGAAACGGTGGTTTATTAGGTAGAGGGTATGGACAAGGCTCACAAATACAGCTTCGTTTTATGAAAGTACGCCATACAGATTTTATTTTTTCTGCAATTGGAGAAGAATTTGGATTTATTGGAAATGTTTTTGTAATAGTGATGCTTGGAATAATTTTATGGCGAATTTTACGAATAGCAGCGAGATCGCATGATATGTTTGGTGCTTTAATTAGTGTAGGTGTCGCAACTATCATTTTTTTTCATACACTAATTAATATTGGCATGAATTTACAATTAATGCCGGTTACAGGTTTGCCTTTACCTTTTGTTAGCTATGGAGGAAGTTCGTTATTATCCATGATGTTAGGAATAGGATTAGTAGAGAGCGTAGCTGTTCGAACAAACCCAATTGAATCAACATAAAAAATTAAAGTTAATTATTTATAAGGGAGAAATTTTTTTTGAAAGAAAAAATAAAGAATTTACCAATATTTCATATTTTTATAATTGGATTAATCGTTTTTACATTAATAATAGCTTATTATTTTCACATACTGAATTATATTAAACTACCTGTACTTAGTGGATTAAATCAGCTTTTTTCTATTTCAATTCCAACATATACAACAAGTTTTATAGATTATTATTTTTACACTTTTTTATCTTCAATTATATATTGGATTATTCCAAAAAAAATTCGTTGGATTTGGCTAATTATATATAGCAGTTTTATTATACTAAGTTGGGATTTAATTTATTTATTATTAATAATTTCTTTATCGGTTTTTACTTTTTTTGTAGGGAAAAGAATTTCAAAAATAACTATTCCACAAAAAAGAATGAATTGGTTAAGATTTGGAATAATTATTTGTGTAACATTTTTACTTGGATTTAAAACAATAAATGTATTTATTCAATATTTAAGTTTAAAAGTTGATTTTGATTTAATGACGCTATTACTTCCAATTGGAATTTCTTTTTACACATTTCAGGCAATAAGTTATTTAATAGATGTAAATTCAGGTAAGTATAAATTAGAACAACATATTGGTCATTATTATTTATACATGTCTTTTTTCCCTAGATTTGTTTCAGGTCCTATTGAAAGAGCTGATAGTTTTATTAGCCAAATTCAGGAATACAGATCATTTAATTATGAAGTTTTTGTAGATGGTATTCGTCAAATACTATGGGGACTATTTGTTAAAACCGTAATTGCTAATCGTTTATTTACAATATATAATTCACCATTAAAAATTATTGAGAGCCTTTCCCCATTAGAGACTTGGGTAAGCGTCATCGCTTTCTCATTATATATTTATTTTGATTTTTATTCTTATACACATATTGCCTTAGGTACAGCTAAAATGTTTGGTTTTTCTTTAACAAATAACTTTAATAAACCTTATTTTTCAGATTCAATTGTGGAGTTTTGGAGACGATGGCATATTTCATTTAGCTCTTGGTTGAGAGATTATGTGTTTTTACCACTAGAATTTTCAACAAGAAGAATTAAATCAAAATGGGTAAATGATTTAAACATTTTTTTAACATTTTTAATAAGTGGAATATGGCATGGAGCGACTTTTAATTTTTTAATTTGGGGAGGATTACATGGTATATTTCAGATAATTGAACGAAGAGTGTTTGATCTTTGGAAAAAAATTACTAAGAATAATTCTCCTGGCCCAATACTCGGTAAACCAGGAAAAATATTTCTTTCTTTTAGTTTAATTACTTTATCTTGGGTATTTTTCAATAATAATATTAAAAGAAGTCAAACAATTTTTCAATTATTATTTTGTAGTGAAGATTTTTTCCGTTTTAAAATATCACATTTTGAAATATCAATAAAAGATTTTTGGTTAACTATATTTATGCTTATGTTTTTTATAATATTAAGTTTGCTTGATATAAAAAGAGATTTTACTGAAGTTCTGAAAGATCAAAAATTTTTATTTAGGCTTTGTTTCTGTTTATTTTTAACAACAATTACATTATTATTATCTTTCAATGAATTTTCAAATAATAATACGAATTTTATCTATACTCAATTTTGATTAGACAAAATAATATGATTACAAATAAAACTATAAAAAATCTTTTTCAAGTAACTTTAATTCTTATCTCTTTCTTGACTTTATTCAAATTTATTGATTTATTAATTAATCCTAGGTTTGTTGTAGATGAACCAAGAGAAGCCTTATATCTTCTTGAAGAAGAAAATAATTCAGTTTTTCTTTTAGGAAGTTCACATGTTCAATGCTCTTTTTCTCCAAATATATTGGGAGATATTGTTAAAGAAGAAACTTTTATTAATTTAACTATCTCTGGAGGAAGCACTTCAGATTTTTATTATTATTTAAAAGCTATTATTGAGAAAGGTTATATTCCTTCTATTGTTATTTTTGAGACTTATGCTCTAAGATCAGATAAATATACTTATGTAAATAATTTGTATCTTTATGATTATAATTATTATAAATTTTTTATTTCTAATATAAATAATTTTTCATTTTCAAAAATGATAGAAAACTCATCATCAATTATTAACAGTAATGCATATTCATGGAAGTATTTATTGTTGTACGCACAACAAAACTGGAATTATATAAATTCAAATAATTACTTAAAAAATGACCATATTTTTTCAAAAGGTTATCATGAATCAAAAAATATAATAGAAATTGAAAAATTTAACGAAGCTTTAAAATTAACTCAGTTAAAAGAAATAGATTATGAGACCATACAATTTTTAGTTTTATTAAAAGAACTTTGCCAAGAATATGACATTACACTTATTGCAACAAGAGCCCCTAATTTAAATACACTCATACAACAAGATAAAGAAACATTAAATTTAATGCAAGGAATGAATATTACGTATATAGATTTAAATAAATATGTTTTAGAGGAAATTCATTTTCCTCAATTGATATTTAGAGACGTATATTTTCATTCAATCAATGAACATGAACAAGTTAATAGTCATTTAAATGATTATGGAGCAACTTATTCAACTTTAAAATTAGCTAAAGAATTATCAATTCAAGGATATTTTGATATTGATCAAGAAGAATATCAAAAATATTGGGATGAATTAGATAATCAATTAAAATTTTTACAAAATAAATAAAAGTTCTAATTTGAAAATTTTATTTTATTTCATACAATTCGACTAACACCCCCCCAGCATCTTTTGGATGGATAAAACACATTTGATTTCCACCTGCTGCAATTCTAGGTTCATCGCTTAATAGTCGGACACCTTTTTCTTTGAGTTCAGACATCATCTCTATTAAATTATCAACTTCAAAACAGATATGGTGAATTCCGGGTCCTTTTTTTTCTAAGTATTTTGCCAATCCAGTTGAATCATCAGTTGGGTGAATTAGTTCAATTTCAGATTCAGAAACTGGTAAAAAAGCAACTTCAGTTTTTTCAGAAGGTACATTTTCAGTATGTTCAACTGAAAGCCCTAATTTATCTTGCCAAAATGATAAGGGGGTATCTAAATCGTTAACAGCGATTGCAATATGATTAACTCTTAAGATTTTTGCCATTATAAACTTCTCCTAATTCCATGATGGGGCTTGATATTCTCCCCATTTTTTTCTTAATATATTGCAGATTTCACCTAATGTAATCTTTGCTTCAACACATTCGATTAATGTTGGTATGAGTGAAGCAGATTCATCTTCAGCGAGAGCTTCTAATTTTGATAATAAACTTATAACTTTTTCATTGTCTCTATTTTCTCGAAGCTTCTTGAGTTTTTCCCTTTGATTGATTTCAATCTTGGGATCCACTTTTAATTGATCTAATGTTAATTCTTCATCTACTTCAAAAGCATTTACACCTATAACTTTAATTTTTTCGGCTTCAAGATCTTTTTGATATTGATATGATGTTTGCATTATTTGGTTTTGAATATATCCATTTTCAATGCCTTGTAATGCTCCGCCCATATCATCAATTCTCTCAATGTATTCATTTGCTTTCTTTTCAATTTCATCAGTTAAGCATTCAACAACATAAGATCCCCCAAATGGATCCACAGTATCTGCAACTCCTGATTCATGTGCAATAATTTGTTGAGTTCTTAATGCAACTCGAACTGAGCTTTCAGTAGGCAACCACAGCGCTTCATCCATGCTATTTGTATGAAGAGATTGCGTGCCTCCCATAACCGCTGCTAGGGCTTGCAGGGTCACACGTACAACATTGTTTTGTGGTTGTTGGGCAGTAAGAGTTGATCCAGCAGTTTGTGTATGAAAGCGCAACATCCAAGATCGAGGATTATTTGCATGATATCGTTCTTTCATGATTTTTGCCCACATTCTTCTTGCTGCTCTAAATTTTGCGATTTCTTCAAGAAAATTATTGTGAGCATTAAAGAAAAAGGATAGTTGGGGAGCAAAATCATCAACTTTTAACCCTTTTTCAATAGCAGCATCTACATAAGCAATTGCATTACTTAAAGTAAAGGCAATTTCTTGCACAGCATCTGAACCTGCTTCTCTAATATGATAGCCAGAAATGGAAATGGTATTCCATTTAGGAACTTCTTTCTTACAATAATCCATTAAATCTGTAATTAAGCGCATGGATTGTTTTGGAGGAAAGATATAAGTACCACGAGCAATATATTCTTTCAGAATATCATTCTGTACAGTACCACGTAACAACTTTGATTCAACACCTTGTTTTTTAGCTACAGCAATATACATAGCAAGCAAAACAGCAGCGGGAGCATTAATAGTCATACTTGTTGAAACTTTATCAAGAGGAATTTGGTCAAATAAAGTCTCCATATCTTCAATGGAAGAAATTGAAACGCCAACTTTTCCTACTTCACCTAGAGCCATTGGATCATCAGCATCATATCCAATTTGGGTTGGGAGATCAAAAGCTACAGAAAGTCCAGATTGTCCTTGCTCTAAGAGATAACGATATCTTTTGTTAGAATCTTCAGCGGTTGCATATCCTGCGTATTGTCGCATTGTCCAAAATCGACCACGATACATACCAGGATGAATACCTCTAGTATATGGATATTCACCTGAAAAACCTATTTTCTCATCAAAATCTTCCTGTGTAGATATTTCGGGAATATAAATTGGCTCAACTTCTATATTTGAAGAGGTATAAAATTTTTCATTGCGTTCAGGGGTTTTTGAAACGACGGGAGAATAAACTTCCTTTTCCCAATGTTTTTTCTCATTATTCAGATCCATTTTTTTCTCCAAAAGTTTATTTTTCTATAAGTAGTATAGCTTATTTGATGTATTAATGAAATTAAATCAAATGATATGAGGGCATTATCTTGGAAAAAGATAAGTTTTCGAAAATTAATGTTCAATTTCCTTTTCTTATTCGACAAAATATTATAAAATTTGTAAGGATTGAATATAAATTAAGGAAGTAACTATGCAAATTACAAAACAGGCTGATTATGCAGTTAGAGCCGTTCAATATTTATCTGAATTAGATGAGGGAGTTTTAGCATCTACAAGTAGAATCGCTTCGGATAGAAAGATACCAAGTTCGTTTTTAGCAAAGATTATTGCACAATTATCAGTAGCTGGTATTCTTCAAACTTCACGTGGTGCTAAAGGTGGTGTTCGCTTAGCAAAAGACCCCAGTGAAATAAGTCTTTTAGATGTCATTGAAGCGATAGATGGTCCACTTGCATTAAATACATGTGTTCATCAGCATCCCCATTGTGAAATGGAAGATTGCGCTGTTCGCCCTGTTTGGGTAGATATTCAGGAAGAGTTGGTAAAAAGATTAAAATCATCAACTTTTGACCAATTTTTGAAAAAATAATCTTATATCCATATAATTATATAAAGAGCAAGATTTCTATCTTGCTCTTTTAGATTAATTCAATTGTGTATAGAGAAATTTCTGAGAGAATTTGACAGAGTTTCTTTGATATAGTTATTTTTGAAAGATAATAATCTTAATTAAAGGATATATCATGGAAAATTTGATCAATTCATCACGACAACCAGGATTTTATAAATTGTCTGTTGAACAAAGACAATACAATTTAACTAAAGAAAAAGTTCTATCTCGTAAAGACTTAAAAAATCTATCAAGTGATTCTTTATCGTTATCAATTGCAGATAAAATGATAGAAAACGTTATCGGAATCCATGGATTGCCCTTAGGGATTGCATTAAATTTTCAAGTAAATGGCACTGATGTTTTAGTTCCCATGGCAGTAGAAGAACCTTCGATTGTTGCAGGGGCATCCTATATGGCAAAATTAGTGCGTGAAGGTGGTGGCTTTATTGCTGAAACAACAGCACCTGAAATGATTGGTCAAATCCAAGTATTAGATTTAGATGATTTAGATCTTGCTGAAAAACAAATTATTGAAAATAAACATTATTTAATTTCAATAGTTAATGATATTGATTCTTCGTTAATTCGACTTGGGGGAGGCGCTAAAGATATTGAAGTTCGAAAATTTGAAGATTCACCAATTGGAAAATTCTTAGTTGTCCATTTGATTTTTGATGTTCGAGATGCAATGGGCGCAAATGCAGTCAATGCAGCATGTGAACGTTTGGCACCACACATTCAATCTATTACAAATGGTAGAGTACATCTTCGTATTCTCTCAAATTTATCAGATAAAAGATTAGTAAAAGCACAATGTTTAATTCCCGTAGAAGCATTAGCTTTTGATCAATATTCTGGAGAAGAAGTGAGAGATGGCATTATTGAAGCTTGGGCATTTGCTGCGGTTGATCCTTATCGTGCCGCCACACATAATAAAGGGGTGATGAATGGGATTGATTCAGTAGTTGTTGCTACTGGTAACGATTGGCGTGCAATTGAAGCTGGTGCACATGCCTATGCCGCAAAAGATGGCCATTATACTTCTTTGACTAAATGGGGAAAAGATGAATTTGGTAATTTGATCGGTTCAATAGAATTACCTATGGCAGTAGGGATTGTTGGTGGCAACACAAGCGTCCACCCAACTGCAAAAACATCTTTAAAAATGATGGGTGTTGAAACTGCATCTGAATTAGCGCAAATTATAGCCAGTGTTGGATTAGCACAAAATTTAGCAGCTTTACGCGCTTTGGCGACAGAGGGCATTCAAAAAGGACATATGAGTTTACATGCTAGACAAGTGGCAATAGCAGCTGGAGCAAAAGGATCTATGATTGAACGCTTGGCTGATAAATTAATTTCTGAAAAAAACATTCGCGTAGAACACGCAAAAACTCTTCTACAAGTACTAAGTAATTAATTCCAAGAATTGGAGTGATAATATGACAAAAAAAGCTTTGATTCCTAACAAAGCGGTTGGGATCCACGGCTATGGTAGCTATATACCTAGGTATAGATTACCAGCCACAGAAATAAATCGAATATGGCATGATGATCAAGGCGGTACACCTGTAAAATCGAAATCAGTTCCGTGTATGGATGAAGATACAATCACTATGTCAATTGAAGCATCACGCAATGCTTTGGATCGAGCACTAATTGATCCTCAATTGCTTCGTGCAGTTTGGGTCGGTTCAGAATCACATCCATATTCTGTAAAACCTTCTTCAACAATTGTGGCGGAAGCGGTTGGCGCTGGA
The DNA here is from genome assembly GCA_963662985.1 of Anaerolineales bacterium. GTDB lineage: Bacteria > Chloroflexota > Anaerolineae > Anaerolineales > UBA11579. The sequence continues at coordinate 716,549 of OY760067.1, read as the reverse complement.
AATTTGATTCAAGCAGGAGACTGGGAGTTTGCCTGTAAAGCCGGTACAGAAGCCATTGTAGCCGGTATAGGGCTTGTTGGAGCAGGAATGGCTGAATATGTCCTAGCAATTGGTGCAGATACGGCACAAGCCCGCCCAGCAGATGCATTAGAGTATACAGCTGCAGCAGGTGCAGCAGCGTTTATTATCGGACCTGCTGAAAATGCAATCGCTACAATTGATGCAACTTTATCATATGTATCTGACACGCCAGATTTTTGGCGAAGAGCAGATAAGACATATCCTAGTCATGGCGTTAGATTTACTGGAGATCCAGCGTATTTTAAACACATTGTCTCTGCGGGAGAATTATTAATGGAAGAAATGAGTTTAAAACCTTCTGACTTTTCATATGCTGTTTTTCATCAACCAAATGCAAAATTTCCTCAAAGGGCAGGAGCTTTATTAGGGTTTTCAAAAGATCAAATACAAATAGGATTATTATCTCCTGAAATTGGCAATACTTATTCAGCAGCAGCATTAATGGGGTTAACTAATATCTTAGATAATGCTTCTGCAGGAGAAAAGATTTTTATGGTTTCATATGGTTCTGGGGCAGGGTCGGACGCATTTGTGATTACTGTTTCAGATGAAATTGATAAAAGAAAAAACTTGGCTCCTTTAACTCAAACTTACATCAATCGAAAAACTGAAATTGATTATGCCCAATATGCACGTTTGCGTGGCAAGATTGTGATGGATTAAGGAAGAATAATTATGAATACAATATCAATTGCTGCTTATGGTGCCATCCCCGTTAATGAACATTGGGAAAAATCCTTAATTCAAATGAGTGTGGAATGTATTAGTGAAACGCTAAAAAATACCACTTTAGTGCCTGAAGCACTTTATGTCGGAAATATGTTAGGTCAATCATTGAATCAGCAAGATAATCTAGCTGCGTTGATTGCAGAATCAGCTGGATTAGATGTGGATTCGCTTGATGTGAATTCTGGAGAAAACTCAGGATTAATGGCATTGCAACTTGCAACGATGGCAATTCAATCTGGAAGCTATAAAAATATTTTAGTCTTAGGTGTAGAAAAAACATCAGATCGAGTTCAATCTCATATCATCAGTGCACATGCAAGTGGTTTGAACCAAGATTATGAAACAAGTTTAGGCGCAACGCAAATAAGCCAATCAGCTTTAATTATGCAACGTTATTTGTTTGAAACAAATGGTAATCAAAATGCATTTGAAGCTATTCCTATAAATGGACATCAAAATGCGGTAAGTAATCCATATGCGATGTATCGAAAGCCCATTAGAGAAGGGTTATATTCTAAAATGGGAGCGGTTTCAACGCCATTAAATTTGTTTGATGTAGCACCATATGCTGATGGGGCAGCTTGTATTTTGTTGACAAGTGAGCAAGTTGATAAAGCAGTGAAAATTTCATCTATATCTCAAGCAAATGACAGATTTTCTTTGGCGCAAAGAAAAGATTTATTAAAATTCGTTGCAGTCAAAGAATCTGCAAAAAACGCTCTATCAAAAGCTAATTTAACGATCAATGAAATTGATTTATTTGAGCTGGATGACTATACATCGATTCAATTATTATTAAGTATTGAAGCGATAGGTTTAACAGAAGAAAAACAAGGAATTAAGTTCCTTGAAGAAGGAAATCTCTCTCTTTCAAAAGTGCCAGTTTGTTCTTTAGGTGGTTCAAAAGCAAGAGGATATCCAATTGCAGCGAGTGGCATTTATCAAGTGATTGAAGCATTACTGCAATTAGAGGGAAAAGCGGATAAGTCACAAGTTGAAAATGCAAAAAGTGCAATGGTTCAATCCATTTCAGGTGTTGGTGCATCTGCTGTTACTTGTATTCTTTCAAAAGAGTTGGAGGCATAAATGAACATTCAACAACATTGGCGTCTAAAACCACAACGTTATCAATTGATTGGCACAAAGTGTAAGAATTGTGGTTCAGTTCATTTTCCACCAGCGCAAGTTTGTTCTGAATGCAAATCTATTGAGATTATTGCTTATAAATTGCCTCGACATGGTAAAGTTTATAGTTTTACTAAAGTGCATGATTTGCCATCAGAATTTGAGTCTCAAGGTGCCTATTTTATGGGATTAATTGACCTAGAAGATGGCACTAGAATCCAAGCACAGATTACAGATACGGATTTTGTTGAAATTGGAATGCCTGTAGAAATGGTTACTCGAAAGATCAAAGATGCAACAAATGATCAAGGAATTCTAGTTTATGGGTATAAATTTCGCCCGATTATAAAATAAAAAAATCACTAAAATCAAAAAATCCCCTTCAAAAGGGGATTTTTTTTGACAACTAATAAAATTGGAAATTAGTTGAATAAAAGGAGTGTGCTTGCATAAATCAAGCAAAACAATGTTGAGTGTTACTTTTGAGGTTTGCCCCATTCGACCACTGAGGCGCCCCAGGCGTAACCAATCCCTGCTGCAACAATAATCATTGTGTCACCGTCTTTGAGCTTGCCTTGTTTAAGACCTTCTTCCATTGAGAACATCGCATCTTGTTGCCCAATGTGACCAAATTCGCTCAAGTAAACAGATTGTTCTTCGGTGATACCTAAACGGTTACACATATCTTTATGACCAGAGGGTTTCATGTGAAGAACGTTGAGGAAATCAACATCTTCTCGTGTTTTCCCACTTTTTCGAAGAGCTTCATCAATGCAGTGCATCCAGTTATCCATAGATACTGCATTCAAGCGATCCTTCATGTGTTCAGGTTCGACCAAATCTAATTGGAACAAACCTTGTGCTTTTGCAGCATCAGAAGGGGGTTGAACAGTACCAGAGGCAGGAACAATCACGTCTTTGCTCATCGAGCCATCCGTCATCAAATGTGAACCACGGATAATATTTTCGTTATGTCCTTTTTTCAATAACAATGCGCCACCACCGGCACCAAGGTTATACATAAAGGAAACACGTTTGTTTGTATAATCGATAAAGTCGCCATTGCGATAGCCACCTGCGATTAAAACAGTATTTAAATCAGGATCAGCTTGCATCATTTTTTGAGCCATGTAGATTGCACCAATTGTGGTTCCACAGCGCATTTGAACATCAATTGCCCATGCTTTTGTGGCACCAATTTGTTGTGCCATATCAATTCCAGCTGTCCATAGAAGGTATTCTTTCCATTCTTCTGTTGTACAAAGAATCAAATCAATTTCTTCTGGTTTGATGTCTGTTTTTGCCAAACAATTTTTGGCAGCTTGAATACCCATGTAGTTGGTGTGATCATTGGGTCCTGGAACATGTTTTTGGTGAATCCCAAATTTATCCCGAATAACCCATTCTTCAATACCTGTTTTTTCTGCAATTTCTGCAGAGGTTTCGATTACTGATGGCGTATACGTCCCAACACTAACGATACCAATTTGTTCTAATTCTTTCATGTTTATTCTCCAATATAAGATATCTTATGCTTTTATTTTACACACCCTGATAACAAAAAGGTTACAGAAAAAAAGAGATTGTATTTACAATCTCTTTTTCGGATTAATGTTTGATTACTTATTTTGTATTTTTGCCCAAGAGTCTCTTAAGCTGACAACCCTGTTGAAAACAGGGGCACCTTCTTTGGATTCTACAGGATCAACGGAGAAAAATCCTTTTCGGACGAATTGGAATTTTTCATATTCTTTCGATGTAAGCAAGGAGGGTTCAAGGATGGCATCATCAATCACAATCAATGACTCTTCGTTGATGTTTTCTATAAAATCGCCTTCACTTTCAGGATATTCATCGTTGAAAAGCTTATCATATAGATTGACTTTTGCATGGGCACCAAATTTTGCGGAAACCCAATGGATTGTGCCTTTGACTTTGCGTCCATCAGGCGCCATGCCACCTAAAGATTCTGGATCATAGGTGCAATGGATTTCGGTTACTTTACCGTCATCATCGACTTTGTAGTCCGTGCAGGTGACTAAACAGGCGCTCATTAAGCGAACTTCTTGTCCTGGTGCTAGGCGGAAGAATTTTTTCGGCGGATCGATCATAAAATCTTCTCGTTCAATGTAAATTTCTTTGGTAAGAGGCACTTTTCTTGTTTTGTTGGTGCTGTCATCGTGGCGATAAAAATCTACATCAAATTCAATCACTTCGTCTTCAGGGAAGTTATCAATAATCAATTTTACGGGTTCTAAGACTGCCATCACTCTTGGCACAATTTGATCAAGATCTGTTCGAACTGCATGTTCTAGCAGTGCAAAATCAATAATTGAGTTCGCTTTCGCTACGCCAATTGTTTCGGTGAACGCTTGGATTGCTTCAGGGCGATATCCTCTGCGGCGCATGCCAGAGATGGTGATCAAGCGGGGATCATCCCAACCAGAGACATAGCCTTCATTGACTAGGCGGATGATTTTGCGCTTGGACATGACTGCATAGGTGATATTCAAACGGGCAAATTCAGTTTGTCTGGGGGCAAAGATGCCTAATTTTTTCACATACCAGTTATAGAGCGGGCGATGATCTTCAAATTCTAATGAACAATTGGAATGGGTGATGCCTTCAATGCTGTCTGATTGTCCATGGGTCCAATCATACATGGGATAGATGCACCATTTGTCACCCGTGCGATGATGGGTGGCATGCATGATACGATACATAACGGGGTCGCGCATGTTTAGGTTTGGACTGCTCATATCCACTTTTGCTCGCAGCGTTCGAGTGCCATCTTCAAATTCGCCATTTTTCATACGTTCAAAAAGATCAAGGTTTTCTTCAATGGAACGATTTCGATAGGGGCTTTCTTTTCCGGGGACGGTTAAAGAACCACGATATTCGCGGATTTGTTCTGCATTTAAATCACAGACAAAGGCATCGCCTTGTTTGATCATTTGAATTGCCCATTGATAGAGCTGGTCAAAATAGTCAGAAGCGTAAAATTCTCGATCTTCCCAGTCAGCACCAAGCCACTTGATATCTCTTTTTATGGCATCGATGTAACTCTGATCTTCTTTTACGGGGTTTGTGTCATCAAAGCGTAAGTTGAATTTGCCATTATATTGTTTTGAAAGCATGTAATTCAACAAAATCGCTTTTGCATGGCCAAGATGAAGATAGCCATTGGGTTCAGGCGGGAAACGAGTGTGAACACTTTCGTAACGTCCGCTCGCAAGATCATTATCAATGATCTCGGTAATAAAATTTGTCATTTTTGTTTCGTTTGTCATGATACTCCTCAGAAGAATAATTATTTGACAATTTACATATAGCGCCGAGAGGGTAGCCCAAGGAACCTATGTATTGAAATTCAGTTATAACATAAAAATGGATTAATCGTTTAACTTTAATTCCTTTTTACAACGCAAAAAAAGGGGCAATTTTGGTTTGGGTTGGATGGCGGTGAGCAAGAGACTTGCCCAACTTAATTGGACAGAATTGGACAGGTGTAAAGCAAAAATTGGACACTTTTTTGACACTTTTGGACAGGTGTCCAATTTTGGGTGGGTTGTTTTTGTGGCATATAGAGGGGTGAGTGTTGGTGGCGGTGGATATGCAGGAGATTTTTTCAAAAAGCGAGTGTTTTTTGGACAGTTTGCGATAAAGGTGTCCATGTTTGGGTTCGTTTTTGGCTGGCGGCTGCTCTCTCAAAAATTTTGATGGGGTTTTTTGAAAAAAAAGGATTATTTTTTGACATGATTTTTCATGTTTTGGGGGCGCCACAACATGCCAAGGATAGTTTTTATTCCCGCAGATCAAGACAGAACAGTGTTTTTGGACAGTTTTTAAGTTCTTGTAAAGAACGCGGTGATTAGCAATTCAAAAGGTTGTAAAGTGCAAATTACAGCTCATTTGTTCTGTTATTATATCATATTTTGGGGATTGTTTTTTTTTGAAAAATAAAAATCCTAGAATGATGTCCTTTGGGGATCCTTCTAGGATTTGTGTGTTTTTTTTAGGTTGGTGCGTCTCTGCACTGGAGGGGGGATGGTGAGGGAGAAGGGAACGGCAGAGAGGAAGATGTGTTAATCTATAAAGTAGAGATAGTTATATAGTTCGGTTTGAGTTGTATTTGTGAATATAAAAATCTGTCTGGCATCGGTTAATTGAAAATCTAAACCATTTTGAATCAATTTGGTCTTTTCAACTAAATTCATATCCATGGTTAAATTTGTAGAGACTGTATTTGTGATATTTAAAATCGTTTTCAAATTGAGTTGATCTTTCTTCATTTGAAAAGCGGTTTTTACGCTATCCAATCTGGATTGTTGATTTTTATACATACCAATATTTTCATTTGAAATATAGGCAAGTACTTGTTCTCCGTTTAAATATTGCCAACCGGTTGTGTTGGTGCCTGCATTGATTAAATCTTGGTTGAGATCTTCTTCAATTATTTCGATTTGCAAACCACCTAGGGCATCGATGATGGACAAAACGCCATCAAAATCTAATGAGATGGCATGGTCAATTTCAAGTGCATAGGTTTCTTCCACCATGGTTACAAAATATTGATTTCCGCCTTCACCATAAGCAGTTGAGAAGGTTTTTTCTCTTTGTGAAAGCAGATTTTCCATCACTTGTGGAGAAAATAAAGCTGTTCGGACAGCACCTGTGTCCCAATTCACGCTTAGTAAGCCGACAATCTCAGAATCTTGATTAAATCCATCGATAAACTCTTTCGGAAAATCAATTCCAATCAGCAAAAAAACTTCTAAATTTTCATTATCTTGAGCATTGTTATTTGCGCTTGCTGGGTTAAAACTCCCTACTAAAAACACAAAAAAAAGCATGATGCTCAATGCTATATTCCTCTTCTTTTTCATTCATACTCCTTATAAATGTACAAATAAAATTGGGTTGTTTCCAATCCTTCCGAACAGAGATTATATCAGGTATAAAAAAAAGCTCTCGTGTAAATGAGAGCTTTCATATCTTATATTAATCAATTTTGATGAGTTGAATATTAAGATTCTAACAAGTTAATTGCTTGTTCTAAGCGTGAAAAAACCTTTTCTTTGCCGATGATTTCCATGGTTTCAAACAAAGGCGGGGTTTGTCTTTCGCCAGTGACTGCATTTCGGATGGATGCAAAGAGCATACCAGGTTTGACTTCCATTTCTTTGGCTAAATCTCGAAGCGGTTGATCTAGGTCTTGTTGAGCAAGACTGTCGATTTGTTTGATGAGGTCATAGGCTGCTTTTGTGTAAAGAAGGGTGGCTGAGAGATCCCATTTTGCTTCTTGTAATTTTTCAAGAGAAAGTTCAATGTCGTCTTTGAAAAAGAATTGTGCTTTTTCAACTGCTTCATTCAATGTGGTTAAGCGTGGTTGGACGAGAGGGGTAATTTTGAGAAGCATTTCATCAGTTGGATTGATGCCAGCTTGGATGAAAAATGGTTTGATTCTTTGGGCAAGATCTTCCACGGTTAACTCGCGAATGTGTTTGGCATTGAAATAATCTAATTTTTTGAAATCAAGCGCGACAGCTGAAGGATTTAGTTTTTCAATAGAGAATTTTTCGACTAATTCTTCTAATGTGAAGAAATCACTTTTATCATCATAACTCCATCCCATCATGGCGACCCAGTTGATAATTCCTTCTGGAATGTATCCCATTTCTTTTAAGTCCATGATAAAGAAAGATGTGCCAAGCGCTTCTTTCATTTTTTCGGTGTCACGTTTGGAAAGTTTGCCTTTTCCTAATTCGCGGGGTTTTAAGAATAAAGAAAGGTGTACCCAGATGGGTTGATCCCAGCCTAATGCTTGATAAATGCGAACATGGAGCGGGGAGGTGGGGAGCCATTCTTCGCCTCGGAAGACGTGGGTGATGTTCATTAAATGATCATCGACCATGGCAGCAAGGTGGTATACCGCTAAGCCATTTGATTTGACAAGGACATAGTCATCTAAATATTGATTTTCAAATGAAATTTCACCACGGACAAAGTCAGTGATGGAGGTCGTGCCTTCGTAGGGCATTTTGAAACGCACGACGTAGGATTCGCCATTGGCAATGCGCTGATCGGCTTCTTCTAAACTAAGGTGACGACAAGTACCGTCGTAGCGGATGGTTTCTTTATTTTTTTGTTGGGCTTGGCGTGTTTCTTCTAATTTTTCTGAGGAACAAAAACAATAAAAAGCATCGCCTTGCTCGACTAATTGACGGGCGTATTTTTGATAAAGTTGTTTGCGTTCTGATTGACGGTAGGGGGCATAGGGACCACCTACTTGAATGCCTTCGTCCCATTGGAGACCGAGCCATTTAAGACTATTGGTTAAATCTTGTTCGGCATTTGGATCAAATCGTTTTTGATCGGTGTCTTCAATTCGTAATACAAATTGGCCACCTGATTGTTTTGCAATTAAATAATCATAAAGAGCTGTTCTTGCACTTCCTAAATGAGTAAGCCCAGTTGGAGAGGGGGCAAACCTTGCTCTCACAGGAGTTGAATTCTTATTGGACATTAGTCCTCCATTCGTAAAACTGTTTTTTCACCTAAAAATTATAACTTAACCTAAACAGAATGGTAGTAAACCAATTTTTTAAGCTACAAATAGCAGAAATTTAATAGATGTTGATTGTAAAAATCTGCTATGTGTAATTTTGAAGATTAACATTGCATTAAAAATTTACATGTTTTTAACTAAAAAACTCTATTCATCACAATTTCAAAAATTGCTAGGATGTTAGTACCTAATCAAAAAAAGGAGATTATTCTAATGACTAAAAAACTTATTGTTTTACTTGCTATTTTGGCAATGCTTGTCGGAAGCTTCTCAATGGCTTTGGCACAAGATGATGTGGTTGTTGGCGTTTTGATGCCCACAAAATCATTACAACGTTGGAACCAAGATGGCGACAATATGAAGACCCAATTGGAAGCAAAAGGCTACGCAGTGGATCTTCAATATGCTGATAATGATGTGGCAAAACAAGTTGAACAGCTTGAAAACATGGTCACAAAAGGCGTGGATGTTTTGGTGGTTGCCTCCATTGACAGCGCTGCATTGACTGGTGCTTTGTCTGAAGCAAAAGACGAAGGCATTCCTGTGATTGCTTATGATCGCTTGTTGATGGATACTGACGCTGTTGATTACTATGCAACTTTCGATAACTATAAAGTTGGTGTGATCCAAGGTCAATTCATTATTGATTCACTCGGCCTCGAAGACGGTAAAGAAGGCCCCTTTACAATGGAAGTTTTCGGTGGTTCACCAGATGATAACAATGCTTATTTCTTCAATGGCGGTGCAATGGACACTTTGCAACCCTACATTGATAGTGGCGTGCTTGTGATCAAATCTGGTCAAGTTGATATGGAAGTGATTGCTATTCAAAGCTGGGCAGCAGAAGGTGCACAAGATAGAATGGACAATCTTTTGACCGCTTTCTACGCTGATGAGAACATTGATGTTGTTCTTTCACCAAATGATAGCTTGGCTCAAGGGATCGCTGCTTCACTCGAATCTGCTGGCTATGGCACAGAAGACAAACCTTATCCAATTTTGACTGGTCAAGACTGCGATATCAACAGCATGATGAATATTTTGGCAGGCAAACAATCCATGTCTATCTTCAAAGACACCCGAACATTGGCTGCACAAGTTGTTGATATGGTGGCAGCAATCATTGAAGGTGATGATGTTCCAGTGAACGATACTGAAACCTACAACAACAATGTGAAAGTAGTTCCTTCTTTCCTCTGTGATCCAGTATTTGCAGATATTGATAACTATCAAGAATTGTTGATTGATTCTGGTTACTATACCCCCGATCAATTGGGCTTAGAGTAAGAAACAAAGCATAAAAAATAGTTGAAAATAATGGCGGCAACTCTCAAATTTTGTTGCCGCCATTTTTATACGAGGTAATAGAATGTCGGATTGTATTCTAGAAATGAAAAGTATTACCAAAGAATTTCCAGGAGTGAAAGCACTAGATAATGTGAATCTGCGCGTAAAACATGGTGAGATTCACGCTTTAGTGGGAGAAAATGGCGCTGGGAAATCAACATTAATGAATGTCCTCAGTGGGATATATCCGTATGGTAGTTACACAGGCGAAATTCTTTATCATAATCATGAATGTAAATTTAAAAATATTCGTGATAGTGAAGCTCAAGGCATTGGCATTATTCATCAAGAACTTGCACTCAGTCCATATATGACAATTGCTGAGAATATATTCTTGGGGAATGAAAGATCAAAATTTGGTGTTATTGATTGGGATAAAACCAATGAAAAAGCTAAATTCCTGATAAATCAAGTCGGGTTAAAAGAAAAATATAATGCTGTCGTTAAGAATATTGGTGTTGGAAAACAACAATTGGTTGAAATTGCTAAAGCATTGTCAAAAGATGTTGAGTTGTTGATTTTGGATGAGCCAACTGCAGCTTTGAATGACGAAGATTCTGATAACCTTTTAAAGTTATTGAAAAACTTAAATGAAGAAAAGGGATTGACTTGCATTATTATTTCACACAAATTAAATGAAATTACTAAGATCGCTGATCGCGTCACGATCCTTCGGGATGGGAAAACAATTGAAACAATCTCAAATATAGAAGGTGAGGTTAGTGAAGATCGGATTATTAAGGGAATGGTTGGTCGTGAACTAACGGATAGATTTCCTAAACATGAATCTTCAATTGGCGATGTTGGGTTTGAAGTCAAAAATTGGACTGTTTACGATCCTTTGGATGATACCAAAAAGAGAATTGATGATGTGAATTTCTATGTTAAAAAAGGTGAAATTGTTGGTTTAGCAGGGTTAATGGGGGCAGGAAGAACAGAACTCGCAATGAGTATTTTTGGAAAGGCATATGGGACAAAAATTTCAGGGTCTTTATATAAGGATGGTGAAGAAATTGCTTTACATACGATTTCTAGTGCTATTGATCATGGAATTGCATATGTTACAGAAGATCGAAAAACTGCGGGTCTCGTTTTAATTCAAGAAATTAAAAAGAATATTTCGATGGCTAATCTTAAGAAGATTAGTACATCGAGTGTGATTGATGTGGACCAAGAAATTCTAATTTCAAATGAATATAGAGAAAAATTAAATATTAAAACGCCATCCGTTTTCCAAAATGCTGGAAATTTATCAGGTGGAAATCAACAAAAAGTGGTTTTAAGTAAATGGATTTTTGCTGGTCCTGATGTTTTGCTTTTGGATGAGCCAACAAGAGGGATTGATGTTGGTGCAAAATATGAAATTTATACCATTATTCAGAAATTAGCAGATGAAGGCAAATGTGTTGTTGTGATTTCATCAGAATTACCAGAAATTCTTGGTATTACAGATCGCCTTTATATTATGAATGATGGTCGCATCATTGGTGAAAAGTTAACCAAGGATGCTACTCAAGAAAATATAATGGCTTGTATTTTACAAAGCATTAAAGAATAAATTAGAGGAAAATATCATGGAAAAGATAAGAACTTATCTGAGAGAGAATATGCGCCAATATACAATGTTAATTGCATTGATATTTATCATGGTGTTGTTTCAAGTCTTAACTGATGGAATTTTGCTTAAACCGAGAAATATAACAAAATTGATTCAGCAAAATAGCTATATTATCATTTTGGCAATTGGGATGTTATTGTGTATTTTAACGGGTGGGAATATTGACCTTTCCGTAGGGGCGATTGTGGCATTAGTGAGTGCTATGTCAGCATTATTAAGTGTGACATGGGGGCTGAATGTTTGGTTGTCGATTTTTATTGGTTTGATTGTGGGGGCGTTAGCTGGTATGTGGCAGGGGGTTTGGATAGCGTATCTAAAAATACCTTCGTTTATTGTTACGCTTGCGGGGATGCTTATTTTTAGAGGGATTAATAACTTAATTCTTCAGGGAAAAACGATTGGTTTGCCAGAAGAATATAAGGTGATTGCCTCTCATCCAATTCCTGATTTTGTCAGTAAACTTTTCTCAGCAGAATTAGATATAAACTTAACGGCAATTGCAATTGGTATTTTGTGTTCTGCTGTGTATATTGGGATGACGATTTATAACCGAGCCAGAAAAAAAGCAAGAGGATATGAAATTGATACATTTTTTGGAATGATTGCTAAGATGGTTGCTATTTCGGGTGTGATTAATTTGTTGACATTTGCTTTGGCAAAAGATGACGGTATTCCGATTATTTTGGTGATTATGGCTGCTTTAATGGGTATTTATGGGTTTATTACCACAAGTACAATTCCGGGGCGCCATATTTATGCTATGGGTGGCAATGAAAAAGCTGCAAAATTATCTGGTATTCAAACGGATAAAATTTTGTTTTGGGTATATACCAATATGGGGTTGATGTCTGCTGTGGCAGGGATTGTTTTTGCTGGGCGTTTGAATGCTTCTTCTCCTTTAGCTGGCGATGGTTTTGAATTAGATGCGATTGCAGCATGTTTTATTGGTGGTGCTTCCGCAACGGGTGGAATTGGTACGATTATAGGCGCTGTGATTGGTGGTTTCATTATGGGGATCTTAAACAATGGGATGTCTATCATGGGCTTGAGTATATTCTGGCAGGATATTGCTAAAGGTTTGGTTTTATTAGGAGCTGTTGGGTTTGATGTATTTTCAAAAACACGATCAAAGTCAAATTAATTAATAAGCTGCGCAAAGAAAAACAAAAAGGAGTTAATTTTGACTCCTTTTTGTTTTCAAAATATGGTTTTTCAATGTTGTATAATTTATATAAAATATTGAGGTGTTTTGATGAAATGGTTGTATAAGACATTTGTATTCTTAATTGTGATTGTTTTATTGGGAACAATTGGGTTTACTATTTTTTATCTTAAGCAAATCAATCATGTTTATGATGAAAATATTACGTATACATTTGATGACCAACCTGATTCTCATATTTCTTTGATTTTGAATATTGGAGATGAAGTTTATTGGCAAAATTTTATTGAAGGTGCCTATGAAGCTGCGCGTTTAAATAATATTGCAATTGAACTTAATAAAGTGTCTGGATTTGATAGTATTGGCAAAATGGTTGAGTTTATCAATATTGCGAATATTTCACAATTAAATGGTGTGATCGTAAACGGTGAGACAGAAGATGCTTATAAAAAAGCGTTGGTAGATATTACAGAAAATGGGATTCAAGTAGTATTAACTGGTACTGAATCTATTAAGGGGGGGCCATTAATTTATGTAGGTACAAATTTTTATGAATTTGGGGTGCAAGCAGCAAAATTAATTCGCCAGACCTCAGATGGCGGAACGCCAATCAATTTGGCTGTGATTGTTTCAAGTGAACAGGATGATCTTACGGATACTTCTTTTGTAAAACAAAGCGATATGATGTTAAGTGGGATTCAGAGCTATTCTGAACAAGATGTGCCTATAAATTTGTTAGGGGTGTTAGAAAGAAGCAATGATCTTTTAGGAGCGGAAGATTTAACTAGAGAGATCTTAAATGAATATGGAGATATTGTGGATGTAATCTTTTGTACAAATGCAAAAGATACGAATGCCGCTGCGAGGGTAATTGTTGAAAGAAATTTAGTGGGAGATGTTTTGATAGTTGGGACAGATGTTACGAATGAAATTGTAAATTACATCAATAAAGGAGTTGTGTTTGGGGTTTTGGATCGGAATGGTTATGTGGCAGGATATGAAAGTGTTATTGTTTTGAAAAATAGTTTTGATAATATCTTTCAAGAAAATTATGTCGATATAGATATTGATGTATATACTGCTGTCAATATTATGAATTATGAAAAATCTGAAAAATGAAATTTATACAAACTAAGATTATTCAACAATTTTTATTATCAAGCATTCGTACAAAAATGATTGCTTTATTTTTAATTTCTGCAATGTTGACTAGTTTAACTTCACTTTTTGTATTAGGTACGTTAAGTGAATTGGTTGAAAAAACAGACCAAATGTTTTCGGCAAATGTGGAGCTTGATGAATTTTTAGAAAATTTGAATTTAATTGACGTTTATTTATCGAATTATTTAGTGACTGATGATTCTGACAGTGTTTTAAATTACCATATTCAAAAAGATTTATTCAGAGAACAAGCAGAAACAATGTTTAAAGAAGCTCAAGATATTTATAGTGAAAACGATTTGATTTATAAAGATATTTTGTATATGGTTGATTCATATTTGAATGAAGCAGATACGGCTGTTGAAGCGAGGCGATTGAATGATGCTGATGAATATATTGCACGATATGCTGAAGCAGATAAGATTGCTAGCTATATTCGCGCTTATGTGGATCGATTAAATTTAAGTATTTTAAATGCAAATACAAGTCAATATTTGGGGATGTCTGAAAGTTTAGATAATTTGTTGATAGCGAACTTAGTGTTAATTATTGCTGTGATTTGTTTGAATATAGTGGTGATTTTTTATATGACCTACAATATGACAAAACCAATTATTAAATTAGCCAATTCAGCGCAAGAGTTATCCACAGGGAATTTTGAATCTGAAGATGTGTTAGTTCAATCTGAAGATGAAATAAAAATCTTGGCGAGCTCATTCAACGATATGAAACATAGTATTAAGGCTTATATTGATGAGCTTCATGATAAAGCTGATACAGAATCTAAGTTGTTGGAACAACAAATTGAAAACTTAAAAATCCAATCATTGTTAGATGAAGCTGAATTAAAGGCGTTGCAAGCGCAGATAAATCCTCATTTTCTTTTTAACACTTTAAATGCTGGTGTCCAACTTTCTATGATGGAAGACGCTGAAAAAACTTCAGAATTTTTGGAAAATCTAGCAATGATCTTTCGCTATAATGTTAATAACTTGAATCGAGTTGTTCATTTAAGGGAAGAAGTTGAGATGGTAAAAGCGTATGCTCATTTATTCTCTGTTCGATTTGGTGACCGTATTCAATTTCTATATAATATTGATGAATCTGTGTTACATATTACTGTTCCACCATTGATTATTCAACCGTTTATTGAGAATGCCACTATCCACGGTGTTGGAAATTTGGAACAAGGTGGAACGATAACGCTTACGATTCAGAAAGACTTTCAAAATATTTATATCACTATAGAAGATGATGGTATTGGTATTGATGATACATTGATAAGAAAAATATCTAATGAGGAAAAGTTATTTGATAAAACGGGACACACTACGGGAATTGGGATTAGTAATGTGGTTCAACGTTTGAAGTTATTCTTTGATGCTGAAGAAATTATTGAAATTGAAAGCAAGAAAAATATAGGCGCAAAATTTACTTTAATTATCCCCCATGATGAAGATTTCCAAAATGAAATACTTAAACGAGGAATTAAATAATGTATAAGATGATGGTTGTTGATGATGAACAAATTGCAATTGATTCTATTGAATATTTAATTGAGAATGAATTTCCGAAAATAAAAATTTGTAATACTGCAAAATCTGGTAGAGAAGCTATTGAAAAAGTGAGAATTGAACATCCGGATGTGATTTTAATGGATATTCGAATGCCGGGAATCAATGGGTTGGAAACTATTCAACAAATTAGAAAAATCCATAAAAATGTAAAATTTATCATTATTTCTGCGTATGAATATTTTGAATTTGCAAAACAAGCAGTGGAATTAGGCGTTGAAGAATATCTGACTAAACCAGTGAATAAGGTGAAATTGTTTGAAACGTTAGAAAAAATCATTTTGCAAATTGAGCAAGAAATGAAGATATACAATGAAAATTTAGCTGCGAAAGAAAAACTAGAAGAAATTTTGCCAGTAGCTGAACATAGTTTTATCTATTCAATTTTATATTCACAAGGGCAAAAAATAAATTTGGAACGGTATAAGAATCTTTTTGAAATTAATTCAGATCGAGGCTCTATATTTATCTTAAAGTTTATTGCAAAAACAGAGCTTCAACCGATAGATGATGTGGTGTTAAAAGATGTGGTGAATTTTTTCAAAGACCGTTTGAAATATAAAATGAAAAGCATTGTGGGACCATTAATGTTTGACCGTTTGGTGGTGTATATTTCAGAAAATTCACAGAGTAAATATGAACAACGGGTTGAAAAAATCTCATTGTTGGAATGTATTATTGATGAAATTTCAGAGAAATATATGATCCAATGCCAAGTTGGGATTGGAAGCCCTCATAAGGATGATACGATTTTACAATCCTATCAAGAAGCGCTTCGTGCCTTGAATTATTCTGAAAATGAAAAAGTAGTGCATATTGAAGATATCGCAATTAATATTAATAAAAATGCGTTTGTGATTATGCCGTTAGAACAGGATTTGATTAATGCGATTGAAAGAGGGGATACCAATGCTTGTGTAAATATTCTTTCGGAGATATTTACACGGAATCCGGAATTTTTTGAAAAAAATAGTTTGCGGAATAAATTAATTGAGATCATGGTGGTGGCACACCGATTGGTGAGTGACATCATTGAAAATGAAGAAACAACTTTTGAGTATGGGGATTATTTAAATCATATTTTAAATTGCGATTCAAAAGAAAAGTTCAGAAGAATGTATATTGACAAAATTTCTTCAATTGCTAAGCTTATCAATGAGACACAAAAGAAAACGATTTCTAATTTGATCTCAAATGCGAATGATATTATCGAAAAAAGGTTTTCAGAAGATTTAACATTAGATGATATTTCAAAAGAGTTATCAATTAGTCCCCAATACTTTAGTAAATTGTATAAAGACGAAATGGGGGTGAACTTTAAAGAACAATTAACTAAAATTAGAATTGAATATGCAAAAAAATTGATCAAAGGACAACAATATTCAATTAAAGATATTTGTTATATGTCTGGATATAATGACCCGAATTATTTTAGTAGGATTTTTAAAAAATATCAGGGAATTACTCCTTCTGCATATGCAAAAAAGTTTTAATAGAGTTTGAATTATGAGGAATTTAGAAAAAATGAAAAAATTAATATTGGCATTAGCAGTGATTTTATTGCTTACTTCATGTAATTCAAACAACGAATATCTAAATGATGATGATATTGTAAAAATTGGTTTTATTCCAGAAACTATGACTGTTGAAAGATGGCAGAGAGATCGAGATATTTTTGTCGCAAAAGTAAAAGAATTAGGGGCAGAAGTTATTGTCAAAAATGCATATGAAGACAGTGAAATTCAAAAACAAATTGGGATAGAAATGATTGACCAGGGCGTGGATGTTTTGGTGATTGTTGTTTATGATAAAAATAGTTTGAGTGACCTTGTGTCTTATGCGCATAGTAAAAATGTAAAAGTAATCGCTTATGACCGATTGATTAAAAATGCGAATGTTGATCTTTACATTACTTTTGATAATTTTAGAGTTGGAGAGTTGATCGGGGAGTCTATTATCGAACAAGTTCCCAATGGTAATTATTTGATTCTAAACGGATCTGAAACAGATAATAATGCTTTTATGTTTCGAGATGGGTATATGAGTATGGTTCAACCTAAAATTGATAACGGTGACATAAAAGTGGTGGGAGAAACTTGGGTGACTGCTTGGAGAGATGAAATTTCTTATGTATTTGTGAGTGGGATTCTTGCGGAAGAAATTCATATTGATGGCATTGTTGCTTCTAACGACAGGGTTGCAGAAGGAGCGATTAACGCGTTAAGTGAAAATCGTATAGCTGGTGATATTATTGTGACAGGGCAAGATGCGGAGTTAGCGGCTTGCCAACGGATTGTTGAAGGTATGCAATATATGACTGTATATAAACCTATTCAAACTCTTGCAGAGGGGGCTGCTGAAATTGCTGTAAAAATGGCGTTGGGAGAAGAGATTCCTGTTGAGCAGACGATTTTTGATGGAACCTATAATGTAAATTATATAAAATATGAACCGATTGGGGTTACGAAAGAAAATATTAATGAGACAGTGATAGAAGATGGATTTTATACTTATGAGCAAGTTTATTTGAATTTACCTAAAGAAGAGTGGCATAAAAACGATTAATTACTATAAAAAAGGATGAGATTTTCTCATCCTTTTGTTTTTTCTAGGCTATTAATTCATCAGTTGCTTCGCCATGCTCAAGTCCATATGCACCTGCTTTGACAACCTTGAGAGAAAGGAGGGCACATTTTAGACGAACAGGGCCTAGTTCTATTCCTAATAAATCTAAAACATCGTCTTTAGTCATTGCTTTGACTTGGTCTATGGATTTTCCAATAATATCTTCAACAAGTAAGTCTGCTGAAGCTTGTGAAATTGAGCAACCTCTTCCACTAAAAGCAGCTTCAGTAATGATGTTGTTTGCATCTACTTTCATATCTACTTGAATGTGGTCACCACATAAAGGGTTGTCATCTTCGAAGGAAATGTCATGGTCATGAATTTCACCACGGTGATGTGGGTTTTTGTAGCGGTCAATTATAATTTCTCTTGATAGATCGTCCATGTTTTATCCGTAAATTTTATAAACTTTTTCTAAACTGGCAGCAAGTTGATCGATTTCTTCTTTTGTATTGTAGATATAAAAACTTGCGCGTGTGGTTGCAGGGATATTATATTTCAGATGTAATGGCATGGCACAATGATGGCCAGCCCGAACTGCGATTCCAATTTGATCTAATGTTTCAGCAATATCATGAGGGTGAATATCAGCATATGTAAATGATAAAACGCCACCTTTGTGTTCAGGTTTTGGTCCAAATAAAGAAAGGTGCGGAATTGAGGATAAGAGCGTGTATCCATATTCGGTGAGTTCTTTTTCATGGGCAAAAACCGTGTCCATTGTAAGTTGATTAAGATAATCAACGGCTGCACCTAATCCTACCGCTTCTGCAACTGCTGGCGTTCCAGCTTCAAATTTATGAGGAAGTGCATTGCAAGAAAATCCATCAAATGTTACTTTCTTAATCATATCGCCACCACCTAAGAATGGGGGCATCTCTTCAAGAAGTTCTTCTTTTCCGTATAAAACGCCAATTCCGGTTGGGCCAAGCATTTTGTGTCCTGAAAAAGCATAGAAGTCAGCATCTAAGTCTTTTACATTTACTGAAAAATGGGGGACTGCTTGGGCTCCATCTACAATTGTGATTGCGCCTACTTGATGAGCTAGCTTGATGATTTCTTTTGCTGGATTGATTGTGCCTAACACATTCGACATGTGCGTAAAACTTACTAATTTGGGTTTTTGATTGAGATATTGTTTATATACATCTATATCAAGCAAAAAATCTTCATTTACCGGGATATATTGAATTTGGATGTTTTTTTCAGAAGCTAAAATTTGCCAAGGAACAATATTGGCGTGATGTTCCATTTCTGTCAGTAAAATTAAATCATTTTCTTTAAGATTTTTTCTAGCCCATGAATATGCAATCAAATTAATCGATTCAGTTGTATTGCGAGTAAAGATTACTTCATTAGTTTTTGATGCACCAATAAAATCAGCTATTTTTTTTCTAGAATTTTCATATTCAAATGTTGCTTCTTCGGCAAGTTTATGGATGCCACGATGAATGTTGGCATTATAAGTGCTATAGAATTCTGCAATAACATCAATGACTTGGGTAGGCTTTTGACTGGTGGCAGCGGAGTCTAAATAAATCAAAGGTGTGTTTGGATGAACATCTCTTTGCAGAATTGGAAACTCATTGCGGATTTTGTTTGAATTGAATTCTGAAATCATTTGATTCTTTCTTGCAATCTCTTATTCTCGTTTTTTTCTTCTGATTTCACGAGCTTTTCTAAGGTTGCTTGAGTTTTTTGGACACCACAATACATGGTCTGGCACCATCCAACCATCGGTTAAATATACATTCTCTGTAAATTGAACGGCTACGATTTTTGGATCGATTTGAACAACCACTCCTTTAAGCCAATCACGAATGCGATCACCATCATCATTATCATGATCGCAAAAGACTTCTACAGGATCTCCAACTCTTAATTCTTCTTCAGCTAATTTATCATCTTTAAAATATAAACTTGACAACTTTGTGTTCTCCTTAATATGCAAGAATAGTAAATACTATTGTAACTTGTTTTCTATACTCAATGCAAATTCTTCTTTTATTTCTTCGTTGTCAATATGATCAGTGACTGCATGGAAATATCCTTCAATAAGAGTCTTTTCAGCAGTTTCTTTATCAATGCCTCTTGAAAGAAGATAGAAGATTTCTCTTTCAAGAAGGTTTAACATGGAAGAGCCATGTGAACATGAAACGTCATTCGCTTGAATTTCAAGTCCTGGGATTGCATCAATATGTGCTTCTTCACTTAAAATAAGATTTTGATTATTTTGATAGGCATCTGTTTGTTGTGCAATTGGATCGACATAGATCATGCCTTGCCAAACGGAACGCCCATTTTCTTTTGCAGCTATTTTAAAGTCTAAATCGCTAAAAGTATGAGGCGCAAGATGATTTTGTTGGGTGTCATAATCTAACAATTGATCTTTGTTGACAAAGATTGCTCCATATAGTCTGGCTTCAGAACCTTTGTCGTGTAATTCTACGGTTGAGAAGTTTTTTGTAAGTAAGGAGCCAAAACCGCCATGAATCCATTTTAGGTTGCTGTTTTGATTTACGATTGCTTTTTCAGTCATCATGTTCCAAGTTTGTTTTCCAAATTCTTGTTTTTCGATGAGGGTGAAAGAGGTGTTATTTCCTAAAAATACTTCTGTTATGCCTGTATATGCAATATTTTTATCTTGAAGGGATGAGTAAGATATATATAGTTCACCAGAAGCATTATCATCCGCATATACTAGAATGTGTGCTGATCCTAAAGTGTTTTCATCATTCAAGTTAATTTGAATCTGAGGTGTAGTGGTGGCAGTAGTGTTTCTAGGAAGATAGACGAAGAGTGTGTTTTGTGTTGTTGCTAAAGCAAATTCACCAAAAAAACCATCTTCTTTTGTTACTATTTTTCCAAATATCTTGGAAACTTGATTGGGGTATTTTTGAATGGCATCAGAAATTGGCAAAATATCAAATGCTTGTTCATCCATATCCAAGGAAAAACTTATGCCTTCAGAATTTGGAGTGAAGTTTTCAAGATTAAAGTTTTTGATGTTTGTTCTGCGCCATGGTTCATCAGTTTGTTTTGGCTTACCAATCGCGAGTGTGTTATCAGCAGCCATTTGTTTAATGGTGTTTATTGAAGTTGCTAAAGGAGAGTTTAACTCAATTTTTGAGACTGAATGGTTTTTGAAAATTGTATTCATATAAAAAATTACCCTACAGAGCCCTCCATTTGAAGTTGTATAAGACGGTTCATTTCGATTGCGTATTCCATAGGAAGTTCTTTGACCAAGGGTTCAATAAAACCAGAAACAATCATACTAATGGCTTCATCTTCTGAAAGACCTCTGCTTTTTAAGTAAAAGAGTTGTTCATCACTAACTTTTGAGACAGATGCTTCATGCCCGATATGTACTTTTTTGTTATCTACTTCCATGTAAGGGTAGGTATCTGAGCGTGAATTTTCATCTAAAAGTAATGCGTCACAAACTATATTTGATTTTGAGTTGGTCGCTTTTTTGTTGACTTTTACTAAACCACGATATGCGGCTCGCCCTGTGCCTTTGCTAATAGATTTGGAAGTGATTTTGCTACTGGTGTTTGGTGCGATATGAAACATTTTTCCACCAGCATCTTGGTATTGATTATCACCTGCAAATGCCATTGAAAGGATTTCTCCATGAGCGCCATTGCCGGCTAAAATACAAGAGGGGTATTTCATGGTGACTTTAGAGCCCATGTTGGAGTCTACCCATTCCATTGTTCCATTTTCATGCACATATGCTCTTTGGGTGACAAGATTGTACATATTTGTGGACCAGTTTTGGATGGTTGTGTAACGGAAACGAGCATTCTTTTTAACTACAATTTCGATTACTCCACTATGGAATGAATCTGTTGTAAATTGTGGTGCTGTACAACCTTCTACGTAATGTGCTTCAGCGCCTTCATCGACAATGATTAAAGTGCGTTCAAATTGGCCGGCAGAGGCTTCATTCATACGGAAGTAGGCTTGCATTGGCAATTCTACTTTTACTCCGGGTGGAATGTATACAAATGATCCACCAGACCAAACTGCGCCATTAAGGGCTGCAAATTTATTGTCACTATAGGGGATGATGGTACCGAAGTATTCTTTAAATAAGTCTTCGTGTTCTTTCAAACCGCGTTCGATGGATTTGAAAATAATACCTTGTTCTTCTAAATGTTTTTGCAATGAGTGGTAGACCATTTCGGATTCATATTGGGCACCAACACCTGCCAAAAACTTTTGTTCAGCTTCGGGAATCCCTAAGCGATCAAAGGTTGTTTTAATATTTTCAGGGACATCTTCCCAAGTTAAACTTTCTTTATCAACAGGTTTGTTGTAATAATAAATTTCATCAAGATTCAATTGTGTTAGGTCGGCACCCCACATGGGGAGCGGGCGTTCTTTAAAATGATGATATGCTTTTAAACGATATTCAAGCATCCATTCGGGTTCTTCTTTTTTCGCTGAGATTTGACGGATGATTTCTTCGTCTAATCCTTTGCGCGTTTTAAAGACACTTATAGAGTCTGTTTTAAAGTCCCATCTGTTTTCGCCAACACCTTGAATTAGTTGTTCATCACTTTTCTTATTCATCTTACCTTCCATTCGGGGGTTAGTTCATATATTTCTTGCGAAAACCTTCGTATCCAATTTTTTCTAATTCTTCAGAAATTTCAAATCCGCCTGAAACGCGAATTTTGCCATCAATGACGACATGTACTTTATCTGGTTTGATATATTCGAGCATTCTTTGATAGTGTGTAATAACGAGAATGCCAAGTTCATCACTGCGAAGATTATTGACACCATCCGCAACAATTCTTAATGCATCAATGTCTAGACCTGAATCTGTTTCGTCTAGGATGGCAATATTCGGATTGAGAACAGCCATTTGCAACACTTCTGCTTTTTTCTTTTCTCCACCAGAGAAACCTTCGTTTAGATAACGACCTGCAAAGGCATGATCCATGCCTAATTCTGTCATTTTTTCTTTGAGCATTTTTCTGAATTCAGGAATGGGCATTCCTTTATCTTCTGGGTCAATCGCTTTGCGTTTTGCGTTGATTGCTAAGCGTAAGAAATTTGCTAATGTGACGCCGGGAACAGCGATTGGGTATTGGAATGCTAAAAATAGCCCTAAGCGAGCTCTTTCATCTGTTTCAAGCTCAAGAATGTTGATATCATCAAAAAGGATTTCACCTTCTGTGATTTGGTAATTAGGATGCCCCATAATCACACTTGCAAGTGTGGATTTTCCACTCCCATTTTGTCCCATTAATGCATGGACTTTGCCTTGCTCGATGGTTAAATCGAGTCCCTTAAGTATCTTGACTTCGGGATCTTCTGCTAATTGAACATGTAAGTTTTTGATAACAAGATTTTTCATCTGATTTAAATTCCTTTTACTAAATTTACCTATCAGTTTCGTATTATAGGAGGGATAAGAAGCTTTGTCAATATTTTATATAAATATCTTAAATATTGACAATTTGTAATCGCCTTGTTATACTGACTTATCCAATTTTTTAATGTTACTTTAGTTTGTGGAGTGAGATGAGCAAGACAAGAGATTTAATTATCAGTACTTTGGTAAAAAACCATTATTGTACGATCACTGAGTTAGTGGATGTTGCACAAATAAGCCATATTTCGGTTCGGCATCATATTCAAAAGCTAGAAGCTGAAGGATTGGTGAATTCTAAAGAAGAAAAACATGGGGTAGGGCGACCTCGCCGATTGTATTATCTAACAAAAAAGGGCGGCGAACAATTTCCTTCTCGATATTTATCCTTAACTTCTCGGTTACTTGAGCAATTAAAAGGAAGTATTCCTAAAGAAACATTAGATGAATTATTAAGACAGATTGCGCTTGATATGGCTAGTACTTTAAAGGGCGAGGTGGATATTGAAAATTTGAACCTCCAAGATCGAATTAAGCTTTTGGATACTTTGATGAAGCAAGAAGGTTTTACAGTAGAAATTGAGCAACATGATGATATGATCGAAATTAAGGAATTAAGTTGTCCATATTATCAAGTTGGACAGGATCATCCTGAAGTGTGTATTGTAGATCGTACATTAATTTCTAATATTTTAGATATGCCAGTTGAGAAGATCTCTTGCATTTTGGATGGCGATCATTTATGTACTTATGAAATTTCAATGATTAAATTTGATGAATATCAAAAGGAAAAGAAATAATGAGTCCTAAAAAAGCAGAAAATCCAGCTTTTCAAGCTGTTTGGGAAATTGAAACTACGCATCCAGATTTGGTGCCAAAGATTGACGCTACGTTTGATTTTGTGAAAGATCCGGAAATTGGGATGAGTGTGATTGAGTTGGGGTTGATTCGTGATGTGAAGATTGATGATGAAAATCAAAAAGCTCATATTGATATGATTATGACTACTCCATTTTGTCCTTATGCTCCTAAATTGTTGGAAGATACACGGGCTGCCTTAGAAGCAGTTCTTGGATATGCTACAACGATTGAAATGGGAATTCAAGTTTGGGACAAGGATTATATGGAAGAGGGCTCAGCTGATGAGTGGGGGTTGTGGTTCTGACAGTTTAGAATCTAAATTGAAAATCAAAAAAGTGTATACAAATATGTATACACTTTTTGTATATTATTCTTTATGATTAAAAATGCTATTATTTTAGCGATTGTTACTGCTATATCGATAAGTAATGCGTCCGCGAGTTAAATCGTAGGGGGACATTTCGATGGTGACGCGATCACCAAGTAAGATACGAATGTAGAACTTTCTCATTTTGCCAGACAAATAGGCGAGGATCTCATGCCCGTTGTCTAATTGAACACGGAATTGTGTTCCGGGAAGTGCTTCAATCACTGTACCTTCAACTTTTATCTTATCATTTTCTTTTGCCATATATTGGCGGCTCCTTAGATTCTATTTAAACAAAAAACGGCGTGAGCAGGCTCACGTCGCACTAGGTTTCCCTTATTCTGATAGAAATGATCGTTAAAGCCATCCTTTCATAGAGGTAAATAAAACGTTGTGTTTTGTGAATCTGCCAAACAGATTATATCCTTAAAGTTTATGGTTTGTCAATTAATGTGACTATAAAGCTGGTGTTTGTTAAATTAGGATTAATAAACGGCGGGAAAAACCCGCCGTTTGAGCCATTTTGTTTGATTTAGATCAATCAGAGTGGTTTATTCAATGGTGATTCGTTCACCTAGAATGATGTTATCACTGCTGGTGCCAATGAGAATGTCGAAATCTCCGGGTTCGATGGTCCATTGTTTTTGATTTACATCGTAATATTGGAAGGCGCGTTCATCCAGTTGGAATTCAATTTTTGCTGAGCGCCCTGCTTGTAAGAAGACTTTTTTGAAGGCTTTGAGCTCTTTTTCAGGACGGGGTTCAGTAGATTCAAGATCACGAACATAGACCTGAAGTGTGGTGGCACCGTCAATGTCGCTGATGTTGCGCACGCGGAAGGAGAGTTCTAGCAAGCCATCGTTCATTTTTACATCAAATGATACGGGGGGGTATTCAAACTCTGCGTAAGAAAGGCCATGACCAAAAGCAAATTGCGGGTCTATGCCAGCTGTATCAAAGTGGCGATAACCGATTCCTAGCCCTTCTTTATATTCCATTGACCATACTTTACGAATCTTCGGATTGCCTTGTCCACCAGAGATTCGTTTCATTCTGACTGAAGAGTAATCCTTGGGATAGTTGGCGGTGGAAGCAAAATCTTCCCATTTTTTAGCCATTGTGAACGGAAGCTTGCCGCTAGGGCTTGTTTTGCCGCTGATGATGGCTGCGAGTGCGTCTGCACCTGTTTCACCAAGATAAAGTGCGTGAATTAATGCTGGAACTTTGTGAACCCAGCTTTCGGTTTCTACACCCGCGCCTGTGGAGAGAATGACGGTGAGGTTGGGATTGAGTGCACTGACTTTTTGAATAAGTTGTGCCTGGTTGTGTTGGAGCTGCCAAGGTCGATCAAAACATTCGGATTCTTGGTAGGTGAGAAAACCGGCTGCTACTATAACTTTGTCTGCATTTGTAATACTAGCTGTTTGTTGTGCAGTAAGAACATCTTTGTTAAATGGAATGTGGGTAATGTTTTCAGTGCCATACGTTTCTTGAAGAGCAGTGAGAATGTCTTTTGCATTAGGGCGGCTGACAAAACTGGAACCACCACCACCGGTAGGTGTTTGGACTGCTGTGAGCCCCATCACGACGATTTTTTGTTGGTCTGATGGTTTGATGGGAAGTTGATTTGCTTCATTTTTGAGTAAAACGATGGCTTCTTCTGCTGCTTTTTGGGCTAGGTCGATAAATTCTTGAGGATGTAGACGAGCTGTTGCATCTACTTGAGGACGAGTGTAAACGCCTGCCTTATATAGGGTAGTGAGGAGAGGGGTGATCATATTGTCGACATCTTGCTCTGTAAGATTGCCTTTTTGAATTTCTTTGTCCACTTTTTTAAAGTTGATCCACTTTCCATTGGGCATTTCAAGGTTTAGCCCATTTTTCACAGCTTCAGTGGTGCTATAGACGCTGTTCCAATCACTAATTACAAAACCATCAAAACCCCATTCATCACGTAGGATGTCTTTGAGAAGGGTTTTGTTTTCACTGGCATAGGTGCCATTGATGGGATTGTAGGAACTCATCACACTCAGCGAACCACCTTCTTGAACTGCTAATTTGAAGGCGGGGAGATAAATTTCTCGGAGGGTTCTTTCATCCACTTCTGAGTTACATTTATGGCGGTCGTAATCTGAATTGTTGACAGCGAAATGTTTGATGGTAGTGATCACTCCCTTGCTTTGCGCTCCACGGATATAAGCTGCGGCAATTTTGCCGGCTAAGATGGGATCTTCTCCCATATATTCGAAGTTGCGGCCACAGGTGGGAACACGATAGATATTGACACCGGGGCCGAGAAGAATGGACACTCCAATTGAACGAAATTCTTCGGCAATGGCTTGCGCGACTTGCTCAATGAGGTCTTCATTCCAAGTGGCTGCCATGGCTACGCCTGCTAAGAAAGAAGTGCCCCCGGGATAACAACGTAAACCAGCGGTGGCATCACTGCACCAGATGGAGGGGAGACCCACACTGGATATGGGGTGAATGCCGAGTTGTTTGTAGCCACTCGCATATCTGACTTTTTCTTCTAAAGTCATTCTGGATAAGATTTCAGCTACCCATTGGTCAGCGGGAAGAGTTGTGTTTAATCCTTGAAAATCTGCATCTTCCACTTGGGTTTTGTGCATAGCCACACTGTCATTTTCTGCACTTTCATCACCAACCATATATTTAAACATTTTTTTCTTTACAAATTCTTCAAACATCTAACACTCCGTTTTTTATTAATATCAAAAAAATTATACACTACTCAAGGATAAAACCCAAATTTATTCAATTTGTTTAGGGTATAATTTTAGAATCTACTAAG
The DNA here is from genome assembly GCA_963662985.1 of Anaerolineales bacterium. Lineage (GTDB taxonomy): Bacteria > Chloroflexota > Anaerolineae > Anaerolineales > UBA11579. The sequence continues at coordinate 689,130 of OY760067.1, read as the reverse complement.
AATGAGAAAACTATGGATATAAAATCTCCCGCTGATTTACCTGAATTACATTTGAATGATATTGTGACTTTGCGCAAAATACATCCTTGTGGCTCTTATGAGTGGCGCATTGTGCGCTTGGGGGCAGACATTGGATTGCGTTGTGTGGGCTGTGACCATAAGGTTTTGTTGACAAGACGCAAACTTGCAAAAGCTGTGAAAAAAATTGTATCCGCTGTTGATGGCGCGGGTGAAGAAGGGGAAACTAAATGACAACACTTTATTTGGTGGCAACTCCAATTGGTAATTTAGAGGATATGAGCTTTCGAGGGGTGCGTATTTTAAATGAAGTTACGCTAATTGCAGCAGAAGATACACGTCATTCAAGAAAGTTGCTGTCTCATTTTGATATTCATACACCGATCACTTCTTATTATGACCATAATAAGAATACTAAGACAGAATATGTGATTGAGAAGTTGGGCGAAGGGGATGTGGCATTGATCTCTGATGCGGGTATGCCGGGGATTAATGACCCGGGCTTTTTGTTGGTGCAAGCGGCTTTAGCTGCGGGACATGAAGTGACGGTGGTGCCGGGGCCAAGCGCGCCGGTGAGTGCGTTGGTGCTTTCTGGTTTGCCGAATGAGGCATTTCTCTATTTGGGATATTTGCCAAGGAAGGAAAGCGCACGAGTGTCTTTTTTGAAAAAGGTGGCAGCACATCCTTATACTTTGATCTTTTTTGAGACCCCTCATCGATTGTTGAGCGCATTACAGGATTTGCAAGCAGTTCTCGGAAATCGGCGGGTGGCAGTGGCGAGTGAACTGACGAAGATGTATGAAGAAGTGTTTCGCGGGGATTTGAAAGAGGCGATTGTTCATTTTGAGAAGTATCCGGCACGAGGTGAATTCACTCTGGTGGTGGAAGGGGCGGAAGAGAAGAAGGAAGTTTGGACAGAGGATGATATTTTGGCGATGGCAGAAGAGTTGTTTGCGCAAGATCAGACAATGAGTGAGGTTTCAGCTACATTAGCGGGGGTATCTAATTGGAAAAAGAAAGAAGTTTATCAACTACTTTTGCAGTATAAGAACAAGGCAGATGAATGAATATGAAACTGAATGACTATGAAGATTTTAAAAATGTAGATGTGGAAAATTATGCGGGATTGATTGCGCGGTTGCCAGATGATTTGGCAAAGGGGTATGCGATGGAGGTGGGGGATGTTAAGGTGCTGGGTGAGATTCGACAGGTGGTGTTGGCTGGGATGGGAACGGCGAAAGTGGCAAATGAGATGCTGCAAGCTTATGTGGTAGATAAGTGCAAAGTGCCTGTGATTGTGGTGAGTGATTATGAATTGCCTGCGTTTGCTAATTCGGCAGAGACGTTGGTGGTGGTGAGTGCTTTTGAATCAGATGAGGTGTGTGAGGCTTGGTTGGGTAAGTTGGAAGAATGGCGATGCCAAACTGTGGTGGTGTGTGGGGAAGAATTGAGTGGTGTGAAGGGTGTTTGGTATGCAAATGATGGTGTGGCAAGAACGACTTTAGGAGTGATGTTTGGGATTTTGTTGAAGTTGTTTGTGGAAAATGGCTTGGTGGAAGATCAGACTAATGCGGTGGCTGAGACTGTGGCAGAGATGAAGAAGGTGCAAACGCGCTATTTGCCAGAAGTGCCGGCGGCGAACAATCCAGCGAAGCGCTATGCGGGACAGTTGGTGGAACGATGGACTGTGTTGTTTGGAGTGGGGTATTTGGTTGCGGTGGCGAAGCGGTGGAAGAATGCGATTAATTTGATTGCTAAAGCGCCGGCGAGTGTGGAAGTGTTGCCGGATAGTTCTTATAATACTTATCAAGGGGTGATTCATACTGAGAAGGTGTTTGCGACGAATATGTGTTTGTTTTTGCGAGAGCCTGAGACAGAGAGCCGAAATGCGATACATGAAGAGCTGAACCGAATGGGTATGTTGACCGAAGGGGTGAATGTCGATTTTGTGAATGCTTTTGGCAAGAACCGTTTGGAACGGATGTGGACTTTGGTTTTGATGGGGGATTATGTGGCCTATTATTTGGCGATGATCTATGAAGTGAACCCAATGGAGACGGAATTGATCGAAGAACTTTGGGAAGATCTGGCTGATGAATGAGTGATTTTTGATTTGGCTTTTTATTGAAAATTCGGTAGTATTAATTGTAATGATTTGAATAGTTTGCATTAGAGAATACAGAGGAGAAACTGAATGAAAATTGAACGCTTTTCAACTGAGAAACTTTTGACAACTTTGCCTAAAGAATGGATTATGTCTTCTTTGCGGGTGAGCCCAGATGGGATGAATGTTTCTTATCAAATTCGGAAAACAATCGGCAAGGCGATTCGAGTGAATGAGTTTACTCACCCAAAATATGATGAGGTGACACCAGTGTTCTTTTCTCCTGATAGTCAACATGCGGTTTATGCGGCGAGCCAAAAAGAAAAACAATTCATTGTGGTGGATGGACATTCTCAACATGCGTATCCTTATGTATATATCAATACGTTGGCGTTTTTGAATGAATCTGATCAATTGGCTTATGCTGTGCAACGGAATGATGAGAAGTTTAGTTTTTATATTAACGGTGAGGAAGAGGGGAGTTATGAGAATGTGGTGCGCACTCCTTTGATTTTGGATGCTAAGAAGAATTATGCTTATTTGGTGGAGGGGGATACTCAGCAGTCGATCATTTTGAATGGGAAAACGCATTGCTCTTTTGATTCTATTGATTCAATGGCTTTTACGGGGAGTGCGAAGGGGTTGAAGTATGTTTACACTCAAAATGGGATGCAATATTTGACAGTGGATGGGTCTACCTCTGAAGGGCATGATGTTATCACAGAGTTTGCACATGCAGCTGATTGGTCTGCGTATGTTTATGCAGCAGATGATAATTTTAAGTGTGTGGTGATTGATTCAAAGGGGAATCGTTGGGGTACTTATGATGAAGTGAAACATTTGGTGATGAGCGAGGATGGAAAGCACGTTGCTTTTGCTGTGAGATTGGGGGCGGAATGGTTTGTGGTGTTGGATGGAGAGGCTCAAGAGAAGTTTGATGGGATTGGTGAGATTAAGTTTAGCCCGAATGGAGAACGTTTGGCGTATAAGGCGATGCGTTATCAAAAGGGGTTCTTGAAAAAGGTGTCAAAATCGTGCGTTGTGTTGGATGGGATTTGTTCTGATCTTTATGAAGGTATTGGACGAACGGGGTTCAATTTCAGTGCGGATTCAAAACGATTTGCGTATAGCGCGATCAATGAGCAACATTCATTTGGGGTGATTGATGGACGTGAGACGATTCGGTATGATGGGATTGGAGCGAATACTCCGTTCTTCTCTCCTGAAGATCGGCATTGTGTGTTGGTGGCTTCGGTGGTGAAGAAGCTGTCGGTTTTGATTGATGAAGAGCCGGGAGAGATTTATAAGTCGATTGTGATGCGTGATGGGGGTGGGGTTCAATTTTCTGCTGTGGATGCATTTCATTATATTGCGTTGGTGGACGAGGAATTGTATTTGGTGGAAGAAAAGATCACAAAAATCACGGAATAATTTGGGGTTGAATATTTGGAAAAATTTTGACTGTGTGGTAAAATTCTTTGCACGTTGAATGCGGGAGTCGCCAAGTGGTAAGGCATCAGCCTTCCAAGCTGACATTCGCGGGTTCGAGTCCCGTCTCCCGCTCTCGGGCCCTTAGCTCAGTTGGTCAGAGCAGACGGCTCATAACCGTCGGGTCGCTGGTTCGAGCCCAGCAGGGCCCACCATTTTGCAACAAACCTACTTGAAAAAAGTAGGTTTTTTTTGCTACAGCATTGCGCATAGATTTATTTTGGGTTGGAAATTAAAGCGATGGTTTTCTGCTATGGTTGATTTTTTGGTGGATGTGGGGATGAGCGAGTTAGTTCCCGGTGTATGTGGTGTTTTTTGGGAGAAGTGAGGGGTGTCAGAACATGCTTTATGGAAAATATATTCTGTAACTAAAGGGGATTAACAAAAGTTTGTTGGATCATTCCATATTAGCGATTTTGAATGAATTCTGATTGAATGTTAATGTATTCATAAATTGACATGGTTGCGGGAATTTGTTACAATAAGAGTGAAGGTTACAAATGAATATCGCATTTACAAATGTAAACATAAAAGGATGAATCATGAGTAAAGGAATTTCTAAAGAACAAAAAATTGAATGGTTGCGAAGAATGATGGTCGCTCGTACTTTTGAAGAGCAAGCTGAGCAACAATATATCATGGGAAAGATTCATGGTACGATGCATCTTTCGATGGGCGAAGAAGCCTCCCCTGTGGGCACTTTGGCCGCAATTGAAGAACAAGATTATGTGTTGGGGACACACCGAGGCCACTCTCAAATGATTGCTTGGGGTGCTGATGTGAAGCGCATGATGGCAGAATTTCTTGGAAAATCTACTGGCTATTGTGGTGGTCGGGGTGGCTCAATGCACATTGCTGACCCGAAGAATGGCTTTTTGGGCGCACAAGGGATTATTGGTGCCAATCCTCCGATTGCAACCGGTGTCGGTTTGGGAATCAAATATAAAAAAGAAGACCGTGTGGTGGTTTGTTTCATGGGCGATGGCACTGTGAACGAAGGTGGCTTCCATGAAGCTTTGAACATGGCTGCTATTTGGGATTTGCCTGTGGTTTTTGTGATTGAAAATAATAAATATGGGATGTCGATGGACATTCATAAGGCTGTGAAGATTGACAAACTTTCTGACCGTGCGGCTGCTTATGGCATGCCGGGGAAGACAGTGGATGGCAACGATGTGTTGGCAGTTTATGAAGCGGCTAAAGTAGCAGTAGATCATGCTCGATCTGGTAAGGGCCCCTATCTTTTGGAGAATTTGACCTATCGTTATCGTGGTCACTCCAAGAGTGATGCAAACTTGTATCGTACGAAGGAAGAAATTGCTGAGTGGATGTCTCCTGCACATGATCCGATCGCACGATGGAAAAAGGTTTTGATTGATGAAAAGATTTTGACTGAAAAAGAAATTGAAGCAATGCAAGAAGAAGTTTATGAATTGATCGATGAGGCTGTGGAATTTGCAGATAATAGCCCCGAACCTGATCTTGCTACAATTGAAAAAGGAGTGTATTCAGCATGAGCACTAGAGAAATAACTTATATGGAAGCTCTTCGTGAAGGTATTTCACAAGAAATGCGCGCTGACAATCGCGTTTTTATGATTGGTGAAGACATTGGCGTTTATGGTGGTGCTTTTGGGATGTCGAGAGGGATGTTTGAAGAATTTGGTCCTGAACGAATTATTGATACCCCAATCTCTGAAGAAGGAATCGCTGGGGCATTGGTGGGCTCTGCATTGGCAGGCTTGCGACCCGTTGGCGAAATGATGTTTAGTGACTTCATGACCTTGGCAACTGACCAATTGTTTAATCAAGCTGCGAAAATTCCTTACATGTTCAATGGTGAAGCGATTATGCCAATCGTGATGCGCGCTCCAACTGGTTCTGGTACTGGGGCTGCACAACAACACTCTCAAAGTATGGAGAGTTTGTATTTGAATATTCCAGGGTTGAAAGTTGTAGAACCGACCACGCCTTATGATGTGAAGGGTTTGATTATTTCTTCTATTCGCGATAATAGCCCAGTGATTTTCTTTGAACCGAAATTGCTTTATAAGAAAGCAGTTGGTCCGGTTCCGGAAGAATCTTATACGATTCCGTTGGGTGTGGCAGATGTGAAGCGGGTTGGCTCTGAATTGACCATTTTTGCAACCGGTCAGATGGTGCCACGTTCTTTGGAAGCTGCTGAAGAATTGGAAAAAGAAGGTATGGATATCGAAGTGATCGATCCCCGTACTTTACGTCCGTTGGACAAAGACGCGATCATTAAGTCTGTGATTAAGACTGGTAAGTTGTTGATCGTGCATGAAGGCCCGACCTTTAATGGTTTGGGTGGTGAAATCGCTGCTACCGTGGCTGGCTCTGAAGCATTTGGTTATTTGGATGCTCCTATTCGCCGCTTGGGTGGCCGTGAAATGCCAATTCCTTACAACCGCACATTGGAATATAACACTGTGCCTCAAACTGAAAACATCGTGGAAGAAGCAAGGAATATAGTGAAAGGTTTGTACTAAGATGGCTAAGACGATTATTATGCCAAAGTTTGAGATGTCACAAGAGAAGGGCGTGATTGTTGAATGGCTCAAATCTGATGGTGATGTCGTCAAACGTGGTGAGCCAATCTTGACTGTGGAAACTGACAAGGTGACGATGGATGTCGAAAGCCCTGGCAGCGGCATTTTAGCAGGCTTGCGTGGCGAACCTGGCGACTCGATTCCTGTGACGGAGACAATTGGGTATGTGTTGAAGGAAGGTGAAAGCATTCCTAGTGAAACGGCTGCTCCGAAAGCGGCTGTTGCTTCTACTCCTGCATCTGCTCCAGCAGCAACTTCTGCTCCGGCACCTAAAAAATCTACTAACGCTGGTGGCAAACCCGGCAAAAAAATCATTATGCCAAAATTTGAGATGTCTCAAGAATTTGGTGTGGTGGTGGAATGGCTGAAGGCTGAAGGCGATGAAGTGAACCGTGGGGAACCAATTTTGACCGTTGAAACGGACAAGGTGACCATGGATGTGGAAAGCCCTGCAAAAGGGAAATTGGCTGCTTTACGTGGCGAGCCCGGCGACAAAATCCCCGTGACAGAAACGATCGGGTGGGTTTTGAAGGAAGGCGAAGTTGTGCCAGAGGATGATGGCAGCTTGGTGGTTGCGCATCAAGAAAGCGCAGATGAAGTGAGCGCTCCTGTGGCAGCTAGCGGCGATGTGAAGGCAAGCCCGGTGGCACGCAATGTGGCGGCGGCTGAACATGTGGCTTTATCTGGCGTGAATGGCTCTGGTCGTGATGGCAAGATTATGAAGCAAGATGTGTTGAAGGCGGCGGCTGGATTGGTTTCTTCTAATGGGAAGGTAGCTTCTACACCGGCAGCAAAACGCATTGCAAACGAAAATAATGTGAATTTGTTCGAAGTAGCAGGAACTGGCCCAGGTGGACGTATTCAAGCACAAGATGTGGTTGATTATATTGAGGCAAGTAAGGTTGCTCCTGAAACAGCTGTGGCAAGCACAAGCACCGTTGGTGTAGTGGCTCCTGTTTTGGCTTCTGGCTCCGTGCCTTATGTGAAGATGCGCAAGCGCATTGGCGACAATTTGCAAGGTTCTTGGCAAACGGCACCGCATGTGTTCATGAAGATGAAACTTGAAATGGACGCATTTGAAGATTTGCGTGATTTGATGAATGAAAAGGCTGCAAAAGCTGGCACTGCAAAGGTTTCTGCTACGGCATTGTTGACCAAGATGGTGGCGGCAGCTTTGAAATTGAACCCAATGTTGAACAGCACTTTGCATGAAGACCAGGGTGAAATTGAATTGAAGAACAACGTGAATGTGGGCGTGGCTGTGGCTTTGGATGATGGGTTGATCGTGCCTGTGGTGAAGAATGCAGACCTTAAGGGCGTGACTGCGATTTCTGCTGAGATTAGAGAATTGGCAACCCGTGCAAAAGCTGGCAAGGCTACTTTGGAAGATATTGGTGGCGGTACGTTCACTATTTCTAACCTTGGACCTTTTGGCGTGGCTGAATTCACTTCGATCATCAATCCGGGTCAATCTGCTATTTTGGCAGTGGGCGCAACCGAGAAGGAAGTTCGTTTTGATGAAGAAACGGACGAGATCTATAATGTGCCGGTGTTGACCGTGACACTTTCCATTGATCACCGTGTGGTGGATGGGGCAGTGGGCGCGAAGTTCTTGACTGATCTTAAGGAGATCGTTGAGACACCCGGAATGTTGTTCTGGTAAGGTATAAGTTCAAGTCAGTTTGATTCCTGATTTAGGATAACTCTTTTTAGGCAATCCTTATTTCTGGGCTGAGAGGTCTTGGAATAAGGATTGTTGATATAATGAAAGAAATGCTAGTATTGCTTGTTATAGGAGACTTAAATGAATAATTATGATGTTGTGGTGATCGGTGCTGGCCCAGGTGGGTATGTGTGTGCGATTCAGGCTTCTCAATTGGGCTTGAAAACTGCGATTGTTGAAAAACAGTATATGGGTGGGGTGTGTTTGAATGTGGGATGTATTCCTTCTAAGGCTTTGTTGAAGAATGCTTCTGTGGCGCATTTGCTGCGCAAGGAAGCGAAGACTTTTGGGTTTAAGTTTGATAATTTGGAGTTGGATTTTAGTGCGGCAGTGAAACGCAGCCGTAAGGTCTCTGGCCGTTTGACGGCTGGGGTCGACTTTTTGATGAAGAAGAATAAGATTGATGTGTTTAATGGGGTGGCTGTTTTGGAAGCTGGCAAGGTTGTGGCTGTGACGGATGGGGATGGCAAGGAAGAGAAGATTGGTTACCAAAATGTGGTTTTGGCGACGGGGGCACATTCTTTCACCCCTCCCGGTTGGGAAGTGGATGGGAAGAAGGTGTTGAGCTATACGGAAGCGATTTTGCAGGAAACTGCGCCGAAGAGCGTGGTGGTGATTGGTGGGGGCGCGATTGGGGTGGAGTTTAGCACGGTGTGGAGTGGCTATGGGGTGGATGTGACGATTGTGGAGATGCAAGACCATTTGGTGCCTTCTGAAGATGAAGATGCTGTGAAGGTTTTGGCAAAGGCTTTGAAGAAGCGTGGGGTGAAGGCGTTGGTTTCTACGAAGGTGGAAAAGATCGAAACGACGAAGAGCGGTGTGAAGGTGACTGTAAGCAATGCGGACGGTACACAAGAATTGGTGGCTGAGCAAGCATTGGTGTCGATTGGGTTCAAGCCGAATGTGCAAAATTTGGGTTTGGAAACAGTGGGTGTGAAGTTGACTGACCGCGGCTTTGTGGAGATTGATGATTCTATGAAGACGAATGTGGACGGTGTGTGGGCGATTGGGGATATGACGGGTAAGTTGATGTTGGCGCATGCGGCTTCTGCGATGGGGATGGCTTGTGCAAAGAATATTGCTGGGAAAGAGGCAAAGCCGATTGATTATCGTTTTATTCCGAGAGCGGTGTATTCTAGCCCGCAGGTGGCTTCTTTTGGGTATACGGAAGCACAGGCAAAGGACGCTGGATTTGATTTGGCAGTGGGTACTTTTAACTTCCAAGTGAATGGGAAAGCTTTGGGCTTGGATGAAGGAGAAGGTTTTGTGAAGATTTTGTCTGATCAGAAGACGGGCGAGATTTTGGGCGCAAGCATGGTGGGGCCAGATGTTTCGGAATTGATTCCGGAATTGGTGTTGGCTCATAATGAGGAGTTGACCGCTGAAGAAGTGGCACATGCGATTCACGCGCACCCGACTTTGAGCGAGGTGGTGATGGAAGCGGCACATGGGGTACATGGGTTGCCGATTCATTCGTAATGTGATTGTTGATTATTGAGAAAAAGACCTCTGCGGAGGTCTTTTTTTATATTTTTTAAGATTAATAAATTGAGTTTGGGGTTGTTTTCGTTTATACTACTTTTAACATTAAAAATATTTAACCTTTCTTGCTAGCCATCTATTCTTTTACGATGGCTTTTTGTTAGGTAATTAAAGAATAGAGGGACTATATGGCAAAGAAACGCACATCGAAACAGATCTTTGATATTTTCATTTTTGGTTTAATGGTTTTGGCTTTGTTTTCACCGTTGGTTTCATTGGTGCCGGTGGCGGCAGCGGATGTGACTTTGATGGTGGATACTACGACCGATAGTAATGCAAGTGCTTATCGGCAATGCACGGCAGCGCCAAATGATTGCAGTTTGCGAGGGGCGATTTCTCTAGCAAATGCAGATTTGGGAAATGCTTATGTGATTAAGCTGCTAGATGAAACCTATACATTGACAATTGCTGGGGTTGATGAAGATGCAAATGCAACAGGGGATTTGGATTTTTATGGAAATATCACACTGATTGGAAAAGGAAAAGATAAGACAGTTATTTCTGGGAATTCAATTGACCGTGTTTTGGATGTGAAAAGCGGGGCGGTGGTGACGCTTGAGGATTTAGCGATTAAGCATGGTTTGACGGCAAATGTGACTGGAAAGGGTGGGGGCGTGTATAATGCGGGGACGATGACGATTGATTCTGTGGGGTTTAGTTTGAATCATACTTATGATGGTGCGAATGGGGCAAATGGGACTAGTGCAAGTTATTCGACCATGGATGCTGAAAATGGAGAGAGTGGGGCAGCAGGCGGTGCAATTTATAATGCAACTATGATGACGATTCGAGATTCGTATTTTCAATTAAATTCTACTGGTTCTGGTGGTCGGGGGGGGAATGGTTCAAAATTTCAAACGGCTCCAGGAGATGGTGGCAATGGTGGAAATGGGGGTGCTGGGGGCGCAATTTATAATGGTGGTTCTTTAACGATTTCAACATCTACATTTGTGAATAATTCGACTGGTGATGGTGGAAAAGGTGGTTTGCCTGGTATAACACAAGGATATGGTAGTTTTGGTTCTTCGGGTCATGGAGGGGATGGAGGGACGATTTATCATGCAGGGAGTTCTTTGGTGGTTGAGACTTGTTATTTTACTCAAAATAAAACGGGAACTGGTGCTGATGGGAATAATTTAATGACATCTAGCCAAAGTTATCGAACCCCTTCTGGTGGAGGAAGAGGTGGAAATGGGTCTGGGATTTATCAACAATCAAGTGGCTTGGTGGTGACGTATTCTACTTTTTATGACAATCAAACTGGGGTTGGTGGTGTTGGGGGCTCTGGGGGGAATTTTACATATATCGGTGGCACTGTTACTGTTGGGAATGCAAGCGATGGAGCGAAAGGAAGAGGAGCGGTTAAGATTTCTGCGGATACGGTGACGTTGCAGGCAACGCTATTTTCTGATAATGATGTGGATGGGGATGTTGTGGGAAGTATTACGACGAGTGGGTATAACTTGATTGGGAATGGTGACCGAATTACGGACGGATTGGTGGCGAGTGACCAAGTGGGAACAACAGCGGCTCCGATTGTTGCTGGGATTACTTTTAATTCGTTTGATATCTTCGGCAACAAACAAAATTTTGTTTTCGATTCCACAAGTCCGGCATTGAACCGGATTCCAGCAGGGGAAGTGGGATGTGGGACGAGTGTGACGACAGACTATAATGGAAATGCGCGTCCGAAAGGGTTGTGTGAGATTGGGGTTTTGGAAAACCGAATAGGGGTGCCGGATTTGATGTTGGAGAAGACGAATGATGTGAGTGGGGAAGCGATTGTGAAGAGTGCATTTGAATGGACTTTTGCAGTGGAGAATGTGGGCGAGGAAGATGCCATTTTTGAGGCGGGCGAGGTGATTTTTGCGGATAATTTACCAAATGGTGCGGTTTATGCTTTGAAGAGTGTGTCAAATTTTAATCATATTAACAATTCGGATAAGATTTATTGTATGGTGAAAAAGGATTTGAGCGAGACCCAATTGCAATGTTCGGCTTTGGATGAGGTTCGGATTGGGTATAAGGTTGCGGATGGAGATTTGGGCAGTTTTGAGGTGGTGTTGGAAGTGATTCCTCAGTCTACGGCTGGATTGGCAAGTGCCAGTTGTGTGGTGGATGGGGATGATGCGGTGCTGGAAATGGATGAGACGAATAATACTTGTGCGGACAGCGTGAGTGTGTTTGAGGGAGTTGAAATCGCGATTAAGGGGGATGGAACAGCGATTGTGGATGGGGATACGAGCGCTTCAAGTTCGGATGGCACCGATTTTGGGGATGTGAGCAGCAGTGGTGGGACTGCAGAGAATACTTTTACGATTGAGAATAGCGGAGATAAACCGTTGAATTTGACGACAGATCCACGAGTGGTGATTAGTGGGGCGGATGCGAATGCGTTTTCTGTGACGACAGATGCGGCGGCGGTGGTTAATGCGAACAGTTCTACGACTTTTGAGATTGAGTTTGCGCCGACTAGTGCAGGTGTAAAAACCGCTCTGGTGACAGTGGCAAATGATGATTTGGATGAAGGGACGTATACTTTTGCCATCCAAGGAACTGGTGCGGAAGCCCCCGAAGTGAGCTTTGGAACGATGACCTATCCGAGTTTGAATGCAACTTTGGCGAATGGGATTACCCATTTGGCGGTGGAATTTGATTCGGATGTAAAGGGGCTGGGTGATGCGGATTCAGCGAATAATGTAAATAATTATTTGTTGTTTGCGAGTGGCCCGAATGGTGTGTTTGATACGGTGAGTTGCGCAGAGGGTGTGGTGACGGATGATGTGAATATTCCTATTTTCTCTGCTTTTTATGATGACCATGATGAGAATGGTCCGTATGTGGTGTCTTTGACGGTGAATAATGATGTGCCACTCAGTGGTGGGAGTTATCGATTGTTGGTGTGTGGGACTACTTCGATTCATAATAATGCAGGAATTGAGTTAGGGGATGGTTCTGATGCGGTGTTGGACTTTAATGTGGTGAGAAGAGGAAATGGCGGAAGCGCATCTAGTGGAGCTGGATTGGATAGTAATGAAGAAATGATGCCCGGGACAGGGTTGCCGATGGTGGAGGGGACTGTGACACTCCCCAAACAACCGGAGACAGCTGTTTATGCAAAGACGGAATTTATCTTATCGATTCCGAAATTGGATGTGAAGATGCCAATTGTGGGCGTGCCGAAGACGATGACGGGCTGGGATGTGACTTGGTTAGGAGAGAAGGCAGGATATTTGGCGGAGAGTGCTTACCCAACACAGGCTGGAAACACGGTGTTGACAGGGCATGTGTGGGACAATTTGAACCATGCGGGTCCGTTTGCAGAGTTGAAAGATTTGGCGTATGGAGATGAGATTTTGATCACAGCGGCTGGAGGGGTGTATGTCTATGAAGTGCGTGAAAGCCAGGTGATTGCGCCGAATGATCTCGATGCGGTGTTCCAAAAAGAAACCTATGATTGGGTGACGTTGCTGACATGTGAGAATTATCAGGAAGAATTGGGCACTTATGCAGCTCGCCGAATTGTGCGGGCAGTGTTGGTGGAAGTGCGGTAAGAAAGAATGATTAAAAAAGACCTCTGCGGAGGTCTTTTTTGTTGGTTTAGTTATTGAGCATTGCTAGTGCTGTGGTTTCGTCAGTGATGAGGACATTGTAGTATTTCTTTTTTGCAGCGGCTTGGAGGGATTTGACTTTGTTGTGTCCACCAGCGGCGGCGATTACGAGAGGGGTGTTTTTGAGAATGTTGAGGTCAATGGAAATAACACGACGTTCATATTCTTCGGAGCAGATATTGCCATTCTCATCAAAAAAACGGGAGACGATGTTGCCAACTGCATGTTCTGCATTAAGTTTATCCATCCATTCTTGTGAAATGCTTTTAGTGAGATAGGTTGTGGAATCACTATCTAAGGGGCCATCTACGCCTACAAGAGCAATATCCATATGGTGCATGCTTTCCATTACAGATTTGATGTTTTCTTCTTTGAGAAGGGCTTGGAGAAGCTCTTCGTCTTGAATGAAGGCAGGGGCGCTGATATATTGAATGGTGGAGTCTTTGTATTGACGGGCGAGGGTTTGGGCTAAGCTGTTGGTGTGGAGGTTGTATTGGGTGGCGCCAAATCCACCTACGAGGGTGATGATTTCAAGGTTATGGATGTTGGCGGAGGGGCGAATGTATTTCATGGTTTGTTCGATGGTTTTGCCCCAACCAATGCCAAAACGCATTTTGCTGCGTAGAGCTAGCTCAAGATAGGATGCGGTGGCACGGGCGATTGAGTCACGAATGTGTTCGCCATCTTGCGAGAAGGTTTTGGTAACTTTAGCTTCTATGAGGTCAAATTTTTTGCATAGATTTTGTTCTAGTTCGATGAGTTGCGAGAGATTTTTGAAATCAATAATTTCAATTTTAACCATACCTTCTTCAAGGGCTTCTTTGAGAAGTTTGTTGAGGGTGGGACGAGAAACATGAAGTTGGTTGGCAATTTGTTGTTGGGTGAGGTTTTCGTTGTAATATAAATGAGCTGCTTTTAGTTTGATATAGTATCTTTCATCAGGATTGAGTGGCATTTTGAGGACCTCAGTTCTTTTTATCTTTACATCTTTATAGGAACTTTACTTAAGATAAGTATAGATTCGGTGTTTTTTTTTGTCAAGAAAAAACCCCTCAAGATATTTTTGAGGGGTTGATTTTTCTTAAGTGTTAGGGGGATGATGTTAGTTTGAACGAAGGAATGAGTCAATTTGGTCTAGGGGAGTGCGAGAGGTGTTGTCTATGGAAAGGGGGGTGATGGTGACCAATTTTTGATTCATGAGGACGTCGATATCTGAATTTGGTTCGACGGGTACTACTGAATAGTCTTTGGGTTTACCAGTAGCGAGACCGTGTGTGGACCAATCTCCTTCTCTTTGAATGCGGTATTCGTAGTTGTTGACGCGAGAAAGATTGGTTGTTTTCCAGGCGGTGTCTTTGGTTGCTTGGAAAGGGACTTCAACTTTAAAGATATCTACGTCGTGGGGGAATGGCTTGCCAAGCACTTGTTTTGCAAACATGGCAGTGAAATAGGCAGCGGTGCTGAAGTCTATGTTGGGATCGTGAGTGAAGTAGTCTGCTGAATTGGCTGGCAGTTGAAGGGAGGATGCGATGGCGGGGATGCCATAGCTACTGGACATTTCTACTGCGGCACCGATGGTGCCGGAGGTCATGATGCAGGAGCCGGAGTTTTCTCCGAAGTTGATGCCGGAGATGCCGAGATCTGGTTTTTTGGGAAGAATTTCTAGGATGGCGTGCATGACAACTTGGGCGGGAGTGGCGTCTACTGCGTAGGTTTTGATGGGTTTGTTGTTGAGTGTGATGGTTTCTTCGATGATGGTGCCAGTGGAGGTTTTATATTGGATGCTGCGACCGGCACTGGTTTGCTGAGTTTGAGGAGCTACGATGGTGACATTGCCAAGTTCTGTGAGTGCGGCGGCTAAGGTGAGGAGTCCTTGGGATTTGATGCCGTCATCGTTGGTGACTAGAATTTCGTACATGAATGTTATTTTTTCTTCTTTTTTATTTTTATTTTATTTTTTTGAAAATTCAGGAAGGTTCACGCCGTTGATTTTGAGAACTTCAGCGAGCCATTCGGGGGTGAATTCAAATTTTTCAAGAACGTTTTTAGCGTTTACGCGGACTGGGAAGAAGTCTAAACGGTGGGGGACGAAATAGGCGAATTTGGAGACTTTTTGTTCCCAAATGGGGTAGATTTCTTTATAGAGACCTTTGGAGGTGAGGTTAGGACGTTTTTTTAAGATATTTTTTGTTTCTTCAATGCATAAAGCTGCGGTTTTTTGTTTGATCAATTTGACTTGGTAGCGGGCGATGAGGTAGATGCCTACCCAGACGGCAAGAAGGGAGAAAGCTTGTTCGGAATGTGCCATGACATAGTCCCAAACTGGTGTAAAAATGCCCATCATTGAGCGCATAAAGGCTAAAATAAATGAATCGTTCATATTTTTCCTCCGTAATTATGTTTATGAGTATTATATCAAAGTAAAAAAAAGGGGGTTGTCCTTTTTTGAGAGGACAACCCCAATTTGTTGATGCTATTGAGAAGCTTATTCAGCGTCTGCAGGTGCACCAGCTGCGATTTGCCATGCTTTTTCGTTCTTTTTGTAGAGGAAATAGATGACTGCGAAAACAACTGTTGCTACACCAAAACCAATCCAACCAATTTTTGCGGAGTTGACGAGTGCCCAAGAAAGTGGGTTCGTGCCGTCACAAATGGAGGAAATTTGGGTGGCGCCTTCTGGCATTGCGAAGCCAGCGTCGATTGCTGCGGCTGTGTGAAGGCCTGCCAAAGAGGTGGCCATGACCAAGCCAGCACCGATCACGATGGTGGAGATGATGATGTTGCGGACAACATTCCCACGGGTGACAGGGTTCATCATTGCAACGATGAAGGGCAACACGGTGAGGTCTACGAAGGGGAGAACCTTGTTGACACCCAAGAGGGAAAGACCAATGGCCAAGAAGATGGTTACTGGAACCATGATCAAAGCAGAGGAAATTGCTGAGGGGTGACCAACGAGCAATGCAGAGTCAAGACCAATGTAGAGGTCTGTGCGACCAGAAGAGCGTTTCTTCATGAAGTCTGCTGCTGCTTCAGAAACTGGCATCAAGCCTTCCATGAGCAAGGATACCATGCGGGGAAGGAGAACCATCACTGCGGCCAAGCCGACTGCGAGGGTGAGAATGCCTTGAACTTGTGCACCGAAGGTGCCATAAGCGGGGTTGCCCAACCATGCGATTGCGCCGATAACGATACCCAAAACAAAACCTTGAACAATGGGTTCGCCCCAGACACCGAATTTCTTTTGAATGTGTTCGGAATCTGCTTCAACTTTGTTGAGGCCGGGGATCAAGTCAATGAGTTTGTTGATCGGGATTGCGATCGGAACATAAGCGCCAGAGAAGCCGTGAGGAATGGAGATGTTGGGGAGTTTGTAGACATCTTGGATTGCAGGAGCTGTCCAGTCTGCGAGCCAAAGAACGATGGCTGTGTTGAGGACTGCAAATGCAAGTGCAAGTGAAAGGCTGCCGCTCAATGCGTAGACCATGGAACCGGTGAATGCGAAGTGCCAGAAGTTCCAAATGTCGATGTCGAGTGTGTTGGTGAAGCGAACTGCGAGCAAAACGATGTTCACGAGGACACAGAGAGGAATGATATAAGTTCCGACTGTACCACCGAAGGCGATTGCTGCGGCTGCAGGCCAACCAACGTCGACGATGTTGAGTTCAACACCGGTGCGGACTGCTAATGCTTGGGCTGCGGGGCCAAGGTTTGAACCCATCAAACCAACAACGAGGTTGATACCGATGAATGCAACGCCGATGGTTAATGCAGCGCGGAAAGCTTTACCAAATTTTGCGCCAAAAATAAGGGCAAGAATAAGGATGACCAATGGCATGAATACGGAAACGCCCATGCCTTGGAGGTAGCCAAAGAAGGCAACCAGTGCATCTAGGATTGTTTGAAACATGAATCTTTCTCCTTTATAAAATATATAACATTTATTTTTCAAGGCAGATAATTGCTTATCTACTCTTGTTAACACGCTTATTTTGTTTCTAGTTACTGTTTATTCAATTTTTTAATCTATTCTACTATTCATATTTGAGTAGTTTGTGGTCGCTGGGGAGGTTGTGTTTGTATTTTTTTCTGAGTTCGACCATGGCCTCAAGCTTTTCTGTGGGGAGTTTGACTCTTTTGTAGCCAGCTTGTTGGAGCATGAGGGTTTTGTATTGAATTTCTGCAACTTGTTCGAGGACTTCTGCACGAGCGAAGGCTTGCCAGACGTCATGACCTGCGACGATGGCCCCATGGATGGGGAGGAGGACGATGTCATGCGTTTTAATTGGTTCGCTGATGGATTCTGCTAGTTCATTGGTGGTGGGTGTGCCGTAATAAGTTGTGGGCACTGCACCGAGGAACAACATTCCTTCTGTCATGAGTTTGGGATCTAATTCGATGCCCATGTTGGTGAGCACAACAGCGTTGGTGGGGTGGGGGTGGACGATACCATTTACATCTGGACGGTTTTTATAGATCTCCATGTGCATGGCTAATTCGGATGATGGTTTTCTGTGTTGATTGTCTTTTGTATTGTAGACTTGTTCTCCGTCCATGTTAACGATGATCATATCTTCTGGTTTCATGCGAATTTTGATGAGACCACCGGGAGATAGAATGATGTGGTTTTCGTCTAAACGGGCTGAGATGTTGCCGGATGGGCCACAAATAAGTCCGCGGGTATACATGAGTTGTGCAATTTGGTAGATGTCTTCTCGAAGTTGTTGTTCGTTTTTGAACTTAGACATTTTTTTGTCCTTTTGTTGTTATTTTAGGTATGAAGCGATTTCTTCGATAGCTGCGTCTTTACCAATACCGGTGAGGAATGAGATGGTGACAACGACAGGGACTTCGCCAACATCTGCGGAGATGGGAGTGGTGGAGACAACAAGATCAACGCCATTAATTTTGTAGGCAACTTCTGCTGCTTTGCATTGACGAGTTTCAATTTCGATGCCACGCTCTTTGAGCATATCTTGGACAGTGAGGGCTACAACTGTGCTGGTTGCGATTGCCGTGCCACAACAAAACATGACTGTTTTTTTGCCAGCTACGGGGGCTGCAGGGGTTGCTTGTGGTTTTGGTGCTGCTTGTTCTGTTGTTTTTTCAACAGGTTTTGCTTGTTCTTTTTTCTTTCTTCCGAATAGAGCCATTTTCTTTTCCTTTCAAATTTTGAACCTTAACGTTTAATTGTTAGTTTTATTGTAAGGCTTTTATAATCTCATTTGAAGTTTTTGCATTGATGAGTTTGTCTAAGGTGTCTTCATTTTGAAGGACGCTAGCGATCTCTTGGAGCATTGAGACTTGTTGGTGAGGTTCTGAAAGCGCCATTACAAATACTATTTTAACAGGAACTTCTTCACTTGGGTTAACCATGTTCTTAAACATAACTTCGTGTTTAAGAGTGGCAAGGGCGAGGCCAGCTTTTTTGACGTGTTGGACTTCTGTGTGAGGAATAGCTGCGTTGTATTTTCCACCAAGGGGGAGACCTGTGGGGAGTCTGCTTTCTCTATCAAGTGCGCCTTGAACGAAGGTGTTGTGAACGTAGCCGGCTGCTCTGAGTCGGTTTCCGAGAATTTCAATCACTTCGCTAGGTGAGTTTACGTCTAAATTTAAGATGATTGCTTCTTTTACTAGTAGTTCGTTAAGTTTGCTCATTTGATATCTTCCTAATGTAAAGTTTCGTCCAAAGATAGGACGGATTTTGCGGTTTCTAGATCTGTGATGAGGGTGTGAACCATGTTGGTTCTGAGTGCCCCTAAGATGGGGGTGACTTTGTTCTCACCTCTGGCGGTGACGATGGTGGCGATGTTGTTGTTGAGGATGGCTTCGTGGGTGATGCCAACAATTCGGTTTTCTATCTCTTGACCAACGATGTTGCCATGGATGTCAAAATGATAACCACCCATGCCGCCAACTGCATTTTGTTGTTGAAGAATTCTGAGGTCTTCGTCGTTGAGAAAACCGGCTTGGTAGAAGGTGGAGTGTTGTTTATGGATGCTGCCGATGCCAGCGAGGATATATTGACAATCATGGATGAGATTGAAGACGCCTTTGTTGGCAATGTTTTCTCTTAGTTCCCTTGCAGTGTCAGGGTTTTTCATTATAAAGGGGGCGTTGATATAGTAAGGTGTGCCGCCCATTTTGTTTGCTAATTCTCGGACAAGTTCTCGAACATCATAGGAGCTGCTGGTTGAATCTACGGCACCGAAGAGTTGGAGGACTTTGATGTTGAGTGGTTTGTCTTTTTCAAACGCTCGGATGGTGTCTCGCACTGCTTTGCCAAAGATGATGCCAATGGTCATGTTGGGGGAGATGTATTTTTTGAGGGTTGTGGCGGTGATTTGTCCGAGTGTTTTGTTTGAAGAGGCGTGTTGCGGTTTGTTTTCGAAAATAACAGCGTTTCGGATACCAAAACGCTGCATGATTTGATCTGCTATTTGGTCGTCGGTGATGATGGGGCGAATAATGGAAATTTCAACGACGCCTTCATTGCGTGCTTCTGTTAAAAGACGTGAGACCATGGAGCGAGTAACTCCAACTTCGTCTGAAATTGAGGCTTGAGTCTTTCCTTGGATGTAGTAAGATTCTGCTACGTCTGCGAGAAGCTCTAATCTTTTGGTTGTAACTGACTTTTTACTCACCATTATTCACATCTTCTTTGATTATTCACAAATGTGATAATACTGTAGCATTAATCAAACTCAAAGTCAAGAATTAATATTTGGTTAAAGATTAGAAAAAAAAGTAAGAAAATTATTATGTAAACGTTTTCATAGGTGGGTGAATGAGAGAAAGTGTGATTGTTTCTGCAATTATGTGTAGAAAAGTGAAGATTAACGACAATTTATTAATATTAACGATTGGTGCTTGACAACGCACTTTTGACATGCTAAACTCACAAGTGTGTACAGTTATTCACTAAGGTGATGAAATATGACAAATGATAGAGCTATGTTGTTGGCTGATGTTGCCGAAAAATATTTTATTGACGGGAAAACTCAGACTCAGATTGCAAAGGAGTTTGGGGTTGATCGTTCTATGATCTCTCGAATGTTAACGGAAGCTCGTAAAAAAGGGATCATTCGGATTCAAATCAATCGTAGTATTGCCCGAAATTATACATATGAAGAAGAATTACGTAAACGTTTTAGTTTAAAGGAAGTTTATGTGGTTTCATGCCCCCCTGATAGTTCCAATGAGATGATTTTAGATCGCATGGGAAATGTTGGGGCTTATTTTTTAAATAAGATTTTGCAGAATATGGAGCAATTCACGATTGGGACGACTTGGGGAACTTCTGTTTATGCATTGGTGAGACAATTGGAATTTTTCCAGACGTTTCCTGATTCCTGTGTGGTGCAGTTGGTGGGGGCGTTGGGATCTGATTTTCAACATTATGATGGGCACACAATTGTGCAGAATTTATCAAAGGCATTGGGAGCAAAGGCGTATCATTTAAATGCTCCTTTTATTTTGGATAGTCCGGAGACGACCTCTAAGTTGATGACGAATACGAGCATTCAGGATGTGTTGGAATTGGCACGTTCTTGTGATGTTGCTTTGGTGGGGGTGGGGAGTGTGAATCTGGAAGTGTCTAGTTTTTATCAAGCAGGCCATGTTAATAAGGAAGAGATGGAATGGTTGGCAAAGAATGGGGCTGTGGGAGATGTGTGTGGGTTGCATTTTGATGTGAATGGGAACCCGCGTGGATTGGATTTTCAGACGCGTTTGGCGACAATCTCTAAGGATATTTTGTTGGAGATTCCGTTGCGCTTTGCGATCTCTGGTGGAGATGGGAAGGCGGAAGCAATTTTGGGCGCGATTCGAGGGGATTATATTAATGCTTTGGTGACGGATGAGAATACAGCGAAAGAAATTTTGAACATTTCTATGTAGGAGTGAACTTACATAGCTTTTTTATTTATGGATTAAAAGGAGACTTTTAGATGGCTAGTTTATCAATTGTTGTGAATCATGAAGCTGGGTTGCATGCAAGACCCGGGTCTAAGTTTGTGCAAACGGCAGTTTCTTTTCCTTGTGACATTCAAGTTAAGAATGTGAGCAAAGGTGGAAATTTTGTGAATGCGAAGAGTATTTTAAGTGTTTTAACTTTAGGTGTGTTCCAAGGAAATGAAATTCTTGTGGAAGCAAATGGAGAACAAGCCAATGAAGCAATTGCTGCTTTGAAAGAACTAATCGAATCTAACTTTGGAGAATAAACATGAAACAGATTTCAGGCCTGCCGGCCTCAACAGGATCTGCAGTAGGTCCTGCTTGGACGTATCGTCCGGTGAAGATTGTTGTTGAACAAATTTCAAACTGTGACTCTGGGGAAGAGACATTGCGGTTGCACAATGCGATTGAAGTTGCTCGTGGGCAATTGAAGGCGCTGCATGCAAAGGCATTGAAAGATGTTGGGGCAGAAGAGGCTGAAATTTTTGAAGCACACCAAATGTTTTTGGATGATCCTGAATTTGTGGGATTGATGAACACTGAGATCTGCGGGAAAAAAGTGAACGCAGAGGTGGGTGTTCAGACTAGCACAGAAACTTATGCCTCGATGTTGGAAGGCATGGATAATGAATATTTTAAAGCCCGTGCACAAGATGTGCGCGATGTGGGTCGCCGTATTCTTTATGCTTTAAATGGAATTAACCCTGAAGATTTTGAATTTCCGACTCAACCTGTGGTGATTTTGGCAGAAGATTTGACGCCTTCTGATACGATGCAGTTTAAGAAGGAATCTATTTTAGGTTTTTGTACGATTAAAGGTGGCCCGACTTCTCATACGGCGATTTTGGCGCGTAGTTTAGGTGTGCCAGCTTGTGTGAATGTGAACTTTTGTTTAGACGACATTCATGACGGGCAAGAAGTGATTTTGGATGGGACGAATGGGTTGCTGGTGTTGGATCCCTCTAAAGAGGAATTAAAGAAGGCTAGAGAAGCTAAGGTGGCACAAGATGCAGTGATGGCGACTCAATTGGCAAAGGCAAATGATCCTGCAATTACAAAAGATGGATTTCAAGCAGAAGTTGTGGCCAATATTGGGTCAGCAGATGATGCAAAACAGGCAGTGAATTATGGCGCTGAAGGTGTGGGGCTTTTGCGAACTGAATTTTTGTATTTGGGACGCTCTTCTATGCCGAGTGAAGCCGATCAAGTGAAGGCTTATCAAGCGATTGCTAAAGAAATGGGTGATCGTCCGATTGTGGTGCGTACTTTAGATATTGGCGGTGATAAGGAAGTGAGCTATTTGGGTTTGAAGAATGAACCAAATCCTTTCTTGGGCTGGCGCGCGATTCGGATGATGAGCGAACGTCCTGAAGTTTTGGAAACTCAATTCCGCGCTTTGTTGCTGGGGTTTGCAGGGGCTGATTTGCGGATTATGTTGCCGTTGGTGGCTTCTGTGGATGAGATTCGTAAGGCTAAGGAAATTTATGCAAAGGTGCGCGCTGCTTTGATGGCAGAAGGTGCAAAAATTGCAGAAAATGTTCAATTTGGGATTATGGTTGAAGTTCCTTCCGCAGCAGTGATGTCTGGTTTTTATGCAGATGAAGTGGATTTCTTTAGCATTGGGACGAATGATTTGACGCAATATACTTTGGCGGTTGACCGTACGAATGAACGTGTGGCTGAATTGGCAAGTTATTTCCACCCGGCTGTAGTGCAATTGATTGCTTTGACAATTAAGAATGCACATAGTAAGGGTAAGTGGGTTGGCTTGTGTGGTGAGATGGCTGGTGATCCTTTGGCAACGAAGTTGCTTTTGGGGCTGGGTTTGGATGAATTCAGCATGGCGCCAATTTCTGTGCCACAAATTAAAGAGTTAATTCGCGGTTATGATTTGAAAGAATGCCAAGAAATTGCGAATAAAGCTTTGTCTGTATCTTCTACAGATGAAGTGATTAATTTATTGTAAAAATTTCAATTGTATGCTTGCGTAAGTGAGCGTTTTAAAATACAATGAAGTTACCTACCGGAAACGCCCTGGAGGTTCTCCTCCCTCTAGGGCGTTTACCATTTAAAATGCTAATGAGTGTTTACCATTTAAAATGGGTAATTATCGAATGTTTTCGATTTAAATTGCTAATTTATTGAATGTTTACCATTGATTTTTTTCAATGGTATTTTTTTTAATCCCCTGTTTGTTTTAGGAGTTGTTTGGCTTGCTCAAGTTGTTGTTGCACTGATTGGGTGGCGGTGCCACCGGGTACAGTGCGACGTTCGACGCTTTTTTGCGGGGAGAGCCATTCATATAAATCTGCTTGATAGGAAGCGGAGATGGCTTGGTAGTCTGCGAGGGTGAGGTCGGCGATGGAGCAGTTTTGGGTTTGAGCTTGGAGGACAACTTTGCCAACTAGTTCGTGGGCTTTACGGAAGGGGATGCCTTTGAGAACGAGGTAATCAGCGAGGTCAGTGGCCATCATTTCTGGCGAGAGGCTGGCGAGCATTTTTTGAGGATGGATGGTGAGGGTGGCGATGGCTTTAGCGACGACGTTGAGGGTAAGAAGGAGAGTGTCGAAGGTGGTGAATACAGGGAGTTTGTCTCCTTGGAGATCTTTGTCATAAGTGGAGGGGAGGCCTTTGAGGGTGATGAGGATGTTGGTGAGGGCACCGATGGTCTCGCCACTTTTGCCACGGGTGAGTTCGAAGATGTCGGGGTTTTTCTTTTGGGGCATGAGGCTGGAGCCGGTGGTGAATTCATCTGCTAAGGTGATGAAGCCAAATTCGTAGGTAGAGAAGAGGATGATTTGTTCGGCGAGTTTGCTGAGATGAATAGCGAGCATGCTGGCGAAATAGAGAAAGTCGGCGGCATAGTCGCGATTGGAGACGCTGTCGAGAGAGTTGGCGGTGATGGTTTGGAAGCCGAGGGCTTGGGCGATGGCGTGACGATCGACTGGCACAGTGGTGCCGGCGAGGGCCGCGGCGCCTAATGGGCATTGCGAGAGCTGGGAGTGGTAGAAATTAAATTTTTCTACATCTCTTTGCAATGCCCAAAAGTGCGCGAGCCAAAAATGGCTGATCAAGATCGGCTGTGCAGGTTGTAAATGCGTGTAGCCGGGCATGATCACGCCTAAGTCTTTATCTCCTCGATGGACAAAGGCGCTTTGAAGGGATTGGATGGCTGCAATGAGAGCGGGGATGTTGTCTGAGAGCCAAAGTTTGAAATCGGTGACGACTTGATCGTTGCGGCTGCGTCCGATGTGGAGTTTGCCGGCATCGGCGCCGATGATTTCGTAAAGTCTTCTTTCGACAGCTGTGTGAATGTCTTCATCTTGAGGTTTGAATTGGAAGGATTCGTTGCTGAATTCTTCTTGAATCAAAATCAGTCCCTTGATGATGTTTTGATGGGCGCTGTCGTCTAGCCACCCTGCTTGATGGGTGGCATTTGCCCAGGCGATGCTGCCTTTGACATCTTGCAATGCCATGCGGGCATCTATGCTGATTGAAGCGTTTAGATCGAAGGCTTGTTGATCGGGGCCTTTTTCAAATCGGCCACCCCAAAGTTTGTTACTCATGCTTTTTCCAATCACTTTTTACTAAATTTATGTACGAGACTAGTCTCGTTTGAACATTGAATAGTCAGGTTGATCTAAGTCGAGGCCGTCAAGCGGTAATTTGTTGAGGGCGCGGACTTTGAGGGGGAGGCCGAATAGGTTGATGAAGCCTTTGGCATCCATTTGTTCGTAGACATCGTCTTGCCCAAAGGTGGCGAAGTCTTCACGATAGAGGCTATAGGGGCTTTGGCGACCAACATTGATAATGTTGCCTTTGTAGAGGGTGAGGGCGACTTTGCCGGTGACGTGTTTTTGGGTGACGTTGACGAAGGCGTCAATGGCTTCGCGGAGGGGGGAGTACCAAAGGCCGTTGTAGACAATTTCGGCATATTTGAGGGCGACGATTTCTTTGTAATGAATGGTGTCTTTGTCGAGGACGATGCTTTCGAGATCCTCGTGGGCGTTCATGAGAATGGTGCCGCCAGGGGTTTCGTAGACGCCGTGGGACTTCATGCCGACCAGACGACTTTCAACGAGATCGGCACGGCCGATGCCATGTTTGCCGCCGAGTTCGTTGAGTTTGATGATGAGCTGGGCAGGAGAATATTTGACATCATTGATGGCGACGGCGTTGCCTTGTTCAAATTCTATGACGATGGTTTCGGGTTCGTCGGGGGCATCCATGGGGGAGACGGACTTCATGAACATGCTCTCGTCGGGGGCGTTCCAGGGATCTTCTAGGATGCCACCTTCGTGAGAAATGTGCCAGAGGTTCGAGTCACGACTGTAAATGGATTTTTTGGTGTTGGGGACGGGGATGTTGTGCTTGGCGGCGTAGTCGATGGCATCTTCACGAGAGAGGATGTCCCATTCGCGCCAAGGAGCGACGACTTCGATGCGGGGATCGATGGCCATATAGGTGAGCTCGAAACGGACTTGGTCGTTGCCTTTGCCGGTGGCACCATGGGCGACGGCTTCGGCGCCGAAGTCGTGGGCGGTTTTGATTTGATATTTGGAGGTGATGGGGCGGGCGATGGAGGTGCCGAGGAGGTATTTGTGTTCGTATTTGGCACCACAGCGCACCATGGGGAAGATGAAGTCTTTGGCTAGTTCTTCTTTGAGGTCATAGATGACACAGTCAAGGGCACCGCTGGCGATGGCTTTTTCTTTGAGGCCATCGAGTTCGAGGTTGCCTTGGCCGACATCGGCGGTGTAACATACTACTTCGCAGCCGTAGTTTTCTTTGAGCCAAGGGACGATGATGGAGGTGTCGAGACCGCCGGAATAGGCGAGGACGATTTTGTTATATTGTTTTTTAGACATTTTGTGTTTTTCTCCTAAAATAAAAAATAATAATTTCTGATTTTGCATAAAAAAACACTCCATGAGAGGAGTGTTTGGATTCACATTCGAAGGATTTTCAGCACGCAGAAAAAACCTACCTCTCAATTGAGTGGGAAGTTCTTGTACGACGACGGAGACGGCTGACTATGTTTTGTTTGTTCATGGGAGTGATTGTAGCACAGGATGCGGATGTGTCAAGTCAAATGATAATATCATCTGATTAATTGTGATTTTGTTTGATCTTTTTGCCGACGGCTCCACCTGGATGGGTGTTGGCGAAGTCTTCAAAGGCATATTGATTGAGTTCGAGGAGAGTGGTGACGATGGCATCGAGGACGGCGGCGTTGAGCAGGGAACTACCTACGGCCATGAGTCCGTTGAAGGGATCGATGGCTTGAGGGGCTTTGATGATGAGGCTGGCTTGGCTTTGCTGGGCAAGGGTGGAGGTGGGGGTTTCGGTGAAGGCGATGATGGAGGCACCACGACGTTTGGCAATTTGAGCAAGTTGGATGACTTCGGCGGTTTCGCCACCTTTGGAGAGGGCGAAGAGGATGTCTTGGGGTTGGATGGCGCCGGAAGCTCCGTGAAGGCTATCGGCGGGATGGACGAAGAAGGCGGGGACACCGATGCAGGCGAGGAGGTGGGCAAAACGGGCGGCGATGGTGTGGGAAGTGCCCGCTCCGGTGACGAGGACGTGCCCTTGGCATTGATGAAGCAAGTGGACGACTTCGATGAAGGTGTCGTTTAACTCCGAAACCACACTCTGGATGGCTGAGGCTTCAGCTTGGAGTGTGGTTTGGGCGATTTCAAGTAATTGTTTATCGGTTTTCATGCTTGAATTTTAGCACAAAAGCCGACGGGGTTCTTTTTTTATTTTTCGAGTGCGGTTACAAATTCTGTGATGGCTTGAACGGTGAGGGTTTGTTGTTCGTCACGAGAAATGGTAGCGGTGCCGTCACCTGCTTGGAGGCCATAGTCGCCAAATTGGGCATGGTTGCCCCCTTCGATGCGCACATAGTGGATGTCGGCAGGGTAGAGATTGGTGGAGGCAGCGATGGTTTCGGCGCCCATGTCTTCAGAGCCGTAGATGGAGAGGACGGAGAGGGTGGTGTTGGCGAGGGAGGTTTTTTCGGTGCCGTAGGAGCCGAAGAGGATGAGGCCGTCAATTTGATCGAGGTGATTGTAGGTGTAGATGTGGGCCATGGCGCCACCGAGGGAGTGGCCTCCGATGAGATTAAGGTCGTAGTTGGGGTAGGCGGCGAGGATGTCGTCGGCTTTGTTGGCAGCAAAGAAAGCAAAGTTGAGGGGCATGTGCGGGGTGACGACGAGGATGCCTTGGGCGGCGATTTCCTTTAATAAGGGCGCATATGCTTCGGTGGGTACGCGGGCACCGGGATAGTAGATGAAGAGGGTTTGAGGCTCGGCTTCGGTGGGGGTGAAGATGATCCAATTTTCGTCTGTGTTCTCGGATACGCTGACTTGGGGAGAGGATTGCAGGGCGAGATCGACCGTGGGGGAGAGTTCATAGGCGTTGAGCCCCCAGTTGACAAACCAGAGTACGCCGATGACGAGGAGTAGGTCGAAGAGGACGAAAGCGATTAATAATTTTCTTTTTTTAGGATTCATTTTTTTCTCCTGTGATTTTTTTGTTTTTTCATTGTTCTGAGTGGTTTATGGGGCGAATTATTACATATAAAGGAAGAGATTTGTAGGGGGAGTGTAGGTTTTAGGATAAGTGCTTTTATGGTACACTTTGGCTGAATTCTATTTAAAATCTAATGGAGGTTTCCATGAAACAAATTTGTGTGATTGGGGTTGGCTATGTGGGGCTGGTGACAGCTGCTTGTTTTAGTGATTTAGGGAATCGTGTGATTGCGTTGGATGTGAATGAAGAACGCGTGGCAGGATTGAAGCAAGGGAAAATGCCAATTTATGAACCGGGTTTGACTGAATTAGTGCTGCGTAATATGGATGCGGGGCGATTGAGCTTTACGACATCTTATGAAGAGGCAATGCCGGGCAGCGATTTTGTGTTCATTTGTGTGGGGACCCCGATGGGGATGGATGGAAAAGCGGATTTGCAATATGTGCATG
Source organism: Anaerolineales bacterium (assembly GCA_963662985.1). GTDB lineage: Bacteria > Chloroflexota > Anaerolineae > Anaerolineales > UBA11579. The sequence continues at coordinate 661,136 of OY760067.1, read as the reverse complement.
CGGCGGCAACGAGCATTGCGAAGGCGATGCAAGAGCCGACAATTGTGATTAACAAGAGCACGGTGCCAGTGGGGACGGGGGATTATGTTTCGGCTGTGATTCATGAAGAACAAGACGAAGATGTGGATTTTGCAGTGGTGAGCTGCCCTGAATTTTTGCGAGAAGGGTCTGCGATTGGGGATTTTATGCACCCACACCGCACTGTTTTGGGGTCTGCTAATCGAGATGCTGCGGACAAGGTGGCACAATTACATTTGCCCTTGCGCGCACCGATTGTGATTACGGACATCCGCACTGCTGAAATGATTAAGTATGCTTCGAATGCGTTTTTGGCGACGAAGATTTCCTTTATTAATGAAATTGCGAATATTTGTGAACCTTTGGGCGCGGACGTGACCGAAGTGGCAGCAGGGATGGGCTATGATGAACGAATTGGCCATCATTTCTTGTATGCTGGTTTGGGCTATGGTGGTTCGTGCTTCCCGAAAGATGTGGAAGCATTGGCGTATATGGCGGAAGAGATGAACCAACCGCATAAAATTTTGGATGCGGTGATGCATGTGAATGCTTCACGGATGGACCGCGCGGTGGACCGTTTGAAAGAACATTTTGGGGACGAATTGCGCGGCAAGACGATTGGTTTGTTGGGATTGACGTTTAAGCCGAATACGGATGATATGCGTTATGCACCTTCGATTGGGATTGCGCATGAATTGGATAAGTTGGGGGCGACGGTGAAGGGCTTTGACCCAGTGGGGATGGACGTGGCAGCGCCGTTGATGCCGATGGTGAAGATGGTGGATAGTGCTTATGAAGTGGCGACTGATTGTGATGCGGTTGTTTTGTGCACAGAATGGAATGAGTTCCGCAATTTGGACGTGACGAAGATGCGTGATTTGATGAAGAGTGCGGTGTTGTTTGATGGGCGCAATGTGTTTGACCCACAAATGATGCGCGATGCTGGATATGTATATTTTGGCGTGGGTCGCGGGTATGCCCCGGTGATTTAAGGGAGAAGCGAATGAGCGAACAACAGAATCCTTATGTGAATGAAGACGATTTGACCCGACGTTGTGATTATGAGGGGAGCGATTATCAGCAGGTGTTTTGGGTGGAAGGTGGGCGTGCCTATGAAGATGCTTGTGAAGAGATTGCTTTGCGCCGGATGGTGCCTGAACATGGGAAATTGATGTTGGAAGTGGGGGCAGGTGCGGGGCGGAATACGCCACGGTTTGCGAATTATGAAAAGATTGTGGTGACGGATTATTCTCGGACACAGGTGATGCAGGCGAAGGACTTTTTGGGGGAGGATGAGAAGTTTGTGTTTGTGGCGTGTGATGTGTATAAGATGCCGTTTGTGGAGGGTGTGTTTGATGGCGTGTCGATGATTCGCGTGTTGCATCATATGGTGGATGGCAAATTGGCGTTTGCGAAGATTCGCGAGGTGATGCGCCCGAATGGGATTTTTATTTTGGAATATGCAAATAAGAAGAATTTGAAGGCGATTTTGCGTTGGGTGTTGAAGAAGCAAGATTGGTCTCCTTTTGATAAGGATCCGGTGGAATTTTCGGAGATGCATTTTGATTTTCATCCGAAGACGGTGAAGCGCTGGCTGCAAGAAGTGGGCTTTGCGGTGCAACAGGTGCTGACGGTGTCTCATTTCCGCGTGGGATTTTTGAAACGTACGATCCCGACCAAGATTTTGGCAGGGATTGATGGTTTGTTGCAGTGGACGGGGGCGTTGTGGCAGGTGAGCCCGAGTGTGTTTACGAAGAATGTGGCGGTGGGGGATACGACTGTGGCGGAAGAGGGGGCGTTGTTCTGTTGCCCTGAGTGCCGCAGCACGGATTTGACGGAGCATGAAGACCATGTGGCGTGTGGGGGCTGCGGGTTGGATTGGCCGAAGTATGATGGGATTTATGATTTTAAGGCTCCTATTAAGAAGTAATTTATGAATAAAAAGCTCTTCACTTGAAGAGCTTTTTTTGACATTAAATATTTAGGTGGGCTATAATGTGGGGAGAAGGTAGTATGGGAGGTGATATTTTGGGAAAAAATAATAATAAAAAAAATATTTTTCAAAAATGGTTAAGAATTGATTATATAAAAAATATTTTCATGAGTGATAATTTTTTAGTATCTTATAGTTGGTTTTTTATTATTCTTTTTATTTGGCTTTTAATAATAAGCTTTAATGAATATTTCTTACGAATAAATTTTATTTTTTATTTTTATAATTTAGAAAAAATAAATAAAATTAATGATTTATTTATAAATATTTTAATTTCATTTTTAACAATTATTATCCCCTTAATAGTCATTCCTGTAGAAAATATAGGAAAAGAAAATGGTTTTCTTAAAGATTTGTTTATAAAAGAAGCGAATTTTTATTCTTTTATTGGTTTTGTATTTTTATTAATAGTTTTTAATTTAATTTTATATTTAAATTTATTTCAATTAATAATCATTATTTCTTCATTAATAAATCTTACTTTGTTGCTTGAATTATTTAGTTATCTAATGCATTATAAAAAAAATATTATAGGAAAAATTTTTAATTTGTTTCTTTTTATAATATTTCTTGTAATTCTTATAATACTAATGTCTTTTATAAATAATGTTTTTCTTTATTTTTATTTTTTGAGAAGTATGAATTCAGTTAATTTAGAAAATATTCAAAGTATTATTCAATATTTAATTATATCTTTTTTCATATTTATTCCGTTAATAAAATATGGAGGTAAGTTTATAAGGGTTTCTGGAAATATTTATAAAAATATTATTGAAATTTTTAAATCAAAAACAAATGAAAACAATACTTCAATTTTATTATTAGCTCTTTTAGTATTTTTATGTACTGAAAATATTATAATTTTTTTATATTCTAATAATACTGCTAACGAAGAATTTTATATTTTTATTTTCTCATTTATTAGTATGATTTTTCTTTTTTCTAAATTATATAATTTAATTGATGTTTTAATAAATATTAATAAAAATCAAAAACAATATGAATTGGTTATAAAATACTTGCCAGATTATGAAAGAACCTTTTTAGCAGATGAACTGAAAAATAATCTTTTACAAATTATTGATTATATAGATTCAGTTTTAGATGAAAGAAGTAAAAAAGAAAATGATATATTGTTATCTTTTCAAAAAATATGCAAATCTAACAAATATATTAATACTAAAATTATTAATAGCTTTAAGGAAATAATCAATAATCAAGAAAATAATATTAATAATATTGATTCATTAAAAATCTTTGGTTTTATTTACAATATTGATTCAAGAAATCTTCTTTTTCAAATTAATAATAAAATAATTAATTTGATGGAAAATGGTAATAAAGAAGAGATTTATAAATGGTTAGAATTAATATGGAAAAACTCAAAAAACAAATCGGAATTATATTTAGTTTTTGATGATTTATTTAAAAAAATAATATCATTTAATGTACCCACTTTATATCATAAAGAAATTCAAGAAAAAACAATATATAATTTAATAAGTTTGTTTTTAGAAGATATTAATAATTTAAAAGAAAAAAATGAATTGACAGAAAATGATATAGAAATATTAGGTACTATAAGTCTTTTAACTTGTGATTATTATAAGATTTTTTTTAATGAAGAAGTAATGGATGATCAAAATTCTATTCAAAATACTTTTATTAAGGAACTTCTATATTTAGATTTATTAAATGATTCATATAGAACTTGGAATGTCATTTTTAAGAATTTATATAATGATCAAAATATTTTTGCTATAAAATTTCTTTTACATTTGAAATATAAATTCATGGTTTTTGATAATCAAAGGGATAAAATAAGTTTGTCAATACCATTAAATGTATTAAACCATTGTTTTATTAGAAAATTCGAAGGATTAAACGATCAAAATGATAATCAAATATTTAAATTATTTAAAATTGATATTGAAAAATCATTTAATCAATTATCTTTTTTATTGATGATGTTTAATGAATTGATGTATTTTTCTAATGATGATAGAGAATTTATAAAGAATAAAAATAAAAAAAATGATTTTGATATTTATAGAATTGATATAGAGAATGATGTAAGTAATATTTCCGAATATCTATTCACAATATTAATTGTAATATTTATAAAAAATGAACAATCTTCTTTACTAAATATATTAAATGAGTGTAGTAAACCTACAGATAGAGATAATAAATCTTTATTATTTTATTTATTAAAATTCAAAAACGATACGGAGATGTATCATCCTAAACATGAAGGTTTAGATTTTTATATTAATAATTTTAAAGAAAAAATTATAGAATTTTTTAATATAGATGAAAAAATATTGGATGAATGGATAGAATTTACTAAACCTGAAAATGAAGAGGTATTAAAGGTATGGGTTGAAAGTTTTATTTTACAATGTTAATTTTTATTGTATTCAACATTTTTTTCTTAAAATTCTCTTCTACCCTGTGGCAAAGTTTTTCTAATTTGATTAAGGAAGGTTTTGACAGTTTGGGGAAGGGAAGGCTATAATCGGGATATCTAATTTGTAGGAGGAAATGGAATGACTATTGATGAAATTCTTGCAGTATCTATTTTGATTCTTATCTTTGTGGGGGTGATCATCATTATGATTTATATTTCTTCAAATGAGAAAAAAGAATTCAAAGAGCAATATCGGCGATATAATGAAAAATATCGTTATAGTATTAAGACTTTTTCAAGACCCAAAGATTATTATTATGTAAGTGTGATTGGGCAAAGCGATGATCGAATGAATCATTTTGAATTTTATAATCATATGGTTTGGCGAGATGGCAATGTTCTCTGTTTTTTCCCTGAGAAAATTAATAAAGAGATTTATGAAAATAGTGAGTTTTTTGAATTAGATGATCTACGCATGGAGTTAAATAAGATTGATGTGGATTCAATTTATTCTTTTCGAATCGAATTGGATCATATTGAAAAAAATGCTCAGGAACCAGATGAATATGTTTTTGAAGCCGGTATCATTAGAGGATTTTCTTCTAGTAAGGCTGGTAATTTTGTGGGGAGAGAATTTCATCAACAAATTGTTAAATATGAGGCACAGGAATGTACCCTATTCTATACTGATCATGAAAATCAAAAACAACGATTGGTTTTAGAAGGGGATGATGCAGAAGTTTTGAATATTTTATTGCCTGAAAAAGAATATGAATTTTATGAAAAATATTCGATGGATGAATTTGAGAATGAGGGAGTTGATGAATATAACTTGCCTAAATTGATTCGGGAATATGGAAAGTTGCGGGACGAGGGGTTGATTTCTGCGGAGGAATTTGAGCAGAAAAAACAACAATTACTTGGGTTAGACGAAGTAAGTGACGTGAATGAAGAATAAAAATAAAAGCTCCTCAATTTATGAGGAGCTTTTTTTATTAGTATAGAAATTCGACAAATTCGTCGTTGGTGAGGCCGTTGAAGTAGGGGGTGATGGTGAGATCGGCGAGGGCGGTGCGCATGGCTTGGGGTTGGTAGGGTTGGTGGGTGAGACGGGTTTCGATGTCGGCTATGTTGCCGTTGCCAAGGAAATCGCCGTAAATTTTGATGGATTGGATGATGCCTTTATCGATTTGCATTTTGGCTTCAATTTCGCCAAAGGGGAAGCGGTGCTCTTTGGTAACGTTGGATTTGGGGGATTTGCCGTAGTTCCATTCCCAATTGTTATAGCGATCTTCCATTAATGCTTCGATACCGTCCCAATCTTGGTCGGTGAGGGTGTAGGTGTCGTTGGTGGAGGCTTGGAGGATGATGTCACGGATCATGTCTCGGAATTCTTCAGTGTGTAGGTTTTTGAGATGGTCGGGGAGGAATTCGGAGATGTTGGCGACCCGAGAGCGAACCGATTTGACGCCTTTGGATTCGATTTTGGAGGGTTTGACGTTGAGCGCTTTGGCTACGTTGGAAAGATCGGCGTTATAGAGCAGGGTGCCATGAGAGAACATACGGGTTCTGCCATTGAATTGGGCATTGCCAGAGACTTTGGCGCCGTTGACGAGGATGTCGTTGCGACCGGAGAGTTCGGCTTGGACGCCAAGGTGGTCGAGGGCTTCGATGACGGGCTTGGTGAATTTTTTGAAATTTTGGGTGTTCTCTTGGGATTTGTTGGTGATGAAGGAGAAGTTGAGGTTGCCTAAGTCGTGATAGACGGCACCCCCACCGGATAGGCGGCGAACCACTTGAATGTCGTGTTCTTCAACGTAGGCGGTGTTAATCTCTTCGGTGGTGTTTTGATTGCGTCCGATGATGATGGAGGGTTTGTTGATGTAGAACAAGAGAATATCATCGGTGATATCTTCGCGGCGAAGGAGGTATTCTTCGATGGCGAGGTTCATTTGGGGGTCATTAGAAAAATTATTCGGTACGTAGAGCATAAGCTTTGGTTCCTCTCAATTGGTATTTTGTGAAATGCTGTAAATTTTGTTAACATTTACAATCTATTAACGTATTTTAACATGGATATTTGATTGGTTATTGACTACAATGTTAACGTTGAAATGTTAACAAAGTTGCGATTTGCTGATGCTGAAAGGATGCAACATGGTTTATAAAATTTTGGTCGTGGAAGATGACCGAACATTAAATGAGACAATTAGTTATAGTTTGCGCAAGCAAGGCTATGAAGTGAAGGCTGTGCGGGATGGTGGTTTGGCTTTGGACGCTGTGGAGAATTTTGACCCTGATTTGATTGTGATGGATATTATGTTGCCGGGGATGGATGGGTTTGAAATTACACGGATGGTGCGTAAGGAACGCTCGATTCCGATTTTGATGTTGACAGCGAGAGATGATGAAATTGATCGTGTGTTGGGATTGGAAATTGGGGCGGATGATTATATGACCAAGCCATTTTCTATGCGAGAATTTTTGGCGCGTGTGAAGGCGATGTTACGCCGCGTACGGTTGATCCGTGAGGAAGTGGGGACTGCGGAAGATTTGCCTAAGGAAGTGTTGGAATTTGGCAATTTGACGATTGATACGACTCGCCATGAGGTTTTATTAAATGGAGAGATCTTGAATATGAAGCCAAAGGAATATGCGTTGTTGCTGTTCTTTGCACGACATAAGGGCCAGGTGTTATCACGTTCATTGATTTTGGAACGTGTGTGGGGCTGGGACTTTGTGGGTGGAACAAGAACGGTGGATGTGCATATCCGTTGGCTACGATCTAAGATTGAACTAAATGCATCTGAACCGGTGAGAATTGTAACGGTACGTGGGGCAGGGTATCGCTTCGAAGGGTAGGCTATGCAGTCATCAAAAATTCGGTCTCGTATTGCTTTACCATTTGTGATCTTATTTTTGATCGTATTAGGCGGCATTTTAATTTTTGTTAGCCGAAATTTTAAGAACCATCTTTTGCTTATCCAAGAAGAGGCTTTGAAAACAGACCTAGCATTTGTGAATGGTTTGTTGAAGGATGCAAAGAATTTGGCGGATTCTGCAAATGAGGTGACATTATTATGGGGGAATGAAAATGGTAGGGAAGTTGATTCTGTTCGTTTGAGTATTTTTGATATAGATGGAACTCCTTTGGGAGATTCTCAGGCAGCGTTTGCGTTGATGGAGAATCATGCTGATCGACCTGAATTTATTGATGCGCTACGTTATGGAGTGGGGATTAGCGTGCGGTATTCTGAAACTTTGGGCCGAGACATGATGTATGTGTGTGTGCCGGCGAAAAATGCAGATGGGGATGTGATCGCTTTTTCTCGGATGGCGATCTCGGTCGCTGCGATTGATGCAAGCGTGACACAAATGCAGAACAAAATCTTGGTTGGGTATTTGGTTGTGTTTTTGATGGTGTTGGTGACTTCATTTTCTGTTTCTTCGGTGATTACTGGACCAATTAGTAGTTTGACGAGCAAGGCGAATTTGTTGGCGAGTGGGGACATGAATCAAAAATTCTTGATGGGGAATCAAACTAGTTATGAAGTGCATGAATTGGCACTAGCTTTGAACACGATGGCAGAGACACAGATTGCACAGATTCGATCTATGCAAGCAGAACAGGATAAATTGGGGGCGATATTAAGCCAGATCTCTGATGGGGTGATGATTGTGAATGATGCTGGATTGGTGGTGCTTATTAATGAAGCATGTGAGCCGATTCTGGGCACTCCGGTGATGGTGGGGATGCAAAAACCATTAATTCAAGTGGTGCGACATCATCAATATGTGGATGCGTGGCGGGAATGCATGGAATCGGGGGAAGAGCAGAGTATATTTTTGGAATTGCCGCAAAGTGAAAAAATGATCCAATGTATTGTGACGCCTTTGAGTGGTGATTTGGAAGGCAGTTCAATGCTTTTGATCCGTGATTTGACGATGTTGCGACGGTTGGAAACTGTGCGGCGAGATTTTATTAGCAATATTTCACATGAATTGCGCACTCCTTTGGCGGCGCTAAAACTTTTGGCTGAAACGGTGGCAGATTCTGCGATGGATGACCCTGAGATGATGCAATATTTTTTGCAACGGATGCAGGTGGAAGTGGATTCTTTGACACAGATGGTTTCAGAATTGTTGGAGTTGGCGCGGATTGAAAGTGGGAAGACCCCTTTGCAATTGCAAGATTGTGAAGTGAGTGATCTTTTGGAAGGCGCGATGCAACGGATGCAAGTTTTAGCAAAGAGCAATGAAGTGACGATGGAAATTGATATTGCTGAAAATTTGCCTAAAGTGTTGGCAGATGCAATTCGTTTGGGGCAAGTGCTTTCAAATTTGGTTTCTAATGCATTGAAATTTACCCCTGAAGGTGGAAAAGTGACTTTGGGTGCTGAAATTTATAAGCAAAACCCTGAGATGATTTGTATTTTTGTGGCTGATACGGGCGTGGGGATCCCGAATGGTATGTTGGAACGTGTGTTTGAACGGTTTTTTAAGACCGATCAGAGTCGCTCAAAAGGTGGCACTGGTTTGGGTCTTTCGATTGCAAAACATTTGGTGGAAGCACATGGTGGCAAAATTTGGGCTGAAAGCCAAGAAGGTTATGGAAGTGCGTTTTATCTCACTATCCCTCGGGTTTAATTTTAACGATTGTTAATCTTTGATTGACATGATGTTTATGAGTCGTTGGTGGCATTTTAATTTAGCTTTGATACACTTGACGAGTGAGTGAGTTTAGAAATCACTCCGACAACTTATTTTGGATTTATATTTTTATGGAGGTAAAAATAATGCAACGCAAATTTTATTTGTTGGTCGTTGTTGCAATCATGCTTACATTGGTATTCGGTGCTTGTGCAGATGTGAATTCTGTGATCGAAGAACCAACCGCAACAGCTGAACAAGTTGCCACTGACGCAGTGGTGGATGATGTAACAGAAGATGGTGGCTTATTAACCTTAGCCGGTTCCACTTCTGTCCAACCCCTTGCTGAAGAATTGGCAGAAGCTTATATGGCTTTGCACCCCGAAGTTGTGGTGGAAGTGCAAGGTGGTGGTTCTAGCGCTGGTGTGGCCGCAGCAGTTGACGGCACAGCAAATATTGGGAACGCAAGCCGTAACCTCAAAGACAGTGAAAAAGAAGAACACCCCGAATTGGTGAATGTTGAAATCGCTTATGATGGTATCGCAGTTGTAGCAAACCCAGGCGTTGGTACACTCGACTTGAACGTTGAACAAGTTCGTGCAATCTTCGCTGGCGAAATCACAAACTTCTCTGAAGTTGGTGGACCCGATGCAGATATTATCGTAATCAACCGTGAAGCCAGCTCCGGCACACGTGGTGCTTTCACTGAATTGGTGATGGAATACAAAGATGATGCAGGCGACAAACAAGAAGCAGAATTCACCGTAGATGCAATTGAACAAGCTTCCAATGGTAACGTGCGTACATTTGTTTCTGAAACTCCCAATTCTATTGGTTACATTTCCTTCGGTTTCTTGGATGAATCCGTTGCTCCTGCCAGCATTGATGGTGTTGCTCCTAGCATTGATAACGTTTTGAATGGTTCTTACGGAATCTTCCGCCCCTTCAATATGATCACCAATGGTGCTGCTGAAGGTTTGGCTGCTGATTTCTTGGCCTTCGTGATGAGCGAAGCTGGTCAAACAATCGTTGCTGAAGAATATATCCCCGTGGCAACTGAAGAAGCTGCTATGGAAGAACAATCTGTAGCTGAAGGTACATTGACCTTGGCTGGTTCTACTTCTGTTCAACCTCTTGCTGAAGTTTTGGCAGAAGCCTATATGGTAATCAATCCTGGTGTGGTTGTTGAAGTGCAAGGTGGCGGTTCTAGCGCTGGTGTGGCTGCAGCAGTTGATGGCACAGCCAATATTGGGAACGCAAGCCGTAATTTGAAAGATAGCGAAAAAGAAGAACATCCTGAATTGGTGAATGTTGAAATCGCTTATGATGGGATTGCAATTGTGGCTAACACAGGTGTTGGCACACTTGATCTTACTCCAGAACAAGTTCGCGCAATTTTCTCTGGCGAAATCACAAACTTCTCTGAAGTTGGTGGACCCGATGCAGATATTATCGTAATCAATCGCGAAGCCAGCTCCGGCACACGTGGTGCTTTCACCGAATTGGTGATGGAATATAAAGATGATGCAGGCGAGAAACAAGAAGCTGAATTTACCTTGGACGCAATTGAACAAGCTTCCAATGGTAACGTTCGCACCTTCGTTTCTGAAACACCAAATTCGATTGGGTACCTTTCCTTTGGTTTCTTGGATGATTCAATCGCCCCTGCAATGATCAACGGTGTGGAGCCGACAATTGATAACGTTTTGAATGGTTCTTACGGAATTTTCCGCCCCTTCAATATGATTACCAATGGTGCTGCTGAAGGTTTGGCTGCTGATTTCTTGGCCTTCGTGATGAGCGAAGCTGGTCAAGCAATCGTTGCTGAAGATTATATTCCTGCAAAATAGTTTATAATTAGACAGAGATGAGTGGGGTTGCCTTGCAATTCTGGGCAACCCCAAATACAGTTAAATAGGTGCAATCTTATGAACAATACAAATAATTTGCATGATAAAAATAGAAAACGTGTGGTGATTCGGATTTTTGCAGTTGTTTTTGCACTTTTGGGTTTGACTCTTCTTGTTTTCGGTTTTTATCAAGCTTTTTCTGATTCTCCCATTTTTATTTTACAGATAATAGGTGTTGAGCAAACAGAAGAGGCTTTTGCTGCTGCAAGTCGTATTCCATATGTAGCAGGGTTTATACTCTCAGGCGCAGTTTTAGGTTTCATCGCAGAAGGATTTTGGCGTTATAAGGATTGGGCACGGACGTTGTTGAACACAATCTTGATTGCAGGGTTGTTGTTTTTCTTTGTGCAATGGATATTTGGCGCTTTTGCGTTGATTTTTGGGGGAAAACAGGTACTGAGCATTAGTCAGATCGTACGTGTGGTGGGATTGACATTTTGGAATTTTTCCTTGCAATCGATTGGTTTGGTAATTGGTGTTTATTTGATGCGAATTTTTCGCGATGAGTTTGTGCAAGACCCTTCTCAACGGAATTTAACTGATCGAATTGTGAAATGGATTTTGTTATTTACTGCGTTAAGTTCAATTTTTATCGTGTTTTTGATTATTTTGTTCACGTTGATGCGTGCATGGGATTCAATTGAGCATATTGGGATTAAACATATGTTGACACAGTTGATCTGGCGACCTAATAAGGAAATTTATGGTTTGGTGCCGATGATTACTGGTTCGGTGTTGGCTACGATTGGTTCTGTGGTGATTGGTGTGCCTTTCTCGATTGGTGCTGCGATTTTGTTGGCTGAAATTGCCCCCGAAGGGATTCATAAAATTATTCGCCCTGCGATTGAACTTTTGGCAGGGATTCCTTCTGTGATTTATGGTTTGTTTGGGATGGTGGTGTTGGCTCCGATTATTCGGTTAATTGATGTGCCGAAGAATACGGGGTATGGGTTGTTGAATGCGTCGATTGTGTTGGCGATTATGATTATTCCGACCATTACGAATATTACTGAAGATGCAATTCGCGCGGTGCCAGAATCTTATAAAAAAGGTTCTTTGGGCCTGGGGGCAACACGCTGGCAGACTATTTGGCGCGTAATTATCCCTGCTGCACGATCTGGGATTGTGGCAGCGGTGATTTTGGGGATTGGGCGTGCTTTAGGTGAAACGATGGCGTTGATTATGGTGATTGGTAACTCGGTTTCGATGCCTTCTCCTTTGACAGATAATCCTTTGACAATCTTTTTGGACACTGCGAGAACATTGACGGGAAATATTGCGGTGGAGATCACTTATGCGGCGGGAGATCACCGCAGTGCATTATTCTTCACTGGGATTTTGTTGTTCATTATGATTATTATTGTGAATGCAGTGGCACGTTTGTTGATGAAGGAGAGAAACAATGCTTAATGTAAACAATACTAAAACGTATATGCCTTCAGATGAAAAAAACAAACGTAATTTAAAATATCGAAATGTTTCACAGTCAATTGCTTTTTCGTTCTTGTGGTTGACTGGCGCAGTGACGATTGCTGCTTTGGTGTGGATTATTAGTTATGTGATGATTCATGGTTTTAGTGCGATTGATCTTTCGTTTTTGACTACTCGCCCAGAAGGTGGTTTGGATGGTGGTGGTGGGATGTCTACCACGATCGTGACTACATTGTATTTGGTGGTGTTAACTTTGGCAATTGCTACTCCTTTGGGGGTTGGGGCAGCGATCTATTTGGTGGAATATGCAGGGGAAGCACAGCGCGAAAGTAAAGTAGTAGCTGGGTTGATTTCTGTGGCACGCGGGGCAATCGAAATTTTGTCAGGTGTGCCTTCGATTATCTTTGGTTTGTTTGGGTTTGCACTATTTGTGTCCACGCTTGAATTTGGATTTTCGTTACTTTCTGCTGGTTTGAGTGGGGCGTGTATGGTGTTGCCGGTGATTATCCGTGCTTCTGAAGAGGCTTTGTTGGCGGTGCCAAGAAGCTATCGAGAAGCAAGCTTGGGATTGGGCGCTACTAAGTGGCAATCTATTTCTCAAGTGGTGTTGCCTGCGGCAATGCCGGGGATCTCGACAGGTGTGATTTTGTCTATGGGACGAATCATTGCAGAAACCGCGATCTTTTGGGTAACTTTGGGGGGATCTTATCGTTTGCCAACTAGCATTTTGAGCTCAGGGCGTACGATGGCATTGCATGTGTTTTTGTTGGCATCGGAAACACGTGCATTTGACAAGGCAATGGGGACGGGGGCAATTTTGATTTTGACGATTTTAGCCTTGAATCTTTCTGTGAACTTTATTACTTCTCGTTATACTGCACGTAATGTGGGTAAGAAGCAATAATCAATCAATTTGGAGACGTTAATGATGATGACGAATGAAGAAATTAAAATTAGTGCAAAAAATTTGAATTTTTATTATGGTTCCTTTCATGCTTTGACAGATGTGACCATTGATATTCCTGAAAAAAAGATTACTTCAATTATTGGCCCTTCTGGTTGTGGGAAGAGTACTTTTTTGCGTGTTTTTAATCGAATGAATGACTTGATTCCGAATGTGCATGTTGATGGCGAAGTGATGTTGGATGAGGATAAGTTATTGGAGATCGATGTGGTGGAATTGCGTAAACGTGTGGGAATGGTGTTCCAACGTCCGAATCCTTTTCCAAAGACAATTTTTGATAATGTAGCTTATGGTCCGCGAGCACATGGAGTGCGTGAAAAACAATTGTTGGGCGAAATTGTTGAAAAAAGTTTGAAACAAGCCGCTTTGTGGGATGAAGTGAAAGATACATTGGATAAGAGCGGTTTGGCTCTCTCTGGTGGGCAACAGCAACGACTGTGCATTGCGCGTGCATTGGCTGTGGAACCGGAAGTGATTTTGATGGATGAACCCGCTTCTGCTTTGGACCCAATTGCAACTTTGCGTATTGAAGAGTTGATGCAAGAATTAAAAGAGAATTATACGATTGTGATCGTGACGCATAATATGCAGCAAGCTGCACGCGCGTCGGATTTCACATTGTTCTTTAATATGAACGAAGAACGCTCTGGATATTTGGTGGAGAGCGGTAATACAAGAGAGATCTTTACAAACCCGAAACAAAAACTCACTGAAGATTACATTACGGGTCGATTTGGATAAAAGTGGAAAATTGATGAAGAAAAAAGTTTTGTTCTTATGCACGGGGAATTCATGCCGTTCTCAGATGGCTGAAGCGATTGTGAATGATCGATTGGGTGATGTGTGGGAGGCAGTGAGCGCTGGAACGGTGCCTTCTGGGTATGTGCACCCCAAGGCTTTGCAAGTTTTATCTGAGATTGGGATTTCCCATGAAGGAGAATCGAAAAGCGTGGATGCTTTCCGAGATGCTGAATTAGATCTTGTGGTGACCGTGTGTGGTGGCGCCAAAGAGAATTGCCCAGTTTGGTTGGGAAAAGGGAAAAAGATTCATGTAGGGTTTGATGACCCGGCAGAAGCAGAAGGAAGTGATGCTGAAATCTTGGATGTGTTCCGCCGCGTGCGGGATGAAATTTTGGATCAGATTCCAACAGCTTTGAAGAAGTTTGCATAAGCAGTGAAAGATGAATTAGAAGAGAGTTGTCAGTTGAATAAATTGACAACTTTTTATTTTAAGCTATTGTTTTATTAAATTCTTTGATATAGTATGGGTATCAAGAATGTGAGTAATAGGAGGATGACTATGCCACAAAATCGTACTAGAAAAATTGCAGTCGCAGGTATTTTGAGCGCAATTTCTATTTTATTGGGCGTGACTAGATGGGGCTTTGTGCCTTGGTTTGGCGGCGTTTCAATCACAATTATGCACGTGCCGGTGATTATTGGCGCGATCTTGGAAGGGCCAGTTGTGGGGTTAGTGATTGGGTTAATCTTTGGGGTTTTCAGTTTGCTACAAGCTGCTATGGCTCCAACTGGACCTATCGATGTTTTCTTTACTAATCCAATGGTGTCTGTGTTACCTCGATTGTTGATCGGGCCGATCACATATTTTGTTTATAAGGCATTCAAAAAATGGGATATCCCTGCATTGATCGCTGCTGGTGGTTTGGGTAGTTTGACCAACACAGTGTTTGTGTTGGGGATGTTAGGTGTTTTGCAAGCAGTGCCTTGGGCAGCAATTCCTCCGATTGTGTTGGGGAATGGCGTGCCAGAAATGATTGGAAGTGTGATTATTGTGTTGGCAGTGGTGCTTCCTTATAAGAATATTGAAGGTCGCAAGAAAAAAGGTGCAAATTTAGAGTAAGTTTGCAGTTGATTAAAATATAAAAGAGAGGAGATAAATCCTCTCTTTTTTTATTTATCTAGTTGTTTGGCAAGGGCTTGAATGTGTGCTGGGGTGGTGCCACAACAGCCGCCAATTAGGTCAGCACCAGCATCGCGCCAAAGGGGAGCGTTGGCAGCAAATTCTTGCGGATCGGTTTTGAAATCAGTTTCCCAGTGAGGAGTGGTTTGCGGCAGGCCTACGTTGGGTTTGAATAGAATCATTTTGTGTGTGTTTTCACGGAGTGTTTTTAGGTTTTCAAAATTTTCTTCTACTGATTTACCACAATTGATGCCCAGAATATCCGCTTCCATTGAATCGAAGGTTTGTGCCATTTTTTTTGGAGTAATGCCTAGAATGGTTTTGTTACCTTGATCGTAACTGAAGGAGACTATGAGGGGGATGGTTGTGTCGATCTCGCGAATGGAGGTGACGGCTAATTTTGCTTCGTTGAGGTCAAATTGGCTTTCGAGCATGAGGATGTCTACGCCGGATTCGATTAATGTTTGGGCTTGTTCTTGATAAGAGGACATACATATTTGAGGGGATGTGTTGCCATCTGGGGTGAGCATTTGCCCGCAAGGCCCCATGGTGCCTGCGATGAGGACATGTGGTTTGTTAGATTCAGCAATGGCTTGTTTGGCGAGTTTGACCGCTTGTTGATTGACTTCTTCTGGGAGAAAACGGAGATTGGTATGTTCGAGGCGAAGGGGTGAGGCATTAAATGTGGCGGTGAGGATGATTTGAGCACCTGCTGCGATAAAATCTTTTTGGAGTTGGATGAAGGGGGCTGGGTTTTCAAAAAGCATTTGTTCGGCTGGTTTTCCATCTAAAACTTTTCGTAGGCGAAGATTTGAGTTGGTGCCACCATCTAAGAGAATGGGGGTGTTGTGTTTTATTTTTTCAAAGCGATTTGTCATTGGTTTCATCCCTATTTAAAATTTGCTTGAATCTTTCATAAATTATAGCCGATAGGGAGATGGAAAAGAAGTTAAATTTTTATAGGAGTGAAAAAAGCGGTTTTTTGAAGAAATTACAAGACTTTGCAGTTTTGTAATTTTTGCAAATTGGTCTTGATTTTGATTAACAATCCTTTATAATGAGGTTGTAAAAATATCATACGAAAAGGCAAAACAAGAGAAATCTTGTGACGCAAAGCTATAGGGTCTAACCACGAAAGTGTATGACAGCCAGTTACCGAAAGGATAGCGATTAAAAAGTCAGAAGCTACCTTTCTAAAAGGTAGTTTTTCTTTTTTAAGCATGCATCGAAAAATGGAAAAACTTTCATTGAATATTTTTACAAAATATTTGAAAAATGTTCTTTTGAAAGGAAAAGAAGATGCGTACTTCAAAGAAAATTTTAGCTGTGTTGTTGGTTGTGTTTGTTTTGACTTTAGTTTTGCCGGTGAATGCAGAAGCTAGTGGCAACTATTTGAAATCTAAACAAGCTTCTCAAGTGTCTGTGGCAGGGTTGTTTCAAGCGAATATTTCTCAAAATGGTGATGGCGTTCCAAATGATTGGAGCGTAGGACAATATTCAACAGCTAGTAACAAAGGCGCAGTTGGTTTGTTGGCACATAACTATTTGATGGGGATGTATTTCCCAGCAATGTATATTGGGCAAGAAGTGACTGTGAAATATTCTGACGGTACAAGCCAAGTGTTTGTGATTACCAATGTGTTGCGATATAAGGCATCTGATCCGGACGATTTTTCAAAGCCATTTGTAAGCAATAATGGTAGTGGTTCAAAAATGACTGCGATGCAAGTTTTCAATCAAGCCTATAAGAATGGTTGGGTGACTTTCCAAACATGTATTGCAGCTGAAGGACATTCCTCTTGGGGTTTGTTGTTCATTCAAGCGTCTCCAAAAAAATAGATAATATAATAATCTCCTTTTTTTCATGCCCCAATTTTAAATTGGGGCTCTTTTTTGCGCAAACTAGTTGACTTAAGCACATAGATACTGTATAATCTATTTGTATTAAGCACATAGTTTATGTGTAGAAAGGAAAAAAATGAATAGAAATTTTAATCAAAATTATCGAGATGCTGAATTTGGGCATCGAGGACGTGGACGTGGGATGCACTCCCATGGTGGACCAATGAATGGTGGACGGATGCATGGCGGCCCAAGAAGAGGACCCGGACAACGACGTAATCATCAGCAATTGGAAGCTGCATTATTGGTTTTGTTAGCTGAGAATGCTTCTTATGGGTATCAATTGATGGAATCTTTGAAAGAATTCTATAATGAACCCTTCAACTCTAGTATTTTGTACCGCAAATTAATGCGTATGGAAGAAATGGGATTGGTTGCTTCAAGTGTGGACGAAGTGGATTCTAAGGGCCCGGCAAGACGGATGTATGAGATCACTGAAGGCGGAAAAACTGCAATGAATGAATGGGTTGAGTACTTAAAGTTGCGTCAAGAACAGATTACAAAATTGCTTGACAGAGCAGAAAAAGTTTTGTGAAACTGGACTTGTTGAAACACTCCATCGAAAAAAGGACTGCAATTGCAGTCCTTTTTATTTTTTTTTATTCAATATTTTATTTTAAGAGGTCATCCAATAAAGTTTGGTCGACCAAGTAGGGCAAGGTGATTTGCTCTTGCCATTGATTGGTTTGGTTATGTTCAATGACAGTTTCGATGGAATGGTCATTGCGTGCCCAGGCACGGCGACCGACACCGACCATGACATCCCAAGGCATGGCGAGGTTGAGGATGGTATCGACTCGTTCAGAGCCATCGAGCACCATGCCGAAGCCCCCATTAATGGCTTTGCCAATGCCTACGCCACCACCGTTGTGAAGGGCGACGAGGCTCATGCCACGGGCGGCATTGCCTACAAAACATTGGGTGGCCATGTCGGCCATGATGTTGGAGCCATCTTTGATGTTGGCGGTTTCACGGAAGGGCGAATCAGTGCCACCAGTATCGTGATGGTCACGACCGAGCATGATGGGGCCGACTTCACCATCGCGTACCATTTGGTTAAATTTGAGAGCGATATCGCGGCGTCCGAGGGCATCTTGATAGAGAATGCGGGCTTGGGTGCCGACAACGAGTTTGTTTTTTTTGGCATCGCGAATCCAGATATAGTTATCACGATCTTGACCACGGCGATTAGGATCTATGACGCTCATTGCGGCGGCATCGGTTTTGTCGAGGTCTTCGGGGTTGCCGGAAAGGCAGACCCAACGGAAGGGGCCATAGCCATAATCAAATAGGAGAGGACCCATAATGTCTTCTACATAAGAGGGGAAGATAAAACCTTCAGAGGTATCGTGGCCGTTTTTAGCAATCTGTTTGACACCAGCGTCAAAAACGGCTTTCATAAAGCTGTTGCCATAGTCAAAGAAATAGACGCCGCGGTCGACAAGGGTTTTGATGAGGGAGAAATGTTTTTGGAGAGAGGCGTCGACCAAGGTACGGAAAGTGTCTTTGTCTGATTTGAGCATTTCTGTACGTTGGGCAAAGGTGAGCCCAGCAGGGCAATAGCCCCCATCGTAGGCAGCGTGACAAGAAGTTTGGTCGGAGAGCAGGTCGATGTGAATATCGTTTTCGACCGCGTAGGCGAGCAAATCGACGATGTTGCCGTGATAGGCGATGGAAATGGTTTTACCACTTGTTTTATGTTGTTCTGCTAGTGCGAATGCTTTTTGGGCATCCTCTGTGATTTCGGATACCCAGCCTTGTTTGTGGCGTGTTTCGATGCGAGAGTAGTCTACTTCAGCAAAGATGCCAACACCATTGGCAATTTCTACAGCTTTGGCTTGGGCGCCACTCATGCCGCCAAGGCCTGAGGTGACATAGAGTTTGCCTGCGAGGTCGCCATCTTGAGGGACGCCGAGGAATAGGCGACCAGCATTGATGAGAGTGTTGAAGGTGCCATGGACAATGCCTTGAGGTCCGATATACATCCAACCACCAGCGGTCATTTGACCGTAGTTGGCGACACCGAGTGCCATGGCTTTTTGCCAATCAAGTTGATTGTCAAATTCACCAATCATGAGGGCGTTGGTGATGACTACACGAGGAGAGGTTTTGGAGGAACGGAAAAGACCTAGAGGATGACCTGACATGACGACTAAGGTGAGTTCGTCGGTGAGATTTTCTAGATATTTTTTGATGAGCTGATATTGCATCCAATTTTGGCAGACTTGCCCTGTTTCACCGTAGGTGACGAGTTCGTAAGGGTAGAGGGCGATTTCAAAATCGAGATTGTTGTCGATCATGACTTGGAAGGCTTTGCCTTCAATACATTTACTTTGGTATTGATCGATGGGTTTGCCATAGATGCGACCTTCTGGACGATAACGGTAGCCGTAAATGCGGCCAGTGGTTTGGAGTTCTTCTAGGAATTCAGGAGCCAAAGAGGCATGCAGTTCAGAAGGGATATAACGCAGGGCGTTTTTGAGGGCGAGTTCCATCTCTCTTTGGGTGAGAGTTAGCTCGCGTTTGGGGGCGCGTCGGATGCCTTCTTGAAATTCTTTTTTGGGTGGGAGGATGTTGTCGAGTTTGATCTGCATAGCGTTTGCAATGGTTTGATTTTTCATCTCCTGAACTCCTTATTATTTAGTTTTTAATGATTAGATTTCAAGACCAAAATATTTTTTGACAACAAACCCAATCATGAATGAAATGGCAGCAACACCAATGCTGATGACAGCCATTTCAGTAAATCTTTTTCGGAAGTTTTCTCTTTTCGCAATCGCAAGGTAGTAGTTGAAAATGGCGATGATGGTGATGGCGATTAGGACGGTGACACCGAGGCTGACAAAGTAGTTATTGATGATAAAGAAAGGCACTACTAAAGCGATAACGGTGAGAACATAGGCAATGCCTGTATACAATGAGGCTTTTCCAGCGTCCACTTCGGCATTATCTTCTGCTTTGGTAGAAAGATATTCGCTAGCGGCCATGGAGAAGGATGCGGAAATGCCGGTGATGAGGCCTAAGAAGGCAATTGTTTTTGAATTTTGAATGGAGAGGGTGAACCCGGCGAGGGCACCGGTGAGTTCTACGAGAGCATCATTGAGACCAAGGACGACAGATGACATATAGTTGAGTTGTTCTTCGTCGATCATTTCGATTAATTCTTGTTCGTGTTCTTCTTCATCTTCGATGATGGTGCGGATTTCAGGAATTTCTTTTTCGACAATTTCATATTCACTTAGATCTGCTTCTCGTGATTCCATCCAACGTAGGCTGAATACGAGGCCAAGGATTTTGGCGAAGAAGGTGAATATCTTGATTTTTCTATCGCTAACTTTGACCTCTTTGCCTGTGTAGGATTTGAATTTTTGATAATGTTTAAATTCTTCGTTTGCAATCTTTCGAAGGACTGCTGCGTTTTGTTCATCTTTTACTTGTTCTGCTAAGGCGTTGTAAATTTTATAACCAAACATTTCGCCTTGTTGAATTTTAAGCATTGCTTTGATTGTATTTTTTGAGTATGTCATTTTCTTTCCTTTATGTTTTTTTTTCTTTCCCATTTATTATACCCTCGTTTATTTTGATTTATTTTATCAATCTGTTTAAGATGGTTCGCTTGAAAAGGAATCTAATCAGGAATACAATAACATGGTTTATTATTGAAAAACATTTTCATTTGTTTGTTATTTTTTTTCATAATAAAATCAGGTATTATTAATAAGATACGAATGATAAGGAGCTCTATGTCAACCAAATTTCAAGCCTATCCGTTGTTATTTAAACCTGTTTATAAAGATTATTTGTGGGGGGGGCGCCATTTAGAGTTTTTGGGAAGAGAGTTGCCAGAAGGGATTGTGGCTGAGAGTTGGGAGATGTCTGCTCATCCCGATGGAGAGACAAAAGTTGCGAATGGGAACTATGCAGGGAGAGGATTGGCGGATCTTTTTGCTGAATTCGAGTTTGAACTAGTGGGGGAAAGTTTTCGTGAGAGTAAGTTTGCGGATCGTTTTCCTTTATTGATTAAGATTTTAGATGTGAATAAACCGTTGTCTGTGCAGGTTCATCCGGATGATGCCTATGGGATGGCGCATGAGAATGATTTGGGGAAGAGTGAGCTTTGGTATCTGTTGAAAGCGGATGATGGGGCGGAGATTGTCTATGGGTTGGAAGAAGGTGTGACAAAGGAAAGCTTCCAAACAGCTGTGGATGTAGGTGAAATTGAAACTTGTTTGCATACGGTGCCAGTGAAGGTGGGTGATATTATCAATATTCCATCTGGGGTGGTGCATTGCGGTTTGGGGCATGGGGTGGTGCTTGCTGAAGTGCAACAAAACTCTAATTCAACTTACCGAGTGTTTGACTGGAATCGTGTGGATGCGAATGGGAAGAGCCGACCATTGCACTTGGAAAAAGCAATGGATGTGATTGATTTTGATGCGGTAAATTTGCGCCCAACTCGATTTGAAGAGGTAGAGAATAAGTTTGAAGCAAAGGCTTTTACGATTGAACGAGTGCGCTTGGATGCTGGTGAAAATTTGATGGGGACTTGTGATGGGGAACGATTTGAGATTTGGGGATTGATGAATGGGGAATGTTTTGTGAATGATGTGGCGATGAAGGCGATTCAGTTTGTGCTGTTGCCCGCCACTTTGGGAGACTATAAATTTGTTGCAAATAGCTCAGTGGAGCTGATTAAAATTACAATTTAGACTGTAGTGAATTTTTTTATTATTGTTGAAATAGTTTTTTCAAGGAGAAAGGAAAATCTATGCGTCATTTTGTTGTAGCCGTAAAACAGGTGCCTGATACGACGAATATTCGGATTGACCCCGAAACTGGGAGTTTGATTCGGAAAGGAGTACCATCGATCTTGAATCCATATGATGCACATGCAATGGCAGTTGCGGGAGCATGGAAGCAGAAAATGGATGCAAAAATCACTGTGATCTCAATGGGTCCTGCTTCGAATGAAGCGAGCATTCGCGAATGTTTTGAAATGGGCGCAGACCGAGGGATTTTGATCAGTGCAAGAGAGTTTGCAGGAGCTGATACGTTGGCAACCTCTTATGTTTTATGGGAAGTGTTGAAAAAGATTCATGCAGAAGAAGCGATTGATGTGATTTTTATGGGGAAACAAGCGATTGATGGAGACACGGGGCAAGTGGGCCCACAAGTGGGGGCCCGATTGGGATGGCCAACTTTGACCTTTGTGAATGAAATTGTTTCTATGGATGATGAACAAGGATTGGCAGTGATTCGACGAACGACTGAACAATATCGTGAGACGGTTGAAGTGAAAATGCCAATGTTGTTGACTTGCCAGAAAGAAGTGGCAGCGATTCCTTATGCATCTTTGCCAATGTTGATGGATGCGATGACTAAAGAAATTGAAGTGTGGGGATTTGGAGATCCTGTGGCTTTTGAAAGGGAAAAAGTGGGGTTGAAAGGTTCACCAACCAAGGTGTTCCGGTCTTTTACACCTGAATTAAAACAAATGGGAGAGGTTTTGCCAGTTGAGATGGAATTGGCAGAAAAAGTGACCACAGCTTTCAATAAGGTGAATTTGGAGAAATTGTTGGGGGTGAAGGCATGAGTAAGTCAGATAAGTTGCAAATTTGGACGATGGTTGAAATTCATCAAGGAAAAGCGGATAGTGTTAGTTGGGAATTGATTGGTGCGGCACGCAATGCGGTGGCTTTGGGTGTTGAGAGCGGTGGTTGTGGAATTGAGTATGATGTGACGGCAGTGGTGATTGGCGAGCATGTGCAAGAGATTGCGAAAGAAGCCATTTCCTATGGTGCTGACTACGTGATGTTGGTGGATGATGCAAATTGTGGCACTTATATCAATGAGGTCTATCAACATGCTTTGTTTGAGATGATGGAAGAACATCAACCTGATATCTTTTTGATTGGGGCAACTACGCAAGGACGTGACTTGGCAAGTGGTATGGCGGCGCAATTGAGCGCTGGTTTGACAGCCGATTGTACGCAAATGGTGATTGGACCACCCAAAGAAGATATGCCATGTTTGTTGATGGCTACTCGCCCAGCGTTTAGTGGAAACTTGATGGCGACAATTGTGTGTGAAACTGCACGACCACAAATGGCAACGGTACGACCGCATGTGTTTGTGGCATTGGAAAGGGATGAAACTCGCAAAGGGAAAATTGTTGAATTTGAAGTGAAACGACCTTTTGTGAATGACCAAGTGAAAATTTTGGCACAAGAATTTTTGGCACAGGCTACTGGCGGAATTGAATTTGCAGATGTGATTGTGGCTGGGGGACGTGGGATTGGTGGCAAAGATGGTTTGGTGCTTTTGAAAGAATTGGCAGATGTGATGGGAGGTAAGTTGGCAGTGACACGTGCCTGTGTGGATGCGAACTGGGCGAGCCATGAGATTCAAGTGGGATTGACTGGAAAGACGGTGAATCCGGCATTGTATATTGCATGTGGCATTTCTGGCGCGGTGCAACATCGAGTGGGGATGCAAAATTCTCAGAAGATTATTGCGGTGAATCAAGATGCAGATGCTCCAATCTTTTCGATTGCAGATGTGGGGATTGTGGGGAATTTGTTTGAGGTTGTGCCCGAGATGATTGCACAAGTGAAAGCGATGAAATCAGGGATGGGAGCAAAATGATGAGTGAGCGACGTTTTGAATTTGATGTGATCGTGGTGGGGGCTGGGATTGGCGGCAGTGCGGCTGCGATGGTGGCTGCTCAAAAAGGGTTGAAAGTGGCAATGGTGGAGCGTGCGCGTGTGCCAGGTGAGAAGAATTATTTTGGCGGGGCGATTTATCCACATGCGTTTATTGATATTTTGCCTGATTTTTATGAGCGCAAACCTCCGTTGGAACGTCCGGTGACTCGTGCCGGAGTGTGGATGTTTGATGAGACTGGGGTGACGAAGATCGTAAAAGAAGGGGGCGCTTTGGGAGAAACACCTGCAGCAGAATGGGTGGTGCTCCGTTCAAAATTTGATGCGTGGTGGGCGGCTCAGGCAGTGGATGCTGGGGTGACGCTGATTCCGAAGACGGTTGTGTTGGATTTTGTGAGAGATGATGCGGGCAAGATTATCGGTGTGCAAACCGACCGAGAAGACGGTGTGATTTATGCACCGATTACTATCATTGCAGAAGGGGTGAATAATTTGTTGACCCAAAAAGCAGGATTAGCTAAAGCGGATATTAAACCCGAGCAATGTGCGTTGGCAGTGAAACAATTGATTCAAGTGGAGCGCGGTGATTTGGAAGCCTTTTTTGGTCTGCATGGTTTGAATGATGGGCTGGCAGTGATGACGATGGGCGATTCATCTCAGGGTTTGCCGGGTTTGGGATTTATTTATTCTGGGGCTTCGAATGTTTCGATTGGGGTGGGAATCACTTTGAATGCCTTGGTGGAAAGTGGGATGAGCCCGCAAGATATTTTGAAAGCCCATTTATCTCATTCGGTGTATGCACCTTTGCTTGAAAAGGGCACGTTGTTGGAATATGGCGCACATATTATTCCTGAAGGCGGGTATCGTGGGATGCCGACTTTGTTTGATGATGGTGTGATGGTTGTGGGAGATGCGGCTAGCATGGTGAATGCGATGCATTTTGAAGGCACTAACATGGCTGCCACGGCAGGTCGATTGGCAGCAGAAACTGCTTTTGAAGCACATCAGGCAGGCGTTTATACTAAACAACAATTGGCAGGATATGAAAAGAAATTGAAAAAATGTTTTGTTTATCAAGACATGAAACAATATCGTAATTTTATTAAGTGGTTGGACAAACATCCACACTTTATGAGTGTCTATCCGGATTTCTTGAATGAAGTGTTG
The DNA here is from genome assembly GCA_963662985.1 of Anaerolineales bacterium. Lineage (GTDB taxonomy): Bacteria > Chloroflexota > Anaerolineae > Anaerolineales > UBA11579. Next base: position 636,108 of record OY760067.1, on the reverse strand, counting down.
GACTTGTTCTTCACCTCGCATGGCAAACGAAAGAGCAAAGAATATAAAAAGATGTTGAAGGCATTGACCCGAAGACGCTCATTGTTGGGTGCTGTGGGAGACATTTTGAGCTTTGCAAAGGCGGTGTTGGGACTATGAGTAAGAAAAAAATAGAGAAAAAAGAGCTACCAGAAGCAAATACCTATGAATGGTTGATGAGCTTGAAATATTTTGTGGATGAGGAAAGTGGTTCTCATTTGGCGATTATTGACCATGCGGTGTGTGCAACTTGCAAAGACAAACCATGCTTGAAGTTTTGCCCGGCGGATGTTTATGTTTTGGATGATGCTGGGATTGTGCAAGTGGCGTATAACAACTGTGTGGAGTGTGGGAGTTGCCGAATTGGATGCCCGTATGGGAATATCAGTTGGGTGCTGCCCCGAGGCGGTTTTGGCGTAGCCTATAAATTTGGCTAAACAAATTGGAGCTGAGCGAGGAGGGTGCTCGGCTCTTTTTCTAAAGGAATGAATATGATTTGGAATTGGTTTAATCGACATAGTCGTTTGATTACGGTGATTTTGGCTTTGGGGATGTTGGGTGTGTTTGCTCTGTTGTTTTTTGAAAAACCAGAGGAGCCTTCTTTGTTGATGGGCTATTCTTCTGAAACGGAAAAGGCAAGGGTGACAGAAATTGTGGAAGAAGGGGAAGTGACTTTTGGGGAGTTAACCCAAGGCTATCAAGTGGTACAAGTCGAAATTTTGGAAGGACTTTATGTGGGGCAAAGTTTTGAATTGGTGTATGGCAAAAACCAAGTGATTCCGGAATCGTATTTGTTTGAGGAGGGAGATAATATCTATGTGGCGGTGGCGAATGTGCCGAATGTGGGGATTAAACTGACGTTTGTGGATTATGACCGTACGTGGGCGCTGGTGGGGTTGGTGGCGTTTTTTATGGTGTTGACTGTGGCAGTGAGTGGCTGGAAGGGGGTGCGCAGTTTGTTGAGCGTGCTGATGAGCTTGCTGATTATTGTGTATTATATTGTGCCGCAAATTTTGGCGGGCAAGAACCCGGTGTGGGTGAGCTTGATTGGATCGATTGTGTTTTTGGGGGTAACGCAGTATTTGGTGTATGGTTGGACGTTGAAGACGCATGTGGCTTTGGCAGGGATGTTTGTGAGCATTGTGTTGACGGGCTTGATGATTGTGTTCTTTGTGAATTCTAACCATTTGAGTGGCTTTGGGGATGAGAATGCGATGTTTCTGGCACAACAGGTGGGCTCTTTGAGTATGCGGAATTTGCTGATTGCGGGGATGTTGATTGGGACGTTGGGGGTGTTGGATGATCTGGTGATTGGGCAGGCTTCTGCGGTGATTCAGATCTATCGTGCGAATTCGGAGATGACCTTCAAAGAAAGATTTGGGAGCGCAATGGAAGTGGGGCGAGATCATGTGGGCGCAACGGTGAATACGTTGGTGCTGGCGTATTTGGGTACGTTTTTGAGCATGATTTTGCTGGTGGAAGTGAACGGGGGCGATTTTTTGCAAATTATGAATTTGTCGTATGTGGCGGAGGAGATTGTGCGCAGTTTGGTGGGGACGAGTGGGCTGTTTTTGGCGGTGCCAATCACAACGGTGATTGCGTGCTGGGCGGTGGATGATGAGGTGCGGTTGAATAAACTGGTGCGCTGGTTTGGTCCGTTGGTGAATATTCATGAAGGGCACGGGCATGTGCATTTGCATTGAGATGCAAGGCAAGCCGAGAGGCTTGCTTTTTGTTTGTGAGTTTTGTATGATGGTAAGGTGAAAAAAAATTAAATTATATTCATAGTTATGGCTTTCATATATGCGACAATTGTAAAACTATCTTGTATTTTATTATTTCTTACTAAATTTTGAAAATCATCTACATCTACTAATTGATAGAATTGTATTCCTTCGTTAATTTCTACCTCTCCAAGAGTTTCTATTTTGCATAAAAACAAATTAACAGATTCACTATCTATTCCTGTGTTTGGATAAAATGAACCTAGGGAGATTATTTCTGTAATTTTTGCACCTAACTCTTCTTTTATTTCAATAATTGCTTGTTCTTTAGGTTTTTTACCTAATTCACCAAAACCTCTTGGTATTTCGAGGTGCCAACTTCTTGTTGCGTGTCTATATATTTTTAATAATACAATTTTATTATTAAAAATTGGAAAAATTGCTACAGAGCCAGATCCTTTTATTGATGAATTGTAGAAAATTCTAAAATAACCTCTTCTATTTTGATTTGGAAATTCAACTAAATCTCTTAAAATACTAATATACTCGTCTTGATATATAATCCCAATCTTGTTTTTGTTAGCTTGTTCAGATTCCCATTTTCTAATAATTTCTGCATCAAATATAATTTTATAAGGCGATTTTTCGTTAATGAAAAAATTAGGATAATTTTTTATAAAATCAAAATATTTTTGATCCATTTGTTTATTCCTTTAAAGAAATGATCCATGCGATATAATTAATTTGTTTTCAATTTTTTTATAATTACTGTTTTTATCTAATAATAAATTATTTAATAATTCATTTTGTGTATGCAAACGACAATTAGGTAAACAATTAGTTGTATTAAATTCATTAATTGTTTTTTCTCTAGAATTTGAATATATTATATCGTGCCAATTATTTTTTAAAAGTGAACCTAAATATGCTTTTTGATTTCCAATATGGTGACAGCAAATATAAAGTTCACCATTTGGGTCAATAACAGTATAAAACCAAGCACCTAAGCATTTTTTATAGTTTCTTTTAGGATTATTGAGTAATTTATATTTTTGATCTGAAGAATAAACTTTAAAGTCTTTGGTTTCTTCATAAGAACAATTTTTTAACTCCTTATTAATTGAGGTTTCATCAAAATGGTAAGGTCTAAAATGAATATAATCAAAGTTTAATTTTTTTGCTAATTTTGTAGCATTTAACATACCTTCTTTTGTATTTTTATTTGTTAAGTAGCCATATCCAATAAGACACTTTGAATTTAATTCATTTTTTAATTTTATTAGTAATTTCAAATTGGATAGAAGTTTGTTCCACTGAGAATATGAACCGCCATGGGTATTTGAAAAAGAAACACTATTATAAGAATCAATACTAATACGAATACCTGTACAACATTTTAAAATAATTTTTGATATTTTAAAATTTAAATTTTGTCCATTAGTGATTAAAACCATTGGGATATTATTATTTTTAATTGTTTGTAATAGATCTGTAATTTGAGGGTGTAAAAGAGGGTCACCTGTATTACCTGAAATAATAATTCCATCTGGAGGATATTCCCATATTGACGCTAAAATTGAAAAATCTAGGAAAACACCATTTAATTTTTTTTCATTAGCAACTTCTTTTGAAAATTCAATTTTGCTTTGACAATTTGGACAAAAATGATTACATCTTTCAGAAGGTTGAATTTCCAAAGTAGTTGGTATGATTGCTTTATTATTTTTTAAATTTTCTATTTTTTTTGGAAATAAAAATAATTTACTTGCTCCAGATGAAAAAATATTATGATCCATATAATTCTATTATTTTCTTATATTCTTTTTGTAATCTATTAGGAGTAATTTCTTTCCAGTAATTAATATTTCTTTTTTCTAAAATATATTCTGGATTTAAACCAACTTCTACTAGCATTTTTTGGATATAATTATCTAATTCTTTTATTGTTTTTCTTTCTTGTTTAATATTAAGGATATTGATTGAATTAACCACGAATCCAATTCCTATAGCCTTTTTCAACATAGGTTCAAAATGGAAATTTGATTCCAATAAAATAGATAATAAATTGTTTCGAGCTTTATAAGGATTAGTATTCCATATAGAGTTTAAAACATCTGATTTAATTCGTCTTCTTGTGTAACCAGTAGATCTAGCAATTCTTTCAGCTCTTTTAGTGTCACTATTTAGTGTTTGTAAATTTATTTCAAAATGATTATTTGAGTCATTGTAAGATGTTGATAACTTGTTATTTTCGGTAAACTTATTGGGAAATTCATGATTTATAGCTTTTGCAAGTAGAAAGCACTTGTCTGTGAGGACTTTTGCAGCCATTGATTCCCAACCTAAATTGATTAATTGCTTTGCAGTTTCTTCATAAAATAATATCTCGTTATTATACTCAATAATTGAAGAACTATCATTAATATTTGGTTTTCTCCATAGATTAGAAGCAATTAAGTACCTTTTCTTATATTTATTATTTTGAAATTCGAATTCTATAGTGTTTTCTTTGATATTAAATTCATATTTACCAATTAAAAAGTGAAATAATATTTCTTCTGGAATGTTTGAAATTTCTTTAAAAAAATTATTTTTAAGTTTTTCATGTAATTTATTCCATAACTCAATTCTTATTTTATTGGGGTTCTTATTTTTTGGAGGATAAAACCAAATATGATGTCTTAAATGTCGTTCAATAATTGCTAAATCAATCCAATCAGTTATATTTAAAGTGTTTTGCTCCAGTTTATAATAAATATTTTTTACAATATTATCTATACTTTTTTCAATATTTGAAATTTTTATTTCTTTTGTATTTATTATTGAATTATTTAACCACTCAATTTGCAATAATGATTCGTAGTCCCCAGTTGCATCCAAGAATGTCGAAATTTCGTGATAATTTTCATTATTTGTGGGATATGGAATTGGTCTCAATAGATTTTGAAATAAAATAGTTTGAGTATTTTTATCTACAATTTCAAAATTGAAATCGTAAATCGCTTTCATAGAGTTTGTCCAATTAATTGTAGAATTTTTATTTCTTGCTAATTTATCATCGAAATATATTGATAAGTTTGATTTATTTAAATATTCATATTCAGATTTAATGAAACTAGATATGTTTTTAATTGGTATATCAGACCAACTTGAACCGATTGTTATTATATTTCTTTGTTTAAATAACTCTTGTAAAAAAATTTGATAATTTGAATTCTGATTTTGAATTGTATTATATCCCCATGCATCTAAGATAGGAAAACTTTTTAAGGATGATCTTCCATGTATATGAATTATATATGTGATTGAAATATCTTCATAAATTTTAGGAGGTGGTAATAAAAAACCAGATAAATCTTCTCTATCAATAATAATAATTTTTCTTTTTTTTAAATTTTTATTTTTCGAATAGTATTCATTTAGAGTTTTTGAAATATAATCGGAGTAATTAGTTGTTACAATAATATTTGAAAAAGACAATAATTGACATAATAAATTTATATCTGTTTTTGAGAAATCCGGTGAAAAATTATTATTATTTGTTTTAAAATGAATTTCATTGGAGAATTTTTTATCACCAATAATGGTCCTTATTAATGATCCCATTTCGGCTGGCCATTGTAAAATTAAATTTTTATATTCATTAATGTTTGAAGAATTTGCAAAATTATTGGATATTAATAAGGATAAAAGTTCTTCCCAAGATTGAGACTGAATTTTATTTTCTGAGTTTATTGACAATAATTTATCAACACCTGCACCTAAATAAAAAGCTACATTTCCTGAATTTAGTTGCTGTTTAATTGATGAAATAGCTCTTTTTATTGAAGTTCTTTTATTTTTCATTTTTTTCCCATCTAATGATTAATATTATATAATAAAAAAACCATAACAGGTACCAATATGGAGTCTGATTTGTAGATTATTTAAAAATTTATATTCCGTTAGCAAAGCTTTTTTATTTTCTTGATCGGCTACCTTGCGACCGCTGACTTCGACTCTAATATAAAGTCCAGTCGACTTGATGATTGAGGTCAATCAAGTTGTTTTGGTCGGCTTCGAAGAGCAGCCAATTACCCTGTTGGTCTTGGTAGGCGTAGGCGAGGGCGACGAAGATGGGGTATTGGTTAAGTTCGGAGTAACCAGCGATGAGCATTTTTGTGTCATGGGGGAGGGTGACGGTTTGATCTTTTTGGATGGGGAAATAAATTCTTGAATAAAACTGATTCGTAATGATTTTTGCTGTGAGGATGTTGTTGTCAATCACGGGGTAGAATGCTACTGTTTCAAAAATCTCAAGATTTTGATTGTTGTTGATCCAATTTTGGATTGTTTGAGGGTCGTTGTTAGATAATTGATATATGTCTTCTAATTTTTGAATGGATTCATCTGATTGACGAGCTTCAACTTTGGGTATAAGGAAGGGGATAAAGATCATGGATGCAAAAAGTAGTACTAAAAAGAGGATTAAAAATGTGTTGGCTTTGTTTGAAGTTGGGCTTGATAAAAATGGCGTTTGATGAATTTCAAGTTTGTGGACGGGAATCTTGGTAAGATCTTTGATGGCGAAAACCAAAACACTCCATATCCCTGTTGAATAATAAATCAAGGTAATCCAACTGATTGGTTCTAAATATCTTCCGCCTGAGGTTCGGGCGAAGGCTAATGAGGCGATATAACTGATTTGAATAATAAGGGGGATAAATGCAATAAATTTATTCTTTTGCCATAATTTATAAAAACCAATGATTATAAAAAGCAGATTTATAATGAGAAAGACCCATTGGAAAAGAGTTAGGGTTCCATTCCACGGAGATTGTGTATCCCAGAAAACAAAACTAATGGATTTGATGGAAAGCGGGAATTGAATATTTATTTTAGTGGGTAGGAAAGCAAAAACACCCCAAATATTATTTAGGAAATGATTGATAATCACCTGAAGCTGATCAAGAAGTGAGGAAAGCAATTGTTTTTGAGGAGAAACTTGCAACGCACTGAGATGTAGGGTGGTTTGATTGATTCCAATAGTTCTTGTTATAACACTTTTTATTTTGTCTAATAAAACAGACCGTCCATGGATAAGATAATCACTAGACGTCCAAATTGCGAATGGAATAATAAAACTTGAGAAAAAGAGGAGTAATGAGGATTTTTTACTATTTTTATTGGATGAAAAGAATTTAAATTGAAATAAAAATAAAATAACCAATTGAATCAAAAAAACAAATAAAGCATTTGGTCTTGAAAATGCTGCAAAAACACTTAACAATCCGCTTAGAATAAGAGTCTGAAATTCTCGTTCTTTTAGAAAACGAATCAAGAAATATGTGCTCCAAATAATAAAAATGAGAGTTGGAATTTCACTCATTAACAATTGAGGGGTAATATTACTGATATCTTTGGCTAAAATGATAGAATTTCTTTCTTGAAAGATTGCAAAAATTGCGGCTAAAAACCCTGCTTGTGGGGCTTTAAGTTGCTTTCCAATCGCATATATGCCTAAAGGCAATAAGAGTAAAAATATATATTGTGCGTAATAGATTTTTGTATAATCTTGCCCCATGACTGCATGGTATAAAAATATTAAATAATTAGCAAAAGGTTTGTTCCCTGTAATCGGGATGCCATAGCGAATTAATTGCGCGGGCATGTCCATTCGTTGAGCATCGGAACCTGGATAATATTGGTAATTAGGCATGGCGGGTTGAATAATAAAATAATGCCTCATTTCTGTTTGGAATTGCCACTGCCAGCTAATTATTGCAATTATTATGAGTATAAGAGGAATTAAAAATGTTATGATTTTTTCTGATTTCTTCTGATTAATCAAAAGGTTTTGGGTAGCTAAATATACGCCTACAATACTTATCGCGATTAATATTTGAAAAATAAAAATTGGATTTGCTGGTCCGCGCCAATTATATTGATCTGGAATTCGTATATATCCAAAGTGCCCGATAAGTATTACAAAAACTATTAAAAGAATAATAAATGGGAGTACGAAAACTTTCAAAGCAACGAGTTTTTGATAAATTTTTTTTGAAATATTTTTTGGGGGTTTAAGGACGGAGGCTAGATTAATTGCAAAAACGCCTAAAAAGAAATTAAAAATAAAATAAAAAATGGGCTTAAATTGGAGATATGAAACATAATTATTCCAGTTAATAAAGGATTCTTGAGGTCTTGCAAGAAAAACGCTGGTTATTAAAATAAAAATAAAGGCAAATAAAAATTTTTTTGAAGCATGTCGAGGATTCTTTTTTTCAAAATACCATATTCCAACGCTTGAATAAAATAATAAAATAATTAGAAGTATAAGTTGCGCAATGTTTGGGAAGAAATCAATCGTTGAATTTGATAGAAATCTAAATAAAAAAAATGATATAAAGGAAACAATAATCACTCTTAATAATTTATTTTTTGAAATAGAATATTTTTGTTGAGCATTTTCTGCTTTTAATAGAATTGAAATAAGTAGAAATGAGATTAGAAATAATATACATGTAAAAATTAAAGGAATAAGTTGTTCTAGTATTCCCCAATAAGTTATAAATTCTTGAAAAGATTGGCTCCAAAGATAACTAGATAATAAGCTGAAAATGAATAATGAGATATAGGTTTGAAAGTTAAGAGAATTGACTGAATTAAATATTTTTTCAAATATTGATTTTTTATTTTTGTACACAATAAAAAGAATAATGGGGAATATTATTACTAATAAATGGGCACATAAAATAAGAAACTTCTCTTTACTATAAAATAAAATTTCAGGTGAAGAGGATGTATCAATTGCGGAATAAATAAATAATAAAATTGAAAATAAGACTTGTAAAAAAAAGAGTATGGAAATTAGTTGCTGTTTTTTTAGTTGTTTTATCATAAAGGTTCCCTAGCGTAATTTTACCAAAATCATTATATCATTGTGTTTGAGAATCAAAAGTTAAATAAAAAAACAGGCATTTTTATTATGCCTGTTATTTTTATTTAAGTTAACTTTTTTTATTCCGTTACCATAGTCTTTTTATTCTCTTGATCGGCTACCTTCCGACCGCTGACTTCATCTACGCGGCTGAGGAGGATGAGACCAATCACAAAGAGCACGCTCAAGCTGGCGACGGCGGGACGGCTGCTGCCAAAGAGAATGCCGGCGGCGGCGAAGAGTAATGGTCCGATCAGGGAAGCAAATTTTTCCATCACACCAAAAAAGCCAAAGAATTCACCGCTCTTTGAAGCGGGAGTCATCGAGGCATACATGGAGCGGGAAAGGGCTTGGCTGCCACCTTGCACTACGGCGACCATCCAGGCGAGGAACCAGAACTCGACGGTTGAGTTGAGGAAATAGCCCCAGAAAGCAACTACGATGTAGATTACCAAGGCGAGGTAAATGCTGTTCTTGGTGGTCATTTTGTCTGCGAGACCTTGGAAGAGAGGTTTGATTAACCAGGCGATTCCGAGTAATAAGAGGTTCATGCCAAGCAAGAAGCCAATGATGATGCCGAGGCTGTTTTGACGAATGGCAGGCAGCACTTCAAAAGCTGAAACAGCGACAGGAGTGCCATCTTCACTGGTGATGGCGAGCGTGTGTTGGCCAGCTTCTTCAAAGTAGATGGTTTCATAGACGTTATAGCGATTGTTGGCAGAGTTGGTGTCGGTCACTTGTGTGGCATCACCATCCAAAATATAGACCATGTTGCCTTGTTCGGGGCTGGTCATATAGGTGACACGCACTTCTTGTCCGTTGAAAGAGAAAACCAAGGGGGATTGATCGGTTGCTTTGAGGTAGGTGGCGTCTTCACCTTTGTTGAAAGGATCATTGATGAAGCCAGCTAACCCGCCGACTTCCATTTCTTCTGCGGGGACGATGACGGTTTCCCAAGTGTTGTCGAAAAGGACATAGTCGGAGAGGACACTAGTGGTACCTTCGCCAAAATATTCAGCGGAGGTTTCATAGACAGGAAGAGGGGCACCAGAGATGTCTTGGGGTAAAAATTGTGCGCCTAAAATGCCAGCGGTGGGGAGGAAGACCAAGTTGAGGATGATAAATGCAAGGAAGAAGGTTTTGTGTTTGACGTTCTTGCTGGGGAGTTTGCCGAAGATTAGGCTATAAGGGATGCCCACAAATTGGACGAGCAAGAGGGCGAGGGTGAGTTCGATGGTGCCGAAACCAAGCTCTGCACCGTAAATCACGGCGACGCCAATGATGGTGCCAATTCCGTCGTTATAAATAAGGAAGGCGATAAGGAATTTGAAAAGTTCTTTGTATTTTTTTATATCGCCAAAAGTTTCTTTGATTTGTTTGAAGCTGTTTTTGAAGATTGCTGAGGTTGCTTTGCCAGATCCCATAGAGGATTTTGGTTCGGGTACTCGTTTGAAAATGGGAATGGAGAAGACACCCCACCAGATGGCTACGGAGAGGAAGGAGAGACGAGCGCCCCAAGTGCCGGGCATAAGCATGATCATGGCAACATTGACGGCGAGAAGCAAGCCACCTCCAAGATAGCCCATTGCATAGCCACGGGTGGAGACTTCGTCTTGTTCGTCAACAGTGGCAACATGAGGGAGCAAGGAATCATAAAACACGTTTGCACCAGCAAAACCGATTCGTCCGATAATGAACAAAATGGAGGCGAGCACAAAGTCGCCGGTGTCTACTAAAATTAGTAAACCGGTGCCGATGATGCCAAGACCGACAAAAACGGATAGGAATTTCTTTTTGCCACGCATCACGTCTGAAATGGTCCCTAAGATGGGAGAAATGATGGCAACGATGAAAAGAGAAAGACTGAGGCCAAGACTCCAATAGGCTGTGGCGATGGATTCGCTGGCGAGATTGGCGCCGGCTACGGAGCTGTAATAGGCGGGGAGCACAGCTGCCATGATGGTGGTGGCAAATGCGGAATTCGCCCAGTCATACATGGTCCAAGCTTTTACTCTTTTTTTGTATTCAGTTGGATTTTGGGCTTTTAATGCGTCAGGGGATAAAAATGACATTTGGATTTTCTCCTTATTTATTTTTGAATGTCTGTGTAATTTGAGTATTGTAACATTCGAAAAGTTTATTTCTGGCTGTTAACACTGCTTTGACAAAAAGATTGTTAATTGTTAAACCCCAAAATGTGAAAAAAGAAACAGGAATCTTTCAAGATTCCTGTTTTTTAAAAAGTTAATTTACTTAAGACCTTGCCATTCAATCATATTGGCTGCGATTTCTTCATTAATAAAATTGTAGTATACCCAATCAATTTGAAGATCACCATTTAATGTTTCGGTGTCGCCAAAGTCTTGGCAAAGACCTGTGTCACCTTCTTCGATGATCTCAACAGCGAAGTTTTGATCTACATAATAGACCACGATTTCACATTGATCAGTACCACTATAAGCTGCGTTTTTATAGCTAAAATCAGGGGTTCCATATTTATCAACCACATCTGCGAGGGATAGTCGATAGAAAACTTTGTGTCCCATACCGGTCACCATTTGATAGGAAGAAACGCCGATATAGCCACAAAGTTCAGTGAGATCTTCACTACAAGAATATTTTATATAATATGAGTCTTCATCGTAAACGTTATCTTCTTCAATAATGGATGCGGGATTAATGAAAGAAAGATTCTCTAAAATATCTTTGGCTTCATCACCCGATGTGGTGAGAAGTTCAATATTATAAAAACAAGGTGCGCCACAAGGTTCACCTGAAATAAATGATTGATCAGGTTCTCCTAAAGAAAATCCTTCACGAAGTTCTTTTTCTTCATAGGTGAAAACGGTGAGCGCTGACTCTCCACCATTATTTGTGGATTCAACAGGAGTGCTTTCTTTGCCACATGCACTAATGCTGAGTGCGATGAGAAGGATGAAAACGGGGATGAAAAAGATTGTTTTTTTTGTCATAATAGCTTTCCTTTTGAAAATTTATTTTCGTAGAATAATTGCTTCATTTGCTTGGAGTTGATAAGTGGTGCTATCCAATTGTGTTTGTATGTTTTTATGAGTTGAGTAAAGCAAAGTTGATGCTTGCATATCTTCAGGTAAATTGATTTGATGAGATTTGTTTGAAAAATTAAGACAAACAAAAGTTGTCTGCTCAGGTGTAGTACGAGTAAAGGCAAGTATATCAGAAGTGTTGAGATCAAAAAGTGAGAGATTGCCTGCATTTAGGGCTGGATTATCTTTGCGTAATTTGATCAGAGTTTTATATTGATTGAGCAATGAATTTGGATCTGCAAGTTGTGTCTCCACATTGCGTTCAAGATGGTCTTTATGAACAGGGAGCCATGGTTTGACATTTGCTTTTGCAAAACCAGCATTTGGAGAGGCATCCCATTGCATTGGGGCACGGCAACCATCTCGTCCTACCATAAAGGGAAAATAACGTTTGCCGATTGGATCTTGGATATCTTTACGACGGCGCACAGGAATATCCCGTTGTCCGATTTCATCTCCATAATAGATATAAGGAGTGCCTCGCAAGGTGAGCAGCATGACTGCGGCAACTTTCATGCGGGCGTCTTCTTCACCTTTTGCATAACGTGTGGCAGGACGGGGGACATCGTGATTGCCAAGGACATAAGTGGGTTGAATGTCAGCATGTGCTGGTGCTTCCCAATAGTGGATTGTTTTTACAAAATCAGTTGCTTTCCAAGCGCTGTGTAAAAAAGTGAAATTAAAGGCTGCATGAAGGCGCCCGGGAGCTGCATATGTGGCAGCGGTATCGGCGACTTCTGGATAAGTTTCTCCAATAGCATAACGATCTGAATAGGAATCTAAAATTTTACGAATATCTTCTAGAGCAGGTAGCATTTCGGGTTGGTCAAAGTCATATTTATGATCTTGCCAATCATAGATACGTCCAAAAGGTGGCGTGGGCGGGAAGCGGCGAGGATTGTCACGCAGGTCTTTATCTTTGTAGTACAAATTGAAAACATCCAAACGAAATCCATCTACGCCACGATCACACCAAAATCTGAAGATATCCATCATTTCTTGATAAAGTGTGGGGTTGCGCCAATTGAGGTCTGGTTGACCTTCATAGAACATGTGTAAATAATATTGCTGGGCTTGCTCATCCCATTTCCAAGCGCTGCCACCAAAGATGGCACCCCAATTGTTGGGCGCTTTGCCATTTTTGCCATCTGCCCAGATATAATAATCACGATAAGGATTGTCTTTGCTTTGGCGCGCTTCGACAAACCAGTTGTGTTCAACAGATGAATGATTGAGCACGAGGTCCATAATGACTTTGATATTGCGCTTATGTGCTTCTTCTTGGAAACGGTTGAAACTTTCTAGAGTGCCGAATTTGGGATCAATATCACGATAATCTGCTACGTCATAACCAAAGTCTGCATCGGGGCTTGGATAAATAGGAGAAAGCCAAATTGCATCTATGCCTAGGTCTTGAAGATAATCTAATTTTGAGATTATGCCTTCGAGGTCTCCAATGCCATCTGCGTTGCTATCCATAAAAGAGCGAGGATAGATTTGATAAACGACGCCATGTTTCCACCAAAGATTCTGATTCGTCATTCTATTCTCCTTGTGTGATGAAGTATTTATTTATTATAACGTTTTTGAACTGATTTTGAAGTTGGTGTTTTCATAATTAAGTGAAATATGAAAAGATTAAGAAGTAAAACATTTTTGGTTGTGGGGATGATGTGAATATTTTATAATGAACGACAGAGAGAAATAGAGGTTTATATGCATAAAAATAAATTAGTTTTTGCATTTTTAATTGGATTGCTTTTTATTGTGGGGGCGTGTACTTTGCCAGATTCCATGCCTGATGAAGAAGGGGGGCTGGCCTCCATTCAAACATCGGTGGCAGAAACCATTGTGGTGCAAAACACTTTGGATGCGGAACGACAAGCTTATGAAGACAGCACCGCAACACCGACTATTTTTTATGCAACGCCAAATTATACGCAAACATATGCTCCGACAGCCACAGAACCAGTGCCATGTAATTTAGCAGGCTTTGTGATGGATGTGACCATTCCGGATGATACTCTGGTGAGCAAGGGACAAATCTTCACAAAAACATGGAAATTACAGAATATTGGTTCATGTGCTTGGACACCTGCTTATCAATTGATCTTTATGTCAGGAGATCAAATGAATGCTGCACCACAATCCTCTTTTACTTCTATTGTTGTGGAACCTGGTGAAATGATTGATGTTTCAATTCAATTGACTGCACCTTCTGTCAGTGGACATTATCAAGCGAATTTTATGTTGGCAGATGAAAATGGAAAATTATTCTCATTTGAAAATAAATCTGCATTTTATGCAAAGATATCTGTTCCTGTGGTTTTGGATGGGAATGTTACAGCGACACCTGAAACAACTGCAACCGCACAAACTGCGGTGCCAACTGCTACTACTTCAAATGCCCAACCAACATCAGTAGGTAATTTAAAGACATTGTCTATTGCACCCACACTTGCAAACACAATGAACAATGATTATTTTAATAATTCTTTCAATTTTGGCGATTTGTCTTCTAACGATGGCGCAATCGGATTTGCACAATTCAATCTCTCGCAATTACCTTCAAGTGCTGATATTCAAAGTGTGACATTGAGAATCCCCAGTTATTCGCTTTCTGGCAATCCTTTTGGTGTGTTAGGTTGTATGCGTGTTTATGTGGGATTTTACTATCCCTTAAATACTGATGATTATTCTTATGCCACCTTAGGGGCGAGTGGGCGCGCTTGTGGGGCTGGCGAGTTGGCAGGAATTGCATTAAATCCGGATCTTTTGCAGAGTTATTTTGATGCTGGCTCTTCAGCAATTGACCTTAAGCTGATGTTCAATGAACTGCAAACCAATGGAGATGGCGCAGCTGACTTGGTGCGAACTTCTCCAGGAGATGTGCGTTTGGAGATTCAATATCAAGAATAGTGTATAGAAAATTAAAGCTTATCGAAACAAGATAAGCTTTTTTTATTCAGAAAGAGTGCTGGCAGATGCTTGAATAACTGCGCTAAAATAATTGGAGAGGGTATCATAAACGGTTTTGGTGTCGTAGAGCACAGTGATAGGAATTAGAGAACCTTCCCATGATTCCGTATACCAACGAGCATAGGCAGGGAGGGGGCGATGGGTGAATTCGTTTTTGAAGGGCCAAGGATTTGCAAATATATAGGGTTCTGGGATGGATGGCGTGGCAACTGAAAATCCAAAACTGATTTGTGCTGGTGATTCATAAGTGCCTTCATCGTTTTTAAAATAGACCATTCGAGAGCCAAAAGCTTCTATGGAAGATTGCATACGCATGGGCCAAAATTGAAAAGCCCCAAATGGATAGGATTGTGTGTTTTTCCACGTTTGGAAAAAACGTCTTAAAGCAGAAAGATTGCTAAAAAAGGGGTCTGCTTGAGAGGTTAAGTAGGCAGTGCGTTTTGCTTGAGAGGTAGAGGGTGAGGGAAGAGTGATGGGTAGATTGAAGCTTTGGGTGGCGTTTTTAATGATTTGATTTAGATGATGAGAAGAGGCGATCTTTGAGAGGGTAAATTCTTGGCGATTGCCTATTGAATTGCTTGTGATCACTTTGTGACTGGAGAAGTTGAGATCTATCTGGATTGATTCAAGTTTTTTGTGTGGATAAGGTAATTGTTTGGTGCGGATACCATCAGGATGTAGCTCTAATGAGAGATGAGAATGATCTTTTTGGGCAGGATAGATTGCTTGTTGAATATGAACTAGTTCTAGGGCAAATGTTTGAATGGCGTATTGGGTTTGTTCCCATTCGATCATGGGAGAGAATTTATGTTTTGCGATCATTTATCCTCCAAAAGTGGTCTAATTATACCTAGATTTGAAGATAGATGACGAGAAATTAACTAAAAAGAGGTATCGGATTCGATACCTCTTTTGAAATTTATTTTTCAGTTGTTTTTTTAGGAGTTGTTTTCTTCTTTGGTGTCGCTTCTTTTGTTTCTTTTTCTTCTTCAGCTACAGATTCTTTATAAGTTTCTAGATAAGATTGCCCGTAAAGATGATATTTGAGATCATACGCATAAGGCATGGTGAGAACAGTCCCCACATTTAGTAATTGAGACCCAGCAATGAATGTTAAGAAGAAAACCAATGCGCTCAAAATGGTGATGCCAACATTGCGCCAAAATGAGTTCTTGGCAAGATGGAAAATCTTTTTCAGATTCAATCCACTTTGAATGGTTTGATAAGTGGCAACTTCACCCACGATGATGGGTTTAAACCCACTGAGAGCAAGTTTATAGACGAGAGCAAGGCTGCAGCTGACGAGCCATAATAAGAAAAAGATGGCCATTCCAGCTTCGGATTCACTTTCTGCAGAAGCAATCAAAATAATAATGTTGACGATTAAAATAAAAGTGCGGACGGCAATCAAAGGAAGTTTCCAAATAAGATTGACGAGCCAAATCTTGATCCCGTCTAAGAAATTTTCACCAAGATTGTTCCAGTCGATGGGGGTTTGTTCAGTGTTGTCTTCTTTGACCATGGTGCGCATTAATTGCATCCCATTACCGTTGATAGCGAAGATTCCGATTCCTGAAAGGAAAAGGAGCCCGGAGATAATCATTTTTGAGAACCAATCATCTCCTTCAAATGCATATTGGAATGATTTTCCGATTTTTTTTGTTGTAAACATTTTTTTACTCTTTCTTTTTATTTTCAATACAAATGATACATTTTTGATAATGTGAAACGGTAAACTAATTAATAAATAAGCTCCATTAAAGGATGTATCCAACTTTAATGGAGCTTTTTGATTGTTTTATTCAGCTACTATGGGAGCAGAGGTATCTGCGCCTGTAATTTTCAAATATTGTTGTCCGTAAAGATGATATTGGAAAGCGATTGCATATGCAGAGGTAGCAAAAACGCCAATAATACATGCGATCACACCTATGGTTGAGATTAAACCAACAATGATGCCACCAACCAAAGCAACAAGGAAGTTGCTCCAGAAGAAACCTTTGTTGAGGGCAAAAATGGTTTTGAAGTCAATCCCAGCTTTGATGGATTGTTTTGTGGCAACTTCTCCCATGATGGTGGGGATAAAGCCGGAAATAAAGAATGAATATGCAATTGAAAGCAAGCCAGAAATTCCATTTACAAGAATAAAAAGAACGTTCATGACGGAGTAATTATCATAATTCATCATATTTTGGATAATAGCAGAGGCGATGCCAAAGAAGAAACTAACCAAGATCAAAGGTGCCATCCATACGAGCATCACTACAATCATCTTTAATCCATCAATGACATTTTCGCCAAAGTTGGTCCATTCTGGCAATTCAACATCGTCTGATTTTTTATCTGCCATGCTGCGGATGATCTCGAGACCGTACCCAGCAACAATAAAAGAGCCAATTCCAGTGAGGATCAAACCAGCTGCGATGAGCAGGTTTTTTACCCAATTCTCACCTTTAAACGGAAATTTAAAAGCTTTTTCTAAGTTCATAAGGTCCTCCATTAAGACTTATATGGTTTTATTTTTAACATGAATACTAGGGGATGATTCATGTGTTTCACTAGATATTTCTTCATTTGTTTTAATGGTTTCTTGATAGAGTTGGGCAATAAGATGATAACGAACCATAAATACATAAGCGAGAAAAGCATTTAAGCCAACTCCCATTGTCAGTACACCAAGTAAAAACATTAATGGGAATGCAAAAAGAGTTAACACGCCCAACACAATCATAGCATAAATATTTTTCCAGAAATGTTTTTTTGTTAAGAAAAAGATTTTTTTTAGGTTGAAGGCATCTGTGATTTGATTGGTTTGTGCATATTGCCCATAAATGGTGGGAGAAAAGCCGGTGATGATGATTTCGTAAATGAAAGAGAGGACGATTACAATGTAGAAAAAATTATTGGTGAGCAATGCGTCAAATTGATGATATGGATATACATATAGAAAATAATAAAATGAAAAGATACTCCATAAAAATGAAGAGGGTAATTTATAGACGACTTGAATGACAAATACGATCAATGTTTTTTTGAGGTATTTTCCAAGTCCGTTCCAACTGGGCATGGAGATCTCTTTATCACCAGCAGCTAAAAGATCTTGAATGATCTGAATGCTATAGCCAGGGAAAACGGCAACATAAAAATAAGTCATGGTGAAACAGAAGCTGATGAAAAAATTCATGAACCACCCTTCACCTAGAAACGGAAATCTAAGCGCTTTTTTAATTTTCATTGATTCTCCCATAAAGTTAATCTGAGTATTTCTAGTATAACATTAAAGAGTTAAGCGAATGTTTATGTAAGAATATTTTTGAAAAATATTAGGGAATTAGATAGGATGATTGTGTGTTGCCGGCTGGGTCTGATAGGATGATCGTGTCTCCAGAATGCCAGATGGTGTCAATGTTCCCGATATAAAGCTGATCGGCAGTGTTTGTGCCAGCTTTGGTGAACACGCGAATGATTGAGTTCGGATATAAATGAATAGCGGGAAATTGATAGATGAGTTGTTTGTTTTGCTGCAAAGACCATCCTAAGAGTGAAATGCTCACTTCTCCAATATTTTTAATTTGAATTTGCTCTGTTGAGGAGTCTCCTGCGCCGACAACCATGACAATATCAAGCATATCTGCGACGTCATCTCCAGAGGGGAGATCAATATTAATTGAGATTCGTGTGGGGGTTGGCTGTGTGGTGGCGGCAATATTTGGGATGGTGGTAGGAATAAAATCTGTGATGAATTTTTTTTCTACCCATTTATAGGCGATAAAAAACACAAAGAGAGTGATGGCGACGTTGAGCAGAATGTAAAGAATAATCTTTTCTTTGTTTTTCATATTTAAATTATACCTATTTAATTTTTTTCGACCTATAATACAACTATTAATTTCAGAAATGAGGCACAAATGTCATATTTGATCGATGGACACAATTTAATTCCAAATGTACGAGGAATCTCTTTGCAAGATTTGGATGATGAAATTGCGTTGATCAAATTGCTACAGACATTTGCTCGAAAATCTCGCAGAAAAGTTGAGGTGTTTTTTGATAAGGCACCTGAGCGAGAAGCAAGAACACAAAATTATGGCACGATAAAAGTACATTTTGTGCGCCAATCAATCACAGCAGATGAAGCGATCATCCAACGCCTTTATGCAATGGAAAAACGTGCCAAAAATTGGACTGTGGTGACCTCTGATCGGCAAATTGCAGCCGTGGTGAAAGCAGTGCATGCCACTTTGCTTTCTTCTCAGGAATTTGCAAAGTTACTTCAAAAAACGTTGGATTCAGCTGAAAAAATGAATCGGCAGGATAAGACTTTGGGGGAAGCGGAAGTGGCGGAATGGTTGAAATTATTTGGCGAAGAATAGGATAAAGAAAAAGGGTATCGATGGATACCCTTTATTTTTTACGTTGTTCAATGATCTCTTGATAATGGTCTAGGACTTGCTGCATAACTACTTCATAATTTGCTCTGGTTTCGATCATTTCACGATTAAGTTTTCGTGCCTTGTAGCGAAGATTATTATCTTTAAGGGCTTTGAGGATCGCATTGGCAAGGGCTTTGTAATCATTAGGATTGACTAAAAATCCGTTTTCACCATCAGTGATCCATTCTCGCAACGATTCAATATCGCCAGCGATGGGGAAACAACCACATGCGATTGCTTCTAAAAAGGAATTGGGGGTGCCGTCGTGAGTACTTATGGAGAGCACGATCTGAGATGTTCGGTATTGTTCGGCAATTTCTTCACGAGAAAGGCGGGGTTGTAATTCTACGGCTGCTTGGATACTAAGTTTTTCAACCCATTTATGCGCATCTGCTTCATCCGCCATGTTAGGACAAAGAAAGAGGGCGTCGCGATGTCTACGTAAGACTCTGGGGATGGCTTTGAAGAAGGTGCTGTTTTTGATATAAGCACGGTATCCTCGGGGATTGACAATCTTGGGACGTTGCGGGACGTCTCCCTGCTCGGGAGGGTAGAATGTATCTAATTGAATGCCACCGGCACCGGGGAGCACAAAGTTAGGTTTTTGGTCATCAAATTTCCATTTTTTCGCAATTTGAATATCTCGATAACAATCGGTCTGTAATGCATCAGTTCTTTGAAGTGTTTTGCGGGTCCATTTGCCCATGGTTTTGGTTGATTTTGCATGTAGGGTGAAATCATTGCCCCAAACGGAGATCAACAACGGCATAGGCGGGTTTGCTTCAGCGGCGATCATGCCTTCAAAGGGGATACGCATGGCATGCACTAGATCTGGTTGAACTAGATCTATGATGGCACGTAATTCTCTGGCAGCATCAGGAATATGTCTGGGTCCGAAGATGTGACGAATTTTTGTGCGCATCATGGGCGTGAGAATCTTGCGTAAGAGAGGGGTGCCGATATCTTGAAATGATTTTGCGGAAATATCATTTTCAAGCTCTAATTTTCGATTTTCAGTTTTGCTGCTAAAAGCAATTTCAATAAAATGGAGTGAAGCGTAGTCAAGTGTGTGTTCGCATGGAAATGTGGACACTAGATGAACTTCAACACCATTATTGATTAAGTATTTCATCCAGTTGAGTGCAATGGGGGAACGCCCATCGGCAACGATCAAAATTTTCATAAAGCGTGTGAATTCCTCTTAATTGATTGTGTTTTACAAGTTGTTAACATTATACCGAATAATGATTTAGTTATCTAAATTATAGATGAGCTAATTGATGCAAGGGTTTTTTGGATGGCATCTACAAAACGATTTGCCATGGCATTGATGTTGATTTCTTGGTTGGCAATCCGAAAACTTTCTGCTCCCATTTGACGTAGTTTTCGCGCGTTTGAAAGGGCAAGTGATAATTTTTGTGTGAGGTCTTGCAGATCATTGGGGCGGATTAGCCAGCCATTTTGCGGACGAACAAGATCATTTTGAGTGCCATCACCTTCGGCGACAATCACGGGCAAGCCATGTGCCATAGCTTCTTGAATGGCGAGACCACCAGTGCCAGGGAGTACAAATAAATCTGCTTGATAAAAGATTTCTGAGAGCGCTTCACCATGAATCGCGCCTAGAAATTTTGTGTGTGGATAAATTTGATTTGAAAGCGCTTCTGCTTCAACACGCGCAGGGCCATCTCCTACAATCCAAAGCAGGGGCTGCTGTTCTTTTGGTAGATTGGCGCATGCTTGAATGAGCAAATCAAGGCGTTTGCGTGCTTGCAGACGACCCACAAAAAGCACAATTGGTTGAGCGTCAAAGGAAGGTGATTTGGTGGGAGGTGATTGTGAAGGCCGTGGTGCTACCGCATTATAAGCCGTGAAAACACGATCAGCAGGGATGCCAAGTTGGATATATTCTTGGGCGCCATTTTCGCTATAAGCGAGCAGGGCATCGAATTTTTGCAAGAATTTTTTACGCCGTTGGGTACGTAATTTGCTCAGAGGCCCACTGACAGGAGGAGCACCAAGCCCCCATCCAATCACGGGGCGATGATTGGCATGCATCCAGCGAATGAGTCGATCAGTGCTGAGATAACGAGGATTAGCTTCGGTGATGAGCACATCGGGATTTTTTTCTTTTAACCAATCTAAATTGCCTGTTTGCCAACATAGATAGACAGGGCTTTTGAGAATATGAAGATTCTTGCCTTGATGCCATTCAATCACGTTGGTTTTTTGTGCCGATTGAATCATCTCACTTTTACGAGCTTGCCCGGCATATAACACCGCACCTTGTGTGCATTGCTGTGCGAGAATGTCAAAAAATGGCACGCGATATGAAGGGAGCACGCGTTGTTGAATGGCAAGTTTGCCAGCAAAGATTTTTGGTTCGGGGAGAGGAGTGGGGATTGATTTCATCCGAGTAGCACCTCAAGATAGCGGTCGGTCATCAAAGAAAGACTGTAGTTGTCTTCAGCAAGCGCGCGTGCATGTGTGCGATAATGCAAGTTGTTTTGGAAAACTTGAGCAGTGCCTTCTGCTAATGCGTCGATATCCGGATCTTCTAATTCCCAAGGGTTACCACCATAAGGGGCGATGAAACCCGCATTTTGATTGATAAGTTCTGGCAACGCGCCGGTGTCATAAGCGACCACCGGAAGTCCACAGGCAAGTGCTTCAATCACAGAATTTGGACAGGCGGCGTTTAGATCGGAAGAAAAGAGGGCATGTGCACTTTGATCGATGGTTGGGATTGCTTCTCTTGGCACTTTCCCTTTCCATTCTATAGGAATGTCTGTGGAATTTTCCCATTTGTGGGCAAAATCTGGTGCTACTTGCCCTACCACAGTTAGCTGAGTGGGGAGATGATATTTTTCCACAAGGGTTTCACATGTTTTGATCGCGGTGACTAACCCAGTTTCATAACCACCACCAAGGGTGCCTTCGACTAGTAATAAACGATAAAAGTCTGTGGGGCGGGAGGCAAGGCTGTCAGGTGCGTAGGTTTTGAGATCGACACCATTGTGGATCACTGTATAAGGTACTTTGGTGATGCCAAATTTTTGCTCCCACCACTTCACGACAAATTCACTTTGATAAATAATATGGGTCGCGTAGTGATTGCGAATTGTTTTCAAAATAAGATTTCCATATTCTGCTCGCAGATAGTGTTTGAGACCGGTGTGTTTTTTGCGATGAATCCAATTGATGCCATTTAAGCGTTGTACGATGGGGATGCCGGCTTTTTTGGCGCGGTGCAAGTCACCTAGATTGCGGGTGCCGCCGATGACTAAGATTGCATCGGTATCTTCATCTAAAGTAAATGAGTGTGCGATATTTCGTTCAGTGAGGGCTTGGGTGAATTTGTGACTAAAGCTGACCATGCCACCTACACCGTGCACTTTGGGGAATATGGTAATTTTTTGTTTTGTCATATAGGTATTGTACCCAAAAAGAGGAGGGATGGGGAAATGATTTGCTCCTTTACTATCGAAGATAATTTGCTGAAAAAGTACGTTTTGGATGTTATAATTCTGATGAAGAAAACAATTTTTTGGAGGCAGCATGGAAATTACATGGTATGGACATTCATGTTTTAGAATAACGGAACGCGGGATGGCTACAGTGGTAACCGATCCATATGATGCAGAAGCAGTTGGGTATAGTCCATTGAATTTGAAAGCAGACATTGTCACGGTCAGTCACGATCAACCGGGACATAATTATACAAAAGCTGTAAAAGGCACTTCATGGCAGATCAAAGGCCCTGGTGAATATGAAATTGGTGGTGTTTTTTTGACCGGTTTATTCACTGGTGGCAAAAAGGGATTGGGCGTGGAAAAAAAGAACGCTGCCTTTGTGTTTGATTATGATGGTGTGAATGTGCTCCATTTAGGTGCCATGACTGACGTACCTACAAAAGCAGAAATTGAAGCTTTTGGTACAGTCGGTGTTGCGTTGGTGCCTGTGGGTGGTGGCTCTGGGTTGAGTGCTGCCAAAGCAGCGGAAGCAATCAGTATGATTGAACCCGGGATTGTGATTCCAATGCATTATCAAATCGAAGAAAGTAAAGCCGATATTTCTCCGTTGGAAAAATTCTTAAAAGAGATGGGGATGAGCAAAGAATATACAGCAGAGCCAAGCCTAAAGATTAAAGTATCTGGGATTCCAGAAGAAACTCAGATTGTGATCTTGGAACCCACTTTGAAATAGAAGGATATAGGATGGATGCTGTAAAATTACTGTTGATTTGGGATATTGATGAAGGAAACGAAGAAGAATATTTTGAATTTCATGTCCGCCGCTTAGTGCCTACGTTAGATCGTATGAACATCACCTTACATGAGGCTTGGTTAACAGTGTTTGGCACTCGTCCGAGAATGACAGTGGAAGCAATGATTCCCAGTATTGAGGTCACAAAAGAGATCTTACATTCAGAAGAATGGCATTTGTTAGTGGAACAATTATCATCCGTAGTAAAGAATTTTGAATATAAGGTGTTACACGCAAAACGCGGGATTCAGTTGTGATTGAAGAATCAAAATAAAATCATAAAAACACCTGATGGCAACCATGAGGTGTTTTTTATATAAAACTATATGGCAGATACATTTAATCAAGAAAGAAATCAACAACTCTTAGCATGGTTTGATCAAAACCAGCGTAGCATGCCTTGGCGCGAAACCAAAGATCCATATGCAATTTGGGTTTCAGAAGTGATGTTACAGCAAACACGAGTGGAGACAGTGATTCCCTATTATTTGCGCTGGATGGAGGCTTTTCCAACTGTGCAGGCATTGGCAGGGGCAAACCAAGAAGAAGTTCTTAAACTTTGGGAAGGATTAGGCTATTATTCCCGAGGGCGAAATTTGCATAAGGCTGCTCAAATGGTGATGGATGAGTTAGGTGGAGTGATGCCGCTTACTTCTCAAGCGCTAGAAAAGTTGCCTGGAATTGGCCGTTACACAGCTGCGGCTATTGCTTCAATTGCTTATGATGAAGTGGTGCCAGTGGTGGATGGCAATGTAAAGCGGGTGTTATCTCGTTGGTTTGATTTTGAGATTGAAGTTAACACCCCTGCAGGTGAAAAATATTGTTGGGAACTAGCCACAGAAATTGTGAGTCAAACGCGTACGGGAGACTATAATCAGGCGATGATGGAATTGGGGGCACTGATTTGTTTGCCCACCAATGCAAAATGTGCTGCTTGTCCAGTGCAACAATTTTGTGTAGCTTTTAAGAATGCTACGGTTGAAGAACGCCCGGTGAAAAAAAGCAAAAAAGAAGTGCCGACTGTACGAGTTGGGGCAGCGGTGATGATGGATAAAACAGGCAAAGTGTTAATCACCAAACGTCCGCAAGATGCAATGTTAGCTGGCATGTGGGAATTTCCGGGGGGAAAACAAGAAGCAGGCGAAGAGATAAAAAGCACTGTGGCGCGTGAGCTACAAGAAGAAATGCAATTAGAGGTGCGTGCTACTGAAAAGTTAGGTACATATCGCCATGCCTATACTCATTTTAAAGTGGTCTTAGATGCTTATTTTTGTGAAATTATCGGGGGTACAATGAAGCTGATCTATGCTGATGATGCGCAATGGGTGAAGATTGAATCGCTCAACGATTATCCAATGGGTAAGATTGACCGTATGATCTCCGACGATTTAATGCAATTAGTTTTTAAACACGGAGTAGCAGATGAGTAGGAAATTTCAACGCAAGATTGAAGATTTTGTTTGTGAACACTGCGGTGAGAAAGTGGTGGGAGATGGATTTACGAATCATTGCCCTGCTTGTTTGTGGAGCAAACATGTGGATGTGAATCCGGGTGATCGGGAAGCTGAATGTGGCGGATTGATGGAGCCGATTGCTGTGGAATTGAAAAATGGAAAATATCGCATTTTACAAAAATGTGTGCAATGTGGGCATGAACGATGGAACAAGACGGTGGATAATGATTCATTTGAGGCAATCATAGAGATCTCTCGTAAAATGGGAGATATTCTTTATTGATTTTCAGGTTTGTTTTCTATATGATTTAACTACATCTCAAATCCAAAAACGGATATGCACAGAAATGTTAACAAAACTTGACATATGCACTCTGACTATGATATTCTGATGAGCGGATTTTTTCTTTCAGTGAGGACCTATGATAAAACACGAACGAGTTTCAGAAAACGTATATATGTTTCAAAGTATGGATTATGCTGAGGTAACCGCCGGTGCAATCATTGGTCAAGATATGGCCGTGGTGATCGATACGTTACCTTATATGGAAGATACTCTTGAAATTCGAGATTTTATTGAACAACAATTAAAAGTACCGGTTCGATATGTGATCAACACACATTATCACGCGGATCATACTTGGGGAAATTCAGTTTTTAAAAATGCAATGATTTTATCTTCTGAACTCACTTTAACATTGATGCATGAAAAAGGGGCTCCTTCTTTGGAAGAAGCAAAATTAAGAAATCCATTTTTTGATAATATCGAATTACGTTATCCTGAAATTACTTTTGAAAAGGGATATTTGGGATTACAAATTGGTCGTAAAACATTGAACATTATTCCATTACCCGGACATTCAAAAGATGGTGTGGGAGTGTTGATTGTGGAAGATCGTGTGCTATTTGCAGGTGATCTTTTGATGGCGATTCCCTATTTTGTGGATGGCGATATTGATGACATGATTAACTCCATGCGCTCCTTGCGAGGAGAAGGTTTTGAAAATATTGTACAAGGGCACGGTGACATTATTTTACGCGGTGAAGTGGATACGATCATTGATGAAAATATTAAATATTTGGAATGTGTACGTTCAACTGTGATTAACGCACATGACAATGAATATCCATTGGATGCCATTGAAGCAGCAGATGTGGAATCTTGTGGAAAGAGCCGCATTCTTTTGAATGGATCGGCAGAAAATTTGCATCATCAAAACATGATTTATTTATATAAAAAGATGTATGGGGAAGATCCAATTGGATCTGAAGAATACTTCGTTGACTAAAAAAGTAAAATAAATAAAAAAGTGGCAAATGATTGCCACTTTTTGTTTTTTAATTATTCTTCACTATTTTCAAGATTAGTGAGTTCAATGGCGCGTTTGCCCATCGAATCACGTAATGAGCGTGCATCCTTTGGATAAGTGAAATAAAACAGGGTGAAGAAAATTCCGCACAAGATCCACGGACCTGGAACCATAATAGTGAGTGCACGAGTGAGATCTACTTTGTCAGCTAAGTTCCCGGTAATTAAAGCTGCTACGGCGGCAAAGCCACTTTCAATAAAGGTGACCATAGCATATGCAGTGGAGCGCAATTCGGGTTGGATTACGTTTTGCATGATTGGTTCTTTGGAACCTTTGCCTGGCCATGAGATCCATAAGGCAGTAAAGAAGCCAAAGAGCCCTAATTGCCAAAAACCCCAATTATGTGCTTGGGTAAACATGATATAAGTGAGGGGGATGCCGATGAAAACAGAGAATTGTCCGATGGCAATACGCCCATATTTTGCGCTTTTAGATTCTGCCCAGTCGCCAATAAAGCCGCCCATAATATTTGAGATCACGGTGCCAACCATAATTAACCCAAAGATTACGGTTGCGCTGGAAGCTTCAATATTAAGATCATTTTCCATCCACAGAATAATAAAGGTTTGCATCACAATCCACGGCATTGTGCCAGATAAGCCTTGCAAAATTGCAACCCAAATGGTTTTTACTTTAAGTACTTGAGGAACATATTCTAATTTTGCACGATAGCGAGTTTCGTTTTCTTCAGTGATTTTACCAATTAATTCAGGTTCAGCGGCGCCACGAATGGGTTCATCCACAAGGAACCAAATTGCAATCCCTGAAAGAACACTTAATCCACCCATGATAAAGAAACCATAGCGCCAAAGCTCATCATTGGCGAGGAATCCCAAAGAAAGAATGCTGGCGATCATCCCAACCACGCCAACTCCTTCGAGGATTCCCAAAGCGCGACCACGTCTTTGGGGCGGGAAGCTATCTGCAATTAATGAGAAGGTGGCGGGCATTAAACACCCCAGCCCTAACCCAGAGATCACTCGAATGGTCATAAATTGACCAAAGTTTTGAGTGAGACCACAAAATGCGGTCCAGATCCCCCAGATCCCGGTACCAAAAAAGATTACTTTCTTGCGGGAAAATCTGTCAGCAATGAAACCCCAAAAAGGAGAACTGACAGATTGAAGCATATTTCTTACAAATGAGATCCAACCAAATTGGGCATTGGTGAGACCAAAAGCATTTTTGAGCGCGGGGGAGAGCGCTGATACTGTCATCCCTTCGCCTTGATCAACAAAATAACCAAAGGCAAGACCGATCAACGTGCGTCTAGTTTTTTTGTTTTTTAATGGATTTTCAGACATGTTTTTAATTATCTCCTTATTTGATGTGAACATTATACAGTTTTTTAAATAAAAAACGAACCGTTTCTTATAAATTGGAGGAAATCTTTACAATAAAAGTTAAATCAAAAAAGAGAAAGAAGCTCTTTCTCTTTTAAAAAATTCTGTTTTAATTCATTCTTCTGTTTTTTTCTTACGAGCACGATAGCCATGCATTCGTTCTGTACCGTTTTTCAGACGTTTGATGTTCTCTTTTAAAGAGATTAGCAATAAAGTCAACGCGCCTGCACCGTAAACAATATAAGACAAGGGTGTGATGCCCAATAGCCCAGTGACAATAAAAATAATCAATGCACTGCTTCCTGAAATAATCGTAGCAACAGAGGCATATCCAATAAAATAAAGTCCGATGAATGCAAGTGGGAAAGCAATTAAAAATGAAGGTAGCCAAAGCGCTGTGGTTGCACCCAAAGCAGGAGACCCGCCAGCACCGCCACCAATCTTCCATTTTCCGTTTTCGTCTTTAGTGGACATAAAAATATTGTAGTTATGTCCAATGATGACCAGCAAGCCAGAAAGAACATGAATCCATGCATGTTCTGGTAAGAGAGCTTTTGCAAGTAATACTGCAGCAGCACCTTTCGCAAAATCTGTCACCATCGTGGCAATGCCAATGCCAACACCAGCAGCACGCATAGAATTTGTGCCACCTGTGCGGCCACTTTGAATGGTTCGAACATCTTGCCCTGTTTTAAGTTTTACGTAAATGAAGCCTGAGGGAATTGTCCCGATTAGATAAGCTAGGATAAGCATAATAATTTTCGTCATATTTAATACTCTTTCTCAATGATACCTATTTCCGTAAGTGTTAACTCGATAAAATAGGAGAAGTTACTTATTTATGTGATTTGGAGGAAGATCGCTAATAAAACTGTGATTAACAAAATTACGATCGATTCTATCATAAATTGGGATTGAACCTTTTTTTGAAATGATTTGAGGAGGAAGTTAATCAGAGAATACAGGATTCCGAATAAGATAATTCCCAATGGAATTGCTGAAAAATGAAAATAATTAAAAACTGCGGCAAATTGAGTGACGATAAAGGCTAAGGTTAGAGATTCCATAATTAGCCATTGATGTGTGCGCAGTTCAAATAAACGGAGGGAGATAAAAAATGTGAGCAAAAACAGCGGGGGAATCATAAAGGAGAGACGCATATTAATCGCAAATAACATTGCACTAATAATAAAAAAGATGGCAAAAGCAATACTTTCTAATAAACGAGAAAGAGTATGTTCATATTGTTCTTCTACCTCGTCCGAAACAAGGTATTCCGCATAAATGATCAAAAAAAGTAATGCCCCAAAGAGAATCAGCTCCACCCACCAAAGTAAGTTTAATGTGGTGGCAAACAGAGGAATGCTAATCATCCAAGTTGTGAGGGCTGGCAAAATTGCATGTACTAAAGAAATACGGCGACGTTTGGCGCGTTGATTAAAAATAGTAAATGAACCCGTAGTGACAATTACCACGTTTAATAAGGCAAAAATGTTTTTGAGATTGAGACCAAACGAAAAATAAACCCCTGCAAATTGAAAAGATATCTCTCGGCTAGGTAAAGTGAAAAGTTGTGCAAATGTAAAAGTAAGTAACATAATCGCAATAATGCGATTTAATTGTTCATAAACCGAAGGTTGTCTTTGAGGTGTTAATTCCATAAGAAGATTTTAATGAGAAATAGGATTTTGAGCTAGGGGGGAGAATTCTTCTTAATCCTTTCTAAGTTAAATTGAGTGGTCGCAGAAGCTTTGTTTTTATGGTAAAGTAGCTACAAAATGACAGGTGAAAGTGAATGAGTGCGAATCAAAAGCAAAAGATTGGGCAAAAAGGAGAAGACCTTGCTGCTGAATATTTATCGGCGCAAGGGTACCAAGTTCTCGTCCGTAATTATCGAAATCAAACAGGTGAAATTGATTTAATCTGTCTAGATGGCAATGAAATAGTTTTTGTGGAAGTAAAAACACGCACCAATCAAAATTTTGGCACTCCTGAAATGGCAGTCGATCAAAATAAATTAAAAAAGATTATCGAAGTTGGCTTTCAATATTTAGGAGAAACTAACAACGAATCCTGTGCTTGGCGTGTGGATGTGATTGCAATTTTGCTGAGTGCGGGAGAATTGCCTGAGACCACGCATTATAAAGGAATACGAATTTATGAATAAAGGTAAATTGATTGTGATTGTTGGCCCAACCGCAGTAGGGAAAACATCCACATCAATCTTTTTGGCACACCAATTAAACGGAGAAGTGGTCTCTGCAGATTCACGCTATTTTTATCGTGGGATGGATATTGGTACAGCAAAACCTTATGAAGAAGAAATGGAAGGCGTACCACATCATTTGATTGATGTCGCGAATCCGGATGAAAATTGGAGTTTGGCGCTATTCCAACGCAAAGCTTATCAAGCGATTGATGAGATTCATTCGCGTGGCAAAGTGCCGATTTTAGTAGGGGGAACTGGTCAATATGTGGAAGCAATCACAGATGGCTGGCAGATTCCCAAACAACGTGCTGACGAAGCATTGCGCGAAGAGTTAAATCGCTGGGCAGAAGAAGTGGGTACCGAAGGGCTGCATCAACGTCTTGCTGTGTTAGACCCACAAGCCGCAAGCAATATTGACCATCGCAATGTGCGCCGTACGATTCGAGCCTTAGAAGTGATTTTTTTGACTGGTAAAAAATTCTCAGATCAACGCATGAAAAAAGATCCGCGTTATGAAATTTGCCGTATTGGACTCAATCGTCCTCGTGAAGAATTGTATCAACATATCGACCAGCGGATTGAATTGATGATGGAAATGGGCTTGGTTAAAGAAGTTAAAGAATTGCTCAAAAAAGGATATGCACACGACTTGCCGGCATTTTCAGCGATTGGATATCGGGAAATAATTCAATATTTGCGCGGTGAAATCAGCAAAGATGAAGCGATGATGTTAATTAAAAGAAATACACGAAAATTTGTGAGAAGACAATCTAATTGGTTCAAGTTAGAAGATCCAATGATTCGTTGGTTTGAAATGGGGGAAGAGCAAACAATTCAACATATTTTAGCGTATGTTCAGGAGTTTTTACAATCCTAATTTTGTGATTAGAACATAAAAAATTGCGGCGACTAAAGCGGAAACAGGGATGGTGAGCAACCATGCCACTAACATTTGACTAAGGACGTTCCAACGTACTTTGTTCACTCGTTCTGCTGCGCCTGTGCCCATGATAGCAGTGCTCATCACTTGCGTAGTACTCACTGGACCGCCCAACAAAGCTGCGGTTAAAATTACAGAAGCGCCAGCAATTTGAGAAGCTAACCCGTGGATTGGGCGAATGCGCATAATCTTGCCGCCTAATGTGCGAATCAAACGCCAGCCACCAAAAGAAGTGCCAATTGCAATGGCTGCTGATGCACCGACGATTACCCAAAAGGGGATTTCAAATGTGCTGATTGCTCCAGAGGATAACAAACCAAGAGTGATGACCCCCATAATCTTTTGGGCATCATTGCCACCGTGTGACATAGCCAAGCCAAATGAGGTGACGATTTGGAAGTTACGAAAAAAATTATTCACTTTGGGAGAGAAGTTTTTAAAGAAGAACATCAGAATTTTGGTGACCACGAAGCCAGCAAACAGACCTAAGATGGGGGAGATGAACAGGGCAATCAAAATTTTGAATAAACCAGAAAGAATCACTACTTTGAATCCATTGGCGTAGATGCCAGCCCCGAGCAAGCCACCCATGAGTGCATGTGAAGAGGAGGAAGGGATTCCGGTTAATTGTGCAGTGATATTCCAAGTGATGGCACCAATCAATGCAGCGATCATTACTTGAGGAGTGGTGGCTGAAGGATCAAGTAATCCTTTCCCCACGGTGTTAGCCACAGCAACCCCAAACACAAATGGACCCAAAAATTCACCGATTGCGGTCAAGATCAAGGCCGCTCTAGGTGGCATGGCACGTGAAGTAATCACGGTTGCCACAATATTAGAACTATCGTTGAGCCCGTTGAGAAAGTTAAATCCAAATGCAAGAGTGACTAAGAGAATTAGAGTAAAGTCCATTTTTTATCCTTCTTGACTTAGTCTACCATAAATTAAAAAACTTGATAACAGTCTGTTAACGTTGTTAGGAAGTAATAGAGATTGATATAATAAAGATATCAAAATTCAAGATAGGACGAGAAAATGAAATCAAAAGTTGCCTTAGTTCGTTGTGAGAGTTATCAAAGAGACGCAGTCGAAAAAGCAGTGCAACATGGGATAGCACTTTTGGGGGGCGTTTCACAATTTGCGCAAGCAGGGGAGAAGATCTTTTTCAAACCAAATTTATTGACAGCAAAAGATGAAAATTCTTTGGTGGTACCCAATGCAGAAGTGATGCGAGCGGTGGTGAAAGCTTTTTCTGAAATTCCGGCAAATTATGAATACGGTGATTCGCCTGGACATGGCAAAGGCACTACAGTTGCAAAAAAAGCTGGCTATGAAACTGTTTTAGCAGATTTTCCAATTGAAGCAGTTGAATTAGTCGAAGCAGAAACTATTTCTTATCCTGAAGGAAACTTAGTCAAAAAATTTGAGATTTCAAAAGATGTGATGGCAGCCGATGGCGTGATCTCTATTTGTAAGATGAAATCACATGCGCTCACTCGTATGACAGGTGCGATTAAAAATCAATTTGGGGTCATCCCTGGGGCACGTAAAGCAGAATTCCACGGACGATTACCAGATGCAGGTTCTTTTTCCAAAATGTTGATCGACCTTAATCAGTTAGTCAAACCCCGTTTATTTATTATGGATGGTGTGATTGCGATGGAAGGCAATGGCCCTGCCAACGGCACTGCAAAAGAAATGCATGTGTTGCTTTTCTCCACAGATGCGGCGGCTTTGGATGCGACCGTTTGCCGTATGATGAACTTGGATATTAAGTTAGTGGAAACATTGGTATATGCCAAACAATTTGGTTTTGGAAACGTTGATGCAGATACTATTGAAATTTTAGGAGATGATCTTGCAAGTTTTATTCAAGCAGATTATGAGGTTAATCGAAACCCTGTTTCAACCGCAATCAGTTTGAGCAGTAAATCGGTGCAATTTTTAATGCGAAATTTTGTAACTCCTAAGCCAGTCATTTTGGCAGATAAATGTGTTAATTGTGGACAATGTGTAGCTATTTGTCCGGCAGAACCCAAAGCAGTTAATTATCATGATGGGGACCGAAAGAAGATTCCTTCTTATCATTATAGTGACTGTATCCGTTGTTATTGCTGCCAAGAAATGTGCCCGCATGAAGCAATTGTTGTGGAAACACCACTAATCGGCAAAATTGTTCGTATCTAAAACAACAATATTGAGAAAAGAAAAAGGATGACTACTCGTCATCCTTTTTGATATAGTCTGAAAGGTCAATCTGTAAAAAATATTCCAGTTCTTCTTGAAAAGTTTCAATCAATGAAATGGGGTCATCCGCAGGTCGCAGACAACTGCCTTGTTCTTTCACTAGCAATTCGGTTTTATCTAACGTAATCTTTCCTTCTTCATCGAGATCTAAGGGGTGCAAGATGCAATAGAAGGGCTTTAATGACCATGGGTGTCTGCCCATGGCTTCACTGGCCACTTGCAACCCACATTTAAAATCAGACATACGGAAAAATACACATACGGTTTGCCCATAATGGGCGGGAGTGGGATAGACCGCAGTGTGATGGACGACTTTGGTAATCGTAAAGGGGTCATATTCTTGACGTTCGTCAAACCAAAAAAGTGGATCTTGATTGTGTGTATCTAAGTGGGTACGGATGGTATCTTGGTGGAGGAGAATTTCCTCTTTGAGTTGTGCATCCACCCAAGCCCCAAAAAGACAGCAAGCGCCTTCGCATTTATGCAATTTGCAGCGCTGCATGGGCTCTTTTTCAAACATACGCGGGGATAATTTAGATTTTAAGAGTGATTCTAGTTCAATTTCCATGGTTTTAAATCCTTATAGGTAAGTTTAATGCTAAAAAAGCGAATATTTTAAGGAAAAAATAAACTTTTTGATTAAAAAAGTTAAGAATACCTGCCAATTTGACTTGCGTTAACTTGACTTTCATATACTTAGTTCGTATAATCAAGGTAACCTGGTGGTAAAATGGTGGTAACTAGGTGGTTAGCAGGAAAAGAAGTATTCAATTGTAACGCTGAGAGACTCTCAGCGTGATGTCTTTAAGAAGAGCGAGAGAACAAATGTTCGATGGTAGATTCGACCACAGCCTAGATGATAAAGGGAGATTTTTAGTTCCGATTCAATATCGGAAATTGATCTCTGATGGTGAGTGGTTCGTCATTCGTTCTCGCAACAACCGTGCAATAGAAGTATATCCCAAAAAACAAGGTTTAGCTCTCAAAAAGAAGATCGAAGATATTTCTGCCGCTGAGGCGAGCGGGAGAAATGCAAAGTTTATCGAATGGATTCAACGTCTTTCAAAAGAAAGTAAAGAGATCACCATCGATAATCAGAATCGAATCCTAATTCCTAAGTATATGCGGGATTGGGCAAAAATTGATGATGTGGCAGTGATCATTGGTACTGATCGCGGTTGCTTCGAAGTTTGGAATTCAGATGTATTTGATGAAACCATGGATATGGAATTCTATCAATATGAAGGTCGAGACGAAATTTTGAACAGTTTTGATCTGACGGTAGAAGTGCCACAAGTTTCTCAAGAAACAAACCTTGAAGCAGAAGAAGGCTCCGAAGGTGAGTAGCCCACATTTTTCTGTACTTTATCATGAAACCATACAGGCTGTAAATCCAAGGTCAGGGGGCCGTTATATCGACTGTACATTGGGAGCCGGCGGGCATGCTAGTGGGTTACTGGAAGCTTCAGCACCAGGTGGATTGGTGTTGGGGCTAGATGTCGACCCGGAGGCGCTAGCAATCGCACGAGAAAGACTTGCATCTTTTGGCTCTCGGTTTATATCAATGCACGCATCTTATACCACGCTCAGACAAGCAATGGCTGAGTGTGGTTGGGATGATGCTGACGGGATTATTTTGGATTTGGGTGCGTCTTCAATGCAATTTGATCAAGCACATCGAGGTTTTTCCTTTTTATATGAAGGAAGTCTTGATATGCGATTTAATCCTGAGCAAACATTGACGGCCGCACAAATTGTGAATGAATTTGAAGAAGGTGAACTGGCTGATTTGATCTTTGAATTTGGCGAAGAAAAACAATCGAGAAAGATTGCTGCTGCGATCGTCCGAAATCGCCCTATCAAAACCACCACAGAATTGGCAAAAGTGGTTTCAGATGCCGTTCGTTCCCCTAAAGGGAAACCCCAAAGAATTCATCCAGCAACAAGAACTTTTCAGTCATTACGTATCGCTGTGAATCAAGAGTTGATGAACGTGCGAGATGTGTTGCCAGAAGCGATCAAAGCCCTTAAACCGGGTGGTCGTTTGGCAGTCATTTCATTTCATTCACTCGAAGATCGCATAGTGAAACATTATTTAAAAGAAGCAGCAAGAGATTGTGTTTGTCCTCCCGAACAGATCATGTGTACATGTGACCATAGGGCGGAATTAAAAATCATCACAAAAAAACCAATCATACCAACAGAAGAAGAAACAGAGCTGAATGCCCGCTCGAGAAGCGCAAAACTGCGCATCGCAGAAAAACTCTAAGCATTCATCCAGCTTTAATCAAAATCGGAATACTTTTTGCATGCTATACGGTGAATTATGTATAACACAAATGTAAAACACGCATATCAAGAAAAACCTTGGCGTACGCAATTGCGTCGTGTAGGCACCTATCTTGCTATCTTGGTGGTGATAGCAGGCATCGCTTTCACGTCTTTGGCAATCACAACCCAGATCTCAACCTATGGTCGTTATGCCCAAGAAGCAAAGGTGGATATTGAAAAGATCCAAAGAGATATTCGTGATTTAGAAACAAAAAAAGCCGCCGCAACAACCTCACAATCATTGAAAGAGCGTGCTCTGGAGGCAAGTTATCACAAGGTGTTGTCCTATGAGGTCATCTATCTTGTGGTAGATGGTTATGCAGGAAAAGAGAAGGTAGATTTTTCAGTGGCGTTTGATCTAGAAGAGCAGGAGCCCACGTTACCGCGTGCGTTCACAATCTCTTGGATCGAATGGATTGAGCAAACAATGCGCTCATGGGCATATGGAGGATCGTGATTGATGCAATCTAACAAAAATCCATTTTATTGGCGCTATATCACCTTGGGAGGTGTTTTTGCTTTAATTGCATTAATGATCGTTGTTCGCATGGTCTATTATCAATTTGATGATAGTGCCTTGGAAGTGGCAGAAATCTATGAACAAGAGATCGTACTCAAGAAGGTGGAGCCTGAACGCGGTTTGATCTATGATCGTAATGGGGTTTTGCTAGCCGGCAATCATACGGTCTATGAAGTAGGCTTGAATTTTAACTATATTGATCCAGACCGTGATGCGGTCGATTTAGCCAAAGTAATGAATCATTTTTTGGGCACAGATCTGAATCGTGTTTTTGATATTGCTTATAAAAATCTCCCTCAGGAAGAAATTGATGCCCTCCCGATTCCTTTGGCAGATTTGCGATTTTACGTCTTAGAAGACTATGTTTCTCAGGCCACAGTAGATCTGATGAAAGAATATATTCAAGATTATCAATTTAAACGTGACCCAGAAAACTCCAGCTTATTAGGTATCGAATTTGTGGCGCAAACTGCTCGTGTATATCCAGAAGGAGAATTAGCGGGCAACGTGCTTGGTTATTATTATCGTGAAGTGGATTATGGTCGATTTGGGATTGAAGGATATTATCAAGATGCTTTACAAGGTATGCCAACGATTATTAGCTCAACCTATAATCCCAATTTTGTCGATCAAATGGATGAATCTCCCACTGGCTCTGATTTGATTCTCACTTTGGATCGAGAAATGCAAAGTAGCATGGAAGAGCTTTTGAAAGAAGGTTTAGAAACTTATCAAGCTGAATCGGGGGTGATTACGGTGATGGATCCTAAAAATGGTGAAATTTGGGCTTTGGCTGCTTCACCAATAATCGATCCGAATCATTATGATGAGTTTATTGGGATATTCCCTTATCAAGCCGTAGGTCGTCCTTATGAGCCCGGCTCTGTGTTCAAGGTCTTCACCGTCGCAGCCGGTGTAGATTCAGAAAAAGTTAGCAAAACAGACACCTTCGATGACACGAACAAAACCATGGGAGGCGCCAACATCGTCAACTGGTATTCAGTTCCTTATGGAAATTTGACTTTGACGGAATGTTTATCTTATTCATCCAATGTGTGTTTGTCTGAGATTGGTGACCAAATGGGTACCGATGTTTTTTATGATTACATGGAACGCTTTGGGTTTGGTCAATTAACAGGTATTGATATGATTGGTGAATTGGCCGGGGATGTGTATACACCTAATTCATCTCAATGGCATGAATCTACGATTTTTTATAACACCTTTGGGCAAGGGATCTCGGCAACTGTGATGGAGATGTTGCGTGCGTTGTCTGCTTTAGCCAATGATGGTGAAATGGTCACCCCGCATGTGGTCAAATCAATGGTCTATAACCATAAACAATATGATATGCCCATCCATTACGCAGGCAATCCAATTTCTGAAGAAACCGCAGATTATATGAGCCAAGTGTTGGCAGCTTCATTGGAAGATGAAGCCTCCGACGCATTGGTTGCTGGTTACCGTATCGCTGGCAAAACAGGTACGGCAGAGCTCTTTGAAGACGGACAAAAATCAGAATACACTAATGCTTCATTTTTTGGGTATGGTCCTGTGGATGACCCCCAATTTTTGATTTATATTTGGCTAGAAAAACCTAAAACTAGTAGTTGGGCATCAGAAACTGCCGCCCCATTATTTAATCAAGTGGCACAACGCGTGGTTGTGTTGTTAGATTTACCTCCGGATGAGATCCGTTGGGCGATGAAATCAGAAGGAAGATAATATGTTTTCGGTTGGTGAATTAATTCGACATTTGACAAATAGTTCACATTTTTCCGATGGAAGAAAGATTCCACTTGTGGAAGTGGATTCTCGCAAAGCGATCCATGGATCGATGTTTGTTGCTGCCAAAGGGGAAATGGCTGATGGTCATGATTACATTCAAAAAGCATTTAAAAATGGTGCGACGATTGCTTTGATTTGTGAGGATGTGAGTGATCGACCAGAATTAGCAGATATTCCTATTATTGACCTGCGCGAAGGAGAATCTGCCCTTGAAAATATAAATAATGTAATCGAATTTCCTTTTATGATTCGCGTTGAGGATTCAATCAAAGCACTTCAATCTTTTGCAAAAGCACACATTGCCAGCTTCCCTGCCTTACATATTATTGGCATCACCGGTAGTGTGGGGAAGTCTTCTACAAAAGAATTATTAGCGGAAGTTTTACGTCAACGTTATAACGTCCATAAAAATAAGGGGAACTATAATAGTGAAATTGGGCTGCCAATCACGGGTTTAGAATTGGCAGAAGGGCATGAAGTGGCAATTTTTGAAATGGGCTTTTATGTCCCCGGTGACATTGACTTCTTATGTTCTATCGCCCCTCCTCAGATTGGGATTGTCACGAATATTGGAATGGTGCATGCAGAACGAGCTGGTTCTCAAGCAGAAATTGCCAAAGGGAAAGCCGAACTTGTTCGCAACTTACCCGAGAATGGGCTTGCAATCTTGAATTATGACGATCCGCTGGTGCGGGACATGGCAAAAGAAACCCAGGCAAAAGTGATTTTTTATGGGTTCACTTCACAAGCAGATATTTACGCAGATCAGATCGAAGGATTGGGATTAGAAGGAATGCGTTTTGTGATGCACTATCAAAATGAAAGCATGACAATTCATTTGCCAGTATTAGGGCGTCACTCTGTCCAAACAGCTTTGAGTGCCGCTGCAGTTGGTTTTGCACTAGGCCTTTCTTGGCAAGAAATTGTTAAAGGGTTGAGTTATGGACACACGCAATTGCGATTAATTGCTGTGCGTTCCCATACGGGGGCGCTCTTGATTGATGACAGCTACAATGCCTCTCCACAATCCACCATGGCGGCTTTAAATTTATTAGAGCAAGTCAATGGCAATAAGATTGCTGTTTTAGGTGACATGCTTGAATTAGGAATTTATGAAGAAGATAGCCATTGGAAAATTGGGATGAAAGCGGGTTTAGTTGCAGATACATTGCTTACCATCGGGCAGCGGGCAAAACGAATTGCAGAAGCCGCTGGACAAAATGGCCTTTCGCAAGATAAAATTTATTGTTTTGATACTCCAGAGGAAGCAACTGCTTTCTTACGCGATAATTTGACAACTCAAGACGTTGTTTTGGTTAAGGGGTCATACGGCATGAAAATGTGGACGATCATTCCAGCGCTTGAAAAAAGTGAGGTTGGACTATGACATCAAATGCCGGCGTATTAGCATTAGCAGCCGTGAGCTTTTTGATTACTGTAATTTGGGGCGTTCCGTTTATTCGAATTTTGAAGTGGTTTAAAGCGGGCGATTCCATTCGTGAAGAAATGCCGGATCGCTTTGTGGAAAAAATTGGTACCCCAACTTTGGGTGGTCTTTTATTCATTTTTCCAGCAATCTTTTTAACCTTATTGATGAATGCAGTAGAGATTTTAGGGCTACAACCGATTGGCAAATCGATTATTTTGCCCATGATTACATTATTAATCTATGGTGCTTTAGGCGCATTAGATGACTGGGAAAAACTTCGCAAAAAAGATATTGGGTTGGGTCTCAGCGCTCGCACAAAATTTATCTTGCAAATTGTTCTTTCATTGCCCATTGCTTATATTTTAAAATATATCTTAGATGTACCTGATCTTTATCTCCCCGGTGTATTTCGTGAAATTCAATTAGGCGTTTTTTATATACCAGTTGCTGCCTTTATGATTGTTGGTTTTGCAAATGCAGTTAATTTAACAGATGGTATGGATGGCCTCGCAGGCTTGATCTCAGCCACTTGTTTTGCAACATTTGGTGGGATAGCTTTGGGGCAAGGTCAACTTTATATCGCTCAATTTTGTTTTATCTTAGTCGGTGCTGTATTTGGCTTTTTATGGTTCAATGTGCATCCCGCAAAATTGTTTATGGGAGACACTGGTTCGTTAGCCCTAGGGGCAACCTTAGCAGTGGTGGCGTTGATGACCGGACATTGGATTTTGTTGCCTATTGTTGCGGTAATTCCCGTGAGCGAAACCTTGAGTGTGATAATTCAAGTGGGATATTTCAAACTCACTGGTGGACAAAGAATTTTTAAAATGGCGCCCATTCATTTACACTTTGAATTATTAGGTTGGAGTGAAACCCAAATTGTCCAACGTTTTTGGTTGGTGAGTTTGCTGTTTGCAATGATCGGAATTGGATTGGCTAGCATATGATGACCACAAATTGGCAAGATCAACATGTGATTGTTTTAGGAGCCGCACGCCAAGGATTGGCGATTGCGAGATATTTAGCCC
Organism: Anaerolineales bacterium; assembly: GCA_963662985.1. Lineage (GTDB taxonomy): Bacteria > Chloroflexota > Anaerolineae > Anaerolineales > UBA11579. The sequence goes on along the minus strand of OY760067.1, from coordinate 596,045 downwards.
TTCAAGGAGCCAAAGTCACTTTAAGTGATATGCGTCCTTTAGAAGAAATGCAAGCAGAAGTGAGTGCCTTAAGTGATACTTCAGTCGAATTTGCTTTTGGCGGGCACCCAGAAGAATTACTCGATACGGCTACAATGATTTGTGTTTCAGGTGGCGTCCCTTTGACGATTCCATTTGTGCAGCGTGCAGTTGGGTTTGGCAAACGTTTGGTGAATGATGCTCAATTATTTATGGAAGTAGTTCCTTGCCCAGTGATTGGCATCACTGGATCAGCGGGGAAAACAACCACCACAACTTTGGTGGGCAGAATCGCCCAAGCGGCAAGCGAAATAGATGGCGAAAAGGCGCCCCGAAAGGTATGGATTGGTGGCAACATTGGTAATCCTTTGATTAGTGATGTGGATAAAATGCAAAAAGAAGATGTGGTTGTGATGGAACTTTCCAGTTTTCAATTGGAATTAATGACCAAAATGCCGCATATTGGCGCTGTATTAAATATTACACCGAATCATTTAGATCGACATGGTACCATGCGTTCTTATACCTTAGCCAAAGGGAATATTGTCTATTATCAAAATGAAGATGACATTGCTATCTTAGGAAGAGAAGATGAAGGCGCTTGGGACTTATCAATGACAGTTGCAGGCACCTTAGCCAGTTTTGGCAAAGCAAAATTACAAGAAAATGCCTTTGGCTCATGGATTGAAGAAGAAAAAATCTTTGTCCGTGACGAAAACGCAACTGAAGAAGTGATGCGCATAGATGAAATCGCTTTGCGAGGCGAACATAACTTAATGAATGTTTTGGCAGCCACAGCCATCGCAAAAATGGCTGGTTTTTCAACTGCTGCAATTCGTCAAGGGGTAATCGGCTTTGAAGGTGTACAGCACCGTCAAGAACTGATCCGTGAATGGGGTGGGGCAAAATGGTATGATGACTCAATTGCCACTGCTCCCGAACGAACTATTGCCGCAGTACATTCTTTTGATGAACCGATTGTGCTTCTTTTAGGCGGACGAGATAAAAATCTTCCTTGGGATGAATTATGTAAATTGATTCATGAAAAAGTAGATCATGTGATTCTATTTGGTGAAATGGCAGAAATGGTAATGGTTGCCTTAGGTGAAGTGGTAGAAGGACAACGTCCTTATTCAATTGAATTAACCCAAGATGTAGCCGCAGCGGTTGAGTATGCTGCTCAAATTGTCGAAGATGGAGATGTAGTCTTGCTTTCTCCCGGGGGCACCAGCTATGATGCCTATCGGGATTTTGAAGAACGCGGAGACCATTTCCGAAGTTTGGTGGAGAAATTATGAATCATACAAATGCGATTGGGGTCAAACCTACGAAAAAAGCAAAACATCGCAATTTACGCGTTAGTTTTAATTTTGATATGCTCTTTTTGATAACCCTGATTACGTTGATCGTTTTTGGGTTGATGATGATTTATTCTTCTAGCCCTGATTTTTGTATCACAGTTTTAGATCAACCACCTATGTATATGTTTAATCGTCAATTAGTCTTTACGGTGATCTCAGCTGTTGCATTTTTGATTGCAACTTTCTTTGATTATCGTTTATTCAAAAAAGAGAAGATTGTGATTGGACTAGTAGTTGGGATCTCTTTGTTTTTGATTTATGTTTTATTCTTTGGAGATCGTACTCAAACGGGTTCTGCACGTACAGTAACCTCAGGTGGTTCAATCATGCCTGGTGAATTTGCAAAATTAATTGTCATCATCTATCTGGCAGCATGGTTGAATGCCAAGCGATTTGTGTTAGAGCGCTTGGACGAAGGCCTTTTGATTGTTTTGATGATCGTCGGATTTATTGGCGGTTTAGTTTATTTCCAACCGGACTTTAGCGCTTTTTTGACGATTGTATTAATGGGTGGGGTGATGTTCTTCCTTGCGGGTGCAAACTTGAAGCACGTAATGATGATGTTAGGTGGTTTAGGAATGGGCGGCGCAATTTTGCTCACCCTAAGCAGTCGCCGTTTGCAATTGATGCAAGACTATGTTGGTAGTATTTTTGATGCAACCCAAGCCAACGAACACATTAAACGCGCGATTGGTGCATTTGTGACTGGCGGCTGGTTTGGCAACGGTTTGGGTGTTGGCAATGCCAAATATACAGGCTTACCGCTTCCGCCAACTGATAGCATTTTTGCTGTGGTTGCACAAGAATTGGGATTTATCGGTGCCACTTTTTTGGTGGTTTTGTATTGTATTTTGATTTGGCGTGGGTTAAAAACTGCGCTCAATGCACCTGATAATTTTGGACGGTTACTTGCGGGTGGTATTACTGCTTGGCTCGCCATTGAAGTGTTTATCAATATGGCAGTTTTATTGAACATTTTGCCTTTTGCAGGCAACGCCTTACCATTTATGAGTGCCGGTGGCACTAATTTATTAGTCATGACAACAGCGATGGGAATCTTGATGAATATATCAAGACAAGCACATGGGGTGCAGCCCTCATCGATTGAAAGGATATTTAATGAAGCTATTAATCAGCGCGGCGGGTACAGGAGGCGGCGTGTATCCCGCTCTCGCCGTACTTCAAACACTGCAAAATAAATATCAAGAACAACTCGAAGTGATTTGGGTGGGGGCAGAAGGTGCTATGGAATCTGATTTGATGACACAAGTCGGTGTGCCTTTTCAAACAATCCCAGCTTCTGGATTGCACGGTGTTAATCTCTTAAAATTACCCGGCAATCTTTGGCGTTTAACCAAAGGATATTTTGCTGCCAGAAAACTGATTCGTGAATTTAACCCCGATGTGATTTTTTATACGGGTGGCTATGTGGCCGCTCCAATAGGCTTGGCTGGTCGCAAAAGCCCTATCGTGGCATATGTCCCCGATGTGGAACCTGCCTTAGCACTTCAATTAGCCATTCGTTATGCAGACAAAGTGGCCGTTTCGATTGAGAATTCAAAACCGTTTATTCAAAAAGGCAAAGATATAGTGGTTACTGGTTACCCTGTTCGTGAAGAATTGGTGCAAGCCAAAACCGCAGGCAAACAAACCTGTATTGAATCCTTCAATTTATCTTCTGAAAAACCAGTTTTATTAGTCACGGGTGGTTCTTTAGGCTCCCGTTCCATTAACCAAGCGATTATGGATAAATTGGCAGAATTATTGGATTTTGTTCAGGTCATCCACATTTTTGGGCGAACAACATTTGATGAATTTACCGAACAACGGGATGCATTAACAGAATCACAAAAACAAAACTATCGTGCTTATCCCTATTTGCATAGCCAAGACATGGCAAATGCTTTGAGAGCGGCAGATCTTTGTGTGTCACGCGGAGGTGCTTCCACCTTAGGAGAATATCCCTTTATGGGATTGCCGGCCATTATCGTTCCCTATCCGCATGCATGGCGTTATCAAAAAACCAATGCCGAATCATTAGCCGCTCATGGCGGTGCGATTGTCCTAGAAGACGGTGCTTTGAAAGAGACATTATTTGATCAAATTCGAGCAATTGTTGAAGATGATAAGAAACTTGCAGAGATGAAATTATCCATGGAAGCTTTGGCGCAACCAAATGCTGCAAAGAATATCGCAAACGTGATCACCTCTTTGGTGTAGGGGTGGGAGGAGGAATAGAATGGTTTCATTACAATTTATGTTTTTCTGTGTCATCGCTTTGATGGCAGTGATTGGCGCCTTCCGTGGATGGGCTAAAGAGTTATTAGTTTTATTTAGTATTGTGTTTGCATTATTTGTGATTTATTTGATGAATCAGAATTTTCAATTTTATCGGGATTTTATTACTCAAAAACCAGAAAATGAATTTTGGGTAAATGCAATTATTATTTTAGCAATGTCATTCTTTGGCTATCAAACACCACAAAGAATTGGCTTCCTTGCTGAACGTTCCATTCGAGTTCGTGTGCAAGATTTTGTGCTTGGTTTATTATTCGGCGGCATTAATGGGTATTTTTTGTTTGGTTCCATATGGTTTTATCTTGATAAAGCTGAATATTTTGTGAATCAAATTGATGCACCTGCAGCAGAACAAGTTGCGAAAATTCTTGGTATATTGCCACCCTCCTATATGATGAGTACCCCAGTAATAACAACAGCGATTGCGGTGGCATTTTTGCTAATTATCGTTGTGTATTTGTAGAAAAACGAGGTGATTTTGAAAAACGAAAAGATTCACTTCATCGGTATAGGCGGAACAGGGCTTTCTGCGATTGCGCTTGTTCTTTTAGAAATGGGTGTATCTGTTTCTGGTTCTGATATGAAAACCTCGGATAGCATACGCTCCTTACAAGCCAAAGGCGCCCATATCGAGATTGGTCACTGTGCTGAAAACATTGCGGATGCCACTTTGGTGGTACGTTCTTCTGCCATTCCTGATACAAACGTAGAAGTGATTGCCGCCAAACAAGCGGGTGTGCAAGTTTTGAAACGCATCGACTTTTTAGAAAAAATTCTCAAAGACTATGATGTCATTGGTGTTGCCGGTACCCATGGCAAAACCACCACCACTTCCATGATGGTGTGGGTCTTAGATCAATTAGGGTATGCTCCCGGGTTTATCGTCGGCGGCGTAGTGGGTAATTTAGGAGTCAATGCTCGTGCAGGTGATCCTCAACCCAAAAACGGTCAAACAAAACCGCTTTTTGTGATTGAAGCGGATGAATATGATAATATGTTCCATGGCCTGAATCCAAAAGTAGCAATCATTACCAATGTCGAACACGACCACCCCGATTGTTTCCCCACCGAAGAAATCTATCGAAATGCATTTTTTGGCTTTATCGATAAAATCCAACCCGATGGCGTTTTGATTGCTTCAAAGAATGATAAAAATAGCGAAGATATGCTTGCATATGCGCTTAAAAAACAACTCAACACCAAAGAATTTGGTATTCAACAACCTGACCTTTGTGTCAACGCAACCAACTTAGTTTCTCAAGAAGGCTTGGGATATGCCTTTGATGCCTATTTGCATGGTGAAAAAATTGGGCGCATTGCCCTCACCGTACCTGGAAAACACAATATCTTAAACGCTCTGGCAGTCTTAGCTGCCTTAGAGTATCTAGGCATTGACCCCAAAGGGGCCATTGCACCTTTGCAGACTTATACAGGTGCAGGCCGACGTTTTGATATCAAATACAATGAAAATGGAATTTTATTAGTGGATGACTATGGACATCATCCCACTGAAATTTCGGTTACTTTATCTGCCACAAAAGATCGCTATCCAAACAAGAAAATTTGGGCAGTGTGGCAACCCCACATGTATTCCCGCACTTTGGAATTGTTACACCGTTTTGAAGAAGCGTTTGGCAATGCAGATGAAGTGATTGTCACCGAAGTGTTTGCGGCCAGAGAACAAGCTCGTCCAGACTTTAGTGTTCAAAAACAGATTGTCGATCACATGCACCATCAACATGCCCGTGCTATTTGTGATTTAGATCTAACTGCACAAACTTTGTTAGCGGAAATTGGCAACAACGATGTAGTCATCGTTTTCTCCGCCGGAGATGCCACACAGATCAATCAAACATTGATCCAAGAATTGAGGAAAATATGATGAGTTTGTCTGGTGAAATACTTGAAAAGCACTTTGGTGAAAAACTCCAAAGAGACTTTCCAATGTCAAAAGTGACCACCGTAAAAATTGGTGGTCCCGCAGATTTTGCTGTAATTGCAGAAACCCAAGAAGAATTAAAAGATGCCGTTGCCTACGCATTCAAAGAAGAGATTCCTTTCTTTGTGTTAGGTGGCGGTTGTAATATTTTAGTTAGTGACAAAGGCATTCGTGAATTAGTGATTGTCAATCGTGCAGATGACATCCTGTTCGATGAAGAGAATTTTCAAGTCACTGCCAGTAGTGGCACCAAAATGGTCAAATTAGGCAAACAGATTAGCAAACGTGGCTACACCGGTATGGAATGGGCCACAGGCATCCCTGGTACGGTCGGAGGCGCAGTGGTAGGCAATGCAGGAGCTCATGGTGGCGATACCGCCGGTTCATTGGTCTCAGCGCTTGTATTCCATCCTGAATTTGGTGTTCAAACATGGAAAGCGGAAGATTTTCATTATCAATATCGTGGCAGTCGCCTCAAACATGATGGCTCTCAAGTATTAGTACTTTCAGCCACATTCAAGTATGAACAAGGCGTGCAAGCTGAAATTGATGAAAAAGTGAAAGCGTACTTAGTGCGTAGAACAAGCACCCAACCTAATTTCCCCAGCACAGGCTCCACTTTTAAAAACCCTCCCGGCAATTTCTCTGCAAAATTAATTCAAGAGAGTGGCCTCAAAGGTACGCAAATAGGTGGTGTGCAAATTAATGAACTACACGGAAATTTTTTCTGCAACGTAGATAATGGCACCGCCAATGATTTTTATGCCTTGGTTAAATTAGCGCAAAAAACCGTATTGGAAAAATATGGTATTGAATTGCACCCAGAAATTCAATTTATTGGAGATTGGGATTTTTCATAAAGAAAGTCAGGACAAAATATGATGGCGAACAATCAACCTCTCAAAATTATCGTACTTTTTGGTGGACGTTCCGGAGAACATGATGTTTCTCTGATGTCTGCAAAATTTGTGATTAGCCAATTAGATCCCCAAAAATATGATGTCATTCAGGTTGGCATCACTCGTGAAGGGGAGTGGTTCACAGGCGAAGGGATTCTCAATGCCTTGATTGCCGGTGATGTCACAGGCTATACCCCCGTCACAATCTTGCCAGATCCAAAACGCCCCGGACTTTATTCCCTTGCCGAAGATAACATGCAATTTATGTCCGACGTTGATGTGGTCTTCCCCGTTTTGCATGGTACTTTTGGCGAAGATGGTACCTTACAAGGCTTGCTCGAAATGGCTGGCATTGCCTATGTTGGTCCTGGCGTTTTAGGTGCTGCCGTAGGGATGGACAAAGCCGTTTTTGCTGATGTGATGCGCGCTAATAATATTCCTATCGTACCTACGATGTTAATGTTGCGTTCTGAATTCAAAGAGAATTCTGAAGCTATGTTAGCCAAATGCGAATCATTTTCTTCCTATCCAATGTTCATCAAACCCGCCAACATGGGATCTTCCGTTGGCATCAGCAAAGTTCGTAATCGTTCCGATCTTTATGAAGGGTTAATGGATGCTGCGCAATATGATCGCCGTATGGTTATCCAAGCCGGTTGGAAAGTACGTGAAATTGAAGTTGCCGTGATGGGCAATGACAAACCAATCGCATCCGTATGTGGAGAAGTGCTCCCCGGTGAAGAATTTTATTCCTACGATGCCAAATATTACGATGAAACTTCCAACACAGTTGTTCCTGCAGAGGTTCCTGAAGAATTATCTGAAAAGATTCGTGACTTAGCAGTTAGAGCCTATCAAGCGATTGATTCTGCTGGTCTCACTCGTGTAGATTTTTTCCTGAATCAAGAAACTGGTGAAATCGCAATAAATGAACTCAACACCATCCCTGGCTTTACAGAAATCAGCATGTATCCCATGTTGTGGGAAGCCACCGGTGTGCCTAATCAAGAACTTGTTGAAAAGCTAATCAACTTTGCCCTTTCCCGCAAAGAAGATCGCAACCAAACCAAAACAGCCTACCAAAGAGGAGCATAAGGCGTGTCAAACGATCAATTTGATTTTGAACCCATGGTCAAACCATTGAAGAATTCTCGCAAGAAGAAGCCTTCTCGTGCTGTACCTGAAAATGGGAAAAAATCAGAGCAGGGGACACAACCCCAACCCGTTTCAATGGCCAAGCCCAGAGTGGATGAACCCATCAATGCAAAGCCAAAGAAACCTCAAAAGAATGTGAATGCAAAAAAGCAATTTCGCATTCCATTGCCCAATGGTGTCACCATCAAATTACCTGCCATCGTTTTGCCAAAAATTGACCTACGCATTTTATCGGGTGCAATCGCACTTTGTTGTATAGTTGGGTTATACTTCTTGATCTTTGGGCAAACATTTCGCATTCAAGCAGTGGATGTGGAAGGGCTTGAGCGAATTTCAGCGGAAGAAGTGACACAAAAATTAAATTTAAGTGGCAGATCGATTTTCACTTTCCAGCCAGAAGAAGTTGCGCTCGATCTTGCACTTGCCTATAATGAATTAATTGACATTAATGTAGCAGTGGAATATCCAGCACAAGTCACCATCTCTGTCAAAGAAAGAAAACCGCTCATCCATCTCACTGTCCAAGATGCTAATGCGAATGTATGGATTGATCAAGAAGGCATCTCATTTGACGTTCGCGAGGGTGCAGTTTATGATGTGGTGGAAGTGGTGGCAGAAGAATTTCTCCCTTCCGTGATGTCATCAGATTATTTAGAATTTGAAGCTGGCACAAAAGAATATAAGATTGCAAAAAACATTCAAGAGCACCATCTTATGACTCAAGAGATGGTCAAAGCAGTTTTGATGATGGATGCGATTATGCCAGAAAACACAGTATTGTTGTTTGATTCAGAGAAAGGCCTAGGCTGGCAAGATCCCCAAAAGGGATGGTTAGTCTATTTTGGATTCTCGATGGATCGTGTAGATGAAAAATTATTAGTTTATGATGCGATTGTAAGTGAATTGGAATCACTGAGAATTGAACCTTATTTGATCAGTGTAGAACACTTAGAAGCGCCTTATTATAGACTGGAGCCGTAATATGAGTGAGATATTTGTAGGGTTAGACATAGGTACATCAAAAATTTGCACCATCGTTGCGGAAGTAAAAGACAATGATGTGATGCGTGTGATTGGCATTGGCATTGAACCATCTCTTGGTATCAAAAAAGGTGGTGTAGTGGATATGGAAGAAGCCACCAGAGCAATCTCCAATTCAATTGATAAGGCAGAACAAACCTCTTCCTTAGAGATCAATGCAGCAGCTGTTAGTTTCTCAAGTGACAATGTTGAATTTCACGATCATCCCGGTTCCACAGGCATCACCAGACAAATCGTCGACCAAGCCGACATTGACCGAGCATGGGATGACGCACGTGCGTTTTCTTTGAATCGTAATCAAAAAGTAATCCATGTGCTTAATCGAGGTTATACCATCGATCATCAAAAAGGCATTCAACATCCCATGAACTTCCGTGGCCATCGTTTAGAAGTGGATGCATCCATCATCACAGCTAACGAAACCACATTGAAAAATCTAGAAAAATGTATTGAAGCAACTGGCATTCACGCTCAAGAATTTGTTTTGGCATCTTTTGCCAGTGCAGAAGAAGTCCTCACAGATGTAGAGCGCAAAGAAGGCGTAGCCGTGGTGGATTTTGGAGAAGGCACCACGGAGATAGCCATCTATAAAGACGGTTTCCCTGTCTACGCAGATGTAATTCCAGTTGGTGGGGCGAACATCACCTCAGATATTGTCCATGGCTTAAAAGTATCTTCTAGCCAAGCCCAAGAGATCAAACTTCGTCATGGATGTGCTATGCGTGCTTTGATTTCTAATGAAGAGACTTTCCCCGTCAAAGCTATTCATGATGATGTTGAAAATAATGTCAATCGTCGTCTTTTGGCACATATTATCGAAGCCCGTGTTGTAGAGACTTTTGGCATCGTGAATGATCTCATCAAACGAGCTGGCTTTGAAGATATGTTGCCAGCAGGGATTGTGCTCACAGGAGGCACCTCCTCTTTGATGGGGATTAAAGAAGTTGCCTATCAGATTTTCAAAATGCCTATTCGCTTGGCAAAACCCACTCGTTTAGAAGGGTTGAGCGAAGGTTTAGATCGTCCAGAGTTTTCAACCGCCACTGGCTTGATTCGCTGGAATGCAAACAAATATAAAAAAGCAATGTATCGTGAAGTAGAACATTCACCCAAATCAGAAGGTGAAGAAAAATCATTTATGGATCGATTAATGATCTTCTTAAAACGATTATTACCGATCGAAAATGAAGAACAATAAAAAAGTTTAAATATGCGAAAAATGCCTTCTAAAATTGCCTGCGCAAGTAATTATTTTGTGCTATAAATAGAAGACATCGGAGGTGAGATATGACAGAAAGAACTCAGGTTGAGCCTTTTGCCAGAATCATGGTGGTGGGCGTTGGCGGTGGTGGCTGCAACGCGGTAAACCGAATGGTCGAATGTGGCATTAAAGGCGTCGAATTTGTCGCAATCAACACAGATGCACAAGCATTGTCAGAATCTTTGGCAAAAAAGCGTGTTCGCATCGGGAATAACTTAACACGTGGTCTGGGTGCAGGTAGTGATCCAGAACAAGGTCGTTTATCTGCAGAAGAATCTGCAGAAGACTTGTTTGCTTTGCTACAAGGCGCAGATATGGTCTTTATCACAGCTGGTATGGGCGGTGGTACAGGCACGGGTGCCGCTCCAATCGTGGCACAAATTGCGCGTGAAGTAAAGGCGTTGACAATTGGTGTGGTCACCATGCCATTTTCATTTGAAGGCCCCAAGCGCAGCAAAGTGGCAGAAGTTGGCATTGAACAACTCAAAGAACAAGTAGACACCTTGATTGCGATTCCCAATGACCGTTTGTTGCAGATCATCGATAAGCGTACTGTAGTGAAAGATGCATTTATGCTCGCAGATGAAGTTTTGCGCCAAGGCATCCAAGGCATTTCTGAAATTATCACCGTTCCGGGTTTGATCAACCTCGACTTTGCTGATGTTCGCACAATCATGACCGGTGGTGGTGCTGCATTGTTGGCTGTTGGTCGTGGAAAAGGCGAAGATCGTGCATTAGTCGCCGCGCAAGAATCTGTTCAATCTAAATTATTAGATGTAACCATCGATGGCGCTAAGGGTGTTTTGATTAACGTCACAGGTCCTTCTGATATGACCTTGTTCGAAGTCAATCAAGCCGCTGCAGTGATTACAGAATCAGCCTCTGAGAATGTCAACGTCATTTTTGGTGCAACCATTGATCCAACACTGGACGATGAAGTCCGCATCACAATGATTGCAACTGGTTTTGATGGTATTGGCACAAAAGCCTCCTTTGCGAAGCGTTCTCGTATGCCAGTAAGCACACCGAAACGCATGCCTCAAAACATAGAAACAATCGAAACAAAACCCGTCACTGCACCTCGTAAACGTGAAAGCAGCACTTTGCTTTCTTATAAACCAATAGATAAAAATTCTCCTGAGCTTGAATTGCCAGCTTATTTGCGCAATCGTCAAAATCAAGAGGATCAATTATAAAATCTCAACCTCTAAGATTATAAAATCCTAAAAAAAGGCCGTTTGAAAGAACGGTCTTTTGGTTAATTAAGTGAAAAATAAAACCGCTCCATTGAAAAAATGAGAATCAAGTATAATAGGGGCATGTTTATAGATCAGACTGAAATTAGAGTCCGCTCTGGTAAGGGCGGTGATGGAATGGTGCATTTTCATCGTGAAAAATATGTACCCCGTGGGGGTCCAGATGGTGGTGATGGCGGCAAAGGTGGCGATATCATCTTTGAAGTTACCAAACACATTAACACGTTGTACCAATTCCGCAATAATCGTTTATATGCGGCCCAAGATGGCGCCAATGGAGGCCCTAATAACCGCTTTGGAAAATCAGGTGAAGATTTGGTCATCAAAGTACCTGCTGGTACGATGGTGTATGATGCAGGCACAGGTAATTTAATTGGCGACTTAGTCAAAGATGGACAAACATTGATCGTCTGTGCAGGTGGTCGTGGTGGTCGTGGTAACACGCACTTCAAAAATTCCAGAAATAAAGTGCCTCATATTGCTGAAAAAGGAGAGCCAGCCACAGAACAAACTTTGCGTCTTGAGCTCAAATTAATCGCAGATGTTGGCATTGTCGGCGTTCCCAATGCAGGCAAATCCACTTTATTATCAGTAGCGACGAATGCAAAACCAAAGATTGCTTCTTATGCGTTTACTACCCTTGAACCTAATCTAGGGGTGGTTGTTTTGGATGATTTTGAAACCTTTGTTATGGCAGATATCCCTGGTCTAATTGAAGGCGCGCATATGGGTGTTGGCCTTGGGCATGATTTTTTGCGCCATGTGCAACGTACCCGAGTATTGGTGCATATGATTGACGGGAGCAGCGTGGATCCAGTTGGTGACTATATCCAAATCAATGCAGAGCTTTCTTTGTTTGATGCTGATCTTGGTGACAAACCCCAAATTGTAGTATTAAATAAAATTGACATACCAGACGTGGCAGAAATTGCCCCGCTTCTTGAAAAAGAATTTAAAAAACTTGGGGTTGAATTAGTCAAAATCTCAGCCGCTACAAATCAAAATGTACGCGCTTTATTATACAAAGTGCTTGAATTGATCCAAACGCTTCCTGAAGTTGAATTTGAAGAAGAATTACCCGTTTACACGATGGAATCTGATCCAAATTACTTCGAAATTGAACATACTGAAGAAGGTTGGGTTGTGCATGGGCAAGCCATTGAACGTGCCGCCGCCATGACCTATTGGGAACACGACCAAGCCATCTACCGCTTCCAACGTATTATGGAAGTGATTGGTATCGATGAAGCCCTTCGTAAAGAGGGTGTCATGCCCGGAGATACAGTCTTTATTGGTGAAATTGAACTTCAGTGGGAAGAATAAGATTCGGAGCGAACCAATGACAGATCGGATTGGTATCTTTGGGGGGACCTTTGATCCACCTCATTTAGGGCATATGATATTAGCCAGTGAAGCACTTTGTCAGTTAAAACTTGACAAGGTGCTTTTTATGCTTTCTCCCGATCCTCCGCATAAAAGAGAACAAGAAAAATCAAACGTGCAACATCGTTTTCAAATGTTGCAGACCATGATTAAAAACGATTCAAATTTTGCCATCTCCACCGTAGACCTTGATCGCCCCGGCCCGCATTACACGGTGGATTCTATGCATTTATTACATCAAATGTATCCAAATGCAAAACTTGTCTACCTCATGGGAGCTGATTCACTACAAAGTCTTTATAAAGTTTGGTATAAAGCTGCTGAATTTGTGGAACTATGTGATGAAATAGGTGTTATGTTGCGGCCTTCAACTCACTTAGACACAAATGGTTTAGAAGAGCATTATCCCGGGATTAATCAGAAAATTCGTTTGATTGATGCCCCACTTTTAGAGATTTCCTCATCAGAAATCCGAGATCGTATTCAAAGTGATGGCCACTATCGCTACTACCTAGATCAAGCGGTTTATCAATATCTTAATCAACATCAGGTCTATCTTCACAAGGACTCTGCAACGCCTGAATAGGTTTATACGATTTACGATGAATATCACAAGGTCCCAGCACGGAGAGCGCCTCTCGGTGCTTTTTTGTGCCATATCCCTTGTGTTGCCCAAACCCATATCCTGAATATTGATTTTCCATGTCCTGCATCAAACGATCTCTTGATACTTTTGCCATAATAGAAGCAGCTGCAATGCTCAAGGAGCGTTGATCGCCTTTGATCAAACTAACTTGCTCAATCTTCCATTTTGGAAATTTTACGGCATCAATCACTAACGCATCAACCTTCAGAGAGAGTTTTTCCACTGCCATTCGCATCGCTTTTTTTGTCGCTGGCAAGATTCCCATTTGGTCAATTTCGGCAGGCATCACATGTGCCACCTGCCAATCAATTGCTACTTCTTGAATCACTTCGTATAGCCGCTCTCTTTTTTTTGCACTTAATTGTTTTGAATCTCGCACCCCCGCTAGCGCTTGCACACAGTTTTCATCCAATGGCAAAAGCACCGCTCCCGCAGTCACCGGACCAGCCCAAGGGCCACGACCGGCTTCGTCAATTCCAGCGATAGAGTGAAACCCACGCTCGTATAATATTAATTCATGTTCAAAATTTGGAGACTCTGGCAATAAAGATCGATCAAATTTCTTTCTCATAGCGACCTTTGAGATTATTAAGTCGAATTTGCATAATTTCAAAGAACATTTTGATCGTATCTTTTAATGGGCTCACCTTGCTTTCATCTTGATAATACCAAGGGATTCCCAGCTCTTTGATTGCATAACCACGCTTTAACGCTATGAAAAGAATTTCAATGTCAAATCCAAACCCCATCACGGTTTGTTTAGAAAAAACATCATTTGCAACTTCAGCACGAAAGAGTTTAAAGCCGCATTGCGTATCTTGAATTTTGGGGATAGCTAATAAACGAATTAATATATTGACGAAACGTCCCCCAATATGGCGATAATCGGGCTCGTTAAATCGTTTTGCTCCTTCAGTTTCACGAGAACCAATCACGATTTCAATCTCATCAGTGGTGGAGCTTGGCAAAAATCGAGGCAACTCGGTGATGGGCATAGAAAGGTCTGAATCACATAAAAAACGATATTCTCCAGTAGCCAGCAACATCCCAGCCTTCACTGCTCGGCCTTTTCCTGCTTGATCTAAAGAGATCACTTTTATATTATTGTGCATATCTGCAAATTGTTTTGCAATTTCATATGTTTTGTCACTAGAACCATTCTCAACAATAATTAATTCAGCCTCATAAGCTTCGTTCTCTAAGAAATCTTGGATATGTCGAATTGCGGAGGGGAGTCTATTTTCTTCATTGTATGCAGGAACAATAATCGATAAATAGGGACTATTTGCCATTCAAAACCTCTTTCGTTTTGCGTAGGTAACGCTTTTTTATTTTACCTGATTTTACTTAAAAGCATGTTATAATTTCTCCGATAAATACAAGTAGCGAAGATATGAACTAGTAACTTTTGTAGTGCAATATCCAGAGAGCAAGCATTTGGTGAAAGACTTGTTGATGTGCTAAAAGTGAATGGATCAAGGAGCTTAATTTGGGAAACTAGCACCTAAACAGGCTAAGAGTATCAAATTACGGAGCGCCCCCGTTATCACAGGCAAAGGTATCGCAGTTTTTGGATAAAAACATGCTGCACCTTCGTGAGCTGGTTCTCGTCGCATCACGACGGGAATTTTTTGTTTAATCAATTAAATTAGAAATAATTATTTTTAGGAGAAAAAAATGACAGAAAGAAAAAGAATCTTAACCGGTGATCGCCCCACAGGCAAACTTCACCTCGGACACTACGTTGGTTCCATCCAGAATCGTGTTCGTTTGCAGCATGAATATGAATGTTTTTTCATCATAGCAGACCTGCACATGCTCACTACCAAAAATAGCGTAGAAGACATTGCGGAAATTGACAAAAACGCACGTGTGATGGTCTTGGACCAACTCGCTGCGGGCATTGACCCCGAAATCTCCACCTTCTACCTTCAATCTGGCATTCCTGAAATCAACGAGATGTACACTCTCTTTCAAAGTCTCGTCACTGTTTCTCGTCTTGAACGTGTCCCTAGCCTCAAAGACATGGCCAAAGCTGCCAACATCGAAATGCCCCTCGCATTATTAGGCTATCCTGTCCTGCAAGCCGCCGACATTCTGTGTGTGCGTGGCAACCTCGTTCCTGTCGGCAAAGATAACCTTGCTCACGTTGAGGTCACCCGTGAGATTGCCCGTCGCTTCAATTTTAATTATGGTGAAATTTTTCCCGAACCAGAGCCCTTGGTGCAAGATGGTGATGCTGCCACATTAGTCGGCACAGATGGCCAAGCCAAAATGAGCAAAAGCCTCAACAATGCCATTTTCCTTAGCGATGATGCCAAAACCGTAGAAAAGAAAGTCCGTTCTATGTACACTGATCCCAACCGCATCAGCGCCGATGTCCCCGGACGTGTTGAAGGCAACCCTGTCTTTATCTATCATGATACCTTCAATCCTAACAAAGCAGAAGTCGACGATCTCAAAGAACGCTATCGTGCCGGTAAGGTCGGTGATGTTGAAGTCAAAGAAAAATTGACCGTCGCCATCAACAACTTCCTAGATCCCATGCGAGAGCGCCGTGCTATTTATGATAAACCTGGCTATGTAGAAGATATCATCTACGAAGGTACTCTTAAGACTCGCAAAGAAGTGCAAGAAACGCTCTATGCGATGAAAAAAGCAATGGGGCTCAGCAATGTCGCCAGTCGCATTCGCCGCAAAGCAGAAAAATATCAAAAGTCTCAAGGTTCTCAAGAGTAATGGGAGAGTATTTACTTCAAGGGCTTTTATTAGGGCTGTATGCGGGAGTTTCTCCTGGTCCTTTGCAAACCTTGCAATTCAGCTTATCACTAAAAAATGGGTGGCGTAAGACAATCTATCTTGCGCTCACCCCCTTATTTTCAGATTTACCGATCTTGATTCTCTTCATGACCCTCTTTTCCAAATTCTCAGAGAATGTGCTTTTCATCATCCATTTGATCGGTGGAGGAGTAATTCTCTATTTGGCCTATCACACCTTCAAATCCTTTTCAAAAGAATTTGCTCCACCTCAGGAAGATGTCAACGATCAATATAGCCATCTAGCCAGCGAACCTAAACTTAAAATGTTATTCAATTCTGTCTTGCTCAATTGGGTCAACCCCAATGTCTATATATTTTGGGGCACTATCGGCGCGCCAATTGCCCTGAAAGGCCTCGCCCTCTCAAAATTGAATATGCTCGCCTTTGTGCTCACATTCTATATCTTTCTCATCAGTACCCTTGCTTTTATGATTTATCTTTTCTCCAAAAGCAAACTTCTCTCTCCCAATTTTCAAAAAGGTCTTGGCATCGCCCTGTCAATTCTCTTGCTGGGCATGGGGTCCTATAATATCTTTTTAGGTCTCCAACATTTTATTCTCTAAGCCATAAATTCAATTTAAAAAGAAAGAAGCCCTCGAAAGGGCTTCTTTTATTTACTGAATTCTCGAAAAATCAAACCGATAGCAGCGCTTACTTAGCGCCAGCTTTCTGCACTACGGCAGCAAAGGCTTCGGGATCATGAACTGCCATGTCGGCGAGCATTTTGCGGTTAAGCTTAATGTCGGTCACCTTCAAAGCGTGGATCAGGCGGCTGTAGGTTGTGCCATTCAAGCGGGCTGCTGCGTTGATACGAGCAATCCACAAGCGGCGCAAGTCGCGGCGGCGAGTTCGTCGGTCTCGGTAGGAATACCAAAGACTTTTGAGCATCGCTTCGTTTGCGCGACGATAAAGTTTAGACTTAGAGCCATATTGGCCCTTTGTAAGTTTTAAGACTTTTTTATGTCTTTGTCGGCGTGTAAAGCCAGTTTTTACTCTTGCCATTTTTTACCTCCTGCGTACCCCTGAGCGTCGATAAGGTCGGACTTATCCGTTTCACACACTCAAAAGCCGCATATTGCGAGAGCTAGGCTGCTCTCTTGATTGATAAAGAAACGTCTGCTTGCCTGAAAAAGTTTATTTTGCAGTGCGAGCAGAAGGATTGGCTTTATATTTTTTCATATAAGGTGCCAATCGCTTAATGCGTTTTTGGTAACCACTCCCTTGAACAGGGACCATTGTGGTAAACAATGCTTTTGTACGCTTAGAAGTGCGTCGTCGGAAGTGACCCTTCCCGCCTTTTGTACGTACGATTATGCCTGTTCCTGTCATGCGGAAGCGTTTCGCTGTTCCTTTATGGGTCTTAAGTTTGTACTTGTGATTAGGTTTTTTCTTTCGAGCCATTTTATTTTCCTTTTGCTAATAATTCCGCAAGCTTTCTCCAAAGGGGAGATCCCCTGCAGAGGAAAAATAGTTCGAGAATTCAGCAATATAAAAAAGCAATACGCAGCTTTCACTGCAATTTGCTAATTTTTCTTCTTAAGTTTTTCAGGTGCAAGAACCATTAACATTGTGCGCCCTTCGAACTGTGGTTTTTGTTCGATCACGGCAACATCAGAAAGTTCCTTGGCAATTTCGTTCAGATCTTCCATCGCGATTTCAGGATAATCTCGTTCACGTCCGCGGAAGCGCACACGAACTTTAACCTTTTTGCCTTCTTCAAGCCATCGTCGTGCATCACGCACTTTGAAACCACGGTGATGATCTGTGGTTTTCGGACGAATTTGGATCTCTTTGATTTCAACTTGTTTCTGTTGTTTTTTGGCTTCTTTTTCTTTCTTAGTACGTTCGTACAAAAATTTGCCATAATCAATGATTTTGCAAACAGGTGGATTTGCAGCAGGCGCCACTTCCACCAGATCCAAATCAGCTTCAATAGCAAGTTGAAGAGCTTCTTTGATGGAAACAACACCAATGTTCTCACCATCTGCGCCGATCAACCGAACTTTATCTGCTTTGATTTTTTCATTTAATCTATAATTTGAAGTGCTAATGTTCTTCTCCTATTACTACTAATTAACAATAAAACATTTTGGTCTTCGCTAGAAAACCAATCCTTATAATACCATACTGAATATTAAAACTCAATATACATTAAAAGAGAAATTAATCAAAATCGCCTCATTAATTCCATTTCATTTCCCCAAACAAAATCCATTTATCGTCAATAACGTTAAGAAAATGCTTAATCATCATATCTTTGTACAATAATATGATTAATTATAGCTTAAAGTGTTGACAAATCATCAAATCGTTATATAATAACGCAAATCGAGGAACTTATACAAATGACTACTTCTTATTGGTATTTTATTACTATTATTATGCTCTCCCTTATCCTTGTTGTCTTTCAGGCACACATTGGAATCTTGGCGCACAAGTAGTAGCAAAATACTTATAAATTTACAAAAGCTGCTCTTCGCCAAGAAGAGCTTTTTTTTTATTACCGAAAGGAGCATTAAACCATCATAAAAGCGCATTATTTGACTAGAGGAACTTTGTAAGGAAGAGAAAATCTTTATATTTATTAAATTTTTTATCATTTTTTATTGGAGGATAAAATGAAGAAATCATTATTTGTAACATTGATCGTTGTAGCCATGATGGCTATGGCCTTCAGCACAATGGCTGTTTTTGCTCAAGATGGCCCAGAAGTTTGTGCAGCAGATCCAGCAGGTTGTGCAGTTGTCCCAGCTGGTGATACCATCAAAATCGGTATGGGCGCTCCTATGTTGGGTGACTATTCCATGTTTGGTATCGACATCTCACAGGGTGTGGAATATGCACTCGTCACTGATGACGGCTACGAAGGCTGGTCCTACGAATTGGTCGCAGAAGATACCGGTGGTTCTCCTGAAATGGGTGCCGCAGTTGCCAACAAATTCGTAACCGAATCTGATATGGTTGCCATTGCTGGTCACATCTTCTCTGGTTCCACAGAAGCCGCCATGCCTATCTATGAAGAAGCCATGTACCCCATGATGTCTCCTTCTGCCACATTGCCCAGCTTGACTGAAAGTGGTTCTGCAGTCTTCAACCGCTTGTGCTTCACCGATGCAATTCAAGCAAAATTTGCTGCTATGATGCTCGCCAATGACTTGGGCGTCACCAAATTGGCAGTCTTGCACGATGGTTCCTCCTACGGGAAGGGCTTGGCAGATGAAGTAAAGGCTCAATTTGAAGCTGAAACCGGTATGGAAGCAGTTGCATATGAAGCAGTCACCCCAGGTGAATCTGACTACTCTGCAGTTTTGGCCGCAGTCGCAGCCGCTGGTCCTGAAGCAGTCTACTTCGGTGGTTACTCAGCTGAAGGTATCGTGATGGCAAACCAATGGGCACAAGCTGGTCTCTCTGGCGTAACCTTCTTCGGTGCAGATGGTGTGTACGGTACAGAATTCTTGGAGAAGACAGGCCCCAATGGTGAAGGCGCAATCGCAGTGTCACTCGTACCCCCCACCACAGCAGAAAAAGAAGCTTTCGATGCTGGTTATGAAGAAATGTACGGTATGGCCGCTGGTTCACTCTCCGCATTCACATGGTCTTCCTATGATGTTGGTTCTGTGATCATTGCTGCAATCGAAAAAGTTGCAGTGGTTGATGGCGACACTCTCTACGTTCCCCGCACTGCAGTCACAGAAGCAATGCGTGCAACAAGCTACGAAGGTCTCACTGGTTTGATTCAATGTAATGAAACTGGCGAATGTAACGCCTCTGGTCCAACCTTCTACGTTGTTTCCGGTGGCGAATGGGTTCCTTGGACAGCTGACGCAGAATAAGCTTCGAACGAACATTTATATTTTCAAATTTCGTTTGAAACTTTGAAAAAGTCTACGATGAGTTAGGGAGATTTATCTCCCTAACTCTATGTTATTCAGATCATATTTACGACTTATTTTTAACAGACCAATGTGGTCAGGATGGTTATTTTTAGAAATCATAAATCAAAATCTTTCCTACTTTTGATAGATGGAAATGAGGAACAAAATGGAAAAACTAAAAAATGCCAAAGGAATAAACGCCGGTAGCCTTCTTAGGCTTCTCTTGGGAATTTTGATCGGCGGTTATATTCTATGGCGAATGGTGAATGTTTTGTTGATAGACAAAACATACGGGCCAGATACGTGGGTCCGTTTTGGAATCACCGGTTTGATTATCGGTGGCATGTATGCCCTAGTCGCAATTGGCTACACACTCGTTTATGGAATTCTCTTTATGATCAACTTTGCTCATGGAGAAGTGATGATGTTCGGTGCATTTGGTGGGTATTTTATGTTTGAATTGCTCAATGCAATTCCTGCCCCCACAGACGCAAGCCCCAAATTAACATTTTTGAATGCACACCCAATTCTTTCTATTATTTTTGCATTCTTAACAGGTATTATTGTATCTTCTTTATTAGGCTACGCTCTTGAAAAAATTGCATATCGACCGCTTCGCAAGGCGCCTCGCCTTGTGCCATTGATCAGTGCAATTGGTGCATCCACTTTTTTGCAAAATGCCGCACAATTACTCTTTGGCCCTCAACGTCGTCCCTATACTAACCCCAACATTTTATGGCGTGGACAAGGTTGGATGGTTCCCATCGCAGGTTCAAATGTGATGGTAACCTATACGGGTGTTTTTTCTTTTGTGATGTCTGTTCTCTTGATGATTGGTCTCTATCTTCTCGTACAAAAAACTAAGCTAGGTCGATCCATGCGCGCTGTGGCAGAAAATAAACAAGCCGCTGCATTAATGGGTATTGACGTAGATGGTGTGATTAGCCGCACCTTTATTATTAGTGGTATTTTGGCAGGCTCTGCTGGTGTGATGTGGGGCATCCATAACGGTCTCATCAATCACTATGTCGGCTTCATTCCCGGAATCAAAGCCTTCACCGCCGCTGTAATGGGTGGTATTGGCAATATCCCCGGCGCTATGATGGGAGGGATGCTTCTAGGTATTCTTGAATCTGTTGGACCAGCCTTATTGAACATCGATTTCCAACTCAAAGACGTGATCGCATTCACAATCCTCATCCTAGTACTGATTTTCCGTCCCTCAGGTTTGTTGGGTGAAGCATTAACCGAGGAGAAAGTCTAATGAAGAAATGTATTAAAAACTCAATTCAAACCGGTTTAGTAACTGGTTTTATCTTAATTTTCTTAGATTTGATTGGTTTCTCAGTAGTGCTTTCAAACATGCTGAGTAATCTCTTCAAAAACACAACCGAATCGGGACAAATCCCTGTTTTCAATCTTTTGCTTCTCTTTGGATTAATTTTATTCTTCCTTGGATTCAAAGCAATAAATGAAGAAAGCAAATGGAGCGAAGTTCTTGTATCCTCCGTCTTGATTGGTGTATTCGCCAGCTTGGTGATTATTGCCTTATTAGCGGTAGTTAATCCCATGTATTTGAACGGTGCAAAATTCCGTGAATATCTTCCTGAATTCTCACCAGATAATATTGGTTTCTTTATGCTCTACGAAAGCACAGTTGCCGCAGTCATCTTACGTTATGCTGGCACAATGATTCTTTCAGCAGTCTTAGGTGCTGTTATCGCAAAAGTTGTTTTCAAAACAGAAAACTGGCATGCATTCATCGCCAAACAAACTGCAAAACGAAAAGCCTTCTTAGAGAAACCACAAATTGAAAAAGTATTTGGAAATCGTTGGACAAAAATTGCCTTCTTTGCCATTGCCTTGTTCCTTTTATATTTCCTTCCCACAAAATGGGGTGGTTATTGGAACTATGTGATGGGAACGGTGGGAATTTATATCCTGCTCGGTCTTGGCCTCAACATCATCGTAGGTCTTTCTGGGCAATTGATGCTTGGTTATGTAGCTTGGTTTGCCATTGGTGCTTATACCTTTGGTCTATTAACCGCCTTAGAACCCCACGGCATCGAAATGAACTTCTGGTTAGCCCTCTTGGTTTCCGTGCTTGTTTCAACCTTCACCGGTATCTTACTCGGTCTGCCAATCTTAAACCTACGTGGGGACTACCTCGCCATCGTTACCTTGGCATTCGGTGAAATGACCCGTATTCTCATTAAAAGTGACTTGTTAGAAAACATCACCAACGGACCTCGTGGGGTACGCGCCATTGGGCAACCTACTCTCTTTGGGAAGTTGATTTCAACCGATGTCAATTTTATGCACTTAATTATCTTCTTTGTCCTCGTCCTGATTTTCATCGCTTCCCGCATTCAATACTCCCGCACAGGGCGCACATTTGAAGCCATTCAAGCAGATGAAACCGTTGCCAAAGCAACCGGGATTGATGTCTTCAAAAACAAATTACTTGCGCTCGCCATTGGTGCCGCCATCGCAGGGCTAGCAGGTGCTTTATTTGCATCTCGAAACCAATTCACCGGTCCTGAAGACCATGTCATGATGGTATCCATCAATGTTTTGTGTCTTGTCATCGTTGGTGGCATGGGCTCCATCCCCGGCGTAATCCTCGGTTCCTTCGTGCTCAAAGGCTTGCCAGAACTCCTTCGAGATCTTTCCAGCTATCGAATGCTCGTGTTCGGTGCATTATTAGTGTTGATGATGCTTGCCCGTCCAGAAGGTCTTTTGCCAATGAAACGCCCCAAACTAGCAGAAGATTATGAAGAGACTGTCTCTGATAAAAAGGAGGCAAAATCATGAACGTGATCGAAACAATCAATGTCTCAAAGATATTTGGTGGGTTGGTGGCAGTCGATTCTGTCAACATCACCATTCCAGAAAAGACAATCTCGAGTATCATTGGACCAAACGGTGCAGGCAAAACAACCTTGTTCAACTGCCTTTCTGGCTTCTACACCCCTGAAATTGGTGAAGTATTATTCATGGGTGAATCCATCAAAGGCTTGCCCACCAACAAAATTGCTAGCAAAGGAATTGCACGAACTTATCAAAATATTCGTTTGTTTGCAGCCATGACCGCCCTCGAAAATGTGATGGTCGGCCAAACTGTCAATCTCAAAACAAATGTAATTGATTCAGTCTTCCATACCCCTCGCTATCATCGTGAAGAGAAAAAAGCGATTGAAAAGGGTCTTGAAGTGATCGATTATGTGGGATTGAGTGGTATGGGTGATTGGATGGCAACCAGCATGCCTTATGGTGCCCAACGCCGTTTAGAAATTGCCCGCGCCATCGCTAGTGATCCAAAATTGATTCTTTTAGATGAACCTACCGCAGGCATGAACCCGCAAGAAACCGTCGAAATGATTGACCTCATCCGTCGTTTGCGTGATGATCTCGGCATCACCGTTTTGATGATTGAACATGACATGAAAGTTATCATGGAAATTTCTGAACAAATCTCCGTCATCGACTTTGGTCAAAAGATTGCGGAAGGGGTGCCAGAAGAAATTCAAAACAACAAACGTGTGATTGAAGCCTATCTTGGACCTGGTGCAGCAGCTTTATCTGAAAAATTCCAAAAAGAACGCAAGGAGAAGAGCAATGGCAAATAAAGACGTAATGCTCCAAGTGAAAGATATCCATGTTTCTTATGGTGCGATCAAAGCGTTAAAAGGCATCAGCCTCACCCTAAATCAAGGAGAGATCGTAGCCCTAATCGGTTCCAACGGTGCTGGTAAAAGTACAACTTTGAATACCATTTCTGGGATTTATCAACCAACCAGTGGTAACCTCTATTTTAATGGTGAAGACATCACTGAAACACCTGCCCAAAAAATAGTGAAAATGGGTATCATTCAAGTGCCAGAAGGTCGAAAAATCTTCTCTCGTATGTCCGTACTAGAAAATCTCGAAATGGGCGCCTACACCGTCAATGATCGAGAGTTGATTGAACAACGCTTAGAAGAATCCTTCACTTTGTTCCCTCGCCTCAAAGAGCGCCAAAAACAATTAGGTGGAACCCTCTCTGGTGGTGAACAACAAATGCTTGCAATGGCACGTGCCTTGATGGCCGGACCAGAAGTATTATTAATGGATGAACCTTCCATGGGGTTAGCCCCCATTTTGGTTGAACAGATTTTTGATATTATACGTGACATTAATGACAAAGGAACCACAATCTTATTAGTGGAACAAAACGCTCAAATGGCCTTATCCATCGCAGATCGCGGTTATGTCTTGCAAACAGGCGAAATTGTATTAGAAGACGAAGCAAGTGCATTAATCGAAAACGAAATGGTCCAAAAAGCCTATCTCGGTGGTTAAACTTAATAGAATATGCAACTAGAAAAATGATTTATTGTTTTTCAACCGCTCCTTAATCGGAGCGGTTTTGCCTTAAGTTATCAAACATCTGAAAAATAGATTAAATTCGCCAAGTTTTCTTCCCTATCGTTTATAATACGCCTATGTATAAAAAGATTGGTAAAGCCCTCGCCCAAAAAAGAAAACAACAAAAACTTTCAGTAGAAGATGTCTCAAAAAAAATCTTCATGAAGCCCATTTATGTCCAAATGTTGGAAGAAGGTGCTATTGATAGTTTCCCATCCCGCCCCCAAGCGCTTGGCTTTCTCAAAAATTATGCTGCATTTATCGGTCTAGATCTTTCAGAATTTGAAGAAGAACCTGTCGTACCAACCGAAGAACAATTACAGCAACAACCATCTCCATCAGAAACAACATCAAATTCAGTGGAAGATGCTTCTTCAGAAGATAATTCTTCAAAGATTGAACCTGACCAGGATTCAAAACAAGAAATGCTTCAAGATCAAATAGATCCTTCTTATAAACATAACAACGATATTTCAATTGGCGAACGTTTACGAGAAAGACGAGAAACACTTGGTGCTTCCGTGGAAGAAGTTTCCAAACATCTCAAAATCCCCGCACATTATATACGCTTGATTGAAAAAAATGAATTTGATCTGTTTGCCTCTCCCGTGCAAGCCCGTGGCATGATGCTCTCTTATGCTGAATTTCTCAGTGTAGAAAGAGAATGGGTTCTTGAAAAATTTGGAGATCGCCTCCAAGCAACATTTACAGAAAACCGTGAAGTCCCCGGACCTTATGACCAAAATAAAGAAGCCAAAAAAGTCAGATCTTTAATTTGGATTTGGATCAAAGATGTGTTTACAGTTGATATGTTTGTTGTGATTGTCAGCGTATTACTCGTCGTAGCCTTTGGCATTTGGGGCATTCGCCGCGTTGTAACCACTCGCGAAGAACTTACCAATGCAGAAACTTACGCAACCCCCACGCTTGAAGCAACGCCAACCGCAACTCTCACCATAGAAGGTACCATAGATCCGAACGCAACCCAAATGGCCCCTTTTAATGGGGATGGAACAGGATTGGATACGATTGCAACCAGTACACCTGTCCCCGAAGCACCTATCGGCACTACCATTCGTATTCAGATTACAGCCTCTCAACGTACTTATTTGAAAGTCATTGTGGATGGAAAAGAAGAGCTCAAAAGCCGTGTTAAACCCAATACAGATTGGTATTTCTTTGGTGAAAGTTCAGTAAAAATTATCTCCGGAAACGCAGCAGCTCTCACCATAGACTATAATGGTACGATTTACAATAATCTTGGCAATTTTGGCGAAGTCTATCAAGCTACATTCTTCATCGATCGCATCGAAACCCCTGCTCCCCAGCCCACCATCACAACCACCCCCATCCCCACCTTCACTCCCCAACCCACCGTGGAAGGGCAACCCCCAATCGAATAAACTTTCTTAAAAACTCCTTGAAAAGAGGAAATAATCGCAATTGGTACAAATATTGCATTATTAACAGAAACCTTTTCAATGGAGTGTACCATGGGTGTAATCCTGCCAATCCCATATAAATCGCAAGAAGATAGCGACGCCAATCGTTCTCGCAATGATTGTGGTCCTGCTTCCTTAGCCATGATTTTAAATGGCTTTGATATCAATGTCACCACAAACGCCGTGCACATCCGCACAGGTGCCAGCACAACTGAATTTGTCTCCATCTATCAATTGATGCGCGCCTCTGAATCCTACGGCATCACTTTCACTTATTTTTCTGGTGCAGGTCGTCAATATCTTTTTGATCTCTTAGATCAAGGTCGGCCTATCATTGCCCTAATTCACTACGGATACTTTGTCTCCGTAGATTATGGTGTTTCCACCCAATCCTTCTTCACTGGCCCGCACTTTTTAGTGGTCTCAGGCTACGATGAAAAATATGTTTACGTGCATGATCCCCTCTGGTGGGGGAGTCGTCGTGAAGAAGGCAAGTATAAACGTTGGACCCACGATCAGTTTTTCACTGCCTGGAACCAAAACTCCAAAGATGGCAACCGTAATGCTTCTGGCATTTACTGTAATCAAAAATGTGACACCATAAAAGTAAATGGTGTTTGGCAAACCACCAATGTTCCCACCATGGATCCCCTCGATAATCGTAAAATCACCGCTTGGTGTTTGTATAACAACAGAGACGTTCCCAGTCTCACTTCACCCACAGTTGTAGCTTCTTATCTCGAAGCCATGGATGGTTGGGGAGATGTTTATGTCGAGCATACCGTCCAAGCAGGGGATACCATGAGTATGATTGCATTGTATTATTACGATGATCCCCTCAAATGGGATGTAATCCGTGCGTATAACGGACTTGCGGTTTCAGATGTTGTCTCTGATGGCACAGTCCTGCTCATTCCAGAGCCTCTCCGCATCCCCATCGAATTCCTCCCAGAAGACCAACGTCCTATTGGTGGCAGTTCTCCCTATTTGGATCTCACCCCGGCAGATCCCGATGACATCCGTAAGATTGCCGCATGGGCTGCCTATATCGGTATGGCACAACCCACTGTCTCCAACAATCAAGTTGCCCAAACCTATCTCCAAGCCATGGGAGAGTGGGGAACGATTGTCATTGATCACACCGTCAGCCAATCAGACGATCTAGGTCTGATCGCCCTCAAATACTACGACGATCCCCTCAAATGGGAAGTCATCAAATACTATAACAATTTACCTCCTGTGAACGCATTTTCACCCGGAGATGTACTAGAGATCATCAATCCAATCCAAAACTATACATAAATTGGAAAAAAGATTGATTTGGCACATCTCTTGCATATTAATCAGAGAAGGAGTTACTTATGAACGGAATTAACAAAACAAAAATTGGTTTCAATTATTTTCAAGATTTTGATCACTACCAAGAAAGTGATGCACAACAATGGATTCCCATCCTAAAAGACCTCAACGCCAATTGGCTAGTGCTCAATGTGCCCACTGATCGCACTATTTCCGATGCGTTCATCAAAGCCATGCGCAACGCTGGCATTGAATTGATCTTACATTTTAAGTTTTCCCTCAAAGAACTCCCCAATATCGATGATTTCCGTTCAATCATCAAGAACTATGCCACTTGGGGCATTCGTTATGTCGCCATGTTTGATCGCCCCAATCTTCGTTCCCAATGGGATAAAATCGAATGGCAACAACCCAATCTTGCCCAACGATTTGCAGATATTTTTGCAAACTTAGCGCAACCCGCGATGGATGCTGGCATCACCCCAATCTTAGCCCCCATGCAACCCGGTGGTGATTTTTGGGATACAGCCTTTTTAGACAACGTATTAACCGAATTAAAAAATGATCACAGTGCACAATGGCTTCAAAACATTGGCATTGGTGCCTACGCCTGGTTTAACGACCATCCCGTTTCTTGGGGGGCTGGCGGTCAAGATATCTTCCCCGCCACCAAACCTTATTTCACCCCCACCGGTTCACAAGATAATAAAGGCTTTCATATTTACGATTGGTATAACACTGTCCTCTTTTCTCATGTAGACACAGGCTTACCCATCTTTTTGCTTGGGGTAGGCGATGAAACCGGATTTATTTCTGCGGAACGCCATCAACAAACTCTCGCCGACGTGTTAGAAACCTTAAAACTTAATCAAACAGATATGATTACGCGTATTCCAGAAAATGTTCTCAGTTGTAACTTCTGGTTATTATCAGCCATTGAATCTGATGCCAACTACGCTCAAGCATGGTTCAATCCTGCCGGGCAACCTTTGCGCAGTCCTGAGCTTCTTCAAACCATCTATGTCCAAGAACAAGATCTTGTGAATAACACTGTCTTGGAAGAAGGCTACGAAAATGAAGGATTCCATATTGAAACACAACCAAACCTTTCTCAATCAGTTTCAACACCTGAATCCACAGAACAAAAAAGAATTCATGGCTATAATCCCCAATTTGATATTTCAAATTTTGCCCAAAAAGACAAAGCCGACAATAAAGTTGAAACCGGCATCGGCAAACCCGTCACTATTGAAAATTATGTTCTCCTTCCAGCGTATGACTGGGGTGTCTCCGATTGGCACTTGGATGTTATCAAACCTTATGTGAAAAAATATAAACCCACAATTGGTTTCTCCGTCAAAGAAGCGCGAGCCGCCAAGAATGTGCTCGTGATTGGGGTTGCTTCAGATTTTCCCAATCAAAACTTATCAGAACTTTATGCCGCTGGTTGCAACGTCACCCAAATGCGTGGTGATGCAGAAAAAATCGCAGAAGCATTGGCAAAAGCGTAAATTGTGACCCAGCAAAGGAGTGCGTGATGAACAAAACACAAACCAAAACAAATGAAATTTATGTCCCCACCCTCAAAGTCCTCGGACTTGGCGGAGCAGGATGCAATGCCATCAACCGTATGGTGGAATTTGGCTATCAAGGTGTCGAATATATCGCCGCCAACACAGACGCGCAAGCGCTCAAAACTAATGCTGACAAAGAGCTCCTTATCGGCAGCAAGCTCACCCGTGGTCTTGGTGCAGGGGGCGATCCTCGCATTGGCTATCAAGCTGCCTTAGAAAGCCGAAACGAAATTGAAGACGCCTTAGCTGGTGCTGATGTAGTCTTCCTCACCGCTGGCATGGGCGGAGGCACAGGCACAGGTAGCATCATTGTTGCTGCCGAAGCTGCTAAATCGATTGGCGCCACAGTCATCGCCATCGTCACCACACCCTTCAAGTTTGAAGCAGGTGTACGTCAACGCAATGCCAAATGGGGTATCGAAAAGCTCCAATCCGTGGCTAACACCCTCATCACCATCCCTAACGACCGCATTCTCACCATGGCGCCCGTAGATCTCCCCATCGACATGGCTTTCCAATTGGCAGATGATGTCCTTCGTCAAGCCGTGCAAGGTCTCTCCGAACTCATCACAGATGACGGCATCATCAATGTAGATTTTGCCCACGTCCAACACCTCCTCCATCAAGGTGGCGGTGCCTTTATGACTATCGGGCAAGGTACAGGTGAAAACCGCACCCTCAAAGCCATCCAACAAGCCACCACCCATCCCTTATTAGAAAATATCGCCCTTTCCGAAGCATCAGGACTCATCATCAGCATGAAAGGTGGCGACGACTTTTCTCTTTATGAAGTCAGCGAAGCCCTTTCAGAACTCAATCATCAAATGCACCCTGATGTAGAATTGATCTGGGGTGTTACCAATGATCCCCATTTGATCGATACTGTGCAAGTCATCATGGTAATGACCGGCATTGGCGCCACCAAACAGCAAGATATCATTGCCAAAATGGACATTAAACAACCTAAACTCAAACAAGAGAAAATGTCGCAAGAACGCCCACAAGAGATCGAAATTGAAGATACAGTCGTTCCTCCTTATCTCTCCAAACGAGCAGGAACTTATGTAGATTCAGCTTTGGAATATGAAATTACTCAAGTCGCAAAGCGAATGGAAGAAGAACCTGATTTTGAAGTTGAATTTCCGGAGCCAGTGGGGCACATCGCCGCCCCCGTTTTGCCCAAGAAAAGATCCATCTATCATCAAATTGATTTAGATCGCCCCGCCTACTTGCGTGTCAAATTAGATGGTGAAGAATTTCAAAACAAGTAGAATTTAATTAAAGGAAAAATCATGGAAACTGAAGTAAAAGAAATGGTCATCCATTCAATCTACAAAAGCTATCCATATCTCAATGGTGTCAAACCCACTGTCCGAAAAACACAAATCAACCGATTTGGCTTTTTCAAACAAACCGCCTATCAATTCACCTTCAAAAGTGATGGCAAAGCACCAGATGGCACAAAAATTGAACAAAGGCTAGTTGTCACCACCTCCGAATCTGGGAGGATTCTGAAAACGGTCACATCACGCTAGGAGATACGTATGAAGATTATCAAAAACTTTTTCTTATGGATTGAAAACAGATTTTGGAGCATCGTCATCCCCATGATGAGCAACTCTGCTTTTGTACATCGTATTGTGATGGTTGGCTTTCGTTGGAACAATACCTATAAAGGATTAAACCTAATCCTAAAGGTACTCATAGTTGCCTTCAGTGGTTGGTTGGTCGGCTTTTTAATTGGCGCAATTTTTATTTCCTAATAGTATTGAGTTAACGAATATCGAATTTTTATTGGATAGATTGCTATGAAAAAAAGACTCTCATTATTCATTTTCATCCTCTTTGTCGCCCTAGGGATCTTCACTGCGAAGAAATTAGGTGGTGGCATGTCTCCCCTTGCCCTCAATCATAGCAATTTACGCCCCAATCAACCTTATAATAGTTCTGCCCCCACATCGGTGCCATGGCAAGAGAATTTTGTGATTGTCATCGTAGACCAAATTAGCAACGAAGCTAAAGTCGATAGTATTTGGTATCTGATGATTGATAAAGAAGTCAACAAACGCACCATGATCTCGCTCTATCCTCAAAAAACAGATAATAAAGAAGCGAATCCTGATGCACAACCAATGTTGATTAATGCCCAAGATGTTAAATCTGCCATCAACTTAGAAGTCATCACTTCCAAACGTCTCAGCATAGATCATGTTCTCATTGTTGATGAAACCTTTGTAGATGCCCTCATCGCCATGGGAGACGATATTGTAATCAATGAAGTTCCCTATCAAACCTTCACGGGTGTGATGGAAATTGCAACATCATGGAATGATCCAAACCGATCATTAGATAATCAATTAGCTGTATTGCTCAATATTTGCGGTACAAATTACGGGGTAGATGGAAAAAACCTTTTCCAAACACAAGGATTTGAAAATCATGTGGTCACCACCACAAGCTTAAGTGATCTAAATGCCCGTTGGAATGAAATGGTACTTACCACACCTGGTAATTACTGTGAAATTCTGATTGGATCTTGAAAAAAAATCAAAAAAAATAGCATGTCATAAAGACACACTATTCACGAGACACCCAAATAATATTTGGGTGTCTTTTGTTTAATTTCGCAATAGGTAAATGCAGCAATCCGTTTTGAATCACTTTTTCAATAATTTGAATTTTCTTTTCACCCGTTGCCATCAAGATCAAATTTTGTGCGGCTGCCAAAAGCGGGAAGGTCATCGTAATTCGCATTTGTCCACTTTCTGGTTTTTCAGTTGCCATCATCAACTTTTTCTCTTCATTCAAGTCTGGAGAAGTTGGGAATAACGATGCGGTATGCCCATCTTCTCCCATCCCCAACAAGATTAAATCAAACACCGGCACAGCCCCCTCCGCCAACCCACGTTCTTGTTTAAACAAGTTCACAATCTCAGCTTCATATTCTCGTGCAATCTGATGTGGGTCTTTAAAAGTAGGGATACGATGTTTATTTGGATAGGGAAGTGGAACTTTTCGCAAAAATGCATGATAAGCATTATTAAAATTATTCTCAGGGCTATGATTGGGTACCATGCGTTCATCCACCCAAAAGAATTGGATTTTTTCCCAATCATATTGAGCTGCATTCATCGGCAAAGCTAATTCTTCAAAAAATGGGATAGGAGTAGATCCACCTGAAACAGCGACGATGAATGAGTTATGTTTTTTAATCGCCTCCTGATAACATTCATTAAACAAGCTCAAACTTGCTTGAATAAACGCTTCTCGAGTTTCATAAGGAGTTAAATGATTGTTTTTTTCTTGCATCTTCTTCTCTTTTTCCTAAGGTGAGTTCACATTAAATACAAATTCAATTACATTGTTCCGGGTTTATATCGCATAGGCGCTTGATCTGTGTTCTCTTCCCAATATTGAATAATCGGATCAATAAATTTCCATGATAATTCAATTTCTCGTGCATGTGTGAATAAAGAAGTGTCACCCAACAACGCATCTCGTAGCAAACGTTCATAAGCAGTTGGTAATCGCATATCTTTCAACCCAGTTTGATAATTAAAATCCATCGAAGTAGTCACTGTTTGTTGTGCACTATTGGGTTTTTTTGTTTCAAAACGTAGTTGAATGCCTTCATTCGGTTGAATTTGGATCACGATTTTATTCGGTTCAAACCCACCGTTCTTATCAAACAGCAAATGGGGTGGACAGCGGAATTCAATCGTAATTTGAGAAGTTTTTTCCTTCAAAGCCTTCCCCGAGCGCAAATAGAACGGCACCCCTTGCCATCGCCAGTTATCCACATAGGTGGGCACCAATGAATAAGTGGGAGTACGTGAATTCTCAGCCACACCCGGCGCTTCTAAATAGCCTTCATACTGTCCAAAAGTGATATAGTCTGGATCAGCCGGGCGCAAAGATTGCAGCACCTTCATTTTTTCATACTGTAAAGAACTTGCTTCAAAACTTGCCGGAGGTTCCATCGCCACCAAAGTAAGCAATTGCAGCAAATGGTTTTGAAACATATCGCGCAAAATCCCTGCTTTGTCATAATAACCAGCTCGATAATGAATCGTTCCTGATTCTGCCACATTAATATGTACAGAATCGATATAACGACGGTTCCACAATGGTTCAAAAATTGAATTTGCGAATCGGAAGAACAAAATATTCTGCGCAGTTTCTTTGCCCAAATAATGATCAATTCGGAAGATCTGTTCTTCTTTGAAATATTCATGCAAAAGCGCATTTAATTTTTGAGCAGAAGCCAAATCTTGTCCAAACGGCTTTTCAATCACAATATTGCGCATCAAGTCATCTGAAACATGCAAACAATATTCTCCCAAATAAGTAATGATCGGTTCATAAAGTTGGGGCGCTGTTGCCAAATAATACAAACGGTTGGAGGGCATCGTCTCCACATCTGCCAAATATGATCGCAACGTATCATACGCTTCTTGTTGGGTAACATCTCCCTCCAAATAGGTCAGGTGAGAGAAAAAGTCATCCAAAAGATCGCCCGGATGCTCGATGTTTTCCATAAACACATCATTGATAAAATTTAAATAATCTTCAGTACTATACGGTCGGCGGGCAAACGCAATGATCTTAAAATTCTTGGGCATATTCCCTTCATGAAATTGATGATAAAAAGAAGGGAGCAATTTTCGCTTGGTCAAATCCCCCGTAGCACCAAAAATAATAATAGTATAGTTTTGATTTGGATCAAATTGAGTTTGCATTTTCGGTTAAGCCTTTCCATTGCACAGTATCGTACTTAAAATATAGGCTCGCTATGCGAGCCTAAACTTACGTCAATGATGCATCAAAAACAGATTAATTCTTAGTCTGATATTCTTTTTGTAATAGCTCTCGATTGATTTTTGCGTTATGGCGCACATCCACAGGGAATGCCTTAACAAATTCTACACTTTTAATTGTAGTAGTAGGTAAATAAGGAGAACGGATTTTTTTGGCTTCATCCAACAAGGCTTGTTGTTCAGCTCCACTCATCTTGCGGATTTCATCATTTTCTTCTATCAACAACACCGCTTCTTCTTTGCCTTTTTCTCCCACCCCAATCACCGCACTGCGTGTCACATGTGGCAATTGATTTGCCAATGCTTCCACATGAATCGGACACAAAATCCCATCTTCTGTTTCCAAACGGTGGCTTTTTCGCCCGCAGAACCACACCCGCCCTTTTTCATCAAAAAAGCCCAAGTCGCCCATACGGTGCCAAAAACTACCATCCGTTTCATAGATTTTCGCTTTCGCAGTTTGCACAGGTCGCGCCACATATCGTGGAGACACCACCGGACCTTTCACCACAATCTCTCCCAAAACGCCTTGAGGCACTTCCAAAGCATCATCCCAGTTTTCGATTTTTTCATCGCGCACTTGAATAATCTTCAGCGCTTCATTTTGCAGAGTATAGCCCACACAATTGCCATACCCCTGATTGCTCAGAGCCGCTGTTTCAGATAAAATCTCTTTTCCATCCATAATACTAATCGGCAAAGCTTCCGTTGCCCCAAAAGGAGTGGTGATCGTTGCATTCGGCGCCACCGCATACATCGTCTCCAACACATAAGGTTCCACCGGCGCACCCGCCATAATAATTCGTTTATAAGAGGGCAGGGTAATCCCATTTTCTTTGCAATAAGCCCCCAACAACTTCCAAATAATTGGCGATCCAAATGAATTGGTCACCCCATAAGTCTGAATCGCTTCCACCAAATAGGCGGGGTTCAAGCTTGCTGGTGCCGTAATATCCATATCCGGAATCACGGTCGTAATCCCTAATGCAGGGTTGAATAAAGCCAAAGAGAATAAACCCGGCAAATCCACTTCTCCTGCCTGAATTTCAAAATCATCTTTCAAATGTGCCACTTGCGCTTGGAAGCCCCCATGCGTGAACACCACTCCCTTTGGAATACCTGTCGAACCAGAAGTAAACGCAATCAAACCCTCATCTTCATCTTGCGGTTGGAAAGATTCAAAATTACTACAATCCTCACTCTGCAAGTCGCGCAAAAAAGCACCAGACCACAGCTTCCAAGTGCCAGTTGTAATCACACAATTCACGTTCTCAAAAGCCTTCGGATAAAGAATCCGGAGCAAATGGCTTTCCGACACACCAATAAAATTCTCAGGTGCAGTTTCTTTCACACATTGCAAAAACGCCTTGCGGTCCATCCCGGGGTCAATAATCACCGGCACAGCGCCAATTTGCAACAACGCAAAAATCGCCGCAATGAACTCAATATTCGGACGCACCATCACCAATGTGCGTTGTTTGGCGCCAATCCCATAGTCACGCAATCCATGCGCAAATTGATTAGTCATTTCATTCAACTGTTTAAAATTCAACTGACGGGTAAAAGGATTCCCTTGTCGATCTCTCCCTGCCGGGAAAACAATGCCTAGCTGATACGGGCGCTCTTCTGCCGCCACCTTAATCGCATCCCCAACATTTTTTGAATTACGAAAGTCCATCATCCTCAAATCCCTTGTTCTTTATAAAAAGCATACAGGTCGGGAATAATCGCATTAATTGCATCTTCCACCACATAATGCCCTGCATCTTCATAAATATGCACATTCGCTTGTGGAAACTTCTCCAACCAGCGTTTCAAAAAATCATCCACAGTGAACACAAAATCCTTCGCACCCCATAAGAACATCATCGGTTTATCCGCCAACAAAGGCAACTTCGCTTCAACCGCATCAATCGTCTCACAAGTCGGGTGGTTCTTCTCCCACGGAATATCCTGTACAAAACGCAAAATTGCAATCCGGTCATGCCAATTCCCATAAGGGGCGATTAAGCCTTTCTTGATTGCTTTTGGCAAAGGTTTTTCCACACCTGCATAAAGCGCAATTAATGCAAACGCATTAAACCCACGCAACAACACATCACCCAAAATCGGCACACGGCATAGTTTAATGCTCAGTGGCAATGCCTTCACATTAAACCCAGATGTATTAAACGCTACAAAGCTGCGCACATTTTCTGGGTGTCGCGTTGCATATCCCGAAGCAATGCCACCGCCCCAGTCATGCATAATCAAATTCACATCTTTCAGCCCCAAACTGTCAATCAGCTTCTCAAAATTCTGAATATGTTGTTCCAACGTATAATCATACACTTGTGGTTTATCAGAAAATCCACACCCCACATGGTCGGGCACAATCACTCGATACTCTTCTTTGAACGCCTCAATCAAATTTCGATAATAAAAAGACCAAGTAGGGTTGCCATGGCTCATCACCAACACAGGCGCATCCTTTGGTCCTTCATCCACATAATTCATTTTCACCCCATCCAAGTCCAACCAATGTTGCGCATAGGGATAAAGTTCTTGAAAAGCATCCATCTTCATATCCATAACCTCATAGAAAAAAGCACGATCTCATTAGACCGCACTTGGGTTCAACACAACGCCTTAGAGGTCGTTGGCCACTTTATAGCGTAAATAAGATTCAATAAATCCGTCCAAATCCCCATCCAACACCCCTTGGGTATTCCCAGATTCAAAGTTAGTCCGATGGTCTTTCACCATCTGATAGGGGTGCAGCACATACGAGCGAATCTGGCTGCCCCATTCAATCTTTTGGAATTCACCCCGTAAGGAATTCATTGCTTGTTCTTGTTCTCGCATCTTAATTTCCAACAAACGAGATTTCAACACCTTCATCGCATTATCTTTGTTCTGCGTCTGAGAGCGTTCATTTTGACAAGAGGCCACAATCCCACTTGGAATATGTGTGATTCGAATCGCCGTATCGTTCTTCTGCACGTTTTGTCCCCCAGCCCCACCCGCGCGGAAGGTTTCAATCTTCAATTCCGTCGGATTAATATCAATATCATGGTCTTCGTCCACTTGCGGCAAAACTTCGATCAATGCAAATGAAGTATGTCGTCGGTTTTGTGAATCAAACGGAGACAATCGCACCAAACGATGCACACCTTTTTCTGCACGCAAATAGCCATACGCATAACGCCCATTCACAGCGATCGTACAGCTCTTAATCCCCGCTTCTTCTCCGGGGGTCACTTCCAAAATCTCGCCTTTAAAACCATGGTTCTCAATCCAGCGTAAATACATACGTTGCAGCATAAATGCCCAATCTTGAGAGTCCGTACCACCCGCCCCAGCATTGATTGAGAGCAACGCGTCACCCTTATCATACTCACCTGATAAAAGTGTATCCATCTCTTTTTTCTGCACAACCTTGCTCAAAGCATCCACATCAGCTTCAATTTCTTCTTTAAATTCCTCTTCCCCCATCTGCGCCAATTCCAGCGCATCATCAATCTGCTTAGTCAATTTCTCCCAAGTGTCCACATCACTGTTAAGGTCAGAAATCTCTTTCATCAATCTTTGCGCACTTTGCGGGTCATCCCACAAGTCAGGCGCTTCCGCCTGCTTTTGCAATTCTGCCAAAGTTTCTTTCATCTGTGGCAAATTTACTCCTTTGATTAAAGAAGCAATTTGCGTTTTTAAAGCTTCAAGTTTGTTAATTAGTTCTTGCATGAGTTTTCTTTAGTTAGTTAAAATCCGTCAAAATGCCATCAATGAAAGCATCCGCGTCAAATGGAATTAAATCTTCCGCTTTTTCGCCCAATCCAGCATAAATAATGGGCAATTTCAAAATATCACCAATCGCAAACGCCATCCCCCCACGCGCAGACAAGTCAAGTTTAGTCAAAATCACACCCGTAATCGAAATTGCTTCACTAAACGCCTGTGCTTGCTTAATTGCATTTTGGCCTGTGGTTGCGTCTAGCACCAACCACACTTCATGTGGTGCACTCGGCAAAGGTTTTCGCACCACACGCTCAATCTTCTTCAATTCTTCCATCAAGTTATAGCGTGTATGCAAACGTCCGGCCGTATCAATCAACACCACATCATTCTTTCGGGAAATCGCAGATTGTACTGCGTCATAAGCCACTGCCCCCGGATCAGATTCTGGTTGTCCGGCAACCACACGAATATCCAAACGTTCTCCCCATGACTGTAATTGTTCAATAGCTGCCGCTCGGAACGTATCCGCAGCTGCAAACACCACATTTTTACCTTCTTGTTGGAATTTTGCTCCTAGCTTTGCCGTACAAGTTGTCTTCCCAGACCCATTTACGCCGGCCAAAAGAATAACAGTTGGAGGAGTGTCTTGCATATTTAAAGTAGGAATAGGCAACAACATAGACCGCAACTCTTCACGCAAAGCATCTTTTAGCTCTTCAGCTTTTGTGATTCCAGAGTCCTTCACATATGCCTGCAGATTTTCCACCACATTCATCGCCGTGTCCACTCCCAAATCAGCCATAATCAAGGTAGCTTCCAGATCATCCCAAAGGTCTGCTTTAATTTCAGACGCACCAAATAAGTTGGCAATCCGTCCAAAAGTCGAGCTGCGGGTCTTAGTCAACCCTTCTTTCCATTGTTGATATTTTGTATTTTCTTTCATAGTCACAAGTAAATATTATACCAGAGAAGCGCTTTGTGCCAAATTTTTGAAACTTCTTCTCTAAAAAATAGACAAAAAATTGATAAAAATTTCAAAATTTCCTTTCGAAAAACCTCTTTTTTCACAGAACATGAAAAATTGCCTTTCATCCTAGAATAGGGTACAATAACTCTACAACTCTTTACAAATTTTTTAGAACTGATGGAATGCAAATGACTCTATGCCTGAGAACATGGGTGATTGGCGTTCCCTGAGTTCTCGGAGGTCGGAATGAACCAACATCAAGTGTTGACTCCCGAGGAATCACCTCGAGAATTTTCCAAACGTTTAAATCTACCCTTCACAGACTTTTCATTACTTAGCAGAGCACTCACCCATCGTTCTTATTTAAACGAGAACCCAAATGCTATAGAGGATAACGAACGTCTTGAGTTTTTGGGAGATGCAGTCTTAGATTTTATTGTCGGGCGTTGGCTCTACAATCACTTTCCAGATTTTAATGAAGGTGGCCTCACCCGCCTTCGCGCAGCCCTCGTACGCACAGAAATGCTTGCCGAATTTGCGCGAGAAATTGACCTAGGCGCTGCTCTTTTACTAGGTCATGGAGAAGATGAAAATGGTGGCAGAGATCGCGATGCCATGCTCTGTGCTGGTTTTGAAGCCATTGTTGGCGCGCTTGTCTTAGATGCAGGCATTGAAGCCGTCCAAGAGTTTATCAACCCCATGCTAGCCCCCGCCGCAGAAAACATCATCGCTGGGCATTTTGACAAAGACCCCAAAAGTCTCTTGCAAGAATGGGCACAAAGCAATGGTCTTGGCACCCCTCGTTATGAGATCTTAGACGAAGTTGGTCCCGATCATCAAAAAACCTTCACCATCAATGTCATCATCAACAAACGTATTTATGGTACAGGTACAGGTCGCAGCAAACAACACGCGGGGAAAGACGCTGCCCGCGACGCCCTTGAAAAAATTTTTAGCTAACAGAAAGAATAGTAAATTTATATGATTCAACGATTAATTTCAGTCGAATTAAATGGATTTAAAACATTTGCAAGTCCCACTAGATTCGAATTCTCAGACCGCATCACAGCCATCGTCGGACCAAATGGCTCTGGCAAGTCGAATGTTGCCGACGCCATTCGTTGGGTA
Source organism: Anaerolineales bacterium (assembly GCA_963662985.1). Classification (GTDB taxonomy): domain Bacteria; phylum Chloroflexota; class Anaerolineae; order Anaerolineales; family UBA11579. The sequence continues at coordinate 556,745 of OY760067.1, read as the reverse complement.
TTAGGCGAGCAAACCTATAGCCTCCTGCGTGCCAAAAAGACAGATGACATGATCTTTTCCGGGTCAGAGATTCGTCCTCCCTCAGGCATGGCAACTGCCACCATCACCTTTGACAACTCCGATGGTTGGTTGCCGATTGACTTCTCTGAAGTCACCATCACCCGTCGCGCTTTGCGTGATGGACAAAACGAATATTTTATCAACAAACAAAAAGTTCGCCTTCGTGACCTCAACGAATTATTAGGCCGTTCAGGTCTTTCTGAGCGCACTTACACCGTCATTGGCCAAGGGCTGATTGACTCCGCCCTCTCTCTCCGTGCCGACGAACGTCGCAAGCTTTTTGAAGAAGCCGCTGGCATTGGTCTTTATCGCAGTCGCAAATCACATTCTTTGCGCCGCCTAGACACCACCAAACGCAACCTCGAACGTGTTGAAGACATTCTCGCAGAGCTCAAACCTCGCCTCAACAGCTTGCAACGCCAAGCCAAACGCGCCGAACAATATTACATTGTCCGCAACGATCTCCGTGAGATTATGCGCGAATGGTACGGCTACCATTGGCACAAAGCCCAACGAGAGCTCAAAGAAGTACGTGCAATCGCTGAAAAGCAAGACCAAAACCTCAAAGTTGTTCGGGAAGATCAAGAGCAATATGTTACCCGTCTCAACTTCACTCGTGAAGAAGTCAAAAATCTACGAGCCTTGCTCAACCAACATCGGGTCGAGCTCTCAAACGTCCAAAGTGAAAGAGAAACCACTAACCGCCAACTGGCTGTTTCCTTAGAACGCGAACGATCCCTCAAAGAACGTTTAGATGAATTGAACCTTGAAAAAGAAAAATTCTTAGAAGAAAGCAACCTTCGCGAAGATCGCGTCAAAGTTGCTCTCGCTGCCAAAGATCAACTCCAACAAGAATATCAAGAAGCCCTCAATGTGGTTTCTGAAAAGAAAAAAGAACTCGATCAACGTTTTGAACAACGCCGCACCATTGAAAAAGAGATTGAAACCCTTCAAAAAGAGATTGATCGTCTCTCCAATGAACAAATTGAGATTCGCACCCGTCAAGAAGAATTAGAAGGGGCAGTCAAACGCAACCAACAAACCCAATCCGAGCTCAAAACAGAGATCGCTAACTTGGCAGAACAAATGATGGATATTGAAGATCGCATCATGGAAGCACAAGCAGAAAAAGAAGCCAGTCGCAGCAAGATTGAAGCCAACAAAGCAGATATCAAACAAGTCGACCAGGATTTTGCACAAGAAGAACAATTGCAAAAAGGGCTTCGTAAAAAATCTCGTGAGCTCGAAACCGAGATAGCCAAAACCAAAGCCGAGTTAAACGTCCTCGAACAAGCAGATCAATCCCTCACCGGTTTTACTTCCGGCGCCAAATTGCTTCTCGATGCCGCCCGCAAAAATCAACTCACCAAAACCAAGGGCGCCCTCAGCAGTCACCTAGATGTTCCCTCCAAATACGAAACTGCCATCACTGCTGTTCTTGGCCAATATGTAGATGCCGTCTTAATTGATGGAGACTCAGAAATTGAAAATGCCCTCCGTCTTTTGGAAAATAAACCTACTCAAGCAGTTTTGTTGCCCACCAATGTTAATCCTCGCAAAAAGAAAGACACCTCTCTTTCTGGTCAAGGTATTGAAGGCTACGCGGACGATCTTATCAAAACTTCTAGTGAATATGACGCCGTCATCACCTTGCTTCTCGGCAGTGTCCTCATAGTTGAAGATCGCAAAACAGCACTTCAATTGCGCACCAAAGCCAATCAAGCTAATATAGATATTGTCACCTTACAAGGTGAGATTTTCCGAGCGGACGGAATTGTATCCGTCAACACCAGCACCAATAAAGGCACCATTTCTCGCGTCCGAGAAAAACGAGAACTCAAAGACATTCTTGACAAACTAGAAAAGGACTTCACCGATCTTGAGCAGCAAATAGAATCACTTCAAGAGCGTATTGAAGAATTAGATCTTCGTAAAGAAGAATTAGAGGATGTCGCCAAATCTCTCAAAAACGAAATGGACGAAGCTGGCAATAAAGAACGCCGCATCATACTCGATCAAGAACAATTGCAGCGCCAAGAAAAATGGCAAACCAAACGTCTCGACGAAGTCGAAAAAGAGATTCTCAAAGCAGTTGACACAGTCAAATCTGGGCAACAGCGTCTCATCGAAATTGATCAATTATTACAAGAAAAACAAGAAGCCATCCGCCTCAAAAAACAAGATCTTTCTGGCATCACTATCAACGAGATTCGCTCTGAGCTCAATCATTGGGAAACTCGTTCCGCCGTCAACAAAGAAACTCTCGGAAATGCAGAATCTAAGCTCAACGATGCCAAACAAGCACAACAAGAGCTTCAAACACAAATAGAAGAAAACCAACAACGTACCCAAGCGGCCAAACAAACCATCGAAAATCTTGTCACTGAAATGAATACCCTCAAATCTTCAGAAGGCGACGTTGAATCTCATATCCAAAGTCTGCGAGACAAGATCACTCCCACAGAAACCCGCCTCCAAGAGCTTGAAAAAGAATTAGAAATTGTTCAAGAGAACGAAACCAATGCGCGCTCAAAATTAAACATCGCCGAACGTCATTACAATCAAGCCCAAATGGCATTCACTCGCCAACAAGAATCTCTCAAATTGCTCCGAGAACGAATTGAAGATGATTTTGGCCTTGTCTCCTTTGACTACGATGATTCCATAGAAGGGCAAACCACTCTTCCATTAGACGGCATGATCGAAACCTTACCCGTCATCCAAGAAATTTCAGATGACATCGAAAAACTGCTCAAAAATTTGCGCTCCCAACTCCGACGTATGGGCTCCATCAATCCTGAAGCCCAAGAAGAATACGATGAAGTACGTGATCGTTTTGAATTCCTCACCACCCAATCAGAAGATCTTCACAAAGCCGAAACCGATATCAGAGAAGTCATCTCCGAACTCGACGAACTCATGCAAAAAGAATTCACCGAAACCTTCGAGAGAGTCAATGGCTTTTTCAAAGAATTTTTCACCAAACTCTTTGGCGGTGGGGCAGGGCATCTCATCCTCACCAACATAGAAGACATCTCCAACGCTGGCATCGACATCGAAACCCGTCTCCCCGGCAAGCGCAAACAAGGTCTTGCATTGCTCTCCGGTGGCGAACGCAGTCTCACCGCAGCCGCGCTCATTTTCTCCTTGCTCAAAGCATCCCCCACTCCTTTCTGTGTCATGGACGAAGTGGACGCAATGTTAGATGAAGCCAATGTCGGTCGTTTCCGCGACGCACTCATTGAACTTGCCAAAGACACTCAATTTGTTGTCATCACCCACAACCGAAACACCGTCCAAGCCGCTGAGATTATTTATGGTATCACCATGGGCCGTGATTCAACCTCCAAGTCCATTAGCTTGCGTTTAGAAGAAGTCGACGATCGATACTCTTCTGCGGATTAAGCGAATTAAAACAACAAAAAAAGAGGATAGTTCAAAACTATCCTCTTTTTATTTTTTCGTAAATCGGACTAAATTCCGAGGTTAGAAAGTGGGGCTAATTTGGTTGCTGGGATAGTAGGAGAATTGGGGGTGCGGTTTACGTAGTTATCCATCATTTCGATAGTAGAAGCGTTTTCCCATTCAGCGACATCTGCATAGTATTTTTCATCAATCAAGTTTTGAATACCATTAGCATCCATTGCGCGATCTTCATGCCCAACAATCATAATCAAATGATAGCCATAGTTGGTTTGTACGGGGCCAACAATATCGCCGATATTGCCTGCAAAAGCTGCATCCGCAAATTCTGCCACCATTTCGTCTTTAGTGAACCAGCCCAAATCGCCACCAGTAGTGTTATTGGAGGTGTCCAAGCTGTTTGCCAAAGCCAAATCGTCCCATGCTGCGCCTTCATCCAATTGATCCAAAAGAGCCAAAGCTTCGGCTTCTGTCTCAACCAAAATGTGTTTTGCCCACACAACTTCTTCAGTGGGGTTGCCAACTTCTTCGGTATAAGTAGCTTTCACTTTATCAACATAAAGATCAAGTTCAACCAAATAGCGGAACATTTCTTCAGAAAGGCCAGCTTGTGAGCGAACATTTGCCATCAAAGTATCGTAATTAGATTCATAAAGGTCTTGTGTATATTCAGTGGGCACTGCAGTGGGAGTAACCTCTTCACTTGCGGTTTCTTCAACTGCTGTTTCCGTAGGAAGAACTTCCATTTCAGGAATGGGGGTAACCATTGTCAATTGCAAAGGAGAGTATGTGGAAGTAGGAACAAGTGTTGCATCGCTCACAACAGGAGCACCATCTGGATAATAATTCAAAAGCTCTTGAATCTTTGCATCAATTTCATCTTCAGTAACGGTCATACCCATTTCAACTGCTTTTTGTCTGGTCATCACATCATCAATGATTGCTTGATAACTTGATGTACCAATCGTTTGCATTGAATAATAAAGTTGATACATTTGATAAAGATATTGAGATGCATAATCAGGAGCATATTGCCCCATAAATTGATACATTTGATACGCTTGATCATATTGATTCACGATATTAAAACGAGCATATTTTGCTTTCGCTTGGAATTGCTCAGTTGTGATCTTTTCGCCATTCACCACAGCCACTGCTTGTGGTGGAACCACCAAAAAGTTATACACCAAACCAAACAAAACGGTTGCCACAACAACAGCTGCCACAACAATTCCAATAGTCCGCATGGTTTTGATCATTTTTTCTTCGTGTTTGCGTTTGGCAATATGTTTTTTATTATGTAAATTTTTATTATTTTCTTTTGCCATCTTTAGTACCTTCTGATAAAAATTCAGGGCATAGTACTCTATGCCCTGTGTTGAAATTTCAAAAAAGGGTTATCTCATTTGGTCGCCGGTGTAAGGCAAAAATGCGATATGGCGTGCACGTTTCACAGCAACTGCAACTTTGCGTTGATGTTTTGCACATGTGCCTGTTTGGCGTCGTGGTCGGATCTTACCATCTTCGGTCACGTAACCTTTGAGTAGGGACACGTCTTTGTAATCAATTACCAAGCTCTTGTCACCACAAAACTTACAAACCTTAGGACGAGAATAGAAATTATTTCTATTGTTAGATCGTCGACGTGGTCTTCTTTCTTCTGACATTTTATTTACTCCTATAAGAACCTCTACTCAGCATGTTTATCGATTTAATAATCGTATTCATCGTCCTCGTAGAAATCCATGTCATCTATATCATCGTCGTCATAGGAATTGTCATCGTTAGAGTTTCGGTCTTTTCGGTTCAAAATGATCATCTCTTTTGCCACAATTTCCACATTGCTATGTTTATTGTTGTTTTCATCTTCCCATGAATGTGTTTGAAGTCGTCCTTCAATATACACTTTTTGACTTTTTGAAAGATGTTTGTAGCAAATTTCTGCGAGGCTTCCCCAAGCAACAACGCGGAACCATTCAGTTTCTGTCTTTCTTTCACCAGATGACGTGACCCATGAACGATTCGTTGCGACGCTAAAGGTGGTGATGGACTTTCCAGAAGATGTATACTTCATTTCAGGATCTCGTCCCAAGTCACCAATGATCATGACTTTATTTAAACCTCTACTCATTGACTTTTCCCTATACCTGTTCTACTTTATTATTCTTTTACAACAATCATGAAGCGCATCACGGATTCCATCATCTTGAAGTTACCTTCAAGCAAAGGGCACACTTCGGTGTCCATGGCGGTTTCCAAATACATGTAGTTACCTTCAATTTGCTTGTTAATTGGGTAAGCAAGTCGTTTCTTGCCCCAATGGTCAGCTTTGGTAACTTCACCTTTTGCTTCTGTAATCCAATTATTTACTTTTTCAGTCACTTCTGTGAATGCGGCATCGTCAAGATCTGGATGCACGATGTAGATAATTTCATAATTACGCATGGTCTATTTACTCCTTTCCTTGGGATATGCCCATTTTTCAATAAAAATGAGCGGAAAGCATTACATATATATTACAAATGCCGAAATCAAGTGTAGCATAAACAAGTATTTATTACAAGACCTCCTTTTCTCATCCCCCCATCAAAATCTTTCATTCCTCTTATAGTCCCCCAACTTGATTATGCTATAATAATCCACGAAATCTTAAATCAACAAGAATGGGTAAATTATATGGTACTTAATCGAATTGTAAAAATATTTGGCGGAGATCCAAATAGCAAAAAGATTGGTCAATATTCTTATATAGTAGATGAGATCAACGCGTTAGAAACACAATACGAAGCACTAACTGACGCACAACTAACAGCCAAAACGGATGAGTTTCGATCTCGTCTTTCCCAAGGAGAAACCTTAGACGACCTTCTCGTCGAAGCATTTGCCACAGTCCGCGAAGCCTCCAAAAGAGAGCTTGGCAAGCGTCACTACGACGTTCAACTCATCGGTGGCATTGTCCTCCATAACCGCACCATTGCAGAAATGCTCACTGGGGAAGGTAAAACCCTCATGGCCACCCTTCCTATCTATCTTAACGCCCTCACCGGCAAAGGCGTCCACCTTATCACCGTCAACGACTATCTCGCACGTCGTGATGCGCGTTGGATGGCCCCTATTTTTATCAAATTAGGCCTTTCCGTCGGTGTTTTGCAAATGGCTTCTCGAGCAGAAGGTAGCAAAGTCGGCTACCTTGTAGATCTCACCAAAGAAAGCCCCCATGAAGATCAACATCAATTAGAAATGGTCACTCGCAAAGATGCCTACCTCGCCGATATTACCTACGGTACCAACAACGAATTTGGTTTTGACTATCTTCGTGATAACATGACCTATTCCAAAGACGATCGTGTCCAACGTGGACATGCCTATGCCATCATCGACGAAGTCGATAACGTCCTTATTGACGAAGCCCGCACCCCTCTTATTATTTCCGGTCCTTCCCATGATGACACCGAAACCTACGTAGAAATGGCAAAGATTGTCAAACGTCTCCGAGAAGAAGACTACGAAGTCGATGAAAAATCAAAACAAGTCGTCCTCACTGAAATAGGCGAATCCCACGTAGAAGAACTAATCGGCAAACCACTCAAAGACCCCAACCGCCCCGAAGATCTCACTCCCGAACAAGCCCGCCTCATGGGTTTCCTCGAACAAGCCCTTCGTGCCCAATTCCTATTTAAAAGGAATAAAGAATACTTAGTGCAAAGTGGCAAAGTCGTCATCATTGATGAAGGCACTGGCCGCCTTATGCCCGGGCGCCGTTGGTCGGATGGTCTCCACCAAGCTGTCGAGGCCAAAGAAAATGTTCGTGTTCAAAACGAAAACGTCACCTACGCCACCATCACCATCCAAAACTACTATCGTATGTACGAAAAGCTGGCGGGCATGACCGGTACAGCCCTCACCGAAGCAGAAGAATTTAGTGAAATTTACGAACTCGAAGTGCTTGCTATTCCCTCTCGTGTGGAATTTCTGGCCAGTCGAGACGATGCAGAAATCAAAGTTTGCACCGCAGTTGATGAATATAATTACAAATATACTTACTACGCTGATAAAGACGATTCCGAAGAAAAACCAGTCTTCTGGAAACGTAAAGACTACCCCGATGTAGTTTTCCAAACCCTTGAAGCAAAAATTCGTGCCATCATGGTCGAACTCATTCACAATCACGTCATCGGACGTCCTGTTCTCGTTGGCACCACCAGTGTAGAAAATTCCGTCATGCTCTCCAATCGTCTCAAAGCCGGCACCATTCGCAAATTAGCCAACGTTCTCGTCATTCGCGAAGCATGGATGGAAAAATTCAACACCGTCGAAGGTCGTCGCATTCCAGAATTAGATTCGTTAAATGTTTCCTTAGATAATCTCAACATGACCGAAGCACGTCAATTGTTGCAGAAATTAGAAATTCCCGTATCAATCGAAACCGATGAAAATTTAGCTCGTTTTGCACGTGCCTGTAATCTTCCCACCGATAATTTGGAACCCCTCAAAGATATTCTCAAAGGCGGTCTCCAACATCAAGTCCTCAATGCTCGCAAGCACACCGAAGAATCCAAGCTCATCGCGCACGCTGGTAAGCCCGGTTCCATCACCATCGCCACCAATATGGCTGGTCGTGGGGTTGATATTAAACTCGGTGGTGAAATTGACGAAGAAGTCATCACTCGCGTCAACCGCGTCCTCAATCGACTTGGCATAGATTACTATGAACTCAATGATGATGAAATTGCAGCCATTCTTCGCCAACATACAGAAGAAGAATTTGGCATCAATGCCCCCGCAGTAGAAGAATTTCTCACTTGGCTTGACAATATGGATCGCGTCAAAGCAGCCGGCGGGTTGCATGTCGTCGGTTCCGAGCGTCACGAAGCACGTCGTATTGATAACCAATTACGTGGTCGTGCTGCTCGTCAAGGGGATCCCGGTTCATCCCGTTTCTTCCTCTCAATGGAAGATGATCTTATGCGCATCTTTGGTGGTTCTCAAGTAGAAACTCTCATGGGGCGTATGGGGATTGATGAAGCCTTGCCATTAGAAATGCGCCTCGTTGGGCGTGTCATCGAGCAAGCCCAAACTCGCGTAGAAGGTTCTAACTTTGATGTCCGTAAACACCTTCTCGAATATGATGATGTCCTCAACGACCAACGTCAACGTATCTACGATCAACGAGATGTCATCTTTGACAAACAAGACTTAAGCGAAAATGTCAAAGAAATGCTTGCAGAAGAAATCTCCATCCGTGTGCCTGATGCAATGGCAGATGAAGATGGCAGTTGGAAGCTCATCTCATGGCTCAATCAAATTCAATCCTCCTTTGTTGTCGGCAATGCCTATTATCCTGCCTTCTCCCTCAAAGTTCTCATGGATGATCTGGTTGCCAAAGACATCAAAACAAAAGATGCTGCCTATGACGCTTTGATTAACATCGTCAAAAATTCGATTGCAGCAGAAAAAGACTATTTTATTCGCTCCACAGATGAATTTATTGATCTCAGTCTCGAAAATCATGAACAACGCCTCGAAGAAAAACAAGATACCCTCGAGGTAATTCTCAATGGTTTGCAATACGAAGAAACGCGCGTTGATTCAAAAGAATTTTTCAACAACCTTATCTCAGATGTAGGTCTTCCCCTCAAGCTCTCCAATTCTCGACAAAGCCAATTAGTAGAAGATCCAGATAGTGTGCATGAAGAGTTAGAAGAACAAGTTGAATCTCTGCTCACCAAACAAACCCTCGTCCGCATCATTGGCGCAGTCGAACGTCGCTTAGATGCCAGTTTAGACATGAAAGCCAACGAAATCACCACCAATGATTGGCAAGAGATTAAAAATATTATTTTAGAGAACGTATCCTCACTCTATCAAAACAAACTCGAACGTTTGGTAGGAAAAGAGAATGAACAAAACACCGGTATCGTTGCCCAAAAATTGAACGAAGAACTCAACAAGATCAACGGCGAAGTCACCCCCAATCATCTTGTCACCCTCTTCATTCAAATGCCCCAAGGCGTGGTCACTTCATTTGACAAAACCACCCACCGTCAGGTCAAGCAACAAACCCGTCTCTTTGCCTATACCTATTACGCTGGTCAATTTATCCAAGATCTCGAAGAGCAAGATCTCATCGACAAGATCACCAAACATCTAGAAGGCGCACGCCTTGCCACCACCCATGCCATTGGTCTTCACGAATGGAGCCTTGCCCAACAACTGAGCCTTTCAGAGCTCAACGAACTTACTCGCACCAATCTTGCTAACGTACTTGAACCAGCCGTTCTCGAACAACTAGGAGACAAGCAGCTTGCAAAATTAGACCAAGAGCACATCCCTACCGTCATCACCGAACTCGGTCGTCAAACCATCACCGAGATTTATCGCACTTTGCTTCTTCAAGTCATCTCTCGTCTCTGGGTTGATTACCTCACCGCCATGGAAGGTCTCCGTGTTTCCGTCGGCCTCGAAGCCTACGCTCAACGTGACCCCTTGGTGCAATATAAACTCAAAGCATTCCAAATGTTCTCTGAACTCCTCACCGACATTCGCAAAACGATTGTCACCAACATGTTCCAAGTCGCCAGTCGCGCACCCAGCTCCATCATCCCCGGCTCCAAACTAGAACAAACTGCTCAGAACCAAAAAATGCAAGCCAAAACAAGATAAAACAAAAACTCCTCGCAAGAGGAGTTTTTTATACATTTAATCATTCGCTATTTTCTGACAACTCGGACAAAAATGCGTCCCTCGTTGTCCCACCACCGTTCGTTCAATCGGCGTTCCACATAGAGGGCAGGGCATCCCCGTTTGCTGATACACATTAAAATAATTCTGAAAATCACCCCCCTGATACATCCAATCAATCGAAGACCCTTGGCGTTGAATCGCATCCTGCAACGTTTTTTGAATCGCCGCCTGTAATGCACTCGCCTGCTCAGCATCAATCTCATTCGAGATTGTCAATGGATGTAACTTCGCTAAAAACAAAGACTCATCCGTATAAATATTCCCTAACCCAGCAATAAAATGCTGATCCATCAACAAAGGTTTAATCTGACGTTTCCGCTTCTGCAACTCTGCAAACAACCACTCACCTGTGAACGCTGCCCCCAATGGCTCCATCCCCAATTCTCCCACCACTTCGTTCTCATCCGCCACCAACAACATCCGCCCAAACTTTCGCGGATTATTAAACACCAATCGCAGCCCATCACTTAAAGTGAAAATCACCCGTGCATGAGACGGCATCGCATCCTCATCTCGCAACGCCAGCAAATCCCCACTCATTCGCAAATGCACCAACAACGTATGTGAGATCAAATCAATCAAAATTGTCTTGCCTCGTCTGCGCACATCGCGAATCGGCGCTCCTGCCACCAACTCACGGAACAGCGTCACATTCGGGCTTGCAATCGTCTTCTCCCACAACACTTCCACATCTTCAATCACATGCCCCATAATCGGTGGGTTTCCTCGCCCACCATCGCGCAAAGCCATTGCCACGGTATGAACTTCTGGTAATTCAGGCATTTTCAATCCTTTAAATAAAAAATGAGGTTGTCAAAAAACAACCTCATTTTATCATAATCAAAAATTCTATTCGTCAAACATCTCGCCCACACTGCGTCCCTCATGCGCGCGCAAAATCACCTCTCCCAGCAAAGGAGCGATTGAAATAATTGTCAAACGTTCTCCCAAACACTCTTTCATCCGTTGACTGATCGGAATCGTATCCGTAGTAATAAATTCCACAAAATTGCTAGAAGAAAGTCGTTCAATCGCAGGTCCCGATAACACCGGATGCACACAAGCAATCGTCACAGAACGCGCCCCAAACTCTTCACTTTGCACCAACTTAATCGCGTGGCTCATCGAACCAGCAGTGTCCACTTCATCATCTACCAAAATCACATCACAATCCCGCACATTCCCCACAATGTTCAATGCCGCAGACTTACCAGTCTTCGTATTGCGTCTTTTTTCAATCAAAGCAATTGGAATGTCCAAATCAGTTGCAATATTACGTGCAGTCTTTGCAAAGCCCAAGTCAGTCGTCACCAAAACAGGGCTCACCATACTCGGCAATTTTGTTTGAATATATTCAGTGATCAAATGGAATGCACTCAACACATCACCCGGAATAGAGAAGAAACCTTGGATCTGTCCTGCGTGCAAGTCACAAGTAATATAACGGTCAGCCCCTGCCACTTCAATCATATCCGTCACCAAACGTGCTGTGATCGGCACACGAGGTTGGTCCTTTTTATCAGAACGTGCATAGGTCAAATAGGGGATCACTGCTGTAATCCGCCCAGCAGAATCAAGCTTCAAAGTTTGCAACATAATCAGCAATTCCATCAAATTATTATGCACCGGTCGGCTAGTGGTTTGGATCACATACGCATCTTGTCCGCGCACGCTATTATGTAATCGCACAAAGATATTTTCATTGGGAAACACATCCACATCACGGCCGCTTAATTTCACCCCTTTACTCTTCGGATCTCGGTCTTTTAACTGTCCAGAAATATAATCAGCCACCTTATGCGCCAATTCCATGCTCGCCGTACCCGCATAAAGTTTAATATCACCATAACCAAAATGGTTGCCACAATAAGAATTTATCAGATTACTACCCATTTTCTTCTTCTCTTTCTCTTTTATTCCATTCTTTTTTCAAAATACTAAACAGGAGTGTATCGACGGTTGCTCCATTTTTATACTCAGCTTCACGCAATCTTGCCTCCAATTGCATTCCAGCCTTTTCATAACATCGAATCGCACCTTGATTTTTTGCAGAAACACTCAATTCAATTCGATGTAAATTCAAATTTTCAAATCCATGCCACAACAACATTCGCACAGTCTCCGTACCCAAGCCACGGTGCCAAAAATCCTTCTCACCAATCATTATTCCCAGTTCAGCAGCCCGAACCAAATCATCAAACTGCTTCAACACACACATCCCAATTGCCTGCCATCCATCTTTTGTCTTTGTTTCCACCAAAAACGGATGTTCTCGCAAAGGAGTTTCGATCATCCCTTCAAACCAACGTTTCTCAATTGCCATAGACATCGGAAACGCATGATGCAAGTGAGTGCGCACTTCCGCATCATCATACCAGCTTCGTAGCGCTTCCAAGTCATCTCGTTCAACAAATCTCAATCTGATTCTATTACAAGTGTACATCGAAATGGTTCCAACCTGGTGTCATTTTAATCTTCAGCTTGCTTAGCATCCCATTCAGATCGCAAAATGCTATAAAGCAGCACATCAATATACTCGCCAGCCCGATAATGTGCCTCGCGTAAGCGTCCGTCTTCTTTCATCCCAGCTTTTTCATAACATCGGATCGCTCTCGGATTCGTCTCATACACCCGCAGCATAATCCGATGCAAATTCAAATTCGTAAACCCATGCCAAATCAAAAGCTTCACTGCTTCCGTACCATACCCCTTATTCCAAAAATCCTTTTCACCAATGGCAATCCCAATTTCAGCAGAACGAGCCAAATCATCAAAGGCCATGAAATTACAATTCCCAATCAATTTCCATTCATCATCCACCTGAGTTTCAAGGCACAAGCTTTGTTCTCGCAACGGGCGCTCAATCATGCTTGTAAACCATTTTTCCTCACCTGCCACAGACATCGGGAAAATCCATTGCAAATTAGCCCGAAACTCAGCGTCATTGAACCAGTTCACAAACGTATAAATATCATCATGTTCTGCAAATCGAAATCGAATTCTTTCTCCGTAATACATTTTTCTTCCTTTTTTTGATAATAAATACAACTCTATCATTCAATAAAAGTTGTAATGATCGCATCCAATAATTGATAAGGATTTTGTTCTTTTTCGTAAATTTCTCTAACCATTTCTTCAAAAGCATCTTTGCCGATTTCCGCTTCCCATTTTTCAAAAAAACCTTGTGCAACCGCTTGTGAAAAATGTCGTCGAATACGCCCCAAAGCACGGTCTTCTCGCGCCCCATTCTCCTCAGAAAAAGCCAAAAATGCCAACAACGCATCCATCAATTCTGTCACACCCTCTCCAGAAACAGAGTTGGTCAACAACACTGGAATCTCCCAGCCAGCCATTCGAGCAGGCGACAAACTCAACATATTTTCTAACGTCTTCGCCGTGCTTTCGGCCCCCGCCTTATCCGCCTTATTCACCACCAAAATATCCGCCGTCTCCAAAATCCCCGCCTTCAACGCCTGAATATCGTCCCCCAGCCCCGGCACTTCAATCACCAACGTCACATCTGCCACACGGCACACATCAACCTCAGACTGCCCAGCCCCCACAGTCTCCACAATCACATAATCAAAGCCAGCTGCATCAAACACCTGCATCAATTGTTCCGTAGACCAAGCCAAGCCCCCCAATGCACCTCGTGAAGCCATCGAACGAATAAATATATTAACATCCCCGCTCAATGCCCGCATCCGCACGCGGTCGCCTAACATCGCTCCTCCGCTGAAAGGGCTGGTAGGGTCTACCGCTAAAATTGCAATTTTTTTAGAAGGGAATTTTTTACGCAACGCCAATGTTAATTGGTTCACCAAAGAAGACTTACCAGCCCCCGGAGCGCCCGTCACGCCAATCATTTTTGCATGGCCTGTATAAGGAAAAATCTCCTCAAGAGCCAGTCTGCCCTGAGGAGATTCATTTTCAACTTGAGTTAAGAGTCGGGTGAGGCCTAAGCGGTCGCCATTACGGATCGCTTCAATATCGATTGGAGTTGGAATCAAATTGCGGGTCATCTCTCAATCCTCACCACAAAAATTTATACCTTGCGCACTGCTTCTCGAATTTCATTAGCAGTTTGTGAAGTTGGGGTGCCTGGTCCATATACCGCATAAACCCCCATCTCTTTTAAAGGTTGGATATCTTCTTCTGGAATAATTCCGCCCACAAAAACAACCACATCATCTTGCTGGTTCTTATGCAAAAGCTCAATCACCCGTGGCACCAATGCCATATGCGCCCCCGATAAAATAGAAAGTCCTACAGCATCCACATCTTCTTGCAGCGCCGCTTCAGAGATCATTTCAGGAGTTTGTCGTAATCCAGTATAGATTACTTCCATTCCTGCATCTCGCAACGCATTTGCCACCACTTTTGCACCACGATCATGCCCGTCCAAACCAGGTTTTGCAATTAAAACACGAATTTTTTCAGAAGCTGTCATAAGTTCTCCATTTCATGTCGTTTATAGTCTGATTATACACGAATTGTAAAAAGATAGTGAAAATCTTCCCTAATCGTCCTCTCATAATTATTAATATCAGATTAACACATTGTCAGACAATTAACTGTATTATATAAGTAGATTTGATTTCGTAACACATATATCGGAAAGGATAGATTCAGTATGAGAAACCCTGTTCATAAAGAACACAATGCGGGATCGATGAAACAAATTGTGATGTTTCCAGCACAAAAAATAAACAAAAACAACGTGCTATTTAAAAGAAACATCCCAGCGTATCACATGGGGAAAGAGATCATAATTCAAGTAGAAGAAAAAACCTACCAAAAAGCAAAACGAACGGCTTGGATGAGTCGTTGGTTTGGTTGGATTATGACTTTCACCTTTATTGTTTATAGCATAGCAGCTATGATCTATCCCCAGATTGGAAGCGTAAGCTTAACCACCATCTGGGGTTTTTGTTTAATCGGCACTTGGATTTTTACCTGGGTCACCCCAAAATCCGCCGAACAGGTCATTGCCCGCAAAGTGCATCGGCAATATACCACAGAGGAATTCAAAGAATTGTTACCAGCATCCGTAGTGTATATGCTGCAAACCCCATTCCTTGAATACCGCAACTAAATCAAAAAAAGCCCATCGCGAAGATGGGCTTTTATTTTGAAAACTAAAACAATTTCTCTTGAGGAGTTTGTTTTTGGGTAGGGGGCATCAACGCACCTTCTAACTCCAGCAAATACGCCTTTGTTCCCACACCTTCTTTGCCACCATAACCTCGCATCGAAAAATCAGACCCAATAATCCGATGGCACGGAATCAAAAGCGGAATCGGGTTGCGACGCAAAGCTTGTCCCACCGCGCGTGACCCTTTCGGGTTGTCCAAAATCTTTGCCAACTCGCCATACGTTTTTGTCTCCCCATACTCCACTGCTGCACAGGCTTCATAAACCGCATTTTGGAAATCAGTCGAATGCACCACCTTATACGCCATGGGGAATTCTTTTAAGTCACCCTTCAAATATTCCTTGAATTGCACCACAATTTCCGGATGAGCCACATGTTGCAAAGTGATGGGTTCCTTTAAATAAGACACTAAATCTTTCTCCAAAGCCGCAGCAGTATAAGAGGGGCCAAAAAACACCCAAATCACCACGTCATCTAACAATGCAAAATAGAACTCTCCTAATTTTGCATCCACAAAATAATCATATTCGATATTCATCAAAAATTCCTTCTCCAAAAACCCAAGTACACAAGTAAACACCCTAAATTTGACAATTTTTTGCTTCTATTGTATACTACACCGAACAGAACGCATGTTCTGTGTAAAGCACTTTAATAATACCATAACTTGAAGAAAATCAATAGAAAAATAACAAAATCCGACTAAATCTCTCTGTATTTTAATTGCGCATAGGCAAAACAATTCCCCACCTCTCTTCTCCTCTTCATTTCCAAAACTTCTGACCTTTGCTCATTTAACTCCCCAACGCACGCGCATTCTCTAATCCTCACCACTCTTAAAACCGGATTTCTGGCACAATCTGGCACTACTAAAACCGCTTCCTGGCACGTTCTGGCAGCCCTAAAATCGCCTTTTGGCACGTTTTGACACACTATTTTATATCTGAAAAACACCACATGTGGGAAAGAAAAGAGGAGTAACCCCTATATATACTAGAGATTTGATAAAAATCAACAAAAAAGAAAAATACGCAACTTTTTTTCAAGGCTCAATAAGCGTTTGCATTGCATCACGACTTGTTCACAAGCGAGTAAACTATGATTCACTCACCACCAATGGAATCCAAATTTCAGAATAATAATCTTCTTTGTTGCCATCATCTTGTGAATAATACTCAACCTGTGGCCCATAAGCAATTTCATACCCAGTCGCTGGCAACCACTCGCGGAAGATCTTTTTCCACACCGCTTGCATCGCATCTGGCATCGGCCCCACCACCTCGAACACAGCCCACGTTGCCGCCTCAATCACTCTCTTCGCATAGCCACTTTCAAACACCTGTTCATCCTTGTCATATGGAACCGCCACCCAATAATCAAATTCATTGGTGCCAAATTCATAATCCATACAGATGCCAAAACAATAGTCAGGGTCTCCCACAGAGGAGCACAGTTTTTGATAATTTCCGCTACTATGTTGTTCTTGCCAAAATGCAGGGATCTCAACGTAATTTCTACCATCATCTTCACTCGTATGACACACCAACCCGATCACACAAAATGCTTCTTTTTTCTCGATTCGATAGTTGATTTGTTCATCTCCATTAATCGAGATATTGAACGTCAATTTTCCATAGGATTTAAGTGAAATTCCATCTTCCTTCACCAAAGAAGGGGAGACGCCATGCACGCTCTTAAACGCCCGAGAGAATGCTTCAGAAGAAGAATAGCCATATTTGAACGCCACATCAATCACCTTCGCATCACTTGTTTGCAAGTCTTTCGCCGCCAAGGTCATCTTTCGGTTTCGCACATATTCTCGATAGCCCGTGCCCGTCACTGCTTCGAACATGCGGAAGAAGTACATCCGAGACAAACAAGCCATATTGCACAGCACGTCCACATCAATTTCATCGGTCAAATGTGCATCAATATACTCCACACACTCCGTCAAACGAGAGATCCATTTCATATGGGTATTTTCTTTCATAGAACAACAATACCATCAATGTACAATTCTTCATGATTCAAAAGAACAGCCCACATCAGGCATTCAACAAGTACAAAAATTGTATCACCAACTGTCATGCCTTGATATAATGAACCTATCATTGTCAAGTTTCAAAAACAGCATATTCGAAGGAGACTCTATGACTCAAGAAAAAACCAATCCCAACCAAACTAACCTCAAATATCTCTACTTTGCGGTTTTCTCCTCAGGTATGGTTACTATGGGCATTGAATTTGGTGCCTCCCGTCTATTAGGCAATGTCTTTGGCACTTCAAATCTGGTCTGGGCCAGCATCGTCGGCCTCATCATGATCTATCTCACCCTCGGCTATTTCCTCGGTGGCAAATACGCCGACCGTTTCCCCACCACCAAAGCCATGTTTACTTTTATGCTCTTTGGCGCTTTGTCCGCTGGCATCGTGCCTTTCATTTCCAACCCCGTCTTGCGCTTTGCCGCCAACGCCTTTGATGCCCTCCAAGTTGCTTTTCTCGCTGGTGCCTTCATCTCCGTTCTTATCCTGTTCATCATCCCCATCACCCTCTTTGGCATGATGTCACCCTTTGCCATTCGTCTCGCCATCACCGATCCCACCTCCGCAGGCAAGGTCTCTGGCCGCATCTACGCAATCTCTACCCTCGGCTCCTTCATCGGCACCTTCCTTCCTGATCTCATTCTCATTCCATGGGTTGGCACCACCCGCACCTTTGTCATTTTCAGCGTATTCCTCGCTGTTGTTGCCCTCGTTGGTCTGTTCCTCACCGGTCACAAAAAGCGTGCCCTCCAACTCATCTGGGCACCCATCCTCATTCTCTTGTTAGCCTACTTCTGGGCCAAGAACCCCATCAAACAAACCCAAGGTCAAATCTTTGAAACCGAATCTTCCTATAACTACATCCAAGTTCTCGATTCCAGCGGTTTCCACCTTCTCCGCCTCAACGAAGGGCAGGGCATTCACTCCATCTATCATCCCGATATCATCGCCTACAACGGCACTTGGATGCACTTCCTCGCCACTCCCTTCTATAACGCAGACTATCAAACCGACGATCTTAAAAACGTCGCCATTGTTGGCCTCGCAGCCGGCACAGTTGCTCGTCAAATCACCGAAATCTACGGGGATGATGTCCAAATTGACGGCTTCGAAATCGACCCCGAAATCATTGCCGTCGGAGAACAATACTTCGGCATGACTATGCCCAACCTCAACGCCATTGCCCAAGACGGCCGCTGGGGGCTCGAACATAGCGACAAAAAATACGACCTCATCGTCATTGATGCCTACCGTCCGCCCTACATCCCCTGGCACATGACCACCCAAGAGTTCTTCCAAATCGCCTATGACCACCTCACCGAAAACGGAGTAGTCGCCATCAACGCCGGCCGCACCGAAACAGACCGTCGCCTCATCCAAGTCCTCTCTGCCACCATGGGGTCTGTCTTCCCTTCCATTCACGTCATGGATGTCCCCGAAACCTACAACTCCATCATCGCTGCCACCAAATCCCCCACCACCCTCGCCAATCTGGAAGCCAACTTTCTCAACACCTATAACGCCGAACAGCCCCAAAACGTGCTCACTGTCGCCATCTACAACACCCTCACCTACGCCGCACCCACTCCCAACGGTGGCATGGTCTACACAGATGAGAGAGCCCCTGTCGAATGGCTCCTCAATGACATGGTGGTTCGCTATGTCTTTTCAGGATTGGAGAATTAACAAATGAAACTCAACATATGGCAAAAAGCCATTTTTCCCCTCGTCGTCGTCCTCACCATCTTAGTTGTCGTCCTCACTTCTGTTCGTTTGCTCATCACCCCCGTCTTTCCCCAAATTGAATATCGTCTACCCGGCTTTCCACAGGACCGCTATGGCTTCACCCAATCCGACCGCTTCATCCTTGCCACTTCCGCAATCAACTATCTTCTCAATCAAGAAGATCCTGAATGGCTCAAC
The DNA here is from genome assembly GCA_963662985.1 of Anaerolineales bacterium. GTDB lineage: Bacteria > Chloroflexota > Anaerolineae > Anaerolineales > UBA11579. Next base: position 537,398 of record OY760067.1, on the reverse strand, counting down.
CTCGTTGATGAATTTGCCTTTCTAGACGAAGCTCCCCTCTATAATTTCCGCGAACTCTCCCATATGGAAGATGTCAAAATGCTCATCACCCAAGGGCTCACCCTCTGGCACATCGCTCTCACCCTTTTCATCACCATCATGCTCTGGGCTTGGCGCGCCAATTGGCTCCCGCTCTGGTCGCAAATGGTCAGTTGGGGCGGCATCATCACCGTCTTCCTCATGCTCTTCCTCGGAGTGGGCATCGCCTTTGGCTTTGAATCCCTCTTCACCGAATTTCATCATCTCTTTTTCGAAGGAGACACTTGGCTCTTCTACACCTCAGACACCCTCATTCGCCTTTTCCCCATGCGTTTTTGGCGAGATGGCTTCATCATCGGTGCCCTCTTCATCCTCATCGGAGCCTTGCTCGCATGGCGTCTCTCCCAGTTCATCAAGCCCAAATCAAAATAAGAAACAACAAGAAAAAAGCACCTTCACAACTTCATAAACCCCCGTCTTCTCCATTTAAAGATAAACCACCAATCGGAGGCGACGACTGGTGGTTAGCAGGAAAAACGTACCTATTTGGTGGATAGTCCGTTTTCCAGAAGTAATCTAAGTATAGGAGATTAAGATTTTCTGTGCAAGTTAAATACTTCCAAAATTATCTATTCCACCAACCAATTTTGCCTTTTATTTCTAAAACAACAAAAAAGGCTACTCTTATGAGTAGCCTTCAAATTCTAAAGTATTGCTTATGCTTTCCCTTGATTCTTCACTGCTTCCATCGCAGCTTTGATCTTTTCAGGGTCACCCAAATAGAAGTGTTTGATTGGGCGCAAGTCTTCATCCAATTCATAAACAAGCGGCACACCAGTCGGAATATTGAGCTTCAAGATATCCTCTTCACTCATATCGTCCAAATACTTCACCAAAGCGCGCAAGCTGTTCCCATGAGCAGCAATCACAACCTTCTTCCCAGCTTTGATTTGGGGCACGATTTCATCATTCCAATAGGGCAACACACGTTCCACTGTGTCCTTCAAACATTCGGTTTGTGGCATCATCTTCACATCATAGGCAGCATATTTCGGGTCATTCCCGGGGAAGCGTTCATCATCCAACTCCAAAGGAAGCGGAGGAATATCATAACTACGACGCCAAATCAACACTTGTTCTTCGCCCACCTTCTTGGCGGTCTCAGCTTTGTTCAAACCTTGCAAGTCCCCATAGTGACGTTCATTCAAGCGCCAGCTTCGATTCACAGGAATCCACATCAAATCCAATTCATCTAAAGTGATCCACAAAGTGCGGATCGCTCGTTTCAACAGAGAGGTAAACGCAACATCGAAACTAAAACCATCTTCTTTAAGCAATTCACCAGCCATTTTTGCTTCCGCATAGCCTTGTTCAGAAAGGTCAACATCAGTCCAACCTGTGAAGCGGTTTTCCAAGTTCCAAACACTTTGACCATGGCGCAACAATACAATTTTATACATTTTCACTTCCTTTTAAAGAATTTTTTGCTAGCAACACGCTGTGCTATAATTTTCAACAATAATTTCCGCATTAATTATAGTTGAAAAAGGGGATTTTTCAATGTACCTCTGCCCAGAGCCCTCGAACGTCTATTTTTTCTATCCCCCATGGACTATAATTAGGGCATCATAAAAACGAACTATCTCACTAAAGGGGAGATAGAAATGGAGCAATTATATGCAAGATACGTTAAATCACTTAAAAGAATTGATCTCCCAACCCGGCATTTCTGGGTATGAGACTCCAATTCGTGACGTGGTTGCAAAAGCTTGGGAACCTCTTGTGGATGAACTCCACGTAGGCAAGATCGGCTCCCTTGTGGGTATCAAAAAAGGTACAGGCACTGAACCACGCAAAAAAATAATGTTTGCCACACACATGGATGCCATTGGGCTCATCGTCACCCATGTTCGTGGTCAATTCCTTCAAGTCACTCAAGTGGGTGGCATTGACCCTCGCATTCTTCCCGGCACATTGGTCAAAGTCCATTCAACAGAAGGAGATTTAGATGGTGTCATCGTTCAACCCCCTAACTTCACCCTCAAAGAAAGTACCACTGGCCCAGTACCCCTTCACTCATTGTTGATCGATCTTGGTCTGCAAGCAGATCAGGTTGCTCAAAAGGTCAAAATCGGCACTCCCGTGTCATTTGCGCAAGAACCTGTTGAGCTTGGAGGTGGATTTATTGCTGGCCACACCCAAGATAATCGATTTTCTGTTGCCATGCTTACCGAATTACTCAAACAACTCCAAGGTGTTGAGCATGAATGGGATGTCTATGCAGTCGCCACTTCCCAAGAAGAAGTCGGAGTCAAAGGCGCCTTCACCCAAGGCTTTGCTATTCAACCAGACATTGGCATAGTAGTAGATGTCTCCTTTGCCAAAGGTCCCGGTCAACCCCCTCAACACACATTAGAATGGAACAAAGGCCCTGGAATTGGTTGGGGACCCAATAATCATCCTCAACTTCACAAACTTGTCCAAGAAAAAGCAGATCAGCTTGAAATTCCATATCTCAAAGAAATTCAACCTGGTATGTCCGGAACAGATGCTATGGCGCTTCAAATTGCAGGCCAAGGGGTTGCTACACTCGTATTAGGTCTTCCCTTGCGCTATATGCACACAGCTGTTGAAGTGACTTGTGTTAAAGATGCGCTCCGTACAGCCCGCTTATTAGCCGCATTTACTGCTGACTTAAATGATAAGACTTTAGAAAAATTAGCATTTGATTATCAAGAAAAGGAGGGAGATGATGAACAAAAATAAAAATTGGCAAAAGCCTACCATTGAAGCTTCCCAACTAGAATTACTAGAAAAATTCTCCAATGCCATGGGTGTCTCCAGCGACGAAGGTGAAATTCGTCAAATGGTCATTGAACAGTTCAAAGAATCAGCAGATCGTTATGAGATAGATGTATTAGGATCTGTCATTGCCTATAAAGCTGGTAAAGGCAAAGATCTCCCCACAGTTCTCATTGCTGCTCACATGGATGAAGTTGGCTTTATGATCTACACAGATGATAAAGATGGCATCTATGGTTTTGAAAAACTTGGCGGCATCGATGATCGCCATCTTGCAGGCAAGCCAGTCCAAATTGGTAAAGATAAGATTTTTGCTGTCATTGGTGCCAAACCCATTCATCTCACTACTGCTGCTGAAAGACAAAACGCCATTCCATATGATCAATTAAAAATGGATATTGGACCCGCCTCAGCTAAAAAACCTCAATTAGGAGACACAGCTACATTTGCTACTAAATTCAAACGAATTGGCGATAGTTTAATGGGCAAGGCTTTTGACAATCGCATTGGGGTTACAACCTTGATTGAAATTCTCAAGAATTCACCAGAAAATATCAATCTAGTCGCAGCTTTTACAGTTCAAGAAGAAGTAGGCCTTCGTGGTGCAGGTGTTGTTGCAGAAAAGATCAAGCCAGATATTGCATTAGCAATTGATTGTACGCCGGCTTATGACATGCCCATATGGGATGATAGTGAAAATACGCAATATAACACTAAATTAGATGAAGGACCTGCATTATATACAGCAGATAACCGAACATATGGAGACCCTCGTTTGATCAATTTATTCAAGCAAACTGGAGATACCTATGGTATCAAATATCAAATGCGTCAACCTGGTGGTGGTGGCACAGATGCAGGTGCCATGCACATCCAAGCAGGTGGTATTTCAGCTATGTCTATCTCCGTCCCTGGGCGTTATTTGCACACAGCAGCCTCTATTATTCGTATTGCGGATTGGGAAAATTATTATGCATTGATTTTAACTGCACTTTCCCACATTGATAACCAATTAGTAGCGACACCTCGCTAGCCTTGAGAAAGGAAATAAAATGAAAGAATTATTGAAAAAATTAACAAGTGTTACTGGGCCTTCTGGATATGAAACTGAAATCCGCAATGTAATTCTTGAAGAAGTCAAACCCTATGTAGATAACATTCGTGTGGATGCAATGGGTAACTTAATTGTAACAAAAGGGAAAAAATCAGAAAATGGCAAAACAATTATGTTAGCCGCTCATATGGATGAAATTGGCGTTATTGTCACTCATGTGGATGAAAATGGATTCGCTCGTTTCACCAACGTTGGTGGTGTTTTCCCCATCAACACAGCAGCAGCCCGCGTTCGTTTCTTAGATGGAACAGTAGGTGTGATTGGTTCTGAACCCACTAAAACTAAAATGGATACATTACCACTAACCCAACAATTCATTGACTTCGGTGTAGATTCAAAAGAAGATTGCCCGGTTAAGATTGGTGATGTGGCTTGTTTTGAACGAACATTTGAAGATCTTGGCAAACGTGTTGTCTCCAAAGCTTTAGATGATCGCATTGGATGTTACGTTCTCATTGAAGTACTTAAGAAAATTGAAAACACACCAAACGAAGTAGTAGGTGTCTTTACCGTACAAGAAGAAATTGGCACGCGTGGTGGTCAAACATCTGCTTATAGCGTCAATCCTGATATAGGAATTGCGATAGATGTCACCCTCACAGGTGATACTCCTAAAGAAACTATGATGTCCATGAAGCTTGGAGATGGCCCAGCAATTAAGATCAAAGATGGTGGCATGTTAGCAGACCCCAATGTAATCGCATGGATGGAAGAAACTGCAGAAAAAGAAAATATCAAAACACAGAGAGAAATTCTTCTTTTTGGTGGCACAGATGCTCGTGCAATGCAGATTAGCCGTGAAGGGATGCCGGCAGGTTGTTTATCAATCCCAAGTCGTTACACTCATTCACCTTCCGAAATGGTTGATATGGATGATGTAAATGAAAGTATAAAACTTCTCGCAGCAATGGTTTCCGCTGAGGTGAAGTTCTAAAGGAAAGATTATGAAAAGACAATCATTTTTGATTTTGTCATTTCTAGTACTATTTGGATTAAGTCTCACTGCTTGCACGCCAAGCAGTGAGCTTACCTCAGAAGAGTTAACAGCTCAGGCAAGCCTAGTGACAGAATCTCCTGTGGCAGTAGTTCAACCCTCCCCAACCCCGAAGCCAACCATTGTTTATATTCAACCAGAACAATATTCTATCTTCTTCCCACAAGAGTTGCTCTCCACCACAACAGAAAGCGGCATTATTAATGCACAAGCGAATTCCATCATGGAAAATAATTCTGCCATAGACCTAGAAGTTAGAGTAAAAGAAAACTCTCAAGAAGTAAGTATATTTGATTTCTTAGAGAAAGCCTATTTAGCTGCACCAGATGCTTTACCGGACTTGATTATTCTGCCTCGAGACATGATGCAAATTGCAGCACAAAATGGTTATATCATGCCAATTAATCAAGAGAATATCAATCTTTTTAGTGATGAAAACACATACCCATTTGTAAAACAAATGGCACAAGTAGATGGTGTTTATTATGGTGTACCAATTGTTGCAGATCTTATGACAATGGTTGTACGAGATGACCAACAAGAGCTTGACACTTGGGTGGATATTTTATATTCAAACAAAGTCCTTCGTTTCCCCCTTGGTGACGAAAGATCTCTTTTTACTTTTTTGCTTTATGAATCTTTAGATGGTGAGATAAAAACAAATCAAGGATTCATAGAATTAGATTCTACAAAGCTTTCACAGGTTCTAGGATTTTATTATGAAGCTAACCAAAAAGGCATTATTCCTACTTGGTTAAATGATTATGAAACGTATAATGATCTTTGGAATGATTCTATAGAAAGTGATGATAATATCATTACTTGGTATTCTTATCTAGCTAACGGTAATATCGATAAATTCTCTGCTGAATATATTCCTTCAGAATCTGGTTCAAATCTTTCATATGCTGATGGATATGTAATTTGTATCCCTGATAAAGGGGAAGATAATTATTCAGAGAAATTAGAAATTATCAACGGTTTTATAGATCCCTTATTTGTTGCCAATTTTTCACTTGCATTGAATAAAATTCCGGTTAGTTCTTCCAGCTTAACTTATTGGGGAGATACTAAAAATGCGGCAGTTGTCAGTTATTTAGCCCCTAATGCAAAAATCAAACCTTCTCTCAGTATCTTAAACGAAGCAGGACCAGTAATAAATTCCATCACAATAAAAATTCTAAATAATGAGATTCAAATTCCTGAAGGTTTAACTTTAATTGATGAAGAGCTTAGACCATAGATAAGTATTAAATATCAATGAGCGTTTAAAAACATTGCTTGACGGCTTATTTTGGCAATGTTATTATGCCAACTAAATACTGCAAAATGAGTTGAAAGAAGATTATGAAAGAAACTGAAACTAAACAAAAGAATTTCTTCTCAAAAAGAAATTTAATCATTTTTGGAATTGCTTTATTATTAGTAATTGCAATTGTAATAATTGTGATTTTAATTACAGGAAACCAAGCAATACCAACTTTATCTTCAGAAGATATTTCATCGACTGCTGCAGCAATAGCACAAGCTACTTTGGGTGCAGCATCGGATAATAATAATCAAATTTTTACTCACATCGCAAACTCCACTAATGAACCTACAACTTATGGAACAGGTGGAATAGGTATTACAAGATCTATAGATCCATTTACAGAGATTCCTGATAGGAATCGTATGGAAGTAATTCAATATGAAGTTCAACAAGGCGATAATATATATTCCATAGCTGATTTTTATGGAATTTCTCCAGAAACAGTTTTTTGGGGAAACGAAGATGCCTTAGAAGGTGATCCTAGAACAATCTCTATTGGTCAAAAACTTAATATTCTTCCTGTAAACGGAGTATATTATAAATATGAAGAAGGTAAATCTATTCGGGAAATTGCGTCTGATTATTATACATCTCCTGAAGATATTTTAAACTTCCCAGCAAATGGCCTTGATCCATACCTCACAGATATAGATCAACCATTGATAGATGTAGGTCAATATCTTGTTTTGCCAAATGCGACAGGTGATACCGTTGACTTTGGTCCACCTAAAATCTCTTGTGAAAATCCAGCAGTTGCAAGCTACTATGGTTCAGGGTATTGTCCTGCTGTTTCATCCTGTGTTTATGGTGATGGTGTATTTGATTGGCCAGTAGCGGCTACACAAATTACTCAAGAATATAACTCTGCTATCCACCCAGCAATTGATATTGGTGGTGTGGAAGGTGTTACTGGAATTTATGCAGCTGATACTGGTGTAGTGGTTTATGCAGGTTGGAGTGAATATGGTTATGGAAATTTAGTAGTAATAGATCATGGGTATTCTCAAACAGTTTATGCTCACTTGTTTTCATATTCAGTTAGTTGTGGTCAATCAGTATATAGAGGAGCTCAAATTGGTACTCTAGGAAACACAGGTAACTCGACAGGGCCTCACTTGCATTTTGAAATTAATCTAAATGGATATGGAAAAGTAAATCCCTTAGATTACGTTTCACCGTAATAAAAATTATTTTATCTATGCAATATAAAAATCAAAAAAATCCTCAAGAAATAGACAGCTCTCTTGAGGATTTATCAAATAAATCAAAAGACAATGTTTCTCAAAAAATCCAAATATGGTTAAGGCAATCTCTTAAATTTATTCGACCATATTTTCCCCACTTGTTAACAATTGGTTTTATCTTAATAAGTATTTTTGTAGTTCGAATTTTCACAGCAAATTTAATTATCGTTGCTCAAGATGATCTAAAAAATCAAGCTCAAAAACAAGCAGAAGAATTGATTGAACCAACTTTAGCAGCTGGTAGTAATGTCGAATGGCAAAATGATTTAGGAATGAAAGCCCTTCCTCCAGTACAAACTCAGCCAGATGTTTTAAGTGTTTATCGGATTTCTCAATCAAATACATTGATTCCTGAAAGAGAAGATCTTGGTGTATTTAAATATGTTGTTCAATCTGGCGAGAATTTATTTTACTTAGCTGATAAATTTGAATTAAAACCAAAAACAATTCTTTGGGGAAATTACGAAACTTTATATGATAATCCTCAATATCTTCAAGCTGGTCAAGAAATAAACATCCTTCCTGTTGATGGTGTTTATTATTATTATAATGCTGGAGAAGATCTTCAAAAAGTAGCTGAATTCTTTGGGGTTACAGCTAGTCAAATTGTTGAATTTGAAGGTAATAATATTGATGCTTATACATTTGATTATAATCAACCTCAGTTACAAGAAAGTCAATGGTTGATTATTCCAGGTGGTGAACGAGAATTAGCCAATTGGGGACCACCAGCAGTTCAAAGGGATAATCCTGCCATTGCTGAATATTATGGTGCAGGTTTTTGTGGTGAAATATATGAAGGAGCAGTAGGTACTGGCTCATTTATTTGGCCGAATGATATTCATTTAGTGACTGGATACCAATATTATCCGCCTATTCATCCTGGAGTTGATTTAGAGGGAAGCACAGGTGACAATATTTATGCTACGGATCATGGAGTGGTTGTTTACGCTGGATGGTCAGATTATGGATTTGGAAATTTAGTAATTATTGATCATGGAAGTGGTTGGCAATCAGTCTATGCACATTTAGACACATATTATGTATCTTGTGGCCAAAGTGTGGCACAAGGTGATGTGATTGCTCTTATGGGGAATACAGGAAACTCTTCTGGGGCTCATTTGCACTTTGAGTTAATTTCTCAGTATGGTCATGTAAATCCTCTTGATTATTTTTTAGGCGACTAATCGAAATATAATTCAATATTCATAATTTAATGTTATTAAGAAACTGAAAAGACAATTACCATGTAATTTGAAGGAATTGATATGAGAACAGTTGTACAACGGGTAAGCCATGGACAAGTGATAGTAGAGGATAATTGTGTAGCAAAAATTGGAAAAGGGGTAGTAATACTACTTGGAATTTCTCCTGAAGACACTAACGAACAAATTGAATATCTTGTTCGTAAGATTTCTGAATTACGAATATTCGAAGATGATAAAGGAAAGATGAACTGTTCGCTATTAGATATTAATGGAGAGGCAATTGTTGTTTCTCAATTTACACTATATGCAGATACTAAAAAAGGTAGAAGACCATCCTTTGTAAAAGCAGCTCATCCAGATATTGCAGAACCTTTGGTTATTAAGTTTATTGAAGCTCTTAATAATAATGGAATTAAAACTCAATCAGGAGTATTCGGAGCTCATATGCATGTGGATATTCATAACGATGGTCCAGTTACTATTTTGATTGAAAAATAACTAATGAGGATATGATAATGGAAACTAAAAAAAATAAGGCAGCAATCATAGTTGTAATCATAATTGTTGGGTTTCTCATTTTTATGGCTTTTTGGGGATTTGATTTAATAAAAGCAAGAATGGAAGTTATTTCAAATACTTCAACACAAAACCAAGAGAATAATACTTTTCAAGCATCGAATTATGCAAACTATGATTTCTCACCAAGAATTACAGATGAATATGGTTTTGATCCTAAAGTTGTTCCAACATATGGGAATCCAGATGCTCCAGTTACAGTAATAGAATTTACAAATTTTTACTGTAGTTTTTGCACTATCTTCCATAAAGAAGATTTTGCTAGATTATTAGATAAATATCAAAGTGATATTTATTATGCATCAATTTATGTTTTTTCAGATGCTTATAATAATACGGATTTGACTGTTGCAACAGCATGTTCAGCACAACAAGGGAATAATGGGTTTGTTGAATTTGGTTATAATTTAAATTCTAATAAATATTCTGAAGATGATTTGTTTGAACAAGCAGAAGTATTAGGATTAAATATGGATCAATTCTCTGCTTGTTACCAAGATAAAACAATTCGAGATCTTTTAGATAAAAACGAGTCAATTGCACGTAATTTAGGAGTATATTCAACTCCCTTCTTTTTGATTGATGGTCAAATGTTAATTGGAGCTTCATATGATTATATGGATTCAGCCATCGCACAATCACTTGAAAAATAATTTAATTAATCTATATAAACTAAATGAAGGAAAAATAATATGGAAGAAAAAATTGAAATAAACAACACCAATGAAATCGACTTAGATCAAAATGAGAGTAATAATAAGGAACAAATAATACGAAATTTCCCTTTAATTTTATCTATTATAATGTTGATAAGTGTTGGAATAGGAATTGGTGTTGGATTTCTAATTTGGGGATATGAACCTCCTATTGAAATAGCCCCATTGGATATTCCAGAAGATGCACAACGATATGAATTTAGTTATTTAGAAGGCACTCCTGTAAGAGGAGAAGCCGATGCGCCTATATTGATGATTGAATTTACAGATTTTGAATGTCCATATTGCTTAAAGTTCAATCAGGAAGTATATCCTCTTTTAACAAAAAATTATAAGAACGATTTACAGTATGTATTTATTCCATTCCCATTGGATTCTATACATCCAAATGCGATGAATGCCTCACTTGCATCTATGTGTGCCAATGATCAAAATGCTTTTTGGGAATACCGTGATTTAGCATTTACTGCTGACGAAGGTTATACAAATGAAGCTTTTATTAGTTATGCTGACCAATTGAATTTAGATACAGATTTATTCAGTACTTGTTTAGATGAAGAAACTCATCGTGAATTGATTGAAGAAAACATTCAAAGGGCAATTGATCTTGGTGTTGCATCAACTCCAACATTCTTAATTAATGGATTGCCTGTTATGGGAGCACAACCATATGAATTGTTTGCAGGAGTAATTGAAGCAGAATTATTATCGGTTGAAAAATAAAAAAAGAGCTGCCTATTGGCAGCTCTTTTTACTTTTTGAGCCATCGGAGGGAATTGAACCCTCGACCCATCGCTTACGAAGCGATTGCTCTGCCGACTGAGCTACGATGGCGTTTTTAAATGCGCAAAGCATTATACCAGACCAAAAAGAAGATTGGCAAGGCTATTTTTTATTTGGTTTTAGTGCCATCTTTGTTTCTTGTTTTTTCAATTCTAAAGAAATAATAAACCAACTTATTATAATAAAGACTAACAAAATAATTCCTATAAAAAGAATTGAATCTATTTTCCCTTGATTACTTGTATCAATAGTCAATATAGGATTATATTTTTGTAATTGCTCTTTAGTGTTATAAGTAGGAAGGGATTGAACATAAGCTAGAATATCTGTAATCTTATATATTGATAGACCATATTCTTCAAAAGCATGATTGTTTTCTATAATAGGCTTACCAAAACGAGTATGATGAATAGCTTGCCATGGATCTGCATAAGCAAGATCAGAAATATACATCATGAAACCATCATGAGATACGATAATATCAGATCCAAATTCTCCATGACATTCTTGACAAGTTTCTTGGTAGTATACTTGCCCGTTTTCTTTGTGACCTAATATTTCTCGGGTATCATAATTAACTAGCAATTCTAAATCTACTTGTTTTGTTTGCATAAATGCAGCTAAATCGTTCATGTCTTTTTCTGATAAATATGCAGAAAAATCATGTTCAATATTATTTGTTCCATTTAAATAATTTATAATCTCTTCGTTTGATTTACCAATCATATTCTGAATACCTATAAATCCAGTTACATGATTTCCATTGGCAAAAGCTCCTTGATTACCTTTATAATCCCAACCGTGGCATTCTTGACATCTCCAAGTATCAGCTCCCTCAACTTTGTTTGTGTCTTGCAAATACCAAAAAGGTGAATTTCCATCGGGGGCTGAAACATCTAGGACTGCCATCCAATTATCATAAAGTTGCGCACCACGAAAAGAATTTCCTAATATATTAAAAATACTTGTAGCATTGGCAGATGATATATCAAATAAACTTAAACTTATTATAGAAAATAGAGTGATAAAGATTATCAACAATAATTTTTTGGTTTTGTTTTTCATACTAAATTGATTATAATCGAAGGTGAGTGAAAATAAAAATGAAAGATAATGATTAAGGATGAAAAATGAATTGTGCTTTTTGTAATTATGAAAACAATCAAATTGTAAAAGAACATAAAGTTTTTGAACTTGAGTGGGACGATTGCGATGAACCATATTTTTTTGAATATAAAATAGGTTTATGTAAAGAACATCAGCAAAAACTTCATGACTTTTCAAAAAAACAAATTTTTATGAATAAAATCCAATTGGTAGCTATTTTTATTTTATTTATCTCTCTATTTAGCTTAATTTTATTAAAGAATTTTTGGGGAATAGGAGTGGTAAGTATATTTCTTGTTGTTTTAATATGGTATAGAAATCGCCCAAACAAAAGATATTTACGAAGTGAAGAAGATTGTGTTGCTTACGGGTATCAAAATATTCAAGCTGAAAAAAAAATAAATAACGATGAACCAATTCTCTATTTCTCTAAAAAAGAAAAAGAAAGAATCTTTAGAATATAAAAAACTGTAATAGATTTAAAGTATTTGTTGTCAATATAATATATATATATAAAACTTATAATAAGGTTGATAAATTGATTATTTTTTTGTATAATTTATCTTTGGTGTTGTATCTTAAATTATGCAAGTAAAGAAATAGACTTTCTCTATAAAAACTGTAAAGATTTGCAATTATTATTTTATCATTCGCATAATTCAAGTAAGACAATTCGTAGGTTGCTTTTTTAATTAAAATTTTGTATGCTTGTATAAGCGGAGCATTCGGAATTATTAGGAGTTATTTGATTTTAATGAAAAATAGTGTGGATTTAGAAAGTGGTGTTGGAATGGATGATATAACACCGATTGATAACCTGCTTAGTTTAGGGAAAAAGAAAGGTTATGTCACAATTGATGATATTTTACAATTTTTCCCAAATGCAGAAAAAGATGCGGATCAACTTGAAAATGCTTTCCAAGAGCTCATGAATGCTAATATAAAATATATAGATGATGATAGTTTTGTTCAACCATCAGATGATGAATTAAATGAATTTGATGACGATGATGAAGATGATGAAGAAGACGAACAAGATTTACGTGAGGCTGAAGCAAATTATTTAGCTAATATTGACACAGATGATATGATAGGTCTTTATCTTAAAGAAGTAGGTAGAGTTCCTTTATTAACAGCTCAAGAAGAAGTAGATCTAGCAAAAAGAATAGAAGACGGAAGAGAAGCTCGAGAATTATTAGCAGACCCCAGTATAACTTCAGAAAGACGTGAAGAACTACGCTGGAAAATTGAGGATGGTTGGGCCGCTAGAGAACATTTAATTACTGCAAACTCAAGGTTGGTAATAAGTGTTGCTAAAAAATATATGGGAAGAGGTGTACCCTTTCAAGATTTAATTCAAGAAGGAAATATCGGTTTAATTCGAGCTGCTAAAAAGTTTGATTATCGCAGAGGTCATAAATTCTCAACATATGCAACATGGTGGATTCGTCAAGCAGTAACAAGAGCTATTGCTGATCAAGGTCGAACTATTCGTGTTCCAGTTCATATGGGTGATCAAATTAATAAGTTATTACGTATTCAGCATCAATTAACCCAAAAATTAGGACGAGACCCATCAGTTGAAGAATTAGCAGAAGAACTTGATGTTTCTACTAAGAAAATTGAAAATATGATTCAAGTTTCAAGAAGACCCTTATCTTTAGAAACACCAACTGATGATGAAGAAGATTCAGTACTCGGTGACTTTATTCAGGATCGAGAGGCACCAGCACCTGATGAATCAGCTACTTATAATCTCCTTCGAGAACATTTAGAAGAAGTTCTCGATACTCTTCCTCCAAGAGAGGTCAGAATTTTACAATTGCGATATGGTTTATTGGATGGACAAGCATATACACTCGAAGAGGTTGGAAGAAAAATGGGTGTTACAAGAGAAAGAGTCCGTCAAATTGAGGCGCAAGCACTTAGCAGACTAAGACATCCAATAGTTCGAAGGAAATTGCGAGAGTATCTAGGCGAAGAATAAAACAAAAGCACCTTAATTAAGGTGCTTTTTGATGAATTGACAAATATTGGTCATTGCTTGTTTTGCTTCAGGAAACAATGGCGACATTATTACAAACGCATGAACCATATTATCCCAAATATCAAGTTCTACATCAACCGCTGAAGCTTTTGCTTTTTTTGCTAAAGCTAAAGCATCATCTAGATGAATTTCATTAGTACCTATTGTAATCATTAAGCGTGGAAATCCTTGATAATCACCATATAAAGGAGAGATAAAGGGATCATCGAAATTGTGTTTACCAATATACATTTTTGTCCAAAGATTGCAAGAACCATATGGAGCTATGTCTTTACTTGCATTAGATTTGAATGACTTTGCTGTGCAACTTAAGTCTGCATTTGGAGAGATTGTAAATACCGCTTTTGGCAAATCAATATGCTTTTCCATCAAAAATAAAATAGTGGTTAATGATAAAGTTCCACCTGCTGATTCTCCGCCGATAACAATATTCTTAGATAGATATCCATTTGCTAGCAACCATTTATAAACAGATAAACAATCTTCTAAAGCAGCAGGATATGGATTCTCAGGGGCAAGTCGATAATCAAAAAGTAAGGCCTTATAACCAGATTCTTGTGCAAATTTTGCAACATGCATTCTGTGAGATTCACAATTTCCGGAGATAAACCCGCCACCATGAATATATAAAATAACTTTATCACTAGGGGCTTTTTCAGGAATAATCCATTCTGCATAAATTCCATTTGCTATAATTGGCTCAATCTTAATTTTTTCTGAAAGCATAAGATTTGCCTTTTTTGAGCTTTTTGAGATTTTTTCTCTAAATTTTTCTACAGAAAAACTATCATCAATCACTTCTTTTTTTAGGTTGCCTTTTAATAAATGTCTATTTTTTAAGATAAATAAAATAATTCTACTTTTTACACTTTGCATTTTTAATCCTTTTTTGATGTGCCATCAAAAAATATTGAAACATATTTATCAATTAATATTTCTTTATCCTTGCCTTTTTTAAGACTTATTTGTTTTATTATTTCAATAAAAATAAAATCGAAAAAATCTCTTAAGAATGATATAGATATATTAGGAGAGATTTCACCATCTTTAATGCCTTCTTTAATTAAATAATTAGATATTTTTGAAAAACCAGATTTTTTTTCTTCTTGAAATGAAACCATTTCTTTCATTCTATATATCGTATAATACTCAAATAAATCTTTATTTTTTTCAACTTTATTTGTTAATTCTGTAAAAATATATATAAATTTTTCTTTAAAAGAATTAATTTTTTCAATATTTGAAATCCGAACAATTTCTTCATTAGAAAATGAATTTTCAACATATGTAGCAATAATTTCTTCTTTAGATGAAAAATAATTATATAATGTTCCTTTTGCAATATTTGCAGAGGAAAAAATTTGCTCCATTGTTACATTTTCTATACCGTACTGGCTAAATAAATCAATTGAAGTTGATATTATTAATCGTTTAGTTCTTTCTTTTTTAGTTAATTTTTCCATTAGCTATCCTTTTATTTGGACACAGTCCATATATGGACTATGTCCAAATAATAAGCTATTTTGTTAATTTGTCAATAGATTTTATTTAGTAAAAATAAGATTAGTTCTAATTATCAATAAATCATTGTAAAATAAGGAAAACGAAGAAGAGGTTTTCATGACTACTAAAAAATTATTTATTATTTTAGTTTTTATAGGAATTTTTATTTTGATGCTAGGATTGAGCATGGGCTTTGATACATGGTGGCATATGAAAACTGGCGAAATAATCTGGGAAACTAAATCAATCATTGATACAGATCCTTTTTCATACACAAGAGCGGGTGAGAAATGGTATGGACCAGCAACAAATTGGTTGTCTGATATAACGTTATACGGAATGTTTAATTGGTTAGGATTTCAGGGTCTAATGATTTGGGTTGCATCTTTAATGACATTAACTTTTCTTTTTATTTTTTTAGCAATGGATGGAAATACTTATTGGAATGGGTTTGTTCTTATTTTAGGTGTGATTGTTATGAGCGCATATCGCTTACCTAGACCTGTTTTAGTCTCAAATCTTATGGTTGCTATTTTTATTTGGCGATTTGAATTGTTTAGAAAACGAAAATTTAGTACTTTATATCTTTTGCCTATTTTAATGATTGTTTGGGCAAATGCTCATGGAGGTATACTTTTAGCGGTTTTGATATGGGGAGTGTATTTTGTGAATGAACTATTAGTTTTTTGGCAGAATAATATAAAGGAAAATAATGAGGAATTAAATTTAAAAAAACTTATTAAAGAACTTATTAAATCGCCAATAGGACATTTAATATTAGTTTTTTCATTATTTTTAATTGCTTTATCAATAAATCCTGAAGGCCCAAGAATGATTTTATATACTTTCGAGCAAATGGATATAAATTTAGCAATTGAGAAAATTAATGAATGGCAATCACCTAATTTTCATATAACATATATGAAATTTGATCTAATAATATTTATTATCGATATCTTTTTGATAATTTATAGTAAAAAGAAAATAATAATTACAGATATTCTATTATTTTTAGGCTTTTTTATAGCGATGTTGATATATGTGCGTTTTCTTCCATATTTTGTGTTAGCCTCTTTGTTGGTACTTTCAAGATATGGAACATATTTACTTGACGAAATAAAGGTAAAAATAAATCAAAATAAATTAAGTAAATTTAATAAATCATTACCAAAAAGAGTATCAAATGCTATCAATATAATATTTTTAGTTTTTGTATTATTGATTTCAACCATGATTATCGTTGATAAATATTTTATTAATTTAGATGTGGACGGATATTTGGCAGAGAGATTACCAGTTGAAGGTGTTGCTTATTTGAAAGAAAATGGAGTTCAAGGAAATCTTTTTAATAAATATGGTGATGGCGGTTATATAATCTGGGAAATTCCGGATGTAAAAGTTTATATTGATGGAAGAGCTGATTTATATAGAGATGAATTTTTAAGTGAATATGATCAAATCTATAATGCTGAAGATGGTTGGGTTGAGTTATTGGAAAAATGGGATATAAGAACAGTTATAGTTGCACCAGAGGCAACTTTAGCAAAAGTATTAGTATATGAAAATTGGAATTTAGTCTTTGAAGATGATAAAGCTGTAATTTTCTATAAGGAATAGACTTGAAAGAAAGCTTTATGATAAAACAAAAAATTAATGAAAAAAAATCTCAAATAAAAATATTGTTTTTAATTTTTATAAGTTTATTATTGTTCGCTTTAAATAATAACTTAATTAATGAAGACTATTTTGCAGCTGAATTTTCACCGATGTATATTCGTGGTAGAGCTATAATTGAAGAAAACCTATCGCCTTATTCAAACGAGACAAAATTAAAAATTGATGATTTATCAACGAAATATAATAAAGAGAATAATTCATGGGTTTATGAAATATCTAAAGCTCAAAATGATTCTCAATTTTATTTTTTAAATGGAATCCCAGCAATAATATTAATGTTTATACCCATTTTGATTCCTACTCATAAAACAGCTTTGTTAGTTTGGCTGGTTATAAATGAAGCTGCTATTATAGGGATAATTCTTTCGATAAGCGGTATTATCCCTAAACGGAATCGAAGAATGGTTTTTATTTTTTTAATGAGTAGTTTGTTGTTTTTACCTATTGTTTTTATCTCTCTGGTAAATGGCTCATTAATAATTTTAGAAATATTTTTTGCTTGGTTAGTTGTATATCTTATTGTTAATGAAAAAGATGAACTTGCTGGAGTTTTTTTAGGCCTATTACTAGCTAGATTTCTATTGTTTTTACCTTTTATGGTAGCAATATTTTTTTATTTATTTTCACAAAGAAGATTTAAAATCTTAAAATCATTTGTTTTAGTAATTGTAATATTATTGGCTTTATCTTTTATTATTGATCCGCAATGGTTATTCGAACTCTTTTATACAATATCTATATCAATTGATAAAGTTGGATTCGGTATACTATCTGATGTTTCTTCATTTTCAGGAATTAAATCAAATATTTTTGAGTTTATTATTATTGGATTGGTTTTGGCAATTTATTTAATAGAATTTATATTAGTTAGAAAACGAAAAATGCTAAGTTTTGTTTGGTTTATTGTTTTGCAATTTTCCTTACTCCCATTAATGGGATTTCCAATTTCTATCTCGGATTATTTTGTTTTATACCCAGCTATGGCAATCATAATTATTGGATGGTATGCGAAATTTGGAAAAAAGTTATCAACCAATTTATATATTGTTAGCAGTGTAATTAGCTTAATTTTGTGGATATTAACTATACAAACAATACCTGTATTTTGGTTAGAGTTTTTTACTTTGATAATTATTATTGGAAATTTATATTGGGTCCGGTGGTGGATCACTGATTTTGAAAAAATTCCTCAATCAAAAAGAGAAAAAATCAAAGTTGAATTGAAAAAGCGCTTTTCTAGAATAAGAAGAGAGAAAAAAAATAATGATGTTACGTAAAAAAAGGAATCTGAATATAGCAATGCTTTCATTTCATACTTGTCCTTTAGCAACATTAGGTGGAAAAGATACGGGAGGAATGAATGTGTATGTAAAGGAGTTAACTAGGTACTTAGGGCGCTTAGATGTTCATGTTGATGTATTTACCAGATCTCAAGATGAACATGTACCTCATGTTATACATGATCTTGGTTATGGAAATAGAGTTGTCCATATTCCAGCAGGCCCAGAAATCCCGCTTCCTAAACCAGAATTGGCTCAATATGTTACAGATTTTGCAGATAAAATTTCTCAATTTTCAAATGAAAAAAATATTCATTATGATGTGATTCATTCCCACTATTGGATGTCTGGGATAGCTGGAAAAAAATTGAAAAAAGAATGGCATGTGCCAATGATATCAATGTTTCATACACTTGCTTTATTAAAAAATAAAATTGCTGCTTCAAGTGAATATGAAGGGGATTATCGAGTTAATGGTGAAAAAGAAGTAATCGCTGCATCAAACAGAATAGTTGTTTCAACAGAAGCAGAAGTAAAAGAGTTAGTTGGATTATATAATATAGATAAAATTCAAACTAAAATAATTCCACCAGGGGTAAATTTAGGCCATTTTTACCCAATTGATAAAGAAGAAGCTCGGGCTTATATACATCAAAAGAAAGATTGTATGATTTTGTTTGTGGGGAGAATAGAGCCACTAAAAGGAATTGATACTTTAATGCGTGCTTTGGGTGAATTACGAAAACGAAGTGATATAGACGAAAGTAGTATATGTTTAACTATTATTGGTGGAGATACTACAGCAACAGATGAGAAAATAGGGGAGGAGATGGCTCGTTTATTTAAAATTCGAGAAGAATTAGGGGTGGAAAGTTATGTTAATTTTATAGGTAAAAAAGGACAAGATGAATTGCCTTATTATTATTCAGCAGCTAATATGGTGGTTGTACCTTCGAAATATGAATCATTTGGAATTGTTGCATTAGAAGCGATGGCGTGTGGGACACCTGTGATCGCTTCTGATGTGGGCGGTTTAGCATGTTTGGTAAAAAACGAGGAGACAGGATTTACAGTTCCTGATGGAAATCCTGAAGCTTTAGCTGATAAAATAGCATTACTAATGAAAAATCCTGAATTAAGAAATAAAATAGGTGCTCAAGCGGAGAGGTATTCTAAAAAATATGGTTGGGCTTCTATTGCAAAAAAAATGGTTAGACTATATCAAAAAGAAATATCAAAGTTCTAAACTTTCGATATTTAGTTATAGCAAATAGAAATTTATGTTTGAGGTAATTTATGCAAGCATTAATTGCAGAGTTTAGTGAAGAATCCAATGAAATAATTCGGTCGATTTGGTCTCAAGTTGAAACGAGTTGCGGTGAAAAATCAAAATTATCTTTTATATACCCTCATTTTACATGGCAAGCTGCAGAAAGATATCAAGTTCAAGAATTTGAAATGATTTTGCGAAATGCTTTTTTAGGTCAAAGACCCTTTAAAATTAAATTAGCTGGTATAGGCATTTTTACAGGAGAAAAACCAGTTGTGTATTTAAATATGGTAAAGTCTCCTTTTATTACTAAAATCCATGGAATTATTACTGATGTTAGCCAACCATATATTACTAGCTTAGAAAGCTATTGGTTACCTGAAAACTGGATGCCACATTTAACACTGATAGAACCTGGTACAGATTTGAAAACTATTAGCGAGTTTTTACCTTGTATATTAGAAAGAAAGTTTAACAAAGAAATTGAAGTCAAATCCATATGCCTTCATACATATGAATATGGTGAATGGCGGCGATTATTTACTATTGATTTATTTTAAATTAAGAAAACATTGAGGTTATTATTATGAATTTATATGGTTTTGAAGTTATTCAAGAAACCTTTATCAAAGAGTATCAAATGAAAGCCTGTTTGTTTAGGCATGTCAAAACAGGAGCTCAAATATTATCGATAGAAAATGACGATGAACATAAAGTGTTTTCAATAAATTTTCGAACAGTACCAAAAACATCTAATGGCGTGGCTCATATTCTTGAACATAGTGTTCTAAATGGCTCAAAGAAATACCCAGTTAAAGAGCCATTTATCGAAATTATTAAAGGTTCCCTTCAAACATTTGTAAATGCATTTACTTATCCTGATAAAACTTGTTATCCATGTGCAAGTCAAAATTTACAAGATTTTTATAATCTAGTCGATGTTTACATGGATGCAGTTTTACACCCATTACTAAAACGCGAAGTTTTAGATCAAGAAGGGTGGCATTATGACATGGAAAATCCAGATGATGAATTGAGTATTAAGGGGGTAGTATATAATGAGATGAAAGGTGCTTATTCAGATGCAGATGATCGATTGACTGATATTGCATTACAAAATTTGTTTGATGAAAAACATCCTTATCATTTAGACTCTGGTGGTAATCCAGATGTTATTCCAGAATTAACATATAAAGAATTTATTGATTTTCACCGTACTTATTATCATCCGTCAAATGCTTTAGTATATTTTTATGGGAATGATCCTTTAGAAGAGCGTTTGCGATTGATGAGTAATTACTTTGATGGGTATGAGCTGTTAAATGTTGATTCTTCAATTCCAATTCAAACTAAAAGAAAAGCTCCTATATTCATTCAACAGCCATATGCTGCATCAGATGAAGATGATGGACATTATGTGACTATAAATTATCTTTTGCCAGAAGTTGAAACTTCCTTTGATGCAATGAAATGGTCTATGTTGTATTATATATTATTTGGCACTGCAGCCTCACCTCTTCATAAAGATTTAATTGATTCTGGTTTGGGAGATGGATTAGCTGGTTATGGTCTAGAGAGTGAAATGCGACAGTGGTCACTTTCTTTTGGAATGAAAGGAGTTAATTCAGAAAATGTTGATAAAATAATCCCTTTTATTCAAAATTCTTTACAACAAATTGTTGATGAAGGAATTGATCAAGAAATGATTAAAGCTGCTATAAATAGCATTGAATTTTCATTGCGTGAAAATAATTCAGGTTCGTATCCTCGTGGTTTAATGTTGATGTTATCAGCTCTTGCTTTTTGGAATTATGACAAAAATCCGATTGATGCAATCTCTTTTGAAAAACCTTTATTTGAATTAAAAAAACAGATTTTTGAAGACAATTCTTTTTTTGAAAAAATAATAGCTAAGGATATTTTAGATAATCCTCATTATGTTGTTGTGCAACTTGATCCAGATAATGAATTAGAATTTAAACGTAATAACGAGGAAAAATTGAAATTTGCAGCGATTCAAAGGGATTTATCTAAAAAGGAAGTTAATGCTATTATAAAAAACTCAAAAGAGCTTTTGGAGTTTCAAGAAAAACCAAACTCTGAAAAAGCATTGGCAACATTACCAATGTTAAAATTAGAGGATTTGGATAGAAAGATTCGAGAAATTCCCACTGAAGTTTTTTCATGTTTGGGGAGACCAATTTATTGGCATGATCTTGATACAAATGGCATCTTATATTTGACATTGGGCTTTAATGTGAATAGGGTACCTGAAGAACTATTACCTTATTTTGGAATCTTCTCAGCTTTATTGACCCAAATGGGAACAGTAAATATGGATTTTGTGAGATTAATCCAAAAAATTGGGCAAGAAACAGGTGGAGTGAATGGCTCATTATTTTCTGGAATAAAACTTGATAGTAAAGAATTTGTTGTATATTATTTTGTTCAAGGAAAGACTTTAGTTTCTCAAGCTAAAGCACTTTTTGACTTAATAGAAGAAATGGTTCTGAATCCAAATTTGCAGATTAAAGAGCGATTTTTGCAAGTTGTTTTGCAGATGCGTGTGAACTTAGAATCAATGATGGTGCCATATGGGCATGTAATGGCGCAAAAGCGAATAAATGGAATGATGACAACGAGTGGCTGGTTAACTGAAATCACATCTGGAATTTCATATTTACATTTTTTGCAGGAACTTGAAAAAAGAGTGAAAAATGATTGGAAAAATGTTCAAAAAGAAATTGAAAAACTATGGGATGTGTTGATTGACCGCGATGGCATGATAATAGATGTGACAGTTGAAGAAGATGGATGGGAAAAAGTTTATCCTTTAGTAAATAATTTTATAGAGAAAATTTCTAGTAAAAAAGGGCAGATTGTTTCTTGGAAGGGTGGAGTCCCAGTTGAAAATGAAGCTTATTTTATCCCAGCGCAAGTAAACTATGTTGGAAAAGGCTTGAATTTGAAAGATCAGGAGTTAGTTAAAGAAGGAAGTTTGCAAGTTGCGACTCGTTATCTTTCTAATTCTTACATTTGGGACCAAGTTCGTGTAATTGGAGGAGCTTATGGAGGAGGAGCAGGTTTAGGGCAGTTATCAAAAACATTCTCTTACCAATCTTATCGTGATCCGAATGTATTGAAAACTCTAATGGCATATGATGGTGCTGGAGAATATATGAATTCTTTGAATTTAAGCGAGGCTGAAGTTACAAAAGCTATTATAGCCACAATCGCAACAATTGACGCTCCATTAATGCCTGATCAAAAAGGGCATTTAGCATTGAAATGGATCCTACAAGAAATATCAGATGATTATCGGCAATCTTTTCGAGATGATATATTGAGTACTTCATTAAGTGATATGAAAAAAATAGTAGCGCTTTTGCAAGTTGTTAAAGAAGACGGTGTGATAGTGGTATTAGGAAATGAAAGATCAATTTCTGATGCAAATAAAGCATTATCGTACAGATTAAAATTAAAAGAAATATAAGAAAACGATTTTTATTTTTAAAAGAACATGTAAAACATGTTCTTTTTTTATTTTAATTATTATGGACTTAATTAGGGATTGAAGTTATACTTGCACACATGTACTGACATAGTAAATTACTAAATAAGTAAATTTAATTAATGAAAGGTTTACGATGGTTACACATTTTTCAGTAAAAGATAATAAAAAATGGAAGACTCCCTTTTTTTCAATTTGGGGAGGGTAAAAAATATCATTATTAGGATCAAAGCTTGTTTCATTTGGTATTATTTGGTATTTAACAGAAACTTATTCATCGGCTACAGTTCTCTCTATGGCTTCTTTGGTAGGTTTATTACCCCAAGTTGTTTTAGCTCCATTTATTGGTCCATTAATTAATCGATGGAGTCGAAAGAAAATAATGATGTTGGCAGATGGTATGATTGCGCTTTTTACGCTCATTCTTTCATTTTTATTTTTCTTTGATATTGTTGAGATTTGGCATATTTTTATTGTGCTATTTTTGCGTTCATTATCAGGCGCTTTTCATTCAAGTGCTTCTTTTTCTACAATTCCAATAATGGTTCCTAAAGAACGGTTAACTAATGTGGGTGGATTAGATCAGGCATTTAATGGAGTAATGAATATTATTGGTGCTCCATTAGGAGCAATTTTATTGAAGTTAATTGATATTCAAGGGTTGTTATGGATTGATGTGTTTACCGCAGTTGTGGCAATTACTATTTTGTTTTTCATTCATGTTCCATCAGTTATGGGAAATACTACAGAGAAAATGTTAGTAATTAAATCGTATTTTCATATTCTTAGAGATGGTTTTAAATATCTGATTACTTGGAGAGGTTTAGTGTTTTTAGTTGTATTTTCTTTAATCTTGAATGCAACAATTACACCTGCTTTTTCATTGCTTGCCTTATTTGTAACAGACCATTTTCAAAAAGGAGTGATGGAATTAGGCTTATTGCAGTCTATATTTGGAGTTGGAATATTAGTTAGTGGAATTTTAATGAGTGCTTGGGGTGGATTTAAGAAAAAAATGTATTCAATGATGCTGGGGGTTGCCTTAATGGGAATTGGTATGGTTTTGTTTGGTATTTCTCCAGAAGGGGAAATCATCTTTGGATATTTTGGAATGGCTTTTGTTGGTTTTGGTATGGTTGTTACAAATGCTCCGATGAGCGCTGCAATGCAAGAAGTTGTACATCCAGAAATGCAAGGAAGATTAGGATCACTTGTGACAAGTGTGAGTTCTTTAGGTACTCCAATTGGCTTAATCATTGCTGGCCCTGTTTCTGATTGGATCGGAATTAATATATGGTTTTTCATCACAGGAATTATATTTATGAGTTTATCTTTGATTATTCCTTTCAATAAAGATTTAATGCTTTTGACTAATGGACATCCGAAAGGTGAAGAATTTCATAAAAAATTGAATATTAAACTTTATACGGAATAATTCAATATCATAATAAAGTGCCTAGGTAAAAAGAAATGCATTATTTCACTTCTTTATTAATTAAATTAAATTATATTTAATTAATAACCATAATATCTGTGTAAAATTTAAAAAATATAAGTAAAAACTAAATAATATTTATAACAATATTGATTTTATTTAAAAATAGGAGTACACTATGCCAGTAAATAAATGAATTAATTTGATTTTTTATAGAAAGGTGTAAAAAAGTATATGGCAACTCAATTTTCAATAAAGGATGGAAGAAAGTGGAAGGCTCCATTTTATTCAATGTGGGCTGGACAAAAATTATCATTATTAGGTTCTCAATTAGTATCATTTGGATTAGTGTGGTATTTAACAGAAGAATTCCAATCTGCTGTGGTTTTATCTATGGCAAGCTTGGCGGGATTGGTGCCACAGGTGCTTTTCGCACCGTTTATTGGGCCATTTATTGATCGTTGGAATCGTAAGCGAACTATGATTATGGCTGATTTGGCAGTGGCGTTTTTCACTTTAGTACTCTCTCTGATGTTCATGTTTGATATTGTTCAAATTTGGCATATTTATTTGTTAATGTTCTTGCGATCCACTTTTGGGGGGATTCATTATTTGGCCTCTAGTGCCACCACACCTTTAATGGTGCCGAAAGAACGTTTGACGAATATTAACGGTTTGGATCAATCATTTTCTGGAGCCATGAATTTGGTGAGTGGGCCTTTGGGTGCATTGCTTTTGGCGTTGATTAATGTGCAAGGGTTGCTTTGGATTGATGTGTTTACTGCTTTGGTAGCAGTTGGAATTTTAGCTGGAATTAAAGTGCCGAATCCTGATCGTAAGGCTGTTGGTGTTTCTCAAGATCCAATGAAGGAATATTGGAAGGATTTGAAAATGGGGATCCGATATACCACATCTTGGAAGGGATTGATGTTGTTGATGTTTGGCGCTTTGGTTTTGAATTTCTTGGTGAATCCTGCATTTACTTTATTACCCTTATTGACTACAGAACATTTCCATAAAGGTGCAATCGAATTGGGTGTTTCAGAGTCTTTGTTTGGCGCTGGTGTTTTGGTGATGGGGATTGCAATGGGCGCTTGGGGAGGTTTTAAGAAGAAGATGCTGAATGTGACGGTTGGTATTTTCACAATGGGTGTTGGGTTGTTGTTGATTGGATTTTCTCCCGAAGGAATGATCGGATTTTCATATGTTGCGGCGGCTGTGATTGGGATGGGAATGGTGATGACGAATGCACCAATCAATGGCTCTATGCAAGAGAATGTGCATCCTGAAATGCAGGGGCGGGTGAATAGCTTGGTGTCTAGTTTAGCGACGATGGGAATGCCGATTGGTTTGATCATTGCTGGCCCTGTTTCAGAGGCGATCGGAATTACTACTTGGTTTATGATTTCGGGGATCATTTTTGTGATTTTGTCTCCTATTTATGTGTTCAATAAGGATGTGAATACTCTGCATACGGGACATCCAAAGAATGCTGCTTTGATGGCTGAGTTTGGGATTGAGTTGAATGCTCCAATTGTTGAAACTCCTGTGGTGGCTGATTAAGTCAATTCGTATTTATTGATGATTTGAAAGGATGGACTCATTTGAGCCCATCCTTTTTTTGCAACATTTTTTAACTAAAATCGTATTTATTGTTGAATGCCATTTTTTGGGATTCCACTTAGTGAAGAAAATATTGTATACTATTTGAGTAAGTTTTGATTTATTTCAGAAAAGGAGAGCTGAATGACTGATTTATTTGAAAAGGTCAGTTCGTCACAAGATAAGGCAACTGAATTGTTGAACAAGATCGCCAATGCGGTGCCTGGGTTTGACGGCTATTTTAAACGCAAAAATCGAAAGGCCTCTGATAAGTTGCTGCGAATGCAGATTGCGGATCAGTTGGCTGTTTATGTGAACAAGATTGGTGATTTGCAACAAGAGTTTGTGCGCATAGGTGAAATTGCGGTGCTGGATGATGTTGAGACAGCTGTGACCAAATTGCAAACGTTTGTTGATAAGATCAAGTTTGCGTCTTATGGGTATGGTGGAGTGTTTGATACGATTCGTGTGAATGAGGATGCTTTGATGGCTCTTTATGAATTTGATGCAGCACTTTTGGATAAGGTTGATGAAGTGGGGCATGCGGTGGACAATGTGGAGACTTCTATGTCTACGGATGGAGAGCCTGCTTCGATTCGCCATTTGGTGAGCTTGGCGCGTGAGTTGAATGACCTTTTGGTGGCACGCGAACATGTGATTGAAAACACTGAGAGTGTGGCAGATGATGTTGTTGATGATTCTGATGCTGACTCCACTGAAATGATCGAATAGTTTTTTGAAGGGCCTAAGGAGAGACAAAATGGCAAGAATTTTTGATGTTGTTGAATATCCCAATGAGATGAAAGAAGAATTGGTGCATCGCTTCCCTGAGGAGGGGTTTGGTGATTTTCGCATTGGTTCTCAGGTGATTGTGCGTGAAAGCCAAGAGGCGGTGTTCTTCCGTGATGGGAAGGCATTGGACACTTTTGATGCTGGGCGCCATACGATCACTACGGCGAATATTCCGCTGTTGATTGATTTTGTGGGGAAGGCATTTGGGAATCGTACTCCTTTTACTGCTGAAGTCTATTTTGTATCGAAACGTGAGTTTTTGGACCGCAAGTGGGGCACTCCACAACCGATTCCGATGCAGACCCCAGGTGTGGGTTTGGGCTGGATGTTGTTAAAGGGCTTTGGAACTTATACTTATGCAATCGAGGATTCTCAACAATTTGTGACGCAAGTGGTGGGGCAACAAGGGACTTATTATACGGCTGATATTGAGAATGATTTGCGTTCTCGTTTGTTGCGCTCTTTGTCTGATCTTTTGGGCGAATTGCAAGGTAAGTATAAACACGTGCAAGATGTGTTGGGTTTGCAAGAGGAGATTAGCGCTGGCGTGCGTGCAAAGGTGAAGGATGACTTCTCTGCGCGTGGGTTGGTGTTGAAGTCCTTTGTGGTGGCTAATTTGAACCCTTCTACAACCACAGCAGAAGATCTGCGCAATATGGGGTTGTTGGATATGGCTACTTATACTCAATTGCAAGCTGCGGATGCAATGCGTGAAGCAGCGAATAATCCTTCTGGCGGGGCCGGCTTGACCGCTGGGATCGGCGCAGGAATGGGAATTGGTAATTTGATGCAAAATGCTACCTCTGGGGCAATGCAAAGCCAAACAAGCGCTCCTGTGGCCTCTGAAGGCAGTATGCCGGATGTGATGACCCCCAGTGAAGCAGCAGGCTTTTTGAAGGTTTCTGAAGAAGATGTGATGGCAGCGATTGAAGCTGGCGATTTGAAGGCAAAGAAGTTGGGAAATGCTTATCGAATTAGCAAGGCTTCTTTGGAGAACTTTTTGAACGAATAAGTTTTGAGATTCGCACTATTTTCTTGAAAAAATAGCATAATGTTTGGAGATGAATGGTAATTCCATTCATCTTCTGTTTTAAGGGACTAGAGAGGTTTGAAAGGTGCTGTTTTTGGCGGAGGAAGGTGTGAAAAAAAAGTGAGGGCATTTTTTGTTTTGTTGTTTTTCTGGCGTATACAGGGGTGAAATTGGTTATTTTGCTTGCATATAGTGCTTTTTCTTGGAAAAGTGTTGTGCCAAAACGTGCCAGAAGTGGTTTTTTGTGCTGCCAGAGTGTGCCAGAGGGTGGTTTTTGTGGTGCCAAACGGTGCCAGAAAAGACAAAACTATGTTTTTAGTAGGTAATCTGCTAATAATCAATGGTTATATCAAAGAGGTGGTTGTGTGCCGAAGAATAAATATGAATAAATGGGAGTTGGATAAAAAATAAATGGATAAAACAAGTTTGGCTTAACTTTTTTTGGTGAGGGTGGTTGAACCGTGTTTTTATGTTCGTGTGCTATGTGGTTGTTAAGGTGCTTGACAAAATAGAAAAAATGTTCTATATTATCAAGGGGAATTATACAAGAGGTTGGAAAATTTGTCAAATTTAGCAAATGAGTACAAATGTTTATTGTTCTAAATGCTGAATCTTCGTATTATAAAGATATAGAAGGTAATAATATAAGTTTACTTATTGTCTTATTATTGTTGTGTTTTGCTGTTCCGGTCAGAAGTGAGTTGAAGGTTTTTTAATGAGGAAAATTAAACTTGATAATCGGGAGAAAAAAGCTTTAAAGAACGCCTATCGACGATTTATTCCATTTTTGTTATTGGCTTTAGTGATAGTTTCCCTCTTTTTTAGTTATTTTCATTTTGCTGTGAAACAAAGTGAAGTGGTTGATTTAGAAGAGAAACTTACGATTGATGCTGCACTTAACTTTTATCATTATATTTCAGATTTGGCTTCAACTGTGTATTCGATTAAGTTGGATTATATTGAATTGGCGATTCAAGACGATGCAGATAATGAAATAAAAGCGCTATTTGTGGATGATTTTAAGAAAAATTCTACGATTGATCAGTTGAGAATTTTGGATTTAGATGGGATGGAAATTCACCGGGTTAACAAGAGAGCTTTGGCGCCTTATGTGGTGCCTACTGAAGATTTGCAAGATAAATCAAGTCGTTATTATTATACGGAGACTAAATTGCTGGGGCGGAATCAGTTTTTGTTCTCTAATATTGATTTGAATATTGAAAATAATGAGATTGAAATAGATCCTGCGACAGGGTTGGCAAAACCTACTTTTCGAATTAGTACACCGATTGCGATAAGGGATGAAAGAACTGGCTATTTGGTGGTGAATTTTTTGATGCGGGATTATTTGACAGAATTGTGGAATTCATTGGCGGATGATGGGGGAAGTGTGTTGTTGTTTAATGAATTTGGGTGTATGCATAATTATCCAGATGATGATTATAATTTTACATTGTGCTATGACTTGGATGATGAGAAGCGGGATATTAATGTGCAGACACTTTATCCTGAAGTGGATTTGACTACTGATTCTGGGACGTTTATTTCTAATGGTGAGATTCATACATATGTTTCGTATAAGAATATCAGTGATTTAAGCAAAGATTATTTTTTGTCAACTAGTGCACCAAGTAAATATTATTTTATGGTGAGCTTTGGCAAAGAGTCGGCTTATGCGAATTATATTCATTATTCTGTGGTGCGGAATGTGATTGATTCTTGGCAGCTGCAATTACCGATGTTGTTGTTAGGGATTGCCTTATATTTTGGGCTGATCTTCTTCATTTTTATCAATGATCGCGTGCGGTTCACTAACCAATTTTCGGATAATCGCTATTCAAAATTAGAATTGCGGAAGGCGATCCAGAATAAGGAGTTTGTGAGTTTTTATCAACCGATTATCAATATTCAAGATGGTTCGATATTGGGGTTTGAAGCACTGACACGCTGGCAACGAGGTGATGAACTGCTGCAACCGAATATGTTCTTTGATGAGATTAATAATTATGGATTGAAAAAAGAAATAGACGAGAATACGTATCGGAATATTAAGCTGGCACGAAAACGTTTGGAAGAATTGAATATCCGTGCTTATTCATTTTTCTCGATTAACATTACTCACCAAACCTTTGAGAGCATGATTAAAGAAACCCCGGATACGATTACTAAATTTTTCTGAAAGTGAAAAAGAATATTTTTTGGTGGAATTGCTGGAAGAAATTATCATTCATGATGAGATTGCGGATAAGATTCATTTTATGAATGATGATAGTGTGTTGTTTGCGGTGGATGATTTTGGGACGGGCAATTCAAATGTGGCTTTTATTCGGAATTTTGAGAATTTGAAGGTGAAGATCGATAAGGTGTTTGTGCCGAAAAATTTGGAAGATGAAGAAGAAAAGGTAATTATTGAGTCTTTTGTGAAGATGTTTGGCGATAAGGGATTAAAATTGATCGTGGAGGGAGTGGAAACACGCGAGCAATATTTGTATTTGAAAGAATTGAAGGTGGCGGGGGCACAGGGATATTATTTCTCACAACCTTTGCCATTGGATGAGTTGATTGAGTTTATGGAGAAGAAAGACTTTTTGAAAAAAATGTAGGATAAGGATATTGAAAAAAAAGGATGACCTTGAAAAAGGTCATCCTTTTTTATTTTATATCAATAAGAATGGCTTGGACGATACGACGAGTGGTGTAGGTTTGCGAAGCGGAATCGTAGTTCTCACAGGTGATGAGGGTGAGCCAATCATAGCCATCGGTTTTGGGGAGGGAGGAGAGGTCGGCTGTGGCAGGAATGGTGGTGTTTTCACGGACGGCGTAGGTGTAGATGTGGTTGTTGATTGTGAGGGTGTATTGATCGCCGTAGGTGAGGGTTTTTAGTTCGGCAAAAGGACCGGGGAGATTGGCAGCATCCCAAACGTGGGCGGTGAGGAGGGTGTTGCCGGCGGTGGTGGGATAAGCGGAACCGATGAGGTAGCCGATGTTCGCACCGAGCCAGGAGACATCCCAAGAATCATTTGTTTGGGGAATGCCAAGGATGGGGCGAGAGAGGTTGAGTTGTGGGATGGTGAGGATGATGTTGGAGGTGGTGTAGGCGAGGTTGGCAGGTTGATCGGAGAGGGTTGTGATGTGATTGGGAGCAAAGCCAGAATTTGGAAGGCTGAAGGTGCCACCTGTTTGGGGGAGGGTGAAAGAACCACCTGATGCAGAAACAGCTTTTGGTGTGGGGGTGGGAGTTGGTGTGGGCGTAAGCGTGGGGGTGGGAGTGAAGGTTGGTGGGGGAGTAGGTGTGGGTGGTGGGGCAAATTGACCGATGAAGATTTCTCTTGAGTTACTAATAGAACGATACCAAGCGATGGTATCTCCAGAGACATAGGCGTATTCGTCTGTATCGGGGTTGGTTGTGATCTGAGTTACTGTTTGGGTGTCAATGTCATAGTGGTAGATATCATTTGTACCGTTGATGTTGCTTTGCCAGACTACTGAATGTGCATCAAGCTGAGGAACAGCGTTATAGGCGGTGTTGTTGGAGAGGTTGAGAGTGATGCCAGTGAGGATGTTATAGAGGTAGATGTTGTAGTAGCGGGTTAAATTGCTGCGCCAGACGATGTTATTGCCGTAGATCTCTGGGTATTGGTCTGATCTGGTGTTGGAGGTGAGCTGGGTGAGGGTGTTGGTGCTAATTTGATAGAGGTAGATTTCATCATCGCCATCATTGCCTTGCCAGGTGATGTTGCCAGCACTGATACGAGGTTGGATGTCGCTGGTGGTGTTGAAGGTGATTTGAGTGGTGAGTTGTGAGGCAATATCGTAATAGAAAATTTCTCTGGTGGAGGATGAGGCGTTGGTGTACCATACGATGTAATTTCCGTCGGTTTCAGGATATCTGCCATAGGCGCTGTCGGGAATCTCGATGGTGATGCCAGTGTCAATTTGATAATCCATGATGTGGGATTCTTTAGAGCCGTAAGGGGTGCGATACCAGACGATGTGATTGGCATAAATCTTGGGGTAAGAATCGGATTGATATATGTTGGTGAGGCGAGTGGTGGTGGCGGTGCTTATTTGGTAGAGCATGATCTCGCCGTCGCCACTAAAGAATGATTGCCAGACGATATAGTCTCCGTAGATTTCAGGGCTGAGGTCATTGACGGTGTTGTGGGTGATTTGGGTGGTGGTTTTGGTGCTGATTTGATAGAGAAAAATCTCGGGGTCACCATCGTGCCCTTGCCATACTAGGTAATCGCCGGAGATCCTAGGTTTGGGGGTGTAATGATTGTTGGTGTTGAAAGTGATTTGGGTTTCGGTGAAGGTATCTGCTGCGACATGGATGGAGATGAAGATTAAGAATAGGAGCAAGATGAGCCAAACGATTTTATTTTTATGTTGAAATTTCATATTTCCCTCTTGTTTTATTTTACTGCAATTAAAATGGCTTGGATGATGCGGCGAGCTGTATATGTGTTGGTGATGGGATTAAAGTTTTCACAAGTGAGGAGGGTGAGCCAATCGTAGCCATCGGTTTTTGAGAGTGTGGTGAGATCTGTTGTGGTAGGTATGGTGGTGTTTTCACGGACGGCGTAGGTGTAGGTGAGGCCATTGGCTTGGAGGGTGAGGTGATCGTCATATGTGAGGGTTTTGAGGTTGATAAATGGACCAGGGAGATTGGATGCGTCCCAGACGTGGGCGGTGAGAATGGTGTTGCCAGCGGTGGTTGGGTAGGCGGTGCCAGAGAGGTAGCCAATGTTTGCTCCGAGCCAAGAGACATCCCAAGATAATTGATCTTGCATTTGTGTTTGAGGAATGCCAAGGATGGGGCGTGCGATGAGATTTAGATTGGGGATGGATAGGGTGAGATTTGAGGAGGTGTAGGCAAGGTTGGTGGGTTGGTGCGGAAGGGTTGTGATGTGATTGGGAGCAAAGCCTGAATTGGGGAGAGTGTAGGTGCCACCCGTTTGGGGGAGGGTGAATGATGTGGTGGATGATGAAGGAGTGCTTGATGTTGATGTGCTGGAAGGGGTTATGGTGACGAGATAGATTTCGTTGTCCCCGTCTGTGTCGCCGAACCATGTAATGTAATTGCTGTTTGTGGCGGGGTATTGATCTGTGCCGGAAAGACTTGCGACTTGGGTGAGAGCGGCGGTTGTGATTTGATAATGATAGATATCAAGATTGCCATTTATATCACTTTCCCAAACGATATTGTCGCCGTTAATACGGGGATCATAGTTTTGAGCAGTGTTGTTGGAGATGTTTTGTGTTTGGTTGGTGGATAGATTATGGTGATAGATATCATAGTCTCCATCTAGGTTGCTGATCCAAACAACGTTTTGCCCGTCAATTTCAGGATCTTGATTATCGGCAAGGTTGGGGGTGAGATTGGTGGTGGTGGCGGTGCTAATCTGATAGTGATAGATTTGATTGTTGCCATCTTCTTTGATCCATACGATATTGTCACCGCTGATATCGGGGGTTATATCGGTTAAGGTGTCATTTGTGATTTGAGTGGTGGTAGCGGTGTTGATGTTGTAGAGCATGATGTTTTGTCCGCTAGAGAAAAAGGACCCGTCTACCCAAACTACATAATTATGATCTATGACAGGTAGGAAGGCAAAACCAGAGGTGGAGAGCTGGATGGTGGTGGCGGTGGAGATTTGATAGAGGAATACGTTGGATTCGAAAAAGCTAGGTTGTTGATGCCAGACAATATAATCTCCGTAGATTTTGGGTGCGTAGTCGTTTAAGGTGTTGACCGTTACTTGGGTGATGGTGTTGGTGCTGATTTGGTAAAGGTAGATATCTGGCTCCCAGCCAGTTCCGTCTGCGTATCCTTCCCATACGATATAGTCGCCGTTGATCTCGGGGTGATTGTCGATGGCGGTGTTGTTGGTGAGTTGGGAGGTGGTGGCGGTGCTGATTTGATATAGATAAATTTCTGAATCGCTGCCGTGTGATCCTTCCCATGTGATGTAGTCCCCATCAATGAGTGGCATTTGATCATTGGTGGCATTGGTGGTGATCTGGGTCAGAGTAAAATCTGCTGCGAAGGCAGTAGAAGTAATTGTGAGGAGGATGACGAGAAGGACGAAAAGAATTCTTTTTGTTGTGCGCTGCGACATCAATCGTTTCCTATGGTTATTTTTTGTTAATCTTCAGTCTATTATACATGGTTTTCATTTAATAAGGATAAATCAAGCTAATTTATAATTTGATTTGTATAACTTTTTTCAATTAAAACCGTAAATACTTAATGGAAATAATTAAAAATTAAAAGGATAAAAAAATGAAAACAATTATGGTGTATCAATCGACCTCTGGCTATACAAAAAGATATGCTGAGTGGATTGGTGAAGCAACAAAGATGGATGTGAAGGCATTTGATGAGGTAAAAGCCAAAGATTTGAAAGCATATGATGTGATTGTGTTTGGTGCAGGGATTTATGCGGGGCGTTTGGCGAAGATTGGAACTTTGAAAAAATGGGTGCAAAAAATGCCTGAGAAACAATTTGTGGTGTGGGCAAATGGTTCGGCGCCTATGAATGATGAGGTGATGACTCGCGTACGAGAGACCAATTTAACTGAGAATTTAAGCAAACTGCCATTGTTTTATGGGCAAAGTGGAATGAATTTTGAGAAAATGAAGCCATTGCATCGTTTTATGTTGAATATGATGGTGAATGCGGCTAGCAAGAAAGACCCATCAGAATTGAATGAAGATGAACGTGGGATTATGGATGCAAAGGCTAATCCGACAGATCATACAGATCAAAAATATATTACTCCTTTGGTTGCATATTTGGCAGGGCTTGAATAATCTGAAATTTGTCTGGTAAAACAAAACATCGCAATAAAGCGGTGTTTTTTTTTACTAGAGATTTTTGCACTTATGTTTGAACAATAAAAATTGTTTTGTTTTAGATTAGCGGGTGATGTTTATCTTATGTTGCTGTCCAGATGGTCCATCGGGACCAAAACAATCTGCGGCAAATGTACCAGTAGGAATTAATGTTTGGCTGGTGATATTGTCTATGGTGGCAAATTCGGCAATAAAGGTACCATTATCAAATTGTTGGACCGTGTTTTCAAGAACAGGGAGTTTGTAAATAACATTATTTTTGATTAGTCTTAAAGTTGTGGGGATTCCTCTCCCTGTGGCGATGATGGTTTGCCCGAGGACGCTGTCTTGCACTTCGATGAATTTACAAACCTTTTGTTCTTTAACAGTTTGTGGCGATAAATCTACATATCCACAGATTATTTTGGTATCATCATATGTGAATCGTTCTGAGGAAATGTTACTATAATCTGTACGTGAATAACCGTCTTCACAACTTGAATTTGTAAAATTATTACAAGTTCCCGTAGTTTCTCCTGTGACAATGAATGTGCCATTCCAACCTGTTTCACAATACGATCTAGCAAAAGCATAATTATCTACAGCAAAAACATTTGTTTCTTTAATTGATGAAAAAATGAAAACAATCAAAATTCCAAGGATGATGTTCTTTTTTGTCATTTACTACTCCATTTCAGGACATTGATAAATATGACTAATAATATCAATATTGTATCATTAAAGAGTTTGTAAAGATGCTTTCTCTTCATTAAGGAAGTAAATCAATTGAACAATAACGGTCTAAAAATTCTTGTATTTTATTGTAGATTTTTAATTATCTATTAGAAATTTTTTTAGTTTATTAAAATAAAACACCGCCATAAAGCGGTGTTTATTTTTAGTAAATTATTTTATCTTTCTATTTTTCGTCATGTTCTTTTGCATAGGCTTTGGCTTTTTCAGCTTGGTCTGCAAAAAGTGCTTTGATTTGTTCAATTTGTTGTTCGGAGAGGGTGGCCTCTTCGTTTTGGATATCATTGGTCATATAGTCTCTTAAGGCTTTGACATGAATGGTGGGGACAGGCGCGTTTTCACATTCTACGGTGGAAAGTTCGTCTACGACGATGGTGACGTGGTGAATGGGGAAGTCTGTTGTTTTCCCAAGTTTGTCAGCAAGCAAGGATTTGATTTTTTTGGTGTCTTTTTGAAAATCTTTGACGGGATTGCCAATGCCTTCTAAGTTAAAGATCTTGAGGTATTGGACTAAGATGCCGCCACCCACATGTTTATAAGTTTTTCGTTTTTGATCATAGAAAAACGTGCCACGAGATCGTTTGGTGTTGAAAACCCAGAGCCCTTTGGGACCGACAAGGAGATGATCGACTGGGGTGATGTGATTGTAGAGGGTGTACTCATTGGAAAGACCTTTGAGGGCTTTGTTGATGAGCTCATCTGGACGTGGACGACCGGTGAATTTTTTGGCAAGGTTGGTGCCGACCATGACAACGATAAAAGCAAGAATGGTGGTGGCTAAAGAAAGATACATACGAATGCCATCGTATCCAATAAACAGCGAACCGATGAGAAGGATGATGCCAATGGCTGAGAACCAATTTGATAATTTTGCTTTTTTATTAATGGTTTGGAAATCTGTGATTTTACGCATCTGCTTCTCCTTCTTGGGCTTCTTCTTGGATTAATTCTTTGATAATTTCTAATTCTTGAGTAATTTGTGAACGGAGGGCATTAAGCAAATCCGCATCGACTGCTTCTTTGGCTCGGAGGATGGAGTTATAGAGCGCAAAATCGTCTGAAGAACCGTGAGCGACAAAAGTGAGGCCATCTACACCGAGGAGGGGAGCTGCACCAATTTCTCCGGGATTGAGCTTCTTTTTGAGTTTGTTGAGGACAGGCATGAGCAAAAGACCGCCTAGGGTGGTGATGATGTTGCTTTTTACCCCTTCTTTTATCATATCAGTGAGGAGTTTGGCGATTGCTTCACTGGTTTTGATAAAAATGTTGCCGGTGAAGCCATCTGTGATGACTACATCGGTTTTATTTTTGAGATAGATTTCTTTGGGTTCGGCATTGCCGATGAAATTGAGACCAATTTGTTTGAAGAGGGGGAAAGATTCTTTAATGAGGGCATTGCCTTTGACATCTTCTTCTCCATTGGCAAGGAAACTAACACGAGGGTTGGCTTTGCCTAGGGCTTTTTCTGTATAGAGGGACGCCATAGTGGCAAATTGGGCGAGCATGACAGGGGTGACTTCAGTGTTGGCACCAATATCCATGACGGTGACTGTGCCGTCTTTGGTGGGGACGATGGCGCTGAGGCCGGGACGTTTGACACCTTTGATGCGGCGAAATTGAGCGAGGGCATTGGCCATAACACCACCGGTGTTGCCAGCGCTGACGAAGGCATCTGCTTGGCCTTCTTTGACGAGGGTCATGCCAACGGACATGGAAGTTTGCAAACGGCGAAGTTTGCCGGCGGTGATCTTGTCTGTCATTTTGAAAGTGTCGGGGGCATGCACGAAAGTGACATTGGCATGGTTGGGGTTATGTTTTTCAAGGAGAGGTTGGACAACCTCTTCGTTTCCGACAAGGATTACTTCTATATCAAAATCTTGTGCGGCTTTGACAGCAGCTAATACTTCGGGAAGAGGGTGGTTGTCACTGCCCATGGCATCTAATACAATACGCATGTTATAATCTCCTAAGGTGTAATTTGTTAGGTCAATTTCTTGACAGATTGAGGGGCTACGTTATAATACTTTTTGCCCTCGGGTAAATGTATTTTACCAAATAAATAAGTGTCTAAGTAGACGTAAATGAACGTGTTCGTTTAGTATAACTGGAAACTTATTTGAAAGATGCGCTGGTGCTGGAACTGGTAGACAGGCATGGTTGAGGGCCATGTGCAGCAATGCGTGCGGGTTCGATTCCCGCCCAGCGCACCTAGAGAAAATCCGAACAAAATTCGGATTTTTTTATTTAATGGTAGATTGTTTGCCTAACCGCAGATTGCGATGGTTCTACTGAGATTGAGACCCCCACAATAAAAGAAAAAGACTGCGTAAATAAAAAAGCGGCTGTATCGCACTTATGGGACACGGCCGCTTTTTGATTGCTATTTGTTAAATAAAGCGTCAAAGCGGGGATCTTGGTGCACAAAGGCACACTCTTCTTTTTCTAGCCCTGCGAGCAAGGTTTGACGAATTTCTTCAATATAGTCCGTGCTTGGCTGTTTTAAGTTCATATGTGAATAGAGCGGGGAGTTGGTGAAGGCGAAGATGCTCTCGATGTTGCCAAGCAATTGCTGCATAATTTCAAAAAATCTGTCAGCATCTTTTTCTACTATGGCTAATTCAAGTTTGGGAGAGACTTCGTGGCATGTTCCCATCTCAAAAAGTTGGGCTAATTGATTTAGTTTTTCTGCGATTTGATGTGCTTTGTCAAACTCTTGCTCTTTCATACTTAAATAATAGATGCCATGAAAGGTTAATTGGATGTTTTGGTAGCCTGAATAGAGCAGTTCTTGGTACATTCGGAGTGCTTCCTCTTTGCGACCTGTCTCACGATAAATGGCGGCTTGTTTTCGTTTGCGCTCGGGATTTTCTGCGGAGAAGTAATTGAGATATTCTTCTGCTTTGTCAAATTGTTGGCAGTTCATATGATGGTTATAGAGTGCATTTGCGGCAGCGGTTTTGTGGCTTTGATTTTCACTCTCTAACACACGCTGATAGCAGTTGATAAAATAAGACGTATATTCGTTCTCTTCTTTCTCTTCTACTTCTTGCATTTGAAGGTGGCTGTGCAATAAACTTGCGATGTTTAGGATGAGAAAATCGCTGTTGGGATAGGTTTGAAGCTGGTCTTTTGCCCATGTGAAGACTGTTTCAAACGGTTCCGTTTTAAGCTTTTCATGCATGGTGAGAATGATTCGATTTGCTTTTTCATCTGAGAGTGAATCTGTGTGTGATAGGAGTGTTTCGAGGGTGATGTCCAATAGGCGGGCAATGGGGGAGAGCAATGTGATATCTGGCATGGAGTTGCCTTTTTCCCACTTGTTTACTGCGGGAGCGGTGACCCCCAAGCGGTTTGCGACTTC
The DNA here is from genome assembly GCA_963662985.1 of Anaerolineales bacterium. Taxonomy (GTDB): domain Bacteria; phylum Chloroflexota; class Anaerolineae; order Anaerolineales; family UBA11579. The sequence goes on along the minus strand of OY760067.1, from coordinate 498,425 downwards.
TTCTTGGGTTAAGTTCTTTTTCAAACGATTTTTGCGAATAATTGTGCCAATTTCCATGATAAAATCCTCCGTTTCTTGCCCATAGGATAACATGAGATCGAAGGCGTATCCATTGATTATGATTTATCTTTTGGTAATATTTTATAACTGTTGCTCATGTTTTTGCGTTTCTGAGACAGCCGTAGCACTTCAGTTAATGTTTGAATTTTTATTTTAGAGACATAGTTTTTTCTTTTTTGGAATGATACTCCAATTATGTACAGGAATGCTGAAGAAGCAAATACGATGATTATCGAATTTTTGAACGAGGCTGATTAAGTACTAAAATGTGTGAAGCTAAAGGGCTAGGAATGAATTTTCCTAGCCTTTTTTATTGGATGAGGAGGGGCAACGGGAGAAACTATGCGTCTGCGGGAAGCTCGAAAATGGATTCGACAGGTGTTTGCAGATATTGGGCAAGTTTCATGGCAAGCTCTAGGGAAGGATTATATTTGTTGTTCTCGATGGCGTTGATGGTTTGGCGAGAGACATTGAGTTGATCGGCAAGATCTTGCTGGCGTAGCCCCATTTGTTTGCGTAATTGATAGATATTATTTTTCATCGCTAGTGAGGGAGTCTTCAAGACCAAATTTTTTGCGGTAGATGAGGTGGCTGGCAAAGAAGACTATATTTTGACTGGTTAAGAGGATGAAGGGGATTGCTGGATAGTCTCCTGTTTTGATTTGGATGATAGTGCACCAAAGAAAGAGGAAGGCGGTGGAATAGAACCAAGCCCATTTGGCTGCTTGCAGTGCGATGGCAGATTCTAGTTCGTCTGATCTGTGGAAGCCTAGTTTGTTGAAGAAAGTTTTCATTTTTTTACTCCTAAATGTCAAATATGTTTTACATCATTAGTATAGCATTGTTTTCTTAAATGTCAAGAGTTCTTTACATTATGGAAATAAGGTAAAGGAGGGTTGGCACTTGAGGAACTCATTGAGATTTGGAAGAGGGTCTTGTAAAATTAAGGTAAGGGAAAGAAACCATAATTCAAAAGAAGACGAGGAAGTTATGTTAGAAGTGGTGTTTAGTGACAGTGCCAAGGGATCGATGCGGATGGCAAAACGCTATGATGCGGAGCAGATGAAAGCGGGACCAACCGCTTATTTTGGTGAAAAACCATCGGCGGAGATGTTGGAGAAGATGTTTGCTGGAAAAGCCATCGGTGGACGATCCGATGAGGTGGTGGCGATTGGGTTTAATTTGGATGTGGGAGACATTGCGGGGGCGGTGGATAGTGAGGGGCGGAAGGCGGAATTTGTGCGGATGTTGGCAAGCGTTGAATTTGAGGCAGATGAGGTAAATTCGTTTTTTGAGATGCAAGGAGAGGATGTGCGCCGGATGGTGGAAAGTGCTAAACAGGGGGAGGGGATTCGCATTTGGCGGAGCAAGACGGCTTTTGCTGCTTGCGGATTTGCATTTGTGTGTGATGTTTTGCGAGAGGTGGTGTGTGATCTTTGGGTGGTGGATTTGCCAGCGGTTTGGGAAAACGATGAAGGCGAGATTGAAAGGACTTCAAGTTGGGGAGAAATGCGACCGGGGCAGTTTTATCGATTTTTGCCTTTGATGCAAAAAGTTAGCAGGGCGGAAAAAATTGTGGAAAGTGATTTGTGGAGAAAATTGCAAGCGGAGAATGCGGCGTTGCGGGCGGTGGTGAATGGTAGATTGGTGTCAGTGGAGACTGATTTTTATGATCAGTTTATTGAACGAGAGATACCTGAAGGGGAATTTTTGATGGGGCGTTTGATTGGGACGGTGTTGGGGAAATATGAATTGGGAATTAGTGATGGTTGGATTGCGCTACGATTGGAGCAGATGATTGAAGAAGGCCAACTGCGAGTGGTGAGTGTGCGAGATGAGCATCATCCTTATGGGAAAATGCTGGCTAAAGTGAATTGAGAATTGCAGAAATATTGAGTGATGATGATTTGAATTCATTTAAACTGCTAGAAATGGCAGTTTCTTTGTTTTGGCAGTATGATTGGGATGATGGAGGAATTTATGAACCGAGTGAACTTGTTGACTAGAAAAATTGATGAACTATTGCACGAGAAGTGTACTCCGGCGTATTATTTATATGGGTATGGACATTTGTTTGGAGTTTCTAATGCGTGTGTGATGTTGGCGTTGAAGCGAGGATTAGATGTGGAGTTGGCGGCAATGGCGGGGATGCTACATGATTTGCATACGTATGTTACGGGAGATCATGTGGACCATGCTAAGCATGGGGCGGTGCTGGCTCGAGAGCTATTGAGCGAGTTAGGGATTGTGAATGAAACAGAGATGATGTAATCTGCGAAGCGATTGCGCATCATAGTGATAAATACGCGGTACATGGGGCTTTTGAAGAGATGTTGAAAGACGCGGATGTGTGGCATCATGCGGTGAGTAATTTGGGAGAAACGATTGCGACGAAGGAAGACGCTCGTTGGGCAGCTTTGCGAGAAGAGTTTGGACTGGATTAAAAACAATACGACCTATCAAGGAGAACAAGGATGACAGCAGAGAAGCAAACAATTTTTTTGACTGGTGGCACAGGATTTTTGGGGAAAGCATTGGTGCCGATGTTGTTGGAATCTGGCTATGCGGTGCGGATGTTGGTGCGAAAGACGAGTGTGACAGATTGGTGCGAGGAATTGACGGATGTGCGCTTGGTGGTGGGAGATGTGACTGATATGGATTCTTTGGTACGGGGGATGGAAGGATGTGAGGCAGTGATCCATGCGGCGGGGTTGTTTAAGTTTTGGGGGAAGCGGGAGGATTTTGAGCGGGTGAATGTGGTGGGTACGCAGAATGTGGCGGATGCAGCGCTTGAAGTGGGGGTGAAGCGGTTTGTGCATGTGTCTACGTTAGCGGTGATAGGAGCGCCGGAAGCGGAGATAATCACTGAAGACACGGTGCCAGCTCCGAGAGAAGATTATCAAGAAACAAAATTGTTGGGGGAACAGTATGTGTTGGGGAAAGTGGCAGAGGGATTGCCGGCAGTGGTGATTCGCCCAGGAGGATTTTATGGACCGGGAAGCCGCTATGGATTGAACCGATTGATGTTTGAAGAAGGTCTGCGGGGGTGGTTGGTGAAGATTGATGGAGGCAAGAATTATATTTTTGCACAGGTGTTTCACTCAGATGTGGCACAAGGATGTTTGTTAGCGCTGCAGAAAGGACGAGTAGGCGAGATTTACAATATTTGTGATACGTCGATTCCGCATAACGATTTTTATCGCTTGGTGAGCAAAGCAGCGGGGATCCCTACTTGGCGATTCAATGCACCGAGATGGCTGTATATGATAGTGGCGACGTTGATGGAGGGAGTAGCGGTGACTACGAAGAAGGAACCGTTTTATTCTTTTAATTTGCGCTATTATTTATTTTATGATTGGAAGGCAAGCAACGAGAAAGCGCGTAAGGAGCTGGGGTTTGTGCCGAAAGATTTGAAAGAAGGGGTGGCAGAGACGGTGGCTTGGTATAAGGGCTTTTTGCCATTTTGGCGAAGAGGGAAGGGAAAGTTAGGATGAATTTGGAATTTATTTTTAGGCGACTAACTGCAGATGAATTGCAAATGGCAATTGATTTGATAGGGAAAACTTTTAAAGCATTTCGGGTGGCAGATATGACTGATGAGGCAGTGCAGTTTTTTCAAGATGTAATTGTTTTAGAAAAACATCAAGAACGAATTGATAAAGGGGAGATGGTGTTTACGGGATGTTTTGATGGGGATAAGTTGGCAGGGGTGATTGTGATGGGAAATCTTTCTTATGTAGATCTGTTTTTTGTGGATGGTGAGTATCATGGTCAAGGGATTGGTCGGAAATTGTTTGAAATAGTTAAAGAGGAAGCAAGGCAGGCGGGAGTGAAAGAAATTGGGGTACATTCATCTCCATTTGCAGTGGAGATTTATGGAGCATTGGGATTTGAACCCAATGGGGAGATGCATGAGGAACATGGGATTTGTTCGTATCCAATGGTACTAAAATTATCAGAATAGGTGAGGAAAATGGCGCAATATGAATTTCGACAATTGGTTGAAACAGAGCTGAAAGAAGCTTTGGCATTGGTGTGGGATACATTTTTAAAGTTTGAAGCACCGGATTATACTGCTGAAGGTGTGGAAACGTTTCGGAAATTTATTGATGTAGAGGAATTTCGTTCCTTGTTTTTGACAGAAGGTTGTTTTGCTTGGGGATGTTTTGTGGAGAATAAAATAGTAGGAATGATCGCACTTCGAGATATCCAACATGTGACGTTGTTTTTTGTGAAAGAAGAATATCATCAGTTGGGAATTGGCAAACAGTTGTTTGCTTTGGCGAAGATGACTGCGGTGGTGGAAGGGGCAAAGGAGATGACGGTCAATTCTTCTGCGTTTGCAGTGGAGGTGTATGAACGGTTAGGATTTGAGCGCACGGATGAAATGCAAATGGTGGATGGGATTCAGTTTTTGCCGATGAAATTAAGCTTATAGGAACCCGTAAAAAACGAGCTTAATCGTTTCGGTGATGGTGAAGTTGTTTTTGTGAGTGAGGCTCATGTGTTTGCGATGGAAGATTTTTTTGTTGAGCTTGTAGAAACTTTCGGGCATTTGGGTGAGTTGGTTTTGAGAGATTTCAAGGGAATAGAGCGTGGTGAGTTGGCCAAAGGTTTCGGGAAGCTCGGTGAGCTGGTTTTTGGTGAGGTCGAGGGTGTGAAGTTGGGGAAGTTCGCAGAAGGTTTCTGGTAGGGTGGTGAGTTGATTATGCGCGCAGTTGAGATGGGTGAGGGCGGTGAGTTGATTGATCCATTCTGGCAAGGAAGTGAGTTGGTTGTGCGAGAGGTCTAGGTGGGTGAGGTGCGTGAAGGATTGGAGCTGTTCTGGAAGGGTTGTGAGGGATTGATTGCTGAGGTCTAGGTGGGGGGAGTGTGTTTCAAGATTGGCTTGGAGAAGAGGATCAATTTTTGCGTTCATTTTTTCCTTTTGATTCTATTTGAAGATTGTGCGTTTATTATAGTCGGAAATGTTTGATTGGGAATGATGGGGGAGGCTTTGGGGGATAAAAAAAAGAGTGATGTTAGACACCACTCTTTAATTTGTTTATTTTTGAACTTATTCTTCGTCTTTGAGTTCGATTTCAGGAAGCTCTTCGGCGACTTGTTTGCTGGCTTTTGTGAAGCGCGCTTTTTGTTCATTGAGGACGACTTGCCCTTTTTGAACAATTTCTTCGCTTTTTTCTTTGGCGAGTTTGGCATATTCTTCTGCAAGTTTGCCATATTCTTCTGCCTTGGCTTGTGCTTGGGCGTAGGTTTCTTCGAGAGTGGAGTTGATGGTGTCGTTAATTTCTACACTTTTTTCTTTGATAAATTCACGGGTTTCTTCCCCAGATTGAGGTGCATAGAGCAAAGCAATCACTGCGCCAACAGCGCCACCAAAGAGGAGACCGCTGAAAAAACTTCCAAAATTATTGTTATTATCTGACATGGTTTATTCCTTTCTTTTCCCTTTTTTAGTAAAAATACTTGTAAACTGATTAAGTGCGGCTACATATGAATTAAGTTTGATGATCGGCTCAGTGAGGTTTTCACTGATGAAAATCGAGGTGCCACGAATGGTGTTGACCGCTTCGTTGGTGGACTCAATCATGGGCTGCACTTCATTTTGTAACATATTGACCAATTTGGCTAATTGGATGATGAGAATGATGAGCACCCAACCGATGAGCATAAACTCTAAGGCGACAAGAATGATAAATATGTCTCGGATGGTGGATGCGGTTTCTTCGTGATTGACCAAGAAGATGGCGCCTGCGATGATGGCTGCAAGGAGCACTACTCCGATGATGATACCAATAATTAATGGTGCGGAGCTTGTTTTTTCTTCTTTTTGAGGGGATGCAGGGGGCGTTTGAGCACTTTGAGAAGCAGTAGCTTTTTCAAGAAGGGCTGGAATTTCGCCTTGCTTAGATTCGGTTAAAAGGATTTCTTTATCGCTCATATTAATCTAATTATAGTGGATTTTAAGCTTTTTGGGTTAACGATTGATAAGACCGAACCAATAACTGACTGTATCTTGGGCTGGTTTGCCGTTGATGGAGGCAGATTTGGCTTGCAAGCGAACCCCGTTGAAAAAGTTGGTGGTGAAAATACCGTCTAATTGGGGGTATTGGGTGGAGGCTTGGAGCATGGCGATATAGAGCTGATTTTGAATTTCAAAATTGCTGGCGGAGGAGATGAGGAAGGGTTCGATAGGCGAGATTTGGAAGCCGTCGAGACAGCTATCATCTGCAGCGAGGACACATTCATTCCAAGCGCCGTTGGCACTGGGATAGCCAATGGCAAGATAGATGTTTAGGTTTTCATAGTCATCGACATGGTCTATTGCTTGCCCGAGGTCATAGATGGCGTGTTCGGTGAAGACATCGAGACCGACATCATCTGTTTTGGAGGTCGCTAGCGCCCAGAGAAGATAGATGCCGTTGACATTCTTTTTGATCTCTCCCGAGAGAGTGGCGAGTGAAGTGGGATTGGTAGCCCAAATTAATTTGCCATCAAAATTTACACGTGCGTGATTGAATACTTTGACCCAAGATTGATTTAGATCAGATGGATGTTTGATTTCTGCACCGTTGGGATAGGGTTGGTTGGGTGTGGCGGGGAGGATGTTGTCATCCCCAATGATTAAGAGGTCGGCACCGTTTTGTTGGGCGATGGTGGCAAAGTGATTGACAAATCGTTGGTATTGTTCGAACCAGACTACCCACCAAGCATCATTAATGGGGGCGTTGAACCACCAATAGGAATATTCTTTTTCATAGCGCAGTTGAGGATGAATGGCGACGGTGTAGCCTGCGTTTTTGGCAATTTTAATAAGTGAGACGAGGGTTTCAGTGGGCATATCTTCGCCTGCAACGGGTGTGATGGTGGGAGGATTATTGTGCGTGATAGTCCAAGTGGGACTGAAGACAAGGGTATCTCCATTAATCTTGGATACTTCTCCAATGTTGGAAATGAGATATTGATCTAGGGCGGGAGTGTAGGCATTGCTAATGTCGATGCCTTTGAGGATGCCGGATTGATTGGGTTGATAGGCAAGGGTGGTGAGATCGATGGGGGTTTCGATTTCAAAATCGGTTTGGAGCCAGAGCCAGCTCACTTCATTTTTGACGGTGGTTTCTTTTCGTTTTTCATAAGAGATGTGCTTGAGAGGAGAATCCATATCGGTGGCGAGACCGGAATATTCTCCACAAAGACTGTTGCGACAGAAACGATATTCAACTTCTTCTATTTCGGCAACACTTGAGATGCGATAGCCCCAGAGATTGTCGCTGATTTTCCAAATGGGAATGGCGGCCGTCCATGTTTCGGCTCCGCTTTCTCGGAGTTGAATGGAGATGATTTCATTTGCGGGGGTGTTTTCGGGCGTGGTGAGATCGAACCAGATGTCTTTGAATACACGGTTGGTCCAGGAAGCAATGTCATCGTAGACTGCTTCAACGGAAGCACCAACATCGGTGACATGAAGGCTGCGGTAGACAGGGTTGCCTTTGGTGTCATGTTCGATGTTGAAGGTTTCGTTGCCGATGGTGTAGTGATAGATTAAATTAAAGCCCATTGGTACTTCCACACTAAAGGAGAAGGTGCCATCTGCGTTATTGGAGATGAGTTCGGGGGTGTTTTCTGGCAGATTTGAGCAGGGGATATCAGTAAAACAGTAGGTTTTGCCTAAAGCGGGAATGGAACCACTAATGGAGATGGGAATGTTGGGGGGTGTGGTTTTGGGAATGGTGACGTGGAAATTGACTAATACGGTTTGAGATTGTTCGAGACCAATTTTTACAGGAGTAGCCATATCTTGGGCAATGATGGCTTCTTGAGTGTAGGGATGATAAGCAAAATCGGGAGGAAAGACGGTGAGGGTGTGTTTGCCAGTGGGGAGAGCGTGCAAGGTGAATGAGCCATCTGCAGATGTGATGGTGTTTTGGCCACCGGCTGAGACGATGACTCCTTCTAAGGGTGTGACGCCATCTTGCGCGGTGATGGTGCCTTGGATGCGTCCAGCAGCAATATCAAGCGGGTTACGAGTCCAGTTATAGACACGATCACTGATGATGGAGGCTTGAGTGGGGAAGTAAAAACGGCTGTTGATGTCAAAGCCGTTGATGTCGGTTTCATTGGTGAGATTGTTGCGGTTGTCGAGAAGGATGTAGCGATATTGAATGACGGATTGGGTGGTGAGGGGAAGGACAACGTTGTAATGAAGATCGTCTGCTTTTTGAAGCAAGACAGAATTATCGAAAGTGTATTCTCCGGTGAGGGTGTCGGCGATTTGGAGGGCTAAGTAGCGATCTTCGGGTATGGGTTCGTTGAGGGTGACGAGGAAGGAGATGCTAGCTTCTTCTGCAGCGACAGATGTGGGTAGTGCAGCTGCTTCAATGGGCAGGTTGGGACCACAGCTACTGAGGAGTGAGCTGAGGGTGAGTAGTACTAAGAGGGGGAGAATTATTTTCTTCATTGTTGGTTAATATGCAATGATTGTGCCAAGAAAATGATTGTTTAGAGATGATTAATCTTGATTAAAATGTAGGGCGTCTTTTTGAGTATATTGACGCTTGAGGAATTGACTGATGCCTTCTAGCCCAGGGAAGAGGACACGTTCGGAGACGTTGGCTTGATCGAGCTTGTCACGCACTTCCCATTTGAGCTCGGCAGGGATGATGATCTTTTTCCATAGATCGGGATGTTCTGTGAGCCAATCGTTAAATTCCATTTTTACGTCGGAGTTAATTGAGAAAAGGGCGTATTGGTTCATGATGCGTTTGTCCATGGAAGGCGGTTCAAAGAAGAAGGGGAAGGATTGCATGGTGTTGAACTTGCGAATGGAGGGGATTTTGTCTTCGATCATATCCACGGTGAACATATCTGCACCTTCGGCATTAAGTGCGTTAAGTAGCTCATCTGGGAGAAGTTGGTGAACTTTGCCAAAATGGACGCACCAGATGGCACCGTCTTTGTCGTATTGTTCGAGATTGGCGGTGGCAAAGTGCATGGCGATGAGGGGGGAGTAGGTCCAGTCTAGGAGGCGGGTGGGGAGGCCATGATGTTGGGCGACGGAGAGCCAATGCCAGTCGGTGTCGGCTTCAACCATGCCTTGATGGGCGTATTTTTTGAAATTGCGGAGGAGATGATGTTCGAAGGCGGGATAGTCTCCGCCTAGGCGCTGGAGCGCGGTGAGAAGATGGTAGTCTGTGTCGGAGAGCCCACGAAAGACAAATTGGGAACGATGACGGCCGATGCGTTCGTTATAGGAATCGGCAAAGACCGCTTCTTGTAGTTCGTTCCAAGTGTTGATTCTAATTTCGTTCATGGGCTTCTCCAGTTTTTTCTTTAGGTTAATCAGTCTATGTTATTTTGTCAATTCTAAGGTGACGGTGACAGGATCATGGTCGGATTTCCGTTGGGCAGAGGTATCATCCTCGGGAGCGAGGGGGAAGTCTGCATTGGTGTGGAGGATGTCGACCGAGACGGCTTGGTCCCACAGCGAGGGACTGACGAGGATGTGATCGAGCACTTGGGATTGCCCGAGATAGACATAGGTGTAGCGTTCTTGTGGAGTGAGGTCTTGCATCACATGGATGAGGCCTGCTTCACGAAGGGTATTGATGGGTTCAGCGTCATAGTAGGAATTGAGGTCGCCCATAACGATGAATTGCATTTCGGGATCGAGTTGGGTGAGTTCGTGGATGACGGAGACGTTCCAAGCTGCTTGGGCATCTCGGCGAGGTTCGGTGGCTTCTTCACCACCACTCATGGAAAGGAAGTGGTTGTTGAGCAAGGTGATTTTTTGCCCATCGGAGAGCTCAACTGTGAGGGCGAGTGTGGGGCGGCTCATGAGACCATCGGGGGGCGTGTGTTGGGCAAGGTTGAGAATGGTGAGGTTATCTTCGCGGACGAGATAGCCGACGTCGATGAGACGGCTGTCAAACCCTTCTAGCAAGAGCGGTTGATAGTTGTAGGGGGAGAGAGCGTCAGTTTCGGCGATATCTTCAAGGATTTCTATATTTTCAACTTCTTGGACAGCGATGATATCGGGCAGACCAGCGGCGAGGATGGTGTTGGCGACTTTTTGTATGGAAGTTTTATATTCGCCAAAGGAAGGGGTGGGGGGACTGCTGACGGTGGGTTCGGTGAAGTCGAAAAGATTTTCGACGTTCCAAGTCATGATGCGGATTTGACCATCTGTGGCGGGAGTGAGGGTGGGGAGTGGAAGATCGGCGTAGTCTACTTGGATGGGGAGAATGGGTTCGACCATGAAGATGTTATAAACGTAAGCCAAGGGGCCAACAACTTGATTGATGACAGATCCTTGGGTGATGGGATATTCTATTTCATCTAGGCTGTTGAAGGTGAGGCTGACTCCGTCATCAATGCATAGGAGGTAGCCAGAGGGTTCGCCTTGCATGATGCGAGTGACGTTGTTCTTTTCTAAGATGGCAAAAGTTTCTCCATATTTGTTGACCGATGAGACGGCGATGGCAGGTTGATCGATCATGACGAGCATGCCTTCGAGAGATTCGTAATAGTCGAGGGCGGCTTCAGTGTTTTGAGGTGGATCTAGGGAAACGGGCAGGGGCAGATCTTGATCTGTGTCGAGTAAGTTGACTGCGGAGAAATCTGCAATTTTTATTTTGGTTTCTTGGTAGCCTTCGCTGACTGTTCCGGTGACACTGACGATATCGCCAATGTTGAGGTCGATGAAGTTGGGTTCATCTACCATGGCGATGAATAGCCCTTCGGAGGTGAGATCGTTTTGATCGGGAGTGAGGTTTTGAATATAGAAACCACCTAGGTCTGGAAAGACGCCCGTGACGATGCCGGAGGTGGTGACGGTGAGCGTGGTATAGGGAGAGCGATTGTCTTCGCCTTGGATGGCCCAGATGGGGGTTTCAGCTTGTTTGAAGATATAGACGGGGACGTTGGTGCCACGCAACAGATCGGAGGCTTCGACTTCATAACCACGGATGTCGACAAAGTTTTCATCTGCTGTGCCGGCGAGGGTGAAGCTGAGCGTGAGAGAAGTGCTATTGCCTTCCATGCTAGGGATGGTCCATTCGAGGTAGTCGCCATTGATTTGGGCTTGTTGTGGATCTGCTACGGTGAAGGTGTGGTTGATGGGGAGGCGGACAGTGATGTCGTTGACCGTTTGGTGAGTGTGGTTATAGATGGTGAAGCTCATTTGAGCGGTGCCATCTGCTGCGAGCATTTCGGGAGGATTGGCTTCAATAAGCAGCGCTTCGGGGAAGATTTCTTCAAAATCAGCAAATAGGCGGGGGTAGAGATAAAGGTTGGAGCTGTTGACTTCGAGGATGCCAGTAAGTTTGTAATATTTGCCTGATTCTAGGAATTCAATGTTGACACCGGTGTCTTTATCGAGATAGGCGGTGAGGATGTTGCCAAATTCATCGAGAATGTCAATTTCATAGGAATAGGAGAATTCTTCGGCACGGGCGATGCGACCTTGGACTTGAATAAGTTGTCCGAGGTAGTTGGAGCGATTTTGGGTGGTTTCGAAGATTTCGAGTTGTTTGGGTTGGGGGAGATTGTCTTTGTCTACAGGAGCGATGACTTCAATTTGGCCTTCGCTGGCGGGGATAAGTTCAAGGGCTTCGTTATAAACTGTAACTACACCTTGGATACGGACGGTCATGCCGATGGAAAGTGCGAGGCTATCTGCAGCGCCAGAGACGTAGACTTGGATGCCACCAGTTTCGTCTTCAATATAGAATTTGGCACCCGAACCAGCGTAGAAACCGTCAGGATACATGGTGACTTTGCCTTCTACGGTGAGTTCAGAACCGATAAGATCACGAGCGGTGCCAATGGGCACTTTGCCACCTTCAATTTCGGTGACGATACGTTCGGTGAAGATGGGGTAAGGATTGTCGGTGATGGAAATATAGGTGTTTTCAAGCGCTAAAGTAGTGTAGGTCCAGGGAGTGATGTTGGGAATGACGAGGGTTTGGGATTCTCCAGGAGCAAGTGCACTGGTGAGGGCGGCGTAGGTTTGGGCACCGATGGTGTCTTCAGTTTGAAGAAGTTCGGGGAGAGTGAGGTGCAAGGTAACATCTTCGGGAGCGATTTCAATGTCGCTATTATTGAGGAAAGTAAATTGATAGTCAAAACTTTGCCCGGGTTCAACAGTTGTTGGTGCGGTGACTGATACTTGGAGGGGTTGTGCTAGGGATGGGACGGGCAAACTGCCAACATTTTGCGGATTGGGGTTGGATTGTACTAAGAAATCATTGAGATTGTTTTGAGTGTCGAGATAATTGCCGTTTTCATCTGCTGGGAGACGTTCGATGCTTTGACCTTGTTCGGGGCTGGTAGCGGAGGTGTTTTCAGCGAGGATTTGTTCTGCTGAGCCCCAAGCGAGTTGGTCGACAATGGTTTCTTGCCCTTGGGCGAGGAGGAGGGAGCCTTTTCCTTGGACTAAGGAAGTGGTCATCCATGCATCGGGAGCGAGACCAAAATCTTCTCCTTCACGAACGATGAGATAGTGTCCGTAGGGAGGAATGAGAGTGGATTGATTCCAGCGGAGTACGAGATCGGGTTCTTTCTCTACTTTAAGTTGATACCAAAGACTGAGCCCTTTGAGATCGATGATTTCTTCAGTGGGATTATATAGCTCGATGAAGTCGTGATTGTTCATGCCGGTTGCGCCCATCATGACTTCACTAATGACAAGATGGTTAGTGGGAAGTGCAGTGGGGAGCGCTGTGGGTTCTATTATCTCTGTTGGGGGAAGGGAAGTGGGTTGTGGTGATGGTTCTACAGCAGTTTGATTTGCTTGGCAGGCAGAGAGTAAGAGGATCAAAAGGACAAAGGTAATTAAAAGTACTTTGGATTTGGTTTTCATATAATTTCCTATATTTATAGTTTCAACTCACATTTTTATAATTCAATCATTAATAAAGGAACGATCATTTCGATGGGGGTGAGACCCCCATGTTTGCCGATGAGGGGATTGGCACCGAGACCACGCCAGAGATATTTATCTGTGGTGGCGAGGGCTGTGATTTCTCCAATGCGATCATCAAAGTCAGGATAGGTTTTGTTATCGCCAAAAATGCCGGCTTGATAGAGGTCTTCAGAGGGGTAGAGCACAAATTCATCTCCCCATGTTTTTTCGAAATAGTCATAAACCTCTTGGACTTTACCGGGTTTGGGGTAAAGGAAGGCAAAGCGGCCTTCACCAGTGGGACGGATGTGGAGCAATTTGAGCAATTCGGGATGATAGTTGATGTCATAGAAATCATCTTTGGCTGTGGTGATCTGCCCGTGATCGGCACTAACAAGGAAGAGGGTGTTGTGTTCTTTTTGATTTTCTTTGATGATAATCTCCCACAAGTCGTGTCCGATGGATTCCATTTCTGCTAATGAGCGTTTTTCATCAGGGCCAAAAATATGTCCAAGAGAATCAACGATGCTGTGATAACACCAGATGTATTGTTTTTGCGTGAGGGGTGCATCTAAAAGCTCTTTGAGGGTGTAGAACATGTCGGAGGTGGATTTGATGGGATGACGGTGGGCTTCTTGCATAAAGGTTTCGGAGAGACCTGAGCGAATGATGGCACCATGTTGGATGGCGTGTGTTTCAACACCATGTTGTTTAAGATGTTCGCCCATTTTTTTAACGGGGATGGCGATGGTGGGATCGTAACCAGCGTGTTCAAGACTGCCGGTGAGACCGTGCATGCTGATGGGTTGGTGTAAGATCATATTGGCAACAATGCCATATTCTTTGAGCCAGGCTTCATAGGCGACAACGCCATGTTCTGAGACTGTGGCTCCGGTCCAGTAGGTGGTGAGGGCTGCAGAGGTGGTGGAGGGGGAGATGGAAGTGATGGGTTTGACTACGCCACGCGAAAGAATTTTTTCCCAATAGGGAAGTTTACCTTGGGATGTCCAATCGACGAGACGTTGATAAGCAAGGGCGTCAATTAAAAACATCACCACACGATCGTATTGTTTTTGATGGGTGGTGATGATTTCATTACGTAGAGGGTTATTTCGGATAGGGGGTACACCAAGCCACTGGCAGATGGTGCTGGGGATATTTGCAATGGAACCACCCTGATAATCAGGTGGGGTGAAAACTTGAGGAAGCTGTGTTTTGTTTAACATTTTATTTCCTTTGAGTTATTAATTTGAAACCATGTCGGTTTTATTATAGAATTTAATGTTGGAAGTTGTTCACTTTCTTTACAATCAAAGACATTATTTATTATAATAGGTTTGTAGAGATTGTCCAAAATAACACCATATTAGAAGGTATGAATATATATGAACTTAGTTGAGGGATTAAAAAAGCGTTATTCTGAGGTCAACAAACGAACAATTAAGGAAAATCTCACAGGCTATTTATTTATCGCACCAGCAACCATTTTAGTTTTGGTTTTTGGTATCTTCCCCGTATTTTTTGCTTTTTATATGAGTTTGCACAAATGGCGCATCAAACAAGGTGCGTTTATTGGCATTGACAATTATACAAAAGCGCTTGGTGATGTTGCTTATTTGCTTTTCTTTGCTGTTGGTTTGGTTGCTTTTGTAGGGGTGTATATTTTTATCAAACAAATCCTTGCTGAAGCAAAAGAAAGAAATGAAAAACCGTGGTTATTTATTATCCCTGGTTTGTTATTCACTGCAACAATTGTGGCAATGGTCCGCTGGTTGGTGCTTCTGCTACCAAATTTCTTGGGAATTGCTGATCGGTTGATTGGGCAAACGCGAACCAGAGAGCTTGTGGTTGGATTTTTGAAGGATGCATTCCGCGTTCCAGAAGTTTGGTCAGCGATGTGGCTCTTTTTAGGTTTGTTGTTGATTTCTGTGATCTCATTTGTGATTACACGTGTGATTGTGGATGCCCAAGGCGAGAATATTTATATTATCAAATTTGTGAGCGCGTTCACTGCTTTGGTGGGGGGTGTGGTCACTTTTTGGTTCACCTTTAGTGAAATTGAGAAAGCGTATCAAACGGCGTTAGAAAAAGATACACCAATTACATTGGTGCCAAGTTTGATTACTGTTACGCTTGGGTTGATTTTGTTATTCTTTGGTTTCAAAGTGTGGCAAAGCGCTGCAAATAAACCTGAAAATAAAAGTTTTTGGTGGAAATTAGGGGCAGCGTTTTTCTTTTTGGTATCTGGTTGGATTTTGATTGGTGAAATTCCTCAAATGATCGCTTCTGGGAATGCAGATGTGTGGCAAGGGCTGAAAGTGACTGTTTTCTTCTCGATGTTCACTGTTCCATTCCAATTGCTGATCTCTTTATTCCTTTCAATTTTATTATTCCAAAAACTTAAAGGCTCCAATATTTTACGAATTATTTATTTCTTGCCGTATGTGACGCCAGCGATTGCAAGCGCAACTGTTTTCAAACAACTTTTCTCTAATCGAGAATCGTCTCCAATAAACATGTTACTAAAAGGATTGGGGATGCAACCGCAAGCCTGGTTGCATGAATCTCATGGGGTGATTCAAATTATTGCTGAGAGTTTTGGTGCGGTGGACTTCCCGAATTGGTTGGCTGGCCCTTCTTTAGCTTTGATGGTGATTATTATTCATAGCATTTGGACTTACGTTGGTTATGATACGGTGATTTATATGGCTGGGTTGAGCAATATTCCAAATGATCTTTTGGATGCAGGCGAAGTGGATGGGGCGAGTAAATGGGAATTGTTTAAACATATTATTTTCCCGTTGTTATCTCCAACTACTTATTTCTTGTCTTTGATGGCGATTATGGGGACGTTTAAAGCATTCAATACGATTTGGATGTTCCGTGAAAGTTTATCTTTGGGCACAGTGGATACATTCAGTGTGACGGTGTTCTTGGAATTTTATGAAAAATTACGCTATGGGTATTCAACTGCGTTGGCATTTATTTTGTTTGCGATCATTTTGAGTTTGACTTACGTCAATAATCGTACCCAAGGAAAGAGAGTATTCTATGGCTAAAGATAACTCTGAACGAACTGTCAAACATAAAGCAATGACGATTAGCTATAAGTTTTGGCAACGTGCCTTAATTTATGTGGTTTTGATTGCTGGTGCGATTGTTTCTTTGATTCCATTTGTGTGGATGATTAATACTTCTGTGATGACCTTAGGGGAAGCATTGGGGACAGCTTTCTTCCCTTCTGAGATTCATTTAGAGAACTATATTGAAGCATGGCAGAAAGCAAATTTCTCTGAATATTTTATAAATACGGTGCAAATAACGGTGATTACATTGGCAGGGCAATTAAGTTTTAGTATTTTGGCTGCGTATGCCTTTGCACGAATTAAATTCCCGGGTCGAGATGTGATTTTTGGGATTTTGTTGGCAACGATGATGATTCCCGGAATGGTGAACACAATCCCTAACTTTTTGACAGTGACTTGGTTTGGACGTTTGAGTGCGATTCCATGGATCAATAACTGGCCAGCTTTGACTGTGCCATTTATGGGATCTGTATTCTCAATTTTTATGTTGCGCCAATTCTTTGCGCAAATTCCAGATGAGCTCTATGATGCAGCTCAAATTGATGGGGCAGGACACTTTTTATTCTTGCTCAAAATAGGTATTCCGTTGACGATGGGACCTATCATGGTGATTACTGTGTTGGGATTCATTGGTTCGTGGAACTCCCTTGCTTGGCCAATGTTGGTGACAAACACGCCAGATTGGCGCCCAATCTCCGTTGGGTTGATGAATTTTGTGGATGAGGCCGGTCAGGAGATCAATCTGACCATGGCGGGTGCCTTCATCACCATCATCCCGATTTTGGTTTTGTATTTCTTCACTCAGAAGCAATTCACAGAGAGCATTGCACGCTCTGGGTTGAAGGGGTAACTAAATATGTTTTGGAATAAACGTCTTTTCGGAGGCGTTTATTAATTTTTATAATCTTTTATAGGAGAGATAGATGAAAAAAACACTCAATATCTTGTTAGTGGTTGCTATGGTATTCGGCTTCGTCGCAGTACTCGGCAATCAAGCTCCAGTTCAAGCCCAGATGGATCTTTCTGGTGAAGTTGTGACCTATTGGCACGTTTTCCCCGCAGATGATCCCCAAGGTGAATGGATCGCCGCTTTGATTGAAGAATTCAATCAAACTAACGAATATGGTATTACCGTTGAAGGTTTTGACCAAGGTTCCTACAGTGATATCGCCAGCAAAATGACCGCTGGGATTCAATCTGGTGACCTTCCCAACCTCGCAATGGGCTACACAAACAATATTGCTGAATGGGCATCTGTTGGCGTGATGGCTGACATGAACCAATTCGTGAATGATGCAGATTATGGTCTTACAGATGAAGACAAAGCAGATTTCTACCCCGGCGTTTTGGACACTGGTGTGAATGAAAATGGCGAATTGATTGCTTATCCTTTGAGCCAATCAGAACGCGTTTTGATCTACAACTATACATGGGCACAAGAACTTGGCTTTGATTCTGCACCTGCAAACACTGCAGAATTGAAAGATCAACTCTGTGCAGCAGCAGCTGCTAACGAAGCAATCGGTGGCGACTATGCAGGCACCGGTGGTTTGGTTTATTATCCTAGCTTGGAAGACTACAACACATTCTTCAACGCTTTCGGTGGCCAAGCAGTTTTGGATGATGGTGTGACCTATGACTTCAGCTCTGACGCAGCCGTGTCAGCCGCTGAATATATCAATGATTTGCGTGACTCTGGTTGTACATTGCAAACAGAATCCTACCCGAATCCTGAACAAGCTCAACGCAAGACTTTGATTACTCAAAGCTCTTCTGCAGGGATTGCATATTACGGTTACGCATTTGCTGACGAAGCAAACGACGACGTTTGGGGTCCAATTCCTGTTGTTGGTCCTAATGGCGAAAAAGTTGTGACTTCTTACCAACAAATGATTGGTATGGTCAACGTGAGCCCAGAAGCCAACTTGGCAGCATGGATCTTCTTGAACTACCTCACCAGCCCCGCAAACCAAGCTTCTTGGATCGAAGTTTCTGGTTACTTCCCCACCCGCGTTTCTACTGAAGCATTGATCACTGACTACGTTGCTGGCAACGAACAATATGCAGCCGCTTTGGAATTGATCCCCTTCGGTGTGGCACAACCTCAAGCAGCTCCTGCATTCTCCGCAGTTCGTGGTGAATGGAATGATGCCGCAGCAGCACTCTATGCAGCACAATCTTCTGACGAAGTTGTGAGCATTTTGGCTGACTTCACCAAGACTTGTAACGACCTTGTTGCAGAATTTGCAGAATAATCTGTTTCGATTCTAAGCAAGAATAGTTATTAAAAGGAAACTACACCTTCTTTTGGAGGTGTAGTTTTTTTATGTAGTTTAAACACTGAGTTTACAAAATGTTAGCGATGAAAGATGGGGAAAATCTTACAATTATTGCATGGCAAATCATCAATTCAAACAATTAAATTTAAATTCTACTTTGCATGAATTACCTGTATATAGTGATTCGATTATGGCTGAAGAACTTGGAGAAAAATTAATTCGAGTTTTCCACGAAAAAAAAGAACTTCCGGGGATTTTGGTGGTTGGTGATGAAAAAAAAGTGACTTTGATTTCCCGTCGATTTTTCTTTGAACGGCTTGGGAAAATGTATGGTACAGAAATTTTTATCAACCGTCCAGTGCATGAGATGTTGGATTATAAAGATTCAAAGACGTTACTGATTTCAAGCAAGACAAAAATATCTCATGCAGCTAATTTAATTTTAAATCGAGAAGAAACAGATGTGTTTGAGCCGATTATTGTGGAAAGGGATGATAAAAAATTCGGAATCATTTCTCCTTTAACTGTGTTTATGGCACAAAATGCAATTTTGGCGAAAGTGCATAACCACCAATTGACGGTTGATTTGCAGTCTATGAATTTATCTGATATTGATGCTTTGCAAATTTTAAATACATATGTGAATCCGGATGAGCTGTTTACGTTAGCTCAAATACAAGAGAAACACCGGGTTTATTGTACGAGTTGTATGTGTTTGAACAAATATTCAGTGGGGGATATTGTGCGAGATTATCCGGATATTAGCAAAGGGGTGCGATTGGAGAATCGTAGGGGACGCTTGGTTTTGGTGATGAAGGTGAAACATCAATGCTCGGACGCGTTATGGGAGATCGAGGTGGAACATAACCCCGATCTGACTTTCCGCAAACAACATACGGTTCAGTTAGTCGAATCGTATATTCTCTAATTTAATTGTTTATGTTAGATGATTCTTCTAATAACAGGCCGTTGTTTCTGTTTTTACACAATCAAAATACTCGAGAGAAGCGAGGATGGCGGGATCTGTAAACAGATTAACTTTATCCCAATCGGCAGGCGCTTCGATGTCTGGAATGACACCGGTATCTTCCCAATTGCGATCGAAGGTGACTGCAGTTTGGAATGTGTCGTGGGCGAGCCAAAGTTGAGAATCGTCTTGGAAATCATAGCCATAGAGGACTTCCACGTTACCAAGTGTGGTTTCACCGATGATGGTTGCTCTGCCAAGATCTTGCAGGATGGCGGGCATGATTTCACCAAAGCTGACAGAATCTTCTCCAACTAACATTACTAGTGGAATAGTTTGAGAATTGTAGATATCCTTACCTCGTACAGAGAAAGCTTCTTTATCATCACGGTTGACGTAGTAACCGAGAACTCCATCAGTAAAAAGGCGCATGACTTGTTTGGCAATATAATCAGAGCCACCGCCATTAATGCGGTTATCGATGATGAGTCCGTCTAAAGTTCCATTTTCTGCAAGACTTTGATAGGCTTCGATAAAGGTTTCAGGAATGTTGAGGTCATAGACAGAGGGGAGGATGAGATAGCCAATGTTTTGCCCATTAGGAGTGGTGAAGGATGCGGAAGGCACAGGCATTGAAGAATTAACGCGTTGGCGTTCAATGGTGAGTTCGCGTGGTTCATCGCCAGGGGTTTGTACCACGATTTGCATGGTTGAGCCGGGTTCTCCTAAAATAATTTCTTCTCTGAATCTTCCATTTTCGTCCAGAATTGGCTCTCCATCGATGGTGAGGATGTTATCATGTGGTTTGAGGCCAGCTTTTTCAGCAGGAGAATTGGGGAATGTGAGCAGAATTGTGGTGTAATGCTCTTCTGGTATGCTTCGATGCCATACACCAATGCCAACATAATCGTTTTCTCCGGCATATTCGAGGGTGTCTTCATATACATATTGAGGATCCATATAATAGGAATGTTCATCGCCTAATTCATAAATCATTTCTGACATGGCGTAATAAAATTCATCGGTGGTGAGGCCATCTTGGATCTTTTGGAGATAAATTTCTTTGACTTGTTGCCAGTCAACTCCATTAAAGTCTTCATATAAATATTCTTCATTGACGGTGTTCCAAATATCATTGAAGATTTGTGCTTGATCTTGTTTGTCTTGAGGGACATAAGTGGGCGTGGGGGCGACAGTGCTGAGTACATCAGTGGTATTGGGAGTATTGTCGTCTGTTGTTTGGTTACGGTCGGCTCTTTGAGGAGTGGGAGTGATGGCATATTGGGTGAGAAGAGGAATGGATGTGGCTTCAGGAGAGAAGGTGAGAAGGTCATCTACTAACTGGCAAGCAAGCATGGGGATGAGAGTTAGGATTAAAATCAAAAATAGAAGCCAAGTTTTCTTTTGCATATTGTATTTCCTCTTAATTATGTTTGTTTATACACCCCAAAGGAGCGATTTTTTTTTATGCACCACCTTCACCATAAAGCGATGAGTCTGTGGGAGTTTTGCCAGAGGGGTCATGAACGTACACATAGGTGCCGATGTCAGCCCAGTCATAGATGAATTTTGCATCACCGGGAGCGAGGTTGACACACCCGTGAGATTGAGCAAGACCCAAGTTGAAGTGCCAATAGGCGCCGTGAATGGCGCGCGCTTGATCAAAATAGAGCACCCAAGGTACATCTTCAAGATAGTAATAATCTGATTTGTCTGCTAAAAATGCGCCGGTCATTAATTCTGAATCAATTGCTTTATAAATCTGGAATACACCAGGGCGCGTCCAAAAGCCATCCACGCCGGTGGAGACGATTGATGCGAAAATCAGTTGATTATCTTGGTAAGCAGCGATGGTTTGTGAATGAAGATCAATCTCAATCCAGCGGTCGACATCTTCGGGAACCCCATCAGGGCGATTGGTGTTGATATGGAGAGCAGA
Organism: Anaerolineales bacterium; assembly: GCA_963662985.1. Classification (GTDB taxonomy): domain Bacteria; phylum Chloroflexota; class Anaerolineae; order Anaerolineales; family UBA11579. Next base: position 477,193 of record OY760067.1, on the reverse strand, counting down.
GAAATCTTTGATGTTCACCCATTCTCCTAAACCGATTTGATACCAAACGAGCCCTTCGTTTTCAACCACATCATAAAACGGGACCACATCCCAACGGGTGTAGGCTTGAGGTGAATCTGTTGCTAGGACACTGGGGGAAGTTTTAGAATAAATGGCATGCAAGACCCAGCCAAAATTTTGAACAGGTGTTTGTGAGAAAGAAAGCCCTTGGAAGGGAGAATAAACTGCGCCACCAGAAAGCTCTGAAGCGCGCATCCATTCATTGACTTCGATTTGGTAGTATTTGTAATTGTTTTCGTCGTAATAGATACCGTAGTAGGAAACGTAATCTAGACCAGTGGTGAGATAACGTTTGACAGGTTCTCCTTCAATGGCAGCTTGCATAGTTTCAAAGACAGGTGCATTCTCTGCGGTGACTTTGGCATACATAAAGGGAAGATCTTTGAGAGAGGCGTCGGGGGTGTCATAATAGAAGGGCGTAGTGGGCAAAGCCATATTTTTTGTTTGACCTTCTTGAATGGCTTGATTCGGCCCGAGGTTTTCGCAATCGCTGTTATCGGTAGTGCCGGGGAGGCATACGACTGTAGGAGATTGCGGATCATTATCTTGTGCCAGAGCATAAGAAAAAGTACTTAACAATAAAACAGCCATGAGGAGAAAGAGTATTTTTTTCATGGCTGAATTATAACAAAAAGTGTGTGAATTAGATTAATGCTTGAAGATTATTTATGACAAATGGGTGTGCTTTTTTAAGTCTGTCTAAGCTTTGATGGTGCGAATAGAGCAAAATGGCATCAATGCCGAGAGCTTGGGCGAGTTCGAGATCATGAATGGTGTCACCAATCATAATGATCTTCTGCTCAGGAGCAGCAAATTCTTGCATCCAATGTTTGCCAATGTCGATCTTGCTGGCGGCATGATGGTTGTCTAAGCCGCGCCAAGTGACAAAAATGTTGGTGAGGTTGTGATTTTCGATCATTTGAGTGAGAGAATCTTGTTGGCTAGCAGAGATGATGGATTGTTGAATACCTTTGTTTTGCAGGGTTTGAAGCACTTGTTTAGCTCCGCTTTGAAGAGGTGCGTTGTATTTTAATTGCTCGTATGCAGTGATAAATTGATCGCTAATTTCTTCAAACGGAGTGTGGGTAAAATCAAAACCAATGGCTTGGTAGTAGTCTTTGACAGGGAAAGTGAATTCTTGTTCATATTTCTCTTGAGATAAATAAGGTAATTGATGATTGCGTAGGATGTCGTTCATGATGCCAACGCATATGGTTGCATCATCAAGCAATGTTCCGTTCCAATCCCATATTATATGCGTATAGTCATTAAGGTTTGGTTGCATGAAGGGTTCCTTTTTAGGGATTATTTTGTGAGGTATGCGATGACTTCCTCATGTAGTTGGTCGAGCACGGGATCGACCTTGAGTAATTCAGGGTGTGATAGATAGTAGTCCACTAATTCTTGTGCGCCTTGATGGAAAGGGATGGTGGCTTGATAAGTAGGCACAAGGCGTTTGAGTTTGGTGTTGTCGAAGATGACTGAATGCATTTTATCTCCAAGAAGACCGGGACCGTATTCGGCACTATAACGTGCGATTAGCTCAGATGGGGCATGGACAGGGTGGAACTCAACTTGGGCGGCATCTGCGATGGTTTGATAAATATAATTCCAGGGCATTGCTTCGTCTGAAGTGATGTGAACAGCTTCTCCAATTGCTTTAGGGTTGCCCATTAGACCGACAAAACCTTTGGCAAAATCTTTGTGATGGGTGAGGGTCCAGAGGGAGGTGCCATCCCCAATCACGAGCACGGGCTTGCCTGCGAGCATACGGGCAAAGGTGGTGATGTTGCCGAAGATAGGAAGTTTGGTCTTATCATAGGTGTGTGAGGGGCGTACGATGGTGATGGGGAAACCTTGCTCACGATAGGCTTGGAGGAGGTGCTCTTCACAGGCAATTTTATTACGGGAATAGTCCCATTCAGGATTGTAGAGAGGGGTGCTTTCGGTGATGGGGAGGTGATTGACGGGCTTATGATAAGCAGAAGCAGTGCTGATGAAGATAAATTGTTTAGTTTTGCCGGCAAAAACTTGAATGTCAAGGTCAATCTGCTCAGGTGTATAAGCGATGAAGTCTACAATGACATCAAATGTTTGATCTTTAAGAGCGGCTTTGAGAGAATTTTGATCACGTGCATCTGCAATGAGGGTATGCGCTTGGGGAGGTGTGGGACGTTGAGTTGATTTGCCACGATTGAGGAGGGTTAAATCAAAGCCTTGTGCGACTGCTTCCCAGGCACATGCAGAGCTAATCACGCCACTGCCACCGATAAATAGTGCTTTCATACATTACTCCTTCTGCTATTGTAGTAAGTGAATTTTTTTCTTCCATAATCTTATCATGAATGCTAGGACAAAGATTTTTAATTGTGTACGAGATATCATTTCAAAGAAATTAAGTTTATGCTATACTCAGTTATGCAGTGAATTTGTTTAATCTTGTGTTTGGAGGAACCATTTTATGAGCCCAGCCAATGATAAAGATCAAAAGAAAGTCGATTTTCGAGCTCTATTTGCGAACGAGATTGAAGATGTAATGCAAAAGATCAACGCTGTGGATGCAAAGATCTTGCGTAGTCAGATGGAAGTTGACAAACTTTCTAAGAAAAATACATTGGCAAATTCAAATTTGGAAAAGATCCAAACAATTATTGACCGTGCCTCCAAAGATCAAATTGTACAAGTCTATCAAAATGCATTAGAAGTCAACCAACGTTTCATGACTATGCGTTCTCAAGTGGATAAGCTGGAGAACGAAAAGACTATTTTGGAAAGTGAAATTGTGTTGTTGGAGAAATTCCGCAGTGCGTTTGATAATTTGTTGGGAGATTTTGAATCTATCTCGGCAAGTAGCTCTTCTACATTGGAAACAATCATCCAATCACAAGAATCTGAACGATTAAATTTGGCCAAACAAATGCATGATGGTCCCGCACAACAACTTTCCAACTTTATTCTGCAGACAGAAATTGCCAATCGATTTTTATCGATTGATTCCAAACGAGCTGAAGACGAATTACAAAGTCTAAAAGATTCTGCAACAAAAACGTTTGAAGAAGTTCGTAATTTTATTTTTAAACTTCGCCCGATGATGTTGGATGATCTTGGTCTTTTGCCAACCATGAAGCGTTTTATTGGAATCTTAAATGATAAATATGATGAAACAATTTCATTAAATTTCACTGGCTCAGATCGCCGTTTTAAGGCTTATTTAGAAATATTGGTGTTTCGTAGTATTCAGGAATTATTAGAAAATGCTTTAGCACATAGTAGTGCTTCAGAAATCAAAGTTGGTTTAGACCTAAGCGATGCACGTATTAGAGTGCAAGTGGATGATGATGGCAGTGGGTTTGACTTGGTTACTGTGATGCAACAATCTGATGGGGTAGGGTTAACAGTTTTGCAAGATCGAATTCGTATGTTAAATGGTGAAATCGAGATCAATAGTAAGATCGGAGAAGGCACTTCAATTTCATTCTTTTTGCCAATTGATAAAGCTTAAAGATTAAAGCACCTTACAAAAAATTAATCTTTTGATAGGTATTTGTTAGGTGAAGAAAATTGATTTTTAATGTTTTTTGCCTTATAATATCGGTAAATCCAAATTGGATAAGATTTTTTTTCAAGAATTTAGGAAAGGAGCTAGTTATTATGTTATTTGCACCTAAAGAAAAAGGTCAAGGTTTGGTTGAATACGCTTTGATTCTTGTTTTGATCGCAGTCGTTGTGATCGTTGCATTGCAATTCCTCGGGCCGGTGATCAGCAATATCTTCGGAACAATTGGAAACGAAATCAACAACGTTCAATAATTTTCTACGCGTAGAGAATTATTAAGGTCAAAAAGAATTATTTTCGACCTTATAAGAGTGCCTTAATGGCACTCTTTTTTGTTATATAATGAAATTGTAAGTTTTCAGGTTTTCCTTCAATAATAACCAATGGTATAATTTGAAAAAGAAGTCCAACTTTAATGGAGGCAGAAATGCGATTAGGAAGAACTTTCATTATTATTTTAGTAGTTTTGTTATTAGCTTTATTAGGGCTATTAGCATTTATGAACTTGGGGGGCGGAAACAATGATAATAACGCTGCTCAAACACAGGTGGATCCTGCTGTTCAACAAGCACAAGTAAACACTGTGGATGTTTTGTTTTTAACACGCCCGCTTTCTCGTGGGGATGTGGTGACTGCAGATGCATTGGGCACAATTCCTTATCCAGCAGATTTACTCTATATTGGTGTGTATACCGCAGATCAAGAAGAAGAAGTGATTGGTATGAAGGTTAAATATAGCTTGGAACAAGGAATGTATTTAACTAATCGTATGATTTCTGATGAATTGATGGGATCTGAAAGATCTTTGGAAATTGAAGCTGGAAAAGTGGCTGTGCCGATTCCGATCACTCGTTTCACCAGCCTTGGCTATGCTTTGGAACCCGGAGATCACGTGGATGTGATTGCTTCGATGTTGTTTGTGGATTTGGATCCTTCTTTCCAAACAGCGCTACCTAATCAAGGTGGTGTGGTTTTGTCTCCTTCACCCAATTTTATATTACCAAGTGGTGTGACCGATCAATATGGTCAATCTACCAGCTATGCTGTGGCAGGCTCCACTGCGGATGTGACCCAAAATCCGATGGAAAACTTGGTGGCACAGATTGTTTCTTTGGGCGGTGGCTCGATGATTGGTCGTGCTGAATATGATGCAGCTTTGCAACAACCAATGTATGTGTTGCCTGGAGAAACTTCTCCTCGACCACGCCTTTTGAGCCAAATGACTGTTCAAAATGCAATGATTTTGCATGTGGGGAATACTGATCCTTCCCAAGATAATTCCGTTTATGTGGACCCGAAGATGCCCACCACAACAGTAGAAGGACAAGAACCTCAACCTGCAACTTTGGTGAATGTGCCAGATGTGGTAACTTTGGTGGTTTCTCCACAAGAAGCTATTGTTTTGAATTATCTTGTGTATGCAGAAGCAAATATTATGTTGGCTTTACGTTCTCCTTATGATAACGACGCAGCACCAGTTTATACGGATGCAGTTACTTTGGATTACTTAATGAATATCTATAATATTCCTGTACCCAATAAATTGGACTATGGTCTCGAAACACGTGTTGATGAATTAGCAGAACCAGTTTTGGACAACGATCAAAATGTAGTGATTTTACAATAAGAATATAGGGGATTGTTTGAATGGCCGATAAAATCAAAGTACTCATTGTAGATGACATTCCAGAGACCAGAGAGAATATTCGTAAGCTATTGCAGTTCGATGTATCTATCGATGTAATTGGATTTGCCAGCTCTGGAAAAGAGGGGGTAGAGAAGGCGCTTTCATTAAAACCTCATGTGGTTTTGATGGATATTAATATGCCTGATATCGATGGTATTCGTGCAACGGAACAGATCCGTGAAAAAGATGCCACCATTCAAGTGATCATTTTATCTGTTCAAAATGAGGCGGATTATATGCGCCGCGCAATGTTCGCTGGTGTGAGAGGCTTTTTGCCAAAACCACCCAACATTGATGAGTTGACCAATGTGATTCATAAAGCAGGCGAGATCTCTATTGAAGAACGCCAAAAGAAAGATGCAGAAAAAGAAGTTTTGACGCAATTTGGTCTTACAGGAAAACTTTCTCTAGGTGAAAAGGCAAATATTGTGACGGTTTATGGTGCTAAAGGAGGCGTGGGGCGTAGCTCTGTGGCAGCTAACCTTGCGATTGGCATGAATGTGGAACCGCATGATGTTTTGTTGATCGACCTCAATATGATTTATGGCGACATTCCGTTCTTATTTAAAGAACAAGGCAAGAATAATATTACAAATTTGGCAGATCAATCTGCAAATTTGGATGATGATGTGGTTCAAGGTGTGATCATTGAAAATGTAAAAACAGGCGTTGATATTTTAGCGGCTCCTGTTCGCCAAGAAATGGCAGAAGAGATGAGCCCGCAACAATTGACGGACATCATCGAATTTTTGTCTTTTCGATATAAAACAATTGTGATTGACACTGAAACTGTAATTACTGATTATGTTTTAACTGTTTTTGATATAAGTGATGTGGTGGTTTTATTGACCACGCAAGATATTCCTTGTATTAAGAATACAAGATTGTTTTTGGATCTAGCGATTGCTCTAGGAATTAGCCGTAATTTGTTCTCTTTAGTGATGAACCGCTATGATCGTCGTAGAAATATCTCACCTGAACGCGTGGCAGCGAACTTTAAGATGGATATGGTGGCAGTTTTACCAATGGATGATAAAACGGTACTTCCTTCTATCGATCGTGGTGAGCCTTATATGGTCTCTTCTAGTGATTCTTTGATTGGGAATGCGATTAAAGAATTGGTGAGTGAGATCAATAAGAAATTAGATACATTGAAAAATAATAATGAAGAAAATTAAGCGGGAGGCTTAGTTCAGGATGTCTATTTTAAAACGTTTGGAAGACGGGCAATCAGCAGCTAAAGGTAATGGCGGTTCATTACCCAGCCCTACAGTTCCCAATAATTCAATTGGATCTGGATCAAACTCTTCACGTCTTTCATCTATTCAAACAGCAAATAGTAATCTCTCCAAAGGAACTTCTCAAAGAGATAATATTTTGAATTTGAAAAATCGGGTTCAAAATCGTTTGTTGGCTGAGTTGGATCCAGGGATGGATATTTCTCAAACCGCTGAAGTGCGAAAAACAATTTTGCAATTGTTTGAACAGATCCTTTCTGAAGAGAATATTCCTCTTTCTCGTTCTGAAAAACAACGTTTGTATGAACAGATTTCTGCTGAAATTCTTGGTTTTGGTCCATTACAACCTTTATTAGAAGACCCAACTGTGACCGAAGTCATGGTGAACGGTCCAAAGAGTATCTATGTAGAACGTAAAGGTAAGTTGATTCGTGTGCCAGTGACCTTTGAAAATGATGAACATGTGATGCGCATTATTGATCGTATTGTGGCACCGCTTGGACGTCGTATTGACGAATCTAGCCCTTATGTGGATGCACGTTTGCCAGATGGCTCTCGTGTGAATGCGGTGATTCCTCCAATTTCATTGGTTGGTCCTTCATTGACTATTCGTGTGTTTTCCAAAGATCCTATTACGGTTGAACAATTGATTGGATTTGGAACTGTGACCCCTGAAGCAATGGTGTTTTTGAAAGCGTGTGTGGAAGCGCGTTTGAATATTATTGTATCGGGTGGTACAGGTTCTGGTAAAACTACGTTATTGAATATTTTGTCTGGTTTTATTCCGGATGATGAACGTATTGTGACAATTGAAAACGCGGCAGAACTCCAGCTACGTCAGGATCATGTGGTGACTTTGGAATCTCGTCCGCCAAACATTGAAGGTAAGGGTGAAGTTTCCATTCGAGATTTAGTGGTGAACTCCTTGCGTATGCGTCCCGACCGGATTGTGGTTGGGGAAATTCGTGATGGAGCTGCTTTGGACATGCTCCAAGCAATGAACACTGGTCATGATGGTTCATTGACCACAGCGCACTCCAACTCTCCTCGCGATACAATTGCACGTTTGGAGACGATGTCTTTGATGGCTGGGTTTGAATTGCCCGTGCGGGCAATCCGTGAACAAATTGCTTCGGCCGTGGATTTGATCGTTCATGTGGGTCGTTTTAATGATGGTTCTCGTAAAGTGGAATATATTTCAGAAGTAGCTGGGATGGAAGGGGATGTGATCACTTTAACCGACGTTTTCATCTATGAACAAACTGGGCTTGAAAACGGTGTGGTGAAAGGTGTGTTCCGTCCTACAGGGCTACGTCCGAAATTTATGCATAAATTTGAAGCTGTTGGTATTCATATGCCGCCAAATATTTTTGGTGTTGGTCGTTCTCAACATTACTAGGAGAGATAGATGCAAACAATTTTGATTCTCTTTGGAGTATTGATAGTTGTTGTTTTGGTGATCGGGATTCTTGTTTCACGATCATCTGACAAAGATGAAGTGAATGAACGTCTCGATTCTTATTTGGATGGGATGAATGATTTTCAGGATCTCTCTTCCCCTGAGCAAGAACAAGTACAACAAGTGCGAGAATGGGTGAATGAACGCGTAGAGCGATCTTCTTATGGGGACAAACTTCAAAAAGAACTTGCAAAAGCAGATATGAAATTGCGCGCTGGTGAATTTATCTCGATTCAAGTGGGGTCAGCTTTTGGCACAGGTGTGGTGGCTTTTATTCTTTCTGGTGGATTGAGACCTGAAGCATTGATTGATGTGATTATCCCTATGGCTTTCTTTAGCCTTGGTTTGATTGTGGGACCATTTATCCCTCGAATTGTGTTAAGCCGAGCACAAAAAACTCGTATGAAAAGATTTAGCGATCAATTACCTGATATGTTGAATTTGATGGTAAATGGGTTGCGTGCAGGGTTTTCTACGATGCAGGCGATGGAAGCGATCAGCCGTGAAATGCCATCTCCAATTAAAGATGAATTCCGCCGAGTGGTGCAAGAAATGCAATTAGGCATTCCTATGGAAAAGGCGTTGGATAACTTGATGCAGCGTATTCCTAGTGAAGACTTGGATTTGGTAGTGACCGCAATTAATGTTCAAAGAGAAGTTGGTGGTAACTTGGCTGAAATTTTGGAGACCATTTCTCATACAATTCGAGAACGTATTCGTATTAAAGGGGAAGTGAAGGCTATTACTGGGCAAGTACGTTATTCAGGGACTTTGATCTCTTTGCTGCCAGTTTTCTTGACGATTGGTCTTTTTATGCTTAACCGCGAATATGTGATGAATTTTTTCAATCCAGAAACAAGAAATATTGGGATCCCACTTTTAATATGTAGTGCGATTATGATTATTGTTGGTTATTTCGCAATGCAGAAAGTTGCAGATATTGAGGTATAGGCGGTAATATGGGCGTAATTATTGGTGTATTTTTTGCGATTATTGTGATTGCCGTTGCTGCTGTTTTGGTGGTGATAGGGATTCGTCAACAAAATTCTTTTGATCCACTTGAAGACCGTTTGGCTGAATATGCAAGCTCTGGTGAATTAACTTCTTTGGAAGAAATTGAGCTTTCTCAACCTTTTGTAGAACGTGTCGTGTTGCCTTTGGCAAAAAAGTTTGGGAGCATTGCTTTAAAATTTACGCCTGAAAATGCACTCAATGATATTAATCATAAATTGAATATGGCTGGTTCGGATACGGATCCGACGGTTTTTTTGGCAATTAAGTTAGTGGCTAGTTTTGCAATTGGTGGCGGTTTGTTTGCTTTCCAAAACTTTGGTCCGAATGCTGCCACAAATTCATTTTTAATGAAATTCATTATTCCTATCGGGGTTTTCTTTTTAGGATACCAATTACCTGATTTTATGCTTTCAACAAAGATCACTAGCCGACAAAAGGATGTGGTGAAATCATTGCCAGATGCATTGGATCTTTTGACGATTTGTGTGGAAGCTGGCTTGGGGTTTGATGCTGCGATGAAAAAAGTGGCTGAAAAATGGGATAATGAGTTGGCACGTGCTTTCCAACGTGCACTGAGAGAGATGCAACTTGGGAAAATTCGAAGAGAAGCTTTACGTGATATGGCGGATCGAATGCAAGTTCCTGATCTCGATAGTTTTGTGGGTACTGTGATCCAGAGTGAGCAATTGGGTGTGAGTATGGCGAAAGTGTTGCGCATTCAGTCAGATGATATGCGTGTGAAACGACGCCAATGGGCACAAGAACAAGCTACTAAAGCTCCGGTGAAGATGCTTCTTCCTTTGGTATTTTTGATCTTCCCCACAATTCTTGTGATTTTGCTGGCTCCAGCTGTCTTGATGATTATCTCAAGTGGTGCCTTGTCAGCAATGGGACAATGATTACAGAACAAAAATCTGTTAAAAATAAATCACATTCAATTTGGAATACAATTTTAGACTGGTTCTATCCACCTGTTTGTGCGGGTTGCGGAAGAATCAGTTTTTTGTTATGTGAAGATTGTTTACATACATTTGAAAAGGGGATGAGAACAGCTGAGAATGTAAAAAAGAATGAGCGGCGTTATTTTGCTGGGTTAAAGGCAGAAAATGGGGTTCGTTTATTATCCAATATAGACTTTTTGAATTTACATCAAGGCGTAGCTGCATCATTAGTGCGGGCATTAAAATATCATCAAAATCAGGAGATCGGTAAAGTCCTAGGAGGGCTTTTAGGAGAAGCATTTTTGCAAAAGGCTTGGGAAATTGATGTGGTGATGCCAGTGCCGTTAGGCACGCAAAGATTGTTTGAGAGGGGCTATAATCAGGCAAGTTTGATTGCATATGGGTTTAGTGAAAAAACAGGATTACCAATTTTGGAAAATGGTTTGATGAGAAAGAAAGAAACCAGAACTCAAGTTGGTCTTGATATTACTCAAAGAGAGATGAATATGCTCGAAGCATTTATGGCAGAAAAATCTTTTGTGGAAAGAAAGAAAATTCTTTTGATCGATGATGTACTCACTACGGGAGCAACACTTCGGTCTTGCGCAGTTGCTTTGATGGAAGGAGGTGCAACTGAGGTGAGTGCGATGACAGTCACCAGCGCGACAATGGCTGATAAGTGATTTTCAGCACAGGATTATTAACAGTTTTGATAGTGAATGGAATTAAAAATTATTTTCTGCTATAGTGTTAATATACATTCTAAATAGGAGGCTCATAATGGCATTTCAAATCAATATCCAAACCAAAAACATTAGTATGGGGGACAGATTGTCAGAGTATGTCGAAAATCGGGTTCAAAAGTTAGAAAAATATATTGAGGGGATCGTTGAAGTCAAGATTGATCTTGAATATAATGACAGTGTTCGTGACGCCGATGAACGATATATAGCGCAAATTACAATGCGAGGTAAGAAATTTATCCTTAGAACTGAAGAAGCAAGTGAGGATATTACTTCTGCTTTCGACGCAGCGCTTTATAACCTACATAGAAGAATTAAGAAATATAAAGGCAAAAAATATCGAGGTCGTGGTGATAGCCAAACTGTGAACGAAAGCTTGATGGACATGATGTTCAATGAAGAGGACTTTTTGATTGATGAAGAAGAACCTCGTGGCATCGTTCGCCGCAAAAAATTTGCACTTCGACCAATGAATGAACAAGAAGCAGTGCTGCAAATGGATCTGTTGGAACATAATGACTTTTTTGTGTTCTTTAATGCAGAAACAAATTCAGTCAATGTTTTATATTCTCGCCGAGATGGTACGCTTGGCTTAATTGAAACAGACGTTTAAAAATTCTATTTAAAATTAAAAAGCGGGTGCATTTGCTCCCGCTTTTCTTTTAATTCTTTTAATTATTTAATCAAACGATTGATCTTATAGCGGAGTCTGAGACTGTTTGAAACCACAAACACACTACTAAAAGCCATCGCCATGGAAGCTAACATTGGGTTGAGCTTTCCTAGCATGGCAACTGGGATGAGGATAATGTTGTAGAAAAATGCCCAGAAGAGGTTTTGTTTGATGGTGTTGATGGTGGACTTTGCAATGCTGAGTAAGTGGGGGATGGATTCGAGATTGGCATTCATTAACACAACAGGGGCAGATGCAATGGCTGCGTCTGTACCAGTGCCCATCGCAATGCCAACATCTGCGGTAGCTAAGGAGGGGGCATCATTGATGCCATCTCCCACCATCGCGACGTTTGTTCCATTGGATTGTAAGTTTTGAACATAAACATTCTTATCTTGTGGCATTACTTCTGCTTTGACTTGTTCAATACCAATTTGTTTGGCAATGGCTTCAGCTGTTGCTTGGTGATCACCACTGAGCATATGGGTATGAATACCACTTTGTGCAAGCGCTTGTAAAACTTTAACAGCCTCACTGCGAGGTTGATCTGCTGTGGCAATTAAGGCTTGTGGTTTTTGGTCCAATTGAAGGAGCATCACCGTGTTACCTGCATCACGTAAGGCGCTAACTTTTTGAGGCCATTGATTATTTTCTTTTGTGATCTTCCCTACAAAAACATCGTGTCCGTCAATTGTGACTTGTATACCAGATCCACTTTGATCAAGAAAATTTTCTGGTTGATTTGGTGTGATCTTTTTTTCATTTGCATATTCAATGATGGCATGGGCTAATGGGTGGGAGCTTCCCAGTTCAGCACTAGCTGCATAATAAAGCGCTTGATCTGCGGAGAGATCCCCGATGGTTTCAAAAGCAGTCACTTTTGGAACGCCATAGGTGAGTGTACCAGTTTTATCAAATACGATGGTGTTGATGGATGCGGTTTTTTGCAAGGCTTCAGAATCTTTGAAAAGGATCCCGTGTTTGGCTGCATTTCCTGAGCCAACTACGATAGCAGTTGGAGTGGCGAGCCCCATGGCACACGGACAGGCAATAACGAGCACTGCTATGGCATTGATCATGGCTCGTGCAAAATGATCTGTTTTAGTGAGATCTGAAGGGATGAAAAACCATAATAAGAATGTGGCGACAGCAATTAGAATCACGGCAGGTACAAAATAAGCGGCAACTTTGTCAGCAAGCGCTTGAATAGGTGCGCGTGAGGCTTGGGCGTCTTCAACCATTTTTATTATCTGGGCAAGAGCTGTTTCTTTGCCAACATGGGTAGCTTGGAAATTAATCAATCCAGTTTGATTGAGTGTAGCACCGGTCACCTTGTCACCAGGTTTTTTATCAATGGGGAGTGCTTCGCCTGTGAGCATTGATTCGTCAACGCTGGTTTCTCCGCTGAGGATGACACCATCTACAGGGAAACTTTCACCAGGTTTAACTACGATAATGTCACCGACGATGATGTCATCTACATCCACTTCCACAATTTGATCTTCTTTCTTTACATGAGCCTTTTTTGCTTGAAGATTTAAAAGCTGTTTGACAGCATCGTTTGTACGATATTTAGCCCGTACTTCAAGATATTTTCCAAGATGGACTAGGGTGATGATCATGGCACTGGTCTCTAAATAGGTATGACCTTGGATGAGACCAATCAATACAAAGAAAGAATAGATATAGGCAATGGTCGAACCAAGGGCAACGAGCACATCCATATTTGCGGTTCCAGAGCGGAGTGCATGATAAGCTCCTCGATAAAAATTCATACCTACATAGAATTGCACAGGTGTTGCTAAGAAGAAGAAATACCAGTCCAACCAAGGTTGAGAGGCAAAATCAGTTGGTAAAAAGCCCATATCTCGACTCATAGAGATAACAAAAAGTGGAATGGTGAACATCAAACCGACGATAAGCATATTGCGTTGTTTTTTGAGTTGCAAGGTTTGTTTTGCTTCTAGTGAACTTTCTTCATAGTCACTTAGATTTTCAAACGAACCAACTGATGAGGATAGTAAGTGTTCAATTTCTTTTTTCCCAATGATAGTAGGGATGTAAGTGAGGGTGATCTGTTGGGTGGCAAAATTTAATTTAGTATCTAAGATACCTTCTTCATTTTGCAATTTTGTTTCAATATTATTTGCTTGTGAGCGATCTTGTAAACTAGGAAGGTAGTAGGAAAGGGTGAGACTATTGATGCCGTACCCAATTCGTTCGACCTTGTTTTTGATATCGTGCAAAGAGACAGTTGATGGAGAGTTATCATCAAATGAAATAGAGGCACGCTCTGTGGCAAGATTTACAGCCACGTTTGCAATGCCTTCTATTTTTTTGAGATTTCTCTCAACAGTTGCTGAACAATTTGCACAGGTCATTCCGGTGATGGGGACAATGATCTGTTTGTTGCTCATATTATTTCCTTTGTTGATTATTTTTCAGCTGGATAGTTGATTTCTTTCAAAAGTTCTCGGATAGCAGCTTCATTTGCGGGAGAATCAAAAGTGATGGTGGCTGTTTTATTGTCTACTGATCCTTCAACTTTGCTGACGCCGTCTAATTCGCTTACTTCCATTTTGATGGTGTGAACACAATGAGAACAATTGATAGAAGGAACAGAAAGTGTTATAGTTTCCATAAATTTACTCCATATATAATATTTATTATAAATATCTTAATTAATAGTATTATACCCCAATTTGTCGGATTTATTGATAAACTATAATTAAATGAAGCTATATATTTTATACCAATGAGGGAAGTATGAATCGAACAGTTAGAAATTGGATATTGATCAGTATGATCATTTTATTATTATTATCTGTGGCTTGGATTTGGTTAGGTCGGATGGCAGTCGAAATTAATCCTGTGAGCAGTGTGGTTAAGGGAGCACAAGCGCCTGATTTTACAGCTACTAAAGAAGATGGATCAATGGTGCAGTTAAGTGACTACGCCGGAAAAACATTGGTGTTGAATTTCTGGGCAAGTTGGTGTGTGCCTTGCCAGCAAGAAATGCCTACTTTTGATGAAATCTATCAAGAGATGGATGTGGATCAAGTTGACTTTTTGATGTTGAATGTGACCGCCACTGAGACTCAAGAGAAAGCACAACGTTTTTTGGACGCAAAGGGATTTTCATTTCCATTCGCTTTTGATCTGGATAATTCAGCAAGTAGTGCATTTCAAGTTAATTCTTACCCTATGACTTATGTGATTGATGGGAATGGTGTTATTTGCCAACGGAATGTGGGGATTATGAATGAAGCGATGTTGCGCGTGGCTGTGAAGGAATGTGGAGTGGAGGGGGCGGAATGATACCAGTACTGCAAATTGGGCCTTTAGCAATCAATTTCCCAATTTTAATCTTATTAGCGGGATTGTGGATTGGGTTTCTTCTGGTGGAAAAAAGATACAAAACTGAAGGGGTGGCACCAGATAAGTTAATTGATGGTTTAATCATGATCCTGATTGGGATGGTGATTGGCGCAAGAGTCGCTTATTTGATTCGATACCCTGATATTTTTATAGCAGCGCCTGCTGGAATTTTTTCAATTTCCACTGATTTGTTGGATCCTCTAGGGGCGATTGTGGTTGCAATTGTGATGGTGATTCGTTTTATCCAACGCGAAAAAATTAGTATATGGGCATTTTTAGAAGCAATCTTGCCATTTGTTTTCACGATGGCAATCACTTTTGCTTTGATGAGTTTTGCTGGGCTAGAGGGGTATGGTACTCAAACCGCAATGCCATGGGCAATTAATCAAGCTGGGGCAATGCGGCATCCTTACCAACTTTATTTTGTGATCTTGATGCTTTTGGCATTCTTTGGATTTGATCAATTAAAGAAAAAAGCTATTGGTCAACAACAGCTTTTGGGAATAAGCTTTTTCGCACTAGGAATTTCACTGGCATTTGCTTTTGGTTTTCAAGCAGATGCAGCGATTTTGTTCGCGGGTGTTCGTGAGGTTCAAATAATTGGATTTATTTTGATGGGATTTGGTATGTGGAAGTTTGTTCAATCTTAACAAATCTTTAGATTATTGAACGTTATTTAATTGATTATACAAACCTGTGCTAAAAAGATTGAATACTGCGCCCCCCATAAATTGCAAAACAATAATGGAAACGACAGCAATCAGCACAAGGATCAAAGCATATTCAACGAGTCCTTGACCTTTTGTAGTAAATAACATAATGGCTACCTTCTTAAATTCTTTTAATAATTTAGTATTTACTAATTTTATCGTACTATTTGATAGCTTGCAATAGAAGCAATCAAATAATGTACTTTCAAATTATTAATTTATTGGTGTAGCAGTGGGTGTTGGCGTAATGGTGGGGGTTAATGTGGGAGTTGCGGTGGGGAATGGAATCTGGTTTACATCCGCTGGTTCTGGAAGATGCATAATAAAACCACGGGCTAAGATATATTTGAAATAAGTGATTTCACCAGATTTGATCTCAATTTCTTGGGTAAATTTTTCATCATAATGTTTGATTTGAATTTCGTATTGTCCAGCAGGAAGATCGGGAACTACTAAATTTTCTTGATAATATGGATCTGATTTAACTTCAGTGGTGGAGCCATAGGTGGTGAAAGTAAATTCTTCTTTAGTTTCTAGATTGATTAGTTTGATGCGATTGCCTTGAGAATAAATTTCGTTTGTACTGGGATAGGGGATATGAATATTATAACTAGTGCGAATGTCTCCCACAAGAATGCCAGTGACAATCGGAGGAGAGATCCATAATAAAGGATTTTGGATGGAATATAATTGGTTTTCTCCCAAGCGCACTTCAAAATGTAAATGGGGGCCAGTGGCGTTACCAGTTTCTCCAACCTTGCCAATCATTTCTCCAACTTTGACATTATCTCCAGAAGTCACATCTACTTCAGATAGATGAGAATAAACGGTGTAGAGCGCTTGACCTTGATAGCCAAAATTGTGACGAATAACAACAGAGTAACCATAAGGATCATCTTCGTGACCAAACACATTTAATCCAAAGCCGCTCCATTGTACAACCCCATCTCCAACAGCTAAAACAGGTGCATTTTCTTGCGCTCGAATATCAATTCCTGTATGAGTGAGCGTAAATTCTTCTAATTTGACACCGTAAGTATACTCACTACTCCAATTGACATATTCGACGCTGATTGGGCGTTCAAAGAGAAAATGATCATGTGGATTTACACCCCAAGGGACAGGGTAGATGGGCGCGCGCCAAGCAGAAACTGGAATTTGTTGAGTGGAGGTGATGTTTTCTAACATGCTTTGGTCGGCTGCTGTGGGGAGCATAAAAGTTTCAGTGGGGGTGGCTTTTTTTACAGTAGGTGTGAGGGTTGTTGTTGCAAAGGTTGTAGGAGTAGAACTTATAGAGGTGAGGGTGGATTCTTGTGCAAAAGTTGCGGGTTTTTTTTGAGAAAAAAGTAAAAACATACTTATCCAAAATAGGATGAATAAGGTTAGCAAGCTTTTATAATTGAGTTTTATTTTTACGTTCATCTTAATCTCACTTAGTGCCCTATTTTTCTTGAAGTAAGGTCATAATTTCAGGAGAATAAAGCTGTAAAATCGCTTGCTGCCATGAATAACCATTGATGTATACAAATTCTTCATAGTTTAGGGCAGGGAAATATTGCTGCCATTCTGGGCCGGCGGGGACGCGTTCAAAGCCAAAGCGAGCTGCTAGGCTGGTGAGATCGACCCAGTAGCCAGGAATACCGGGCAAGGGATTGGCACCACCTGCTTCATAGGTGCGGGGGTTACCTTCGTAGCGTGCCATCACATCAAAGGTGTTGCTACGCAAGGGCATACCTAGCGATCCGTTTTCATCAGCTACTTTGAGGAACACGCGCCAGTAGACTTCCCCATGAAGTTCTTCTTTGGCGATGACAACGTAATTTGAATCATAATAAGCTTGGTTAAGTCCAAAGGCGCGACCGGTGTAATACCAAGAAGTTTGTTCATTGCGGTCGTAAGGCACATTGAGGAAGATAAAATCTTGACCGAGCATTGAGAGCGCGTCCCAACCTGTGCGTTTGATTACTTCTGCACGCAATGCATTAAACGATGGGATAATCACTTCAGAAAATTCATTATTGGGTGCTTGTAAATCACTGAGGGTGACCAGTTCGTGCGATTTTTCGCGTTCAAATTGATCTTGTAGCATAGAGAGCTCCCAACTTGCTTTTTGCGCTTCGGGATAGCTGACCACACTGGGAGAAAAGCGATTTGGCCCCCAAGTGAAGCCTGTGAAAGTTTTACCGAGCAAGGTGCTGAAAACAGGAGTGGCAGTGCCTTCAAGTTGGTCGATATGCAGACGATATTGATTGCCATCATTGCTGATACGCGCGATTTGAGTGCCGTCTTGGCTCCATTGATGGGCACAGCCAGTGCCTATGGGGGTGATAATTTGAGTTGTTAGATCTACAATTTCAACGGTTTGGCCATAATATTCACGGCACCAACTCATTTGGGTACCATCTGGAGACCATTGGACATAGTTGAAAGAACCTTCACGATCGGCAGTTAGATTTTGGAAACGATCTTCACCAGAGAGGTTGATATCGAGCAGCCACACATCTTGTTTGCCAGATTGATTCGAAATAAAGGCCACTTGTCTTTTGCCTGGGTCGGGATGCCAAGTGGGGTTCACATCTAGGCTATCATTGATAGTGAGCTGAATGGGATTAATGGACAAATCGATGGGTTTGAGAAACAACTCAATGGTGCCGTTATTCATGGCGTGTTCATAGACAATCCATTGCCCGTCTGGGGACCAACTAGGGGCGCCATCATAAAAATTATCATGAGTGAGCTGAATGGTGCGATTGCGGAGCAAATCCAAGACGTAAATATCCCAAAAACCACTGCGATTAGAAGCAAATGCTACTTTTTGCCCATCTGGGCTGAGAGCAGGGTGTATATCTTCCCAATTGCCATTGGTGATTTTGGTCTCGGTGAGGGTTTCGGGTTGATAAGCATATAAATGTGTGTTGGCTTGTTCTTCTTTAGTGTAGATAAAAAGCCCTTGAATGGTGTCGCCATCTTGCGGGGCGACGGTGGCAGTGACGACGATGACATTATTCTCGTCTGGAGTGGGAGCTTGTGTGTTAGGGGTGGGCGTGAGGGCTAGTGAGGTGGGTGCTGGAGTGGGGGTTCCGACTACTAAGCTACGGATGGTATCGTGGGGAATAAAAGCAAGGATTGCTAATAAGGCGAGTAAAATTAGAATTAAGACAAATACAAACGGAGAGAGCTGCACTTTTTTATTTGTTTTGGGAGTGGAAGGAGGTGCAGGAGGTTGCGTTTTGGGTTGTGTAGGTTGTTTTTTTCGTTTTGCGATTGGTTGT
Source organism: Anaerolineales bacterium (assembly GCA_963662985.1). Classification (GTDB taxonomy): domain Bacteria; phylum Chloroflexota; class Anaerolineae; order Anaerolineales; family UBA11579. Next base: position 458,462 of record OY760067.1, on the reverse strand, counting down.
GTATCTGTCAGATTCTCATTCATAAACAAGCTCTATTTTTTTGCAAAGACAATAATCTTGCCAAAGCTTTCCGGTTCCTGCTCAGGAGTTGGGAAGGTATCTAGGGTGGAGAAGTGAACTTCACGGAAGCCAATTTCTTCTAATTCGTCTTTTACATCTTGTAATTGAAAAATAGTATTATAGACTGTTTCTTCATTGCGAGTATAAAGGCCATCGTCTTGCTGCATAAAGGCCGTTATTTGCGTATAGGCAACATCATTATATTCGTCGATAATCCCGCGAGTGACGATGAAAGTTTCATCGTTGGCATTATCCACATGAATGCCAGACCAGCGGCGCAGCCCAAGGCGAGTATTGAGGTCAAATACAAACCAGCCTTCTTTGTTAAGCACATCATAAACACTATCAAAACAGCCAGCTAAGGCGTCAAAACTCTCAAGGTGATTGAGGGCGTCGAAAGTGGAGACTACGTAATTAAATGTACGCTCAAAAGTGAAATCGGCAGCGTCGCCTTGCACAAATTCTGCCATGCCAGTTTCAACAGCGGCTTGGTTGCGCTCTGCTGCGAGGGCAAGCATTGGTTCAGAGAGGTCTAAGCCTACCACGGGGATGCCTTCTCGATTGAATAATTGGGTGAGATGTCCATTGCCACAACAAATATCCAAAATTGGTTCGTTTTTGGACACTTTGAACTGGGAGGTGTAAAAATCAATCAATTTGGGGGCAATCTTCTCTGCAAAGAAGCCCCAATTGAGGTTATAAAGATGGGCAAAACTGTCACCGTATGCTTGCATTTGTTTTCCTTATGATTTGTCTTGTTTTATATATTTTTTCTGCCATTCAAACAGCTTGGTCAGGGCTTCAATCGGGCTGAGGGCATTCACATCCATGGCTGCTAGCTCTTCTACCAAGGGATTGGTTTCCGGGAAGAATGCCATTTGTTGTGGTGCCATCGGGTCAATTTTGACCGTGTTGCCAGAGCTGGCTTCTAATTGGCGCAAGATTTCGTTGGCGCGAGAAATGACCGGTTTGGGCAGCCCAGCGAGCTGGCCGACATGAATCCCGTAGGATTGATCGGCATGGCCTTTGATAATCTTGTGCATGAAAACAATTTTGCCATGGCTTTCGTTGACGGCTACATTGTAATTTTTAATCCCGGGCAGAATTTCTTCCATTTGGGTGAGTTCGTGATAATGGGTGGCGAACAGGGTTTTGGCACGCAGTTTTGGTTCGTTATGAATATATTCGACCACTGCCCAAGCGATGGATACGCCATCATAGGTGCTGGTGCCACGTCCAATTTCATCTAATACTAGCAGACTGCGAGGGGTGGCATGGTGCAGGATGTTAGCTGTTTCTACCATTTCGACCATAAAAGTAGATTGGCCGGCATGGATTTCATCTTGGGCACCAATGCGCGTAAAAATCCGATCAATAATTCCGATTGTGGCCGCATCGGCAGGCACAAAACTGCCCATTTGCGCCATCAAAGCAATCACAGCCACTTGGCGAAGATAAGTGGACTTCCCACTCATATTAGGACCAGTGATAAGGCGAATACGTTCGTTTTCTTCAAAAATAGTGTCATTGGGAATAAATTGCTGAGTGTTTTCCAAGGTATCTTCTACCACAGGGTGACGACCGCCATAGATTTCTAGTGTATCTTGTTCGACAACATTGGGGCGCACATAACCTTTCAATGCAGCTACCTCTGCCAAAGAGAGGGTCACATCCAGCATGGCAAGTGCATTGGCGGTGTTGAGCAGGAGTTGGGCACCACCAGAGAGCCAAGCGCAGATCTCTTGGAAGAGTTGTAATTCAATTTTATGAATCGCTTCTTCAGCATTGAGCACTTGAGATTCATATTCTTTCATTTCAGGGGTGATAAAGCGCTCTGCGTTCACCAAAGTTTGTTTGCGAATATAATTTTCGGGCACTTCTTCAGTGTGCGAGCGGGAGATTTCAATATAATAGCCAAAGACTTTGTTATACCCAACTTTGAGATTTTTAATTTGAGTACGTTCTCGCTCGGATGCTTCAAGGTTGGCAATCCAAATACGAGCATGATGAGAGGAATTCATCACTTCATCTAATTCGGCAGAATAGCCGGGACGAATGATGCCCGTGTTTTGCAGGGTTGCAGGGGGATATTCAGTGAGGGCTTGTTCAATCAAAGCAAGTGGTTGTTCACACAGGTCAAAACGGCTCAGAATAGGAGCCAGCACTTCATTTTCAAGCGGGAGCAGTCCCAAAATCACGGGTAATTGCTGCAGAGTGGTGCGTAAGGACACTAAATCACGTGGTTGGGCGCTGCCACCTAAAATGCGATTGGTGAGACGTTCGAGATCGGAAAGCGGTTTGAGCGATTGGCGAATTTCAGCGCGCAGGAGCCCATAATTAAAAAAGTGTTTGACCAAATCTAAACGTTGGTTGATTTGCTGCACGTTGAGCAAGGGCTTGCCGACCCATTGGCGCAACAAACGTTTGCCCATGGGAGTGATGGTTTTGTCGAGCACGCCAAGCAGAGTGCCTTCAGGGCTTGAATTGCGAATTGTTTCGGTGAGTTCTAGATTGCGACGAGTAGAGGCATCGAGGGTCATAAATTCATGGATGCTAAAGGTGCTAAGACTGGAGAGCATTTTTAAGGCGGCGGGTTGGGTTTCTTGTACATATTGCACCAACGCACCAGCGGCTTTGATGGCATTTTCTTGACCTTTGAGGCCAAACCCATCAAGCGTACTAACTTTGAAATGGTTATGCAATGTATCTTCACAGCGGTAATATTCAAATTGCCAATCAGGGCGGGGGGTATAAAACCCGGGATAGCCGTCAAAAATGCCAGTATGTTTCTCAGGATGAATCACTTCTGCGGGGGCTAAGCGAGTGAGCTCGGCACGCAACATATTGAGTCCACCATTTTCGGGTAAGGTGGTCACTGTAAATTCACCGGTGGTGATATCTGTGTAGGCGATTGCAGAATAATGATCTTCAATCCAAATACTGGCCAGATAATTATTTTGTGCGGCGCTGAGCAATCCTTCTTCGATCACTGTGCCCGGGGTAACCACACGCACCACTTCGCGGGGCATCAACCCGTTGACGGGTTCGGTGCCGACTTGTTCACAGATAGCGACATGGTAGCCGCGGCTGATTAACCGAGAGAGGTAGTTTTCCATGGCATGATGGGGAATCCCAGCCATGGGGACGCGGTTGCCACCGCCTACATTGCGTGAGGTGAGCACAATATCGAGCACATCCGAGATGGTTTTGGCATCCTCATCAAAGGCTTCATAAAAATCTCCCAAGCGGAAAAACAAAATTTGGTCGCGGTGATTCTTTTTAATGGAAAGATATTGATGTCGGATGGGGCTGAGATCGCTTTTTGTATTTGCCATAGATACCATTATACTGGATAACCCCACACGCGGGTACGAGACTGACGAAGAAAAAAGTGAGAAAATTGTTTGCACCTGCGCATAGGTTATGTGATTGAAAAAAGCACAGTATAATAAGTTTATGAAAGTAAATGAACAGATTTTTATCCCAGAAAATGAAATTGAATTTGAAACTATGCGTTCGGGCGGTCCTGGCGGGCAAAATGTGAACAAAGTCTCTACGGCAGTACAATTGCGCTTTAATGTGCTAACTTCTGAAGCGTTACCAGAAGCAGTACGCGAACGTTTGTTGCAAATCTCAAAAAACCGCATCACCAAAGAGGGCGAGTTAGTGATAAAAGTGGTGGAAACCCGTTCTCAAATCAAAAATCGAGACATTGCCTTACTACGTTTACGGGACCTGATCTTGGAAGCAAGTGTGGTACCGAAAAAACGAACTGCGAGCAAGCCTTCTCGTGCGGCAAAAGAGCGCCGTTTGCAACAAAAAAGAGTGCAAGCGCAACGCAAAGCGGAGCGCGCGAAAAACTGGCGGGATGAAGATTAAGGGCAGGTACGGTATAATAGGTTTATCTCAACATAGAATGAAAGAATGGTAAGTCCGATGAAAATTTCCGATTTATTTAATGACAAACAACCCACTTTTAGCTTTGAATTTTTCCCAGCAAAAACCGAAAAAGGATTTGAATCCCTTTCTCAAACAATTGAAGAATTAGCTCCCCTCAATCCTTCGTATGTGTCTGTGACTTATGGTGCAGGTGGTGGATCACGAGATTTAACCAAAAATTTGGTGGCGAGCATTCAAAATGAAATGCAAATTAACACTGTGGCACATTTGACCTGTGTGAATGCTAGCAAGGATGAGACCAAAGAGGTGCTGGATTTTTATCACGAACACAATATTGAGAATATTTTGGCATTGCGTGGTGATCCTCCCAAAGGGCAGGAACGCTTCACCGCCGATGTGGACGGATTTGAATATGCAGCCGAATTGGTAGCTTTCACCAAAAAGCATTATCCGAATATGAGTGTGGGTGTGGCTGGCTTTCCTGAAGGCCATTTTGGTACCCCCAATCGTCAAGATGAAATGGCGTATTTGAAGGCCAAGGTGGACGCGGGGGCAGATTATATTTGTACACAATTGTTCTTTGATAACCGAGATTTTTATGATTTTGCAGAACGATGTGAAATTGCAGGGATTCATGTGCCGATTGTGGCGGGGATTATGCCGATTACTTCAATTGCAAACTTCAATCGCATTCCTTCACTTGCCTTGGGTGCTCGTTACCCAGCTAAATTACTAAAAGCAATTCAACGCGCAGATACAGACGAGCAAGTCAGTAATGTGGGCACGCATTGGGCAACCTCCCAAGCATTGGATCTAATCAATAACGGCGTAGCAGGGGTGCATTTCTACACCTTGAACCGCTCGAAAGCAACCCAAAAAATCTATAAATACGTGGGGATGTGCTAGGCGAGCTTATGATTCGATGCCTTGCCCCACTTGAAAATTTCACCGATATCGTCTATCGTCAAGTGCTGTGCCAGATCGGCAAGCCAGATGTGATGTTCACTGAGTTTATGAATGTGGATGTGTTCTGCACACTTGGGAGAGATGGCATTCGCCGACGAGTACTCTATGAAGAGATCGAACGGCCCCTGATTATTCAATTGTGGGGTGTGGAACCTCAAAATTATACTGAAACAATTTCCTACCTTTTAAAAGAAGGGATTCGTCCCGATGGGTTTGATCTCAATATGGGTTGCTCGATTGATAATTTAACTAGAGATGGGTCAGGCGCTAGGTTGATTACCACACCCAAACGTGCCAAAGAGATCATTCACGCCGCGCAAGATGCTGCACAGGACGTGCCAGTGAGCGTAAAGACACGCTTGGGTTTTTATGAGATTGAAACAGAGGCATGGTCGACAATGCTATTGTCTCAAGGGTTATCAATGCTGACCATGCACGGACGGATTGGACGTAAAAAATATGGAGAGCCAGCAAATTGGGCGGAAATTCGCAAGGTAGTGGCGTTACGGGATGCGCTTGCTCCTCAAACAAAAGTGATTGGCAATGGAGATATTCGTTCGGTGCAGGAAGGCGAGGAAAAAGCACAAGCGGCTGGCACAGATGGGTATATGATTGGACGCGAAGCGATGTTGCACCCGTGGGTGTTCACTGGACGAAGCAAAGCAGAAATCACCCGTAAAGAGCGTTTGGATGCATTAGTATTGCATATTCAGCTATATGAGAAACATTATGGCGAAGAAAGACCCTTCCATAGCCAACATAAATACTTCCGTTCGTATATGAATAATTTTTCAGACGCACGCATTCTGCGGCGAGAAATGGATCAATGTCATTCACCGCAAGAGGTATATGCTTTGATTGAGCGTGCACGGGAGTGGTATGATGAGCATGGAACTTTGGAAGAGAATTAAGCAGATTTAACAAAAAAACCGCCATTTCGGCGGTTTTGAGTGGGAACGGAGAGACTCGAACTCACGACCTCACGGATGTGAACCGTGCGCTCTAACCAACTGAGCTACGTTCCCAACTGCTCTATATATTATCTACAAAATCAGACTTTTGTAAAGCGATTGGCGTGGATTAGTAAAAATATGCAGATTTTTTCTTAACCTTGCAAATTTGACTTTGGTTTCAAAGTCTGCTACAATTTTTTTTGTTAGACATCTCCGAAGGTATGATTACACTTGGACATCTGAACAATTTTTTTGTACGATGACCACCAACGTGAATCACGTGTGGTGGTTTTTTAATTAAAGCTTTTTGATAAGGACATTCATGACTGTACCTGCTTACTCTTCTAACTCATCTATCTCCCACCAATTGCATGAAGCGCTGGCTGAATTGATCGCAAACACGGAACCGGGTAATCGCCTGCCATCGGAGCCAGTTTTGGCAAAAGAAATGGGCGTTTCTCGCGCAACCTTACGTGAAGCAATGCGCATTTTTGAGACGCAAGGTGTGGTACATCGCCGGCAAGGGGTGGGTACTTTTGTGGTACATCCGACACAGGTGATGGCAAGTGGGCTGGAGTCTTTGGAAAGCATTGAAAAAATGGCTGCGCGCAGCAATTTATCGGTAACTATGGGTGATTTTGCAGTGGAAGTGCGTTTGCCCACCGATGATGAGAAGCGAATCTTGGGGTTGAAGCAAGGGGTGTTTATCCGCCGGATTTCCCGTGTGATTGAAGCAGAAAATCGACCAGTGGCATTTTTGATTGATATTGTGCCGGATGAGTTGATTAGCCAAAAAGAATTAAATCAGGATTTTAAAGGAACAGTTTTGGAATTGTTGCAAAAACGTGGTTCACCCTTGTTAGCCAATGCGCGCACGGAGATCACGGTGGCATCAGCAGACACGGAGATTGCCCGAGCGCTTGGGGTGCAACGCAAGGTGGGGGTGTTGGCATTCACAGCGTATTTGTATACGATCAAAGGCTCGATCGTGAATATTTCTTATAGCTATTTTTTGCCGGGTTATTTTAAATTCTTTGTGAATCGTCGTATGAATCAAATTTAGGTTGAAATTTGAGCAGTCTTTCCGGTAGGCATGGGAGGCTGCTTTTATTTTTTATATCAATGTTGTGGTTGTACAACAAAAATAAAAGGAGATAACATGAAGAAAGTTGCCGTTGTTGCTGTGGGAGGCAATGCGCTCATTCGTGAGAGAGGCAAACATCACATTGAACACCAGTTCAACGCAGTTCGCGAGACTGCAAAACATTTTGCCAAAATGGTGGCAGATGGCTGGGATGTGGTGGTGACCCATGGCAACGGTCCACAAGTTGGATTTATTTTGCGACGTGCAGAGCTATCTTTGAAAGAGGTGCATCCTTTGCCTCTGGATATTATCGGCGCACATACGCAAGGATCAATCGGCTATATGCTGCAGCAATCTCTGGGCAATGAGTTCCGCCGTTTGGGGATTGACAAAGAGACTTGCGCGATTGTGACCCAAAGTTTAGTTGATAAGGATGATCCTGCTTTCCTCAACCCAACCAAAGGAATTGGTGGTTATATTGACGATCCAGAATTGATCGAAGAATATCGCAGCCAAGGTTGGACCGTGGAAGATGACGCTGGGCGTGGTTTTCGCCGCAAGATTGCGTCTCCAAAACCATTGGAGATCGTAGAGACCAAGGTGATTAAACGTTTAGTAGAGGATGGTGTGGTTGTGATTGCTGTTGGTGGAGGAGGCATTCCTGTGATCAAGAATGCGAACGGCGATCTGAGTTCTGCCCCGCCGGCGGTGATTGACAAAGATCGTGGCACTGCCTTGTTGGCAGTGGAATTAAACGCCGATATTTTTGTGATTACTACCGCTGTGGAAAAGATTGCGATTAATTTCAACACGCCGGATGAGGAATGGTTAGACCAAATGACTGTTTCCGAAGCCAAGCGCTACATGGCAGAAGGGCATTTTAAACCGGGTTCAATGTTGCCCAAGGTGGAAGCGATGCTGAGCTATGTGGAAACGACTGGCAATAAGGCGCTGGTGACAGACCCCGACCATCTGCCGCAAGCATTGAAAGGCGAAACGGGTACGTGGATTGTACCAGATGAAGCATAGATAAATGAAGTGAGAGAGCAAGATTTTGAATCTTGCTCTTTTTATTTATTCAAATTATTATATTTATATAAATTAAGCAACTTAGTGAGGAATTATGAGAGTATCAGAATATTTTAATTTAAACAAAAACCAATCAGCTTTAGATTTTGTAGATGTTGATATAGAAAATGATTTAAAAGTTTTTATTGATCCAAGAGCTTTGTTATTGTTAAAAACAGAATGGGGACAAAAAAGTGTTTTTTTGATTCAAGATTTTTTTCATAGTGTTATAAATTATATACATATTGGACAAGAGCAGGAAGCTTTACGTTTATTAGAGCAATTAGTAGAACCAAATGAAACCCATTTTGGGTATTCTGATGGTAAATCTAGAGGCACATGTTTTGGTCCTGGAAGGGCAAGGAAGTTTTGGGAAGCTCTTGTAGGAAGTGAAGCAGTTAAAACTGGATTGATTCAGGATTTAGAAGATACTGCCTTGATGATTGAGGGTGTTGATAAAGACATCATTTCAGATATAGTTACAAATATTATAAGAAGTCAGTTGATAATTTATACAAAAGAAAAATGTGAATATTATGGTATACCAACCAGTGATGGAATTGATTCAGGTCCAATTTGGGACCCTTCAAGTAAAGATTGGAATCAATGTTTTGTTGATTTACCTGTTATAGATGGAAAAAAAATATTATTGATTCCAAAATTTTTAGTTCGCAGAAAATTAGATTATAACTATGATGAATATTATCGAAATTATATTTTAGAATTCTTAAGAACTAAAGAATATGATGCAAAAAGTGGTTTAATTGAGATATTAAAAAATGGTAATACAAGAATTACAAATAAAAGTTTAAAATCAAAATATGGGTATGGTAAAAGTGTTGTTATAGAACAAACATTAAAAGAGCCAAGTATTTTAGATAAATATAGATCTGAAAAAAAACATAAAATTCATGAACCTTTAAATCATTATGAAATTGCTGAATTAGCAGATATATCAAGACCGAATTGGAGAGAATTATTAGAAAATGTGACAAGAATTGAGCAAGGAAGAGAAAATGCTTATATGTATGAAAATGCTATTGAAGAATTGTTGTCTTCAATCTTTTATCCAGCTTTAGCGAACCCTTCAAAACAAACTTATATTCATGAAGGAAGAAAAAAAATTGATATTACATATTCAAATGTTGCAACTAAAGGATTCTTCTATTGGCTAAGTAATCATTATCCTTCTGCCTTTATTATGGTTGAGTGTAAAAATTATAAAGGAGATATATCAAACCCTGAATTAGACCAATTAGCAGGTCGATTTTCACCTTCAAGAGGCCAAGTAGGATTATTAATTTGTAGAAAAATTGAAAATAAAGAGCTTTTTTTGCAAAGATGTCGTGACACAGCAAATGATCAAAGAGGATTTATTATTCCAATTGATGATGACGACTTGAGAATTATTGTTGAAGAAATAAATGAAAATGAAGGAATAAATGAAACATTTGGTTTATTACAAGAGATATTTAATTTTTTAGTATTATAAAAATTTAAGCTATCAATTAATTAAATAATTTTCTCTTTATATCAAAAATAAACCATGTATAATTACAACAGAAATTAAATGGGAGAAAGCACATGAGCAATCCAACTTTATCTGTTGTTGTACCAATTTGGAATGAAGAAGAAACTATTCCAGAACTCTATCGTCGTATGCAAGAAGTGATGGCCAAAACAGGTGTCACATGGGAACTAGTAATGGTCTCTGATGGCTCCACAGATCGCTCCACTGAGATGATTCGTGAGCTCGCCAAACAAGATGCCCATATTCGTCCGGTGATTTTTGCACGCAACTTCGGGCACCAGATCGCCGTCACTGCTGGGATGGCGCATAGCCGTGGTGATGCTGTGGTGTTGATTGACGCCGACTTGCAAGATCCCCCTGAATTGATTATAGATATGCTAGCCAAATGGCGCGAAGGCTATGAAGTGGTCTATGCTGTGCGCGCCACCCGCGAAGGGGAGAGTAAGTTCAAATTGTGGACAGCGAAGATGTTCTATCGTCTCATCAATGCCCTCACTGACACCGATATTCCCCTCGATACCGGTGATTTCCGTTTGATGGACCGCGCAGTGGTAGACGTGATGAACCGCATGGGCGAGCATCACCGCTTTATTCGCGGGATGGTCTCTTGGGTGGGCTACAAACAAATTGGAATCGAATATGATCGCAAAGAACGTTATGCCGGCGAGACTAAATATCCGTTGAAAAAGATGCTCAATTTAGCCATGACCGCCATCACAGGCTTCTCCAATGTCCCCTTGCGTTTGGCAACCTACACAGGCTTTATCTCTGCCGCAATCAGCATTATTTTTATCCCCATCGTAATTATCATGCGTATGCTGGGAAACCAAGCCTTTTTTGGGCAAGCAACCACATTGATTGCAGTGCTTTTCCTTGGTGGAGCACAATTGATGGCCTTGGGCATTCTCGGTGAGTATATTGGACGGCTCTATGATGAAGGGCGCAACCGGCCGTTGTATATCACGCGAGAAACCCCTGAAGATTTTGAGAAATATCATCCAGAAAAATAAAAGCAAAAGCCTGTCAAGAGCACAGGCTTTTTTTAATCTTAAAATTTTTTCACTATTGACACAGAACAATTGTTCATGTTATTATGTATTAGAACAAATGGTATATAGAATAGAGAAAGTGAGTACTGTATGATGATGGCTAGAAAACGTGAAGGTTTAGGGGATCGCCATATTAAGATTTTGGAAATTATGGAAGACTACCAAGTCAATAAAGGTTACCCTCCCACCATCCGTGAAATTGGGGAAGAAGCAGATATTTCTTCTACCTCAGTGGTGAACTATTATCTCAAACAATTAGAAGATGATGGTTATATCGAACGAAAAGGCAAGATCTCACGTGGGTTGCAGATTATCAAAAATGCAGCCGGTGATTTAATTGATGAAGTCAGCAGTGCAACCGGTGACTTTTTACGATTACCCTTGGCAGGTCGAATTGGGGCAAGTATCCCCGTGCCAATGCCCACCACCGACTTTGACTATTTTGATGCGGAATCTGCCATCGAAATTTCAAGTGAACGCATTCCCTCCTCGATTCCGAGAGAAGAATTATTTGCCTTGGAAGTGGATGGTGATTCAATGATTGACGCAATGGTTGCCGATGGCGATTTGGTCGTGTTACGCAAAAAAGGCGCTGCCTCCAATGGTGATATGGTCGCAGTATGGTTGACTGACAAAGACGAAACAACCTTGAAGTATTACTTCAATGAAGGTTCCCGTGTACGTTTGCAACCAGCAAACCCCACCATGGATCCGATTTACGTCAATGATCCTAGTACCGTTGAAGTGCAAGGCGAAGTGGTACTGATTATTCGCCAACCGAATAAAAGAAAACACTAATCGTATTCTCCCATTTGATTTGAAAAATTCAGGGACTCTAGTAAGGAGTCCCTTTTTTACTTAATTTGACCTATGACTCTGATTTTTTGGTAAAATGAACGCATGAACAAACCTCCTGCCAAAAGGCAACCCCCACTCTCCAAACGAATTTTTGATAGCTTGATTGCAATTTTATTATTGCTAGTTTTGTCTCCCATCTTTTTAATTGTTTCGATTTTTGTATTAATTTTTCATGGACATCCGGTCATCTTTACCCAAAATCGACCTGGTTTGAATGGCGAGATTTTCAAACTGTATAAATTTCGTACGATGACCAATGAAAAGGAAGCCAATGGGGAGCTTTGTTCAGATGAAAAACGCCTAACCAGTTTTGGAAAATTTCTGCGTTCTACCAGCTTAGACGAATTGCCTGAGCTTTTGAACGTGCTGTTTGGTCAAATGAGCTTAGTCGGCCCGCGCCCCTTATTAGTACAATATCTCGAGCGTTACACACCTCATCAAGCGCGTCGCCACAACGTTCTCCCCGGAATCACCGGTTGGGCGCAAATTAATGGACGCAACAACCTCTCATGGGAAGATAAGTTTGACCTCGACGTTTGGTATGTGGATCACTGGAGCTTTTGGCTTGATCTCAAGATTATTGTACTGACACCATTGAAAGTCTTTAAAAGAGAAGGCATCACCTCAGAAGGTAATGCCACTGCGAAAGAATTTATGGGGACTGAAGAATAAATTTAGAATGGTAAATTAAAACGACCAGTCATCACTAATACTAAAAATCCTCCCCCAGCCACCAATAACAAAATCATAATGCTATAAATAAATCGTTCAAAGGCGGTCATGCTACCCTTACCGACCGGTTCTTCTTGTGCATAAGGTAATTCAGCGGTCTTTTTGCTTGGTTCAAAAGCTACATTTTTAGACACCACGTTTTTTTCTGGTTTGGGTGCTTTGACCTTTTTTGGTTTTCTTGGTTTAACTAATTTTTCTTTAGGAGGTATAGGTGTGTTGGCTAAAGGTAAATCCGACATTGTTTTTGCAGCTTTTTGAGTAGGGGTAGCGGGGGCTATTGGCGTGGGTTCAACTTCCACTTCATCATCAAAATTTAAAAATACTTCTTTTCGGACGTGTTTTTCACTCATCATGGCTCCTTAATATTCTGAGAGGGGAGAACGCGGGCGAAGATGCACATCTCCCACGCGAAATGTTTCCGTTATTCCATTTTCTTTTTCAATCACAAGATCCCCATTATCATTGATCTTTTTACAAATCCCTTGATGGGTCTCGTTTTTGGTGGTGATCTCGATTGGTTGTTCTTTGAAAGCTAAATAATAATTCCAATTTTCAATAAATTCAGATGTGGCTAAAGTGGGACGCAAATTTTGAATCTCATCAATAATTTGCGCCAAAAATTGATAACGTTCTATATCAGCTAAAGTATGGTCTGCGATACACGTGGATGGAAAGTTTAGGTTTTTTGCGTCTGGCACAGATTGTGGAAAAACATTGACTCCTATTCCCAGCACCACTGCTTTGGGCACCCCATTTACCCAATCAGCCTCTGCTAAGATTCCTGAAGTTTTCATCCCATCAATCAACACATCATTTGGATATTTAAGCTGCGCATGGATTGAAAATTGATTTTCTAACACTTTGCAAAGGGCAATCCCGCCTAAAGCAGAAAAAAAGGATAATTTTTCGATTTCGTTTGATTTAGGAATAAATACCAAACTGAGTGCTAATGCACTGGCTGGGTTAGTGATCCATTTACGGTCAAAACGCCCTTTTCCAGCGGTTTGTTCCTCTGCAAAAAACAAGGTCCAATCGTGTAGGGACATGTTTTGTAGTAGGTTCATTGCAAACGTGTTGGTTGAATCGATTGATTCGTAATAATACACTTTTGGTAGTTGCAAATGTTTTACATAGTAAAAAAAATCTTGCTGTGTCATAGGTTAATCATAGCAGAAATTCATTTTTTACGAAAATTCTTTTGAGAGAAGATATTGTGGTTATGTTTGATTAAATCTCTAAACAGCGTACCAAAATTGAACGTCGATGGGGTGAGGTGCGATGTTCAAACAAAAAGATTCCTTGCCAAGTTCCCAGGCATAATTTTTTATTTTCGATTGGAATTGTGAGGCTTGGTTGCGTTAACATTGCTCGGATATGTGAGGAAGAATCATCTGCGCCTTCCATCGTATGACGCATCCATCTTTGGTTCTCAGGTACGCTCAATTCCATATAAGATTCCAAATCAGATTTGGCAGTGGGGTCATAATTTTCACTAATGGTCAAAGAAGCGCTCGTATGCTGGATATAAAGATAGCACATTCCTTCTTGGGTGCCGGTTTGTTGGATAAATTGATTCAATTCATATTCAAACGAATAAAGTCCTTTGCCTTTGGTGAAGATGGTTAGGGTAGTTTTATGCCAATTCATTGTCTTCTCCTTCATCAAATGTAATTCCGAATAACGCTAGCATTTTACGAAATTCTCGTTTTTGTCGTTCTTCATCCTCTGGGTCCACAGAATAATATTGTTCAGATTCTTTTGCACGTTCTCTAATAATGCGAGAGAACACTTTTTTTTCATCTGGATCGCGAACCTTCAAATCTGATAATGTATTTGCATTCATGAAACGCTCACCATTGGTATACATAAAAGTGAGGCGTTTCCAATTTTCAGCCCGAATCGGAGATGGTAGTGTTTGCAAGGGGCCTAATTGCATTTTGAAATATTCAAAGTGTGCATTAGGGTGTTTAGGCTCATTTTTGAAAAGGTCTGATCGGTAAACGAGTTCATGTCCCTCATATTGTGCATAATGTTCAATTTGCCATTTATGATCGCCAAACGAAGCTGGTTGGTAAAATGCAAAATAATCTATAATAAAAACTCGCGGGGCAAAACGAAGGGGTATTCGATACCATCCTAATACACGGGCAATTTCAAGATCTTGGGGCTTAGGCATTATGCAAACTAATATGAGATCTTTTGCATTTGGTTTGTCGAGCATCTTCAATTCCTCCGCTGGAAAATATTATACCTTAATCCTCAATTAATCTTTTAGATAAAAAATTGATAATCAAGAAAACATGTTATATAATGGATTGGCTTCATTTAGAGAAAAAAATCCATTGGCCTACTGTAATAGGTCAAAACAATGAGTGAATAATACATGCAATATACTGAAACACCTAGGCGTACAGTACAACATCCTCGATTTGTCGCAGAATGGGAGCCCACCTTAGGCGTGATGATTTCATACCCCCTAAATGTTCCCCACACTTTGGTGGTTGCATTAGCCAAAGACCACCATCTTTATATCACCGCTGATTCTGAAGAATCAAAAGAAAAAGCAATTCAAGATTTATCCTCTTGGCAAGTAGACCTCACGAAGGTGTCTTTTGTGGTAGGTCCTCACGGCACGGATATGTCTTGGCCACGTGATTGGGGTCCACATGCATTGTTTGACCAAAACAAAAAAATGTTATTGGTTGATCCCCTTTATTTACATCGAACCCCATATTCTTCGATCAAAGGCAAAGATCCGTTATGGAAGTGTCGATTACGAAAACTAAAATTAAAGCTATTGGGAAATAAATCTAATCCCGATAATGAAATGCCTGTTCTTTTTGCAAAATTTTTTAATCAAAAGATCATTCGTTTACCATTTGCCCTTACAGGTGGAAATTTCTACACCGATGGGCATAGTCTAGCCATGTCAATGGAAGTGCTACTAAATGAGAACGAACGACTTAACAAAGTGGATGAAGATCAATTCTTTTCTTATTGTGAAGAAACATTAGGGCTTAAAAAATATGCAATTTTCCCTAATTTTGAAGACTATGGCATCCAACATATTGATTGCTTTTTGAAAATGTTGGATGAAGAACGGCTTTTAGTGCAGCGCCCGCCTCAAGACCACAAATATTATGTTCGTTATAATGAAATCATTGAGACAGAGCTCAAAAGCCTACGTACGGTGTATGGACGCAGATTCCAGATTCTGCGTATGGATACCGATCGATTCCGTGAAGATGAATTAGCAGCATATGTGAATTCTTTGATTTTAAATAAACATATCTATGTTCCTCTATATGGGATTCCCCAAGATCAAATTGCTTTGCAACAATGGCAAGCAGCTATGCCAGGATATGTTGTACAGGGGTTTGAATATGATCTTTCTAAGGAAACTGCCCATATTCAAAAGTATAAAGATATTGGCTGGCGTGATGGGGACGCGCTGCACTGCCGTACAAGAGGCGTGTGGGATCCTAACATGCTCTATCTTTCAGTTCATCGTCTTGATCCTAAATTGCCTGCCCAAAAAGAATATCCTGTGGAAGCACTGGTGGTTGATTATAGTGGACAAGGGATCGTAGAGAAGAGTGTGAATGTTTTTTGGTGCACTGACCAAGACACCGATTGGCAATCATCGCAAATGAAGTTGCTTAAAGATACCGATACTTATCAAGGTGTGATTTTAGCTAATAAAGACGCAAAGATTATAAAGTACTATATCCAAGCACAAAGCCACTCAGGCAAAGAAGAACGTATGCCTCGGACAGCACCAGAAGGTTACTATCAATTTGAGATAAAATAAAAAACAGGCGAAAGCCTGTTTTTTATTTGAAAAAGATTTCTTTATAGATTTGTTCCATAACTTTTAATTTATCTGATTCATTCCCTGGTTCATATTCAAATGTTTTATGTTTACTTTCTTGTGGATATCTTCTCCTATTATCAACCTTTGTGGCAAATGCAGATCTTCTCATTTCACATTCATGACAAAATTTGAATAAAGGTTTGTTAATTGATTGACAGCCATAACATTTGATATCATTTAAAGTGAGTGGATACTCTTCGTTATTTAATTTTTGTAGCACTTCTTTTTTCTTTGAAAAATCATTGGATATTGTGGCTTGGTAGATCTCACATTCATTGCACAGTAATCCACAAATTGCTAAATTCTCCATTTTTCAACCTCACTTTTTGTTTTAATCAACTTAAACTATACCAAAACAATGAGATAAAAGAATCCTGAATATCTTTACAAAAAAACACCTCGTAAAGAGGTGTTTTTATTTTGATTGTGTAGAGATTAGTTACGGTGGTTGTTATTATCACCGCGACCACGGCTGTTGCCACCACGGCTGTTGCCACCTCGGCTGTTGCCACTTCGGCGATTATCTCCACCGCGGGAATTGCGATTGTCGCTTGGTTTTTTCTTGTTTGCATTGTCATTTGCCAATGCTTCTTCAACTGTCCAACCTTCCAAAACTGCACGGCGTGAAAGTCGGATTTTGCCATTGTTATCAATGTTGGTCACCATTACGGTAATCTCATCACCCATACGGCAAATATCAGTCACTTTTTCAACGCGCCCAGTATCTAATTGAGAAATGTGCACCATGCCATCTTGACCGGGTAACACTTCCACAAAGGCACCAAATTCAGCAAGGCGCACAACCTTACCGGTATAAATGCGGCCAACTTCTGCGCTTTCAGTGAGTGATTTGATCATTTCACGGGCTTTTTGTTCACCTTCACCATCGGAGGTAGCAATGAACACGACGCCTTCTTCACTGATTTCGATCACTGAATTGGTTTCTTCTTGAATTTGGCGGATCATCTTGCCACCTGGTCCAATCACGGCGCCAATTTTGGCGACGGGGATGGTGATGGTGGAGATGCGAGGAACATGATTCTTTAATTCTGCTCTTGGGGCAGCCAATTCTTTCAACATTTCACCCAAAATGTGAGCGCGGCCTTCTTTGGCTTGTTGCAATGCTTCTGCCATCATTTCGGTGGTCAAACCATCAATCTTGATGTCCATTTGCAAAGCAGTAATGCCATCTTCTGTACCAGTGACTTTGAAGTCCATATCACCGAGGTGATCTTCCAAACCTTGAATATCGCTCAAAATTTGATAACGATCGCCATCAGAAACCATCCCCATTGCAATCCCGGAGACTGGCTTTTTGATCGGTACACCGGCATCCATCAATGCCAAGGTGGAACCACACACAGAGCCCATTGAAGTGGAACCATTAGAAGATAGACATTCAGAAACCACACGAATGGTGTAAGGGAATTCTTCTTCTGTAGGAATCACTGGAATCAATGCACGTTCTGCTAAGGCGCCATGGCCTGTTTCACGGCGTGATGTGCCGCGTAACCCTTTAACCTCACCCACAGAGAAGGGGGGGAAGTTATAGTGGTGGATATAGCGTTTTTTGCTTTCCGGATCCAAGTTATCTAATTCTTGGGCATCGCGAGGGGTGCCTAAGGTGAGCATGCTCATCACTTGGGTTTCACCACGAGTGAACAACCCGCAACCATGTGCTAAGGGGCTCACACCAGTGTCACACCAAATCGGGCGAATTTGTTTGGGGGTACGGCCATCAGGACGATGTCCATGTTCCAAAATACGTTCACGCACCACAAGTTTATAAACTTTATCAAATGCAGAAACATATTCTCGAACAACGTCTGCTTCCACGTCTTCACCAAGTTCGGCGATCATTTCATCGCGGATAGCGTCTACGCCACCGTAAAGATCATGTTTGCCAAGGTCTTGATCCAACAATGCATTGAGTTTGTCAGTCACTTTGCCTTTTACGATTTCAACATAACTTTCGTCTGCTGCGAAAGAAGGATAAGAACTCTTTTCTTTGCCAACTTCTGCTTGCATTTGAGCAATGGTTGCCACAATTGGTTGAATAGATTCAAACGCCAATTCAAGGGCTTCGGTCATCAATTCTTCAGACACTTCATCTGCACCAGCTTCCACCATCAACAAAGCTTCTTTAGTACCAGCGACACGAAGATCTAACTTAGAAACTTCCATTTCTTGGAAAGTGGGATTGACTACCAATTTATCTTCCACATACCCAATGCGAACGGCGCCTACAGGGCCATCCCATGGGGTGTTGGAGATAGAAACAGCGGCACTGGCAACGTTGATTGCTTGCACGTCCATTGGATTGACACCATCATAAGAATAGGTGTAAATCAAGACTTGCACGTCATTGCGCATATCATTCGGGAAGAGCGGGCGCAAGGGACGATCGACCAAGCGAGAGGTCAAGATTGCGTGGGTAGAGGGGCGACCTTCACGTCGGAAGAATGACCCTGGAATTTTCCCACCAGCATACATTTTTTCTTCATAATCCACGCTCAATGGGAAAAAGTCGATCCCATCACGGGGTTTGTCTGCCATAGTGGCAGCACAGAACAGCATCATATCGTCAATTTGCAAGGTGACTGCGCCACCTGCTTGCCCTGCCAAACGGCCAGTGCTAAAGACAATAGATTTACCGCCTACCTCGGCGGTATATTTTTTCAATTCGGGTTTCATTGTTTAATTACTCCTTAAGTATTTCACCCACCTACTAACTCAGGAACTGGAAACTGGGAAAAATTTCTTTTTTTCACACCTTCCAATGCCCCAATTAGTAGGACTCAAAAAAAGAGTAGATGATTACCGATAATCATCTACTCTGTGGTGTTGCTTATTTTCGGCGAATCTTTAATTCATCAGTAATAGTAATATATTTCTGATAATCATGTTTGCGAAGATAGGCCAATAAACGACGACGTTGCCCGACGAGTTTCAAAAGACCACGGCGGGTGCTTTCATCGTGTTTGTGCTCACGAAGATGATCTGTGAGTTGGATAATGCGAGCGGTCAAAATGGCAACTTGGACTTCTGGTGAACCAGTGTCACCTTCATGTCGTTCGTATTTTTTGATTGCTTCAGTTTTTACTTCTTTATTTAATGGCATGACATCTGCTCCTTTCATTAGACTCGGTAAAATTTGTTTTTTACCTGTGCAGGTCTCCAAGCCAGCAGCAGCAACAGCCGCTTGACTGGTCGAGTCATCAATATATGATTATACCAGAAGCGATAGATTCTATCAAATCCATTTATTAAATTTTTATAAGCATATTAAAGAAAGCGAAACTGGGTTTAAGTAAGCCGGATTAGCACTTCAAGTGCCAAAGCTTGATAGGCAAGGCAAGCATCACTATTTGGATTTAATTCTCGGATCGTTTTTCGGCGAGAAGGGGCAATTGCAATCGAAGGATCATAGGGAATTGCATTGGTAAAAACTTTCTTTTTGAATACTTTTGTCAGTTCTTCCATGATTGCTTGAGAATGATTGCTGTCAGGATGAGTCATGGTAGGAACGATACCCAATAATTTGAGATCCTGATTTTTAGATTCACGGATTGTCCACACCGTTTCTAACAAGGGGCGTAGTCCGCGTAACGCTAAATAATCTGTTTGTACCGGAATCATCAGATAATCCGCTGCAACCAAACCGTTCAACGTCAACAAGCCTAGATTTGGGGGAGTGTCAATTAAAATAAGATCAAATTGTTTCGAGACCTTATCCAAGGCGTTTTTCAAACGTTTGGTTCGGTTGAGTTCAGAAAGCAAAAGATATTCTTTGGATAATAATTCATCGTCTGCGGGAATCAAAAACAAATTCTTGCGGACAGGTTGAATGGCTTCTTCAAGATTGAGATTTTCATCAAATAAAACCGTTGTGATTGATTTTTCGATTTTATAAATATCAATTCCAAATGATGCGGTTAATGCGGCTTGTGAATCTAAATCGATTAATAACACACGCTTACCCAAGTTTGCCAATTCAGCACTCAGATTGATTGTCGTGGTTGTTTTTCCCACACCACCTTTTTGGTTTCCAATCAGAATAGTTTTTGCCATAATCGTAGTATAGATGAAAAAAGAATTAATCGCAAACAAAAAAATACATCTTATTGAACAAAAAATCTTTTTATGCTAGGCTATTAATGCGAAGTTGAATCCCAAAAAAAATTCAAAGAAAGGGTGTAAAGATAGAATGACAGCAGAGATTATTGATGGAAAAGCAATTGCAGCAGCACTCAAAGAAGAATTGAAAGAAAAGGTCGCACAACGAGTGGCACAAGGAAAATCCGTACCTGGGCTCGCCACGGTTTTGATCGGAGAAAATCCAGCTTCTCAAGTTTATGTGCGTATGAAAAAGCGCAATTGTGAAAAAATTGGTATTCGTTCATTCAGTATTGAATTACCAGGAGATATTACCCAAGAAGAAGCGGAACAAGCAGTTCGCGATTTGAATGAAAATCCTGAGATTAACGGAATCTTAGTGCAATTACCTCTCCCCAGCCATTTGAATGAAGAAAAGATCTTAGACACTATTCGTATTGAAAAAGATGTAGACGGTTTCCACCCGCTCAACACAGGCCGTTTGGCTCAACGAGGGCGTAATCCTTTATTTGTTCCATGTACTCCAGATGGCTGTATTTATCTCTTAGAAAAAATGGATATTGAATTGGAAGGGGCAAATGCAGTAGTGATTGGTCGCTCCAATATTGTCGGGATGCCATTAGCCCTATTGCTAATCAAAAAGAATGCCACTCTCACCCTATGTCATTCTCGCACCAAAGATATTGAAGAAATTTGCAGAAAAGCCGATATTGTCATGGCGGCAACCGGGGTTCCTGAATTGGTGAAAAAAGACTGGATCAAACCTGGCGCAGTTGTGATTGATGTGGGGATGAACCGTGTGGAAGATGATTCTGAAAAAGGATATCGCCTAGTTGGAGATGTTGCCTATGATGAGGTTTCGGAAGTTGCCTCTGCAATCACACCAGTTCCTGGTGGGGTAGGACCCATGACTATTGCAATGCTATTGCGCAACACAGTTCGTGCAGCTGAAATGCAAGATGAAATGAAATAAGTATAAAAAAAAAGAGTTCGAAAGAACTCTTTTTTTTTATATCGCTAGCGGTAGACTTATTTGTTTAAGATGAATTCTAAACCATTGGAGTGTTGTTTGAATTTTTCCAAAAAGATTTGAATCGCTTCTTCTGTCACTGCATATTCATCATCAGAATACAATTTTTTCATGCTATCAAAGAAAAGATTTCGGCTTTCGCTTGATTTCTTAATAATATCAAGCCCTTTTTCTGAGAGGTGCAAGACCTTTTTTCTGTTTTGGTGCAAGCTCGGATCTTTGACAGATTCTTTGATTACATAACCGTCTTTTTCCATTCGGCTAATCATCTGACTCGCTGCGGGCAAAGAAGTTTTTGTGAATTCGCTTAATTCTTTAATGCTCATTTCTTTAAACAAATTAAGGATAATGAGAATGTTAATTTGAGCACTAGAAAGCTCAATGTCATATAAAAACTTTAAAAAATGAACAGTTTGGTATTGCACAAATATGTTCACAAATTCGTTGATGAGGGGGGAATTTTCACTTGCTTTAGTCATTGTAAGAATCCTTCTGATACTTTATGTTGAAATTGCATTGCGACTTTAAATTATTGTCTAAACATCATGATAATCTAAACAGTATATACTATATCGTTTTTATGTAACATTTGTCAATTGAATTAACATTAAATAATAGAAGATATATAAATTTGTAAGGTTAATTTAACAAAACTTGATTATTAAAATTCTTTAACGTTATACTTTATTTAAATGCAATTTTTTATATAATCTAAACTAATCGTTTAAAAATTTTATCATTAATTTAATTTTAGGGTAGTTTTTCGTTCCTTGACAAGGAAGTAATTCAAATTATAATGCAAACAATCTTTTGAAAAGGAGTCGCCTATCGAAAAATAAAAATACAATGGGAATTGCAGCGCATGGTTCTATGAAAATAGAATGACGAGGATGTGGGTTCTTCATTCGACATGAAGGATAAGGTGCTAAAAGCACTGAAAATCGAGAGATCAGCGGAAGCCCACTGGAGAAAGCCTTCTCCATTCTTTTCCCTCCAAATTAAAGTTTTTTTGACAAAATGATCTGCAAAGATCACACAAAACAAAAAACAAGGCTATCAAAATAAATACAAATATATTGGAGGACCCCCTATGTGTGGTATTGTTGGATATATTGGGTATCGTGACGCGACACCTATTATTCTGAATGGTTTGCAGCGCCTTGAATATCGAGGTTATGATTCTGCAGGGCTAGCGGTTTTGCAAGATGGTGAAATTCAAGTTCGCCGAGATGCAGGCAAACTTGCCTCATTGCTTACCTTAGTTGAGCAAGAGCCAGTCTCTGGCGTTTTGGGCATTGGGCACACTCGTTGGGCCACCCACGGTGTACCAAATCGCACAAATTCTCACCCTCACATCGGTCAGGCTGGCAAAGTAGTTGTCGTACACAACGGTATTGTCGAGAATTTTGTTGAATTACGTGATGAACTCTTGGTTGAAGGGGTGGAATTTAAATCTGAAACTGACACAGAAGTAATTGTTCAATTAGTCGAAAAATTTTATACACAATCCAATGATATTGTGGCAGCTGCACAGAAAGCATTAGCCATGCTTCATGGTCATCAGGGTGTGGTGTTATATTCAAAAGACGAACCAGATAAAATTATTGCCGCTCGCCTTGGGAATGCAGGTGGTGTGGTGATTGGTAAGGGCGAAAATGAGAATTTTATTGCCTCCGATATGCCCGCCATCCTTAGTCACACGCGCGATATATGTTTCTTAGAAACCCAGCAAATGGCAGTTGTCAAACAAGATTCTTTTGAGATCTTTTCCCTAGAAGGGGATCCTATTGCAATCGAAATGCATAATATTCCTTGGGATCCGGTGGCTGCTGAAAAAGGGGAATATCGCCACTTTATGCAAAAAGAGATCCACGAACAAGTTCGCTCCATCACCGATACAATTTCAGGCCGCGTTGATTTTGATAAAAATAACATTCATTTAGATCAACTGAATCTCACACCAGAACTTGCCAAAAAGATCAAACGTATCGTCATCATCGCTTGTGGCACCGCCATGCACGCTGGTGAAGTGGGCAAATATTTGATTGAATCAATTGCCCGTATTCCTGTGGAAGTCTCCGTTGCATCCGAATTTCGCTATCGAGACCCCATCGTTGATGAAAACACGGTCGTCATTTCAGTTAGCCAATCCGGTGAAACTGCTGATACCTTGGCTGCCATGGCTGAAGCCAAACAAAAAGGTGCCACTTTATGGTCTGTAGTAAATGTAATTGGTTCACAATGTATGCGTGTAGCCGATGGATACATCTCCATGCAGACTGGCCCCGAAATCGGAGTTGCCTCCACCAAAGCGTACACCGCTCCATTGGTTGATTTTTATATGTTGGCCATTCTCTTAGCTGACTTGCGCGGTACCTTGGATCCGGTCAAGAAAATTGGCTATATTCAAACCTTGCGCTCTTTACCTGATCTAGTCGATCAGACGATTGCTTTTGAAGACGAAATTGAAGAAGTTGCCCGTGCCACAAAAGACATGACTCATTGTCTCTATCTTGGTCGTGGGATTAATATGGCCACTGCCTATGAAGGTGCGCTCAAATTAAAAGAGATATCTTATATTCATGCAGAAGGTTATCCCGCTGGTGAAATGAAACATGGCCCCATCGCCTTGGTGGATGAAGAAATGCCAGTAATCGCGATTGCCCTCAAAGATAATCTTTACGAAAAAATGATCAGCCAGATCGAACAGGTCAAAGCCCGAGACGGTCAAGTGATCGCAGTTGCCACAGTGGGAGATGAATTGATTAAATCCAAAGCAGATTATGTACTTTGGGTGCCAGAAGTCATCATGGAACTTAGCCCCGTTTTGGCAGTTATTCCTTTACAAATCTATTCCTATCACATTGCTGCATTACGCGGTTTGGATGTAGACCAACCCCGTAACCTAGCGAAAAGTGTGACAGTCGAATAAGGATTCTTGAAAAAAAGCAAAAGAGCTTGTTCCTGTATGGAACAAGCTCTTTTTGTATCTTTTTTGTTATAATACTAAATAGACTTATTTTACTAAAATCCGATTATGAAAGGGTTAGCGTAAATCATTGAACACCATTTCTAGTTCAAATCCAACTTCCACATCTTCCAACCATCTCGCAGTCCGCTCCTACCAGCCGAAAGACCTTGAAGCTTTGCATGAAGTTTATTATCAAACTGGTTTAATGGGCGAAAGTCTAGCTGGTACCCAAAAATTTAATGACCGTAAATTATTCAACATGCTCTTTTTTGATTATTATATCAAATACGAACCAGAACATTGTTTTGTGCTGGTTAACACAGCAACTGATCAAGCCCTTGGCTATATCATAGGCACCTTAGATTCAAATGCCCAAGAAAAAGCCTTCACTCACAAAATGGTGTGGCGCATTTTTCTAAGAATGTTTTTAGTAAGCTGGTGGCGTTATCCTGAGTCTTACAAACAGACTATGCAATTTATCAAAGATGGAGAGCATGGTTATGAAGAACACATGAATCAGATTAAAAAAGAATATCCTGCTCATTTACATATCAATCTTTCTCCTCACATGCAAAGCAAAGGAGGGGGGTCTCTCTTGATGAACCATTTTCTTGAACATCTCCGAGAAAATAAAAGTGTTGGTGTACATCTCGGCACCACAAATCAAAATGTGAAAGCAGTTCCTTTTTATCAAAAACATGGTTTTAAAATTGCTTTAGAAATTCCTGGGCAGATGTGGGATTTGCCCAAAGAACAAATCGAGCTTGTTTTCACCAAGTCATTAAAGGAAGCATAATATGCAAAAGAAACATCGTGAATTTAACATTCCTCTCAAACCAAAACCTTATGTAATGGCACATCGTGGGAATAATGTACTTTATCCAGAAAACACCCTGATCGCTTTTAAACAAGCGATTAAAGAAGGCGCAGATATCATCGAAACAGACCTGCATCTCACCAAAGACGATCAATTTGTCTGTATCCATGATGCCACTGTAGACCGCACCACCAATGGCACTGGTGCAATTGCAGACATGACCTTAGCAGAGCTCAAATCACTTTCTGCCAGTTATGGTCGAGCAGAGCATCAAGATCAAACCATTCCAACCTTAGAAGAATTTTTAGCGATTATTCCACAAGAATCTTTAATCGCTTTAGAATTAAAAACAGATCGATTCCTAGAAGAAGAAGTCAATAAAAGATTAGTTGCCCTTCTCGAAAAATATCATATTGTCGATCGCACAATGGTGATTGGCTTCTCTGAAGCACGTTTATTGGCTGTCAAAGCAGTTGACTCACGTATCCTCACTGGATTCATCACCATGTCAAAAGAAGAACCCAAAACCAATGCAGATTTTATGGGCACAGCATACCCTGTATTGTTTCTCAAACCATGGTATATCTACCGCGCAAAAAAGATTGTCCCATTTTTCTGTCCCTTAGATCCTGATCCAGTCAAACGTCTATGGTTCTATCGCTTAATGAAAGCAGATTGTGTCTTGGCGGATAACCCCGGAGAAGTGATCGCAAAGATCAAAACAATGAAACCTTGGTCTCAAAAATAGAACATAGGAGAGTTCAATATGTCCAAAGACAAAGTAAAAGTTGCAATTATTGGTGTCGGAAACTGTGCTTCCGCACTTGTTCAAGGGGTGGAATATTATAAAGACGCTGCAGAAGATGCAGAGATCCCCGGTTTGATGCATGCTACCGTGGGGGGCTATCATGTAAGTGATATTGAATTTACAGCTGCCTTTGAGGTAGTGGACACCAAAGTGGGCAAAGATCTCAGCGAAGCCATCTGGGCGGAGCCCAACAACACCCGCAAATTTGCAGATGTACCTAATAAAAATGTCCCCGTTTATCGTGGTGGCACCTATGACGGCATGGGCAAATATTACAAACTTGTCTGTGAAGAATCAGACGCACCAGTGGCAGATGTTGCCCAAATCCTCAAAGATACCCAAACTGACGTAGTAGTTAGTTTTCTTCCTGTCGGCTCAGAACTAGCCACAAAATGGTATGTGGAGCAAATCCTCGAAGCCGGCTGTGCCTTCGTCAATTGTGTCCCCGTATTCATCGCTAGCGATCCAAACTGGGCAAAGAAATTTAAAGACAAAGGGCTGCCCATCATTGGCGATGATATCAAAAGTCAAGTAGGTGCCACTATCACTCATCGTGTGCTGACCAATTTGTTTGTTGACCGTGGCATTCACCTAGACCACACTTATCAATTGAACTTCGGCGGCAACATGGACTTTTACAATATGTTAGAACGAGATCGTTTAGAATCCAAAAAGATCTCCAAAACCGGTGCAGTCACCAGTCAATTACCTTATGATATTGGCGCAAATAATGTCCACGTAGGTCCTTCAGATCACGTGCCGTGGCTTACAGATCGTAAATGGTGTCATATTCGTATGGAAGGGCGTGCATTTGGTGACAGCCCCTTGAATTTGGAATTAAAACTTGAAGTGTGGGATTCACCTAACTCAGCAGGTGTAGTCATTGACGCTGTTCGTTGTGCCAAATTAGCCTTAGATCATGGCTTATCCGGTGAATTGGTTGCCCCTTCATCTTACTTTATGAAAACCCCTCCCGTACAATTTACAGATGATGTTTGCCGCAATAAAACAGAAGAATTTATCGAAACCTATTCAAAATAAGAAGAAACGGGTTTAATAGAAAGGGCATGTTAACATGCCCTTTTTTATAAACTTATTTATATGAATATTGACAGCGACATAGAAGGTTCTCATGACAGATACAAAACACGAACAAAATCCAAACCTAGACCCAACCGCAGAAGATACCAAATTTCAAACTGGGAAAGTACTTACCGTAAATATTTCTCATTTTGTGAATGATTCATTTGGCGCATTTCTTTCTCCTTTGCTTCCCCGAATTATTGAAAATCTTTCCCTCTCCCTCACTCAAGCGGGTCTGCTTTCTTCAGTCTACTCTCTCCCCAGCATCCTCAATCCATTTATTGGAGATTTTGCTGATCGCAACAAACGTAACAAATATTTGCTTGCTTTTGCCCCCGCATTGCTTGCCACGAGCATGTCTTTGATTGGCGTTCCCCAACAATTTATTTGGCTTTGTATGCTTGCCGTGATTGGTGGATTTGCCACTGCGACCTATCATGCAGTTGCCCCTCCCATGGTAGCTCGTGCTTCTGGTGATCGTGTCGGGCGTGGAATGAGCTTCCAAATGGCAGCGGGAGAAATGGGGCGCATGTTAGGTCCCATCATTGCTGTCTGGGCAGTCTCACAGTTCACTTTGCAAGGCATCTGGCGTATGATGTTTTTTGGTTGGGCAGCCAGCATTTTATTAGCATTGCGTTTACGCGATATTGACTTTGTCCATGAAAAACGCAACTCTTTGACCTCAGCAAAAAGCGAATTAATTCGATTTTTTATTCCGATTGCATTCTATTTTCTATTTGTAAAATTTGTCAACGTGTGTATTTCCACATTTATGCCTACATACCTAACTACCGAAGGCATCTCTCTCACCAATGCAGGTATTTTTTATGCAATTTTGCAAGCTGCTGGAGTGATTGGTGCATTATTCTTTGGCTCGATTAGCGACAAACTAGATCATCAGAAATTACTCATCTTCTTAGTTATCTTAACCGCTATAATCATGGTCGGATTTTTATTTAATACCAATCCTGCTTTCAGAATTCCATTGATGATCTTATTAGGCTTTTTTGGAATTTCCAAAACACCAATTCTAATGGCGATGGTGCAAAGCCATTTTCCAAACAATCGAGCCCTTGCCAATGGCATTTACATGGCAATAAATTTTGCCATTTCTCCCATCCAAAACCTTGGGGTAGGGGCTTTAGGCGATCACTTTGGCTTGCATACTACTTATTACATTGCAACTGCTATCTCATTATTAGCAATTCCAGCGATTTTTGCCATGCCTAAGCTAAAAATGCAAAATTCAAACTCATAAATTCCTTCAATATTGAGTAAACAAAAAAAAGCTGGTCAACCGATCAGCTTTTTTTATAGTAAATTTTTTTGAAACTTAGAACTGTGTGTCTGCCACCACTTCGCCTTCAACTTTATCAGCATAGGGATAGATTTCGGTGCCTTTTGCAGCTTCTCGCACTGATGGATCTTCTGCATAAAGCCCGCGTTCTCGATCAGGTAAAAGTTCAGCAATTTGTAACATTGTGTTTTCACCGATCTCATCTAGTTGGCGGCGGCGTTCTTTGCCGCGTCCTGTTGTTTCAAATGGACCAAATGGTTTGCCAATATTCACGCGCACTTTTTGACGTTTCCCAAGTTTGAGCGGGAAGATCTTATACATATCGGTCAACCCCACTGGCAAAATGGGTGCGCCAGTCATGGCTGCCAAAAATGCAGCCCCTGGTCGAGCAGGGCGCAAACTTTGTGCCCAAGAGCCACCTTCAGGGAAGATCATCAACACACCATCTTGATTTAAAACATTCATTGCCATTTTTAATGCCTTCGTAGAACCTGTTCCACGATGAACGGGCAAATATCCGTAAAGTCCGGGTAATTTGGTAAAGAAAGTTGCTGGAGCACCTGGCATCGCAAAACCACCGATGAATTCCATATCATAACGTTTGAATAACGCTACAAAAACCGCCGGGTCCAAAAAACTAAAATGATTTCCTACAAGAATGAAAGGTCCTTTTTCTGGCATGTTTTCTAACCCACGAATCTCAACATCAGCAACGATCCACAGGACTAATTTTAGTAAGTAATGTCCAAACCAACGAATGAATTTTTTTCGAGGAATCTTAATTTCAGTTTCCTTGCTCATCAAGCAATCCTTTCTTGATTTGAATTAATTATCTTTATTTGCCATGGATGCTAAAATGTCAGAATTCTTTAGCAAAGCAAATGCAATCGTACCAGCGATCAAGAATATGTTAATGCTCAAAATAGCCAATTGCATCCCAATGCGTTCTGCACCTAATGCGGTGTGGCCTTGATTTTCAAAGAATTTTGCACCTTCTGCTGCGATAATCCCCATCACTGCTGGCCCAATCACAGAGCTAGAACGACCTGCAATTGCAAAGAAGCCGTAGAATTCTGCACTTCGCCCGTGAGGAGCCAATAAGCTCACCATGGTGCGGCTCATAGCTTGCACACCGGTCAAAGCAAACCCAGCGATCCCACCAAGTACGTAGAACCAAATATAGCTAGGATTGAAGGCGATTGCAAAAACGTCTGCAATGAAAACTATTAAAGAAGCGATCAAAGCGATCTTTGTACCACGCCCAGTAGCCATCTTACCGAAGAACCATGCCCCAGCTGCACTGGTGAATTGTAATATAATCATCAAAATGATCAAACCTTGCTCGTCCATCCCATACATCACCGCGCCAAAAATAGCAGCAAAGTTCAAGGCCATCATCACACCTTCGTTATAAAGGAAGAAGGAAACGATAAAGCGCAAGAAGGTTTTGTAGTCACGAATGCTGGAGAAGGTGTGTTTTAAGCGGCTCAACGCCAAAGTCAAATAATTTTTTCCTTCGGGCATCTCTTTGGCACCTTCTTTTTCTTTCAACCACATAAAGAGCGGAATTGAAGAAATTAAGAAGTATAAAGAAGTGATTACGAATGAAATACGAACCACAAATGCGCCACCCACAAACATAATCAAAGCTAACACGATGAATAAACATAAAACGCCACCCAAAGAACCAATTGCCCATCCGGTACCGGATACATGGCTGGTTTCTTCTGGATTTGCAACATCAGGTAACAAAGCATTGTAAAAAACTTGTGCGCCACGATAGCCAATTTCAGCTAAGATGAAGAACAACATCCCGATGAAAACATCGCCTGCTTGAACAAAAAACAACATACCACAGAAAACGGTGGACAACAGGGTGAAGAACAACAAAAAGCCTTTCTTGCGTCCAGAGAAATCTGCGATTGTGCCCAAAATGGGAGCTACAACTGCTACAACCAACATGGCAATTGTGAGAGAATAACCCCACAAACGAGAACCTTCAGCACCACCAACTACGGTTCCTTTAAAGTAAGCTGCATAAACAGCTAACAAAACCACTGCTGCATAGGCGGAATTTCCAAAATCATAGAAATACCACGCCCATCGTTCACGACGTGAGACTTTGTGTACTAATTCGGACATATTATTACCTCAAGTGTTTTATGAAATTTATATTAAAATGCTTTTATTATTATAATATAGAAACACTAAAAAACAAAATGCGTTACGTTAAGAATAGGAAAAAAAAGAAATGTTAAAGAATTTAATTCTTTAACATTAGAGAAATTTACATAGTTAAAGATTTCTAATTATTTAACAAATAGGTTCTGATAATGTCCTTGGATAAGATTGATCGCTTTTTCGATTAAAATTCGATTGTTTTCAATCTGATGCCAACGACTTGCGCCAGAAGAATGGGGTAGCGGTACTACCCATGCGTCATTAAAGCGTCCTTCTGTGCCGATTACCTCTGTTAATTTAAGATTTTTTGGGAAAAATTGAGCAATCGCTAGTTTACCAATCGGAATAATGAGAGAAGGATTTACAATTTCTAATTCACGCTCAAAAAATGGGCGGCAAAACTCTTGTTCTGTTTTGCTAGGTACGCGATCACCACCACCATTTTTTGCTTTTCCCGGAAAACACTTTGTCACTGAGGTCATATATTGGGTACTTCGGAACCAATCTTCTTCGATTCCTGCCGCCCCCAGCCATTCAAACAATCGTTTCCCTGAGCCAGCATTAAACGGTCTTTTTGCCTCAATCTCCGTTACGCCTGGCGCTTGTCCCACAGTCATAATTTTCGCATCTGCCTTCCCTTGCGTCACCGCATCAGGAAACGCTTCAAAACCTGCGTTCATACATAACCGGCAAGCTCTCATTTCAGTTTGAAGCGTAGCAAAAAGTTCAAATTTTGGATCCGTCATTATGTCTCAATTCGTGTTTTGTGTCTATCAAAATAAATCGATTAAATGGGGCAAAAAAATCAAAAACCCAATCGCCGCAGCTCCAATCGCAGCAATCAACACCCCTCCAGCCCCGCAATCTTTCGCCACTTTTGCCAATTCTTCATAGTTTGGTGCAACCAAATCAACCACTGCTTCAATCGCAGTATTAATTGCTTCTGCCATCCAAACCAAAGTGATCGCAACCACCATCAATCCCCATTCAGCGCGATCTAACGGCAGCACAATCCCCAATGTGATTGCGCACACAGTCGCCAACCCATGCACCCATGCATTTCGTTGCGTATGAATTAAATGTTTCCAACCTTGGAAGGCAAAACGAAAAGAATTAATTCGAGTTTTGAAAAAGTGTTCAAATTTATTTTGTTTATCCATAAAACTATTCAGGTCTGAGATCGTTTTTTAAGAGTGCCAAGATTTGTGATTGTAGCGCCCACATCTCTGCTTTTTCATCTTCTTCTAGATGATCGTAGCCCATCAAATGTAATGCACCATGCACACACATCAATTCCAATTCCTTCTCCACCGCATGCCCGCCTTTTTCAGCCTGTTTTGCAATCGTAGGGTAGGAGATCAAAATATCACCTAAAATCAATTGGTTGGTTTCGGGGTCAATTTCATGTGATTCAAATGAAAGCACATCCGTAGATTTATCAATCCCTCGATAGGCATTGTTATACCCTTGGATTGTCTCATCATCGGTCACCAAAACGGAGCAATCCCAATGTTCAATCCATTCTCGATTTGCACCTGCAAAACCGATCGCGGTTTCAATAGCATGTTGAATGATGTCAGCTAACCCTTGTGCAAAAGGTTCTTCGATCATCACATCGATCATGGCAATTGCTCCACTTTTTTTATAGACGTTTTTTCACTAGAAGTTTCAGAAGAAGCAGGTAAGGCGTTTTCTGCATACGCTTCCACACGCATATCTTTTGGATATTGAATACGGGGATGATAAATACCGACCAATATTTGAATATAAGAATCAATCGCCACTTGGACATCTTTCATACTAAGAGGAGAGTCATCTAACTGTCCGCTATTGATGCGCTTCATCACTTCATCTTTCACCAATTCTTCAATTTCAGATTCAGAGCTTGGTTTCATCGCCCGTGTACGTGCTTCGATTGCATCAGCCAACATCACTAAAGTAGTTTCTCTTGATTGTGGTTTTGGTCCCGGATATGTAAAATCTCTCGGATTGACCAATGAAGTATTATTATCCACGGCTTCTAGGGCTTTGCTATATTGATAGCGGGTCATAGAAGTGCCATGATGTTCAGTAATGAAATTAATAATTTGTGGAGGAATGCGGTGTTTCTTAGCCAATTCCACGCCATCCGTCACGTGACGAATAATAATCTTCGCACTTTCAATAGGTGTCAAATTGTTATGCGGATTCGTTGTGTTCGGTTGTTGATTTTCAATGAAATAAAGTGGATATTTACTCTTGCCCACATCATGATAGAGTGCACCCACCCGCGTAAGCAATGGATCAGCACCAATGCGTTCTGCAGCCACTTCTGCCAAATTTGCCACCTGCAAACTATGTTGATATGTACCTGGAGCATTACGTAAAATGATTTGCAGCAAACGTTGATCGGGACGCGCCAACTCCAACAATTGCATCGGAGTCACAATTTGCAACACTAATGCAATTGCATATTGCAAAATAAAGGTAATCGCAGTAGAAAAGATTCCATACAACAAGCCATAAGCAACTAAATTAGTTAATCCCAACAGAGTTTCATGGGGATCAGTGATATTAAAAGAAACAGAAATAAAGATTGCCGCTGCTCCTGCGATCACACCTGATACAAAGAAATTGCGTAAGCGTAAATTTCGAGTCAAGGTCATCGCACCGAAAATACTACTCACCAAATAATAAACAGTTAATTCAAATCCATTAGTTTCGCCAAATCCAATTAAAATTGCTAACGGTACCGACAGCCAAATCCCTGCTCTTGGAGAAAATAGTACTGCCAACGTCATGCCAAACCCAGCAACTGGGAAAACATATTGCAGACTGTTTGCAGAATCAATCGTCAAACGTCCAATATAGAAGAATACCAAGAACAATAAAGTAATCACGATCAAATGATCCAAATGTTCTCGATTCTTTGTGCTTTGTCTTAAGAATAAGAAAATATAGGCAACAGAAAGCCCAGTGATGGATAACACAGAAACTGCTTTTCGCTCACTAAATGTGGGATTCAACAATCCCAACATTTCCAAAGCTTCAATATCACTCTCAGTCACAATCTGTCCACGTTGCACAATCGTCTGATTATTCAAATAGGTCACCATCACAGGGGCCACATTCTTTTTTGCTGTTTCCCGCGCTTGCGCAGTCAATTCTTCACTATAAAAACTATTGGGAGTCACCAAAGAACTGACCAAATTGACCACAATCTCAGCCTGATAACTAGGAAAAGATAAACTTACATAAGTTGGAACACTTCGGCGGAAATCATCAATGCGATCTTCACGAATCGTAGCACGCATCACTTGCTCCAAAACACTAATGGTTTCATCTTCCACCATTTCCCATGAAGAATCTTGCAGACTCAAAATTGCATTTGCTCTTTCTTCTGTCATATTCACACCACTCATGGCTATCAAATCTTCAACTTTTTGAGTACGTGTAGACAGGGAATCATTCCGAATTAAATTGATAAAATCCAATGCCATATGCAATTTTTCCACTTGTTGTCGAGCAACTTGTGTATCAGGGGCAATATAGATTGGTTCTACATTGGAGACTGCAATATCTTGTGCAGCTTTGGTTAAATAATAAGATTCATACGTCACCGTATGATCGGCTACCATATCAGTTGTTGCCACATCGCCTGGACGCAACGCCACACGATTCCCGCCTAACCCAGCGGGGAATAACAACACAAGAACCACCACAAGTACAAACAGCAGAGTCAACACGCCATAGGTAACATGTCTGCGATTCGAAAGGCTCGCCACGAATTTATCGAACATAGAATATGATTCTTTGAGTCCCTTAGCTCAAGTTTGAGCGAACTAAATTGCTCACGGTTTTGCCATCGGACTGGCCTGCCACACGAGCCATTACTTCTTTCATTACATTGCCCATGTCAGCCATAGAAGAAGCACCTGTATCAGCGATCACTGCTTTAACAATTGCATCCACTTCTGCTTCAGAGAGTGCTTTCGGGAGATATTTCTCCAAAATAGAGATACGAAGATTGGCTTCGTCAATCAAACCTTGATTGTTCACTTTTTCAGCATCTGCGATGGTTTCTTTCAAAGATTTCACTTCTTTTTGCACCACGCGCAAAGTATCTGCGTCGTCCAATTCTCTTTGTTCGTCGACTTCCACTTGTTTGATGGCAGCCATCACCAAACGCAAGATGTTTTTCACTTCCACGTCTTTCGAACGCATTGCTTCTTTATAAGCGTTGTTCAATTCACTTTTTAATGTCATAAGTTTCTCCTTAGGATACTTCACCTGAAAAAATAATTCTTATATAGATAACAAATTGCCGCCCAACAAATGCATATGCAAATGTTGAATCTCTTGCCGTCCATCTTTGCCGGTGTTCATCACCAAACGATAACCACTTTCATAAATACCTTGTTCTTTGGCAATTTTTGGTGCCACTTCAAACAATCGGGCAGCAATTTCTGCATCTTCACTTGCTGAATAGGCGTTATTATCAGCAATATGTTTGCGAGGAACGATCAAAATATGTACATTTGCTTTTGGGTTGATGTCTTTGAAAGCCACCAACAGATCATCTTCATAAACCATAGCGCTTGGAATCTCCCCAGCGATGATTTTACAAAACAGACAATTTGTATCTTCCATGAATAAATCCTTTATTTTTTCATATATATATTGAGTTAAGTATCATGTTTTTTCTTTCGTCCGTCAAGAAGAAACCCTTTTTTACAAAGGGTTTCTATATATTTTTTATTATTTAATTTGCAAAGCTTTGCTTTTTGTCTCCCCAATC
The DNA here is from genome assembly GCA_963662985.1 of Anaerolineales bacterium. Classification (GTDB taxonomy): domain Bacteria; phylum Chloroflexota; class Anaerolineae; order Anaerolineales; family UBA11579. The sequence goes on along the minus strand of OY760067.1, from coordinate 423,307 downwards.
GTCACTTTTTGGATCTCGTTACGCAGATCCTCTTGTGCATATCCCTCCACCTGCAAATATGTGTCGGTCAATCCCTTCAAATGATAACCTTTTCCTTCCACAAATTCGCTTTGCTCCCATAAAACCTGATACTCCTGTCCAAATGTAGCATCTTTGAACGCTTGTTTTTTGGCAGCAAACACTTTGCGCATTGCCAAATTGCGCTCTTTACGCGAATAATTATGCACTTGATTGGGCAATTTTACAGCTGGTGTGCCTTCCCGTTCAGAATAAGTGAACACATGTCCATCCGCAAACGGCAAAGAGTTCACAAACGCCAATGACGCAGCAAATTCTTCTTCCGTTTCACCGGGGAACCCCACGATAATATCGGTTGTAATCGCCATTTGAGGTACACGTGCCACAGCACCTTCTACCAGTTCTCTGAATTGAGCACTATTAATCGGGCGTCCCATCCGCTTTAAAGTTGCATCACACCCAGATTGCAAGGGTAAATGGATCTGCCGGCATAAACGTTCATCCTGCCATAAGTCAAAAAACTCAGGGGTCAAATCCCACGGCTCAATTGAAGAAAGGCGCAAGCGTGGCAGGGCAGGGTTAGAGAGCAATAACTTTACCAAGTCACTCAAATGCTGTGGCGGGGTCAAGTCTTTGCCCCAAGAGCCTAGCTGCACTCCTGAAACCACAATCTCTTTCACGCCACCTTCCAATGCCAATTCCACATCTTCCAAAATTGTTTCAATCTCCGTCGTGCGGCTTTTTCCTCTCGCCACGCGTGTGATGCAATACGTACAGTGCATATCACACCCATCTTGCGCTTTGATAAATGCTCGCGTCCGTCGTCGGCTTCCCGGAATCGGTTTGCGCTTCATTTTTTGCACTTCATCGGGGGCTAGCCCCAAAACAGTCGCCACCAAAGCGTCCTTATCTTCATTGGGGATGTTCATCACAATTTCAGGGAATTGATTTACTTCCTCGTCTTCAATTGAAGACCAGCAACCCGTCACCACAATTTCGTTCACTCCTGCACGCACCGCTTGGCGAATCTTTTGGCGAGAATCTGCTGAAGCCTTGGCTGTCACCGCACACGAATTGAGCACCATCAAATCTGCTTCGTCAGGAGTCCCCACAATAATATGTCCTTCTGCACGGAACTGTTGCGCATAGCTTTCTAATTCGCTTTGGTTCAGCCGGCAGCCAATCGTATCTAAATATATATGTCGTATCATCAAGAAAGTCCTTGGAATAGTTTTTTATTGTTGTTATTTCAATTCAAATACTTCAAGCTCTTTAAAATGAATTTCACTTGAAGTTGCACTGAACGTTCCAGCAATCACGCCAATGTCTCCCGGGCGTGAATTTTCAGGCGTAAAAGTTTCTTCTTTCACCACTTGCACCTCAAATCCATTCACCCACAGCGCCAAATGAGAGCCCACGCAATCCGCTTCTATATAATTCTCTCCTAAACCTTTGGAGACCGCATCGCTGGGTAGCATGGTTGCACCGCTTACTGGTTGCAATTCACCGCCATTCACTCGTTTAAATATCCCGGCGTAGCCATCACTGCTGATCAAAAACGCATAAAAATTATCTTCATTTTGATAGCGGCACATCACGCCGTAAAAATCATCATTATCACCCGAAATTTTCTCAATCAGCGCTTTAATCCGCACATTTTGTGGGCTTTCAATCCCAGGGTTAGACCACAAAAATTGGTTTGGTTGTCGCACTTCAATCGCATAGATATCCGTACCATAGTGCGCCACCCCAATTTCATTTTCAAATTGATCCCAACCGCTATCCCATTGGGCAAATGTTTCATGTAAAAATGGAATTTCTTCTTCGCTGTGTGGTATTTCTGTTGGCAGCACAAAGCTCTTCACTTCGTCGGCCATCCATTGCAGGTCAGCACAACTCACCAGCAAGCCACTGAAGAGAAAAATCAAGATCAATAATTGCACTTTATGTTTCATTTTATAGCTTCCAAAATCGATTGAATTTGATCCGTATAAAGATAATCTTTGTCTAATTCTAATGCATTTTCAAATGCACGAATAGCACCCTCTCGATCACTTAACTGAGTCAAACATACCCCCAAATAGTATTGAGCTTCCAAATTCTCCGGCTCATAATTCACCACACTCTCCAAATACACTTTCGCATTATCAAAATCGCCCAATCCCAGCTCAATTCGCCCTGTATATAAATTGATCGTCATTCCATAATCCGAAAGTTCGCTCAATTCCTCCACCACAGGCAGTGCTTTTTCTTCCAAATACACTTCATAAAACAGCAGAAAATCTAAAAATGCATGGCGAATCTCAATCGAGTAGGGCACTGCATCAAGCCCTTCTTCAAGAGATTCAATTGCACTTTGCAGGTCGCCAGCCTGCACATATCCATTAGCCAAACTCACATACAACACCACATTAGTTTTATTTAATTCAATTGCCTTACGATATAGTGACACCCCTCGCATCACTTCTTCATGCGTCACATAGTAATCACCCAAAAAGACCAATGCACTCACAGATTCCGGATTTAATCGATAGCCCTTCAACAAGGCCTCTTTGCCATCTTTGCCAATCATTTCTTGTGCCTTGCCCAAAAATGCCCATCCTTCGGCATAGTCCGGTGTTTCCATCACAGCTTTTTCAAAGGCGAATTTTGCCCAAGCCCATTCATTCATAGATCCCAGCGTTTGTCCCAGCAAGATTGCCTGATAACTGGCATCTTCTGTTAATTCCATTCGCGAAAACTTTTCAATCACATCCGAGATAGCATAGCGTTCTGGTGCCAATTCTTGCGCTTCTTCCAAATAGGTAATTGCCAATCTAACGTCTTCAAACGCACTTGCAATTCCCAATTCATAGGCTAGCACAGCATGTTCTCCATTCACCATCCCCGCTAGTTCATTCAGTACTTTGACCGCCTCATCCAGATCATCATTCAACAAAGCAGCATCCACCTTAGGCAATGTGCGCTGGAGCAAACTTTCTTCATCCATCACCCCCACCTCTACCGCTTCTTTACCAGCATAGAAGGGGTGATAATGCACTCCCATCCACACCATCCCTGCCAGCATGCCGCCGCATAGAAATAGCCAGATCCATTTGATTGTTTGATTTTTTTTCTGCATACTATCCTCATTTTACCTATGATTTCCTCAGAAGGGTATCCTTAGATAATTGTTAACAATCTAATAATCTATATTGACAGATTATTGATTCTAGATAAAATTTATACAACCTGCCTGGAATCGGTTCCAAGGAGATTTTATGAATAATACAACAGAAAAAATCACAGGGGTGGTCAAATGGTATAACCCTACCAAAGGGTATGGCATTGTTTCACTCGAGAATCGAATTGACGATCTAGTTTTCGTAGCGGATCAACAAGCGAACATCAAACAAGGCAACAAAGTATCGTGCGAAGTGCTTTCAAACGCCACTGGCTTAAAAGTACTTCAAATCAACAACTTGTAGGAAAACTTCCGAGTGAACACTCGAAGGTGGAGACAAAAAAGAAGCTCTTTGAGCTTCTTTTGTTTTAATCATCATCAAAAATTGAAATATTGCAATGCCAAACGCAACCGTTCTTCCTCATCCTCCGGCGCATCTCCAGGGATCGACTGCAAAGCCGCCTGAGCTTCCACCACAGAATATCCCAAAGCCGTCAAAGCTTCCAAAATAGAAGTATCCGTATCAGAGAAACTCGCAATCGGGGAGAGGTCTTCCGCCCCTTCGATTTTGCCTTCCAAATGCAACAAAATCTTTTGCGCCGTCTTCTTCCCCACCCCCGGTACCCGGTTCAACAATTCAGGTTCATCCGCAGCCACAGCCCGGCGAATCGTCTGCGTATCCACATGGCTCAAAATAGTTTGTCCCAATTTCGGTCCCACTCCATTCACAGAGATCAATAAATTAAAGAAATTCAATTGCTCTTTGCTTTCAAAACCAAACAAAGTCAAAGAATCTTCGCGCACAGCCAAATAAGTAAACAGGAACACTTCCTCTTGAATTTTGACTTTCGCCACATAATTCATCGGCGCAAACACCTGGACTCCGAGTCCATTTAAATTAATCACCAATGAATTTTCATCTTTATCGATCACTTTACCGTGAATACTTGCGATCATTTCGCTCACCTTCCACAAAAAACCTAATTATCATATAAAGAATTGATCTTATGTTGATGCAAATGGCAAATCGCCACTGCCAACCCATCGGCTGCATCATCGGGCTTTGGCAGCTCATCCATGTTCAAGATCATCTGCACCATCACCTGCACCTGCCGCTTATCCGCCCCGCCATAGCCAGTCACAGATTGTTTGATCTCATTAGGAGTATATTCACCGATCGGAATGCCGGCTTGTGCCAAGCTCAGCATTGCCACACCACGTGCTTGCCCCACAGAGATCGCGGTGGTCACATTTCTTGCAAAAAACAACTTCTCCACAGCCGAAATGTCAGGCTTGTGGAGAAGGATTAAACGTTGTAACTCTTGATAAAGAGACATCAAGCGTTCGGGCATTGGCATTTTCGGAGGTGTTTCAATGGCACCATAATCAATCAGGGTTAAATTGCCATCCGATTCCAACTTCACCACCCCATATCCGGTCAAACCGATTCCGGGGTCGATCCCAAGCGCAATTGTCATCAGAATTAGTCGCCAGACATCATTGCCATGGCTTCGTCAGTAATCTTCAAGTTAGACACCACGTTTTGAACATCATCTAATTCTTCCACGCGTTCCAAAGATTCCAACACACTCACGGTCTTTTCTGGATCCAATTCAGTTTCTTGAGTAGGTTGATATTGAATTTCAGCTTCTGAAGGTTGAATACCTTTTGCTTCCAACGCATCATTGATTGACTTGAAGTTTTCCATCGGACCAGTGATTTCGATCACATCATCTTCAAAGTTCACATCATCTGCGCCAGCTTCCACGGCCATTTCAAAAATATCATCCACATCATGTCCGTCAGCAGGGAAGGAGAAATAAGCAATGCGGGTGAATTGCCAAGCCACAGAACCATTTTCCCCAAGGCTGCCACCAGCCATCTTCAAAGCATGGCGCAATTCTGCCACCGTACGATTGCGATTATCGGTAATACATTCGATCATCAAAGCAATCCCATTACCTGCATATCCTTCATAAAGGATTTGTTCAAGTTCAGCACCGTCTTTCAATTCACCAGTGCCGCGCTTGATTGCGCGATCAATATTATCTTTCGGCATGTTTTCAGCACGTGCCTTATCAATCTTGAGGCGTAATGAGAAGTTAGCATTGGGATCCCCGCCGCCTTCTCTTGCAGCTATGGTAAGTTCTTTTGCAAGTCTTGTAAATACAGCACCACGTTTTGCATCATTAGCGCCTTTTTTACGTTTAATGGTAGACCATTTACTATGTCCTGACATGACAATTCTCCTGATTTATAAATTAAAAAGTGTATATAAGATTATAACAATTTTTAAAAGCTTATCAAAATGAGGGACGCGCTCAAAAAGAGTGTGTTTTTATAAAGTGATCACAGTTTTTCGAATTGGTCCACATTTAGCACAAACAAGGTCGCGCGTCGCATACCTTCTGTGCGAGGGGGAGCACAATGATCACGAATTAATTCAATTGCTTCATCCAAACGTTCTTTTTCCACGCCAATCATCAACGTAGTATTTCCACTTCGGAAATAGCCACCTGTCGATGCCAAAACAGTCACACGATAATTATTGCTATTCAAAGCTTTCACAACTTTGTCTTTATCACTATCTTGAAGGATGCAAATGATTAATTTCATAAGATTTTCTTTAGTACGATCTCTATAAGAATTCCGTTAAAACGGCATAGTTTAAGTTACGAAACCAGACTTATTATACTGTATTTTGATAAAATAAAGAAAACATTTTAGAGAGCATTTCATCCACTATATATAGGAAAAGACTTCACTACGGAAAAGAAGGAAGACACTATGGCAGGCATTTTTTCAGGTTTGATTTTTGATGAAAAAGATCAGCTTGTAGAATATAAAAAAGTGGGGGACGAAGAATATTACGTAATTAATGACGATGGTTTTTTGCGCCATGTAGACGCTGATAAGATCGATCGTGCAATTTTTAAAGAAATGACAAACTGGGTCAAAGGCAACGAAGAATTTATTGGCAAAGAAGCCGCCAAAATGATGGGCCAAGATGACCTCTTCACCACAGCTCAAATGATTAACGAATTAAAAAACATCGATCACCAAATAGATCAGATGATGCAAGTTGGGTTCCCCCAAGAGCAAAAAAGCTATATGGGAATGATGGGCTTTAAGGTTATAATTAACTATCACGGTGATTTGGTCGAAGTCTGTCAAGCCACAGGGGTGATAGAAGAAGATTAATAAACGATATACATACGATCATTAGCCGTGAGATCAAAATTTTCAATTTTCAATGTGAAGAAATTTTAGGAGAACAAATGGCTGAAAAATCGAAAGTATATATGATGGATCTGCGTGCCAAACCCGGCACAAACTTGCTCGACAAACTAGAAAAATTGGTCAAACGCGCCGGCATTCGCGATATTGATTTTGAAAAGAAATTTGCAGTCATCAAAATCCATTTTGGCGAAACAGGCAACCTCGCCTACATTCGCCCCAACTACGCCGCTCGCATTGTCGAAATTATCAAAGAGCAAGGTGGCAAGGTCTTCATTTCTGACAGCAACACCCTCTATACTGGCACGCGTGCCAACGCAGTTGATCACCTCGAAACCGCTGCCAAAAACGGCTTCAATCGCCTCAGCCTCGGTTGTGACGTCATCATCGCCGACGGACTCAAAGGCACAGATTTCACCGAAGTCGAAATCAATCAAAAGAATTGCAAAACCGCCAAAATCGGCACCGCCTTTATGGATGCCGACATTTTTATTTCCATGAACCACTTTAAAGGTCATGAAATGACTGGTTTTGGTGGTGCGCTCAAAAACATCGGCATGGGCTGTGGCTCACGTGGAGGTAAAATGGAAATGCACTCCGCCTCCAGTCCCCATATCGTTGAGGAAGAATGTGTCGGTTGTCGCAAATGTTACGAAGCTTGTGCCCATGGTGCCATCACCATGCAAGATAAAAAAGCCGTCATCAACTATGACTACTGTGTTGGTTGTGGACAATGTGTCGCTGTTTGTCAATATGGTGCTGCCCAAGTCGATTGGAACGAAGCCGGTGTCACCGCCGCTGAAAAAATCGCTGAATACACCTACGCTGTCATCAAAGACAAACCCAACTTCCACATCAACTTCGTCATGAACGTCTCTCCCGATTGTGACTGCTGGGGTCACAACGACATGCCCCTCATCGCCGACATCGGCATCCTTGCCTCATTTGACCCCCTCGCACTCGATCAAGCCTGTGTTGATCTCGTCAAAGCCGCTGATCCGCTCAAAGGCAACGTCCTCGAAGAAAAGCAATGGAAAGACGGCGACGACAAATTCCGCTGTGTGCATGGCAACGTAGACTACGAAGCCGGCATGCGATATGCCCAAGAAATTGGCGTCGGTTCCTTAGAATACGACCTCGTCAAAATTTAGTTCACAATAAAAAAGTGCTTGCAATTGCAAGCACTTTTTATTTCGGAAATCATCAACCTCTCGTATAATACCCATATGCAAGCAAAAACAAAAATACTTCTAGGTCTTTCGATCCTGGTCATCTCCTTCGCCCTCATCAGTTGTAATGCCGCAGTCGCAGTCTTACCTCCCACGCCCACTCCCACCCAACCGCCTGCTACTGCCACCCTCGCCCCCACTCCCACCCCAGACGCAATCACCCTTTGCAACATTCCTCAAAATCCACAACAAGAATTTACCCTGATTGATAATGATCTCCTCACATCCTATCTCACCTACCTTAACCAAGGAGGGGATTGGCAAAAATTGCTAGTTTTCTCAGCCCATCGCATCATCCCCCTAGACCTCGACAACGACCAAAATCAGGATTTTTTTCTAGAAAATCAAAACGATCTCCACCTTCTCTATTGCACTCAAGATGGCTACCGTAGCCTAGAGCTCTCTCAAGAACTCATCACTCCCAATCATCAAACCGTCCAAAAGCAACTCCTCACCTATGGAGATTACAACCAAAATCAAAAACCAGAATTCTTTTTGCAAGCCCCTTTCTGCGACCTAGACTTTTGTTACACACACCTCGAAATCCTCGAATGGGACGGCAAAGAATTTGCCAATATCCTTGAAACCCCCATCGACAACCTCCGATACCCCCAAGCTGATTTGCAGAAGACCAACGGCGCTTACCAGCTTATCGTACGCACCAATCCAATCCTCACCACCAAATCTGGCCTAGTCCGTGCCGAAGAAATTCGCTTTAGCCCACATCCCTCCACTGGACATTGGCAGCAGGTCAGCCAAACCTATGACCTCAGTCTTTATCGACTTCACTATCTCATCGACGGTGAAAATGCCTACGCAGCAGGCGACTATGAACTCGCCAAAGCATTCTACCTCTCCGTGGTTTACGATCAAAACTTACTCGATTATCGCGCGGAGGAATTTCCGCAGCAAGTCGAAAACATCACCGCTGTTGCCCAAATGCGCCTCGTAGAGCTGCACTTTCGCAATGGCGAATACGCTGAAGCCTACGATCTTTATCAATGGATGGATGAGAACTATGCCTACGGCACGCCCGCCTATCGCATTCGCGGTCTCGCCCGTGCCTGGACCTTGGAATATGAAGAGAACGGTCTCGAAGCCACCTATCAATCCATGAAAGATTACATCAGTTTTTTCTATACTGATTTTCAAGATCTTTTTGACGAAAATTACTACGGCACTCTCAATCCTTTCCCTCTCCAAACCCTCTGTAATCTCGACGATTAACCCGTCTTTATTAATCAAACCCAAAGGAACTTAACATGTCTTTGAAAAATTACTTGCGCATCAGTGAAGAAGTCCAAACTGCCCTTGCGGAAAAACAAAACGTGGTCGCCCTCGAAACCACCGTCATCACCCACGGCCTTCCATTCCCCATCAATGTCGAGCTCGCCCAAAATATGGAAACCACCGTGCGTGCCAATGGGGCAGTCCCTGCTACAGTCGGCATTCTCGATGGACAAATTGTGGTTGGTTGCACATCTGATGAAGTTGCCCGTTTAGCCGAACTCGCTAAAACAGGTGCGGTTCGCAAAATCTCCACCCGTGACTATCCCGTTGCCCTCGCCAACAAAGAATGTGGTGGCACCACTGTAGCCGGCACTCTCGTCGCAGCCGAACTGGCGGGTGTGCGTGTCTTTGCCACCGGTGGCATTGGCGGTGTCCATCGTGGCGGCAAAATGGATATTTCCGCTGATCTCATCCAACTATCCCGCAGTCCCGTCATCGTCGTCTGTGCGGGTGCCAAAGCCATCCTCGATATCCCCGCTACCCTAGAATATCTCGAAACCATGACTGTCCCTGTCATTGGCTACCAAACCGACCACTTCCCTGCTTTCTATTCCACCTCTAGTGGTTACAAAGTTACTGTGCGTGTCAATCACGGCCGAGAGATCGCTGCGATGGAAAAAGCCTATCGTGACATCGGGCAATCCTCCGCCTTCCTCGTCACCGCCGCACCACCTGCCGAAAAAGCAATTCCCAATGTAGAAATCGACACACAGATTGAACAAGCTCTTGCTGAAGCAGAAACCAAAGGTATTCGTGGGCAAGCGGTCACCCCATTTTTGCTTGAAAAAGTTGCCCAAGTCACCCATGGTCGCTCGATGGACACCAATTTAGCACTCTTACTTAACAATGCACGTGTTGCCGCAGAGATCGCCACAAATTTGTTATAGCACAGAAAAATTTATTAACGTTGCATTAGATTAATTAAGAATTAGGAAATTGGCTTTGACACAGATGTTTCGTACTGATATAATACGAGATGGTCGTTTATGACCAGAATGTTTTCAACGCCGAAAGGCAGTTTTTAAGGAGTATTTTTAATATGAGTGAAACTTTACAAGGAACCGTGAAATGGTTCAATAGCCAAAAAGGTTTTGGCTTTATTCTTGGCGAAAACGGTCAAGACTATTTTGTCCATTTTTCTGGTATCTCAGGCGATGGTTATCGCGATTTGGCCGAAGGCCAAGCAGTAACTTTCTCCGTCGAACAAGGTGACAAAGGCGAAAAGGCTGTCAACGTTTTAGCCAAATAAGCTACCCACCTTTATGTTGTAACATTTCATCTCAGATTATCACATAGATTAAATTGGCTTGAAATTGTTTACATCAAAGAGCTATCATCCGATAGCTCTTTTTTTATTAACTTGACATGCAAATTCTGTTTCCACAATCCCTTCTCATTGGAATGGTATAATCAACCTATCAAATATACTACATGGAGTTTCCCTATGTTATTTACCGCTGGTCAAATTGGCAATCTAATTATCAAAAATCGCATCGTACGGTCTGCAACTCAATTGCTTAAAGCAGACGAAAATGGTTACCCACTCCCCACCATGGCGCAAGACTATCAAGCACTCGCAGAGGGAGGCATCGGTATGCTTATTTCTGGGCATATGTATGTTTTACCCGAAGGTAAAGCTTATACACGTATGGTAGGTATGGATGAAGATGGCAAGATCGAAGCGCACAAACCTTTAGTCGCTATTGCCCATCAACAAGATGTCAAAATTATTGCCCAGCTTAACTATGCGGGTATCAAAGTAGACGATCAAGTCACCACCTCACCACTCGCACCCTCTGCCATGCAATCCAAATATTGGCCCGGCATACAATCACGTGCCATGGATAAAGGTGAGATTTATCATGTCATCGAAGCATTTGCCCACGCCGCCCGCCGTGCCCAAGCTGCTGGTTATGACGGTGTTCAAATTCACGCCGCTCATGGCTACCTCATCAGTCAATTCCTCTCTCCTTACACCAATCACCGCACAGACATTTATGGTGGCTCCTTAGAAAACCGTGCCTTGATTCTTCAAGAGATCATTCACGCCATCAAAGAACAAGTAGGGGAGTCTTATCCCATTTTAGTGAAACTTGGTCTCGACGATAACGTCGAACCTGGTCTCACCTTAGAAGATGGTCTCGAATTAGTTCACTGGCTGGAAGATTGGGGCATCGACGCCATTGAGATCAGCCATGGAATGCGTGGCTCCAAAACAGCCCCCATCTCCCGCAAGATTGAAACCCTCAAAGACGAAGCCTATTTCCGTCCCTTAGCCCGCAAAGTACGTACCTTCTCCAACCTCAAAGTTATATTAGTAGGCGGATTCCGCTCTTGGAAAGTCATGGAAGCCACCTTGCTCGCTGGCACCGCCGATTTTGTTTCTCTCTCCCGTCCCCTCATCACTGAGCCAGATTTACCCAACAAGTTCAAACTCAACATGGAAGATGCCCAACAAGGCGTCAAAAAAGCACGTTGTGTTAATTGCAATCGTTGTTATGGCTTTCACGAACCAGAAGGAGCCATTTGCCGTTACGATTTTACGAAACAAGAATAGATATTATTTCGCATAGTAAAAGAAAGAATAATGATGTTTGAAAACAATCCCATTCTAAATCCAAACGCAGAGCTAGTTGCCCTTGAGGGAATTGTTGCCATCATCACCTATTACAATGCTGATAATGGATATAGCGTCATCCAACTTGAGCCTTATGGTGCAGAAGAAGATCGTGGACTAATCACCATCACAGGCAACTTCCCGGAATTAGTCGAAGAAGAATATATTCGCATCCAAGGCATATGGACTTCACATCCCAAACACGGAGAACAATTTTCCGTGGCCCATCTAGAACGAGTCTTCCCCGATAGCATTGAGGGAGTCGAGCGTTTTCTTGCCTCTGGCATCATCAAAGGCATTGGTCCCACCATCGCGCACAACATCATTCAAAAATTTGGTGCTGAAACCTTGCGTATCTTGGACGAAGAACCAGAACGCCTCACTGAAGTCGCCGACATTGGCAAAAAACGCGCCCAAGCCATGGCGGAAGCTTGGCAAGAGCATATGCAAGTACGCGATATTATGATGTTCCTTTATCAATATGGCATCACTACCAATCTTGCCATGAAGATCTTTCAGCAATATGGAAAAGAAGCCATCACAGTCCTGCAAAACGATCCATATCAAATGGCATTGGATATCCACGGTGTGGGCTTTATCAAAGCAGATCAAATTGCCAAATCGATGGGTCTTGAACGCAACAATCCTGTGCGTGTCAAAGCTGGGCTTTTATACACCTTAGAAAAAGCACTCCAAGATGGACATGTGTTCCTCCCCAAACATAATCTACTTACTAATGCAATTAAACTCACCCATATAGATTTTGATGCCGCCGTTCAAGGGCTTGAAAAATTAGCACAAGAAGATCTGGTTGCTTTTGAGCATTTTCCAAAATTGAGTATGGATGATCCCGAAACAAAAGGAGAAAAAACACAGGTTTATTTAACCAGTTATCATTATGCTGAAAAACGTATCGCAGAAATGCTCACTGAATTGGTGACAAATGAAGAGCAAACTCCCCTCCAGAAGGATTTTGATACCATGATGTTTGGAGGAATTTCGAGTGAACGTTTTATCGGATTGAATGAACTTCAATTTCGCGGAGTAGGCTTTGCCATCAAACGCCCAGTCTCCATCCTCACCGGAGGTCCCGGTACAGGCAAAACAACCACACTCAAAACATTGATTGAAGCACTCGAAAGCAGTGAACATTCCTATGCCCTTGCCTCTCCCACCGGTCGAGCGGCCAAACGTCTCTCAGAAGCCACTGGTCGTCCCGCCATGACCATTCACCGCCTCCTTGGTTACAATCCAAATCAGGGATTCACATACGATGACACCAACCCCTTAGAAGTAGACATGGTTATCATTGATGAAGCATCCATGATAGACACCTTGCTTTTCTACCATTTTCTCAAAGCGATCAAATCCCCCACCCACCTAATGTTAGTCGGTGACATCCACCAACTGCCTTCTGTAGGGGCTGGAGATGTTCTTCGTAATTTAATCGATTCAGAACGTTTTGTAGTCATTCAACTCAAAAAGATCTACCGTCAATCCAAAACATCTCACATCGTCACCAATGCCCATACCATAAATAATGGTGGTCTTCCCAACTTTGAAAAGAATAGCGAAGACTTTTTTCTTTTTCCCGCCCAAACTTCTGAGCAAGCGGCTGACTGGGTCGAAGATCTCGTCATTAACCGCATTCCAAATAAATTCGGCTTAAATCCCCACGAAGATATCCAAGTTTTAGTGCCCATGTATCGCGGTTCGGCGGGTGTAAATAATATAAATGCTCGTTTGCAATTTGCACTCAATCCACCTGCTCGCACCAAGAATGAAAAAAAGGTCTATAAAACCACATTCCGAGAAGGGGATAAGGTCATGCAAGTGCGCAATGACTATGAAAAAAAAGTGTTTAATGGCGATATTGGTCGTATTAAAGAGATATCCAAAAAAGAACAAACCTTCCTCATCGATTATGAAGGTCACCAAGTGCTCTATAATTGGACAGAAGGAGATCAATTCACCCTCGCTTATGCCATCTCCATCCACAAATCACAAGGCTCAGAGTTCCCCGCAGTCATCATTCCTATCCTCACCGAACACTTTATGATGCTCCAACGTAACTTACTATATACCGCTGTCACTCGTGCCAGAAATTTATGTATCATCGTCAGCAATCAACAAACACTCAAAATGACTGTTTCCAACAATGCTGTCGCTCATCGTTATAGCGCTTTAGAAATGCGTCTACGAGATTCACTTGAAAAAGAAGAATTTTTCGACTATCAATACCCTCATTTCTAATCAGGAATTGGAGAAAAAATGAGCCTCATCACCTCTTCTCACCCCATAGCTCAAAATTACATCATCGCCACCAGCCCCCGAACAGGGAGTGAATTGCTTTGTGAATATCTCTCCCGCACCGAAGTTGCCGGCAAACCCGGAGAACATTTTTTCCCCAAGCGTTTTCCTCATTTTTATCAACACTATCATATTCACACCTTTCCAGAATATGCATCCATCATTCGCAAAGAACGCACCACCCCAAATGGCGTTTTCGGCACCAAGCTTATCGCTGGTGACATCCTCAATGAATTTCTCGACGTTCTGCGTCAAAACGCCCCCCACAAAGTTCAAATGACAGCAGCTCAACGCCTCTCAAATTTTTTTCCCAATCTCACTTATATTCGTCTCACCCGCCAAGATCGCATTCGCCAAGCCATCTCGCTCTATCGCGCTGAAGCCACTGGCATTTGGCACAACACCGGCAAACAAGCCACCCAACCAGACGTTCCCTATGACTATCGCGCCATTCGCACCCGTCTGGATCGCATCAACACTATCGAAGCTGAATGGGACACCTTTTTTGAGCAAGCACAACTCATCCCTCTCACCATCACGTATGAAACCTTCATTCAAACCCCCATTTTAGTCACACAACAAATTCTTTCTCACCTTGGCTTATCCATTCCCTCCGATTGGCAGCCAGATATCATCTCCAATAAAAAAATGGCGCAAACCCAAACCGATCAATGGGTCACTCGTTATCAAACACAAGATTATCCCAATTGGGACTAATCTAATTGCTTTCAAATGCTCCTCTCCTCCAGTATAATTTAGGCATGGATAAGAAAAAAACCCCACTTGTAATTGCGATCGCTGGTGGCACTGGCTCTGGCAAGACCACTGTCTCCAAAAAAGTTCTTGAAAGAGTCGGCATCGAGCGCGTCACTTACCTCCAGCACGATTCTTACTATAAAGATCTCAGCGATCTTCCTCCCCTCCAACGAGCTTCCATCAACTTTGATCATCCTAGCTCACTCGAAACAGAGCTCATGGTCAAACACCTTCGTGAACTCAAAAGATGGAACACCGTCGAAGTCCCGATCTACGATTTTAAAACCCACACCCGCATCAAAGAAACCCAAACCACCGAACCACACCCAGTCATCATCGTAGAAGGGATTTTACTTTTTAGTGAGCCTTTATTGCGCTCTCTTTTCGATATCCGTCTCTTTGTCGATACTGATGCAGACATTCGTTTTATCCGCCGTCTCGAACGCGACATCAACGAGCGCGGACGCACTGCCGATTCTGTCATCCGCCAATATCTTAGCACTGTGCGCCCCATGCATCTTGAATTTGTAGAACCCTCCAAGCGTTACGCCGACATCATCATCCCCGAAGGTGGTTTCAACACCGTTGCTTTGGACATGGTCTCATCTCGTATCGAATCTATGTTAGCCAAATAGAGTTTTAACTTATAAATCAATTAAATCTATCTCGAAAGGATAATGAATTATGCCAAAAGAATGGAAAAATCCCCCCGAAATGAAGATTGATTCTTCAAAAAAATATTATGCAGTTTTTAACACCGATCTTGGTGAATTTAAATTGGAACTCTTTGCTGATAAAGCCCCCGTCACCGTCAACAACTTTGTCTTCTTAGCAGAAGAAGGCTTTTATGATGGCACCATCTTCCACCGTGTAATTGATGACTTCATGGTCCAAGGTGGCGATCCCACAGGCACAGGTCGTGGTGGCCCCGGCTATCGTTTTGCAGATGAATTCCATCCTGCTCTCAAACACGACAAACGTGGTGTCCTCTCCATGGCAAATGCAGGCCCCAGCACCAACGGATCTCAATTCTTCATCACACACACCGCCACCCCATGGTTAGATGGCAAACATGCAGTCTTTGGTCAATTGATTGAAGGGGACGACGTATTCTCTCAAATCCCCGCCCGTGATCCCATGCGCATTGGTGCTCCCGCAGTCACCATCCAAAAGGTCACCATCGTAACAGAATAAAAATAAAAAAAAAGAGAACGGAAAAAATCGATATGGCCCTTCAAGCAAAATGGCAAAAACATCGTCTCAACCTTGCACGTTTGTTTGCGCTCATCGCAGTCATCGCCATCACTTGGTTCATTTTCACTCTCTCAGAAGAACAAATCACCCAGATCGAAAGTTGGGGTTTCCTCGGCATCGGCATTCTCACCTTTCTCTCCAACGCAACCGTGCTCATTCCCGCTCCCGGTCTGGCTGTTGTTTTTATTATGGGTGCCAAGTTTAATCCATTTTTAGTGGGTCTCGCAGCTGGCATTGGTGGAACCTTTGGTGAACTCTCTGGCTACTTAGCTGGCTTTAGCGGTCAAGCGGTTATCGAAAACACCAAGATCTACGAACGTATGGTTACTTGGATGAAAAAATATGGTGCTTGGACGATCCTCTTTATGGGCATCATTCCCAATCCAGTTTTTGATGTCGCAGGTGTCACTGCAGGTGCCCTCAAAATGAAGATTTGGAAATTTCTCCTCTTCGCTGGTATCGGCATCACCATCAAAATGACCCTCATGGCCATGATGGGCGCTGGCGTTTTCAACATCCCGTTCTTAGAACAATTCTTATAGAAAAAAGAGCGACTTACCCAAGTCGCTCTTTTTCGTTAGTTCTAGTAGATCCAAAGTTAAACAAGAAGAATATATGAATTAGAAATCTTCTGAATCAACAGAATCGCTCCCCACATTCCCATCTGTAGAAACTGCCAATTCCAACGTATATTCATAACCAGCTTCTAAAAAGATGATTTTAGAATCATAGCTATCAAACACCAAAGTTGAATAATACCCATCTGGCCCAAACATATCTTCCGGTCCAAACCAAATGTCTCCATTTGCCACGTTGAACTTGTAATAGCCTTCTGGCAAACTAATTGTATAAATATCCTTCGGTGCAAAATAGGCTGCCCGCACTAATGTATCTCCATCATAGATCTTGATATAGGTAGCCATTGCGTCGCTGCCTTGATCTGTGCTAATTCGAACAGGTACTTGTTGCCAAGCGTAATTTGGATTTGTGTAAATATTTTTCTCCCCTAATGTTTTTGGCGTACTCACACATTTAGCTGCCATTGTAGCGGAATCTAAGAAGTCACCTAAGTCAATGAAAGCCATATAAGCATCATATAAACTTCCCCCGTTAAAATCTTCCTTAGCAGAAGCGTAGAGAAGATAATTTTGGCTTTCATCTTCCTTTTCGTTTGCATCCGCATACTCTCGAATAGAAGCAAACAAAGTCTTTGCCTCCATATATTCCCCAGCAGCCATCAAAACTAGCCCATCAGAATAAATATTTTCATAACAGATATTTGTATAATCTTGAGCATCTTCAAAATCATCTAACGTTTTAAAGATTTGTAAAGCGTCATAATATTCATCTTCATCATAAAACGCCATTGCAGTTTCATAATCCTCTGAATTTTTTGCCAGTTCATATAATTTTGAGGAGTCTTTAAAATCTCCCAAATTAGAATAAATATTTTTAGCCTTTTCAAATTCTCCATCTTCAAAATATTCATTCGCCAATTCATAACTGACATGATTCTGTGCTACCTTGAATTGTTCTTTTGAGTCTTTAAAGTTATCTAAACTCTCGAAGATATCCAATGCTTCTTGATATTCCTCTGCATCCATTTTCTCCATAGCAGTTCGATATTGAATAGAGTTTTCACATAACGTCACCTGACTTACACTGTCCTTAAAATCATCAAGGCTACTAAAAATTTCCATCGCCTCTTCAAATTTTTCTTCTTCCAACAAGGCCACCGCATCATTATATTCAATCGTCTTGTTGATTTCAACTACATATTCTTCAGAGTCTTCAAGATCGCCAAGATCCTCAAAAATCGCAAGTGCATCTTCATATTCTTCACTGTTAAACAAACTGATGCCTTCTTCATAAAGCTCATACAAGCCTGCTTCATCAGCTCTCTCTTCAGAATCTTTATAAGATCCTAAATCAGTATAAATTTCTTTTGCTTCAGCATAATTTTTAGTTAAAAATGCTTCTTCAGCTGAATTATATTGATTGTTTTTATGAATAAAAACAAACGCGAATGTCACCCCAATAGCTAAAACTAAAATAATAGCGACTAGGATCTTCCATTTAGACTTCATCTTTTCTCCTTTACAAAAATATTAACAATGTTATAGGCAATGTGAAATATTTCACCCACTTAAATACATTATAGCGATTTCTAAAAAGGAAAACAATATGAATCGGATAAATTACTCTGAATTAGTAGAAAGAATTACGGATTATAACTGCCTTCAGGAATATAAGCAGGATAATAAGAGGGGATTGGTGTCAAAAAATAGACCATCCCATTCTGATGCCATGCAGTGAAATCCTCATCAAAATACCCAATATCAATCCACGCACCAGTCACAGCTCCATTGTCCGTATCCATCACAGTTGCAAACCCAAATCCTTCAATATAAAGCTGCGTCCCACATGGTAAAAAGTCTAAATCCGCCCCCACAAATCCCGGTTGGAACTTCTGATTATCACAATACACATACCCATGCCACGGCATCCCCACAGATGTCTTATCTACATTATACGCAGTGATATAAAATTCCATCGAACGATAATATTCAATCGGTCCATACGGCGTATCCATCGTGCGCACAGTTGGTTGATAGCCATACCCACTAATCTGATTCACTGGTTCTTGTGCAACCCAAGTATCTTCTTCCGTACGAGCAACTTCTTCTCCATTTTCATACCTGATACGTACTCGATTTGCCTCAATCCCCGGCTGCCCTGCTTGCACCACCTGATACGTATCTAACGGCTGGTCATATAACAACTGTTCTTCAGCAGAATAAGGAATAATTGCTTGTTCAATGATCACTTCTTCCGTCACACGTACCACTTGGATTGTCTCATCCAAATTCAACCCACTGCTCGCATCCGGAATTGAATAATCCAATCCCTGTAACGCCACACCTGCGCTTGCCAGAGCTTCCCCCACCGTACCAGCTACCACTCGGCTTTCAATCGTCGTGCCATCCACTTCAATCCGCACCTTTTTTGCACGTTCAATCGTGATTGTCACTCCATCTTGTATAGGCTGCACCATCCCTGGCAAAACTTCATCACCATTCAACAACACAATTCCCGCATCATCCAACACATCCATCACCCGTTGCCCTGCAGTCAACACTTCTTGTGTCACACCATTGTCAACCACACTCACACTACGTGGTGAATATACTTCAATATAATGATGAGCTGCGGCTTCAAGATTTGCTTCCATCGTCACTCGTTCGCCATCCACATAAAAACTTTGCCCCGGAGCAGGTGTCACCCCAGCCGTAATTAAAACCGCCATCAAATTTGTCAACGTAGTCTTCGTAGAATAAGTGCTACCATCAAAAGTGATCTCATACACAATTCCAGAATCGATCGTCACCACATCCCCAGAATGTACGCTTGCATTCAACGCAGGAGTAAACCCATCGCCAGCATCATAGGAAAATCCAGAACGTTTTATCGCCCCTTCAGCGCGCCAAAAAATCCCCTTAACCGTCACCTCATGTCCAGCTTTCACCACCGTCACTTCTTTATAAGAAGTTAGCATAAACACACCAAAAACAACCGCCAAAACTAACGGCACACTAATTACGATCATCCATTTTGTTCGATTCATAAAACTAGTATACTTGAAAAATTCCCCAAAAGATTGATTTTACTTAAATAAAAAAAGCCCAAACGGCTTTTAACATTTATCACTATTTTCAACAATTAAAAATCTGTTGAGTTTTTCTAAAATAAAAATCCCCATGCATTAGTTTTAAATAAAGAATTTTAATTATAGACAGTAACATTTCGGCGTGGAGTTTTACTTGTAAAACTCCTAGCACATTTTTTATCGATAGATAAAAAATGTGCCGGACAGGCACCCCGATAACACCCAAAGGGCATCGCTTAGTGCTGCTTCCTTTCGGACCTGACACGGTTCACAAGCCTCCGCCGTATCGGACCCGTCCAGCTTCATAAGTCTACCAAATGAAGGATAGAATGTCAATTTTATTATTTAAGAGATTAAAAGAATTTATCGTATTTATCTTTCACTTCAACATATCTTTGTCCCCAAGCTGGCATTTCATCAGGGGCATCAATAGAAAGTGTCCTAGATGGCTCTCTTTTCCCTTGAGTATCCATTTTTAGGCTTTCTTTTAATTTTGCATCAATTTCTTCTAATTCCTTAACCACCTTACTTCTTTGCGCAGTAATCCAAGTTAACGCAACCCCTTCAACAAGGATCGCCAAGCTTTTATTAGCTTTTTCAATTAATTGAGTATTACCGATTGAGAACAATAATTGAATAATCGTAAACATCAAAGCCACACCAATGAAAAACACAATTCCCGACCAAAGATTTTTCCAAAGTAACGCATTTTGATATCGGTCCACTAGTAGGTCACAATAAGAGACTTTTTTTTCACTCTCTTCATCAATGAGATTATGCAGGTCAACCATTTTTTCCTCCTAAAGAATGAATCTATAATGGCATCGATAAACTGCAATGCAACAAATATGAGAAGTATTGAAATTAATAAATATTATTCACAATATAATATAATAATTGAATTAAATCAATCAAAATTAATAAGTTTTAAAAAACCTAAAACTCTTAGATAATATAAAAGCACAAAATTT
Source organism: Anaerolineales bacterium (assembly GCA_963662985.1). Taxonomy (GTDB): domain Bacteria; phylum Chloroflexota; class Anaerolineae; order Anaerolineales; family UBA11579. The sequence continues at coordinate 402,795 of OY760067.1, read as the reverse complement.
ATTTAATTTTAAAAAAATTTTTTTTATCTGAAAAAAGGTTTTTATAATAAAAAAATACTTAATTTCAGGATTTTACTTGAAATGTGTATAATTAAACTTAAGCAGTATTAAGGGGCAAAAAGAAGATTGTATTAAAAGTTTTATCAACCAAATAGGAGAAAATAAAACAATGCATCATCAAAAAAGAAGTTCGCTAAATTTTTTTATACTTACATTTCTATACTCATGGGGAATTTGGCTCCCGTCCATCCTCGTAGGTCTCGGCCTAAACCTCAACATTGATGCCCTCACATATACCGCTATCACCATCCCCATTGGCGCTTTTGCACCTTTGTTTGCAGCCATCACCCTTATCGTAAAACGACATGGCTGGAAAGAAGCTTGGGTCTTCATCAAACAAGGCTTCAATTTCAAAGTTAAACCCATCTATCTCGCTCTCGCCATTCTTATCCCACTAGTCATTCACACCATTGCCCATTATCTCTCCCCACTTTTCGGCCTCGAAGTCGCTAAAACTCTCCTACCTGATAACCTACCTGTTCCTCCCATCATCCTAGCCATTCCATACTTCTTCCTCATGCTTATTATCGGTGGTGGACAAGAAGAATTTGGTTGGCGTGGTTACGCTCTTGATCCCTTGCAAGAAAAATTCGGCACCATCCCCGCTAGCCTCCTCATTGGTCTCATCTGGGGCCTTTGGCACTTACCCCTCTGGGTCATGCCCGGTGATGGTCATTCTTCCTATCCCTATATCGCATTTGTTATTATGACCACTAGCATCTCCCTCGTCTATAGTTGGCTCTATAATGCCAGTGGAAAAATGTTGATTGTCGCCTTATTCTTACACGCCATGAGCAACACCGCTGCCCCCTTAATCCCATTCCTTCATATGCAAGAGGACAAACCCGAAACAGCCTACTGGGTCTACGCAGGTGTAAATGTCATCGCAGGTCTGATTTGTGCTTTTCTGATAAATAAAGAGACAAAATCAAAAAATCAACAATAAAAATAATAAAAAATATGCAACAGCAAACGATGGTTTCTTCGTTTGCTGTTGTTTTTAAAAGGCCAATAACTAGCTTTTATTGAGGATAAAATAATATAATAAGAAATCAAAATATTTTATAAATAGTTTATAAAGAGAATTCAAATATATTAAGAATATTTGTTAAATGTTATTTTTGAACTTTTTATCACTATATAATTTTTTTCAATTTCTCTTTACGTAAATAAGGTCCAACCTTAAAATAAAAGAATCCATAAAATGAAGGACCAATTGATAAAAAAGTAAAAATAAAGATTATATATGAATAAATATTGAAAATATTGTTTATTAGTAAATCTACTGTGTAACTAAAAAAGAAAAAAAAACTTCCACTCAATAATATTTTAACTATTGTTTTAAAACAAAATCTTATTTCTTCTTTTTTTGAAAATTCAGTTAAAACAATTTCAGAATTATAAAAATTTTTTATTTTTTTTCTTAATATATCTTTTTCTAATCGAATTTTTATTTCAGGTTCAATATTTCCTAACTTTTTATTTATTTCTTCAATAATAGCATCAGATAAATTAATTTTTGAAAAAGCTTCTTGTAGTCTTTTTATACTTTTGTCGGCCCACCAGTGTGAAGGACCACCTTCATCATCAATATATTTACTTTGGAGTTCAGATACACCATAAGTTCTGTTTGGTATATCTGAGAGCTTAATTAACATTATTTGACATATTGGAATATAAGGTGAAATTTTTATTGGTATAGGACTTAAATTTACCAATTGCATCGGCATGTGCCCTCTCCAACCAGGATTAATAAAATCACCTGAACACTGAATCATTAAGCCCATTCTTGAATAACTGCTTCTTCCTTCAATTTTACCTGCACAATTTTTTGGAATTGAAAATTTTTCATAAGTCCTAGCTAAAATAAAATCGCCAGGTCGTAGAATAAATGAATCAAAAGGATTTAATTTTTTTCTTTTCCAATAAAGTGTAGGAGAAAGATCAATTAAAAATTTACTTCTTAGATCAATTGCCCGTTTGAATTTTTGAGGTTTCCAATAAATATCTGATAATCTTAAGTCTATAGAGCATGCTTGAATTTGATCATTTGGATAAAATGGAAATTCTTCATTATCAGTTTCAAAATTAATTTCATTTAAAATTGAATGTAATTCTTTATCGATTATGTACATATTAATCGATATACCAAGACTTAATATCAATAATCGCAAATGATCTTTCAGCATCTTTTTCAAAATCGTAAGCATCTAATAACCATTGTTTTTCAGGATGCCAATCAGTTTCTCCAAACCAAATTCTAATAGGAATAATGGTTCGAATTTTTGTCTCATTTCTATAATTAGTATATAGAATTTTCACCGTTTTTTCAGATTCATTATTATTCATTTATAACTCCCTAAATAATTATTATTTATATTAAACACTTTACAACTTTGAAAAAAATAAGTCAACAATTTAATAGAATTAAAAAAATTTGACAAATTCTTAAATCTCTTGTATACTACAACTCTAAAACACAGAACATATGTTCTGTGTTTTTTGCACCTTACCAATCGAATCCATAGTTCAAACTCTGTGGCAATAAATCCAGAATTAATAGTTGCGCATAGCCAAAACAATCGCTCCTATACACCTACTTCCTCAAAACATTCACCATACCCCCTAACCTTCGAATTCACAATCTTCCTCGCCATTCCCAATTACAATATTAATAATTTCACTCCTCATTAAACCAAACCTTTACGTAACAGGGGAGTCCCCTTAAAGCCATATTCCTGACACCATCTGGCACCGTAAAACCCGCCTTCTGGCAGCGCCTGCACACACAAAATCGCTCTTTGGCACGATCTGGCACACTATTTTTTCACTTAAAAACACCATATCCAAGGGCACCCACCATGCTCATACCCCCTATTCGCCAGAAAAAACACAAAATCATCAAATCGCACACTTTTTTTTGAGCATTCTCATTCATTTATCGTCCAAAATTCCAAATTTTCACGGCGCACCAAACCCATCAATTCACCAAATCCCGTTTGCTCCTTTTTCCTCTCACAACTCTCAACATCTTAATCCCAATTTCCTGAGAGTATGATAAACTTACCCCCGAGGTACGCTAATGCAAGAAAAATCATTTTACATCGTCACCCTCGGGTGCGCCAAAAACTCCGTAGACGCCGAATCCATCGCCCAAGTGCTCAACATAGAAGGGTATGAATTTGCCGAATACGTCGACGATGCCGAATATATCATCGTCAACACCTGTGGCTTCATCGAAGATGCCCGCAACGAATCCTACGAAGTTCTTCAAGAACTCGCCCAAGACAAACTCCCCGGCCAAAAGCTCATCGCCGCTGGTTGTCTCACCCAGCTCTATCGCAAAGAAGTGGCTCAAAAAATCAAAGGACTTGACGGCATCATCGGCACTCGCAACTGGGTCGATATCATGGAACTTATCCATAAATTAGAAGACAAACGATCAGATCCTCAATTTATTGATCTTGTCACTGATGCTCCCACCTCAATTATGGAAGAAGATGGCATCGTTCGCGCTGCCCTCCAAGGTCCAAGTGCTTATCTTAAAATCGCTGATGGTTGTCGCCGCCAATGTGGCTTCTGTTCCATCCCCCTCATCAAAGGCACCCTCGTCAGTCGTTCCATGGAGACCATCCTCAACGAAGCCCGCATCCTCCAAGCCAACGACATTCGCGAGCTCATCCTCATCGCCCAAGACACCACCGACTACGGCAACGACATGGGCCTCCATGATGGCCTTGCCATCCTTTTAGAGAATCTCGTCAAAGAAACCCCAGACATCGACTGGCTCCGCATCATGTATGCCTACCCTGGCTACGTCTCCGATCGTCTCATCGACGTCATGGCATCCAATCCGCAGATTGTGCCCTATATCGACATTCCTCTCCAACATGCCTCTTCCAAGATCCTCAAACTCATGCGTCGCCCTTCAGATCTCGATCCTGTCTATCGTATGGTTGAAAAATTGCGCAATAAAATGCCCAACATCGCTCTTCGCACCACCTTTGTCGTCGGCTATCCCGGCGAAACCGACAAAGACTTTGCCATGCTCATGAACTTCATTGAAGACATTCGTTTTGATCGTGTCGGTGCTTTCACTTATTCCTATGAACCCAACACCTATAGCGCCACCCTCTCCAATCAAGTTCCAGAAGAACTCAAACTCCAACGCCAACAAGGTCTTATGCAAAACCAACAACGCATCTCCCTTGAAATCAACAACAGCTTCATCGGCAAAAACCTCGATGTCCTCATCGAAGCCCATGGTGAAGTCGAAGACTCAGACGAAATCATCTCCGTCGGCCGCTCCTATCGCGATGCGCCCGAAATTGATGGCATGGTCTTCGTCGATGGTGAGCACGAAATCGGTAGCATCATCCCTGTCCACATCCAATCTGCCATGCCCTATGACTTAGCAGGAGTCAAAAACGAGAAGCTTGCCCAAAAATAGATCAAATTGTTGTTCCGCAAAATTCACATTTTGCATAAAAAAAAACTCTCAGGAGGAAATCCTGAGAGTTTTTCTAAAGTAAAGTTTGTTCACTTACTGGAAGTAAGCTTTTGAAAGGTCAGCCACCAACTGGTCAGCCGCAGTTTGCACTGGAGGGGTCATCGGCGTATCAAAGTCAAGCTCATCTGGCTCCACCCCAATGAAGCGAATCTCACACCCCGTTTCATTGATCAAATACTCAGCCAGCATCCGTAATGGGAACGAATGTGTTGAGAAAGCCAATCCTTCAATTTGCATTGGATCAATCCATTGGATCGTTCCCGGATCCGATTCCATCAAAGCTGCATCAATCATAATCACCAAATCAGGATCAAAACGTTTGATTGGCCCCGTGCAACTCTCCGGAATCGAAGCACTCTCAAACACAAACACGTCTTCGCGTCCCTCAGCCAATGGCTTCAGGTTCTGCACCACATAAACACCCACCGCATCATCACCACGGAATTCGTTGCCGATGCCCACAAACGCGACCTTTTTCTGCTTCTGTGTACTAAGCATTCACCGCCTCGGCTTTGGCTTTCTTCGCAGCTTCAGCTTCTTCTTTCTCTCTAGCCCGTAATGCTTTGGCTTCAGCCACGTTTTCAGGAGAGCCATACCAAAGATTGAACACGCTCTTATCCAAAGAAGCGTTTTCCCAAGCTTCGTCGTTCAAAGACACAGCCTTCGGGCGGCAGCTTGCCACACATTGCGCACAATATGTACAGATATCATAGCGATAATTCATCACAAAGCGTTTTTCCTTGCGGTCCAACACAATGAAGTCAATCGCATTTGAAGGACAATCTTTGTCACACATTTGGCAGCCAATGCACAATTCCTCATTCCATTCCACAATCCCACGGAATTCAGAAGGGGCGGGTTTACGAGTGAAAGGATAGGGGATTGTTACTGGCTTAGAGAACAAAGCTTTGAACACATCCAGGAACATCGTACCAAATCTAATTTTCATTATCATAATTCCTTTCTGCCTAGATTAAGTGTTGGAACACTAACAAAATCATCCATTGCACCAACACCAACATGATTCCCCAACGCCACCAAACACCGACGGTTTGGTCAATGCGCAAACGAGTCATAATTCCTTGGAAGATTGCGATCACCAAAATGATCAACAATGTTTTCAAAAAGAATTCAATTGGGCCATGAATTCCGCCAAGGTAGAAGGCTGCCACCAAGGTAACACCTACCACTAGTTCAATCCCCTTACCAAGGTTGAATAAGGCTTTTGCACGCCCAGAATATTCAGTCAAAGCACCAGCCACAATCTCGGTTTCAGCTTCAGGAGCGTCAAATGGAGGCAACTCAAGTTTACCCATCAAACCAATCACAGCAACACCAAATCCTAAGAATTGAGTCAAAATCATCCATGGATGAGAATTGGTATACTCCAAAATAGTTTGAATGTTCCAACTGCCAGCCAAAAAAGCTGGGCCAAGCAAGGAGAGCATAAAAGGGGCTTCATAAGCAAACACTTGAGTCAAAGCTCGTGTAGAACCTAATCGAGAAAATCGGTCATTGGTGTTTGCACCAGCCAAGCCCATTGCCATTGTCAACATACTCAACATATAAAGCACAACAATCAGATCACCTTCAAAACCAGCCAGAGGTTTCATACCGAAAACTGGCACATAAAGAGCAGCTGTCAAGGTACCCGCAAAGCCAACGATTGGCAATGCTTGATAAATAATCGGGTTTGCATCTCTTGGCACAATTTCTTCCTTTGCCAAAAGTTTGAAGATATCCGCAATCGGTTGATACCAGCGCGGCCCTAAACGTTGTTGCAAATGAGCCAAGAATTTACGATCGATCCAAGCATAATAGAGACCCAAGACCATCAATGATAAGCCACTAGGGAAGAGTAAAATGCCAATTATAGTTTTAATATCCATATTGTCCCTTTCGATAATCTTTCAGATCTTTCCACGTCCAGATCTTAGATGTATTGTCTTGGTTCACCCGCACCAGTCGGTCATTACAAGAGAAACAAGGGTCGATCCCCATAATAATCATAGGTGCATCAGCCAAACGGTGGCCAATTGCCAATTTCCCAACAGAGGTCATATTCAAAATGGTTGGAGTGCGCACTTTCACGCGATCTGGGGTCATCCCACCCGTCGATCGCACATAATACACCACTTCTCCACGAGGAGCTTCGCGACGAATCACCACTTCTCCTTCAGGGATTTTGCGCGGGAAACGCACAGCCAATTCACCTTCCGGCATCACTTTCAACAATTCGCGAATGATACGGAAAGCCTCTTTAATATCTTTCATACGCACAGAGAAGCGAGCTTCCAAGTCGCCATCGGTTTCGATCACGCGGTTCACTTCCACCAACTTATACCCATTATAAGGAGCGTCAATGCGCAAATCTTGTTCCACACCAGCGGCACGAGCCACAGGGCCCATTGCACCCAAGTTGATTGCTTGCTCTTTGGTCATCTTGCTAATATCTTTTGTACGTCGTAAGAACAATGCGTCTTTGGTCACCACATTGAAGTAATGATCCATACGTTTATCCAAATAATCAAGACCTTCATGGATTGCTTGCACTTTATCCGGTGTAATATCACATTTCACCCCACCCAGCAAATTCGCAGAATAATTCACGCGGTTGCCAGTGATATGTTCCAACAAGTCCATGATCACTTCACGGTCTTTCCAGCTGAACATAAACAAAGAGTCAAAACCTGCTTCATGAGCCGAAACACCCAACCACAACAAATGGCTGTGCACGCGTTCCAATTCAGCAATGATCGAGCGGATTGCTTGTGCACGCATTGGTGCTTCAATCCCAGCCAACTCTTCAACTGCTTGCACATAAGCAGTGGCATGAGTGTGAGAGCAGATTCCACAAATGCGTTCAATCAAATAGATGTTTTGAATCCAACTTCGGTTTTCAACACTTTTTTCGATTCCACGATGGGCATAACCCAAGCGCACAGAAGCGTCTGTGATGATCTCACCATCAACAGTGAATTCAAAATGACCTGGTTCTTTCAAAGCAGGGTGTTGTGGGCCGATCGGGACAGTAAATTTTGTACTTTTTGTCATGATTTGCTCCTTAATTTCACTTCTTGGATATCGTTAGGATCAAAATCTTTGCGTAAAGGAGCGAGATTACGGTCCCAAGAATCGGGTAAATAAAGTAGATCAGGATTGTTGATCCCACGCACTTCAATGCGGAACATTTCGCTCAATTCCCGTTCAAATGGTTCTGCATAAGGCACCACTTTGTCCAAAGAAGGCACCCATGAATCCACCTTAGAAATTTGTACACGGGCATTGAACAACTTTTCCTTGGTCACAAAGTGATATAGGATTTCAATATTTGGGTTTTCCAATCCCATATCTAAACCAGTGATGGAAGCCAAGCGCCAGCCATGTTGCAAAAAGACTTTTGCAACTTCTGGAATTTCTTCAAAGTTATTTACATTTGTGTTTGCCAATGGTTTGGTTTCATCCATCACCACTTCATTCACAAATGGTTGCAAAGCTTCAATGAGTGCAGGATAGAGTTCTTTATAATCCATTATTCTGCTCCTTCTTTGCTTTCAGCATCTACTGTTTCTACAGTAGCTTGTTTTTTGCTTTTCTTTGTTGGATGTTCAATACTTTCCAACAATTTGATGACACCATCGATGATTGCTTCTGGACGAGGAGGGCAACCCGGGATATAGGCATCCACAGGGATCACTCGATCAATACCATTCAAAACAGCATAGCTATCACGGAACACACCACCTGTTGCTGCACACACACCAGCTGCCACCACAAACTTTGGTTCATGCATCTGTTCGTATGTACGCAATAAACGTTCGTGAGATTGTCGAGAAACAGGACCCGTCACCACCAAAACATCTGCATGGCGTGGAGAACCTTTGATTTGGATTCCTAATCGTTCAATATCATAACGAGGAGTTAAGGTAGACAAAAATTCGATGTCACACCCATTACAAGAACCACTATTGAAGTGAATCACCCAAGGGCTCTTTACACGGGACCATTTTGCCAATCCATCCATAATTTGTTGAGCCAAATTCGAAGTATTTGCCATAATCAGCTCCAATCTAACCTAAGATCATCGCGGATAAGGCAATGATCAAACCAATAAGATAAACCAACGTTGCACCAGAATATTCACTTGTACCTAACACCAAAATTCCCAAGTGTAAAATTGCAAAGAACAATGCAACGAAGAAAAAAGGCTTATATCCAGGTGCAGCTGCATCGGTTGGAGGAGCTTCACCACTGGAATAAGTTTCAAGTTTTGCTTCTGTTTGATTTGCAGGTCCAGCTAGTTTTTTACCAAACCAGATCACCAAACCAGCAATTCCAATATAAATTACAAATACCACAGGAGGACTAAGTAATAATTGTTTTATTGTATACATAACTTTCTCCTACTCTTATAAACCAAGTACTAAAGCAGCACCAGCTGCATTGGTTAATGAAGAGATCAAACTGGGTGCAAAGCCCAACACGAGCAATCCAACTGCTAAAACGATCATTGGTAGCATCATTCGGAAAGACACCTTACCACCTTGTTTCACCAACTCACTCGCTTCATTGCGGTACATACGGTTGATGATTGGTGCATAATAAGCTAAAGATAAAACACTGTTCAACCCAGCAAACAAAATCACGATATCTGTGATGATCATGTGTGCACCCATCCCAGCTGAAAAGATTTGCCACTTAGACATAAACCCTGCCAATGGTGGGATTCCGCCAAGAGAGAGTAACGCCAAAGAAAGGAATAAAGCCAACCATGGATATTTGCTAGAAAGACCATTCAAATCTTGCATCATCAAAGCTTTTTCGCCTTTTCGGTTCAAATGTAATGCAAACAAAATTGCACCAATTGCCAAAAAGCCTAAACCTTTCATAAAACCATGTGTCACAATATGCAAAAAACTACCGCTGGCACCTAAAATGTCAGTCGTCATCATAGTGACTCCAAAACCAACTGCCATATAGCCAATATGGGTTAAACTTGAATAAGCCAACATTCGCTTGACTTCAGTTTGACGAAGAGCCATCAAGTTTCCAAACAACATATTCACACAACCAATGATCAAGAACAAAATTCCCCAAGGAGCAACACCAGCGTTATTCATTGCACCTAAAACACGTAACATTGCGATCAAACCAGCTTCGGTAACAACCGTAGACATTAATGCAGAGATGACACTTGGAGATTTAGCATAAACATCTGGCAGCCAAGCATGTAACGGCACAAAAGCTGCCTTGATTCCAAAACCAACCAAGAATAAGATTCCTGCAGAAATCATCGGAGCAGTATAAGTGTTCAAATATTTCAATTCAGCTAAATCCAAAGTGCCCATAGTTGCATAAACAATCGCAATTCCGAGCAAGATCAACACAGAACCAGCCGCACTTTGCACCAAATATTTGATTCCAGCTTCAATTGAATTAGGTTCATCATGATAAAAAGCAACCAAAAGGATGGAAGAAATCACCATTCCTTCAAACCAAATCCATAAATTGAACAAGTCTGATGCAAACCCAAGCGCAGTCATCACACCAATCATCAAACTTATAGATGCATAGAACTTTTCTTGCCCCAAATTATTTGACATCGCAGCAGAAGAAAAGAATACGATCACCAACCCCATCAAGATTACCAACCCTGCCAAAAGCAAGCCGATCCCATCGACGCTCAAATAAAGTTGGCCAATATAATAAGTCATTGGTTGTCCAACTAAATAAAGGCGAAGAGTTTGTACATAGATCACCCCAGAGCCAACCAAAAAGATCATTGTGATTAATTGAGCCAACGGAAATTTGTCTTTTTGTTGATTTTCCTTATCCCAACGACCACCAAAATAAGTTAATGGAGAAGCGACTAAAGGAATAATCACTAACCATACAAAAGTAGGAAGAGTACTAAAAATTTGCATAACTATGCTCCAATCACAAATACAACTAGTAAGAGCAATAACAACCCGCCCATTACACCAGCGAGATTCCAACTCAAACTACCTGTTTGTGTCTTTCTCAAAGCGTCACCGCTGGCTTTGCTCAAATAACTGACTCCACGATTGAGATGTTCAAATCCCATACCAGCATCTAAGAATTTCACCACAGGATTCAAAGCTTTCACCAATCCTTGCAAAGAATCACGTAAAATCCATAATAATAGTCCAACTGCGATAACAGTCATAGCAATCCAAGTGGCAGGTGCTTCTAAAATATGTAAAACAGTTTCCCAAATTGGAGTTTCCTCAAAATGATGGAAAGGTAAAGTCTCGATCAAGATCTTATTCAATTTTTCCATCAATAACCATGTGGTTAAAGAACCAAAGCCTAAAACGCCAAGTGGAATTTGCATAGTGATATCTGGTAAATGTAAATGTTTTTCTTCTTTTACTTCACCAAAGAATACTAAAGAAATCATCCGAATCGTATAAAGTGCAGTGATACCTGCTCCAATCAACATAATCACATAAAGCCACATGGGTCCATTTGCCAAACCTTCTTCTAAGATCAACTCTTTGGAGAAAAAGCCATTTGCAATTGGCAAACCTGCCAACGCAAATCCACCGATGACAAACATCGCAAAAGTGAAGGGCATTTTTTTACGCAAACCGCCCATCTCATTCATATTACGCGTACCAACAGCATGAATTACAACACCAGCGCTCAAGAATAACAAAGCCTTGAAAACTGCGTGGCTTAATAGGTGGAAGGTACCTGCGAAAACAGCACCAGTTCCAATTGCATAGACCATATACCCTAATTGACTTACGGTAGAATAGGCTAATGTACGCTTTAAATCTGTAGCAACTAACGCCATCAACGCTGCAAATAAAGCAGATAAAGCGCCCATCACCATCACTGTCATTTTCCAACCAGGTACATTTTCAAATGCCGGGTAAAAACGTGCCAACAAATATACTCCTGCATTCACCATTGTAGCAGCGTGGATTAATGCAGAAATTGGAGTTGGTGCTTCCATAGCGTCAGGAAGCCAAGTATGCAATGGTACTTGAGCAGATTTTGCAGCAGCAGCCACAATAAAGCCATATCCTACAAAAGCCATAATTCCGGGATTCAATTGTGCAGCTTGTTCGAGCAAGACACTCAATTGATAGGTTCCAGTCATTTCATAAGTATAAAGAGCACCAATCAAAAGACCAATTCCACCTAACTGAGTGATAATTAATGCTTTTATACCACCACGAACTGCATTTGGATCATCATTATAAAATGAGATTAATGCATAGGAGCATAAAGCGGTGATTTCCCAGAAAATGAACATGTAAAAAATGCTGCCAGATAAAAACAAACCAGCCATTGTGCCAATGAAGAACAACACAAAGAAGTAATAACGGCCAAGTTGTTTTTCACCTTTCATATAACCAACTGAAAACAATACTGCTAAAGAACCAATAATTGCAGCAATAGCTGTTAAGAAAGTTGCTAAACCATCTGGCACAAAGGTCAAATAACCAAAAACGCCACCTGTATTAATGGAAATAACCGTTTCTTCAGAGGAGAAAAATAGTAAAAAGATTGAGAGTACAGCATTTGCCACAGCAAACACAACTGCGCTATTGTGTTGGGCTTTAGAGTGTTTATCTCCGATTAACCAGACAATAATTGCACCAAGCCATGGTAACAATACAACTAAACAAACAAGAATGGATGCACTATTCATAAGTTATCCTTTTAGATTGGAAATTTCACGAATGTCTAAGGTCCCAACATTTCGTTTCATTAAGATTGCTAAAGCCATTCCCAAAACTGCCACCACAGTGTCCGCAACGATCACAGTAATGCACATACTTTCAACTACATCTACATTTCCATTGATGTACCCTGCTGTGATTAATGCCAACATAGCTGCTTTTACTAAAATTTGCAAAGCAACGATGATCTTGATCATATTTCGAGTGGTTAACAATGCATAGAAACCGACCATAAAAATTCCTAAAATACCGACGATTAAAATATTTGTAAGCGTAAACATCAATTTTCCTCCTCGATCTCATAATCAGGTCGCATTTCGTCCAAATCCTCTTCTCGTCGAGCAATCATTGTATTTTCTTCAGAAGCTGTGAGGGGAGCTTTGTCTTCAGCCAAAAGTCCTAAAAGCCCTAAAGTACCAGCAAAAATCAAAACAATTTGAGCGACGATATCCAAACTTCGATCCTTCCAGATCACATTTGAAATATTGTTTGAAACTTGGGGAATAATATCTAAATTTTGTGAAAATAAAACTACTCCGATAATGATATAGGATGCGACCACTAAACCAATTGCTAGTGGTGAGGGAACAAACGGTTTCCCAGATGCAGCTTCATCACCAGAGATACTAATAGCGAACACAAAAAGGACAGTCACCAACCCAGCGCCGACGCTAAGTTCAAGGACTGCCACAAGCTGCGCACCTAAAAGGTAAAATATGATCGCAAGCATAGAACTAACAGTTGCTAACCATAATGCCGAAATGAGCAATCGCTTTGCGCGAATCGCAAGAATTGCCCCCGCAATTGCTTCAGCGATGATAAAAATAAAAATCGCTTTTTGCATGCTTTCCTCCAAAAAAAATTATTTATGACTATTCAAACATGTAGCCATACCATGGTTCAAAAATTTTTTAAGATTAATTAAATGTAATCTTCTAATCGAAGTGTACTCCATAGCAAATGCTTTGTCGATAAAGGGAACCTCACAGTGAAAATATTTTTAAGTTATTGTGAAAAATTTCCCAAAGTCTACTAAATTATACTATTAACATCAATAATGTGCGGATTTAATTAACACCATTAATTTGTATTTTATTTTGATTTTTCTATATTTTTCAACTTTCAATTTAATAAACCTATTAAAAAGGAAATAGTTTCGAAGAGAGAATAGATGCAAGATATTAAATTTTATAGAAAATCGATTGCTTGCAAAACAACATTTTCTAGGCTATAATCACGAACGCAGGAAAAACCCCTTGCCGGTTTAAAAAAACCGCTTTCGGGGCGTGGCGCAGACCGGTAGCGCGCGCCGTTCGGGTCGGCGAGGTCGGAGGTTCAAATCCTCTCGCCCCGACAGAAATTTTACAAAAGACGCATGAGATTTGCGTCTTTTTATTTTAAGAATCATATATAAAATTATCTAATATCAGTTCAAATTTAAAAAAATTTTTGACAGTTACTCTGACCTATGTTAGGATAGGGGAGTGCAAATTTTAATCATTCGTTTTTTGTAAGGAGATAATCAAGTTGTAAATATATGGGGGCTGATTATTTATTTAGTAGATCAAATTGATTTTTGATCGATTCTTACAGATTTGGCGCATCCAAATCTTTTCATTTAATGGATTGGCGAATGTTTACGAAATGAAAAATATCATTTTGGTGAATTTATATTGAATTAAATCGGAGGTACTATTTTTGGTAAAAGTTGAATTAAAACCCAATGAAACACAACAAAAGCTTTATTCTCGCTTTAAACGATCAGTGAACAGAGCCGGAATTCTTAGAGAAGTAAAAAAGCGAAAATATTTTGTTTCAAGAACTGAAGAAAGAAGACTTGAAAAGAAAAAAATGATTCGTAAGAATCTAATTGATATTGCTCGCAGTAGAGCTCGACAAAGATAAAAAAAGGTTCCGTAAGGAACCTTTTTTTATCTACTAAGCAATATTATCAGGAATATCTTTTTTTATTTCATTAAAATAGAATTCTTTAGTAGCAATAACATCAAACCCTATTAATCGATACTCAATCCAATCATAAAATACTTTTTGGATGATTTGTGCTTTTTTAAAAATAATATTAAGATGAATAGGGGACAACATTAATTTTAATAATGGAATTTCATAAGCAAAAAGCACAACCTGTTTTTTTGCAAATTTAATTAATAACACACTTTCATTACTTTCTTGTTTTAGATAAGTAGAAAAAGGTTCAAGTATAGTTAGTGTACCTGACTTATTAGTAATAACTTCTTTATCAATTAATTGTTCTATACAAATGGTTATAAAGTTTGAAAGATCTTCGTTTAGCAATAAAGCAACTTCTGCTTTTGTTAACCCTGTATGAAGATGGTAGCTTTCTAATTGGATAGGCTTTTCACTCATAATTAATCCATTTTTGTAGGTAAGTTCATTACACTACTAGCTCTTTTTGTAGTTGAGCTCATAGTAGAAGGGGGGATAAATCCGTTTGGAATGTAACCATAATCTTCATTGACTAATTTTGCACTCCCAGCGCAACCAAAACAACCAGCTTGTCTTAATTCTCCCATTTGATGCAGATCTGCATAACGCTCAATCATACAACCACCACCACAATTTTCTAAAACACCACAAGCAAGGCAGGTTTCTGAAAGCAATCCTGCTTCAGAATTCTCTCGATTCCGAATTTGAGAAAATAGATCACTTTCCCAAATTATTTCCCAATTATCAAAGAGTAAATTGCCACCTGGTACGTAAAAAGATTGACATGGCAAAACGTTCCCATTCGGTTCAACGCACACAGAATATTCTGCCGCATTGCAACGTTTCATTCCTAAATCAAATTGAATAGGGGAGAATTCACAGTGTTTACTAACGGTATACCACATAAATTTCATGTTTTTTAATTTTGCAATTTCACGCACTTGGACTAAAGTAGTTGTGAGTTTTTGTAAAGCCAAAGTGTTTTCATTTTCAATACCACCTCCTGCAGCAATCATAGAGTTCATTGCAAAAGTTCGAATACCTAGATCATATAAAAAGGTTATGAATTTTTCTACATCTGGCATTGTGCCTTCCATTAGAGTAGTATTTGTAATTGTATGTATACCAGCAGCGACTGCATTTTGCAAACCTTGAATAGTTTGATGGTGAGATTCCACTCCCATCATAGCATTATGAACTAAATAATCAAAAGAACCAACAGTAATTTGGATATGATTCAATCCTGCTTCTTTTAATGCTTCTGCAAATGGTGCATAGGCCAAGCGCCTACCATTGCTATTCATCCCCACAATAAATCCTTTGTTATTTGCATATCGAATGATTTCTAGTACATTAGGATGTAAAGTTGGCTCGCCACCAGTTAAGATCAAATGCGGAACTCCTTGTTCTGCTAATTTATCTAAAACTATGTACCATTCTTCTAATCTCATTGAAGGCATTGCAAATCGGCTTGGTTCGTTATAACAATGAGGGCATTGATCGTTACAACCATAAGTCAAAGCGAGGTCCACTTTATAAGGAGCTTTTGGACTCGTACTAAATAATGGAACAAATTGAATCAACTCAAGATCATCTTCATTCAAATCATCTAAACAAAAATGTCCACTAGAATAAATTGAGTGGATCATCTTTGACATTGTCTTGATAATGTTCTTTAATAATATATTTTCTTTTGCTTGAAAAGCTTTTTTCATCGAATGATATAGGTCATCAGAAGAGACACCATTCAATAATTTTATACATAAAAGAGTTGCAGTTTCATTTAAATGGATTGCATCTGTGACATCGACAAATAATATCCCTGTTCCATCTTTATGTACTCGTAAATGAATCCGAGATTGATAGCCTTCATATGAAAGCGGATAAGTATATAAACCTTGTGAAATTATCATAATCAATATCCTATCATAAATTACGATTTCGAGATGTTTGGGTTGTATGAAACTACATTAGAAAAAGAATCATGTATAATCATCGTATGAATATTGATAAATGGCATCAAAGGTTTTTGGAACAAGCTAAATGGACAGAAGAAGTGCGAGAGACTCTTTTTAAAGAAAGTCTGGTTGCTAAAAATGATCTCATATTGGAAGTTGGGTGTGGTACGGGAGCCATCCTAAAAAATATTCAAGGTCAAGGATATTCGTATTTATATGGTATCGACATTGATCTATCCAGTTTAAAATTTGCAAAACAAAATTTATCAACAATTCAATTAATCAACGCAGATGCTCATTTTATTCATTTTTTACCAAATACTTTTGACGTAGTCTATTGCCATTACTTATTGCTCTGGGTCAAATCTCCACAAAAAGTTTTAAATCAAATGACAAGATTACTTAAATCAGGAGGAAAATTGATGATATTTGCAGAACCAGATTATCATTGCCCTCAAAAAATATCTCCTCAAATGGCTGAGATTCGAGAACTTCAAATGAGAAGTTTAATCCACCAAGGAGCGAATCCACAAATAGGGTCTAGTCTATTTTCATTCCTGAAAACAACAGGACTAAAGAATATATTTGTAGATCAACTTAAATCCAACGAATTCAATAATCAAAATCTTTCTTCAGAAATTGAAATTTTGCGATATGACCTTTCTCTTATTTCCACAGAAAATGAAAGTTCAAAATTGATTGAACAATTTAAAAAAGCATATGTAAAAAACGAACAATATAAAGTGTCTACCTTTTATGGAATAGGATTTAAAGATTAATTATTATTTTTTATCAGTTTCTTTTACTGTTGTATTTGGATGTTCTTTTGCATATGTTTTGCTAACATATTTACCAGTAATTGCACTTCGATAATGAATTATTTTATTACTTTTTTTATTATTTTCCATTCTAACCTCCTTGGTTAGTTATTAAATATTAATTAATTAATTATTTATTTATTTATTTATTTATTTATTTATTATATTATATATGTTTCTGTAAATAATATTTTAAATATAAGAATTTTATAAGAAATTTTGGAGTTTCAAATGGAAAAACAAGTAAGCATTAATTGGGTAGATTCAACTTTGATGGTGGGTGCAGATTCAAAAGGCAGTACGTTGGTCATGGGTGGCTGGGAAGGAAAAGAACCAGCTGATTGGAAAGGACTCAGTGCTTCAGATATGCTCATGTTAGCAGCAGCTGGTTGTTCAACATATGATTTAGCAAAAATTCTGACTAAACAGAAAGAACCTCTTGAGGGTATTGAAGTAACAGTCAATGGAACCAAACAAGATGAATACCCGCAAAAATTTACAAAAATGCATATTCATTATAAAGTTAAAGGAAATGTTTCAGAAAAGAAAGTAGAAAAAGCAATTGAACTTTCAGACACAACATATTGCTCAGTGATTAACACACTCCGCCCAACAGTAGAATTTGAATTAACATTTGAAGTAGTAAAATAGAGAAATAAAAAGAAGCTGATATCAGCTTCTTTTTTCTGTCATTTTTCCCATGGAATATCGTTAATCCCGTGTTGATGGTTTTCATATCTTGCTAAAATAAATAAAAGATCAGATAATCGATTTAAATAGGGCAGAATAAATGGATTACAAGAATTTGTTTCTAAAAATTGAACTAACTGACGTTCTGCTCGCCGGCAAATAGTTCGGGCAACATGTAGTTGTGCTGCAATTAATGTGCCTCCCGGTAAAATGAATTGTCGCAAAGCTGGCACAGAAGCATCCAGTTCATCGATTAAATCTTCTAAATATTGAATATTATTTTCGTTTATTTGTTGAAAACTTTCAGGATGAGTTCCTTCTTCAAATGCGAGATCAGATCCCACCACAAATAAAGTATGTTGAATTTGTTTAATAATCTCTTGAGTTTTAACATCACTTTGCAAAGCTCTCACAACACCTAAATGCGCATTTAATTCATCAACAGTTCCATAAGTTTCTAAACGAGCATCAGCTTTTGAAACTCGTTTCATTGAAGCTAGGTGAGTTTTTCCTGAATCGCCTTTTTTTGTATAAAGATTTGATTTTTTAATACTGCTCATGATAATTTCCTAATTTGATCTTTTTTTAGCTATTATATACTTTTGAGATTGCTTTGCATATGATATTATTACATCATGATTAATAAGAAATTAACTGAATTTCATTTTTCAACGATTAGACTATTACGTTCTATATTTCTTATGTCTATTGCTTTTTTTATGTTTTATGAAAAACATGTTCCCACTTTAGCTTTTATATCATTAGGTATATTGATTGTTTGGTTACTGGCAGCAACTTTTCTGCAAGGGCATCAAAAAAGCGTTAATATCTTAGGGTTTATTGGTTTTTTTGTAGATATATTTTTTGTAATCTACGCTCTTTTTATTTTCCCATCTTATATAACAATGTTACTAGCGATTGGTAATCTTGTTCTTAATGCGACGATTACATATGGAATTTGGATTGGTTCAATTTCAGCTTTTACCAGTATTGTTCTTTATTTCTTAAGTTACTTTTTGAATGATTTGAAATTTGAATTCTTAGCTTACCAAGCTATCCTCATAGTTGTACCAATTTTATCAGTTGTTTTTGGAGTACTATACATCCATCAAAAAACTATAGTTGAAAAAACACAAGAAGAAAATAAACTTCTCTCCCTTTCCATGTTGTATGACATGGTTTTTGAATTAAACTCAAGTCTTAATTATGAATATGTGCTTGAATCCGCACTAATGCTTGGACTCAAAGCCATGACAGAAGATGAAAAGGAACGTAGTCGTATCCTAAATGCCTTTTATTTAGAAGACGAGATTGAACCAGATAAATTTATTCCTAAAATGGCACAAGGGTTAGTGACAGCTGATTATCGTGTTGCTTTTACGTGCGAGCAAGGGGCTCTGCAAAAACTTCGCGATAACAATGATTTAATTGTGATTAAGAATCCTCAAAATGATCCTGAATTAAAAAGATTAATTGCTATTCAAAATATGAATGCTGCTGTTATTTTCCCCTTACGTTATCGAAGACGTTTTCTAGGATTTATGATATTTGCCCATCCCAACGAAGATTTCTTTAATAATGATCGTTTAGCTGTGCTTAACATTATCCTTCGTCAAGCAGTATCATCACTTCAAAATGCAATGTTATATGAGCAAATCCAAATTGAAAAAAACAGATTAAGAGATGTTCACAATGAAGCTCAAAAGAAGCTAGCACGTGATCTCCATGATGGTCCCACACAAAGTCTTGCTGCCATTTCAATGCGTGTTAATTTATCTCGCCGTCTCCTTGAAAAAGATGTAAATGCTGCTGCCGAAGAACTTTTTAAAACAGAGAATTTAGCCCGACGCACCACCAAAGAAATGCGTCATATGTTATTTACATTACGTCCATTAGTTTTAGAATCCAAAGGGTTAGAAGCAGCATTATTAGCATTAGCTGAAAAAACTGAAGAAATGTATAACCAAAAAGTGAATATTTTTGTTGAAGAAGGAATATTAACTGACCTTGAAGTTGGAAAACAAAATGTTCTTTTTTATATAATTGATGAAGCAATTAACAATGCTAGGAAACATGCCAAAGCAGAAAATATCAATGTCTCCTTCTCAAGACAAGGAAGCGATATCATCAAAGTACAAATAGCAGATGATGGTGTTGGTTTTGATGTAGAAGAAATGCAAAGTAAATACGAAGATCGTGAAAGTAGCAGTTTGGGCATGGTCAATCTTCGCGAAAGAACAGAGATTTTAAATGGTATCTTCCATATCAATTCACAGATTAATATAGGTACTACAGTTGAAGTGTTGGTTCCTATTACAGAAGAAGCTGCAGAAAGATTACAAAAATCCTATTAAACCCATGAAAAAAATAAATTATATTATAAATGGTATAGTATGCCTTTTAATATTTTCAAGCACATTCATTTTTCCCAAAAATGTAAACGCTTATCAAGAGGATGAAAATTGGTGGCAATTGCTTCCAATTTTTCCTACATTTACAGAAAAACATCGAGAGATTTATCAAAATGGAATTAAAGCAGGTAATGACCCCACATATTTTACTGTGATTGGAGATTGTCAAACAATGACAGGACAATTTTTAGGTCCTTATTACAATTTAGATCCCAACCTTTTTACAGATAATGTAGACAATTACCTTGAAACATTAGCATTTTTCAGAGAAAAATCGATCAAATATAATACTCCCGGAAATATGGATGGAGCCAATCCTGCTTCACACCTAGCACCTGGCAGACCAGTAGATTATATAGAAGCAGGTGTCTGTTTTGAAAACGAAAGTTCTTTGCAATGTGAACTACGAGCTTATAACCCCAGTATTGCATTTATTCGTTTAGGGACGCATTGGACTGAACGTGATCCAATTTATTTGCGTCAAATAATCCAAACGCTCTTAGATGCAAATGTCCTTCCAATTCTTGCCACAAAAGCAGATAACCATGAAGAAGATTTTAGCATTAATCGTGAGATTGCCACGATTGCACTAGAATATGATATTCCGTTATGGAATATGTGGGCGGCTATGCAAGGATTACCAGATCATGGACTTGATCCTGAAAGTGTAGGTGGGTATATGCATCTTTCTGAAGCTGGCAAACAAATACAAAGATATAGTGGGCTTCAAATTTTAGACTCTGTATGGAGATATGTACGATAATGAAATTAGAAATTAAAAACAAAAAAGCACTTATTGGATTCTTATTAATCATTGGATATATCATTTATCTTTTTTTCTCAGGTGACACATTTAATCAAGATGTAGTAAACATGATTACTGGTGAAGAACCTACGAAAACAGCTTATCCAACATCAATAGCAGCCACCCAAGCACCAGTAGTATATGCGGATACAACTAACAAAGCAGCCTTGAAAAAACAAAATGCAGAATTAGTGGAGTCAATTGTTAACTTACCAGATTGTATCCCTACTCAACAAGGAGTAAAAGCTTATGTTGTTCGTGCTGTGGACGGAGATACTGCTGAAGTTTTGATTAATGGAGAAACTTTTCGAGTCCGATATGTTGGGATTAATACACCAGAATTCGATGAGTTTTATGGTTCAGAAGCTACTGCCTACAATAAAAATTTATTAGAAGGCGAAGAAGTGATGCTCTATAGAGATGTTACAGATACAGATCAATATGGTCGTCTTTTGCGCTACATTATGTTAGATGACATTTTTGTAAATGCAGAATTAGTAGCAAAAGGATATGCAGATGCTAGAGAATATGATCCAGATAATTCATGTGATGTTTTTCTGGCACAACAAGAAGAATATCCAAGGACACATAGTATTGGAATGTGGTCTAAATAAATGAAATTCTTAAAGGATTGTTATCAAAACAATCCTTTTTTATTTAATGTTATACTCTTATAATGGCACTCACAAAACAAAAACACAATGTTCTCAAAGAGTCCTTTTCTTCTTTAAGAATTCGTAATTATCGTCTTTACTTTTCTGGCAACTTATTTTCTTTATTTGGAGACATGATGCAAAGTACTGCCCAAGGGTACTTGATCTATGAACTTACAAATTCTCCAAGTTTTCTCGGTTATGTAACTTTTGCAAATGGATTACCTTCATGGCTGTTAATGCTTTTTGCAGGAGTAATAGTCGACCGCATATTTTCCAAACGTCGCCTCATGCTAGTCACAATCTCCACAATGATGTTACTAGCTTTTATACTTTCATTCTTAGTATTTACTGATATTGTTTTACCTTGGCATATTTTAATTCTTGCACTTATACTTGGTGTTGCCAATGCTTTTAACACCCCCGCACGTCAAGCTTTTGTAGCTGATTTAGTCCCAAAGAATGAACTTTCCAACGCTATTGCCTTAAATTCGATGATGTTTAATTTAGCCCGAGTTGTTGGTCCCACTGCAGCAGGTATTGCATATGCACTTTTTGGTCCTGCGTGGTGTTTTTTGATCAATGCTATTACGTTCCTTTTTATTATTGGCGCATTACTCCTTATGCGGTTTTCCAATGAAACAACAATCATAGAGAACAAAAGCACAGATCATAAAAAAGTGAATTTTCAAAATGAAAAAGCTGAACCGCAAGAAAAAATGTTCATTGCATTGAGAAATTCTTTTAAATATATTTGGTCAGATAAAACCACCTTTTGGCTCATTATTGCAGTATTTATGATTGGATTTTCAATGGGAGGGTTTGTCACGCTTTTCCCTGTATGGGCAACTGAAATATTACATGGTGGTGTCGAGTATAATGGATATTTGCTATCATTTAGAGGAATGGGGTCTGTTATTGGTGCTTTGATAGTAGCTAGCCTGAGCAAATTATCCGTAAAGGGTATTCTATTTACAATTGGCAGTTTTCTCACCCCAGTTCTGATGTTAGGATTTACATTCACAAGAACACTACCCACATCATTAGGTTTTTTATTCTTCACCGGCCTTGTATTTATGCTTTTTGTCAACACCTGCAACTCAATGGTACAAGAACGTGTTGCAGATCAATTAAGAGGTCGTGTGATGAGTGTCTATAGCTTAAGTTTGATGGGTGCTTTTTCATTAGGTGGTTTAGTAATTTCTAGTTTAGCAGAAAGAATAAACACACCAGTGGCAATGCAAATCGGTAGCATATTATTACTATCTTTTAGTTTGGTTGTTTTTATTTTTTATCCAAAAATGCGAAAAACAGATTAAATATGTTTGTAAGCTCAACCTAGTTAAAAACATCTAATTCAAAGAGGTAAATAGATGCAAAATAAACAATATAAAAGAAAAGATAAATCTCAGGTTCTCTTTGATAAAATTGCGAGTATATATTACAAAGTGGGCTCAGAAGATATAAATGATATAAAAAATCCCCATCGTGAGTATATATGGTCAAAAGTTGGAAATGAACACATACTAGAAGTAGGAGTTGGAACTGGAAATAATATTCGTTATTACCCATCTCAAGCAAAAATCACAGCTATTGATTATAGTGAAAAGATGATGGCATACGCAAAAAAACAAGCGCAAGAACAAAATCGAAATATAGATTTTCATTTTATGGATGTTCAGTCATTGGATTTTGAAGATAATACTTTTGATCAAGCTGTTGTAACCTATGTTTTTTGCTCAGTACCTGACCCTATTTTAGGACTTCAAGAACTTAGTCGAGTAGTGAAATCAGGTGGTGATATATTTTTCTTAGAACATGGTCGCATCAATCGCCCAATTATTGGAAAACTAATGGATTTTCTAAATCCAATAATTGCATATTTTTCAGGGGAAAACATTAATCGTCAAATTGATAACTATATAGAAGAAGTCGGACTTGAGATTTCTGAATTAAAATCATATGATGATGGGCTTATCAAAATAGTTCAGGTAGTGAATCAAAAACTATAAAAATTGTGAAAAAACTAACTTAATATATCTTTACAACAATATGAAGTGAATGCTATAATTAGCACAAGATTAAAGAATCCTTTATGGGGTTAAACAATTAATATTCTATCTAAAAACACTCTTAATAAATGATGATTGAATCTGCAATAAAATATTGAGGAGATTCGTTATGTCTAAAAAGATGTCTTTTATTTCTCTTGTGCTTGTTGTTACACTCTTATTAAGCCTAATTCCGTCAAATCACGCAAATGCAGCATGGGTAGATTACCTTAAGGATGGTGGAGATCGATTAACTGCCTTACAAAATAATGATGGCGGTTGGGATTGGCCACTAGATAATGGTAATCCAAGTACCGGAAGTGCTGCAAATACTATCGGACCTATTGGGATGGGATTGGCTGAAACATATTTGTTTACAAATGATGCGGCTCATCTTGCTGCGTTATCCCAAGTAGGTGCATTTTTTCTCACAAAGACCAATAATTTTTCACCATCAGACGGTTATCTTGCGGCAAAGCTAGATCAGGTTTTTGGAGGATCAACCTATACAAATCATGTACTCAATAACTTTTATAGACCACTTCAACAGGGTATATATGATAAAAATGGTGCAGGGATTTTATATTCAACTGACTCATACATTCAAAGAATCCGAGATGTAAGATCTGGTACTCAAGCAAATTTAGCCGCCTGGGATATTGGAATGGGGTTAGTAGGAGCAGCTTCAGCAGGAGTATCACCCTCAGAAATTAATAAATGGGTAGCTGGAGTGAAAGCTGAAATTAATGAGTTAGAAGGAGATGGCTCTCAAAACTATGATGTAATAGGGTTAGCAGGAGCTATTTATGGACTTTCGCTTGTTGGCGAAGACTTTGATCCAACAAGTGGTGAACATCAAGCAGCTTCGAATATTATAGACTTAGCAAATATTCTTGTATCTTATCAATTACCATCTGGAGGGTTTACTTGGACGGCCACAGCAACTGGAGCAGGAGAGGAAACAGTTCAAGAAACATCATATGCAATCTTAGCCCTTAATCAAATTGATCCAACTAATTTTAATAACCAAATTAATAGTGCAGCTTCATACCTAAGAAGCGTTCAATTGGGAACTGGTGGATGGGAAAATTACCAAGGCTATGGTGAAAATAATGAAATCACCGCTGAAGCCCTTTGGGCATTAACCAAAGAAAATGTAAATATACCCGAGATAGTTTTTGGTTCAAAAACAACTCCCTCAAATTCTAGCATTGTTAAATCTGGATTATCTCAAATTAAAGTTGAATTTGATCAAGATGTTTTACACGATGGATCAAATAAATCTGCGAATAATGTGAATAACTATTTATTAGTCGAAGCAGGTGTGAATGGAACATTTGATACAGCTTCATGTGCGGTTCCCGGTGGTCCCTCAGCGGCACAAGATGATATTCAGATAACAATAGATACAGTAGTCTATGATGCTTCTGGCCCATTTATAAGCACTCTTACAGTAAATGGAGGAAATGATCTTCCAGAAGGTAAATATCGTTTATTTGTATGTGGAACCACATCAATTGAAAATCTTTATGGAATTGAATTAAATGATGGTGTTTCTGATTCAACAATTGAATTTACTGTATCGTTAAGTAAATCTTCAACAACAACAACAGCAACAAGTTCAAAATTCGAACTACCTTCAACAGGCTTTGCTATGAATCAGTTCACAAACTTACCTACACAGTCAATTGAAAAAGCATATTCATCATCAGGATTAGTGTTACAGATTCCAGATTTGAATCTCTCATTAGATATTGTTGGAGTTCCTCAAGTTGATAATTCTTGGGATACTTCTTGGCTAGGGCAAAATGTAGGTTGGTTAAATGGATCTGCTTTCCCCACATGGGCTGGCAACACAGTATTGACTGGACACGTGTGGAATAACACAAATACACCTGGTGTTTTTGCCAACATCAAAGAATTAGGATATGGACAAATTATCCAAATCATAAACAATGGTGAAGTTTATACTTATCAAGTAGTTAGTAATCAGCTGATTAATAACAATCAAATTAAATTGGCATTTTCTCATGAAGAATTTGATACAATCACATTGCTAACATGTGAAAATTATTCTGAAATGACCCAAACATATCAAAATCGCAGAATGATCAAAGCAGTTTTGGTCAGCGTAGAATAAATCAATCAGATACTTTTAAAAAAACAGGCTTTAGCCTGTTTTTTTTATTAAGTTCGATAATGTCCATTGATTGTTACATAATCATGACTTAGATCACAAGTCCAAAGCCAATAATTACTTGAACCAAGATTAAGATCTAATAATATTTCCCATTCTTTATTTTCCATTAAAGCGACTGCATCTTTTTCTGAATAATCACTTCCCTGACCATATTCAAATAATTTTATAAAATCATCATCTTTTTTTAAGAACAGACTAGCTTGCTCAGGCGAAAAATATGCATTTGCATATCCAGCCGCACAAATAATTCGTCCCCAATTAGGATCAGCCCCATAAAAAGCTGTTTTACATAAAGGTGATGTTGCAATTGAGCGTGCAATTGTTTCCGCATCTTCTTTATTCTTAGCACCATTAATATTAACTTTCACCAATTTTGTGGCACCTTCCCCATCGGCTACAATTTTTTTGGCTAATTGTACACAAACGTCAGTAAATAGCGAATAAAAATCACTATCAATATCGGCTTTAAATTCTGCAGCACCATTGGCAAGCAATAACACAGTATCATTTGTACTCATATCACCATCAACTACAATTCGGTTAAAACTCTCACCCCACACTTCAGATACTTTACTAAGAAGCTCATCTGACAAAGAAGCATCTGTACAGATTACAGAAAGCATCGTTGCCATTGTAGGGCAGATCATCCCCGCGCCTTTAGCGATTCCAGTAATTGAATATCCATTCTTACTTTGCAAACTTACAATCTTTGGTTTTGTATCCGTCGTCATGATAGCCTTAGCTGCACTATGCCAACTATCAGCAGAGTCTGAAAATTCAACTTTCTTCAATCCTGCAAAAATCTTTTCCACTGGCAGAGGAACTCCAATTACACCAGTAGATAAAACTAAAACTTCATCTGCAACGCCATCAAAGAGTTTGCTTGCTCCTTCTGCCACTTGCTGTGTATGCACCATACCAGCATTCCCAGTACAAGCATTTGCATTTCCCGCATTTATAGTCACCGCTCGAACTTTTTTTCCAGAATTCACAATCTTTTGATCATAAATAACAGGCGCAGCTTTCACTTTATTAGTAGTGAACCCAGCCGCCACCTGGCAGGGTCGATCGCTTAAAATTACAGCTAGATCTTTTTGTTCATTTACTTTCAAACCACAATGGAGTGCAGAAAGTTGAAATCCTTTTGGAGTATATATTATTTTATTCATAATCAATTTCGCTTTCTTTCAAGTTGAAATACATCGCAATTTCATCACATTGATTAATAAATGGGCAGGGCTTACAGTCTTGCCAAACTTTTTCAGGGAATTTTTGAATGATTGTTTTTCGGAACCCTAATCTTTCAAATACCCACGGAGAACGAGTCAGAGCAAATACTGTTTGTGCATTAAGTTCATCTGCCAAATCAATTGCGGCTTCGATTAATAATTTTCCTAATCCTAAAGTGCGAAATTCTTCTTCGACAGCTAACGAACGTATTTCGCATAGAGAAGGATTAAAAAACACAAGGGAAACACATCCAACAATTTGATTGTTAATTTTTACAACACGCCAAAGATCAATATTCTTTTTCAATTCTTCTTGATTACGTGCAAGCATTCGTCCAGCAGCAACTTCGGCATCAAAAATTGCTAGGATAGATGGAATATCTTCAATTTGTGTTTTTTGAATTTGATAGTCAATAATTTGCATAGTGACACTCATTGTAAAACGTCCGTAATTAGTTTCTGAAAAGCTTGAATAAATTCATCAATCTCACTTTTTGAAATAGAAAGAGGAGGCAATAAACGGATAATATTTGGTCCAGCAGTTAAGATCAAAATACCATATTCATGAGCTTTCTGATAAAAAGAACCAACCTCTATTGTCAATTCAATCCCGATCATCAATCCCATCCCGCGGATTTCGACAATTTGTTCAAGATTGAGCTTTTTTAATTCGGATAATAAATAGTCACTCATTTTTTGAACATGAGATAAAACATCACTTTCATCAAATTTATTTATCACAGCCAACGCCGCGCTCGCTGCCACAGGACCTCCTCCGAATGTGCTTCCATGATCACCTGCGGAAAGACATTTTGCCACTTCATTTGTTATCAATGTTGCACCAATTGGCAAACCACCCCCTAGCGCTTTTGCTAAAGTCATTATATCTGGAGTGATTTCAAATTGTTCATGTGCCCACATGCTGCCTGTACGTCCAAAACCAGTTTGAATTTCATCAATAATCATCAAAGCATTGTTCTCATCACATAATTTCCGAATAGTCTGAATAAATTCTTTTGAAGCAACATTCACACCACCTTCACCTTGAATAACTTCCACAATAACGGCACATGTATCTTTATCAATTGCTTTTTTTGCTGATTCAACATCGTTATAAGTAGCAATTTCAATATTAGATAACAAAGGACGAAAAGGTGCTTGATATTTTTCTCGGGCAGTCACAGATAAAGCACCATAAGTCCGTCCATGAAACCCATTAGAAAAGGCAACGATTTTATTTTTCTTTTCTCCATAATTTACCAAAGCATATTTACGTGCAAATTTCAAACTTGCTTCCACAGCTTCAGCACCAGAATTTGAAAAGAAAACTTTATCAGCAAAACTTTTCTCACATAACTTCTCCGATAAATCAGCCTGAGGTACACTATGATAAAGATTGCTCACATGACTCAATGTAGCAACTTGTGATTGAACAGCTTTTACAATTGAATCATCACAATGACCAAATGCATTTACTGCAATTCCAGAGCCAAAGTCTAAGTAACAATTCCCTTCACTATCGAATAAATAAGAACCTTTCCCATGGCTAATAACAAAAGGTAATCGAGGGTAAGTTGCTAAAACAAACTCATTTTCTTTTTGGATAGTTTCCATAGTATTAATTTTTTTAGTCATGATAAGTCCTTTTTTGTAATAATAGTTGTGCCAGTATGTGCCTCAAACCCAGTAATATTTGTAATGGTTGCTTTTTTTGCACCAAAAGAGAGAGCATCTAAAGCCGAATTTACTTTAGGGATCATCCCACCATAAATAATTCCATTTGAAATTAATTGATTTACATTTTCTTTTGTTAATTCTGGTGCAATCTCCTCATTTACCAAAACTCCTGGCACATTTGTAATAAAAATAATTTCTTCAGCTTCAAGAGCACCAGCAACCATACCTGCAACATGATCAGCATTTACATTAAATCGACCTGTTTTTCCCATAGAAATAGGGGAGAGGATAGGTAATACACCTTGAATACATAAATTCTCCAATACTTCAATCCGAACCTTTGTAATTCGTCCAACAAGATCCATAGCATCGCCCCAGGTTTCGACTTGCAATAATCCGTGATCCACACCACTTAACCCTAGCGCATCCACACCCGCTAAATTAAAATTCAAAGCTAATTGTTTATTTATTTTTCCTGAAAGAACCATTTCAGCGATTTCCAACGTGGTTGCATCAGTGATCCGTTGACCATTTTTATATTGGGGTGTAATACCAGTTTTTTCTAACATCTCATTGATTGCTGCACCACCTCCGTGAACCAAGATGCAAGCAAATTCTTTTAATTGAGATTGGATTGCAGTGACTAGTTTTGCCATAAATTCTGCATCTGCTAATTCATTTCCACCAACTTTAATAATCTGATAAGGTTTATTCATCTTACTTCCTGCCCTTATAATAAGCCTGTGGTCTCTTTAAGATCAAAGATCAAATTAAAATTCTGCACAGCTTGTGAAGCAGCTCCTTTTAGTAAATTATCAATCGCTACTAAAACGATCAAATTATTGTCATTTACCTTTGAAAAAGAAATCGCTGAAAAAGGTGTACGGACAACATATGCCAAACTTGCTAATTCACCTTCTGGAAGTATATGAATCAATGGTTCATTTGCATAAGCATTTTTTAAAGCAACCATAGCATCATCAGCATTATTTACTTGGACATATATTGTGCTCAAGATCCCTCTATCTGTAGGTAGAAGGTGCGGTGAAAATATCAGATTTCCTGCTTTTAGTCCTGCTTCTTCTAACTGTTGTTCAACCTCACTTAAATGCCGATGGCTTCTTCCAATACTATAAGCTGAAAAATTTCCATGAACTTCACTAAAAAGAATATGTTGTTTCGGATTTCGCCCCGCACCTGTGGTTCCAGATTTGGCATCAACAATGATTGGTGCACCATCAATTAAAAGTTGATTCTTTGCTAACGGATATAACCCTAACAGCATTGATGTTGCATAACACCCCGGATTTGCCACTAAGTCAGCTTTTTTGATTTCATCTCGATAGTGTTCTGGTAACCCATAAACAACCGGTAAAAGATCTGGCACAGCATGTTTTACCTTATACCATTCTTCATATACTTTAACATCTTTCAAACGAAGATCTGCAGAAAGATCAATCACTTTCTTACCTGCTTGTTTTGCTAATGCCGCGATTTCAGCAGAACGTGTATGAGGTAAGCATAAAAATACACAATCAACTTCTTCCAAATTAGCTTTTGCTGAAGAGACTAAGGTCATATCAGGAGCTAACACCCAACTATTTTTTAAATTTTCGCCAGCCATTCTTTCAGAAGTAACAAATTTGATTTCCACATTAGGATGAATCAACAATATTTGAATCAAAGCCCAACCTGTATATCCAGTGCCACCATAAACACCGACTTTTATACTTTCCATTAAAATTCTCCTAATAAAAAAGCCTCCGGAAATCCGGAGGCTCTTTGGTTTACATAAAATTATTTTATCCAAACGTCAAATAACCGGACTTCAAATTTAAAGTCAAGTTGGTTGGACGGCTTTCTGGACGACGGGATAAAATATTAATCATATAATTTGTTTAATTCCTTTAATTTTTCCTAGTTTAATTTATTAACAAACATCTGTCAACATATTAACAAAAAAGGTTTTTATAGGATTTTCTACACCTTGATTTAGAGTGAACTCTAGGTGATATGATTTATCTATACTAGACGAAAGGATTATAAATGAAAAAGAACATTAAATATTTATAATTGTTTGATTATCTTCATGTACTCAAACGAATCAAACAACATCAAACCAAAACACGCTAATTATGCCTGAATCAACAATTGTTGAATTAAGTCCTACTGAAACGATTGTTCCACCGACAGCTACGATTGTCTTACCAACAGAAACTATCAAACCAACTAAAGAAATCATAAATAATCAAGAAAATACAAATATAGAGGTGATTAAGAAAATATATATTCAAATCGGAGTAAAAAATTTTAACTGCAACCCTGGTGGAAAATTTTTCCACCGCTGCTTTAAAAGAACTTTTAGCAAAAGGTCCTATATCTATTAATATGCAAGATTATGGAATATGGAAAAAGTAGGTCCAATAGGAACTAACTTACCTAGAAACGACCAACAAATTACAACTGAATCTGGAGATATAATTCTTTACCAAGGTTCTACTTTAGCGATTTATTATGCACTAAATTTCTGGAATTTTACAAGACTTGGAAAGATAGATAATGTAAGCGCACAGGAGTTGAAAAACATTCTTGGAAGTGGAAATGTAACGATAAAACTTTCAATGCAATAAATCTAAAAAAGCTAAAAAACGGGATTCGCTTATAATAATTCAAAAATAAAATAAAAGATTGTTTTCGAATTATTTATTTTTCGACGAATTAATTTATAATACAAAAGTAATTATATAAATCAATTTTAGAAAAAAGAAGAAGGAGAGTAGCAATGCCGTTTAATGAGAAAAAACAATTAGATACATCACAAGTGCAAGATCGTCGTGGTAGCAGTACAACCCGCAGTGTTGCAATGGGTGGAGGTGGATTAGGCATCTTAGCCCTTATTATTTACTTGATTTTTGGAGGAAATCCTTCAGATTTAACTGGAATTGATCCATATGCTCAACAAGATCAAACTATAAATTATGGAGAAACTACTACTATTGAATCAGAATGTCTCACCGGAGCCGATGCCAACGAAAGACAAGATTGTAGAGTCGTAGGGTTCGTCAACAGTGTGCAAGCCTTCTGGGAAGAAGAATTTCCTAATTTTGGAAGAGTATATCAGCCCAATCAAACTGTGCTTTTTTCAGGATCCACCCAAGGAGCATGTGGCTTTGCATCTAGTGCATCAGGACCATTTTATTGTCCCGCAGACCAAATGGTTTATCTTGACTTATCTTTCTTTGATTTAATGCACGACAATTTTGGTACTGAAGGTGGGCCATTAGAAGAAGCATATGTGATTGCGCATGAATATGGACATCATGTCCAAAATCTTTTCGGAATCCTTAATACCTCTGGGAGAATTCAAGATACAGGTCCAGATAGTGAAATTGTATTCACCGAGCTTCAAGCAGACTGCCTTGCTGGCATTTGGTTTAATCATGCAACAGAAACCGGATATATTTCCTATTTCACAGAAGAAGAACTTTCTCAAGCATTAGATGCTGCTATGGCAATCGGTGATGACATCATCCAAAAACAAACCCAAGGATATATTGTTCCAGATGCTTGGACACACGGTTCTTCTCAACAGCGAGTGAATGCTCTTTTGGATGGCATGACTTCTGGAGAGGTTGAAACATGCAATACACCGGGTTGGGATGCAGAATAAATTTATAAAAAAATTTCAGAGATGGAATAGAGAACTGCTTCTCCAGCAATTTTCACTCGATTTCCTTCTAATTTACAATACAATACACCAGTTCTTTCCGAAGCCTGGAATGCAACAAAAGATGTTTTACCCGTGGCTTTTGACCATAATGGAATTACATGGCAATGACATGAGCCACACACTGGATCTTCAAAAACATTTAGTTTTGGAGCAAAGCTACGGGTAACACAGTCATACACACTTCCCTTTGCAGTAATATTTACTGTTAATCCGTCAAGAGTTTTTATTTTTTCAAAATTAGGTGTAGCATTAAACACCTCTTCTTCATTTTCCAATACACATACAAGATCTCTCCCAAGCCATGCTTCAACTGGTCGATAACCTATTGCTGCTTCCATCTCATCGCTAACCGGCACTGGTTTTAACACATAAGCTGGCATATCCATCTCAAACATCTTAACCTTTTTTTCAACGATCAAAACACCGCTTTTGGTATTAAAGACAACATTATCGAGTTTAGAATTCACAAAATGTGTAATTACATATGCAGTCGCCAATGTTGCATGCCCGCATAAATCAATCTCTCCCCCCGGAGTGAACCATCGAAGATCAAAAGAATTGCCATTTGCTACAGTGAAAGCAGTTTCAGATAAATTATTTTCCTTTGCAATATTTTGCATCATAACATCAGATAACCATTCATCTAATACGCAAACAGCTGCAGGGTTGCCTTTGAACAGAGTATCAGTAAATGCATCAACAATATAACTTTTCATTTTTTTCTCCATTTTTCCTATGTATAGTAGATAAATAATTTATTTTGTTATTGATTAATTATAATTTTTATCTAAGTATTATGCAGTTCTTTCATAGGCTTTTCACAAATTCTTTTAACATAATAAGAAAAGAAATATGAAAAAAATGGAAACATACAGATTTTAGAAAAAAATGGAACTTATACCAAAGTCATAGAATCAAGCGTTTCAAATAATGTGTGTGGGATGAAATAAAGATAGTAGTATATAACATGAAAAATAAAAAAGAGCTTGCTATTGTATGCTCTTTTAGTGAATAGTTTATGAAGTTTCTCCAGTTTAAACTGCAAAAGAAAATATGCTAAATCCTTAATCCAAAAAAACCTATTTAAGTCCTTTATTGATAATTTCAATTTGATCTTTTAATATTTTCTCCAAAAGAGTTATTCTTTTAGGATTGATAGGCTCTATTACATCTTTGTTGAACTTTTCACCCATTTCTCGCATAAAACATACGCAATGGATTGCTGTATAAATTTCAACCATAATTCGTTCTTCTTGAGTAGCCTCCATTGCTTCCAACCAATAGTCTATATAATCTAAATCAGCTTCATCTGATAATAAAGCCATCTTTGTTAGACTAACATGCCACATAGGGTCCCCAAAACATAGATTATCTAAATCGACTATGCCTTGTAATTCTCCGTTTTCAATTAAAACATTTTTTGTTGTAATATCATCTAAGAATGGAGTAGGCTTTATATTTTCTAAATATTCATTTTTGGCGTTGATAAAACTTTTCAAAGTATCATAGTATCCAATATCAAAAAACCCATTTTTCTTTACTATCGCTGTGCATAAATCTAGTGAACTTTCGATCAAATCTCGCATATTTTTAGCACGATAATTATCATCATAATGTGCTACATAACCAAAACCTTTCCCTAAAGGAAGTTGACCTACTTGTTTTTGAATAGTTGCGAGGGTAAAGGCAATTTTCTTTTTCTGAGATTTACTAAGCGTTTTATATTCATATCCAAGATCAGTTCCTGGAATATAATCCATAATTAAAAATGGGATATCAACTAGCCATCCCTCTAGATCCTCAAATAAGATAGTTGGAATTCTGATATCAAATTGGGCTAAAATATCAATCCAATATTTTTCACCTGCTAGATTCTTTGAATTATCGCTATTCATTTTTACAACATATTTTTGACCATTAATAGTTGTAACATCAAAAACATAATTTGCAATCCCTGTTTGGAATTGTTCACATAATGAAACATCTAATTTCATCGCTTTTTCAAATGAATCTTTTGCAATGATAGGATTTGGTTTTATCATTCTCTAATTATATGAAAGAAAAGAGAAAATAACTACCGTTTATTTTGAGATAAATCCTTAATGATAGCTCCAATGAGAATCACCTTTAATTTTAACTATCATAAAACAAGACTACATCCAAGGTCGCAAAAAAAACACTCATTCGAGTGCTTATGTGAGTACCCCACGTGGAATTGTCCCCTATTTCAGTTGCCAAGTAGAAAAAGGCTACGTCCAAGGACGTAAAAAAAACTCTCATTCGAGTGCTTATATGTGTACCCCCACGTGGAATTGTCCCCTGTTTCAGTCGCCAAGTAGAAGAAGGCTATGTCCAAGGACGTAAAAAAAGCACTCATTCGAGTGCTTATATGTGTACCCCCACGTGGAATTGTCCCCTGTTTCAGTCGCCAAGTAGAAGAAGGCTACGTCCAAGGACGTAAAAAAAGCTCTCATTCGATTGCTTATATGTGTACCCCTACGTGGAATTGTCTCCTGTTTCAGTCGCCAAGTAGAAGAAGGCTATGTCCAAGGACGTAAAAAAAGCACTCATTCGAGTGCTTATATGTGTACCCCCACGGGGAATCGAACCCCGGTTTCAGCCGTGAGAGGGCTACGTCCTAGGCCGCTAGACGATGAGGGCTTAACAGTGAGCCGATTTTATCATGTACTCCAACCCCAGTCAATAAAACCACAAATTACAAATAAATAATATAAAATACTCAAATTTAATATATACTGTAACTATAAAATCCGATAAAGGAGGATGAAATGAAAAAAATAAAATGGAGTATTTTAATTGTATTACTTGCCTTGGTGATTACAGCATGTGGTTTTGACTTGGATTCAACCGCATATGTGGTTGATATCGTAAACATAAATGATACCAGTGCACCCTTGTATGCCAATGCAACCATCATCAACTCATATATTGAAGAAGAGGAAATCTCAGAATTTGAAACGCTACTCACTCACCATCTCTCAAATGTAGAAAATGTGAGAGTAGAAGAAATTGACTATACTCCCTCAGGAGTAGCAGAATTTTCAATTCCCATGTTTGGTGGAGATACATTTACAGGGAGTCAAGATGTATTTTCTATTTATGTAAAACACCAAAATGGACAAGCCTTGATTTATTTCATCATTAATCAAGAAAAATACGATGCTCTTGATGCCGAAGTATATGAAACTCAATACCAAAACCTTGACCTTTCTCAATCAACAATCAAGATTGAAGTGGTCAATGACTCTGGAAAAGACGTGATCTTTCATACATCAGGTGTTTTTGTAAATGGTTCTCCTGTTCCATTCGACGAATCCTTCACCATTGAACATCGAGACAGCATTGAACTCACACTAGGGGATGTTCTCAAAGAATCCTTTAAATTTCATACTGATGATGATCCTAAAGGTTACACAATGCGTCTAATAACTAGCATGGATCTTCCCTAACTCAAATTTTCTTCAATAAAAGTCTGTCTAAAAAGGGCAGACTTTTTGATTTAAAAATACACCCTATCATAATTCTTCTTTTTATGTTTTAATCCAAACCGATAGTTTATCAATTTAATATATTAAGGAAGAAGTATGACCTCAGAAGTACAACTAAACAATCTAGAATTAAATCGTTTAGAAAAAATGAATCAACTCCGGGAACAGGGCATTGAGCCATATCCAACCCGTTCAAATCGCACCACAACAAGTGCTAAAGCCATTGCGGCTTTTGAAGCAAATGAAGATAAACTAACCCAAGAAGGTGCTGAACCTATGGTCGAAACATTGGTTGGCCGAATCCGTGCCATCCGCCATATGGGAAAGATCGTCTTTGCACATATTGAAGATAACGATGGGCGCATTCAATTGTTCTTCCGTCTCAATGATGTTGGGCAAGAAGGCTTAGATTTACTTAAATCAAGCTTTGATCTTGGTGATTTTATTCAAGCTACTGGTGTGATGTTCCGCACACGCACCCAAGAGATTACGCTTCGAGTCACGGAATTCAAAATGCTTGCCAAAGCCATCACCCCACTTCCTGCTGCAAAAGAAGAAGAAGTGGATGGCGAAATTGTCAGCCATGCTGGTCTCACAGATCCCGAAACCCGTTACCGTCAACGATATGCTGATCTTGCAGTCAATGCCTATGTTCGCGATATTTTCAAAGTACGTGCAGGTGTCACTCGTTTTTTACGTGATTTCTTCGACAATCGTGGATTTATTGAAGTAGAGACTCCCATTTTGCAACCTATTTATGGTGGTGCAGCAGCACGTCCATTTACAACTCACCATAATCAGCTAAAACAAGAGCTTTTCTTGCGCATTTCATTTGAACTTTATCTCAAACGCCTCCTCGTAGGCGGAATTGAACGTGTCTATGAAATTGGTCGTGATTTTCGTAATGAAGGTGTAGATCGCACACATAATCCAGAATTTACCCAAATTGAATTTTACGAGGCATATTCAGACTATTTCAAAGTTATGGAAACCACAGAACAAATGGTGGCATATGTCGCTGAAAAAGTTCTTGGCACAACCAAGGTTATATATCAAGGTCATGAAATAGATTTTGGCAAACCATGGAAACGTTTGGAAATTCGCCAAGGTATCCTTGATGAAACGGGTATTGATATCGCCAACCATAAAGATGCGGAAAGCTTAAGTGCTGCCATGAAAGAAAAAGGGATGAAATTTGATCCAAAACTTACCCGTGGCAAATTAATCGATTTTATGATGGGAGAATACTTAGAATCAAAATTAATTCAACCCACATTCCTATATAATTACCCCCGTGATATTTCACCTTTAGCGAAGAATGTAGAAGGGGATCCTCTTACAGTAGAACGATTTGAAGGATTTGTAGCTGGTTTTGAATTATGTAATGCATTCACAGAACTTAACGACCCACAGGAACAAGAAAAACGCTTCTTAGAAATGGGACGTGCATATAATGCTGAAGATGATGAAAATCATCCAATGGATGAAGATTATCTTCGTGCAATGCGCTATGGCATGCCTCCTTGTGGTGGTTTTGGGATGGGCATTGATCGTCTTGTTATGCTCCTCACCGATCAACCTACGATTCGTGAAGTACTTCTCTTCCCCCACTTACGGGAAACAGGCACCAAAGAAAAATAAAATAAAAAAAGCTCTCAATTGAGGGCTTTTTTATTTTAAAAATCTTGTTTTTAGTTTTTTATCCTAATGCTACATCCAACAACATCATAACCGCAAAGCCAATCATCACCCCAATCGTAGGGATATTTGTATGATGGTCATTGTTATTGGCTTCAGGGATTAATTCTTCTGCAACCACAAAGATCATTGCTCCTGCCGCAAACGCAAGTGCATAAGGTAAAAGTGGCCGCATCAAGATTACAGCTAATGCACCCAAAACACCCGCAATTGGTTCAACAATCCCAGAAAGTTGTCCCCAAAAGAATGCTTTTCCACGGCTAATATCTTCTCGGCGTAAAGGAGCAGCTACGGCTAATCCTTCTGGGAAATTCTGGATCCCGATTCCCAAAGCCAAAGCCACTGCAGCAGCCAATGTAGCATTCTCTAAACCAACAGCTGCAGCCCCAAATGCCACACCCACTGCCAAACCTTCAGGAATATTGTGAAGAGTAATTGCAGTTACTAACAAAACAGATCGTTGCCAAGTGGTTTTAATCCCTTCAGGTTCTGCCGTTGGGTCTCCCGGATGTAAGTGAGGTAAAACTCTATCCACAACCAATAAAAATACTCCACCTAATAAAAATCCAGTCACAGCAGGGAACCATTCAGGTACTTTTAACCCTTTAGATAAATCAATCGCTGGTGCTAAAAGAGACCAATAACTTGCTGCAATCATCACACCGGCAGCAAATCCCAACATACCATCAAGAACTTTTTTGCTAATATTTTTTGTAAGAAAAACACCAGCCGCTCCTAAAGCGGTCACTCCCCATGTAAACAAAGTAGCAATCAAGGCTTGAAGAACTGGGTGTAAAGTGCTTAACCAATCCATAATTTTATTCCTTTCAAATTCATTTAATAATTATAATTGCTAAATAATAATTTCTAGACTAAATCCAGAATCTTTTTTTGACTAATTATCAGCATTATAACGCTAATGAAAATAAAAATCAATAGCTAAATCATAGAATTAGCATATACTAAATTTATTCTTCCCAATTGAATGTTCGAGTCACTGCTTTCAACCAACCATGATAGAGTTGATCTCTTTCATCATTATCCATCAAAGGAACCCAATCTTTTTCAACACCCCAATTTTCTTTTAATTCATTCAAACCAGACCAAAAACCAACTGCCAAACCAGCCGCATAGGCGGCTCCCAAAGCAGTTGTCTCAGATATTTTAGGACGGACAACAGCAGTTCCTAAAATATCTGATTGGAATTGCATTAATAAATCGTTTTTTACCATTCCACCATCTACTTTCAAAGTGCTCAAACTTACACCGGAGTCTTTTTTCATTGCTTCAATCACTTCTCGAGTTTGATAAGCGGTAGCATCCAAAGCAGCTCTTGCAATATGGCCTTTATTGATATATCGAGTCATCCCCACAATCACACCTCGAGCATCTGCGCGCCAGTAAGGGGCAAATAAACCAGAGAATGCAGGTACAAAATAAATACCTCCACTATCTTGAACGCTTCTTGCCAATGGTTCAATGTCTTCACTCTTTTCAATAATTCCCAAATTGTCCCGTAACCATTGCACCAATGCTCCTGCAATTGCAATGGATCCCTCTAAAGCATACACAGCTGGTTGTTCATCAAATTTATATGCCATTGTAGTTAACATTCCTCGGGTAGAAGGAATGGGTTTCTCACCAGTGTTCATCAACATAAAACAACCGGTACCATAAGTGTTTTTTGCCTCTCCCGGTTCAAAACAAGTCTGTCCTACCAATGCAGCATGTTGATCCCCCAAATCACCTGAAACAGGAATTTCGATTCCAAACACACATTTTTTTGAAGTCATTCCATAAAAATTTGAATCACTTGAGGGACGGATCTCGGGTAACATTTGTTTAGGAATATCCATGATTTCCAATATCTCATCATCCCAATTCAAAGTACGCAAATTCATCAACATTGTCCGCCCTGCGTTGGTTACATCAGTAATATGCACACCCCCATCAACACCACCTGTTAGGTTCCAGATTAGCCAAGAATCTACCGTACCAAAGATTGCATTTCCTTTTTCTGCCTCATCACGCAAACCAGGCACATTTTCTAACAACCATTTGATCTTAGGACCAGAAAAATAAATTGATAAAGGCAATCCCACTTTTTCTCGGAATCGATCTTGCCCACCATTTTGTGCCAATATAGTACAAATATCATCTGTTCGCGTATCTTGCCAAACAACCGCATTATGATATGGTTCACCTGTATATTTATTCCAAACAATTGTGGTTTCTCTTTGATTGGTGATTCCTATTGCAGCAATTTCTTCTGATTTAATTCCAAAAGACTCCATGCCTTCCTTGATTACTTCTTTTGTTTTTTCCCAGATTTCTTTTGGATCATGTTCCACCCATCCTGCTTTTGGATAAAACTGTGTATGTTCTTTTTGAGCGACTGCACAGATTTGTCCTTTTTTATCAAACAAAATGAATCGTGTGGAGGTGGTGCCTTGGTCAATGGCTGCAATATACTTTTTCATGAAAAGCTCCTTGAATGTTTAGATAGTTCATTGTAGCAAATTTTGAAGCGCTTGTTAAGAATAATGAGAATGCGTATAGTTAAAAAGTTTTACGACTCATAAACAATTTTTCCAATATCTCCAACATGATATCCGTTCATATTTTTTAAAACTCGATGAAATTCTTTGTCCTCTAAAATCTCTAGCAGGGGGGTGAGTAATTCACTTTCATATAAATCTGAAGGTATTACTAGTTGATATTTCTCTTCACAAATTGGCACAAAATCAAGATCCATTGCATAAGCAGCTGCAGCAATCCCCATCCCAAAATCAACCCGTCCAGATTTTACTGCCACTCCCACAGATAAATGAGAAAATTCTTCATCGTCATATCCCAATAATGTTTCTGCCTCAATTCCATAAGCTTTTAGATAACTATCAAACAAAACGCGAGTCCCAGCACCACGTTGTCGGTTCACAAAACGAAGATTAGTATTATATAGATCTTCGAATCCTAAGATTTTTTTCGGATTTCCCTTGGGTACCAAAAATCCTTGCTCCCGAGAGACAAATTCAATTAACTTGATTTTTTCATCTTTTATGTATTTATTGATAAACGGCACATTATATTCTTCCGTTTCAGTATCATATAAATGTGATTGACTTATATGTGTTTCTCGACGGTTTATTGCGATTAATCCTGCCATACTCCCTACATGAGCTGCAGACAGTCTTCGTTTTCTTTTGGCTAAAAATTGAGCCAAAACATCTAAAGTAATATCATGGGATCCAACCGACAAAATCGTTCGTTCA
The DNA here is from genome assembly GCA_963662985.1 of Anaerolineales bacterium. Classification (GTDB taxonomy): domain Bacteria; phylum Chloroflexota; class Anaerolineae; order Anaerolineales; family UBA11579. Next base: position 361,844 of record OY760067.1, on the reverse strand, counting down.
ATTTCATCTCGATGTCGCAGTAATTGCACGCGTACTTTTTCTCCAGCTCGCACTCCTTGAGAGCCAGCTTCAATTTTAAGATAACCATCTGCTTTCACTAAAGAAGAAATCACTCCAGCGCCTCTTGAGAGAGGAAGTGTGATCATTTCACCACGAATATTTCCAATCACAACTCTCACAAAATCATCATCACCAGCTGGAGAAACAACATTACGGATAGAGCGAGCTTCAATAAATTCATTCGGACACGGCACTTGTTCGTACCAAGTATTCATAAAAATTGGCAAGAATAAATCCGCTGTCATTGCAGATGAAACAGGATAACCCGGAACGCCAATGATGGGTACATATTTTCCATTTTTTCTATTTACCGTTCCCAAGATTACTGGATGTCCTGGTCGCACGGCAATCCCATGTACCTTTACCTTTCCTAATGCTTCAATCACATTTGCTGAATGGTCTTCAGCACCAGCAGAGCTTCCCGCATTAAGTAAAACTAGATCGGAGTATTCAGCAACTTCTGAAATTTTCTTTTTAATAAGGTCAAATTTATCTTTGACAATTTCTTCTCGTTTACCTACACCTCCCCAGCCATTCACCTTAGCAGCCAAAACGATAGAATTAAATTCTAAAAGATCCCCATCTTGCAAATCGGTGCCAATCCTTACCAATTCATCTCCAGTAGGGATTACACTCACAATGGGTCGTTTAAACACTTCAATTTCTTTATTCCCGCTAGCAATCAAAGCGCCCAGATCATGTGCTTCAAGTTTATGAAATTCAGGCAGCACCAATTGTGTCACAACCATATCTTCTCCCACAACCCTCACGTGTTGCCAACCACGCACACTTTCTCGAATACGGATTGCAAAAGGAGCTCGTTTTTGAGAGCAAATTAAATGATCTTTGTCCAAAGCTTCCGTAAATTCAATCGGAATCACAGCATCAAAACCTTTTGGCAGTGGATCCCCCGTATCCACATAGATTGCTTGATTTCCCATTTCTAAAACAACAGGAGAAGTTAAAGTAGCTCCTCTACTATCTTCAGAATGAATTGCAAACCCATCCATAGCAGAAGCATGAAAATGTGGAGATGATATTTTTGCCCAAACAGGGCTAGCCAATACCCTATCATTTGCAAATTCATCCACATCAATGTTTTCAATTCTATTTTGGTTTTCTAGAATTGACTTTTCTACGATAGACGCAAAGATTTTTAAACTTTCTTCTAAAGGAACATCATGAAGATAAATACTCATAAAAGACCCCTTAACGAATTAAATAGACTTCAACCTTTTCCCCAGCAGCTAATCCAGTAGCAGTGGCAGATACACAAATCAATCCATCTGCACGGCTCAGTGTGAAGATTAAATTACTCTTTCCAAAGATCGGACGGGCCAAATAACTTCCATCTTCTTGAAGAATTAATTTTGCAGGCACCCAATCTTGTCGCCCAGATATTGAAGGAATATTGATCTCCAAAAGGGCTAGCATTCTTCCCCAGAAATGAAAATTTTCCTGCCCGCATAACCTTTCTAATATAGGAACTACCATCACTTGATGAATCACCCATGCGCTGACAGGGTTCCCTGGCAAACCAAGAACAGGTTTTCCATCAACCATTGCGAAAATAGTCGGTTTTCCAGGACGAATGTTCAAACCATGTAAAACCACTCCTGGCTCTCCCAATCGATTAATCACTCTTGCTGTCATATCTTTATCAGAAGCTGATGAACCTGCGCTGATTACAACAATATCAAAATTCTCAATAGCTTCTTTTACATTCTCTTCAAAAATTTCATCATTGTCTGGCAAAATAGGGTAGAGTTTAGCTTCGCAGCCAAATTCCTCAACTACCCTTGCCATCATGATTGAATTTATATTTCGGACCTGTCCAGGTTGCAAGGTTTTAGTTTCAGGAGGCATCACTTCATCACCAGAAGTTAAAATTGCTACCTGAGGTTTCTCAAACACATCAATCTCCGTCACACCCATAGCCAACAAAGCCCCCATATCCACTGACTTAATTCGTTTATTCGCCGGCAGAATCACCTCACCAGCATGAATATCTTCTCCCACTTGAATAACATTTTCACCCACTGCCACACTTCTCTGTAATTCGACTATCTCATCAGCCATTTTAGCGCTGTATTCAACCATTACTACTGCATCTGCAGAATCTGGTAGCATCCCCCCAGTATGAATAATCACACACTCTTCAGTGTTGAGTTGTAATGTTGCTTCTTCACCCATATGAATTTCACCTACGCAATGCAAATAAGCCGGCAGACTTGCGCTTGCTCCTGCCACATCCTTTGCTCGCACAGCATATCCATCCACTGTGCTTTTTCTGAAATTAGGTAAAGCAACTTCAGATAATATGTTTTCTGCGCTCACTCTTCCATTTGCTTCAAAAACCGATATTCTTTCAATCCGTTCAATTGGTTTAACTAAAGGCAAATATTGAATATGAGCATTCTCAGGAGAAACTAATTTCAAAAAATCAGGCATAGTAAACCTCAATCTAGTATAAATAAAACAATCAAGCTATACATTGGATAAAAATAATTCAAATATGTCAGTAAATTTGTGAATCGCCAATTCGGTACGCCCCCATTTGAGATTTTTCTTAAATTCCAAACTTGTATCAAACTAAACCCCACGCCAACCATTAATGTCAAATAATATTTAGCAAACAAATTTAACCAAATAGCCAATCCAAAAACAAAATAACTTAGCAACAAAAATGAGCCATAAAACAACATTCCATCTTGCCACCCTAAAATTCCGATTAGCCGTTTTTGTTCATATCTTACAATTTCAGTGTAGTTTTGAAGATCTTTGATTAACATAAAAGCTAAAAATTGGAATAAAAGTCCAAAACTTACTACAAATAAGTTTAAAGAGAACTCAGCATTACTGCAAAAATAACCAAAAGGTAAACTTAACCCAGCTAGCCAAATTCCCAATGTCACTTCATTGATTTTTCGATCTAACAATCGAATAGGCGGGAGGACAGTCAAAAGCCCAGCCAAAAGTAATCCCAATTGGAAGAAATAATCTGTAGAGAATCCACTCAATTGTAATCGATAATAAAGCAAGATTAATGAGAATAACAAAATCAAAAAAGCTAATCCCAAAACCACCTTTGGTGGGATTTGTTCTTTTTTTTCTCCACACGGCTCACTTTTATCTTTTAACCATAAAATATATTCGTTTAAAAAAGTGAGTCCTAAATAAAAAGCAATCAACCACTCAAGCTGGATCCAAAAAAAAGCTGTTTCCGCCACAGCTCCTGTTTGCATCGCCAACAGGTAACCCAAACCAAAATGCAGCAAAAGCAGCCCTAACAAATCTAAATGACTAATTTGATATATTTTTTTAAACATCTCCATGCTAAAAATTATACACTTTTTTTATGGATAATTCTTGAAGCATTAAGAATTGCGATTAATGCCACTCCCACATCAGCGATCACAGCCCACCACAATCCAGTGATGCCCAAAATCCCTAAGATAATGAACATTACTTTAGCTACCAAAGCAAAAACAATGTTCTCTCTTACAATTTTTCTAGTAAATCTAGATAAACGTATTGCTTCGGGTAATCGCTCAAGATCATCTGTTAATAAAATTACATCTGCTGATTCAATCGCGATATCAGACCCAGCTTTCCCCATTGAAATGCCCACATCAGCGCGAGCCAAAGCAGGAGCATCATTAATCCCATCTCCCAAATACGCCACTGGAGCATCTTTTTGATTCAAGATATTTTCCAAAAGCGTTAACTTGTTTTCAGGCAACAATTCTGCATCAAATTCATCTAGTCCTAAATAAGTTGATATTTTTTCTGCCACAGAATTTCGATCGCCACTCAACATCCGCAAGTCTTTCACTCCAACGCTTCTTAATTCTGTAATAGAATCTTTTGCCTCAGGTTTAATCTCATCTTCAATCTCAATTTTTCCAGCAAACATATCATTCACAGCCACGTAAAGCAAATTTTCTTTACTTTCATTTTCTTCATCACTGAGTTTTATAGCCTCACTTTTCATTAAACGTATATTGCCAGCTAAAATATCTTCACCATGATAGCGGACTTTCATTCCCATCCCAGAGAATTCTTTTACTGATTCATACCCATCAACATCCAAATCTATGATACTAGATTCTTTTTGAATTGCTTGTGCAATAGGATGTGTAGAATGATTTTCAGCGATAACAGCTTTTTCCAATACAGTTGTACTATCAAATCCATTTGCACCTGTTACCGAGGAGATTTTAAATTCGCCTTTAGTTAATGTACCAGTCTTATCAAACACAACTGTTTCGATGTTTGCTAATACATCAATATTCTCTGCCCCCTTAACCAAGATACCTTTTTTAGATAACGCCCCAAGCCCGCCAAAATATCCTAAAGGAATTGAGATTACCAAAGCACATGGGCAAGAGATTACTAGCAAACTCAAACCGCGATAGATCCATTCTTCAAAAGTAGCTGAAGGAGAGAAAAGAGGTGGTAAGAAAGCGACCATTACAGAAAGTAACACTACGATAGGCGTATAGTATCGTGAAAATTGAGTCATATATTTCTCAACTTTTGCCTTACGGTTAGTAGCATCCTGCACTATATCGACCATCTTTGCCATAGCAGAATTTTCAAAAGTAGCACTCACTTCTACTCGTAAAGTTTCTTGTAAATTAATCATACCCGCCAACACCTTATCTCCCGTCATAACTTCTCGAGGCATTGATTCACCAGTCAAAGCAGATGTATCCAAACTGGAGATTCCATTTCGGATCACACCGTCTAAAGGAATTTGTTCACCTACAAAAACGAGTATTTCATCTCCTACATGGATTTTTTCAGGATTAATATCCAAAGTACCGCCATTATGTACTAAATGTGCTACGTTTGATGAAAGATCTAATAAAGACCGGATTGATTTTCGAGAAGAATCAACAGCAATATCTTGGATATATTCACCTAAAGCGTAAAACAACATCACTCCAATTGCTTCTGGAAGTTCATGGATAGCTATTGCTCCCAATGTAGCAATACTCATCAAAATCTCTTCATCCATGAATTGTCCCCGCAAGATCTTTTTCACCCCAGTAGATAAAACATCCCAGCCCACAATCAAATAGGTTGTACCATAAAGCACCAATTCAATCCAAAAACGATAGGGCAATACATGAATATCTTCATGGAAAATCAAACCAAACAGCCACAAACCAAAACTAATAAAAATTTGAATTAAACGTGTATCAATTTGAACACTATTTTTTATCTCAGCATTCTTTTTAGCAGTTTTATTAAACACCAATACATCAGGTTCAACTGCTTGTACTGCTGGGTGAACATCAAATGTAGGGTCACATGTGATTGATAAAGAAGAGGTCGCAAAATTCACCGTAGCATCATGCACACCTTCTTGTTCTTTCAAATTTTTTTCGATTTTTGCTGCGCAGCTTGCGCAGTCCAAATTTTTCAAATCATAGTTCTTTGTGATCAGTGATGCCATTATGCTTAATCCTTTTTCTTATTGTGAGAGATATGACGGATGCCAATTTCCATTATTTCTTTGACATGTTCATCGTCCAATTCATAAAAAACAGACCTACCTATTTTTTGAGTTCTAACAGCCCTCATTTGACGCAGAGTACGTAATTGATGTGAAGTAGCAGATTCAGAAAGCTCCACACGTTCAGCAATATCACCCACAGAAAGTTTTTCATTTTTCATCAAACATTCAATGATTCTCAAACGACTAGAATCGCTAAATGCAGAAAAAAATTCTGCTAATTGAATACTTGATAATTCAGTTAAGGGGGCCATAATAAATCCTTTTTATATGAATACATGAACAATTATTCATATAATACACTTCTACTATCAAACCGTCAATCCCTTTAAAAATAATGGTTACATTAAAGTGCTTACTTCTAACTTTGATGATGTTACAATAAGAAAAATAATAGGAGATTTAGCTTGAAAATAAACCAATCTTATTCATTTTTTCGTTGGATATTCTTAGGCCTTATTGTAATTTCAGTAGGTCTGTTAGCATTTGAATTAATCCTTTTCAGTCGCAAACAAGCCAACTATCCAGCTGGTATGACAATCGCCGAAGTCCCAGTAGGAGACCTTAGCCGAGAGCAGACCATATCTCGCCTTCGTTTTGTCTATTCTCAATCAATAGAACTTTATTACGAAGATCAAGTTATTCATCTAAATCCCAGCCTGATTCAATTTGACCTTGATTTAGAGAGTATGCTTGCTGCCGCGGACCTTCAAAAACCACGTGGTTCTCAATTTTGGGGTAACTTTTGGGATTATCTATGGGGGCGTTCACAATCTGTAACCCCGGTACCTATTCTTGCATCTTACTCAGAGCCGTTGCTTGAAAATTATCTTAATTTTGAAATTGCCTCTCGTTATGATCAACCAGCTCAAGTAGCCCGTCCCATACCAGGGACATCACAATATATGGCAGCAACCACAGGTACTCAATTAGACATCAGCACTGCAATGTACCGTATAGAAAAAGCACTTTTTTCTCCAACAGAACGATTTGTTACTTTGCCTATTACAGACACAGTCCCTGATCGCCAAGCTTTTTCTAATTTAGAAACCCAGCTTCGGCAGATCATAGATGTGTCTGGTTTTGATGGAGTATCCGGTATTTATGTGCAAGACCTTCAAACAGGTGAAGAACTTCATTTTATCGTCAATAATGGTGTCAACGTCAATCCTGATCCAGATGTTGCCTTCACAGCTGCTAGTACCATAAAAATTCCGATCATGATCTCATCCTATCTTCGCATTGATGAACAACCCACCGAGTTAATTGGTAATTGGCTAGTAGGCATGATCGAACAATCTGGTAATGATCCTGCAGATTGGCTCATTCAAGCCCTTATGGATCCTGATATTGGTCCCATGATGGTCACCGAGGATATGCAAGAACTTGGTCTCAATAGTACCTTCTTGGCCGGCTTTTTCTATGACGGTGCACCTTTGATTTATCGCTACGATACTCCTGGAAATTCACGTACAGATATTGACCTCAATCCCGATCTTTACAACCAAACTACCGTTTCGGAAATCGGCATGTTAGTCTCTGATCTTTATGAATGTGCAGAGAATGATGGTGGTGCGCTCTTAGCAGCTTTCCCTGGGCAGATTTCACAAAATGAATGTCAGCAAATGATCAACCTTCTTGAAGAGAATAAAATGCCCAACCTCCTTGAAGGAGGAATTCCAGATGGCACCCCCATTGCCCACAAACACGGTTGGATAACAGATAATAGCGGTGCTATCAGAACAATTTCAGATGTAGGTGTAATCTATTCACCTGCAGGAGATTATGTTATCTCCATCAACTTCTATCATCCTGTCCAAGCGGTGTTTGATTCAGTCTCACTGGTTTTTCGCCAGCTTTCTGCTGCTGTATACAATTTCTACAACTTCCCCGTTGAAGATATCACAATTAGATAAATTGATTTAAAAGATAAACGGGCTTTCAAAGCCCGTTTTTATCGTATTTTAAAACCCTTTTACTCAGCTGTTTCTCGATAATGTACACTGCTTAACTCTCGCAAACGAGCAGCAGCCTGTTCAGCGGTAATATCACGTTGTGCTTGTGCCAACATTTCATAGCCCACCATAAACTTCTTTACGCTAGCAGAACGTAACAAAGGTGGATAGTAATGAGCATGTAAAAGCCATTCTGGGTGCGCTTGCCCATCATTTGGTGCTGGGTGCCATCCCATCGAGTAGGGGAAACTTGTCTCAAAAAGATTATCATAACGCACCAAATAATCTTTCATTAAAACAGACAAGCTCTTGCGCATAGCAGTGTCAAGCTCAAATAAATGAGAGACTTGTCTTTTCGGTAACACGAGCAATTCAAATGGCCACACGGCCCAATAAGGCACTACTGCCAACCATTCCTCATTTTCAGCCACAACCCGTTCTTTTGTGTCACTTTCAAACTTCATCACATCCAACAAAAGGGGAGTTTGATGTTTTACAAAATATTCCATCTGAGTTTTTGTTTCTTTAATAGCTTCGTTCGGTAAAAAATTACTCGCCCAGATTTGTCCATGTGGATGTGGGTTTGAGCTTCCCATCACAGCACCACGGTTCTCAAAGATCTGCACCCATTTGTATTTTGGGGCTAACTCTGCTTCTTGATTCACCCACAAATCAACCACAATATCAATTTCATTCAAGCTCATTTCGGCCAAAGTCAGATCATGTCGTGGAGAAAAACAAATCACTCGGCATTCTCCCGCCACAGTCTTGCCATGAATAAAATCTACAGGATGCACTTCTTCATCGCCAACGTCTGGCAACAAAGCGGAAAAATCATTTGTAAACACAAATGTATCTTTATAATCAGGATTTTGAACAGTCCCTCCCACACGGGAGTTGTTCGGGCACAAGTAACAATTTGGATCATATTCAGGGCGTTTTTCTAGGTTTTTCTTTTCTTGTTGACCTTGCCATGGGCGTTTTGTACGATGTGGAGACACTAGCACCCATTCTCCAGTCAATGCATTGTAGCGCTGATGAGGACTGTCATAAAAATTACTCATAAAACATCCCTTTCAAAATTCAAAAAAATAGAGCATGATGATAAATGCTCTATTATTGTACATGAAAATTCAATTCTTTCTTATTCAAAACTAATTATTTTTGTGATTTTCCCTAATAAATAACAAAGGAATCATTGCTAAAAAGAACATACTCCCCAAAATAATCATTAACAGAGTAAAACCAGCTTGAGGCATATCTCCAATTGGTCCACCTAAATAACCACCAATCATTCCAGCGCCTGCACCAGCTAAATTTGAGATACCTAAATAAGTGCCAGCTTGCTCTTCTGGAATCAATGTAGTGCCTAAGGCCCAGTTCACACTGAAAAAGAAACTGATCGCAGCACCAATTAAAGCACCACCCAAATAAAGGATCATAAAAGAAGTGCTTTTTAATAAAATAATAGTGCCAAGAATTCCAATACATGAAGTGATATAAAGCAACAATTTCTTTCCGAAACGATCTGCCAAAAAACCACTGGGGATTGCTGCTAAAACCATCCCAATTGCCACAAAAGGCAAAATCTTTGCAGTTAATCCAGCTGCTTCATTAGAGCTAATTTCAGGATATTTTTCCATAAAATAATAGGTCATAAAAGAAGTCATATTATGAGAAGCGATAAAGAAGAATAAACGGTTGATAATCCAAGCGATCAAAGAGATATGTAGATGTTTATCATTTCCAAAACTAATTCGTGTAGAAATAATCACCCCTAAGACAGAGGCTATTATCATTCCAAGAATACCCATTGCTCCAATTAAGATTTTTGATTGAATATAAAAATATGGTACAGCCCATTGAATTAATAATCCAATCCCTAAGGTTAGACCTGTAAACACAGCCGTCATCAAAATCAAACGAATAAAGGGTTGCCAATCCAATGGAGCTACATTTTCTTTTTCAATTTTTTCTTCAGGAATGAACATCGCAATTACAACACAAATAAACATAATCACAGAAAGAGAGATTAGACCTTCAACATAATGTCCCTTACTCACAAATGTACCAATGACCAAAGAAACAAAAATAATCGGAATTGGTAATTCTAAGATTGCTTTAAACCCAGAAAAGATTCCGCGCTTATCTTCAGGAACTAAATCTGGAATAATACCTTGTGTTGCTGCATGAGATACATTACTAAAAACCATTGAGAGTAAATAAAGTACCAGCACAACATAATAACCTGTCATTCCATATAAATTAAGACTTAAACCAATTAAAAAGAAAACCAAAATTTCAAACACAGTCCCAGCCACAATAAAAGGTCTTCTGCGTCCAAACTTACTTGTATTGCGATCAGACAGCATCCCAAACAAAGCCTGTGCTAACAAAGCCACCATCAAGCCCCATAATCTCATCTTGCCATAATATTCTCCTTTTTGTGCTTCTCCCACAAATTGCAGAACAATTAACGGCATTAACAAACCTAACACTTGTCCACGAGTTGTAATCGCAAACCAATTGATATTAAAAGTGAGATAGTCATACCATTTTAAGTCGCGTTTCATAAGATCTCCTAATCGTCGGTTAAATCAAGCAAATAAAAAAGCTGTCATCTCTTAAACACGACAGCTTTTAAAAAGTTTTCCAATTTATCCTCGGTTCGCAAAGAACCAAGCCACCCATAGTCCCAGCATCACAAAACCGACCCCAAACCGGGCTACAAAAGACCACCCCCAACCAGCAAGCATGCCTTTTGTAATTCTTAATGCTTCTTTCTGGTCTTTACTTTGCCAAAATTCATATAAGAACAACAACAATGGCGCAGCGATAATACCACCTAATGGGGGGAAAATAAAAGAAAAAATGATCCCACCGATAATTGAAATTGCAATTCCCCATTTTGAAGCGCCTTTTTCAAGTGCTTTTGCACCCATAAAAAAATTATCCAAGAACGTACTCAAAATCATTAAAATTGTAATAATAATAAATAAAATCAGACCTGTTTTGCCAAATCCATAAACCAATCCATATACACCCATTGCTACCCACATCACTACCGTACCTGGGAACACAGGCACAACCAGCCCTAACCAACTGACCACCATAATCAAAACCAAGCTCACAATGCCAAATGCATTCAAAAAGCTCATCAAACCTGTCAAAAAAACATCCATTTTCTTTCTTTTACCTTTTTACCTTTTATCAATAGTTTTCTAAAAAGGGAGCACTAACTTCATGCTCCCTTAACTAATACTAAATACGCAATTTTGAAACAAAAGTTACTTGATTACCTCAAGGCCTCCCATGAAAGGTCGCAACACTTCCGGTATCACAATTGAGCCATCTTCTTGTTGGTTATTTTCCATCACAGCAATCATCACTCGTGGCAATGCCAATCCAGAGCCATTCAATGTATGAACATATTCAGGCTTTCCACCATTTTCAGGGCGATAGCGGATTTGACCACGACGTGCTTGGAAGTCACCTACATTAGAAATTGAGCTAATTTCCAGCCATTCATTACAACCAGCTGCCCACACATCTAAATCATAACTGATTATTGCAGATTCGCTGGTGTCACCTGCACATTTCAAGATCACACGATATCGTAAGCCCAATGCTTGGCAAACTTCTTCTGCGTCAGCTAACATCTTATAGAACTCGTCCATAGAATTTTCAGGCAAACAATATTTATACATCTCAACCTTATCAAATTGATGCCCACGCTTGATACCACGTACATCGCGTCCAGCGCTCATTTTTTCACGACGGAAACAAGGAGAATATGCAGTGTATTTCAAAGGAAGATCTTTTTCTTCAATGATCTCACCCATATGTAACCCAGTCAAAGGAACTTCTGAAGTAGGCACCAAATAAAAATCTTCTTCATGATCTTTATAAAGATTGTTGCGGAACTTCGGTAATTGCCCAGCACCATAAAGGATTTCTTCCTTTACCATGAAAGGCATATATTTTTCAACATATCCTTGTTTGCTAGTATGGATATCCAAGAAAAAGGAGATCAAAGCTCGTTGCAAACGAGCTGCTGCCCCACTCAATACGTAAAACCGTGTCCCTGAAAGTTTCACTCCTCGTTCGAAATCAATAATGCCCAATTCAGGCCCTAAATCCCAATGGGGTTTGGGCTTAAAATCGAATTGAGGAATCGGACCTTCTTCTCGTTCCACGATATTATCATCATCAGTGAATCCTTCTGGCACCACATCCATCGGAACATTTGGAATGATAGAAATATTTGCCAAATATTCAGCATCCACTTCACTCAATTGATCTTCAAGAGACTTAATACGATCTCCCACTTCGCGCATCGCTTCGATTTTTTCTTGTCGTTCATCTTTGTCCTTGGTTTGCCCAATTTCCTTAGATGCCACATTGCGCTCAGCCTTTAATGTTTCCACTTCTTGGATGAGTTCACGACGTTTGATGTCCAACTCAAACACTGCGTCAACAGGAGCAGGGTCTTGCCCCCGCTTTTTCATCCCATTCCGCACGATTTCCGGATTCTCTCGAATCAACTCAATACTAATCATCTACTGCACCTCCGTAAAATTAACATATACGCCCCACTCGTCAGCAGGACGAGTGGGGCGCTCGTGGTGCCACCTGCTTTTACTTTGGCGTATTGGACCAAAGCCTTTCGTTCGCGCTAACGGGCTCAACCGGCTTCCTTACGCAACAGAACAGTTGAATTCTGTCACCCTCCAGAAGCATAGGAGGTTTTCACCTCAATAGAGTGGAAAAATTCTAAAATCTGACTGATTCACACCATGATGTTTTCACATCTATCAGCTCTCTGAAACAAACTTCAAAATTTATTCTCTATGTACTACTTTCAACACGAATTATACAAAACCAAAAACACATGTCAAGGTAACTAACACAAACTAAGGCTAAAAACTTGAAATTTTATGAAAAATCACATCAAAATCCAGTAAAACAAGCCAATTTATGGAGCATACACAAAATCACGTACCACCCAACCACTCACACCAAGTTCGCTTGCTTCGATTTTCACCCATTCATAGCCATCTAATTCTTGTGGAGCATCTGGCAAGATCACCACTTCATCGCCATCATAAAGATAATCGATTACCGCTCCACTAGGAGCATTTCGCAAAAAGATTCCATTTTCCCCAGCTTCAATCACAGCGAGGACCGGCATATTTGTTGCAGTTGGCGTCACTGTTGGTGTACTCGTTGGTGGAGCTAAGGTGGGAGTGAGAGTCGTAGTGGGAGTAGGTGTTGGTGGAACAGGAGTTGGAGTGCGTGTAGGTAATGGTGTAGCTGTAGAAGTTGGTGCGGGTGTAAAAGTAGGTAAAGTTGCATGCCCCACCACAACAGCCCCAGAGCTTGCCATCAAGATCACCATGATAACCAAAAACAATCCAATCGTTCCCCACACAGAATATCCAAACATAGATTCAGGGCGAAATCCTATTAATAGCAATGTCACACTAGCAAAGATAAGCAAAATAGACAACAATAACCCAAACAGAGTTAACCCATTCACCAACAAAGTAAAGTCACCAGCGCCAAAACCAAAACCAGCCCCTGCTAAAGGCAAAAACAACACCATTCCAATACCAATCGCAGGCACACTTTGGATCTTTTTAATCGCAAATCCTCGTGTAAACCACACCGCACATATCGCCATCACCACAAATGCAGGAACAGAAAATTGGCTAAATAAATGCGCCATTCGTTCTTCACCAAAATCAAGCATTTTCGCTAAAAGTCCGCTAATAGCATTCACTACAAAGATCAAACTTCCCACAATCAAAGAACTAGCTAAATTATTAAAGAAAACTCGTTTTGTTCCTAAAACAGTGCCCAAAGAGATTCCAATCCATGGCGAAACCTGTGGCACAAACACCACCGCAAAAAGCAAAACATAAGGTGCATCTAAAAAATAACCAATTGCTAGAAGCAAAGCACTCACCAGCCCTGAAAGATAAAAATCAATAGAAGGGGAGGCAACCTTAATCAAATCATTCAAAAATTGCGTTCTTTCGTTCTCTTTTAATGAAGGAAACACTTTGCGTAAATATTGTCGTTCTTTTGCAGATTTTGGAGAAGAGCTTTTCATAATAATTTCCCGTTCATAAAAAATAGGTTTTTACTGACTTTAATTGAATTATAACGTAGGATACTTAAGCATTATTTTAGTTTATAGTAAAATTAGCGCATATGGAAAATAAAACCAATTTCAGAAAACCGTTTTATATCGTCTTCATTATTCTCTTCATTTTAATCACAACCACAGCTTGCAAAAACAAAGTAGCCACCTTAACCCCTGAACAATTGCAAGCCACTGTTCAATCCATCGCACTCACTCAAGTTGCTGCCACCGCCCAAGCGCAAGCAGCGCAACCAGATCAATCCAACATAGATCAACAGCAGCCAAATATAACTCAGCAACCCACCTCTATTCCAACTTTAGAGACTCAAAAAGAACTTTTTGTTCTCATCACCAATCCGCAAAGTGATACTATTTTAACAAACTATCTTATTACAAAAAATGAACAACTTGCTGCTCAAGCAGGAGCAGAACCACAAGCATTGCAAGCAGTCCCCAACACAAATCGCCCCATCAAAATGGCTATATTTTTATCACCTGCGCAAGATATCAACATGTTTGCAGAAACGCATCCCAACACCCAAGTCATCGCCATTGGCTACCAAAATCTCACTTCTAAAGCTAATATCTTTGAGATATCCCCCCAAAGTTCTAGTATTGAAACAAACTTTGCTGCCGGTGTTCTCAGTACCATGGTTTCAGAAGATTGGCGCACTGCTGTCATCACCTTAGAAAACGAAACTGCCAAAGCCAATGCCTTTATCAAAGGAGCCAAAGCATTTTGTGGTGTTTGTTCACCTCCAGAGAACGAAAGCCTTCAATACCCTCTTTATTACACTCTTCCCTCGGCTTCTCAATCCACAGATCTTCAAAATGTCATCAATCAACTTAGAATTCATTATATAGATATAGTTTATCTAACCGACAACGTCATAAGCCCTGATATTGAGAATCAACTTATTCAAAATGGCTTCCGAATTGCTGGCGAATCTAACAAAAGTGTAAACGTCAATAATTGGTTATTTACCTTTGAAAACAATCTCACGCCAGAAATTTTAGACGACATTTTCACCCAGATCATGCTTGGTAGCCCCACAGATCATCATAGTTATCTTTCAATTACAGTTATTGATTCACAAGCTGTCTCAACTGGCAAGATAAATAAGATGGAAGAGCTACTAGAAGACTTAAAATCTGGATTTTTCACCATTGATTAAAAAAAAATTAACTATCTTAAAATTTTTGAAAAACATGGATTCTTTAACTCACCAAGAATTAAGAAACCTTGTAAGCGTCTTTGATTAATGCTAAACTAATTGGGTATTCTATTAAGTGGATATAGGTCTCTTGCCCTGTATCCAAATTAACAATTATCTTTTGGAGGATAAGGCTAATGTCTAAGAAAAAAATTTTGTTCTTTGCGACAATCCTATTGATTCTCGCATTGGCATTTACTGCTTGTCAGCAAGATGCCACACCAACTGAAGACACTACCGAAGACACAGTTGTTGAAGATACTACAGATGATGTAGTAGAAACTCCTGTCTTCAAAGCTTGCCAAGTCACTGACACTGGCGGTATTGATGACAAAAGCTTCAATGCTACAGCTTGGAAGGGTATGACTGACGCTGAAGAATTGTTCGGTGTTGACGTTCAATACCTCGAATCCAAACAACAAACAGACTATGAAGTCAACATCAGCAGCTTCGTTGAAGCAGGCTGTGACTTGATTATCCCTGTCGGTTTCTTGTTGGCAGATGCCACAGCAGCCGCTGCTGAATCATATCCCGATAGCCTCTTCGCAATTATCGACGTGGACTATTTGGATGCAGCAAACATCATGGGCTCCGCATATGCAACCGATCAAGCCACCTACTTGGCTGGCTACCTCGCTGCTGCATATTCTGAAACCGGCATTGTTGCAACCTATGGTGGTATTCAATTTGCATCAGTCACCATCTTCATGGATGGTTTCTACTACGGCGTTCAAGCTTATAACGAAGCTCACGGCACAGACGTCAAAGTTTTAGGTTGGGATCCCGCAACACAAGAAGGTCTCTTCGTTGGTAACTTCGATAGCACTGACGACGGCAAGACCATGGGTGAAACCTTGATGGACGAAGGCGCAGACGTAATCATGCCCGTTGCTGGCCCCGTTGGCGCTGGTACATTGGCAGCTATGAAAGCTCGCGAAACTGGTCTTATCATCGGCGTTGACTCCGACATGTCCTTAGCATACCCAGAAGATGCAGCCTACATTTTGGCTTCCGCAACCAAAGGTGTTGACACATTCGTGACAAACGCAATTGAAGCAACCTTGAATGGTAACTTCGAAGCTGGTAACTGGACTGGAACACTCGAAAATGGCGGTGTTGGTCTTACACTTGGTTCCGCATTTGATGGCGCCTTGGACGAAGGTCTCGTTGCTGAACTCGACGCACTCAAAGCTGGCATTATTGCTGGTGACATTGTCACAGTTCCTGCAATGGATGTAGTTGAAGATACTTCTGACCTCGGTACAGAAGCAAACCCCATTGTTTGGGCAGTTGTTCCCTCTGGCGAAACTGACCGCGTTGTTGCAGGTTTCGAAGAAGTTGCTGGTATGATCTTTGACATTACCGGTCTCTATGTTGAACCCCTTATCGCAACTGAATACGCAGGCGTTATCGAAGCCATGTGTGCAGAACCCCCCTCAGCACAAATGTCATCATTGGCAACCTTTGCCTACATTTTGGCAGCTGAACGTGGTTGTGCAGATGCAGCCCTCGTTTCCGTTCGCTACGGCTCTGCAGTTTACAATGGTCAAGTATTTGTTCAAGCTGACTCCGGCATTGAATCAATCGCCGATTTGGCTGGCAAGACCATGTGCCGCCCTGACCCACTTTCAACCTCTGGTTGGATTATCCCCAGCATTGAATTGAAAGCCGCTGGCATCGATCCTGAAACCGATTTGGCAGAAATTGTTGACGCAGGTTCCCACGACGCATCAGTCGCCCAAGTTTACGAAGGCAACTGTGACGCTGGTACATCCTACGTTGATGCTCGCACCAACCTCGAAGAAGACTATCCCGATGTCATGGACAAAGTTGTCGTGATTTCTGTTTCCGCAGACATTCCCAATGACGGTGTTCAATTCTCATCTTCAATGTCTGATGACTTGAAGGCCCAAATTGTTGCAGCATTGCTCGAAATCTCTTCTACTGAAGAAGGTAAAGATGCATTGAGCACTGCATATTCTTGGAACGAACTCATCGAAAAAGATGACACCTTCTACGATCCATTCCGACAAGTTTTGGACGCAGCTGGCGTTTCCGCAGAACAATTCATGCAATAAGCTTTAAAAAGCATTTAAAGGAGGAATCATCCGATTCCTCCTTTTTTTTAATAGTTCAATTCTTTATCAAATGTAAACATTAATCCTAAAAAATTGAAATACTAAAAAAGAAATGATAAAATAATTAAATTGAATTAAAAAATTTTTATGTGAGGTAGCAATGGAACCAGTTCTTGAGCTAAAAGGAATTACCAAACGTTTCCCCGGTGTCTTAGCAAATGATCATATCGACCTTACTCTTCAAAAAGGTGAAATCCATGCCCTTTTAGGAGAAAACGGTGCAGGCAAATCCACTTTGATGAATATCCTCTATGGGTTATATACCCAAGATGAAGGTGAATTTTTCATCAATGGCAAAAAGATCGAGATCAATTCATCTCGTGAAGCCATCCAAGCAGGCATCGGCATGGTCCACCAACACTTTATGTTGGTGCCAGTATTTTCAGTGATTGATAATGTTATGCTGGGGGATGAAGAAGAGATCAATTATGGCATTACCAAAAAACTTGATCGTAACAAAGTTGCCCAACGTATCAGAGAAATTTCAGAAGAATATAACCTAGACGTAGATCCCTACGCAATGGTAGAAGATCTTCCCGTCGGCGTCCAACAGAGAGTAGAAATTATCAAATTGCTCTATCGCGAAGCTGACATTCTCATTCTAGACGAACCAACTGCAGTGCTTACTCCCCAAGAAGTAGACGACTTGTTCAACATTATGCGCAACCTCATTGATAATGGCAAATCGATCATCTTCATCACTCACAAACTACGTGAGATATTAGAATTTGCCGATCGTGTCACAGTCATCCGCAGAGGAAAAGTTGTTGGCACCACCACACCAGCAGAAGCAGACGAGAATAGTCTTGCTGCCATGATGGTTGGTCGAGCAGTCTCACTTAATATAGATAAAAAACCTGCCAAACCAAAAGATACTGTCCTTTCTGTCCAAAATCTTACAGTTGCAGACGATCGCAAGCAAATAGCTGTCAACAATATCTCTTTTGAAGTCAAAGCAGGTGAAGTTCTTGGTGTAGCAGGGGTGCAAGGCAATGGTCAAACTGAATTGGTCGAAGCTCTCACAGGTCTTCGTTCTAGCCTCAGTGGAGAGATTAACCTTCTTGGTAATGACATCTCAAAGGCTACTCCCCGTCAAATCACAGAATTAGGTACAGGCCATATTCCAGAAGATCGTCAAGCAGATGGTCTCGTTCTCGACTTTCCCATCAAAGATAATATGGTTCTCAATACTTATTACAAATCTCCCTTCTCTAAGGGCCTCAACTTACAAGAAGATAAGATTCTAGAAAATTCAGAAAAATTGATCAAAGACTACGATGTTCGCACACCCAGTGCCTATACCTCAGCCGGATCACTTTCTGGTGGAAATCAACAAAAAGTCATTGTTGCCAGAGAATTTTCTCGCGAACTCAATATGCTCATCGCCTCTCAACCCACCCGTGGTTTAGATGTTGGCTCCATCGAATATATTCACAAACAGATTATCAAAAAACGTGATAATGGTATTGCAGTGCTCCTAGTCTCCACAGAACTCGATGAAGTTCTCGAACTTTCAGATCGCATCGCAGTAATGTATCGTGGAGAGATCATTGACATTCTAGACGCAAACAAAGTCACCAAGAACCAAGTGGGTCTTTTGATGGCTGGTGTCAAAATTGAAGGAGAAAAAGCCTAATTGAGGCTGGTGAACATATGGCAAAAACACAAAAAAATAACACAACCACTCAAGAACAA
Source organism: Anaerolineales bacterium (assembly GCA_963662985.1). GTDB lineage: Bacteria > Chloroflexota > Anaerolineae > Anaerolineales > UBA11579. Next base: position 343,110 of record OY760067.1, on the reverse strand, counting down.
AGCAAATTCCTCAAGTTTATTGATAAAATGCGCGAAAGCTCATCTTTATTGATCGCATTAGCAATTTTCACAGGTCTTCTAGCAGGTGGCGTTTTAGCAGGTCTTACATCTGAAAGTGTATACATGATTAGCCCAACCGATTATGTATATGCAGAAGTCCAGCCAGCCCCCGCAGATGCCCCCACAGGTGACTATCCCATTGCAACCACTGTCACTCGCATCAGCCCCGATAGTCAAATTACAAATACTGACACCACCTTCATGGGTGAATTTAAAAGAACAGAAGAAATCAAGATCAAAGAAGGGGATGAATTTGTAACCTATTACAAATGGCGTGTAGGTACAAACAGCTTTATCGTAACACCTGACACCGAACAAAACATCAGATTCTCAGATCGCATCGGTTCTTTCTTCTCCACAATGTGGAACGCATATAAAGCATTATTCACCAGCTCCATTGGGAATCCTGCAAAAATGGTAGAAGCCGTCAAACTTTACTTTGCAACTGGTGAAAAAGAAGATCTTCGTTGGGCCTTCAACCCATTCTTTGAAAGCCTCGTAGTCTCTACACCTTATATTCTTGTTGGTCTCGGTGTTGCGCTTGGTTTCCGCACAGGTCTCTTCAACATTGGTGCGGAAGGGCAAGTATTCATGGGTGCCGCAGCAGCAGTTGCCGCAGGGATATTTATCAAAGGGCTACCTCCCATTTTACATGTCAGTATCGCATTGCTAGCAGGTGCAGCAGGAGGCGCCATCTGGGGCTTTGTGCCCGGTTGGCTAAAAGCCAAAACAGGTGGGCATGAAGTCATTAACACCATCATGATGAACTACATTGCTTTTCGATTGAGTGACTATCTTCTCTCAACCGTATTACAAGACCCCAACACTTCATACCCCGTTTCTTCAAAGATTCAACCATCAGCTGAACTCTACAAATTCTTTGAAACACCCATCCGTTTCCATGCAGGCTTTTTCTTTGCCTTAGCAATGGCCTTCCTAGTCTATTGGCTACTCTTCAAAACAAAATGGGGGTTTGATCTCCGTACAGTCGGTGAAAACCCTCGTGCCGCAAAATATGCAGGCATGAATATTGTTGCCTCCACAGTCATTGCCATGTCACTTTCAGGTGCATTAGCCGGTCTTGCCGGTGCCAATGAAATCCTTGGAGTCAACCACTTCCTCTCAGCAGGCTTCTCCAGCGGTTTAGGCTTTGACTCCATCGCATTAGCCCTTTTAGGGAAAAGTCATCCCTTAGGCGTTGTCCTAGCCTCTTTGTTATTTGGCTTCCTCCGCAACGGAGCCATCCAAATGCAGATATCAGCAGGCATTCCTATTGATATTATTACCGTCATTCAATCTCTCATCCTTATGTTTATCGCAGCTCCAGAGATTATTCGTTCCATCTATCGCTTGAAAGAAAAGAAAGCAGTCGTCATACCTGTCGAAAAAGAAGATAATGGAGGTGAAAAATGAGTCAAAAGAAAGAAACTCTCAATGTAGCAAACATCATTTCTCCACAACGAAGAATAACAACAGGCATCATTCTCTTAGCCCTAGCTGCTTCAATTTGGCTTATCTTTGCCAAAGGTCTAGATAGCCAATTCTTCACCACTTTCAACATGGTTCCTGGTGGGTCAGATGTAATTGTCAATGATTGGACTTTCCGCACATTACCCTTACTCAACATCTTTGCTGGTCTTTCAGCGCTCATAGGAGCCTATCAATTGATTCGTGGGTTTGGCGGAAAAACAAACATCGTGATTGGTTTAGTAGCAGGAATGTTCATTTTTGCATTCCTCAGCTGGGCAGCAGCTGGGCAATCCATGAACCTTGCTGGTCTCATCAAAGTCTCTTTGCTCAAATCAGTCCCACTTACACTTGGAGCCATTGCTGGTATCCTTTGTGAACGTGTTGGTATTGTCAACATCGCAATTGAAGGGATCATGCTTGGCGCAGCTTTTAGTGCCACACTAGTAGGTTCTCTTTCAAATATTTGGTTTGGTCTTTTAGCAGCCATCGCAACAGGGGCATTCCTCTCATTGGTTCATGCATGGCTATCAATCAAATACAAAATTGACCAAATTATCTCGGGTACTGTCATCAACATTTTCTCACTTGGGATCACATCATTCTTCTCAGCAAAATTCCTTCAAAAGTATCAAAGTTTGAATAATGCAGGTCTGTTTCCCACCATCAGAATTCCTTTTCTCTCCAAGATACCTTTCATTGGACCTATCCTCTTTGAACATAACCTTTTCGTGTACATCATGTTTGCCTTGATTATCATTGTTACCTTCGTTTTGTTCTATACCAAGAGCGGTCTCCGTATGCGTGCTTGTGGTGAACATCCAAAAGCAGCAGATACCCTCGGGATTAACGTCAATAAACTTCGTTATATCTGGACAGTTATCGGCGGTATGGTCGCAGGTATTGGTGGTGCATTCTTCGTCCTCGGTTCTGTTGGTCGCTTTGATGAAAACATGACTGCAGGTCGTGGGTTTATTGCTATGGCCGCCATGATCTTTGGTAACTGGCATCCAGTAGGTGCTTTTGGTGCAGGCTTGCTCTTTGGTTTTGCAGATTCCCTTGCAGCCAAGATTGCTATCCTTGGCATCCCGATTCCTTCCGAGTTCCTCTTGATGGCACCTTATGTTGCCACCATGATTGTCCTCGGTGGTATCGTAGGTTCCAGCCGCCCACCAGCAGCAGAAGGTTCACCATACGAAAAAGAATAAAAAATAAATTTCCAGAAATTCTTGAAATAAAAAAAGGAGCTCATCGAGACCTCCTTTTTGATTATTTTTCAAAAATCTAAGATATTTGTTTTACCTTACGTATCTTGAAAATTGTATGGAATGGAAACAATCCAACCCAAATTCCAAATCCATCAATCAAAATATCAATTGCAGAAGGAGTTCTTGCCAATGTCCAGCTCTGATGAATTTCATCACTGATAGAGAACAAAACTGCAAAAACCACTGCCAACAACCGGTTACGATAAGAACGATTTTCAAAAGCAAAGAAATAACTTTGACCTAATGCAAAATAGACCAAAAAATGTGCACCTTTCTTAGCAAAAAGGTTCAAAAAAGGTGTACCAATTTGAGGAATTGTTATTGGTGCAATATCTTTTGCATCGCTACCCGGCAAACTTGAAAATCCAAACATCAACAGTGAAATAAACACAGCTGGAAGAATTCGGATCCAAATTGGCAGTGTAGATTTTTTATTCAGCACTTTCCATAACACTTTCTTTAGCAGTAGGCACAACCACTTTTTCATCTTTGCGATGTAATCCAAGATACCCAAAAATTGAAATAGCGCCTAATAAAAAGCTCAAATACCATACATAATTGCTATTCCAATTATCCATGATAAACCCGGCAATTAATGTACTCACGGAAGAGGGGATCACCCAGATGAATGAAGAAATCGCCATATATCGACCACGCATACTTTCAGGTGCAAAGTCCGCAATTGCTTTTTGTTGAGTAGGGCTAAGTACCATCTCACCGATTGTCATCACAGCCATCACCAAAAAGAATAACGGAATCGTTTTAACAAGTCCATAAGATAAATAAGCTAGCGCATATAGCAAACTACCCGCTGCCATTACTAAATTAGTCGAAAACTTCTTTACTTGCTTTGAAATGAACATTTGCATCACAACCACCATCAAAGCATTCATACTCATCATATAACCAAAATATTTTGGATCAAATCCATGATCATCTCGCATAAACACTGGGAGAACAGTTGTAGAGTTTTGATATCCAAAAGTAATCAAGATGCCAAACAACAAAAACAACATATACCGAAAATCTTTAAAAACCAATCGGTAATCAGCAAAAGTTTTTGCAATGCTGCTATGTTCATGTTCTTTTGTGTCATTTTCAGGTTTAGTTTCAGGAATAAAGAACATCACAAAAAATGCAGACAAGGTAGAGATAATTGCATCACCAATAAACAAGAAGATAAAATATTTTGGATAGAGCAGTGTCCCCAAAGCAGGTCCAATCACCACAGTTAGATTGGCAACAATCCGAAACATTCCAAATCCTTCTGTGCGCTTATCTTCGCCTAGAATATCAGTCAGCAAAGCTTGATGAGCGGGTTGTCCAATCATAGAGAAAAAACCTGCCAAAACAGCAAAGATCAAAAACCAATCAAAATTGGTAATTAAACCAATCCCCAAATTTGTGAAAGCGGAGAAGAACAACCCCACAATAATCATTGCCTTACGTCCAAAACGATCGGTTAAAGCGCCCCCGATCATATTCCCCACAATGCCAGTTAGTGAATAGATCAAAAAGATCATACCAACTTCAGTCATACCAACATTGAATCTTTCAGTAATAAAAAGAGAGAAGAATGGGAAGATAATTGCCCAACCTAATTGGTCAATAAACGACAATCCCAAGACGCGCCAAAACAATGGCGGGTACTCAGCATACATAGCCTTAAATTTATTCATTTTTTTTTATTCACCTTATTTAATTAAAAATGCCTTACGACATTTTTATTAGAATCCAAAAAGAAGCCCCAAATAAAACTTATTGAGCGCGAAAGATTTTTAATCGAGAAAGAAATTCTGCACTTAAGAACCCTGCCAACAAACCAATCAATGCATAACTGATTAACATGAAAACAGTATAAAATAATGAAAAGAAAATCATTGTTCTAGCTTCTGACCCAAACATATCAATTACCTGTTGGATAGCGGCTGGATCATAGCCTGGGAAATTGAATTCATTCATCAAATCTTCGATTTGGGCAAATCCCATATTTTTTAATTGAAAATAATAGAACACTCCAGATAACAAAGAAGTCCACAACCCAGTTAATCCACCAACAAACATACCTTCTTGCCGAGAAACTTTAAATTGGAACATCTTTTGCAAAACAGAGCTTTCAATTTGAGGAGCAATATCAGGATCAGCATCCTTCAATCTTTTAATTTCATCTTCGATTTCTTCCATATTTAATTGTGCATCTCGATCATCGCCCTTCAAATAGTTTAAATAAAGTACAGCAAACGCAGCACCTACCCAAACCAATCCACAGCAGACTAGGTTTACAAAATTCATATAAGGAATATTAGATAAAATTGCAGTTAAAAATCCTGCCACCAAAGAAGCAATTAAAATGCGTTGTGTTTTCATAAAAATAATTTCTTTCGTAAAAAATCAATACCGTACATTATACCTGATTTTGATTTAACAGCCCATAATCTACTGGTGCGCTCATATCAAAACGCAAGGGAGTCACAGCCACCAGCCGTTCCACTAAAGTTGTATACACATCCGTATCGATGGGATGTTCTTCCGCAGGCATTGCCAACCCAAATCGAACCCGATGGAAAGGCTCATTCCATTGCGCAGGCGTTCGGTCAGGTCGATCAACCTTATAAAATCGTTTGGGGCTCAAAGGCACGAACTTAAATGGAGTAGTCTCCTCAACATCATTTGCCATTTCAACCTTCAAAATATCCGAATGATCAGGCATCCCATATTTAAAATAATACTCAGCAATCCGTCGCGTCACCACTGCAGCTTTAGTAAAATCAATTTGATTAGAATTAGTATAGAACTCATGGAAAGGAGTTTCCATTGATAAAGCGATAGAGGGAATCCCGATTGCAGCTGCTTCCAAAGTAGCACCCAATGTACCAGAAGCAGTCACACTAAAAGAAAAATTATTACCATAATTTACCCCAGAAACCAGCAAATCAGGTAACTCACCCATAATTTCCAAAACTCCATACTGCACTGCTTGTGCAGGTGAAGCATCAATCGCATAAGCCTTACCATAAAATCCATCCCAATTGGGCACTTCGGCAATTGTCGCCGGTGAATTATTAGGCATAGATCGACCAGTACCTGATTGTTGCACCTTAGGCGCTCCAATCACCACATCCCCCAAACTTTGCAAAGCCCGTGCAGTTTCCCATAAAGCGGGAGATTCAATCCCATCATCATTTGTCAAAAAAATTTTTTTATTCATCATCTTCCTTAATGTTTTCTATTGTTCAAAACAGTTGATTGTCTATAATTTCCTATTCAAAGGGATTAATCGAATTCCAATCCATTCCCACCACAAGTTGCACATCGATTCCATTCGATGGTTGATAATCAAAATAGATTCGTTGAGCATTCACCCCAAACAAATTCACCAAATACGTACTTGTATAAGGATTCCCCGAAAAATCAGTAATGGAAGAATTATTTAAAGCATAATCATTCACACTTGTAGCCGCTACATTCATTCCTAATGCTTTCAAATTTTCCACTGTACGTGCGAACCCATCAGGATTAGCAGTAGCATCCACCAAATGTACGGCTGCTTGTTCAGCTACCATTTTTTCATCAATTCCCCCCTCAGTCATAGGTTTATAAGGACTTTCGATTGCAAAAATTTCATCTCGCAAAGCACGTATCTTATCAGGTTGTGGAATCAAAATTGACAAATTATCAGGTGAGCTCCCGTAAGTAATTTGAGATTCACCAATCACACCCATCCGAATATTTTCCGTTTTAACTGTGATCGCTACTCGCGCCAACTTGATTGCATCTTCTAAAGGTAAATTAGTGTCAATTCCATTTGCCAAAGTACCATAAATCGTATTTGCATTGGTAATCAACATTGGTAGCATATCAAAGCTAACAACCCGTTCAAAAATTCCCATAATCACTTGCTGTTGTCGTTCAGAGCGCGCAAAATCCCCCCCACCAGAATAGCGGTCACGAGCATATGCTAAAGCAATATCACCTGGCAAAGTTTGCACCCCCGCTTGCAATGTACGCGGATCTTTAGGTCCAATCGGATCTACCTTAATCGGTTCCTTAACGTCAATCTTAACCCCGCCGATTAGATCAACAAATCGAATAAAGGCATCAAAATCTACAATTGCATAATAGTCGATTGGAATCCCAATAACTTTTTCTACCGTTTCCATCGCCAATCCAGCGCCTCCACCTGGCAAATTATATCCTTCACCATAAGTGTAAGCAGCATTAATCTTATTTGCTGTAAATCCCGGAATAATCACCCATAAATCTCTTGGTACGGAAATAATCCCAGCTGTTTTATTCACCGGATCTAAAGACATCACAATCATCGTATCCGTACGACCATAATCCACCCCAGCTTGAATATCACGCAAGTCTAATCCCATAATCAACATCGTCACGCGATCACTTCCGTTCCATGTCGCAGGTGGCACAGCGCCTTCAGCAACTTCATTGAAGATTTGAGTATCAGGTTTGCTCTCTTCCTCATCTCCTCCTGGTGTTGAAGTAGCTTTTTGGCGAACCGTCAGCGCTTCAAAAATAGGTGTGTGATTGGCTTCCATCTTATAAAAGAAAGAATAGCTATAATATGCGCCAAACAAACTCGCAACAAAGAAAAATAACATAATCACAATAAAGAAACTTTTCAGTTTTTTTTCTTTAGTGTCCTTTTTTTCCAGAATTTCACTTTTTTGATTTACAGAAGAAGAATTGTTAATCGACTGTTTCATAAGATCTCCCCATTTACTTGGTTATTGATCACGAACTCAATAAACGAAAGATTTTCCCTCAACTCTTCAATAAAAGAGACTTCAGTGGGAGTTTCTACAGTATTCACTGCGGTTGGAATAGGAGTGTCGGTGTCCGCAGGTACAGGTGTATCTGTATTAACTGGAATTGGTGTATCAGTATTACTTGGAATACTTGTAAATGTAGGTGTAGATACTGGAGTATCCGAAGGTAAGCCTCCTACTGTTGGAGTTTCAGAGGGAGTTGCCAAAGTTGGTGTTAAAGAAGGAGTATAAATACTGGTCAGGTCAATAGTTGGTGTCAAAGATGGCGTGATTGTCATAGTAGGGGTGGGAGTCATTGTTGGTGTCAAAGCCACACACTGCTCCCAAACATAAGTCGCGGTAGGTGCGAATTCAGCGCTTCCAGCTGCATTAAGTGCAGTCTGATAAGCAGAAGCCCCTTCGCACCATTCTTCATCATCCACATGTTGTTGAGCAATATGGATCAACGACATCCAATAGCGATAGAAAGCGGTGTAGCCTGTTTCATCGGTCAAATGAGGCATAGCCGCTGAAACTTGACCATAATAACCAGCAGCAATATCAGGATAAGCCAGCCAAAAACTATTCCCAATCAAATAATAATTTGCCCATGTCTGCAAATTAATTGCATAAAAATCAAGCACCCCATATTGTTCTGCCAGCGAAAAATCATAGATTCCGCTTTCAAATTTTCCCTCATTTACAATTTTATCAATACCCAAAAAGCGAAGTGCTACATACACCATCTGATCTACTTCAGTCACACGATAAGTTGGATTACTTTTTCGCAAGTTCAAACAAATTGCTAGCACCTGTTCCCAATTTTGAGAGGTCAATGCTTGTTGTGCATTCTCAAACTGATCTTCAGCTGGTCTTAAGTCTAAAGTTGGGGTGACAGTTTGGGTAGGAGTAGCAGTAGCCGGCAGGGGTGTTTTGCCTAAATTTAAAATAGTATTCACTTGATTAATCAAATCTCCAGCGGCTGCAAATTGAATCGGATCATTTTCATAGATATAATTTAATCGTTGCAAAGCAATTGAATAATTTTTATCTTCAATATCCCCCATTGCCAAACTTAATTGTTTTTCCAAATATGCAAAATTTGTCCCAGTTGCCTGAAAAGAATAAGTTTGTTTACCTTGAGATTTTCCCAACATACCACTAAGTATAAAAACGCTAATCATTGCAGCCAAAGAAATGCCAAACAACATCAAAAATGGATGTTTCACTTTTTTCTTAGCACCAATATTCGCATCATTTAATTTAGATTTCACTCGCACAGAAGGCTGAGTATCTTCCATGCTCATTTTTCGGGGGTTAGCTTGGGTTTTTTCAAGATTTTCTTTCATAGTCTTTCCTCATACCCTATTTTACATATAATAATCTTTACAGTCCTTATTAATATCGCTTTTAATCATTTTTTTACCTAAACGAACCAATTATTTAGCAAACAACCATTACCAAGTATAATTATGCCATGATTTCAAACAATCCGTTAGCACACATTCATCCCATCACACCTTATCAAAATGGGGGCACCTACATCCTGCAAATGACTCTCACCCAACCTATCACCTTATCATTTGGCAGATTTCAAAATACACAACAATATTCTCTGGTCCCTGCACAATATCTCTATATTGGTTCAGCGCTTACCCAAGCCAATCGCCCTGCTTTGTTGCAGCGCACAGCTCGCCATGCATCTCGCACAAATCCAAATCATCCCCATTCTGCCAGAACATATCTTGTCCAATACGCTCAATCAATTTTAATTCCTGAAAAAAAGATCCTTCTCAAACAAAACAAAAAACTCCATTGGCACATCGATCATTTTTTAGATCGCTCCGAAGTGGATCTCACAGACATTTTCCTCATACCACACACCAAGCCTTACGAATCCATTCTTGCCACTCAGCTTGTTGCTCAACCCCATATCCTCACACCCATCCCCGGTTTGGGAGCATCTGACACTGCTGATGAAACACACTTCCTCCAACTCTCTTCTCAATTTCCGACCACCCAGCTCCTGCAACTCATCACCCGTATTGTCTCCCAGTCATAAAAAAAGCACAATCTCTTGTGCTTTTCCAAAACCTACTTAATCTCTCGCACCCCATTCAAATCATATCTCTCAAAAAAGGTAAAGATAGTCTCAACAGAATCAATATCAACATTCATCTTCCCCTCTTCATTCAGCGTATTCAACCACTCATGCTCTCCCCCAATCACTTTATACAACTCAACCATCGGCACACCATCAGCATTTGCATAGGCATAATGCACCACACGTGAATCAAAATTCGTCTTCTCACTCATCGGTAGAGTTTCTATCACCCCTTGTCCCACACACATATTTGTTTCACGCCAAAAATCAATCATCTCTTCCACAGGTAGGCTCCATGTAGTCCCGTCATAAGGCACCACCGGATCGTTAAATCCATGAATTTCCATAACTGGCACTGGTCTCTTGGGCGCACAATCTGCAAACATTTCTGGTGTCATCGAGCCCGAAACAGATGCCACTGCTGCAATTCGTTTGTCCAACTCACATGCCAACTTAATGCTCATATATCCGCCATTGGAGTGTCCAGTCGCATACACTCTACTCAAATCCACTGCATATTTTTTAGCCATCGCATCAATTATCTTACTCACAAATCCGACATCATCTTTTTTGCTATGATTGGTCCATCCCCCCACATTCCAATGCGTCAAATTATCTAACAATGCTCCTTGTGGAAAAACCATAATCACACCATGCGCATCTGCTGCTTTACGAAAATCAACATACTCCACCATTCCCTCAGCAAAAGCAGTATATCCATGAAAAGCAAACACCATCGGCAACTCTTCTTCACCATCATAACCCTCAGGCAAATACACCCAATAACTTCGTTCTTCGCGTTTATACCTTATTTTTTCTAAAATCAAATCATCACCTCCAAAAACTTCACTGCCAAACCAAAACAAACCCATGCACACTACACTCAGCAATAAAACCATCTTTTTCATTTTTCCCTCCAGGTTAAGTCAAAATAAATAATTTAAATTTGAGAAATATCAATCCTCTATCGAAATATTATATCTAAAATAGTTTAAAAAACAAAAAGGTCAACCATTTTTGGTTGACCTTTTCTCATAGTAAAGTTAACTACTTACTTTCTGGAATCACCAATCGTTGTCCTGGGAAGATCAAGTTAGGATCAGTAATTTCAGGATTCGCTTCCAACAAAGCATCCAGATCCACATTCAAAGCTTCTGCAATGCGTGTCAAGTTCTGACAATAGTTCACCACATAAAGCCCATTATTGATTTTGCCAATCCCACAATTCTTTGTGTCAGCTGCAGAATCAATCACGGTGCCATCGGGACCAACTGTTAAACTTGTAGCTTCAGATTCAGCAATCACATTTCCATCTGCATCTAATTCGACAACTTGAATAGAGGAATTGCCTTCGGTAAGGTTAACACTTGTATTCCAATTACCGTTTTCATCGGTTGTAAATTCAGAAACCAAAACACCATTCAACATCAATCCCATTTTTGAATTGGGCGTGCCAGTTCCAGAGAAGCTGTTTGTTCCAGCAGAAAGCTGACCAGTAGGCAAAGTAATCGTTGGGGTTATAGTAGCATATCCTGCATCCATAGAAGTAAGAGCAGATTCAACCACAATATTGCCATCAGCATCAAATTCAACCACTTGCAATTCACCAACACCTGCTGGCAAATCAACATCAGTAGTCCAATTGCCATTAGCATCAGCAGAAAATTCGGAGATCAACTCGCCATTCAAAAGTAATCCCATCGCAGCCATCGGAGTCCCAACGCCACTGACAGTATTCATACCTTCAACAAAGCCACCTTCGGGCATATTAATGCTAGGAGTCACTGTTGCATAATTTGCATCCAAAGGACTAATTGCAGATTCTGTCACAATATTGCCATCGGCATCAAATTCAACCACTTGCAACTCACCAGCACCAGCGGGCAAATCAACATCAACAGACCAATTGCCATCTGCATCGGTATTGAATTCAGAGATCAACTCACCATTCAAAAGCAATCCCATCGCAGCCATTGGAGTACCAATGCCACTGACAGTATTCATACCTTCCACAAAGCCACCTTCGGGCATATTAATGCTTGGGGTCACCGTTGCATATTTGACAGTAACATCCTTCTCATCAGAAGAAACCACAACATTGCCATCGGCATCAAATTCAACCACTTGCAAAGTATGTTCACCAACACTCAAATCAGCATCAGTAGACCAATTGCCGTCTGAATCATTTGTGAATTCAGATACCAAAACACCGTCAACCATCAAGCCCATCGCAGCCATTGGAGTGCCAACACCACTTAAAGTGTTTATGCCTTCAACAAGACCATCTTCTGCAATTTCAAAGCTAGGAGTAACGGTAGCATAATCAGCATGCAAGGTAATCATTTCAGATTCTGCAATTACATCACCTTTTTTGTTGAATTGCACAGCTTGCAAAACATTATCACCTGGCAAAAGGTTGGCTTCTGTCTGCCAAAAACCTTCTTTATCGCTGTCGAATGTAGAGTCTTTTTTATTGTTTAAAAACAAACCCATCAAACCATTTCTAGAGCCTGTGCCTTCGATGTTTGCCACACCTTCCACCAAACCATCATCAGTAGTGGTGATGGTTGGTGTTACAACTGAACAGCTTTTGAAAACAAATAGCAATAATAAAATAAGTAATATTGCTACGATTAATTTAAAAATATCATATCCTATAAATTTTTTCTTCATATGCAACTACTTATTAACTTCTTTTTTGATCTTAGCAAACTTCTTAGCTTCAGCAATTAATTCAGCTTCATCAGCCAAATTTTTAATAGATTCGCCAACAATACCTTCAAGGTCATCAGGTTTCAAAGCGCCCAAATCTTCAAATGTATTAATTCCTGCATCATAAAGTTTTTGTGAGATCACCGGACCAATACCATCCACTGCTTGCAAAACATCTTTCATCGCCTTGCCAGTATCTTTTCCACCTTTTTTGCGCCAGTAGATCCAATCAATGATCCATTCGATCAACCAACCAATTAAAATCCCAAGCACAAGAAACATCCAATTTGACATTTTTCCTCCATTTATACAACAAATTAAAATTATGATTAATAGATAACATCATTATATGAAATAACACTCATTTTGAGAAGTAAGCAAACTTCAAATTAACCAAAATTCTTCAAAAAAAGTCCTAAAGTTCCAAAATATACAGCATCATATACTGCAAATCAATTTTCGAACATGAGTCGAATCCTAATTCATCACTATATTTTTGCATCTCTTCTTCGGAAACTCGTCTCCCCGTATCCACACTGCTGTCTTTTTCAAAGCTTGGCCACTCAAACGCCACCACTCGCTTTTTTGCACATCGTTTTGCTTCTGCCAACGCTTTTTCTCGTTCTGGCGTTTCATGCAGCACCAAGCCCATAAAAACCAAATCAAAAGCATCATCCTCAAACGGCAAAGCTTCCATTTTCCCTTGTTTATAACTTGCTTGGGGCACTATTTTTTTTGCCAAATCCAAAGCTTCAGGATTCAAATCAACCCCACTCACTTCTGGCACAAACTTCAAAAATTCTTCCGCAAACACCCCACTACCTGTACCCACATCCAACACACGCTTCACATCCAGCCCTGCCAAGCTCAATTCCACCACCCGTGGCACTTCCATCTTAGCCAATCTTTCCGGGCTTCTCAAACGCTCAAATTTAGAATTATATATTTTTGTATCCATAAATTACCTCACTTTTATTAACATAGAATCACTTAAGCAAAAAAAGCTTTCTAAATAAAAAGACCAATTGATTCAATTGGTCTTTACTTTATTAAAAAGAAGTTTCCAAATAACTAATAATAGTCTTCTGGATAATCCTTATGTGTACCATCACAAGTCGGATATTTCCCAGAATGTCCACACACACAATCTCGTATCCCCTTACCATTTAGAATCCGAGGAATATAGCGTTCAATCCGTGAAGTTTTTGTAGCAGAATTTCTTGTACCTTCAAAATAAAGCATATACCCTTTTTGTCGTCCCGGTGTCAAATTCTCAAAAGCATCTTGCAACCCATCAGTTTCATCAAACTTAGCCAGCATCTCTTCAGAATAGACTACTTCATATGCTTCTTTTTCTGGCAACTTCACGCCAGCTTTTTCTAATTTAATTGCCTCTGCGACATATGCCTTAATCAGATCTTTTGCTTCAAACACCTCATCAACAGAATTAAATCGCAACAATCGTCCTTCATTAGAATTTTCACCTGGGCTAATCAATACCTTTAATTCATCCTTCAACAACACCCCTTTGAAAAAGCTCAACGCCGCACCAGCCTTAAAACGTCCTAAAATAGCAATATTTTTGCCATCAACCGTATAACAAGGGGCGCGCCATTTAAACTCTTCCGTCAATTCTGTTTCTCGCAAAACATCTCTCAATACTAAAAACTCGTCATGCCAAATAGCATCATCATCAAAAAAAGCTTCAACTTTAGGGTTTTGTGTACTCATCTAGAACTTCCTTTTGTGTGTTAAATACAAATTAGAGAAGAGATTGTAAATACATGTAAATTAGACTTAATTTGTAAAATTTTCTTACAACAGGGGAGGTGCTGAAATGAATTATTTTTGAACCATTTCTATATAAAGTTCTTCAACGCTTTTTCGAGCCCAAGGAGTTTTTCGCAAAAATTTCAAACTAGAATTTATCGACGGATCAAACATAAAACATCGAATCTTGATTCTCTTAGCTAATTCATCCCAGCCATAAAAATCAACCAATTCAGTCAATATCGTTTTTAAAGTAATCCCATGCAAAGGATCATTTGGATGTTCTTGATTCATACTTATCTTTCATTCCTAAATTTGTTATAAAGAATATTAATAATCAAACAAAAACGTTTTATCTCGTTCATACGTATTGATCATAACGCCTTTTGAATTGGTTAAACTATCTTCCAAAGAAAAAACACTAGGAAATTCTCCGCCTTTAAATAATCGTTTGCCATGCCCTAAAATAACAGGATAGACCATCAACCATAATCCATCCACTAAATCATTGACTAAAAGACTATGCACCAATTCGCTACTGCCCCACACAAACAAATCAGGTTTATTTTCATCTTTTATTTGTTTAATTTTTTCAATCATAAATGAATTAATAATCAGACTTGGTTGCCAATCAGCCTTTGAAAGGGTAGAGGATACTACATATTTAGTCGCTCGATTTACCTCCGGCCAAATTTCATCATGGGAAGGCCAATAAGGAGCCCATATATCATAGGTCTTCCGACCAATCAAAAGATCAAATGAAGTATGTAATTTATCTTGAACTGCTTGTCCAGATATTTCATCAGAGAACCCTTTAGTCCAGCCACCCAGTGAAAATCCTCCACTCGTGTCCTCATCTTTTCCACCTGGTGCTTGAATCACACCATCTAAAGAAATATGTTCAAAAACAATAATTTTTCTCATTTGAATCCTAACCAATAATTTTTAATCAATTATAGCATTGGAAAGAAAAATAAAATTTTTTGTTCTTCAATAACGAATTGTTAAGGTTTGATACTTAAGATTGACTTTCAATTATTAATCTGCCAAAATATATAAGAAACTGACTGGTTAGTTTTTATTAAATAAAGGATAAAATAATGCCCAAACTTACACAAGAAGTCCAATCGTCACGAAAAGAACATATCCTCAATGCTGCCCTTATTTGTTTTGCAAACAATGGCTATTTTCAAACAAGTATTGATCAAATTGCCCAAGAAGCAAAATTAAGTAAAGGAAGTATTTATACATATTTCGATAGTAAAAAATCACTTTATCTTGAATTGTTGCAAAATATGATTTCAGATACTGGATTACTTAAAAGTCTTTCCCTGAAAGAACTTGATGGAAGTGATTCATTAAAAATAGCTATGCAGGGCATGGCTACCTTTGTTACTTCAGAAAAATATCCTGCATATACCGCTTTGATTTTAGAAGCTTGGACGCAAAGTCATTTTGATAAAGATATTCGCCAAACAATTTCAAAAAATTACACTTTTCTTCGTGAATTATTTAAAAATGCCATTAAATCAGGAATTGATACAGGAAAGTTTAAAAACACAGACCCAGATATACTAGCTAGTATTTTAATAGCAATATTTGATGGGTTGATGGTGCAAGCAATGTTAGATCATTCTGCGATTAACTGGCAAGAATCTACAACAATGATTCAAGAGACAATCAGAGGGGGGATAGAAAATAACTTGAAAGAGGATGAAAAATGAATATTTCAATTGACCAAAACCTTTGTATAAGCTGTGGAATTTGTGAAGAAGTCTGTCCTCGCCACATCCCTGAAACCAAACATATTAACCAAACTGGTCGTAAATATACTGTTATATCTGATGAACGAGTAGAGTTGTGTATGGCATGTGGTCATTGTGTATCCCTCTGCCCCAAACATGCTATTCAACTAAATGAAATAAATGAATATCCTCAAGCGGAAAAAATGGAAATACCCTCTGGCAACCTGCTCACTTTAATGAAACAACGTCGTTCGATTCGCAATTATCAAACCAAACCTCTTCCTCGTGAAGAAATCAATAAAATTATAGAAGCTGCCCGCACAGCACCAACAGGTAATGGGCAAGATAGTGTAGGAATTATTGTCATTGATAATCCTGAAAAACTTACTTATTTTTCAGAAAAAACATATCAAATGTATGAAAGCCTAGAAAAAGGTTTAAAAAATCCAATAGCTAGATTTTTCATCAAACGGACTGCTGGTAAACAACAATTTAACACCCTTCAAACTTTCCTAATGCCAGGTATGCACTGGTATATCCGTTGGTATCGAGAAGGGCGTAGCAACGAAATTCTTCGCGATGCTCCTACATTAATTCTATTTCATGCACCTAAAAATGAACCAGTTACAGCTGAAAATTGTTTAATTGCTGCGTCTCATGCCATCTTAATGTCAGAAACCCTTGGCATTGGCACTTGCTTCAACGACATCATTCCACCTGCCTGTCAAAGAGTGAAAGAAATCAAAGATCTATTACAATTACCTGATAATCATAATGTATACGCTAGCATCACCCTAGGCTATCCAAAATACAAATTCAAACAAATCCCACCTCGAAATGTATCAGAAGTACGATATTTATAGTTATCTTAATTTCAAGAATTTTTTATATTTAGAAAATAGAGTAGAAATAATTATTATAAATTAATATTTTATAAAAAAACCACCGTACGGTGGTTTTTTACTAGTGGGCGAAGAGGGACTCGAACCCCCGACCCCTTCGGTGTAAACGAAGTGCTCTAACCAACTGAGCTACCCGCCCAAAGCGAATTGCATTATACACTAGAATTTCTCCAAAGGGTAGGCTTTTACCTCAAAATAAAATCGAGAAATTACTTAGAAAAAATGTGCTATAATGCTAACTAATAATCGGGATAAATGCGTATTGCGCATAGTCAATATATAATAAACCATTACCACTACACATCAATACAAAAAAAATTTACACAAAAACAAAAAATTGTCCAAAAAAAGAACCCTTACCTAATGCACACCCTGTATACACCACCTTTACCCAAATTCACCCCCGTATTTAGTAACAAAAGGGGAGTATGTCCTAAAAACAAAATTGGACACCTGTCCAAAAAGTGTCCAAATATTTCTTTACACCTGTCAAATTTTATCTTTACACCTGTCCAATTTTTTTAGACACATTGATTCCAACACTTCTCCAATAAAACCGTAGAAAACTTAGTGTTATAATCCAAAAAACAATTAACTTAACAGGAGGAAACATGGACCCCATTATATTTAGTTTTCATATAGGTTCAATTCCCATCACCTTACGTTGGTACGGTGTCCTCGTCATGAGTGGCATCCTCTTTGGTGCTTGGATCACCAGTCGTGGCATCAAATCCCGCAAAGAAGATCCCGAATATCTCTGGGACGCCCTCATCTACATCGTCATCGGTGCCATTGTTGGCGCGCGTCTTTGGTACGTAGCCAATGCCACATTGGGAGGAAATTCGTACTACATCAACAATCCCATTCAAATCCTCAACACCCCCGCGGGTGGTTTGCATATTTACGGAGGCATCTTATTTGGTTTTCTCGCCTTTTTCCTTTATGCCCGTCACTATCACCTCGATATGTGGATTTTCCTTGATTCAGTTGCCCCCGGGCTCTTGCTAGGTCAAGCTTTTGCCCGTCCTGCCAACTTCATCAATCAAGAGCTCTACGGTCCACCTACCACCTTACCATGGGGTATTCACATTGACCGAGCCCATCGTTTGGCCGCTTATTCGGACTTCACAAAATTCCCCGCAGAAACCAAATTTCATCCCACCTTTGCCTATGAGATGATCTGGAACATTCTCGCAGCCATCTTAATTCTCTGGCTAACCAAAAAGCTAGCCGAGAAATATAAACCAGGCACAGGCATTGCCCTTTGGTTGTTATTAGAAGGTGTTGGCCGTGTCATCATAGAATTCTGGCGTCCAGATCAACCTCGTCTTGGTAATCTTCCTATCTCCATTACAACTGCCGTTGCCTCTCTCATGGCCCTCATTGGCATCTTAATGCTCCTCGTTCGCTACGATGTTATCAAATGGAAGCTTTTTAAAAATTGGGAAAAGAAATACAAAGTAGCCAAAAAAACACTTTTACAAAGACAAAATAAAAAAGCCTGAGATTATCCTCAGGCTTCATTTTTATTATCAAAGAATTTCAAAACTCAAACTGCTCATAAATATCAGCAAAGATTTCTCGAATTTCTTTTTCACTCGTCCCCATACTCTCCAGGTCATATCGATGGCTGCTTTTATAGTTTTTATTTGTTTCACTCACCCCATGCACAATTTCTGCAAAATGAGCATCCATCTTTAGGTCAAAATGAGCATATATTTTTTGGATTGTCCCCTCAAGGTCATTCAACAGGTCTTTATACTCAATCACTAAGCCTTGGTTCTGTGGTAATTCCTCAACCTTTTCTAATCCATAATGGATCAAATGATCGCTTGTATCAATTGTTTCTTTCAAATAGGGATATTCTTCATCAAAATCCCCAAATGCCTTATAGGAATAGCTGAACCAACTGATTGTCGAAGGCACTGTTTCCAACGGATCACGGATGATATATAAAAATCTTGCATCCGGAAAAGTCTTTTTTAAACTTTCCATTCGCGCAGTCATCGCTGGATTTTTTGACAGATAGTATTTACTTTCGGGGTTTGCATAAAGATAACGTTGCACCATCTCTTGATAATAGTCCATCACCATCTCTTTTTCATCTTCTTTGCAGGATTGGTCAAAATGCATATAATCTGGCAAAACCTCATGGAAGGGGAACATAAATTGAATAAAAGTGGATCGCCACAAATGCAAAAAGATCGGTTCATCTTCTTCTGGTTCAAACATGCTCACCTTGTGGATTTGCACCTTACCAGTTGTTCGGTCATCCAGAGAATGTAAAATACGATGCATCAAACCACCCAAGGCATGATCAATTTTGCTGAACCAATGCCAGATTCGATTCTCGGTCAACATCGGTGCTACATATAGCTCCCATGTTTTCATACAAGCAAAATTAAGTGTATCCTTTGCCAGCAAGCGCTGCACCATTGTCGTTCCATTGCGAAAATTGCCCACCACAAAGAAAGGTTTTTCAATTTTTTGATCTTTAAGTTTAGGAAATAACAACCGATCTAAATAAAAAACCACTTGATGCATTAATTCAAATGGAATCCACACTACAACAAACAAGAAGAGAAACACAACCCTTTTGGTAGTTAATTTAGTTCCCGGGACATTATTTTTGAAAAGGGATAGATGAATTAATTCAAACAAACTCTTATAATAATATCTTGTCATTCAATTACCTCAATGAAGTCATCAAAATTATAACATCCCGAATTTAGTTTGTGGGAACCATACGTTAACCTTTTCCCAAACACAAAAACTATAAAATTTCCAAAAAAAAACAGCTACATTTTTTGATGTAACTGTTTATTTTGCTGGGGATCGTGGATTCGAACCACGGCTTACGGTTCCAGAGACCGCTGTCCTACCACTAGACGAATCCCCAATAGTGAAGCCTACTAATTATACTAAAAAGAATAGTTGTGTCAACGACATCAATTTTATCAATTTAATCACCAAATTTATTGAGCATTTTCAATTAAAGCCATCTTTAATTTCATTAACTTCTCAGATAATGACACATGATAGATATGCGGGTGCATCAAACGTTTCACCCCTAAGTGCAAAAATCCCACATCCTCATTACGTTTTTCACGAATTTCATCCAAGCTAGGACGTTCCACTTTCCAATTCCCGTCTCCATGTAGCACTTCATCATGCATCAATTCAATTCGAGAAATTTCTTCCTTTCGTATTTTTCGTTTTTTACCAAAACTAGTTGGATGATAGATTTCCAGGTCACCCATTGTGCTTGGGTCTTCGTCATCCAAAGTCATCAAATCTGCTGTAGCCTTGCCTTGTTGGTCATAGATTCGCCAAACTAACTTACGCCCCGGAATCAATGTTTTCTCTGCACTTTCAGAGATTTTAATTGCCGGTTTCCACACACCTTCATGTTGGATTCCCACTAATTTATATACCCCATTCAACGCTGATGCATTCCCAGAGGTAATCATTTTCGTACCCACACCAAACGCCAAACGTTTCAAAATAGAAACAGCATCCATTCCATAGCGTGGTGCTTCTAATTGAATTTGGCTGATAATTTGCCAAATCGTCAATTCATCCAAGTTATTAGACAAAGTAATACTCGTATCAGGATACCCAGCTTCATTCAAAAGTTTTGCCGCTTTAATACTCAAATATGCCAAGTCTCCAGAATCCAAACGGATACCCATTGGTTCAAACCCCTTTGCTCGTAGTTCATCAAACACCATGATTGCATTCGGAATCCCACTGTTGATTGTGTCAATTGTATCCACTAGTAACAAGCACCCTTCAGGATATACATCAGCATATGCACGGAACGCATCCAATTCGCCTTTTCCCATCGCCATATACAATTGCACCAACGAATGAGCATGTGTGCCTTTCGGAGGCATCCCTAACACATAACTAATTCCGCAATTTGATGTATAATCAGCGCCCCCAATTAAAGCAGCACGCGCGCCAGCATTCGCAGCAAAATGTTGTGCTCGTCTTGCTCCAAATTCCAACACCAATTGCCCTTGGCACGTCTCTCGAATTCGAGAAGCCTTTGTAGCGATCAAAGTCTGAAAATTCACATGATTCAACAATGCTGTTTCCAAAATCTGCGCCATTGCCAGCGGACCTTCTACAATATTCATTGGTGCATAAGGGTGTACCACGCGTCCTTCGGCAATTGAACGCAATTTGATTTTTGAGAAATTGCCATTGTGCTCCAACCAACTCAAAAAGTCATCAGCAAAAACAGCCTTTCCAGTAGGATTCTTCAATCCACGCAAATGGCTTAATTCTTCATCACCAAATTGTGCATCTTCCATCCAATCCAACAGCCATTCCAGTCCTGCATTCACACAATACCCAGCCTGATGGATTCCGTAATCAGGATAATCTCGGAAAAAATGTTCAAAAAGCGCTGGGGTTTCATGCATTCCCATTTTAAAATACACTTGCGCCATGGTTAATTGATAATGATCAGTAAAAAGGATTCCTTCAGCCAATCTTTTTTCAGAAGAGTTCATAATGTTTCCTTAGTAGAATTTTATCGACATCAAAATTTCAAACATGATTATACTTCGCTTTCCTAAGAAGAAAATAAATATTAACAAAAAAGGATGCTGTGAAGACAGCATCCTTAAGTTCTTTTCAAAAACCAAGTTTATTGGTTGAAATAATTGTATGCGTAGTAGCCACTCAAAGGGCTTTCCAATCGTACGTGAACCGTATCATATCCTTGCACACCTGCCGGAATGGGGAGTGTTGTGGAAGATAAAACCCCATTTGCATCGGTTGTCAAAGTAGTTGATACATACCCATTTTTGCCATAAGAACCAAAGGGTCCCATCGTCACTACATAAGTATCATTTCCGGTAAAATTCGCAGGAATAATCTCAATTTCAGTATTTGGCGTAATCGATCCAATCGCAAAGCTAGGATAAATTCCTGGGCGGATAATCACATTACTGCTTGGAATCGGAGTAGCCACCACTGTCGGGATTGCAGTTCCACTGACTGTTGTAGGAATAACAGTTGTCGTTCCAGTTGTATCTGGAATCCCAAAACCGCTATCATTATTGAACCAGTCAAATGCATAATGTTTTGTATTGTAGCTTTCCAATCGAATAGAAAGAGTATATTGACCTTTTAACTCATCCGGAATGGGGTAGGTTGCTGTGAAGTTTCCGCTTTCGCCAGTTTCTTGCACTGCCACACTAATTCCACCAATTCCATACGTTCCTGATAAACCCATTGTCACCAACAATTCATCATTTGCCTTGAAGTTATAAGCATTCAAAGTCACACTTTCATTTTCAACCACATTTGTGATCACGGTGAAAGGAGTAGGTCCAGAAACTGCTCCTGAGCTATAAGAGCTATAAGCAGTTGCATTAGATGCAGAGTAGGTATCGGTTGCAGAGTTATAAACGCCAATTGCATTCCAGTTCGAACGATTTTGGAACTTAATCCACACATATTCCTGCGAAACATAGTTCAAAACTTTTACTGTTAATTCCTTAGAATCTCGGAACAAACTTGGAATATTAAATGTGATTTGCCCACTTTGCATATCATTTGGTCGAATATTCCCCATATCCTTCCACCCAGCGCCTGCATTATTCGGGTCAGTGATCCAAATTTGATAGGTCTCTTTTTTCATATAGCCAGAATAACCAAGAGTAATCGTATAAGGATGATTGATCGCATGAATCCAAACTGTCAAACCATCAGCATGGGTGGCAGAAGAATGTCCACCATAAGCATTCAGGTTCGGCGCTTGATAAGAATAAGTGGTTCCTAAGCTAGTGAATGCAGATGTGTGAGTAAAAGTAGTCGTTGCGTTTTCACCAGTTACGTTATTCAACACCATAATCGATAATTGTGATTCTGTAGAGATCACATAGGGGATTGCAAAGGTCTGCAAAAAACTACCACTATTGATATTATCTAATTTTCCAACATTTTTCCAACCAGTGTTCGGATTATTGTTGCTCTTCATATAAACCAAATAATTTTGGTCTTTTGGCATGTTTTTCACACCAATTCTCACAGAAGTTTGAGAAACAACTTTATCCACCCAAAAAGTTGGCCCATTTGGCACTTCAACAGATGTCCCACCACTTTCATTGGGGCTTGCAGTAACCGCCAATGGCATAGCTAGCATCATTAAAACAATCAAAATATAAATAGTTTTTTTCATGATTTAGCATCTCCTTATCAAAACATGATGCAAATAACACCATAACAAGCCTACCAACAGGGTAGTACTAAGTGAAATATAGCGGATTCACACCAAATTAGCAAATCAAATTAGTTTCGACTTATATAATGCAAGAAGAGTGCCAATTTTGCATTAAATCAAACAAATAAAGGGAGTAGACAGTCAGTCTTTCACAAAATTGTGGGCTTTTCCATAGAAAAGGGTATAATTCCCGAATGAATAAAAAACGTATTATTGCATTTATAGTAGCGATTACTGTCACCATCATTTGGTCTTTTTCATTTATCGTCATTTCAGTGGGCTTGGAAGATATTCCACCTGTCACTTTTGCAGCTCTTAGATACCTGCTCGCATTCTTTTTCCAAGTACCCATTTTCCTATTCACAAAGAACCGTATCTCCCTCAAAACCCTCACTAAAACAGATTGGCGCACTTTTATCCTCTACGGCATCATTTTCTACACCATCAATCAAATGGTTCCTTTTGTTGCCCTCACCTATATCAGCCCCATCATTTTTAGTATGGTGATGAATTTTACTGTCCTAGCAGTTGCCCTTTTAGGGGTACTTTTCTTGCATGAAAAACTCGCATGGATGCAGATTATTGGCATCATTGTTTTTATCGCAGGTGTATTTTTCTATTTCTTCCCCCTTGGTCAAATTGACCTAAATTGGATCGGTGTTGGTATCGCTTTTATTGGGGTGGCGTCCAATGCAGTTGCCACCGTCATGGGCAGGGCAGTCAATCGTCAAGGTAAATACAGCCCCTTCATTATCACTTTCATTAGTATGGGTATTGGTTCAATTTTGATGTTCATAGTCGCCTTGATTGTAGATGGCTTCCCACAATTACCTCTTTGGGCATGGGGGCTGATTGTCTTGCTAGCACTGGTCAACACTGCTTTGGCGTTCAACATGTGGAACTTCAGCCAACGTACCCTCACAGCCACTGAGATCACTATGATTAACAATCTCATGCTAGTTGAAATTGCCATCCTATCTTGGCTATTCCTCGATACCACCCTAACCCTCAAACAAATCATCAGCATCATCGTAGTTCTTGTTGGCATCGCCGTTGTGCAACTCTATCCTCAATTTAAAAGAACAGAGCAAAAATTAGAAGAAGTAGAATTGGAAGTATTAGAAGGAAAATAGATTCCGCAGCACCTCCTTTCTTTAAGGTAAAATAAGCACTATGATTAGTAAAAATGAACCGACCATTGCATTAAGTGATACCATTCGTCCCACCCACATCGAAGTTAACCTTGCCCGCATCCAATCCAACTACGAAAAAATTCAAGCCAAAGTGGGTAGTGCAGAAGTAATGCCAGTCATCAAAGCTAACGCCTACGGACATGGTCTTCTCACCATTGGTAAATTCTATCAAGATATCGGTGCAACCCGTCTTGCCGTTGCTTATTTGGAAGAAGCCTTACTCCTTCGCAAAAATGGCATCACTATTCCTATTTTAGTTCTCGGTGGCATCCTGCATGGTCAAATTCCAGAATATATTGAAAACGACATCACCATCACAGCTTCTTCCATAGAAAAATTAGGGCAAGTAGATCAAGTAGCTGCGCAAATGCAAAAGATTGCTAAGATTCATCTCAAAATCGACACTGGCATGGAACGAATTGGTGTTCATTATTACAATGCGCAACCATTTATAGAAGAATCACTAAAATATAACAACGTTATTATCGAAGGTGTATTTTCTCATTTTGCCAATTCAGATGCAGTAGATCTCACCCACGCCAATCTCCAATTTGAACGTTTTATGGAAGCCACCTCTTTCTACGAAAAGAATAGTCTTCCTACCCCAAAAATGCACATCGCCAATTCTGCCGCCATCCTCCAAATGCCTCAAACTTATCTAGACATTGTCCGTCCCGGCATCATTCTTTTTGGTGTATATCCCTCACAAGAAACACAAAGAACCATTGATGTTGAACCCACCCTAAGTTGGGTCTCCAGCGTGGTTTATTTCAAAGTCACCAAGCCAAACCATCCCATCAGCTACGGCTCCTCTTGGCAAACCGATCATGATACCCGTATTGTCACTCTCCCAGTAGGGTATGGGGATGGTTACTTCCGTACCATGTCAAACAGATCCCAAGTCATCATCCATGATAAAAAATACAACACCGTCGGTCGCATCTGTATGGATCAAACCATGGTAAATATAGAGCAAGATTCCGCCTATAACGGCGATCGTGTTATTCTTATAGGGGAAAGTGCTTCTCAAAAAATCACTTGCGAAGACCTTGCCCAATGGGCAAACACTATCCCTTATGAAATCCTCACTAACATCAGCACACGTGTCCCTCGTGTGTATTGCGAAACCATCTAAAACACACACAAAGGAACATCATTTAATGAATAAAAATATTAATTGGAAAAACCTACTTAAACAATACTCCATCCTCATCATTGTTGTTGCCGTAATCCTCTTATTAGATCAATGGACCAAGGGGCTTGTCGAAGATAATCTCAAAATGGGAGAAACATGGATGCCTTGGGCATGGCTTGCCCCCTACGCTCGTATTGTCCATTGGACCAATACCGGAGCTGCATTTGGCATGTTTCAAGATGGTGATCAGTTTTTCAAAATCTTGGCCATCATCGTCTCTCTTCTCATTTTAGTATATTATGGGTTTGTCCCCAATCATGAATGGCCCCTCAAAGCAGCCTTAGCCTTACAACTCAGTGGTGCTTTAGGCAACTTGATTGATCGTTTCACCATTGGACATGTCACAGATTTTATCTCAGTCGGTAATTTTGCCGTATTTAATATTGCTGATTCCAGCATAGTTGCCGGTGTTATCGTGCTTGCATTAGGGTTGATCTATATGGAGATCCAAGAAAGAAAGAAAAACCAAACTTTGCCCGCCATCATAAATGAAAAAAATGGAACAGAAGCAAAGGAAACAGAATGAACGATTCAACCCAAAAAGAATTTACTATTACATCCGAACAAGCTCGCTTAGATAGCTTTTTATCAGAAGAAAACCCTGAAATTTCCAGATCATTTATTAAAAAACTGATCCAAGAAGAAAAAGTTCTTGTCAATCAAGAGCCAGTCAAAAAAGCAGGGGTAATCCTCAAAGAAGGGGATCACGTCACCCTCATTATTCCACCTGCCAAACCTACTAAGATCATCCCTGAGAAAATCAAATTAGACATCGTCTATGAAGATCGAAATGTCCTTATCATCAATAAACCTGCAGGCATGGTTGTCCATCCATCTGCTGGGCATGATGCTGGCACTCTCGTTCATGCCATCGTTGGCTATCTCCCTCGTTTAGCTCGCATAAATGATACAGAACGTCCTGGTGTTGTTCATCGTCTCGATAAAGATACCTCAGGTATAATCGTGTTCGCTAAAAAAGAAAAAGCCCTCCACCATCTCCAAGCACAATTTGCTGAACGTATGGTAGAAAAACACTATATCGCATTGGTAGATGGCCGTCCTAAAACGCCCCAAGGTCGTATCGAAACCTATATTGGGCGTGATATCAAACAACGCAAAAAAATGGCAGTCGTCCCCGAGAAAAAGGGCAAGCTTGCCATTACAGAATACACAACCCTGCAAGAATTTGAAAATCACACCCTCTTAGATGTCCGCATCTATACTGGTCGCACCCATCAAATTCGTGTTCACATGGCCTTCTTAGGCTGTCCCATTGCAGGCGACACCATCTATGGCCATACCAAATCAAGCATAAAATTAAAAAGACATTTTCTTCACGCAAGCCGTCTTTTATTAATTCTTCCCGGTCAATACGAACCCCAAGAATTCAAAGCCCCCTTACCTGAAGAATTGGAAAAATGTATAGAAGAATTAGGAGCACACTAATAATGAAGAAGATTGATTTCCGATCAGATACGATCACCCTTCCCACCGAAGAAATGCGAGCAGCCATTGCTGCTGCTCCTGTCGGGGATGATGTATATGGCGAAGACCCCACCATCAACCAATTAGAGCAAAAAAGTGCAGATTTATTTGGCAAAGAAGCTGCTCTTTTTGTCACCTCTGGCACGCAGGGCAACCTCGTAAGCATTCTCACCCATTGTGGTCGTGGTGCAGAGCTCATCGCAGGTGATCAATCTCACATCATCCACTACGAAGTCGCCGGCATGTCCGCCCTCGGTGGTGTCATGCCTCGTATTATTCCTAACCAACCCGATGGCACCCTTGATCTTGAAACAATTGAAAGCTCTATTCGTGGAGAAAATATCCATTTCCCCGAAACCAAGCTCATCTCCATTGAAAACACCCATAATAGATGTAACGGTACTCCCCTCACAGTCGAATATACCAAATCAGTCTATCAACTAGCTCACAAACATGATGTCAAAGTCCACACAGATGGTGCCCGCATCTTTAATGCTGCCGTTCGTCTTGGAGTAGAAGTCAAAGATTTTGCCAAATATACAGATTCTCTCACCTTTTGTCTTTCCAAAGGCCTTGGAGCTCCCGTAGGCTCGGTCATTGTTGGCGATAAAGACTTCATCAAGCGTGCGCGAAAAAACCGCAAAATGTTAGGTGGAGGCATGCGTCAAGCAGGCTTCCTCGCCGCTGCTGGCATCTATGCCTTGGATCATCATGTCGATCGTCTCGCTATTGATCATCAAAACATCCAAAAATTGATTGACTTCATGAAAGATCATCCCAAGCTCAATGTTGAACAACCCTCAGACCATCCCACCAATATTCTCTATTTCTCCTTAGCCGATCCCAAACAAGACAATCCACTCAAATTGGTCAAAGCCATGGAAGAAAAAGGCATCCTCATTATGGATCTTGCTCCCAATCGTATTCGTATGGTAGCTAATCTCAACGTCTCACAAGCAGATATTGACACCACCATCCAAGCCTTCAAAGATATCCTTGCCTAAGGTACAATCATTATTCTTTAAGCTTCACATGTTATAATTTGTGAAAGAATATAAAAGGAGCTGAAATTAATGAGTGAATTTGTGACAATGGAAATGATCAACAATATAGTGGAGATCATTCAAACCAAAACAAAAAAGAAACCAACCGTCGGAATGATCCTTGGTTCTGGTCTTGGCAGTCTCGCAAATGAAGTGAAAAACCCTGATATTATCCCCTATAGCGAATTACCCGGTTGGCCCATTTCAACCATTGAAGGCCACGTAGGGCAATTGGTTATTGGAGAATACGAAGGCAAAACAGTGGTCGTCATGCAAGGTCGCACACATTTTTATGAAGGGTACTCAATGTCCTATATTGGTCTCCCTGTTCGCGTCATGCAAAAGATCGGCGTAGAGACCATCATCATCACAAATGCAGCTGGTGCAGTTAATCCAGCCTTTGCCCCCGGCGATCTTATGTTGCTCACTGACCACAACGCCTTATTACTAATGGCAGGTCAAAATCCATTGCGTGGTCCCAATTTAGACGAATTTGGCCCTCGCTTCCCAGATATGAGCAAAGTGTATGACCGTGCATTACTTGATATCGCCCGTCAAGTAGCCAAAGACAATGACCTTAATATTCAAGAAGGTGTCTACATCTGCCTTTCTGGTCCATCTTACGAAACCCCCGCAGACTTGCGCTTCTTGCACGCCATTGGTGTGGACGCAGTTGGCATGTCCACTGTTCCCGAAGCAACCGTAGCAGCTCATGGCGGTCTCAAAGTCCTCGGCATTTCAGGCATCAGCAACAAAGCCAATCTTGATGGCTCCACAGAAACCACCCACGCAGAAGTATTAGAAGCCGGTAAGATTTTAGTACCAAAATTGAAAACCATCGTAAAAGGCGTCTTACAAAGAATCTAACATCATGATTTACGAAATATTACACTTTTTAAAACAATTTGAGCTAATTCTTTATTTCGTCCTATCTGTTTGGGGTGTAATTTACGTAATTCAATTTTTGCAAGCATGGCAAAAGATTCGCTGGTCAAGATACGAATTAGAAAAGAATGTCTATAAGAGAAAGATAAATCGTCTTACGATTTTTCTTTTTCTTATCATCTTAGGCTTCGTCACTATTTTCTTCTTAGTCACATTTGTAGAGCCACTCGCACCTGTAGAATATATCGTTCCCACCGTTACCGTAGATGTTTTAGCAGATAATACAAACGCTCAAGAAGTGCAAGCCACCGTAGTCTATGATCCTGAAGCAGTACCCACCGTTCAAGTCAATCCAGAGTACTGTATCCCAGATCAGATCAACATCACTAACCCTGCATATAATGATTCCATTTCAGGGAATGTAAATATTGAAGGTACTGTCAAAGTTGAGAATTTCGGTTTCTATAAATTTGAGATCCTTCAAAGTAATGGCCTCTGGCTCACCATCCAAGCCGGTAGAAATCAAATCACCGATGGAATATTGGTCGAAGCATGGGACACCACTCGTGTACCCAATGGCAACTACATTCTCCAACTTGTTGTTTCAGATAACAAAGGAGAAGAACTAGAACCTTGTCGCATCCCAGTTGCCATTAGCAATCAATTGGATAATTAATGTTTGGAAATACGATATTTGAAGTAGCAGAATCGATCAATCAGATCTTAGTTGCCTCCTTAGTGGTTATGGTCTTATCTTATCTGATTCGTGCTGTTTCTTTTAATATCAAAGAACGTATTATCAGATCTTATATCTTTCTGCTCCTAACTTTGCTTATCATGTATTCGGGTGAAATACTTATCCTTTTGAATGTTAGTGCAGAAATGGATCAAATCTGGCAAGCCATACAATGGACAGGAGTTATCTTTTTCCCAGCAACCTTCATCAACTTTGCGGATGCCATTCTAGCAACAACAGGTCTGCCATCAAAAGGAAAACGAACTTTTTTGATTCAGATTTCGACATTCACATCAATAATTTTTTTCATCTTTATCCCTCTAAACACATTTCTCTCTAATTGGATTTCATTTTCTCAAGAGATCGAAGAATTTAACCTAGCCTTTAGCTATTTTCTTTTCTCTATATACTACTTCATCATCATCAGCCTTGCCTTCACAGTTATGATTCGCGCTATCAATCAAACCAAAATCAAATCAAGCAAGCGCCGCCTTCGTTATCTCATCACAGGTGCAATGACTATTGCAGTCGGTTCCTTCCCTTATATTTCATTTACAGGCGGGATTGCCGGCACACATCCTGTTTGGTATGTCAGCATTGCCATGCTTGGTAATATCCTCATTCTTATGGCCTTGGTTTTGCTCGGATACGCAGTCACATTTTTTGGTGTAGATTGGCCAGATCGAATCGTCAAACAGCGTCTTATAAAATGGCTTCTCCGCGGTCCTGTTTCAGCCATCATCATCCTCACCTTGTTAGCCATTTACAATTCAACCTTAAAAGATATCATTCCATATAGTGACTTTACCTTAATGGCGATGATAGTGTTAAGTGTTGTCATCATTCAACATAGCATCACATTCTTAGCCCCAAAGATTGAAAAAAGATTTTTCACCCAAGTAGATGAGAATTCTTATATCGCCTTAAAATCATTAGAAGAACGCTTAGTAACTCATGAAGATTTTCTTCAATTTGCCGAATCAATTCTCTCAGCTTTATGCAATAGTTTAGAAACAGAAACAGCTTTTATTGCCATTCTCAATCAAAACCAGATTGAATCCTATATCTCTGTAGGGGATTCAATCTCAAACTTAGACCAACTCAGTGCCAAAGTTCAATCTATAGAAATCAACTCATCCACTGAAGGCTTCCATCTTTTTAATCATTATTGTTTTTCGTTTTTAGAGAACAAAAATGGTCAAAAGATTGGGCTAATGGGGTTTCATCTACCTGAGGATTTTGACATTGAATATTTAGATCAAGAAGACTACGAATTGATTGAACGGTTCCAAGAGCGTGCCGCTTTGCTTTTAGAAAACCGTATCAACCAACAAGAGCTTCTTGCTGAAGTGGCTGAGATATCTCCTGACATCAACTACATCCAAAGATTACAAGCTGCTGCTAGATATGATAATAAAGATATCCTTAACATCGATGTAAACGATAGCCAAATAGATGCCAAGACCATCAGCAAATATCTAAAAGAAGCCCTCAAACATTACTGGGGTGGCCCCAATCTTTCCGAAAGTCCATTACTAAATCTCACCATCGTTCAAGAAGAAGTGGAAAATACAGATCAAAACGAAACCACCGCTCTCCGTAATATCATCAATACGGCTATCGAAAAAATCCGTCCTGTTGGTGAACGAAAATATACTGGTGAATGGCTTCTCTATAACATCCTTGATTTCAAATATCTCCAAGGTATGAAAGGCCGTGACATCACTCGCCGTCTAGCAATGTCAGAAGCAGATTTTTATCGCAAGCAAAAAGTAGCCATCAATGAGATTGCCAATGTTCTCTTAGAGATGGAAAAAGCAACCCAAGAATAACATCACCTATTTCTCTAAAAATTGAATTGCAAGAATGCCTTTTTGACGCTACACTAATACCATGTTCAAAAAATACCAAGAAAAGCTCAAAGATATTCTCTATCGTTATCGCGAATCCATCTGGGATACAGCTGGCGTAATGACATTTATATTTGCCCTTTTGATTTTCTTAGCCATTATTGGGCTCAAAAGTGGTGTATGGATTTCAAACTGGAACACTTGGCTAGTAAAGAGTTTTGGTGGGTCAGGAGCTGTCTTTTTTGTTTTTTCATTGATGGCAATATCCTATATTATGATAAAAGACAATCGTGCCGAGATTTGGGACCAATATTGGAAAAAATTAGTCAATCTTGAACTTTTTATCTTTTTTTGGATGATCTTCCTTGCCTATTTAAGCGAATTGGATCCAGTCCTCGCTTTTGATGGGAAATATGGTGGACAAATTGGCTTTGGCATAGCCATGCTTCTCAATATGATTGTTCCCTTGTCATGGGCAAAATTTCTTGTACCCAAATTGATTTTTGGGTTTGCCATGAGCATAGCCGCCTATAACCTCATTAAATTTGATTACAAAGCGCTCTTTGCACCTAAGAAAAAAAGAAGCTTCACCATTCCAGAATATACATATGAAACACCTCACTCAGATGAAGAAGATCAAGTTATCATCATTGATAAATCAGATCGCAAACTATCCCCACAATATAAAAAAGATCTTGTCCGCAAGGCCCAACAAGAAAAAACAGCCGAAGTACAGCAGATCACTTCTCGCAAAAATTCAACTTTACCTCCTTTAGAATTGTTGGAAGATGAGAACATAAAAAAGAACAACTCTCGCTTAATTAACGAAATGGCCGGTATGCTTGAACAATCTTTAGCTGAATTTGGCATCCCTGTTGAAGTAACAGATCATGAAGAAGGCCCTCGTGTCATCATTTATCACGTACGTCCTGGATACTATACTAAATCGTCTCAAGAAAATGCAAAAAAATTCTTAGTAGCCGTAAACAAAATTAAAGAATTGAGAAATGATCTCACTATGGCTTTAGAAGTAGAAAGCATTCGCATCCAAGCGCCAGTCCCCGGCAAACCCTATATCGGGGTTGAGATTCCGAACTTCTCCTCCTATTACGTCCGTCTCAAAGGGCTACTCCAAGAAAAACAATATGACTTTCAACACACTCCTTTATTGCTCTCATTTGGTCGTGACTTTTCGGGTGCACCTCTCATAGACAATCTCTCAGCCATGCCTCACTTACTCATCGCAGGCGCCACAGGTTCTGGGAAATCGGTTGGCCTCACTGCCATGATTCTTTCTCTTATTATGAACAACACTCCCGACGATCTCCGCTTCATCATTGTCGATCCCAAGCAAGTAGATTTAGTATTATTTGACAACCTTCCGCATGTTATGGGTAAAGTTGTCACAGATGTCTACGATGTCCCCAAAGCCCTCAATTGGTTAGTCATCGAAATGGAACATCGTTATGAGATTCTCAAAAACAACCGAGTCAGAAAAATTTCAGATTATCACACTCGTTTTGCAGATCGTGAAGATAAAGAAAAAATGCCATTCATTATCATGATTGTAGACGAATTAGAAGAAGTAATGACTTTGGTCGGTAGTCAAACAGAAGATCTCATCGCTCGTCTAGCTTCAAAAGCCCGTGCAGTCGGAATCCATTTGATCTTCGCCACGCAAAAACCTGTCACAGACGTCATCACAGGGGTCATCAAAGGCAACCTTCCAGCTCGTCTATCTTATCAAGTCACCTCTGGGATGGATTCCCGCGTGATTCTTGATGAAATGGGCGCTGAATCACTCCTTGGTAATGGTGACTTGCTCTATCGTGCTCAAGATGCCATGCATGGTGTCCGTGCGCAAGGAGTCTTTGTCTCCACAAAAGAGATCTCCAACGTTGTTAATTATTGGGCGCAAACGTGGGGACCGATGAATGAAACCATTCCTTGGATTGAAATGGAAGAAGATTTTGCGTACAATGAAACCAAGAGCACAGATGAATTAGTAGAAAGAGCGATCATCGAAGTTCTCAAATCACGCAAAGCAACAGCCTCATACCTCCAACGGGTTCTCAATATTGGCTATCCCAAAGCAGGTAGCTTGATTGATCAATTAGAAGAATTAGGAATTATTGGACCTTCTGAAGGGGGAGGACGTGAAAGAGAAATTCTGATCACCTTAGAAGATTATCAACAAGAAGAATAGAGCATGCAAAAATCCTCAGAAACGTTAACAACAAAAGCAAAAAGGGCAGCCCAAGGCATCATACTCCCCATTGTCAAATTTCTAGATCAAATAGGAGTTACCCCTAATCTCATCACATGGGTGGGGTTTGCGGGCTCATTTCTCGCAGCTTATCTCATTACACAACACCGTTTCCAGCTTGCTGCACTTATCTTGATAATATTTTCCAGTATGGATGCTATCGACGGATCATTAGCTCGTTATC
This sequence comes from Anaerolineales bacterium, assembly GCA_963662985.1. Classification (GTDB taxonomy): domain Bacteria; phylum Chloroflexota; class Anaerolineae; order Anaerolineales; family UBA11579. The sequence goes on along the minus strand of OY760067.1, from coordinate 309,241 downwards.
AAAACAAAAATTCAAAATACGGTGCTTTTTTAGATTCCACACTAGATCGTTACGCAGAAACAGTGCTCTTTGTTGGCTTCCTTATTTACTTCATAAATGGACAGCAACAAATAGGCATAATCTTTTCATACTTATCTATCACAATGTCACTCATTGTCTCATATACACGTGCCAGAGCGAGTGATCTTGGAGCTGAGAGTTCTGCCGGTTTTGTCACCCGTATGGAAAGATATATCTTAATCATCCTGTTGCTAATCATCCAACGCCCCCTGGCATGCGTTATTATCATAGCATCCCTAAGTTTGATTACAGGAATTCAAAGATTTTTAATTGCCAGAAAAGACCTAATAGAAAATAACAACTAAGCCCTTGCATTACATTGAGGGCATCGCGTTAGTTTGTTTTTCATCGCATAGCCGCATCTTGGGCATGTTTTTAATAAGGTATCACCCATCGGAGCCCCGCAAGACACACAATTGCTAACCCCATAGTCATTTACAGAATGACAATATTCACAAACTGTTTTTGACAAAGAAGAACTAAGTTTCAAAGTCAAATGATTTGTCCGCATATATTGTTCAATTTCTTTTAAAAGAGATTGATCTAATGTAATATTCTCAATATCTTGTGCCACATCATCCAATCGCACCAGCAAATTATAAGGATTGATCAAAGTAGCAATTGCAGTTTTCCCTAAACTAGCTGCCACACCTAAAGCCTCTGGCCGACTAATATCAATTCGTACACCACCTGAAAATTCGGTCAAGATCAAATTAAGCGCAAATTGACCCCCAGATTGCGCAGTTCGAGCGCTTACAAATCGCACCATATTTCTTTCCCCATGTTTTGACACATGCACTTCAAGATTCTGATCGCGAAAAGCCGCAGCGAGAAAATTCAAAAAGTGGTCAATCTTAAATTTGCCATAATAAGTTTTTGTAATCATCTGTTAATTTTAAAAAGGCCTTTCTTAGTTATCCTTGAGCAAATAAAGTATAATACACGCAGAGGAAACATGCAAAATAAAACTATAAAGATCGCTTTATTTATAATTGGAACATTCTTAATTCTGATCGGTACTGGGATAAACTCAGTCTCTGTCTCAGCAGATCAATCCTACCAACAACCCACCGTCTCAATTCCCACAGTCACAGGCACGCCTGTTGGCACCTATATAAAGGTAAACATAGATCAAGAATATGCCACCGTCCGTCGTGGTCCTGGTGTAGACTATGACGATATCGGTCTCCTCATGCCTAGAGAAGAAGCCAAAGCCATTGGTCGTTCAGCTGGTGGAAACTGGGTCAAAATCCTCTATCCCGGCAGCCCAGATGGAACAGGTTGGGTTTATTCGAAGATTGTCACCATTTATTACGAAAGCTCAGATGAACTTCCCATCATAGAACCGCCTGCAACCTCCACACCATTAGTTACCCCTACAATTAACCCCACCTTTGCAGCCCAATTTTTGATAGAAGATCTCACCACACATCAACCTACTTTTACAGCGCCCGCACCATTAGCCCTAGTGACTTATGAGAACAATGCCTCAATCGCAGATACTTCCACTTTCCCTGCTGGCATCATCATCATTCTTACAGGCTTTGTTGGAGTTCTTGGTGCGCTTGTTTTAGCCATTCGCCGTTAATCTCTCTAAAAATTATATATAAAAGGAACCAAATGGTTCCTTTTTTCTTATCTCTGATAAAAAGCTAATAAAATCGCTATCGGTTTTTCATTGCCCGTTCAATATCTCGATTTGCGTCTTTCTTAGCAATCGTCTGTCGCTTATCATAGTTCTTCTTCCCCTTCGCCACCGCAATTTCAACCTTCGCACGTCCATTAGTCAAATACACCTTCAATGGAATCACAGTTTCACCTTTTTGTTGAATCCGTCCAAACAAGCGTCTAATTTCTTTTTTATGTAGCAATAACCGACGATTTCGTTTTGGATCATGATTTTCTCGTGAAGCAGGATCATAAGGAGAGATATGTGCATTCACCAACCATGCATTTTCTCCATCAATTTTCACATACGCTTCTTTGATTGAGATTTGTCCAGCACGAATAGACTTAATCTCGCTCCCTTTTAAGCTGATGCCAGCTTCATAGGTGTCCTCAATATAATAATCATGATACGCTTTTCGGTTCGTTGCTTTGGTAGTATTTTCTGTCATAGTTTGTAAATTTTAACACACTTACCATTCACAGCAAAGGCACTTATTATCAGAAGAAAATAAAAATCACGGAGATTATCTCCGTGATTTTCGAAAGAAAACTCAGAAAGTCAGACTGCTATTTTGAAGTAATAATTTTTACCACTTTATTATTCTTATCCAATGTCAAATGTGCAAAGTTCTTATGCACCACCGCATTATCTACAACCTCTCGAGAAAGGCTGATTGTGTTGTAATCAGATAAATACAATTCACATTGATCACCTTCACATTTGATCTTTGTCACATAAGCGTTCTTTTGGATCATAATCGGATTATATTCCACTCGTGCACCTTTGAATCCTGGCAAGTAAGCTTTCACAGCCTTCTTTACATTGTTCAAAACCTCATCAGGAATCTCATTATGGTTTGGCATAGTCTTTTCCACCAAATCATTGGAAGCCGTGCACATCACATCTTTAGCCACTGTCTCACGCACAATATACTTGCTAGAAGAACCAGCCGCACTATAAGAAGTCAACGGATCACCAAACAAGTTGAACGAAATAATCGTCTTTTGATCTTCATTATCCATATGACCCATATCACGGTGAGCTTCTCGCACCATTGTAATCTTAGCTCGTCGCAAAGCATCTCCAGCGGAGAAACCATTCAACATCATCTTCCAATACACTTGTGCTAAAAGATCTGCACCTGTCAATGGAGTACTGAATCCGCCATAAGCAATGCAAGTAGAGCCTACAAATGCGTTTGTGCCCTTCGACAAGAATTTCAAAGCCATGGACGTTTCTGCATTGTGGGTGATTAAATTTGCCCCATAACAAGCTTCACTAAAGATGATAGCTGGGACATTGTCTGGCACTTTATGTGGTCCAAAGAATGCCACATATTGATCACCAAACTTAGCACTCGGGTCTTTCTCACCATACCATATCGCATTGCTTTTTGCCCCATGAATATTGAAATGAGCATACTTTGCTGCATTCAAATGATCTACCGGAAAGTCATCCATATTGGTAGGGGGGGTGGAGATCATTGAATTAGTCTTACTAAAAGTTTTATAAACAGCTTGTGATGCCTTTTTCCAAATCTCAGTTGTAGCACCGAAAGTCACATCATCAGGTTTCTTCAACCCAAACAAATTCACAAATTTGCTCAATAATTGTTCAATCTTGCCCTTTGTTTGAATTTGATTTTGTCGATGCAATTGTGCATTGCGAATCATCGTCAATAGTAAACTCGGGTCATTGCTGTCATCTCCCGGCATACGTCCAGCAGAAATAGTTGGAATAAAGTAATTTTCATCCAATGTAGCATAAGGAGCATCCGTATAAACATCTGTGTCACTATCTGCCACAGGATTTGGTAAAAAGTGGAAAGGAATCACATCATGTCCACCCACAATTAACAAAGCACTCACCACAAAGTTGCTTTCTGCCAAACGACCATCAATATCAGAGATTAAAGTTTTGATTGCCCATGCATCGCTTGCATCCACAGCTTCCAACCCAAATTGATTCACTGACACCATGTCATCAACAAAAACCATCTTAGCTTTCCAATTGTGATATTTCCCTGTCAAGATTGCCAAATTTTCCAATTCGCTGCGAATCTTGTCAAAGTTCATCTCACCAAATTTCTTTATTAAAGCTTTTTTAGAGCTCAAGATCAAATAAATTGGATTACGGAAGCTGTCATCGCTCAAACCGGGCTTATTAATTGCCTCAGTAATTTGTTCAACTTCATCCTTCACTTCTTTATTATCAAGTCGTTTGAATGGTGTCACATCTCTTGCAATAATTGTCGGACCATCACTCTTTGATTGAGCAGCTTCTGTTACCACTGCTTGAGCTTTTTCTTCCACTTCCAAAGCGATTTCTTGTGCTTCAATGTCCGAAACAGAATCAATCTCATCATATGCCCCAGCAGCCAATTGATTCCAGCCCAGCGCAGCTGCTACAGAAGCAGGCAATTGCATGTTGAGTGCCACACTAGGAGTCTCATCCCACAAAGAAATAAACGGATGATCCTTCCCCCATACAAATGAGGCGATCTTTCCTGAGATATCTTCTTGCACACATTGATGTAGCATCGCCACACCTTGGCTTTCTTGGCCATGGTTCAATTTATAATTTGCATTCAAATAATCAATTGCAACCGTATCACTCCAACGTTTAGAATATAAAGTCAGTAAATTAAAATAAGCCAGATCAGAAAGCTCATTTTCAGCGAACATCAAATGGAAAATTGCCGGCAGGGGAGTTGCGATAGATTCATTCAAAACGGATTGAATCAAAGAAATAGCAGTAGCCTTGTCGTTGTTCTTGAAAAATTCATAAGCTTTCTTAGACGTCTCGGCCCACGCTTCCGCAGATTCATTTGTAGAATCTGAAATAATATATTTTAACCCTTCATAGATCATCCCATTCGGATAATCATACTTTTTACAAACCGTAATTGCTTCATTAATCGCATCCAAGTGAGTTGGATCTTTATATAAGATTTGGCTCAACAAAGGATGTGCTTTTTTATGATTATTTTCCAATAAGAAAGTTTTTGCCACCACATATTGCATATCCAAATCGCCCGGATAGAAGTCCAGCCAATAATAAGCCAAATGGCGGGCAAACTTAGTCTCATTATTTTGAAATGCAATATTGATAATTTTGAAGATCGTATCTCGCGGCAATTCTTTGCCAGATGCAACTGCAACATTTGAATAGGAACTCATAACTCACTCTCCTCTTTGGCCGACGATTTTTCGAACAATCACGTTCTTTAGTTTTCTTTTAATTTCCACGTTTTTCGGGTCCAATTCACTAGCCTTTTTCAACATTTCTTCGGCGTGGATAAAATCCATGCTCTTCTCAAATAAATCAGCTGCCAAAACACAAATCTCAACATTGTGAATGCCCAAGCGCGTACTTTCTTGCAAATAATTAATCGCTCTTTCGTATTGTCTGGATTGGACAAAAACTTGTGCAATTTCCAAATAAAGAGAAGCCTTATTTGGTGCAATTGAGATCGCTTCGTCCAAATAATGTACAGCTTGATCTAATTGCCCTTTACTATGCAATATCTTTGCCAATTCTTCGTAGAGTACTACAACATCACTTGCACTCAAACTTTGATTCACATTTTGTAAAGCAACTTGCCCATACTGAAGTGCTTTTTCGTAATTTTCTTGCTCTAAATAAAGTTTGAACAATGCCAGCGCCACATCCGTGTCACTTGCATTTTCTTGCATCATAGATTCCAAAATTGCGATTGAATTGCCTGCATTTCCACTCTTAGCATAAAGACTTGCATGTCGGATCTTCATATCTTTGGAAAGCTTTTGAGAGGTCTGTTGTGCATTCAAGATTTCAATTGCTTCACCAAATTTTCCTTGTTGATCCAAAAGTTTAACTTCAAAAGCCAACACGTTTGCATCCTCACCAGCCATGCTCTTTGCCTTATTCAAAGCAACTGTAGCTCGTCGGTAATCAGCATTTACAGCCAAAATTTCAGCATAATTTAATACAGATTCAACGCTATTCGGGTCAGCTTCGATAGCTCGGATAGCCATTTTTTCAGCCAACACAGGTTTATCGATCTTTTGTAAGCTCTTAGAATAAGCTGCAAACACACGTTCATCGTTCATACCTTTTTGCACTGCATTAGCATAATGCTCGCTTGCATCCCCAAATGAATTTTGCATCGCATGTAAATCACCCAAAGCCAAGGTCATCTCCACATTAGAAGCATCAATTGCTAATCCTTTTTCAAAGGCATTGCTTGCTTGATCCAACATTCCAACCTTCACCAACAGCCTTGCATATTTTCCTAGCCATTTTGGTTCTTGATCCCAAATCTTAGTCGCACCTTCCCAGATCTTCAAAGCGTCCAACAAAGCGCCATTTTTCTCCAAGTTTTTAGCCACCATAGCATTGGCTAAAGCATTCTTACCTAGCATCCCGGTCAAAGAATCGATCATTGCATCTGCAAAAGTAGCTGCTTTACTTTCAAAAAGTGCCCCAGCTAGTAATTTAGAAAGAACACCAAAAGATTTCATTTCAAACAAACGGATTACAGATTCAGTTTTCGGATTTCCCAATAAGAAAGCACATACTTCAAATTCATTTTGTAATGATTCGATTGGTTTATCTTGTCCACTCATCAAACTATTCAACACAAATAAAGTATTTACCTGTTGCGTATTAATGCACTTTAATTGAATGCTTTGCAAACGGTGGATTTCAAGATCATAATGTTTCAAATAGGGTAGGCTGGCTTTAGCATGGCTCTTTACATCCAACGCTTCATAAATAGGTGTTACAAAACGAGCCATTATCTTGACCAAAATCATCAAATAATTTTGTACCATCACAGCTGGATAGATCTCATTTGCCTTTGCAAACAATTCGCTTACCAAATTCCAATCTTGTAACCATGCAGCTGCCACAGCAAAGTAAATACTGCTCAAATAGCGATACAACATTGACTTTATAGCATCAACATTGTTTTCAAATGATTCCAATCCTTGCACAAAACTTTGTTGTGCTGCCACCAGATCACCTTTTTTAGCCAAATAGATTGTTTGTAAGGCATAAAAATCAAAACCTGTATCCATATTGCTCAAATGTTGATTCAATAGGATCATAACCTCTTCATCTCGATCTAATAGCAAAGCACTAAAAATTTGCATTGCTTCATATTCGCGGGCATAGCCACTATCAAACTTTTGCCCCAAAACCTTTTCAAAATGTAATGAAAAGAAATTCAGCTGACCAATCAACATTTCGCTCTCAACGGAATTGATTTTTTCCAAAATAGGAATTTGTACATAAGCTTCATCAAAATTACCTAACAGTAAATTGATTTCTGCTAATATTGCATAGTAGCGTTCGTTTTGCGGTGCCACTTGAATTGCTTTTTCAATAGAAGCCAATGCAGCGTTCAAACGTCCCAAATCTTTCAATAGAGCAGTTTGTAAAACCAAACTATCCAAATGTCCAGCATGGATTCCTAATCCCAATTGCAAAGAATTTAATGCTTCATATGGATTTTGCAACCCTTGATAAACACATGCCAATTCATAATAAAGATCAGCGCTTGCGCTCAATCGCAAAGCTTCCTTTAGGAAACGTATTTGATTCAATTGATCTTTTTCTTCAGCAAAGAAATCAGCAATTTCTTTCATATGCATTGCTTGCACATCATCGCACTCAATCGCATCATCAAATGCCACCAAACCATTAAGCTTATCTTCCAGATCAAAATAGAGCTTTCCAAGCAAAGTATAAATTGCTGCTCCCCATTTTCCTGTGTTCAACAATTCTTGCAAAGCATCCACAGCATTTTGGCTTCGTCCGATAGATCGCAAAGACTTTGCATACCATAAGACAAAAGAAATAGATTTTTCTTCACGCTCTTCTGCCATCAAAAGCAAGTCCAACACTCGGTGGTGTTTTCCTGCTTGGGCATAAAGATTCACAAAATCTTGCACTTCATTGAATCGCAAAGTCTCAAAATCGACCTTTGCATCAATATATGCATCGATCAAATCTTTTCGATTTAATTTGAAAGCACACAATAAAATGTTTTTAATTACTTGCACAGTTTGCAAATGTTTCTTTTCTAATTCCAAAACTTCTAAAGCTGCGTTATATCGCTCATTCTCAATTAAAACTTCTGCATAATGCATTTGTAGGTCAAAAACATTGATCTTCTTCAAATGCGCCAATAATTGAGCATGCAAATTCATCTCAATTTTCTCTGCAAATTGAAGATAGCTCTCCAAAACCAAGCCAGAATCTTCTCCATTGCGGATCAATTGAGCCAATAACTCAACGCCTTCATCACGCCCACCTGTTTGTAACAATCCCAATGCATAATATTTTTGGAGATAAACTGCATCAGGGTAGGTTTGTAGATATAAGCTTGTGCAATCCACTAAAGCAGAATAATTAGCTGTTTTATAATAAGCCTTTACCAATTTTTTCAAAATATCTTCTTTAGAGATTTTTACAAAAGATTGCCCATCAAAATGAGCCAAAGCAATTTTAAAATGTTCAATCGCTTCCTCATAATTTTGCAAAACGAAATCCAACACACCTTTGAAATATTGCAAAACACTATCATCCGGGAAAAGGTTTAAACCATCAACCAAGATCGGGCCAGCAGCTTCATAATCTTCTGTTTCCATCAAATGTTCACTAAGTTCATGCCAGCTCAACAAAGAATCAGGTTCTGCCTCGATTGATTTTTTCAAATGCAAAACCATCTTTGGATAATTCTTCGTTTCTTTAGAAATAGTAGCCAAAACACGATGAGCTTGTTCATAATCTTCTTCCAAAAGATCATCACAAATGCTTGCGGCTTTTTCAAAATATTGATTATTCAAACATACTTTCGCAAATTGATACTTAGTTTCAGCCGGCAAATCAGCTTCTTTCTTCATCACTTTTTCATATGTTTGATAAGACTTGTCCCATTGAGAAGTTGCTGCATAATTATCGGCTAATTGCAACAGGTCTTCTGTGTTGGAGGGGGAGGAGGATAATAAAGATAAATTCACAGGAATTGCTTCTTCATGCATTCCTTTTTGAACATAAGTCCTCAACACTTCACGTTTAATAGTTTCATTCTCTGGATAAGCCGCATACAAAGCTTCATTCAAAATATTGATAGAATTTTTATCTTCCAATTCTTTCTTCACAAACTCGATAGTTGAGTAAAAAGGATCAAAAGAACATTCTTTTTTCTTCAGCTCATGTATTCCTTGAAGCACAGTTTGTAAACCGTTTTCTTTATCTCCATTTTTGATTGAGATAAGCCCTCGATAAAATGAAGACTCTGGAAAACTTTCCAGCTCCTTAGATAGGGATTTAAAGGCCAAGTTCAGATCAATCCCGTCAAATCCATTCACCAAAACAGTTAATAAATTTTTTCCAGCTTGATTTTTTTCAGACAAATGGGCTGCGTTTTCTAATTCAATCAAAATATTTTTTTGAAGGTCTTTTTCATCAGCACTAGCTGAAAGTCCTATTTCGATCAATTTCGCCATCGCATCATTTTGTACAGATCGATAAGCCTCGATCATTTGCAATGCAGATTGTTCTTTTTGGTTTGCCAATTGATATAAGATTGAAGAATTATCTTCTTTTTTACTACCTTTTGAATTTTCAAGAATAGATTGGTTCGCCAAAGAAACAGAAATTTCTTGCGAATATTTTTTGATCTCATCAATCAAGGCAATTTTCTTTTCTAATTCGAGTGTTTCTAAACTAAAACTAAAAAGAGAAAGTAGACTTGTATCAGGCAAACTATTTGTAAAAATACCATACACCACTAATTCCATTAAATCATTTGAAAATTCCGGATCACTAGAAGTGCTCAACATTTCTTTTAGAAAATCTTTTTGAGAGTGTAAAAAAGAGAACAAACAACTGACAATCGTCTTTTGCATGAAAGGTTGTTGTTTTAATTCTCGCAAAATCTCTGTCAAAGTATTCCATGTGTGATATATCTGAGCAGCACTCAGCATATGTAAGGCGATTAACCCACCAATTTCCAAAAGAGAATATTCATTAAAAAACGACAGATCTTGATTTCGTAACTGTTCAAAAAGAATGGCTGCTTTTGATTTTAAACCTTTTGGTAAGCTAGGGTTCTCAACAGCTTGCAGATCTTGCGCTTGAACCATGGATTTCAAAGAGAAAAGCGCCAAGTTACCTGGCGTCCATAAAAGGGGATTGTTTTTGAATTCAGCTGCTGCTCTTTGAGCAAATTCTTCATTTTTCAACGCATCACAAACCGCTTCATTCATTGCCAAAGAGCGTGTCACCCATGGCATCGCAGTTTCAGGTAGTGTAGTATAGAGTATCTCTAATGCAGTTGAATTCAACATAGTCTTACCTCAAATAATCTTTAAAAAAAGCGTTCGAACCCGATCCTTATCTAAAACCTTACATTCCAAATAAATTCAAGATCACCCAGAAAGCAGCACCGACCATTGCCAATCCAACAATCAAAAGCAAACTGCCAATTCCATTCTTGGTTTTAATGATTTGTGACGCTTCTCCAATGAAAACGGATAAACTATTCACCACGCCAGAAACATCCTTGTCCATGCCTTTTTTAGCAATGAATTGTGTGTTCTTAGCGATTGTTTCCAATTCCTTAGAGTTTGCCACACGGATCAAAATTGATAAGCCGATAATGAAAGTCAGCAAACCAAACAAGAAACAAATACCTGCAATCACTAAAACAATATCTTCTGGTTGAATAATATAAATTGACTGTAACATTTTGTACCTCCAAAAATAAATAGACTGATACATCATATAATGCAATATATATGCCAATACACACTAATAATCATCAAAACGGGAGAATCAGAGAAAATTACTTAAATCCAAATAACCAAACACGCCATGCTTCTGGGTTGGAATAGTCTTGTTCATTCACTAGAGGGGTAGGAGTAGCATTCATCGTTGCCGATTCAGGCGTTAAGATAATAATTGGAATATCCCCATATTGAACATACCGTCCCTCAACTCGCGCCCATTCATCCACAACCTGATTAGACTCAATCACACCAATCTCAGTCTCCAAAACACTCTTTGTTTCTTCATAATATGCCAATATCTTAGTAGATTCCATCGCTTCATTTTGAAAGGCATTCATTTTTGAGATTTGGGAATAAAGTCGGAACATAAGAACAACAGTAAAAAGTACAGCAACTATAAAAATTGTTCTTTGTTTGGTCTGGTCATTGAATTTCAATTTCATAGCTAAAATAATACAAGACGATTCTAGCATTGACAAGTTAAAAACCGATTTAAACAAATAAATCAAAAAAAGAAAGAAATAACTTTCAGGTATAATCAAAAAAGAAAGAAAGAGACCATAAAATGCCCAATAATACCCCGAAAAAGAGTAAAAAAGGGTTTTTGCAACCTCTGGTTGCGTCATTTCAACCCAAGATGTATAGATTGCCCCATGAAAAAAAGTATACTTCAAGCAATGAATTACAAAAAAGGAGTAATCTAATGAATAATATTTCAGAAACAATCAAGGCATTACGTCGCAAGAACGATATGTCACAAGAACAATTGGCAGAAAGTTTATTTGTCTCTCGCCAAGCAATATCCAAATGGGAAAGAGGCGAAGCAATGCCTGATATTGAAAATCTTGCTTCCCTTTCTGAGCTCTTTGGAGTCACAGTAGATGATTTAATCACCGGCAAAAATATTCTTGAAAGTGCTGGAACTTCCACAAAGACTTCTTATTATATGGAAGATGATTCAATTCAAGAACGAAAAATAAAATTCAAACATCTTCGCACCAAAGCTGACACATTGATGATTATTGCAATTATGCTTTACATCATCTCTCCATTCCTGTTTATTCTTTTTTCTTATCATAATTTTATTTTTGCTGTTTTTGGTTTAGTGATTGCCACCGCAACAGGTTTAATTATTTATTCAGGTAGTATTAGAACCGAGTATAAAGATCTTGTTGGGATTACAAATGAAAATCTAGATGAATACAACAGCCCATTTGCAAATAAAGTTAGTAGTATAGTGAGTATATTAGCAACAATCACTTTCTTGATTCTCGGCTTCTTTTATGGTTTATGGCACCCAGGTTGGATAGTATTTTTACTAGTCCCACTTTCAAGAGCAATCATAGTAGCCTTTGAAAAAGACGAAGAATAAAAAAATAAAAAAAGCTCCGCAAGGAGCTTTTTTTGAATTAAAAAAGGGAAAAATCCGATTTTGCAACCTTAGGTTGCAAAAATTCAATAAAAATTGTATAGATTGCCTACATGAAATCGATATAATTCAAATAATTTAAGCAACAAATAAGGAGTAAAAAAATGAATAATATCGCTGAAACAATAAAAACTTTAAGAAAAAGAAATGGTATCTCACAAGAACAATTAGCAGAAAATCTATATGTTTCTCGTCAAGCTATTTCTAAATGGGAAAGAGGAGAAACTACCCCAGACATTGATACGCTTGTTTTATTATCTCAACAATTTAATATATCTGTGGATGAATTAATTTCTGGACAAAATATCTCAGAAAATCAAGATTACATCTCAACTGCAAATCCTCATAAAATAATGCAAGCAAAAAATTTGAAGAAAAAGGTCAATCTAATCTTCATAGCATCAATTATCCTGTATATCCTTAGTCCGCTCACATTTTTATTAAACTTGAGTTATAAGAATATTGCATTGATTTTTGGAGGAATCATTGTCATCGCAACTACATTAATTATCATTTATTCAAACCTGCAAAACCAATATAAAGAATGGACTGAAGGCAAGAAGGATCATAAGCTTTCAGACAATATATCAGGAGCAGTCAGCATCCTGTCGGCAATTATTTTTCTAATCTTAGGATTTTTATTTAATCTATGGCATCCCGGTTGGATAGTTTTTCTTTTCGTTCCATTCGCTTGGATAATTGCAGACTTATTTGAAAGTCACAAAAACTAGATAAAAGGTTTGGTAATAAAAAAAAGCTCCGAAAAGGAGCCTTTTTTTGTGCCGAAGGTGGGAGTTGAACCCACACGGGCATAATGCCCACTACGCCCTGAACGTAGCGCGTCTGCCGATTCCGCCACTTCGGCTAGAACACAATTTTACCGCTTTTCAAAAGCATGTCAACAAATAGCCTATGATTACAACTTCTCGTTTTTTTTATCACAAAAGTGTATAATGAAAGGGATAAAAATCGGGAAAGGCAAATTAATTAATATGCAAAACTTCTTATATTCAATGGTATCAGGATCGGGGAACTTTTTATTCCATTGTATTCTTCTGTTTTGGATTATCTCCTCCTTTTTTCTTTCATTTTTTATCTCCCGTTTTACTAAAAACAAAGAAAGAGTAACAGCATTCCCATTTGGGTTTATGGCCTTTATCCATCTGATTTTTTTGATTGCATTAGTCTTTGTCGATTATCCATCAACCAAACTACCCCCATTTGAATATGCTCTTATCGCAATCGATAGTTTATTATTTGTCTTAGCTTGGAAAACCTACTTAAATGATAAGAAAAATGCCTTTATGCTAACTTTTATCATTCTCTTAATCGTATTTTTAGGAATTTTTTCCATTTTCTTCTGGAAAAATTCAAACTTACCATATTTTTCAGATATCCATAGTCGCTCGTTCTGGCACATTCCTCAAATGTGGGTCCTAATACTTGCAATTGTCCTCATCATTTCTGCTTTTTCATCTTTCAAAAAAGATATGCCTATTTACCTCATGATTTTTGCAAGTTTCCTCGGTGGGGGGCTCATCTTGCATATAGTTTTGAATGATTGGATTGCACAAACAAATTATTCTCCATTTCTGCGCATAGCTATGTTGTTTGCGTATCCATTATTACTTGCCTATCCATTTGCCCAATTAGCTTGGATAAGTAAACAGAACAAAGAAGAAGCAGAAATAGAAAAAAAGAATCGAGTTTATGAAGCTGGCATCCAAGTAAAAGAAGATAGCATCATTAATCAAAGATCATTGGGCAAAACACAACCATCTCAATCAAATCCTTCAGATGTTGCCAATGCTCAAACCGTACCCAATCAAGTTGCAGATTCATTTTCAATTGTTGATTTCCTAGATGAATTTATTGATGAGAAATCAGAAGAATTTAAATCAAAGAATGTTGAAATTGAAGCTTTCTACCAAGGAGTAGACTTTCAAGTTGTCCAAGACAGAGCTGAGTTTAAGGCCGCTTTCCAATCATTCTTTAGCTTCTTAGAGATTATTTGTGATCGTGATTACCAAGTCAACATAGCATTAGGCAACATCTCAGACTTGAATATTGTCCAGATTGATATAATTGCACCACCAAACCTTATTCAAGAATTAGATGAACAGCTATTTATTGCCGGACAAAGATTTGATGAACTTCAAATCCAAAACGAATATGCTATCGAAGATGAAAACATGATTCGTATGCAAATAGTTTTATAAAATCTGACAGTTGGCATAAAGTTTGCATTAATAACAACATGATGCAAAAACCAACAAAACTCATTTTTATCACAATGCTTCTTAGTTTAATCCTCTCATCATGTGGGGCTGGGCTTCAAGTTGACTATTCCAAAAATGATTCCTCGTTGGCGTATGCAGATCAACAGGGGAGTGCAGAAAATATTCAATATATTCAAGCAACCGCTACACCATTTATGCCTATGGCACCTACTGCTACACCAATTCCAACCGCCACACCAACCCCAAACCCCACAACACCACCCACAGCCACAGTAGATCCAAATCGTCCATACGTAACTGCCACAGCATTTCTCCCTGAAGAGCTAGAAGAATACCCCGCACCTCCCAATCTCACCAACATCTTGCTCTTAGGCTCAGATGTCCGTCCTGAACGTGATTCAACCTTCCGTACGGATGTTATGTTATTAGTCACCATCAACACAGTCACAGAAACAGTCTCCGTCACCTCATTTCCTAGAGATATGTGGGTCACGCTCCCCAATTATGGCGCTAATCGTCTCAATAGTGCTTTCTACTTAGGGGGATGGGATCTCATGGCTGCCACTTTTGAATATAATTTTGGAGTCCGCCCAGAATATTACGCTATGATTGATTTTAGTGGTTTTATTGACATAATTGATACCATTCAAGGCATTGATGTAAAAGTAGAAAAACAACTTAGAGATCAACGTGATGGTTATGGGTACTTTAAAGTAAATCCCGGCACAGTTCATATGGATGGCGAAATGGCGCTTTGGTATGTCCGTTCTCGTTATTCCACCAATGACATAGATCGTGGTCGCCGTCAAACTGAAGTCATTACTGGTTTTTTCCAAACCCTAGTTAGTGTAGATGCCTTAGAACAAGCAAAAGAAGTCTATGAAATTTTTGTGAAATCACTTCAAACAAATATGAAATTCTCAGACATTGCACCATTGCTACCATTTGCTTACACAATCTATTTATCGGAGAATGTGGATCGTTATTCGATTGACTACACCTATCTATCAGACTTCACCACCTATGACGGTCGTATGGTCTTATGGCCAGATCTTGCCGGCATTCGCAATTTGATCAAATCAATTCAAAATAATTAAACTCGTCTCTTTTTTGATTTGCCAATTCGCATAATCTTCTATAAACTATCTATCATACATACTATGCGAAGAAAGAGGTGAATATGACTTCTTCAGATCAATTATTATTCTTAAGTCAAACATCAACCATTCAGGATGCCATCGACTTGTGGACCATGTATTTAGAAGACCAGGGCAGGTCTCCACACACAATTAATGCCTTTTCTGCAGATATGAAGTTATTTGCTTCATATTTTAGTGTGGATAAAACAATCTCCGAAATTGGTACAGATGACATCAACAAATTTTTAGATTGGATGCAAAATCAAAGAAGAGTTTCATGTAGTCCAAAGACACTCTCTCGGCGAATCACTTCCATCAAATCATTTTTCAAATGGCTCCAACAAAGCGGTGTCATTATGATCAATCCATCCGATAAAGTGATCCAAAAATCCGTCATCAGCCCCTTACCAGAAGTTCTCCTAGATAGTGAACAAGACGCAGTCCTTGAAGCAGCTTATGAAAACTTACAAGCACCTGATGGAGATGCCCGTCAATATGTTCTCTTAAAACTATTACTAGAAACTGGTATCAAAAAAGCGGAGTGTCTCAATCTCACCACCAATCACCTCGAGATAAAAAATGGAGAAGCCGAAATATTCATCCGCTATGCTGCTCCCCAATATCGTTATCGTGAGCGCAACCTAAAATTAAGCAATGATTGGGTCGAAGCCTATAAAAAATATCAAGCCCAATATAAAATTTCTGATCAACTATTCCCATGGTCTCAAAGATTGTTAGAATACGTTTTAGAAGACATCGGAGAACAAGCCGGCATCAAAAAACATCTTTCATTTATGATGTGCCGTTGGACAAGCGCTCTGAATGACTTTAGAAAAGGAACAGATCTAGAAGAATTGCGTATTAAAATGGGAGTTTCCAAGATTCAATTCCGTGAACTTAAGATGAAACTCACCAAACTTTCCAAAGAAAATAACTAAAAAAAGAGGCGAAAGCCTCTTTTTTATAACCACTTCACAATAATATCGCCAATCACATTTGCAGCCTCATCCCCTCGATCAGCTGCATTTGACAAATGTCGATAAATCTCTCGGTATTTAAGAATTTCAGCCACTTGTTTCAGATCCTTAGGTTCTTGGAACAAGTCAGCCAAAGCTTCTCGATATACCTTTTCCACACGATTCTCAAGAGCCTTCGCTCGCACAGCGTGTTCATTTGCCACATTTGGGTGATCTTCCAAGCGGTGCGTAGATCGTTGCAACTCAATCGTAGCATCTGCCAAAAGTGCAACCATTCGTTGAATATATTTATTTGGTTCAATTTTGAACAAATCTAATTCATCAACAGTTGTTTTAGCATAATCTGTCACATCATCAATCGTCATAGAAAGTGAAAAAATATCTTCTCGATCAAAAGGTGTAATGAAAGTGTTATTTAACTCATCAATCAAAATACGGCGCACTTCGTCCGCATCTTTTTCAATAGTAGTGATTTTTTTTGCAAGTTCTTCATCTGGTTCTTTCACATAGAATCTCAACAACTCCAAACAATCCACTGCATGATCTGCTTGCTTTTCTAATAATTCCAGAAATCGATTCGATTTCTTCTTTTTACGAAACAACCCCATACCCTGCCTCCATCTAACAAAATAGTGTGTTACATTATACAATATTTTGTTAATCTATTGTTTACATAATTTCAATTTAATAATTTTCTTTGTAGTATTTTGGACGGGGTAATCAATTGATATCTTATACCCTGGCACCCATAATATCCTTCCTGTAGGGTCTCGAAAAATGGGATACTTTGCTCGAGCTTCGCGATGCACCTTAATATCGATTAAAACAGTTGCGATTTTTTTTGACTGTCCCCCAAATCCCAACATCTGCATTCGATCACCGCTTCTTTTATGACTCACAACAATCTTATCCAATTCATCGCCATCAATATAAGCACAAAACAGATCTCCAGTATCCCTTGAAGAAAATGTTTCTTGATCAATTTCTTCAATTACCAAACGATCATATCGTGAAAGGGCAACCTCTTGCGCTACTAATGAGATCGTAATTTCTTCTTTTTCAAGCTGAGGGAAGTATTGCTGAGCCAAAGCATCTGCCTCATCGCACAAAAAACAAACATCATACATAAACACCAACAGCAAGTGATCTTCAAAATATAAAATATTGGTGTCAAAATCACTTGCAATATTCTCCATCATCGTAGTGATTGTCACATATCCCACATTTTTACTCTCAGGCCGCACACATCGAATTGCTTTTCTGAGTATTCTTTTTTGTATAGCTGGAGGAACTCCAGCAAGCTCATCTCGTCTAATTTCAACAAACGGTTTTTCTAGATCATAGAATTGACATATTTCATCCCAATATCTATCGGTTTGTTCTTCTAAAAACTTAGTTTCATCTTTTGCAATACGCCCTAATTGCACTAACTTAGATTTGACTTGCGGATTAAATTTCTCAAGAACAGGAAAAATCTCATTACGAATTAAATTCCTACGGTAAGAGCTATCTTGATTGCTCACATCTTCATGGAAAACGATCTCATTTTCTACACAATATTGGATCAACTCTTCTTTTGGTACAGTTAACAAAGGTCTTAACAGCGGAATAGTCTCATGAAATGGAGAAGGGCACATTTCCGCATCCATACCACTTAATCCATCCAACCCACTCCCACGTAACAAATGCATCAAAATGCTTTCAGCTTGATCGTCAAAATGATGTGCCACAATCACACCTTCGCACCCTTCTTTTTCAGCCACATCAAACAATGCAGCGTATCGTAGGTTTCGGGCAGCTTCTTCAATGCTTTCTTTATTTTTTTTGCGATGAGCCAGCACATCAATTTTTACACATTCAAAATTTACATTATAGTGATCACAATGTTCAGTTAAGCTCTTTACTTCCTCATCTGCTTTTTCTCGCAAACCATGGTGAACATAGACAGCTTTAAATTGAATTTTTTTCGCTAATAAAATGTGAAACAAAGCCATGCTATCCACACCACCAGATAAACCAAGAATAAATCGGGAATTTCTAGCTTTTTGTAAGATATCCATATTAAAATTATTCATATATCGTATATAATTGATAATAGGAAAAAAGTCAAAGAGTTTGTTTCGTTTGGAGGAATTGGATGGAAAAACTTGTACTCATCGTGGATGATGATGTCGATACCTTACAGTTAGTCGGTACAATGTTAGAACGCAAAGGTTTCAAAATAGCTGCTGCAAATAATGGAACCAAAGGCATAGAATTAGCAATCAATAAAAATCCAGATGTGATTTTATTAGATGTAATGATGCCCGGCATTGATGGATTTGAAGTAGCCAGAAGGCTTCGTTCAAATGACAAAACCCAATTTATCCCCATCATCTTTTTTACTGCTAAATCACAAGTAGATGACAAGATTGAAGGGTTTGAAGCTGGTGGTGACGATTACCTCACCAAACCAATTCATCCCACAGAATTAATTTTACGCATCAACAAGATCTTAGAAAAACCCCGCACAGGTGCTCTCGGAGATCCTGAAGATAATTTAATTGAACAGCAAAAAGGGAAAGTAGTTGGCGTCCTTGCTGCTAAAGGTGGTTATGGTGTATCAACCTTTGCCATTAACCTTGCTTTTATGCTCAAAACAAAAATGCCTCGCAATTCTCAAATTTGCCTCGCAGAATATCGAATCGGCAGTGGAGATGTCGGCAGCTATTTAGGGTTTGACGAATCAAAAGGTCTCGCAAATATCCTTCAAAATAACTCGGGTGTCATCAATGTAAACGACGTAGAATCCGAAATGATTCCATTTACCAATGATTACGCCTTGCTTTTATCATCCTACTCTCCAGAAGATCAAACCATCAAATCTAGTCCAGATGACTATATTCACATCACCAACGCACTTACCCGTCTCAACGACTATGTCGTCTTAGACCTAGGCTCAGATTTCACCACCAAATCAAAAGAAGTTCTCAAACTTTGCAACACCATAGTTCTCTTAATCGAACCGAATAAACACTCCATCATCCGTTCCAAAGCACTTTATGAATGGATCATCAAACAATCCATCAATCCAGAACAAGTTAAAGTCGTTGTCTACAACAAAGTACGCCTTGAGATCACCGTTCCCGCCACACAAATTGCCGATCAACTTGAAGCTCCCATCGATGCTTATTTCTCTCCTGCTCCAGAGCTCGCCTATCAAGCCGCCACCATGCATCAACCCATGGTTGCTATTCAAAGAGATAGTCTGATTGCCAACCAATTCACAAAATTTGTAGAAAAGATCTACATCGAATAACCTCAATTATCATCACCTTCCTACCATTGACTTCGCGTAGGAAGGTGATAAAATACAAACCTATGGGCGGATCTTCCTAAAAGGGAAGATATTTTTTTGTCCAAAAATATAATAATGTTGGCATGAGGGTAATCAAGGAAATCTTGGTGAGAGGCATGCTGAGGGAAGGCTAAATTTATATGAGTAAAAATATTCAAATCAAAGCTGAACATCGCGAAATGACCGGCAAGAAGGTCAAGCAACTTCGCAACGAAGGCAAATTGCCTGGTGTAATCTACGGAAAGAAAATTGAACCCATGAACATCGTCATGGACTTAAAAGAAGTTACCAAACAACTTCGTTCAGTTTCTTCCTCCACAATCGTTGATATCGTCTTAGACGGTAAAAAATACACCTCCATTCTTCGAGGTAAACAACGTCACCCCTTGAAAGACATCGTTATGCACGTTGACTTCCAAGCAGTTTCCATGGATGCAAAACTACGTGTGAACGTTCCCATCGTTTTGGTGGGTGAATCCCCCGCAGTTGCCAGCTTCCGTGCAATTCTCACCACCGGTGTTGAAAACTTAGATATTGAAGTTTCTGCTGCAAAAATGCCAGAATCATTCGAAGTGGACATCACAAAATTAAATGAAATTGGTGATTCCGTCTCCGTTAAAGATTTGGACATCGATGATGATATCATTGTCTACACCAATGAAGATGACATGATTGTAGTTTTGACCGGTATGGCAATGGCTTCTGCTGAATCCACCTCAACTGATGAAGGTGAAGAAAGTATGGAAGAAACCGAAGATTCAGAAGAATCTGAAGAATAAATTTCAACCTAAAATCAAAATAAAAAACTGCTTGATTTCAAGCAGTTTTTTGTTTAAGCATTTTTAAAGATTTTATCGTAAAAGAGCAATCAAATTATTCATGATCCTAGCCGATAATCCCCACAAGATCTCATTATCGAATTTTCGATAGAATAAAGCGCTTCTTGGTTCTCCACTTGGTAAAATAAAATTCTTTTCATAGAGTGCCTTATCATCATTCAAAAAATCAAAAGGCATTGAAAAAACTCTGGCAACTTCTTCAACTTGAGGGTGTACTTCAAAAGGAGTTTCTAAAATCCCCACATATGGGATGATTTTTAAATTAGTCACCGAAATGGAAGAGGGCAGTTGACCGATTAACTCGATTTTCTCTCGAGAAATCCCAGTTTCTTCCTCAAATTCTCGCAAAGCAGTCTCTGCATAAGAACTATCTGTTGTTTCTGCATGCCCACCAGGAAAAGCTACCTGACCGCTATGAGGATCATTATCTTTTTCAGTTCTTCGAATAAAAAGCACATGCCATTTTCCATCTTTAATAAAAAATGGCACCAAAACAGCAGCAACACCCATTGTTTGATCAAAATCTAACACAGGGGGATCATTATTTTTTCCTAAAATTCTTTCTTTTAAAAACTCTTTTGATAACCGGTTCATAATTACATCTATTCTTTAAAATTTCTTTAATTATTCTTCAATGAATTCATTCACATCATCTACCAAAGATTCAGATTTTTCTTTCTCAGCCAAAGCGACCCTAGCTTCATACTTTTCAGGAGACACAATCTTAGAAGAGACCACATCAATCGTCATTGGTCTCGCAAAGATCAAAAACCCCGTATGTGCATTCATGCGATCTTCTGGTCGGAAGCGAGATGGATTGGTCTTATATGATCTTCGTGCAATATCTGATACCTCGACAAAAGCAAAATTCTCTTGTTTCAAAGTAGACAACAAACGGATCACCTGATTTGCCGTAGGTAAAATACAGCCAAAGAACCCACCTGGTTTCAAAGCTTCTCGCACAAAATGCATATAATCTTCAGGATTAGGCACATCCAAGAACAATGCATCTGCATTGGTCACTGTGAATCCTTCTCCAATATCATGTAGTAAAAATGTCACTCGATCAGAAAAACCAACCCGAGCAATGTTTTTTATTGCCAAATTCTGCGTATCTGGACGTTGCTCATAAGTAGTAATATGTCCCATCGGACCTACGGCATTTGCCAAAGCAATTGTGAATGCTCCAGAGCCTGTGCCAGCTTCCACCACATGATTTCCTGGGCTGATTCCCATAGAGACCAAAATATACCCTATATCTTTCGGATACATGATTTGAGTAGTTCGTTTAACATTTCGAGTGATATCATCCAAAGCTGGTTGTAGCATCAAGAAGTTAATTCCCGTATGGCTTGTCACCAAAGTACCCCATTGTTTCCCGATCATATCATCGTGTCGAATGATCCCTTTGTGTGTATGAAATTCTCCACCAGCCACAATTGTTAAGATAAAAGTTTTTTCTCTCGGACCCACCAATTGGATCAGATCACCTTCATGGATGATACTTTTATCAAGTTCGGTTTGATTCATTGTATTCATTGAATAATTATTCCTCGATCATATTGATATTTTTTTTAGCCACATAGCCTAATAATATAAATAGAACACTCATCAGAATGCCATTTAATAAGTAAAGTTTTCCGATTCTTCCAAACGAAAAAATCCCCCATAAAACACCCGCAAAATGACCGCCCCAAAATCCAACCACCCCCAAGATTAAATAAGCAGCCAAAGTGCGGATTCCACCATTAAAGAACAAATGGCCAACAGCACCAAATAGCAGTCCGATCAAAGTACCTAAAAAAAATATCGCTTGATTCATTCTTAACTGACGCCTTTTTACACAAAATTATTATCAATAAAACCACTGCAGATCACTTCAGCGCCATCATAAACAACAGCACCCTGACCTGGGGTCACATCAATCAAACTATTATTAAATTCAACATACATCTTATCTTCACCAATTGGACGAATTTTCGCTGGCACTGGCTTTGCTCCATAGCGGATTTTCACCTGTCCTTCAAATGCTTCATTGCGAGCGATGCCAGAAACCCAATTCACTTCTTTTGCGCTCAACCGGTCAAATTTTAAGTCCGCTTTTGTACAAACATAAAGAACATTATTCTCCACATCCTTTTTCTGCACATAAAGTGGCTCACTATAAGCAATTCCTAAGCCTTTTCGTTGCCCAATTGTGTAATTATGCAAACCAATATGCTCGCCCACAACTTCTCCATCCAACATGCGGATTTCGCCATGTACACCAGAAGAAGGGATTTTTTCATCCAAAAAAGAAGGCAGCATCCCATTTTTCAAAAAACACAAATCTTGGCTATCTTTAGTTTGTGCAGAAGGGATATGAAGATATTCAGCAATCTCCCGAATCTCTTCCTTTGAAAACTTACTCAACGGAAAAATAGTTTTTGCCAATCGTTCTTGTGGCAACACACTCAACACATAAGACTGATCTTTTTTCACATTTTCAGCCATAAACAAACGACTAGGTTTACCTTCTTCATGTACAATCGTCGCATAATGCCCAGTCGCAAAATAATCAGCGCCATTCTCTAAAGCAAAGGTCTGCAATCTCTTCCATTTGATATTTCGATCGCAAATCAAACAGGGGTTTGGAGTTTTCCCTTTCTCATAAGTAGTTAAAAATTTCTGAATCACAATTGATTCAAAGTCATCACCAACATCCACACTGTGGAATGGAATTTCCATTGCTTCTGCAGAAAGACGTGCTCGATTTTCAACAAAATCGGAATTATAAGCATCAATATTCATATGAATCCCGAAAACATGGGCACCTGCCTTCTTCAAAAGCAAAGCAGTCACAGAGCTGTCCACGCCGCCAGAAATGGCTACGCCCACTGTTTTCCCCTTCAAAAACGAATATTCATTAATAAATCTTTCAATTTTTTGCATGAGATAAGTTTACCCTAGTTTGTCCAATTTGCGATATAATCTTCATGAACATATTTTAAAATAAATAGGAGTTTCTATGGTTTTCAAAATTAAATTTGGCACAGATGGATGGCGGGGAAGAATAGCAGAAGAGTATACCTTCGACAATGTTCGTCGCTGTGCACAAGGGTTCGCAGATTATTGTAAAGATCAAGGCTATACCGGCAAATGGGTAGTAGTCGGCTACGACATGCGATTCCATTCAGAAAATTTTGCTGCAGCAGTCGCAGAAGTGCTCGCTGGTAACGGTATCAACGTATACCTCACCCAAGGTGCCACACCAACCCCAGTAATTTCCTATGCTGTCCTTTCCATGAAGGCAGAAGCAGCTGTCAACATCACCGCTTCTCACAACCCCCCCACAGACAATGGCTTCAAAGTTCGCGATGGCAGTGGTGGGGCAATTCCTCCCGAAGGTCTTGCAGAAATTGAAGCAAACATTCCCGACCACATGGAAGATGTCAAACGAATTGATTTAGAAACAGCCGTCAAACAAGGCAAAATAGTCTATTTTGACGCATCCGAAAAATATATTAAGAATCTTCATAAATTAGTAGATATTCAAAAAATCAAAGATGCCAACCTCACCGTAGTCGTAGACTCCATGTGGGGCAATGGCTCCAACTGGTTCACCCGTCTTCTCGGTGGTGGCAACATCAAAATTATTGAAGTCCACAACCAACGCAACCCCATCTTCCCAGAAATGAACCGTCCCGAACCCATTCCACCTAACACCGATGCTGGCCTTCAAGCCACCAAAGATAACAACGCCGATGTCATGATTATCATGGATGGCGACGCAGACCGTTGTGGTATGGGCGATGAAAATGGTGAATTTGTCAACCAACTTCGCGTATACGGCCTCTTAGCCTATTACTTCCTTGAAATCAAAAAACAACGTGGTCCCATTGTTAAAACCCTTTCCACCACCACCATGTTAGACAAACTCGGCAAAATTTACGATGTTCCTGTTTATAGCACCGGTGTTGGCTTCAAATATGTCGCTCCCAAGATGACCGAAGTAGATGCCATGATTGGTGGCGAAGAATCCGGTGGCTATGCCTTCAAAGGCAACGTACCCGATCGTGACGGTATTCTCGGTGGTCTCTTCCTTCTCGATATGATGGTTACTCTCAATAAAAAACCAACCGAATTACTCGATCTTCTCTTTGAAAAAGTTGGCGGTCCACATTATTACGATCGCATCGACACCCTTTTCAAAGGGGATCGTGAAGATAAAAAACGCATGATTGACGAAGCAACTCCCGAATCATTCGGCGGGCTCAAAGTCACCAGCAAAGACACCACTGACGGTTTCAAATTTAACCTAGAAGATGGTGGCTGGATTCTCATTCGTTTCTCTGGGACCGAACCCAAATTACGTGTCTACTGTGAGACCATGCACGGTGACAAAGTCCAAGCCATCCTTCAAGATGGTCTCAAGATTGCAGGAATTGAATAAAAAAGAATTGTATGCTCATAGACACACACTGTCATCTTGATTTTGATGACTTCGAAAAAGACTTTTCCCAAGTCTTAGAAAAAGCAAAAAAGAACCGGGTCAATTTTATAATTGACCCGGGTGTTGATTATCCCTCAAGTCAAAATGCAATTAAATTAGCAACCAAATACCCTCAGATTTATGCCGCTGTCGGGCTTCATCCCAACAGTAGTACAGAATGGCGTACAGGTGACTTCGATCGTTATCTAGAGCTTGCCAAACATGATTGTGTAGTTGCAGTAGGGGAAATTGGCCTAGATTACTACCGTGATCGCGCTCCGCATGATCTTCAAAAAGAAGTCTTTCTTCAACAGCTTGAAATTGCCAATTTAGTCGACAAACCCGTCATCATCCACACCCGAGATTCCATCAACGATACTCTCCACATCCTAGAAAAATGGGTCTCAACTAAAAAAAGCAAAAAAACAGGTGTTCTTCATTCCTTCTCTGGAGATTATTACCAAGCCATGCGTGCCATTGATCTTGGCTTCAAAATAGGCATCACTGGTCCCATCACCTTCAAAAACGCCCAAGAACTCAGAACCACCGTTAGTCGTCTTTATTTAGATAACATCCTCGTCGAAACAGATTCACCTTTCCTCACTCCCCATCCGTATCGTGGCAAGCGCAATGAACCCGCTTATGTTATGTATGTTGCAGAAAAACTTGCAGAGGTTTTTGGTGTAGCTCCTATCACCGTCCAAGAAAAAACCACCCAAAACGCAAAAGAACTCTTTGGAATTTAAAGTGGAACAACTTGATCAAAAAATAAATGCACAGATTGTGCTAGTAGATCAAAAAATCGTGGAGACATCTGCCTCCTATCCACCTGTCGTCTCAGAATTTATGCAGCAAATAGTCCAAGCAGGGGGCAAGCATCTCCGTTCAAAAATATGTTTAGCGTTTTCTCACGCTTATCATATTGAAGATCATATTGCCATATCGCTTTCAGCGGGTCTTGATATTCTCCATCTCGCCACCTTGATTCATGATGATCTTATAGATCAAGCCGATCTCCGCCGTGGTGTCATTCCCATTCATAAGCGAGTGGGTCCCAAATCCACCATCCTCTTTGGAGACGTATTATTTGGCATCGCTGCTCAATATGTCGCTGGTACCGGAAATCCGCAAATGTCAAATGCTTTTGCCGAAACCGTAGAAACCATCGCTCGTGCTGAATTACTCATCAGCCTCTCAAAACAACAAACCTTTGATTATTCTCAAGCCATCCACCATGCCTATACAAAGACAGGCGTTCTCTTTGAATTAGCCGCAAAAATTGCACTTTATCAAAATAATGATCCCACCCTCATTCAAAAAGCCACAACATTTGGCAAAGAGTATGGCATTGCCTATCAACTGATTGATGATCTACTAGATTTAGAGGTCTCCACAAATTCGATCAATAAAACTAGTTCAAAAGATCTATCCAATCAAACCATCACCTTACCCTATATCATTTATTATCAATCTTTATCAGACAACGAAAAACAAGACTTTGAAACAGCCTTATCTCAAAAAGAATTTGAAAAAATTCAAAATAAAGTAAAAAATTCATTTGCTATTCAAGCCACAAAACATGAGATCGAAACAAGAATAAAAAAAGCAAAAGAATCAATTCTTCTTTTGCCATCAGATGCAAGATCTTATCTCGAAAAAATTATCGATCAATCTATAAATTTACTAAACTAATTATTGAAAGTAAAATCATCCTCAATAATCATCGTATCAATACTATTTTTCACCGCATAAGCTGCAGCTTCCGCTCGAGTATGCAAATTCAACTTATTTAATAACGAACTCACATAATTTCGAACAGTCTTTTCACTTAAATGAATTTCTTTTGCAATTTCTTTGTTCGTCTTTCCCCGTGAAATAAGATTCAAAATCTTCAACTCTTGGTGAGAAACCGTATCAAATGCTTGTGCGATCTGTCGTTTAGAAGTTTCTCTCAATCGATTCATTATCAAATTAGAGATTGCCGGATCCAACATTGAATCTCCTTGACTCACCATATCCAGCGCCTTCAAAATTTCATCCGCATCAATTTGTTTTAGTAAAAACCCGCTTGCTCCCGCGCGTAAAGCTTCAAAAACAATCTCATCACTAGCATAAGAAGTTAATATAATCACTTTAGTATCAGAGTTCTCATTCAAAATAGCTTTTGTTGCATAGATTCCATTTCTCCCCGGCAAACGAATATCCATCAAGACAATATCTGGATGCATTTTTTTTGAAATTCGGATTGCTTCTTCTGCAGAACCTGCTTCTGCCACCACAGAAAAATCATCACGTCTTCCAATTAAAGTACGCAAGCCAATTCGAACGATCTCGTGATCATCTACTATCATTATTCTTTGCATAAATTTGACCTAAAACATTGATTCTTCTATAATTTGAGTTGGTGATTAAATTATAGCATGAATTTAATCTCCTTTAAGTTCTATACAGATTAAAAACAACCTTAAATTAATCACAAAATTGAAAGGTTCCTTATGAACATTGCACTTATCGCTGGCTCTGGTTTTGAGAAATATTTTCAAAAGAATAGCCACCCAAAAATTATCAACACAGATTTTGGAGTTACCCATCTATATCAAGCCCACCTCGACGAAATAGATTTTTGGTTTCTCCCTCGTCATGGCATGGCTCATCATCTACCTCCACACAAGATCAACTACAGAGCCAACATCGCCGCCTTAAAACAAATAGGCATTGAGAAAACCATTGCCTTATTCACCGTTGGCTCTATTAATCCAAAATATAAAGTCAATTCTTTTACCATAGTTGACCAGTATATTGACATGAGCCACCGTCAAGATTCAACCTTTTATCAAGAAACCAAAGATCAAACCGTCAAACATATGCAAATGAATCGCCCATATTGTGACACTTTACGAAAAAAGTTGATCGAATATGGCGAAAATAGTCACTTAAATATTCATTCCACCGGCACCTATATTTGCACCAATGGCCCCCAATTAGAAACTCCCGCTGAGATCAATTTCTATCGAATGATTGGTGCTGACCTAGTCGGTATGACTGGTTTTCCAGAAGTAGCCTTAGCCCGCGAAGCCAACATCCATTACGCTGCCATTGCCTATTCAGTCAACTGGGCCGCCGGCATGGAATCTCAAATTGAATTAATCGACGATGACCTACAAAAACAAAAAATCATCTCAATCGCTATCAAAACATTAGCCATCACCACGCATTTTAAAGAATGTGAATGTAAAGAACCATCCCTGTAAAATAAAAAAGGACTGCTAGTTGCAGTCCTTTTTGAAATCATAAGTGTAAAGAAACATAATACCCAGCTCCCAATAGGGGGGTTCTGGGATTTAAAATGATTTTGATCGGGAAAGATAGTACCAAATTAGCAAATCTTCCTTTTTGCGCATATACATCTATAAAATTATATTTTTCGAATAATGGCAAGATTTTTGGAGGAATGCCACCACCGATATAAACCCCACCAGAAGTCAACATTTTCAAAGCCATATTAGAACATTCAGCAGCCAAAATTTCCACAAATAATTGCAAAGTCATTTCACAAATTTCAGCACCTTCCACAGGAGCCAAAGCATATTTAGACACAACCGG
Organism: Anaerolineales bacterium; assembly: GCA_963662985.1. GTDB lineage: Bacteria > Chloroflexota > Anaerolineae > Anaerolineales > UBA11579. Next base: position 280,697 of record OY760067.1, on the reverse strand, counting down.
ACCCACATCACCTATCTCTTTGATTTCAGCAGTCAACCAATCAGGTTCCACAGCTTTGCCTGAATCTTTCAAAAATCCATATAGATTTTTAAAAGCCATTCCTGAACAAACATTTTCAAAGCTCACATGATCATACGTTTTCAACATATGATTCAGCAAATCTGCTTGTAATTGATGTAATGGGGCGAAATCAGAATGACCGCCTTCAGAAGGGTTCACAATAAAGCCATCTGCATTACGGGCAATAAAAGCCTCACCCAAACCAGTCCCTGGAGCAATCACAGCGATTGAGCCGGCAGGATTCTCTTCTTTATCAGAAAGTACAAACACATCTTCATTGCGCAACACAAACGTTCCATAAGCAATCGATTCCAAATCATTCAACAACCATACATTTTTTAAATCGAATGTGTTTTTGATAACGGCAGCGTCAATCTTCCAAGGCAAATTGGTGATCTGTGCCACTTGTTTCACCACTGGGCCAGCTACGCCAAAAGACGCATAATCAAGATTTTGAGGATGTTCTTCTTCAATAAAAACAGCAATAATATCCTCTAAAGATGAATATTCATTACTAGGATAGCTTTTTTCAACAATCGGATGATGATAATCTTGTCTTTCATCATATAAAGATAAAGTAGTTTTGGTGCCACCAATGTCGCCAACAAGAATAGAAAATGTCATGGATCACTCCTGAAAAAGTTTATGTTACAATGCCCATATATTATCATAAAAAGGCTAGAAAATGAAAATTATCGATATCACAAAACCAATTTCAGAAAACACCATCCCTTGGGAAGACGATCCAGTACCTCAATTACGCAAACTTTTCCAAATCCAAAATGGCGACCTCTATAACTTAACCGAACTCACCACTTCAGCCCACATCGCCACCCACATAGACGCTCCCAAGCATTTTCTCGATCATGGCAAAACCATCGAACAACTCGATCTCACCAAAATGGTTGGCGCAGTCGCTGTCATCGAGATTGATTCCACCATACAAGTGATCGATGCCGCACTCATTCAGCAAATCTGGGCGCAAAACCCATATTTAAATGATATTCATAAGATCATTTTCAAAACTAAAAATTCATCCCCCGCTTTTTCCACTAACACTTTTGACAAGTCCTATACCGCCCTAGACACTTCTGGTGCCCAAGCCCTGTTAACCAAAAACATCCATTTTGTCGGCATCGACTATCATTCCATCTCCATCTATGACGATCTCATTGAGCCCCATAAAATCTTGCTTGCCCAAGAAGTGGTCATCTTAGAAGGAGCCGAACTGTCACAAGTTCAAGCTGGCATATATCAACTTTATTGTCTTCCGATAAAATTAGAAGGATCGGATGGTGCTCCTGTTAGAGCGATTTTGATTCAAGAGCAATAACATCCTTTTTACGCATCTTTTTAGGCAATGGAATTTGCACTAAAACAATCGATAAAAAGATTAATCCACAGCCAATATATTGAGGAATCGTCAAGATTTCACCCAACAGCAAAAAGCCGGCGATTGCCGCAAATAGCGCTTCAGAGCTCATAATCACTGCCGCATCCGTAGAAGGGGCATTCTTTTGCGCAACAATTTGAATGGAGAATGCCACTGCCGTAGACAACACACCCGTATACAAAAGCGGTTCAAGCACATTCCAAGTCATCGGAATTGAGATTTCTTGGTAAAAGATCACCGTTGTCAAAAAGCTCAGCACACTTGCTGTCGCAAATTGCGCAAAAGCAATCAAAATGCTATCAAATTTACCGCATTTCTTATCCACAAACAGCACATGTCCGCCCCAAAAAATCGAGCACAAAAAGATCAACACATCTCCCCAATTAATTGTGATCGCTCCCGAAATGCTCACCAAATAAAGCCCAGTTACAGAAATTCCGCAAATGATCCACGTAAATAGAGTTGACTTTTCTTTATAGATCAACAAACCTAATATTGGCACAAAAATCACATACAAGCTCGTAATAAACCCGCCTTTACTTGCGCTTGTATAAGCCAACCCGGCTTGTTGTAACCCACTACCAAAGAACAAAATCACACCCAAAGTAGCCCCCGTCAACAAACCATCTTTCCTAAGTTTTGTTTTCCGCAGCAATAATAAAGGTATCAAAACAACTGCCCCTAAAAAATAGCGATAGCCATTGAATAAGAAGGGATTGATAAAATCGGTTCCCTCACGTTGGAAAACAAAAGCTGTCCCCCAGATCACTGCCATAAAAATTAATAGGAAATCAGACAATACGCGTTTTTTAGTGTGTTCTTTCATGATTCGCCCATTATAGCGACTTTTTTTGATTCCGCAATGGAGTATAAGAAATCCATAATAACGTTCAAAAATATCTACTCATAGAAAACTGTTTTTGATATCATTAAAGTGAAATAGAAAAGAAAACAAAAGATTTTTACTCTGCTAGCAGAGGAAAAACGCTTTTATACTCGGAGGCAAATATGTTTTACTACAATATCAATTATCTTATTTTTATGATTCCCGCTTTTATCCTCATGTTAGCGGTTCAAATGGGCGTTAAAAATGCCTATCGCAAATGGTCTCGAATTCGTATCCAATCCAACCTCACCGGACTAGACGCTGCCCGTATCATTTTACAGCATGTAGGTCTGGACAATCTCAAAATTAACGTTATTCGTGGAGACATGACTGACTTTTACGATCCTCGCTCCAATACTCTCAACCTCTCACAAGGTACCGCCCAACAGGCTTCTGTTGCTTCCGTCGCTATCGCTGCCCACGAAATTGGTCACGCATTGCAAGACGAGCAAAATTATGCTCCCCTCCGTTTCCGCTCTGCTCTCGTACCCATGGTACGCATTGGTTCAACCCTTGGTTGGATTTTTATATTTGCAGGGCTCCTACTTTCTTTCACTGATTTAGCTATAGTCGGACTCATCTTCTTCTCTGCTGGTGCTTTGTTCTCCCTCGCCACCTTGCCCGTCGAATTTAACGCCTCTGCCAGAGCCAAACAGATTTTGCAAGAAACAGGCATCGTCACCACCAGTCAAGAAGTCGCTGGCGTTAACAGTGTCCTCAACGCCGCTGCACTCACTTATGTTGCTGCACTCGTTCAGGCGGTTATGCAAGTCCTTTACTACGCCTCCATGATCTTTGGCGGTGGGCGTCGCCGAAACTAGAAAAACAATCACTCAAAAGCACTGTCCAAACCAGTGCTTTTTTAATTTAATTGGTTTTAAATGAAAATGGATATGATATAATCACAAAAAATTATCCAAAACAAATCAGGTGCCCTATGCAAGATCTAAAATACCGTCGACAATTTGTAGTCTCCAAAATAGAACTTTCCGAGCTCTCCACTTGGCAAAAATATACTCTCGCACAAAGCTATTTTCTATATGCTCATCCTGACCTTGAAGTGAATCAAATTGAATCTCAAGGCAAACAGATCACTTTGCTCGGTATCGCCGTCGACGCTACTCAACCAGAATATACCAATCTCGATATCGCCAAAAATATCCTAGAAAATTATCAAACTTGGGAAGATGTCATTGAAGCCGTCTATCCTATCGGTGGGCGATATATCGTTTTTGCCTCAAACAAGAACACCAATGAATTTAAAGCGGTAGTAGACCCAATTTGTCTTAGAATGTTATTCTTTGTTAAAAATAATAACCTGCCAATTCTATGTGCTTCTCAACCTCTTTTGATTAGTGATTTTTGCGAATTGACCATCGATCAAGAATATCAACAAGGATATCTTGATTCCGGCGCAACAGAAAAATACATTGAATTCTGGCATCTTTCCCCCTACACCCAATACAACGAAGTCGAGCATCTCACCCCTAATTACTACGTAGATTTTGAACAACGTACCCAGCACAGATACTATCCCCTAAAACCCATCCCCGTCCTCACAGAACAAGAAGGATTGCAAAAAACCGAACTTTACCTCAAAAACCTCCTCAAAGGCATCAGCCTTCGCGGAAAACTAACTCTTGCCATTACCACTGGTTACGATAGCCGCATTGTTCTCGCTGCTGCTAAAGATATCAAAGATGATCTTGAGTATTACACAGGCCAATATTATGGCATGAAAAACACCCATCCAGATCTTGTCACACCTGCTAAATTACTTCCTCAGCTTGGCCTACAGCATCAGATTATCAATTGTGAAGGGCAGATGACTCCCGAATTTGAACAGATATTTATGCACAACACCGACATGCCCCACAAATCATGGGGCGGCATCGTAGAAAATCTCTATCACAAATTTCCACAAGATCGCATCCTCATCAAATCTGCCTGTGCAGAAATTGCCCGTTGTGCATTTTATAAAGGTGGTTATCCCAAGAAAGTTGATCCCGAATGGATTGGCAGTATCTCAACCTTTGAAGACAGTCCCTTTATGATGGAAAAACTAGAACAATGGTTTACCGAAACCAAACAACTCGTTGCCGATAAACACATCGACATTCTCGATATCTACTATTGGGAACATCGTTGTGGTTACTGGCAAGCTGGCAGTCAACTAGAATTTGACCTTGCCCATGAAGAATTTACACCCTTCAGTTGTCGAATACTATTAGATTCAATGATAGGTGTCCCCATTGAATACCGTGCAGGTCCCCAATTCAAATTCTTCAAAAAACTGATGCACAATATGTGGCCTGAAACCCTACTCATTCCTTTCCCCACTCCCTTCCAAAAGAAAATGGGGGAGTACAAAAAAACCGTCAAAAAATCAATGATTGGCAAAGGATATCGAAAAATTCTTCGCACCCTCAAAATCCCTCACTAATAATAAAAAAGAGCTGAAATTTCAGCTCTTTTATTTATTCAGCAATTGGCAATTCATTTTGCAACAGCGCTAAAATTTCCAAAGCCCCCAAATTTCGATACGGCCACGCCGCCGTCATATTCCATTCATCATCAAAATTTGGTGGCGCAAATGTAATATGACCTGGTTCTTCCGTATCCATACCATGATTGGGCAAGTCCTGTACCGCTGCCCAAAAATTCCAAAATGGCACTTCATACTCATTCGCCAGATCAAATAAAATCGTATTGAACGCATCATTTGTACCCAAAAGGTCATCTGGCTTACTTGCCACAATCGGAATCACCCCATACTCAATCATCGTTTCAATCACCGTGCGCATATTCTCTTCAAACGTTTCTTGACGGTAAGCATCATTAGTGCCCATAAAAATGAACATCACACTCGGTTGATAGGTCTTAATCTCACACACCAACGGGGAATCACCACTTTCACACACTTCAGGGTTCGCCAAAAACGGAGTCAGCAAAGACGCCGCATTGAATCCCTTCATGCTCGCCTCACTAGTATGTTGCAGAGAATCATGATATTCCACAATCACTGGGCGCAAATATTCATACTCTCCCAACGACCACACATCTTCCGGATACCCAAAATGCCCTAAGAACAAACTCGGTGCCCCATTACAATCTGCCGCTTTAGAATACCGATTTGCATAATTACCCAGTTCCTGCCCCTTTAAAAAGATGTCAATCGTCGCTTGGCTAATATGATCTGGAATAATTGGCGCACTTTTCCATTCACTTTCCCCATCCTCTGCGCTCACCCACAACAAGCTATTCAATAGCAAAACCATTGCCATTAAGCTTGAAAAAATCAATTGTTTTCTGCGTTTTTTCATCAACATATCCTAATTCTAAACGGATTCAACACCTTGTCAAACCTATAGGCTTAAATCCAGCTTTAATCTTACCAAAATCCTCAATTAGAAATACAATAAAATATCCTACCTACACAAAGGACAGCAACATGATCTTAAGAAAATATACCCCAGTAGATCATACACAAGTCATGCAATTAAAAGTCCATCCCGAGCAAGATACATTTGTCGGCACCATTGACGAAATTTTTGAGCTCAAAACACCCTATTGGAATTTCAACGTTATCGAAGTTGAACAACAGATTGTAGGTTTTTTTAACATCGATACCCACTATCCCAAACAATATAATTTTGCTTTGCCCAACGAGCTTGGCTTCCGCGCCTTCTTTATCGACCTTGCTCATCAAGGGCAAGGCTACTGCACCCAATCTATCCAGCTTCTCAAACCTTTCCTCCAACAACACTTTCCTCAACATCCTTCCGTAGCCCTCACCGTCAATTGCAAAAACAAACCCGCCTACCACTGCTACCGCAAAGGCGGCTTCACTGACACCCGAATCCTCTATCATGGCGGCAAAGCTGGCCCCCAACATATCATGCGTATGTCTCTCACAAGTTGACAGATTCCCCAACACCATCTACACTTAGTCTATGCTTGCAAACGTAAAATCGTGCGCAATGATTGGCCTAGATGGGGTAATTGTAGAAGTAGAAGTCGATCAAGATTTCGGAATGCCTCGCATCGTCCTCGTCGGTCTTCCAGATGCCGCCGTCAATGAAAGTAAAGAACGCGTTCAAACCGCCATCAAAAACGCTGGCCTTAAGTTCCCCAACCACAAAATCACCATCAATCTTGCCCCAGCCTCCGTTCGCAAAGTGGGCCCCGTCTACGATCTTCCCATTGCCATCGCCACCTTAGCCGCCTCCAATCAAATCCCCCTCCAAAAAATCGAAAATGCCTTGCTCGTCGGCGAGCTTTCTTTAGATGGACACGTTCGTCATATCAGCGGAGTCCTCCCCATGACGGCTCTTGCTAAAGAAAAAGGCTTTACCGAAATATACGTCCCCGCCGTAGACGCTCCCGAAGCATCTATGATTGAAGGTATTGATGTCATCCCCGTAGAAAATCTCAACGCCATTGTTAATCATTTTCGTGGTCTCAACCTCATCGCTCCCCAACAACCCGATTTTTCGGAACAACACACACTCGCTCCCATCACAGACTTTGCCGACATCAAAGGCCAAGAGCATGTCAAACGCGCCCTAGAGATCACCGCCGCAGGAGGGCACAATCTCCTCATGATCGGTCCGCCCGGCAGTGGCAAAACCCTCATGGCCAAAGCCATGGCAGATATTCTCCCGCCCATGACCATCGCCGAATCCCTCGATGTCACCCGCATATATTCCATCGCAGACAAACTCGAGCCCGATCAACCCATTATTCGCAAACGCCCTTTCCGCTCTCCCCACCACACCATCTCGCATGCCGGCCTCGTCGGAGGGGGCAACTGGCCCCAACCTGGCGAAATTTCGCTTGCCCATCGTGGTGTCCTCTTTTTAGATGAAATGCCCGAATTCGGCACCCGAGTTCTTGAAGTCATGCGTCAACCCCTCGAAGATAAAAAAGTCACCATCTCCCGAGCCCAAGGCTCCTTATCTTTCCCTGCCAACTTCCAGCTCATCGGCGCCATGAACCCATGTCCCTGTGGCTATTATGGTGACGAATCACATCCCTGCACCTGTTCCCTGCAAATGATCACCCGCTACCAAAAACGTCTCTCCGGACCTTTGCTAGACCGCATCGACATTCATATCGAAGTCCCCAAAGTAGATTTCGACAAACTCAGTGCCAATCGTTCAGGTGAACCTTCTGCCCTCATTCAACAACGTGTCGCCGCCGCACGCAACATCCAAAAACAGCGTTTCCAAGCCATTCCACACATCGTCTGCAATGCCGATATGGGCGTCTCAGAAATTAAACGTTATTGTAAGTTAGATACCGCCAGCACCCAACTCATCCGCAACGCCATGCAACAGCTCAACCTCTCCGCCCGTGCCTATCATCGCATCCTCAAACTCTCCCGCACCATTGCCGATCTTGAGCATACCCCTCACATCCAAACCCACCACATCGCCGAAGCCCTGCAATATCGACCGAAAATCCTAAATTAAATGACGATCAAAGATAAAGCAATCCAAGCACTCTCCAAGAATGCAAAAACTCATTCAAACGCAAGTTTTGAAAATCTCAATTATTTTGAAAACCTTCAAGATAACCTCATTCCTACAGTGAATCTGCAAGATTTTGAGCAAGACTTTGCTCAAGGGTCTGGAAATGAATTGCATCACAAAATGAGAGCTTGTCACTCTTCTTCTATGTTAGCCGCCAACACCTTTGCCATCTTCAAAAAAGCACAATATCATTTTAAATTCCAAGAACAGATTTACCAAACTCCCCAATTTGAAGCGAAATGTCCCCCAGGACTCAAAGGCACACCTCCAAATTTAGACGTTTTATTTGACAATCAAAACACAGTCCTTGCCATCGAATCAAAAATGACAGAATACCTAACTCCCAAAATAGCAAAATTTTCTGAAAAATACAAAACCCATCAATTCCCATATGCTGAACAGGTGTGGCTTTCTATAATAGAACAAGTGGAAAATCAAAAATATTATTTCGATGTCGCTCAGATGATCAAACACTACCTTGGGCTCACCAACACCTATCCTCATAAAAAAAATCATCTTACTCTATCTCTATTGGCAACCGCAAAACGCAGATTTATTCCCAATCTTTCAAACGCATTCACAACAAATTGAAGCATTCGCCAAGCAAGTGCAAAATTCAAAAACAAAATTTATCTCAATCACCTATCTACAACTATGGCAATCATGGCAAAACATCCCACAACTATCCACACATCTTAATCATTTAAAGAGAAAGTATCAAATAAATATCTAAAAAGGGAAGAATTTACTACCTTTTACAGAAAATAATTACGGATATCATCTCCTCTATGCCCACTTTTCCAAACAGCCAAGCATAGGTATAATCATCTCTCAACCCCCAAGGAGTAAATATGTCACTAACCCTCAAATCAATCCTCTAATTACGTGCAATCGGACAACACCAACAAGCCAAACAACACCTTCTCCAGCTCGCCGCGCAAAACCCATCTGATCCCACCATCTTATATGAGACCGCCAGCGTCCATGACTATTTAGGAGAAGAACGCAACGCCATCCCATTTTACCTAGCCGCCATTGAAAATGGATTATCCGGAAACGATTTGAGAAGCGCCTATCTCGGTCTCGGCAGCACCTATCGCACCCTCGGCATGTATCAACAATCCAAACAAACTTTCCTTGTAGCCCTAGACAAATTTCCAGAGGCAACCGAAATCAAAGTCTTCCTTGCCATGACCCTATACAATCTTTCAGAACATCACGCAGCAACAGCCTCTCTTCTTCAAATTATCGCCGATACCACCACAGATGCTGAAACCCAAAAATATACTCGCGCCATTCAACTCTACGCCCATGACCTCGATCGTCTATGGGAATGAACATACGCCCCCGCAAATTCAAGGTACATAACAAAGCGCCATCTTCTCTTTCTCAGCAAATTCCTTCACTTCTCTTTACATTCAACAAAAGGTATAATCTATGTATTCTTAATCCAGAAAAGGTAAATATGTTCGATTATAAAGATCCCGAAGTAAACTTTGCAGTCAATGTAGTGAGACAAGCCGCTTTATTGGTCAAAACAGTTCAATCCCAAATGGTTTCAGATGCCCTCACCAAAGGAGATAAATCTCCCGTAACGGTCGCAGATTTTGCCTCCCAAGCCTATGTTGCCAAGCAACTCATGGATACCTTCCCCGGTGTCCCTATGGTAGGCGAAGAATCTTCCACCAGCTTAAAAACAGAAGAAAACAAACAAACCCTTCAAGATATCACTCACTTTGTCAACACCATCATCCCCAACTCAACCGAAACACAAGTTTGTGATTGGATAGACTTTGGCAGCACCACCAACGCCCAAAAATTCTGGACCCTTGATCCCATCGATGGCACCAAAGGTTTCCTCCGTGGTCAACAATACGCCGTTGCTTTTGCCCTCGTAGAAGATGCAGAAGTCAAAATTGGCGTCCTGGGCTGTCCTAACCTCAAAGATGGATATATCGAAGATATCGGTGGTGAAGGCTCCTTAGTCGTCGCGGTCAAAGGCCAAGGCACTTGGGTCACCTCTCTCACTGACCCTGAACAACCTTTCAAACAAATCAATGTTTCCAATTACGCAGACCCTGCCGATACACGTTTTTTGCGTTCTTTCGAAGCCGGCCACACCAACGTTTCTCAACTAGACTATATCGCCCAAGAAATGGGTGTATCTGCTGAACCTGTCCGCCTCGATAGCCAAGCCAAATATTCCATCCTCGCTGCAGGTGCTGGTGATTGTATCTTCCGTCTCATCAGTAGCAAAATGCCCGACTATGTCGAAAAAATTTGGGATCAAGCCGCCGGCTACCTCGTAGCGGTCGAAGCAGGTGGCACCGTCACCGACCTAAACGGAAAACCACTAGATTTCAGCACTGGCAAATTTCTTTCAAACAATCGTGGCGTGCTTGCCACCAACACCCATCTACATCAAGCTTGTCTCGCAGCCATCAAAGCTGTAGAGGCTTAAATCTTTAGAAAATTGTTTTTACAGATCAAGGAGAAAAAGATGAAAAAGGATTTCCTCACCATAGGAGAATTTTCACCGCAAGAATTACAAGACATGTTAGATTTGGCAGTTGAGCTCAAAAAAGAGCGTCAAGAAGAAGGTGCCAATCAACCTATCCTCAAAGATATGACCTTAGCCATGATTTTCCAAAAACCAAGCCTCCGCACCCGTGTCTCATTTGATATGGCCATGCGCCACTTAGGTGGAGATGCCCTCTATCTTTCTCCTGCAGAAATTGGTCTTGGCAAACGCGAATCCATCGCCGACATCGCCCGTGTTCTCTCTGGCTTTGTGGATGGCATCATGGCGCGCGTATTCGCCCACGATCACGTTGTTGAACTCGCCAAATGGGCCAGCATTCCCGTCGTAAATGGCCTCAGTGACTACAATCACCCTTGCCAAGCCATGGGCGATGCGCTCACTATTCAAGAGGAATTTGGCACCCTCAAAGATATCAACGTCACCTACGTCGGAGATGGCAACAATGTCTCCGTATCCCTCATGCACATTTGCGCCAAACTTGGCGCCAATTTCACCATCGCCAACCCCGTTGGTTACGACATGTCCACCTCATCCATTGACTTAGCCAAACAATACGCCCAAGCAAGTGGCAGCAAATTAGCCTTCACCAATGATCCCGTTGAAGCCGCCACCGATGCCGACGTCCTCTACACCGATGTGTGGACCAGCATGGGCCAAGAAGAAGAAACTGCCAAGCGTATGCAAATCTTCCCACCTTACCAAGTCAACGCCGATTTGCTCCAACACGCCAAAAAATCTGCCATCGTCATGCACTGTCTTCCTGCTCATCGCAATGATGAAATCACAGACGAAGTCGCTGATGGTCCCCAAAGTCGTCTTTTCCCCGAGGCACACAATCGTATGCACGCTCAAAAAGCTGTCCTCGTTAAAATGCTTAGCTAAACAGTTTCAATGAGAAATAGGAGATCTATTGAATGAACACAAAAGACTTAATTAGACTAGAAGAAGAATACGGTGCCCACAATTATCATCCCTTAGACGTTGTCCTTGACAAAGGAGAAGGCGTTTGGGTTTGGGACGTAGAAGGCAACAAATATTTAGATTGCCTCAGTGCCTACTCAGCCGTCAACCAAGGCCATGTCCACCCCCGCATCCTCAAAGCCATGACCGATCAAGCCCAAAAGATCACCCTCACATCCCGCGCATTCCGCAATAGTCAATTACCCTACTTCTACAAAGAACTCTCCGATCTCACCGGCTACGAAATGTCCATCCCCATGAACAGTGGCGCCGAAGCTGTCGAAACAGCGCTCAAGCTCGCCCGCAAATGGGGCTATGTAGTCAAAGACGTTCCCAAACATAAAGCAGAAATTATCGTCTGTGACGGCAACTTCCATGGACGCACCATTTCCATCGTTACCTTCTCCTCCGAACCGCTCTACAAAGATGCTTTCGGACCCTTCACTCCCGGATTTGTCAGCGTAAAATATGGCGACGCGCGCGCCATCGAATTAGCCATCACCGATAATACTGTCGCAGTTATGATTGAACCTATCCAAGGAGAGGGGGGAGTCATCATTCCTCCTGAAGGCTACCTCAAAGAAGTCCGCAAACTTACCGAAACCTACGGCATCCTCATGATCTGTGACGAAATTCAATCTGGTCTCGGACGCACCGGCAAGCTCTTTGCATCCGACCACGAAGATGTTCGCCCCGACATGATGATCATCGGCAAAGCCCTTTCTGGTGGTTTCTATCCTGTCTCTGCCGTCTTAGCCGATACCCCCATCATGGGGCTTTTTGAACCTGGCGAACACGGCTCCACATTTGGTGGCAATCCCCTCGGTGCAGCTATCGCTCGAGAAGCCCTCAACGTTTTAGTTGAAGAGAAACTTGTCGAAAATTCAGCCGAACTTGGTGCCTATTTCAAAGAAAAATTACAAGCTATTCCCAGCAAACACGTCAAAGAAATTCGTGGCAAAGGTCTCTTTGTCGGCGTAGAACTCAATGACGAAGCCGGCGGTGCTCGTCGCTTCTGTGAAGCCTTGCAACAAAAAGGCATTCTCGCCAAAGAAACCCACACCACCGTCATCCGCTTTGCCCCACCTTTAGTCATCGACAAAGCCACCATCGACTGGGCCTTAGCCATCATCGAAGAAGTCCTCTTAATGGACTAATCAAAAAACACAAAAAGAGCTATTCTAAAGAATAGCTCTTTTATATCAATCTATTTTTAATGGTTCAATAGGTTGAAATCCTTTTGTTTTTAAAAACTTCATAGAATGTTTAAAATTGTATAATGCATCAGCAGGAACAATATTTTCCATATTTAGATTATCAAAACTACCTTTAGGAATTTCTATAGATAATATTATTGCTTTTTCAGAATTTCCCGTTGTCGTATTAATTATTTCAGATTCTGCATTAACTATCATTCCATCTAATGGAAGAATTGCATACACTTCTCTTGCTGCTCTATATAAAGCTGAACAAACATAATTTTTATAAAGGTCATAATATTTAGATACTGGTAATTTTTTCACTGATAGTGTACCGCTTTTTAATACCATTGCACTATTTTCAGGAATAATTTCTTTACCTCCTTCACGCAAAGTAACAATAGCATTATTATTTTCTGTAATTTCTATTTGAACACTATATGCAAATAGCTCAATTTTTTCAAAAGGATTATTTTCAGCAAAATAATCAATATATGCATTGTAATCTTTATTAAGAATTCTATTTGCAATATTATTATTTTTCTCCCAAGTTTCATAATCTTTATTATATTTATTTATCTCTGCTTGATAATTATCTGAATCTTTTTTTTGAGCTAATATCAAATCTTGGTTTAATTTTTCTAATTGTTTAGATTCTAATCTAAATAATTTACTAAAGAAACTAGGCTGATAATTCTTAATATAATATTCAATTTTTTTTGTTTCTTTTTCTGAATTTTTAGGTTTTATAGGTTCAGGTAAATTACTGATAGATTTCCAATTAACTATTGGTTTACAGTCTTTATGATGAGAAGTGATTGTTTCAATAGTATATAAATATAAAGATTCTGTTTCTTGAGCAGACCTTAAAATTTCTGCTTTTTCTAATCTTTTTCTTTCTCTTGCGGCTGCATTAGCACTTTTTTGCATTTCTTTTGATAATTGGTTCATTGCAGATAATAATGGAGTTCTTCTCGCCATAATATTCCACCTTAATAAATATTTATGAGATATGAAATAATAATATCATATTTAATATATGAAAAATTAAAAATTGATAGTTGGGGCAATTATTATATGGTATAATATAGAACATAAGAGCTATTATTTAATACTTACCAATAAAAAAAGGAAAAAGTGTCCAAAAAACAATCTTCAATCCAAAATACTACTAAATACAGGGGCATTCAATCAAACAAACCCTGCAAACACCATAATTGCGCATAGTAAAAAATTGGACACCTGTCAAGAAACTGTCCAAAAAGTGTCAAAAAACTGTCCAATTATTTCTTGACACCTGTCCAAAAAGCACGAGTTTTTTGGACACCTCACCATCAAACAGGGCAGTCTAGAGCACTCACCTTACCAATCTAATTTCGAAATTGAAACCCGAATTGATACTCCTCAACCTTTGATTTATAATAAATGCAAATTTAGCCCGACAGGAGTTGTCATGAACAACCAAACCATATTTGATCAATTCAAACTTAACGGCAAAACCGCCATCGTCACCGGAGGCATTGGCCTTCTTGGCAAAGGCTTTGTCCGCACCCTCGCCGAAGCAGGAGCATCCGTTATCGTCGCTGATCTCAATCAACCCGCTGCCCAAGCCTACGCTCAAGAATTACAGCAACAGGGCTATCAAGTTCATGGTCTTGGTGTCAACGTCACCGACAAAAACTCTGTCGAACAACTTATTCAAGACACCCTCAATCTCTGTGGTTCCGTAGACATCCTTGTCAATAGCGCCGCCCTAGATCCCAAATTTGATCCCGAAAAACAAGGTGAACAAGCCAACAACGCCTTTGAAAACTACCCTCTCGACATGTGGAATGCTGCCCTCAACGTCAATCTCACCGGACCCTTCCTCATGTCCCAAGCCGCCGCCACCCAAATGCGTAAACAAGAGTCTGGTGTCATCATCAACATCTGCTCCATCTACGGCCTCACTGGCCCCGATCAACGCCTCTACGAAAAAGAAGGCCAACCGCCTTCCTTCAAACCCGTTTTTTATTCCGTCACCAAAGCGGGCATCGTCGGCCTCACCAAATATCTCGCCACCTACTTCGCTGGAACCAACATTCGTGTCAACACCCTCACACCCGGCGGCGTTTATAACGGACATGACGAAGAATTCTCATCCAAATACGGACAACGTGCCGTCCTCGGCCGTATGGCTGACAAAGACGAAATGAACGCAGGTTTGCTTTATCTCGCTTCCGATGCTTCCAAATATGTCACTGGAACCAATCTCATCATTGATGGCGGCTGGACAGCTTGGTAGAATTCTCAAATAACACATAAATAAAAAGAAGGTCTTGATTCAAGGCCTTCTTTATTTTATACATCAAAGTGAAGCTTAGTATGCAGGAGGAGTAAAATACTCAGCCGTACCAGACCAATCGGCACCTTGCACATCGCCGCTCGTGCTCGTCACATCAATGCTATAATCTGCCACTTTACACATACCCTCAGCATTCACAAAATCAGTATTCTTGATTATCAAATATGCATAATCATAATCACCAGGGTTGATTACACCTTTGCCGTCTACCAAATCAAAGGCTTCATAAGTCTTATCACTCTTGATTCCCACAAAGGTAGCACCCAACAGATCTGAATTCAAAGTAACTTCCAAAATGTCAGGGGAGGTCACTGCCAAATAATCAGCACCGCCATTGCTCACTCCATCAGCTGCCGTATAAGTCCCAGCCCCATTGATCACACCTTCAATCAAAACATCGCTGAATTCATCACCATAATCAAAATCATGGATTAATTTTTGGATATAGAACAAATTAAAAGCATCCTTAAAAGTAGTATTGCCATATTGTTCCAAGGTCATATCAATCGCTTCAAAAGCTTTTTGTGAGTCATTCACCGTCACCATATTCTTCCACAGATCAGACATAAACTCGTTGCCGTATTTTTCAGTTTGTGCCAAGAAGAACAAAAATTGACCATATTGATTTGCATAAGAAGGTTCACCATAATCATCGCCTTCTTCCACAAAACAGGCATCCGGTGCTGCAAATGGAGAACGTCGGAACAATTCGCGGTTGTAATATTCTTCATGTGTCACATATTCAAACCAAGTAGCATTAGATTCCAACAACCATCCTGGAGCCATGGTTGTCATCCCAGCTTGGATTGCATGCATATATTCATGATAAATAATCGTTGCCAAATGGATCATACCTTCTTCAGTCACATAATCACCATCAAGATCATTTTCAACTTCCATGAAAGAAGAAGAAGCATAAAATTCTTCTTGTTCACTATTGGGATTATCAAACACAACCGTAGAAGAAACCTTCATCCCCAACACACCTGCATTCAACAAATGTCGGAAATAAACATCCATCTTACTATTGCCACCCGCATCACCATCTCCTGGAGGCACAGGGAAGCCATAAGCTTCATGCACAGTTGCATACATATGTTCATAGATATCAGCAGCATCTTCAATATAATCCGGCACGCCATTTTCATTCTCATCTTCCAATGGCACAGAATGTAATGTCGTCACAGCATAATGGAACATAAAATGTTCACTCTCATACTCATGGATTTCACCGCTAATATAAGGGCGTCCAGCATCACTCACATCCACTTCCACTGGCACTGATGTCAAAGCGGCGTTCATCTCCTCAGCCATGATAGTAGACATATTTTTCTTTGGGGTTCCTTCTGCGGTTGGAGTAGCTTTAGGACTTCCACCACCACAACTTGACACCAAAAGAGCAAATAATAAGAATAATGCAAACAATGATTTTTTCATAATTTCTCTTTCCTTTCCTTCTTACGATTTTTCAAGTTTTTGGATCGCATCCAAAATTACTTTTAACACTTCGTCTTGTGACAAAATATTAGTATCAATAATCAAATCAGCGTTTTCTCGAGCATGTTTCAAACGTTCCAATTGACGTTCATAATCACTCTCAATCCACCGCAATGTGCTTCTTTTTAAGGTATTATCATAACTCACTTCTAAGAAAACTAACAAGTCCGGCATCCCTTTTCGTTGCCACAAAGTCGGCACAAAAGAATGCTCCTGCGCCACATTCCGCGCAGCATACCCCATCGCCTGTAAAGCTTTGCTCTGAGAAGTCTTTCCGGATTTACACGGGCCTACAATTGCGATCGTGATACTAATGGAGTTCCTCTTTCTCAAATCATCGGCAAATGAACACTCATCCGCCGTACCCCGCTGCTAGGTCCATTTTGGATCACCCGCAGCACCACAATACTAATATCATCCCGTGGTTTATCATGTTCAAAAAACAAAGCGCGTTCCATCAAACAATTTGCCATATCTTGTGCCAGCATATTCTTCTGAATAGCCCCGCTTACTTCTTCATACACATTGATTTTCTGCTCATAATAAGTCCCCGCATGGCTCAACCCATCCGAGAAAACCACCACAGTCAAATCTTTCTCCAACGGCACTTCATCGATAATCGGGCGAATATTTCGTTTCGCCCCAATTGATTCAGATTCTTCATCCATCACGCGCAATTCGTTATTATCATATAAATAGATAGGTGCTTCATTATTACGCGATATTACCAAAGAACGTGAAATCATATCAATTGACAAAATATTCAAAGTAGACTGCACTTTCCCATCACGTGAAGAAAACAAATAATCAGAAGCAGCCCGTGCTGCAGCGCCATCTCGCACACCTTCTGCCAAAAGTGAAATCACTTTACGCACAACCATCGTAGAGATTCGTTTAGCGTTTTTTCCAGACCGTTGTCCATCTGCCAAAACTACAGATAAACCGCCATTCGGGCGTTCCACCACTTCCAGCGTGTCACCACTTTCTGAAACAGCATATTTATTGATTTTTGCCACACCGATCTGAACTTCCATAAATCTCCTTCTGTTATCTACATATTGTATCCAAATTGCATAGTTAAGGAATAATATTCCTCAACTGATTTGTGCTAAAAATAGGGAAGCTAAGCTCAAAAAGATCAAAAAACCCACACTGTCTGTCACCGCTGTCACCAAAACAGGGGAGGCCAACGCCGGATCCATCTTAATTGCCTTCAAGAACAGCGGAATTAATGTGCCCACAAATGCAGCCACAATCAAGTTCCCCACAATCGCCAATCCCAACACCAATCCCAAATAGAAATTTCCTCGCCAAATATAGATACCAACCCCAGCAATCGTCCCAATTGCCAAACCTTGGATCACGCCAATCAAAACCTCTTTCATAATGATGGGGAAAGCATCCTTCAAATTCACCTTACCCAACGCCAAAGAACGCACGATTAGCGCGATTGACTGGCTCGAAGCATTCCCCCCCAAACCAGCCACAATAGATTGCAACGCCGCCAAAATTGCCACCTGTGCAATCACTGCCTCAAAATTGCTCACCACCCACGAAGCGATCAACGCCGTCCCAGAATTAACAAACAACCAAGGCAAACGGCCTTTCAAATGTTCTCGAACCTTACTTTCAGGGTTCAATTCACTGTCAGAAACCGATGCCAAACGATAAATATCTTCCGTAGCTTCTTCTTGCACCACGTCCAAGATATCATCGTAAGTGATCATCCCCAACAAAGTTTTATCATAATCCACCACCGGCAATGCTGAGAGCTCATGTCGAATCATCACCTGTGCCACAACTTCTTGGTCTGTATCAGCTTGCACAAACACCACATCCGTATCCATAATGTCGTGGATTTTTTTGTTAGGCGGTGCCACCAAAAGTTGACGCAAACCAATCACCCCAATCAAATGATCCACAATATCTTTCACAAACACATAATATGTAAATTCAATATCAGGACCTTTTGCCCGTAGTTCATTGATCACTTCTTCTGCTGTATGTGTCTCATACACAGAAAAGAAATTGGTCGTCATACGACCACCAGCCGTCTGGTCATCGTAGAGGAGCAAAGGCAAAATCTCTTCAGAGCCTTCCATCTCATCCAATGCTAAATGAGCTTGGAATGGATGCATGTCTCCCAAAAGGTCAGCCGCTTCATCAGGCTCCATTTCGTCCAAAATGTCAGCCAAACGTTCAATCGACAGCCCTTCAGCCGCCTCCAAAGTTTCGCTATCTTCCAAACGGTCAAACAGATCTGCCACCGTTTCAACATCAAAATGGCGCACCAAAAGTTCTTGTGTGTCATCATCTAAAAGTTGGAAAACAGAGACTCGTTCACCAGCTCGCAAAGATTTATAAATAGCAAGTGCTTGAGAAAACTTTTCGTTTTCAAAAGCTTCTTGGATTTTTTCAGCAGTGATTTCCCAAAATTGTTCTCTTCTCATCATGGGTTCCTCCGGTAAAGAAAAAAATAGAGTGGAAACGCCACTCTATTTTAACTTAACAATAGTTTATTTTTTAATCGCGTTTCTTAATAGGTTTAATTCCTCGAAGCTAACTGACCACAGCCAGCAGCAATGTCGATCCCACGCCGTAATCGCACAGAACAAGGGATATGATGATCTGTCAAAGTTTGTTTAAAAGCCATTGCATTGTCTGAACCTTTCCCAGCATAACCAGGAGTATCGTTCAAGCGAATCAAATTCACATGACAAAGCATACCTTTCAACAGATCAGCTAATTCTTCAGCCACTTGTTCCGTGTCATTAACACCATCGATCAACGCCCATTCAAATGTTACGCGTCGATTAGTTTTGTCAATATATTCCTTCACAGCAGTGATTACCTCTGCAATAGAATATTTTCGATTAATCGGCATCATTTTAGAGCGTTGCACATCATCCACACTATGCAGTGAGATTGCCAAATTAATTTGCAGGTCCTCATCAGCGAACCGTTCAATTCCCGGCACAACTCCTGCCGTAGAAACCGTCATCCGGCGTGCCCCCAAACCAAAGCCTTTTTCATCATTCAAAATCCGGATCGCATCCATAGTTGTTTCGTAATTCAAGAACGGCTCACCCATTCCCATAAAAACCAAATTAGTCACGTGCTGCTCATCTTTTGCCAGCTCATGAGCAAAATAAAGAACTTGGCTAACAATTTCACCCACACTCAAATGACGAGAAAATCCCATCGCCCCAGTTGCGCAAAAACTGCAGTCCAAAGCACATCCCACTTGTGTAGACACACAAATCGTGTTTCGTTCATCATACTGCATCAAGACAGTCTCGATCTTTTTCCCGTCTTTTAACTCAAAAAGCGCCTTCTTCGTATATCCATCTTTTGAAGAGATCATCGTAGCCAAACGTACAGGATACACAGGCATTGTTTCTTCAATTGCTTCGATCAATTTTTTTGGAAGCGTGCTGAAATCAGCAGGGGATTGATAAAAATTCTTATAAAACCCTTGCCAAATTTGTGTAGCACGAAAAGAAGGCTGTTTATTTTCAGCAACCCACTTTTGCAAACCTTCAAAATTTAGATCCAAAACACTTGTCATCATCAAATCTTTCGTTAAAAAAGTTGCCTCAAAAGATCATCCAGATCTTCTGCCACATAATCAACCTTAGGCGTGTGCGCTTCCACATCTTCCCGTGTAGCCACACCAGACAAAACCACTGCTGTCTTAATTCCCAATCCTTGTGCTCCAGTTGCATCCGTATCCACTCGATCACCGACCATTAATGTTTCCTCAGGTAAAGCCCCCAAATATTCCAAAGCCTGCTCATACATCGTAGGGCTAGGCTTTCCAAAACAGATTGGTTCCACACCCGTAGTAGTTGTGATCGGGCTTAACATCGCCCCAGCACCCGGCACCAAGCCATTCGCACTCGGAAAAGAGGGGTCAGCATTCGTACCGTAAAAAACAGCATTATTATATAAAATAAATTGTCCGGCTTTTGCTAACTTATCATAATTGATCTCACGATCTAAGCCAACCAAAACAATTTCAGCATCTTCTTCAACCAATTCAAACCCTGCATCACGGATAAAAGACTTTAATCCAGATTCACCAATTACATAAGCCCTTGTACCTGCAGGATAAATTTTTTTCAAATAATAAGCAGAAGCAGTGCCAGAAGTAAAAACTTGTTCTTCTTTAATGTGCACATCAAATCCTGCCAATTTTTCAACATATTTATTTAAACGTTTTGTTGAATTATTAGTTGCTAAAGCAAATTTTACGTTGTTCTCTTCAATGATCTTAAATGACTCTGAAAGATCCCCAATCTCTTCCGGACCACGCCACAAAACACCATCCATATCAAAAATAATATTCTTGAACATCTCTAAACCTCAATAATTGAATTAAAAAACCAAACCAAATTGTATCATGGTTATATCAAAACTACATCAGTCTTAGAGAACCGTTTCATTTTGCCACAACAGATCGTAAAACCTTGCTTGCAAAAATTCATCATGGTTGCTTTTTTCGATCAAAGTAACCAATTTATCTGCATAAGGAGTAAAATCACTTGGGTGATAGAAATAATATTGCAGTGCAGCCTTCGCAAAATTCTCTTTGCCTTTCACCACCGCATCAAACATCATCTTATTCGAAGATTCACCCGCAGAAACGCCCACTTCATATTGGCTCGCAAATTCAATCAACCACGGGATATTATGCATCAATTCATAAGAACCAAACACAAACTTTGGCTTAGCCAAAAATTCCAATGTAGACGAGGCAGCAGATTGCACGATCCATTCCAGATCATTGATTTCCAAATTCTTCAAAGTCTCAATGCTCCAATCCTCATGGATATGTGCCAATCCATAGCAGCATGCCCTTCGAACAGACAAGGTTTCCAATCCCAAACCTTCTTTCAAAATTGCATGTCCTTGGGAGGCATTTAACCCCAATGCTTCTGCTGCTGTTTTTTGTAATCGGAAATTCTCAGTCAACAAATATTTGGCCAACAAATCAATCGATTCCACAGAACTAATTAAGCTCAATGCCAAGCTAGCCGCATCATAATTCACACCATGGTTTTGCATCCCCACGCTATGAATCGCTTTTGCTGCTTTTTTATCTTTATTAAACCCACATCCCAAAATTGCCAATCGTTGTTGGAACGCATCAGCCGATTTCATCATCGGATAAAAAACATTTTTCGTATACTTGCGCCCCACAGGCACCAATGCATCTAATAATTTATACTTATGGATTTTTGATAAACTCAAACTTCGCAAAGAATTCTGAATATTTTTCAACAAAGCCCCAAACAACATAGATGAAGGTTTAATATTGGGTAGTAAACTAAACACATCCAATAACTCTTTTTGCGAATATGACTTACTTGCAGACAATATCTTAGAGATTGCATCTTTTGCAGATGAATGTTGCATAGAAACACGCAATACTTCTAAAGGAATTTCCCATTGAGACCAATCTGCTGGCAAACCAGCAATCACGTCTGTAATTTCTTCACTCTCAGAGATCAAAAATGCCAAAAATTCTTGATGAATAAACCGATAACTTTCAGTCCGTGCATTCTTAGCACTCACAAACAAGCCACTCTCCAAAAACGCCTTTACTCTTGGAACATGAATACTGGCACTATCTTCGGAAGCGGTCTTAACCAATCCTTGATAAACTTCTTCAAATTCACTTTGTTTAAACCATAACTGATGTTTAGCATGCAACCGCACCGCCATCGCACTCAAAATTCGCACAGCCATGGGGTTTCCCTCAAACTCACGATACACAAATGCTTTCAAAATATCAGTGGTATACGGACTGACAATATCATTTAAATAGATTGCCATCGTACGCAACGTCAAATCCAATGGTTTAATCACATTCAAACCATCAACTAGCCATTCATTTTGCACCAAGTCCAACATAGCCTCACCAAAAGATTCATCTGCCACAAACTTTTGCCACAATCCACTCCATTGTGTCAAAAATGCTCGTGCTCGATTCTCATCCAATTTAGCTAAAGCCACAGGGAACATTCCAAGTTTTTCCACATCTGGCAACTTACTATTACCCGTACTCACCAGCAGGGGGGCATGTTTCCCAATAAACTCATTAGTCTCAAGCCAGTTAAACACACGTCTTTGATCTTCATAATTTAACTCATCGACACTATCAACAAAAAAGATAGCTCGATTGGTGTCTACGCATTGGCGGAAAAATCGCCGATAAGTCGTAGAATCTGCATTCAAATAGAAAGGAGGAACCTTGTCTTCTTCTGCATCGTTCAGCCCATCTAAATAATCAATCACCGCACCCGCTTGAAAATAAAACGGAACTTTGCCTGTCAATCGTCCAAAAGCATCATTCTCTTTTGTCAATTCCAGCGCCAACCATGCCAAAGCAAAACTTTTCCCCACTCCTGCTTCACCATGCACCAACAATCGTTGTTTTTCTCGCAAGATCCCTTCAAAACCGATCAACTGATCAGAGATCATCGAAATCCCATTAATTGCCGTAGGAATAAACGGAATCCAACGCTTTGAAACAGTTTGTTCGTTCAAATCCTCTTTTAATGTCGGGAACAACTTACTATCAGGCAAAACAAACATCGGTTTTACCGCAATTTCATCTAAAGCAAAGAATTGTCCACTCAAATGTTCCTTTTGCAAAACCTCAACCAATCCATGACGATAGCTGTCTTCGGTTGAAACAACATCCTTTTCAGTCATTTCTGCTTTTTCACTACGAGATTGGATTTTTTCCAAAATACTAGGCCCCACCACAAAAGCAAAAACAGTTACAATCACCCCTGAAAAAAAGCTAATGATTTCTGAAATATTCGTTTCAAACCATTCCATCATCCTAGATCTCCATCTATCTTCTTAATTCAGGTCAGCAACTGCTGGAATCCCGCCCAAACTTGTTGCGCTCTTCACTGCATCCAAAATTGCTTCTTGCACCGCTTGTTCAGCAAAAGCCCCCACAATATTTATATTTGCTTTTTTACTACCCACAGACAAAGCAAATAAAGTATCTCCATCAAACATCGTATTCGCCGGTCGTACACTGCGTACCAAGCCATTATGTCCCATATGCGCCAATCGATCCATTTCATCAGAACTGAACGCCGCATTTGTAATCACACACCCAATAACAGTGTTTTGTCGTGAAGCAAAACCAACAGCAGTCTTGCCCAACATAGACTTCATCACCGTCCGTGTATCCGCAAACAAACCTTCCCCAATTTTCACTGGCCCAGCATTCAAGCTACGTGTGCCTGCCAAAATCTCTCCATTGCTAGGATCAATCACGTCCCCAAAAGCATTCACCGCCACAACCGCTGCCACATAAAGCCCCTTACCAATCTCAATGCACGCACTGCCAATTCCGCTCTTAACCGCGTTGCCCATTCCTAAAGGTTTCCCAACAGAGCAACCCGTTCCTGCCCCCACACTGCCAGATTCAAAAGTTTCATTACTTGCATTCACACACGCTTCATATCCCATTTCAGCATCCGGGCGCACCATCCCATCCCCAATAGCCAAATCAAACAAAATTGCGCTTGGCACGATCGGCACATGCGTCACCCCTACATTTACCCCAATTTTTCTCTCTTCCAGATAGCGCATCACGCCATCGGCCGCTGCCAATCCAAAAGCAGACCCACCAGAGAGCAGAATAGCATGCGCATTCTCCACAAAATGTCCTGGTCGAATTGCATCTGTTTCTCGAGTTCCCGGTCCACCACCACTTTGTGCCACGCCAGCCACAGCGCCTTTTTCACACAAAATCACCGTGCAGCCAGTTACAGCTTCAAAGTTCTGTGCATGTCCAATTTTAATTTCTTTAATATCATTGATAGTTGCCATCAATAAAGTCCTTCAGAATGAATTTCTTTCAAAATTGTTTGATAATCAGGTTTGATTGTTTGATACCCATTCTCAAAATATTCAGAATGAATTAAAAAGTCAGCCGTTGCCAAATTAGAAGCAGTTGGAATATTATGTAAAACTGCCAATCGCAACAATGCTTTCACATCTGGGTCATGGGGTTGTTGTTCCAATGGATCCCAGAAAAAGATCAAAATATGAATTTCACCTTCAGCGATCTTCGCACCAATTTGTTGATCTCCCCCAATTGGACCACTCAAAAATCGTTCCACTTGCAAACCAGTCTTTTCTTGCAAGATTTTGCCAGTTGTGCCCGTACCACACAACTTATGTTTGGACAAAGTCTCTTTATTAGTTTCCACCCACTTAAGAAGCTTATCTTTCATTCCGTCATGTGCAACAAGTGCAATTTTTTTTTGCACAAAAGTTTCTTTCGTCATTGTCTCTCCTTAAAATTGGATTAAAAAAAAGACCCAAACTCCAGTATAATTATAATAGAAAACAAACCCCAATGGAGAGAGAATATGAGAGAATTGGCATTTCCCCTTTCACCGAAAGCAGACTATGGAATTTATCATTTTCACGTAGCAAAATGGGCACGTGAATTATACGAAATAGAAGATTATCTCTTCAAATTAGAAGGAAATCTCATCATCACAAATCTCTTTCAAGCCCGCATTTTCCTCCAACAACTTCATGACAAAAAACACATCGTCGCCTATGACGAAGAAAAAGTAACTGCCGGCAATCTCTTTGCCTTAGGACTTATTAGTGAGATTCTTCACGTAGTAGTTGCCAAATACAAACAAGACATCAATCCACAAACTTTCGCAGATCTTCATCAATTTAATGCTGCCTATTTCAAAGGCACCAGCATTGAACAAACCATGCAAACTTTCATCGAACAATTTCCCCCCGTCGAGGTCTATCGCAAAACAACCACCGCATCAAAATACCTCAACGGAGCCACCAAAGACACCCTCAACACCCACATCATCGCCGAAGAACTCCTCATGCTTTGGCTCAATAATCAAAACCCAGCCTTTGCGCCCTTCACATTCCTTTTTGAAGATCAAGAGTTATCAAAAGCAACAATCTACAAAGAATTGATTCAACATACCGAGAAATTTTTCAAATCACAGCCCGTCTATGGCCCTCAAAAACTATCTCTCTTTGAATTACTTCAACTACCAGCCAAAATGAACCCTGATTCCATTCAAGCACAATTAGAATGGATCATGCAAAATTGGAGTGAATATTTTAGTCTAGACGCACTTTTTACCAATCGTCTCAACATCGCCCTTGGCATACTCAAAGAAGAGAATTTTCCCCGTGGTTTTGCCGGCCCCGGCCCAGCAGAAGTTATCGACTATTCACTCTTCGATGATGACATCGAAATGTATAGTCAAGATGCCAATTGGATGCCTCGTTTAGTCTTAATTGCTAAAAACAGCTATGTATGGCTCGATCAACTCTCCAAAAAATATCAACGCCCCATCACCACCTTAGACCAAATTCCAGATGAAGAGCTTGCTCGATTAAAATCCTTCGGCATCAATGGACTCTGGCTCATTGGCCTTTGGGAGCGCTCCAAGGCCTCCCGTGTCATCAAACAAACCATGGGTAATCACGACGCCGTCGCCTCTGCCTATTCCCTCAGTAATTACACCATCGCCCAAGAATTGGGCGGTCAATCAGCCCTAGACAACCTCAAACACCGCGCCGCAGAGCAGGGCATTCGCCTTGCTTCAGACATGGTCCCCAATCACATGGGCATCGACTCCGTCTGGGTCCAAGCCCACCCGGATTGGTTCCTTAGTCTAAACTACCCTCCATACCCCACCTATTCTTTCAACGGACAAGACCTCTGTGATAATCCCGCTATCGGTGTTTATCTCGAAGATCATTACTATTCCAAATCAGATGCTGCAGTTGTCTTCAAACGAGTAGATCACTACACCGGCGATACAAGATATATTTACCATGGCAATGATGGCACTAGTATGCCTTGGAATGACACTGCCCAGTTCAACTTCCTCAACCCCAATGCCAAAGAAGCCGTCATTCAAACCATCATCAGCATCGCCAAACAATTCCCCATCATCCGTTTTGATGCTGCCATGACCCTTGCCAAAAAGCACATCCAACGCCTCTGGTTCCCACAACCCGGAGCAGAAGGCGCCATTCCCTCCCGCACAGAATTTGGCATGACAATTCAAGAATTTAACAAACTTATGCCCGAAGAATTTTGGCGTGAAGTTGTCGCTCGTGTCGCCAAAGAAGCCCCTGACACCCTTCTCCTCGCCGAAGCATTCTGGATGATGGAAGGCTTTTTCGTCCGCAATCTCGGCATGCACCGTGTCTATAACAGTGCCTTTATGCACATGCTTCGTGATGAAGATAACGCGAAATATCGCCAGCTCATCAAAGAAACCCTTGAATACGATCCCCAAATTCTCAAACGTTATGTTAACTTCATGAATAATCCTGATGAAGAAACAGCTATCGAACAATTCGGCAAAGATGACAAATATTTTGGCGTTTGCACCTTCATGGCCACCTTACCCGGTCTCCCCATGATTGGTCACGGACAATTTGAAGGGTTCTCTGAAAAATATGGCATGGAATACAAATCTGCCAAATGGGAAGAATACGAAGATCAATGGCTCATTGATCGTCACAAACGTCAAATCTCACCCATCCTTCACAGACGATACCTCTTTGCCGATGTAGCCAATTTCCGTTTATATGATTTCTACACCCCGCACGGAAACGTTGATGAAAATGTCTTTGCCATCTCTAACACCTATGAAGATCAAAAAGCCCTCATGATTTATCACAACCGCTACGCTACTACTCATGGCACCATCAAACTCTCAGCGGCTTTCTTAGAAAAAAACGGAGAAAGTACTCAACTCATCCAACAAGAGCTCGCCTATGCCCTCAACTTATCCCACCTCGACCAACCGCAGGACTATTATCTGCTCACCAAAGATGTCGCCACCGGTCTCTCCCACATTTTCTCTCTTCAAAAAGTGCGCGACCAAGGGCTTACCTTCAAATTAAATGCCTATCAAACCCATGTTTTTATTGATTTTAACGTTGTCAAAGACGATCCCCAACATCATTATCGTGATTTAGAAGCATCCCTCAATGGTGCTGGTGTTCCCGATATCGATTACGCCGTTATTCAAATGGTATTTAGAGATGTCCAAATACCATTCAAAGAGCTCATAAATCAAGGCTTTATTGAATTTGTCAAATCTCACACCATTTCTGAAGAACCAGATTGGCAAGCATTACTCACCCAATACGATGCAAAAACAGAGCCCTTGCTTAAAGCTGTCATCGAATTCTTAGAAATCGAACAAGCACACGAATTTGAAGCCAAACAAGTGATTCAACAATTAAAGGCTTTTGCAGAAGTAGTATCAAAACTTCGAACATCTACCCAAAAGAAATCAAAAGATAATTTAAAATATCTCCAAGAGGTCTTAGCCACTGACAGCACAGAAACTCTCTTCTTCCAATGGTTACTCCTCAAAGATATTGGCAAAATTATTAACCAAGAAAATCACGCCCTCATCACCCGTGCATGGATTGAAGAATTGAATTGGGAAACCATCATTCAAGAGGTATACACCGACCAAAACAAATCCAAAGGACACGCCAAATATCATTCAGACCTCCTCAAAGACATGCTCATCGTACCAGCCATCGAAGACGCGTATAGTGCCCACAACATCACACAGCTATTCTTTGGAGATGTCGCCATGCGCAGATTGCTCAATGTCAACACCCACAAAGGCATAGAATATTTCAACAAAGAACAAGCAGAAAAATTAGTTGATCTTTGCCTCCTCATCAATCTCACCAATTCAGGCACAAACAGATCTGTCACCATCAAATCCATCAATGACAAAATAGATTTTGCCAAACAAATAAAATCTAATTTTGAAGAAGCAGGCTATCAAGTCACAAAACTCAATCAAATCTTGGAGCAAAAAGCATAACAATGAAAATCCTCTTCCTCTCAGCCGAAGCTGAACCATTTGTGAAAATAGGTGGCCTTGCCGATGTAGCCGGTGCCTTGCCCCACGCTCTGCAAGAGATTGATCCGCAAACCGAAATACGTCTTGCTCTGCCATATCACAAGAGCATTAAAGAACAAAATCTTCCCGTAGAGCCCATCGCTGCCTATACCATCGCACATCGAGATGGAGTTGTTCCTGTCCAAGTCTATCGCCTCATCCAGAATGATCTCACCATCTATTTCATCAGTGCGGAACCCATCACCAAAGCAGATACAGTCTACTCTGCTGATCCCGGTTTTGATGGCTACAAATACACTCTCTATGCCTTAGCCAGTCTCCGTTTAGTGGAGATTCTTCGCTGGTCTCCAGACATCATCCACGCCAATGATTGGCATGCTTCCATGGCAGTTGCCTATCTTGCCAAAGAAAGATTTCCAAATGCCTTTTTTGAACACACCAAAACCCTCCTCACCATCCACAACTTACCCTATATGGGTCATGGTGCTCAACCATCTATGATTGCTTTTGGAATTGGAGAAGACGTACCTTCAAAAACACCTCTCCCTGAGTGGGCCAAAGGAATCCCCTTACCCATGGCAATTGGTGCCGCAGACAAAATCAACACCGTCTCCGAAACATACGCCAAAGAAATGCTTACCCCTGAATTTGGTTGTGGCTTAGAGCAAGTTCTCCAAAACAGAAGTGAAGACCTCACTGGCATCATCAACGGCATTGACATGAAACTTTGGAACCCGCGTACAGATGCTCAAATAGCCCAAAAGTTTGATCGTTTTTCTACAGAGCAAAAAGAAGAGAATAAAAAGCAACTCCTTGCTGAGCTAGGTCTCAAATATCATCCAGACACCCCCTTACTTGCCATTATCAGTCGTCTTGAATATCAAAAAGGCATTGACCAAGCCATTCAAGCTCTTAGAGAACTAGATCAAGATTTTTATTTTATTGGTCTCGGCACAGGCAGTCATCAAATTGAAAACCTAATGACCGATTACCAAAATCAAAATTATGAAAAAGCCCGCGCCCTTATCAAATATGATGGCAAATTATCTCGTGAGCTCTATGCTGCCGCAGATTTTATGCTAATGCCTTCTCTCTACGAACCTTGCGGCATCACCCAAATGATTGCCATGCGTTATGGCGCTGTCCCCATCGTCTCCAACACTGGTGGCTTAGGAGACACCGTCATTCCCTATCTTCAACACAACGGCACAGGCTTCCTAGCCCAACGCAACAATCCACAGAAATTTAAAGAACAGATCGAAAAAGCAATTCAAATCTATCATGACAAATCTGAATGGCTCCGCATCCAAAGGAATGGAATGAGCGCAGATTTTTCTTGGCTCAATGCAGCCAAAAAATACCAAGACTTTTATCAAACAATGTTATTAAAGGAGTGAGCATATGAAAACAAGAGCGGTGATCTTGGCTGGCGGAGAAGGGTCTCGCCTCAGCGTCTTGACCACAAAACGAACTAAACCTGCTGTTCCATTTGGTGGCAAATACAGAATTATAGATTTTCCCCTTTCCAATTGCACCAACTCAAACATTTTTGATGTCATGATCATTGCGCAATACCGCCCTCACTCCCTCATAGAACACATTGGCTCTGGTGGTCCATGGGATATGAACCGCGAATTGGATGCCGGTGTCCGTCTCTACACCCCCTACATCACCCGAGAAAACACCAACTGGTTCCTTGGCACAGCCGACGCCGTCCAACAGAATATGTCTTTTGTCAAAAGCACCAACCCTGATCTCATTCTCATCCTCTCTGGCGATCACATCTATCAAATGAATTACGACGCCATGATTCAATTCCATCTCGATCAAAACGCAGATGTCACCCTCGCCACCTTCCGCGTCCCCATTGAAGAAGCCTCACGATTTGGCATCGTCGCCACAGATGAAAATTATCGCGTCACATCCTTTATTGAAAAACCAGAAAATCCGCCCTCCAATCTCGTCAACATGGGCGTTTACCTCTTTAATTACGATGTACTTAGCAAATCTCTTTGGGAAGATTCTCAAGATCCAAATTCAAATCGAGACTTCGGCAAAAACGTACTTCCCAAATTAGTTGCAGAAGGTGCTCGAGTATTTTCCTATCCTTTTAATGGCTACTGGATTGACGTTGGTACCATTGACTCTTATTGGCAAGCCCACATGGATCTCGTTAGTGAAAATCCTCCCATCAACCTCAACGACCGCTCATGGATCATCCACACCCGCACAGAAGAACAACCGCCTGTCAAATTTGGTAAAAATTCTTCCATATACAAAAGTATGATCACTGATGGCTGTGTGATTGGTGAAAATGTCACCATCGAGAAAAGCATTCTTTCTCCCGGAGTCATCGTAGAAGAAGGAGCGGTCATTCGCCAATCCATCATATTGACGGATACCGTCATCGGCGCTGGCACTGTTGTTGAAAAAGCCATCCTAGACAAACGTGTGAAAACAGGAAAAAATAGTATAATAGGAAAGCTTAATCAAGAAATCATCACAACCATTGGCAAAAACAGCATCTTGCCCGATAACGCAATTCTTCATCCGGGAGCAAAAGTCAGAACGGATATCACTCCTCAAGACTTCCCCAGCAGAGAAGTGCAAACTGGCCAAGAAATTTTATGTACGAGGCTACCATATGAAATATAAACGCTCATCTGGGTTGTTACTCCACCCGACGAGTTTCCCCGGCAATTATGGCATTGGTGATTTAGGTCCCCAAGCGTATAAGACCATCGATTTTATTGCAGAAGCAGGTTTTGCCCTATGGCAAATTCTGCCCCTTGGTCCCACTAGCTACGGTGACTCACCCTACCAATGTTTTTCCGCATTTGCCGGCAATCCCTATCTGATCAGTTTTGACTTCCTTATAGAAGATAAATTGCTCACCAAAGCAGATCTTGAAGATATGCCAAATTTCGATCCCAAACGGGTTGATTATGGCGCCTTATATCATTGGAAACTAGCCAAATTAGATCTAGCATACCAAAGATTCAAAACAAAAAATGAATACCAAACTGAATTTGAAAAATTTAGAAAACAAAACGTTGCTTGGGTAGAAGACTTTGGTCTTTTTATGGCACTCAAAGACAAATTTGATGGACAATCTTGGGTAAAATGGGAACTTTCCCTCAAACTTAGAGAAGAAGCAGCCATCCAATCTGCCACTCAAGAGCTTCAAGATCAAATTAGTGCTCACATATTCAGACAATACTATTTCTTCAAACATTGGTTTGCCCTCAAAGCATACGTAGAAAATAAAGGCATTAAAATTATTGGTGACATTCCTCTCTACGTAGCCGAAGATAGTTCGGATGTTTGGACTCATCCCGAGCTCTACTACATGGATGAAGAATCCAACACCACCGTCGTAGCCGGCGTTCCCCCGGACTATTTCTCCAAAACAGGGCAGCTCTGGGGCAACCCCATCTATCGTTGGGAAACCCACAAAAAGAATGGCTACAAATGGTGGATTGCACGCATCGCAGCCACGCTTGAAATTGTTGATATCATTCGCCTAGATCACTTCCGTGGTCTTGTAGGCTACTGGGAAATCCCTGCAGATGCTGAAACAGCCATTGGTGGGCGTTGGGTACCCGGTCCCGGAAAAGACCTCTTTGATGCTCTCAAAAGCGAATTTGGTGATCTTCCCCTCATCGCAGAAGACCTTGGAGAAATCACTCCAGATGTCTTTGAATTGCGCGATCAACTTGGTCTCCCCGGCATGAAAATTCTCCAATTTGGCTTTGATAGCGACGACTACAACAGCTTCCTTCCTCATCACTATCCGCTCAACTGCGTTGCCTATACAGGCACTCACGACAACAACACCGTCAGAGGTTGGTATGAAAACGATGCAGATGAAACTGCTCAACATAAAGCACGTATCTATATGGGAGTAAGTGGAGAACACATCGCCCATGATATGATTGAATTGCTTTGGTCCTCTCGTGCCAACATGGTCCTTGCCCCCTTACAAGATTTTCTGGAGCTTGGTTCCGAAGCCCGCATGAACTTCCCCTCCACATTAGGTGGGAACTGGGAATGGCGCTTCACTGAAGATCAACTCACTCCGCAATTACTCAAATATATCCAAGCCCAAAACAAAATGAATAATCGTTGGCGAGAATAATAAACAATAAAAAAAAATTCCTTTAGATTCTAAAGGAATTTTTTAGTTTAACCCTTATAAAAAACCGAAATCCACATTCAATTACTTTACACCACATCATAGTTTGATAAAATCCAATCGGCTCCAAAAGCCCTATCAAAATTTCATGGAGGAAACAATCATGGCAATGAAAATTACAGACGAATGTATCGCTTGTGGTGCATGTGAAGCAGAATGTCCCGTAGAAGCAATCTCAGAAGGTGACGGCATTTTTGTCATCGACTCAGAACTTTGTGTGGAATGTGAAGGCTACGCAGATGAACCTCAATGTGCAGCAGGCTGCCCAGTTGAAGCAATCATCAAAGCATAAGCACGAATTTTGAAAGAAATCAATTGAAAAAGTCCTCTAATAATAGAGGGCTTTTTTAGTACAAACCTCAAAACAAACAAAAAAATAATTCAAAATATGAGTTAAAATAGAATTATTAAATTTAAAATAAATATTCATAGTTAGGAGAGATTAATGAATTCAAAAGAAATGCTCAACAAAATTTTAAAAATTGAAACTGCTGATGCACATTGTGACGGCCCTTGTGGTGTCTACGACCCCTCATCCGCTCGTATCGCAGCAGAAGCAGTCCTTTCCATGACCAAGAAAATGTTAGCACTTACCCCCCCAGATTCTTCTGATGCAGTCGCATGGGCAGCTTACCTCAACTCCATGTCTCGTTATGCAGCCATTAAAGAAGAACAAGCACACATTGCAAAGACTGAAATTTTGGTTCTCTGGACAGACTATTTCAAACCTGTTCACCTTGAAAAATACCCCAACCTTCACGACACCATTTGGCAAGCCACCAAGCTTTGTTCCTCCACAAAAGTTGAAGTTAGCTTAGAACACGCCAACGAATTAATGGAAGCTGTCAAAGAAATCCACAAAATTTTCTGGGACACCAAGAATCGTGACATCTCATGGTTCACAGCCAGCTAAAAAAAGCAACATTTGCACAAATTCTCCGCGTTCTGATAGGGAAGCTCAAAGTTTTCTCAGTAAACGGAGACTCTATGCAGCCAATTCTTGAAAATGGTGACTGGATTATCATTGATCCTCATTTTCAAAAAGATGAAATACAAAAAGGGATGATTTGCATAGCAAATCATCCTTTCATTACAGGCAAAAAAGTTGTAAAATATATAGATGATGTCGACCAAGACGGACAAGTCTTCTTGTTAGGGGCGAACCCACGTGCCAGCACAGACAGCAGATCCTTTGGTTGGATCAAAAAAGAGCAAATCTTTGCCATAGTGCAAAGCAAAATTTTTTTCTAGTAGGAGATAAAAATGGCCCATATTATTACAACCTTATGCGAACGCGATGGCAGTTGTATGGAAGTATGCCCCGTTGATGCAATTTCAGCAGGTGCAGATACTGATCCTCAATACTATATCGATCCTGATACTTGTATCGATTGTGGCGCATGTGCCGCAGAATGCCCCGTCAGTGCAATTTTCGCAGACGATGAACTTCCTGAAGAATATGCAGCTTCAGCAGAAGTAAATGCAAACTTCTTCAAATAAAAATTTGAAATTTTTGTGAATAAAAAAATGATGGCAATCGCCATCATTTTTTTTGCTTCAATATAATAAGTAATCAAAAATTCAATTATTGAATTTTCTCAAAACTTTGAAACATAAAATAAAAACGGGTATAATAAAAATCACAATAAAACTAAAATAGGAAAAACTATGAGTGATAATTTGAATTATCCCAATATTTGGGGAAGAAGCATATTAACATCAGCTGAAGAAATCCTAGGAGAAAGAGGTGTAAACGCTCTTCTCAACTTAATTGGTCTTCAACAATATATCGGCAACTACCCCCCAGACAACATCAAAAAAGAATTTCCTTTTGAACATGTCTCCAAAATCCAACAGGGTTTATGGGAGATGTATGGTGCCAAAGGTGCCCGTGTCTTTGCCACAAAAGGTGGAGTCACCACATTTAACCACAGTCTAGATAAATTTGATAAAGTTCAAAAAGCAGCCCAACTCGCCATGTCAGTCGGCTCCACCCAAGCACGTATGAAAGCAGGCTTGCTCTTCTTTGCCAAATTTTTCAACACCGTTAGTGACCAAGTAGTTCGCATCGAAGAAGACGAACAATACTGGAAATGGATCATTGAAGTATGTCCCGTATGTTACGGCCGCCATACCGAAGAACCATGTTGTCACCTCGCCATTGGTGTCCTCAAAGCAGCCTCTGATTGGGCCACAGGTGGAGAATCCTTTCAAATTAAAGAAGTAGAATGTATCGCCAAAGGCGACAAAGAATGTGTCATTCTCATCGATAAAAATCCGCTCTAGTTTTTAATCCTCACTAAAATAAACAACATTAAAAGCAATTCAATTTGAATTGCTTTTTTTATCCTCAAAAACACAAATAAATCACCCTTTGATATAATAAACCCATGAAACCAATCAAATTACTCTCAGATGAATTAGCTTCCAAAATAGCAGCCGGAGAGGTTGTCGAACGTCCGGCCTCTGTGGTTAAAGAACTTGTCGAAAATTCCATCGATGCCTACGCTACAGAAATAGTGGTCAACATTAATCAAGCAGGCAAAGAGCTCATCCAAGTCCAAGATAACGGCCAAGGCATTCCAGCCAATGAGTTAGAGATCGCTGTCCAACGCCATGCCACCAGCAAGATTGATTCTGCAGAAGATCTCTTTAACATCCATACCCTTGGCTTTCGCGGAGAAGCACTTGCATCAATAGGGTCTGTCTCCCGCATGACCGTTCGTTCAAAAACAGGTCAATCCCAAACAGGAACCCAACTTCTTGTAGAAAACGGAATCCTCAAAAACAAAGACATCTGCGCCTCACCAACTGGCACAGACATTCGTGTAGAAAGTCTCTTTTTCTCTGTTCCTGCTCGTTTAAAATTTCTCAAAACTGACATTACAGAAAAACGTCAGATCACCAACTTGCTTCTCAAAATTGCCTTAGCTTATCCTGCCATAAAATTTGAGTTAAATTTTGACGGCAAGAACAAATTCAAAACTACAGGCAACAATGACCGCCGAGAGATACTCGCCATCATCTACGATCTGCACATCGCCAAAGAGCTTCTATTGGTAGACACCAGCGTCAATGACATCGAAATTTACGGTTTCATCAGTCCTTTAGACATCACCCGTAGTTCTCGCAAAGACATCACCATCTTTATCAATGGTCGCAATGTCCAAAATAGCGCCCTCGTCACCGCTGTCACCAATGCTTATCATGCCATGCTCATGGTCAATCGCTTTCCCATTGCTGTCCTTTTTATCAAAATGGATCCCAATGAAGTAGATGTCAACGTACATCCCACCAAAGCTGAAGTACGTTTCAAAGATAGTCAAAAACTCTTCACCACCATCCAATCCACAGTCCGTCGCGCACTCATGGCCTATAGCCCCATGCCAAAACCTTATCAATCAAACACACCTGAAGCCTACCAAAACAAAACCCCACTTTATTCATCTCAACCAGATTTTGGTAACATCTTTCCTGAAAACCAACCAACTCCATTTGAAAGAAACCTCATAGAAGAAATGCTTCGCTCAGATACTTTATCCGATAAAGACAGAGCAGACTTGATGGGGCATAAAACCGAAAATCAATTAAAACAATGGGTCGAGAAAAAAGAAGAAACTGCCCCCTATTTGATAAAAGCCCCATTGCTAAAACTGATTGGTCAAGTTGCACAAACCTATCTTATCGCCGAAGCCCCTGATGGTCTATACCTCATAGACCAACATGCCGCGCATGAGCGCATTTTATACGAAAAATACATGCAATCCCTCAATGAAGGTGAAATCCCCTCACAAGCCCTCCTCACTCCTGCCATCATCCAAGTACCACGAGAAATGATAGAATTAGTTGAAGAACGCATGCCCACCTTCAGAAAAATTGGGTTTGAGATTGAGCCTTTTGGACATGCAGAAGTTATTATTCGCAGCATTCCCGCCATTCTAAAAAGCACTTCTCCCAATGAAGCCTTCACCACCGCCTTTGAAAATCTAAAAGATGAAGACGAATCTATTTTTGAGAATGTGCTTGAACAACTCCTCGTCACCCGCATTTGTAAACGGATTGCCGTGAAAGCAGGGCAAACACTTCCCAAAGAACAGCAAGAGAAGCTCATCCAAGATTTAGAGAATTGTGTCAATCCTCGCACATGTCCTCATGGTCGTCCCACCATGATTCACTTATCCATTGATTCGCTTGAAAAACAATTTGGACGAAAATATGCATTATAGAACGAATTTAAACAACTTCTTGACAAAAAAAGCTCTTATGCTATAATCTTATCTTGTCGATGCGGGGTGGAGCAGTGGCAGCTCGACGGGCTCATAACCCGTAGGTCAGTGGTTCGAATCCACTCCCCGCTACTAATAAAAAAGCTACTCAATTGAGTAGCTTTTTTGTTTTCTTATTTATAATATTATGGACAAGCAGGGGAGAGAATAGTATTCTCCGCAGACGCACGGATGGTAATTGATTGCAAAGAAGTTCCATCTGCCTTCTTAAAAATTCCCGCAAAGGGGAAGATCAGATCCATATTAGCTGCCACAGTCACTTCAATAGTATTGCCAAAACAAGCCTGAGAAGTAATCGTAGAAGTGATTTGAACATCATCTCGTCCAGCAATCGTACCAGAAGCAGAACAGGCGCGATAAGCAATCCCATCAGTGGTTGCACTCTGACAAGTAGCAGACACCACACCAGGATAAACAGACCCATATAAAGCTGCTTCTTCCGCCGCATCATACAATGTAATTCGCAAAAATGCAGCCCGTCCCAAATCAGTTGCCCCAGCTAAGATCAACACTAACAAACTAATGATCAACGCAAATTCAACCAATGCTTGGCCTTTTTGAAGATGTTGTTTTTCTCTTGAAATTTTGATCATTGCAATCCCGCCTTTTTATTGTGGAGTAACTGGAATGTTAGAACCAATGGTTCGCGCATTGAATGCAAATAGTCGGATTTGTGGCAATGGCACTGGTGCAACTGTGTCAAAGAATTGTTCCACATAAACAACCACTCGATAATCTCCAAAGGAGGTATCCACATCTGCCTTACTTGGATAAGTAAACTCTGAACCTGTACACACTGTTGATGCAGGAGGTGCATACACACCTGCCGTTGCAAAATAAATACACACTTGTCCAGGTTCCACACCAGCAAAACGAGCAAATCGCATCACTTCCGCTTTGATTGCTTGATAATCTTGAAAATTCAACAAGCCATCGCTATCTGAATCTCCCACAGAAGATCCAAAACGCACACCTTCACGTGCTCCAGCATAGATCATCGAATAATTAAAGATCGCGCGGCTCACTTCAAAAATCCCAAAGATCACAACCAAAAGGATCGGTAAGATTAATGCAAATTCAACCGTTGCTTGGCCCAACGATTTATTTTTACGCTTTTGTTTCATAATTTAACTATATCATAAGTTTATTAAAACAGAAATCTTACCAGACTAAAAAAACCTTGCAACTTTTTTAACAATACTATGTTTTCGCATAGTCGTAATAAAAAAATTATTGGATTGAGGATATTGTATGACAAAAAAGCTGAAGATTCTGACGAGTATCTTTTAACATAGAAAATCGTTTTTCAAAATCATTCAAAAACGTTTCCTTCACCAAAAAACTCACCGTACCACCATCTCCACCAGCACCATTCACTTTCCATCCCAAACACAAATCACCAAATTCTTGGATCAATTCTTTTGCCCCATCACTCACCAATTTACCATGCATTTCTTCTTGAATAGTAGTATTTTCAGTTAAGATTCTTCCAAACCAATCAAGGTCTTCTACCATCAAAGCCTTCCGTCCCTCAATTGCACACCGTCGCAATGCTTCCAAATAGCGCTCATTAAACGCCTCATCTTTTTCCATTTTATCAATCACCATTTCGTGAATCGCTGAAGAATGATGTGGTAACCCCAAATAGATCGTCCGAATTTGAGTTTCTAAAGACCTTTGAATAGTAGGGGAGATAAAGACAGTCTCGCTCTTTGCGTCTGGATAATGATC
This sequence comes from Anaerolineales bacterium, assembly GCA_963662985.1. Taxonomy (GTDB): domain Bacteria; phylum Chloroflexota; class Anaerolineae; order Anaerolineales; family UBA11579. The sequence goes on along the minus strand of OY760067.1, from coordinate 242,137 downwards.
GATTTGAATAAATTGAATTCCACCCAAGCTAGCAATGATTTGATCTTGAACTCCAGTTTGCTGTTCCAACAATTCCGATTCGATCCAATGTGCCAAAGCAGCATCCGTCATCTCAATTTTTTTCAAACTGATTTTTCGCAACGCCTTAATCAATCCCACCATCACCGAAGCGGAAGTCCCCATAGAAGCCCCTGGCGGTATTTCACTCTCAATCTCAATCGAAAATGTATCCCATTCATACGGTAGTAAATATCTCACCACCGTATCAATTAACGGATGTCGAATGATCTCTTCATCAAAAAAATACACTTCATTAAAATTATTGAGACGAATTTCAATTTCTCCCTGTTTTAATCGAGCGCTTTCCTCACATACACAAATCTGTACACCTGGGAACACTCCAATGTTCAACACAGCCCCTCTTTTTGCAAACCACGTATCCGTCCACCCACCCAGGTCACAAATCCGCGTTGGGGTCAGCACTTCAATCTTTTTCATTTAATTTTGTTTCAATTCAATAAATTCAATTTTTTTCTTTTCAGTGTCAAAAATTGCCACTGAAGGGGAGTGCAAAAATCCCAACACTGGTCCAGGATTCACCAACAAGCATCCGTCAAATTCCCACAAATTTGCCACATGTGTATGCCCACACGCCACCAAATCATAATCACCAGATTTTGCCATCGCCTTGCCATAGAAAGGATAATGTGTCATTCCCACTCGAATGCCATCGACTTCAAAAGCAGCATAATCTCCATGAATGGTAATATCCAATTGATTATCTTGGATCACATTGTGCAACAACACTTTATCACCGTCGTTATTGCCAAATACGCAATCCACATGCCCCTCAAAACTCCCTAATTTTCGCATCGGGATTCCTGATATAAAATCCCCACAGCATAATAATTGGCGCACATCTTCTTTTTCAAAGACTTCTAATGCAAGTTCCAAATTTTTCACATTATCGTGAATATCAGATAATATCCCAATTTTCATCGAATACCTCCGTTGAAAGAACAAATTCCCCTAGATCACATTCTCTAGTTTCGTTAAATTATAACGTAGATTATAATCAAGCTATGCAAGAATTAAAAAATAGCTATTCCAAAATGCTAGAAATTCGACTTTTTGAACAAACTCTCTTAGAAAAATTCGCCACCGGAGCCTTCGGCGGCACCACCCACACCTATATCGGGCAAGAAGCCAACGCAGTCGGCATCATTCCCTTCTTAGAACCTCAAGATGTCATCTTCAGCAACCATCGTTGTCACGGTCATTTTCTTGCTTACGGAGGCTCTCCTCAAGCACTTTACGCAGAAATGATGGGCAAACCATCTGGTGTTTGTGCCGGCAAAGGTGGCTCACAACATCTCCATTGGAAAAATTTCTATTCATCCGGCATCCAAGGTAGCTTAGTCCCCGTTGGAGTCGGCATGGCTTATGCCAACAAACTCTCCCACCAAAACAGCCTCTCTGTCATCTACATCGGTGATGGCACCCTCGGCGAAGGTGTCGTCTACGAAAGCCTCAACCTTTCCCAAGTCTTCCCCTCCCCAGTGCTTTTTGTCGTAGAAAACAATCACATCGCCCAAACCACTCCTACCCAAAAAGTCCTCGCTGGTAGTATAGCCCAGCGTTTCCAAGCTTTTGGCATTCCCGCCACCGAATTAGATACCTCAGATGTCACCCTCATTCAACACACTGTCCAACCCATCCTTGCCCAAATTCGAGAAACCCAAACACCCCAAGCCCTCATCCTCAACACTGCTCGTTTAGCCCCGCATTCCAAACGGGATGATACTCGCGCCGAAACTGAAATTCAAGCCCTCAAAAACTCTCGAGATCCGCTTACACTCTTTCAACAAGCCTATCCTAATCTCTTAGACTATTCAGAAGCGCAACAAACAATGCAAGCCACCATCGACCAAGCCTACCAAAACGCCCTTGAATCTCCAGAATCAATTATCAAGGAGGACTAATATGCAAACCGTACTATCATCACTTAACCAAGGCCTCCATAACGCATTTGCAGTCGATCCAGATGTCTATCTCATTGGAGAAGACCTGCTTGATCCTTATGGTGGTGCTTTCAAAGTCTCCAAAGGTCTCTCTACCGCCTACCCAGATCGCATCCTCACCACTCCCATTTCAGAACACGCCATTACTAACTTTGCTGTCGGCATGTCCCTCCAAGGCAAAAAACCGATTGTCGAAATTATGTTTGGTGACTTTATCACCCTCACCATGGACCCTCTCATCAACACCCTCCCCAAACTCACCCACATGTATGCCGACCAAAAACCGCTTCCCATCCTCATTCGCACTCCTATGGGTGCGGGTCGTGGCTACGGTCCTACCCACAGCCAATCTTTAGAAAAATTTGTCACAGCCATAGAAGGCATCCACACCTACGCTCCCACAAAATTCTTAGACCCATCATCATTCATCCAAGCGCTAATCTTAGAAGAAACAACACCGTCTTTCTTAGTGGAACATAAATTACAATATCTCCTCCGTCTTCCTACTGAAGAAGAGGAGTCAGATTACAACATCACCCAACATCCTCACAACCAACCCTATGCCCCCATCATTGAACTCAAACTCGCCGGTGCACCTGCCCCTCAACTCACTCTTATCAGCTATGGCTACCATGCTGACATCGCTAGTGAACTCGTCAAAGAACTTGCCTATGAATACGAAATCTTCACTAACCTGCTCATCTTAACCCAGCTTACGCCATATCCCACGCCGACTCAACTAAAATCCCTTCCCATCGCCTCCAACACCCTCCTATTTGAAGAATCACTTGGTCCCAACACCTGGTCTTCCCAAATGCACTTACAGCTCACCCAAGCCAACCTCAACACCCAAATTCATTTGCAAACCTCCACCGGCACCATCATTCCTGCTTCTCTCACCCAAGAACAAGCTATGCTGCTCAACAAAACCAAAATAAAAGATAAAATAGTCCAAATTACCAAATAAAAAACAAACTCGGATAGATTATGTCAAAAGAAACCTTAATAAAAATGCCCTTGCTCAATGCTAATGAATCAGAAGTGCTTCTCACAGAGTTGCATGTCAGCCTTGGCGATCAAGTTACCCCCGGAGATTTACTCGCCTCCTTAGAATCCACCAAATCCTCAGAAGATCTTGAAGCCGAAAACACAGGCTATATCCAACACATCTATCTCCAAGTAGGCCAATACGCCAATGTCGGAGCCCCTCTCATTCTCATCACCCCCACATACGATCCGAATTACCAACCTATTGTAAAACAAGACAGCGTTCCAACCCCCTCCTCAGATTTCAAAATCTCCAAACCAGCCTTAGAATTTGCCCAGCAAAACAACATCGATCTCACCCAACTAGACGCCAATCAATTCATCACCATCGCCACCCTCCAAGCCATGCTCCCCGATCAACAGGCCAACATCACCGCTGACCAAATTAAATCCAACTCACTCGTCATTGTGGGCGGGGGCGGGCATTGCAAAGCCCTCATTGATCTCATTCGAGCCGAAGGCAAATACCACATCATTGGCGTCGTCGATGATGATCCTACTCTCACCCAAGTCTTAGACATTCCCGTCATCGGCACCTCCAACACTCTCCCAGACCTCGCCCAAAAAGGGCTCACCATGGCGATTAATGCCATTGGCGGCATATCCAATATAAAAGTACGCATCAAAATTGAACAAAAGATAAAAGCGGCCGGCCTAGTCATTCCCACTGTCGTCCATCCCACCGCATATGTCGAACCATCTGCCCAACTTGACCAAGGCATTCAAGTTTTTGCTCATGCCTATATTGGTAGCCAAGCCCACATAAAAGAAAACGCCCTCATCAACACGGGCGTTATCATCTCACATGATTGTCAAATTGCTGAAATGGCAAATCTTTCCCCCGGCGCCATCCTAGCCGGCAATGTTTCTATTGGTCAAAACACATTAATTGGCATGGGTGTCACCATCAATCTCGGCGTCACCATCGGAGAAAACTGCAAAGTTGGCAACAGTGCCGTTATCAAATCCTCCCTGCCAGACAACACCATCATTCACGCTGGTACCATGTATCCTCAGGCAAATAAAAAATAATATCTTGATTAATTGTTAAAGGAAGATTTTCATTTTTGACTTGGAGTTCAACGTGATACTCCCCATCTTCCACATATTCAAAGTTTACATTTGACTTATGTTCTGATGAATTACAAAATTTGTAGTTTTTTGATGGGTCAATAACACACAACTGATAAAGATTATTTTTATTATTACCATTTTCATTCGTTAAAATAAAACTATAAATAGAACTAGAATTTTTTTGGATAGTAAAATCATCAATATTCAGATCATTATAATGGTTTAACATATTTTGATTTACTGGTAATTTAAATTCTTCTGAAATAAATTCTCCCAATTCTACAGTTGCTCTCAGAGAACCAAGATAGGAGACATGATTCGTATCTGCATAATGAAGAATTGAAAAATCAAGATTTCTTAAATCAAAATATGGAATAGCGTACTCTTTTGATAAGGAGTTGTAATCTACAGTTCTTTTTGGAGAGTTTAAGAAATACCGAATTTCAGGCATAGAAAATAAGAGTAACTCTGAACTATGTTGAGTACATAAATCAATGATTTTTTCAAAATAAAACAAAGTTTCATCATCTAACTCATTATATAAATCTGCGTTTGGAACATCATTAATTCTGTTAATCGTTTCTTTATTAATCGGATTATTTCTTGGTAAATAACCATCATTTATTAAAAATTTTGTTAATTCATAATTATCTTTATGTAGAATATAATAATTAAAATTGTAAAAAAGATACTCAGGTGTTTTCCAAATCTTTTCATGTGACCGAGAAAGATCAAAATAATCATAATTTGTAGAAAGAGAAAAATCATCTTGACTCGTAATTACATTCAGGACATTTCGATTGATGGGAATCGCCCCCCAAAAAAAGTAAATTGCGCCATCTTCATTTGTTAAATTTACGTCAATCGAATAGGTTTCTAATGCTACATATTGCGGGGATTGTGTTCGAAAAGCTTCTACTAATTGAAAATAAGTATTCTTAAGACTTTCGCTCGGGACACCAATAGTAAACCCTTTCAATCCCAGGGTGTCCTCTATAACTTGAGGAATAACTCCTTGCATATTGTGAGAATTGCCAATATATAAAATATCAATCGAGTTTTTCTCAATTTTTTTAAATTGATACCATCGGTATTCTCTTATTTCTAATCGAACACTCAAATTTAAAAGAATAAGGACAAACCCAACTAACAATAAAAAAAATAGAAAAATAATAGATTTATTTTTCGTACCAATAGTTTCACCCATTATAAAATAATTTAATACTCATCATCCCAATAGTCAGAATCTTCGTATTCTTCATCCTCTTCTTCTTCATCGTAGTCGAAGTCTTCCCATTCGTCTTCCAGATCAACTTCATCATCATCTGTCCAACTAGCCACTTTTGGTGGTTCCACACGAATCACAAAGGTCAAGCAGCCATCTTCCGGGGTAATTTCCACCACATCCGCCTGGCAAACCCCATCTCTCAAAAATCGACAGTCATCGTAAAAACATTGAATTTTCGGCATTTTTTGCTCCTTATATCATCCAGGTTTCACCCGTTTTGCATCCATCACATTCGGCAAATTTTCAATACGATTTAATAACTTACTCAATTCAGAGATATTCTTAACTTTTATCGTCATCTTAAATAATACTTGATTTCGCGCAATATCCAAATTAATAGTCGACAAACTGATTCCTTCTTCAGCAATCACCGTCGTAATATCCTTCACCAACCCATCTCGATCATACGCCTTGATTTCAATATTCACCGGATAAGTTGTCTCTGCCGTTCCCCAAGACACATTCACCAAACGTTCTCGATCTCGGATTCGCAACACATTCGGACAATCACTACGATGAATCGTAGCCCCGCGTCCGCGTGTAATATAGCCCACAATTGGGTCACCTGGGGCAGGGTTACAGCATTTTGCCATCGAGCTCATCAACCCCTTTAACCCCAAAATAGAAATATTGCTATCTTTTGGCGAATCATCAGGAATAGTCTTATCCGCATATGCGTCCAATATCTCCTGATCTTCACTCACGGTTTCCTGGTCAAGATTTAAATGATTTATAATCTTACTAATCGGAATTTCCCCAAAACCAATCGCCGCAAAAAAAGTATCAGCCGTCTTAAAATCCAGCTCTCGTGCCAAATTCTCCAAATTAGTTTCTGCCAATCCCAAGCGCTTTAATTCTTTTTCCAACAAAGCACGTCCATGCGCAATATTCTGCACCAAGTCTTGCTTCTTAAAATATCGCCGTACTTTTGCACGTGCTCGTTGAGAATTTAACAACCCTAAATTCGGATTCAACCAGTCGCGGCTCGGACCACCTCGCTTGGCAGTTAAAATCTCAATCTGATCTCCTGTTTTTAATTGATAGCTCAACGGCACCAATTTTCCATTGATCTTTGCTCCCCGACAGCGATTCCCAATCGAAGTATGTACATGATACGCAAAATCAATCGGCGTAGACCCTGCCGGCATGTCGATCACATCGCCCTGTGGCGTGAACACATATACTCGGTCACTAAATACATCCGATTTCATCGAATCCACAAACTCAGATGCATCTTCCACATCCTGCATCCATTCCATCATCTGCCGCAACCACACCACCCGGCGTTCATAATCAATATCGCGTTGCGAGCCTTCTTTATAGCGCCAATGTGCCGCAATCCCATATTCAGCCTTCTGGTGCATCTCATTGGTTCGAATCTGCACTTCCAAGGTCTTCCCATCGGAGTAAATCACAGCAGTATGTAATGATTGATAAAAATTGTCTTTCGGAGCAGCAATATAATCGTCAAATTCCCCCGGGATCGGGCGCCATTTGGTGTGGATCATTCCTAAAATCGTATAACAAGAAGGGATATCATCCACGATGATCCGCACCGCCCGAATATCACGAATCATCTCAAAGGGCAGTTCTTTGCGCTGCATTTTCATAAAAATAGAATACAAATGCTTAGGACGCCCAGAAACCTTTCCTTCAATATGCTGAGACTTCAACATAGTCTCAAGGTCATTAATAATCCGAGCCATTTCCGTTTCTCGTTCTGAACGGCGCTCATCCAAATAAGCAGCAATCCGCTTATATTCTTTCGGTTCGCTATAACGAAAAGCGAGATCTTCCAATTCCCATTTCACTTGCCAAATCCCTAAACGGCTGGCTAACGGGGCGAAGATCTCAAGAGTTTGTTTTGCAATTCGCTTACGTTTCTCTTCCGGAACATACCCAAGTGTACGCATATTGTGCAATCGATCAGCAAGTTTAATAATCACAACCCGCACATCTTCACTCATCGCCAAAAAGGTCTTACGCAAAGTCTCTTTCGCCAGTTCTTCTCGTCGATTACGCAGCGGATGCAAAGTTCTCACTTCATCGTCATCTTCATCAAAACTGCCGTCATGTGAATGTTCCGTATCAATTCGAGACACCCGTGGTAAATGATCCAACTTCGTAACCGCATTTACCAACTTAGCAATCGTTTCTCCAAATTGTTCTTCCAACATTTCCACAGTCACAGAAGTGTCTTCAACTGTGTCATGCAAAAGACCGGCCGCCAAAACCTCAGATGACATCTGCATCTCAGCCAAAATACCAGCCACAGCCACACAATGCGTAATATATGGTTCACCCGAAGCGCGTGTAATCCCACGGTGTGCTTCTTCAGAAAAAGCATACGCTTTTTTGACCAATTCAATATCAGCATTGGTATATTTGTCTGGTAAATTTTTTAGCAATGTCTCAAAATTCATAAGCGCCCTTTCTTACGTATAGTATAATCAGCGATTTCCTCAACAGCAAGTCATTTTGACAAAAGCTAAAAATCAATTTTGTAAGGTCATCCCTAACCAAAAATTAATCAGAAAATTGCTTATTTAAATCTTTTTAATCTTCTTGACGAAAGGTTAACCCCATGATAAACTATGGCTCGTTGAGGTCTCGTGGTGTAGCTTGGTTGAACATGCCGCCCTGTCAAGGCGGAGAGCGCGGGTTCAAATCCCGTCGAGACCGCAGAATAGAGAGTGATTTTCACTCTCTTTTTTTTAAATATTTTCAAAGCACATAAATTCTTAAAATAGGAATAAACACTTTAAATAAATCTTTTGTTTTTCAAAAAGTTTATTTAAAGTGTTTATTATAATAATTATAAAATATTAATTGATTTTGGTGTAATTTCTTGATTTAGGCAAAAATAGTTAAAAATTTCATTTTTATTTATCTTATTTTCAATCATTTTCTCTAATAAATATAATAGATTCTCAGCTGTAATATAATGCCCTGGAATATTTGTCATATTTACTAATTCCGAAAACGATTTTTGAATTGTTGAAGAAAAACCACCGGCAACATATCCATAAAAAGCTAAGTTATAAATTTTTCCTCTATATTCAATAGTTTCAAAATTTGGGATATATGTATAAGCCATTTTATTTTTATGATCTAAAGGGAGATTATATTCTTTATAGGCTTTTGTATCTATAATTCCATGTCTATAATTTTTTTTATCTAGATAAATAATAATATCTGGATGTCTACTTTTACTACCAACCCATTCTGAATCAAAGCCAAACCCTCTGTTATAAATATTTGATGTTCTAATTTCAAAATCTTTTGCAACTTCATTCCCTCCTTTTGATATTTGAATAAATGAATTATAGAATTGGTTTGTATTGTTTTTAATTGGATATTTTAATAATGTAGATTTTACTAATTTCTTAGATGCCCCAATTCGTTTAGAGATTTCATCAATTAAATCATCTGAAAAACCATATATCGGTCTAGAAACAGAAATAATTGATAGCTCTGTAATTATTTTTCTTTCATTAGGATTGAAATTCATAGAACTTCGAGTTGACTTTGAATAATCTTTTGTCTTTTTAATACCTGAACCATATCTTGTTTGATAGAGCACTTCATCTTCTGCATTTTGAATAAATGATGTACGTAAATCATTTATTTTTTTTCTGATTTCATATAAATTACTAGGCTTTAGTTTTAAAGAGCGACGTTTGTAATCTTCTACAAAAAAACCAGTGTACTCTATTTGGTTAATGGCAGTATTTGAAATGTTTTTAAGATTATCCTCAGATGTTTCTGTTATCTTTAAAGCTTCTAAAATAATCTTATCAGGGTTATTTCGAAAATTTTGAATTTTATTAATACAAAATTGGATATCATTCATTTTTTTTGCATATGGAATTATACAAAAAGCGATCTCTTCTTGAGTGATTTCAGATAGTTGTCCATCAAGTAAGATGTTTATTAAAAACCTATATGGCCAAATTTTATAATCTTTTGAAACATTAACACTACCTTTTATAGAATAAGCTGAAGGATATTGATAATTTAGTAATTGCTTTGTTAATATTTCAACTGAAGAAATTCCATCCAAAATTTCTTGGCCAGCAATTGTTATTCTTACCCCATCTTTAGGGTCTTCATACCATAAACCTAACATGAATAAAAGTACAGCATATGTTCTTCCACCACTCCCATCTTTACTAATATTATTAGCCTTCCATTGGGCATCGGTCAAAGCATTTTCAAATTCAAGCTGAATTTCTCGATTGCCTTTCCATTTTTCACCTTCAACTATGGATGAAAAAATAGCTAAAAGATCAGGCACGAGAATTAATTTTCTTTTTGGTCTAGATAAAACCCAATAATTTTTCATATGTATCCTCACTATATTTTATTCTATACTAGAATTATACTAACTAGCTGGTAAAATAATAACAGAACAATTATTCTAGAGGTTAAAAATGAAATTTAAATTTGGTGAATTATTTTCAGGTCCTGGAGGTTTAGCGTGGGGTGCTAAAGAAGCATCTTTTATATATAAAAATGAAAAATATTATATAGATCATGTATGGGCAAATGACAATCATAAAGATACTTGTGATACATATGCAGAAAATTTAATGCCTTTAGAAAAAAATAAAGTAATTTGTTTAGATGTAAAAAACCTTGATATTGAGAATTTGGAATCTATTGACGCATTTGCATATGGTTTTCCTTGTAATGATTTTAGTATTGTTGGAGAACAAAAAGGTTTTGAAGGAGAGTATGGCCCATTATATTATTATGGGGTTAAAGTATTAAATTTTCATAACCCGCTTTGGTTTATAGCTGAAAATGTTGGTGGAATTACTAATGCTAATCAAGGGCTTGCTTTTAAAAAAATAATTAATGATTTAGAAAATTCAGGAAAATATGGCTATAAACTTGTTATTAATAAATATAAATTTGAGGAGTATGGTGTTCCTCAGAAAAGGCATAGAATAATTATAGTTGGAATTAGAAAAGATTTAGATGTAGAGTATAGAGTTCCAAAACCAACAACACCTGAGCCTCATCAACAAAAAACAGTAAAAAATGTATTAGTAGATAATCCCATTGCCCCAAATTCATATAATAATGAATTAACAAAACATCCAAAATTAGTAGTTGAAAGATTGAAAGCAATACCTCCTGGAGAAAATGTTTGGTGGGAAGGTTTGCCAGAACATTTAAAACTTAAAGTGAAAGGTGCAAAACTTTCGCAAATATATAAAAGGCTATCACCTAACGAACCATCTTATACAATAACAGGTAGTGGAGGTGGAGGAACACATGTTTATCATTGGAGTGAACCTAGAGCATTAACTAATAGAGAAAGAGCTAGATTACAAACATTTCCAGATGAATTTAAATTTATTGGTGGAAAAGAAAGCGTTCGTAGACAAATTGGAATGGCAGTTCCCCCTGATGGAGCGAAAATAATTGTAAAAGCGATAATGCAATCTTTTGCGGGAATTGATTATCCATATGTAGAACCCAAATATTGATTAATTCATTTACAAAAATTCCAACTTGTCGAAAAAAAGGAATAGAGTATAATACCTACATGTTAAATTTAAGATTAAACGATAATAACGATACTAATCCCAGCACAACATCTCTGATGCGGGCTGTGTTTCGTTGCCTTTTTGTTTAGTCACAAATAGAGTCAAACCCAAATGCCCGCGGCGCAAGCACGGGCTTTTATTTTGTTATTTTTTGGAGGATTTTTATGTTTAAGACACATACTTGTGGAGAATTACGTTTATCCCATGAAGGGCAGACCGTCACCCTCGCTGGTTGGGTCAACCGCCGCCGCGATCATGGTGGAGTCACCTTCATTGACCTCAGAGACCGCTTTGGCATGGTCCAAATTGTCGCCGATCCCGAAACAGCCCCTGAAGCACACGAAGCCATTCAACAAGTGCGCAACGAATGGGTTGTCCAAATCGAAGGCCTCGTTCACGCCCGTCCAGACGGCATGAAGAACCCCGACATGCCCACCGGAGACATCGAAATTGAAGTCAAAAAAGTAAACGTACTCAACAAAGCGAAAACTCCTCCGTTTTCCATCAACAAAAATGAAGAAGTAGACGAAAACCTCCGCCTAAAATACCGCTACCTCGACCTCCGTCGTGAACGCATGCGCAACAACATCACCCTCCGTCACCGCATGATCAAATTTATCCGTGACTATCTCGATCAAAATGGCTTCCTCGAAGTAGAAACCCCCATCCTCTTCAAAACCACGCCCGAAGGTGCCCGAGACTATCTCGTTCCCTCCCGCGTCCATCCCGGCATGTTCTATGCCTTGCCACAATCCCCCCAACAACTCAAACAAATGCTCATGGTCGGCGGCATAGAACGCTACTTCCAAATCGCACGCTGCTTCCGTGACGAAGACTCCCGTGGGGATCGCCAACCTGAATTCACCCAACTTGACATGGAAATGTCCTTCGTAGAACGTGACGACGTCATGAACCTTGTCGAAGACATGTTCACCAAAATGGTTGAAACCGTCGTCACCAATAAAACCATCTACCAAAAACCTTGGCCCCGCATCTCCTACGATGAAGCCATGCGCCGCTTTGGGAAAGACAACCCCGACATCCGTTTTGGCATGGAACTCGTTGACATCACCGACATCTCCCCCGAATCCGGCTTCAAAGTTTTCGCCGACACCGCCGCCAATGGTGGTCTCGTGCGTGGCATCAATGCCTCCGGCTTGGGCGATTACAGCCGCAAACAAATCGACGAACTCACAGAATATGTCAAACATCATGGTGCCAAAGGTCTCGCCTATATCGCCTTCACCTCAGCAGGTGAAATGCGTTCCTCCTTTACCAAATTCTTAACAGAAGAAACCCTCGCCACCATCAAACAACGTTTTGAAGTCAAAGATGGTGATTTGCTCCTCTTCGTCGCCGATACTCCCGAAATTGTCTGTGAAACCCTCGGCCGTCTCCGCGTAGAACTCGGTGACCGTCTCGGCCTCCGTGACCCCAACGTCCTCGGTTTTGTCTGGGTCATCGACTTCCCCTATGCCTTCTGGGACGAAGAACGCAAACGCTGGGATCCTGCCCATCACCTCTTCACCACCCCCATGCCAGAAGATCTCCACCTCATCGACACCGACCCCGGCAAGATGCGTGGCGCTCAATACGACCTCGTGCTCAACAACTACGAAGTCGCTGGCGGTTCCATCCGAATCCATGATCCCGAATTACAAATGAAAATCTTCAAACTCATCGGTCTTTCAGAAGAAGTCGCCCTCGATCGTTTCGGTCATATCTTAGAAGCCTTCGAATACGGCGTGCCCCCGCACGGTGGCATCGCCCCCGGCATCGATCGTCTTGTCATGCTCATGGCCAGTGAAGACACCATCCGCGAAGTCATCGCCTTCCCCAAGAACCAAGCCGCCCGCGATGTCATGGCAGATGCTCCCACTTACGTTGAACAAGAGCAATTGGATGAACTTCACATCGAGGTAGACATCCCCGAAGAAGACCAAGAATAACAAAATTAACGAATAAAACAAAACAGGCTATCAAAAATAGCCTGTTTTTTATAATAAACAAACAAACTTAAGTTAAATTTTTTTTAAGATTTCCGTTCTTCTCACTTGATTTCTTTCGTGGTATAAAATAGACACCCTACTATGCAGGTGATGTGACACTAGTCGTTTTGAGCCCAACTTTTTATTTATGGGGGCTCGAATTCTAAAAAACAATGCGATAGACTTCGGTCAAGGCTGCGTTTATGGACGAGCATCCCAAACTTGGTTTTTGGTTCAAAAACCAGTCACACACGGCAATGTGGGGTTTTTCTAATAAAAAAAGCCTGTTTAAAACAGGCTTTTTCCTTATCAATTGCAAATTAATTCTAATTAATTCTCGCTGTCGTTTTCCTCTTCAATCACCTCAGCATGCGTATCCGGAGTAATATAAATCAACGGAATACTCAACACCGTCACCGCAAACTTCACGATCAAATTGAAGAAAAAGATCTGCCACACAACGTTCATCGGCATCGTACCTGCGAACGCGATAAAAGCGAACAAAAAATTATCAATCGGCACACTCACCGAATTGCTCACCAACACTCGCGCCCATTGATACTTGGTCGTGATCTTATCTACAAACCACTGATACACTTCCGTATCCACCAACTCACTAATCACCTCAGCAATGATGGAAGCAAACACAATTCGCCAAATCGGCGCAAAAATCGCAGCAAACTCTTCTTGCAAGCCCCAGCTGGGGTCACCCGGCACCTTCGCCGCAAACAAAAAGAACAACGTCATCAGCAAATTGATCACCCCAGAAGCAATCACCAACTGACGCGTCAGCTTTTTCCCAATAGCCTTGTGTACCGAATCTCGTAATGTAAATGTGATTGGATAAATAAATGTTCCCATATCAACTGCCAACCCAGCCACAACACCAATCTTCAAACTGCCTATATCAGACAAAATCTGTGCTGCCACATACGTTGCGATCAACAACATGGAAACCGTTGTTAATGTCACCCCTTTATTTTTACTACTAGACATGAAAAGAACTCCTTAGTTTTTTTGAGGCGGGAGCTAATACCGCCACAGTTTTGATTCCGGGCATTTCACAATGCACCACGCTGGGGGACTGCTACCAGCGGCACCAGATTATATCATCTTTTTCCAAAATTTGAAAAATAAAAAAGCGTCTGTTGTTTTTTCACACAGCAGACGCCCTAAATAGGTAATTTCTACTTATTCCCGATAAATCCCATCAATGTCTCGCCCATAGTTTCCTTCTGGCGTTTCAACAATCACATAATACAACGGCTTAGTCACTGGATGTTGTGACAAAAATGCTTTTGCAGTTTCTGCGTCTGGCCCGCGATGAATTCGATAAGTCATCGTTTGCTGAGTAATAGGTGCCGGCTTTCGTTCTTCACGCACGAATTTCACTTTTTTGATATTCACATTATTTTTTGGCTCTTTCTTTTGAGCGCTCATCGCAGGTTCTTCATCGTTTTTCAAACTGCCCCCATGTTGCGCAAATGCCTCTTTAGCTTTCTTCCACAAATCATGAGAAAGATCTTTCCCGCAAACAAAAGCCTCAAAAGTGCCGTCTTCCCACCCCCAATATCCATAATCAAGAGTCTCAGTACAAATTAGTTTATGACTGTCTGTAGCCTCATGAATCACATCCAAACTCAGCAATGAATTTCTAGCATCACTTTCGTTTGAAAATTTATACATTGCAAAAGGATAAAATTTTTGAGATGCCTGTCGTGCAGACCAATAAGAAACAATTTGGTCTTTGTTCTCCAAGCGAGTTCCTCGATTATCTTTTTCCAGATATTCTTTTTTCTCTTTTGCAAACATCTTTGTCAGTATACCCATACGAACCTCTTTTTCTAAAAAAAATTCAATAAGTAACTTCGATATTAAAAGGGTGTCTCCAGTAATTTTTGTTAACATATTATAGAGAAATTAATCCTCCAAGGTCAATCAACTCATCATAGAGCAGTGCATCACAGCATTTCAAAAGAAAATAATAAAATCAAATATAAAAAATAAAATTCGCCCTTGCCTCTACCAGTATGGTAGACAGTACAATATACATGTAATTCGAATTACTTTTTATCAAAGCAAAATTGATCAAGGAGCAAAAATGTTCAGAATAGGTGATTTTTCAAAGCTCTCTTTCGTATCCATCCGCATGTTACGTTACTACGATGAGGTAGGCATCTTCAAACCCGCATACGTCGATGATTTCACGGGCTTCCGCTACTATACCGCAAAACAATTGCCCATCATCAACAAAATTATCCAACTGCGTGATCTAGGTTTCAACGTCGCAGAGATCCAAACCTATCTCGCACAACCTGACAGAAATACCAGAGAACAGATTTTGCAAAACAAACTGTCTGAAATTGAGCAAAACATCACCCAAGAACAAACAAAAATCCACAAGATCAAATTTGCCATTCAAAATCTAAATAAGGAAAATGAAATGACGAATTACGAAGTAGAAATAAAATCTGTCCCATCTTACCAAATGCTCGCTCTCCGAGAAATCATCCCTGCCTATGATCGAGAAGGCGATCTTTGGATGAAGCTTGGCACTTATACCAAACAAACCCAAGCACCACTTAAAGAAAATGGAATTTGTTTTGCCGTCTATTACGATGAAACCAAAGTAGAAAATGGCGTCGATGTAGAAGTCCTTCAAGAAGTGCAAACAATTGTCTCAGCTGATTCTCCATATCAATATCGCACCACCCAAGCCCTACTCAAAGTAGCCGCCATCATAGTCAAAGGAGAATACACCAACATCGCCCCTGCCTTCACCTTCCTCGGCGCTTGGTTAGAAGAAAACAACATCGAGATCGCCGGCCATCCCCGCCAACTCCCATTTATCGGTCCATGGAACGCACAAAATCCCAGTGAATATCGCACAGAGATCCAAATTCCCATTAAATAAACAAAATGATTCAAAAAAAAGGTGCTTCGTAGCACCTTTTTTATATTTATATAGTTAAGAAAAAACTATCAATTTCTATCAATCAGTAACTTTAATTACAAAAAAGTTAATAATGTGATATTATGTAAATACAAAGATCTGGGCGCCCCCCTCGCCTGGGTCTTTGTGCTTTAAGCAAAAGTCTCAATTTGATAATCTTTCAAACCCATCATACGGAAGCAATTCATGCACTTCAAATCTAATCAAACCCGCTTTCACCAAAGGAAACGCATCCACTAATTCTTGGATTTTTTTCAAATCTTCTCCCATTAAAAATAGTATCGCATTATGCTCCTCAGTGAAATAAATATCTTCCACAACACCCTTATTCATCAATCCTAGCACATGCGCCGCTTCTTCACACAAGAGCTCATCTTGACCTTCCCAATTTACATTTTCAATTTCTCGTTCCAAAGCAAAAAACCGCATTACCCAACTCCCAAAGCGTTATGATTTTTTCATTTTATTTTTCAAATTTTGCTGATAAATTCCCACAAAAAAATCTTTCTCTGGATCTACTAATTTATCCGCCTTATTATAAAGTTGCATTGCTTCTTTATATTCAACTTTAGCCTCATGAATCTGCCCTGTTAAACGGATAATAGATACTTGAAGTGGGAGATCTTCATCTGTAACATTCTTTTTCAATATTGCCAAATATTCCTCAGCATTATTTATCTCTTCAGCTCTAATATAGATATAAATTAACGTAGATAAAATTTGTTGATTGTCAGGTAGCTCTTTCAAAGCTTGATGATAAACTTCAATAGATTTTTGATATTTATTTTGATAATATTCAGGTTTCGCAAACCATTCCCAAAAAACAGGTTCTTTTGGATTAATCTCAACTGCCTGCTTAAAATACTTAAGTGCATTTTTATCTGAGTAGTTAGCATACCAACATTTTAGACCCTTTAAAAATTCATCCTTGCCTTTTGTATTCTCATCCCAATTTCTATTTTTGCAAAAACCCTCCGCATACTCCTCAAAGCTTTGTCGTTCCACCACTGTTGCTGGTGGCGCTTTCTTAATCGGTTTAGGCGTAGGTTTTGCGACTGTTTTAGTAGGTTTCGATATAGCCGGTGGAGGAGCCGAAACAGCAGGCTTTTGTACGCTTTTCTGTGGTGCTGCTACTTGTCGCGTCGGGCTTTGCTGAACAGGGCGTCGTCTCACTGCTCTCGCATCATTCGCACAAGCCTGAATAGCTTGCCATTCTGGCCATTGATTTTGGGGAACATCTTTAAAAAAGATATGGATTTTATTTAAACGTTTAAAATAAGCTGGTGTCAAATTGTGGAAACTTTGTTCAATTCGTTCTAATTCAGCTTTATGTGGAATATCACGATCTCGCACAAAAGTCACAGTGAAACTTGTTGTTACCTGTGTAATTTCTGAACCAGAATTATAACTATGTCCATAATTTGATGACCTACCCGAAAGATGACTCATATTACTTCCACGGTAATGCTGCACATTCCCATGAAAACTTCCATAACTGTTGTTTGTAGTGCTTCCCGAAGAATAAGTATAAGTCTGATCCACCATTTCATGAAATTCTTGCACTTCCCACCCAAATGACTCCATAAAACTAATATAATAGCGTTGATGTCTGCTAGGAAATTTAAGCACTTTCATTTCTTTTTGACTCATTTTTATACCTTTCCTAAATAGAAAGATGAATTTTTTTTACATCATATCTATTGCATTTTATACAAATCTCTATGCATGTATTACATATTAATAAAAAAATTATCTTGATTTTCTTAACTCAGATTTACAAAAATTAATTCTTAGTTTTTAATTTATTCATTTTATCTTTCAAAAGCCTTTGAAATAGATCTATTGTCTTATCATCGTTTGAATCAATCAGACTATCCGCCATATCATAAAATTGCATCGCTTTTTCATATTCTTCATTAAATTCGTGAATATTCCCTGTCAAACGATAGATAGTTATTTGAGTTTTAACATCATATTTCTTTAAGTTCTTAGTTAGATTTTTCAAATATTTTTTTGCATTATCTGGATCTTTTCCCCATAAATAGGCGTAGCTTAAAGAAGTCAAAATTTTTGGATTATTAGGTAGTTCTTTCAACGCTTTTTGATAGAGTGCAATCATTTTATCCATTTCACGATTATGATGATGGTATTCCGCAACCCATATCCAAAAATGTGGTTCTTTTGGATTAATCTCAATTGCTTCTTTAAAATACTTAATTGCGTTTTCATATGAATATTTAGCATACCAACATTCCAATCCCTTTAAAAACACATCTAATCCTTTTGTATTCTTATCCAAATTTTGCTCTTTACAATATTCTGCAGCATATTCCTCAAAGCTTGGTCGTTCTAACTGATAAAGTTGTGTAAATTTTTTAACGGGTTTTTTGGGCGTAGGTTTTACAACAGAAGTTGAATCTTTATTGACAACTGGTTTTGGAGCAGAAACTCGCTTTTGAGTTGTAGTTTTGGGAGCAGATACCTGTCGCGTTGGGCTTTGTTGAACAGGGCGTCGTCTCACCGCCCAAGCATCATTTGAACAAGCTAGCACAGCCTGCCATTCTGGCCATTGCTCTTCGGGGATATCCTTAAAAAAGATATGGATTTTATCCAATCGTTTAAAATAAGCAGGTGTCAAGTTATGGAATCGTTGTTCAATTTGATCTAATTCAGCTTTATGTGGAATATCCCGATCACGCACAAATGTCACCGTAAAACTTGTTGTCACTTCAGTGATTTCCGTTCCTGAATCATAGCTTTCTCCAAAATCCCACGTATGTCCAGAGAAATGGCTCATATTACCACCCCGAAAATGTTGTGTATTCCCATGAAAACTACCAAAATTATAACTACTTGTGCTTCCTGAAGAATAAGTAATCGACCCATCCACCATTTCATGAAATTCTTGCACATCCCACCCAAATGATTCCATAAAACTAAAATAATAACGTTGATGTCTGCTAGGAAATTTAAGCACTTTCATTTCTTTTTGACCCATATCTTTCTCCCTTTCCTAAATATAAATCAAAATAATTCGCATTAATTATACAACTTTCCATATAAAGCAATATATCCAAAAGTCATTTTTATGCCAAAATAAAATAAAAAAAAACGGATGAACTAAGAATGTTCATCCGTTGAGAAATATTAGCTCTCATTAGAAACAACGCTTGCGCATTTACCGCACCACTTCTTCTAAAGGTCGTCGCAGAGAATAGGGCATCAATTCTCCATATCCATACCGCACAATTAATTGCGGTCGTTCACCAAACAATTCCAACGGTTCATATAAATACTCTCTTAATTCAGGCACTTCAATTGGTTGATTCATAAAAGACGATCGCACATTATGTTTTGTCAACACCAATGCCACCCGTTCATAAAGTTCACCAGTCAACACCCACTCACGCACAGAATCTCCCTTTGTGGAGAACACCAAATACCCATCACTGTGAACCATTTTCTCATCATCACTCTCTGCCTGTGCTTCAGGTGTCATTGTGCTCACAAAGATTTTTCCCAGCCAACTTGGCACTTCTGGATTCCCACTGCATCGTGAGAACAAACCATCATTCGCTCTCATCGCACTACCTTTATTAAATCGCAGCCACTCATTTAATTCTTCCACAAAATCCTTACTAGCATATTGTTGCAAATTCCCCTCAAACACCCACTTGCGAATTTGTTCCATTCGTTCCGCATCCGTAAAAATATCAATTCCCTGTGACACATCAATTTCAACAGAGCGCACTTCATACAGGATTGAATCACTCACTACCTCATCATTAAAGTTATTTCGCGTATTCTGCCGTTTTGAAATTGCTTCAAAAGTCGATGAACTCTCTTTTGCTCCCATCTTCAACATCAAACGAATTTTGCCAGTTTCCACATCATCCGGATAGTACACTTCATAGGTATACCCAAATTCACGTGCAGCCACTTTCATGTTTTCCAACGCACATCCCAAGCTGATCCATAATTCTCGATGTTCAGGGTCCACCACTGGCAGGCTTCTCGAAAAGTCAGGCTTCAAAACAATTTCATCTTGCCCAATTTCAAATAACCATGGTTGTGTATTATGTCCACTTGCTGCCAAAGTACCAAAATAGACAATCTTTTCCAAATCACTCCAATTGGCATTCATCTTATCCATTGCCCGAATATCCACACTTTCCTCTGCATAATTCTCCCACGGGCGCGCATTACGCAGTACGCTTGCTCCCACCACAGCTGTTCCCCCAGCTAAACCCAGCTTCAAAAAACTACGTCGAGAACTACTATCATTATTTGTTTTTTTATTCATTTTTTTCACCTTTTTAAGATATAAAACCATCTTCATTAACAAAATAAGGGCGAAGAACCTGCAACACAAGCGCTGCCCCTTTCCCTAATTCTTTTTTTGTCACATCAGCCCCCACGCTTTCCAAATGAATCAAAAATTGGTTAGAGATCACCATAATAATCGTCAGTACATTTTCTATCAGAACCTTGTCACTTCGAAAATCGATAAATCCATCTTTTTCTGCATTCAAGAGAATTGCTTCCAATTGATTCATTCTTTGTGCATAAGTAGCGAATTGTTTTTCACCCAATAGGGGGTCTTTTTGGATCAAAGCCACCATCTCACGGCTGAAAAATCGATATTTCCACAGCATTTCATAATGCCCAATCAAAAATTCCTCACCGATTGCCAATGTAAAAACCTTACCATCCACCGATTCATACACACTCGACCAATCTGCCACCATCACATCAAACAATTTCCGAATAATTTCTTCTTTATTCTTAAAGTGATAATACAAGTTCCCGGGGCTCACACCGGCTTCTTCAGCAATATGATTCGTAGACACCCGTCCCGTACCATATTCATTGAATAAAACCATCGCACTTTCCAAGATTGCTTCTTTTGTACCCAATTTTATACCTCTTTCAAAATTCGCCTTTATATTAGAGTAATTACTCTAAAAAGTCAATGGTTATACAATCTCCTTTTTTGACTTATATTCAATTATCTTGTATAATACTCCATGTAAATAGAACATGTATTCTATATGAACATTAACAACACAACTAATCTTAAAAAATTGAGCAAAGCACTTTGGGTAAAAAAGATCCAAAAATCAGGGCTTTAATAGGAAAAATGAAACTAGTAATAAAATTTTATCTGCCCCGTAGAGACCTTGGCACGATTTGGAGCAAAAAAACACATTTTGGCGGCTTTTGGCACCATCTGGCACAAATCATTCAAAAACATCAAAAATCCTGGCAGCATCTGCACCTAATTTACACCCGCAGGGCACATCCTGCACAAACAAAAACACATTCTGGCAGCTTTTGGGGCTATCATTTTATTGTCTTTTTCAAAAGGTTAAAGAATTCAAGTTTACAAATATGGATTTACAAATATGCAAAAATCCCCTAATTTATCCTTTTCAGAGAAGTTGCGCATAGCCATATAATATCATCTCCTTTTATCCAAGTCTCTTTAAACAAAAAACACTCCATGTTGCCATAGAGTGTTTCATAAAATCAAAACAAGAAAAAAGACGATCAATAACCGAGGCTCAAATCCACCGCATCCTCATCAAGCTCTCCCGCAGCCAGCTTATGCACAAAATGCACTGTCTCTTCGTTAGTGAACCCATCATAATCCTCTGCCATCCCACCACGGTGCGGGCTCAACACCACATTCTGCAATTCCCCAAACGGATATGCCGATGGGGCAGTGTTATGTGCGCTTTCCTGATTCTTTGGATATTGATACCACACATCGATCCCCGCTCCAGCGATCACGCCATCCCGCAATGCTTCATAGAAGTCCTTCTCCACCACCACAGGGCCACGTGCCACCGTCACCAAATAGGCAGTCTTCTTCATCAACCCCAAGCGACGCGCATCAATCAAACCTTCCGTCTCACTTGTCAAAGGCAAAGCCAAAAACACCACATCAGCAGTCGGCAAATACGCATCCAAACATGCAATCGAATCAACCTTCACAGAGCCATCCATCCAAATTCCCTTGCTACTTCGATTCAAAGCAGTCACATGCATTCCAAGCCCCTCACACATTCGAGCTGCATGTTTTGCAATATGTCCCCAACCCAGCATCAACACTTCCTTGCCTGCCAAAACCTGCGTCCCACAAGTGTTATAGCGCGGTTCCCAATCGTTCTTCTGTAATGCCAAATGATATGGGATCACCTGCTTCATCACACTCACCATCATTGTCACCCCAAATTCAGCAGTGTTGCGTGCATTGTGGTGCAAGTTATACACCTGATATCCATCTTGGTCTGCCAAGATCTCGCGCAATTCCACCGGCACACCTGCCCATGGCACAAACACCGTCTTTGCATTTGGGAATTTTTCCAAGTCTTCTTTTCTTGGAGCGCCGCCAATCAGCAACGCAGTCTCGCCACTTGCTTCAGCCTCTTTTCCAAAGCTAAACACGATGTTCTCATCAAAAGAACGCGTAAAAAAGTCAATCTCATCGGGTTTCAATGATTTCAAAAAATGTATCTTCATAAGACCTACCTTTATAACAATAAAAAAAAAGAACCGATCGAAACCGGTTCTTTTCAACAATCAATCTAGAAGTTCAACTTGATTCCGGCGTTATTAGAACCGTTTCCGCTGCTAGTGGTCATCTTAGAACCCACCCATTGGATGAATGCACGAGGACTGCGCGTCTGACCAAACACCACGCCAGGACCGGTCAATTCAACCACAAAACCTTCCTTGCTGAACAGTGTAGATTTGACGCCGCCAACAGCCTTGGTTTCAAATCCCATCCCATCAGACCATGCCACAATATGTTGGGTATCCACAATATACTTTTCACCAGCAGCCAATTCTTTATGGAAGATAGCCCCAAAGGAGGATAACAAAAGTTTCCCAGAGCCAACTGCTTCAATCACGGTCAAACCTTCTCCAGCAAACAAGCTCTTGCCAGAGAACTTTGAGTTCAAAGTGATCTCATCATCACATGCCAAAAACGATCCAGATTGGATATAGAACTTGTCATTATCCAATTCCAAGAACACAATATCGCCTGGGAGGTCAGGAGCCAATGTAATTTCGCCACCACCTGGAGGGGAGACATACGTATTTTGGAAAAAGCTTTCACCTGTTAATACAGATCGTCCTAAAGACTTCAACATTCCACCGCGTGCTGTGGTTTCCATTTGCATTCCTTTAGACATGCTCACCATTGCACCAGCTTCGGTTACGATCTTATCCTTATCTTTCAAAGTACAGATAGCCAAGGAATAAGAGGGGGAATATTTAATTTCAACTTGCATTTTGATCCTTCCTTCTTCTTGAGAAAATACTAATCTAAAAATAGAGACACAGGGCAATGATCAGATCCCCACACATCTCCATGAACAACCACATCTTTCACTCGCGGCATCAGCCCTTCACTCACCATAAAGTAATCCAAACGCCAGCCAACATTCCGTTCTCTGGCTTGAGCACGATAGGTCCACCACGAATATTCAACCTTTTCAGGGTAAAGCGCGCGATAAGCATCAACCAAACCATGTTCAACATACTTATCAACCCAATCACGTTCAATACGCATAAACCCAGAAGTATTTTCATTTTCTTTAGGCCGAGCAATGTCGATTTCATTGTGAGCTGTGTTATAGTCACCCATGATTACCACATATTCGCCTTTTTTATGCAATTCATCCACATAATTCAACAACTCTGCATAGAATTCAAGCTTAAAATCAAGTCGACCTTGATCTCGTTGTCCGTTAGGAAAGTAAATATTGAACAATCGGAATCCATCAAACACACTTTGCACTACACGACCTTCAGCATCAAACTTCTCGATCCCAAATCCACGAATGCTTTCACTCGGAGCAATCTTGCTCATCGTCAATGTTCCGCTATAACCAGCTCGTTCAGCAGGGTTCCAAACCAGATGATGGTCTGCAAACAATTCCAACTGAGCTTTCGTCAATTGTTCGTCTCGAGATTTAATCTCTTGCAAACCGATCACATCCATCCCAGTTTCAAACACCCAATTCAATGCTTCTTTACGCATCACAGCTCGCAAGCCATTCACATTCCATGTAGTTATTTGCATAATTTCCTCTTCCTAAATAAATACGAAGTTTTTACTTATTTGTTTCTTAATCATACCAAAAATATGTTAAAATTGCTCAATCAATCAAAAACATGAATAAAGGTTACTATGAAAAATACGATAAAATCTGTCAAAGGTACCCGTGATTTTTATCCAGAAGATATGGCAATTCGAACTTGGCTATATACTCAGATGAAAAAAGTTTCAGAATCTTTCGGTTATCAGGAATATGAAGCACCAATTCTTGAAACCTTAGATTTATATGCTGCCAAATCCGGGGAAGAGCTTGTAGAAAAACAATCCTACGTCTTCAATGATCGCTCAGGCCAACGCATCACCCTTCGTCCCGAGCTCACACCGTCTCTCGCACGCATGGTAGCATCCAAGCAGAATCAACTCACCTACCCACTTCGTTGGTGGTCCTACGGTCCTTTCTGGCGCTATGAACGCCCACAAAAAGGCCGCACCCGAGAATTCTTCCAATGGAACATAGATATGATTGGTGATCGCACTCCGCAAGGTGATTCAGAAATGATTGCCATTGCCGCTACTTTCCTCAAACAGCTTGGTCTCACCAGCGAGCAAGCTAAGATCATGGTTAACAACCGCACACTTATGGAAGCAGAAACTCTCAAAATTGGCATCACACCAGAAATGCGTCGACCAGTCTTCCAGCTTATAGATCGTATTGAAAAGATGTCACCAGACAAATGGCAAGAATACGCCTTCGAAATTGGCCTCTCTTCTGAGCAACTAGAACAGATCAAACAAATGTTAGACAACCAAGACCTTTGGAAGAACTCACAAGAGCTCACCCAAACCTTCGCTTATCTAGATGCCTACGGTCTTTCTGAATATATTCAATACACCCCCAAAGTAATTCGTGGGTTAGATTATTATACTGGCACAGTCTTTGAAGCCTATGATACAGCTGGCGATCTCCGAGCCTTATTTGGAGGAGGTCGATATGACAATCTCGTCAGTGATGTAGGTGGTGATCCCGTTTCAGCAGTTGGTTTTGCTGCAGGTGATGTTGTCATCAGCATCCTCTTACAAGAACTTGGTCTTTTACCAGAGTTTTCAGGAAGTCCTGCCAAAGTCTTCATTGCCACATTTAGTGAAGAACTTCAATCAAATGCTCTATCACTCGCTTCTAAACTCAGAAACGCTGGTATTGATGTCCACACTTATCCAGGATTTACCAAATTAGGCAAACAATTCAAATATGCTGATAAAAAAGGTGCTGAATTTGTTCTCATTATTGGAGAAGAAGAAGCTAAAAACAACCAAATTACAGTCAAAGATCTAAAAAAAGGGGAGCAAAACTTTGTTTCCCAAGACCAAATAGTTACTTATCTCAAGGAAAAAATTTAGTTATCAAATTATTAAAATTTCCTTGTATTCTTTATCCGCCTGTGATAAAATTCTGCTCGTTCGAGGTGGGTGTAGCTCAATAGGCAGAGCGCTGCACTGTGGATGCAGATGTTGTGGGTTCAAGTCCCATCTCCCACCCCAAAAAAAACTGTCCTCATGGCAGTTTTTTCATTTAACATTGCACATTGACTTTGTGAGATTAACCTTCAATATTATGTAAGAAAATACAAAATTTGGAGGAAATGAATGAAGAAAATAATATCAACATTTGGATTATGTATCGTATTGTTAACAACTTCACTCATCGGATACGCAATGGAACAGCAAGTTCAATTGGAATCAAAATCTCCAAGAGCACAATCAGATCAAATCATAGTCTTTCAAGATCCTATATTAGAACAAATACTAATAGAGCAAATGGGTAAACCAGATGGAGAAATCACTGTTGCTGATGCTCAAAAAATCACAGAATTAAGATTGAATATCGAAAGGGGATCTCCTGAAGAAATAAGAATTAGAGATATCTCAGGATTAGAATATTTTACAAATTTAGAAACCCTTCAACTTCTTTTCCATGCCATTCAAGACATCACTCCTTTGGCAAATCTCACCAATCTCAGAATGCTATCATTAGGTGGAAATGAAATTCAAGATATTACCCCTTTATCTCAATTAACAAATCTTGAAGAATTAACCCTGTTCAATTGTCAAGCATCAGATTATTCTCCATTACGTAACTTAATTAACTTACGAGGTTTAATGTTGGAATATTCAACTATATCTGATTTATCCCCCTTAGCAAATCTCACAAATCTTCAAAGACTAAGTTTATCGAATCCTCAAATCACAGATATAACCCCGCTCACAAACCTAGTCAATTTAACGAATTTACAAGTAGGAGAGTCATCTATTGAAGATTTTTCACCCATCCGAGATATCTATCCAAATTTATTGGAAAAAAATTTGAAATTGATTTCTCATTATCAAATTTAGGATTTGAGTTACAACAAAATGGTAGCCTAGCTGTTTATACTAATCCAAATGAGAATATAGAATTACTCATAAATCATCAAGAATGGGGAAATCCTGAATTACCACAACAGTTAAATGCAATAACAGCCATATTCGATCAAGTGTTTGATCAAAATAAATTATCAATAACATACTACCCACAACAAAATATTTATCTGCTAAGTATAGAAAATAACAATAATCCTATAAGTACATATATGTATGATGGAATTCATAATTTATTTGGATTCGTTGTCGGAAATGAAGCGGACACACTTGTGTTTATTGATAAATATTTAAGTGATATTCAATCAGATCAATTATTACAAATACCTATTCAATTTTTCAATAATAAAATTGAATCTTTATTTAAAGTTGATTTAATTACATTGGTTGGTTTAGACTTTGAAAGAAAAACTTTGAACTCATTGGGTTTTCAAGATGCCATCAAACAAGAATCTAGTTATAAATATGATCAAAGTAATGAACTGAATCAAATAATATACATTTATAAAGACCAATGGGGAGGCAAAGAAAATGGTGCAGATTTAAAAATTACTTTGACAATAAGAGATGGCTATGACCTATCTCTTTGGTACTATCCACAAGAGCAACGCTATTTTATAAAAATTGAAAGTTCAAATGGCACATCAACAGATTATGAATATGTAATCAAAGAAGATAAATTTAATGATGGAATGTCTCCAGAATGAATGTCTGTTGAAGAATATCTCAAAGAATTATATCAAGATCCTTCAATTGACCTCTATCGAGAGCCAATTTCAATAGCAAATAAATTTATAGACAAATCATTTGGATTAGACATTGATCAATTATTAAAACTTGATCCAAAATAAAAAAAACTAAAAATAAAAGGGACATATTAATGTCCCTTTTATAACATTATCATCGTGCGCTTTGTCTTTTTTCCTTATTTTCAGTTCGAAAGATTTTTCCCCAATTAACACCATCTAAATGAACTAAATGATTTTTTAAACGAGCAGGCAAAATGCCGAACTCTTTAGTGATGGTGTCTAAATCAGCCGTTCGATTTGTTGCCAAATAATCGATCCAATATTGATTGATGGGAATAGCAGGAAAAAAATACTCAAAGATAACTGCAATATACATCATATACGCCGCTCGAATATGAACCAAAAACCTTGGAGTATGGATTCTTTCCATAATCATATGCACAATTTCAACAAAAGTGAATAACTCAGGGCCACCCACATCAGATACACGATTGATTGCAGTTTCCTTCTCGATTGACCAAACTAATGCAGTTGCTAGATCTTCCACCCAAATTGGTTGCAACAACATTTTGCCATCACCAGGGATAAAGAAAAACATAGGTAATCCACTTAGTACCTTAGCAATGGCAGTAGTAAAATGATCTCCATTTCCAAACACTAATCCAGATCGAACAATTGTGTAATCAATTCCTGAATTTATAATCACAGATTCAGTTTCACCCTTCACTCGCAAAACAGGGAATCCTGCTTGACGGTTAGCCCCCAGATGGCTTAAATAAATGATTCTTTTTACACCAGCATCTTTTGCGCATCGTATCAGATTTTTAGTTCCTTCGATTTCTAAATAAGCAAGATCAATGCTAGGGTCTTGCCATTCCCCCCCTACTAAATGAATGATGATATCTACATCAATCATTGCAGCACGCAAATTGACTTCATCATGAATATTACTCAATGCAATTTCAATAGGGGCCGTACCTTGTAATCGAGTGGTTTCTTTTGAAGGACGTACTAACATTCGTACTTCATAACCTTCTTCAATCAGCTGTCGAATCACAGCTTTACCCACAAATCCTGTACCACCAGTCACTAAAATCATGCCCGAATTATAGCATGGATGAGTTTAAAGAAGATTAAATGAGCGTTTACATTCTATTATTAATAATTTTGTATTGTCTACTATAATAAATTTAGAGTAAAATAAGATACTTTAGATAATTGTTTAAAGTATTTGGAAAGTTTTAAATTATAGGAAGTAACAATGCAAGAAAAAAAACTTAAAGAACTTGCCATTCACGAGATGAATTTTATTCCCAACACATGGGATTCAAAATTAGCAAAATGGATTTCTGATATTCTTAGTCCTCCCATACTTTCTGCTTTTGGCATCGGATTCATCTCGATGTTACTAAATATAAAATTTGAATTAGTTGCTACTTACTTTCTGATTGTTCTTGTTTTTCCCGTAACATACATTTTTTATTTAGTTGCTACTAACCAAGTAACCGATTTTCACCTTCGTGTTAGAAAAGAACGTTTTAAACCATATATAGCAATGATATCATGTGCCGGAATTGGAACATTATATTTGTTTTTTGCACAAGCTCCTTATATTCTTATCGCAATGAGTATTTTTAGCATTCTATTAGTTGTATTAATGGCTATGATAACTATCAAGTGGAAAATTAGTGGACATAGCGCAACAGTAGCTAGCATAACAATGGTAATTGTTTGGATGCTTGGTGCAAGTACGTGGTATATTTTTTTAACAGTTCCTCTAGTTGCATGGGCACGAATTAGAATAAAGCGCCACACTTTGCTTCAAACAATTGGTGGCGCCACACTTGGATTTTTATTTATGGGAATAATGATTTTTTATCTATATTCAAAATGTGGTGGCTTTTATTGCTAATCAAACTATACAAGTAAATATTTTTTCTTTGCTTCAATCAAAACTTGAATTTCTTCATTCGTAAGAGATTCAAGTTTTTCAATTTTTGGACCACAATATCCTTCGTAACGAATATTTTTATCATTTGCAATTGATTCAAGTTTGGCTTTCTTTAATAACTTCCAACCGCTTGTATTTAGATCAGTTGCAGCTGCATAAAATATATTCACCATATCTTGGTTGATCAAACCATCATAAGTTTCTTTCTCACCAAAGGTAATTAATTGTTTCACTTCCTCATTCAAAACAGATTTTTCATTTTTATCTATAGTGTCTAATGTATCAATTTTAGGTCCTGTATAAACTTTCACTCGATTGAATATAATTGAACTTAAGCCAGTTTTTTTTAGCAATTGCCAACCTTGCATATTTAATATTATGGCAGCTTGATAAATACAATTTAAAATATCTTGATTGGTTACACTCGCATTATAAGTAGGTACAACATCAGACCGCATTAAATCTTCTTCTTTTTTCACTCCCAGCACTTCAAACACATATACTTGTTCTTCAGCTGTTAGTGGTAGGTCTTCAATCGTTGGTCCTTCATAATTAGCACTAGGTTCTTTCAAAAGGGCAGTTAAACCAGCCTTTTCTAATAAAGTCCATCCATTTAAATTCATGATCATTGCAGCACCATAAATTGCATTGATCATATCTTGATTGCTCATATCTTCTAAATAAAATTGTGAATGACTCAAAACTTGAACAATTTGATTTCTAAAAGTATTTGCTTCTTCACTAGTCAAATTCATTTCAGAGATGTCTAAACCGTTATAAATTCGATTACGGAATTCATACGATTGAATCAAATAGCGGCTTTCGCATTGATCCAAGAAGTTAAGTGGTGAAACGCGTAAATCATCTGCAGTTGCAAATAGAGCACTTGAAAATTGTCCTATACTCATTTCATCTAAAACAGGTCTAGCTTTTTCAAATCCAGCCATTTCTTTAAGATCAATCATTTTTCCATTGAACAAACTCATTGCCACATTTGACTGTCCATTACTCACACCATTAACACTTGCCCGATGATTAAATTCCCAAAAACTCCATGAATTTCCTTGCCAATCATCACAAAACACAGATGGTTTTCCTTGATTTACATCTTGAATCCACAAAGGATAATCACTAAATGAAGTAGGATTTCCTAATGTATATTGCCATGTATTTCGATTAGTTAAAAGGATTGGCTTTTCTCCGATAGCATTCTCAATTTGCATTAGCCAATTTTGAATACCTTCAATTCTAGTTTTAGTATTTACAGAATAATACCGTTGATAAAGATCTTTTTGGTTCACATCAATAAATAGAACAGGAGGCAAATCGCTTTTATATAATATATCGCTCACATGATCCAAAAAATAATCAGCTTGTTTTGCAGTAGATTCTTTGGGATCAAATACATGGATAGCACCACGGATCATGCCTAAGTTTCGTAATCCAAGCCAATTTGCATCAAATTGTTTATCAAAATTATTTGCACTTTTTGTGGCATGTGCAAACCCAAATTGAAGCACCTGATTTCCAACTTGCTTCCAATCAATATTTCCATTGGTTTCTGAAACTCGAATACCTAAAACACGATCAATCATAATTGTCTCACTTTTTCTAACTGATAATTCAATTTATATGACGCAATATTTATGCCTAATATCAAAAAAGAGCTATGCTTTTATTTCCCCAAATAAAACCATTCTCCACATCCACGCATTTCTACTTCATAATCTCCTTCAACGATTTCCATCACTCCGCCGGAGGAACCATAAAATTCACCGCGTACAATTGCATCATATTTTCGACGTACCCAATAACAAGCATCACTATAATCTTTTTGAGACATCCATTTTCCCATAGCAATCTCATGATTGACTAAATAAACTCCATCATACTTAGGAGCCTCTAGCAATGCTTGAGAAGGGATTACATCACTATTCTGAACTCTCTCATTACTTTTTAAAGAAAGAAGCGTAAATGTTATATAGAGAGCGAATGCAAATAGTATTATTAATGTAAAGAAGATAAGTATCTTTTTTTTATTATTATCCATAAATACTTTTAAAAAAATTGTAAACTACTTGATTTTCAGATTCAATTCCTTTATAATAGAACATATGTTCTTTGTTTGAAGGAGTAAAAGAAATGAATACAAATAGTCTTAATAAAAAAGAGTTTATCAAAACAACCTTACCAGAGAAATATGCGGTATCTAAGATTGTATATCAATATAGACTTATCCTAGGAGAGAAAAACCATCCGATCTCTCTTAGAAAGCTTGCTGATGCCCTTAATAATATCTTAAATCCAATCGGTGGCAATATTTCTCACCAAAGCATAAAAAATTGGGAGGATCGCAAACACCTTCCTAATAATTATTGGATGCGACAATTACTGAAAAATGCAGATGCTTGTTGGTGCAAAGATTTTGCACAAGACATCCTTGCAGTTCTAGAACCAGAAAGATATGCACCTATTTCTATAATAGCAAAGGATATACTTGCAGATAGTGCATCACATGTGTTGATTCTTACACACCAAGCACCTTATATACCATCATATGCCTTATAATTATTGTTTATTAAAAATAACCCGCTAATTAATTTAGCGGGTTATTTGAGATTTTGACTAATTGATTCTACTAATATTAGCGCCTAAAGATTTTAGTTTTTGCTCAATAGCAGAATAACCACGTTCAATTTGATTAATATTTCGAATCACAGATTCGCCTTTTGCTGCCAATGCAGCTAAGACCAAAGCCATTCCTGCGCGAATATCGGGACTATCAAGTTTTTCTCCATAAAGTTTACTTGGACCTTGTACGATTACACGATGTGGATCACAAAGCACAATCTGTGCGCCCATCCCAGTTAATTTATCAGTAAAATACATACGTCCTGGATACATCCAATCATGAAACAAGATACTACCGCTGGATTGAGTTGCTACAACAATTGCAATAGACATTAGATCGGTAGGGAATGCAGGCCATGGCATTACGCCGATTTTAGGAATAGCATCTCCAAGGTCAGGAACAATTCTCATTTTTTGCTTTTCAGGAACGACTAAATCATCATTTTCATAATACCAATCAACTCCAATACGATTGAATCCCAAGCGGATCATATCATAATATTCAATTCCAGCATTTTTGATTCGAATTGAACCGTTGGTAACAACAGCGGCTCCCACATAACTAATTACCTCTAGATAATCAGGGCCAACAATAAATTCTGCACCATGTAGTTCTTCAACACCTTCTATTTTTAAAATATTAGAACCTATATGGCGGATTTTAGCGCCCATTTTATTTAACATTCGGCATAATTCTTGAACATGGGGTTCAGATGCTGCATTACGTATCACTGTTTCACCTTCAGCTAAAACAGCTGCCATTATTGCATTTTCGGTACCAGTTACACTTGCTTCATCTAAAAGAATTGTTGCGCCTTTTAATCGTCCCTTGCTTTTGAATTTGAAAACTTTATCTTCAGCCATATAAGCAGCTTCAGCACCTAAAGCTTTTAGTGCAAAAATATGTGTGTCCACGCGTCGTCGGCCAATTACATCACCACCTGGTGGTGGTAAGATCAATTTTCCAAAACGAGAAGTAATTGGACCAGCAATAAGAATTGATGTACGAATTTTCCTACAAATATCAGGATCTAATTCTCTAGGATGAACTTCATCAGCCTGAATTTTCCAAACGCCATCATCTATCTTTTCAAATTTTACGCCTAAACTTTCAAGTAAAGATTTCATATTTTGAACATCACGAATATCAGGTACATTTCGCAAGATCATTGGTTCGTCAGTCAAAAGACATGCAGCCATCATAGGTAAAACGGCATTCTTATTGCCTGATGGGATGATTTCGCCACGCAAAGGAACCTGGCCATTGATCACAAATTCACTCATAAAGCGACAACTCCTTGAAATAGTTTGTAGTATGAGAAACTGATATAATATCGTTAGTATTATAAATGAAATTATGGAGTCATGGGAAAATGAATATTTTTATTAATATAGGCATCACATTACTTGGCTTATTAGCAGGAATGATAGTTAATTATGCTGTGGATAATTTTTCAGAAAAAAATAAAATCAGCAAACCGTTTTGTTGGAAGTGTAAAGAAACACAACCATTTTTTAATTACTTTGTAGCACCAAGAAAATGTAAAAATTGCGGCAGTTCTCGTCGAACCAGAACAATAATTACAGAAATATCATTTATCGCAATAACGCTATTTATTTGGCATAATAAAATCTCATCAGTTCCTTTTGTTCTCTCTTTACTATTGTTTATGTACGCAGCTTTTGTACTGATTATGGATTATGAAACTAAGGATGTTGCTATAACTTTGATAGGAGTACTAATTTTTGGATCAGTTGGAACAGTTATCTGGGGATGGAAATCTGCATTGATAGGTGGTCTTTTATCCACAGCAATCATGTTTGTTTTGTATTATTTAGGTAAACTCATGGTAAAGATTATGGTAAAAACTAATAAAATTCCTGAAGATAATGATGTAATAGCATTAGGATTAGGAGATGTGTATCTAGCTGCATTATTAGGTTTATCTCTTGGATTTCCTTCATTTTTTGCAGGATTTATAATTACTATTTTATTAGGAGGTTTAGTTAGCCTCATAATTATAATAATAAATGCGATAAAGAAAAAGAATTCTGCATTTACAGCTATTGCGTACGGACCTTACATAATAATTTCAATAATATTTATGTTATATATATTTAGGTTTTTTGTAAAATAAAAAGAGTGAATTTTCACTCTTTTTATTTTTATGAATGTAGATTTTACTAAATTAATTTACACTACTACTTTCAACAATACTTCCCAGAACGCCGTTGATGAATCTAGGGGAACTATCAGATCCGAATTTTTTTGCTAATTCAACAGCCTCATTAATTGCAACTTTAACGGGGGTTTCTTTAGAAATTGAAAATTCCCACATAGCTATTCGTAAAATATTTCGATCAATAACCGAAATTTGGTCGATTGGCCAATCAGGGGCATGTTTGGCAATCAATTCATCTAATTGATGTTTAATTGGCTGAACACCAACAACAATCTCTCGGCTAAAATTATCTAATTTTTCATCATCCAATTTTCCCGCACGAAGACAAATTGTAATTACTTCACCAATAGGATGATCAGTCAAGTCTAGTTCATAAAGGGCTTGCAAAGCAACTGCCCGAGCTTTAGTTCTTGGTTTCATTGATAATTATTTAGTTTCTATGGTTTCTAAATTTGGATAAATAACATCTTCGACATGAATATTTACTTCTTTTACATAAATACCAGTAATTTCATGGATTTCGCGTGAAACTTTCTTTTGAATATCAAGAGAAGTTTTCTTAATATCTACACCTGCATTTAAATTCAAAAAAAGATCTAAAACAATTGTATCTTCATTAATCATTATAAGCACACCATCTTTATAGTGAGTAGGTTGCAAAAGACGAGTCCAAGTAACAGGAGCACTGGTCAAAGAATTAACACCATCAATTTTCAAAGTAGTTAATTGAGCAATAGTCATTAATACATCCGGGGCCATTGTAGTCATACCATCAGAATTGAGTTGTTCGCTCATCGATTCCTCCATTATTTTCCATTATTATAACATAAAGCTTTTCATGCCTTATTATAGTTAAACACAAGAAAAATAGGTAAGTTGCGTTTAAGAAAATTTAGAAAGAAAAAGGGCTGTGATCAGCCCAATTCTTTACTAATTATCTTTTACTTCGATAACTTCGCGACCTTTATAATGTCCGCAGCTAGGGCATGCGTGATGTGGCTTTCGCATTTCGCCACAATTTGTGCATTGCACAAGTGAGCTAGCAGTCAAAAAATCATGAGCGCGTCGTCGATCTCGTCGACCTTTAGATACTTTTCTTTTTGGAAGTGGTGTCATTTTATATTACTCCTTAAATCTTTACGACCAAAAAAGAATTATATGTTCTAATATGCGCAATGTCAAGGTCGAAATCTAATCAAATAAATCAATTTATTGAAAACTAAATAAGATTAAGATATATTGGTAATACTTTCAAATACCTAATTAAAAGAGAGCAGAATCAATGCAAAATCAATTAGAAAAATATCAATTCCTACTTTCAAACTTGAAAAATATAAATTCAGATCAAGAAACAGATCAAATTCTTAATCAATTAGTAAAAACTTCAGCAGAAATATTACATGCTTCTCAAGTTGTGATTGTTTTATACGATTATGTAATTAATGGATTGCGAATTTTATCAGATTCAATATGCTCTCACGAATCTTATAAAGAGAAAATGATAGAAATTGACGAATCATTTTTTGGGAATGCATATTTTAATGATGGCATTTCTTCGATAACTAATATTCAGAATAATGAGAATTTTAATCAAAAAATTGATGGTCAATTAATTCTCACAGAAGGGGTTAAGTCAATTATTGCAACTCAAATACTCTCTCCAAAAAACAAAAAATTGGGAGTAATAGCTGCTACATTTGAAAATGAAATTGACCCTAAAGATGAAGAAACTCAATTATTGTTAAAAATAATATCACAACAAGCTGCAATCATTATTTCTAAAGCAAAATTGTTTCAAGATATGGAACAAACTTTAGATAATATTGCAAACTTTGAACAAATGAAAACCGCTTTTATTGCAATTACATCTCATGAATTAAGAACACCGCTTGGAGTTATTATCGGATATGCGACTTATTTACAAAATTTAGTTTCATCAGAAAATAAAGAATTTGTAGATGCTATTTTAAATAGTGCAGTTAGATTGAAAGAGATTATTGAAGATACACGTACATTAAAGAATTTTCAAAATGATCAAGCAACAGTTCATCTTAAAAATTCCAAAATAAATCTTCTTCTAGAAGACGTGGTGAAAGCAAATTCTTTCCTTGCATATAATGATAATATAAAAATATCAATGAAATTTCCTCCAAATGATGTAAAAGCAAATATAGATAAAGAAAAATTCACAACAGCTATGGATCACTTAATTAGAAACGCACTATTATTTAATAAACAAAATGGTATGGTAAAAGTAATTTTAGAAGAAGATGACGATTTCTTTACTGTTTCTATTTTAGATAGTGGAATTGGTATTCCTGAAGAAGATCTTGATAAAATTTTTGATCGTTTTTACCAAGTAAGTTCTCATCTTACCAGAAACATAGGAGGGATGGGGCTTGGCTTATCAATTTGTAAATCCATAGTTGAGATGCATCATGGGCAAATTAGTGTACAAAGTGTACTTGGAAGAGGAAGCCGTTTTATAGTAATGTTACCCAAAAATCCAGAAATATTAGCTAATAAAAAAAGCTAGCACAATTGCTAGCTTTTTTTGAATTTTTATTTTATTTTATTCCAAATGGCATCAAACGGTTCTGATAAGAAATTCCCAAAAACTTCTTCATCAATTTGACTCTTAGTAACATCACCATCAGGTTCAATATAAAGTGTTTTCACAGATTTTTCTTTTTTAGTATTTTCTGTCTCAGAAAATTCTTTTTCAATAAAACTATAGTATTTACTTGATTCTAAAGAAACAGGATTTAATGGACTAAATGGCACTGGTAAATCTGTAACAAGTTCAATACCCTGATAAAAAACATAATCCTCAGCTTCTTTTAGGATATTTTCTAGAGAGGGGGAGTCAGCACTTAATGATATTGCATGTACACCAGCTTTTGCAATTCTGCTAATCAACTTATCAATATCATCTTTATTTTCTTCAGTAATAGTTAAATGAACAGCAATGAAAATATCTTCATCGAGAGCTTCTTTCCAATAGGCAAAAGCAGAAAGAGATTCCCAAGATTCTTCATCATCTGGTTGCAAAATAATCATTGTATGATCCAAACCAGCATCTAAGATTTTATGTAGATATTCAGAATCTGCTAGTTTTTTCCCATCAGTTAATAAACCAGTAACAAGACCAAGATCTTCACAATGTTGTAAAAGTTCAATAAGATCTTCTCTTTGAGTAGGCTCTCCCCCAGTAAATATTACATGTGGAATTCCGTTTACTGAAGCCTTTGAAAAAATTATTTTCCATTCATCTGTTGTTAAGTATTGGCTGACTCGGTTATGAGGAATTCTTGGATCATCAACTGATG
The DNA here is from genome assembly GCA_963662985.1 of Anaerolineales bacterium. Taxonomy (GTDB): domain Bacteria; phylum Chloroflexota; class Anaerolineae; order Anaerolineales; family UBA11579. The sequence goes on along the minus strand of OY760067.1, from coordinate 204,879 downwards.
TTGAAGTTGCATAAGTAACTGCACAATCGATTCTAAAAGGAGCAGATAGATTATTACCATTTTCAGCTTCTTCAATACCCATAAATTGAACTGGATCTAGATCTTCTTCAAACAATAGATTTTCTATATTTGATCTAAAAGTAATATAATCATCTAATGCAGCAGTTTTATTAATTCCTCTATATCTATTTGAGATTTTTGTAGCAATCTCATTTTCAGATAAACCATCAACTAAATAAAAGGCATATTCGGTTGCGGTCTCGTTTAAATGTAAAACTGTTGAAGCATTGACGATTAACAATCCAGTCCCATCATTTTCAACACGTAAATGCAAACGATAATTAAGATTATCGTGTGTTTTTCTTGTTGATTGATAATTTCCTGCTTCAATATAATGATGTTCTTTAAATAGTTTTGAGAAAATTGATTTTTTATTTTCCATTATCGACCTCCTCCTGCACATGCACAAGCACAACCGGCACATGCGCACGCACATGCACATGAAGAACCACCACCACCGCTGCGATAGCTTCCTCCAGATGAACTAGATTTTGGAACAGGATTTGTTTTATTAGTCACACCACTTGTAAATGTAGAAATATTTCCAATTGCTTTTTGTGAAAAATTTTGCACTGAATTTGTGATAGTTGCAGCAAATGTTGCACCTGGTAAAACATTTCCAGCGCTCGAAGTTGATGACATTTTTGGTGTTGATGGAGTGCTAACTGACTTATTATTACTTGAACCAATATTTGATAAAGTAGAACGATAACTTGGAGAATATCGACTCCACCAAATTGGTTGAAAAACAGGTCCAGTTGAAAATGTTCGAGTTGTTCTGTCTTGATAGTCTTTATCTAACATAGTCCACTCTAAAGCTTTATCGTAAATATCGCTTTTAACTTCAGGTGAATCTGCACTTTCTACTTTATTCCAAGCCTTTTCAACAAGTGCTTTGTAATAATCTTTTGTTTCTTGATAACTAAACCCCTTCATCTTTTTTGTCACACTTCTAATCAAAGAAGTAGTCATTACCTGCAATTTTGCTTTACGTTGGCTATCAGTAGTTCCATCAAATGCTTCAATAAATTCTTTTTCATATTCCCGTAAACCTTCAGGAAGGGGAGAAATGGCTTCTAGTTTTAATGGATCTTCACTAAGTACTGTAACTGCATTCTTTTTTACAGCACTAAATAAAATCATTGTCATAACTTTATCTAAAGATTCTTGCATTAAAATTGCAGCTTCAACAGCAGTAAGACCACGTTTGATGCCATGTCCTGCTAAAACTGCCTTTGGAGGTAAATATTTTAATTTTCGTTTTTGAGCTTGTTTGATAGATAAAATTGGTATCCCAATAAAAAATACAGCAAAAATTCCACAAACACCAAATGTAATAATCGTATCAGGATCAATTCCTAAACGTTGCCAGATGGATGGAGTTTCAATTGAACTAGCTGGCACATAATTTTTTGGAAATGATGAACCAAATAGATAATATGAATAGATATATCCAGATTGATTTCGCCAAGTATAGACAATTCTACCATCTGAATCAAACATAGCATCAGGTGGTTCATTAAATCCAGAGGGGGATGCATGATAACGAGGTTCTTCCGAATTTAAACCATTTGGAAAATGATAATAAACTGTAATATCTGTGGTTCCATGTACATATTCATTTCCAAAATAATTTGGAGCAAACACTGCAGATGTATAATTACTATCGTGATTATCTTCATAAAGAACTTTTGTAATTCCAGTCACAGTCATTTCTACTGTTCCCATTTGTCCTGCACCAATTGCATTGTTTCCTAAACCTAAAGCAACCCCATAAGTAACATATGGAGAACGAGAGATATCAGTTATTTTCTTTCCATCAATTGTGGCACTTACATTGGATAAACTGTAATTTCCATTTGGAAATCCAATATCTACAAAATCAATAGGTGAAGCTGAAGTATCATTTTTGAATATATATTCATATTTCAAATTTAAGGTGCCATCATTTTCCCAATATACATGAACAGTTTCTGATAAAACTTGAAAATAATAAGTTTGAGCAAATACAGTACTACTAGCAAAAACAAATAAAAGCAGCAACATAACCGATAGAAATATGTACTTTTTCTTCATATCATTTTCCTTACCACTTTGGTTCTTCAACCAATTGATAAGATGCCCCACAATAAGGACATTCAACTGTTGGAGCACCAGCAACCATTGATACATTTTTTGAGCTCAAAGCGCCACCACATTGTTCACAAGTTAGTTTCTCTAATTGAATATCACCAGACAGATCGATATCTAAAGTAACTTTTTGTTCAGGGGGAGCTTCTTTTGACTTTTTGATTGTAAAAATCAAAAGACCTGCGCCTGCAACACCAGCAATTAATCCAAATATCATTAAAACGATACCAATACTCATCCAGCCTTCACCAGCATTAGCCGCACCTGAACCTAAAACAGCTAAAGCTCCAAAAACTAAAGCGAATCCTGCTAAGATAAATGCAATAACTGAAATAATATAAGCAATTGTTTTTCCTGCCTTCATGAATACTCTCCTAAAAATTTATTGTTGCTTTAATTAAATAACATTACTATTATATACGAAAAAAAAGCAAGAAAGTTTATTGACTATCTTGCTTTGAATAAAAAAATGAATCAAAAATTGAACATTAAAGGTACAATCATAATAAATAATGAAATGAATAATACGCACCAATCAGCAACTGCAAATTTCATTGGATGTAAGGATGTTCGTCTAATTTCTATTCCGTAAGCACGAGCATCCATAGCAAGTGCTATTCGTTCAGATTGTTTCAAACTTGAAACAAACATTGGTACTAAAAGAGGAATCATCTGACGAACTCTTTGTGCAAGGTTGCCTTGGTTCATTGGTAACAGATCAGCACCACGTGAAGCTTGTGCTCTAGTAATTGAATTCATTGTATTAAAAATTGAAGGTGTAAATCTCAAAGCAATTTGAACTACCATAACAACATCAGATACTGGTATTTTTAAATAAGTAAGAGGTTTTAATAAATGTTCTAAACCATTAGTAAATTGAGAAATTGATGTAAAACTAGTGATAAATTGGATCCCAATTAATAAAACTAAAAATCGATACAGTAAAACTCCTAAATGAATCATATCTTCAATAGAAATCACAATCTTATCAAATAAAACAAAAAGGACTCGTATATCCTCAGTAAAGGCAAATAAAAATTGTAAGATTGAAATAATTAACAAATAGGGTAATACTTTAAATATTGCTTTAATTACTTGTTTCCATGCCATTTTACTTACAAAAGCACCTAGTAATATAAAGAAAAATACAATTGTTAATGTCACATAACTCAAAGTCAAACTAGCGGATAACACAACCACTAAACTTAAAAACACTTTTATTCTTGGATCCAATTGATGCATAATAGTATCTTTAGGAATATATTGTCCAAAACTTATTGAAGGAGTATATGAATAATTACTCATTATCTAGCCTCTTTAATTGAAAAAAGAAGATCTTCGTTTCTCGTAATATATTTTGGTATTTCCCATCCTTGAGAAACAAGAATTTGTTTTGCTTGAATATTTGTTGGAATATTTAAACTATATTTATTTATATTCTCTGACTCAGAAAAGAACTCTCCAATTTCAGCAGAAAAAGCAGGTTTATTTTTCCCTATAACTGTAGCTTCATTTGCATATTCAGCGATTAAATTTGTACTATGAGATGATAACAATATTGTTTTTCCATGGTTATTTTGATAATCAACAAGCATATTCATTAAAATTATTTGTGAAGCAGGATCTAGGCCTACTGTGGGTTCATCAAATAGTAAAATAGAAGGATCTAAAACTAAAATAGATGCTAAAGCAACTTTTTTACGTTCACCTCCACTTAGAGAAAAAGTTTGTCGATTGACAAATTTATCAAAATCTAACCTAACAAGCTCCATAGCATTTTTTACTTTTTCACGAATATTTTCTAAATCTCCAAAAGCCCTTAATCCAAATGCAATTTCATCCCCTACATAATTTTCAAATAGTTGATGTGAGGTATATTGAAAAACGAATCCAACATCTCTTCGTATTGATTTAAGATCAACATTTTCCTCTGTTGTTTTATGTCCTAGAACTTCGACCGTTCCACTTTGAGGAAGAATTAAACCATTTATATGTTGCATCAAAGTAGTCTTCCCCGTGCCAGTAGCTCCTAATAACCCATGTATAGAATTTTTCTTAATCGATAATGATAGATTATCAAAAATCTTTCTTTCCAATGCAGAATTGGGAAAATATGAATAGGATATATTTTCAATATTAACAACAGTATCAATATTGCTATGTTTGTTTTTAGAAATAGAAGTATTGAATTTTAAATTAGGAAATTTTTGAAGTAAGTTTTTAAATTCTTCTATAGAAAGAATAGTGTTTAAATCTGATGTAAATTTATTTTGTACAACATTAGCAATTTCAGTAATAGGGGGCAAAGACAATAAATACTTCTCAACATTTTTTTTATTAGAAAAGAATTCTCTTGGTGGCATATCAGCGACCAAATTACCTTCATGCATTACAAGTAATCGATCAGCCATTGCAGCCTCTTCCATATCATGTGTAATAGTAATTACAGTAATACCTTCATTGTGCATTGCATTAATTGCTTCATATATTTTTTCTCTGGATTGGGGATCAAGCATTGCAGTGGCTTCATCAAAGATAACGCAAGCTGGGCTCATAACTAAAACACTTGCCAAACATAATTTCTGAATTTGCCCTCCAGAAAGCATATGTGATGGCTGTCTTCGATAATTTTCTAACCCAACAACTTCAAGAATAGTATCAATTTTTTGAATTATCTCATCTGTTGGTGTTGCAATATTTTCCAATCCAAAAGCAATATCTTCTTCAACAGTTGCACCAATAATTTGATCTTCAGGATGTTGAAAAACCATGCCAATTTTTTTTCGTATTTCTTTTAAGAAAAGTTTATCAACAGTATTTGATCCATCAATAAGCACTTTTCCTTGAGTTGGTAGTAATAGTGCATTTAAATGCCTTGCTAGAGTGGACTTTCCAGATCCATTTCCGCCAACTATTGCTACATGTTCTCCTCTACCTATAGAAAAACTGATATTTTGAATTGCTGGTTTTGACTCTCCAAAGTAAGTAAATGAAACATTTTCCAATGAAATTAATTTATCCATTATTTATTTCCCTAGATTTAAAAATGATATTTGTTGCGTTAATATATTAAATAGATCGTTTCTCCAATTAGAGTTTTCTAAATATGAAAGTCGGAGTGAATTTCGATTTATGCGAATATGAGTAGGTAAAATAGGAAAAGGTCGTTGTTTTACATTTTCATCTATTTCGCTAAATCGTAAAACGATTAGTCCATTTTCTGCGGTAATGGATTCAACTTCTGCTGAACCAGCTAAGATTTTTATTTTTAATTGGTAGAGTAAATTTTCAGTTTCATTTGGTAAATTTCCAAAACGATCTTCAAATTCTTCATGTAATGCTTCAACTTCATCAACTTTTCGAATATCTGCAATACGTCGGTATAGTCTTAAACGCATATTTTCATCCGAAACATAATTTTCTGGAATATTTACTAGAATCGGCAGATCAACATTAACTAAAGGAGCAAACACTTCTTCAATTTCAGCATCGATATAATTCTCTTGAATTTTTAAATTTTTGATTGATTGAGAAAGCAAACGTGTATATAAATGAAAACCCACGGCAGAAATATGCCCATGTTGTCTAGTACCAATAATATCTCCTGCACCACGAATTTCCAGATCTCGCATAGAAATAGAATAACCAGCGCCTAATTGTGTGTTTTCAGCGAGAGTTTCAAGCCGTTGTCTGCCTTCTTCAGTAGGAGATTTACTAGGATGTCTGAAAAAATATGCATAGGCTCGTTGTGCACCACGCCCCACACGCCCCTTAATTTGATAAAGCTGTGCTAAACCAAAAGTATCGGCCCGATCAACAATTAAAGTATTAGCATTCGGAATATCCAATCCAGACTCAATAATGGAAGTTGCGAGCAAAATATCAACTTCATTATCTGCAAACATCCGCATATTTTTAGATAATTCTTTTTCATTCATTTGCCCATGTACAACAGTAATTTTTGCTTCTGGAATTAAATTATGTAATTGCATTTCAACACTTCGAATTGTTTGCACCCGATTATGTACAAAGAAAACTTGACCACCTCTTTCGAGTTCTCGTAAGATAGCCTGTCGAACAAGTTTAGGAGAATAAGCACCAATGTGTGTGAAGATAGGTAATCTTTCTTCAGGTGCAGTTTGAATAGTTGAGATATCCCGAATTCCAGTGAGAGTTAAATATAATGTTCTAGGGATAGGTGTAGCTGTCATTGTTAATACATTTACTTCTGTTCGCATCTTTTTGAGATGCTCTTTATGAGAAACACCAAATCTTTGTTCTTCGTCTATAATTAACAACCCTAGGTCTTTAAAATTTATATCATTTTGTACCAAACGGTGCGTACCAATAACAATATCGACAGATCCCTCTGCCATCGCATGTAAAACACTTCTTTGTTCTCGCTCAGTTCTAAATCTTGATAACATCTCAACATTAACAGGAAAACCAGCAAGCCTTTGAGAAAATGTTTTAAAATGTTGTTGCGCTAAAATTGTAGTTGGAACCAAAAAAGCGACTTGCTTACCTTCCATGACAGCCTTAAATGCAGCTCGTAATGCAACCTCAGTTTTACCATAACCAACATCACCACAAACTAATCGATCCATTGGTTTAGTACTTTCAAGATCTTTTTTAACTTCTTTGATCACCCTTAATTGATCTTCAGTTTCAATAAATGGAAAGCTTGCTTCCATTTCTTTTTGCCATTGAGTATCAGGTCCATAGGCCTCTGCATTAACAACATTTCTTTTAGCATAAAGCTCTAAAAGATCTTCTGCAATTTCTTCAACAGCTTTTTTAACTCGAGCCTTTACTTGATTCCAATCAGTTCCTCCTAAACGTGTCATTTTAGGTGATCCATCATTTGAACCAATATACTTAGTTAAACGATCAGCTTGATAAACAGGAATGAATAACTGATCATTATTCGCATATTCAACGCAAAGATACTCATTAATCGAGTTATTTAATTGCCGTTTAACTAACCCAACATACTTTCCAATGCCATGATCAATATGCACAACAAATTCATTTTCTTCAAAAGGAATATATTCCGCTTCTGGGGCTTCAGAGCGAACTCTAGGACGATGACTTGCTTGTGGGCGACTCCATCCAAAGATTTCAGCATCGGTAAAAAGATAAAATTCTTTTTGCTCCGATTTAAAAGAGAAACCTTCTGCCAAACTTCCTTGAATAAACTTAATTGATGCATTTGCTAAATCTTCAAAATAAAAAACATCTTCTACCCATATTTCTTTTATTCTTTCAGACTGTCTAGAAACAATTACTACCTCATTATTATTTTGTAATAAAGTCCTAATATCATCAATAAAAGGCCTTATTTGCCCAGCATAACGGCGTAATTGTTTAAATTGATTAAAGAACAGACCATCAGAGTTTTCGGTTTCTGCCATATCGATTGCAGAATTTTTTTCGAGTGAATCTAGAACTTCATTCATTGCCATATACGGTCTTGGGAAGTCTTTTGACAAAGTACCGTCTTTTACTCCAGTTTCATAGTAAGACACTGCTTGAACTTCAATTTCGTCTACAAGATCTAGAAATAATTCTTTATGATTGATATAACAAATACTAGTTTTTGGTAAATAATCATTTAATGAACCCGCATTTGGATAACATAAAGGAATATGAAATTCACTAGCCTTTTCATTCTCATTCAAATTTAATTTAATAGTATCTTTAAAAAGAAATTCTTTTGCTGGAGTAACAATCAAACGATTTATTTTTTTTTGAGTTCGTTGAGTAGCAGGATCAAAATTCTTCATTGAATCAATTTCATCCCCAAAAAAATCAATTCTTACGGGCTTAGTGTGTGCAGGTGTCCATATATCTAAAATCCCACCGCGCCGGCTAAATTGTCCTGGAGCTACTACTGTCGAAACTGATTCATAACCAGAGTCTACCCACTCAGCTGAAAGAACGACAGGATCAAATCTAGACCCAATCTTAAGCACATTTGTTGATTTTAAAAAATGTCGCCTAGGAATTGTATATGCCATAAAAGCACGTGCTGGTGCCACTATGATAGGAGGGTTTTTAGGTTTTTCAATACCTGGGAGCAAATAAGAAGTTAAAAATGAAAGAACCATTAACCTTTCAACTCTTGTATTTTCTCCCCATTCAAGATTTTCATAAAATGAAGGAGTAGGTTCAGGAAAATAAAAAATTGGAGATTCAGGTAACCATATTCTTAATTCAGAAATAGCACTAAGTGCATCATTTCCTCTATTTGTTAATAATAACGTTACTTGAGGTTGTTCCAAATATTCCGCAGCGATAATTGCCAAACGAGAATTTTTAGATAAGCCCAGTATAGTAGGTGATGCATCCAAAATATTCTTAAATTGAGGTAATTTTTGGAGTGCTGAAAGTATAGAATTCACAAAATCTCCATTAACTGCCATTAAAATGATTCATAGCATGAACAATATCATTCTCTATGATATCAAAAATTGCATCACTTGCTTTTTGAATATAAAGATCAATAAATTTTTCTTCTTCTTTATTAAATCTTTGTAAAACATAATCTGCGGTATCCATTCTTCCTGGAGGTCGACCAACGCCGAAACGTATTCTAGGAAATTCTTGTGAATTTCCTAGGTGTTGAATGATGGATTTCATTCCTTTATGACCACCTGAGCCACCTTCACTTCTAACTCGAATTGTTTCGAAAGGAAGGTCTACATCGTCAAATATTACAATTACATTTTCAAAATCAACTTTATAATACCTAGCTAATGAACCAACTGACTGTCCAGAATTATTCATAAAAGTTTGAGGTTTAGTTAAAATAATTTTTTTCCCTTTATAAGAACCTTTTGCAATTAATGCATTGAATTGAACTCTTTTGAATTTTTCATCAATTTTGTTTGCAATAAAATCGACGACTTGAAATCCTATATTATGTCTAGTTAATTCGTATTTTACTCCCGGATTGCCAAGGCCTACAATTAAATATATTTCATCTTTATCTTTATTGATTAAACCCATATTTAATACTTTCTTTTTTGTTTTATGAATTGATAGATTGCAATTGGTGTGATTATTATAAAAGTGCTAATGCTTCCCACTAAAACAGATCGATTGAAAATAGATTTTGTAAATATTGCAGGGTTCTTAGGTAAGGTTGTTACTGTTGGATATGCAATAGTTGCCTCTAATGTGGCAGTCGGTGTAGATGTGATTTCTGAAGTAATTTCAATAGTTGGTGTTGATATTTTAATAGCCGTATAGTTTCTAATTTGTAAATTATGAATCTCTTTTATAACTAAATCACCATTATCAAACAATACAACTAGCCTTAAATGATAATCACCATCTGATATTATTGTTGTATCCCATTCAGCTAAAACATCATTTTGCACAGGATTTTCTGATTCAATAATATTAAACCAATCATTTGGATGACTTATTGTTGAAAATTGAACAAGATATGAAGAAAAATTATCAAGTGTAGTATTTCCTCGAATTATCTGAATTCCTTGTAAAACATCATAGTCTGAGATATTTAGAATAGAAATCCCAGCTTGTGCAAAAACAAACATAGGGGTTACTAACAAAAGAATATAAAAAATACTAGTTGTTAAGAATAAATATTTTTTAAACATAATTTCACCAATTTTATATTTTAACATAGAAAAGTTTCAAAGGTGAATTTGTAAATAAAAAGTTCATCGATATTTTATCGATGAACTGTAAAAATTAGCTATTTATCGAATTGAGTTTTTTCGTTATGAATTCGAATTAATTCTCTTCTTAGTAGTTTTCCGACATGAGTTCGTGGAAGTTTATCAATAAACTCTATATAACGTGGAATTTTGTATCCAGTAAGATATTTTTTACAAAATTCTTGAACTTCTTCAATAGTTATTTTTCCATCTTCTTCAATCACTAACCATGCTTTAACTGCCTCGTTATTATTTTCATCTAAAATACCCGCAACACCAGCTTCTTTAATTGCTTTATGGCCTAATAGAATATTTTCTATCTCATCTGGCCAAACTTGAAAACCACCTGGTTTGATGGAATCTTTTTTGCGTCCCACAATAAAGAAGTAGCCATCATCATCCATATAAACCACATCACCTGTATACAGCCAACCATCACAAATTGCTTTAGCAGTTTCTTCTTGGTTATTATAGTATCCCATCATCATCTGAGGACCTTTAATCAGAAGTTCTCCTTCTTCACCAATAGACATAACTTTACTTGAATCATTAACATCAACAATTTTGCATTCAACATCGGGGAATGGCAGACCAATTGACCCAGTTTTATTAATCCCTTTTTGAGGATTACAATGTGTCACGACAGGAGTTTCTGACAAACCATAACCTTCTGTTAATGAACCTTTTGTAAAGAACTCCCAAGTTTCTTTAGTTTCTTTTGGAAGAGGTGCAGAACCGGAGATACAAGCCTTAATAGTGGTTATATCTGTTTTTCGTGAAATAACATTAGGATGTTTATTAATAGCATTAAACATAGCTGGTACAGATGGAAATACAGTCACTCTATTTCTTTCTATTGCAGCTAATACATCATCAATATTCCGAGGATCAGGAACCATAGGAAGGGTAGCGCCTTTTAATAATGAATAAGCAATTCCTACTACCATACCGTATGAATGATAAAAAGGTACAGCTCCTAAAATTACTTCTTTTCCATCTTCTAAATTTGTCATCCAAGCATCAATTTGATAAATATTAGATACTAAAATCCGATGGGTAGCAATAGCGCCTTTTGACACCCCGGTGGTTCCACCAGTATATTGTAATAATGCAATATCATCTGGCTGAATTTCTATCTTTGGTAAATCAGAAGGTTCGTTATTTTTTAACAAACTTTGGAACCAAATATCATTGTCTTCTAAGCCAGAAATATGGAACCCTTTTTTTCTTTCTAAAAATAAACTAAATGCGAGTCTAGATAGAGGGGGTAAAGCCTCTTTAAGATTTGAAACAATCACTTGCTTAATTGAAGTTTTTGGTTGAGCTTCTTTAACTTTTTCATAAAAATTAGTCATGGCAATCATATAAGTCATTTCAGAATTATTAGCCTGATGAATAATTTCATGAACGGTATATAAAGGGTTTGTTGCAACAACAATGGCACCAATTTTCATAAGTGCCAACATAGTGATCACAAATTGCGGAGTATTAAGCATTAATACGCCAACACGATCACCTTTTCGAACACCAATTGAATATAATCCTGATGCAAAGCAATCAACTTCGTATTTAAGATCAGAAAAAGAATGTTCAGTTCCCTTAAATTCAGTAAAAATCCTTTTTGGGTACTTTTTTACAGTTTCTTCGAACATTTGATTGATCGTAATATTTGGATATTCAATATGACTGGGCACTCCATTATCATAACTTTTGATCCAAGGTTTTTGATCATATACTGTCATAAAAAAATTCCATTCCTGAGAGTTTCCGTCCAAATTTAATAATAAGCTGAGTATAGAAGAGAAATATCATCATGTCAATATATAGATTAAAAATAAAAAACTCCTCAAAAAAGAGGAGTTTTAGGTTATATTTTTAGATTATATTGAATTTAAATAACAAGAAAACAATCGCTGCAATTACAAGTAAGATCAAGATAATTTGGAAACAACCAAGTTTATTATTTTTTCGATTTGCTTTTTTCTTATCTTTAAGTTTAGATCCTGTATCTCGATTTCGATCAGCATCCAAAGCTTTACCAGCAACTTTACCTGCGCTTGCAGTAGCTTTGCTAGCAGAGCTGTTATATGAAACTTCTTGCTTCTTAATTTGTGTAGCTTTGCCACCAGATTCTCTTCCGGTAGATGACTTTACACTGGTTTTAGAAGTTGTAGATTTTGGTTTTGAAGCTTTTGTTGCTGCTTTTTTTGCAGCTGTTTTAGTAGTTGGTTTTTTAGGCGTTGCAGCTTTTTTTGCAGTAGTCTTCTCGGTATGACTTGAAGTTGAAGCTTTACCTGCTTTTCCTGCGTGTTTTGAATCAGGACTCATGTCTCTCTCCATTCTTTTATTAAATAATTCTTGTTGCAATTATATCGAATTTAACAGGTTTTTGTCTAATAACTTTTTTAATAATTTTTTTTTAGTATTCTGTATAACCTAAATAAGAAAAAGCAATCACACCAATACAACAACATATTAATATTAACCCAGCAAAAGAAATTCCACCAATGATCCACCATTTTTTACTATCATTTGACTTTGACTCAGCTTGTTGAGTTTTCATACCCTCAGGTTTATTTTTATTGCTTGTTTCGCTATCTTTTTTAACTACAATTTCTTCATCATTAATTTTTATTTCTTTGGCTGGTTCTTTTTCTTCAAAAGGAATTGTTTCAACATCTTTTCCATCTAACAATGCCTCTAAAGCTTCTGAACTATCAGTGAATAATTCTTTTTCATCCTCTTTTTTGGGATCTGTTTTCTTCTCTATAGGTTTATTTTTTTTAGGTGTGGTATAAGCAGGTGTAGTGACTGTTTTATGTTCATCTTTTTTTATTTCATTTTCTTTTTTATTATCTTTATCTTCAATTCCCATTCTTGCCTCCAATATTTTTTTCTTTTATTATATCGAAAAAATATAAAAAAGAGTTCTAAAAGTATAGAACTCTTTTCCTTTATTATAATTTTTCAAGTTGAGATTTTATTTTCTCAGCTGTTATCTTAAAACTTTCCAACTTATTCTTTTCAGCATCAACTACATTTTCAGGAGCTTTTTCTGCGAAGGGACTATTTAGGAGTTTCTCAAGCCGTGAAATATGACTTTCTGTTTCATTTAACTCTTTTTCTAATCTAGCTTTTTCATCTTTCGAATCAACTAACTTGGCTAATGGTAAATAAATTTCAATACTATTAACTACCAAAGCAACACTTCCATCTGGTTTTTCTTGAATAGTATTAACAATTTTAATTTCTTCACTTTCCAAATTTGACAATGCTGAAATTGATGAAATTTGATTTTGTATTAATTTTATTTGATCGCCACATACAAACGTTGCAGGTATTTTCAAACTTGGCTTTACTTTCATTTCAGCACGCATATTCCGAATAGATCGAACTATTTCCATCACTAAATTAAAATCAGTGATTGCTCCATTTTCCCAAACAGCCTCGTCTGAAGGTTCTGGGAATTGTGCAACCATTAACATTTCTTCCCATTCACCAAATAAAGCCAAATCAGAACTTTTATCCATTGAAGCCTTCTTTAAAAATCCCCATAATTCTTCAGTCACAAATGGTGTGAATGGATGCAACATACGTAAACAAATATCGAGAATACGAACAGTATTTTGCATAGTGTAAAAAGCACGATCTCCACCTTCAGCAATCTGAAGTTTTGCAATTTCCAAATACCAGTCTGCAAATTCACTCCAGAAGAAATCATAAATTTGTCTTCCTGCTTCACCGTATTGGTGAGTAGTGAATAATCGTTCAACATCTCTTCGCAATTGTTCGCTTCTAGCCCAGATCCAACTATCAGCACGAGTCCAATCTGGTTTTGAATTTGCACTTTCAGGAGCCCGATCAATTAAACTCAAAACCAATCGTGTAGCATTCCAGATTTTATTTGCGAAGTTTCGATTTGCAGTCACCTTATCGATGCTCAAATTCATGTCATTCCCTGGTGAAGAACCAACCAGTAATGTGAATCGCAATGCGTCTGTTCCTAAATCATCCATCACGATTAATGGATCAATCACATTTCCTAATGATTTAGACATTTTACGACCTTTTTCATCGCGAATCAAACCATGCAAATAAATCTCGCTAAAAGGAATATCTCCCATAAATTCAATTCCTAGCATGATCATTTTCGATACCCAGAAGAACAAAATGTCATAACCAGTTTCCATCATCACAGTTGGATAGAAATAATTCAGATCAGGTGTTTTTTCAGGCCAACCTAAAGTAGAGAACGGCCATAATCCTGAACTAAACCAAGTGTCTAAAACGTCTTCTTCTTGATTGATTTCAACATCTTCACCGTAATGTTCTTTGGCTTTTTCAAGTGCTTCATCAGCATTATGTGCAGCAAAAGGAGTGCCATCCGGACCATACCATACGGGGATTCGATGCCCCCACCATAATTGTCGGCTAATACACCAGTCTTGGATATTTTCCATCCAATTGAAATAGACTTTTTCAAAGAAGTCTGGAACAATCTTAATCTTTCCGCTTTTTACAGCATCCAAAGCTTTTTCAGCCAATGGTTTTGTTTTCACAAACCATTGAGTCGAGATCATAGGTTCAACTATTTCACCACCTCGTTGTGAGCGAGGAACATTCAAAGTGTATGGCTCTTCTTTCAACACTAAGCCTGCTGTTTTCATATCAGCCCATAATTTCTTGCGGCAATCAAATCGGTCCAAACCTGCATACTGACCACCTTCTTCATTGATAGCAGCTTTTTTATCCATAATTGAAATTATTGGCAAATTATGTCGCAATCCAATTTCATAGTCATTGATATCATGTCCTGGCGTAATCTTCAAAGCACCAGTACCAAACTCACGATCAACATACTCGTCTGCAATGATCGGAATTTCACGATTCAACATGGGAACCAAAGCTGTTTTACCAACCAAATGTTGATATCGATCATCTTCTGGGTGTACACAAACAGCAGTATCTCCCAAAATTGTTTCAGGTCGAGTTGTTGCGACAGGCAAATATTCATCACTATCTTTGATAGGGTATTTAAAATAATAAAGTTTACCAGGTTCTTGTGAGTGTTCAACTTCAATGTCTGAAACAGCCGTCATCAAGCCAGGTGACCAATTTACCAAATACGGTCCACGATAGATCAAACCCTTATCATACAAGCGCACAAATGCTTCAGCAACAGCCTCTGAAAGGCCTTCATCCAAAGTGAAACGTTCTCGATCCCAATCACATGAAGCACCTAATCGTCGAATTTGACTTGTAATCACTCCATGGTGATGATTTTTCCATTCCCATGCTTCTTCAAGAAATTTTTCTCGACCAATTTCTTCTCGCGAAGTTCCTTGTTCTCGTAATTTATTTTCAACTTTTAATTGAGTTGCAATCCCAGCATGATCAGTCCCCGGTACCCAAAGAGTAGGGATTCCTTTCATACGATGATAGCGGATCATCAAATCTTCCATGCTTACAAACATTGCATGACCTAAATGTAAAATACCAGTAACATTAGGAGGCGGTATAGTGATAACATATGGTTTTATTGAAGAATCAAACCCAGGCTTTTGTGGATCATTGCTAGGTTTAAAGAAACCGCTTTTTTCCCACATATCATAAATTCTTTTTTCAGTATTTTGAAAATCATAAGCTTTAGGCAAAGTATTAGTCATTAGTTGTTTACTCCTAAAAATAATTTCGCTTAAAATAAAAAATCTTCCATCCAGAGGACGAAAGATTCCGTGGTACCACCTCAATTCTAAAACTAAATTTTTAGTTTTAGCACTCAAAATGCGATAACGAGCACACCGTGTTGTTCTACTTACCAAAAGGTTTTCTTCAACTCTCGTTTTGAGCGACATTCAGAACATATCTTTCTCAGATAGTTTTCAGCCTACGACTATCTTTCTCTAAAGAGTGAATTAGTTCTTACTCTTCTCAAAGCCAATATTTAATATAAGTCAAATTATAATAGTACAAAAACTTCATGTCAACAAATATTTTAATTAGCTATTTGTTCTATATATTCAAAATGTTATAATATCAGGTAAAGTAAGGAAAATAATCAATGGACTATAATGAAATATCTAAATTAATACAAAAGAAAAATATCAATGGTGTTATAACAACAATCACAAAAGTGAATGGTACTGCCTCAAGAAAATCAGGAAGTAAAATGATCTTTTGGCAGGATGGAACTTCAGATGGTTCTATTGGCGGTGGAGAATTTGAAAAAGAAATCAAAGAAAAAGCGCATGAGTTTTTTTTATCAAATCAAACAAATGAACTGGTTTTATACGAACAATTTGATAAAAATTGCAATGTTGAAAAAAATATTGAGGTATTTTTAGAAAAAATATGCACAACCTCAAAAATTTTTATTTATGGAGCAGGTTATGTAGGTTCAGCAATTGCAGAATGTGCAAAATGGTTAGGATTTGATGTATTTCTTGGAGATGATAGAGAAGAAATAATTAATAATCAAAGTGAATTAATAAAAAACGATTCTCATTTATGTTTACCTAGTGAATTTTCTCAAATAATAAAAGAAAACCATTCAAAAATTTTGATTTTGACTACAAGAACAACTGAAATTGATATAGAAATATTAAAACAACTTTCAGAAGAAGAGATAAAATATATAGGAATACTTGGTTCCAAAAAACGATGGAATCATACAAAAAGTGTTTTAGAGCAAAACCAAATACCAACTCAGTTTTATAAAAATATATACTCTCCAATTGGCTTATCAATTAATGCACAAACGCCCAAAGAAATTGCAATAAGCGTAATGGGGCAAATAATTCAAAATAAGAATAATATTTGATTTATTTGAAGGAGGAACAATGTCAAATGATTATATTAATTCCTATGAGAAAAAAAAGGAAATTTCAGGAAAAGGCAATCGATATCATCCAATTTGGAATGGCGTTGGTTGTGCTCTTATCGTTTTAGTACCTGTTTTTAGCTTAATTTTAGCAAGGTTTTTAATTAATCAATTTGTTTATATTCAAAAAATATTACAAACAAATTATTTTTTTAGTAAATCTGTGTCATTATTAGATTGGGATGAATTTATTATTTTCTTTATTCCAAATACAAAAGAGTTTTTTCTTACCTTAAGAACAAGTTTAAATATTCAGCCAATTACATATTTTTGGGGAGCTTTATTAATTGGATTTGGAATAAGCTTTGTTATATTTTCAATTATTTCAATTTCTTATTCGATGACGAGAAGAAAATCAAACATTTATAAAAAATCAGCAATTGATATTGTTCTTGATAAACAAATGAAAAAAGAAAAAAGAAAATCCAAGAAATAATCTGGTATAAGAAAGGAACATAAATGGAAAGAACAGTCCCCGTAGTAGTTTCAGAAGAAATTGATCTTTATTTACGAACATACTATTCATTGCTTAGAACAACTGAAAAAGTACGAATTCGTTCACTAGAAGAAGTTCATATGAGAACAAATTCGTTAATGCATGCTGGGGCTGCAAATTTTGAAATTGATGCACCTGCTTTAGTGTATTCTTGGTTAAGAATTCCAGAATGTGTAAAAAATATTTCAACGGTAATATTGGGACAACGAGTTGAAACATTTATCGATATGGGATTTGGGAATGTTGGTGAATGGCAGCAAGTTAACGCTATAGCTAGAAGAAGAAGATGTTTTTATGATGGAGAAGAGACATTAGCATGTCTTTTAGCAAGTAGAACAGATATTGATGATGTTGTTCCTATTTTGGTAGCATATCAAATCGAATGGAATAAAATTCATCTTTTGATGAAACAATTCCCAAAAGAAATTGAAATTAGTAATAATCTCCTAGAAACTAATGATATATATACATTATTAGATGTCTTGCAAATTAAATATGAAGATTTAAAAATGTTATCTCAAATTTGGGGAGATCAGTTTGGTGAAACACTTAAATTAATTGCAAGTAAAAAACAAGATATAAATATTCAATTACTTAGTAGTTCATTAAGTGATTATCGTCGAGCAATTCATGAATGGTGGGAACGAATTGAAGATGCAGTCCCTGAAATAAAAACACGTCCAATTTATTTTATATCTTCAAATTCTCATTCGTTCATCAACTTAATCACTGGATTTGCATTAAAAAACAGAAAAGAGCTAGAAGCATATATACCAAAAAGCAATGATAAATTTCTGCAAGAAGAATGGGCTCAAATAAAAGAATTAAATAATGAGTCATCAATAGAAAATTTCTTATATTACGTTCAAAAGAAATACATAAGTTCACCATATGGAACAGAATTTAATAAAAAGTTAAATCAAGTAGAAGAAAAACTTGATATAAAAAGAATTCTTACAAATACAAGCTTTGATCTTGAAGCGCAAGTAATTGACTTAAAAAATATTGATCTTGAGTTATTAGATCCAAGAATTAAAACAAAGCTGGATTCATTTAATGATTCTGAAGCTTTAATTCTAAATATAGATTACCCATTAGGTATGGCAGCATATGATGTCCTCAGAAAAGTTTCAGACCATGCAGGCAAGTTACGTGGAATTTATATTATGGGGAAGGCAGCAACACTAAATGCAACAGTAGGGGATGTGATGATTCATAGTGTCGTATACGATTCACAATCAAGAAATACCTATCTCTATAATAATTATTTTGAAGCACATCATGTTTCCCAATTTCTTCATTACGGAAATGTACTAGATAATCAAAAATCGGTGACTGTCAGAGGAACGTTTTTGCAAAACCATCACTATATGGATAATTTTTATCGTGATGGCTATACATGTATTGAAATGGAAGCTGGTCCCTATCTTTCAGCAATGTATGAAATGATGCGTGCAGTTCGGCATCCTATTGATGAAATTGTAAATCTTTATAAATTTGACACAGAATTAGGTATTTTGCATTATGCTTCAGATAAACCACTAGAAGAAGGTCAAAACTTAGGAACTGCAAATATGTCATACTACGGAATGGACTCAACATATGCTTGTGCAGTGGCAATTTTACAGAGAATAATTCAAAGAGAAGAAGAATTTATTGTGAAAGAAAATAAATGAAATTAATTGACCTAATTCCAATTGAAATAACTTCTAGAATCTCAATTGTTGGAGCAGGAGCAAAAACATCAGTTCTTTATGCATTAGCAAAAGGATATCGAAAACCAATAATATTATCTACTTCAACAAGAGTTTCATTAGATGAAGCAGAATTAGCAGATGAACATATTCGGATAACAAAACCTGTTGATTTTTTGCAAGTAGCAGGAGGCTTATCAAAGAATTTAACTTTCTTTTCCAATCAGAATAAAGAACATCAAGTTATAGGTTTATCTGAGGAAGATATGATTAACTTAGAAAAACTTGCAACGATTCATAATTATCCCATCATAATTGAAGCAGATGGTGCAAAAGATTTATGGCTAAAAGCACCAGCATATTATGAACCACCTATTCCAGAATTTACAGATCATGTAATAATTTGTATGAACAGTAATATTTTTGGTCATAAAATAAACGACGGTAATGTTCATAGACCAGAAATCTTATCGCTTTTATTGGATATTCCGTTATCATCAAAAGTGGATGAAAGAATTGTAGCTAATTTATTAATACATCCTTCAGGTGGTATGAAAAACATTCCCGTCAATGCAAAAATATCAATTTTTATTAACGCAGTTGATTCAAAAGAGAAAGAGCAATATGCTCAAAATTTAGCAATTTTATTGAAAAAAAATGAAAGAATAAAAAATATTATCCAAGGTAATATATCTTATTATCATGGAATTGAAGAAAATATAAAAAATTTAATATGAAAAACCATAAAACTGCTGCCATAATCTTAGCTGCAGGTGGCTCTACAAGAATGGGACAGCCTAAACAACTAATAAAGTGGCAAGATAAAACGTTCTTAAATCACATAATAGAAAAATCAGATCAGACGAATTTATCACCAATAATAATTGTATTAGGTGCGCATAGTAATAAAATAAAAAAAACTATAGCTGAAAACTCAAAAATAAATATTGTAGAAAACAGGCATTGGCAAGAAGGCCTTTCAACTTCAGTAAAATTAGCAATTGAAAAACTACCTGCTGATATTGACAGTGTAATTATTTTTCTTGTTGATCAACCTCAAGTGAAAATAGAAACGATTAACTCTTTAGTAAAAAAATCAGAAAATTCAACAGCAGAAGTTATAATTCCCATAAAAGACAATAAAAAAGGAAATCCAATATTAATTAAATCTTCAATTTTGAATCATATTGACCAATTGAGAGGGGATAAAGGGCTTAAGCAAATTATCGATCAATTCTCCAAAGATTATATCAATTGTAATGATGACTCAATATTTTTTGATGTTGATTATTTAGATGATATAAAGAAATTAGAGAAATATAAATAATGCAAATAAAAAGATTATTTATAGGTATAGATTTTGACGGTGAAACAAAAAAAGAAATTATTTCAACAATTAATCAACTTCAAAAAGAATTTTACAATTTACCAATAAAATGGACAAAACCTAATAATTTGCACTTAACATTGAAATTTATAGCGGAGTTTCCTATTAGTAAAATGGAATTACTAAACGCTCATATTTCAAGCTCAGTAAAAGAAATTAAACCATTTAAATTATATTTTACAAAACCCGGAGTCTTCCCATCAAAAAATAACCCTAAAATAGTATGGTTGGGATTTGAAAACAATAAATCTTTATACTGCATAGTTGAAAGCTTAAATAATAATTTACAAAAAATTGGCCTTCAAAGAGAAAATAAAAAATTTTCACCTCACCTAACAATAGGAAGAATAAAAAAGAATTTAAGTATTCACAATATGGAAATCATAAATGACAAATTTTTATGCAATAAGACAATAAATTTCCAAAACCAATTAATATATTAAATAATACTTTTTGAAAGTACACTAAATTCCAATGGACCAATATATACTGAATTAACTAGATATAAATTAAATTCATAATCTTTAAAAATCCAGTATAATAAATAAAAATTGTAAAGAGAGGTAATATTCTGAAATCATTAGAATTAGCGCATTTTATTGCAGGCGCTTTAGAAGAAAAAAAGGCAGAAGATATTGTTGTTATGGATATGCATGGTATTAATGAATCTGCAGATTATTTTGTAATATGTACTGGGACTAGTTCCCGAATGTTAGATGCTTTGATGAAAGAAATCAAAGATCAAGTTAAAAAGGAAACTGGAATTTCTATAAAAGCTGAAGGAACACCAGCAGAAGGCTGGATTTTAGGAGATTATGGAGATGTTATTCTTCATATTTTTTCTCCCGACCAACGTGAATATTATGAGCTAGAAGAGCTTTGGCGTAGTGCCAAAATAATTCTAACAATTCAATAATAAAAAAAAGCCAGTAATTTACTGGCTTTTTTTATTTAATCTATTTTTTGAATTGATTCTAATGCAATTGAAGTGTTCATATTTTCTGTAAATGTAAAAAGGTCTTCTGGTTCCTTTAAATCTAATATTGGATTTTCTAAAATTTTTTCTAATAATGGAACATTTTTTTCTAAGCGTAATCCAATATTCGTATCAGTTATCTTAAAATCTAATTCATCGATAGGAGCAAAAAAATTATTGATTTCATAAAGAGCCTCAAATGGACCAGCAGACATATGAACGTAATTATTGGACACATTCATTGAATGTGTCTTATATTCATCAGGATTAAAAAACAATTTGCCTCTAATAGAATTAGGACTTGATTTTTCAGGAAAAGTATTTCCTGTCATTTCATTTTTTACTTTTTCCCAATCAGTATTAGTATGTAAAATCATTAAAAGAATTTGTCGATCTGGGGCAGTATAATGTTTTAATTGTGGAGGGTGGAAACCATTAATCAAGACCACTTCATCATTGTTTACAGAATAAAGTTGATAATAAAACCCACTTCTCAATTTATAAGATTCCTTAGCCAACCAAAACGGCTTAATTGATAAATCATCAAATTGAGGGTATTTTTTCAAAAACTCATGTCCACCCAAAAAACTAACATCTTTTTCTGACACGTTTAGAGTTTTACACATGATATCTTTTTCTTCTTTAGTAATAATCTCAGAAGCATGTAAAGATAATTTATTAATAAAACCATAATGTCGGTTCATTATATTATGTTCAGCTAAAGCTTTACCTGAATAAAGAATTCCACCACTTGGATAAACTTCATACTCTCTAAATTTATCATCAATCATCTTTGCTATTTTCAAAAAATCTTTTTTGTTTTTATCTAGAAAGCAATCTGGTTTACAAAAGAATAAAAGCTCATTTTCAAATTTTGAATTAAATTGAGGATTTTTAAATATCTTCACACCACTTTTTTGTTTTGAAAAGATTTCGTTCAAAATAGAATTAAAAAGCTTCATAAAAAAGACTCCTTCATTTTGAAATATAAAAAGATGACATGATTTCTCATATCATCTTAATTATACTATTGAATAAACAATAATTATCGAATTAGTTTTTCTGCTTTAGTAAAATATTCCATCGCTTTCTCTAATCGATTACTCTTCAACTCAGCATCACCTAATGTTTGTAACAAGCTAATATTCATTGGATCATGTGGCAAAAGATCTTCCATAATCTGAATAAGTTCATCGATAGACTCATTTTTATGAATTAATTTTACGATCATAGTTAATGCTATATTGATTTCTTTTTTATCAATTGCTGTTTTAATCGAATCCAATGATTCATTTTTTTCTGTCCCACTTAAAATAATATTTTTTTCATTAACATGACCTTCTTCGTCAATTTCTTTTGTACTGAATTCTGGAGCCCAAGCAGCAGAAGTGTTTTCCGCTAATCTACTCAATTCTTCATTTGATGATTCATCCCAACTATTTTCGGCAACACTTAATGCAGAAAGCCATTCAGGGATTTCTTCAGATAAATTATTAGATACAGGTTGCGATTTTTCAAGATTGATGTCATCGACCCAATTGATTCCTTCATTGAGGCTTTTTTCTAAAGAATAACTTTCGTCTGTAGGATCAATGCTTTCGTCATCTTCTAATTGTGCTAACCAATCTGTATCAGCTTCAGCAGATTCATCGTATACAGACCGGTTTTCTAATTCGTTCAACCAAGATGAATTTGATGTTGTTTTTACAACTTCATCTATATCAGGCGATTCTTCAATATAGGCTTTATAATTTTCATCTTTTTCTTCAATAATATTTATATCTTCCTCAGAATAATCTTCATCAGTTGTTAAAGAATTTTTCCAAGAAGCTGTATCTTGTAATTTTTCTAATTCATTTTCTTCAATAATTTCGATAGTATCTTCTGAGACTGAGTCTGAAATATTTGGAGATGATTCACTTTGATCTTCTAATTCTTCTAACCAAGAAAGATCATTATTATCAGAAAACTCAGTTTCCTTTATGTCAATTTCTATATTTTCTTCATCAAGTGTTTCTTCAATAATAGTTGCAGGAATTCTCTCATTTTTATCTGAAGAAATTAATTGATCATTCGACAAATTATCTGAGTTCAAAGAATCTAACCACGCTAAACTTTCAGAAAGCTCAGATTGAGGACTTTTAGAATTTGTATAAATCTGCTCTTCATCTTCTTCTATAATTGTTGAAGGCAATGGAGTTTCATCTTTATTAAACTCTAGTTTCTCAATATCAAGATCCTTATCACCGTCAGAAATATTATCTAACTCTGATAACCAAGATAAATCTTCATTTGTAGATGTATTTTCAGTATTTACAGATGATAATTCTTCCTTGTTTTCAGAAATTAAATCTTCATCAGACAGTTCTTCGCCTTCAGCCAGACTATCAAGCCAAGACAAACTTTCTGACAAATTACTTTCTTTAGAAGTAATAATTTCCTCATCATCAATAGTATTTTCAAATAAATCTGAATGTCCATCAGAAGCTTTTTCAGATACAGATTCAAATTCTTTAGAATCATCCTTATCTAACATCAAAGAATCATCAGAAATCTCTCCTCCGTCAGCTAAACTATCAAGCCATGACAAACTTTCTGACAAATTGCTTTCAGTAGAAGCATTGCCTTCATCATATATAGTATTATCAAATAAATCTGAAAAGCCGTTAGAGGCTTTTTCACCTACTAATTCAATTTCATCAGAATCATCCTCATCTAACATCAAAGAATCATCAGAAATCTCTCCTCCGTCAGCTAAACTATCAAGCCATGATAAACTCTCTGAAAGATTGCTTTCGGCAGAAGCATTGTCTTCATCATCATCCAAATCATTATCAAATAAATCTGAAAGGCCGTTAGAGGTTTTTTCACCTACTAATTCAATATCATCAGAATCATCCTCATCTAAAATCAAAGAGTCATCAGAAATCTCTCCTCCGTCGGCTAAACTATCAAGCCATGATAGACTTTCTGAAAGATTTCTTTCTTCAGAAACTTCTTCATTTTCATCAATTTTTTCTGAATGATCCAAAGATTCTTTATCATTTAGCTCATCCATCCAAGAAAGGGAACTATCTTTATTAGAAGCATATGCTGATTCAGATTCATTTTCAAGTTCAATATCATCTAGAATACCCAAATCACCTAAGAGATTTAATGCATCCTCTGAGCTTTTCTGAGAATTGCCAGAAGCAACTGCTTCTTTTTTCATTTCATCAAGCCAATCTAAATTAGCTGACTTAACTGGCGATGGAGTTTTATCAAAAGGTATATTATCATCTTGAACTTCATCTATTACATTATTGAATTCTTCATCAGATATTGCAGCCATAGAATTTAACCATTCTTCAGCTTCGTTCCCCTCATCAACAATACCTTTCAATTCCTCATTTAAGTCAGTGGATTCAATCTCTTCTTCTAGAGAATCACCATTAATATTTTCATTGTCATCAGAAGAAAGATTCATAATATTATTTAACCAATCAGAATCATCATTTTCTTCGCTAACATTATCAGTCAAAGAAGGTTCATTTTCGTTATCAATTGAAGGTTCTTCATTTTTATCAAAATCAGTTAAGAAAGAATCGAGATTGAATTCAGAATCATTTTCAATATCATCTGAATTTTCTTGATCGGAATATTCACCAATTGCGCCAAGTTGTTTCAACCAATCACTTTCATCTCCTGATCCATTTTCTGATTCAGATATTGAAGACGGTTCTTTCAATTCATCCATCCAATTATCAAGTTCTATATCATCATTATTGATATTAATTTCTTCAGATTTCTCTAAATTATTATCATTCGTTAAGCTATTAAATAAATTGAACGTTTCAGATTCATCATCCAAATCATCATTATCCTTATCATTTATTTGGTTTTTGATTACATCACTATTTTGGAGCCAATCTGGCAAATCGTCAGACATATCTTTAACAGGGACTTGTGATTCAAGAGATTCAATTTCTTGTTCATTAATTTGTTCAGCAAAGGAATTTTGCCAGTCATTAATCAAAAGTTCTTCAGTATTATGTAGTTCAATAGGTTGATAGTCCTCTTCATCTTCTTCGTCAGAAAAATGGAACTCATAAGAATCGAGTAAAACTTCATCTGCAAGAACATCATTTGGATTTTCATTTGGGAAATCAGAATATTTTATATAAGGATCAATTTCATATAATCTACTTAAATACTCTAAAGATTCAGTTTCACGGTTTTCTTGAATACTGATTCGAGCTAATAAATCATTTGCAACAAAACAATAAGGCAAATTTTCTAAAATTGATTTACAAACTTCAATTGTTTCATCAATTTGATTAGATTTATAATACATTTCAGCTAGCAAGATCATAAGATCAGGTCGTTTATCATCTTCAACCAATGCAGTTAATAATTCTGCAATTGCTTGGCTATATAAATCGCCATGAGCATACATTTTTGCTAATGCTCCGGTAGTCAATCTTAACTTACTTGGTTCAATACCATCCCTCAAACCATACAATCGCTTTAATTCTTTCAATAAAGTTTGATTTGTGGGTTGAACTTCATAAGCTCGCTCCATATGGAAAATTGCAGCATCAAGATTAGCTTCATCTTCACGGATAACACTCATACCAATATGAGCAATATAATCATTAGGAATACAAGATAAAAGTCTTTGGAAAATATCAATAGCATCTGTAAAACGTTCAGATTCTAAAAAAGCTTTGCCTAATAAACGATAAGTATCGGCGTGCTTTGGATAGATAGTAAGAATATGTTTTGAATATTCAATTGCAGTTTTATAATTGCCTTCATCAATCAAAACATCAATTTCTTCATTATAATGACGAAGCGAAATTTTTCCCATAATGACTTCTCCTTATTAAAATAGTATGCCTGATTATTTAGGATAGTGCAAGCAAATCTGAGAAATAATACTAATTTTACAAGATTTTATAAATTGAAAAATAAGATTTTTAATGTATACAAGATTATTCAGAACTCACTAATGTTTCAGTTTCTGAAGGTGCAAAACTCGGTGGAACTGGTGTATCCGTATTGATAACAACAGGAGTAAAAGTTTCAGTTGGGATAACAGTTGGAATTTTTGTAGGCACGATTGTAGTTGCTTCGATAGGAATCTGAGTATTTGTCGGTACAATAGGTGTAAATGTAGGTGTGAAAATAATTGTAGCTGTTTTAGTAGGCGTAAGAGTTGGTGTAAATGTATAGGTTGCTGTTGCTGTATGAGTCAACGTAGGTAAAGGAACAAATGTCCAAGTAGGAATTAAAGTAGCAGTAGGTGTCATTGTAGGCGTATATGTTGGAGGGACAAACAAAGTTTTGGTAGGTTGAATTGCATAAGTGGAAGTAATTGTTTGAGTTTGAGTTCCAGTAGCCATAAAAGGTACTAAAGTAAGCAGATCAGTTCCAGATCCAATAAAAAGGGTGCCATTAATTGTGACAATAACTTGAGTATTGTCCGCTTCCACCAGTTGATTTTGTTTGTTTTCAGAAATTTTATATGATGCAACTCCAATGCCTAGAAGATAAAAAGGAATTGTAGCTAAAATGATAATATAAAGAATAGCGCGATACTTCTTACTTTGTTCTGTATTTATTGAAAACATAGCCTTATTGTATATAGTTTATAAAAAAAGAACAGGGGATTCCTGTTCTTTTATTTTGAAAACTAATTTTTTAAATCTATACATCCAAATTGCGCACTTCACTTGCATGGGTTGTAATAAAACGCTTACGTGGAGGAACTGCAGAGCCCATCAACATATCAAAAGTCCTATCAGCTTCCTTAGCGTCGTCGATTTGAACTTGTAACAAAATACGGTTTTCAGGATCCATAGTAGTAGTCCACAATTGTTCAGGATTCATTTCACCGAGACCTTTATATCGTTGAACATGTGCTTTTTCAGCTTTTTCACCAAGATTCTTCAACATTTCTTCTTTTTCATTTTCTGTATAGGCATAAACCTGATTTTTTCCCTGAGAAATACTGTAAAGAGGAGGTTGTGCAATATAAACATAACCTGAATTAATTAGCTCAGGCATATAGCGGAATAAAAAGGTTAATAGCAATGTGCGAATATGAGAGCCATCAACATCAGCATCACACATGATAATAATTCGGTGATATCGTAAGTTATCAATATCAAAATTCTCACCAATCCCAGTTCCTAAAGCAGAAATCATCGCTTTAACTTCATTATTTCCAAGAACTTTATCAAGTCGAGCCCGCTCTGTATTTAATATCTTACCGCGTAAAGGTAATATTGCTTGGAAATGGCGATCTCGCCCTTGTTTTGCAGATCCACCAGCCGAGTTACCTTCTACAATATACAGTTCAGATGTCGAAGCATCTTTGCTTGAACAGTCTGCCAATTTACCAGGAAGGGTTAGACTTTCTAACGCAGATTTTCGAATCACAAGATCTCTAGCTTTTCGTGCAGCATCTCTTGCGCGTGCAGAAGTCAAACACTTAGATACAATAGCTTTCCCTGCCGCAGGATTCTCTTCTAAGAAAGAAGAAAATGCTTCCGTAACAACTTGTTGAGTCAAAGTTTGCACTTCAGGGTTCATCAATTTTACTTTAGTTTGTGATTCAAATTGAGGATCCGGATGTTTAATAGAAACAATAGCAGTCAAACCTTCTCTTGTATCATCACCCGAGAAGTTTGTATCGTTGTCTTTTAATAGACCAGCTTTTCGAGCATAAGTATTGATTGTTTTGGTAATTGCCATGCGCAAACCAGTCAAGTGAGAACCGCCATCGGTGGTATTGATTGTATTTGCAAAAGCATATAATGATTCTGCGTAAGCATCAGTATATTGAATTGCTGCATCGATTGTAATATTATCGATTTCATTTTCTGCATGTACAACAGGGTGTACAACTTCTTTATTTCGATTTAAATAACGAACAAATGAAGTGATCCCGCCTTCAAAATGGAAGGTCATTTCTTGATTATCACGCTCATCTTTTAAGGATAAAGTAATGCCTTTTGTAACAAATGCCATTTCACGGAATCTGGTTTTCAATGTATTAAAATTAAAATCCATCTCTCCAATAAAAATAGTGTCATCAAACTTAAAGGTTTGCTTTGTACCAGTAACTTCATTTTTTTCCATTTTTCGAATTACTTTTACCGGGCCAACTGCCTTTCCACGTTCACAACGAATCATATGAACTTCACCATTTCGGCGAACTTCAACTTCCATCCATTCTGATAAAGCATTTACTGCTGACAAACCAACCCCATGCAAACCACCAGATACTTTATAGGCAGCATTATCAAACTTACCACCAGCATGTAGAGTAGTAAGCACAACTTGCAAAGCAGAAATTCCTAATTGTGGATGCATATCCACAGGGATACCACGTCCGTTATCTTCAACCGTGATGCTACTATCCTCATGGATAGTCACTATAATAGTGTCACATACTCCTGCTAAAGCTTCGTCAATTGAGTTATCAACAACTTCATAAACAAGGTGATGGAGTGCTTTAATATCCGTCCCACCAACATACATACCAGGGCGTCGTCGTACTGCTTCAAGACCTTCCAGAACTTGAATATCTGATGCCTGATAGTTAGTTGAATTATTCTTATTATCTGTCACCGAAGCCTCCAAAAATTAATATTTGAACTAATGAGCTATTATAACATGAAGAAAGTGATTTATGGTTGGAATAAGCTAAATGTCAAAATTTATTCAAAACGAATTTTGGTCAAAATTTCCGTAGGAATTCGAAGTGAATCCTCAATTAAAAGACTTATTGCTTCTTCTTTATATCCATAAGTGGGGGAAAACCAACCATAACATTCGAGTTCTTTTTCAACTCTTTCACCAAAAATTTGTTCACCGCCTTTAATTAGACTAATTTTTTCATTTGAAAATCCAATAATCGTCATAATCATCTGAAAACCATCATATTGAAAAACAATTTGATTATCATTAATTTGATAGGATAAAGGATTTTTAATTAATAAGTGATATCCCACATTTACTTGATCTTCTTTTTTCTCACTTTTTTTGAACAAAGTGTCTTTTATCAACCAATCATTTTGTTGGACATCAATAATTCTTTGATGAATTACATTATACTTCGCATATCCGTGATGTTCGGAGCTAATACTTCTAATTTTTCCTACTTGATCAGTATATTTTTCTGTTTTGATTGCATTTGCCCAATCAAGCCACAAAAATTTTCCACCACGAGTCATTTGATTTGAATATTCAACTGACACTATATTGTGATAAAAAGTATTACTTAATGGATTATTCCATGGCGAATTTGAATTATAAGAAAAAGTTCCTGCATCCAAAAGAACATTTATACCTTTATACCAAAGGTCAAAATGAAATTGATCTGCATGCCCGGGTCTATTAGTAAATTTTTCAACACGAAAATAAGCATAGCTTTGAATACCATGAATAACATTCTTATTTTGAAATGAATAAAATTCATTTTTGAGCTCTAATTTATCTTGATTAAAAGCTAACCATTGTAAATTAGAAAAAGACTCTTTGTTATTGTATAAAGACATATTCAAAAACAAAAATGAACTTAATTGTAAAACAGGTCGATAATCATCGTATTCAGCAGTAGAAAAAGGCATTAAATAAGCACCATCATTTGGCCCTAAATTAGGGCATTTCCCATTATCTGGATTACAAAGCGAAGATAACCAAATAACGCTATTCTTAATTAACTTCATACTTTTATCAGAGATATTGTCTTCACTAAATAAGCAAACAACAAACATCCAATTCACTAACTCCAGCATTAAACGATGATAACGAACGCTATGTTGAGAATAAGCTCCATCAACAGCAATTTGATGTTGTATAGCGTATTCAAAAGTTTTTAGGCCTAATTTTTGCCATCGTTTTGCTTTTGAATGGTCTTTTAAAATAATTCCAGCAGTATATAAACCAACCGCCTCACTAAGCAAATGATTGTTGTTTTGTGCTTTTGAATAACTTAATGTGCTTGGAATCCGGAACGTATGGGTTTCAACCATTGAACTAAATAATCTTAACCGTTCTTTTGTAGTTGATTTAGCATCTCGAAGTATAGAAACACAATAAGATAAATTAATAATACGCATTGCTACTTCTTGAGCAGAGAAATATTGAACACCTAAAAATGCAGGATTTATGGAAAAAAATTCTTCAATTTTTTTCCATAAGAATTCAGCGTATTTTTCATCTTTTGAAATCAAAAAGGCTTGTGCCAATTTGATCGCCCATGAAAAGCGTGCTGGTTCCCATGTAAACTTAATATCTTTTCCTTCAAATTGATCACCATAGAATGTAGACCAGTGTTTTGCGTTTTGTTGATTTGGAAATCTTAGTTCTTGCTTAAGCACGCCAAAAAGAGTGATAGTACCTGCTAAAATTTGGTCTGCTTCAGTAATGATTTTTATTTGATCCGCATTCGAAATACTATCAACATCAATATCAAAACGTAATAAATTTACAGGAATTTCTTCTTTCTTACCGTATTCCCATAAACGCACGATACCAAAAGTCTTTTGAATTTTATATAGTGCAATTGAGAGCAAATGAGATAAAGGTAACTGTTGAGTAATTTTAAACACGACCAATATTTTATTTTTAATGGCTTGAAGAAAAATTTGAATTGTTTTCATAAGTCGATAGTACCAAACCATCAATTACTAGTCAATTTGAAATTCCTGAAATTAACGACAAAATCATGCAAGCATTTGATATAATAAAAAATAACTTGGAAAAAGGAAAATAAAATGCTCCAATTAGAATCTTTTTTACAAAATAGATACTTAATTCGAGCCGTGCTTGGCAAAGGTGGCATGGGGGCTGTTTATCTTGCAATTGATCAAACGTTAAATAAAAAAGTTGCTGTAAAAGAGAATTTATATTCAACCCCCGAATACAACCGTCAATTTAAAATTGAAGCGCAAATAATGGCAAATATTCATCATAAAAATTTGCCAAAAGTTTATGATTATTTTGAGATTCCAAATCAAGGTCAATATATGGTCATGGATTATATTGAAGGTGAAGATCTCAGGCAAAGATTAGAGCGTAAAGGAACCCTTGATAACGAAGATGCGATTATGATTGCATTAGCAATATGTGATGCATTGGAATATCTTCATAATTTAAACCCTCCAATTATTCATCGTGATATAAAACCCGGCAACATTAAAGTGGATGAAAGCGGAAATGTTTTTTTGGTAGATTTTGGTTTAGCAAAAATCTATTACGAATCTCAATTAACTGCAACTGGGGCAAGAGCAATGACGCCTGGTTATTCTCCCCCCGAACAATATGGTACTGCGAGAACAGATGAACGTTCAGATATTTATTCATTAGGTGCAACCTTATATGCGGTTCTATCAAGCGTGCTTCCAGAAGATAGTCTAGCTATCGCAATGGAGCAAACAGATCTCACACCATTAAGGGCAAGAAATTTAAAAGTCTCAGTTTCTTTAGCCAGAATTGTTGAAAAATGTTTGGAAACTCACCCAGAAGATCGATTCCATACTATTAATGAGTTAAGAGAATCTTTATTAAAAGCAAGTAAAAACACCAGAAAATTAAGAATTAATTCTGATATTGTTGTTGAACCACCAGAAGATTCAAAACCAATCACTTTTGTTTTTTTTGATGAGCAACATAGCACTAACAAAATTCTTTATTCAACAGATCCAACAAAACATTCCACTATATTAAGTCCAAATATTGACCCAAATAGTGCTTCTTTAGCAAGAAGAAAAAAGATTGCAAAACAAAAAAGAAAAAAGAAAAACAAACAGATAATCTATCTTCTCATTACGATATTATTAATTATTTATGTTGGATATGCAGGTATAACAACTGATTGGTCATTAAATAAAGCGGCATTTATAATGCAGCAAAAATATATAGCAACTACTACCAATACACCAACCCCAACTAACATCCCAGTTATCACACCCACTCCAATTGACACACCAAATGCTGAACCAACGTTTACTGAAAGTGCAGTCATACTACCTTCTTTAACGAACACATCTACGTCTATAATTTCACCTTCCAACACACCAATTAGTACTAAAATCCCAACATTGGTTCAAACACGAACTTCCACACCAACAACTCAACCAACACCGTTTGCAGGTAATAATCAATTTTTATATGTTTCAGATCAATCTGGTGAAAATCAGATTTGGATTGATTCTATTAATCACAATGAAATTCAACAACAAATAACCTACATATCAGGCGGAGCATGCCAACCTGCTTGGTCTCCCGATGGAGGGAAAATAGCATTCATTTCACCTTGTAAAAAACCCAATAATATTTTCTTCTATGACACCCAGATATTTATTTTAGATTTAAATACAGGTGATTTTTCCACATTACTATCAGATTCAAATGTATTTTCTCCCAAATGGTCTCCGAATGGGGAAGAAATTATGTTCTCAAAGTTAGTTAATGAATATGTGATTGATATTTATAAGATAGACCTCAGTTCTGGATTGCTAACAAAGTTAGTAGAAAATCTACATCAAAATTTAAATCCAAATTGGTATCCAGACCAAGAAAAAATCATCTATGTAACCAATAAAATTGATGCTTACAGAATCATGGAAAAAGAAACAGATTTATTAGCTGAAAGTATAGAACTATCAAAAGAAATTGGTGCAGAGCATAATTATCCTATAATTACATTAGATGGAAACCGTTTACTCTTTACTAGCAAATTTACAGATTCATATCCTCGCTTAAAGTATATTGATTTATCTGAAGAGAAATACCTTGAAAACGGAACATTCCTCACAGATATGCTAATCCCTCAAACACAACCATCTTTGTCATCAGATGGAAATTGGATCCTATTCACAACATGGCAAGCCGGCAATTTTGATATTTATATTATGAATTCAAATGGGGCAGGCATCCAACAAATAAAATCATCTGAATACCTAGAATGCCAACCAGCTTGGAAACCTTAAAGTTTCACAATTCCTGAGAAAATTTTAACTTTATTAGTGAGGTAACACACCTCCTTTATGCTATACTATGACCTACATAGGGGTACCATATACAGGGTCACAATACATTGGAAATACCATAGACGCCAATTAAATCCTTTACAAAAGGCTTTATTTAATGCGTCATTAATTAATTGGAGGAATACTAATGATATGTCCATATTGCCAAAATAGTTCAGAAACTGGCACAAAAGTAACAGATACATCCCATGATAAAAAAGGAGGAATTAGGAGAAGAAGAGAATGTAAAAATTGTGGCGAACGCTTTACTACCTATGAACGTCCTATGTTAACCCCTCCAATGATTGTGAAGCATGATGGCTCAAAAGAGAATTTTAATAGCGAAAAAGTACTCAAAGGTATTCAACTTGCTTGTGTAAAAAGACCTGTTTCTCAAGCTGATATGGAACGCTTAACGGGTGAAATTGAAAATAAATTGGCATTATTAGGAAAAGTGGAAGTGGAATCAAAAATTGTAGGTGATTTGATTATTGAAGGGCTTAAAGAATTAGATCAAATTGCTTATATACGATTTGCTTTAGTGTACCTAGGACTAGATGATATCCAGTCAATAAGATCAGAAATTGATCGATTAATTGATAACCAATAATTTAAATTATTTTTTTATCCCTCAGAAGGAAAAAGGAAAGAAGAGAAGAATGGAGTTATTTATATGAGTAATTATAAAACACCCCCCATCCCAAAAAATTTACGAGAAGTAGAACTTTCAGAAAATGCACTGAGTGTTTTTAAAAAAAGATACCAAAGAAAAGATTCTCAAGGAAATATAGTTGAAACAAAAGAACAAACATTTTGGCGAGTTGCGCATTATATCGCTTCTGTTGAAGAATCTTATAATGGTAATGTTGATCAAAAAGCTAAAGAATTTTATGATTTATTAGCGTCAAGAAGTTTTTTTCCAAATTCTCCAACCTTTACTGGAGCTGGCACACCAATAGGACAACTTGCAGCATGTTTTGTACTGCCAATTACAGATGATATGGGTGGAGACGTTTCAGGTATTTTTCAATCACTCAGAGATGCTGCATTAATACAGCAAACAGGAGGAGGAAATGGATTTTCATTTTCTCGTTTACGTCCCAAAAATACAGTTGTCAAATCATCAAAAGGAAATGCAAGCGGACCTATTGGCTTTTTAAGTGTATATGACAAGGCATTTGATGAAATCGCACAAGGTGGTACTCGTAGAGGTGCAAATATGGCAGTTCTTCGCGTAGATCATCCAGATATAGAAGAATTTATTAGCTGTAAAACAAGTGAAAAAGCTATTACTAATTTCAATATTTCTGTTGGCATCACAGATGAATTTATGCAGGCAGTCAAGGATGATGCAGATTGGGAATTGAAATTTATTGATGTTTCTAACGAAAAAACGAAAGGTTTCTTAGGTACCATTGAAGAGGCTCAGGCACAAGGTTTACCAATCAGAATTTATAAAACCCTAAAAGCCAGAAAATTATTTGAGAAGATAGTAAAACAAGCACACCATAATGGTGAACCCGGTCTTCTTTTCTTAGATAAAGCCAATGCAACCAATCCGCTCAAACATCTATATTCATTAGAAGCAACGAATCCCTGTGGTGAACAATGGCTTGGCCCATACGAAAATTGTTGTTTGGGTTCCATCAATCTTGCCCAACATATCAAAAATGACAATCAAGTTGACTGGGAAAAACTTCAAAAAAGCATTGAACTTTCAGTTAATTTTTTGGATAACGTAGTAGATATAAATGGATATGTCCCAGCGGTACCTAAATTAAGAGAAGCTGCATTAAATGCCCGTCGAATAGGTTTAGGCTTTATGGGACTCGCTGATTTACTATATCAAGTCGGAGTACGTTATGGTTCAAAAGAAGGTCAAGAATTAGCAGCTCAAGTTACTGAATTTGTCAGATACCATGCAATGAAAAAAAGCGTAGAACTAGCCAAATCAAGAGGAAGTTTTCCTGCAATTACAGGTAGTATTTTTGACAGTAAAAATGGTATGGAATGGCAGCCACCAAAACCATTAACGCCATATAAAAGAGATTTTAATCGTCCAAAAATTGATTGGAATGAATTAGAAAATCAGATTCAAGAGAATGGTATAAGAAACTCTGCTCAGACAACAATAGCACCCACAGGAACTATTGGTACTGTGTCAGGTGTTGAAGGATATGGTTGCGAGCCAGTTTTTGCGCTTGCTTATATACGTCATTTTAACGATAACGGAAAAGATGTTGAATTAACCTATACCAGTCCTCTTTTCTTGAAAAAATTAGAATCTGAAATTAAAGATCAAGAACTAAGAGATGAGATCATTAAAAAGGTTGCACAAAAAGGAAATTGCCAAGATATTGAAGAGCTTTCAGAAGAATTTAGTAATGTTTATGTTGTTTCATCAGACATTTCAGCCCAAGAACACATTGAAATGCAAGCAGCAATGCAAGCATTTATTGACAACTCAATTTCTAAAACTATTAATTTCCCCATAGGGACTCTCGAAGAAGATGTTGCGGAAGCATATATGTTAGCTTGGGAGCTAAATTGTAAAGGAATAACAGTTTATGTAACCGGTTCACGAGAAAGCGTTGTATTAGAAACAGCTGATACAGCCAATAAAAAGGCAGACTCAATAGAAAAAGAAAAAGTGTTCCTTTGGAATGATTCCAGAAAACCACGCCCAAAACATCTACGAGGAGATACTTTTGAAATTGATACACCCGTAGGAAAAGCATTTGTAACTATTAATTACAATGGTGGTGGACAACCATTTGAGGTCTTCTTAAATACAGCAAAAGCAGGCTCAGAGACAGCAGCAGTTTCAGAAGCGATTGGACGTTTGATTTCTTTGAATCTTCGTATTGCCTCACCAGTAGAACCTCGCGAACGACTAGAGACAATTAAAAATCAACTTACAGGCATTGGCGGCGGTCGTTCAATGGGCTTTGGGCAATATCGTGTTCGATCATTACCAGATGGTGTGGCAAAAATTCTAGAACAATACTTAGAAGAAACTGATAATACCTCAAAAGAACCAGTAAGTGATAATGAATCACCTGAATACAGACCGGTTGGAAATCAACTTCGTGGAGACCTTTGCCCTGAATGTGGACAAGCTTCAGTAATCAACGAAGAAGGTTGTGCAAAGTGCTATTCATGTGGGCATAGTGAGTGTTAGATAGAAAATAAGGAAAATCATGGCAGATAAACTAGTCGTAGTAGCCGGTAATATTGGCGTAGGAAAAACCTCAATCACAGAAAGAATTGGACAAAAATTTGGATGGAACACCAGTTATGAAGTGGTTTCAACCAATCCTTATCTACCGAATTACTATCAAGATATGAAAAAATGGGGATTTCACCTCCAAATATTTTTTCTTGGCACCCGTGCTGAACAATACCAACAGATAGTAGAAAAACCTGGTAGCGCTATCTTAGATCGCTCCATATATGAGGATTATTATATTTTTACCCAAGCGCTTCGAAGATTGAATAATTTTTCTGAAACTGATTATTTAACTTATCAAACAATATACAATGTCGTAGTTAAATCATTGCCTAAACCAGATTTATTAGTCTACCTTAAAGCACCTGTTGATGTTTTAATTGAACGTATTAAAATGCGTGGTCGCGATATGGAATCTTCCATAGACCCAAATTATCTAAAACTTCTAGATCAGTTATATGATGAATGGCTTGTTGATTTTGATTACTGCCCAGTCCTCACAATTCAATCTGACAAACTTGATTTTGTACAAGATCCTAATAATTTGGATACAATAATTGATCGAATTAATCAAAAACTAAAAGGTCACGATAATTTAGTTTTTGATTAAAACATAGAACAAAAAATTAAATAATACAGTAATAATTATTTAGATAATACGTCTATTTAACATAAAGTAATAAAAAATTAAAAAAGGACAATAAACATGTTAAGTAAAGAATTAACTAAAGCAATTAATCAACAAATTTCAAACGAACTTGGTGCAAGCAATCAGTATCTGCAAATTACTGCATATTTTGATAGCGAAGACCTTAATAAATTAAAAGAATTATTTTATCAACAAGCAATGGAAGAACATATGCATGCGATGAAGATGTATAATTTCTTATTAGATGCAGGTGTAGAAGTTGAAATCCCAGCAGTAGAAAAACCAAAAGCCAAGTTTGAATCAGCCTTAGAAGCGGCTCAATTAGCATTAGCTTGGGAAAATGAAGTAACCAAACAAATTTATAATTTAGTTGATATTGCAAAGAAAGATGGCGATTACATCAGCCAACGTTTTTTGGATTGGTTTGTGACAGAACAACTTGAAGAAATTTCAAAGATGTCCACAATTGCAGGGATCATCAAAAAAGCAGGAGAAAATATTCTTCTTGCTGAACAAATTATTGCAATGCTCCCAGCAGAAGGGGCAGCCCAAGCCTAATTGTGTTATTTTTCACAAAAGACTTGACGCTACACCTATTCTGTTTTATAAATAATCAAGAAAACTAAATACAAATCCTTCGGGGTAGGGTGAGTGTGAAAGCACAATTCCCAATCGGTGGTGACAGCCCACGACTACGTAAGTACTGAATTGGTGTAATTCCAATGCCGACGGTAAAGTCCGGATGAAAGAAGGTGAATAATCATACAAGTAAGTATGTTCCTATTCAAAATAAAAAATCCCGAAGAATATTCGGGATTTTTTTTATGCAAACAAAACAATCAAAAATCTGGCTAAATATCCTATCATTATCAATATCTTTGTTAACACTCCTAATATTTTGGGCTTTGTTAACCAATGATGGAAAAATCCCTTCTTTTATATTTCCAACCCCTAAAGATGTTTGGGAAAAATTTCTAATTTTAATTAAAAATAAAAGTATATTAACTCATATATGGGCGACATTATCTGAAGTTTTGGCTGGTCTATTAATAGGAATGTTTTTAGCAACGATATTAGGGTATTTGCTTGCAAAAAATCCTAACTTAGAATCTTTCTTATCTCCACTTATTGTCATCTCACAAGCAATTCCAACTGTTGCGATCGCTCCTTTATTGATTATATGGTTTGGCTCTGGGATGATTTCAAAGGTTATAATTTGTGCATTAATTGTATTTTTTCCTATTCTAACCAATACAATAGTTGGTATCCGCTCAGTCCCATCAGATTTATTTGATCTGATGGATTCATTAAAGGCAAATCGTTGGCAAAAATTCAGATTACTTGAATTTCCTGGAGCACTCCCAATTTATCTTGGAGGTGTAAAAGTAGGGGCGACATTTTCAGTTATAGGTGCAGTAGTTGGTGAATTTGTTGGAGCAAATAAAGGATTGGGTTTTTTAGTAAATGTTGGAAAAGGATCCTTTGATACTTCTATGGTATTTGTTGCAGTTTTTCTACTAATTGGAATGGCATTATCCCTATATGCAATTGTGACTATTATTGAAAAAACACTTCTGCAATGGAAAAATGCAGAATAAATTGAAAAGAACATCATAAAAGAGGCAAAGTAATGAATAAAAAATATTGGGTAATAATAATATCGGCAATTTTATTAAGTGTATTTTTAGTTTCATGCACGATAAATAATCAAAAAAGCTCAAAAGAGAACATAGAAACTAGATTACCAATGGGCTATATCCCCGATATTCAACAAGCACCTGTATATGTTGCTGATAAAGAAGGACTATTGGATAAGACAGGGTATAGTTTTACTTTTGATTATAGTTATGAAACAGATGGAATGGCATTGGTAGCAGCAGGAGAGGTGCCATTTGCATTTGGATCTGGAGAACAAGTATTATTAGCACGAGAACAAGGTTTAGATGTCGTATATGTTATGACATGGTATCAAAAATATCCCGTATCAATCGTCGCTTTAGCAGATTCTCAAATCAAAACACCACAAGATCTAATTGGTAAAAGTGTAGGAATTCCTGGTGCTTATGGAGCAAATTATATTGCACTAAAAGCGTTTCTAAGTGAACAAGATCTTTCAGAAACAGATATTATCTTAGAATCCATTGGATATAACCAAGCTGAAGCATTAGTAACAAAAACAGTTGATGCGGCCTCAGTATATCGCAATAACACACCTGTTCAATTAAGATCTGAAGGGTATCAAATAATCGAATTTCCAGTCTCAGACTACATAAATTTAGCTTCAAATGGATTGATTACCAGTCAAAAAATGATTGATGAAAATCCAGAAATTGTTCAATTAATGGTTTCAGCATTAATTGAAGGTATAGAAAAGACGATTGATGATCCTGAACAAGCCTATTCAATTAGCAAAGAGTACATCGAAACTTTACAATCATTGCAGCCCGATCAAGAAGATGTACAAAAACAAGTACTTGCTGCTTCCATCAATTTATGGAATGCTGATAATATTGGAGAAATAGAGATGTCTTCATGGCAAAATATGGCTGATGTATTATTTGATATGGATTTACTAACAAAACCAGCTGATTTAATGACCGCAATTACGACCCAATTTATTAAATAAAATGAAACAACCAATATTAGAAATACAACATCTAAATAAAGATTTTGGAAAAAATAAAGAATTAAAAGTTCTTCAAAATATATCTCTGAAAGTATATGAAAATGAATTTGTTAGTATATTAGGACCATCTGGAAGTGGTAAATCAACTTTACTTAGACTTGTTGCTGGATTAATAAAACCAAGCAATGGCCAAATACTATTTAAAAATAAAGTAGTTCAAGAAACACCTGATGAAGTAGCAATCGTATTTCAAGACGCCAATTTAATGCCTTGGAGAACTGTAAATCAAAACATAACACTTCCATTAGAGATTTGTGGTTTGAATGATCAAAAAGAGAATCAAGAAAAAGTAAGCAAAATTATTGATCTTGTTGGATTAAATGACTTTGAAAAAGCTTATCCAGCAAATCTCTCAGGAGGAATGGCGCAAAGAGTCTCTTTAGCTAGGGCATTGATACAAACCCCAGATATGTTGTTACTTGATGAACCATTTGGAGCCTTAGATGCCATCACAAGAGAAAAGATGGGTGAAGAATTACTAAGAATATGGCAAAAACAAAAACAAACAATTTTAATGATTACACACTCCATTCAAGAAGCAATATTTCTATCCGACAGAGTTATTGTCTTATCCAACATACCTGCTAAAATAATACTTGATATTGATATTAAATTTAGCCGTCCCCGCACATCTGACATTCGATATACACAACAATTCGGGGAATATGTAAAAAAAATATATCAAGCCATTGCTTAATATAGGTTATATGGAGAAAATTTGAAAGTAATAAATAGTAAACAAGAAAATTCTTTTACTCATAAAAAGAAATTATTGAGTTTGCTTTTTATATCTATATTTTTATTCTCAATTTCAACTGATTTAATAAATGCCCAACAAATAGAGATTAAATTTTACTCTTTAGATATTAATTTTTGGCCAGAGTATGATAATCAAAACATGTTGGTTCGTTATAAAGGTGTATTAGATCCCAATACTCCACTCCCAGTAAAATTAAAATTTAAGCTCCCATATAATTCTACTTTAATGAATTATGTCACCATAGAAAATTTATCTGGCCAAAAAATTTATTTACCTTATGAAGTATCACAAGAAGGTATTTATCAAGTTGTAGAATTTACCATAGATACACTTCAATTTGAACTAACTTACCATGATCAGAATTTTAAAAAGATTGTTAGTCAACGTTTTTATAATATTGATCTGGTATTTGATTATGAAATTTATGACCTCAATATAATTTTTCAAGAGCCTCAAAATTCTGAGGATTTCAAAATAAATCCACCACCAAATGAAAATTTTACAGGAATGTACAATCTAAATTATCAAGTGGTAGATTATATGAACATTGAAGCAAATCAAATTATTCCGATTGAATTGAATTATTTTAAAGACAATAATGATTTAACATTCAATTATATTCAACCCATACTTCCCGATGCTAATACGACAAATTCGGATTCAAACATAGTTATCTTTGTAATAATAGGAATTCTTCTCATCATTATAATTGGTCTTATTATTTATCTATTTAAAGTGGAAAATAGCGAAAAAATTAATATTCGAAGAAATCTAAAAAATCATAAAAAAGACTAAACAAAACTCTCTAATTAAAAATTAGCGCTTTATTATTCAAAAAATATTCAAGGTATAATAATCCAACTTGAAAGGATTCATTAAAGTGCAAACCAAAACTATCTCATCAAAAAAAATCATAATAATTTCTTCAATTGGAATTTTTATTGCGCTAACGATAATAATTTTTGCATTATTAAAAACAAATATTACTTATTATTATTCAATTCAAGAATTGATTAATAACGCTGAATTACAAGATAAAAAAATAAAAATTTCAGGCTCAGTACTTGGAGATTCAATCACAACTGATTTTTCAACAGGAGAGATTAGCTTTTATGCTGCCCACATTCCAGTAGATCATAATGAAATAGAAAACAATGGCGGTATTGAACTTCTTTTGCATAATGCCACCATAGATCCAAATACACCAAAAATAAAAATAATCTACAATGGAATTCGTCCCGAACTACTTATTAATGAAGCGCAAGTAATTGCTTCAGGA
This sequence comes from Anaerolineales bacterium, assembly GCA_963662985.1. Lineage (GTDB taxonomy): Bacteria > Chloroflexota > Anaerolineae > Anaerolineales > UBA11579. The sequence goes on along the minus strand of OY760067.1, from coordinate 162,942 downwards.
TCAATCACAAAAGATAATATTTTTATTGCAGATGAATTGTTATTAAAATGTCCCTCAAAATATGAAGAAAAAATAGAACAAAAGTGAGGTGGGTTTGATTACAGCAATTATTGGGTATTTCTTATTATTAGCAACGTTACTTATTATTCTCATAGGCGCAGGGATATCATTATTTGGCCTTGTTAAGTCAGATAATAAAAAAATCCAATTCCTCAAGAAAACGGACCAAATCATCTTATTTCTTTTATCAACCGCAATTTTAATCATTTTAATTCAGCTTGTATTCCAAAATTATCAATTTGTTTATGTTTCAAAAACTACACAAAATATTACGCCTATTTTATTGCGCATAGCTGCACTTTGGGCGCAACAAGAAGGATCAATTTTATTTTGGATTTGGCTAATCTCTATCGCCAATTACATTCTCCACTCTATCTTTTCAAATAGTACATCAAAACAATACTCAATAATTTTTTTATTTAAAAATCTTCCCGTAGCATTGCTCCTTTTGTATTTAATAGTAGGTGAAAATCCTTTTTATCTTTTTTGGACAAACCAAAATCAAGAAATTTGGGCAAGTATAATTAATCTGAACAATTGGGCTCCATTTGTACCTGTAGATGGATCTGGCCTAAACCCTTTATTGCATCACTACGCCATGATAATTCATCCTCCCATTCTATATCTTGGCTTTATAACCATGTGGATTCCCACAATAATTTCAATATCAAATATTTTTTCTGCTAATAAAAATCACAATAAAAAAATAAGAACATGGTCAATCATTTCTTGGATATTCTTAACCGCAGGCATTGCATTAGGAAGTCGTTGGGCATTTGATCTTCTTAGCTGGGGAGGTTATTGGTCTTGGGATGCAGTTGAAACAGCATCTCTCCTACCTTGGATAAGTCAAACTATTGTCTTGCATTCGATATTTAATCCCACAAATAACAAGAATAAAAATTCGAAGACTCAAACATTAATCATGTTTACAAATTTTCTAATTACATTTGAAATTTTTATCACTCGCTCCGGTATTGTGAATTCTGTTCATGCTTTTGCGCAATCTGATCGATCGATTTTCTTTTTTACTCTATTAGCCATAAGCTTTTTAATGATGCTTTTATCATTATTTAAATATATAAAAATCAACTCAGTAGAAAATAAAAAAGAAAAAATCGCAATTAAAAAAACATTGTTTTCAATAATCAACATAAGCTTATTGATTTATATTATTTATTTGTTTTTAGGATTGATTTATCCAATAATTCAACAAAAAATTAATAATATACAAATAATCATAGATCAACGTTATTATCAAATCGGTACATCGATATTATGGACAATTTTATTATTACTTTTAATTATTTATCAATGGGTTTCAATACAAAATAAATTTAAATGGCTCTCTATATTATTTTTTGCTATTCCATTTTTAATTACAGATCAATGGCTTCCTAGAATAATACTTGCCTTAGTATTTATTTCAATCTACTTAATATATTTGCATTTTCTCATACAAAAAAGTAAAACATATCTAAAAATATCTAGTTTATTGATTCACAGTTCTTTATTGATAGTATCCATTGGTATTGTAGGTTTAGAATTTTTAAGTTATGAGCAAGTTATTCCCATTTCATCTCAATCAGATCAATCAGAAATCGTTGATAACAAATATTTTATAGAAATTATCAATGTAACCCAGACACAAGAGAATCAAATTACATTAACTTCAGCAACAATAAAATTATCAAAACAAAATCACCAAATAGCAACCTTAATTCCAGGGCAATCATTTAATGAAAATTCTCTTCAATCAATTAATTTACCTGCACATAAATACTTTTTCCTTGATACCTTATCATTATCAATTGCAGGGTATGACCAAGAACAACAAGCTTTATTATTGTTAATTCAATATCATAGACTCTCGAATTTTCTATGGGGAGGAGTAATTGGTTTAACAGCTGGCGGAATTATTCTAGCTTTTGGTAAAATGAAGAAGAAGGGAATAAAATCAAAATGAAAAAAAAGAAAATTATTTTCACCCTAATCTTCGCATTTTTAATTATATCTTGTAGCTCACCTGCCCAAAATACAGATATTTTATCTGAAGTAACCTCAACAACTCAACCTACTCAACAACAAGAAGATACATATCAGATTGCTACACCATATGTGTTGCCGACCCACACGCAAGCCGCCATCTCAACAAGATATGGAGAGCTTTCGAGTTTTGATTTATCAATACCACCGCAGAAGAATATTTATGAAGAAGATTTTATTCGTTTAAAAGAAGGTGCATATTTTGATTTTGATCAATATACCTCTTTTGCTATTCCAAATGAATATTTTGATTGGATAGGAGAAGATAGAGAAATTGACATGTCGTCATGGAATCTAGCAAATGGAACCATGGATATTCAATTCTTAATTGTAGAAAACGAAGGTGAAATTTCTATTTTTATTGATCCTTGGAATAACAATCTTATTGGAACATTACAAACAGATCAAGAAAATAGCTATGAAAATTGTTTGTATGCACCAAAACAATATGGTGGGTTTACTTATTCTCTCTCAGAAACAATCCCTACATTTTGTATAAAAACATCATCGGACAATATTGCCTCTTTTTCTATTGTATCAATTTCAAAAATAGATTCTGAAGATCCCACATCCTTATATCAAATTGACATAACATATAATCTTTGGAATGAAGATGGAAAACCCTATCCAGATCAAATTGCAATTAATCTAGAAGATCACCTTGAGCACTTATCTCAATATATTGAACTTGACCGAATTGATACAATCCGCATCCCCGATCTTGAATTAGATAGATCTGATATTGAACTTAGCATCACCCCAATTAATGGAACAATGTTGAGTAGATGGCGCGGAGACAAAATACCATCTTATGCGCTTTGTCAATCATCATCATACAGTACTGATAAAATAGCATGCCCGATTGAAGAAAATACGCTCTTATTTGCATGTTACAAGACTTCTCAAGGCAAATTAGGCAGAATAATGTTCACCGGTCAACCAACAGAAGATTCTCAGCCGCTTTCTCAACGTGAATTTAAAGTTAATTTTGAAACATGGGGTGTTGATTCAATTTATCAAAACATTTCAACAATCGATCAAGTTTATCTAACTTATGGCAATGCATTTGATTTAGACCAAGGTTCACATATATCACCATCATCAGAAATGGAATTTAGATTATACGAAGATGTTGATAACATAGTATATCTAATGCCAAATCTCCAATCATCTCAAATTTCATTTGCCAATTTAGGAAAGATTCGAAACCCTTTAGAGAAATGCGAAACCGCTCAATATTCAAATATTCCAATCGTCATTGATTCATTAAATCCAAATGATACGATATGTTTTACAACAAATCTTGGACGGTTTGGATTTTTAGAAATTGAATCCATAACAAATCAACCAAATAATCCAAGCGTATCTTCAATAAGTTTTCAATATATGCTTTTTGATTCTGATACTGACTATAACATCCTAACACCTCAAATTCGAACCTATTTTGATCAATATATTAGTCAAATTCCAGTAGATCTTGAACAATTAGGTGCAGCAGGAACACAAGATTTTGGATTTAGAAAAAACTCTCAAAAAGAAATAGTAATTTATCCAGTTTCTGGTGCAAAATTAATGTACTGGGGCCCTACAAACCCATCATATCAAGATTGCCAAAGTACAAATATAGCAACGAGCAATGCAAATACTGAAATTCTAGTAAATCCAGAGTGGCAATCAGATCATTCAAAAACATATTTCTGTATCATAACAGCTGAAAATAATTGGGGAAAAATCAGCTATTCAGGAAAACTCGGAGATCAATATTTAGTTGAAGCAGAATTATGGCAACTAAATACCATCCAACCATGAATCCATATCTTGAATTAAAAAATATTACAAAAGGTTTTGATACTCAAGTGTTGTTTAAAAACGCCTCTCTTTATTTAGAAAAGGGGGATTGTTGCTGGCTTGCTGGAGAAAATGGAATTGGCAAATCAACTCTACTTAAATGTATTGTTGGCCTAGAACCAATCCAGACAGGACAAATTATAAAACAAGGACTTTCTATTTCAATATTATCTGAAAATGACTGGCTTTATCCTCAATTATCAATCATTGAGAACTTGAAATTTTGGGCATTGATAAATGATTCGGAAGTACAAGATCAATTATTAACTCTTTTTTCTTTGAAAGATATCCTAGATCAAAAAGTTGACACAATTTCGCAAGGTGTGAGAAAAAAAGTTGCATTAACTCGAACTCTTCAAAATAACGCATCTATTATCTTATTAGATGAACCATATACATATTTAGATGAAAAAAGCATTGATCTTTTTAATCAATATCTTTTTTCAATTAAAGGCAAAAAAGCGATTCTTATTGCAACTCATGATCGAAAAAATGTTATCAAAATTATTAATAAAAAATATAAAATAACTGATCAAAAAATTGAATATCAAAAAGAATTATGAAAAAAATAAGTTTGCTTCTAAAAAAAGATATTGCATTACTAATACGTGAACCTTCGCGTTTATTAATTAGTTTTATTTTTATCCTGTTTTCAATGATTTTATTTAATTATGCTATTCTTTCTCAAATGATTGTCAGCCAAGAGCTAATTATTGGATTCTTCTGGATACTCTTTATTTTTGCTTTAGTTTTGGTACTTAGCGCTATTATTAAGGTTGATCAAGAGAATGCAAATTTTCAAGGGATTCAAATTTCAACCTTATCACCAATACATATATATTTTGAACGTTTTTTATTAATTCTACTAATTTTGATTATCACATCCATTGTGATATTTGTGTTGATTAGTTTTCTTTTTTTATCAGAATTAACTATGGTTATTCATCCATCAATTCTTTGGATAATAATTGCAATCGCATCACTTTCATCATTGATTTCTATAATGATTAGCATTCAAAATAATAATCAAATAATTTTATATATTCTTTTTGTGATATTAAACACACCTTTACTATTAATTGGCATTCAGTTATCAATCTCTATCAACCAAAATAAAACATTTTTAATCATTTTATCAATTGGTTTATCACTTTTATATTTCTGTATTGGAATTATTTTTTCTGAAATATTATTGAAAGGCACACATGAATAAAAGAACTACACAAATAATGATCTCAATAATGCTTATTCTTGGTTTTCTACTACAAATATATTTGGTAATTTTTTACGCACCGATAGAAAAAACAATGGGAAATATCCAAAAACTTTTTTATTTTCATGTATCTGCGGGATGGTTGGGCATGGCTTTTTTTATATCTTCAGCAATCCTATCAATTCTTTATTTAATTAAGTTAGATAAAAAATACCCACTAATGGCTTCCAAAGCAGTTTTCTTAGGTTTTATTTTTTCTTTACTAAATATAATAACGGGTTCCATTTGGGCAAGAAAGATTTGGAACACATGGTGGACTTGGGATCCTCGGCTAGTCACAGTCACAATTATGATGTTAATGTTCTTAGTCTATCTACTTTTAAATTCAAAAAGAGGAATTATTACTAAAAAAGACGAAATATTGTCAATTTATCTAATAATTTCATCTATCACAGTTCCAATTACATTCTTTTCTATCAAGCTCTTCCGTACCATACATCCATTAATTATCAATGACCTTTCTATGAATCTGTCTAATAAAATGCTTATAACCCTAATTTATTCACTTTTGTATTTTAGTAGTGTAGGGGCAATTTTATTCATCAATATTTTACAAAAAACATCCAAATAAGATAACCATAATACGAATTTACTGTTATTATTAATATCAAAAGGGATAAAAATGACAGAGAATAATCCAAATAAAAAAATCCATAAATGGTCAGATTCGACAAAAATTATAGTTGGTTTTGCTGTTTTAATTGTTGTATCTTTCATGTTTTTCAGATTTGTCAATTTTCTATCCCCACTTATGATTACGGCAGTTTTAGTGTATATATTGCATCCATTTGCCAAAAAACTCAACAAAAGAACTAAATTAAAGTGGACAGGAGCAGTCAATTTAGTATTTTTAGTAATCGTGATTATTTCTTTAGGGGTTATCACTATTTTTGGCGTCACCATCATCACCCAGATTCAAAATATCATTGATATAGTGACAACATTTATCGCTGATTTTCCTGCTTTTTTTGATGAAATTATTAATCAAGTAATAGAAATTAATGTTTTTAATCGATTTTATTGGGAAATAAATATCTCAGAAACATTAGGAAATTTGAATATTGATCCATTTGGTATAACAGAGCAGATCCTAGGTTTTATTCAGCCCTTGTTAGGTCAAGCAGGTTCTTTAGTCGGCTCCATAGCTGGTCAAACAGCTAACTTCTTCGTTTGGTTCTTTTTCATTTTTATGACCTCTTATTTTATTCTTTCTAGTTTAGGTCCCACACCAGAGTTTTTCTCTGGTGTCAAAGATCGTTCAGATTTATATGATGATCTTATGAAACTGCTAAATAAACTAAATATTGTTTGGGATACATATATTAGAGGTCAGGTTGTGATTGTTGTTTTAGTAATGATTTTTAATTTTATCCTTATGTCAACATTAGGGATAAATGGCGCTTTAGGTATAGCAATCTTAGCTGGAGCAGCACGATTTGTACCCTATATTGGAGCATTCATTTCTGGTACAACTGTTGGTGTAGTAGCATTAATTCAAGGGAACCCTTACTTTGAAATGAATTCATTTGTTTACGCAGTAATAGTCTTGGGTTTTTCGATCTTACTCGATACGGTATTTGATAACGTCATAACTCCCAAATTACTCGGAAATTCTCTTGGGGTCCATCCTGCCTCTGTTTTACTTGCATCCATTGTTCTGCTACAATTAATAGGATTTATTGGTTTGTTATTAGCAGCGCCAATTTTAGCCTCAATTTTAGTATTTGGGCGGTATGTATTTAGAAAACTATTAGACTTAGATCCATGGATAGAAAACGACCTAAAACCAAGAAAGCCGGTTTCACTAAATAATATTGCAAATGATATAATAAAAGCAGCAAAAGAAACATATTTAAATTTCAAAAGTTTCTTAATCAAACTAATAGAAAATATAAAATCAAAATTGAAAAGGAAGAACGAAGATGGATGAAATTACAACCAAAAACGTTTCTGAAACACAAAATTACATAGCTTGGGTCTCAAGCGAACCAGACGGTGAAAAAGTTTATCACTTAGAATTGAACAATGTAACCCTTCATTTTTTTCAAGAAGAATGGGATGAAGTTATTGAATTAATTTCAAATATAAAGGAAGACTAATTCCTAAATATGGAGAGAATTTGATGAATAATTCACAAAAACAATCCGATTCCATTAATAGTAATGGAATTGATTGGTTTGATATCATTTCAGATAAAAGAATTCAGTCAATCAAATCCGCCATCTATTCTCGATTATCAGATGAGTTGGATATTGAAGGTATTCTCACGTTTCAAAATGAATTAATTCAACATTCTCTTTATTTTTTATCTGATCAAGAGATCAATGATCTAATTGATGAGATAAAAAATGATCGTAACCAAAATCAAATTGAAATAGTCCGATACTATTGGAAAAGCAAAGAACAAGGCTATTTATTATATGTACTTTATAAAGACGATCAAAATTTCTTGGTCCTTTTCTTAGATTCTCATATATCATATACACAAGCTCGTCAAAAAGTATATAAATTTATTTCCTATCTAAAAGAAATTTCTGAGGCTATCTATAGAGAATCAACAAAAGAGCTTGTAGAACAAGAACCTAAAGAGAAATCTGAATCAAAGCTAGATACAGAAGGGGATTATGGTGAAATAGATTTAGAATTAGAATCAGAACTCATTGCAGCAATAAAAGAAAAAGAACATTCTGATCAATTAGAGTCTAAAATAAATACACATGAAATTGAACCAGAAAAGCTTGAATATATTTTTGACACAACAATTCCACATAAGAAAATCGATTTTTCATCCAATACAATTGTTGAATCAGAAAAAAATACAAATCCGATAAACGAAGTTGATGAAGATATATCAAAAATACATACAAAAGTTCATCAGCCTAATATATCTCATGTAATATCAAATTTAGAAGATAAAAACAATATATCAATAAAAAATTATAGCTTTAATAAAAAGCACTTACAGTCAGTAATACAAGAATCAACAGCGACAGGTGATCTTCCTGATTTAGATCAACCGATAGAAGTTGATCCGAATATCGCATTAAATTGGGAAGACGATATTGATCCCATAATTTGGGAAACAGGAAAGGTAGAAGGCATAGACACATCTGAACCTCTCTTTGATGATATACCAGCCAGTAACCCAAATCTAGAGTCTGAAATAGAATATCAAAATCACCAATACGATCAAAAAATAGAAAAAATATCAGAAAAACTCTCAAAAACTAATAATATCCCAAAGGATTGGTTGCCTGAAAAAGAATCAATGCTATCTAGAAATGAATTTATTTCAAATCTTCTAAATGATGATCTTCCTCAACCGCGAGAGATAAAACTAACCAGACCAAATGTAAAAAGAACAGCAATCAATACGAATATTCAGGATTATCGCAACGAATCTGGTTCAAAGATTAATCTTCAATATAGCATTGTTTTAGTAACAAGATATCCACAGGAAACCATATCACCTTTAATTGATCAATTGATCAAAGAAGCAATCAAACATATTGCATTAGCTTTCAATTGGCGTATAAAAGCGATAAAAAACTATCAAGAAGCATTTTCAATAGTTGCAGATGTTGAACCACGCACATCTCCAAAACAATTTATTTCAACGATTTCAAAATATACCTCTATGCATATTTTTGAAAACTCAAATAATCTCAGAAAAAAATACTTATCTAACAGTTTTTGGGCTGAAGATTATCTATTAGAGAATCAATCAGATATTTTCACAGAAAATTTGATCAAAGAATTTATAGACCTAGTTCGAAATCGCCAAGGTCTATAATTTATTGAACCAAAGAAGGAAAACATGCCTCCAATTTTATATTTAATTGACGGACACGCTTTAGCGTACCGTACCTATTTTGCACTCACAAGTGGCGGGACAAATTCTAGCCAATGGACTACATCAAAAGGTGAACCAACCGCCGCAGTCTATGGTTTTACAAGTATTCTTTTGCGTTTTTTAGAACAAGAAAATCCAGATTATATCGCAGTTGCATTTGATGTAGGAAAAACATTTCGTGATGAAATTTTTGAAGAGTATAAAGGTACTCGAGAAAAAATGCCGGATGATCTTCGTGAGCAAATTAAACGCATAAAACAAATCGTAGACACCCTTAATATTCCACGTCTAGAGAGAAAAGGGTATGAAGCAGATGATGTACTTGGGAGTGTAGCAAATTGGGCAGTAAAACAAGGTCTTGGTGTGAAAATACTAACAGGAGATCGAGATTTACTCCAATTGGTCAATGATCGTATATACGTTAACCTTCCGGGAAAAAGTATTTCGGACGCAAAAGACTTTCATATTGAAGATGTAATTGAATACTGGGGAGTACGTCCAGATCAAGTAGTAGACCTCAAAGCACTAATGGGGGATAGTTCTGATAACATCCCTGGAGTTAAAGGTGTAGGTATAAAAACTGCTTCAAAATTATTACAAACTTATGACACTTTAGATAATATATATGCTCATATTGAAGAACAAAAAGGGGCGTTAAAAACAAAATTAGTTAACGATAAAGAAAATGCTTATTTAAGTCAAAAACTAGCAAAGATTATTACTGATCTAGATATCACGATGGATCTTGAACAAGCAAAACCAAGTATTTTTGAATTTGATGAAATTTATGAACTATTTAAAGAATTAGAATTTAATAGCCTAATAAAAAGAATTAAAGATTTGGCCATTAAATATGGACATGAAATTGATCAAATACCTAACAAACAATCCCCCAAAATTGATATTACAAGGCAAACAGAACAACTTCAATTATTTGATACGCCCACCCTTGATGATATTGAACCTGATTTAAATTCTCCTTCATCAACAAAAACTACTATTATCAAATCGAAAAATGAATTTGACAATCTCCTAAATGAATTATCCGTGGCAAAAGAAATTGCAATCGATACCGAAACAACCAGTACAGATAAAATGCAAGCCGATCTAGTTGGTATATCTCTCTCAATAAAAGAAGGTGAAGGATACTATATTCCAGTGGGGCATAAAAAAGAACAAGAACAACTATCAATAGAATCAATTGCCTCTAAATTATCAAAAATTTTGATGGATCCTAAAAAACTGATTATTGGTCATAATTTGAAATTTGATCAAGTAATGTTAAAAAGAAACAATATTGAAATTTCATCCAATGTCTATGACACAATGATAGCAAGTTGGTTTTTAGATCCCGATGGTCGCAGTCTGTCTCTTAAAAAACTAGCCATGTCTCAATTTGGCGTAGAGATGACTGAAATTACAGAACTGATTGGAAAAGGTAAAAACCAGACGTCAATGGATCGAGTCTCAATCAATAGAGCTGCACCTTATGCTGCTGCGGATGCAGATATTACATTTAGACTCTACAAAAAGACAAAACCTGAATTAGAGCAGCAGGGTTTTGCCAACAACTTCTATCAAATAGAAATACCATTAATTAATGTTTTGATTGATATGGAAATGGAAGGTATTTCTGTTGATTTAAGTTTCTTAGGAAAAATGTCAAGAGAACTTGCCCAACAAATTGAATCTCTGAAAGATGATATCTATGCAGTTACTGGCGAATTTAACCTAAATTCAACTCAACAGCTTTCAAAAGTTTTATTTGAAGATCTCAAAATCCCCCCTCCAGCAAACGCCAAAAAGACTTCAAGTGGTCAATACTCAACAGCAGCAGGCGTTTTAGAAGAAATTAAAGAAAAACACGAAGTGATAGCTTGGCTGTTAGATTATCGTGAATTAACCAAATTAAAATCAACGTATGTAGATGCTTTACCAGACCAAGTAAATCCTATAACAAAAAGAATACACACTTCGTATAATCAAGTAGGTTCAACAACCGGACGTTTAGCTTCACTAAACCCAAATTTGCAAAACATACCTATTCGAACTGAGCAAGGTCGTAAAGTTAGAAATGCATTTTATGCACAGCCAGGAAACAAGCTGCTTGCCATAGACTACTCTCAAATTGAGCTTCGTATTGTGGCACATGTCGCTCAAGATAAAACCATGATTGAAGCATTTAAAAATTCTCAAGATATTCACGCCATTACTGCCTCAAGAGTTTTTAACAAACCACTCGAACAAGTCACATATGAAGAAAGAAGACATGCAAAAGCTATTAACTTCGGAATAGTTTACGGAATGGGTGCTTTTGGCCTAACCCAAACAACAGATTTTACTCGAGCACAAGCCCAAGAATTTATCAATAAATATTTTGCAGAGTTTCCCGGAATTAAAAAATATATCGAACAAACCAAAGAATTTGTTAAACAAAAAGGTTATGTTGAGCTTATCACAGATAGAAAAATATATTTTCCTGCAATTGTAGATCAAAAGAATCGTGCCATGATTGCGAGAATTGAACGTGAAGCAATAAATGCACCAATTCAAGGTGCAGCAGCAGATATTATGAAAATTGCGATGATTAAAGTACATCATACGCTAAAAAAATCAGGTCTTGATGCGAAAATTCTTTTACAAGTTCATGATGAATTAGTAATAGAAGTAGCAGATTCGCACCTTGAGAAAGTCAAAGAATTAGTAAAATCAGAAATGGAAAATGCCTATAAAATTTCAGTTCCATTAATCACAGATGCAAAATCAGGACAAAACTGGGGATTAATGGTTTAATAGATAAAACTTTACAGAAGGTTATTGTAACGAATGTTAAATAAAGATATTGAACTACAAAATGCTTTAAATCAAGGACATGCTGCTGCGTGGGATTTAGAATGGAAAAAAGCTGAAGAGTTTTATAAAACTGCATACAAAATCTCACCAGAAGACACTATTATTATCAACAATGTGGCTCTCGCTTTATTTAACCAAGAAAAATATGAAGAATCATTAAAGTTTTATCTTGAATCGATTAAGCTTCATGACGAGTCTCCTGCGCCATATCAAAAATCAGCTAAGATATTTGAGCATTTAAATAAACTTGATCTTGCGGCGAATCAATACATGATTACAGCAGAAATTTTTCTTAAACAAAAAGATCTTAAAAAAGCAATTGAACATTGGAAAAATGTTGTTCGCCTAAATACACAACATATAAATGCCCATAAAAGACTAGCAGTTGTATACCAAAAAACAAACAACATGAAAAATGCACTAAACGAATATCTTCATTTAGTCGCTATTTACCAACACGAAGGTAATTTGGATCAAGCTAGAGCATTTTTGAAGCACGCTTCTACATTAGATTCCAAAGACCCCGATTACCTAAAAGTAAAACAAGCTCTTGATAATAATGAGCGATTACCTTTGCCTCAGTCCATTAGTTACCCAGAACGAATTGACACTAATGTTTTGGATGAGTCAACAACCACAAAAATTCTCTCAAGCAACCCAATTGATGAAGCAAAAATGCTAGCTGCAGAAGAACTAGCAGTAGTCCTTTTTGAATTATGTGATCCTGAAGAAATTGAAACAGAGAGAAAAGAAAAAGACCTTTATACTGCAATATTGATCTCCCCAGGTCTTGATCGCGAAAAAGTGATTTTCCATCTTTCTCAAGCTGTAAACGCCATGACCAATGATGTTACCACAGAAGTATTGGAGCAATTAGAAGAAGCAGAACGACTAGGTCTTTCTTCTCCACCCTCATCATTTATTATTGGTTATTATCACAATCAAAGAGGAAATACTACTCAAGTCGAAAACAATCTCAGAAAAGCAGTTCAAGATAAAAAATATGAATTAGCTTCTCGTTTAATAATTGCAAATAATGCCTTCAAAAACGGCGATTATAAGCGATCTGTAGAAGAATATCTCTTAGCACTTAGAAAAGTAGATAGCGAGACAGTAGATAGAGAAAGTTCAAATGAACTTTATCAAAGTTATGACCCTTTGATTGAATCAATGAAAAAATCGAAAGACGTCCAAGTTCAAAAAACTCTCTCACAAAATATATTTCAATTACTCAACACCCAAGATTATCGTAAAGCAATCAAAGACCTTCGCGATCAATTTATTGGCGATTATCAAGAAGAAGTCCTACCAATTGCTCAATTCCTCACAGAAGAATCTAATTCAGAATTGATAGAAGTGATTGCAAAAATTAATGAATTAATTAATGTAGGCTATTATCACTCAGCTCTCGAAGATGTATATTTAGCTTTATCAAAAGCTTCATCCTACTTACCACTCCACACTTTAATTGCAGACATATTAATGCAATTAGGGCAACAATCAGAATCCGCTGAAAAATATGAAATTATCGCACGCACCTATTTAGCACGAGGTGAATCTCGTCGAGCACGTACAATGTTTGAAAAAGTAGTAAGTTTATCCCCCATGAACATCGATTCTCGCCTAAAACTTGTCTCATTGCTTGAATCCTCGGGAGAATATCGTGACGCCTTAGCAGAATACATGCGAATATCAGATATTTATTATCGACTTGCCCAATTAGATGATGCTCGCTTAGTGTGTGAAAAAGCCTATCATCTCGGCCGTCAATCAGGTGTAGAAGATGAATGGATTATCAAGATTCTCACAAAAACAGCCGATTTAGACTTGCAACGTCTCGATTGGCCCAATGCTATCAAAATCTACGAAATGATATATATGATGCAACCTGGTAATGAGAATGCTACATCTCAGCTGATTGAATTAAATTGTGGAATTTCAAACACAGATGCTGCCATTTCAGTTATGAACGATTTTATCAATCAACAATTTAAAATCAAAAATGGGAACCGAGCCATGGCATTTCTTGAAAACTTCTCAAGAATGCATCCAGAATTTTTATTCATAAATCAACGACTTGGTGAAATTTATTCTCAAGCAGGGTTAAATAAAAAAGCAATTGATCAATGGCAAACTGCGGCAGAAGTAGCAAGAGAACTTGACAACAAAACAGAGGCGCGAAGTTTTTACCAAATGATTATTTCACTCGAACCAAATAACATTGATGAATATCGTCAAAAAATGTTAGAAATCTAATTAGAAAAAGAGCAGCTTACCTGCTCTTTTATTTTAGTAAAAATGAAGATAAAACAATAAATTCATGAGATTCATTCAACATTTTCACTTCAGCATAGACTCTACCATCTCCAAGGTCATTATTTTCTGGAACCGAGAATTCAAAGGTTGTTAAACCCAAATCATTGGTAAGAGCTAAAGTTTCCTCATACACTTTTCCATTTGGATAAGTAAACTGAGCTTCGACAGTCACATTTTTTTGTGGAACATCAAATTTATTGGTCACAAACACAAACATTTTTTGTGACATTCCTTTGATGATAATATCCTTATCAAATGTTACATACCCAATCAAAGTAGTATCTTTTTTTTCTAATTCTAATATCTGGTCAGAAAGAGAAAAATCATTTACATCGATATTTAATATTGATAAATATTGATTCCCTAGATCGCCTAGAACAACCTTGTTCTCATCATTTTCTGGATGCCATTCAAAAACCACTTTTTCAAAATACTGTTTGAGGACACCATTCTCTTCGATCATCTCAGAAATTGGATATCCAAAAAATGCTTCTGCGCCATATTCTTCATAAAATGAACGAAATTCAAAACAAACTCGAGAATCAAATCCCTCATTTTCTGAATATCTACTACATCCTAAAATATTAAATGGAGTTTTTGAAATTGAATTTTCATCTTTTTCATAAAAATGAGAACCGATCGAAGAAATTTCAACAGCACTGCCGTCTGCGCTAATTTCTAAACGTACATTTTCAAAAAATTGAACATCTCGATTGATTGTTTCATAAAAAAAAGATTCAGTAATTGGAGCGCCAAATAAAAATTCAGCATCTCCTACCGATTCATAAAATGTTAAAAATTGCCCTTGTAAAGTATGCCCAGTGGAAGAGAAGAATCGAACAGGTCCATCACCTTCAGCGAAAATTAAAGCAGGGATACTTAAAGCTACAAATAAAATCAATAAAGAGAGAATTTTCTTAAAAAACTTCATAACCTAATTATAGTGAGAATATATTTTTATTCAATTCAATTTATCAGCAAATAATGTCAATAAACCAGTTATATCATCCAAAATCAAATCAGCGCCTAATCGGATCAATTCTTTCTTTGTTCCAAACCCAGATAAAACTCCAACACATTGAGCACCTGCGTTTTTAGCAGCCAAAATATCAGGTCTTGTATCGCCAACCATTAAAATTTCTTCTGGTTTGCACCCCATTTTTTCAGCGCACCATATAATTGGATCTGCATGCGGTTTAGTATATCGAGTAGTTTGTCCATGAGCAACTTCGATAAAGAATTTTTGCAAATTATGTTGTGTTAAAAATTGATAAGTACCAAAAGCTGGTCTTGCGCTAACCACACACATAGGAAATACCCCATACAACTTTTCTAAAGTATCTTCTACACCTTTAATGATTAATGTTTCATGTTCTTTATTTTTTTTTCGTTTTGAACGCATATAAGCTTGAAATTGGGCAATGTCATCATCAAGATCCAAATGATCAGGAATTTCAAAAAAGAAATTTCCAGGGCTTTCAATTGCCATCACTAACCATCTTGAAAACTTAGCCGTATCTTGTTTGGGAAAAACAAAACGAAATGGATGCAAATAACGCTGAAACTTCAAAACATAATTATCATCTGTATCTCGTAAAGTGCCATCTACATCAAAACAAATTGCTTTAACTTGATCTAAATTGATACCCATTTTATAAACCTCTGCTCTAGTTGATTATAGAGTTTAAATAGTACCATCATTTCTAGAAAATGATATACTCTATCACATGGACGAAAAATCATTGATTATTCTGGCAAAAAAAGGGGATTTGGATGCCTTCAATCAATTAGTAATTGAATATCAAAATCTTGCATTTACCGTAGCTTATCGTATGGTAAATGACCCATCAACAGCCGAAGATGTCTGCCAAGAAGCATTTATTAAAGCATATCAAAAAATTAAGCTTTTTAAAGGTGAATCTATTAAATCCTGGTTAATGCGCATAGTTACAAATACTGCCATTGATTTTATTAGAAAAAACAAACGAAACCAAGAAATCCCTTTATATCCTCAAAATGAAAAAGAAGATCTTATTGAAAATGTGGATTGGCTAATAGATGAAAATCTCACCCCAGAAGAACATTCCATTCAATCTTATCTAAATCAAGCAATCCAGAACTGTATCAATTCATTACCTCCAGAATTTCGAGCAGTATTGATTCTCATAGATGTAAATACTATGGATTATAAAGAAGCCTCTCAAACCCTACAAATTCCACTTGGTACCATAAAAAGTCGTTTGTTGCGTGCTAGAAAGAAAATTCAAGCATGTTTACTTGCCTTAGGGGAACTTTTACCCGAATCTTTTCGTTTAAACAATGAAAGGATAGACTGATGCGCAAAAAAGACTTAAATCTAATTCAAGCAGCAATAGATCATCAATTAGATAAAAAACAACAACAAAACTTTGAAGATCGTATTCAAAATGACTTAGAATTTAAGCAAGAATATGAAAAGTGGCTACTTGCTAAAAAAATTCTCAGCAACACAACTCGAGCAAAAGCACCAAGAAACTTCACAATTTCAGAACAAAAAGCGCTTGAATTGAATCCATTTAAATTTTTCTTTATTGCAAGGCTTTCCAAAACCATCTCATATGTTGCAATGGTATTATTTGTTGGTTTGTTTATTGTACAATTACCAGCTTTTTATACATCAGATGCTGCAATGCCCATGATGAAATCAGTCCAAGGAGTGCAAGAAAATAGCATTAACGAAGAATCAATTGAAGTGTTTGATCAAACCGCTGAATTAGATGGTGTTCCATCTCAAATTATAGAAGAAGATACTACTCTTTTTAGTGGAGCTGGTGGCGGTGGTGGAATGGGTATTGAAAATGATGATACTTCAATATCAGGAACTCAATTGAGAAATGATGAAGAACAGGTTTCAGAAAAAACAGCGTCAAATGATGCAGAACAGTACCCAAACCAGCCACAAAAGAAATTTGATAGTAGAACCTTCTTTCAAACATATAGAAATATCATTCTTGGGATAATATTATTGATGATTGCTTTTATATTTTGGCGGATTTATAAGAATTTATATAACTAATAATTTTTTATTTTAATTCGATCGGATACGTAGATTCAACTTTATTATTAGCAAGATCGATCGCAACAATCTTTAATTGATGCTCACCTTCATCTATTTCCCAAATCAGAGAATAAGGTGCTGAAGAAAAATTAGCTAATAAAGAATCATCCAAATAAAACTTAACATTTCCCACACCTATCTCATCATTCACATTTGCTTGAATATTCAATTGAGACTTGCAAATCGTTTTACTCGTAGGATTTTCCAAAACAATTTTCGGTAAAATAGTATCAATTGTTACTTGTGAAAAAGTAGTCGAGAGAATATCATCTTTGTCAATCACCTGTAATCGTAAAATATATAAACCATTCAATCCACTAGCATCAAAAACAGCCAACGGTTCATCACTTAATGGTAGAGATTCACTAGTAGAGATAAGCTCCCACTCACTAGGGAACAAACCTTGTCCAATAGAAACTCGATAAGAAGCAAAATTGTCGATTCCAACATTCCCCCAAACTTCAATATGATCGTTTACATAACTGAAATTCTCAGGCTTTTCAATCATTGGAGCTTTTGTAGAAGAAGCAATATCAAAAAGAAAATCATATTCAGATGGAGGCTGCACCACTTCATTTTCGTAGCCCCATTGTTTTGCATCTTCAGGTAAAACAAGGAATACTTTCTCTTCAATATAATCTTGAGGGGTAAAGATAGTTGCTAATTTCCCAGTTTGTTCATTAATTGAAATTTTTTGATAAAGGTCATCATATTGTTGTGGAGTATCTCCTTGAATAAATATCTCTTCTCGAATATCTAAACAATCGTTTGTTGGTAAATTTCCAGATGGATAACAGACATTTTGATGAACAATTCTTAAAGGCGTTTCCCAATCTGTCAAACTAAGATTTTGATGAACAAACTTCACAATTCCGTTTAAAAGGTAACTAGAGGCTTCAGGAGAAATTTTCTCTTTATTTCCTGTTACCAATTCATTTTCATTGATTGCTTTTGTCCAAACTGCTGTCAATCGCTTAGGTGAATATCCCACAGCCCATTGTTCAGTTTTATTCACATCTTCACTAACTTGCACACCAACTGGCAAAACAATTTCAAATGCACGAGAATTAATCGACTGTGATCCATCAAATTGAAAATGAGTCAAAACATCATTTACTAAAAACACATTCTCAACCCCACTAATTGCCAATTTTTGAGGAATATATTCAAAAAATACGTTTTCTGAATAATCTTTTATTAATAAAATTGTGTTTGCTTTGATTTTAGGAATATCATTTTTATTCTCAGGAATGTCTTCTTCATAACCAATAAGAGAACCTTTATTAGATAATAAAGAATATGCAAAAGAAGTATCTACAAAATTGATAGAAGATTGATTACTCAATAAGGGAGTTTCTTCAACAAAAGAGCTCTCCAAAATACCTAATAATTTTAAATTGACTAATAAATTCTCAATGCCAATTTTATCGATTAAATCATTTCTGGCAGCAGAATATCCATTTCGCAAACTCTCACGTGCATTTACCACTCCATGATAATCATATCCAGAGAAAAGCACGTTTTCTGATTTTTCATCATCAATTAAACTAGTTGAACTAACAGAATTATTAATCGTATTGAAAGAATTTGGCACATCCAATAACATTGAAGAAGGGGTATACCCTCGACTAAATCCAGTCAAATAAATAAAAGGATCTAATATAGTTCCGCTGTTTGGTTTTTCCATCGGATCTTGATCTAAATAAGCCAGAATTGCACCTGTCTCACTATCCATCACCAATATTTTAGTGGTGAGATCAGCACCTAACATTTTTTCAGAATCTCTTAAAGAAGGGATATATCGAGCAGCATCACAACCTTCCACAGACACACGTTCGCTTTGGCTCAAATTAGCCAAATGGGTATTCGCGCTACATAAAACTTGATTTTGCAGACTTAGGTCCAAAGTTGTAACAACCTGATACCCACCTCGCATAAAACGATTTAAATTAACTTGATCTTCCAATTGTTCCATCACCAACCGCAAAAAAGCATCCATCTCTTTTTCTGGTGTATAAGCACTAGCAGTAATTTCAATTGGACTTGAATTAATTTCAGAAATATCATTTTCTTGAATTAATCCTGACAAGATCATATAACCCAAAACAGCTTGTTGTCGTTCTCCTGCCAAAATAGGGGAGGCAACAGGGTTATGATCGGGCGTTGTTGAAATCCCAGCTAATAAAGCAATTTCCGCAACACTCAGATCTTCTAAATTCTTATTGAAATAATAGTTTGCTGCAGAGTTTACCCCATAAGTATGATTGCCAAAATCAGCATAATTTAAAAACCATTCAAAAATCTTCTCATTAGAATATTTTTCTTGTATTTGTTTAGCCAATAATTTAAGTTGTTCTTTGTTGTATTCGCTACCATTTTCCATCAAAAAAGCATCGCATAAATATGCAGAAAACAAATATTCACTAGAAATACTACTAAAAGGAGAGAAAAAATAATTATTTTCAATAACTGAAAAAATATCTTTAACTGCTTGTGGAATATCTTCCAAATTTAAATACTCATTTGAGCCGTTTGGGTTCTCAAATTTTAAAAGCAATTGTTGATTTTGATCCAATATCACACTAGGTTGATTTACAATTGCATTTTGTCCATCTAATAAAATTGTAATTTTCTCAACAGCCGGCAGATTTTCACTAATTTTTTGATAATTGAAAGCTTCATAGAAAACCAAAGCCCCCATAATGATAGAAAGTAAAACACCACCAACAACAAAGATTTGCATTTTAATATGTTGTGAAAACTCGGTCTTTTTTTCTCGTTTTATTTTATTGATTAACATATACTTTTTGGGAACCATAGTTGAATTTTACATTAGTCTCAAAAAACTGCATAGCAAAACCCTGCGAACATTGCATCTGTTCTATACTTTGATAAAATCCTAATATGAAACATATATTTCTCTCTCCTCATTTAGATGACGTTGTTTTTTCCGTAGGTGGCTATGTTTATCAACTTTCTAAAAAAGAACTTCAAGTAGAAACCTGGACGATTTTTGCCGGCCAAAATCCACCTCGTTCAGAAAGAACACAAATTGCAAATGAGATCATTAGCCGTTGGGGGTATGGAGAACAAACGACAAAAAAAAGGATTGCCGAAGATCAAAATGCACTATCAATTCTTGAGAACCAAAAAGAATATTATTTTGATTTTTTAGATGCAATCTACCGTAAAAATGATCTTGGAGAAAATATAATCAAAGGAGAACCAGATTTTATAAAAGAGTTTCAACCAAACCAATATCAAAATATTATTGCAGAATTAAAAACCTTTCTAAGACCAAAACTAGAAAATTCTCTACCTTGTAATCTTTATCTCCCCCTAGCTATGGGAAATCATCCAGACCATAAAGTCTTGCGTATAGCAATCGACAACCTAGTTTCTCACTTGCCTCAAACTAACCTATATTATTATGCAGATTTCCCCTATACCATTCGGGTGAATGATAATGGGGATTCCTATGCACCCCACAACACTAATAAAATCGAAATTTACATATCGGATGAAAGCCAAGAGAAATGGATTAAAGCAATAAAACAATATCATTCACAATTCCCAGATTATTGGAAAAACTCAACAGAGCTCAAACAACAATTGAAAATTTTATTAAATCATCAAAATAAATTAAATTTATGGAAAAGAATATCTTAAAAAAACAGAAAGCCGAGTACGCCTACTCGACTTTCCCTAAGGAGGAGAAGATATTAGTTTTTTTCAAGATTACACCTACATAATAGTATAAAGAAATTAAATGTTAAAAACTTGATGATTACCCTACGTTTTATTTACAAAAAAAATAGCCTCTCAAATTTGAGAGGCTATTTTATCAATTTCAGAACGATTATTTATTGATCCCGTCACAAGTAAAGGAAAGGGTAGAGTTCCAATCAACATAAACATTACCACGCTTAGCACCACCACAAATATAAAGAGTATATGCATACATACCACGAGGAACAGTCACGTCTTTGGTCTTAGCAGGGTCTAAAGAAAATACATAATTAGAAGGACCAGTTAAGATGGCAATAAAATCATCTTTGCTGTCATTTTGCAATGTTGCTGCCACTAATTTTACTTCTTCAGCAGTATTGAAAGTATAATTATTATTCCCATTCTTTGAATACTTATCACCACAGGTTGGTACAACAAAATCTGTTTTATATTTTGTGAGATCAATAGTACCAGAGGTAGTAGCCCCACAAGTGGTCATTGTATATGTATATTCGCCTCGTTCAGGGGTATACGCTTTTGTTTCACCAGCTAAACCATAGAAATAATAGAATTGCCCTGCATCACCTGTCAAATACAAATATACAGGTTGATTGCTTTCATTAATCATATTAAATTTAACCAAATCGCCGCCAGCTGCAAAAGCAGTGCTAGCAAAAACGGTAGTAAAGACCATTACAAGAACTAAAAAGATCAAAGGTTTGTTTTTAATCATATTTTTCTCCTAATAAAATAATTTTCAACTCAGTAGTATTATACGTGATAAACATTAATTACAAATCAAAATAATCTGACGCTAACTATACGTTTAGATTAATATCTGCTTCTTTATTTAATTTTTCCCATGCTTTTTTAACCAAAATTGGCAAATTATTCCCAACTTTAGATGAATTTTGCATTTTTTCCATCCATGAGTTTTCAACATCCATCGCTTCCATAAACGAATTCATCACAATTGCGTTTCTCACATCAGACTGTTGGCAAATTGCTTGCAAACTTTCATTCACAACCTTTTCTTCCAATTGATTGCGATCTTCGCTTAAAAGCCTTAAATGATCTTTCATATTACTAATCGCCTTGCGATGAATATATTCATGTTTCCAGAACAAAGAACTATCATCAGCTTTTTCGTTAGGTATAGCCCCCATATCAGGTAATAACGTATCAATCCAAACTGGCTTAAAAATACTCGTACAAGTAGCAGCTGTACCTGTATAAAAATGAGTTGGTTGCCGTACATCTAAATAAGACACCATCGCACCAACAGTTTGGCTATTGCGAATCGGTCCATATCCAGCGTGCATACACACCGTTTGTTTTGACAATCCCTTTGGATATTCGTAGAACTGATCTTCGCCATGATCACGTAAAACACTCATCATGTCAAACACAGTCAACTTGCCTTCAACTTTTTTCAAAAAAGCAACGGCTCTTGCACTTCTTCCTTTGCAATCGCTCAAATGAGTGTAGACCGGATCAGAATAGCATTTTGCAAAATTAAAATCTTCAGCATCTTTGCACCATTTTTTTTCAATTGCCAACGAGATCAAATTATCAGAACAAATATCAAAATCTTTTTCAATCGTCAATCCATTACTAATCGCATAAATCCCATGCACTTGTTTTGCTGCCCATTCTTTTCCTGCCGTTTCAAGCACCCAAGCTTCTTTCGGGTCGGCAATCAAAAAACTATTATGATAGCGAAAATCATGAGTCAAGCCACAATTCCCACCTTGACCATATTCTGCCAACAATCCAGTGATCACATCCAACGCTTCTTTTGCACTCGCTCCTCGTTCCAACCCCAATCTTAATAAATCCATGCCTGTTAGGCTTGGTTCCATGGTTTGAGGAATTTTTGTAAAAACAGCTTCATTTCCAATTGTCACACCATGTTCATTGGTTCCCATTTCTGCCCCCCACATCCAGAAAGGTTTAGAAATCAAGATTGCATGAGTATGAGCAACTTGCGGAATATCAATATACGTACATGTTAAACTAGAAGGGAGATCATGATCGTTTGCCGGCACACTCACCATATACTGTGCTTCATTTGGTTCTCGATCAGAGTTTTTAGCAAATAAAGTGATGCCATTTGCAGTTGTAGAGTTCGTTGCAATGATAGTGTCACACATAAATTGTCCTTTGAAAAATAAAAATAGTGCTAAAGTGTACCATTATTTCACAAAAAAATCTGCCAGAGATTTTCCTGCCAAGATCAAACCAAATCCTCCCACAATGGATAAACTCAAATAGAGCAGTGCTTGAAAAACGCCATCTTTTGAAAAAGTACTAAAAACTTCCAATTCAAAAGTTGAAAATGTAGTGAATGCACCAAAAAAACCCGTCAACAAAAATGCTGTGTGATGATCAGTCACCCATCCCTTATCTCTTAAATAATATACAAAAAAGCTCAATCCAAAGCAACCAATTAAATTTACAATCAATGTACCAATCGGGAAAGCAGTAGATCGTGAAGTTGTTTGAAAAAATGTACTAAAAACATATCGAAAAATAGCGCCAATGAATCCCCCCAAACCAACAAATAAAATTTTATAAAACATAAGCCATCCTCGATGTTTTTTTATTCAAATAAAAAGAATTATAATAAGCCATTATATCACCAAGCGAATCTCATACGAGTTAATGGGTTATATAAGAGAAGCAATCAACAAAGGAAGTCCTATGTCAAAAAAATTCACAGAAACACACTTACTCAATCCCGATCAAACCGATCCATTTGGACAAATCACAATGGCAACCATATTTCGTTATATGCAATCCGCTGCCACCAACTATGCTCAGGATATGCCCGAACTTCAGAAGATAGATCGAAATGACGAACGCCAATGGTTAATTTATTATTCTCAAGTAGAATTAAAAAACCTCATCACTTATAACAACAAGATCGACATCACAACATGGTTAGATGATTACAAAAAATCAATTGCCCGTCGTAAATATCTTCTCCAAGATCAGCAAACAGGCCAGCAAATCGCCACTGCCTTCACAGATTGGATCTATTTTGATCGTAAAAATCTTCGCCCTGTCTCAGTAGACCCTTTGGTCGATCAAATATTATTCCAAGATACTCCTCCGCAACAAGACATCAAAAGGATCAAACTCAAATCCTTAGATCCTCAAAAACCTGTTATTGAAAACGTCCAACCAATCACATTGCGTCATTTAGACATTAACCACCATGTCAATAACACAGTCTATATCGATTTTTTCCTCAACAGTTTCTCCTTAGCACATGATACATTAGGAATAGACCTCAATCAAACTTTAGCCCAAGGCCTTTCTTGGATTTCCACTCACTATGAGATTCAATATAACCTACAAGCTAAAATTGGTGAGCAAATCAGAATTCTTGCCCAAGTAGAGCAAGTCTCTTCAGATCAAGTTTTATGGGTTTTTGAAATAAAAAAACCAGATACCAACAAACCTGTAACCATTGCCAAAGTCACTTATCAACTTTGGGAAGTTGCTAAAAAATCATTTACTGCCATTCCTGAGGATTATCAAAAAACGCTCACAAATTACTTCAAAATTGAGGAGCTTTAAAAAGATTAATCCTATTGACGAAGTTTATTCCGCATGATAAACTATGGCTCGTTGAGGTCTCGTGGTGTAGCTTGGTTGAACATGCCGCCCTGTCAAGGCGGAGAGCGCGGGTTCAAATCCCGTCGAGACCGCTCAAAGCCATCTTTTTGATGGCTTTTTTTTATCCTTTTTCCAAATTCTTATAGGAATAAATTCATAACGGAATCAAAGCAAGTGATGCTATACTTAAATAAAAAGAGGAGTGCATCCAAATGAAAAGAATAAAAAAGAAGAAAGAACTTCCCCTTATCGATCTTCACCGTCACCTTGACGGTTCTGTCCGTTTTGACACAATTTTTGAATATGCAAAAAAACATGATCTCTTGCCTGTAGATACCAAACAAGAATTCTCAAAATATGTCTATGTTACCGACCCTGTAGAGAACATTCTTGAATTTTTCAAACGTTTTGAATGGCAGACTCTTCCCATGGATTCTTTTGAAATGATCGAACGTATTACGCACGAAGCCATTGAAGATGCTCATTTTGAAGATATTCAATACCTAGAACTTCGCTTCAGCCCTTTATTTATGGCCCAAAAACACAACCTAGACCCTCAAATGGTCTCAGAAGCCGTTGTCGCCGGCGCTAAGCGTGCCCAAAATGATTTTCCTATTGATGTCAATCTCATCGGCATCATTAGCCGCACATTTGGTCCTGAACAGGCAATGCTAGAAATGAAAGCCATTCTTACACAAAGAGGCAATATTACTGGTGTTGATCTAGCCGGAGATGAATACAATTACCCCGCTGACTTATTTAAAGAACATTTCCTAAAAGCGCGAGATGCCGGCCTTCGAGTAACAGCCCATGCTGGAGAAGTCCGCGGTCCTGAAGCTATTTGGTCAGCCATCAACGATCTTGGTGCAGAACGTATCGGACATGCCACTCACGTATTTGAAGATCCGAAATTAGTGGAGTATATGCTAAAAAACAAAATTGGCATTGAAGTCAACCTCACCAGCAATGTCCAAACCAAAGTAGCTTCAGACTATGCCACCCATCCCCTCAAAAAGATGCTCAAAGCAGGCCTCCTCGCCACCATCAACACCGATGACCCCGGCATAAGTCATATTGACTTACCTTACGAATTATCAATCGCAGCTCGTGCAGCAGAGCTCACCCAAAGAGAAATTTACCAAGCCCAAGAAAATGCCATCAAAACCGCATTTATGACCTATCCACAGAGAAAAAAATATGCCATCTAGCACCACACCCAAACAATTTGATCAATTCATTGCTTTTTACTACACGGCTAATCTCACCCAAACAGCCGACTTCTATCAAAACACCCTCGGGCTAAAGCTGGCCTTAGATCAAGGAACTTGCCAAATATATCAAATTAATCCCCATGCCTTCATTGGTTTTTGTGAAAAAAGCAACCTCATTCCATCTCCACAAGCATGCATTCTCACACTCGTAACCCAAAAAGTCGATCAAGAATTTGAAAATCTCAAACAAAAAGGAGTGCCAGTCCTCAAACCACCCAAACACAACCCAGAATATAACATCTATCATTGTTTCTTAAAAGACCCCAATGGTTATAAAATAGAAATTCAACAATTTCTAGACCCGAATTGGAAATAAAAAAACGGCTGAAACCCAGCCGTTTTTAATTAAACATATTAATAAGAATTAAGCAACAGAAGCGTCATAAATGCTTTTAATCGAATCTTTCAACATTGCATCAAACTCTGCCTCAGATTGATTCGCATGCAATCCTTGGGACAAAGCACGAGAGAAACTCGCAATCAATCCCTTATTTCGAGCCAAACGTTCATTAGCTTCACTTTGAGAATAACCACCCGACAATGCCACCACTCGCACCACATGTTCATCATCCATCAATTCGCGATAAAAATTATCAACTGTTGGAATGCTCAATTTGAACATCAGTTTTATATCATCATCCAAACCGGATAAATGAGAAAGAATTTCAGTCTTTAAAATTTGTTCAGATTCAGCCTTGTCAACACTAAAAATGTCTACCTCAGGCTCCAAAATTGGTACAAATCCAAGATCAAAAATTTGTTGTCCAATTTCAAATTGTTGTGCCACAATCTTTTGAATTCCCTTTGGATTTGCTTCTTTAATCACGGAACGCATTTTAGTTCCAAAAATGTTCTTTTTTCCTGCTTCAGCCATTAAACCCTTTAGGTCACTGAATGGCTTCATCAGTTGCACACCATCTACAACACTGTCTAAGCCTTCATCCACCTTCAAGATCGGTACAATTCCCTTATCTTCCCACAAAAAATCAGCCGTGAACTTACCATCGATTTTTCGATTCATCGTATTCTTAAATAAAATTGCGCCTAAAATATGTGCAGAGCTAAAAGAAGGACTAGTTATAATTCTTGTGCGCATTTCATGCACTAAAGCAAACATTTCATCATCGTTTGAATATCGATCTTCCGCGATCCCATATTGTCGCAATGCTTTGGGGGTACTTCCACCACTTTGATCTAAAGCTGCAATAAATCCTTTACCGGATTTCATTCGTTTTAATTGTTCTTGATTCATCATATCTCCTGTTTTTTATCGACTAACTTATCAATTAAATAAGCATTTATGTTTATTCATAAACTTAAGACGTTATCAAACTAATAAAATATACTTTTATAAAAAAAAAGAGAGCTTCAAACCTAGAAACTCTCTTATAGTACCTATAAAGCTGTAAAAAATGTAAAAACTTTTTACCAATTGAATTCTGTATAGTCTTACGAAGTAAAACTACCTAAGCAAAGCCATATAACAAAATATAGACTAACGTTTAGTTTTGCTAAATGTTAAGCAAAAATATTGTTTTTGCCTACCACCTTGCCGAATGCTCCTCTGCAAACCCTAGTACATCTTTAATTTCCAACACTTCTCCATCGTCCAAAATAACTTTCCCAGAATAATGACCAAACATCTGATGTACCACACTATCAATCACCACCAAATGGCTCGCTGCATGCCGTTCTTTGAAAGGAGTAAGTGTAATATCCAAACGACCTTCATCATCATAGAACCGCCACGGTTTCATATAATTACTTGAATCATATTCCCAATGCACCTTCCCCAATTTATGTACTTTATTATCAAGAATCACACAATCTTCTGTCGCTGCTTCAGTGTTGCCAAATCCTTCACCTATATTCAACCCAAATCGTCGTCCATCTGGCAAATATTGTGAAGTACTCGCCCAATTCCAAAAACTAGAATACGCCCAAATCCCGCGTCCCCAATCCAGTTGTGCCATGCTTTCTTCTGCTTTCACTTCTTCAACTGCTTCACCAAGTTGAATAGTTCCTGCAGCAGGCATACAATTCGTTTTTGTATTGTAATAAAAACGTTTTTCACCGATCGGGATTGTAATCACCATTGACTCGAAATCTTTTTCAGTCAGTTCCAAATGTACATTCAAGTCTTTTCCATCCTTGAAATCTTTCCAGCTAACATCCAAAATTCTAGCCCCATCAATTTTCTCAAACTTCATTGAAAGTTTTTCATTTGAAAAAGAACTCGTACCTTCCGTACTATTTCTTGCCAAGACTGCATTCTTCCCAAAAGGCGCTAATTCACTCATTTCATAATATTCATTCGTAGCAAAATCAACCGTATAAACCTGCATCATCCCCGCATAACCCAAATTAGACAAAGTTAACCCCAAAAAACCTTTAGGCGTAAACACCGCATAATAATCCCACACTTTCACACGATATTTTTGCAACGCTTTAATCGCATAAAAATTCACCTTCTCCAAATTACAATCTAAGATTTGTTTCCGTGCCCAGCCCACTTGCTCCAAACGTCCTTTTTCATTCAAAAGCGCACCCTGAGTGGTCAATTCATTCTGTCTTTGCATCCTTATTCTCCTTAAAAATAAAAATTACGTCTTTAGATTTTACGATTAATACTAGCATCCGAAGAAAAACCATCCGGATAGCGTTTCTTTAATTTATCCACATTCAATTGAGCAATTTCGCCCAAGCTCATCTCTAATGTACTAGCCGCCTCTGCCAAATACCATAACACATCTCCTAACTCATCCGCCAATTTATCCTTATCCCAAGCATGTCCATGAGCTGTCATCTTTTTCACTAGATCTGCCACCTCACCAGCCTCACCGGTCAATCCCAACGCCACTGTAATAATCCTATCCTCAAAAGCCTTATCTTTTGTCCCTGAAGTGCGTTGCGCCAATTCAGCATACTCATTCAATGTCAAATTTTCACTCATCATCTCTCCTAAAATAAAATTCCATGCGTAGTACCACATGGAATAAAAAATTTACTCAAATAAAATATCTTCTATTTCCTTCAAAACTTCCGGCACAGCCGCTTCAATTGGTGCAGTCAAACCTTCACGAATCTCAAAATCTTTTGCACCTACAGAAATTAAATAAGTTTTTGGATGTCTTTGATAGAGCGCAAAAGTAGAAGAGAGCAGAGTTTCTGGATCAAAAAAATGAGAAACAGGATTATCAATCATCGTACCCGGTTCAATCAATTCTGTCTTCACCACACCTTCCTCAACCTTAACACTTGCATCCACAAAAATTAACGTCTCGCAATCCTCAAAATACGGCAATAACTCCAGTCCCAATTGTTGCATATGAAAACAATCCACTTCTTCATTTTGTGCTTCGCCATGTTTAGCGATAAATTCATTCACCACCACATACCCAAACGCATCATCTCCCCGCAAAGGATTCCCAATCCCAATCACAATTTTTTTTGTCATCTTAGTTGTTGCTCCATTGATTCAATAAAAGGACAGGTATTTCTGTCCTTTTATTGTAAAAATATTCACGAAAAAACGCAATCATTACTCACAAGAAAATCTTAAGAGTCACGGCGTAATTTCTCAATTAATTGACCTTCTGCGTCATTGATTTCAACTTCCATTGGCATTTGTCCAACAGCATGAGTAGAACAAGATAGACAAGGGTCATGTGCTCGGATCGCAGCTTCAACGCGGTTCAACAAACCTTCACGCACATCACCATTTTTGATATAAGTCTTTGCCACAGAATCAACAGCATGCGTCATTGCATAGTTATTATGACCAGTAGATACGATTAAATTAACTTTCTCCAACTTACCATCTTCATCAGCTTTATAGTGATGGATCAAAGTGCCACGAGGTGCTTCGAGCATCCCCACGCCTTCACCTTGATAATCACGACTGGTGTTAATTAATTCAGTTGAAGTAATATCTTCATCTTCACACAATTCTCGCACCTTTTCCATACAGAAAACAGTTTCGATTAATCGTGCATAATGATAATGCAAAGTATTTTCAATCGGTTTACCGTCATTCATTGCACGATAAGCCAAGAATTCTTCTTGAGCAATTGGTGTGTCTATTTGATCAATCATATTCAATCGACCCAACGGACCCACACGATAAGAGCCACCCGGATACCCTTCAGGAATATAATACGGGAATTTCAAATACGTCCATGGCTCAACATGTTCAGCAATATAATCCAAATAATCTTTAGGATCAAATTGAGTCCACAAATCACCATCAGAATTCACAATTCGCATTTGGCCATCATAAAGTTCCAAACTGCCTTTGTCTGTTACCAAACCGCCATAACCAGTTTTGAAAACAGCAAATTCATCAATCACATCTTGGTTCTTCTCAGCCCAATCCTTGATGATATCCAAGCCGACCATGATAGTCGCCATGTTTTCATCATAGGTAGCCATAATCGCGTCTTTTTCAGCAACAGTAAAAGCTTTGTTAACCCCACCTGGCACACAGAAATTTGGATGAATCTTACGTCCACCCACCATACGAATAATTTCTTGCCCAAATTTACGCAACATTACAGCCTTTGTCGCCAATTCTGGGTTTGCTTGAATCAAGCCCACCACATTACGAGTGGCAGGGTCTGAATCAAAACCTAACAAAAGATCAGGACCGGCTAATTCGAAAAAGTGCATCCCATGACTTTGAATAATTTGTCCCATATGCATCAATTCACGCAATAACAAAGCGGGACGTGGAGGGGTTGCCCCAACCAACGCATCATTTGCCTTAGCAGAAGCCAAGTGATGGCTCACCGGGCAGATCCCACAAATTCGTGGAGTGATTTGCGGCATTTCAAAATACATGCGCCCTTCACAGAATTTTTCAAACCCACGGAATTCATTCACATGCATATATGCATGTTCCACATTGCCATTGTCATCCAAGTTGATTGTGATCTTGGCATGGCCTTCAATACGGGTTACGGGTTCAACAGTAATTTTTCTCATTTCACACCTCGCCTTAGTGCCATTGCAAATTATCATCTTTGAGTTCAGGAATTCGCCCTTGGGCCAATTCACTCAAAGCGTGGAAAATCACATCAGCTTCCGGTGGACAACCGGGAACGAACACATCTACTTTGACAACTTCACTCACAGCGCGCACATCAGTAGGGGTTGCAATATCTTCATGTTCAGGAATTTGCCCACTTTCATCAACACTTTCTGCTTCCACATAAGCGCGTTCCAAAGCAGCCTTCACTCCACACATATTTCGTTGTGCAATCACACCGCCAAACACAGCACAATCACCCAATGCCACCAAAATATCACATCGTTCGCGCATAGTCTTTGCCACATGTTCATGATGATCTAAGTTGATTGCTCCTGAAAGGATCCCCACAGTCACACCTTCTTCATCTGGCACTTTTAAGTCTGTGATTGGTGTAGAACGTAATTCCACTAACTGGGTTAGAGGGATAATTCGTTCATCAATATCCAACAAAGACATATGACAACCTGCACAAGCGGCAAGCCAATCAGAACAAACTTTTGGTTTTTGATCAGTCATTTCTTTCTCCTTGCCTGCTAGTTCAAAGCAGCTTGCACATCAGCGGTTAATTCAACCTTCAATGCACCAGCTAACTTTGCCAAAACATCATAATTTGAATAAATATTGGCTGGAGCGTCTACGCATTTTTTCGTTTCGCTCATCTTGCCAGTCAAAGAAACATAACTACCAGCTTCTTCCATCCATGTAGCCACAGGGAGCACTACATCTGCGCAATCCATAGCAGCACTTTCAAATGCTGCCTGCACGACCACAAAGTCAAGAGCTGCATATTTTTTAGCCAATTCACTGCAAATAGTTTCATCGCCTAAAGCCAAATAAGCTACTTTGCCATCTTCTCGGTCAGAGCAGGTCCCGATACCGAGTTTTTCAGCTACATAAGTGTTCCCATTGCCCAAGTTCTCAGCCTTATCAGTCAACGGTTTTGGATAGCTACCAAGATATTCTTTGAATGCTTCATCAAAGATTGCATAATCATGATCTTTAGAAGTAATAGATTTTGCACCTAAACCTTCAAACACACTCTTGAAAGCAAGTAATGCTTCAGCAGTTAGTTTATTTGAAGAAATAGCACTCAAATCACCCTTAGCACCTTGCAATTTTTCAGCAACCACGCTGATTGCCTCTTCCCAACTAGCAGGAACTAAATTGCCGCCTTTGCGGATCATTGGGCTTTTTACGCGATTGCGATCCAAATTTAGTGCTTCAAAACGACCTTTTTCACACAAAACACCATGATTATCAGCATCCCAATCACCTTTGATTTTCACCACTTGGTTGCCTTTCACCAAAACTTCAATACCACAACCAACACCACATTGCACACAAGTAGTTTTAATGCTTTCACATTCAGTTTCTTTGCCCAAATAAGCACTATGGCGATCCATAATTGCTCCAGTCGGGCACACTTGCAAACAAGTACCACAATTGATACAAGAACTTTCACCCCAAGGCACACCCCAATCGAACACGATTTGAGTTTCATATCCGCGTTCTTCAGAGCCTAAAGTTTTATTCCCAATCAATTCATCACAAGCACGCACACATCTACGGCATAAGATACATCGGTTATTATCAAACACCATCCATTTATTAGAGGCATCCACTTGATAATTATCCCATTTTGGCTGGATTTCCCAGTGGGTCATCCCAAGCTCATATGCACTGTTTTGCAATTCACAATCGCCATCTGTCTTCTGACAGAACATACAAAAATGATTTCGTTCACTAAAGATCAAGTCCAAAACAAACTTACGTGCTTTTTCAATTTGATCAGTATGCGTTTCAATCACCATACCTTCAGTAGCAGGGGCAGTACAACTCGGTAATAAATTGCGTGCACCTTCCACATCCACCAAACATAAACGACATCCCCCATAAGGTTCCAAATGTTCCAATGCACAAAGCTTTGGAATATCGAAACCATTCGCTTCTGCAGCTTGCATAATCGTCATGCCGTCTTCAGCTTGGACATTCTTCCCGTTAATAGTTAAATTAATCATCATCCACCATCCTAACTAACGATCACTGCATCGAAATTACAAACTTGTTCACAGATGCCACATTTAATGCAGATTTCTGGGTCAATCACATGTACTTCACGGCGATCACCAGAGATTGCACCAGTTGGGCAGTTTCGTGCGCACAAAGTACAACCTGTACAATTATCTTCATCAA
Organism: Anaerolineales bacterium; assembly: GCA_963662985.1. GTDB lineage: Bacteria > Chloroflexota > Anaerolineae > Anaerolineales > UBA11579. Next base: position 129,750 of record OY760067.1, on the reverse strand, counting down.
TGCGGAAAGAGATTAATGCGCGGCAAACCTTAGCAGGACATTTTTTTTCCAGAATATGAGCTTCATATTCATCGCGGAAATGTGCAAGCATGCTCACCACGGGGTTCGGAGCACCTTGTCCCAAACCACACAAGCTGTCTTGTTTCACTTGTTCACACAAAAGTTCCAAAGTATCCAAGTCTTCCATTGTGCCTTTGCCTTCACAAATACGTTCATGGATTTCCAAAATGCGGCGTGTACCAACTCGACAGGGCACACATTTCCCACAACTTTCTTCTTGAGTAAATTCCATGAAGAAACGAGCCATGTCCACCATGCAAGTCTTGTTGTCCATCACAACCAAACCGCCAGATCCCATAATAGATCCAACTTCGGCTAAATTCTTATAATCCATCGGAAGATCCAAATGTTCTTCCACCAAACAACCACCCATTGGGCCGCCAGTTTGCACTGCTTTAAATTCGTTTCCATCTTTAATCCCTTGCCCAATATCATAAATAATCTCGCGCAAAGTAATCCCAAATGGAACTTCGATCAAACCGGTATTTACCAAATCGCCGGCCAAAGCAAAAGTTTTGGTCCCAGTAGCATTTTCATTCCCCATGCTAGCATACCATTCTGCACCTTTAATAATAATTTGAGGCACATTCGCATAGGTTTCAACGTTATTAATATTGGAAGGTTGTTGCCATAACCCCTTTTGTGCAGGGAAGGGGGGTCTTGGTCGTGGTTCCCCACGTTTTCCTTCAATTGAGGCCATCAATGCTGTTTCTTCACCACACACAAAAGCCCCAGCACCCATTCTCACTTCAAGGTCAAAATCAAAACCAGTTCCCAAAATGTTCTTGCCCAGCAAACCTAGCGAACGAGCTTGACAAATTGCATTTTCAAAACGTTTCACTGCAATAGGATATTCAGCACGGCAATACACATAACCTTGGGAAGAGCCAATTGCATAAGCGGCAATCATCATACCCTCTAATACAGCATGCGGATCGCTTTCCAACACACGTCGGTTCATGAACGCGCCCGGGTCACCTTCATCTGCATTACAAATCACATACTTAATATCGCTTTTAGATCCACGTGCAAAACGCCATTTCAAACCAGTTGGGAAGCCAGCGCCACCACGGCCTTTCAACCCAGATGCCAAAACAACTTCGATCACATCTTCTTCGCTCATATCGAGCAAAACTTTGCTCAAAGCCTTATAGCCATCAAATTTGAAATAATCTTCGATATTATTAGGATCAATCAATCCAGATTTACCCAGTACTACCCGAATTTCTTTTTCTTTCGGGGCTTTCAATTCAGTATCTTCCACAATCTTAAGCTCTTCATGAGCTGCTTCGTAGATTCCACTTTCAATAAATTGAGCTTTGACTAGGGCAGGGATCATGCTCTCATCCAAATGAGCATAAAATGTTTTGCTAGGATAAACAATCGCATTCACCCCATATTTTGCTGGATCCTGCACAAACATTGTTTCCACAAGTTCAACCTTATTGGTCAAACCTTGTGCTTTGATTTCTTTTTCAAACGCTGCAAAAACCTTATCAGCGCCGAAAGCAACACACTCAGGTGCCATTGCCACAAACACATAAGATTTATCACTTGTTTCCAAATGTTTAATCTCAAAGTTGCGAATGGCAGCCTCTTGCATACTTTTTAGTTCATCTACAGAACAGATAGCTTGCATGAAACAACTCCTTTTTCTCTACTTCTCTTATGTGTTTTGATACTGTTTAATAATTTTTTCCAACTTTTTAGCTTGAACTTGGCCATAAACATCTTCTTCCACCATAATCACCGGTGCCTGTGAGCAAGCGCCCACGCATCGGCAGGTTTCCAAAGTGATCATACCGTCTTCAGTTGTTTCACCAAGATCAATTCCTAAAATTTGGCGGGCTTTATCGATCAATTGGTCCACACCTCGCACGTAGCAGGCAGTACCCAGACAGAATTTGATCGTATATTTCCCACGCGGACGTGTTGCAAAAAAGCTATAGAAAGTAACAACACCATGAATCAAGCTTACAGGTACTTCCAGCTTTTCAGCCACATATTCCTGCATGTTTTCGGTGATGTACCCTATCTCATTTTGCAATTCATTGAGAACCACCATGGGTGCGCCTTTGATTTCTTTATGCTTGGCAATAATCTCATCAATTTTTGCGCACAGAATGGGATCGTCAACAGGGTCGATGTGTTGAACTACATCTTTAGACATCATAAATTGCGTACACTCCTATTCATAATTATTCTGTGAAAATCTTCACAATCGGTCAACGCTATTGTAGCATTGGGAAATTAAAACGTCAAACGAAAAAAGCATATTATTTGTTTATTATAAGGATTTGTATTAAAAATTATTTTACCAAATATTATCACATAAAGAATAATAAAAGTTAATGAATGAAAACAAGCATAGAAATTTATAGGATTGATTAAAACAAAAACTCCTGACTTATCATCAGGAGTGATCCTATAATGGATTTTTTTTACTCTTCAGTATCTTTTTTTGGTCTATGTAAGATTCCACTTACAATCGTCAAAACACCAATCAAAAATACAAACCAAAAATCTACAGAAAATGTATCAAACGTTTCAAATAACAATGAATTTAAATTGAACAACAAAAAACTCGCCAAAACAATGATACCGCCTAAGATCTCTCGAAACCATGAGATCAATATTCCAGAGAATAATACTCCTGGAATACAAATTAATGCAATGATATCTCTTGTAGGCAGTTTACTAGCCCCAAAACTACCTTCAACTAAAGCAGTAATTGTTTCAGCAATCAAAAAGAATGCTAGTAGAGCAGCTATTCCAATTCCCATCAATCGGGCTGCCCACCGGATAACCTTTTTAGCTTTTAAATCTTTCATTTTCTCACGACCTTTCTCAAAACCTTCTTCTACCTTAATTGTATATCATTCTTACATTAATTACATTAAACAATTTGACCCTGTTGTTCATAGGGTCAAATTGTTTAATTTTTATTCAATTATTTCGCCAAACCTATCCGTCCGCGATTAATATCGATCATCTTAATCTTCACCTTGATTACATCTCCCACACGGAACTTATCATCCTTATCATATTCAGACTTATGCAGCAACCCATCTTGTTTCACCCCAATATCAACAAAAGAGCCAAAATCCACCACATTTCGCACCGTACCCGATAGCACCATACCTTCACGCAAATCTTCCATCTTCAATACATCTTGCCGTAAAATTGGTTTTTCAATCTCTTCACGCGGATCACGTCCCGGATTTCGTAAGTTAGCCAAAATATCATTCAACGTATACTCACCAATCCCTAACTCACTCGCTAACTCAGGCTTCTTCATATGTTTTAGCAATGCCTTGATTTTTTCTTTCACATCATTCAAGCTATCATTGGTTTTAATCCCAGCCATATTCATTAATTGTAACGTAGCATCATAACTTTCCGGATGAATTCCAGTATTATCCAATGGATTCACAGAATCACGAATTCGTAAAAATCCTGCTGCCTGTTCAAATGCTTTCGCACCCAAGCCACTCACCTCAGTCAATTCTTCTCGGCTATGGAACACACCATTCTCTTCTCGATAGGCCACAATACGTTTCGCCAATGCATTGCTAATCCCTGAAATATATTTTAACAAAGTAGGAGAGGCTGTATTTAATTCCACACCCACTCGGTTCACCACAGATTCAATCACATGATCCAACTGATTGGAAAGCATCTTCTGGTCCACATCATGCTGATACATGCCCACCCCAATTGCTTTCGGATCAATCTTCACCAATTCTGCCAACGGGTCTTGTACCCGTCTAGCAATAGAAATTGCACCCCGAATGCTCACATCCAAATCAGGGAACTCTTCTCGCGCCAAGTCAGAAGCAGAATAAACTGAAGCGCCAGCTTCATTGGTAATCAAATAATAGATTGGCTTGTCTTTCGTACTCGCTTCTTGGATCACCTCAATCGCTAACTTTTCCGTCTCTCTCGAAGCAGTCCCGTTCCCAATCACAATCAATTCACACCCATATTTCTCAATCAAATCATGCAAAGTTGCTTTTGCTTCATTCCATTTATTTTGAGGTTGATGCGGATAAATCGCAGTATATTCCAATAACTTCCCAGAAGGATCCACCACCACAGTCTTACAACCAGTTCGATAAGCTGGGTCAATTCCCAGTACAGATAAATTACTAATCGGGGGTTGCAACAATAAACTTTCCAAGTTGTCAGCAAACACATCAATTGCATGTTCTTCAGAAAGCTCTGTCAAATGCCGGCGCACATCGCGTTCAATCGCCGGCAAAAGCAAGCGACTCAAACAATCATCAATTGCATCACGCATCGCTTTTGCAAACACAGATCGAGGATGAGGGCGATAAAAATAATCAATCACACCCATATAATCACGTTCTTCCATACTCATAGACACAGATAAGATTTTTTCTTTTTCACCACGATTGATTGCCAATGCTTGATATGGTTGGATATAGCGTACTTTCTTGCTAAAATCGTAATAAGTTTCATAAACTGACTTTGGATCATCAGCATCATCTTTTTTAGATACATCTATAGAAGCAAATTGAATTGCTTTTTCCCGCACCTGTTTACGGATTTCAGTGGTTTCATTGATCATTTCAGCCACAATATCCATAGCACCTTGCATGGCTTCTTCAGTGCTAGGTACTTCATCGTTCAAAAACGGTGTTACATATGTATCCAAATCATCATTTGTTCGATCTTGAATCAAAATAAAATTCGCTAATTTCTCCAAACCTTTTGCCTTGGCCACCATAGCTCTTGTTTTGCGTTTTTGTTTATATGGTAAATAAAGATCGTTTACCTCAGCCAATGTAGTCGCTGCTTCAATCTTTTGTTTCAAAGCATCTGTTAATTTTCCTTGTTCTTCGATCGCCACCAAAACAGTTTTCTTGCGTGCATTCAACGCATTTTCTTTTTCCACCACTTCTTGGATCAAACGAATTTGCACTTCATCCAACCCCCCCGTAGCTTCTTTTCGATAACGGGCGATGAACGGGACCGTATGATCGGACTCCAGCAATTTTATTGTTTCATCAACTTGTTTGGGAGAGATTCCATTTTGTTTGAAAAGTTCATTTTGATTTAACATTGAATTGTTCCAGTTCCTTCTTTCTTGATGTATACTTATCGAATGAATTATGAAAAAGTATTATTTGATTTAGATGGTACATTGTACCCCAACCGAATTGGTTTGTGGAACGAAATTGCAAACAAAATTTACACCTTCATGCATGAGAAACTTGACATGAATTTAGAAGAAATTCCTCAAACAAGAGACTATTATTTCAAAACTTATGGCACAACTCTCCGTGGTCTCCAACATGATTTTCCCCATATGGACACAGAAGAATATCTAAACTTTATCCATAACGTCAATATTCAAAAATATATTGAACCCAATCCTATTCTCAGATCACAATTAGAACAACTTCCCATGGAAAAATGGATTTTTACCAATGCAGATCGCGAACACGCCATAAGAGTAACAAATCGTCTCGGCATTCAAGATCAAATTACTGGTATTGTAGATGTCAGATCTATCAAATTTTTTGCCAAACCAGAAACAGAAGCCTATCAAGAAGCCTTTAAAGTAATAAATAACGATCCTGAAAAGACAATCTTTGTAGAGGATCAAATTAGAAACCTTGCCCCAGCCAAACAAATGGGGCTTTATACCATTCATTTAGTCACTGAAGATCATCATGATTGCACTGCAGATGCCTGTTTTAACTCCATCAATCAAGCAGTCACTCACATCACATCGCTACTAAATTAACCAACTGAATACAAAATTTTATCGGCATATCCTCTAAAAATCTAAGAGGTGTATATGTCATCCATGGAGTTAATAAATGGAAAATAAAAACAAAAAACTAGCAATTATTCTAACTTCATTAGCAATTCTTTTTATCTGTGGATTAATAGTTGTTTTTGCAATTGTTGTAGTCAATTATAAAAACATAAAACAACTAGCTTATGATGTTTTTTCACTTCCTGTTCCAGAATCCACAGCAATAGCCATTCAAGATAAACCCATCACAGAAATTGATTCTGTCGATTACGGTTACCTTTTTGAACCATTTTGGCAATCCATTGAGCTAATTCAAGATGAATTTGTAGACCAACCAGTAGATGTTCAAAAAATGGCAAACGCAGCATCAGACGCCTTAATATTATTGGTCCTCGATAATGGACAAAAGTTACCAAACCTTACAGATCAACAAATTACTGATGCAGACTCAATCGGTAAAATAGCCCGAACTCCAAAAGACTTACAGTCCGTATTTACTGAATTTTGGAAAACTTGGCAGCAAGTCATCAACACAGATATTGTCTCATCCTATTCCTACAATGACTTAATGGAAATAGCTATTTCCAGTGCCGTTGCTTCCTTAGATGATAAATACACAGAATTTATGACAGAAGAGGAATTTCAAGTTCTTTTCAATCAAATGAACGGCGAGAATTACGAAGGCATTGGTGCTTGGGTAGATACATCAGGTGATTATTTGATGATTCAATCCCCCATGCGTAATTCACCCGCAGAAAAAGCCGGCCTTCAAGCTTTAGATCTGATTATTGCTATCGATGGTGAAGATATGACTGGAGTAGACCCTGAAGCAGCACGCCAAAAAGTGCTTGGCCCTGCAGGAACAGAATTAACCCTTACTATAAAACGTGCAGATATAGAACTTTTTAATGTAATATTAACCCGCGGATCAATTAAATCACCTAGTGTGTACAGTGAAATTATTGAAAGAGACGGACTCACCATTTCGCACATTCAAATCACTTCTTTTGGTGATGATACCCATGACCTTCTCCGTACAGAATTAGAAGATGTGATCAATCAAAACATGGATGCTATCATTCTAGATCTTCGTTATAATGGCGGTGGTTATGTTCACTCAGCCGTTGCTATTGCATCTGAATTTCTATCTGAAGACGAAATCTTCTATCAAATTGACAGTACTGGACATAAATCCATCTCCTATAATACAAAAGAAGGAATTGCACATGACATCCCCTTGGTAATCCTTGTCAATGAATCTAGTGCATCTGCTTCTGAAATATTCACCGGTGCCATCAAAGACTACCAACGCGCACCCATCGTCGGCACCACCACCTTCGGCAAAGGTCTTGTCCAAACTCCTTATACCCTCAAAGACGGACGTGGCGTAATCAAGATCACCACTGCGCATTGGTACACCCCCTTAGGTAGCCTAATTCAAGGTATTGGTATCGACCCTGATTACAATGTTGAGCTTACAGAAGAAGATATTGCTAATGGATTTGATGCTCAATTAGAAAAAGCAATTGATCTTTTACTAGAATAAATTAAAATTTAAACAAAAAAAGACCACTCTTCTACTTTTGAGCGGTCTTTTTATTTAAATTTGCAAATTATTTAATTCTATTGTATAATCCCTGTATATAGAACAAATAATCTATTTATTCTATATACTGAACATTACCAATTGAATAAAGTGTTTGCCCTGAGAATAAGAATAGGGGAGGTTATTCCCCATAACGCAGTAAGTGTCCATCACCAATGCGCTCTCTTCGGTTACCTATTTTTAGAGCGTAAATTCTTTCACCAAACGGGCAATTTGGTCAAAGAAATAAACAATCTCTAAATACAAGTTGATTGAATAAAATCTAAACCTCATTCTAAAAGGTTTGAAATTTTACACAATCTGGCACCATCTGGCACTAGAAAACACACCCTAGGGCACGATCTGCGCATTCAAAAACAGCTTAGGACACGAATTGACACACTACTTTTCTGACTTTTTACCGCAAGCTTTCCTAAAAACTTATTAAAGAAAAGATTACTCCTGAAAGAGGAGAATTGCGCATAGCCATTATAAACAATACTTCTCTTTGTAATTCACCCAATCCAGTTAACCATTTTTTTATTGCAAATCTTTAGCTATTTTGAGTAAAGTCTCAGCAAATAGGGTGGGTTCTTGAAACTCAGGAGAATGACCAGAATTTTCAAACCAAATCAATTCTTTCACAGGTGCTTGAAGACCCTCAAAATACTCAGCGGCTGCCGAAGCAGGAACTGCATAATCATTGCGTCCTAACAGGAAATACACCGGCACATTAAGTTCAGGTACTTCCTCAAAGAAATTTACCGTTGCCACCTCGTCTTGTAACACGTCTAAAGAGAAATAAGCGCCCTTATAAATTCCCCACAAGTCTTTATAAGAATACTCTTTTGAAGATAGCATCTCTAAGTAACTTGCCACTGCGCTTTGTCCACCATCTCCATAGCCATCATATGCAGTGATATATTTGCTTTTGATTTCTAATTGATCGAACGTGTAAGGCGGCATTCCAATGCTTTCAAGTGCTTCAACTGCTTCTTCATCCTCACTTGCACGCGCAATTCCCAATGCCCATTCATAGCTAATCCCCTCAGCATATTCATCGTTGCTCACTTGTCCCGTACTTACATATGCTAACAAATCATCAGGATAAAGTGCTGCATAATAAGTTCCCAAGATTGTGCCCCAAGAATGCCCAAATAAGATTACCTGCTCCTGCCCAGTCTCGTTTTTGACATATGCAATAATCTCATGTAGATCGGATAGCATTTGTGCAACGGTCATCGTGTCTTCTGTCAATGCCGCATCATACGATTTTCCGCATCCACGCTGATCCCAATACACCATCGTAAAGTCTTCTTCAAGTGCAGACTGTTGCATCAACCAATTTCCATTCATTGTCATCCCTGGGCCACCATGTAACACGACAATCACAGGATTTGTAATATCAAACCCACGAATAAGCACCCATTGGTCTGTACCGCCCACTGGAAGCATTTCTTCTTTCACAATGCTTCCAACGATTGCATCACCATTCTCATCGACAATGTCAGGAGAATATCTATTCCCAGTCACCAAGAACAAAACAACTATTACAATAACAACACTACTAATAATAAGAACGTTTTTTAACCACTTAGACATCGACACTCCTCTAAAAATTGAATTTTCATAGCTTAATTACGCGTAGCCATAATATCAATAACACTTACCTAAAAATATTATCAAAAAAACAAATCAATCCAAGTTTTCTGATGTTCTATCTAAATACTTGATCATATACAATTCATCATAAAAAATACCATCAATCATAGAAAATCTTGGTTCTACGCCATATTCCACAAACCCAAATGACAAATAAAGATTAATCGCAGCCGTATTATTCTTCTCAGCACTCAACATCAATTGCAACACACCATCCCATTTTTTCCCTAATTGAATCACCTCAGACATCAAATTTTGCGCCACACCTTGCCCACGATAAGCATCATCTACAAACACACCCCATACAGTTGCCTTGTGGCGTTGTTTACGGTTCTTTTCTCTGGCAATCCCCATCACTCCCACTAATTGCGTGCCATCAAATGCGCCAAAGATCACGTTTTCTTCAATAGGGGATAAATACGAGTTTACAAACCGATCATATAAATAATCATCTGTCTGCAAAACATAATCATCATAAGATGCACCAAATGCTTCTGGATGGTTTTTAAGCGCAATCAAACGTAATCGCCAATACTCTTTCCAATCTTTTTCAGATAATTGTCGAATTTTCATCAAACGATCACTTTCCTCAATATCAACACAATTATGCAATATTATATCGCTTAAGCAAAAAGCCACCGTATTTCTACGATGGCTTTCATCATCAATTCTTATTACAGTTGAACTATTTCACAACCTTGATGGAGATTGTCATCTTCGCATCATCCACTGTATGATCTTCTGTATACCCATCAGTCATCTTGCCAGTGCTAACTTTCACACTCAAAGTTTCATTCTGAATATACTCAGACCATGCCAACAATGTTTGAGTCAAACCTTCATCCGTATCAAATGTGGTTTCAATTCGATCTTCAATATTGAAATCAGCATTCTTACGCATGGATTGAATTCGGCGAGTCACTTCTCTCACCAAACCTTCAGCCAACAACTCATCCGTCAACACAGTGTCCAAAGCCACAGTCAACAGCTTATCAGCCACCACCGCAAAGCCTTCTGCCGGTTCTGTACGAATCAACAGGTCATCAGGTGCCAAAGTATAAGTTGTATCATCAACTACCACTTCCACATTTTCACCAGCATTCACTTTGCCAGCAATCACAGCCGCATCCATCGCATTCAACACACCCCGCAATTTCCCAAATTCTTTCCCAAATTTGGGTCCCAACACACGGCTATTTGGCAAAACAGAATAGGTCACCAAGTCATCCACTTGATCCACAAATTCCAATTCCTTCACGTTCAATTCATCCGCCACAATTTCCACCATTGAATCAGGTAATGTCGCAGATTTCTGACCTGTGTAAGCAACCACTTTTGCTAAAGGTTGGCGCACCTTCAAATTATCATTTGAACGAGCAGCCAAGCCCAAACTGGCAATTTGACGTGCCAACGCCATATCTTGAATCATTTGTTCATCCACTGCGGCAACATCATAGTTCGGGAAGTCTGTATGATGCACACTTTCATAAGCTTCATCATAAGCACCCCGTACCAAGTTTTGATACATAACTTCACTCACAAACGGCACAATCGGAGCAACCGTCTTGGCCAATTTCACCAACACATGATACAAGGTATCATAAGCAAAGTTCTTGTCACTGTCTTGGTCGCCCTTCCAGAAGCGGCGTCGAGAGCGGCGCACATACCAGTTGGTCAAGTCATCAATGAAGCCTTCCACTGCCATTGTAGCTGCGTAGAAGTCAGAATTATCCAACCCCTCATAGACTTTCTTCACCACTTGGTTCAAACGGGCCACAATCCACAAATCCAACGGATTGTCACTCTTCGGACTTTCGCCTTCAGGGAAGGCAGGGTCAAAATTCACTGCACAAGGTTCCCATCCATCCAACTTAGCATAAGTCACAAAGAAGCTATAAACATTCCACAACGGAATCAAAAATCGGCGGCGTACTTGTTCTGCGCGATCATACCCAAATAACAGGTTATTTTCAGGTTTATGTGCACAATACATCCAACGCATCACATCCACGCCCATCTTGTCTGCAGCTTCATTGAACTCAATTGCATTTCCCCAACTTTTATGCATTTCTCGTCCATCTTCAGCATGCAAACTAGCATACCCAAAGTTTTGCAAGAAGGGCGGTTGTCCAGCGACAACAGTACCCATCGCCAACAAGCTATAGAACCAATTTCGGAATTGCCCTGGGAAAGATTCAGAAATCCAATTTGCAGGGAACCATTCTTTCCAAAATTCCGGATCTTCACGATATTGCATCGTACTGAAAGAGGTAATCCCCGCATCCAACCAAGGGTTCCCCACATCAGGTGTTCGATTCATCTTTGCCCCACAATGTGGACAAGCAATCTTCACCTTATCAATATAAGGACGGTGTGGGGTATGGCCTTCAAATTCATCCCAACCTTCCACAGCACGTTCTTTCAATTCTTCATCATCTTGGATCACTTCAAAGTGTTCACATTCATCACACACCCAAATTGGCAATGCCAAGCCCCAATAGCGTTTCTTAGAGATCATCCAATCATGCATATTACGCAGCCAATCCATCTCGCGAGAATATCCAAATTCAGGAATCCATCGAATTTGATCAACCACATCCATGATTTGATAGCGTAAGTTCTCTTCTTTTTCGTCTGCGGTCACTTCTTCACGGGGTTTATCAAATGACTTGCCCATGCTGATGAACCATTCATCCACCAAGCGGAAAACCAATTCTTCCTTACAGCGCCAACAAGTTGGGTAACGATGGGTATAATCCTTCAAGCGATATAGCACATCTTTCTTCTCAAGGTCTTCAAAAATAGGCTTTGCCACATCCCCCACATATTGACCAGACAGCCAACCAAAACCATCCACATAATAACCTTCGTCATTTAATGGAGCAATAATTGGTAAATTCAATTCCACACCCAAGCCATGGTCTTCCGCACCACAACCTGGCGCAATATGCACAATCCCTGTACCTTCTTCTTCACCAACATCTTCCCATGCAATCACTTGATGAGCTTCTTTTGCAGTTTGCTCAATATCAGCAATCACTTTGCTCAAATGGGTCAAGCCACCCTTCATGTTCTGTGCAGGCAATTCATCAAATGGTCCATCATAGGTCCATCCAACCATATCCTTACCCTTCAATTCTTCCACCACCTCATAGTCGCCCTTAAGCATTTGAGGAGTGCCTTTTGAAAGATAATAGAACATGTCGCCCTGTTTCACCTTCATATAGGTCAATTCTGGGCCTACTGCTGCTGCAACATTGCTTGTCAAAGTCCAAGGAGTGGTCGTCCAAACCAACAAAGCTTCATTATCTCGTCCACGTAATTTGAATTTCACTGTCACAGATGTATGCGTCAAATCAGCATACCCATCTGTAACAATTTCATGCTGACTAATCCCAGTTGCACATCGGGGACACCAAGGCATCACATCCACACCCCGATAGAGCCAGCCTTTTTCCCAACACTTCTTCAAAAAAGTCCAGATCATATAGTTGTTTTCATTGGAGAACGTATAATAAGAACCACCCAAGTCTTTCAACCCCAGATGTCCCACCACTTGTTCAGCTGTCCCAGTAAAAGTCCCTGCTGGACCTTCATACGTAATTTCAGCCAGAGGATTCTTCTCCAATTGTTCAGCCAACCAACGCAAGTCATCCGGATCATTCCATTCCATCCAATAGCCCAAACGTTGAGATTGTCCAGTTTGCACTGCAGAGAACTTCAAAACTCGTTCCTTACACTTCAAAACAAACTTATCCAAACCATAATCTTCAATATCTTTTTTAGACTTGAAGCCCAATTGTTTTTCAACTTCAACTTCCACCCACAAACCTTGGCAATCAAACCCGTTTTGATAGCGTAGCTCTTGTCCCTTCATCGTTTGGAAGCGCAACATCGTATCCTTATAAGTTCGCCCCCAACCATGGTGCACACCCATTGGGTTATTAGCAGTAATTGGGCCATCCAAAAAAGACCATTTTGGCTTTCCCTTGCGCAATTCTCGGCTCTTTTTGAAAGAATCATTTTCCTTCCAAAAATCTAAAATTTCATGTTCCTGTTTTACAAAATCAACTTTATTTGAAACTTCTTTGAATGACATAAATCCTCCAGTAAAAACTGTATAAAATAGCACTTTAAACAAAAAATCCCTGCAATCAATTGCAAGGACGAGTTTCACCCGCGGTACCACCTAGCTTCCTGTCTGCCAAAATCCCAGCAAACAAGCACTCAGTTGAACACAATCATGTTCTCCTTGTTATAACGGTCAAGGTTTCCGTCTCCACTTAATCATCCAAACAGATTTTCAGCAAGCTGCTCGGGAAGGATTTTCAAATGACTGTCTTGTTTTGGCTCTCACTGTCCCAAATTCGCTGACAAAACCACATCATCTTACTCGTTTCCGTCTTAGCATGTATCTTTTAACATCCGAATTATCTCATAACAAGTCTACATAGTCAAATGATTATCTCTTTCATAACAATGATAAAATAAGGAGTAGATTAAATACAACAAAACAAAAGAGGTAATAATGAAACAAGTAAAACCACTCTCATTGCCCCTTGATTCCATCAATATTTGGGATGAAGATTGGTTTCTCCTCACAGCAGGGGACTTCGCTACAGGCAAATTCAACACCATGACCATCGGTTGGGGCAGCTTCGGCTATATGTGGAAAAAACCATATGTATCTGTAGTTGTTCGCCCAACTCGCTATACCTATCAATTTATGGAAAAATACGACACCTTCACCGTCACACATTTCCCTTCACAACACAAAAAAGCACTCGCAATTTTAGGAGCAAAATCAGGTCGAGACGGTAATAAAACCGCAGAAGCAGGTCTCACACCCATCTCAAGCCATGCCATCGCCGCACCATCTTTTGCTGAAGCAGATCTCTCTATCGAATGTAAAAAAATCTACTTTCAAGATTTTGACCCACAAAATTTCGTGGATAAAACCATTTTTGATAGATATCCCCAAAAAGATTACCATCGTGTCTACTATGGAGAAATCCTCCAAATATGGCAAACTGAAGAGTAATTAAAAAAAAGAGATGAGTTTTTGTGACCCATCTCTTTTATTAGTATCAATTATCGATAATTTCAAAATAATCTTCCAACCACCGTTCATACTGCTTAGCAATCAATATCGCTTCATGATGCCCTTCATTTCCAATCACAATCCCATCAATGCTGCGCACAGGCAACACTCCTCGGCTCGTACTCGTTATAAAAGCTTCATTAATTGTACTAATCGCATCAATTTTCAAAAACCCTGCGCTCACATCCATCTTCTCCAAGATAATCTGTCGTGTCACCCCATTCAAAACATCCTTGTCAGCAGTATAAACTTTTCCATCTTGGATATAGAAGAAATTTGAGCTCAAACCTTCCAAAATTTCGTCATCCTCATTCACCAACAAACCTTCATCAAAATCATTCAAAAACTCATCTTTGATTTCAACCCTTAGTCTTAACCATTCAATAGACTTGCTTTCTGGAATCAACCGTTCCAATCGATAACTCCCCAAAGAAATTCCGTTTTCCCTCTGAGTATTGATTTTCTTCATTGTTTCAGTTAAATCTTCAAAAACAAAATACAAACCTCTTACTAATTCTTGATTTCCACAAATAAAAAAGATCTTTACCCGAAATTCATCAAAATTAACTTTATTTAAGCTTTGAATTAATAATTGCTTCACATCAATCATTGAAAATGGCAATGCAATTTCTTCCAACTTTGCTGAATTAACAAATCGTTCCAAATGAGCAGTCAAATATAATGCTGCATCTTTCCGCACAAACCGTACTACATCATAGATACCTTTTTGCAGGAGAAGTTTTTCTCGTATATCTTCTTTTATCAAGCTAACAGCTTGAGATGAATCTGCCATAAAAATTTGAACTTTCATACCATCCTTTATAGTGCGCATCGCCATCCTTGTCAACTAAAACAAGATTCATTTCGTTTAATATTCATTAAACATTCAAAAAAGAGTACAATTACAAAAAGATAGGAACGAACGTATGCAAGATAATATTAGTCAATTTATTGAAGATTCAGGGATCACTTTTGAATTAATCGGTCTTCCTCGTATGGCCGGTCGTATCTTAGGTTTTTTAATGATTTCTGATCCTAAACACCAATCAACTCAACAAATTGGAGAAGCTCTAGCAGCTAGCAAAGGTTCCATAAGCACCAATACACGTCTCCTTCTTCAATATCGCTTAATTGAAAAGAAGACTTTCCCCGCAGAACGTATTACTTATTTTCAAGTCACAAACAATGCCTATTCTGAATTGATCCGAATTCACATGCACGAAATCACACTACTTAAAAATCTCGCCCAAGAGGGCCTTGAAATTGTCACCACAAAATCAAACATTGAACCAGAACGCATGAATAAACTTGAAAGTATATATAACTTTTTTGAAAGTGAATATCCGTCCTTGGTTATTCAATGGGAACAAGAAAATTTACCTAGTCAAGGGGATTAGTTCATAATTCATTTGACAGTATAATTTCTCCCAACTATAATCAAATCAAGCAATATTTGAACGTTAAAACAAAAATTATATAAAATCGAAGATTGGTGAAAATCCAACACTGTCCCGCAACTGTAATTCTTGAAATTTAAGATAAGTCAGGTCGAATTTTATATTTTTAAAATGAATCACCAACTCGAGGAAGGAGGTGCCCAAATAAGAAAATAACCCTTATTTGTCCCAAGCTTCCTTGCCCAGTGCAAGGATTTTTTATTTAATAGAATAATTTGGAGTAGTAATGAAAAAAAGAATTTTTCTGATGACTATGTTCATCATTATTATGAGTCTTCTTGTTGGATGTACAACCCAAGCAGACCCTCAAACACAAACCCCTGAAAAAATCAGCATTGAAGATGACTCTGGTGTATTCTTAGACTTCACACCTGAAGAAACCTTCACCAAAATCGCTTCTTTATCACCTTCTACAACTGAAACCATCTTTTGGTTAGGTGCTGAAGAAGACCTTGTTTTACGTGAAGATAATTCAAATTATCCCGAAGCAGCGCTTGATATAGAAAGTATTGGTGCAATTTGGGGTGGTATTCCTTATGAATTACTTCTTGAAAAAGAAGTCGATCTTGTAATAGCTTCTGAGATTATCTCTTTAGAAGAAGTAAATACCATGCGCGATCTAGGCTTAAATGTTTTCTATATGAAAAATCCTGATTCTTATGAGGCTCTTTTTGAAGATTTTCATCAAATTGCACTCATCACCGGTACAATTGACAGTTATGAGCAAAAAATTGGCACTCTTGAATCACGTTATAAAGAAGTAATTGAAAAAGTAGCTAAAGCAGATTCAACACCTACAGTTTTTATAGAATTAGATGCTACAGATCCAACCAAACCTTACACAGTTGCAGGTGGATCATTCATTGATCTAATGGTCACATTAAGTGGTGGTCAAAATATCACCACCGATATCGACAATCCTTGGCCACAAATTGATACAGAATATCTAGTTAATCAAGACCCTGAAATCATTCTCTTAGCAGACTACGAATGGGGCATCACCATTGAGAGTGTTGCTGAACGAGAAGGGTATAATAGCATCACAGCAGTCCAAAACAATGCAATTTATCCTATTTACTCTTACGAAACAAGTGTTCCCGGGCCACGAATGGTAGATGGATTAGAACATATGGCTGAAGTAATTCACCCAGAATTATTCAAATAATCATCAACGTTAAAGGACGAAGATATGTTCCAAAACACAATCAACAAACATGATCGCTGGGTTTTTCTCATCAACATTATTATTCTTGTCTTCGTCCTTTTTCTAACTCTTTCCATTGGTACAGTTAAAGTACCAATGAATTCATTGTTAAAACTACTAATCAACAAAATACCTTTTTTAAATTTGCATCAAGATTGGTCAAACGCTCATGAAACCATCATACTCAACCTTCGACTTCCTCATATTCTTATGACATTGTTAGTCGGAGCCTCTTTAGCTGGTAGCGGAACCTTATATCAAGGTCTTTTTCGTAATCCTCTTGCAGATTCCTATCTTCTTGGCGTTTCATCTGGAGCTGGCTTAGGAACAGTATTTGCAATTCTCATCACCAATTATTTTCAAATAGGAGAATATGTATATCCTATTTTTGCCTTTATTGGAGGGCTAGGCAGTATTTTTCTTGTATATCAACTAGCCAAGATTAATAATTACGTCCCATTAACTCCACTAATCCTTGCTGGCATTGCAGTCAGCACCCTAACATCTTCAATCACATCTTTTATCTTACTTTTTCTTGATTCTGATCTCAAACCAGCAATCACTTTTTTATTTGGCGGTACTCATAACGCTACTTGGGAAACTTTATTAATTACCTTGCCATATTTCCTAATTAGTATCATTATATTTAGTCTATTAGGACACACATTAAATGTCCTTCAATTTGGAGAAGAACAAGCAAAACAAATGGGAGTCAATGTAGAATTTATCAAAAAACTTATTCTCGTTACCACATCCATTGCATCTGCAGCTGCCGTAGCATTTTATGGAATTGTGGGTTTTGTTGGCCTTATAGTCCCCCATATCATCCGAATTTTATTTTCATCAAATTATAAAATTATCATCAAATATTCAATCTTAAATGGTGGAATTGTTCTCTTACTAGCAGATTTACTTTCAAGAACACTCCTTTCACCTCAAATTATTCCAACAGGCATTATCACTTCGATTATCGGTGCACCATTTTTTATTTTTATTCTTTTATCTGCTAAAAAGAAAGTCATTTGGTAATTATTTATGCAGCTCATCCTCAAGAATCTTTCTTTATCATACAAAAGCAATCTTGTACTTGAGAATATAAATCATATTTTTGAACAAGGGCAAATCCATGCGCTCCTTGGACCTAATGGATCAGGAAAAAGCACTCTTATCAAAGCTGTTAGTGGTGTTAAAGAAATTGATTCAGGTAACATTTCTCTGCTTCCAAGACAATCAAATAAAAATAATTTGATTTCAATAGATGCTTTATCACCTAAAGAAAGAGCAAGACTAATCGCTGTGGTACCTCAAAATTCATTTCTAGGAGGAGCGTTATCTGTAAAAGATGTTATTACATTAGGGCGCACACCATATTTATCATTTACAGGAAATTTATCAGAAAAAGACCACAAAAGTGTTCTTAACGCCATAGAAAGGTTTGAATTAACTGAATTTATCAACACACCTATTTCATATCTCTCAGGTGGTGAACAACAACGAGTTCTTTTAGCTAGAGCAATTGTTCAGGATACACCTGTCTTACTCCTCGATGAACCCACAAATCATTTAGATCTCAAATATCAAAACGAGCTTTTTCAATGGCTTGAACAAATAAAAAATACTACAGATAAACTCATCATCATAGCCATGCATGATCTTAATCTTGCCAGCATATATACAGATCAAATTATCTTACTTAAAAACAAAAAAATATATGCTCACGGAAACTCCCAAGAAACACTTTCTAAAGAGAATATATCTAATATCTATGATACAAAAATTAAAATATTTAATTCAAATGGAAAAAATATCATCCTACCAGATCACTAAAAAACCTTATTAATCTCATCACGAAACTCTTTAGTATATAATTCTCCATCCACAATCAATTTTGCATCCCCATTTTCAACTATACCAATCTCAAAACAATCGATATCTTTTAAAGATAAGCTGTATTTGATATCACCAACAGATTTAGCATCACAAAAGATCAACAGAGAACCTGATGCTATTGTTCGGTAAGGATCTAATCCAAAATGTTTACACAACTTTTCCCCAATTTCAGGCACAAATATAGCTTCAGAATTAATCGAAATTCTTTTTTTAGAAGCTTGAGCAATTTCCCAAATAGCAGTCATCATTCCGCCTTCAGTAGGATCATGCATTGCATGAATCCCTTGGATATTCCGAATAGCCATAGCTTCAGGATACACACTAATTCCAGGTGTATGTAAAAAATTTTTTGCAAAATTTATTTCATCTTTTGAGAATTTTTCTTTCAACTCATTCTCAAATTCATGCGCCAAAATAGAAATTCCTTCAATTGGAGCACCTTTTGTCATTAAAACTACGTCACCAACTTTAATACCATCTTGGCGAATCAATTTATCCTTCTCCACAATCCCCAACATAGTTCCTGAAATTATAGGGCGATCAATTCCAATAGTAACTTCAGTATGACCTCCCACCAAATTTACATTAATTTTCTCACAAGCATCTTGGATTTGTGCAAAGATAAGTTTTACAAGCTCTTCATTTGTTTGATTCTCAGGAAATAATATAGTAGCCATAAACCATTTAGGAGTAGCCCCAGTTGTTACAATATCATTTGCATTCACATTCACTGCATACCAACCAATTTGGTTTGTTGCAAAGGTGATTGGGTCTGATTTCACTACCAAATAATTCTCACCAACATCTAACACAGCACAATCAATCCCAGTACCTGGACCCAACACCACACTTTTATCAAAATTTTGTTCACCTAAAAGCAAACTTTCAAAAAAACCTGCCGGCAATTTTCCAGAAGAAAAATTCATATCAATTCCTTATAAGGTATAATTTCTAAACAATATTGTACCCCAAAGTGAGATCTAAACAGATGACTGATCAAAAAAGAATAAATAAAATGCAGCTGTCAAAATTTTTCAAAGAAGTAGAAGATCTCAACATCCCATATAAATCAGACCCCATTACTAACACACTCTACAGCAAAGATGCTTCTATATATCAGATCAAACCAAACGGAGTCTTATTTCCTGAGAATGTCTCTCAAATTCAAAAGATTGTCGAAATCGCAAATAAAAATAATATTCCTCTCACAGCTCGTGGAGCTGGTACAAACACAACAGGGAGTGCTCTAGGCGAAGGAGTTATATTAAATCTATATCACAAGTTCGATCAAATTCTTGAGATTAATGAAAAAGAGAAATATGCGATTGTTCAACCTGGTGTAGTATATGAACAATTAAATAAAGCAATATCTCATTACGGTCTTGTATTTGGTCCAGATCCCGCTTCAGGCAATCGTGCTTCTATAGGGGGGATGATTGGCACAAATGCAACCGGATCTCATTCCATTATGTATGGCATGACCTCTGACCAAGTTATTGGACTTGAAGTAATTCTTTCAGATGGTAGCTTGGTTGAATATTCGGAACAAGGATATCAAGTATTAAAAGGCAATCCAACAAAAGCAAATCAAATTGCTGACTTAATTAAAAAAATACAAACGGAAAAATCAGCCTTAATTCAACAAACTTTCCCCCATGTTTGGCGCAAATCATCTGGATATAATCTAGACAAACTTATTGGATGGAGCAAATCAAAACCACCTGCATGGGATAAGACAATGAAAATTCCTTATCCACCTACAACCAATCAACCAAATAATATAATCCCTCTCTTTATAGGTGCAGAAGGTACTCTTGGAATCATTACAAAAGCAAAATTGCGCCTTGTAGATATACCACAAAGAAAAAATCTTGTGTTGATTCCTTACGATAACACATTATCAGCCTGCCAAGATATCGAAAGACTTCTATCTTTTGATCCAACAGCCATAGAACTACTTTCTCACAATATAATGGTCATCTCTGCTTCTATTCCAGCATATGCAGAAAACCTCAATATACTCTCAACAATTCCTCAAGCTTTACTTGTAATGGAATTAACATACTCACTTCAATTAATTAAACAAAAATTACCCAAAATTCATTCGCAAGCCATCCTTGTCTCTGATCCTTACGAACAATCGAAAGTATGGGAGGCACGTAAAGCAGGTTTAGGAATCATAAATGCCATTCCTGGAGATGAAAAGCCACAGCCTTTGATTGAAGATGTTAGTGTTCCCATCCACTATTTATCAAATTATATTTCTGATATAAAAGCGATCTTTGATCAAAATGATCTTCAAGCTGAATTCTATGCACACGCATCAGCTGGTTGTCTCCACATAAGACCTATTATGAGTATAAAATCTGACCAAAATCAGTCCATATTACTTTCAATTTTAGATCAAGCCGCTAAACTTTGTATAAAATATGATGGAGTCATAAGTGGTGAACATGGTGATGGTCTAATTCGAGGTTCTTTATCAGAGCAAATTTTTCATCCAGAGATCAACGCCTTATTTGAAAAAATCAAAAAAACAGCAGATGAAAAAAATATTTTGAATCCAAACAAAAAAATATTTACACATGAACCTCTAGAATATCCAATCAGAAATTTATCAAAAGAAAATGAATCAGACCCATTTTTCTCTACTACAGTTTTTTCTTTCAATAATCATCTTAACATCATTCAAAGCATAGAAATGTGTAATGGCGCTGGTGTTTGTCTCCAAACGCAATCCAATGTCATGTGTCCATCATATAAAGTGCTCAAAGAAGAACTTTTTTCGCCAAGAGGGCGTTCTAATCTTTTTAGAGAATATCTCTCAACTGAAACTAGTACAGAAAAAAAACAATTAGAGCAAGCAATCCTATCATCAATTGATCATTGTTTCGAATGCAAAGGATGCAAGTCTGAATGCCCATCAACTGTAGATATTAGCCGATTAAAATATGAATTTCTAAATCAATATTATCAAACCCACCGTAGAAAAACAACAGATTATATATTTGGGTATTTCAACACTCTTTCACCCTTACTTAAATTTTTTTCGTTTATTATCAATCCATTAAAAGATAACAAAATCTTAAGAAACATTGCAGAAAAATTATTTGGTTTATCCCAAGCACATTTTCCTCATATATCTCCAAAACGAATTCCATACCCAACATCAAATAATCAACAAAAAAATCGAAAAAAGATATATTTTCTTGCAGATAGTTTCAATCTCACATTTGAGCCAGAAAATATAGAAAAGTTTATTCAAATATTCACACAAATTGGATATTCAATCGAAGTGCTTCCATTTAATCATTCAGGGCGAACCTATATTTCTAAAGGATTTTTACAACAAGCTAAATCACATGCATTAAAATTAATAGATTACCTAAAAGAAAATGATCCCGAAGGGTTAATTCCAATAATTGGAATAGAGCCTTCGGAAATTATCACCTTTAGAGATGAATTTCAAGATTTCTATCCAGATGACGAGTATGTAAAAGACCTTTTTTCACGTTCATTGATGTTTGATGAATTCTTAATTAGAAATCAAAATCTTTCAGATTTCAGCCTAGATCAAAATGTCTCATTGTCTATTCACGGGCATTGTTATCAAAAATCTGCACAAAGATTAAATGATAAATATCCAGTAGGGGTAAAAGCAACATGCAAATTATTAGAACAATTAGGCTATCAAGTGAAAGAAATTCCATCTGGGTGTTGTGGAATGGCAGGTTCTTTTGGTTATGAATCAAAAAATTACAATTTATCAATGCAAGTAGGGGAGGGTATTCTTTTCCCAGCAGTTAGAGCAACCCAAGATATCATCGTTGCACCTGGTGTTTCATGTCGAGGGCATATAAAAGATGGAACCAACAAAAAAGCACTTCATCCAATACATCTATTAAAATTAAAAGAATAATTTAAGCAAAAGCAAAAAGATAAACCGCTGAAAACACCATTACAACGATTAAAATTATTTGAACTTTTTCTGAACCATGTTTGATAGTAAAAGCTGTACCAATCTTAGCACCAATAATTGATCCTAAAGATAAAATTAAACCTATTTGCCAATCAACAGATCCATGTATAGCAAACATAACAATTGCAAAAGCAGTCATAATAAAATTTATAGCAACTTTCATTGCATTAGCACGTACAACATTATATCCAATTGCCATCACCATTGCTGCTAAAAAGAAAATTCCAACTCCAGCTTGAATAAAACCACCATATATACCAATCAAAAAAAAGATTATTAAAATTAATAGTTTTGGTCTTTGCGTGATTTTTTCAATCTCTCCCTCCAACCACTTTTTTGGATTTTTTAAAATAAAAAATATCATGATTACCATAATTACAGCAATCACTTTATTCATCAAATCTTCGTTAATATTAACTGCAATATAAGATCCTAAAATCGAACCTATTACAGTTGGTGGTGCTAAATATAGAACACCTTTCCAATCAATCATCTTTTCTTTATTAAAGGACAATGTCCCTGTCAAATTCTGCAGCAAAATAGCAATTCGTTTAGTTCCATTTGCCAACCTTGTAGGTTCAGAAATTCCATTCAAATTAAAAAAATAGATCAAAACTGACAATGTAATAAAAGAACCACTGCCTGCTAAAATATTAATAAAACCTGTTACAATCCCAGTTAGAAAAATGATAATGTAAAAAATCCAATCCAAATCAAAACCTTTCTATATTAACTAATAAACATTTTTTTATAATCTTGAAGTATGTCCGTATCACCTATTAATGTAATCCGATCACCTCTGTTCAATAGAGTAGTGCCGTGAGGTACAATAATTTCTTGATTTCTGCGTATAGATAACAATAACACATCTTCTGGTAGATAAATATCACGAACTCTTTTTCCGATTAATTTTTGATTAGATAAATTAACCTCAACAACATCCCGGTGATCTTCTGAATTTATCAACAAATTAAGTGTAGATGGATTTCGAGCTAATAATGTTACAAAAGAAGGCTGAATAGCAGAAAAAAGGATAGGAGTGATCTCTTGTTCTTCAAATTGTTTTATATTTGCCGGCTTATTTACAATTGCCAAAACTCGATCAAACCCATTTTTCTTTGCTCTTATCGCCAAATTATAATTAGTTTCATCTTCATCATACAAAAATAAAATTGCTTCTGTCTTTTTCTTCTCTTCAAAATCTAAAGTTTCAACTTCACAATGTTCAAAAACTGTAAATGCTGGATCTAAGTTTTTTGCTTGTACTGGATCAGACTCAATAAATGTAACTAGCTCACCATGAGATTTTAATTCTTGTGCAACTTGTTGTCCAAATTGAGTGACACCATGAATAACAAATGATTTTATAGAAGATGTATCATAATCTCCAATCATTTTTGAAAAGATCATTGGAGAAATAATAGAAGTCAAAGTAGCGACTAAAATAATCGCTGAATTTGTCTCTTCGTTGATAACACCTAGGCTCAAACCAATTGCAGAAGCAGCAATGATTAAAGATAATCGTGACGAAAGCAAAAATCCACTTGCAATAGTTTCTTTCCAACTATATTGATTTTTAAAAACAAGTGTACCAATTATTTTAACTAAAAATGCCGCTATTAATAAAATAGGGGTTAAAAGAAGAGCTTTCGGATTTTGTAAAAGCATCGGTAAATTAAACTTCACACCTACCATGATGAAGAAAATTGGAATAAAAATACCATATCCAATTGCTTCCAATTTCTCCACAAGCATACCTTCTTCATGATGAGGTAATAAAATAGCAATGATCGCACCAGCCAAAAAAGCACCTAAGATCAATTCAGCACCCAAGAACTCAGCTAAAACAACAAAACCAAGCATTAATGCAAGCGCACCGCGTACCCAAATTTGAGGTGAATTTTCTTCAAGATCAGACATTTTTCTTTGAATTTGATCATTTTGCGCACCTTTTAATCCAAGACGAACAAATATAGCAAAAGCCAGAAAAAGGATAAAGATCAATAGAATTTCATACGACAATCCGCCTCTACCATAAATACTTGCATATACTGTGATCAAAATCATTGTTACAAAATCGGCTAATAAAGAAGCGATTAAAATCGATTGTCCATATTGATGAGAAATAATCTTCTTTTCCTTCAAAACAGGAACAACAATTCCCAATGAAGTGGTAGATAAAATTAATGCCATGATCCAAGGATCAGATATTAATTCCAGTCTTGTAAATAATAATCCTAATAAGAAAGCAAAAATGATCGTCACCAAAAAAGAAAGCACACCTAACATAATTGGAGAGATTTTGTTTATTCCTCGGTCTGTGTTTTTATTGCTCTTATTTAAGCCCATTATTGAGAAATCAATTTCTAAGCCGGACAAAAACATTAAAAATGCAAAACCAATCTCTGCCATAAAATCTAGTTCAATATTTGGATGAATTATATTAAAGCCTGATTTACCTAATATTAATCCAGCCAGAATTTCACCAACTACAACTGGAATATATTTAGATCGTGAAAAAAATAAAGGGGCAACAAAAGCTAGACCAATCACAATTAAAAGGGATGAGAACGATGATTCCATCAAATAAGCTCCTTAATAATAAAAATGAAAACAGGAATAAAATCAGATGAAATTATACCGGATTATTGTTCATCCCATACAGAATAGAACATCATCCAATTTAAGGGATCTTTTTTAATAATTTCTTCTAATAAACCTAAGATTTTTTCTGTGTTTAGACGAATTGTTGCTTCTTTATCTTCCAAAACATCCATAAAAACAGGTTCAGAGACCATTAATTGATAATCTTCTCCCAAGTACTTAGAATAAAGAATAAAAATAGGAACATTATGTTTCAAAGCCAAACGCACATGACCATCAGGCAAATGAGCAGGTTTCCCAAAAAATTGATATTTTTCTTCACTATCGGGGATGGGGCGATCAACAGCTGTCACAACAACGCCGCCATTTTTAAGTCGTCGATTTGCACTAATTAAAGATTTAACGGAAATAGGAGTAATATCCAAATTATTTACTTGTCGAATATCATTTTGAATTTGATAATCTGCATTAGGATTTGCAATAGACAGTACTTGAGCTTTAATCCCTAAAAGACCAATAGCGATTAAACAAATATCAAAATTCCCATAATGAGGTCCGATAATTATTGCACCCTGATTTTTATCATGAAAAACCTTAGCTCTCTCTCGATCGTTTTCAGAAATTTTAACTTTCTTTAGAACCTTATCTGCATTGCTATAAGAATGAAAAACATCGTAAAGATACCTAGATTGATTCAAAAAAACTTGTTTTACCAATTTTTTTTCATTCTTTTGATCGTATTCATCACCATAAATAACTTTCAAATTAGATTTAATAGCATCAATAGCATCATAAGAGGTATACATCAAAATATTAACAAAGATTCTTGCTAAAAACAAAATAAGATTTCTTGGCATATATTTAGCCAAAATAATCACAAATTTTAATAATTTAGGACTATTAAAAGAATTGTTTGATTTACTCATTTTTATATTGAATACTTTCTAAAATTACAGGTATACCACGTAAAAGAGTTAGGAAAATCGTAAAATAAACAATATATTGTGACACACTCAGCACAACATCTGCAGAGCCATGTCCAGAAACAATCAAATATTGCGCTATACTCAAAATCACAAAAGAAATTGTTTTGAATACGCCATAAAGTCCACGCATAAATCGTGATTTCACTAAAAATTGATTGATAGGGTTCTTTATTTGATCAAATGGAGCAATCCCATCTTTCATTCCAATTCCACGCAAAGCGTCTACCACAACACCACGATTCACGACAATGATCGGAATTACAATCGAAATCAACCCAAGATGGGCAAATACGATCCATAAAATAATCTCAACCACTCGATCAATTGCAATATCCAAAACACTACCCAAGAGGCTTGTTTCATTATATTTACGTGCCACATAGCCATCCAAGCTATCCATAGCAATGATAAAGATAATAAAAGGGATATTGAACAACAATAATTTGGGGTTTTCAGAGTATAAAAAATAAATATATAAATACAACAAAGGCAAACGTGCAATGGTAATTAAATTGGCCATAAATATCTCCCATAAACATAATTGTTTTTCAATGTATTCTAATACGAATTTGTTTTTCTATATATATTAAAACAAACACTCAAAAGAAGTTATGATATACAATACTATTTACGAAAAATTAACGAAAAAGATACATATCTAAAAAGGAATTTAGCAAATGCCAGAAAGTTATACATTATTTGTCACTATTCAAGTTAAACCAGAAAAACGAGAAGAATTTCTTCAATTAACCATTCCATACGGGCAAGAATGTAGAAATGAACTAGGAAATATTGATTTCAAAATGTATGTGGATGAAGAAGATCAAAATAGATTTGTTGTTTATGAATCATTTCAATCAAAAGCAACATTTCAAGCCCATCGCACCTATCCTCATGCGCTCAAATGGAAAAAAGAAGTAGAAAATCTAATGGAAAAGCCACGAGAACGAGTCAGAGGCTATCCCTTAGAGTAACTACTACTCGTTACTAATTGCTATTTTTACAGCAAATCCAGCCAAAATTAGAGCAAAGCTTTGTTGAACTCGTTTCATAGTAGTTTTTGATTTCTTCAAAAATTCTCTTAAGCTACTAGCTAACAATCCATAAACAACAAAAACAAACAAAGTTATTCCCATGAAAAGTAGACTTAATAAAATCATTTCTTTTCTTGGAGAAGGCGAAGAATCGCTTAAAAACAAAGGTAAAAAAGAAAAAAAGAAAATAGTTAATTTCGGGTTCAATAAATTGATTGTAATAGCTTTTAGAATAATTTGAATCATATTTCTTTCACTATCATTTACTGTCGAATTTTCAAAATCTATAGATCCTGACTCTTTCCACATAGACCATGCTAAATAGAGCAAATAAACCACACCGATATATCGGATTATTGAAAAAATATGTGCACCCATATTCATAATCGCAGACAATCCTAGAACACTTGCTGTTAAATGTGGCAAAATTCCCAATGTACAGCCAATAGCAGCGTAAACACTGGCTTTAGTAGAATGAGTAATTCCAGTTGTGATAGTGAAAATTGCACCAGTACCAGGGATTAATATAATAATCAAAGAAGATAAAATAAATTCGCTCGTTATCATTTTCTACTCCAAAATTATAAAGAATGAAAGTTACATTATAATTGATTATAGAAAATTGAATAAACAGACATTGTATGTAGTATAAGAATAATTATATTATATATGATGAAATAAACAAACAAATGCGTTCCCCTGCTGTAAACAAGGGTTATTCTTTATCTTTTTCTACCAAATTATCTAGGATAGCATTCTGTGCATTTCGAATATTTTTCACATTCGGCGTTGGTGCATAAATATTTTTTGTCGTAGTTGGTGTTGCATGCCCTAACACACTTTGCACTTCACCCAAATCCAATCCTTGTTGAATCAATTGTCTTGCGTGCCAGTGTCGAAACACATGCGGATGTCCAAATTTCTTTTTCTCTTCTTCAGAAAAATCAGTTAAATCAATCACACCCTGAATAATTCGCCAAACCGAATTAGCTGAAAGTTTTAATCCATACCCTCGATTTGTGCTTGGATCACGGAACCATTCAGGCGTCTTATCTTCATTGCCACGTCCATATCCGCCATGTTGTATGAACAAGTAAGGACTACTATCACGTCGATACTCCAAATACTCCATAATAGCCTTCTGTACATCATTCGTGAAGCACGCATACGCTAACTTACCAGTCTTCTGCATCACAAACGAAAAACTACCTGAATTACTATCAGAAGCCTCTAGCAAATGATTTCGATCTAATTTTGTAATATCCCCTGCTCGTAAAGCAGTAGACGATAAAGTTAACACCAAAGCACGTTGTCGTAATAAATTTAATTTTGCGACACGGAATGATGAGCTCTCCGCCTCCCCTTCCTTTTTCCATATAGGGATAGGAGTTTGAAAAGCTGCTTGAATCATCTTCTTTGCATAATCTCCCGGAATGTCCAAAATATTCTGAGTATGTGAATAGGCTGCGTTTTTTCGGCGTCTACTAACCATCTTGATTGCTTCATCCATCTCAGCTTTAGAAAAAGCAAGGTATCGGAACCCCATAAATTTTACTAAAATAGCCCGAAAACAAGTCAAATAATGTTGCACAGTAGCTTCGCTGAACTTTGTAGGTTCATTCACAAATTCAATATTCTCTTCAATATAAACGGGCCATGCATTTTTATGAGTACCATCTGCCTCATAATAAGAATTTCTTAACCATCCCCCAAATTCATTGTAGATCGTAGGTGGCAGATCTAATGTAGTGACTTCATTCAAATTCATACCTTTTTGTTCAGAGATAGATAAAAAGATATCCAACACACGTACATACTTCAAATAAGTATTATCTCGACTTTTCCGCCCCGCCTCCCCTTCTTGAGGCGGAAAAATCTCATGTGTAAATTTATGTCTTATTTCAGATAGAGGAATTTCTTTTTTTTCGCTAGAATAAGCCACTATAAAGACCCTACAAAATCCATTTCAACAAAACACCAACAAATGCAGAAATTAAACCAAGGTGTAGAAACAAATTTGTACTTGCCAAAAAGTTGCCTGGTATCAAAGCTGCAATAAACCAGTTGAGTACAATCAAAACTATACCAAAGATCACCAATGCACCTTTTCGAGGAGCAAAATAATTTGAAATAAGATCTAATAGATCAGATAACCACTTCTTCATTGTTTTCTTCTTCCTTGATCAAATAATCATTATATTGAGCTACGATTCGCGTTGGAATTCGAGCTTCCACTTCCACGCCATCCCGCATATGTTCAACCATATCTGCTTTACCAATACTATAGATCTGTGAGAGCAGATTACCCTTATCATAAGGGATTTTGGCATGTATCGCAACAAATTGTTCATATAACTTATTTTCAAGCTTTTTCAACAAATCATCTATGAACACACCGTCTTTTGCAGATACAAACACCACATCCTTATCAGAATAGGTTTCCTTAAATTCATCAAATTCTTCTGTTGAAAACTGATCAATTTTGTTATACACCTTCAAAGTCGGAATATGTTCTGCCTCAATAGATTCCAAAGTTTGATTCACAGATTCAATATGTTCATCAGAATTCGAATGTGCGGCATCCACTACATGCAACAACAAGTCTGCTTCATTGATTTCTTCCAAAGTAGCTCGAAAAGCTGCCACCAATGTAGTCGGCAAATTCTGAATAAACCCAACCGTATCCGTTAACAAACATTCCTTCCCTGCCGGCAAATAGATCTTCCGTGTAGTTGGGTCCAATGTAGCGAACAATTTATCAGCTGCATAAACATTAGCATCCGAAAGTTGATTCAATAAGGTAGACTTACCAGCATTGGTATATCCCACCAATGCCACCACTGGTATATTTGATTTTTTCCGTCGATTACGATGCCGAGTTCGGTGTGCACGTACCTTTTCCAATTGTTCTTTAAGATAAGTAATTCGCCGATTAATTTCTCGACGGTCCATTTCCAATTGTTTTTCACCAGGACCTCGCAAACCAACCCCCACACCAGAACGTCCACCTCCCCCGCCAGCCTGACGGGCTAAGTGAGTCCACGCTCTTGTAAGTCGTGGTAAACGATATTCCAATTGTGCTAACTCAACTTGCAAAGCACCTTCATGTGTACTTGCATGTAAAGCAAAAATATCCAAAATTAACGCAGTTCGATCTAACACGCGGATATCTTCACCTAAAACCTTTTCTAATTCACGTTGATGACGAGGGTTTAGCTCACTATCAAAGATCACCAGATCAGCTTTGCTTTCATTCAATAACCCCTTTATTTCATCAACTTTCCCAGAACCTACAAAAGTTTTTGGATTTGGTTTTTGCAAATTTTGGGTTGAAATTGCTTCCACTGAAATGCCCGCAGTGTCTGCAAGCATTTCAAGTTCAATTAAGGATTCTTCCAATGGCAATATTCGTGGATTTTCTGCAATATCCACACCAACAAGTACTGCCTTTTCTTTTACTCTTATATTTTCGTGTATCTTACTCATTTTTTCCTAATCTATATTTGGCAACACCTCATCTATACGAATATCACTCTTTTCTTTGAATTTATCAAAGGTTTCAATGAATTGTTGTCCAAGTTTCTTATATTTTTTCCAATATTCTTTCTCATCTGCCCAGTTATTTTCTGGTGAAAGAATTTCAGTTGGCACACCTTCAATTGCTTTCGGAACATAAAACTTAAAAATTTTATCTTCTTTAAATTCAGCATCATTCAAGCTACCATCCAATATTGCAGATAAGATCGTTCTAGTGTGTTTAATACTAATTCGATCACCCACACCATAACCACCACCAATCCAACCAGTGTTGATTAGCCAACAATGCGAATCATTTTCATTGATTCGTTTACGTAGCAAAGAAGCATACTTGGTGGGATGATGGGTCATAAAAGGTGCTCCAAAACAAGCGCTAAATGTTGCTTCAGGTTCACTACCCAAACCAACTTCGGTGCCACCGATCTTAGAAGTATACCCAGTAATAAAATGGAATAAAGCCTGTTCCGTACTCAATTTTGCCACAGGAGGCATCACGCCATTTGCATCACAAGTCAAAAGGATCACATTTTGAGGATTTCCAGCTTTCTTATCCAAATGAGCATTATCAATATACTCCAACGGATAAGAACCTCGTGTATTTTCGGTGATATCTTTTTCATCCAAAAGCATTTCACGCGTTTCTTCATCATAGATCACATTTTCAAGCACTGCACCATATTTATGAATAGCGGAGTAAATTTGTGGCTCAGCCTCAGCTGATAATCGAATCACCTTTGCATAACAGCCATTCTCAAAGTTAAAAACACCTTCTTTGCTCCAGCCATGTTCATCATCACCGATCAAGTTTCTAGAAACATCAGCTGACAATGTTGTTTTTCCCGTGCCAGAAAGACCAAAAAACAATGCAACATTCTCGCCTTTCATATTTGCAGAACAATGCATTGGCAACACACCGTTCTTAGGTAGCAAATAATTCATCACAGAAAAGACAGTCTTTTTTATTTCTCCAGCATAACCAGAACCACCAATGATCGCAGTCTTATCTTTAAAGTTTACAATAATAAAGGTTTTTGAACGGGTATCATCTAATTCAGGGATAGCATAAAAATCCATTGCATCAATAATAGTAAAATCAGGTTCAGATGAATGTGCTTTTCCATCTTTACTAATCAACATATTTTTTGAAAAGATACTATGCCAAGCCTTTTCAGTGATAATACGTATTGAAGATTCATATTGTTCATCTGCGCCGGCAAAAACATCTTGCACATAAACATCTTTATTTTGAAAATAATCAATCAATCTTCTTTTTAATGCAAAATATTTTTCTTCGGAATAAGGTACATTCATACTACCCCACCAGATATCATCTTTGGTGGTTTCTTCTTCCACCACATATTTATCCTTTGCAGATCGAGCAGTATGTTCCCCAGAGCGAACCACAAGCCCGCCCCCTTTTAAAATTTTTCCTTCACCACGTTCAAGTACGTGTTCATAAAGGGTTTCAATTCCTAAATTCCAATATTGTTTTCCTGTGTTCAAAAAACCTTGTTGTTCAAGTGTGTAAATGTTCATTTTCTTCTCCGTAATGATTCCACAATTAAAATTCAGCGATAAATTCATCAAAGCGTTTTAATGCTTCCAATAATTCTTCTTTTGTACATGAATAAGACATACGAATATAGCCTTCCATTCCAAAAGCAGATCCCGGCACTGTCGCCACATATTTTTCATTCAACAATCGTTCACAAAAATCAGAATCATTTGTAGTCAATGCACGAATATCAGGAAACGCATAAAAAGCTCCTTTTGGAGCAGCTAAGTTAATCAATTCGACTTTCTCAAAATAATCAATAATGATCTTTCTATTCTCATCCATCTCTTCACGCAATTCAGCAGTAATTTGTTCCTTATCAGACATAACCGCTAAAGCCACTTTTTGAGATAAAACAGAAGCACAAGAAGCAGTTTGTCCTTGAATTTTGGTCATTCCATTCGCAACTTCATCGCCTGCAATCACCCATCCAATTCTCATACCAGTCAATCCATAGGATTTTGAAACACCATTCACAACAATTAAATTGAGAGTTTCAGCAATTGAATAATCTTCTAACAAAGAAAGACCTAATTCTCCCTCAAACACCAATTCATTATAAATTTCATCGCTAATCACATAGAAATCAAATTCTTTCGCTAATTCCATAATTGCTTTCATAGCATCTTTAGGATACACAGCACCAGAAGGATTATTTGGGTTATTCACAATAATAGCTTTAGTTTTCTCAGAAACAACAGCCTTAATTGCATCCAAATCAGGGGTCAAATCACTTTTCATATCGACCATCACAGGCACACCACCTGCTAACTTGACCATTTCAGGATAACTCACCCAATAAGGCTTTAACAAAATAACTTCATCGCCAACATTCAAGAGAGTTAACAAAACATTGGTCAAACTATGTTTAGCACCATTAGAAATGACAACCTGATTAGCTGTTATGGTTTGCCCATAACGTGCATTTGCTTCATCAGCCACAGCTTGTCGTAGGTCTAACTCTCCTCTAGTTACACCATATTTAAAAAAACCGTCATCAATGAAAGTCGAAATAGTGGAGTATTTGGTTAAAGACAAACGATTTTGGGGTTCGCCAACAACCAAATTACACACCTTCTTACCTTCTTTTTTCAATTTCTTTGCCATCTCATTGATCTTCAATGTTTCCGATGGTGCTAGATTTAAAACTCTTTCACTGATCATGATTTTCTCCTAAATAAAATGACTCCAGTAAATAAATAAAAAAATAAAGATTATTGTCCTTCAATCCAAGAACTCATAACATCAACAATCATTTTCAAACTTTCTATGGAAACCTTATCCATCGTATCTTGAGTAGTGTGCCAAAACTCATAATCAAAGTCGATCACATCTACTGCAGGAATTCCAGCTTCAAGGAAAGGTGTATGATCATCCAACATTGAATATTTTTCTTCTTGGATAAATGCTGTATTATAACCTAATTTTTCAGCTGTATTCCAAATTTCGGTTTTCATTAACGTATCAGAATTCCGTTCATAATAAATATTTAAATCAGCATCTCCAATCATATCCAAGATTACTGCCTGTTTCACTCCGAACGGCATTTCTTCTAATTGAGAGACAAAATAACGTGATCCCATAATCCATTTATAATCATCAATTCCCCCATTATCTTCAGCATCAAAGAATACTAAAGAAGTGTTACATTTGCTATCACCCTCTAGTATCCGTGCAAGATCCAACAATACTGCTACTCCAGAGGCGCCATCATTTGCTCCCATCACAGGTTCTGTTCGCAAGCTTTCATCTAAATCATGATCGGCATAAATTCGACTATCATAATGTGCCCCGATCACAGTTTGTCCATCTCCAGCACAAGAAGCATCATATCCAATTATATTTGTAAAAGTATCATCTCCAAAATCCCAAGATTGTTCAATCACATTCCATTCAAAAGTTTTCAGCATCTTCACAATATATTCTTTTGTCAGATCATGTGATTCACTTCCAATCAAACGCGGTCCATTCTCCAATTGCCTTGTCATATGTTGTAGCAGCCACTCTTCCTGATAGGTATTTTCTATCGCAGGGCTTTGTCTTAACAAAACAAATCCAATAACAAACAACAGAATTACACTAATTAACATCCCAATCCATTTAGAAGATTTCAATTTCTTGCTCCTTCACAAACTCATTCAAAACATCTTCAGCCCGTTTTGAGTAGGCAGTAATCCGGTCTTTTTTATTTCGTTTCTTTCCATCATCAAATTTTGGCATAATCCCAAAATTAGCTTTTACAGGCTGAAAATCTTTCAAATCTGCATGAGTCAAATAATAAATAATTGCACCCAACATCGTTTCTCTTGGGAAAACTAACTTATCTAATCCTTTTAATTCTCTTGCCAAATTTGTACCAGCTAACCAACCAGTAGCAATATTCCCCATATATCCCTCTACCCCTGAAAGTTGTCCAGCAAAGAACACCATATCTCGTTTTTTTGCTTCCATCGTAGCATTTAATGCAAGAGGTGCCGATATAAAAGTATTTCGATGCATTTGCCCATAACGCACAAACTCAACATTTTCCAATCCCGGAATCATCTGGAAAATTCTCTTTTGTTCAGAGAATTTTAAATTCGTTTGAAACCCAACCATATTATAAGCACTGCCATCGATGTTATCTTGTCGCAATTGCAAAACTGCATGTGGCCATCGCCCTGTTCGCGGGTCATCCAACCCCACTGGTCGCA
Source organism: Anaerolineales bacterium (assembly GCA_963662985.1). GTDB lineage: Bacteria > Chloroflexota > Anaerolineae > Anaerolineales > UBA11579. The sequence goes on along the minus strand of OY760067.1, from coordinate 94,615 downwards.
TAGGTCCAAACGCCAAAGATTTTTCTCCACGAGAAGCAATAATCTCAATTGGCAAACATCCTTCAAAAAACGTATGTGCCCCAGCATTCACTCCATTTTCGATTACTTCCTCAAAACTTTTAAGTGGAATCCGTTCAGCCTTCAACAATTCTTCCACAAAATCTTCATATTCTTTTTTATTCAAGGGACAATTGATATAGTCCCCTTCTTCAGTTTCGCCCTTATCATAGCGTGAAGCTCGATAAGCAATCTCCATATTAATTGAATCCGCATCCACAATCGGTGCTAAAGCATCAAAAAAGAACAATCTCTCTTCACCCAAAAACTTTTCGATCGCTTGAGATAAACAATCGGAGGTCAATGGACCAGTAGCAATCACCACCGGACAATTCGGAATTTCACAAACTTCTTCGCGAACCAATTCCACATTTGGATGAGCTAGCAAAGTTTCAGTCACCTTTTCAGAGAAATCTTCTCGAGAGACAGCTAAGGCCCCTCCCGCCGGCACAGCATTTTCCTGGGCCACTTTCACCAACAATGAGCCTAACTGTTCCATTTCACGCATCAAAACGCCCGTGGCACGGTCTGGCATCTTTGAACCTAAAGAATTTGAACAGACTAACTCTGCCAATTGATCAGTCTTATGTGCTCCTGTACCAATTTCAGGACGCATCTCGTATAACTTCACTTTAATCCCATGATTCGCAATCTGCCAAGCGGCTTCAGAGCCTGCTAATCCGCCACCAATCACAATAACTTCATCAAATGATTTCATTTGTAATATCCTTTAAGTTTTCCATAATATTTGTTGCGCAGCTTTATACTTTCTCTATAATTATCACTAGAGCAACTTTCATCTACAAAGACGAGAGGATTCTCTATATTATAGTCGATGTCATTCTGGATTAATATACAAGAAAGAATAAAATGCCTTCTTTATCTTCGAACCTAAGTCAAAAACCAAGCCAAAAACCGATAAACACAATGAGGTTATACAACATCATAAACGTGATGAATGCCCTTGATGCCAATGTTTTTGAATATAGTGAAAAGTTAATTAAAGAGATAGACTCAATTCCTGTATTAGAATTTACTGAAGGTCGAATTTGCCCTAAATGCCACACCAAATTACCGCCAAACACATTTTGCCCCAAATGTTCATATATAAAAACTGAAGATCCTCACGATCCTATCGTGTTTATTTCTCCCCCACAAATGCCATTCCGTCAGTCAAATGTTGCACAAGACTATTCACCAGAAGATTTTGTAGCCCAAACCGAATCTTTAGAAGAATATGTATTTAAACAAATTGCCAATGATGTCCAACCAGCTGATCGAAACCTTGTCGCATTCTTGCTCTCTCATTTAGATGACACAGGTCTTCTTACCATAAAACTAGAAGAAGTCATCATCAATCAAAAAGTAACCAAAGCAAGAATAATTTCAGCAATTGAACTGATAAACTCTGCCGAACCCATCGGAGTAGGTTCATTCACCGCATTAGATGCAATGGTAGCACAAGTCCAACACCTCTCAGAGAAAAAACTCCTCCCTGATCCAGATGATAAAGAACTTATCATTACTACGATTAAAGATCATGCCAAACTTATGGCCAACAAAGATTATGCTTCTCTCGCAAAAGCCCTTAACATTTCCAAAACACATTCAAAATCCATCGTAGATTTCATTGTCAACAATCTCAACCCCTTCCCTGCCCACGCACATTGGGGAGATGAACGCACAATAGTAGAATCAAAATATCATGCTTATTACCAACCAGACTTCATCATTCATCAAGACACCCAATCCTCTCCACCAAAATTAATTGTTGAAGTCCTCTACCCAATTTACGGCTCCCTCAACATCAATCCTATCTATCAAAATGCTGTCAAAGAGGAAGAATCTCAAGAAACAAAAGAAAAGCTCAAAAATGAGATTAATCAAGCAAAAAACCTCCTCAGCACCATCGAACAACGTAACAACACCTTAGTACGTTTTATCCACTGGGTTGTCAAAGTGCAGCACGATTTTATTCTATATGGTGACAAATATCTTTTCCCCATCACCCAAAAAGAAGTTGCAGAAAAACTCAATGTAGAAGAATCTACCATCTCTCGTGCAGTCAAAGGAAAAACAGTTCAATTGCCCTCAAAAAAGATCATTCCATGCACCATGTTCTTTGAAAAGAACCTCCCCATACGTGTGATGATTAATGAATTGATAGAAAATGAAGATAAAACGAAACCACTTAGTGATCAAAAGATTTGCGAAATCCTTCAAAAAGAAGGTATAGAAATAGCCCGTAGAACCGTCGCAAAATATAGAGATATGGAAGGTCATCTCAATGCCTCAGGGAGAAAGAAAAGAAAATGAAACCTTACAATCCCTTTGACACCAATTTCCAAGACGAAGTAATTCTCATCCAATCTTTGATTGATATCCTCGATCAACCAATCATTGTCTGTACCAAACACGATCAGGCTATCATTGCTGCCAACGCTTCTGCTCAAGAAAAAATCACATTCAATCTTGATCTAAAACAAAAACTGGTCGATATTTTTCCTGAAATAAATTATCAAATCACAGATAACTCAAAACTTAGTGCCCACACCAAAGAGTCATTACAATTTTTCTTTCTAGATATCAAATCTTTTATGGATTCTTACTTTTTGATCAATCTGATTGAAGAATCTCAATTACAAGCAAAAAAAGATGAAACTTTTTTCTGGGATGACATCAACACCCTTTTTCAATTAGCTAACCAAACAAAAGATTTATTTAATACCTCAGAATTTTGGCATACAACAAAAAATTTCTTACAAGCCAATACCATTCTCATTTATATAGAAGAACCTGATCATTCACTCAAATTCTACAAAACGACATCAAGTATTTCTTTCAATCCTCCCCTAACAATTTCAAAAGAAGACAGCATCTATTTCAAAACACCGATGCAATGGAAAAAGAATCGGATTAACTTCTCCAATATTCAAACCAATTTTTACGATTCTCTCAGTGAATCTTATGCTCAAATTTTTAATTTTTATATTGAAAATATCGGCTGTTTTTTCGTACTATACGAAAACATTGCAATTATCAACGCAAATGAAAAAATGAACTTTGTTCTCAACCTCCTCCAACTTGCGCAAAAGCAACCCAACCCTGAATCAAACAATTCCACCATCGAAAAAAAGATCATAGAAAACAGCAAGAATAGTTACATCATTCTAGACGAGCACAGACGCCTAGTATATCTCAATCAAGCTGCTTTAGAATTCTTAGGCTATCGAAATAAGTTTGATATTTTAAATAAAAAATTTACCGACTTTTTTATTACCAACATCACATCAATTGAAGATCATTTTTACCTCGTAAAAAATGGTGAAAATAAAAAAAATCTCACAAATGTCCGCATCACACTCAGAGACGGTCGCATCCTCCCTATTGAACTCACCATTATCCCTCATTTTAATCAATTTAACAAATTTAGTAATTACATCATTCTCATTAATGACCTATCAACCATTGAGGCCTTTCAACAACAAGCCCAAGATATGGCTCAAAAAGCAAAAGTAGGCAGTGCCATTGCCACCTTTTCTCATGAAGTTAAAAATTCACTAAACAATCTTACGCAACTTAACAATGAACTATTTATATATGATGAATTAGAAGAATTTTTTCCTCATTTTGAAAAAATGAAAAAACACATCAATAAATTTTCAGTTTATATGGAACGAATTCTCAATGAAACCAAAAGCAAAAATTACAATAAAAGATCGCTTGATATGGTCGCTCTTTTAAAAAATGAAATAAAAGAAAAATCTGATAAGCTCAATATCAATGACATTAAAGTTATCGAACATTATCTTAATCCCACCCAACCAGCATATGCCGATGAAACTGCCATGCATGAGGTTTTTAATAATCTCATTATCAATGCCATTGATGCAATGTCGCAACCAAATATTGATTTTCGCCAACTTACCATTTCTATAACTTCAAATTCTCAAACCGAAATGGTTTTAGTTGATATTACCGATACGGGTACGGGGATTCCTAAAAAATATCAAGATAAAATTTTAAATCAAAGTTTTACCACTAAAGATAATGGCAATGGCATCGGACTCACCCATTCAGCAAAGATTATAAAAGAACATCAAGGAAAAATTAGCTTCACCAGCATTCCTGGATCAACAAAGTTTCATGTAGAATTACCAAAATACTAACCAAACTCTAGAATAATTAAATCCATAAGGAGAGCAATCAATGAGTTTTACAATATTGATCGTAGAAGATGAAGATGACGCCCGCGGCTCAATTAGTCGCATTCTCACCAAAAAAGGCTATCTCGTATTAGAAGCCGGCACTTTAACCAAGGCAAAAGAAATTTATCGCAACAATATAATCGATATCGTTATCCTAGATCATAATCTTCCCGATGGCAAAGGTCTAACTTTGCTCGAAGAACCCATTGAAGATTTTTATAAACCTCGCGTCATTGTCACCACAGGACAAGGCAACATCAAAATGGCAGTAGAAGCCATGCGAAACGGAGCCCATGATTTTATTGAAAAACCAATTAATTTTGATTATCTCCTCGATTCCATCAAAAAAGCAGAAGATCAAATCCGCATTGAACGAGAAGTAACCTACTACAATCAAACCTTTGAAACCCAAGGGATAGATTATGTCATCAGTTCAAATCCAATAATGAAACGTGTCTTTGAAGCAGCCACTCGTGCCGCCAAAAATGATGCCACCACCATAATATACGGTGAATCAGGTACCGGCAAAGAAATTATCGCCCGTCATATCTATAACAACAGTCCTCGCAAAGGAAATAAATTTATCGCTATTAATAGTGCTGGATTAAATAAAGAACTCATGGCAACCCAACTTTTCGGTCACGAAGAAGGTGCTTTCACTGATGCGCGCAAACGTCATATTGGCAGTTTTGAACATGCAGATGGTGGCATTCTCTTTTTAGATGAAATTAGTCGAATGGATCTTGATGTCCAAGAACGTCTTCTCCGTACATTAGATAACAAACTCATCACCCGCATGAATGGACATGTCGAGATTCCAGTAGATGTTCAAATCGTATTCGCCACTAACAAAGATTTAGGAAAAATGGTCGAAGAAGGAAAAATGGCAGAAGATTTCCTCTTCCGTATTTCAGTATTCCCCATCGTGGTTCCCCCTCTAAGAGACCATTTGGAAGATGTTCCTGATCTAGTAGGTCATTTTATCAAGAAAAATAATGAAAAAGGCAACAAAATGATCGAAGGCATCACAGATCGCGCCCTTTCCAAATTAATGAAATTCAACTACCCCGGCAACATCCGCGAACTTCAACACATCATCGAACGCGCCATTATCTACTGTGATGTAGACAAATTAGATGTGCATCACTTTGATCTAGGAATTCAAAATTTATAACGGACGAAAGAGTACATGTCCTCACAAGAGTTTCAATTTTCCATTTATAACGAATCAGATTTGCACCATCAGTTAAAACAGCATTTTGCCACTGATGGTGCTCTTTTTGAGCACACCATCGATGGATATGTCATTGATCTCTATCAAAATAACCAGCTCTTTGAAATTCAAACAGGCAATTTCTCTTCTATCAAAAAAAAACTAGCCATCCTCATCGAATCACATCAAGTCAATCTCATCCATCCCATCATCCAAAATAAAACAATCCGCAAGATATCCCCAGATGGAGAAATTATTTCTCAACGTAAATCACCTCGTCATGGCACCATCTACGATCTATTTAAAGAAGCTATCTATATTCCCCACTTACTCCTTCATCCTTCCTTAAACATCATCACTCAAACAATTGACCTCACAGAAACATGGTGTGATGACGGGCAAGGGAGTTGGCGTCGCAAACATTTTAGTATCCAAAACAAACACATCACCTCTTTTGCACATACATCTACTCTTAACAATTCTCAAGACTACCTCAGCCTTCTTCCTTTCCCCGCTAGCCAGACCTTCACCAACAAACAACTAGCCCAATCCCTCAAACTCGACCAACGCATCATCCAAAAATTCACTTACACTCTCAGAGCTGCAAATTTACTGGAAGTAGTAGGGAAAGAAGGAAGAGCTTTACTTTTTTCTCAAAGAAGGGTTTAATTTGTCTGACAGTTTATTAATCTGAAGGAGTATCACATGAATCAAGACCTGATCAAATTTTCAATCCCTGAATCGATCAACAAAACCATTGAAACCAATTTAAAAACCCTTTCACAAGAAAAATTTGTCGAAAGAATCTGGCAGAAAGATCACACTTTATGGTCTGATTCACCAGAAGAAATCACCAATCGCCTCGATTGGCTCATCGTTGGGCAAGAGATCCTCGACCAATCCGCCCAAATTGATAATCTTCTCGCAGGCTTAGCCAAAGATGGCATCACTAACGTATACGTCCTCGGTATGGGCGGTTCCAGTTTAGCCCCCGATATCTTTAGCAAAGTATTCACTTCTCAATTCAAAGTTTCAATTATAGACACCACAGATCCTAGCCGCATAACAGACCTTGAAAAAGAAATGCCATTAGATAAATCCGTCTATATAGTCGCCACAAAATCAGGTGGCACAGCTGAGACTCTTTCCCTCTTCAAATATTTCTACCAAAAGATCAGCAAAAATTCATCTGTTCCCGGTAACTCATTTGTCGCCATCACTGACCCCGGTAGCAAACTTGAAAAATTAGCCACGGATCTCAAATTCCGTCAAATTTTCCGCAACAATCCCAACATCGGTGGCCGTTATTCAGCTCTCTCTTTCTTTGGCATGGTACCAGCTGCCATTGCAGGTGCAGATTATAAAAGCCTTCTTTCTCAAAGCAATCAAACCTTTGACACTCTTAAAGATGAAAACGCTCCTCTCACCCAAGCAACTCTCAAACTTGGTATACTCATGGGTGCACTTTCACTCCAAAACCAAGACAAACTCACCTTCATTATTCCTGATAACATCACTATCGTAGCCGAATGGATCGAACAGCTCATCGCCGAAAGTACTGGCAAAAATGGCAAAGGTATCCTTCCTGTCATCGGTGAGCAACCCACCACCCCAGATAACTATGGCACAGATCGGATTTTTATCAACTACACCTTTGCCGGCGCCACTCCTTATGCAGCTCAAGTTCAAGCACTCATAGATGCCAATTACCCAGTTGTCACCATTGATCTTGCTAATTTCAACCAACTTGGCGTTCACTTTGCATTCTGGGAATTTGCCACCGCCGTAGCAGGTGCAGTTATGGGTATTCAACCATTCAATCAACCCAATGTAGAATCCGCCAAAGTCTCCGCTCGCAAAATGATCGACATTTACAAAGAAACTGGCGAACTTCCCCCATTGGATACAGTTGAATTTTCAAAACAAACTCTTGAAAAATTCCTCTCAGACCTTTCTCAATACGCCTACATCTCCATTCATGGCTATGTGAATCCAAATCCCGCCTTCACCCAAGCCTTCAAAAAACTGCAAACTTCATTACGAAATAAAACTAAAAAAGCCACTACCTTTGGCTTTGGCCCTCGTTTCCTTCACTCCACCGGTCAGTTACACAAAGGAGATGCAGGTAACGGTGTCTTTATCCAATTTGTCACCAAGAACGAAAAAGATCTTCCCATTCCAGATGAAGCCGGCTCTGATCAATCCCAAATGCCCTTTGGCGTGCTCAAAACAGCTCAAGCATTAGGAGATGGACAAGCTCTCAAACAAAACCATCGCAAAATGATCACCTTCTTGATTAATGAAAATGATGCAGACAAAATTGCAACCCTCATCGACTAAAAAAAGAGGAATAATGGCGCAAGAAAATTTAAAGAAATTAGCAGCAGAAAAAGCAGTTGAATTTGTAAAATCAGGTATGGTAGTCGGACTTGGTCACGGGTCTACCACCATTTTTGCTCTCAGAAAAATAGCCGAAAAGCTCAAAACCGGTGAACTCACGGATATTATTGGTATTCCATGTTCTCTCATGGTAGAAAATGACGCTCGTGAACTAGGCATCCCCCTTGGAGACATCAATGATATTCATGTCATTCATCTCACCATTGACGGTGCAGATGAAATTGATGATTCATTCCATGTCATCAAAGGTGGCGGTGGCGCACTTCTTAGAGAAAAAATTGTCGCCCAATCCACCTTACGGGAAATCATCATAGCTGATGGCAGCAAACATTCTCCCAAACTCGGTACCAAATGGGCACTTCCCATCGAAGTTCTTCCTTATTGCTGGCAACTAATAGCTGATTTTCTCTCAACCTTAGATGGAGACCCCGTCCTTCGTACAAAACAAGACCCACAAGGCAATTCAGTTACCTTCACCACAGATCAAGGCAATTACATCCTTGATACTAATTTTGGCCCCATTCAAGATGTAGAATTACTTGCAACCACTCTCAAAGCTCAGGCAGGCATCATTGAACATGGTCTCTTTGTTGATCTTGCCTCTGATCTCATCATTGCTTGGGACGAGAATAACATTGAACACAGGGAGAACAATGACCAAGCATAAAGCAACCGCCCTAGCCCATCCCAACATCGCCTTCATCAAATACTGGGGCAACCAAGGCAGTGATTGGAACCTTCCTTTTGGAAATTCCATCTCCATGAACCTTGATGCATTTACAACCACCACCACCGTTGAATTTGATTATGCATTAACATCTGATCAACTTACTCTCAACGGTCAACCAGCACAAGCAGATGCTCTGATTCGCATTCAAAAATTTATGGATCGCTTCCGACAACTCACCAACTTCACCCTCAAAGCCAACATTAATTCCGATAACAACTTCCCCACCGGAGCAGGCATCGCCTCTTCGGCTTCTGGCTTTGCCGCCCTTGCCCTCGCTTCTTATGGCGCTTCTGGTCTTCCCTATACCGAAAAAGATACCAGTGCCCTCGCTCGGATTGGCTCAGGCTCAGCTTCTCGCTCCATCCCCACTGGTTATACAGAATGGCTCCAAGGAACCTCGCACGAAACCTCTTACAGCATCTCCATAGTTCCTCAAAATCATTGGGATCTGATTGACAATCTTGTTCTCATTGATAGCAAACATAAAAAGACTACCTCCAAACAAGGTCACCAAATTGCCAAAACAAGCCCATTACAACAATCCCGTATAGAAACCATTCAACAACGAGTAGATATTTGCAAACAAGCCATTATAGAGAAAGACTTTATTACTTTAGCAGACATCTCTGAAGCAGACACTCTCCTCATGCATGCTGTGATGATGTCTTCCAATCCCGCTCTTTTCTATCTTGCCCCCGAGACACTTTCTCTCATTAAATTTGTCAGAGAGCTTAGAGCTGAGCATATAGATGCTTTCTACACCATAGATGCCGGCGCAAATGTTCATGTAATCACCACAACCTCATCGCAAGCACAAACCACAGCAGCGATTCAACAGAATTTTCCGAATTTTGAAATTAGAAGCTCAAAAACAGGTGGGCCAGCACGTTTATTCTAAGATATTTAAGCAATATTTATACTTCTCCAACACTTGCACGATATAATCACCTAAAAGTAGATACAAAAAAATAAAGGATCGAGTATGACAACGGTTTTACAATTTATCATTTCAATCGCCGCTTTAATTTTTATTCACGAATTAGGGCACTATATTGGCGCAAAAATCTCCGGCATCCAAATTGAAGAATTTGGCATCGGCTTTCCACCTAAAATAACAAAACTTTTTACATTTCAAGGCACAGAATTTACCCTCAACTGGATTCCCCTTGGCGGGTTTGTCCGTGCCAAAGGAGAAGAAGGTCTCACAGATGCAGGTGGAGAAGATTACTTCAACGCTTCTCCATTCAAACGTCTCATCTTCCTTTTCTTCGGACCACTTTTTAACCTTCTCACTGCCGTGATTCTCTTCACATTCATTTACGCCAATATCGGCTTAGACCTCAATTCTGTCCAAATTGCAGATATTGCAGCCAATTCACCTGCACAACAAGTGGGTCTTCAAGTCGGTGACATCATCGAATACGTCAATGGTATAGAGATTAAATCATATGAAACTATTCAAGAGCTCACTCAAGCATCCCTTGATACACCAATGAATTTAATCGTCCTTCGTGAGGGTCAAGAAGTTGAGCTAACAGTCACCCCCCGTAGCAACCCACCTGAAGGAGAAGGTGCCATGGGGATTTCCATGTCTAACCCAATTGGAGCAGATATTCCCCTAGGGCAAGCCATTAATAGTGGTTTTATCGCCACAGGAGAACGAATTAAAGCTATGTTTGATATGGTTAAAATGATCTTTACTCGTTCAATGCCAGATGAAGCTCGAATCGTGGGCTACAAAGGGATGTACGATATGTATAACCTCAATCGTGAAATGGATGCTTCAATGCCTGAATATGGTCGCGCAAACACCCTCGCCTTCATCGCCTTTATATCAGTTTCCCTTGGCATTATGAATCTTCTCCCCATTCCAGCCTTAGATGGCGGTCGAATCCTTTTCACCATTCCAGAATGGTTGTTCAAAAAGAAAATTCCTTTGAACGTTCAAAATGTGCTCAACGCTGTATTTTTCTTCCTTTTGATTGCATTAATGTTCATTGTTAACATCCAAGACTTTACCAATCCAATCAATTTTTAGAATTTAAATTGGGTAATAAAATGACAGAAAAATTTGAATCTCAATCAGATTTATCACCAGAATTATCTGTTGAAGAGATAATCGAAAACTTAAAGAACGAAGCGCTCACCTTATCAAGCAAACAAATTATGCGCCTTTCAGGTCTCTATCCTCAAGAGATTCAATTAATTCAACAACATTGGCCCACATTCCATCCACAACGTATCATTGGTGTTCTAGAAGATATGGAACTTCTCACAGAAGATTATCCTGGGGTAGATTTTTCCGACATCTTTTTACTTGGCCTTGAAGATAAACAAGATCAAGTAGTCATCATTTCTATCCGTGGCCTCTGGGACGAAGAAAAAGCATCCATAGCCACCAAAGCGCTCGAGATATTGCAAGCCTCTCCAGAGCCATCCCTCCATGTAGCACTTTCTATAATCTCATTGTTGGGTGAATTTATCGTTCTTGCTGAATTTAACAAAATTCCAGAGAGCCTAGCCAATAAAATCAAAACAATTCTTACCACCATTTATCAAAACAGTTCTAACGAATCGCTTCGTCAACGTGCCTTAGAAGTCCTCTCCGCTGCCACTGAACTCAAATTTGATCTAAATCAAGCCATCGACAAAGCTATTCATGACTACAATGATGATTGGGTTCGTTCTGCACTAATCGCCATTGGCAAATCAGGCAAAACGCAATGGAATGATTATGTTTTTGATAACCTTGATTCCCCCATTGAAGATATCCGCATCGAAGCCATCCGCACTGCTGGGGATCTTGAATTACAAGACGCACTATCTGAACTTTACGCCGCCACAAAAGAAGGCATCAAAGAAATTCGTATGGCAGCAGCATGGGCGCTTTCAAACTTCTCCGATAAAAACATTCATTCCACATTAGAAGAAATGTTAGAAAATGCTGAAGACGAAGAAGAAGAAGCTCTAATCGAAGATGCCATTGACAATCACATGATTAGTTCAGAAATTATGTCATTTAATTTCTTAGACATCAAAGAAAAGCCATTGCACATTGATGATCTCGATGATCTTGATCTTGGTGACGAAATAGAAGAAATTGATTCAGAATGACAAACACAACTCAAAATCCCTACGTTGCCTATCAACTTATCATCCGTGGAAGAGTCCAAGGAGTCGGGTTCCGCTTTTTCACCCGTAACCTAGCAGATAAGTTAGCTGTCTCTGGTTGGGTGAGAAACACTCCCACCGGCAACGTAAAGATTTTTGTGCAGGGAAAACAAACTATTATTGATGAATTTATATCATTAATCAAAAAAGGGCCACCAAGTGCCCTAGTAAGAGATGTTGAGATCATTTCCAAACAGCCTGATCCCAACTTCGCTGATTTTAAAATCAAATTTTAGAGAAAAGAACTCATACAACGATCTTGAACAGATAATCTGCAAGATCGTTTTCTTTTACCCAATTTTCAAATTCATCATAATTTTGTTTATCCACATCTTGGGTCAACAAATAGTCCACCTGTCCATATCCAGTCACCATTCTTGGTTTACTAGGAGCAATTTTTTCCACCAACTTTAATTCATTTCGTTTCATTAAATCCTGCAATTCTTGCCGGCTATTCCAGATAAATTCAAATCCAACCCAATCAGCAAATTCAAGTGCATCTCCACTTTCCAACAAGAATTGTCTCGAATCAAACTTAATCCCCGCTATTGCATTCCCTTGTTTCAAAGCCGGATACCCCAATCGAATTTCTGAAAAACGCTCTTTTAACGGCACGCACACATCAATCCACCAAGCAGCAAATTCTCCAGCAGATCGCCAAGCATTCCCCATTCCATTAGCATAAAGGTTAGGTGCTTTTCCAATCTGAAAATAACGCACACCTGCTTGATAACTTCGTTCAACATTCACCCGAATCTTCTTCATATATTCATTTGATTTCATCCCACCATCAATTTCAACATCCACCACCATCGTCACAAATTGACCTTGCAAAATGCTTTTAATCCCTCGCAAATCAGTATCAAAGGGCAACACAATTTGTACCGTTTGATATCCTTTAGAATTTTCAGATCGTTCCATCAATTTAATTCGATTCACCGATTGAGGTAAAAAAGCTTCTCCAATCAATTCAGATCGTTTTGTTTTAATCATCTTTTTAGAAATCATTTGAGCTTTGTCATATGCCAAAAATGGAGTTGGATCAAGTTCGCCATTTGGATAAGAGGAATTTTTTAATCTTTCCAATGAGGCATTATATAGCCCAAAATGAATATACCCTCGATTATCAGAATCGCCAGATAAAGCAATCACCTGATTTTGTTTCACCTCATCACCTTCACTCACATTTATTTTGCCCAAATACCCATATAATGTTTCATATCCCTCATCATGTGCCAATAGAATCGACAGTCCAAATCGTACATTCAAATCATAATTAATTTTCTTAACCACCCCATCCGCAGCAGCAAACACTTTCGAATGATAAGGCGCTTTAAAATCTAATCCATCATGTCCCGGCAATCCAACCTGCCAATACATATCACCATTTACAGCAAACTTTTGAACAACCTCTTGATAAATTGTAGGGGTTACCAATCGGATCATAAAAACCTCTCTAAAAAGCCAAATCCTTCTGTTTCATCGAAAAATATCGATTCATACCAATTATAATATGGTCATGCACTTCGATATTAAGCAATTTTCCAGCTTCAATCACAGCTTTTGTTAATGTCACATCTTCCACACTTGGTGTCGGGTCTCCACTTGGATGATTATGCACCAAGATTAATGCCGAAGCATTCCCCACAATTGCATCCCGAAAAACCTCAGATACCCTCACACTTGAAGAATCTAAAGTGCCCTTGTATAAATTAACAATCTTTTTTACCTTGTTTTTCGTATCCAACAAAATCACTCGCAAAGATTCATGTTGCAAAGCGCTCATCTCATACATCAATAGATCAGCCACATCTTTAGGAGATCGAATCGCAGGAGCTTCTTCTGGCGAATACAACACCAACCGTCTTCCTAGCTCAATAGCAGCCTTTATCGTGGTTGCTTTTGCAAAACCTAATCCATGTTGATCTTTCATTTCATCAAAACTCGCTTGTTGAATGCCCTTCAATCCCCCAAAGGTCCGCAAAATTCGTTCAGAAACTTCAATAGCATTCTCACCCTTCACACCCACACGAATAAGAATTGCAATCAATTCAGCATTCGTCAAAACTTCAGCACCAAATTTTTCCAATCGCTCCCTTGGGCGATCATCACTAGCTAATTCTTTAATTCGATAAGTTTCTTTCTCAAGATTTTGCATTTCTCTCTCCCGCTTTAACTATACAACAACCACTTTTCCATCACAAGGTAAATCAAAAATCATTTAGAAATCACCTTCAATATTTCCTTAGTTTAATCTAATTCATTAAGGTTTGACAACCCAAACACCTTCGTTTATAGTCTTAATCATGAAAAAAATGTTCCAATTCCTTTTATTACTCATAATCCTTCTCTCACCACTCACCTCATATATCCCCACAACAGCCGCACCTCTTTCTCAAGAAACTTCACTTTTTTCTGAAGAGATTCTAGATCAATATATCGATCTCGGTCAATATGAAGAAGCCATTTCTTACTGTTCCCAGATTGTCAGCAATATCAATGCAACAGCAGAAGAAATACACCTCGCTAGTTTTGGACTTGGAAAAATTTATTTCGTCAGGCAGGATTATTCAGCCACCGTCCAATTTCTACTTCCTCTCATCAGCAACAACATTATCTTGCCCGATCATATGGATCAAATTTACTATTTTCTTGGGGAATCACTATATCAAATAGGAAACTACGCCCAAGCCATCACCTACTATCAAAAATATATGGAAATCTCAGATGGCACCCTCGATGATATTTTATATGAAAAAATCGCCAATGCCTATCGTGCCTTAGGGGATCCCGCTTCTGCTATTCAATATTATCAATCCACCATCGACGCATACAATAAAGAGCCCTTCAATTTCCAAATTCGCATCGGTCAACAATATGAAGCTTTAGGAAATTTCACCAAAGCCATAGAATATTACGAACTCGTCCGAGACACCACCTATAATCTCGATGTCGTTGCCCAAATGAACTACTATATCGGTTCTGCCTATCAATCACTAGGTGATATTCCCATGGCAGTCGGATATTATCAAACAGTCATCACCTCTTACATAAATTCCTCATTTGCATATGATGCCCTTGTCAAATTAATTGACCTTCAACAAGCTGTAGACTACGATACTCGTGGCTACATAGATTTTATTGCTGGGCAATACAGCCTCTCAATTAATGCCTATGGTAATTATGTCAATCAAACAGGTGATCGTCGCATTGATATCCTCTATTATCTTGGAATGAGCCACTATTATTTAGAAGATATTGAAATGTCTATGGCATTTTTCCAAGAAATCATTCAAAACTTTGACTATAACACCCTCACGAACGAAAACTATTATTTTTATGGTCTTGCATACCAACAATTAGCACTAATTTATAAAAGTAATTTAAGCGATTCTCAATCTGCAATTGACCTATATTTAGAATTTGCCAAACGGTATCCCAACGATGATTTTTCCCCATCCTTTGTGTATGAGGCAGCTGAACAATATGAAATTAACGGTGACCTTGCCAAAGCTGGTGAATATTACCTAAGTGTTGCCCAAAGATTCCAAAACAGCCCCAATGCCTTCAATTCCATCATTTTCTCTGGCATCTCATACTATCGTCTCGAAGACTATAAAACAGCTTTCAATAGATTTGAAACCGCATCTGCTTACGCATCCTCACCAGAAGATCATGCCCGTGCTTTTTTCTGGAAAGGCAAAACCCAACAAGCCCTTGGCAACACCTCTCAAGCAGTTACCTATTATTCTCAAGCAGAAAACATTGATTATTATTCTTACTACGGTCTTCGTTCGGAACAAATCTTAGATGGAATTGAACCATTTTCCATTGGAATGTATGATCTGGATCCCAACTTATCTCAATACAAACAAGAAGCTAAAACATGGATGATTCAAACATTTAATCTCCCAACAAATATTGAGTTAAACGATCATTCACAACTCAATGTTTTCCCAGAATATCAACGCGGAATCTTATTAGATCGATTAGAAGAATTTACTTTTGCCAAACAAGAATTCACCTCTCTTCTAACCAAAATCAGCAACTCCCCGCAATATCTATACATCTTTGCCTTAGATATGATTGACCAAGGATACTATTACAATGCTATTTATGCCATTGAATATCTTCTCTCCCTTGCCAATGCCACTGATTTTGCCATCACCCCCACATACTTTAATTATCTCCAATTTGGTCTTTATTATTGGGATCTCATTTACCCCACTTCAAATAATTTTGTCCTCGATCCATTTTTTGTTCTTTCTACCATATGGCAAGAGAGCCTTTTTGACCGCATAGCTGGCTCATCAGTCGGTGCACAAGGTCTTATGCAAATCATGCCTCTAACTGGTGCGGATATCAATCAAAAATTAGGAAACTACCTTCCTAATTTTCAGACCGCTGATCTAAAACGCCCCAATATCAATATCTATTTTGGTAGCCAATATTTTTCTTCAGCCCGTCAAAACATCTCTCCAGAACCCCTTGTCATATTAGCAGCCTATAACGCTGGTAATTCTTCAGCCCAATACTGGTTAGATGCAGTAGGACCTGAAGATATGGATATTTTTGTAGAAGTAATCGGCATTGATGAAACTCGTGATTATGTCCGCTCGATATTCACTCATTACGAAGTCTACCGCTCTCTCTATGAAGTCAAATAACAAATCATATTAAACAAAAAGCGAGTGATAATCACTCGCTTTTTTAATCCAATTTAACTTTTTCTACGGAGCTAAAACCTCTGTATCTTCAAAGTACCATTCATTCACATAATTAAAGCGATTTGTCAAATCATACAAAGAACCAATCTGTACACCTTTTATATTCACACTCACATTGTAAGACACAGTTGGATAATAAAGCAAAATTGCAGGTACTTCATAGGCAAAATGGGTTTGGAATCGTTCGTAAAGGTCACGGCGTGTATCAGTATCCGTATTCACTCGTGCTTGTTCCAAATATTCACTTGCCAAACGATTATTCCATACAGAATAATTTTGTCCTGTCTTTGCTTGAGTTTGATGCCAAAACATATAAGGATCAGGGTCAGGGTATCCACGCATATCATAAGCTAATAAAGCAGCTTCAAAATCCCTAGTGGTTAATTTTGTATTCACCATGTCATTAAAGTCCATTGCTTCCAACGTCACAGAAACACCTATATCATTCCAACTATCTTGTAAATAAGTTGCAATTTCTTCATAAACAGGCAAGTCATCTGGATAAAGCAAAGTCATCGCCATAGTAATATCACCATTTGAACGAACAAGCGCATCCGTCGTAGCATAAGTATATTCTTTTTCTTGCAAGATTTTGATTGCACCTTCCGGATCATAAGTATGAGCTAGCATATCAGAAACATACGCCCATACATCCGGGAAGATCGGGCTATCGGCGATAATTGCGCGATTCCCTAAAATTTGATTCACAATCCATTCTCGATTGACTGCCATCAAAAGCGCTTCACGAATGTCAGCATCTTGCAAAAACAACACATCACTATTATCCAAATTAAACACAGCCAAATTTAAAACTGGCAAAATTTCAGTATACATATGCATATTGATATCATCTTTTGCTGCATCAAAAATCTCAGGACTAGTGGCTAAAAAGCCATTGATTAAATTACTTTGATAAGCTTCCACCAATTTAGCTTCATCATCATAAAGTCGAAAATTGAAATTCTTGATATGAGGTGCACCTAAATAATAATTTTCATTTGCGACTAAATTAATCCCTTTAATCACACCTTCTTCCAAATACAAACTATCAAATTGATAAGGACCACTTCCAATAGGTTCAAAATTGGATTCTTGATTCATCATTTGTGCATAGCTCATTGAGCCATAAATATGGTAAGGAATAATTCCAAAATTTAGAAAATCAACAAAAGGAGCATAAGGAGTGGGTAAAGTCAATTTAAAAGAATATTGATCAAATTGTTTGATTTCCACAGAATTCCATAAGGTTTTAATATCATCAGGAGCCAACGATTCAGCCCCCATAATTGTTTGAATAGTAAAAATCACATCATTTGTGGTCAAAGGTTCCCCATCGTGCCACAAGATTCCCTCACGCAATTTGAAGTTATATTCCAAACCATCCACAGAAACGCCCCAGCTTTCCACCAGATCGCCCACAGGGTATCCTTCAGAGGATTGTTTGAACAAAGAGCTATAAACCAGTTTATTAATTGCAGAGTCAGTTTCGCTATAATAAGACAGCACAGGATTTAATCGTTCAACATTTCCAATCAATCCTTCAATGTAAACACCATTCTCATTTACAATCACATCACCATCATTCTGATTAGCTTGGTTATTCCGTTGTAAAAACAACAAAACCCCAATTGCAATAATTGCAACAATGGATATTAAAATCGGTATTCGAAATTTTTTCATAATTTTTTAACCTTTTCAATTAATAGACAAAAAAGGCTGCCTGAGTTAAATCACCCAAACACCCTTTTACGTCATCTCTTTTGAAAATACAAATTTACTTATTAAATAAGCAAAATTGCAAGAATCAAAACGAAGAAAGCAACGCTCAACCCTAAAGTAATTCGATAGAGTGTTTTTTCAACACCACGGCGAGCAGAGTAGACACCACCTGTGTCAGCACCTGTCAAACCACCGAGGCCTGCACCCTTACTTTGAAGGACAACGCTTGCGATCAAGGAGACTGAAACAATGATTAATGCAATATCAAGAAATTTTTCCATTTATTTAATTCACTCCTTTAATTCTTTAAACAAAACGATTATACACGTTTCTCTCATATTTATCAACTTTACCATGTTACTTTAAGTTTCAATTTAAATAGGATATTAAGAACGATATCGAGATAGAAAACCATATTTTTTAATTGAAAAAAATAAATGAAACAATATATTTTAATAATATGGCTATGCGCATTTTTATTAAATCTTCCAATCAAATGAGGATTTGATTGCGCGATAGCAAGCAATCATGTAAAATAGTCCAATGTATAACTCAGAAACAAGATCCAAATCGATAATCAATGGTGCCAAAGATAGCCTACCTATCATCCTTGGATATATTCCCATCGGTCTTACATTAGGGATTATGGCCAAAAATATCGGCTTCACTACCTGGCTCATGGGGCTCATGTCCACCATTGTCTATGCTGGCTCCTCTCAATTTATCGCCATCGATATGATCAATAATCAAATGAGCATGGCCGCCATCATTGTCACTACCTTTTTTGTCAACTTTCGCCATTTTCTCATGAGCAGTGCTTATTCTCCCCATTTTAGAGAAGAACAACTAGCTTTCCTCGCCATCCTCTCCTTTGGCATCACGGATGAATCTTTTTCAATCGGAATGAACACAGCCCAGAACGTACCTGAAAAATTTAACCGTTGGTATATGATTGGTCTGCACACCACATCACAGCTCACTTGGATTCTTTCCACCATGCTAGGCGTCCTCATTGGAGACCTTGTTCCCAATTATGAAAAATTCGGCCTCAATTTTGCCCTACCTGCCATGTTCATTGGTCTCATCGCTCTTTTAATTAAAAACAACACCAGTCTTCTTATTTGTTTTGTTGCCGGAGTCCTATCTGTCATTCTCCTCCAACTAGGTCTTTCAAATTGGAACGTCATCGTAGCCTCTCTCATTGCCTGTATTGCCATTGTAGGAATCAAATATGTCCATAAATAATACTCAAATGATCTTACTCTTTCTCGGCATGATGGTCGTCACCTACCTTCCGCGTCTCCTACCAGTCACCATCCTATCTCGTCGCCAACTGCCTCCATTTATTCTTGAATGCCTAGAATATTTACCCGTTGCCATTTTGGGCGCTTTGCTTTTTCCCACTCTTCTCATTGAAGGAGACCAAGTGGTCATCTCATTTCAAAACCTCACTCTCATCGCCGGCATTCTCACCACCATCGTAGCTCTCCTTACTAAAAAACTCCATTGGACCGTTCTAGCTGGTATACTTTCTATGTACTTTTTATCAAAATATTTTTAATTTTTTATAAAATAATTCAAAAAACACCAAAAAATGAACGAGCAAATCGAAACCACTTTAATACAAACACAACCTCAGTCTATCCCTCACACTCTCAAAAAGACCAAACTTCTTTGGCTTATCCTCTTCATCACCCTTGGCTTTGCAAGTTACTTTGCTGTTGGGTATCTGCTTGATTTTATATTTGACCTTGAAAATCAATCTTATGAAGTACTGATTTTAATTTCTACTGCTGCAAACTTTTTTGTTTTCACAGGCTTCTTTTTTCTCTTCAGTTTTTTACCCAAAAAAGTATCTCTAAACTCAGTAGGTCTTATTAATTTCAAGCCTAAGTGGGAATGGCTTCTCCTGATTCCCGCCATCGTCATCGCCCTCATGCCTCTCCGCTCCATAGTTGGGGTAGTTGTCGAATTAGCAATCCATGGGGATTTTTCTGGCTTAGAAATGCGCTCTGCCATTCTCATGCCTGAAAACATTTCAGTCTTGAGTTTTCTGCTTGCATTTTTAGGCATCGGCATCCTCGCTCCCATTGGAGAAGAAATGTTTTTCCGTGGTTTTATCCACACCAATCTAATTGATCACTTTTCATTTGGGTGGCGTGTCGTCATCAGCTCCTTCATTTTCAGCCTCGGCCATTACGACTCCATCGGTGTTATTGCCACATCATTTGTCATGGGCATCGCCCTTGCCATCGCCTACGAAAAAACTCACTCCCTTTGGTTCTCCATTGGCATGCACATCGTCAACAACACCATCTCTGTCCTCCTCTTATATGCCATGGCACTCATCCAAAACATTTATGGAATTGAGCTTCTCTCCTTCATTCCTCTTCCATAAATTATACATTTGTTCTATAATTCATCTATGTTCAACTTAAAAGCCCCCTTTAAACCAACCGGAGATCAGCCCGACGCAATTCGCGATCTTGTCAAAGGTATCAAAAACGGCAATCGTGATCAAGTTTTGCTGGGTGCCACTGGCACAGGCAAAACCTTCACTATGGCCAACATCATTCAACAAGTTCAAAAACCAACCCTTATCATAGCTCACAACAAAACTCTCGTCGCCCAGCTCTATTCCGAATTTATGGAGTTTTTCCCTGACAACGCAGTTGAATATTTCACCTCCTATTACGATTATTATCAACCAGAAGCTTACGTTCCTCGCAAAGACCTCTATATTGAAAAAGAAACCGACATCAACGAAGAAATCGAACGTCTCCGTCTTGCCGCCACCACCTCGCTCATGTCCCGCAAAGATGTCATCATCGTCGCTTCTGTTTCCTGTATCTACGGTCTCGGTGACCCCAACGCCTACGGTCGTTTTGTGGTCAATATGAACGCCGGTGACACCATTCGTCGCAACACCTTGCTTCGCCAGCTAGTTGAAAGTCATTATCAACGTAACGACATCGAAACCAAGCCCGGCATCTTCAAAGTTCACGGCGACACCCTCGACATCATCCCTGCTTACCAATCCAAAACCGCTTACCGCGTCTCCTTCTTTGGAGATGAAGTAGAAAAGATAACCGAAATCCATCTTGTTTCTGGTGAAGTGGTTCGTAATCTCAATTCCATCTCCATCTACCCCGCCAAACACTACGTCACCGAAGAAGAAAAACTCAAAGAAACCATCACCCGCATTGAAGAAGAACTAGAACATCGCCTTGCCTATTTCAAACGAAACGAAATGTACCTTGAAGCCCAACGCATCGAACAACGTACCCGCTACGATCTTGAAATGCTCCGAGAAACTGGTTTCTGTTCTGGTGTAGAAAACTATTCCCGTCACATCGACCTCCGTGATGAAGGCACCCCTCCCTGGACCCTCATTGACTACCTTCCCGACGACTACCTCCTCTTTATCGATGAATCTCACATGACCATTCCTCAAATTCGCGGCATGTATAACGGCGACCGCGCCCGCAAAACCACCCTTGTAGAATACGGCTTCCGCCTCCCTTCTGCCCTAGACAATCGTCCACTTAAATTTGAAGAATTTGAAAAACTCAAGGGCTACACCGTCTACACCTCCGCTACCCCCGGCCCCTACGAACTCGAACGTAGCCCCAAACCCATCGAACAAGTCATTCGTCCCACAGGTCTCCTCGATCCACAAGTCGAAGTCCGTCCCATTGAAGGACAAGTCGACGATCTCTACAAAGAGATTTTGCTCCGTGCCCAACGAAATGAACGGGTCCTCGTCACCACCCTAACCAAAAAAATGTCAGAAGACCTCGCCAACTACCTCCTTGAGCTTGGTGTCAAAGTCCATTACCTTCATTCCGAAGTCGATACCCTCGAACGCATCGGCATCCTCCGTGATCTCCGCAAAGGCGTTTTCGACGTCATCGTTGGCATCAACCTCCTCCGCGAAGGGCTCGACCTCCCCGAAGTCTCCTTAGTCGCCATTCTAGACGCAGATAAACAAGGTTTTCTCCGTTCAGAGACCGCCCTCGTGCAAACCATCGGACGTGCCGCACGAAACGTGGACGGTAAAGTCATCATGTATGCCGACAAAATTACAGATGCCATGCACAACGCGATTAGTGAAACCAATCGTCGCCGCAAAAAACAAGACGACTACAACAAATCTCACGGCATCCAACCCGTCGGCATCATAAAAGCCATCCGCGATATGACCGATCAATTCGGCTCTGGTGTCGATTACGCCATCAAAGAACCCAAACCAGATTACAACACCAAAGCACTTGATAAAAACGAACTTGAAATCATCATTAAAAATCTCGAAGCCAACATGCAAGATGCCGCCGACAACCTCGAATTCGAAAAAGCGGCCGCCATCCGGGACGAGATCTATGAAATACGTAAAAATCTAGCCGAATTGCAAAATCTCAACCCTTGGGAAACCCTCAAAACCATCACCGGAAAGGACATCACCAAATAGCATGACCCTGTCAGAAAAAAACAACAATGTCACTCGCTTCCTTTCCACCAAAAATATTTCCTTTGAAACACATGAATTTCAACACGAAAAGCTTTCCGCCATCGAAGTTGCCAATCTCCTCAACGTAGAACCCGAACAAGTTTTTAAATCCATCGTCTGCACTCGCATCGAAAAAGGTAAACCCATCGTTGCCATAGTACCAGCCAATTTCACAGTAGATCTCAAAAAGCTAGCCAAGCTCTTTAACGAAAAAAAACTCAAACCTGCCACACATGACGAAGCAGAACGCCTCACTGGTCTCAAAACCGGTGGCATCTCCCCCCTTGCTCTCCTCAACAAAGGATTTGAATTTGCCATTGATGAAACCTGCCAAGTATTCGATCAAATTTTTCTCTCCGCTGGAGAAAGAGGTCTCCAAGTCAAACTCTCACCGCTCGATCTTATTGACTTAATCCAAGCCCAAACCGCAGATATCATTTCCTAATTCTCCCTACCTTTTCACATTCATATTTTGAATTACAATAGAATAGTAATTAACATTGCTCTTTCCATTAAAAGTAGAAAGCGGACTTATATGAGAACTTTTCAACATTTATTTCATTTTGCCAAAAAATATACCAAAGAATTACTCACCACCGTCATTAGTATGATCCTCCTAGTCGGAGTGCAACTTCTCGGTCCCTATATTATTCGAACCCTCATCAGCCTTGTCACCACCACTCCCTTCCCTGAAGACATTATCCAAAAAATCACCAAACTAACCCTATTTGCCCTCGTAATTTACCTCCTCCGGGCTATTCTTGCCTTTCTCCGTAGTTATATGGCCCATCTCGCTGGTTGGGGTGTCGTCGCGGATACGCGTATCATGCTTTATCAACATGCCCAACGTCTCTCACTCCGTTTTTACGAAGATAAACAAACCGGCCAGCTCATGTCCCGTATCGTCAACGATACCGAAAAATTTGAAGCACTCATCGCCCATGCCGTCCCAGATGTCATCGTAAATCTCCTCACCCTTGCCGCAGTCACCACCGTCCTCATGCTCATGAACGTCAAACTCGCCCTCCTTAGCCTCATCCCCGTACCGATTATCTTTATCATCATGGGTCTTTATTCCAAATATGTCCGTCCTGCCTTTCGCAGACGTCAAGAAGTCCTTGGAGAAGTCAACGCCATCCTCAATGATAACCTTTCCGGCATCCGTGAGATCAAAGCCTTCACTCGTGAAGCTATTGAAGATGATCGAGTTACCCGCGGTGTCCTCAACTACAAAAGTTCCCTCCTCTACGCTCTCAAATACATGGCCATCTTCCATCCCACTGTTGAACTCGTTTCCTCCATCGGCACCCTCATCGTCATCTATTTCGGCGGCATCCTCGTTTTCCACCAAACACTCCCCGTAGCCGATCTTGTCGCCTATTTCCTCTACCTCGAAATGCTCTACCAACCTGTCCGTGTCCTTAGCCAATCTTGGGAACAGCTCCAAGAGAGCCTCGCTAGCGCTGATCGTGTCGAATCCCTTTTCAAAGAAACCTCTGAAATCAAAAACATCCCCAATCCCATCCTCCTACCTCAAAAGCCACAAGGTCATCTCCAACTTAACAACGTAAACTTTGCCTATATTGACGGTATCCCTGTTTTAGAAAATATCAATCTCGACATCCCCGCCCATTCCATCCTCGCCTTGGTCGGACCCACTGGTGTAGGAAAATCCACTCTTGCTAGCCTTATTCCCCGCTTTTACGACGTTTCCTCAGGCACCATCACCTTAGATAATAATGATATCCGCCAAATTGAGTTAGAAACTCTTCGTCGTCAGATTAGTCTTGTTTTACAAGATACCGTTCTTTTCCATGGCACCGTCCGTGACAATCTCTTTTTCGGAAAACCAGACGCCACAGAAGAAGAACTCATCCAAGCCGCCCGTGCCGCCTACGCCTACGACTTCATCCAAGATTTGCCCAATGGCTTTGACACCCTCATTGGAGAACGTGGAGTCAAACTTTCCGGTGGTCAAAAACAGCGTATCTCCATCGCTCGTGCCATCCTCAAAGATGCCCCCATCCTCATCTTAGACGAAGCCACCAGTTCCGTAGACACCGAAACCGAACAACTCATCCAACAAGCTCTCGAAAAGCTCATGTTAGGTAAAACCACCATCATCATCGCCCATCGCCTCTCCACCGTCCGCAAAGCAGACACCATCGCCGTCCTCGAAGGCACCGGCATTGTCGAACTCGGCAACCACGAGCAGCTCATCGCCCAAAAAGGTATCTACCACAAACTCTACACCATTCAAGAATCTTTAAATTAAAACAAAAAAAGAATCGTATTGTGATTTCAGAATACGATTCTTTTAATTTAAACTCTTCCCAAACTTACTTCATCTCAATCTCAAACACCCCTGAATGAGTTGTAAAAAATTGAACATACGCCGTTCCATTCTCCAAATCATACACTGCCCATTCCAAAGAATCCCAAGTTTGTTTGTTTTCAACCCATTGGCGCACTTCAAATTTAGCCCCCACCAACTCTGCCGGAATATAAATCCCAACCACAGCCTTACGAACAGAATCCATTAAATATCCCTTATCAGCAATCCCCGATAGATTAAATTTACCATAACCAGCATAAAAATATTCAATCGCCTCAAGTGTCATATGATCAAGCGGTGGTTCCTGTCGATAAGAAACAAATCCAAAACTCATGTTTTCTGTCAAATAATCATATGGCATTCCCATCCAGCCAACAAATTCCGTATCAAAATACTTCCAATCTGTATAATTATTCCAATGTACATAAGTTTTATCATACCCCCCATTACCAATCGTACGATCATAGCTCCCAGTGCCCGTATAAAAAACATCATCCTCATCAGCGCCAACCATAATATCATTCCCTGTGCCACCGTTCATGATATTTTTACCGATGCCTTGCATAAGATCATCTCCCGCACCACCATTCATGATATTAACAGTACCTTCTGCAAACATATCATCATCACCAGCTCCACCTTCCAAATAATTTTCACCTCCATATGCAGTCATAAAATCGCTCCCATCGCCCCCATTCATCGTGTTTTTATCACCTTCAGCATAGAGTTCATCATCGCCTGTACCACCATTCAAAGTATTCTCATTCCCATAGCCCACTATCAAATCGTCCCCATCATCGCCATTAAGAGTATTACTAAATCCTGAACCTATTAACAAATCATGTCCTTCTCCTCCATTTAATGTGTTAATAAATGCAGCAGATTGTAATGCATCATTCCCCACACCACCATCTATTTGATTTTCATCTCCATAAGCTTCAATAATATCATCTCCATCTCCACCATTCATTTTATTCAAATCACCTTCTGCATACATATCATCATTCCCAGCACCACCATCCAAATAATTTTCACCCCCATATGCAGTCATAAAATCACTTCCATCTCCACCATCCAACGTGTTTTTATTCCCTTCAGCATAGAGTTCATCATCCCCTGCCTCTCCATACATCAAATTAATTCCATCTTCATCATAAAGAAGATCATCTCCCTCACCCCCATAGAATTCATCATTCCCTTCCCCACCAAACAACATGTCATTTCCATCGCCACCATATAGTACATCATCCCCTTTATTAGCATTGATTTCATCATTTCCATCTTCTCCAGAAATCAAATCGTTATTATCTGTACCAATAATCACATCATCACCCGAAGTACCTGTAAAATCATCTGCTCGAATACTATTAATCGGTATCGCCATTAAAATAATTAAGAACACTAATAATAACTGCTTAAATTTAATATTTTTCATAGAATTTCCTTTATCATTACTCCCTCTTAACCAAACAATCATTTTAATATAGCACTAATAAAAAAACATTGTCAACAAAAAAATTGATAAACATTAAATTTCATATTTTTTATCCATAAAAATGAAGTTAAGCTAAAGAAAAAATAATATATTAAATAAAAAAGAGACAGATAAAATCTATCTCTTTATAAGTTTATCTTTTTTAAATTACGAAATAGAAACTCTTTATTCCACTTCCACCTTATCAGCTGCCATCCCCGTCAACCAAGCATATAAACCCACCACTGGCACCAAGAAAACCGTCGTCACAGAAATTGCAAGACCAATTGTAAAACGTTGTCCAACATAACCAATCGGGATTCCGCCAATCGTTTGTCCAAATTGATCCATTTGTTCTGTCATAGATAACACTGTCGCTCGCATCTTTGCTGGAATAAATTGAATCACCCAAGAAGTCTGCAACGGATAAGTGGTTTGCCGTAACCCATTCACCATCCAAAACGCAATGAAAAACACCCACAAAGCATGTGTATTCGCCACCACAAGCACTCCAATGATTTGCACAATCATCATCCCTGCCAAAATCATCCCTAATTTGGGCGAATTTTCAAGAGTACGCCAATGTTTCACCAATTGTGTCAACCCCAAAGACATCACCAAAACGCCCCCTCGCAAGATGCCAAACCACATTTCCTCTCCCATGCCATCCACAACATTCAAGTCCAAATGTGACAGCATCAAAGGAGTATAAAGTCGGTCAAAACCTTCACTCGATAACCCAATCAAAAAAATCACCAATGCAAACACCAACAAAAATCGACTTGCCCGAATCAACCCAAAACTTTGCTTAAACGTATCCAATCCTAAACCAAGACTAATCGGACCATCACTTGACTTCTCAAAATTCGTTTCAGGCATAAACAAAATCATCAAGCCAGCCAAAAGAATAAACAAAACTCCAGACAAAAGAATTGGCCATTTCAAAGCAATCATACTCAACAGAACTGCCAAAACAATCCCCACCCCCTCAGCAATCGCACTAATCTGCGTTCCTTCCAACAAAATTGCTTCCACTTTGTCTTCACCCACTTCATCTGTAATCCACGCCGTCAAAGCACCACTAATAAAAGTATATCCAAAACCCCAAGTCACTTGCGCCATCAACATTCCCCCATAGGTCGGCACCAATCCCTCAATCAATCGTGCCACACCGGTTATAAAAGAACCAAAAATCACACTTGCCCGCCGGCTCACTAGATCTGCCACAATCCCTGTCGGGATCTCAAATAACAAAGCAGAAAGTTCCAAAGTAGTCCCCACCACAACCAATTGAAACGGATTCAATCCCACCGTCCGCACTTGATACACCATCCCCAAAGTAAATGCCAATGTAAACATCAACCCATTTACCGCGCTATACAAATAATAAATATGTTTCGCTTTAAATTTTTTTATTCCAATGCTCATCAAAAACCCTCATAAAAAGAGCTCCATAAAATGGAGCCCTTTTCAAATCTATGCGTAAGCATCCAACTTCTTTGCCTCTTCAGCGCGGAACTGTTGGATATACAAATTATAGTAAAATCCCTTCTTCCGTAGCAGCTCTTCATGTGAGCCCATCTCAGCAATTCCACCTTCACGCACCACCAAAATTCGGTCTGCATTACGAATCGTCGAAAGCCGATGTGCAATCACCACAGAAGTAGACTTTTTCATAATATTTTCCATCCCCTTCTGGATCATCGCTTCGGTGATCGTGTCCACCGAGCTGGTTGCTTCATCCATAATGAAGATTTCCGGTTCCGCCAAAACAGCGCGTGCCAAGCTAATCAACTGCTTCTGACCCACAGACAGGTTGTTCCCGCCTTCTCCTACTTCTTCAAAATAACCTTTCGGCATCTTAGAAATAAAGTCATCCGCGCCAGCCACCTTCGCCGCAGCCATCACTTCTTCATCTGTCGCATCCAAACGTCCATAACGAATATTTTCCAAAACATTCCCACTGAACAAATGCGGCGTCTGCAACACAATCCCTAAACGGCTCTGAATTGCATGTAACGTATAATCCTTATAATTCACACCACCAATAGAGATTTGTCCCTTCACCGGTTCAAAGAAACGACACATTATATTTACCATCGTAGTCTTCCCACCGCCAGTCGGACCCACCAAAGCAATGCTCTCACCTTGTTTAATCTTCAAATTAATGTCTTTCAACACAGGTGGATCATCATCATAGTTAAATGTCACATTCTTGAATTCAATATCACCTGCAATCGAACCCGGATCATACGCCTTCGCCGTATCCTTAATCTCCGGCACCGCATCCATCATCGTAAAAATACGTTCCGCAGAAGCCACTGCTTGTTGCATATCCGCATACACACGTGCCATGTCTTGAATCGGCCACATCATGAACATCACATAGGAGATAAACGCCTGCAACCCACCGATTGTCAAGCCGCCCAAATTAATTTGGAACCCACCGTACCACACGATGCCTCCCACAATCAATGAGGTCAGCAACTGCACAAATGGCAAAAACAAACCACTCATCCAAGAAGCGCGGAAACTCGCCTTATACATATCCGTGGTCAGCTCATTGAACTCGCCCAAGTTAGCACCTTCGCGGTTCATTGCCTTTGTCACAGCCACACCCGTAATACTTTCGTTATACGAGCCCGTGATCTTAGAATTCACCTTACGCACCTTACGATATTCCACAATAATGCGTTTCTTAAATTCACTCGCCACCACCACAATCACCGGCAAAAACACCAACACCAACAGCGCCAAACGCCAATTGATCATGAACATGAACACCATTCCAGTGATAATATTCACCAACCCCGCCGTCATATCCAACAACCCCCAAGAAGTCAACCCAGCTACACGTTCCACATCAGAGGTCAAACGAGAGATGATCCACCCTACTGGAGTCTTATTGAAATATGAAATCGACAAACGTTGCAAGTTATTAAACGTCTTCTGGCGAAAATCATAAGCCAAACGTTCGCCCAAAAAACCAGCAAAGTAAATGAACAAAAACACAAACACACTCGAAATCAAACTCACAATCGCATATCGCACCAAGATCGTCTTCAACATTGAGAGATCTTTCGGCACAATCGCTTCATCAATCATGCGTTTTGTCAAAAATGTGCCATAAGAATCCATGAAGGCCACCACCGTAATGGAAACCATGAATCCCACAATCAAAAACCAATGTGGTTTTGCAAATTTGAAAATTCGCAGCAACACATTACCAGTTTTGATATTCTTATAATCTTCTTCTTTAAAGCGTATTTCAGCCATCATATTAGTCCTCTACTACTACCGCTTGATTAATTTCGTCAATCAAAGCCTTGTCAATTTGTGACTGGATCATATATACCTTTTGATAACGTCCTGGTTGGTTCACTAAAGTCTCATGTGTACCCTTTTGAACAATTTCACCATTTTCCATCACCAAAATCAGATCCGCGCTTTTAACACTTTGCACCCGATGTGCCACAATGAATGTTGTTCTATTTTCCATCACACCATCCAATGCATCGCTAATCGCTTCTTCCGTTTCCAAGTCCACAGAGCTGGTTGCATCATCCAAAATCAAAACCTTCGGATTCTTCAACACCGCTCGCGCAATCGCCACACGTTGTTTTTGTCCGCCAGAAAGAGTCACACCCTTCTCGCCCACCAACGTATCATAGCCATCCGGGAAGCTTTCGATCACATCATGCACTGCTGCAATCTTTGCCGCAGCATACACTTCCTCAATATCAACTTCACGATCCAACCCATATTCAATGTTTTCCCGAATCGAACGGGAGAACAAGAAAGGTTCTTGTTCCACAATCCCGATATTCTGGCGCAAGAAATTCTTAGAAAAATCTTGAATATTCTTACCATTGATAGTGATCGCTCCAGAAGTCACATCATAAAAACGTGGTAGCAAATTCACCAAAGTAGTCTTCCCAGAGCCAGTCCCGCCCAAAATAGCAATCGTATCACCCGGGTTCACTTCAAAAGAAATATCTTTCAACGCATGGTCTTGTGTTTCATAATCAAAACAAACCTGATCAAACACAATTTTGCCATCCATCACTTCTTCATCCAAAACGGAATCATACAGATCTTCACGATCCAACAACACCACTTCTTGTACACGATGGAAAGAAACCAATGCCTTCGTAGAATCCACCACCAAACGTCCCAAGTTACGAATCGGCCAAATTGCCATCACAACCATCCCCACAAACGCCAAATAGTCACCCGAAGTAATCACACCATCAATTGCCATCTTTGCCCCAACATAATAAGACAAAAACAATTGCAAAAAGCAGAAAATATCTGAGAATGGCCAGTAGAAAGCAATCACCAACATCATCCGCTTCCCCTTCAAGAATTTGCTCCAGTTATCCTTTTCCAACTTGATCTTTTCAAAATCTTGTCGAGCAAAAGCCTTCACCACCCGCATCCCTGAAAGGTTTTCTTGCAAAGTAGTCGTCACCAATGCGTCCAATTCTTGATATTCTTCTCGCAGATCTCGAATCTTATGGGCAAACCAGAAGGACAACCCCACCGTCAATGGCAAGATCATCACTGAAAGCAATGCCAACTTCACATTGATCAGCAAGATTCCCACAAAGTTGAAGATGAACAAGAACATAATTCGTCCAAATTCCATCCCACGATCAGCAAAAAACAAACGAATCATATCAATATCAGAGGTCACCCGTTGGATCAACTCCCCAACTTGCCATTTAGAATGAGTCTGCAAAGACAACTTCTGAATATGATCATACGCATAATTTCGCAAATTTTGTGCAATCGTCTCTGCTGTACGAGAAGATAATCTCGTTCCATAGAAACTCGTCACTCCACGTATAATTGCAGTCAACACAAACCCGCCTGCAACCCATGGTAGCCATCTCACAAAATCATCACGATTCAAAATATCATCCACAAAGTAACCCACCAAAATGCTGGTCAGTGTTCTTTGCAACATTGCGATTGCAAACAGCACAACCGCTAGCAAATAAATCCATTTTTGTTTGCCCAATAATCCCATCAGGCCCGAAAAATCGGATTTTTTTGCATCAAATTTTTCTTTGTTGATTGTATAGTATTTTGATTTTTCCATTTTTTAAAACCTTTTTCCTTTATCCTTTTTTGATAAGGGGTAAAAAAAAACCCGCACATAGCGGGTTTTAGTAATCAGTTTGGCTCGTCTGCCCAGAGAGTATCTGAACGCCTGAGCTAGTGCCTATGCGAGTTGCGCCCGCTTTAATCATCGCAACTGCATCATCGTAATTTCGTACGCCACCGGCTGCCTTAATGCCCATTTCGGGCCCAACATATTGACGCATTAATGCCACGTCCGCAACCGTTGCACCGCCACCAGCAAAGCCAGTAGAAGTCTTTATAAAATCAGCACCAGATTCTTTTACAATTTTAGAAACAGCGATCTTTTGATCTTCATTCAACAAAACTGTTTCAACAATAACCTTCACCAAAACGTTTTCGGCATGTGCCGCAGCCACAACAGCTTTAATATCTTTGAGCACATAATCCAAACGACCTTCGATCAACGCACCGATATGGATTACCATATCCACTTCTTCGGCCCCGTCAGCGATTGCAATCTTTGTTTCTTCTACCTTTGATTGTGTAGAGGTTGCCCCGAGAGGAAACCCGATCACGGTACAAACTTTAGGGGTTTTATCTTTCAACAAGGATGCACACAAAGAAACATAGGAAGGATTAATGCATACAGACGCAAAATTTTGTTCAATAGCTTCTTTACAAAGCGTTTGAATTTGTGCTTCTGTCGCCGTCGGCTTCAAAAGAGTATGGTCGATCATGCGTGCAATTTCCATTGGCACTATGCTCCTTTCTTAAAATTTTTAGTCAAGGTTTGGTAGGTAAAATACCAAAAAAAATTATAACTGTGTTAAACTATGAAAGCAAGGTTAAAAACAATTTTTCATTAATAAAATCGGTAAATCAGCATGTTTTCAGCACTAAAGATCATTAATAGCACATTTTATCTTATTTTTACATGTACTTTCCTCTATTTTTCCCTGCTTTCTTTCAAAGAAAAAGAAATAGTTGCCGCCAAAAAAGCTCTCCTCATCGCTTTTCTCACCCTCATTTTTGGTGTTTTTACCACAATAGTGTTGCCAGAACCTCTAATTGTTCTCATCATTTCGAGCATAGTTCTTGCTATTTTAATTCTTCTCCTTTCATTTCTCCCCATCCTCAACAAAAATCATGAAATCATTCAATCTCCCAATCAACGCAAAGACGAACGAGATATCCCTTTCGCCCGTATCCGTCTAGAACCCGGTACACCACAATATCAGCAATACTACACCCTCCATCCTGAGAACGAATCCATCGATCAGCGCACTCGCTCACGTCCTGGTCTATCCTCCCCAAAATCTCTCTTTAATCATCCTCTCTCATTTGCTGCCACAGATGCCAGTTATTTTCTCACAGAACATCTCCGTTTAGCTGCCCAAGGCACCAACACTCACCATTATGCCCACTACACTCCTCAAGAAGCATCCGTCATTGTCAAAAGTTTTGCCCAATATTACGGCGCGTTAGAGGTTGGCATCACTGAGCTCAAACCCGAACACACCTACACTCATATTGGCCGTGGGGTTGGTAATTATGGAGATTCAATCGATCTTCACAAAAACCATTCATTTGCCATTGCATTTACCGTAGAAATGGACCATGCGCTTGTCAAAACTGCCCCACAAGCCCCCTCAGCCATGGAATCCGCTCATCAATATGTCGAAGCCGGTCGCATCGCTACCCAACTTGCTGCTTTTATACGTAATCTTGGTTATCAAGCCCGTGCCCACGTTGATGGAAACTATCAAGTCATTGCCCCCCTCATCGCTCGAGATGCCGGTCTTGGAGAAATTGGACGTAACTCCATTCTCATTACTCCTAAAAAAGGACCCCGCGTACGTCTCGGTGTTGTCACCACAGATATTCCCCTCATCACAGATATGTATCAACCGAATCACGCTATTCTAGATTTCTGCCGAATTTGCAAAAAATGTGCCACCAACTGTCCCAGTCGCTCAATCTCTCTGCAAAACCGTATAGAAATTGACGGTGCGCTTCAATGGAAAATTGATCCTATCACCTGTTTTAATTACTGGAACACTGTCGGAACGGATTGTGGTCTTTGTATGTCCGTCTGCCCCTTTGCCCATCCCGATACTCCCGCCCACAATCTTATCCGTTATGGCATCCAACATTCTGCTCTCTTTCGTCGCCTCGCACTTCTTATGGATGACTTTTTCTATCAAAGAAAACCTCTCCCTCATTCCATCCCAGCATGGCTCAATTATCCTGATTCTTGACAACCATTTCCATTTTTTGACAAATTTTCAAAACTATTGTATACTAACTCATAAATAGCTCTTTTGTTCTATTTACTGGTCAAGTATTTTTGTACTTTAACATTTATATCCTTTCTCATTTCATAATATTTTTGAATGTTTTTTCTACATGTGGAAATTATTTAATTTATTTATGATTCTTTTTTTATCCTTTTGTTTATTTCACATCAAAGAAAACAAATTTCAAAATACTAATCTTGATTTATGGCTATGCGCATTTTTCAAATAAATCAAAATCATTACACAATCAATCGGAAAGGAGAACTAAAACACTCTTTCTGACACGGTTTGACACTACAAAAACCACTTCAGGGCACGATCTGCAGCTCAAAAATCGCCTTCTGGCACGTTTTGGCACCATTCAAAACGCACAAAAAACCAAAATAATCCCATACTTGCAGGAGTATAATTTGTCCACACCCCCATATACGCCATTTTTTGTTCCATCTCCCAAAATATTTTACTTTTTTTTGAAGCTTAAACAAAAAAGCGAGTAAAACAATTTTCGTCATACTCGCTCTGATTTCTTTTAGCATCAAATTTTAAGGATCAATACTCCTTATACTCTTTCAACCACACAAATTCATAAGGTTGTAATTCATTTTCATATTCTGCCCCAGAATAGATATCAATCATCATTCCATCAAAATAGACTTCTTTTCGTCGATCGCTCAAATTATGCACAATCGTCAACTTCTCATCACCCAACACACGCTCAAAACTTAGAAGTTCCTTATCATCACTTTCCAACCATCGCACTTCCCCTCGTTGCAGCACCTTAGACGATTTCCGTTTCAAAATCATATCTCGCAATTGATAATAGATTGAAAGCCGATCCGCCTTCACAGCGTCCACATTCACCTTTTTATACCCATAAACATCATCGTCGATAATAGGAGAATAGGTCTTCTCAGCCTCTGAAAAACCACCGTTTTTCGCATCACTCCATTGCATCGGCGTTCGCACCCCATTTCGATCAGGCAACCAAATATTGTCTCCCATCCCGATTTCATCTCCATAATACATAATCGGTGTCCCCGGCATGGTGAACATAATCGAATTAATCAACGCGATCTTATCATCGCTATTATCCATCAAAGTAGCCATTCGTCTTCGAATTCCCAAATTAGACTTCATTCTTGGGTTCGGCGCATAATAGCGCCACATAAACTGTCGCACTTCTTCTGTCACCATTTCCAAAGTCAGCTCATCGTGATTTCTCAAAAAGTTGGTCCATTGGCAATCTTCAGGAATTTCCGGCAGCGACTTCATAATTTGATAAATCGGTGTTGCATCTTTCTGAGCCACAGCTTGATAGATTCTTGGCATCAAAGGAAAATTGAATCCCATATGAAACTCATCACCATCACCAAAATACTCCCGCACATCCTCAGGCCATTGGTTTGCCTCACACATCATCACACAATCAGGATAATGCTCATCCGTAAATCGACGCATTCGTTTCAAAATCGCATGTGTCTCTGGCAAATTCTCGCAGTTTGTCCCTTCTCGTTCAATCAAATATGGCACTGCATCCACCCGGAACCCATCAATCCCTAACGACAGCCAATAATCCATCACCTTAATGATTTCTTCTTCCACCGCGGGATTATCATAGTTCAAGTCAGGCTGATTATCGAAAAATCGATGCCAATAATACTTCTCAGCCACTTCGTCCCAAGTCCAATTCGATTCTTCCGTATCCAAAAAAATGATTCGAGTCTCTGCATATCGATCCTTAGAATCAGACCACACAAAATAATCATGATAAGGGCTTTTCGGGTCTTTTCTGCCTTCCTGAAACCATTTATGTTCATCAGAAACATGATTCACCACCAAGTCCAAAATGATCCGCATATCCCGATCATGCACTTCTCTAATCAAATCTTTCAAATCATCCAGTGAACCAAAATCTGGATGAATACCAAAATAATCAGAGATATCATATCCATCATCTTTCAAAGGAGAAGGATAAATCGGCAGCAACCAAATACAATCAACCCCTAACTCATTGATATAATCCAATTTTTCAATCACACCGCGCAAGTCACCATTACCATCCCCCGAAGTGTCTCGGAACGCCCGCACATAAAGTTCATAAAAAATTGCTTCTTGATACCATTTTGGTGTTTTCATAGAATAGATAACCTTCAAATATGTTTTGTAGTATTACGAATGAATAAACTTAAAGGTAGCTCAGAAAAAACAGGTGTTAGACTAGGATCTTGGATCATAGTCATCAGCATTTCAAAAGCCTGAACCCCAGATTCATAAAGAGGTTGTTTGATTGTCGTCAAATCCATCAAATGTGCCGATTCAATGTCATCAAATCCAATCACAGAAAGGTCTTCCGGCACGCGTATCCCCATGTTCTTTGCCGCTTTGATCACCCCAATAGCCTGAATGTCGCTCGAAGCAAAGATGGCGGATGGACGGCTATGCGAAGATAACCATTCTTTAGCCACTCGTTCTGCATCATGCAGCATATGAGGAGAAACCCGATGTTTTGAATCATCAAAAGCAAGTCCAGCATCTCTCAATGCCGCTTTAAACCCATCATAACGCGCACGCATCGGAGAGAAACCATCTTCTTCGCCTAATAGATAAGTCATAATTCCAATGTTTTGATGACCTAATTCAATCAAATGTTGAGCAGCCATATACCCGCCCTTTTGGTTGTCCACATGCACACAAGCATAATCAGGAATTGCTGCTTCTACAAAAATGATTGGGGTTGCTGAATTTTCAATAAAAGCTAATTCTTCATCCGTTGGAACAAAAGATACTAAAATAACACCATCTGAGAGTCCCCCGTTCACAATCTGTTCCAAGATTTTCTCTCGTTTTTCGATTGTGTTAGGAGTATACAAAACCAAATCATAGTCTGTTTGGTCTGCTGCAATCTGAATTCCTTTAATACGCTCAAAAGTAGATTCATAGATTAAAGAAGGCAAAACCACAGCAATAGACTTCGTCACCCCCATAGACAACCGTCGGGCTGCCACATTTGGTGTAAAATTCAATTCTTCAATAACTTCCAAGACTTTTGCTCTGGTTTCAGGTCTCACCGCCGAGCTATTATTTAAAACTCTTGATACTGTCCCCACTCCCACATTAGCTTTTTTTGCAACATCTCGAATTGTAACTGCCAAAATTGCATCTCCATTGGAACCGTTTCCGACATATTAACATATAGCAAAAAGTATGTCAACTTAAAGAAAAAGCTTTGATTTTCAACAATCAAAGCTTCAAATAATCAATACAAATGAGAAATTTAATCCAAGAATTCTCGCAAAACAAATCCTTATGCTAAATTTTCTAAGATCTTTTGGTGAACAAAATCCATATCAACTTGATCGATAGACACCAACTTGTCTCGTCCATTCTCACCAGCAACAATATTGAAATTTGCAGGTGGAACACCAATCACAGTTGCCAAGAAATTAATCAAAGATGAATTCATATCATCTTCACTAGGAGAAGTTTTCAACCGAATTTTGATTGTTCGATCATTCAAAACACTCACAATTTCATTTTGGCTTGCACGCGGTGTAATCCGAATCGCCAAAGCTGCACCATGGATGCCATCAGAGAATTTATTAAATTCACTCATTATAGTAAACTCCTCAGTCTATTTGATTTGCCAATTTCTATTATAGCCCAAGTCGATATAAAATACGAATTAATGCATTTCCCAAAGCGCTTACGATCAACATCAAGATCACAGGGCTAAAATCCAATCCCATCAAAGGAGGTACAATTCTACGAATTGGATTCAAAATTGGGTTCACAATCTTACCCAAAAAAATCATCACCTCATGATCTGGTCTCATAAAAAATGACAGAATAACATATAACAAAATTATAAATGATAATATTTGAATAAGTAAGCCTAAGATATAACTCAACATTTATTTATCCTTCTTTCAATGCTAAAAGTGCTCCAAAACGGCCTGTTTTTCCTTTTTCTGCTCGATGAGAGAACCAATCTTGCAAATTACAAGCCGTACATTCATCAGAAACTTCAATATTCTCCACCCCACTCTCTTGAAGAATCAAAGCATTAGCCATTTTTAGGTCAATATAATATCGATTATTATAAAAAGGAAGTATTAACGAAACATCAATATTTTCAGCAAGAAGCTTTTTCTCTGCCTTCAAATAAACATCCTCGCCTACTTCATAGTGATCTACACAAATTGCAGGTCCGATAACAGCGAAAATATCCTTAGCTTCACTACCAAAATTCTTGTGCATACCTTCTACAGTTTTGCGCGCTACACCATCAATCGTTCCTCGCCAACCACCATGTGCCAAAGCAATCGCATTTTGCACAGGATCAAAAAACAGCATTGGCGTACAATCACCAAAACGCATAAAAAGAGTAACATCGCGCTTATTAGTCATAATAATGTCAGCTTTAGGAGGAGTATACAAAAGATCAGGTCTTGGTCGATCAGCTACCAAAATATCAGTGCCATGCACCAACCAACTATCAAAAACTGAATCGATCTCTCTTCCAATGGCTCGAAAACAAGCCTCACGATTAGCTTTCACGTTTTCAATTTTATCGCCCACAGACCCACCTAAATTTAAAGAACGCAAGTGCCCTTTACTCACGCCATAATTTCGTGTGAATACTGCATGAGGAAGATTGAATTTTGATAAAGAAGAAAAAGTCAAAAAACGAACAGAATTATTCTCTTGAAAACTCATTCAACCTACGCCTCAATTTCATCGTAATAATTCTTCATTCGCGCCACCTTAGCTTTTACCATCGCTTTGACTTCATCCGCAGTTTCTTGAATAGCAGGGAAACCAAACCAACCAGTTGTCAAACCAAACAAACTTCCTGTGAGTGTTCGCAAAACAGGTGTAGATTCTCGATAATCAAACCAAGGTAAATTTAGCATTTGACTAATCAACTGAGAAAAACCATCCAGACCAATAGGAACCAAACCAACTAAAAGCCACACATACCAAGGCAACTGAGGAATTTTCCGACCGGTTACCACAAATATCAACCCAAATATAAATAAGGTACCATAGATTGCTAAACACCGTTGACATAATGCCACTTTATAACCAATCTCACCGTTCAATTCCTCTCCTGTGAATCGGCTTGCGTCCCAAATCTCACCAGCACTATTCGCTGAAGTAGAACCAGTTACTTCTTCATAAGTCAACCACTCATCCTCTTTGAAGTGAGCAGCTTCTCTTGGATAAGCAGGTTGATCACCAAACAAAAACCAAGAACGAAATGCCAATTCATGGCACACCAAACGATATGCCGAATAAATTGGTTTAGCAATCCCGGGTTTATCGTACTTTAAAGCAATAGGAGCTACAAATGGCAACGTTATGTACAAGAACAAAACCCCTAAAATAACCCACATATAATTTCGGCTAAACCAATAACTAATCTTATCACTTGACTCAAGGTGAGTTGCAATCTGAGCTCTTTTTTTCACAATATGCTCATCCGGTAATTCTTGCACACGTTGATCTGCAGACTTAATCATCACAGATATATTCTCTCGATCAAAAGGAGCTTTTAATGAATAAGGTCCAGCTTTTAACATCGGCACATCATCACCGTATATTTTTTCAAGATCCGCATCGTCTTTCACATCAACAATTGCTAAAGTATGTGGAGTTTCGTCTCTCAGAGATCGAATGATATTAATGATCTTTTTGTTTTCATCATTTTCAATATCATTGATAAAAAGGCTAACGTGAATCATGATTGATTATTCCTTTTATTACTAAAAACTACCAAACCGCTAATAAGTAAAACAACTCCTAAAATGATAAAGAATGTAGTCCAGCTAACAAAAACAGCACTAAATGCTAAAACAAATAAAACACCAGAAACCAAGAACCATACATTCAAAAAAGACTTGCCTTTAAAAGTAGCAAAAATGCCTACCAAAGCACCAATTAAGAAAGAGCCACCAGTAATCAACAAAGTTTTCAAACCAAAATTTGTTTCATCTGAAATATGAAAATTAAAGTTTAATTGAGACAAAGTAGCAAACTTATCCATCAACAACAAAACACCTAATAGGATCATTACTACACCCATTACAATTTCCACAATCTTCATTAATTTGCCATGTCTTCTCAAAATTGTTGTAACCCAATCAATTTGCGTAGCAGCGATCAAGAAAGGAATTCCTAAACCCAATGAATAGACCAATAAATAAATAGCCCCTAACCAAACACTTCCTCCGTTTAATGCAAATGTCAAAATTAAACCCAAAATTGGACCTACACATGGAGACCAACCTGCTGAAAAAAAGATACCCATCATAAATGAAGTTAATCCATCAGAAGAATACTTTTTACCACCTTGTTGTCTGGTATCATAATTTAAGAATGGGATAGTAATAATATGCATCATATGTAAGCCGAATAAAATCACCACCAAACCACCAATTCTTGTCAGCCAATTTGTTAACGTATAGCTAATTGCTCCAACACCTGCAAATACAGAACCAAGCAAAACAAAGACTACCGTAAAACCAAGAATAAAGAAAATCCCTTGGAATACTGAATGTCCAGATTTAACTTTAGTCTGAGCTGCAGAAGACCCACTCAAATAACTAACATAAGCCGGTACTAAAGAAAAAACGCAAGGTGAAAAAAAGGAAGCGATTCCAGCAAAAAAAGCAATACCAATTGTAAGATCATTCATAAAAAAACCTTCTATCTTGTTTGAACTCAAGTTTATTCAATCACTTGCACTTTAGTGTAAGGATTTGACATATCCATTGTAATATCACCTGGAACATAAGGAACTGCCGGCTCTACCCATCTAAAAATCCACTTCGCATCAGAAGGTTTGCAATTAATACATCCATGTGAAGTTGGTTTTCCAAATGTATTATGCCAATGAGCTGAGTGTATCGAAACACCACTTCCAGTAAACATTGTTGTCCAACCAACTGCAGGATAATCTCCCGTTATATTTCCAGACATATGTAACGAAATCAAACGGCGATGTGGAGTAAACAACCCAACTGGAGTCTCAAAATCAGGAGAAACGCCTGAAGCAATTCTTGTATAAAATACTTCGTTATTTCCTTCAAAACATGACAACGTCTGCTGAGAAAGATCAATCACCACGCGTTTATCAGCAACACCTGGATTTATAGTAGATATTTCCTCTGGAAGAATTTGTCTTAAACCATGCGCATCTACCCAAAACTCATCACCGTAGGTTCCATGCCATTCAGAAATTTTATGTAAAATCCTGCCATCGCCAGTTTGCATCACATCTTTCACCCAAACAACTTGCTCATAATACAAACGATACTTATCTGCTTCGAGAAATGATGGCGAACGAACTGGCCCTGAACCAGGGTCAAGATCTAAATAAGGAACACAAATTTCAGCCCAGTACCCTTTACCATATTCAGTATTTGTATCAGGTAATTCCATGAAAGGTTCAGCTACAGGATTATTTTTTACGGATTGCACAAAACCAGACCAAACATAACCATTAGCAACTCGATACCATGTTTGATTTGTCCAATAAGGAACTTCACCTATAACTTCTTCATAATATTCAAACACATCATCTTCGTTATAATCACCAACTAAATCAGCTTGATAATGTGGTTCTTTTCTAATATTTAAACCCCCAATTGCTCTTCCTAATTTTGAAGTAGCGAAGAAACTATTGGATGAATAACGAGAAAACTTATCAAATTTTAAAGATTGATAAGCCAAAGGCGTAATCGCACTTAACTTTAAGAAATCTCGCCGTGAAAAATTTTTATTCTTCATTAGGTATAACTTGTGTCTCCTGTGCTTCTTGGGTGGATTGAATTGAAATTAAAGTATCAACAAAATCAATGATATAGTTTTTATCTTCTCCATCATCAGCAAGTTCAATATATTTATTAAAGGTTTCTATTGCCTTATCAGTTTCAGCAGAATCATAATATAAGAAACCTAATTGAATATAAGCATCTAAATAATAAGCATCCAACTCAATTACTTTTTCAAATGCATTAACAGCCTTTTCTCGCTCTCCTTGAGAAAAATAAATATTCCCTTGCAAATATAATGCTTTAATCGAATCCGGATTGTCAATTAAAACTTGATTGACATCCTCTAAAGCTAAATCAAATTGTAAAGTTTCAAAATAGAGTTGAGATCTTGTCAAAAGAACTTCTTGATTATTTGGATAAACTTCCAACGCAGAAGCTAAAACTTGTAAGGCACCATTAACATCATTTGCCTGAAGATAATTATGATAATCATTCAAAATATTATCAATTTTTTCTTTTTCATTCTCTGAAGTTTGAGTAGCATCTAAAGTTGGCTCATTTGTTGGCAAAGTAGAAATTTCTGTTTCTTCCATGTTTGAAGTTTCTACACCATTATTTGATACCTCAGTTGATGAAATATCTCCATTTGAATTACTTGAACAACTACTAAGAATGAAAATGAAAACAAATAATAGTAAAACCAAAACAAAATGAATATTTTTCTTAATCATATGAGTTCCTCTATCTCTTTATTCTTCCTTATCAGTTAGTATATTATAACAACTCATTATTTTTCTAGTAACTAGATTAAAGAAGCTTTAGCGATATAATAAACAAAATATATATCTTGTAATCATAATATTAATTACATTCATTCATCAACCTTCGTTTTATTCATTTTTTAGGAGAAAATCATGAAATCAAATCGAACTTTAAGATATCTTCTTTTTGGATCCTTATATTTAACACAAGGAACAATATTAGGATATTTTACTTCTCTAAACGCCCTATATCTATTAAGTAATGGTCTTACAATGACAGATATTGGTATTTTTAGTGCAATCGCATTAATTCCATTTGTTATCAAAATCTTCCTTGGCATCTTAAGTGATAAAGTAAATCTTTTTGGGTTAGGTCATCGAAAACCATATATTGTTTTAGGATTGGTTATTCAAACTATTTGTTTAGTTGTGATTCCATTTATTAATCCAGCGGAAAATTACTGGCTTTTTGTTGCTATAGCTTTTATCTTACAATTAGGGATGGCTTGGTATGACACTTGTACAGATGGCCTTGCCTTAGATTCATCATCAGAGGAAGAAGAAAGCACAATTCAATCATTTATGGTTGGTGGCCGTGCTATAGGTATTATTGTTGCATCTTTAGTTACAGGTTTCTTAGCTGAAAATGTTTCATGGAATTCAGTCTTCTGGACATTAGCTGTTCTTACATTAGTTCCTTTCATTCTCTTACCTTTAGTAAAAGAACCAAAAGAAGAGAAAGAAGAAGTATTTAATTGGAAAGCCTTTGGTGCATTCAAAAATTCACAAATTCTTGCTGTTGCGGGATTTGGCTTTGTTGTCTTCGCTGCAGTAATCGGTGCAAATTTTTTAGTCAACCCATTCATAGAAGAAACCATTGGAATTAGTCTTTCTCAAGCTGGTCTTATTAGTACAACATGGGGAATAGGTGTTGTGATAGGTTCAGTTATAGCTGGACTAATTATGAAAAAACTCTCAATTAAAAATTCACTTCTCATCGGTGTATCCGTCACAAGTGTATTTATTGTTGCTCTTTCATTTATTAATTCTCTTGAAATGGCTTTAATTATTGTCCCTATTTTTGGTATAGGATATGGAATAACTCAAACAATGGCATTTGCATTATGTATGCGTTATACAGTAGCTGCCATTGCAGCATCTATGTATTCTATTCTTATGGCAGTTACAAATATCGGGCAAGGAGCGGGTATGGGCATTGCCGGCACATTAACAGATTCAATCGGATTTAGCCCCACATTTTTAATTTACGCATTACTTAACCTCATGGCGTTACTATTCCTGCCTTTAATATTTAAACCAAAAAACAAAGAGCAAATCTAATTAAAAAAGGAGAAATTCAAAATGACAACGTTATTAATAATTCTTGCTTTACTTGTAATATTAATTGCAATTACCCTAATAAACACTTTTAAATTTGGAAAACAATATCCATCTATTGAAAAAGTTCAACTTTCAGATATTGATGAGCAAAAAATTGCTACCCACCTTTCCAACATAATTCAAATCAACACTGTTTCATACGAAAATGTAGAACCTGACAAAAAAGCTTTCGATGAATTACATAAGCAATTAAAAGAAATGTATCCACTTGTACACAAAACTTGTACCCTTGAAAAAATAAACCAATTTAGTTTATTGTATAAATGGGAAGGATCAGACACAACCTTGGATCCAATTTGTTTGATGGCTCATCAAGATGTTGTACCTGCAAGCAAATCAAGCCTTGATAAGTGGACTTATCCACCTTTTAGTGGAACGATAGCTGACGGGTATGTTTGGGGGCGTGGGACTTTGGATATAAAAAATCAATTAATCGCCAACATAGAAGCAGTTGAATACCTTCTCTCAGAAGGATATCAACCAAAACGCACAGTTTATTTATCGTTTGGTCATGATGAAGAAATTGGCGGAGGTGAAGGAGCAAAAGCTGTTGTAAATCACCTAGCTTCTCAAGGTATTAAACTTGAAGCTGTTATTGATGAAGGTGGCATGATTAATCAAAATGCACTTCCTGGCGTTCCAGGGAAAATTGCTTTGATTGGTATGGTTGAAAAAGGATATGCAAATATCGAATTGCATGTAAACCAACCACCCGGACATTCTGCCATGCCAAGCAAAGAAACCACTATTACAGTTTTGGCAGA
Organism: Anaerolineales bacterium; assembly: GCA_963662985.1. Classification (GTDB taxonomy): domain Bacteria; phylum Chloroflexota; class Anaerolineae; order Anaerolineales; family UBA11579. Next base: position 49,985 of record OY760067.1, on the reverse strand, counting down.
AGCAATTACCAAGATCAATAAAAATCCAATGCCAGCAGACGCACATCACATTAAACCGATGTTTGAAGGTCTCGGCAAAACCGCACCATTTTACTTAAGATTATTGTTTGCAAATCTTTGGTTATTTGGACCTATAGTAAATTCTATTTTATCAAAAGACAACACCACAAATGCATCCATCCGTACCACAGCAGTCCCAACTATTATCAATGGTGGAGATAAAGAAAATGTCGTTCCCAACCAGGCATACGTAAACATAAACTCTCGACTTATGCCAGGAACTACCTATCAAGATGTAATATCACATTTCAAAAAAGTAATAAATGACGATCGTATAGAATTTAAAGTAAATCCTAATTTCTGTGTCGAAGCATCTCCAATTTCATCAATGCAAAATCCTGCATTTGAAAAAATGGTTCAAACTGTTCATCAGGTTTTTGGAGATATGCCTGTTACTTTCTTCTTAATGCTAGGTGGCACAGATTCTAGAAACTTTTGCCAGATAAGTGATAACGTTCATCGTTTCTCTCCTTGTTTATTGGACAAAACGAATTTGCCACTCATCCATGGAATTGATGAACGAATAAAAATTTCAGAATTAAAAGGTATGACACAATTTCTTATTCAATATATTAAGAATTTTGCCCAATAAGAAAAAACAAAAATTAAACAAAAAAGGCTATTCTCCTAAGAATAGTCTTTTTTATTTGCATGAAAAATAATTATTATCTATAATTACTAAACAATGTTAAATAATTAGAGGTGAAAATTATGAGTAGATTTAAATATGTTATTAAAAGAAGTGGTGAAAAAGTACCATTTAATACGGATCGAATTAGTAATGCAATATATCGAGCTTCTGTTTCTGTTGGTGGCAGAGATAAAGCTTTAGCTGACAGACTCAGTAAAGAAGTTGTAGCAACCTTAGAATATGAATTGCCCCTTGACTATATACCTCAAATTGAAGAAATTCAAGATGTTGTTGAAAAAGTCTTAATTAAAAACGATTTGGTAAAAGTCGCCAAAGCTTATATTTTATATCGTGATGAGCGTATTCGGGCAAGAAATATTGAAAAAAATCGGGCGCCAGACGAAACAAAGACAATCCCATGGAAAAAAATATGGGAAACATTAGATTGGTCAGTAGATCATGGAGTCAATACTCTTGAAAAATACAACCAGAGAATTAAAGATGGAGAATTTGAGGAAATTGTTCAAGAATCAGAAATGGCTTATGCAGTTGATTTAGCAATTGTTGCGGAACAAATCATTAAAAGAAAAAATGAAATCAGAATGGTAATTATTTCAGGACCATCTTCATCAGGCAAAACCACAACAACAACCAAGATTGGTCAAAAACTCGCTCGTGCCGGCCTAAAACTTATAACAATGAATATTGATCATTATTATTTTGATTTAGAAATGCATCCTAAAGACGAATTTGGTGATTACGATTTTGAAACACCTCAAGCCTTAGATCTGGCATTAATAAATGAACATCTTCAAAAACTCTTTGAAGGTGAAGAAATTTTAATGCCTTATTATGATTTCAAAACAGGCAAACGCACTCTCAATCACACTCCCCTCAAGATCACCGATAACGAAATAATTCTAATAGATAGCCTATATGGTTTGTATCCTGAAATGACTGGAGACATCCCCCCTGAAAAACAATATCGATTATACCTTGAACCGTTCTTACAAATAAAAGATCATGATGGCAAATATATACGATGGACAGATATTCGTCTAATGCGAAGAATGCTTAGAGATGCCACACATAGATCTTACGATCCAAAAAGCACGCTAACTCATTGGCATTATGTTAGGACTGCAGAAAAGAAAAACATTCTCCCTTATATTAATACCGCAGACTATATCATAAGTAGCGGTATGCCATATGAATTATCTCTTTATCGTCATCAACTTTATGATAGTTTTTCAAGTTGGATAGAAGAATTTAAAGATGATCCCCGCAGAAAAGATGCTTATGATAGAGCACTCCGAACACATAAAATGCTTTCTCAAGTTTTGCCAATTAACGATGACAGTGTTGTTCCCAGAGATTCTGTAATTCGAGAATTTATAGGTGGTAGCAATTTAGACGTTCATTAAATAATTGTTTATAAAAAAACAGCCAGTTGGCTGTTTTTTTTATTTTTTTTCAATTTGTACATTTTGTACTTTTTCGATCAAAGAACAAAAAGAACATCGCCCTGCAGAAGTTGGTTGTCCACAAGATGAACAAGGTTGTAGCCGTTCCAATTCATTCTGATCCACTTTATCAAAAATTCCTTCTTTTTTTGCATTCAAAAACTTTGTATAATAATGTATTTTTGTCCCTGGGCTAACAGATTCCATGTCAGTTAAAATCTCTTTATAATAAATAGTCCTTGACCCTTCTGAAAAAGGACATTCCACATGAATATAATCAATTCCTCGCAACAAAGCATATGCAGCCATCTCTCTTTCATACATTCTACACAGAGGTTTTACTTTTCTTGCAAAATTTCCATGAGCCTCTAAAACTGGAGCTTGTCTAGCTAAATAGGATGTCTGCCAATTTAATGTATTTCCGAATAAAAAAGAAACCTCGTCATCCAAATTATGACCAGTCGCAAATACTTTGATATCATTCTTGATTACAATTTCATTCATCAAATATCGTTTTACTAAACCACAAGTAGAACATACTTTTTTTGACTGTTTTGCAATTTTCGCCATATCAATGATATTAACATTATATCTATCATCAAGTGAAATAATTTCTAGAGAGAGATTGTTTTCTTCAGCAAACCTTATAGTTAATTCTTTCGACTTTTCTGAATAACCTATCCCTTCTTCAATCCCTAAGTCAATATAAAAACCAATTGTTTTATATTCCAATCGATTAAGAATATCCCACAAAGCTAAAGAATCTTTCCCACCTGAAACTGCTACCATTATTTCTTCATCATGTGAAAACATTTTATATTTTTCAATATTTTTCTCGACTTGTTTTGGAACCCAATTTAAAAAATGTTCCTTACATAAGGACATATGATGTGGCCGTAAATTAATGACTGAAGGCTTTTTACAAATCTGACATTTCATTTTAACCTCCAGAAATAATATTAATTACCGTTAAAACATCCCCATTATTAATTTCAGTATCTTCTGGTATTAGATCACCATTACGTACAACTAAAACACTTTCTGGTAATAGATCAAATTTTTGTAAAACACCAATTAATTGAGAATGTGATTTTAAATACACAACATTTTCAGTACCATCAATTATTACTGTTGCTTTAGGAGCAGAATTTGTCATAAAGACCTCAAAAGTATTTTTTGTAGGAGAGTTTAATCAATTATTGATAATTCGAAATCGTCTTTAATATCTTCACCATTTGATTTTTCAATAGATATTTCGCCAAAAAGTTCATCTTGATTTACTTGAAGATAATATTGTTTCATTAATTCCAACATAGCTAAAAATGTTACAACAACATCTAATTTTGTAAAATGATTTTCAAACAATTCAGAAAACTTGATTGAAGAATTTTTAATTAAGATAGAATGAATCATTTTTATTTTTTCTTTAATTGTTACATGCGAAAGTTCGATAACTTCATCGACAGGTTTTCTATCATCAGCTAATTTATAGAGATGAATAGCCATTTCATATAAATGATTAATATCTATTCCACTTAAATCTAACTTACCTTCAATCTTAGGTGGAGGTGCTGTTCGTAAATAGGAATGATATCCTTCATCAAGCCTGCTCTCCAACATCTTTGAAATAGTTTTGAATTCACGATAAATCAATAATTGTTGAATAAGCTCTTCACCCGGATCTTCTTCTCCCGGTTCTCTTTCAGGTGGTCTAGGTAACAAGGCTTCTGATTTAATTTGCATTAATTTTGCAGCTACAACAATAAATTCAGAAACTTCATCTGCATACTTATCACGAATTGAATTTAAATATTCCAAATATTGATCTGTCACTTCAGCCAAAGCTAATTTTGTAATATCTAATTCAGATTTTTCAATTAATGACAAAAGTAAATCTAATGGACCATTATAAACTTTGGTTTCAATATGATATTGTTTTCGATTGCCTAATTCATCTATATCAAATAACATAAGCTAAATTATACCTTAGTGAACTAAACTAAGTAAGCAAATGATAAAATCAAAAGATAATAAAATTTATATAAAACTCTTATATATCTACTTATCCGAATAAAGTAAAATAATTGCAATAAATTACATCTTAAGAATACATAACATTAGGAGATTAAATATGTCGAAACCAATTAATATCACAGATGCAGAATTTGAAGAAAAAGTAATCAATGCTGATAAACCAGTTGTCGTAGATTTCTGGGCCCCTTGGTGTGGACCTTGTCGCATGGTAGCACCAATTTTAGAAAAATTAGCTGAAGAATACAAAGATGATATCATTATTACAAAAGTAAACACTGATGAACACTCAGCATGGGCACAAAAATATCAAGTCCAAGGTATACCAACAATGATTTTTGTAAACAATGGCACACTTATCCACAAACAAGTAGGTGCATTACCTGAACCTGTTCTTAAAGATCTTTTTGAACAATTTTTGAAAATTGCAAAAGAAGAAGCAGCTTCATAAATAGCAATCTTTTAGAAATATATATTTCAAAAAAAAGAGCTTGTGAATTCACAAGCTCTTTTTTTTATGCCATAAATAAAGATTTATTTAGCTTATCTAACATATCTTGTCTAGGTCGAATCTCATCTTCTTTCATACGATTTAAAGCACGGTCTCTTGGGATATTAAAAAGATCAGGTAAACTAACTCTTCCTGCATCCACATAAATTAACCCTGTCAATAACACCTCATCTTTATTTGCACGCAAAACTGTTTGCATTGCTAATTCTCGATTTGTAGGGTCATAATCTTTTGATAATTTCTCCAACACCATTTTTGAACCATCATGCAATTCCACCTGTTTAACTGTTCCAGGCTCAAATTCATCAATTAAAATTTCTCGTTCTAATGGAACATATGAAAAATCATGTAATCTTTGTTCTTTCATTTTGCTCCAAGTATATGAATGATGAGATGCATCATGATTATTAAATGTAACACAAGGACTAATAATATCAATAATTGCCAAACCATCATGATTAAGAGCTGCTTTAATCAATTCTTTCACTTGGCTAGCATCACCTGCAAAAGAGCGTGCAATAAAAGTTGCATTAGAAGCCAATGCCTCAGCTACAATATCAACAGGTAAAAATGGGTTTTTCCCTTGACTCTTCAATTCCAAACCAATTTCAGCTGTAGCAGAAAACTGTCCTTTTGTTAGACCATAAACTCCATTGTTTGCCACAATATATACCAAAGGCATGTTTCTTCTTAATACATGTTTAAATTGCCCCATCCCAATATTAGAAGTATCTCCATCACCGCTCATTGCTATCCCTTTTAAAGTAGTATCAGCAAATAAAGCACCGGTAGCGGTAGATGGCATTCTTCCATGTAAAGAGTTAAACCCAAAACTTCGGTCTAAATAATAGGCTGGGCATTTAGATGAACAACCAATTCCACTAAATTTTACAATATCTTCAGGTATGATATCCAACTCATAACAAGCAGCAATTATCTGTTTTGCAATAGTATTATGCCCACATCCTGGACATAATGTAGAGGTTCGACCTTTATAATCTGATTTTTCTAAACCAATCTCATTTGGCATACTTACTTCTCCATCTCAAAAATAGCATCATATATCCAAGAAGCAATTAAAGGTAATCCATCAACTTTAGCGATTGAAATCATTTTTTCATAGAACTGAGTGAATTCAAGTAATAATAGATCTTTTACTTGTCCATCTCGATTATTTTCAACAATATATATTTTCTTATATTTTTCTAGAAAACTTTTTATCGACTCATCAAATGGAATTGATCTGATTCGAAGATAACTTGTTTTAATTTCTTTTTGCAATAACAAATCTTGAACTTCTGGTATAGCTTGATGTGTGCTCCCAAAAGCAATAATACCAATTTCAGCACCTTCCATTTCAGATAAGATAGGTTTTGGAGCCATTTGTTTTGCATTAATTAATTTTGCTTTTAATCTATTTAAATTCTCAACCCATATTTCAGGATCCTCACTCAATTCTGCTGCATCATCATGACCAGTTCCTCGAGTAAAGTAAGCTGCATATTCACTTCTATTTCCCATTAATGTTCTGTAAGGAATATTATCTCCATCATAATCTTTATATCGTTTATAAACTCCATCAAATTTTGCTAAATCTTCTTCCCAAAGAACCTTACCTCTATTCAAAGGTTCAGCATCCAAAACAAATTGATCTGCCATCCATTGATTCATCCCCATATCTTTATCAATCAAAACAAAAATTGGCGTTTGAAGACACTCAGCCATATCCAAAGATTGTTTTCCAAAATCGAAAATTTCATTTATCGTACCCGGTAAAAGAATTGGATGTTCACTATCTCCATGACCACAGTAATAACAAAGATTTATATCGCCTTGCGCTGTTCTTGTTGGTAAACCTGTGGATGGACCAACACGTTGCACATCCCAAATTACCACTGGAACTTCTGCAAAATATGCTAATCCAATAAATTCACTCATAAGACTAATACCAGGGCCACTAGTTGCGGTTAACGATCTCAATCCTCCCCAACCAGCACCTATCGCCATACCTATTGAAGCTAATTCATCTTCAGCTTGTACAATTGCAAACGTATTTTTTCCATTTTCTATTGGTTTTCTAAAGATTGGCGCATACATTGTTAATGATTCAGGCATAGAAGTTGCTGGAGTAATAGGATACCAACTAGCAAATTGAAAACCGCCAAAAATTGAACCCAATGAAGCAGCTTCATTTCCTTCAATTAATACTTTCCCTTTAGTGATATTTCTTTTCTCAATAGAATATGGATCATTTTTTATAATATTTTCTTTTGCAAAATTATAAGCAACTTCCACCATGCCATAATTTAACTCAAAAGCTTCCTTTTTATCAGAAAAGTGGAAATTTAATGCTTCTTTTACTGAATCCATTTCTAAACCAAATAGATAACAAAAAATACCTACATAAACCATATTTGAGACATAATCTTTTAGTTTAGTAGGTATCTCGATCTTAGAAGATAATTCTTTCACAGGCATTGAATATGAAAAAATATCCTTCCGCTCTATCTCTTTTACCAGATGATCTGCATAAAGCAAAACTCCTCCGGTTTTTATTTTCTGAATATCGTCCTGTAATGACTGCCGATTCATAGCAATTAATATATCAGGTGTAGATTTATATGAAACATAACCTTTTTCATTTGTACGAATCGTATACCATGTTGGCTGTCCTGAAATATTCGATGGAAATAAATTCTTCCCAGAAACAGGCAGTCCCATTTTAAATAAAGCTCGCAACAAAGTCTGATTTGATGTTTGTGAACCAGAACCATTCCTTGTTGCGACTGTTAACGTAAAATCGTTTACTATTCTATTATTTTCTTTCATGTAGGAATTTTCCCTATTTTATGAAATTTAATTTGATAATCCAGATTCTGTATCTAAAAGTTCCAAATGTTCTAGCAAATATTGATAACTATCATCAAAACGTCCATCTTTAATTGCTAACACCATTTTTTCATGATAATCCCACACCAAAACTAAATATTCAAGATCTTGATAACGATCAAACCCAATCATTTCATAAGCTCGCCAATAGGCAATATTTATGCCCAACACAAACTCATTGTTTAATTTTCGATTGATATGAAGATGCAACTCTTTATGTTCTTGTTGAGGAACATGAATAGGTTTGCTAGCTAATTTTGCTTTTGCTCTACTAATTAAATTTTCAAGATAGGTAATATCTTCTGCATTTAATTTTTTTACAGCTTCCATCCAAAATGCTTTTTCCAGTGCCCTTCTCATCTCAGCAAATTGTTCAAAATAAGCTCTATTTCTTTGAATTGCAAAATAAAGACTTGTTGTAACTGCAGGGCCAAACTTATATGGAAGTCTTCTTATGCCAGTTCTTGGTTTAACTTCAACAAATCCTAAAGTTCTGGCAACTTCTAACTGTTCTCTCAAAGTAGACGTAGATACACCTGTATCTTTACTAATATCACTTAATGTTGGAAGTCTTTCAGGATCATTTGGATTTCCAAAATCAAATTCTGTAGCTAAATACCTAATAAAATTAAAGGGGGTTTTTTCACCAAACATTCGTATTCATCCTTCTGTTTAATCACATATCAAATACATTGATAATATTAATATGATGATTAAATTGTTATCTTTTATAGTGTAAGCGAGTAATATAGGCTAGTCAAGCAAAATAACATTTGAATTATTTAGTCAATTAATATTCCCAATCCATATCTTCAAAAGTCAAAATTGATGATAGCATTGTGATTAAACCAATTTCAAGAGCTTTTTCATCTACCATAAATTGGGAGTGATGATGTGAATATTTCAGATTTTCTCCTTCAATGTGTGCCCCTATAAACATATAGAGTCCCGGAGTTTTTTCCCAAAAATATGAAGCATCTTCTGACCCCATTAATTTAAAATTCTCAACATTTTTATAAGGCAATTTATTAATTGATGATTGAATTTTTTCTGTCAAAGATTTGTCATTAACTAATGTAGGAGCATTTTGCAACCATTTCACTTTAGCTTTACAATTCATTCCATTTGAGACATTAAAAACTATTTCTTCAAAACGATTTTTTATTAATTCACGAATATTTGCATCATATGTTCTGATACTCCCTAATAATTTCCCTTTTTGAGGAATTACATTAACAGTATCTCCAGCATTAATTGAAGTAATACTCAATACAGCTTCATCTTTTGCCGAAACATTTCTTGATATGATTGTTTGAGATGCCAAAACAATCTCAGCTAGTGTAATAATCGGATCAATTGCTAATTCAGGTGAGGATCCATGCCCTCCTTCACCTTCCACTTCAACCTCAAAAGCATCAATTGATGCCATAATGGGTCCATCATTAATCGCAATTTCTCCCACCTCCAATTGGTTCCATACATGCAGTCCAAAAATTGCTTTTGATTTTAATAAATCAAAATTATTTTCTTCGATCATTTTGGATGCCCCGCTTAATAGTTCTTCCGCAGGTTGAAAAATAAAATTAATTGGGAAATTAAAAAAATCTAAATTATCAGAAAAAAGTTTTGCTAATCCAAGGCCAATGGCAATATGCATATCATGACCACAAGCATGCATCTTACCCTTTATTTTTGACTCAAAATCAAGATTTGTTTTTTCCTCAATCGGAAGACCATCCATATCAATTCGAATTGAAATAGGCTTTCCAGAACCGTTTTCATTAATACATGCGATTATTCCAGTTTTTGCGATTGAATCAATTACTTTGTAATCCCATTCTTTTAACAAACCCGAAATTTTAGAAGAAGTTTTTATTTCTTCAAATCCTAATTCAGGATATTGATGAAAAAATCTTCTAGATTCAATTAAATACGAAATATAATCTCTGACAAATTCAGATATAGTGATCATTATTAATTATTTTCTTCACTCAAATTTTGACTATCTTCTTCATCAGTATCTAAAATATCTATATTTTTTGTAATGACTGCTGATTTTTTTCCGTCCCAACCTAATTCTTCTTTTGGAAAAGTGTGATACGTACCTTCACTTAATAAAACAGTAGTAGCTACACCTCTTAAAGGATCACGATCGATTACTTTACCTTTTCCAAGCGGAGTATTAACAATTTTCCGCATTTTGGGCATTTCTTTTAAACCTTCAACGTATGCTTCATTTTCATACACTAAACAACATCGAAGTCGACCGCACATTCCCGTAATTTCAGCAGGATCCAATGAGATACCTTGATTTTTTGCCATTTTAATTGAAATAGGACTAAATTCTGATAAAAATCTTGAACAACATCGTTCAACAACACCACAAGGACCAATCCCGCCAATCATTTTTGCGGCATCTCTTGGTCCCGTTCTAGTAATATCTACAGCAAATTTTGTATTTTCTTGTCGGAATTTACGTATTATTGAAGATAAATCAACATCATTTTCTTCTTCAGTAGAATATATGATTGTTAATTTTTTCTGGTCAAAACTCATATCAACATCAACAATTTTCGCTATATGTAAATTCTGTTCATGTAGAATTTCACGTAAACGAACTAAGTATTTAATTTGATCTAATTTATTTTTCTCATTAATTAATAAATCCTGCGGAGTTGCTTTCCGCATAATTTCTTTCCACACACCTTTGGGCGGTAAAGGAGGATTCTCAATAAAACCAATTGTTTGTCCAATTTGTATTCCACGAGATGTCTCAACTAAAACATAGTCACCTATTTGAATATCTGTCTCTTCACCCGCATCAAAGTGATAAAGTTTTCCAACTTTTGTAAATCTCACACCAATAATAGATGTCATAATCATCTTTCTTTATAATTTAAGTTCAATGCCCTGAGCACGATTTTTAACACTTTGAATATATGCTTGATTTGCTAACTCATAAGTAATTTTATAAAAAGCATCCACAACTTCGCCTGAGTTTTCTGTAAAAGTGATTGGTTCACCATTATCACTTCCAATTCTAACTTTTGGATCAATAGGAATTTCACCTAAAAATGGCAAGCCATTTTCTGTTGCCAGTCTTTGACCGCCACCAGAACCAAAAATATCCATTTTTTCTCCCGACGGAGTTGTCATATAACTCATATTTTCGATGATTCCAAAGATCGGAACATTCATTTTTTCAAACATCTTTATTCCACGCCTTGCATCATCTAATGAAACTTTTTGAGGAAGTGTAACTACCACACTACCAGTTAAAGCAGATGTTTGTGTCAAGCTTAATTGAACGTCTCCAGTTCCGGGAGGAAGATCCACAATTAAATAATCAAGATCATCCCAAGCTACTTTTTGAGTAAAATTTCCAATAATCGAATGCAACATTGGTCCACGCCAAATCAAAGGTTGATCAGGAGCTGCCAAAAATCCAACTGACATCATTTGAATATTATATGCTTCAACTGGAAGCATAATATCGGTTTCAGGACCACCTTCATAAGCTTTTACTTGAACACCTTCAGTGCCCAACATCGTGGGGATATTTGGACCGTAAATATCGGCATCCAACAAGCCAACTTTTGCGCCAGCCTTTTGAAGCATCATAGCGATATTGACGGACACTGTAGATTTTCCAACGCCGCCCTTTCCAGAAGCTACCGCTATAACATTTTTTACTTTCGAATACCCCCCATCTCTTTTAATCCCATCCGATTTTACTTTTAGCTTAAAATTTACTTTTACAGACTTAACTTCAATATCTTCCATTAATGCACTAGTAATTAAAGAAACTATTTCTGATTTCATACTATAAAAAGGATTAGGTTCATAAAACACAACCTCAACATATCCATTTTCTTCAGATAAAATATCTACTAGCTTTTCATTAACAATAAAAGTTGATGTCAAAGGTTCTTTGACATTTTTCAACATATCTAACAATTTATCTTTACTCATTTAGATCCTCTAAATATTTTTTTATTTGTTCAATATTTTGTTTGAATTGATTAATCAATTTTTCGTCGGTTAGCTCAGTTCTTTTTAATGAATCTTCTGCGCACAAAGCACATCCTCGACTTGCCGCTCGATACTGGTTAATATCACAAGTTTCACAAATACTTAAACTTGCAATTAACTTTACAAAAGCGCCTCTTTCTAAACTATCTTCAGGTGAATTTACTACTGAATCTATAATAGAATCAAACTGATGACCACGGACACCATATAAATGTTTAATTTTAGAAATATCAAAAAAAATTTTATGATCAAATTGGCTCATTTTTTGAAAAACCTTAGACTGAATTATAACATTAAATACTTTTCAATCCATTTCCTGAAATTATAGCAACACTTTTTCCAATGCATTTTTCTTTATATTTCCTTATCGCTGCAATTACCACAGATGATGTTTTTTCAACTAATATTCCATTAGACTGCATTTCTTCAAAAGCCAATTTTGTCTGTGCTTCATCAACTGAAACAAAATCAAGAACTCCTTTTCTTGCATAATTTAATAACATATCTTTTTTGGAAGGAGTAGTTATTAATATACCTTCAGCAATAGAATCTTTTTGTTGAACTTCACCTAATTTTTCAAATTGATACTCTTTAGCTTTTACAAAAGGAGCACAATTTTCAACTTGAACACCGATAAAATGTGGCAGTTTCTTAATAAATTTATTTCTCAAGAGCACTTCAAAGCCCCAAATAATCCCAAACAACAATCCACCATGCCCAACAGGAACAAAAATATTTTCGATAGTATCGCCTAATTTTTCAAATAATTCATAAGAAATTGTTGCAATACCCGGAATTCCAAATGGCATAAAAGCATGAGAAGCATATGTTATTCCAGAATTTGCAGCAAGAAGCACGGCAGTAGTAGTATCTTGTCGATTTCCTTCTATTAATTTCAAATCAGCGCCATACGCTCTGATTTGTTTTAATTTAGGTCCACTAGCATAATTCGGTATATAAATTTCAGCTCCGATTTTCACTCTAGCTGCATAAGCTGAAATAGAAGCACCAGCATTTCCAGATGAATCTTCAATGATTTTATTTATTTTTCTAGCTTTTAATTGAGAAATTAACAAAGCAGAATTACGATCCTTATATGAACCAGTAGGATTCATTGATTCCATTTTCAGAAAAATTGAATTATTTTCTGAAATCTCATATTCAATCAATGGAGTGTTTCCTTCTCCCAAACTAATTATCTCAGCATTATCAAACAAATCAAAAGTTTCAGAATATTTCCAATAAGGTACTTTATTTGTATTTTGAAAACATGATTCAGATAATTTAATCGATTTGAAATCTGGTATATATTGATTACCACACGCTAAGCACAAATAAGGTGTTTGGTTTTTTGGATATTCTCTTCCGCAATTTTGACAATAAAAAATCATATACGAATACCTATCTTTATAATTGATAAAATAATAGCATAATATTATTTTTCTATGAAAAAAAATTTTCTAAAGATTAAAACCCCTTTTTACGGCAAGATTATTATATTTTAAATTTATCGTTCAATCGATAGAAAACTCTCTCAATAAAATATTAATATCTTTATATTAAGCCTATTTGTTGCAAATAATAATTATTCTGGTAAAATTCAACACAGAAAATTGCGGGTATCGCCAAGTGGTAAGGCAGTAGCTTCCCAAGCTACCATTCGCGGGTTCGAGTCCCGCTACCCGCTCTTTTTTTATTTAAACATTAAAATTCTCCTTACAATTCCCTAATTTCTTACTCATTTTATACTCATTTCATTAAATTAAAGTAAAATAAAGTAGGTTAATTAAGGAGAAATAAATGTATGTCCTACTCAATTCTTTATGTTGAAGATAATGTTGGAAATAGAATGCTGATTAAACGCGTTCTTGAAGCCATGGATTTTTCTGTAATCTTTGCAGAAACAGCAAAAGAGGCTTTAGAAATTTTTCCAAATATCCAAGTAGACTTAATTCTGATGGATATCAATCTTCCAGATTTAGACGGCTATACACTTACATCATTAATCCGAAAATTTCCCACAATGCAAGATGTTCCAATAATTGCACTTACTGCTAATGTTATGAAAGGTGATAAAGAAAAAAGCCTTGAAGCAGGTTGTGATGGTTACATTCAAAAACCTATAGATATAGAAAAACTACCCAAAACATTAATTTCATATATTGAAAATAATAAGAAATAACAATGGTTCAAAAACAATTAAAAAATATCTTAATCGTAGAAGACAATCCTTCAAATTATTTGCTAATTGCAAGAATTCTAAATCATGAAGAAATTCATTGTGAATGGAAAACATCAGGATTTGAAGTAGTAGAATTTGCAAAATCTTTATCAGATATAGATTTAATCCTAATGGATATTCGTTTACCGTATGAAAATGGTTATCAAGCATTTTCAAAAATAAGAGAAACAAAAGAATTTGACAAAATTCCAATTATCGCCGTAACTGCAGAATCTAGCATTGAAGAAATGGCAAAAGCAAAAAAAGCTGGTTTTGAGGGTTTTATAGGAAAACCAATTAACCCTGATATTTTTTACAATCAAATATTGACAGTTTTTAATGGTGGAGAAGTTTGGCAATTATAAACAGGAAAAAAATATGCCTAATAAATTTAGAATAAAAAATAATAAAACAAGTATAGGTTCAAAATTATCACGCACGTTATTATTAATAAGTATTCCTGTTATTATTTTATTTATCTTCATTGCCGTCTTTTTTTCTTTCCAAAGATTAAACAATTTCCAAGAAACAACTAATAATAAGAATTTATATCTACGTCATGAATTTACTTTAGATAATTTAAATCAATGGGCTGTTGAAGGCCATATGATTTTACAGGATATAGCATTAAGTGAAAATCTTCAAAATAAATACGATACCCCTATTGATATTGATAACTCTTCATACATATCTGAACAATTATTATCACTAGCTAACACATATTCGTTAACAAATAAAAAATATTTTGATCAAGTTATAGTAGTAGATAAAAACGGACAAGTCTTAGCTAGCTCAGATGAGAATTTATTATTTATTTCCATAAATCGTGAATACTTCTTTGTAAATTATGCAAGACAAGGTCTTGATGGTGTATATTTTATTGAAGATCTTACATCAATGTTCCCACAGCAATCTATTGTCCAAATTTACCCCCTGTTTACAAATATAGGTAACCCCAATGGCGCTGTGATTGGTATTGGGAATATTTCCCATCTTTCAGATATTATCAACACAACAGAGAAAATTTTCCCTGAAAGTGATTTGTTTATAGCAACTGAAGATCAAAACTATTATCTTTATTCACCCACGAATTATTCTCTAAATATTCAAAGTTTAAATGAGAATCAAAAAGAATATTATAAAAGTCTTTTTTCAAAAGAATCTGAAAACGCTGGAATAGTTTATTCTCAAACCACTAACTTTAACAATCAAGATTCTCAAACTGTCTTTACCTGGGATAAGGATTTAAATTTAGGTATTGGTACAAGTTATGCACCTGAAGAGACAACGCAACAATATTACATTTATTTAGTAATATATATATTTATTATAATTTTAGCGATTGTATTGCTTGTACTTACAGTAAATATATTAATAAATAATACAGTGGCACCAATATCACAAATTATCAACGCAAATGAACATCTTTCATCAGGAGATTGGAATTTCAAACTCCCATCTTTAACAAATAAGGATTTTTCCGAATTAACTTCTTCATACATTAAACTTTTAGATCGTCTAATGCGAATGGGGTTTTTACCAAATACAGTAGAATTAAATGAACTAACAGATGACTCAGAAAATTTAAATATACTAGAAGAATTAATAACTTCGAGTGAAAACGAACTCTTTACTGAACTCAATACAATTGAAAAAAGCGTTGAAGAATTCACAAAAAGATCTTTTGTATATGAAAAGTCCATTGAAAATTTGCGCAATGAGTTAAGAATTTATAAAGAAATAATATCGGAAATAAATAATAATTCAATTTTCTCAAAGATTAACAAAACCATCGTTGAAGACTATGGCATTGAAAAATTTATGTTTTATATATCAAAGAATGATGGAAGAAATATAGAATTAATTAATCAGTCTGATAATTTTAATGGTGATTTTATTTCTAGTGTAAATATTGATAATGTAATTTGGACAACTCAAAATAAAATTGCAAGAAAAAGAGAAATAATAGATTCTAAATCAAATAAAAAATATGAAGAATTTATTGTGCCAATATCTAATCAAGAAATTAGTTATGGAGCATTTGTTTTTTATAGTTCAAAACCAGAAATGTTTTCAGATGAATTTATGGAAATTCTAATTGATTTAGGTGAAAACGTAGGAAAAATTAATAAACTTTCAGGTATTTTTGATGAAATGAAAAATTCAATATTAAAAAATCCTGAGAACATTAATGAACAAGATTTTAAAACACAAAATAATACAAATCAAGTAAATACGCAAACGCAAGAAGAAATAAGGGTTAAATATATTGATCTAAGTATTGATCAACAGAAATTAATTGATTCATTTATAGAAGAATTCCAATCAATTAATAATTTTGACACTTTACTACAATCGATTGTCAAAAAGATTAGTGAGTTACCACATGTCTCTGAAGCAGTAATTCAAAGATTTGATATTGATAAAAACAATAATTAATTTTGAAGGAGTTATCAATGACAGAATTAACAAGCAACAATAAAATACTAGAATCCCTTCAAAAGAAACAATCTCTCAACACAACAATAATCCGTATCCTTCTTGCAGGATTAACAATCCTATTTTTTGCTTTTATACCCATAGGACTATCTTCATCTCAAAGTGTAATATTGATCATTTCAGCCGGTATTGGTTTTATTGGAAATATTATAGCTTCATATTTAGTAAACAAAAACAAACTAAATATTGGAATGTTGATTTCAATATTTAGTTTTAATATAGCTTACCTTGGAATTGCAGCTATTTATAAAAATCTAGGAGCCCTTTCCTTTTTATTGATTATCGTACCAACAACGATCTTAATTTTCTCATACCTTTCAGATAATCTAAAAGTTCCCGTTTTTATCACAACTAATCTATTAGGTTTACTTGCTGTTTTATTTGATTTTTTCTTAAGAAATTTGCCTTCAAGAATTTATTTACAAGAAAATACGCTTCAATTGATATACACAATATATTTAGTTTTAATTGTGTTTATCTCCGCTATCTATATTATTAATTATTTACGATTAATTAAGTATTTTCCAATTAAATCAAGAATGGATTCAAATCAATCAATAGCCTTAACCCTTGGCATTTCATTAATATTATTATTAGTTTTCGCAAACAACTATAGTTCATCAATATCTGAAAGGCAAAGTGAAATTTCTTCATCAATAGATCAAATTTCATACTCCATTGAAAATTTTTATAACAAACAAAGTTTATCTATCCAAAACACAGCAGAACTTTCCATTTTCACTGAATATATAGAAAATGAATATTTAAATAATTTATCAATTGATCAGCAAAATAATATTGAATCTAGCCTCGATATAATTAAAAGCGATTCAGGTTATAGTGGGAATAATTTTGTTGCAGCCGTTTTAGACGGAAACGGGAATTTACTAGCAATTTCCGATAGTAATAAATTAAATTTTTTCAAAACAACTGATTTTTTCGTAGATAATATGAAAACAGAGCCCTACATAACAGATTTTAAATTGAGTTCTAATTCAAATTTCTCATATATGTACTTCACCTTTCCAATTAATAATAGATATTCAAGCGCTAATGGTGTTTTAGTATATGCATTTAATTATCTGGTTTTTGATAATTTAATAAAAGAAATATCCTTCTTTAATAATTCAGATAATTATGCAATTATTATGGATAAAGATTTTGTGCAGTTATACAATGGAAATAACAATCAATATTCCTTTACAATTCCGCTCATAAATTTCCCTCAAGAAAAAATTGATGAATTAATTCAGTTGAAAAAGCTGCCTGAAAATTACAATCAAGATAGTTACCCTTATAATAATCTTTTTTCTTCATTATTGTACTCTCTTGAAAATGATAAGGTTTTTGATGCAATTTATGAAGGTGACAATAATCAAATTGAAAAATACGTTGGCCTAGAAAATAAAAATGTAAAAGAAAATAATTTTATTATTGCTAGTTTAATTCCTTATTCAAATATACTCACAAAAATTAACCAATCTATTCTTATTTATTTTATCTTAGGGACAATACTTTCTGCTTTTTATATTATTATCTCTCAATCAAATACACTTGCAATAAATCAAGGAATAAAAGAAATAATAAAAAATATTAATAATTTTATCGAGACAAATAAAATATCATCAACAAATTACAATAATTATGATGAAATATATTTGCTAAATAACGATTTGAAAAAACTTGAAGAGAAATTCCAAACAACCATTAATCAAAATGAAACACAATTATATTCTGAAACATCATTGTTAAATAAAAAAATATTGGATTTAAAAAATATTTCTTCAATATCAATTGAAATTTCTCACTTAATAAATACCAATAAATTATTACATCAAGCCGTTGAATTAATAAATCAAAAATTTGATTTTTATCATACTTGTATTTTTATTTTCAAAGATGATTATTTACATTATTTTACAGGTTCAGGGCAAGAAGGATTTTTATTAAAAGAATCAAATTATAAAATAAATGTTTTAGCGGACACACCTATTTGTGAAGCATTGAGAAAAAACTTTGCTATAGCTGGTTCGATTTATGGTAAATATCTATCTCATCCATTACTACAAGATTCTCTGGATGAATTGGCAATACCAATAAAAGTAGAAAACCAAATTTTAGGTGTCTTAAATATTCATTCTTATAATCGAAATTCCTTTTCTGGAGATGATTTTTTCATTTTTCAAAATTTAGCGAATCAATTGGGCATTTATTATTCAAAAAATCAGAAAATTAATTCATTAGAAGAAAAGAATCAAAATTTAGAATTTACTATTAATAATTTAAATCAAGAAAATTTAAATAATTATTTATTATCAAATCAAGTATCAATGGGATATAAGTATAATTTATATGATATCCAAGAGATAAATAATGAAAATGAAGTTTGCAGACTTGCATGGGAAATGAAAAAAGTTGTTATTAGCAATAATTTCCAATCCTTAAAAAACATTTACCCAAACACAGTTGCCCTTCCAATATTTGATAACAAAAATGTGATTAATGTTATTTCAGTATCATATGATTCAAAAGAAAACCTTGAAGCTAATTTACCATTACTAATTAAATTCACAGAAGAAATTGGTAAATTATTAGGAAAATTACGACTTATTGATCAATTTAATCTTGAAAATAACAATAAACAACTAATTGACACAATTATAAAAGATATTTTTTCATCACCTAACCTAGATGAGGTTTTACAAAATGCATCAAAATCAATTGGTGAAAAATTTGATATTCCAAAAGTAGAAATTCAAATTAATAAAAGTATAGAAAATCAATTTGGAGAAATTAATGAATAATAATTTATTAAATAATATTGAAAAAACAACTTCAAATAAAAAAATTATTATTCAAATTACGGCTTTTTTTGAATTTTTAATCTTTTCATATTTACTAACAATCTCATCTTCTATCTTTGAAAAAAATATTTACGTTATTTACGTTTTACTAAGTATTGGATTAATTTTAACAAGTTTACTATTCATAATAAGTTACCGTTCTAACAATAAAACAGATCAATTAATTTCAATAATACTAACCTTCCAAGCATGGGCACTATTTCTTTTAATTTTATTCATTTCTAATGGCATTTATTCACCATTTTTCTTAGGGTATATATTTGTAATATACCTATCATATATTTTATTAAATAATCAAATAATATGGATGAATGGTATTGTTTCAATATTATCTTCCACTATTTTATTAGTATTACAAAACAACTCATCCATAAAACTCATAAATTATTTCCAAAGTAATCCAAACAATAATACATCAAATATATTCCAAGTATATTTTTTCAACATTTTTTTTATTTTATTCTTTACTATACTTTTGCAAATAATTGATAAGCAAATTTCTTTAAAAGAAACAAATAATTCAAATACTATAGATGAATATTTAAAAAATAATGATAACCTAACCAACAATTTAGTCATAACGAATGAAAAACTAAGTGAAATTACAAAAGAATTATTTAATTCAGAACAATATAGTGAAGTTTTATCTATTCTCTTAGAACCAATCACAATCGAACAACAATGGTTAAATAGATTAGAAGAACCTCTTAAATTACTTGAAGAAATAACTCAATCTATCCACTGTGGTGTATATTTACTTGATAAAAATAAAGAATGGGCATCTTTGCAATTATCAAGCAACCAATTTGGGAAAGAATTAATTGAAAAAGAACATAGATATCATATCAGTTCAGATAATATCATTATCTCATCAATCCAATATAACTTAATTCAACGTAAAAGAAATATCGGTTTAGATAGTTTTGCATTCCAAGAAAATCCTTTTATTGAATCCAATTATATAATTGTCTTCCCTATTTATTATCAAGGCAATGTTTTAGGCGTTATTGAATTCCAAAACAAATTTGATAATAATATTTCAGACTTTGATGAAAAATATATCTCAAATATCGCAATTATCTATGCGATACTTATTCAATATTACAATAAACCTGTCTACACTGATTCAAAGAACAATTTAATAAATATAACATCCCAAAATACAAACAATTGGATACCAACTGAAAAATCAGATAAGGTTCTAGGATATGTCTATCAACAAGGAAATATAAATAAAATTAATAAAGAAAGTAATATTGATTTTTCTCATTTAGATCAAAATTACATATTACAAAACAATGATTCAGAAGTTACAATTCCAATAAAAATATCTGATCAAATAATCGCTTCTATTCTCTGTGAAAAAAGAAATTCAAAAGAAAAATGGAAAAAAGAAGAAATTAAATCATTACAAATAATTGCGGACCAATTAGCAATTGCAATTACAAGTGCAAAACTTAAACAAGAAATAGAAAAAATAAAGAAACAAACATCAATATCATCTGAAATATCTTCAGAATTAAGAAAATCAGTAGATATTGAAACCCTCTTACAAAATGCTGTAAGAAAGATCGGGACAAGTTTAAATGCAAACAATGTGTCAATTCGTCTTTTATCTGATTCAAATGAAGAAAAAGAAAATTTATAGGAAATAAGGATGATAAGAAATTTAATTAATACAATTTTTATTGGACCATCATTTTCATCAGATGAAGAAACCTTAAAGTCCAGATTTATATATCTGTATACAGGAATTATTGGTGTATTTTTATTAATAGCCTTTTTAGTAACTATTACTTCATCAATTTTAGCTCAATCCTCTATCAATTTTTTTATTCTATCAATTTATTTAATTGTCTTTTTGATTTTGTACTTTGCTCGTTATATTGTAAATCAACAAGGTTTTAATATTTCAATTTGGACATTAATAATATTAACAATTTCTGCTATTCTTGCCAGAGGCATTTTATCTGGTGGATTTAGAGATTTTTCAAGAATAGTTTTCTTATTACCAATCATCATAGCTTCTTTTACATTAGGAACAAGAGATACAATTATTACAAGTTTTATTACAATTCTTGCTGGATTTTTAATTTTCTATCTTGAAGTAACGAATCAAATTTCATCAAATTTACCATCTATTCCAAATGTTGTTGAATTTAACTATTATGCAATTATCATTATTTTTATCTCATCCATTTTATTCTTTTTCAATGATTTTATAAAAAGAGTCACAACAAAAAGAAACTTAGCTTTGAATGAGGCACAAAGCTATTCAGAACAATTAGCTCTTTCATTTACTGAATTAGAAAATGCCCGAACAGAGTTTGCAGAACAAAATGAAGTTTTACAAAAAAAGACTCAATATCTCGAAGCAACAACAGAAATTTCATTGTTAACTTCAACAAATTTGGATATTAATGAAATAATTAATAATTCAGTAAATATCATTGGCAATCTTTTAGATTTTTATCACGTAGGTTTATTCTTAATTAATGAAAATAAAGATTGGGCAATATTAAAAGCTGTGTCTAGTGATGGTGGTAAGAAAATGCTTGCCCGAAATCATAGATTAAGAGTTGGAGCTGAAGGTATTGTAGGGTTTGTTACAAGTACTGGGCAACCTCGAATTGTGCAAGCAACTATGATTGATGAAATTCACGCAAAGACAGCTGAACTACCCGATACTAAAGCAGAAATGGCCGTACCATTAAAAGATATTTCAGGAAATATTATTGGAGCCCTTGATATTCAAGGAACAACAGAAAATGCATTTTCTGATGATGATATTGAATCATTAGAAACAATATCTCGACAAATTTCAATCGCTATTTCAAATGCGACTTTGGTGGATCAATTACAAAAACAATATATCGAAACACAAAAAGCATATGGGAATTATACATTTGAGACTTGGCGAAATTTTATTGAATCTAAAAACAAGACTTATTCTTACAATAATATTGTTGGGATCTCTGTCGAAAATCAGCCGTCAGCAAACATAGTCCAAAATTATGGGACAAGTTTTTCAATACCTATCCAATCACAAAATACTACCTTTGGCTATTTAGATGTTGATTTAGGCATTGAATATAATTTACTTGACGAAGAAACAAAAATAATAATTCAAAAAATATCTGAAGAAATTGGATATAACCTTGAAAACGCCCTACTGTATTATGACACAACGACTCAAGTAGCAAATGAACAATTATCTAGTTACTTAACAACAAAAATTCGAGAAAATTTGAATATTAGAGATATCTTGAAAAATACAGTAGAAGAATTAAAAACAAAATTACAATATTCTGATGTTAGTATAAAATTCCTAACAGATAGTGATAAAACAATGGAATAAAATAAATAATTTAAAAAATTATTTATAAAGGATGGAATCGATGACTCAAACTTCAAATATCAGCAAAATAAATCGAAATGAAAGAATTCTTAGTTTCTTATTTTCAATTTTATCTGGTTTTATTCTTATTGTTGCGTTATATCAACACTTTATTAATCCTAATTATACAGAGAGCATAATTCTTCTAATTTTATTAGGGGCTGCTTTTTTATATTCTTTAGTCAACTTATTCATAGCGAATGTTGAAGTTATGGCATATATGCCATTATTTATTCAGCTTGCTTTTCTAATAAAAACTCTATATTACTATACCCAATATAGCTTCTTACTTACTTATTTAGGATTAGCAATTGCAAGCTTATTGTTATTATACTTACAACCCAAAAGAGGGTTTATTCTTTGGATTTCTTCTTTTATTTTATTTACAATTAGTTTTTATAATAGTTTTCAAAAAACAAATTTATCTCAAAGCCCAATAGATTTAATAATAATTTTATTCCTAATAAGTTCAATATTTATCCTAGTCATTTTAGTAATTTTGCATCTCAATAAATATAATGACTATAGTATTACTGTAAAAATTATTACAACATCAATCATAGTTGTTTTTGTGCCAATTATTTTTATCGTTACAATTATCAACAGAAGTAATCAAAGAATCATTCAAGACACATTTCAATCTGTTTTATCATCAGAAGCTCAAATTGCCTCAAATACACTTCAACAATTTATTGATACCACAATAACATCGCTTGAAACTGAAGCAAATATCCCTGCTTTTAGATCTTACTTATTGTCCCCCACAACAAATAATCGTTCTATTGCAAAATCAACTCTATCAGCATTAGCGGCTAAAAATCCTGGCCAAATAATTTCATATGGCGTACTTGATCTTAATGGAACTGTCCTACTTGATAGTATTTTTTCGAACGAAGGCCAAGATGAATCCGAAACATTATATTTTAAAGAAGTAATATTAAATGGGAATTCGTTTATTTCTGATATTTATTTCCCAAACGAACCCGAAGAAAATATTTCAGTATTTTTTAGTGCTCCAATTAAAAATCAATCTGGACAAATTATTGGTGTACTTCGCCTACGTTATAATGCAAATGAAATTCAAAGAATCATGATGTCACATGACTCAAAATCAAAACTTTTGGGTAGTTATTCAGTTGTGCTACAAGAATTATCAAATAATTTTGTTCAAATAGTAGAAACTAAAAATATTGATTATCTTTATACAACAATTGTTGAACCCAAACCTGAAGATAGAAGAAGTTATCAAGTAAACGGTTTATTACCAATATCAACCGATATAGGTCAAGTTTCAATTAACGCGCCTGACCTTTATACTGCTATTATTACTACTTCTAATTCAGATAATCCTCTCTTTGAATATCAAAACCCAACCACTCAAACAACTTTGTTTGGTTATGTTATTCCAATAGATTCTCATCCATCATGGACTTTAATTCGGTATGAGTCAGATGATGTTATTTTATCTAGTGTGAATCAACAAACAAGAAACACACAACTTTATTTTATATTTATTATCACAGTAACCATATTACTATCTTGGATATTTGGAAATTTAATTACTAGATCAATTCAAAACTTAACAAATACAGTTTTAAATGCAAGAAAAGGAGATTTATCAACCTTAGCAGTTGTTGATAGAAATGATGAAATCGGCGTTTTATCAGAGTCCTTTAATTACTTTATTACCGAATTAGACGGGATCATTCATGATCTTGAAACAACAATTCAACAAAGAACAAAAGAATTATCATCACAAGTTGATCGATTAAAAACAGCAACAGAAATTGGTCAAATTTCAACAAGTTCAAATAACCTAAATGAATTACTAAATGCGATAGTCTTTAAAGTTAGTGAAGATTATGGCTATTATCATGTTGGTATATTTTTATTAGATGAAAGTGGTGAATACGCTGAATTACGATCAACAAATAGTGAGGGTGGATGGAAAATGCTTGCCAGAAAGCATAGATTAAAAGTTGGTAAAGAAGGCGTCGTAGGATATGCGATTTCAACAGGTCAAGAAAGAATTGTTCAACAAAGTATTGAAAAAGACCTTACTCACTATTTTAATCCTGACCTCCCAGATACAAAATCAGAAATTGCTTTACCATTAATCGCAAATAACGTTACTTTAGGGGCATTAGATGTTCAAAGTCTTCAAGAAAATGCCTTTTCTGATACAGATATTTCAGTATTCAATGTTCTTGCAAATCAAATTTCTCTCGCCATTAATAATATTAATCTTCTTAACAGCTTAAGAGAAAGTCTTGAAACAGAAAGAAGAATTTTGGGTCAACAAACAGAAAATGCTTGGAAAAAAGAAATTTCTGTTCAAAATCTATTTGGCTATAGAAGTTCAGATACAGGCACCTATGCATTATCATTTTCTGATATAAATGAGGAATCTATAGATAAATCAAATTTTGATAAGGATTATCTTATTAATGAAGGAACACTTTTATTACCTGTAAAAGTTCGAGAAAAAAATATTGGTGTATTAGAAATTAAAAAACCTAATAATTTAAATACCAATAAATGGTCTACAGCGGAAATTAACGTACTTCTTCGAACTGTTGAGCAATTAGGTATTACATTAGATAACGCTAGATTATTCGAAACTTCACAAAGAACATCTTTACGTGAAAGATTAACTACTGATATTTCCACAAAAATTTGGGCATCTTCAGATGTTGAATCAATATTACAGACAACTTTAGAAGAAATAGGAAAGGCTTTGAACATTGCACAAGGTTCTATCCAAATTGACTTAACAGACTCTGCAAATGATTCTACTAGAGGTTTAATAAAGGAATAAAAAATGAATCAATCTACTATTTTTTCAATAATTACCGCATTTATAGCTTTTATTTTACTCATAGCTATTAGTTTTGCATATTATAAAAACTCTAAAGAAAGAAATAATCAAATAGTAGGTTTGTTAGGTATCTTAGTCGTATTATTTTTACTACTAACATCTATTCAAATTGTGTTTAATGTTTCAAATAACGCAAAAATATTTTTGTTATTAAGATTCTGTTTATATTTAAATTTTCCATTTTATTTACTACAGTTTTTTATGTTTTCAATTTTAATAAATAGATCCAATTTCTCAAATAATATTATAGATTGGGTTAAAAACAGTTACGTATCAAGACTGTTATCCATAAGTATACTTTTATTCTTTCCAATAATAGTTATACTTGATTATCTCGAAATTCCATTCTTAAATCTAACAAATTTTGTATTATCAAATAATATTAATTCAGTTATCCAAAATTCACAAAAAACATTTCAAACTTTAGGTGAGGGTATTTTTAATAATATTAATAATTATCTTCAAATAATTATTCCAACTATTATTATCATCCTTAGTATAATTTTTATCATAATTGATAGAAAAGGAAAAAAACATTCTAATACATTAATTCATTTTATTATCCTTGCAATTTCATCTCTCTCATTCTTTTTTATAAATAACAATCTCTATCTACTAAATAAAATAAATAGTTCATCATTAGATATTATTTTACTAATAATAATTTTTATTTTCTCATTTAGTTTTTCTTTGGTAGCATGGGATATCATAAATGATGATTTATCCACTAATTTTATTTCAATATTTAAAGATATTTCAATCAAAAATAAATTCTCATTTATTTTTTCTATATCTTCAATTACATTAGTTTTTATAGCTGGCATATTTGTGTATAACAATGTCAATTCAATTGATTTGAATAAATTTAATTTAATTGGCGAGGAAAAAACTAATAGTTTTATAACCAGCTTAGATAACAATGTAAAAGAAATTTATCAAGAAATGTATCAATTATCATTAAATTTCCCAGAAGAAGAAGGGGAAATCCAAAATTATCTTAGTTCATTACAGACAAAACATAAAGATATTTCATTATTAGCGTATATTCCGCTTAGAGGAAATACAATTACTGCTACAACTTTAGATGAATCTTCAATTGTATTATCTAATGAATCATGGTTTCCAATCGTTGAACTTTCAGGTAATCCATATACAGGCTTTATAAGTGATGAAAACAATCTTTTAAATTCTGGTATTGAAATCGTATTTCCTTTGCATTTTGGAAATTCTAGATTTGCAACTGGTTATTTTTATGGAAATATTTTATTTAGAGATATGGAATTTATAAATTCCTATAATAATATAAATATTTTTTCTGAAGAAGATACTCCTGTTTACTCAACTCTCAGTTATCTCCCATCAGATGTAAATCAGCTATCAATGAAAAACGCTTCATTCGGATATGATTCAAATATTCCTGTTAGTGCTGAATTTAATAATCAAATATATTATTTATATGATTTCTCAAACGAATTATTTAAAGATACTACTTCAAGTTTACCAATTAATATTTCTTACTCAGAAAATTCATCATATTCAACTCAATCCAGTATTAACCTTGCAATTTTCACTTTACTTATTATTATATCCATTATATTAATTCAACTAGTACTTGAACTAATCATAAAAAGAGAAGTAATTTCTCCAATAGAGATAATAATTAATTCATACAAAAATAAATTTAAGACAAAATCATTTAATCTTCTGTCAATTAAACAAAAAGACGAATTAAATTCACTTTCAAATATACTCAATGAAGATTATGAATTCCAATTAAAAATTAATCATGAATACGAACAAAGAATTGAAGACTTAACATTTAGACTAAACCGACGTGCAACACAATTATCAGCATTTACAGAAATTGTTAGTAACGCAACACCAAGTCTAGAAGATATCAACTCAATGTTAACTAAATATGCCCAAGTTATTTCTGAACAATTCAATTTCTATCATGTTGGTATATTCTTATTGGATAAAAATAAGGAATATGCAGTTTTACAATCATCAAATTCCCCTGGTGGAAAAAGAATGTTGGCTCGTGGTCACAGACTCGAAGTTGGTCGTGTGGGTTGTGTAGGTTACGCCGCAAGCACTGGTCGTCCTCGTATTGCTCAAGATATTGGTAGTGATATTTTATATTATGCAAACCCTGATATGCCAGAAACAATGTCAGAAATCTCAATTCCCATGATTGAAAACAATTCAATTATTGGGGTTCTAGATATTCAATCAAAACAAAAAAATGCATTTTTGCAAGATGACATTGAAATTCTTACATCTTTAGCTTCACAGATAATTTTCTCCATTCGAAACTATGAAACAATGTCAAACGCTGAAAAAACATTATCTGAATTAAGTGAACTATATGGTGAGAAAATAAAAGATGCTTGGAACAAACATATTGAAAAACAATCTGTCCAATATGTGTATAAACAAACTGGGGTTGCAGACACAGCAGAATTAATTTTAGAAGATTCTTTATTTGATGATCCAAAAAGAATTCAGAAAAATATTAAGTTGAGAAACCAAAGTATTGGAAAAATCCAACTTAAGAAAGATGATTCTGGATGGACAGATGATGAAATTCAATTAATTGAAGATATTATTGAACAAAGTGCTCAAGCTTTAGAAACGGCTCGGTTAGCAGAACAAACTAGATCGAGATCAAGCCAAATTGAGTTACTTCAAAATGTTACTTCTACATGTGCATCTTCACTTGATGAAATGTCCATTCTTGATCAAGTATCTGATGAAATTTTAAATGAATTAAAGTTAGCACATATTTCATTCTTACTTCATGATGAACAAAATAATCAAATTAATGTGGTCATTGATAAATCGTCGACTAATCATGAATCATCGATAATCGGTCAATTTATTAATCCAATTGACTCTACTATTGTAATGGAAGTAAGTAACACAAGAGAATTAAGAGTCTTATACCATGCAAAGGACTATTTACTTGATCCGATTCTTAATACTATTTTAGATAATTACCAATCTTCAAGCACATTGATTTTAGTACCTTTGACCACTCGTGATATTTCCTTAGGTATTATGGCACTTGTTGTTGACAGTGATGATAACTTAATCATTGATGAACAAGAATCTACCCTACTAGAACAACTTGCTTCTCAAATTACTTCAGCATTAGAAATTTCCAACTTGTTTGATTCAGAGCTTGAATCAAGAAAAGCTACAACAGCCCTTCTTGACATAAGCCGTCTAGCCAGTTCATCTTTAGCAATTGGGGAAGTTCTATCTGAAGTGGCTCAAAAAACCGCTGTTGAAACCAATGCATATCGTTGTTCAATTCTCCAAATCAATCAAAACGGCGATAAATTTATCCCAATGCTAACGCGCCTTGCATCAGGTGCATCAGACTTAGCATATTTACGACGTTTACAAGATTTATTCAATAATCCAATTGACCAACTACCTCCTCTTAATAATTTTAATAAAGGTGCTACATCTATTCTATTACGTCTTCAAGATGCTCCATCTAATATTCAACATAATTGGATGTTCCCATATGAAATTAAATTTATTCTCTTGGTACCAATTATCAGTCAGGGGCAATTAGTAGGAGCAATCGCTTTAGATAGCTTAGAAAATGATCAGCCATTTGGAAACTCTCAAATTAATTTGGCTGAGGCTATTAGTGGTATTTTGGCTACTACAATAGAAAATGCTTCATTGTTTGAAAGAGCAATTGATCGAGCAGAGCGAGAGCATTTAGTTTCTGACATCACAACCAAATTAAGAACAAGTAATAACCCTAAAGAGATTTTACAGACAGCGATTAGCGAATTAAGGCAAATCTATAAACCAAATAATAATGATAATATAGATACAAGTAAAAATAATTCTTCTGGAGAAAGTGAATCATGACATATACAATTGCAGTCGCTAATGAAAAAGGTGGTGTTGCAAAAACAACCACATGTGTGTCTTTAGCTGGAGCACTCTCTCAGTTAGGAAAAAAGATTTTAGTTGTAGATATGGATCCACAATCAAATTTAACGTTAGGATTTGGGCATAATCCAAAGAGCTTAGAAAAATCAATTGCACAATTAATGCTAAACTCTTTGGAAATTAATGATGTCATTTCAAAAACGAATATTGAAAATATTGATCTAATCCCTTCAAATGCAGAAATGGGACTTTCTGAAAGATACTTACCAATTAGAGAAAATTATCATACTATTTTAAAAAAATCATTTATGAAATTAGAAAATTATGATTTTATAATTATCGATTGTCCACCCGCTCTTGGAGCAATCACATTAAATGCCTTAACTGCAGCTGATTTACTGATTTTGCCTTCTCAACCTGAATTTTTTTCAGCATATGCATTGAGGAGTATGATGCAAGCGATAAAGCAAGTAAGACAGCAAGACAATCCCAAGCTAACATATAAAATATTAATAACGATTTTGGATAGAAGAAATCGAACGCATCGAACAATGACTGAAAAAATTTATTCAACTTTTAATGATGCAGTGTTTAAATCAGTAATAGAAATTGATACAAAAATTAGAGAGAGTTCAATTGTTGGCCTGCCAATCAATTTATATAATCCTACAACCAGAGGTGCCATACAATATATGAATCTTGCAAAGGAGATTATAAAAGATGTCAAAAAATAACATTGATAATATTAAAGATATCATTGAACATCAGATTAATTCATTGTTTGATGATTTATCAAATGACACATCTTCAATTTCCACTCTTTCTATAAATAGTAATCTTCCTGGCTGGGAATGGGAATCTGATATAAATGGGAATTATACAAGTTGCGGAAATTCTATTGAAATGTATCTTGGGGTCAATCCAGAAGAACCCATTAATAAAAAGATTAGTACCTACTCAGTTGCAGCAAATTCCATCTTACCAATAGAAAATGCTTTTATCTCCACTCAATTTCCTGCTGATGTATTTGCTCACTTTCTTACATCCTCATCAGAAACAATAACCGTTCACATAAAAATTTATCAAAAATTTGATGAAGTTGGAGAAATTATAGGCTTTCAAGGTTTTTCCCAAATAATTAATTTATCTGACACAAGAGCAATTGCTAAGGATAATAAAATCACACCCTCTACTTTTGAAGAACCTCACCTAGGAATTAATAATCCTTCGATGCAACATCTTTATACCCATGATGAAAATATTAATAATTCAGCTTATATTCAAAAACCTTCTTTAGACAGTGCATCTTTTGATCAACTAATTTCAAATATATTTGATGATAGTGAAGATATTGATATCCAAAACCTAATAAATCAATTAAAAAATAATAATGGTACTCAAGTATTACTTGAATTAATTGATAATGATCCAAATAGAGTTTGGAGTGATGAAGAAATATTTGTTGTTGAGCAAGTTGCTGATCAATTACTGTTAGCAATAAATAATGCAGAACTATTTCAACAAACCCAATCTGCTCTTGCAACATCAGATGAACAATCAAGACGATTATCTTTACTCAATGAATTAAATAATCAAATTACAGAAAATAAATCTCCCGATGAGGTTAATCAAATAGCAGCCGAAATTTGTAAACAAGTATTTCAAGCTGATCATGTTAGCGTTTTAGTTCCCACTGATAATGCTGCAATATATAGAATGACTTTATCAATAGGAGAAGAAGCTATCAGTAGAGAAGGTGGTTTAATCACACAAAATGGTTTTGCAAATTCTGCATGTTTGCAATCAGAAAACAATATATCCGTTTTAAAACAATCATCAAATCTCGGGCAAAACATTCAATCATTAATGAGTGGTCACATTCATTTATACTCAGAAACTTATTGTATTATAAATATTGGAAAAAAGAATAAGGCCTCTTTTATTAAAGACGATGAAACTTTTTTCCAACAAATATTAAATATTCTTATTTCATATTACCAAAACAAGAACTTAATTACCGAAATTGGCTATGCGCTTAATTCAGCAGAAGAACAGAGTAGACGACTTCGAGTTTTAAATAGTCTTGCAGACTTACTAAACCAATCTACTGATATCGAGATAATAATTTCATCTCTATCGGAGAAAATTGCTGAAGCATTAAAACCAACTCAAGTAAAAATAAGTTTAATGAATCAAGACGATAACTTAATAGTTTATAGTAATTTGGGTGAAATTCCAAATCCCGTAAAGGGAGAAATTCAAAGTAAACAATTAGGAATCCAACAATGCTTAATAAATGGTGAAATGAACCAAACATTAAGTAGAGAATTTGATAATGAACCTTTTTATTCTTGTATTAATGCGCCTTTATTTTCAGGAGATCAAATTATTGGTGTTATCACAATCAATGATTTTGAAGTCGATAAATTCAATCAAGCGGATATAAATATCTTAAACCAAATGATTTCGCTTACATCCAATACGATTGAAAACATCAATTTATTTAATCAAATTCAAAAACGTAGTAGTCAACTTCAAACTACTGCTGAAGTTTCTCAAAGAGCATCAAGAACATTGAATATTGAAGAATTGATAAAAGAAACACTCGAATTAATTCAAAATGGATTTGACTTTATTCACTCTTCAATTTATTTGCTAAATAGCACTGATAATAATGTTATTCAATTACACACTCAAGTAAATAATATTGATCATGATTTTTCAATTCCAAAATCTATTGATATTCAATCTGATTCATATTTAACCAATGTGAAAGATTCTATCCAATCAATAAGTTTTACATGTGATAGAGAACATCCCTTACCTTATCAACATCCAGAATCTCTCGCAATTCTAATTCTTCCTCTTATATCACGAG
Organism: Anaerolineales bacterium; assembly: GCA_963662985.1. Classification (GTDB taxonomy): domain Bacteria; phylum Chloroflexota; class Anaerolineae; order Anaerolineales; family UBA11579. The sequence goes on along the minus strand of OY760067.1, from coordinate 17,713 downwards.
AATTTTTTACAGGTTGTTTAATTGTTCAATCTAACAAATTTAAAAAATGGGCTAATGAAGATATTTCAACCTTAATTACAATGAGTGATCAATTATCAAGTAGTATTGATAATGCCAGATTATATTCTATCGCTCAACAAAAAGCAGAGCAAGAAAGAATTGTTCGAGAAGTAAGTGAAACCTTATCCAGAACTTCAGGTTATGATGGAGTAATGCAAACTACATTAGAAGAAATCAATAAATTAATTGATTCAAAAAGAATAACTATTCATATTGGCACAAAAGAACAATTATTGCGCTATAAAAAAATTGAATCAACGCTTCCTTCAATTCATCGTAAAAATAATTAAGGAGTATTAAATGACACATAGAATAAATATGGGTGTTGATGGAATTGTTAGGACAGATTTTTATGATGCAATTGACGATATTAGTATCGAATTCTTTTTAAATGATATTTATCCATTTGTAAATGCTTCTTCATCCGAATATCCATTAAATTTAATCATCAACTTTTCTAATGCTACGTATACAACATCAAAATCTAGAAAATTATTGCTTGATTTTTTAAAAGACAAAAGAATTGGTAAAATTTATATTCAAAATGCAAATAAAGAAATAAATGTTTTTTTTAAATTATCAAATAAAATAATTCCAGATAAAGAATTGATCTTCGAAAATAATGAAGAAAACAGTGCATTATCATCAAATGATGAATAAACACTTAAAGGTTTAAGTACTATGTCAGAAAATAATTCAATAGAAAAATACCAAAATTCTGTAACAAAAATTAGTGACCAACTTATGCAATATATTGCTCAAGTAATTAATGGTGATTTAAATGTTAAAGTCAATATAGATAATGATGTTGATGATTTAACAGAATTAGGTATTGCAATTCAATACCTAATCGAAGATTTAAATAATTTACAACAAGATAAAGAAATCACTCAATCAAATCTTGAAATGCAAGTTATTCAAAGAACTAGAGAAATGGATGCCACCATCCGTGAGCTCCAACAAGCCCAAAGAAGAATGATTCGCTCGGGATGGAATGAATATCTTGAAGATAAATCTTTAAGTTCATTATCAATGTATCTTCAAAATGGAAAAATTGAAAAAGCATCAAGTACTTTAACTGAGAATATGGCCGCTGCTATTGAAAATGAAAGTCCATTTGAAATTGATGGAAATTCAATCTCCCTACCCATCTATATTCAAGGCGAACCTATTGGTGTGGTTGAAATTGAGAAAAACCAATCTGGTGATTTTTCTAGCGAAGATTTGGATATTTTATCGTCACTAATCGAACAAGTAGGAAGAACACTTGAAAATCAAAGATTATTTGAGCAAACCCAAGGAGCCTTATCAGAAACTGACGCATTGTTTCAAGCATCAAAAGAATTGAATCAATCAAGCAACTATTTTTCATTGCTTGAAGTTTTTACTAAATTTTCTTTAATTGGTGCAATTGCAAATCATATAACAATTTTTTCATTTGACTCTCCATGGACTTCATTATATCGTCCTCAAACAGCCACAATATTGGCTTCCCTATCATTATTGCAAAATGAAATATCAAGTAAAAAACAATCTATTGAAACTGATTTAAAACACATCGCCATTGATATGACCACTTTTCAAAGTGCAAATAGTCTTTTGTCAAGATCAACATCAACCATCATTGAATCAATATCGCAGAATCGACAAATTGACGAAAAAACAAGATGGTTCCTTCTTGATAATTTTAATGCAGAAAAAGTAGTATTTATCCCATTGTTAGCTGCTGACAAATGGATAGGTTTCTTAACTGTTATATTTGAAGAAGAAATAAATCTTGATGAATCTGATATAAATCATGCATTCGCATTAACCACTCAAATTTCCGTAGCACTACAAAATATTCAAAACATTAAATTAGCTGAACAACGTGCATTGGAAGCATCAAAAAGATCTAGTGAATTAACATTAATCAATCAAATTCTTGAAGGAATTACAACATCTCCAAGCCTTGAAAAAGGATTACAAATCGCCTCAGAAGCAATTAAAAGCACATTGCCAATTGATGATGTATATTTTGGATTGAAAATCAAATCAAATTTCAACATGATAGCGGGAGCTTCAAAGAATAATGAGCATTTAGCTTATCTAAACAAATTGATTACTGAAAAAGATGACCCATTATTAATAAAAATAATTAATAATCAAACTATTCAAATTTTAGATAAAGACTTCGAAATTCCAGAAAATTCAAAAATACTAAGTGATTTTTACAATGAAAATAATATAAACAATTTTATAATTATTCCTATTGTTTCTGCTCAAGAAGAAATTGGTGTAATTATTATGATTATTAGAAATAGTAATGTAAATATGACTGAAGAAGAAGAACAATTATTTGAAGCTATATCTCATCAAACTGCCACAGCAATTCATAATGCTTTATTACTAGATGAAACCACTCAACGTGCTCGACAATTAGAGACTGCTTCTGAGATTGCAAGAGATAGCTCAGCCAATTTGGAAATGGATACATTATTAAATCGTGCTGTAAACCTAATTAAAGAAAAATTCAATTTTCATCATGTATCAATCTATCTTCGTGAAGGAATGAAGTTAGTCATAAAAGGTTCAACAAGCGAATTAATGACCAATCCTTCTTACAAAGTATCATTTAAAGACGAAAAAATTTATGCAGCTCGAGCAGCGAAATCGTCTCAAACATTAATTATTAACAATGTTGCAAGTGACCCTGCTATTAAATTTCATCCTTTATCTGAGACAGCACAAGCATTTATGTTTATTCCAATGAATATCGGTGAAAGAGTTACGGGTGTACTCGAAGTTTGTTCAACTAATCCCAATCAATTTAGCAGTGAAGATATCACAGTATTACAAGTACTGAGTGACCAAATTTCTGTAGCAATGGAAAACGCAAGATCATTTGAAGTTACCCAACAAGCCATGGCAGAGATCAGAGAAGCTGATCGATTAAAAACACAGTTTTTGGCAAATATGAGCCATGAATTAAGAACACCGCTTAACTCAATTATTGGCTTTTCTCAAGTTATTTTAAAAGAAATAGATGGTCCAATAACTGAAACACAAAAAGAAGATCTTTCAGCAATTCATAATTCTGGACAACATCTTCTAAACATGATTAATTCCATTTTAGACATTTCAAAAATCGAAGCTGGAAAAATGGAAATTAGTATTGAAGAAATTGATTTACAACCCATATTCAAAACAGTTTTATCAACTGCTATTGGTTTAGTAAAAGAAAAACCAATAAAATTATTAAATAATATTCCGACTGATTTACCAAACGTTTGGGGTGATGAGACTCGAATTCGACAAATTCTAACCAACCTTTATCAAAATGCGGCCAAATTTACAAATGAAGGAACAATTACATTGAATGTCGAAAAAACATTTAATGAATATGGTGATGAACAAATAAAAATAAGTGTTACTGATACAGGTATTGGTATCGCAAAAATGGATCAAGAAAAATTATTTGTCCCCTTCTCACAAGTGGATGACTCACCAACACGAAAAGCTGGCGGAACAGGTTTAGGCTTATCATTGTGTAAGGCTATGGTTGAAATGCAAGGTGGTAATATTGGAGTGGAAAGCGAATTAAGTAAAGGGAGCACTTTCTGGTTCACAATTCCAACCATATTAAATAGAAAACCAGGCATTGATGATACTGTTGAACTTTCTCCAATTCGAACGATTTTATCCATTGATGATGATGAACAAGTAAGCAAGATTTACCAAAAATATCTGAGTAAACATCAATATCATATTCTAGTTCATACAGACCCAATGAGCGCAGTAACTCAAGCAGCGCTTCAACAACCTGATATTATTTTGCTCGATATTGCTATGCCCACAGATGAAGGTTGGTATATTCTTGAACAATTAAAAGAAAACAAACTAACACAACATATTCCAGTTGTTATCTGTAGCATTATCAACAATCAAGAAAAAGGGTATAGCTTAGGCGCTTCAGCATACTTAGTAAAACCAATAATTGAGGAAGATCTCATTCAAACACTTTCATCAATTCAATTATAAGGATTATTTTATGACAATGATTAATTCAAAATGCTTACAATGTGGTTATGAAACAGAATATTCACCAAAAGATAAGTCATGTAAAAAATGTGGGTTTGAATGGCGATTTGCAAAATATAACTTAGATGAAATTAAAGTTGGATATGCAGAAAAAATAAAAAATAGACCTTTTAATTTATGGAGATATCATGAACTCCTTCCTGGAGATAAATTATTACCAGAAATAAGTTTAGGAGAAGGAGGAACTCCATTAATTCCAGCAAACAATCTTGGAATGATGTTAGGATTGAAAAACCTGTATTTTAAAGATGAAAGACAAAACCCAAGCACATCATTTAAAGACAGACAAGCAGCAATCACTATAACAGCTCTCAAAGAAGCAGGAATCAATGAAGTTGTCGTAGCCTCCACAGGGAATGTAGCTCTTTCATATTCTGCTTATTCAGCTAGAGCAAGCATCAAATTATGGGCATTTATTACTAGCCTTGTAAATGAAATAAAAATGCAAGAAACTGCTTTATATGGCACCGAAGTAATAAAAGTAACCGGTAATTATGATCAAACAAAAAAGGTTGCAGCTCAATTTGCAAAAGAACGTGGATTTTATGTGGATAATGGTGTTCGGTCAATTCCCACTGTCGAAGGAATGAAAACTTTATCATATGAAATTTCTGAGCAATTAGGAGAAATTATCAAACCATCCACCACCCCATGGAAAAGTCCAGATTGGTATATCCAATCAGTAAGTGGTGGGCTTGGTCCAATAGGTGTAATCAAAGGATATGAAGAATTAGTCGAAATGGATCTAGTCGAAAAAGTTCCAAAAATTGCAAACATTCAAGTTGAAGGTTGCGCACCAATGACGGATGCTTGGAAGCAAAACAAAAAGACAGCAATACCTGTTAATAATCCTAAAACTAGAATTGCAACTTTAGCTACCGGTGATCCAGGCTATACATATACACTATTATGTGAAATGATGGAAAGAAATAATGGTGGAACTTTTGAAAAAGTTAGTGATGAAGAAGCATTTAGAGCAATGCATATTCTTGCAAAAATGGAAGGGATTTCTGTTGAGCCAGCGACAGCTGTTGCCTTTGCTGGTTTAATTAATTTAGTAAGAAATGGCACAATAAAACCAGATGAACTTGTCGTAATAAACTGTACAGGGCACACCATTCCAGTTCAACAATATATTTTAGGCGATAACTGGATTCAAAATATTAATATTAATGAATCAAATATTAAACCAGTGCCTGAAGATGGGCTCCTTTCTGCTCTTGAATCAGTAAATCCTAGAAAATTCAAAAATATTCTAATTGTAGACGACACCCCTCTCGCAGTTAGATTAATTTCTAGAATTTTGCAGGCTCAGGGAACATATAATTTATTTGAAGCAAATAATGGAAAAGAAGCCCTTGAAATTATTTCCAAAAACAATATCGACCTAATATTACTAGACCTAATGATGCCTGAAATTGATGGATTTGGTGTAATCGATTCGTTGAAATCAAACGAGATAACTGCATCAATCCCAGTAATTGTTATTACAGCAAAAGAATTAACAAACACTGAAAAAAATCGATTATCAAATAAAATTGATGTTTTACAAAAAGGAAATTTCTTAAACGATGAATTTTTAGAAGAAATTAAAAAAATATTGGATAATTAATTTATTATGCGGTTTATATGCTAAAAAAAATAATTCAAAACATAAAAGAGAGTAAATATTCAGGATTATTTTTTGCTGGATTTTCTGCATTTTGCCTTGGATTAACGCCAATATTTGGAAAAGTCGCCATTAATTCTGGATTCCCTTCAATTGGAGTTGTAGCATTCCGAACAATCTTCTCTACAATAATTTTAGGGATAGGAATTCTAGTTACAAATAAATCATATTTTAAAATTTATTTATGGGGCTTTTTAGGTTGCGCTCTAGCTGGATTGATTAATGGAGTAGGCTCCCTTTTTTTTTATAATGCATTAAACCATATTGATGCCTCCCTTGGCCAATTACTATATGCCACCTACCCTTTTTTTGTTATGTTTTGGTCTTTTATTGATGGGCATAAACCAACAAAAATATCAATAATTCAAATATCTATTGCTATCCCATCAATATTTTTTTTATTATCAAATTCTGATTTTCATTCTTCTTGGATAGGAATATTTTCTATGTTATTGGCTGCAATTTTATATGCATTACATCTGCCAATTAACCAAAGAGTTTTATATGAAATGCCAGCTCCCACTGTAACTTTTTACACATTATTATCAATGTCTCTTGTTGTATCAATCGGATTATTAGTGAGTAACAAATTTGATCAAATTCCAACAAATATTTCAAATTGGGAACCAATATTATTTTTAACAATAGTTACAGTTTTATCAAGAATAACTTTATTTTTAGGTGTGAAAAAAATAGGAGGAACTCAAACTGCAATAATTGGTCTTGGAGAATTGATTGTTACAGTCTTTATCTCAGTTTTGTTCCTGAAAGAATCGTTAAGTCTAATTCAATGGATTGGTGCTTTCACTTTAGCATTTAGTGTATTCCTAAGTGCATTTGATAAAAATTCTCCAAAACCTGATCCAAATGGTGGAATATTTAAATGGTTATCACCCATGTATTGGCTTACCAAAAAAGATAATTTATTTTAAACAAATTTCTTACTAATTGAAAAAATGTATATGTTATACTTGTGTAGGAAGAATTTGTTTTCGATCATTAATAATCGACCAAACAACTGAAAAATCTCAGTTGTTTTTTAATTTTATAAAATTAGGAAGTATTTATGAGCTCAGAAAGAAAAGCAAAAATTGTTGCTACAATCGGTCCTGCTACTGACAAAGAAATTGTTATCCAATATTTAGTTAGAGCCGGTATGAACGTAGCTAGATTAAATTTCTCCCATGGTACACATGAAGGTTATCGGGAGACCATAAATTCCATAAGAAAGATATCAAAACGCCTTGGTCAGCCTGTTTGTATTTTACAAGATCTTCAAGGACCAAAAATCAGAACGGGTGAATTAACAACTGAAGGTTTTGGATTAATAAAAGACGATATTGTTACTTTTATTAACACACCTACTAGTGAAGATATAAATAAAATTCCAGTAGATTACCCAGATTTGCCACAATTATTAAAGCCAGGTAATACCCTATTATTAGATGACGGAAAATTACATTTAGAAGTTACTGAAGTCACAGATACAGAATTTAAGGCAAAAGTGATTGTTGGAGGAGTTCTTAAATCACATAAGGGCATTAATCTTCCTGGCGCAAATTTAGATATTCCAGGCTTTACTGAAAAAGACGAAGATGATTTGAAATTTGGACTATCCTTAGGCGTCGATGTGATTGCAATTTCTTTTGTCAAAGATGCTACAGATATCGCTAGAGTAAAGCAAGCCATAAGTAAATATGGATCACCACAAATGCTTCAAACTCCAATTATCGCAAAATTAGAGCGCCCAGAAGCGCTTGCCAATTTAGACGCTATCCTAGACGCTGCAGATGGGGTTATGGTTGCTAGAGGTGATTTAGGAGTAGAAATGTCGCCAGAAGCTGTTCCAACAGCGCAAAAGAGAATTATTCAAGCAGCAAACGCAAAAGGCAAAACAGTTATTACAGCTACTCAAATGTTAGAGTCAATGATAAATAATCCAAGACCAACAAGAGCGGAAGCATCAGATGTTGCAAATGCTATCTTCGATGGCACCGATGCAGTTATGTTATCTGGAGAAACTTCCATTGGTGAATACCCTGTTGAAACCATTCAAATGATGGATAGAATCATTGTTGAAGCAGAAAATCACTTAAAGGAATGGGGCCATTCTAGTATGTCCTCTTCTATCTCATCAGATGATGCAGTTTCAATTACTAGAGCAGCCAGAGAACTTGCCCATGACTTAAATGTCGCAGCTGTTGCCGTTTTTACAACAACAGGTAGAACAGCTAGATTAATGGCTAAAGCAAGACCAAGAACCCCTGTGTTAGGATTTACGCCAAATGAATCAACCTATAATAAAATGGCCATGTACTGGGGAGTTTTTCCTCATTTAGTTCCAATTGTAAATTCTACTGAAGAAATGCTTATGCACGTAGACAATGCAATGATTGCATCAACCCCGATAAAAAATGGTCAACAAATCGTTTTAGTATGTGGCTTTCCTGTCGGAGCTCACAAACCCCCCAATCTTGCACTTTTGCACACCGTTGGTGAAAAATTATAAAAAAAAGCACTCAATTGAGTGCTTTTTTCTTATTTTAATTCAATAGCTTCTAGTAAAATTTCAAAAGAATCTGAAAAAGAATCAACCCCTTCTTTTTCCAATTCATCTGTTGCCTCATTTAATGATATACCGAATTCATCCAATTTACTGAAATAACTCATATAAATATCAAAATCGTTATAAATAGAAATTTCTGTTTTCCCATGATCGAGATACAAAGCTAAAGTTTTGGGTGGAACTGTATTTACTGTATTTTCTGCGATAAGATCATCCACATACATTGTATCTTTGTATTCAGGGTTTTTAGTGCTTGTAGATGCCCATAAGGGTCTTTGTTTATTGGCACCTTCTTTTTCTAAAGATTTCCATCTATTTGAAGAAAAAACATCATTAAATTCTTTATAGGCCAATTTCCCATTTGCAACAGCAATTTTCCCAAATAAATCTTTGTCTATATTATCTATTTTTTCCAATTTTGCGTCAATTTTCGAATCTAATCGTGAAATAAAGAATGATGCAACAGAGTGAATAGTATTAATACTAACTCCATTCTTAAGGGCGATTTCAAGACCTGTTAGATAAGCATCCATTACTTCTAAATATCTGTTGATTGAAAAAATTAATGTCACATTTACATTGATTCCTTCAGAGATAACTGCAGATATCGCCCCTAGACCTTCTTTTGTTGCTGGAATTTTCACCATTAAATTGGGACGATTGACTTCATTCCAAATTCTTTTAGCTTCTGATATTGTTTCATCAGTATTATAAGCCATTCTAGGATCAACTTCCAAACTTACATATCCATCTTTCCCATTTGTCTCTTTATAATGATTAAGAAACAAATCACATGTTGTTTTTATATCTTCAATTGAAAGGGCATCATAAATTTCAAAAGCGCTTTTGCCTTCTTTTTTTAATTTTTTGATCTCATCATCATATATTGAGGATCCTGTTATTGCATTTTTAAAAATACTAGGATTTGAAGTAACCCCAAATATTTCTTCTGCCTCAATCATTTGATTGAGAGTTCCATTTTGCAACAAACTTCTTTCAATATTGTCATACCAAATCGATTGACCTTTTTTATTTATAATAAGTGCATTATTCATGTTCATTATCCTTAATAATCTTAAATTGATAATTACTTATCAAGTGTTATAAAATCTACATCAATATTATTAAATCTTTTTTTCATTACTTCAACTGCTTCACAATTATTATCCATTAAAATAAATTCTCTACCAAGTTCATATGCAGCAAAACCTGTTGTTCCGCTCCCCGCAAAAAAATCCATAACAACATCACCTGGGTTTGAAGAAGCTTGAATGATTCTACGCAATATGCCTAAAGGTTTTTGTGTTGGATAACCTGTTTTTTCCTTACCATTTGGACTTACAATTGTATGCCACCAAGTATCAGTAGGCACCTTACCTCTTTTAGCTTTTTCATCACTAACTAAACCCGGTGCCATATAAGGTATTTTATCAACTTCGTCTTGATTGAAAACATAATCCTTAGGATCTTTTACATAATAAAGAATATTATCATGTTTTGCCGGCCATTTCTTTTTAGACCTGCCTCCATAATCATAAGCCCAGATTATTTCATTAATAAAACAATCTCTTCCAAAGATTTCATCCAACTTTATCTTACAATAATGGACTTCTCGATAATCAATATGAAAATATAAAGCGCCGTTTGGTTTTAAAATTCTTTTTGCTTCAAGCAACCTTGGTTCAATAAATGAAGAAATAAAATCATCAAAACGATCTTGATATTGTTTTGATCCTAGAATTTCTGTCTTATATGAATTACCACCATAACCAATTCTATCCCCTTCATCTGTATTCACTTGAGTAGTTTTTAACTGCTCTCTTTTTTGAATCTTGCCAGTATTAAATGGTGGATCAATATATATTAAATTTATAGATTCAGAAGGAATCTGTTTTAAACCTTGAAGATTGTCTCCAAAAAAAATTTTATTCGACATATTTTCCAATTCAAAGGCTGTTCTTTTGAACAGCCTTGTTTTTATTTTATAAGCTTAATGCTTTTTCTACTACGTTTTCTACAGTAAAACCAAATTTTTCAAAAACTTGATTAGCTGGGCCAGATTCACCAAATCGATCTAATGTAATTGTCTTGCCTTGATCCCCTACCCACTTATTCCAACCAAAACTAACGCCTGCTTCAACAGCCAATCGTTTTGAAATAGTTTTTGGCAAAACAGAATCTTTGTATTCATCTGATTGGTTGTTAAATAATTCCCAGCTTGGCATTGAAACGATTCTTACAGATTTTCCTTTTGAAGCTAAAATTTCAGCTGCTTTAACAATAAGATCAACCTCAGAACCCGTGGCTAATAAAATCATTTCAGGTTCTTCATCACCCACATCAGCTAAAACGTAAGCTCCTTTTTTAACCATTTTTACATCTGAATAAACATTTCTATCCAACGTTGGAAGGTTTTGTCTAGAAAGCACCAAAGCAGTTGGTCCATCATTTCTTTCTACAGCGATTTTCCAAGCTTCAATTGTTTCATTTGCATCTGCTGGGCGAATTGTCACTAAATTCGGGATACATCTTAAGGAAGCTAAATGTTCGACTGGTTGATGAGTAGGTCCATCTTCACCAACGCCAATGCTATCGTGTGTAAATACCCAAATAGTGGAATAGCCAGATAAAGCAGAGACTCTAATAACTGGACGTAAATAATCTGAAAACACAAAGAATGTTGAACAAGCAGAAATTACCCCAGGATATAATGCTAGACCATTAGCCGCAGCTCCCATCGCATGTTCCCGAACGCCATAATGGATATTTCGACCTGCTGGATTTTCATTTGTTGCAGCTTCTGAACCATCAATCCAAGTTTTATTAGACGGATGAAGATCTGCTGAACCTTGAATAAGATCTGGTAAGTTTTTAGCAATCATATTTAATGCTTTACCAGAAGATACTCTTGAAGCGAGGCCTTTTTCATCTGCTGGAAAATATTCAATTCCTGCATCCCAATTTTCTGGTAATTTTCCTTCTAAAATACGTTCAAATTCAATACCATATTCAGGATATTTATCTTTATAAATTAAATATTTTTTATTCCACTCTTCTTCAACATCGTCACCTTTGCTTTTTAACTCTCTCCAATAATCCAAAACTTCTGGATCAACATAAAAATCTTTGTCAGGATCCCATCCCATAGCTTCTTTAGCTGCTCGAACTTCTTCAACTCCAGGGGGTTCACCATGTGCTTTTGAAGTACCCTGCTTAGTTGGCAAACCAAATCCAATGATTGTCTTACAAATAATCAAAGAAGGTCGTTCATCAGATTTTGCATTAATAATTGCTTTGTCAATCGCATCAATGTCATTGCCATCATCCACATATTGAACATGCCAACCGTATGCCTCAAAACGTTTGCCTCTATCTTCTGTAAAAGCTAAATCTGTTGAACCATCGATTGAAATCTTATTATCATCATAAAAATAAATGAGTTTTCCTAGTTTTTGATGACCAGCTAAAGAAGCAGCTTCAGAACTCACCCCTTCCATAAGATCACCGTCTGTAACAATACCATAAATATAATGGTCGATGATTTTTGAATCATTTTGATTGAATCTACCAGCTAAGAATCTTTCGGCCATAGCCATTCCAATACCTGTAGCAAATCCTTGTCCTAGAGGCCCTGTAGTAACTTCTACACCGACTGTATGACCATATTCAGGGTGTCCAGGCGTCTTACTACCAATTTGTCTAAACTCTTTTATATCATCTAAAGTTAATCCATATCCAGAAAGGTAGAGCAAAGAATATAAAAGCATAGAACCATGACCACCAGATAATATAAATCTATCCCTATTAATCCAATTTGGATTATTAGGATTATGATTCATATGTTTTTTCCATATCGTATAAGCGATTGCAGCAGTACCCATTGGCAATCCAGGATGGCCTGAATTCGCTTTGTTGATTGCATCAGTAGATAAAAATCGAATTGTGTTAATTGCATTTTCTACTAATTTTTTATTTTCCATTGTTTTGCTCCTTTAGATAAATATATATCTATAAAGAAAAGTTCTTTAAATATAATGTTAATTTTACCAAATATTATTTCTTTTTGTTCTATTTGAATAAAAATCTTTTCATTTTGACAATAAATATAAAACCCAATATAATGAATCAAATTAAATTAAAGAAAATATCATTACTTCTGAAAGGAGTAGAATTTTCTACCATTATGCCAAAAGCTGAAATAATCGCCATAGGGACAGAATTATTACTTGGAGATATTGTTGACACAAACACTCCATATATTGCCAAACTTCTTAGAAATTATGGGATAGATATTTTCTTCACCAGTACTGTCGGTGACAATCCTCAAAGAATAGCAAATACAATTCAAGAAGCATTTGAAAGAAGTGATATTGTTATAAGTACAGGTGGTTTAGGTCCAACGATCGACGATCCCACTCGACAAGCTGCTTCTATTGCTTTTAATTCAGAATTAGTCTTCAATGATATTGCTTGGACTGAAATAATCGAGAGATTTAAAAAATTTGGAAAATACCCAACAGAAAACAACAAACAACAAGCTTTTTTCCCAAAAATAGCTAACCATGTTGAAAATCCAGTAGGAACTGCACCGATTTTTTATATTACAAATAACAAAAATAAAATGTATATAGCCTTACCTGGTGTCCCATCTGAAACAGAATTTCTAATGGATAATAAAGTAATCCCTCTTCTAAAAGACTTTTATTCTTTGGACACAGTTCTTATTTCAAAAATATTACATACGTCCGGGATTGGAGAATCTTCCCTTGATATGGAGATTGCTGAATTCGAAAAACTCAGTAACCCAACCGTAGGATTAGCTGCAAAAATTGGTCGAGTGGATATAAGAATAACAGCAAAAGCCAAAAACGAAAAAGAAGCAAATGAAATGATTAATGAAGTCGAATCTCAAATCAGGGAAAAGGTTGGAGATTCAATATTTGGTGCAGATGATAATGATATTTTTTCATTATTAACCAAAAAACTAAGCATGAACAAACTAAAATTAGGAATTATTGAAAGCGGATTTTCTTTAAATTTAATTAATTTCTATTCAAAGAATTTTAATAATGTAAAAAATGCCATGTATTTTAACTCATATATTAGTGAAGAAAAACTAAAAACATTAGCAATAGAATTAATAAATAATTCTGATTCGAATTTTGTAATTGCCTCAACTTTATCAAAAGGGAATCCAAATAATTTAAAGATAATGTTTTTCTCAAAAAATATCGATATTCTTGAAAAACACAGTTTTCATAGACCAGAAGATCAAGTAATTGATTGGGCTATTAATATTTGTAATAATTCTCTGCTTGAATTAGAGTTAAATTGAAAGGGAAAAAATGAATAAAAAAGTAGATACCATTCTTCATAACGCTTTAGTAATTACTATGGATGAAGATTTTCAAATTTTTGAACCAGGCGCCCTCGCAATATCTGGAAATGAAATAATTGCTGTAGGAGAAGAAAAAGAAATTTTAAATCAATATCAATCTGATGAGCTTATAGAAATTAAAGGGAAAGTCCTAATGCCTGGGCTTATCAATGCACACACTCACATCCCCATGACACTCCTGAGAGGTTTAGCAGACGATCTTCGTTTAGATGTCTGGCTAATGGGATATATGATGCCCGTAGAACATGAATTTGTAAATTCCGAATTTGTGTATGATGGAACCATGTTAGGTTGTGCAGAATTTATCAGAAGTGGAATTACTACTTTTGCCGATATGTATTATTTTGAAGATGATGTTGCTGAAGCAACAGCTAAAGCAGGATTACGTGGCATATTAGGTGAATCAGTAATGATGTTTCCATCTCCTGATGCAAAATCATATGAAGATTCTTTAGCTTACATACGAAAATTTGTTGAAAAATGGAAAGATCACCCTTTGATTATTCCATCAATTGCACCTCATGCACCATACACAAATAACGATGTAACATTACAAGCAGCAACAGATTTAGCACAAGAATATGATATTCCTCTTCAAATTCATATTTCAGAAACTAAAAAAGAAGTTGATAATATGCGTGCTTCATTAGGAATGCCTGTTGTACCTTATGTTAAAAAACAAAGAATTCTTGATGCAAAAACCATTGCAGCACATTGTGTTCACTTAGATAAAGGTGAAATTGCCACACTTGAGCATTATGGCACCGGTGTAGCTCATAATCCTTCTTCAAACATGAAACTCGCTTCTGGTGCTGCACCAATTACTGAAATGTTAAATGCCGGCCTGAATGTAGGAATAGGCACTGATGGCCCAGCATCAAATAACGATTTAGATATGTTTGATGAAATAAGATTAGCATCATTTTTATCGAAAGTCTCAACAGGTGATCCCACTGCTCTTCCTGCAAAAACAACACTCAATATGGCAACTCGTATGGGAGCAAAAGCACTATATATTGATCATTTGGTAGGTTCTTTAGAAGCCGGAAAAAGAGCGGATATTATTATCATAGATATCAATCGACTTCATAATATGCCTAGGTTTAAAAGAGACCTAAATAACATTTACGGACAATTAGTCTATGCCACAAAATCAACTGATGTTAGTGATGTAATGGTAGATGGTAAATGGTTAATGAAAGACAGACAACTATTAACTATCGATGAAGAATATTATTTAAATAAAGCAGAAATTCTTGCCGAAAAAATTGATGCTTTTCTAATTGAAAGAGAAAAATCAATTCTTTCTAAATTAATTGCAATTGCAGGAGCACAACAAGAAGAGAGTTTTGAAATTCAAATAAAAGTTCCTGTTGAAAATATTGAAAAAATAAAAGAAAAAATTGAAAATCTAAATGTATTATATTTTAGACATTACCGTGAATATGATACATATTTCCATTTTGATACAGAAAAGAATAATTTGTTACGAATCAGAGAAGATGATTTTATTGATGAAAATGGAGATGTTAAAGAAGTTAGATATCGATTAACATTAGTTGGAGAATCAATAAAAGAAAGTAATCATGTACTTTCAAGAAGCAGATATATAGCACCATCCAATCAATCAATTCGTTTTTATCGAGAATATTTTAAACCAACAAAAGAAAGTATTATCGAAAAAGATCGTTTACGCTGGTTAATTGATTATAAAGGTTTAGAATTTTATATTAATCTCGATGATGTATTTACGCCAAAATTGGGAATGTTTATAGAAATTAAAAGCAGAACATGGAGCAGATCTGATGCAGAAAACAAAGGAAATATAATATTCGAAGTACTGCAAAAATTAGGAGTAGACAAAGAAATTGTCAGTCTTGATGACTATTCCGAGCTTATAAAATAAATTCTACTAAAAGATCCGATAAGCGGATCTTTTTTTATTCTCATTTTTATAATGAGGTATAATATTTAACACAATATAAATTCTTAATATTTGTTAATAATAGGAGAGAGGTTTTGGACAACGATCAAAGCACGTTAAATTTAAATATTAATAAAAAACAACCTCGTAAACAATTAAAAAGAGGTGATGTTCTTCTTGATCGATATGAAATCCAAGCAGTTATCGGTTTAGGTGGTATGGGGTCTGTCTATAGAGCCAGAGACAAGAATTTTAAAATGATGCGCCTTGTTGCAATCAAAGAAATGATCAACAAAGTTATGGATAACCTTGTCCAAAAAAATATCACTGCAATCTTCGAACGAGAAGCAAATATCTTAGCCTCAATTAGACATCCAGCAATTCCAAGAATTTTCGATTTTTTCACTATAAATGATTGTTCATATTTAGTGATGGATTATGTTAATGGAAAAGATTTAGATGATGTAATTTCAAAACAAGTTACGTTTTTTCATGAAAAACAAGTAATGGAATGGGCTATCCAAATTTGTGATGTTTTATTCTATTTACATTCATATAAACCTGAACCTATTGTTTTCCGAGATATAAAACCTTCAAATATTATGATCAATCAAGATAATCAAATTATCTTAATTGATTTTGGGATTGCAAAAATATTCCAAGAAGGTCAAAAAAATACAATGATAGGAACCCAAGGATACTCACCACCTGAGCAATATCGTGGTGAAGCAACTCCTATGGTTGATATATATGCACTTGGGGCAACAA
Source organism: Anaerolineales bacterium (assembly GCA_963662985.1). Taxonomy (GTDB): domain Bacteria; phylum Chloroflexota; class Anaerolineae; order Anaerolineales; family UBA11579. The sequence continues at coordinate 1,248 of OY760067.1, read as the reverse complement.
TGCATCATCTTCTCACTTTAAAAGACCCTCGATTAGAAGCTCCGTTTTCATTTGATGAAAGACCTATTAAAAGCATAAATCCTGCTGTTAGTAAAGATTTAATAACAATTATTGAAAAAAGTTTAAGTTATAAACCAGAAGAGAGATATCAAACCGCAGCAGAAATGAAAGAAGCTTTATTAGGGGCTGGAAGAAGAACGGGGCTATTAAATGCGCAAGGTTTTAATAACTCTTCTTCTTTCCAAAAATTTAATTTATCTTCAATAAAACCCATATGGAGTTTTACCTGTGAAGATGAAATTAGAAGCACTCCGATAATTCACAACGACACGGTTTTTGTTTCAAGTTTGGATAATAACATTTATGCCATAGCTACTGAGAACGGGAAATTTAAATGGAAATTCCCCACAAAAGGTTCATTAACCAGTGGCCCTGAAATTTTTGGACACAATTTAATCCAAACTTCAAATGATGGCTATTTATATTCAATAAATTCAATTTACAATAGAGAGAATTGGAAATTTTCCTCTGGGCATCCCATTCGAAACGGATCATGCATAGCTGAAGGTCACGCTTTTTTTGGCTCTGATGATAACTACTTATATGCAGTAAATTTATCAACTGGCAGATTAGCATGGAAAGCAGAAACTTCAAGCAATATTAGATCAAAACCTGCAATTTTTGATGAAAAAATCTTTTTTGGGAATGATCATGGTGATTTTTATTGTATGGATTTCCAAGGCAATTTAAAATGGTCATTTAGTGCAAAAAGAGGGATTTCTAGTACACCCGTAGTAAAAGACAATGTAGTATATTTTACAAGTTTGGATGGAATGATTTACGCCGTTGATATAAATAGTGGTTGGTTAATTTGGAAATTCCATATGGAAAAAGGATCAATGGCTTCTCCATACATAATTGACAATCAACTTTATGTAGGTTCAGCAGATTCCAATCTTTATTGCCTAGATATCACTTCATCGAAAGAATTATGGAAATTTAAAACAAATCATCAAATCGTAGGCCAAATAGCGATCTATAATAATAAAATTTATTTTGGGTCAGGTGATCAAAATCTATATTGTTTAGATTCAGAAAAAGGAAATCAAATCTGGAAATATAAAACAGAAGGCGCCATTATTGGATCTCCTGCAATATTTGATGGTGTAATTTATTTTGGTTCAACTGATAAAAATTTATATGCATTAATTGCTTAAATTATAGAAAGAAATAAACATGTTTAATAAA
>OY760066.1:0-629747 GCA_963662985.1 Anaerolineales bacterium | reverse complement strand
AAAAATGATATATTTTCAGAATCCCATTTATATAAGCAATCATGTTTTTCAATCTCCCATACCTCTATTTGTTTTTCTGAATTTTTATATGCTAATAATGTTGCATCATTATTTGAAACTATTTCATTTATTCTTTGATCAATTTTATTAAATGTTATATTATCAATTGTACCCTCATCTAAATTCCATCGATTTATTCTTTTATCATTACAAACAACAATCATTTTATTTTCTAAAGAAAAAGGGGCTTTTTGCCAAAGATATGGATTTAGTACGTCAATACTCCAAAATAGGTTAATGGTTTTTAGTTTAATATCAAAATAAAAAAGATTAGAATTTTGATAAAAATATATTCTTTCATCATGGGGACCAAACACAATTGGAAAATTGATTTTTTCTAAATCAATTCCTAAATCATAAAGATTCTCTTCTTCTAGATTCCATGAGTCTATTTTCTGGATTAATTTACTATCTTTATAATAGCTATCATTTGTAAATAATAAATTTCCTTGAGGATTTAAACTTATATGAACTCTGGAAGTATTAGTTTTTATCAATTTTGATGTTTCATTTTGAATATCCAAAACACGAATTTTCTTTTTACTACCTTCATAATTTTCATCACTTTCAATAGCAACGATTGTTTTGTTATCATTACTTATTGCAATTTCATCCACATAACCATCTAATTTAAATATTTTTATTATTTTTCCTGACTGTAGGTCAATGTTAATAATTTCTTTGTTTTCAGAATAATAGACTGTTTTTCCATCTGAAGAAAGAACATAGTCTTTAACTTCATTGCCAACTTTATATAAACGTTTTCCGGTTTTAAAATCAAATACGGATAATTTATTTTTTTTGTTTAATAATTTCATAACGAATTTAGAGTTGTCTGGTGTAATTTCAAGTTTTCCAACCCCACGATCTTTAGGGTTATTAATCTCTATTACTTTTTTTGCTGTTGTGGTCTCCCAGATTGTTATCGTACCCCCAGCTTCTCCGGTAATTACAAATTTTTCATCAGGAGAAATATTGGCACAATTAAAGTAAGCTCCATTACTAGGAATAATTTGTAAACATTTTCTATTTTGAATTGAGTAAATGTAAACTATTACAATATATTGGAGTAATAATAAATGACCTTTTTTTGAAATTTTTAGTTCTGGCGTATTGCTGCTATTTCTAGCTGTAATCACTGATTTAATTGATCGTTCTGGCGCACAACTTAATCGCGCTTGCGTTTCAAATTGTTCAATGGGATTAATGAGTCTATTATCAATGTGCTGTTCGATAATTTCAAATTTCTCTGTTTTATTCATTTGAATTGACCTTTTTATATTTTACTTCTATTATCATCCACCAATAATTTGATTGGCAAACGATCTTCCAATAAAAATTCGGAGGTTCGTTCTTTATTCATTAGCCTACTCTTAAGCAATTCTTGATATCGATCCCAGTCGTTCAATCGTGTCATTACCATTTCTTGATCGTTAAACATTCGCATATGATCCATAAACTGAATATCGTCTTGAGAAATAAATACTGCATTTTTTTGATCTTCCTTGTTGAATTCAATCAGGGAAATTAGATCTGTGCGATTTGTATATAACCATCCAGTAGGTGCAAATTCATCAGAGGGTGTGGTCCATAAGTAACCTTGATCTAATGCATAGGAAGTTGCTAAATACTGGCCTGTTATGTAATTCCAATAAGAAATCATTCCATCCATACTTGAGGCGATGAGCATTTTTTCATCTGATGAAATTGATAGGCTTCGGATGTGACGCCATTTCCAAACACATGGCTCTAACCCATCAAAAGATCGAGTTATTTCTCCTGTGTTCAAATCCCATTCAAATATTTTATTTGAGTCATCAGCTGAAATTAAAATCGGTTGACTGGGGTGCAGAACATGCGTTGATATATAGTCTTGATGCCCTTCTAAACAAAGAATTTCTTCTCCATTGTCTATATCAAAAACATGGATTGTTTTATGATTATGACCGATGATTAGATTCTTTTTCCCTTGGTAAAAGATTGGGCTAGAAAACCACCAATAACGCCCTTTTTTTGGATTTCTTTCCCATTGATAATTATTTAATTTAAAGGATTCAAACAAGTCTTTTTTATAGTACCAAACATGTACGGGTGAAAGTCCATGCATATTGTAATTCGATGAATCACCTAATAAAAGAAATTCTCCATTTTTGTCAAATTGCATTGAATGCCACCCATATTCAACATTTTCTTTTTGATAAATGATATTGCCATTGTAGATATCTCTTATACTAATTTTTCTTTTTTCTTGGGCGTGTCCTTCTGCAACAGCTAATAATGTGCCATCTGGACTAAATGTAAGTGCATTTCCTCTTCGGTAAAGATGGATTAAATTAATACAATATCCTGTTTCTATATCCCAAATACGAATTGTATTATCATGACTAGCTGATGCTAATAGTTTTCCATTAGGACTAAATTTCACATCAGCTATAAAATCTTTATGTCCCGATAAAGTATGTATAAGATGTCCATTTTTCATATTCCATATGGATAAATCATGTTCACTTGCATCTGTGACAAAGTGATCATTTGTTGGAGATAATACAAAATTAGTTTGAGTATCCATATCTTTTTTTAAAATTTGGGTCTTTTCTCCACTTTTGATATTCCAAATTTCAACTCCAAGATCTGGGTATGGGTTCTTTTGTGTGCTTCTGTCTACAGCTATTTCCATGCCATCTGGACTAAAAGTATATCCTTCAAATTTCCCTTCGATTTTCATAATCATTCTTCCGGTTGAAAGCTCCCACAAGAATAAATCTTGACTATGAATCCCTCCAGTAGATAAGAGATATTTTCCATTAGAGTTTATGATAGGTTTATACATTTCCATAGAATTCAGATATTGATAGTTAATTTCTCGTATTTTTTTTGTTGATCTATTGATTATCTTGATCAGAGGTTCATCTTTTATAAATACGATCACTTCATCATTATTTGGTGTGAGCGCAATTCCGCTTGGTTCTTTTCTATCTAAGTCTATTTGCCAATCATTAAAACAAATTCCAGTGTCAACATCCCAAAACTTTATTGCATACCAAGGTCTTGAATTTCCATTCTCTTCTAGTGGTTCATACATAAATTTTGTTGTGATGATTTCTTTTCTGTCTTTTGAAACTGCATAGGTATGAGCATTTGAATTATATTTGAATTTTTCACCTGTTTTAATATTTAATTTTATTAAAGATTTATTTACTCTTTCATTTAGCAATACATTTTCTTCAGAAATAACATCGATTTTCTCTACATCAAATCCAATGGGAAATGATTTGATTAACGAACCAGTACAAATGTTTTTTATCTGAAAAAGGTACTCTTTATTTTCAGTAGAGTATAGATATTTTCCATTTAAACTAAACGCGATTGCTCCAATTGTGTTTTTGTTTTTTAAGACTTGTACATTTCGATTTTGTTCTCGATCCCAAATATATACAAGTTCAGCTATTTTCATCGCTATATATTTTCCGTCTGGGCTAAAAACAATTTGATCAAAAACTTCCTTTTTCACTCTTGCTGTGATAATTTGTTGAATTTCTTTCTCTGGAACACAAGATTCTCGCAAATTTTTTTCAAAAGAATCTATTTTTGCTAACGCATTTTGTTTTTCATATTGAATATTTAGCTCTTTCTGATTTGACATTGTTCTCTCCCAGAAAATTTGTATCTTTGGTTTTTCAATAATTCTTTCTATATGTTATTTTTTTATTTTTATACCATTTTTCTTAATTCTGTATTTGCCAAAGAAGTTTTTTACTAGAAAGCATTTGAACTGCGAGGGGTTGCAGGAAGAATTGTTCAATCGTTCGCTTAACAGCTCTAGCACCATATCCATCAAGATTTGTTAACGTAATCTCTGTTAATTCTTTTCTGTTAAATTCTACTTCATATCCTTGGGATTTGAATTGTAATAGAATTTCATCTATGCGAAGATCTATAATTTTTATAAGGTCATTTTGAGATAAATTATTAAAGAGAATTAATTCATCAAATCGTCCTAAAAATTCTGCTGGAAAATAATTTTTTAGTATTATTTTTACCGATTTTTTTTCGCGCATTCCAACAAATCCATAACCTGTTGAGATAAGGTCATCTTGAGTTAATACATTTGTAGTAACTACAATGATGCAACCTCTTGTTGACATTAGTTCTCCGTTAGCGGCTCGAACACGCCCATTATCTAAAATCCCTAATAAGGCATCACGAATGTCTGAATGTGCTTTTTCAATTTCATCAAAAATAATGACACCACTTCCATTTTCGTGTAAAAAATCTGCCAATAAACCGGGGTTCTCATACCCAATTAGACCTGGCGCTGCACCTAATAAACGAGATAACGTTGCTTGATGAGTATATTCAGCTAAATCTATATGCAATAATCGATTTTTGTTTCCATAAAACTCGTCCGTTAAAATACGCCCGAGCTCTGTTTTGCCAACACCCGTTGGACCTGCAAAGAGAAATGTTCCGAGATTTCTCTGATCGCTTGAAAAAGAAATTTGTCTTCGATAAATAATTGATTGCAGCACTTTTTCTACTGCGTGATCTTGCCCGATAATTTTTTTCTTGATGCGGTCTTCCATACCAAGAAGGTTAGTTTGATCTTGGTCGTCAATTTCTGAAATAGGTTGCCCCGTTTGATCTGCTAATAAATTCATCAGGGTTTTTTCTTCAATTTGTGTTTCTTGCATCATTTGTGTTTTTGCAACGGCTAGATCTAAGAGATTTATGGATTTGTCAGGTTGACTTCGATGGGGAATATATTTGTCGGTTAGTTGAATCGCTTTTTCAACTATTTTGTCTGAAATGATAATTTTTGATTGTTTTTCAAAACCGTGCGCCATCACACTTACGAGATTTAGTAATAGGTCACCTGAAGGCGCTTCCAAAGGTATGGTTTCAAAGCGACGATCAAGAGCTTTATCTTGGACGATATAACGATGATATTCTTCTGTTGTGGTTGCGCCGATCATTTTGATTTCACCGCGTGCTAAAAAAGGTTTGAGAATGTTTGACGCATCCATCGCTGAATTGCTTGTTCGCCCTGCTCCCCAAAGCAAATGCATTTCGTCAATAAAAAGAATCGCTGATGGATTGGATTTTAACTCTGAGATTAATTTTTCTATTCTTTCCTCAAATTGTCCACGGTAAATCGTTCCTGATATTAATTTTGATATTGAAATTTCAAATACAGTTGAATTTATCAGTTGATTTGGAACTAATCCTTTAACAATAGCCCGTGCAAAAAGTTCGACTAATGCTGTTTTTCCAGTTCCAGCAGATCCTGTGATAATTGCATTTCCTTTTTGTGTTTTCATTAGGACAAGAATTAATTGTTGAAGTTCTTTTTCACGAGGATATAAATCGTCAAATTCTCCTTGTTTTGCTAATTCTGTTAAATTTCGTCCATAAAGATGAAGGAATGGCATAGTCCGTTCAACTTCATCAATTATTGTCATTAATATTGATTTTGTTGTTTCAATGTTTTCGAGCGAAAATTTCAAACATTGAAGATCCAACCCATTCCGGACAAATTCCTGAGTTAAGGGATGTTGAGGTATCTCTGAAAGCGCTAATAAAAGCGCAGCTGCTAGAGGATCGCCCTTGATTCCTTTACTAATCGCTTGTGAAAAAATCTTTTTATCTTTTTGAGATAAGTCAGTATTTTGGGTTTCTAAAATATTAATAAATGAATTTAATTCAAGCCCACAAGGTTTAATTAGGTCTTCTAGTTCTTGTGCCCAATCAGGGTCTTTTGCCCATGTGAGTAATGAAGTAGATAAACTAATATCTTGCTCAGGATAGAGTTTGTTCACTTTTTGAAATAAGTCATTAATTTTCAACATTTTCATTTATTATTCTTTTTTTGTTATTTTCGACTTCAATTTTACTTTTTAGTTCTTTGTTTTCTTCTTTTAAAGACTCTATTTTTTCTTCCATCTTCTCTATAAAATCTTCTTGTTTATCTTGATTATTTATCAAAGCAAGCTTGGATTGAATTCCTACATCTGTTAGCATGGCTGTTAATTGCCCTTTTGCTGCATTTAACCTGTTTTTCAAAATGATTATCTCATTCTCCAACCAAGCTATTTTTTCAAAAATCGTCTCTCCTTGAATCTCATAACTTAGTTCGACTTGAATATTATTCATTTTCAAAATCTCTTCTATTCTTCGCCGTACATTTTGCAATCCTTCTAGCGAACGCATATCGTGATTTACAAAGTTTGGTGGATAACCTAATTCGGAATTATCGATCTTTAGTGCTTTGATTAGGATTTCTTTGAGTTCTTCCTTTTGTTCATCTGTCAATTCTGCATAAACTGGATTATTTTCGAGATAATCTGAATGGGTCATAAACCGAATTGAACGAATTTCTTTTTTGCATAATTCTTTTTCTCGTTCCAAAGTTTCTGGATCAATTGGGATACCATGGCTCTTCCATTCATTGAGTAAAGAACTTCTTTTTGCTGATGCCTCTTTTAATTTCAAGTCCGCAAGAGTTTGTTCAAGTTTTTCCCGTGTCTCGTTTACTTCTTTATCGATTTCGTCATTTGATTTATATTTGGCTGAGCGTAGGACCACTGACAAACGTTCATTGTTCAAAGTGATTTCGTTCTCTTGTTCTGTAAGTTCAACAATCAATGAGCCAAATTTCTTTAAGTAATTTTGCTCTATATCTGCATTTTTTAATCTTGTGTTTTCAATATCAATATAAATGGAATCCAAGTCTTCAATTAATGTTTGCCAAATACCTCGATAACGCCATAGTGTTTCTTGATCATCAATAGATCCAAATTGGGACTCTTTGATAATTTCTTTTTGATAATTTGCAAAATTAAGAATCTTTTCGCTATGATTTTCATAATAAATCAGATTTTCCATAAAAAAATCATCAATTAGTGCTGAAAAATTTTTGAAATGCAAAATTTCTGTTGAAGCTAAGTGCCAATGATTTTCAAATAATAGGTATAATGCTTTTTTGTTAAGGTCTTTTTGAAATTCTTTCAGCTTGGATTGAAAAACTGATTGTTCTTTTTGATTATATTTTTCAAGAATTACCAAAACTGATTCCCCTACATTTAATTTGAATTGTTCATCTCCTTTAATCAAGTACTCTTCGAAATCAGCTTTCAAGACCCAATGTAATAAGGTGTAAAAATCCAAACAAAAGAAAATGCCCATTCGTAAAACATCTTTTTGCGGGGGAAAGTTATGATCTTTACTATCTTCAAACCATCGCCTTGTTGTATTAATTTTTCTGGAAGACACAGGTTTTCCATCATAACCATTTTCTGCTAGTAAGCGCAAACAATTTTCATGGTCATATCCGAAAGAAGATTGCGTAATTGCTTTATTTCGATTTTTTGGTGCCCAAATCTCTTTTTGTTTTTTAGGGTATCGAGTTTCTTCACCTATAGCAAAACTGTCGTTATATTCTTCTGTACGGTATCTGATATCTTCAATAAAACTTATATATTTCATTTTTGATTCCTCCATGATCTTCTTTGGATTGATGTTTTAATAATACAGTGCTTTATTTGAAAAGAGTATGGAAAAAATCTCTTTTTTTTATTGTTTTTATGTGTATTCAAAAATGGAAAATGGAAAATGGCATTTTATAATCTTGACCATGTGTTTTTAATAGCAAATCAACATATTTATATAATTTGTGATAAATACTAATTATTGTTAATTAACATCAATTAATATATACTGTACTTAATAAGCTATTTATTAAGCATAGATTGTGCAACAATTTTTCTGTAAATTCGAGTATCCGATAGTTATGAAACATCTAAATAAATACGTCCAGTCTCCCAATCTTCACTAATCTCCATCAGTATCGCAGAAACAAGACGAAGACAAGCCGCTTGATTGGGAAATAAACGAATCACAGTAGTACGACGTTTGACTTCCTGACTGATTCTCTCCATCAAATTACTCGTCCGAATTCTGCGTCGATGAGCAACAGGAAAATCAAAAAAAGTAAGACCTTCAGGAATAGCAACTTCCAACCAATCCGCTAAAGCAAAAGCATGTTTCGCATATTTTTCTACAATTTCTTTCAAATACAGTTCAGCTTGTTCTCGAGAAGGTGCATTGAAAATTGAGCGAATATCATTCGCTACCTCAGCTTGTAAATGTTTCCGAGGTACATATTGAGCAGCATTTTGTTGAAGATGAAATTGACATCTTTGCCATGGAATGCCAGTAAAAACAGCCTGTCTCGCTTTTCGAATGCCACCATGATCATCGCTGATAATCAGACGAACATCCCGTAGACCTCTAGCAATTAGCTCTTCAAAAAAGCCTCTCCAATGCAATTCTGCTTCACTAAGTGACACAGATACCCCTAAAATACGTCTTTTGCCGACTAAACCAACTCCTGCAGCCATTAAAACGGCTGCAGATCGTATCTGACCATCCATTCTCACCTTTTCATAGCGTGCATCTAGGTATAAATAAGGGATACTTCCGATTGGTCGATTTCGCCATGCTTTCAACACTTCATCCATCTGTGCTGTTGCTCGACTTACCTGACTACTGCTGATCTTCGTTCCAATTAGTTTTTCTGTGATTGCGGCTACTTTTCGGGTCGAGATTCCTTGGATATACATCTCTGCTAATGCGAGCTTTAATGCTCTTTCACTTCGAATCCCTTTTTCCAAGGCTTCTGGATAAAATGACCCTTCTCTTACTTGGGGGACTGCAAATTCGATCTCACCTACTCTTGTCTTTACACTTTTTGGTTTGTATACGTTTGCATATCCTTTTCGATCTTTGCTTCGCTCATATCGTTCTGCTTGCAAGTATCGCTCTCGCTCTAATGCCATTGCTTCGTTGACTAGAATTCGGATTAGCTCTGGAATTGACTCCATTCCTCCTTCAGCCAATTGTTCTAAAATTTCTTCAGATATTGTATAATTATTTTGATTGGTCATGTTATCTCCTTTCGTGTCGTAACTAAAGGATACATGACCTTTCTTTTTTTGTGAATTTACAGAAAATATTTTACACTAGCTAAGCATAAACTGAAGGAGAGAATAGATGAGTAATGTAAATGAATCCACAAGTCAATTATTTGATGCAATAAAATCTTTAAATGTAGATAAAGTTGAAGAAGCAATTAAAAATAGGGCGGATGTTAATGCAAAAGATTATCACAATCAAACTCCTATGGAATATTTGATGACTTTTGGGAGTACTGAAATTGCAGAAGTATTAATTAATCACCAGGCAGAGTTAAAAGGGGCTTTGTTGGAACATGCTGCTTTTGGACGAGGTGGTAGTAAGATGACAAAACTACTTTTAAATGCAGGGGCAGATGTTAATGAAAAAACTTATGGAGGTTATACTCCACTGTTAATCGCAGCTGGAAGAGGATATACAGATGTAGTGAAAGTACTGTTAGAAGCAGGCGCTGATGTGTTCGCTGTTGGAGAAAGCAATACTACTGCTAAAAATCTTGCCTATTCTCGTGGATATTCAGAAACTGCAAAATTAATTACTCAATACGAAAAATAAACTCTAATTTCGTTATATTTAAATAGAAAAACAAATCAAAATTACCAGTTCAGATATACCATAGAACCTTCTGGATCAACTCCCTCCCAAAGTTCTTGGAATTCTGGTTTATCGTTGTTTGCTCTAATCCATACAATTTTCTTTTTACTATTCATGGCAATTTCTATAATTTGCCCAGTCCCCCCTTGCCCTTGTGCTACTTTTCCATTCCAAAGGAAAATTAGGTAGTCTGAATTATTTACTATAAATTTGCCTAGCTCAAAAAATTGATTCTCTTTTGTTTGGTTTTCATTTGGAATTGTAAAAATCTTTTCTGCCAGTTCTTTAAGCTGATAATATTGCTTTTTATCCTCATCTTGGAAATCATCTAGATATAATTGTTCTTCAAATGGAAGAGGAATAATCAATTTTGTTTTAGGATAATTTTTAAGTGTAATTTGTGCTACTAATTGATCTGCGCCTTTTGCTAAGGGTGAATAAAGCCAAATTTCTTTGTTTGGATTTTCATTTATTATTTTTCTTATACTTTTTTCAAGATTTTCTGTAATGAGTGGGGTCTTGCTAAGGTACCGATGACCACTAACACCAATCTTGATTATTTGTTTGTTATTTGGCATATTTTTTCCCATTTTTACTTAAAATTATCTGATACCTTGCATTTGCAATGATCGTGGGGATGTTTCTTACAAATTCTAAATTATATTCTTTTTGTTGTGGTTCAAGAGAGTCCCATGGTTTAAGATAAGGATTTGTTGAATTTTTATTTTCTTTGATAGTTTCATCGCACCAACGTTGATGTTCTTTTTGTGCTATGTATAACAACTCTTGTTCTGAAAATTGATAAGGCTCTACTGGATCAATATCAAAATATGGAATTATTTTATACCCAATTTGATCTAAGTGATTTTGAATATAATGTGCAGCATTCCGATTGGATCGCTTCTTTTTCTCAGAAAGTTCATTCCATTGTTGAATATTTTCTTCTCTTTGATTATTCATTTGAATATAATGGTTATGAATAGATCTGGCAAGAGATTCATTTTTTGTATCCAATAGGAAATCCAATGTGATTACTTCATCCATAAGATTAAATAATTCAATTTTCTCTTGTCCGTTAAGAAGGTTAATGATTGTTTCATCATTTGATAAACACACTTTGATTTTTGGAGAATTTGATTTTTGATTAGTTTCTTTATATATATCCGAAACTAAAGTTAGAATTAACTGAAGACTTATTAGATTATCATCTAAATTTAAAATAATATATTCGGGTACAGGGTCAATGTTTTTGATTAACTTTGAAATGCCTTGTAAATTATTTCTATTTAACTCATATGTAAATGTATTGATTTTACAATTCTTAGACGAATTCATTATCTTGTTGATAATCATATTGTCTTTTACTATTGATTGTTTATCAATGATATGAATATTTTTAGCATTTTTTATTTTGTCTTTGATTAAAATTTCTTTACATATATTTTGATTCAATTGTCCAAAACCAATTAATAATATTGATTCTTTCTGATTAAGACCTTCTTGATTGATTAATTGAATTGCAGCTTGTTGTAATATATTACAATAATTATGGATTTGATTTGGTTTCCAATTTTTATTCGATATTTGATCAATATACATACTAGAAAAATTAGGATCGGTTATGTGACTTATAAATTCTATTTGATGTTTTTTTTTGATTTTTAAATTATTTTCACATTGGAGAGCCGTCTTTATATTTTTTAAGTCTTCTTTACAGAATAATAAACAATATCTTGCCTTCGCTAAATTTGATCTTTTTTGTATTTCAGGCTGATTTAAGTCTCCAATTATTACAACAACATTTTCAGAAAATTCTTGGTTAATCATTGATGCGTTTGGACAAACCAAGACAACTTTATAGTTATTTTGATCCAATACTTTTGCAGCAAACTGACCTATTGAGTCATCGGTATTAATTACTATATGATTCTTCCAGAAATTAATTCTAAACAGATTCATTTTTTCTATAAATAATAGTGTGATTGCTTTAAAGCCTGTGTAAGCAGTTAAAAATGGAAGGAAAAATCTAGCAAATTGTAATTCAAAAGGAAGAGAGCCTAATAAATCACCTTCAAAAAAAGCTAGTTGGATAGTTAGATATAAATTATCAATAAAACTGATAGAGATAGATTTTTCATTAAATAATTCTTTATAACCTTGAAAGCCTAAATATAATCCAAATATCCAAAGCGAAAAAACTAAAATCCATTGATTCTTTTTGATAATTGATAGTATTTTAAGTTTGTTTTTTGGAGTCCCTCTCATTTTCAACCTCATATGTTTTTTATTACTATACCATTAATTTAATTATCTGATTTTTCTTTTCATATACTCTGTTTCAAACTATAATTTTAATAATTAATATTGGGTTGGTGATAGGATAAGGATATCAAAATGAATAATGAAGAAAAACATATAGATTCTGTAATGTATTCTAATATTTCAATTTTGGGCAACCAATCATTAGCCACTGACCTTCTTTCCTTCAAAGTAAATCAATTTTTCGAGTCTCTAACAAATTTAATTGAAAAAGAAAATATACCAAAAAATGGTTTCGATGGGTCAAAAGCAGTTATTCAATGTTTTTTCTCTCCTATAACCGGGTCGGTATTTTCTGAACAATGTATACAAAACAAATATAAAACTTTTTGTATCTCACCCAATGAAATTTGTACAAAAAATTGGCAGAATGAAGAAAATAAAAAAACCTTAGAATATTCAGAACTTGTAGAATTTGATATTCCAGATCTATATTCTCAAAGAACAACGTCTCAAACGATTGAATGGATGATTGCTCAATCAGATCTACTCTTAGCTCTTTGGGATGGTTCGGAAGAGTTTTTTGATGGAAAAATTTGGAACGCAATTCAACTATCATCTAAATTTAGTGTTCCAATTATTTGGATTAATCCTACTCAACTCGAGATTGTTTATTGGAGCGAGAACAAACTTCAAGAAATTTACAATGTTTCTTTACTTGAAAAATATATCCATACTTTGTTTTCTTTAGATAATAATGAAGATAATAAAATGATTCAAGAAGCTTTTTATATAGACTTATATTCAAGTATCAAGTGCAACAAAGATAGGAAAGCAAAAAGCGAGCAGATGTAGGATAATTCTCCAAGACCGAACAAATCAAAGGAGAAAAAATGACCTACAAACAACTCGCTCAAGAACAAAGATACCAGATATATACATTATTGAAAATAGGAAAAACAGAAGCAAAAATAGCAAAATTCTTAGGAGTGCATCGATCAACAATAAATCGGGAATTAAAGCGAAACAAAGGAAAAAAAGGATATCGACCCAAACAAGCACATGAAATGGCAATGGGACGGATCAAAAGAAGAATCGAGAGAATCAAAGCGGAAGAATGGGAAGAAGTCAACAAGAGATTAGCATTTGATATGAGCCCAGAGCAAATATCAAATGATCTGAAAAAAAAGAAGATCAAGATTAGCCATGAAAGGATTTATCAGTATATTTATGCAGATAAACGAAATGGTGGTAATTTACATACGCACTTAAGATGTCAAAAAAAGTATCGAAAACGCACTGGTAGCTATGATCGAAGAGGAAAAATACCTAATGCAGTCAGTATAGAGAAGCGACCAGAGGAAATAGACAGGCGGGAACGGCTCGGTGACTGGGAAGGTGACACAATCGTTGGAAACAAGCATAAGGGAGCAATCTTAACCCTAGTAGATCGTAAATCTGGCTATACCCTAATAGGGCAGCTCAACAAAAGAGAAGCCGAACTAGCGGCAGACATGGCAGTTGTTTTACTCAATTCTGTGCCGCATGTGGAAACACTCACAGTAGATAATGGGAAAGAATTTGCAAAGCATGAAGATATAAAAGAAAAAGCAAAAATTGATGTTTATTTTGCTCATCCTTATGCTTCATGGGAACGAGGCACTAACGAAAATACAAATGGATTAATCAGACAATATTTACCTAAACATAGGCGCTTGGATAATGTCACTGATGATGAAATTAGTTTCATCATGCATCGACTAAACCATCGACCTCGCAAAAGACTTGACTATCGCACTCCCCATGAAGTATTCTTTCAGTATCAGTCTGTTGCACTTGAGACTTGAATCCAAGTTTTGAATTAGAAAATTGAAAAAAATAAATTTATGCTTATGTAAAATTGGTATCTGAAAATTTAATAATTACTTTAAAGAACTCTTCAAGCAAATCGGGATCAAAATGTTTGTTTGCTTGAGACTTTAAATATTGAATAATTTTTTCTTGAGACCATGCTTGACGATATGGACGATCAGAAGAAAGTGCGTCATATACATCAACGATACAAAAGATTCGAGCTCCTAAAGGTATTTCTTTTTTAGACAGCCCCTTTGGGTAACCAGTGCCATCCCATCTTTCATGATGTAGGTATGGAATATCTAATGATTCCTTGAGAAATTCAATATCTGAAAGCATTTTTTTTGCATGTATTGGATGTTGTTTCACTATTTCCCATTCTTTTGGGGTTAGTTTTCCAGGTTTATTTAGAATTGAATCTGGAATTGCGATTTTTCCAATGTCATGTAGTAATGCACCTTTATAAATTGAATCAATTTCAAATTCTGATAGATTTAATTTTTCTGCAAAAATTCTTGAAAGATTTGCAACACGTAAATTATGTTTTTCTGTCTCATGATCTTTAAGTTCAACAGCTTTAGCCCACCCAATAAGAGTTTGTTCATAAGCATTTTTTAGTATTTGATTATGTTCTTTTTCAGTTTCAAAAAGAAGTATATTTTGTATGGCGACAGCTGATGTATTTGCCAGAGTAGTGAACAACTTCGCAAGATTTTGATTATAGTAATAGTTTTGGAAACTTTGCAAATTTATTACTCCAAGAACTTTGTTACGAGCAAGCATAGGAACATAAATTGATGATTGAGTTTCATCTTTGTCGGTACCAAATTTTTGATAATTGGATAATTTTTCATGTAAATTCATCTGAAGGTTATTTATGATAAGAGGTTTTTTACTTCTGATTGCTTGGCTTTGAAAACCCTTTCCCGGAGGTTCCAAAGGAATTGGATTTAGTTTAGAAATATCTACAATTTGACCTTCATGGTGTAAGTATGCTGGGTGAATTAAATTTGTTTGATCATCAAATAGAGAAAAAATGATTGTTGAAGTATTTGGGAGGAGTTGATACGATGCATTTTGAAAAATCTCATATATTACATTTATATCATTACTTTCTGATAATTTTTTGCCAATTATGTTAATTATTTTTAGTGCTTCATTTTGATCTTCAACTTTTATTTCATTTAAAAGATGACTATATATTCTCGATACATCTTTAAGAATTTTTTCAATTTTATAAATTTTTTGTAAGCCAGATATATTTTTTTTAAATTTGAAAAGGAAAATTCCTAAAGATTGGTTGTCACAATAAAAAGGAAAATAATAAAACCTTTTTGGGTAAAATTTGATATCAATATTGTTGAGTTTAAGAATAGAATCTGAAGAAGAAATTTGATCAATTTTCTTTCCTATAAAGCATCTCCAAATTTGTGAATTTTGATTGTTGATATAAGTGTTATTGAGTAAATGGAATTTTGAGGTTGATTTCTTTTGGACTAGAATATTATTGGGGGAATCATAATGCCAGAAAATGATTTCTTGAATTGAAAGTTCATTTTTAAAAAAGAGAAAAAGAAATTCTAAAAATTCTTCAATATCTTTAGTCTTTATTATAGCAGAAAGGAATCTTAATATTTTTTTATTTTTTTTATGAATGAAAAATCCTTTATTAAACATAAATTAATAATAGCATGAATCTTTTGAAATTTTTATTTTCATTTTTGATAGTTTTTTACTTCCATCGATTTAAGTATCAAGTTTATCACACTGATTCTGAAAGAATACGTAAATATTGTCTGTTAATTCCACTAGTTTTTTCGTTAGTGCCTCGTTCTCATGAAGCATAAGGGTGAGTAAAAAAAACATCAATATTTGTTTTATCTTTTATCTATACATGCTTTGCAAATTTTTTCCCACAATCTAAAATTAGTTTATTCACATAATGATAATAGTTGAGTAACTTAATAATCAGTTTTGAAACTAGATGAGCTTCACATATTATGTGTAGTCCCATAAGAATAGCAACAATAACTCAGATATCACAAGAAAAGATATTTCTTGATAAAATACAACTCATTCATTTATTATTTAAACTTTTCAATGTCATTTCCCATTTGTTTTATCATTAATAAGCATTTCAATTAGAAGTAATTAAGTGTATGTTTATATGGTCACTACCAACCAAGTGAAGCGTGAGGACCTCTTGAATAATAATCAACTCAAAAGTAATCATTAAAATAAGTCTGTTGTAATTGATTCTCGTATTTATAAAAATAATAAGAGTAAAGGAATTACTTAGATTCAAGTTTCAAGTGCAACAAAGATAGGAAAGCAAAAAGCGAGCAGATGTAGGATAATTCTCCAAGACCGAACAAATCAAAGGAGAAAAAATGACCTACAAACAACTCGCTCAAGAACAAAGATACCAGATATATACATTATTGAAAATAGGAAAAACAGAAGCAAAAATAGCAAATTTCTTAGGAGTGCATCGATCAACAATAAATCGGGAAATAAAACGAAACAAAGGCAAAAAAGGATATCGACCCAAACAAGCACAAGAAATGGCAGTTGGGAGGACAAAAAGAAATATCAACAGAATCAAAGCGGAAGAATGGGAAGAAGTCAACAAGAGATTAGCATTTGATATGAGCCCAGAGCAAATATCAAATGATCTGAAAAAAAAGAAGATCAAGATTAGCCATGAAAGGATTTATCAGTATATTTATGCAGATAAACGAAATGGTGGTAATTTACATACGCACTTAAGATGTCAAAAAAAGTATCGAAAACGCACTGGTAGCTATGATCGAAGAGGAAAAATACCTAATGCAGTCAGTATAGAGAAGCGACCAGAGGAAATAGACAGGCGGGAACGGCTCGGTGACTAGGAAGGTGACACAATCGTTGGAAACAAGCATAAGGGAGCAATCTTAACCCTAGTAGATCGTAAATCTGGCTATACCCTAATGGGGCAGCTCAATAAAAGAGAAGCCCAACTAGCGGCAGACATGGCAGTTGTTTTACTCAATTCTGTGCCGCATGTCGAAACACTCACAGTAGATAATGGGAAAGAATTTGCAAAGCATGAAGATATAAAAGAAAAAGCAAAAATTGATGTTTATTTTGCTCATCCTTATGCTTCATGGGAACGAGGCACTAACGAAAATACGAATGGATTAATCAGACAATATTTACCTAAACATAGGCGCTTGGATAATGTCACTGATGATGAAATTACATTTATCATGCATCGGCTAAACCATCGACCTCGCAAAAGACTTGACTATCGCACTCCCCATGAAGTATTCTTTCAGTATCAGTCTATTGCACTTGAGACTTGAATCCAAGTTATGATAATTTATTTAATTCATCAATTAATGCAGGACGATTATTGTATTTATTCATAATTTTTTTTATCAATTCATCAGCCATTTCATATTGCTTTAATTTTTTAATTCTCCAAATATAACGACAAGCTTCTTTATATCCTTTTCTATTTTTTTTTAGTAATATCTTCCAATATCAACCATATCATCTCTTCATAAATAGCAGACATTTCTTTAGGATATAATAAATCAAGATATTTTCTGTATCGTTCCACTAGATAATAATTATTTGATTGAATGAAGATCAGCAAATCTTCCCACATTTCTTCAACTATATAAATCTCTGCTAGTAGCATTTCTTTTTGAATTTCATTCAGTGATAATAATAACCCATCTAAATATGATTTCCAAGTTTCCTTATTTTCATTTTCTTTAATTAAAATAAAATACTGGATGTTTGCTGTAAAAATAAATAATATCCATGCAATTTCTGATATTTGTTTTTTTTCTTGATTAATTTGTGCAATTTCTAATAAAAACTCATAAAATGGAACTTTCGAACTATTAATTTTATCTTCATATTTTTTTATCCACTTAATGCAAATTGTTTTTGCTTCTTGATAATTTAATAATTTAATATATAACTTTATTAATTCTCTACTCAAATAATCATCTTCAGTTTTTGTTTCTAAAAACTTTATTTTTTCCAAATCAGAATCCAAACGATTAACAATTGAATATAACACTTTATTTTTATCTTTAATAAAGGAATCCAAAGAAAAATGATCTTCATTTTTATAATCTAATGAATTTATGAAAATATTGAATTCTTCTCTTTTCGTTTCTGTTTCCACTAAATTTGCCGCTAATTGGATTAATTCCCATTTCCAATCCCCTATTTGATATTTCTTCTGAGATTCAGTTAAATAATAATTGAATAAATCATTTTTTTCGGAATCTGAAATTGATTTTGATATAAATTCTAATTGCTTGAAGCTTTTTCTAACACAGTATTGTAATTCTCCATTTGAATCATCAGCTTGATTAATAATTTTTGATATCTCTTCAATAATGGATTGATAAATATATATAGCTTCTTTTAATCTTCCAGACGCTATTTTTGTTTCAGCTCTCTCAATTATCCCATATATTGAATTTGCAGCTTTTGTTGATCCGAAATAATCAATAAAACCATTTTTCATACCTGTTTTTAAGGCATTCTTTACCAACTTACTAAAACCTTTTTTCCCACCTTCGGCTTCTTCAAACTTTGCTAAAATTATATTCCTAATATAAACATCTTGGCTAGCAATTTTACACAAAAATTCATTCATTTCTTCACGAGACATTTTATCAATCGTTGATATTAATCTTTCTTGTTTTGTCTTTCTTCTGCTCGTTTTGTGAATCGTACTTTTTGAACTCACATTATTTTTATTTTCAATTGCAAATAATACTGCGGCAATATGTTTACATACCGGCCCCCAATCATATGGACAATCACAATAATAATCAATTTCTTTTTGTAAATCTCCTGAAATTGTGACATTATATAATAGTGAACCTTCAACTTTCGCTTGCCAAAACTCATTATTTAGTTCAACTAAGTCGATTACAAATCCATTATTATAATAATTTTTTCCTTTTGTTAGGATATTACTGGAAATAATATTTTTAAAATTTTGCAAAGTAATTTTCATTTTCTTCCTTTTAAATTACATTCAACCATCAATAAAAATTCTTGATCAATCAAAAAAAATCTGAATACTATATATAGCATATTATTTTTTCTTTTTAGAATAAATCCATAAAATTTCAGATTATTCAACAATTTTTCAAAAAATTCATTTAAAATAAAATTTTTCCAGTGATAAAATTCCTTATCACTAGTATTATAAAATAATTAACATAATTGAATAATAAATTCTAGAAAATGTTTAGATTTTTAGTCTTAATTAATTATGCTGATGGAGTTAATGAATTGGTCAAGCAGGGCGAATGGGGGAAAAAAAGATTTGGGTGGTTGAGTGTTTAGGAAGGTTTCAGTGTCGGCAATATAAGTAATGAAGCCGTCTGCGAATTCATCATAATTTTTAGTTTCGTATAATTCATTGCCATCATTGATGATATCGGGATGGTTGATGGGAAATACACCGGTAATAAGGTGTTCATTATCAGATGTGAGACCGAGAAAATAGTAGAACATGTCATTATTATTGATCGGCCAAAAGCTTTGCCCATATTGGGTTAGAAACCGTACACCAGATATGTCGTTAAATTCAAGATAACTAATCTGTACTTTCATAATTTGAGCTGCATTCCAAGTGGGTAGTGTAGGGAGCGTTTCTGGTTTTTCAGGTTTAGTTTCAAGAATGTTTATAAGTAGATTAACCTGTTCTTCAACATCAGGATGTAATTCAATATAGTCAGTGATGGGGATAATTGTGAGTGTTGGTGTTTCGAAGAGGTGATTTTGGATAGGATAGTCTGTGAATTCAAATTTAATATGTTCGGGCAAGGAAAGGAAAAAGTCTGGGGCGTCTGCAGGGACAATTTGATCGATGATTTCGGTGCTGAATTGATCTGAATAAGAGAAGCAGATGTATTCAAAGCAATGCTCTGGCTCAATGTTGAATGCTGTGAGAAGAAACAAGATTATAATCAAGATTGATAATCTAAGAATTTTTTTCATATTCTATTCCTTCTTAAACTAAATTTATCTATATTTATACTATTATCTATTAAAAAGTCTGTAAAAGAATGACATGCAAATGCAGAATTTTTTGACGTACATAATACTATTTCACGTTTACCTAGGAACATATTTAAATTTGGGGAGTGTAAACGTCCAAAATCTTGTCTCTGCAAGTATTACATATTTTGAATTTAAAAAAATATTTTTTTTACTAACCACAAAATCGAATTGTCGATGCTTTATTAAAAGTAATCATTAGATTATTTTCTTGCATAAGTTATAAATCTAATTAACATTTTTTATTGAAATAAATCCTTGAGACCACAATAATAAACATATGACCTTTTAATTATAATTGCGATTCAAATACATCTCATCAATAAGTTTTATCAATACCAAAAAATAAAAAGAGTACTTCTGAATTTCTAAAATCCTATATCAAAATATTAATATTTTTTTAAAAATACAAATCTTCAATCTGCTGATTCGAAGTAAAACGATTTTATGTCTACATTTTTATTGTAGTTATTTTTGTTGCAAAAAAACCCACTTTACAAGGTTTTTTTGTTTATGGATATTTTTTAAATGATTCTGCTCAGTTTGCTCCCAAGTTAAAATATAAAAATATTTCACTAAATTGAAAAACTAATCATAGTTTTTTCGAATAATAGTATTGGTCATAGTATCTGAAAGACGAGTTGACCATACAGAGGCATCCCAAGTTCCAAGTCTCGTATGCATATCTAAGTATTTTTGTGGAATAGGATGAGTTCCTAAGACAACTTTTACTTCGTGTTTTTTTTCGAGTAAATCTTTGAAAATATCTATATATGGACATGGTGGATATCCTACTAAAAATCCAGTAGCTAAATGTATGACATCTACACCATTTTTAACCATTTCATCCCCAGTGTATTCAATATTTCCACCTGGACAACCGTCACATGTGGTATAACCAACCAACTCTAATTCAGAATTTTCATATTGTTTGAATGCACCTTCCCTATTTCGCATTGCACGAAAACATTTTCCTCCGGCACAATTACGATAGCGGTTACAAATAATAATTCCAATTTTGATTATCATAAAATCTCCAATATTTATTGGATTCTGTTTGTCTCTTACAGTTGAAAAAACACAATTTAAAATTTTTAACTTATATATGAGTTATTTTAAACTAGTTTTTCAGCTCCAGAGAATACTTGCATGACATTCAATACTGCTGCAGCATGTCCAGGATGTTTGACAGGATTCCAGTTCTTCATATCCTCATAGATGTCTCCATCGGTATAATAATCAATATCACCTTTAATTTGATATGATTTTCCTTCTTTGGTGATAAATAATAAAGATGCCTTACTACCTTCTAAAATATTAATCTTTGTTTTATTAAAATAATTATCAGCTACAACTAATTTATCTTCACCATATTTACTAACACAAGTTGCATAAATTGCATTTGGATTACAGTCTTTATCTACAGTAGTTAATACAACAGGACCTTCACGATTTTCCCAAGCTTTGATAACTTCTTCAGTTAATTTTGACATTTGATTCTCCTTAAAATGTTTAATTTAAAAATATTTTCTTTAATCAAGAAATTAATAGATGGAAGAATGTCCGTCTAAGTTAAAAATTATATTCTCTAGTTTAGAGAATATCTGATCAGTAGTACAAAAAAATTATGTTAAAAAATAAATAAGAACAGCATTAAAACAATTTTTTCAATTAAACAATAAAAAAATGATATTATATTATTCTTAAATCAATGTAGAATTTCTTGATTTTTAATCTATATTTGAGGGATAAACTATGCAATTATCTACTTTGAAAATCATTTAAAGTATATCATTTAAATAATCAGGATACAAATAGGTTAATTTATATTTTAAATTTATTTAAGTTAAAAAAGTTTTATGATAAATTCCATTGTCATTAGTAGTAACAAGTTTTTACCTATTATTACTGGTGTATATCAATAAGTGTTTTATAAAGGAATAAAAAAAATCAAGTTTTTTATTCCAATTAATTATTACTTATATCAAAGACATTCATAAAATTGAAATTTATACATTCAATTGTTTATTAATTTTACATAGTTTAAAATTTATAAAATAAATTTAAAAAAACACATCCCATCTTTGATACCTTAATTCTGATTCTATTTTATAGAACTTCCGCATTTGTTACTTAAATATTGCAAATTTTGACCTTCTCAATATGTAAGTTAATTATTTTTTAACTCAAATTCATTGTCTAAATAATAGGATAATGACATTACGAGTTAATTTACACTGTACCTGGTCTAAGTTTTTACTTTATATCGCGACCGCCAGAATCCTGCAATTGTCGACAGCGCGCTATCTTCAAGAACGCAAGGAAGGATTTCTTATTTTTTTTCTAAGATTCTTTCGATTGTGAAACAAAGACTTCTATGCGAAAAATGGCATTTATAAGTGAAGAAAGACTGTAAGGTTCATTAATTCTATGACTATTGAATATTATATGCCCAATAGTCAATTTCTAGTATCAGATTCTCAGGCTTGATGAAAACGTAATTATTTAAGTATTTTTCGTACTATTAATAGAATAATTGTGTGGATATCAATGTCAATCTCTTAAATTTTTGCATATAATTAAACTCTTGATGCTGATGAAGATTTGGCAGGAAAAGAAAGTCAATTACCAATAAATCATCCTGAACGTTTTTTCCTATCATGAGGCTTTTTCAAATTATGCTCGTCATCGTAATTGGTTTCTGAAGATTGGTTGGACAAATTAATAGGATAATGATGCATCGACTCAGCTTCACGATGGCGAATTTTAATTATAAGCAGTCTAGAAATTTTGATTGCTGTAAATTTTAGATAATATATAATTAAATAATGATTTTGAATTTTACAACCATTTCTATCTTCTACCTTCTGACCGGTATGATTAACATGATTGCTGCCATCATGATTTGGTCGACTGCCAAGAAGGAAGACAAACTCCGCAAACTTAGCTATATTCTGTTTTTTATTTCAATGTGGTTATTTTTTTCCTTTTTAGAATTATCTTCAACCGATCTTGATTTGCGACTTCGCTTTGTTGAGCTAGCGGATGCATTTAACAGTCTAATTGATTTAAGCATCCTGCTATTTGTGGTCAATTATTTTGGTAATAGTTCTAGTCAAAAAATCAATTGGCAATTAATTTTGATTCTTCCTATAGGCATCAGCATACTGCTCTCTTTGACAAATGCTTTCCATCATCTGGTATGGATTGGAGCGAAACCCTTTGGCCTGATTGAACTTAATATGTACGAATACATAAAAGGTCCACTTCATTCATATTTAAATGCATTAAATGTAGCTTATATTTTTTTAACTTTCCTACTACTAGGCTTTCAGAGTATAAAAAATCCAAAGAGCGAAAGAAAATTTATTATGCTTTTAACCTCTGCTATCGCAGTTCCATTTTGTTTTTACCTAGTTTATGGAATTGCGGAAAAAGTCTATATGGGTCTCCTTGGATGGGCACTAGGATATACACTGTCAGCAATGTTTGTGACATGGATCTATTTTGACCGCTTTCAAACTCAAATTTCAGCACAGAACATGGCGCTGGACAATAAAGTTCAGGAACTGAGTCAGGAACTACTGAAACGTAATATTCTTGAGCATAAACTGCGCAAAAAAGAGGATGAGCAGGCCCAACTCCTTAAAGAGCAAATGCGTTATTTGCAAGGTATTTATGATTTGATCATGTTGGGCAACAAGCTTCTGCCTCTAAATGATTTGCAACAGTTGATTCTGGATAAAATTGTTGAACTCACTGGCTGTGACGCGGTGTGTATTTACCATTTGAATCAGCAGGCATATACGCTGGAAGCCAGCCAAGGGTTGAGCGATGAACAACGGGTTGCTCTATCAACTATCCAGACAAATCAGGTTTTGCAAGAGTTCTCCGTTTCCAAAACAAACGATTACCCATTGTCTGAAATTTCCAGAGTACTACCAGCAATTACAGCCGGGATAGGGTACCAGACCGTGTCCATAAGGCAAATTACAGGAAAGGATAAAAAAAACAAATTAGTCGTGACCCTATGGGTCAACCAAGAAGACATATCCGCTAATAAAAAAGCGCTGATTAACGGACTTGGGGATGGACTGACCATCATCTTGGAAAACGCCCACCTGACCCAGGAGAATATCTCCGAGGCAAAATCCCAGGAACGAAAACGCTTGGCTCGCAACCTACACGACTCCGTTACCCAATCCTTGCACAGCATTACCTTTATCATCGAAACCATGATTGCAGCCAATGAAAACTACAACCCGCAGACAAAAAAAGCACTTGCACTGCTGCTGGCGAGCGCTTCACAGGCTTTAAAAGAACTGCGACTGCTGCTCTATGAATTTCAGGGATACGATACGCGCGCCCCTTTGTTGCAAAGATTAATGGATCGGATTGAACTGGTTGAAAAACGGGCAGGCATAGATGTTCAACTCGTTTATCACCCCGGTTTTTCTCTCCCGTTTGATAGCGAAGAAGACCTGTTTTATATTCTCAACGAAAGTCTGAACAACAGTCTTAAACATGCTGCAGCAACCCGCGTCGAGATAATGTTTGATCGGCATGAATCACTGCAGGTGGTTAAAATCGTTGATAATGGCAAGGGCTTCAACACGGCCGAGCAAAGCGCGTTTGGTCTGGGAATACCAAATATGCGGGATCGCACTGCCCAGATTGGCGCTCATATCGAACTAGCATCGCAACGTGATCAAGGAACATCGATTACAATTATTTTTCCAAAGGTGTCACTGGAAAATGGCAGTGAGAGTACTGAATTTTTTTAATGTCAATACCTAGAGTAGCTGACTACGAATAACCCATAAATTTTGCATTTGACTCAGGAGGAATCAATGACCAGTTACAGGATTATGATTGTCGATGATCACCCTATGATGCTCGAAGCCCTCCAGTTAGGGATCGACAACGAAGAAGACCTTGCTGTTGCCGGCAGCGCCGCCAACAGCATTGATGCGATTAAAATGGCAAAAGAGATCAAACCCGATCTAATTATCATGGACCTCTTCTTGCCGGGCATGAACGGCATTGCCGCCATGCAAAAGATTCACGAAAGCATACCTGGTATAGCGGTGTTATTCCTTTCCAGTTCCTTTGATGAAGAGGATATTCTGGCTGCGGTTGCAGCAGGTGCCTATGGTTACCTGCAAAAAAGCCAACCCAGATCAGTCATTATGCATGCTATCCGTGAAGTTGCCCGAGGTAAAAAATATTTTCCACCCGAGATTGCCGAAAAATTGGCAGAAGCTGTTTACAAACATCAAAGTCATTTGACAGAGCTGTCTGCTCGCGAAAAGGAAGTTCTTTCACTTTTGGGAGTAGGGCTAACATATGAACGCATGGCGCAGCGGTTATCCGTAAGTAAGTCGACCATCCGAGTGCATATTCACAATATTTGCAGCAAATTGGGTATTAATCGCACAGAGTTGATTATCTATGCCGCAAAGCAAAAAAGTTTAAAATAGTACCACCTAGATTGCAGCCATCTTAACTTAACCTAACCTCCAGGCACCAATGGCGCCTGGAGGTTATAAACATTTGTTTATCTAAAAATAAATGCTTATCCAATGTGCTCTGTCGATCTTCTCATTACAATTAATTATATATTTAAGTTGTTCAGACTCCTTGCAAGGATAAGGTTAAGTAGTTACCAGATTTTATTGAATGATGAAGGATTTTTCATTCCTTATCCTAACTTTTTAAATTCAATAGGTTGGACTATCAAAATTAGTACATATTTTTGGAGGCAATTCAATGAAATACAAAAGAACAATGATATTGTGCAAATTTTGAGGATATAAAAACCCATTGAATAAAACTTAGGGATATCAATGAAAATAAAAACGAAAACAAAAGACATAATGAAATTTCTTCCAACTTTCATCTTAATTATCTTGGTGCTGTTCACCAGTAGTGTACAGGCAGCAACGTATGTTTGGGAGACTGTCGGCTTACCCGGTTTTTCAGCGGGTAGCATGATGTACACATCTCTGGCAATAGATAACAGCGGTACGCCCTATGTCGCCTATAGAGATTCAGCTAATGGTGCCAAAGCGACGGTAATGAAATTTAATGGAACGAGTTGGGAACTTGTCGGCTCAGCTGGTTTTTCAGAAGGCCAGGCTGAGGATATTTCACTGGCAATAGATGACAACGGTACGCCTTATTTGGCCTATAGAGATTGGGAATTAATTTCGCTTGGTGTTTTCACCCAAAAAGCGACGGTGATGAAATTTGATGGAACGAGTTGGGTTACTGTCGGCTCACGGGGTTTTTCAGCAGGTGATGCATATCACATTTCTCTGGCAATATACAACCGTAAGCCCTATGTTGCCTATATAGATTATTATGAAACCAAAAAAGCGACAGTGATGAAGTTTGATGGATCGCAATGGGTTACTGTCGGCTCAGCTGGTTTTTCAGCAGGTGAAGTAACTTACACTTCTCTGGCAATAGATAACAACGGTATGCCCTATGTCGCTTATAGAGATTATGGTAATTCCCTCAAAACGACGGTGATGAAATTTAATGGAACGAATTGGGAAAATGTTGGCACTCCCGGTTTTTCAGCAGGTGGAGCATATTACACCTCTCTTGCAATATACAGCGGTACGCCCTATGTTGCCTATCAAGATGGTGGTAATTCCGGTAGAGCGACGGTGATGAAATTTAATGGAACGAATTGGGAGAATGTTGGCACTCCCGGGTTTTCAGCAGGTAGTTATGTATATTCCACCTCTCTCGCAATAGATAACAATGGTACGCCCTATGTTGCCTATCAAGATAGTGGTAATTCCTATAATGTAATGGTGATGAAATTTAATGGAACGGAATGGGTTAATGTCGGCTCATCCGGCTTTTCATCAAGTTTTGGATTTTTCCTCACCTCTCTGGCAATAGATGACAGCGGTACGCCCTATGTTGCCTATCAAGATTCTGAATATCTCAACAAAGCTACGGTGATGAAAGGTGGCTTTGAAATAGATCTGAATGACACTTCGCTCAACCGAAGTGTAGTCAGCACCAGCGAGACCGATGTTGGCACATTCAGCCCAACCGGCGGCAGCGGTCCTTTTTTGTTTTCCTTTCAGCAAAGCGGGTCAGTCTGCACTGGTACGAACGGAGCGGGTAATGGTTTCTTTACCATCAGCGGGAATACACTACAGCGCAAACCAACAACCCCTCTGGGCAGTTACCAGATCTGTGTGCAGGTGGTCGATTCAACCACTGCAAACGACCAGCACGCCTACACAATCAATGTGGTCAACGCACTCGACACCCTGTCGCTTGACAACCTGGTCATACCGGATGACCAGACCAACGTGGGCGATTTCAACGTCACCGGCGGCACAGCACCCATGGTCTACACCCTAGAGGCCAATGGGGATGTCTGTAATGGCACCAACGGAGCGGATAACGCCAGTTTCAGCATCAGCGGCACAACCCTGCAACGCGAGAACGGCACCATCGCGGGCACATATGATATTTGCGCCCAGGCGGAAGACACTTACGGACTCACCACTCAGAAAGCTTTTACCATCACTGTCAGCGCCTCGCCTTCCAATCTGACACTTTCAAATACCAGTGTAATCGAAATACAGGAAATTGTGGGTACTCTGGACACAGTGGATGGAAAGCCTTTATTTACCTATTCCCTGGAAACCAGCGGCAGCGTTTGTACTATTGTGAACGGTGCCGATAATTCAGGCTTTGAAATTCAAGGAAATGCCTTAAAACGGAAAATGACTACGTTGCCAGGCGATTATGATGTTTGTATCCAGACTCTGGACGAAGATGGTTCTACTTTCCAGCGTAGCTTTATTATCACAGTCACAGCAAATAATCTGCCATCAATTAATTGGAATGCTGAGATTTCCAGTACCCATCTAATTGATGGAGATGGTCCTGACACGGTGGTAGGAAGCATGAAGGCCAACATCAGCGGGGTCACCTATGCATTGGTCGATCAAGATAAGTTCCCAATGACCTCCAATTTCAGGATTAGTACGGATGGCAAACTTTCACTGACCACTACGGTGGATTACAACATTGAAAGAAATTACCCTTTGCGCATCCTGGCGACTGCACCGGATGGAAGCAAGAAATATGTAGATGTTGTAATCAAAATCTTGCAGGACGGAACAAAATCCGGAGCTATGGGCGTTGAAGATTCAGTAAAAACTAAAGGATTTATTTCGATTGATGTCCTCTCAAATGATATCCTGAGCAGTGGGGCGACAAGGTGGGATTTTCATGAAATTATTGAATATCCACAACATGGGACAGCTGAAATAGGCAGTGTGGTCTATACGCCTGATATTGGTTACAGTGGCGAGGACATTGTTTCCTATCGCGCTTGTGATAATCTTGGGTTTTGCATAACGGCTCTTGTGACGATTAACGTTGAAGCAATTATTAATCTGCCCCCCCCTAATACAGGTTTTGCACCGGGTCGGATTTCAAAACATTCGTCTCAAATGGAGAACCAGTATTATCTAACTTCTAATAATATTCTCCTTGAAATACCGTCTCTTGGTATTCAGACCGACATCATAGGTGTGCCAATTACAAATCAAGGCTGGGACCTGACCTGGCTTGGAAAACGTGCTGGTTGGCTGGAAGGCTCTGCATTCCCCTCTGGGGAAGGTAACTCAGTACTAACCGGGCATGTGTATGATGAAAATGGATTACCCGGCTTATTTGTAAACCTGCACATGCTACGGTACAACGATCGCATCTTTGTCAATGCCTGGGGTCAGCGCTATATTTACGCCGTACGCTCTATACAACAGGTCAAACCTGATAACTTGCAGCTTTTCGAACATGAAGATTTTTCTTGGCTGACCTTGGTTACTTGCCGCGGTTACGACGAACAAAGCGACAGCTACATCTACCGCATCGTGGTGCGAGCTATATTGGTGGCTGTGGAATAAATTGCATAATAGGTCATTTCCTCTGGTGCTTTCGATACTCTCATCGGTTGATTTTCTTTCAGGGGAAATAGTACCTTTAAGAATTTATTCCCAACTGTAACCCGAAATATCAGCCAGTTTTTTTATATTTGTTCGATTGTTTGAAAACAGAAACAAGATGTAATCTGTTTCATCATGCATTGGCTAAACCATCGACCTCGAAAAAGACTTGACTATCGAACTCCCTATGAAGTATTGTTTCAGCTTAAGTCTTTTGCACTTCAGACTTTAATCCAAGAGGTTTTTCTGCAAATTTTAATTTATATTTTTACTTAAGTGTCCCCCAAGTTGTACTATCTATGGCGGTTTAAGAAAAATGAAGTTTGTAGCTTTGATAAATCAGATTATTATGAGACGTATGATAAAGTAGTGAGAAAAGGATAAAAAAACGCAATTATCTAATCTTAATAATAATTGTTGTAACAAAAAAAGAAGAAAAAAGATGTCTAAATTAAAAAAAGGGTGAATCTATCCATTTTTTTATCACCAAGAAATCGTTCAAAAAAATCATTCTCAATCGTATAAATATCAACATTTACTTGAAAGTATACTTTTATTCATGTATGCTATTTATAACTAATTATTTTAAATAAAATAAAATTATAATTATGGTAGATTGATTCAACAGTGCTGGTATAGAGATAGCATATCAGAAGTTTGTACTAATATAGAAAAAATATTAAAATTTGGATATGTCATTTATTGATAAAGGATTGCATCATGGATAATCAGTACCAATTTAATTTTCCAGAAGAACATATGGTTGTTATTTATGATAATGAAAATGAAATTATTAATATATTAATAAATTATATATCATTAAATCTCAAAAATAATTACAGATGTTTTTATATTACAGGAGATACCAATACAAACTTGTTTTTGCAAAAGCTTAAAAACTCAATCGATTATAGAAAATACTTAAATAAAAACCAACTTGTTATTTTAAACAAAGAAGACTTGTATGTGAAAGATGGTACTTTCAGTCCAGATAAGATGATTGATTTACTTATTAGAGAATCAAGAACTGCTGTTTCCGATGGTTATAATGGCTTAGCTATAACTGGTGAGATTAGCTGGGCATTGGAGTTTAACGATGGTTTTGAAAAAATTCTTGAATACGAATGGAAATTAAATGAAAAAGTTTTTTCAGAATATCCAGTATCTTCAATATGTAGATACAACTTAAACAAATTCACTAATGAAATGATTAAAAACATCATTCAGGTTCACCCATATATTATCTGGAAAGATAAAGTTCATGAAAACCCATTTTATATACCAATCGAAGGGTTTAAAGAAAATAATTTAGCAAAATACCAAGTTATCACATGGCTAAATAATATCAGTAAGTTTACTAGCGTTAAGAGTAACTTCAGAGATAAGATAATAGATAAAGAAACCGCGCTTGTTGAGAGTGAAGAAAAATTTAAATATGTGTTTAATAATTCTCCTATTGCTAAGTCTCTTACTTCTCCTTCTGGAGAAATAAATGTAAATAATACTTTTTGTAAAATGCTTGGATATACTAAAGAAGAGCTTCAAGGAGAGCTTTGGGAAAGAATTACACATCCAGAGGATATTGAAAGAAGTAAAAAAGAATTTAGTGATTTGCTATCTAATAATAAGAATAAAAGTCGGTTTATAAAAAGATATATCCATAAGGACGGATCAATAATTTGGACAGAATTACATGTTTCATTGAGAAAAGATAAAAATGGAAAACCTTTATATTTCATCACATCAATTATTGATATAACAGAACAAAAAAAATATGAAAACGATCTATTAAATACTAAAGAAAACTTCAAGTTGATGTTTGAAGATGCTCCATTACCATATCAATCACTAGATGAGAATGGAAATTTTATTTCTGTTAATAGAGCTTGGCTTGAACTACTTGGTTACGAGCTAGAAGAAGTAATCGGAAAAAACTTTGGAGACTTTATACATTCAGATTTTAAAGAGCATTTCAAAATAAACTTTCCTAAATTCAAATATGAAGGTGTAACTTGCACAAAATTTGAAATGCTGAAAAAAGATGGCAGTATTCGAATTGTAAGTTTTAATGGAAGAATTGGTCATAATCCGGATGGCAGTTTCAGACAAACACATTGCATCATGCAAGATATCACAGATATTGTTAAATCTGAAAGAATTTTAAATAAAGCTCAAGCTGCGTTAAAGGAGAGTGAAGAACGATATCGAAGTCTTTTTGAACATTCTGGACTAGGAATTGGTTATTATTCACCAGAAGGAGATATCATTTCATATAATAATCAGGCTGCATCAAATATGGGTGGTAAGCCTGAGGATTTTAATGGAAAAAACATCTTTGATTTATTCCCGAAAGAAGTTGCTAATGTCTATTTCAATAGAATTGTAAAGGCTTTGGAATCTGATATTTCTCAGACATATGAGGATTATGTTCCAGAAACTATTCCCCCACGCTATTATATTAGTACATACCTAAGAGTACTGAATAGTCAAGGAGATGTTGTAGGCGTTCAGATAACATCCTTAGATATTACAGAACAAAAAGAAGCTGAAAAGAACTTATTCTATTTAAGCTATCATGATCAACTCACCAATCTGTATAATAGAAGATTTTTTGAAGAAGAGTTAAAAAGATTAGATACTGATAGTAATCTTCCGCTTAGTCTAATTATGGCTGATGTAAATGGCCTTAAACTTGTAAATGATTCATTTGGACATAATATTGGTGACGAATTGTTGAAAAAAGCTGCAAATGTCATTTCTAATGAGTGTAAATCTAATGATATTCTCGCAAGATTAGGT
The DNA here is from genome assembly GCA_963662985.1 of Anaerolineales bacterium. Classification (GTDB taxonomy): domain Bacteria; phylum Chloroflexota; class Anaerolineae; order Anaerolineales; family UBA11579. The sequence continues at coordinate 598,143 of OY760066.1, read as the reverse complement.
GGTGATGAATTTATTTTGATTCTTCCAAAAACAAATTTATATCAAGCAAATAAATTTGTAAATAAACTGCAAAAATTAATTAAGAAAGAAAAAATTAATTCTGTTGAACTTTCGCTTTCATTTGGCTATGATACAAAAATTACAGCAGATCAAAATATTCTGGATGTTCTCATAAGCGCTGAAAACTTTATGTATAATCACAAAGTTTATGAAAGTTCAAGTATGCATAGTAAAACAGTGGATATCATTTTGAATGCGCTATATGAGAAAAGCAATAGAGAATTAAAACATTCAAAAAGAGTAAGCATATATTGCGAATTGCTTGCCAAGGCAATGGAAATGGACAGGGATGAAGTAAATCAAATAAAAACAGCTGGTTTACTTCATGATATTGGAAAAATCGGCATTGATGAATCTATTCTTAATAAATCTGGAAAACTTACAGAAAATGAATGGGAGAAGATGAAGAAACATCCTGAAAGCAGCTGGCGTATCTTGATAGGTTCAGATGAATTTTCTAGTCTTGCTGAGTGTATTCGACAGCATCATGAAAGATGGGATGGAAAAGGATATCCTATGGGATTAAAATCAGATAATATATCTATTGAAGCTAGGATTATTGCCATTGCTGATGCGTACGATGCCATGACAAGCAAAAGAACATATAAAGATGCGATGAGTATAGAAGAGGCAATTTATGAACTTCAGGCTTGTAAAGGAAATCAGTTTGATCCAGATATTGTAGATGTTTTTATTGAGAAAGTTTTAAAAAAGAAGCCTTACATTCAAAAAAATTAGTAAGAATCGTCAATAATCAAGAGTTGAATGAAGACTAATAAAAAATGGCTTCCTGAAAAGTCAATCATAATTTTTTCTTATTGAACAAAATAAAATTTCACCAAAAAGGAACTCTTCTTTCATCTTGCTTTCGAAAGATTTAAAAAAAATACACTCACCTAAAAAAACGGAACTATCAGAATAAGTGTGTCTTCTAGCATACTAAAAGTAAAGGAATGAAGATGACGCAAACAAAAAAAAGAAACATCAAAAGAATTAACCGAAGAATTGATTAAAGAATTTGGAAAAGCAAAATAAATCGATGATTGCTATGGAAAAGAAGACATATTTTCACGAGTATTTTCAAAGACGATTGAACAAATTTATGAGACAAAACTAAGTGATGAATTACCCCTATATCTCCTTTTTTTGTTTCTACAACTTAATAGTAGCATTGGATGACTTTTTTTTATTCCTTTTTACACCACATTATGAGGCACTCCCATTATGAGGCACTCCTTTCAAATAAATTAATATATCATTCAACTAATATGATTTTTACTAATTCTTATAATTATTTTCAATTAATATCACTTAGATTCAATTCTGAAATATTACTATATAATCATGATTAAGGGAGAATCCTAATCCCTACAGTAAGTTGTAGAGATTAGGACTTTAAAGATGATTGTGCAAAAATTTTTCTGTAAATTCGAGTATCCGATAGTTATGAAACATCTAAATAAATACGTCCAGTCTCCCAATCTTCACTAATCTCCATCAGGATCGCAGAAACAAGACGAAGACAAGCCGCTTGATTGGGAAATAAACGAATCACAGTAGTACGACGTTTGACTTCCTGACTGATTCTCTCCATCAAATTACTCGTCCGAATTCTGCGTCGATGAGCAACAGGAAAATCAAAAAATGTAAGGCCCTCAGGAATAGCAACTTCCAACCAATCCGCTAAAGCAGAAGCATGTTTGGCATATTTCTCAACAATTTCTTTCAAATACAGCTCAGCTTGTTCTCGAGAAGGTGCATTGAAAATTGAGCGAATATCATTCGCTACCTCAGCTTGTAAATGTTTACGAGGTACATATTGAGCAGCATTTTGTTGGAGATGAAATTGACATCTTTGCCATGGAATCCCAGTAAAAACTGCTTGTCTTGCTTTTCGAATGCCACCATGATCATCGCTGATAATTAAGCGAACATCCCGTAAACCTCTCGCAATCAGCTCTTCAAAAAAGCCTCTCCAATGTAATTTTGATTCACTAAGTGACACAGAAACGCCTAAAATCCTTCTTTTACCGTCTACACCAACCCCAGCAGCCATTAGAACCGCTGCAGATCGTATCTGACCATCCATTCTCACCTTTTCATAGCGTGCATCTAGGTATAAATAAGGGATACTTCCTATCGGTCGATTTCGCCATGCTTTCAACACCTCATCCATCTGCGCTGTTGCTCGACTTACCTGACTACTGCTGATCTTCGTTCCACATAGTTTTTCTGTGATTGCGGCTACTTTTCGGGTCGATACACCTTGGATATACATCTCTGCTAATGCGAGCTTTAATGCTCTTTCACTTCGAATCCCTTTTTCCAAGGCTTCTGGATAAAATGACCCTTCTCTTACTTGGGGGACTGCAAATTCGATCTCACCTACTCTTGTCTTTACACTTTTTGGTTTGTATCCGTTTGCATATCCTTTTCGATCTTCGCTTCGCTCATATCGTTCTGCTTGCAAGTATCGCTCTCGCTCCAATGCCATTCCTTCGTTGACTAGAATTCGGATTAGCTCTGGAATTGACTCCATTCCTCCTTCAGCCAATTGTTCTAAAATTTCTTCAGATATTGTATAATTATTTTGATTGGTCATGTTATCTCCTTTCGTGTAGTAACTAAAGGATACATGACCTTTCTTTTTTTGTGAATTTACAGAAAATATTTTACACTAGCAATAAATGAGGTAAAATTATCATGTTTTGAAAAGTCTTTTACAGTAGCGTTAAGTAATCACATGGAGTCATTTTGAATAAATATTTCAAGGAATATAAATGGGAAAATATTTTTGAGATGATAAAAAATCAAAAATTAGAACCTAAAAAATGTAAAGAAGATTTTGAAAATCGGTTAGTAGTAATTACTGGCGCAACATCAGGTATTGGATATGAAACTGCAAAAAAATATGCTTCGTGTAAAGCAAATCTCTTAACTATTAATCGAAATGAAGAAAAATCTAAAAAACTGTGTGATGAAATTATCAAAATTTATAATGTTAAATGCAATTATTTAATAGCTGATTTTTCAAAATTAAATAATGTAAAAAATGTAGCAAAACAACTTTTAGAATTGAATCAAGACATCGACGTAATCATTCATAATGCTGGAGTTTATAATACCGAAAAACTAATAACTGAAGATCAAATGGAGATGGTTTTTCAAACTAATTATCTTAGTACGTTTATTATTAACTATATTATCAAAGAAAAACTATCCTCTCAATCAAGCAGTCGGATAATCTATGTAAATTCTGAAGCACATCGCTTTGCTGCGTGGGGGCTAAATTTTGAGGATTTATTTTTTGAAAAACAAAAATATTCAGGTTTAAAAAGCTATGGTTATGCGAAATTAGCTCAACTTCTTTCAATAATAAAGTTCAATGAATATTTTATTGGTACAAATGTTACAATTAATGCTATGCATCCAGGAAATGTAAAAACAAATAGTGGACAAAATAATGGTGAATATTATAAGTTATTTAAAAAATATTTCATAGACAGTTCTGCACGAGATCTTGATATTTCAGCTGAAGCTTTATATTATCTAGGTGTTAGCAAAGAAGTTGAAAAAGAAACCGCAAAATTCTTCAATCTAACAACAATTGAAGTACCTGCTCCACCTGCTTTGGATTTTGAAGCGGCAAAAATCTTATGGGAAATAAGCAAACAATTAGGAGAATTTCAATGATGAAAAATAATAATCAGATTGTTATTATTGGTGGTGGGATGGCGGGATTAACTGCAGCAGCTTACTTAACAAAAGAAAATTATAATGTCTTACTTTTAGAAAAAAATAGTAAATGTGGCGGATTAGTAGGTACCTTTAGTCAAAATGATTTTTATTTTGATTCCGGCCCAAGAGCTTTTGTTAATTCAGGAATGGTAAAGCCAATGTTGAATGATTTAGATATCAACTTTGAGAGTATTGATAATACAATATCAATAGGTGTTGAAAATGAAATAATCAAAGTTGAATCTATGGCTTCATTACAAGATTATAAAGAATTGTTATTAAAACTTTACCCAAGTGACAGTGAAGACATTAATAATATAATTGAAAAAATTGAAGAGCTTTCTGAATACACAAGAATTTTATATGAGTTTGATAATCCTAATTTTGTTAATTTAAAAAACAATTATAAATATATTTTTAAAAAATTAATACCATGGACATTTAAGTTTCTTAATGCATTAAGGAAAATGAATCAACATGAAACAGCTATGGAAACTTACTTAAAAAAATTTACAAATAACCAATCATTATTAGATATTTTGACACAATTTTTCTTCAAGAAAACACCTTCTCATTTTGCTCTCGGATATTTTTATGTATATTTAGATTATTTTTATCCTAAAGGTGGAACTGGTACATTAGTAAATTTACTATATGACAAAATTGTTGAAAGTGGTGGAAAAATTGAATTGAACAAAAAAATAATCAAAATAGATCCGAAAAAATCTATTGTTATAGATTCGAACTTAAATGAGTATCATTATGATTATTTAATCTGGGCTGCTGATTTAAAAACTTTTTACGAACAAGTAAATACATCTGAGTTAAACAAAGAAATTAAAATAAAATTTGACATTGAAAAAAATAGCGTTTTATCTAGCAAATGTGCAGAATCTGTGTTCATTTTATTTCTTGGCGTCGATCGTCCTCCTACATATTTTAGAGAAAGTGGAGGAGAACATTTTTTTTATACCCCTTCTAAAAAAGGTTTAGGTGAAACTCATATATCAGAATTAAATAAGTTGATTAAGGATTTTGAGAGCGTCTCTAAAAATGATGTCAAAAAATGGTTTGGAAAATTTATTGAATTAAATACCTTTGAAATATCAATTCCAGCACTTAGAGATCCATCATTAGCTCCAAGTGATCAAACAGGGATAATGATTAGTTTCCTTTCAGATTATCAAATATTTGATAAGATTTCTGAAGCTGGTTGGGATAATGAAATTAAAGAAGTGATTGAAAATAAAGTTATTGAGTTATTATCAAATTCTGTTTATAAAGACCTTGATCAAGATGTGATCTTCAAATTCTCATCAAACCCAATTTCTATAAAAAAATATGCTGGGAATTCAGGAGGAGCAATTACTGGTTGGTCTTTTGAAACCCCAAGTCCTGTTTATCATCAATTAAAGGATTTACCTAAATCAGCACTAACAGCTATCCCAAATATTTATAAAGCAGGTCAATGGGCATATGCGCCTTCAGGTGTTCCTATTGCTATGCTAACAGGATGGTATGCTACTAGGTCAATTATTGAATAACTAAATTTATTTATAATTTTTTTTTATAATAAGATTTATTTATTATTACTATCGATTATTCAACATATTTAGTTTTATAAAGGAAGACTATGAATATTATTAAAAAAGTTTATCATCCAGAAATTTATCATGGTCATAAAAATAATAAAACATTTTTTGAAGGATGGTATTACAAGATAGTTAATCCTGATGCATCAGAAAAATTTGCAATAATCCCAGGTGTATTTCTTGGTCCAAAAGGATATGCGTTTATTCAATTTTTAGATGGAAAAACAGGTGATGTAGAATTTATTAAATATTCTCTAAATGATTTTTCATCGGGAAAGAAAAATTTCCATATATATATCAAAAATAATTTTTTTCAATTAAATCAATTTAATTTAGACATAAAAACTGAAAAATATTTTATACAAGGTAAACTAACTTTTCAAAATATTAATGGTTGGCCAATCAACCTTTTTTTACCTGGAATAATGGGCTGGTATGCTTGGATACCTAAAATGGAATGTTATCATGGCCTCCTAGGTTTTAATCCAGAAATTAATGGCGAACTTACAATAAACGATAGAATCATTGATTTTTCCGGCGGGAAAGCTTATCTTGAAAAGGACTGGGGAACAGCCTTTCCTGAAGCATATATCTGGATGCAAAGTAATCACTTCAAGAATAAATCAGCAAGTTTTTCTGCTTCAATTGCCATAATTCCTTGGTTAAATAATAAATTTAAAGGATTTATTGTTGGTCTTTCACTAGATGATAAACTTTATCGATTTACAACATATTTAGGTTCAAAATGTAATTCATTATCTGTGTCACAAACTGAAGTAAAATGGGTTTTGAGTAATAAAGATTATATTCTAGAAATCATTGCTCATCGAGGAATTACAGGCAACCTTAAAGGACCAACAAGAAAAGAAATGAATATGAGAGTAGCAGAATCATTAGATGCAATTATACATTTAAAATTATCTCGAAAAAACGGAACAATTATTTTCAATGAAACTGGCTACAACTGTGGATTAGAGATAGCCGGAAATATAAATGAATTAATCAATATGAAATAAATAATTGTGAAAAACTACATATCAAAATCATAATTTCTGATATTGAAGTGTCATCAGTCCTTTCTCGATAGAATAAATGATCTTCCCCCACATCACCATTTTTTATTCTTTCAATTTTTCAGCAGATTAGACATTCATAAGAAGTGATATAAAAAATGGGGTATTAGGTCACATTCAGGAAAAAACCCTAAAAAATTGATTAATTCTTTTCGAATTTAGGTGTTTACCCTCTGGAAAAATGCATAACCCAATATATAGACATGTTTCTAAATCTATAAATTTTTCTCTTCTTGAATAACTTCTGTTGGCTCAGCAATAAAAACTCGATCTCTTCCATTTTTCTTAGCTTGATAAAGAGCCTTATCAGCCAGTTCAATGATTGTTTCAATATCATTCCCATGTGTTGGAAATGCAAAAACACCAATTGAAATAGAAATTGCATTTAGTTGTTTTCCATTATATTTTAATTTAATATCTTTTACTGATTTGCGAATTTCTTCAGCACGGTCTTTCAACGCATGCAACGGTGCTTCTGGCATTATTAGGTTCTTCTCCTCCATATCTACATGGAATATCCTCACCACGCAATTTAATTCCCAATAATTCACCCTATTTTTTTAAAACCAAATCCCCTGCTGCATGACCATTTAAATTGTTAAAATTCTTAAAATGATCAACATTAATCATAAGAACGCCCAATGAACGAGTGATAACTTGAATTATCACTCTAAGTCAAAAACTATCAACTCATTGGCGTTTTCATCTATGACATATTTTAATGGTTTTTCATAATCGGGATATAAAAAATTATTATCTAAGACCATAAAAAGCAAACTGCTTCGGAATTAAATTTTGGAGGGAAATACCAAGAACCTTTTACAGCAGAGAAATTTTTATTTTCTGAAGTATTATCGGGAATATAACTATTTTTTAAAAAGTTTACTTTCTTTGCCGATATCTGGTAGCTCTCCCCTCTCCAAAGCGTTCAATCATATCAAGACTAATCAAGCGATTAAGCACCTGATTGATTGTAGGTCTAGGAATTTCTAAAGAATAAAATAACTCGCGTGGAGTAACTTCATTTTGAGTTTGAATGTACTCCCACACTTTTTGCTGACTAGGAGACAAGAATTTCTCATTACTTTCTTCTGAGAACAATTCAATTGCGTCACTTGCTTGTTTCAAAAGAACATCCGTAAAGAACTCTAACCATGGAAGAATTGTTTCTTCTTCTGTTTTGAAGGTTTTTTGACTTTTTTGAAGTGCCATATAATACTCGGCTTTATTATCCTCAACGATTTTTTCATGGGAAATATAAGGAATATAGGTATAACCTGCTTGGAGAAGAAGCATGTTGGTCAATATTCGAGAAATCCGTCCGTTTCCATCCTGAAAGGGGTGAATTTGTAAAAACTGAACTACAAAACTACCAATCCATAAGATAGGATTGGTTTGCGCTTCTTCCTGTGCAGCTTTGGTCCATTCCAATAGTTCTTGCATCTCTTTAGGAGTTAACCATGCTGGGGTGGTATCAAAAAGCACGCCAACAGATTCACTGGCTTGGTTAATCATCATCACATTATTTTCCCTTTTTTTGTAATCACCTCGATGTAATTTATCCTTTTGCACATATTTCAATAGTTCTTTATGAAACGATTTAATCAAACCTTCAGACAATTTTAACGTTTGATAACTATTGAACACATTTTCCAAGAGTTCAAAATATCCTTGAGCTTCTTGTTTATCTCGGTCGTCAAAATTTTGGATTGCAATTCCACGCATTAGTTTTTCTATGTCTTCATCTGAAAGTTTAGCTCCTTCAATCCGAGTGGACGCACCGGTGGATGTAACAAGAACAGATCGTTTTAATCGACCAAGGATTTGAGGATGTAATTTTGTGTTCCCGGTCCATTGTCCTTTTTTCTCATCGATTTTTGCGATTTTTATCCAAATTGAGCCTGGGATTTGGTTTATTCTTGCAGTTAATTGTTTTTTCATCTTTTTTCCTTTAATTCGTCTATATAAGATTGTATAAGATTATATAAGATTGTGCAATCGTTATGCTAATGTAAGAGCCTAAATCTGTAAACTGACCCCAAAAAACAAAACACAAAATAAATAGAAAAAACAGGAGGTTTTTTCGTATGGCAAAAAAAAAAGGAAGAAAAAATTATCCAATATGGATGAAAAAAGAAATAATCCGATTGAGCTATGTGTGGTTGGATGCTACCATGGTAAAAGTAAGAGAGAATCATCAGATTGTTTCCCAAGCACTTGCAATCGCTGTAGGTGTGGATGAGCAAGGAAAGCGCCATATCCTAGGGTATGACCTTGGTTCGGGAGAATCTAAGACCTTCTGGGTATCTTTTTTACGCTCTTTACGCCAACGAGGCATGGAAAAAACCAAGTTAGTGATTAGTGATGCCAATATAGGTCTAAAAGATGCGATTGATCAGGTTCTTGCTGGATCAGCATGGCAGCGCTGTACAGTGCACTTCAAACGCAATGTTTTAGCCCAAGTAGCACGCAAAGATCGCAAACAGGTAGCAATGTTTTTAAATTTCTTTACCAGTCAATCTAATCCAGACCTTGCTAGAGACTATCTGCTAAAAGTTGCACAAGTAATGGACAAACATTGGCCAGAAGCAGCTAAGATTGTTAAGTCAGCACAGGATGAAGTGTTGACTTATAAACAGTTTCCTGAAAAACATCAACGTTCTATTCATTCTAATAATTCATTAGAATCGATCAATAAAGAAGTCAAACGCAGATTCAAGGTTGTTGGTATCTTTCCTAACCGAGATGCTGTCATTCGTTTAGGGGGTGCTTTACTTTTAGAACGTAATGATGATTGGCAAGCTGGTAGAAATCTGTTTAGCCTTGGTATGGCAACAGTTATCTAGACAATTATTTAAAGGGTATTTATTCTAAATTTCACAGGATTCATTCTTCATTGGCTTATCAAACTCCTGTGAATTTTTGAATTAATACCCTTAATTTAAGTGTATAGTTTACTGGTGCCATACCATGTTTTGTTCTTAAATTCATTTCCTCTATCTGTATGAAAAATCTGAATATCTTGTAAATCTCCTTTGACTGACTGGAAAGCTTTTTTCACTAGTTCAGCTGATTTGTTTTTTCCAGCACTAAAACCGATGATTTCTCGATTAAAAATATCAACGAGAATACAGATATAATGCCAACGATTGCCAACTCGGACATAAGTCAAATCGCTTACAACAACGTTTCGGTAAGGTTGTTTGCTAAATTGTCGTTCAAGCTTATTTTCAATTTTTGATTCATTGCAAGTATCTTTTTTGGTTCGATATTTAGCTTTCGTATAACTTGAAACTAAACCTTCCTGCTTCATAATTCTGCTTATTCGACGTCTTGAAACTGTTCTGTTTCTCTCTGATAGCTTTGATTTTATCTTTCGTGTCCCGTAGTTGTTTCGGCTTCTTCTGAAAATCTCAACTATCTCTGTCACTAGTACCTTTTCTTCTTTTCGCTCTTTTGCTTTGTAATAATAACTACTTCTTGATATTTTTAGGACTTTACACATTGCTGATATACAGTATTTGGGTCTATTTGCTTTTATCACATTTACTTTCGTCCCATTATCAGCGCTGCTTGTTTTAAAATATCATTCTCCATCTTAAGCTGTTGGTTTTCTTTACGAAGCTTAAGCAGTTCAATCTCTTAAGCAGTGCAGTTATCTTTCTCTTTGAAAGAGCCGCTATTATTGGATTGTGCTATTCATTTATCAAGCAAGGAGCTTGTTTATGCTGAAAATACTAATTTTTCCTTTCCGCATTCCACTTGGATAGTATTGCCTTCATGAAAATCACCACTCAGGATCTTGACCGCCAATGGATCTTGCAATTCGCGCTGGATAGCTCGTTTGAGCGGACGGGCGCCATAATCTGCATCATACCCAACATCTGCTAGGTAGGCGCGTGCCTCAGGGCTGATGACCATTTTGTAACCACAATCTGCTAACAATGCAGAAACATGTTGGAGATGAATATCCACAATCTGGACTAAGTTTGCCCGGCTAAGTGAATGAAAGATGATAATCTCATCGATTCTATTTAGGAACTCAGGCCGGAAATGTGCCTGCAGTGTATATGTAATCGCATCGCGTGTTACACTGACATCATCCTCACCTAGCCAAAGTTCACTGCCTAAGTTGGAGGTCATAATAACCAACGAGTTCCGAAAATCTACCGTACGTCCCTGGCCATCTGTTAGGCGACCATCATCTAGAAGTTGTAACAGTACATTAAATACATCTGGGTGAGCCTTCTCGATTTCATCGAACAAGACCACGCTATAGGGTCGGCGACGTACAGCTTCAGTCAACTGTCCACCTTCCTCGTAACCAATATATCCTGGAGGTGCACCAATCAAACGACTGACTGTGTGTTTTTCCTGATATTCGCTCATATCTATGCGAATCATGGAGCGTTCGTCGTCAAACATGAATTCAGCTAAGGCGCGCGCTAGTTCGGTCTTCCCCACACCGGTTGGACCCAGAAAAATAAATGAGCCTAATGGACGATTTGAATCTTGCAAACCAGCTCGGGCTCTACGTAGTGCATTCGAGACAGCCTTAAGTGCATCCTCTTGACCCACCACCCTTGCTCGCAAACGATCTTCCATGTGAAGGAGTTTTTGGGTCTCGCCTTCTAGGAGTTTAGAAATTGGGATGTGAGTCCAACGAGAAACAATCTGGGCAATTTCTTCGGCATCCACTTCTTCTTTTAGCAAAGCACCATTTTGAGATTGCAATTGTTTCAACTGGTTTTCGCTTTCCACCATTTTCTTTTCCAACTCGGGCAGGGTTTCATATCGAAGGCGCGCGACCTTCTCCAGATCAGTCTGTCGTTCAGCACGTTCGATTTCCTGATGTGCATTTTCGATCTGTTCTTTTATCGTATGTAGTTTGAAGATAGCCTGTTTCTCAGTTTGCCACCGCGCATTAAGCTCGTGAGATTTTTCTTTTAGGTTGGCTAGTTCTTTTTCGATATTCTCAAGTCGATCCTTTGAAGCCTTGTCTTTCTCTTTTTTCAGTGCCTGTCGTTCTATTTCATGTTGAATCACTTGCCGATCAACCTCGTCCAAAGCTTGTGGCTTGGAATCGATCTCGGTACGCAACCGTGCGGCAGCCTCGTCAATCAGGTCAATAGCCTTGTCTGGCAGAAAGCGGTCGCTAACATATCGTTGCGAAAGTTTTGCAGCTGCCAATGTCGCAGCATCTGTGATACGAACACCATGATGAACTTCATAACGTTCTTTGAGGCCACGCAGGATACTGACCGTGTCTTCTACAGATGGTTCTTCCACAACCACCGGTTGGAAACGTCGTTCTAAGGCGGGATCCTTTTCAATATATTTGTGATACTCATTTAGCGTGGTCGCTCCAATTAGATGCAGTTCGCCGCGTGCTAACATGGGTTTTAGCATGTTCCCAGCATCCATGGCACCCTCAGCCGCGCCTGCACCAACAATAGTGTGCATTTCATCAAGGAACAAGATAATTTCTCCTTCAGAATCTGAGGTCTCTTTTAATACAGCCTTCAAACGTTCTTCGAATTCCCCACGATACTTAGCGCCTGCCAATAGGGCACTTATATCTAATTGAATCAACCTTTTGTGCTTGAGACCTTCGGGCACATCCCCGTTTACAATGCGTTGCGCCAGTCCTTCGACGATCGCGGTCTTGCCAACACCTGGTTCTCCAATCAAAGCTGGGTTATTTTTAGTTCGGCGGGACAAGATTTGGATGGTCCTACGAATATCTTGATCGCGTCCAATCACCGGGTCGAGTTTTCCCTGGCGAGCCATTGCAGTCAAGTCTCGACCATATTTCTCCAGAGATTGGAAGGTGCCTTCGGGGTTCTGTGAGGTGACGCGCTGGAAACCGCGCACCTGTTTCAATGCAGAAAGAATGACATCTTTGGTCAGACCAAACTGAATTAGACGTTTACTCTCTGTGCTATCGGCTATTCCAAGGAATATATGCTCGGTGGAAACATAATCATCTTACATGCCTTTTGCATAACGTTCAGCAGCTTTTAAAATTTCAGCTGTCTGAGATGACATGCCAATCTCTTGATTAGCACCTTGAATCTTTGGTTTTTTAGAAAGCTCGTTGATTAATTCTTCCTGAATGGCTTGTGTTCCACCTGATACTTTGGTAATGATAGCGCGGACAATCCCATCTTCTTGTTTAACTAGGGCCAACAGCAAATAGATGGGCTCGATAACTTGTTGCTGATTCTCTTGTGCTAAACGCTGGGCTGCAAGTAAAGCTTCTTGGGATTTTTGTGTGTACTTTTCAAGGTTCATAGAACCCTCCGTAAAATCATTCTTGAATTTCTATTTCTATCCATGTGGCCTCTAAATAGATTTCTTGGTTATGGGACAATCGCATTTTCTGGTTTTCAATCTGATCAGTCAATTCAGTTTCTAATTGGTGAATACAAGACTGTAACTCAATCACTTGGCTGCGCAGACGCAGGATTATCTCAGTTGCAGTCTCCTTAACTCCCAGATCTTCTCGTAGGCGGCGCTGGCTACGCAACTCATAGCCTTCATATGGACCATAATAATACTTTTTTTGGGATGGATTTTTAAGAATCATACTTTTACCTCATCAGGTTTTACTTCTGAACGATTTGAGCGGGAAACTTCCAAATCGCGAATACTGCTGACTTCTTGGTCGCTTAATGATTCGGGCAGTACAAGAATTACTCGGGCGAATAGATCACCGCGTATTTTTGGGTCACGTAAGTGGGGCATACCTTTGCCACGAATGCGAAAAATACGGTTGGCATTGGTACGGGGCGGAATTTTGAGATTTAATGGTCGTCCAATAGCAGGGATGCGAACTTCACCTCCTGCAATAGCGGTAAAGATATCGACGGGCACAACAAGGTGCAAGTTATCCCCTTCGCGCTCAAAGGTTTCATTTGGGTTGACATGAATAATTAAATAGAGATCTCCAGCCGAACCACCGTTTTGGCCTGGTTCCGCTTGACCTGCCAGACGAATACGTGAGCCTGTGCGCACACCAGGTGGAATTTTGGCCTTGATGCGGTGCTTGTCAATTTCCAGCAGACGCTCTCCACCATGAAAAGCCTCTTCTAGGTTTAGTTCAACTTCGTATTCAATATCTCGACCTCGACGCGGGCTAGGCGTTGAATTTCGCCTGCTGCTACTCCTATACGCTTGACTAAAATTATTTGTGAAAAAGTCAGAATAAGGGGATGCGTTTCCAAAGAGATCTTCAAGATCTTCTGCACTCGCATAGTAATTATATTCTTCTTGACTAGGCTGATTTGACCAATTTTGCCAATCGAAATCTTGTTGCTGGTTGCCCATCTGTTGCCAATGTTGGTATTCCGCCCGTAATTTATCATACTTCTTACGTTGTTTCTCATCCGAGAGAACTTGATTAGCCTCATTGATTATCTTAAAATTTTCTTCTGCTTCCTTATTACCCGGGTTTACATCGGGATGAAACTTGCGGGCTAATTGGCGAAATGTTTTTTGAATGAGCTTTTTATCAGCATCTGGTGGAATACTTAATATTTCATAATAATCTATAAAGTCCACAGGCGCTTTTTTAGTTGTTTTGTTATTCATTTTTTAACCCTTTATTATTCATGGACTTCCTATTATTATAAGTAGCATTGATATTTTCTTTTATTTAGGTTTCACAACAGCTCAGCAGTTGATCTTCTTTAGGCATTGGATGAACTTTAGGACAGAAAATATCATACCGACCCGCGACTAAGTCTGCCCATCCTCATCGTTTAACCAGTTGTGTTTATGCCAAAATTCTAAATATCTGGGTTCTGGCCAAATTTCCCCAGGAATGAAGTCAGAACATTCCACCGGAAATATACCCCCTCCACGGTTTGGTTTTGACCAGCCAAATATAATCTCGCGATCACAACTTGCGCATTTAACATAAAACTTGTCATTTCCCGAATTATAATGAGGCTCGAATATGTCATCATTTTTCGGTTTGGGAGAAGAATTGGCTTTAGTATATGTAATAAAGTTTCTTCGAAAAACTTCTTCTTTATCTTCTTCTTTATTGTTCTCTATCTTTTCCTTGAATTTAAAGTGCCATTGATGATTTGCCTCAAGTCGTCCCCATTCTTGCCAGCTTTCACTTTCAGGCCCAGCTAGAATATTCCAAACATGAAAAACAGTTAATTCATGACCGCCGCATGTTTTACAAGTAAAATTAAAGGATTGGGTATTATTCATGCTTGTACTCCTTCTGCAGGCTTTTTAAGTAGCTGCAATTTTTCTCTTTCTTTTTTAAAGTATATTCGATAAGCGTAGTTTAATAATTTCTCTGTTGTTTACGGCGCTCACGAACTTGTCGTTCAACCGCATGTAAAGCACCTTCAAGTGTGGCTTGAAAATTCTCACCTTTTTCGGTAGCTGCGATATGATCTGATCCCATATAAACGATAATCGTCACTTCGGATATATACGATGTCTGATGTTCTTTGGTAGATTGTTTCAAGTTAACAACAGCCCCATAAATGTCATTGTGCTCTTCAGCGAGATCACTTCGCCGGCCTACGGCTAGGGCGTAGGATTTATTCTCACTTTTCTTCACATCATCAATTTCATTATTAAATTCAATTTGAAACCTTGCTTTATCCATCATATTCTCCTTGAGTCTCTCTTGTTTGAAATAAAATGCCAAATCTAATAGCGCAACACCGCAGCAATGGGCGAGTCCGTGGGCATTTGAATTTGGGATAGGCTAAAAACCACCCCACTATTTTGAAGGGTTTGCATCGCCGCAAAGTCTAAGAGCGCGAGGTTATGTAGTATGCTCTGCTGTTCCGAACAATGAGTAACTTGACCGGTTTGTTGATTAAATACTCCCCACCAAACCTGAGCCTCATCGGATATGATAAGCTTATCAACACGCCCAATAAATGCAGCCCTGACAATTTCATCAAAATTATCTATTGCCTTTTCTGTGCTTGCAAGCTGTTGATATTGCTCCAAGGCTTTTACCGTTTGTTGGTGGAAGTGCGCTTCTACGATCGGCCAGGCCTGTTTGTGTAATTCTTCGGGTTTCATATGTTCTGGACTTCCTATGATCCCTGCTTGCATGATATGTGCATATTCGCTAGTTATCTTATAAATGGGTAGCAGATAATCGACGCCCGCAAGAATAAGCGGTGCTTGTTGCTCACGAAAGATGTCTTTGAGGCTTGTATCTACCATTTTGAAATATTGCTCTATCAAGACCTTCTGATCATCTTCGCCATGTCCTTGACCATGAGATATACCTTGCGCTGTTCTCCTTTGTGCTGAATGCATCTGTAATTGTTTTTGTGGATCATCCAAGCGAAGGGTTGCTTCCAAATTCTCAGGGGTTCCTTCCGGCAGATCAATTTGACTTACATAATAATGTGTTCCTTCAAAAAGTCGGATTTCATTCTGGCTTAAGGCCAGAATGAAATAATGTCCATTGTTTGTAAACATTGGTAAAACAGGCTTGAGATAATAGGATTGAGAGATAATGAGCAATTCTTCGACGGAGAGGGGGAGGCGAAAATAATGAAAATCATCCGGTGCCAAAAATACAGCCAAACCATCATGCTGATGATTCCAGAAATTGGAATCCTCTATTAATGCCTCTGCAGGTTTTAGTAATCCACTCACTTCGCGAGGACCTGTCCCGCTACAAAGCAACTGTTTTTCTGCCTCTCGAAGAAGATTTTTGAAGCGTGTAGGGTCTTGTTGAGTATCTTGACCATTACGATGTGTTGGCAAAAAAATCGATATGCTAGGATTTGCCATTTGTTGTGCTAGATTCTTGAGTTGATTTAAAGTCAACCTTTCCATTGATTGCTCCTGGTTTTTTTAATTAACTTCATTGAATTCATTGTTAAATTGAAATGGTTGTTGATATTTGCAAAGGCATATACAAATCAATCGTATTGGGGAATGTTGAGACTCAATCTGATATAGCCTTTCTTACTATCATTTAACAACCTTTGCTCCTTTGATATTTTAAAATAACAACAACCTGCTTACTTCTAAATAAGACTTCCTTGCTATGATCTGAACTTGACAAACAAAACATCAAGGTTTGAGAAATTTAAAGAACACCAGTCAGATTCAATATTATTAGGATGATTACGATGACGATCAGGATATGAATCCAGTTGCCTGTTTTCGGAAAGCTTGGGCTTATCCCTCCCCCAAAAGCACCCAGAAACCAAAGCACTGCTAGAATAATGATGATTGTCCACAACATGATATTTCTCCTTTTCAAACACTTATAATTACTAATTCACCTTGCCAATTGACTAGGTGAGATTTGACAAATATATTTTATGAAAAATGTCTAAAAGTAGACTAAGATACTGTCTTGGCTCATATCTCAGCCTCTTTGACACAAAATCTTGCTAGATTTATGCTTTTCGTACGGCCCTTTTACCAGCATTTGCAGCATCTGTTACATGATCCAATTGTTCAATTGCTAGTTTTTGTCCGTGTTCTTTAATTTCATTTATCTTCTCACTTGCGTCACTCGTAAGATCATTCAATTTTGAGCTCACCTGACCAATAATGTCATCGACAAATCCAGTTGTTCGATCAAGCAATTCAATGCCTTTATCTTTAATTTCCTTTCTGGTTTCTTTTCCAGAACTTGGCGTGAATAAAAGCACCGTTAAACCACTTGTCAATCCGCCGATTAGTATGCCAATCAAAATGCTTGCCAAGTTATAGTTGGAATGTTTATATTCTTGGTTTTCATTAATCATTTGATTCTCCTTTTTAAGTTGTGTCCACTAGTTTTTGGTTTTTTATAAAGAAAAAAACCAAAAACTTTGTGTCCTTAATTATGTTTCGAAACGACGCTCAGACTCATTCACTGCATTTTCATAATTCTAATTTATGTTTATAGGCAGAATTCTATTCACTGGAATTATTTTCTTTACCCGACAGTTGGCATTAAAGTTGATGAAGGTTCGCTGCGACATCGCGCAATCGTATGGCCATGCGTTCAGGCAATTCACCTTTGCTAATAAATACATCGGCTCCGGAGGATAGTGCGGCTTGCTGTCGGGCATTTAGATGACTAATGAGAATTACAACAATTACAGCTGGGCAGGCTTTTCGAAGAATTTCAATTGCTACAGAAGGTGAATTAGGAAGCAAATCCCAATCAATTAGCAATATGTCTATTTCGCGCTCAGGCACCTGGGCTAAAGTAATCGCCCAATCTGCTGCCTCTCCTATTACCTCCATTTTTAAATCATTCAGCAAGAGGCGAAGGGCAGAAATCTCATCTGGGATAGCATCAGCTATGTATACACGGGTCATATAATAATCATCCAATTTGCGCTCTCTAGGCGCATCCAACTACCAGATAGTTTACCAATAGTCCACTTGGAAAGACAACTATCGAGAGTTAGGAAAGATTTCTTAATTCATAAGTGGAGGGCTAAACCTCCACATCATACAATAGGTATTATTTTAGGAACGGCACAGCTCCAATGTTTATGCAAAACGGTGACGGTGAAGAGATTGACCAGCAGTTGAAATAAAGATAGATGATCAGTAAGATTATAAGGAGGATCAGGGTGAAAAAGATTAAAACTCCATTTATCTTACGAAACAACCTGTCGATCGCTAGCAGGATAACAGCTCCTCCCAGTGATACCAAAAAAGCAGGAAGGCTAAAATTACCTTCGTTGATTGTACTGATATTGAAGATAGGACTTAGAATGTAACCTCCTAAGAACGCTCCCACGATGCCAACAATAATATCAAAAATCGGCCCCTGCCGTCTATTCGTCTTCATAATCAAGCTGGCTATCCAACCGACCAAAGCCCCTGCGATAATCCATACGATAAAGTTAATCATTTTCTTCTCCTACGTAAACGGTAAAAACTTACCCGTGTTCAAATACAGGCAAGTTATTCTACGAAATTGTTCCTGTTTACTCTTCTAGAACGAATGTGATCTTTAACTGAACCCGATATTCTGTGATTTGTCCGTCATCATTCAGGAGGACTTGCTGATCCTTGACCCAAGCTGATTTGAGATTTTTAATCGTTTTATGCGCTCGGGCAACGCCATTTTTTATTGCATCCTCAAAACTCTTGGGAGAGGATACGATGATTTCAGATACTTTTGCTACTAACATGGAAAACTCCTTTTTTCTGGTTTTTACTTAATATAGGTGGTTAATGTTCTTTAAGTATAGGAAAAGCTACCAAAGTTGAACACCATCCATCGGGGGATTTATAGCAAGTCCACTTGGGGGAGAAGAAAGTGAATATCAGGAAACGAGATTAAATTCTGGCGAATATTGTGAATAATTAAATTCATTGAATCTTGCTGTATAATGAAATGGGAACCAAAATGAATAAGAGCAAATTAAATCAGAAAAGTAATGACAAACTCTATCGAAATATTTTTGATGCGACTATTGAAGGATTGATAATCATTGATCTGGTAACTGACCAAGTGATTGAAGCAAATCCTGCTGCCTATACGATGCATGGTTACACGCTCAATAATTTCATTGGTTTGCCGCTTGCTACATTGATCCACAAAGATAGTCTAAAAACATTTAATACGGCTATCCTGAATTTTCGAACAAATGGCGAACTCGTTACACAGGTGCAGCACAATTGTCAGGATGGAACTACAATTATTGTTGAGTGGCGAGGGAGAGAATTCGCCTATCAAGGCAGATCCTACCTTTTAAGCAATATCCGGGATGTCAGTGATAATAATCAAGCAGAGCAACTTGTCAGCGAAAAAGTAGAAATCCGAACCCATGAACAAAAAACTCTTTTGGCGATTTCCCATACCTTGGCGTCTACCATGGAACTTCAACCGAATTTAATACTTGAGCAATTAGGAAAGATCATTGAATATTCAAATGGGGGGCTATTCAGGGTAGAAAATTCCTCATTAGTCATTTTGGCAATACGTGGTGCGCGTTTGACAAAGCAAACCCTGCCCATAAAAATTCATCTTCATGGTCCAGAAATTTTAGCAAAGTTATTTAGTAACAACCTACCTGTAATAATCGCCGATCTGGGGGCAGAGACTCCCGAAGCAAAAGCACTGCATTCCTTATTGAAGGATGAAGCTGTGGTATTACATAAAGAGATGCAATCCTGGATGTGGGTGCCGTTTGGGTTGAAAAACCGTATTTTTGGCTGTATTGGTATAGCAAGCGAGAAAAAAAATCATTTTACATTCCATGATGCTACCCTATCCCTTAGTGTCGGAAATCAGGTTGCTATAACAATGGCCAATCAAGAATTATATGAGAAAGCTCAAGCCCTCGCTGCATTGGAAGAACGACAACGCTTGGCGCACAATCTTCATGATG
The DNA here is from genome assembly GCA_963662985.1 of Anaerolineales bacterium. Taxonomy (GTDB): domain Bacteria; phylum Chloroflexota; class Anaerolineae; order Anaerolineales; family UBA11579. The sequence continues at coordinate 578,328 of OY760066.1, read as the reverse complement.
CAGTCAACCAATCCCTTTTTTCAGCAGGAATTATTGCCGAGGTATTGCCGAATATATGGAAAAGCGATCCTGAATTGGCACAAAAATCATTGTTGGATTTACGCAAATTGACTCGAAGTGCACAAGCTGAAATGCGGGCTCTTTTAGCAGAACTTAGACCTTCAATATTGATTGACTCTGATCTTAACGAATTGTTACATTTGTTGGGAAATGCACTTTCAGGTCGGATTGATATTCCTGTTATTATTAATGTTCCTGAAGAAGTAGTCCTTCCTATAGAAGTGCAGATTGCATTCTATCGAATATGCCAGGAGGCGCTCCATAATATTGCCAAACATGCGAAAGCTAGCCTAGTTGAAATAAACCTGACCCACGACAAAATCAGGACCGAGTTGTGTATTCATGACAATGGTCAAGGTTTTGACATTGAACAGACAAATCCTAATCATTATGGCTTAAAAATAATAGGGGAGCGAGCAGAAGGAATTGGAGCTCAATTATCAATTTCCAGTCAACCTGGGCATGGTACTGAACTCGTAATCCAATGGACAAACTCAACACCAAAGGAAAAGCTATGACAGCCTTGCCATCCAAAAACATTCGCGTCATGCTGGTCGATGATCATACAATGGTGCGCAAAGGTCTTGCCCTTTTCTTGAAAGCATTTAATGATCTGGAATTGGCAGGGGAAGCAGAAAATGGCACAGACGCCATCCAACTTTGTGCTGAAATTTTACCAGATGTGATATTGATGGATATGGTCATGCCAGATTTAGATGGAGTGACTGTAACCCGCAGCATCTGCCAACAGTTTCCACATATAAAAGTAATTGCACTGACCAGTTTCAAAGATGGTAAACTTATCCAGGATGCACTGGAAGCTGGAGCGATAGGCTACTTGTTAAAAAATATTTCCGCTGTTGAACTCGCACGGGCAATCCGAGATGCTCATTCGGGGCGAGCAACCCTCTCTCCCAATGTAACCCAAGCCCTTGTTCAGGCAACCCACCAGCCACCAACACCAGGCCACGATCTGACGGAACGCGAGCGTGAAGTTTTAATCCTGATGGTTGAGGGATTGAATAACACCCAGATTGCTGGAAGGTTGAGTGTGAGTTCGTCTACTATCAAATCCCATGTCAGTAATATCCTTTCAAAATTAGAAGTAACCTCACGGACGGAAGCAGTAACCTTCGCCTTTAGAAATAATCTAGTTTCCTAACCCCCTCTTTATTCTCCTAACAATTGGCTTTGATGGAAATTTTATACTTGTTGGATTTTCTCAACGTTTCTCCTTCATATAATTAATTATAGTAAAAAATATATTCCCTAAATTTATTTGTGGATTAAATAGAAGTAATTTTCCATATTAGTATCAAAAGTAACTAAAATTAGTGCGAATTCCCCCAACTGTACTAGATTCATACTCCCCGGTGGTTGGATGTGATTTGAGAGCATTTTCTATAAGATTATTATATGAAACCTACGTATACATAGCGAATCATAACTCAGATTAGATCCCTGCTCTTAGTTTAAATCCATAATCTCGAAATGGAAGTCGTAGGAGAAGCAAAAGAATGGAACATCATGATGACACAAGTGCATAAGTGCAACTTAGAATTATTCTTAATTGGGATTTTCATCCTAAATCGCCAACTAAGACACATAAAATATTAAGAAAAAACAACACGAATAAACTTTTCATCGTCTAAATTAGCAATCTGAAGTCAAGTCAGCAAGTAGCCATATCCATAAGTGCAGATTCATTTATCTTTAAGGAAGAGTTGGCTGAACGATTGCGCGATATAGCAGTAAATATTCAAAAGTTTTTGGCACTCTTCCAAATCATCCAAACCCATATATTTTGTGGATTTTGAAATGAATAAAAAAAGTAAAATAATTTAACTTATTTAAAGGAGATAAAACATGAAAACATTTTTGATAATAATAGGGTTTTTTTTAGTTGGCGTGGCGAGTGCTTTAACGATGTTGTTTCTAGCACCACGATCCGGAAAAGAAACTAGATTAAAAATCCGAAACAAAAGCACAGAACTACGTGAAAGCACGAATGAATTTATGGACGACACCATATTACAGGCACGCTCGATTGCGAATGACGGAAGTGAAAAGTTAGAAGAAATGAAACAGCAAGCTCAGGATCTTGCTAGCGAGAAATTAGATAATATATCTAAGGTTGCTGAAGACATTAAAAATAAAATACAGAAATCCTAAGCCTTTAAGGGATATTCAATACCAATGTATGAATTAGTGCATTGGTATTGAATATCAACTTTCACAAAAAAGAAAACAGGAGAAAAATAATGGATAAAAAAAATGATGTAAATGAAATGGATAAAAAGGAATTTATAGAAACCGAAATCAAGTCTGATTCCCTTCTAAAAAAAACCATTCAAAGCATCTTAAGATGGGTGCTTATAGTGCTGGGGTCGATTCTTATCGGCGGACTTTTAGTCTTCTTCACTCTTTATTATCCTGCACAGCAAGAGCTTGGACTAGCTGACACTAACCTAAGAAACGCTAGGGAGACAATGATTACTCAAGCCGAACAAATTGCTTCACTAAAAACAGAAAATGAGATTCAACGGAGAAACCTAGAAAACTCTAACGAGACAATTATTACTCAAGACGAACAAATTGCTTCATTAGAAACTATCCTGGAAAATGCCAATGAGATAATTATCTCTCAAGACAATCAAATTGCTTCACTACAAACAGAAAATGAGACGCTTCAGACTACTTTAGTCTCTACAACGTTACACCTTGATGTGGTTAATACCCTTTCTGGTTTGCGCGGAGCCAGCTTGGCAGTAGTCGCCAATGATTACGTGGGAGCTCGTCTGTACCTATTTAAAGCTTCAGAGGTACTGGATACCTTATCAAGGCGGTTAGGGACTGATCAAAAAGACGTATTTTCAGCAATGCAAAAAAGTGCTTCACTAGCTTTGATTGATGTACAGAAAAACCTTAAGTCAGCAAAGCCAGAATTAGATCAATTGATTAATAATCTACTGCAATTAGAGGATAATTTATTCTCTACTCCATAAATTAATCATGCCATTCAAATCCTCCCCATAACTTTTGGTATTTTGACATAATTACACCATTTGGACAATCGTAGAAGATGACTCGACTTTGGTCTAAATAATTATTTCAATCTAATGATTTTTGGAGTTTTGTGGGAGTATTCTAATAAATTGGTATAAAAAGATTCAAAAAATCATCCATTGCTTCATAGGATTAAAGAAGCAGAAAAAGGAGGCAAAGGATGACGAATTCAACATTAATATTCAAAGAAGATTCAGAGAGATAAGAGAGATATATATGAGCAGAAGAACCAATGAAGAGTGGATGAATGCACTTCGAGATCCAATTGATGGCGAAGCCCTTCATGATTTACGCAATATTCTGCTATGTGGTCTTAAGGCAACATTATCATCACGAGTTGACAATGATTTGATTGGATTGAGTGCGAAATTTTCTCAAGATGCATTAATAAAAATTATGAGTAGTTTTGAAACTTTCCATGGCGAAAGCCATTTTTCTACTTGGGCGCAAAAAATTGCCATACATGTAGCATTCATTGAATTAAGACGTCAATGATGGAAAGCTATTTCATTGCAGAAAATCATTGAAATTGATGATGGCGAGGAATTCAACCCTTATTCAAACCCAATTTATCGGTGTTCAAGAATCGAAAGGATAAAACCATGTTCAATCCCATTCTCGTTCCTCTAGATGGCTCTCAGCTAGCTGAATGTGTTCTACCTCATGCTGCCGCCTTTGCCAGCTCTTTTGATGCAGAAATCACACTACTACGCTTACTGGAAAAGAATCAGATAGGCGTATCAATACAATTATTTGATTTGCTTAACTGGCAAATCAAAAAAACAAAAGCGACTCTATACCTGGAAGAAACTAAGAAACGGTTTATAGAATCCAATATTCGAGGGCGGGTAATAATAATGGAGGGGTTAGTAGCTGAAGGGATTCCAGAATATGCCCAAAGTCAAGGTATGAAATTGATCATTATGAGCAGCCATGGAGGTCATGGTTTAACTCAGTGGGGCATCAGTAGCAATACACAAAAAACTATTTTGAGCGCACCCACGTCAGTGCTCATTGTTCGGGCACATCCACAGAATATTAACGATGGCGAATTATCAGAAGCCCCACTTTACCAGCACATCCTTGTGCCATTGGATGGTTCCAAGCGTGCAGAACATGTTTTACCAATCGTTATACAATTAGCGCGTGTTCAAAAGCCAATTATTCATCTTGTGCATGTAGTTCAACCCCCGGAAATGGCGCGTCAAATGCCTCCAATCCAAGAGGATATTGATCTGGCTAATCACATTGTGATGCGAAACAGAGAAGAAGCCAGTCAGTATCTCGAACAGGTGAAATCACGTTTGTTTTTGCAAGATATTGATGTTCAAACATATCTCATTACTAGCGACCATGCCGCCGAATCATTGCATTGCGTGGTAGAACAGAAAAAAATCGACTTGGTTATATTGAGTGCACATGGGTATTCTGGAAAACATCAATGGCCTTATGGAAGTGTTACTAATAACTTCATCTTATATGGTAAAGTTTCACTTCTGATCGTTCAGGATATGCCTGCCAAACAAGAGGCAAAGTCGCTTGAGCAGTCATCAAGAGAACGCGGGGAGCATTAATTTATGTTTTCTACCTCAGGCATTAATCCTTCTGATTCAGCCAAGTCAGACACAGATCATCGACAGTCAGAATTTGCACATATCCTAGCAAAAAGACACAAAGCGGAATCTGACCTGTTGCCAAATCAAAAAACAAGGAAAATAGGAGGAATACTCCGCAACTCAAAACCTAATCTGTTCGAAGAGATGGAAACCTTGGAAAAGACTTTAAGCAACGCCATCGAAATCTTCAAAGCCGTACCTACAAATGATTTGCCTGTTTTTCGCGCAGGTGAATGGATGCTGGACAATTTTTATGTCCTAAAACAGACTTTTCGCCAGATTGAAGAAAACCTGCCTACTAGTTTTCTCAACCATTTACCAAAACTGACGGGAACATCCTTGCCTCGCATTTTTGCGTTGGCATGGGAATGGATTGGATACAGTCAAAGCCAACTCAATCTGATACAAACAAGCGCCTTTTTACAGAATTATCAGCAGATAATGCCCCTGACAATTGGAGAATTGTGGGCATTACCGAGTATGTTACGGATCGGGATATTAGAGCGGCTTGTGTATGCTGTTGTTGAATTAACTGGGATTGATCTACCGAAAGGCTTAAGCGAAATCCCGATCCAGTCCGCATCACCGACGCTGGCAAATGAGACCGTGGTCGCTAATTGCTTCCTCAGCCTACGCTTGCTCTCCTCCACGGATTGGGAAACCTTTTTTGAGCAGAACAGTCGGGTAGAACAGATTTTGCGCGATGATCCCGCGGCTATCTATACACGCATGGATTTTGATACTCGCAACAGTTATCGCAATGTAGTTGAGGAGTTGACACGCTATTCAACTTTAAGCGAAGAAGACGTTGCACACACCGTAGTCGAACTCGCTCGCAGCGCCGGAAGTAAAGCACCAAGTCGACAGTCGCACGTTGGCTTTTATCTGCAAGATGCAGGGCGTAAAACGCTCGAAGCCAAAATCCACTATCAGACTGGATTAAGGTTCCGTATCCGCCATGCGCTGCTGTCAGCACCCACGCTCACCTATCTTGGAAGTATCGCTATCTTTTCGTTCATATTTGTTTTAGGAATGCTTACCTATACCATAATATCGGGTGGCTCGCTTGCCCAACTCATCTTCGTCGGTTTGCTTGGGTCTGGATTGGCTTTGGAAGCCGCAGTTATCTTGGTGAACTGGCATGTAACACATCGTATTAAACCCCAGAGTTTGCCACGCATGGATTTTTCGGAAGGTATCCCATCAGGCTATCGCACCATGGTGGTTGTCCCTTGTTTGTTGCAAAACACTGTTGAACTCAATCATCTCTTGCCTGAGTTGGAACTATATTGCCTGTCTAATCCCGACCCGCAATTGACCTTTGCACTACTTACCGATTTTGCGGATGCTCCGGTAAGAGATATGCCAGATGATGGAGAACTCCTCGTTCTAGCAAGGACTGGTGTTGATAATCTTAATAAAAAATACGCACGGACAGTTCCCTTTTATTTATTTCACCGTCAGCGTCAATGGAATCCATCAGAAGGAGTTTGGATGGGATGGGAGCGCAAGCGTGGCAAACTGGCGGATTTTAATCATCTGCTGTTGAACCTGCAGGCCGATTCCCCTAATGTACTTCGGGAAACAGCTTACACCACCCAAGTCGGGGATAAAAGTATTTTAACAAATGTCAAATATGTAATCACACTAGATGCGGATACATCCCTGCCAAAGGGTAGCGCCAATCGGCTGATTGCGACCCTAGCGCACCCACTTAATCAAGCTGAATTTGCTCCAGACGGGTGCTCAGTAGTTGCCGGTTATACAGTGATGCAACCACGCGTGGAAATAAAGCCGACCAGCGCCAACCTTACTCCCTTCTCGCAAACTTTTGCGATGAATGCAGGTTTTGATCTGTATTCATTCGCTGTTTCAGATGTGTATCAAGATTTATTCAACGAAGGCAGTTACGTTGGCAAGGGGATTTACGATGTCGCCGCGTTCGAGCGAAGCCTGGCGGGACAGGTTCGCCAAAACACCTTGCTCAGTCATGACCTATTTGAAGGCATTCATGGACGCGCCGCGCTGGTGACAGATATTACGCTTTACGAGGATTATCCATCTCGTTATATGGTCTACGCCCACCGACTACGCCGCTGGATTCGTGGCGACTGGCAGTTGCTACCCTGGTTATTTCCCACCGTCCGTACCAAAACCGGAATGGTGCCTAATCGCCTTGTTCTCATCGACCGATGGAAAATTTTCGACAACCTGCGGCGCAGTCTGGTTCCCGCGAATTTAGTGCTACTGCTTTCCGCAGGCTGGTTGTACCTCCCCGGTTCTCCCTTGATCTGGACAGTGCTCGTACTGTTACCTTCTGTTCTGCCAATCGCGATTCAAGCAATGAAACAAGGCAAGAAAATTTTAACACTCAAACAGTTTTTAAAACCAATCCGGCTTCCACTCATACGTTGGATTCTTCATATTCTCTTTCTGCCTTACGAAGCCTGGCTCGCCCTGAACGCCATTAGTGTAACTATGGCACGCATGTTCATCATTCACAAACATATGTTGCAATGGACTACAGCAGCGAGGGCTGCGCGTTCTATTCGATTGAACTCGCAGTACGGAACTTGGATGGAAATGGGGGTTTCTTCTTTCCTAAGTATTTTACTGGTCATTGCAATCATCATTTTTAATCGGACTGCACTCTGGGTGGCACTGCCAATACTGATTGCATGGCTAATTGCGCCGCATATTGCTTACCAGATCAGCCAGCCGATCACGCACATCACCGAGCGAATTTCGGATACCCAACGCAGGCAAATTCTACGTCTTGCCCGCCGCACCTGGGCGTTCTTTGAGCAGTTTGCAGGACCCAACGACCACTGGCTGCCCCCAGATCATTTTCAAGAATCCCCACGCGGTAATGTGGCACATTACACCACGCCAACCAACATCGGGCTATTTCTGGTATCTACCTTATCGGCATATGATTTGGGCTATATCGACCTACTTCAACTGGAAGTCCGATTGCGTTCAACTTTTGAGACAATTGAGAAGATGGAACATTATCGGGGACATCTGATGAACTGGTACGACTCGCATACCCTGACAGCGCTCCCGCCCCGTTACGTTTCTACAGTGGATAGCGGCAATCTGGCAGCCTGCCTTATCACCCTTCGGCAGGGTTGCCTAGCCCTGAAAGACGCGCCACTTCTAGATGACAAGCAGTGGCAGGGACTTCTTGTCCTGATGGATATTCTAGCAGAAGTGCTGCAAGCACTTGAAAAAAACAACCCACACACTTCGATTGAATCTCTTAAAGTAGAATTGACCAGTATTTACGTGCGAGTCAGCGCTGTCCAGAACCAACCGTCAGATTGGAAAACGACTCTCGACTGGCTATCAAATGAAGGCTGGGAAAGAGTCTCACATCGCTTAATGGAACTGCTCGAGAATCATCCCCATCTCCAGCGTAAATCACTGTCTGAACTCGAACTTTATCTGGATTTGATGTACCAGCACCTGCAAGAGATGCAGCGCAGCTTAGATTTGTTCGCGCCCTGGCTCAAAAGATTGGATGCGCCCACTGAACTGATCATGCAAACGCCTGCCTGGAAGGAATTTCGCAATAAGCTGCTTTCTGAGCGCCCAACACTGGGTCAAGCAACTGAAACCTACGAACGGATCGAAATTGCTTTGGAAGTTTTTAAGGCTCACCTTCTGGACAACGAAGTTCCAGACCCTACACTGAATGAAGCTGCATATGACTGGTGCCAAAACATGGAAGCTGATCTATCGTCAGCTCGCTTGACGATCTCACCGCTGCTGATCGGTTTTCGAGATTTGGCAGCACAGGCAAAAACTGCTGTAAACAATATGGATTTTCGCTTTTTGTTCAATGAGCATCGCCAGTTGTTTCACATAGGTTATACGCCCAATGCAGAGCGTCTCGACCCGAATTATTACGATTTGCTAGCATCTGAATCACGTATCGCCAGCCTTATTGCAATTGCCAAAGGGGATGTGCCGCAAAGTCACTGGCAGCACTTGGGACGCCCCATGACGGAAGTTAATGGAAAGCAGGTGCTGCTCTCGTGGAGTGGCACCATGTTCGAATACCTCATGCCGACCCTCTTCGCCAAAAACTACGCCGGAACATTTCTCTCGGATGCTTGTTATGCTGCACTCGATGCCCAGAAATGTTACGGACAGGAACAGAAAGTACCTTGGGGTATTTCAGAATCGAGCTATTTTGCTTTCGATCTTGACCAGAATTACCAATATCGCGCCTTTGGTGTACCTTCTCTGGGCTTCAAACGCGACCTTTCTGATGATCTGGTAATTGCGCCTTACGCCTCTTTGATGGGGCTGTCATTGCAACCCCAGGCAGTGCTGGAAAACATGGTAAGTCTGGAAAAGCTAAACATGTTTGGGCGTTTTGGCTTTTATGAGGCGCTCGACTATACAAAAGCACGCTTGCCAGATGGTCAGTCTCATGCCATCGTGCAATCCTACATGGCACATCATCAGGGCATGATCCTACTGGCGACTGCTAACTTCCTGTTGGATGATGTCATGGTAGAGCGATTCCACGCCGATGAACACATTCAAAGTGTGGAACTTTTGCTTCAGGAAAAGATTCCGCAAAACCCGCCGCTTGAATTCCCTCACACCGATGAACAATCGGAGTTAGGTGAAGTCATGCGCTCGGTCAACAACGCACCCTGGCGTGTGCCGATAGATAGCCCAATCCCGCAAGTGCATTTGCTTTCACAGGGCGACGCCAGCTTGATGATTACTAACGCTGGCAGCGGATTCAGCCAATGGCGCGAGTTTGCGCTTACTCGCTGGCATGCCGACAGTACCCTCGACCAATGGGGCACATGGATTTATGTGCAAGACCGCGAGTGTGGCGCACTCTGGTCTGCTACCTCTCAACCTATTGTTTGTAAATCGGAGTATTTGGAGAATAAGATTCCACAACGGGATCAGGAAGTTTGGTTTTATCCACACAAAGTTGAATTCCAGCGTTCCGATAATGGCATAACCCTGCGCACCGGGATTACCGTCAGCGTAGATGGTGTTGAAATCCGCCGTGTGAACATCCTGAACAACACCAACCGCATTCGAAAATTAAAATTGACCAGTTATGGCGAAGTAGTCTTGGCGGCGCAGGCTGCCGATCGACGCCATCCGGCATTCAATAAGCTGTTTATAGAGAGTGAATATCTTCCCAGGGAGAATGCGCTCTTGTTCCAACGCCGCCCACGCTCTGCGAATGAAAAGCCGGTTGTAATGATCCATGCCATGATTATTGAATCTGGGCGCAAAGTCACTGGGGAATATGAGACGGATAGGGCCCAATTTTTGGGTAGGTCACAGAACATGCACTCCCCGTCCGCATTAGAAAACCCTAACCACCACCTTTCCGGAACCGTCGGCGGCACACTTGACCCGATTCTGTCACTGGCACAGGAAATTGACCTGAAACCCCATGCTAAAACCCGTGTCTCATTTCTGACTCTGGCGGCTGGCTCCCGAGCTGAAGCCTTGGAAAAGTTGTCTCATTACCAATCCGGGCAAGCCATCTATCAAGCCTTTAACAATGCCCGCACCCAAAGCGAAAAAGAACTGCTCGAGCAAGGTTTGGATGCGACTGCCGTCGAGGAAATTCAGCGCGTTTTATCTGCCTTACTCTATCCATCCGGCAGATTGCGCGCTGCGCCACATATCCTCGCACAAAATGAGCATGGACAATCCGGCTTGTGGGCTTTCGGCATCTCTGGCGACCATCCTATTCTATTGCTACGCGTCTACGATGGCGAATCTTCCCTGTTAGTGGAAGCCCTGCAAGCCTTTAATTACTGGCGCAGCCATCACATCACGGTCAATCTAGTTATCCTGAATGAAGAAGATACTGGTTATGCACTCGACCTGAACAACACTATCCAACGCCATATTATACGCGTAGGTGCAGAAAACTCCCTAAACCAGCGCGACGGTATTTTCGTGTTGCGTTCCGATCAGCTTCAACCTGCTGATAAAATTCTTCTCAAAACCGTAGCGGGTGTGATTTTGGATGAAAAAAGCGGCACGCTTGCTGAACACGCCCGCCGTTTGACCAGCCAGACCACCCACCTGCCAGAATTCATCCCATCACTCTCCCCCGCACTTGCTAACGAAGCAACCGAACATCTCCAGTCCCCGAACAATTTACTGCTAGACAACACACTTGGCGGATTCAGCCCCGATGGACGGGAATATGTCATCCATCTCCTGCCAGGACAGCACACTCCACACCCGTGGATCAACGTCATCGCCAACCCACAATTTGGTTTTCTTGTCTCCGAAGTGGGGTCCGGGCCCAGTTGGGCTGGCAATAGTGGCGAGAACCGCCTGACCCCCTGGCGCAACGACCCCGTCACTGATATGCCGGGCGAAGTTATTTACCTACGCGACGAGGAAACCGGGCTGGTCTGGTCGCCAACGCTCATGCCAGCCGGAGCAAATACAACACATATCATCCGGCACGGAGCAGGCTATTCGATTTTCGAAAGCCAAAGTCACGGCTTGAACCAAAACCTGTGTCTCTTCGCCGCACCGGATGCACCAGTCAAGATTGCGCGTTTAAATTTGAAAAATTTGTGGAAACGCCCGCGCCGTATCACCATTACCTACTATGCTGAATGGGTACTTGGCACAACGCGCGATACGCATCAAGCCTATATCATGCCAGAGTTCGACCCCGAAAGACATGCTCTGCTTGCCAAAAATCGATATAACAGTGAGTTTGGCGAGCGAGTAGCTTTCCTGGCTGCCAGCAAAACACCGCACGGCATAACGACTGACCGAACAGAATTTTTGGGGCGCAAAGGTAGTTTGCGTACTCCAGCGGCGCTGGGTCGGATTGGCTTGAAAAGCAAAGTTATTGCCGGTGTCGATCCATGCGCCGTCATCCAATTGCACGTTGACCTGCAACCCGGCGCTACTGAGGAAGTTTTTTTCCTTGTCGGTGAAGGAGAAAATCGAAAAGAGAGTTTAGCGCTCATTGAGTGGGGGCAAGCTGAGGGTCAGATTGAAACAATCTGGCAATCCATCCAGCAGAAATGGGATAAAATTTTGGGCAATATAACCGTTGAAACACCCGAACCCGGCATGGATTTGATGCTTAACCACTGGCTTCTCTACCAGACACTTTCTTGCCGCCTGTGGGGGCGTACCGCGCTGTATCAATCCAGTGGAGCCTTCGGATTCCGTGACCAACTTCAGGATGTAATGGCACTGCTGCATACTCGCCCTGACCTCGTGCGCGCCCAGATATTGACCGCAGCTCGGCACCAATTCGAAGCTGGGGATGTACTCCACTGGTGGAATCCACCGGCGGGTCGTGGTGTGCGCACGCGCATTTCAGACGATCTGCTCTGGCTGCCTTATGTCACCGCTGAGTACGTCACCGCCACAGGCGATGAATCCGTTTTGATTGAAAAAATCCCCTTCCTGCTAGGCGAATTGCTCAAGCCTGAGGAAGAAGACCGTTACAGCCAATTCGAAGTGATGGGCGTGGCTTATACACTCTATGAACATTGTCGCCGCGCGCTAGAAAAAGGCGCGACAACCGGCGCACATGGTCTGCCACTTATGGGTGCTGGCGATTGGAATGATGGCATGAATCGCGTGGGTGTGGAAGGGCGCGGCGAAAGTATCTGGCTGGGCTGGTTTCTGAACGCTACGCTCAAACGTTTTGCACAGATGGTTGAAATTATGAAGGAAGACCCGACCCCATACCTACAAAAGGCTACAAAATTATCCCAAGCCCTCGAAGCCCACGCTTGGGATGGCGAATGGTATCTGCGCGCCTTTTATGACGACGGCTCGCGACTGGGATCCCATAAAAATAACGAATGCCAGATCGATTCTATTGCCCAATCCTGGGCAATTTTATCAGGCGCGGCAGACCCGGCGCGCGCCAAACAGGCCATAGACTCTGTAAATCGGTTGCTGGTCAACCCTGATGAGCAGATGATTTTGCTCTTTACCCCGCCTTTCGATAAATCGGAGCGTGATTCGGGTTATATCAAAGGTTATTTGCCAGGTGTACGCGAAAACGGCGGACAGTACAGCCATGCCGCTATCTGGACTGCCTGGGCATTTACCAAACTCGGACAGGGTGAGCAAGCCTTGAAATTATTCCAAATGTTAAACCCCATCAACCACGCCAGTACCCCCGAGAAGGTAGCGCGCTACAAAGTGGAACCTTATGTCATAGCTGCCGATATTTACAGCCAACCCTCACATATCGGAATGGGTGGCTGGACGTGGTACACTGGCTCTTGTGGTTGGATGTATAGACTGGGCATTGAGGCTATTTTGGGCATCTCACTTGAGGGTAATGCTCTCAAAGTCAACCCCTGTATCCCCAAAGGTTGGCATGGATTTAAAGTAGGTTACCGTTTTAGAAGCACTTACTACAAGATCTGTGTGGAGAACCCGAAAGGTGTTAATCGCGGTATCCAGAAAATGATACTGGATGGTAAACATCTGTCCGGTAGCCTGATTCCGCTAGTAGATGACGGACAGGCGCACGATATTCAAGTTTTGATGGGATTTGAGGATAGCAGTACAATAAAATAGAGAAACGAATGCAAAAATATCCTTTGACCTGAAAGAAAGAGAATCGCAGTATCGAAGCAATTTCTATCCTGTCACAGATGGTTTAATCATCAACGATTTGGAAACCGGACTCGTGGTTTAAGCTAATCTTGCCACAAAACTGATGCACGGCTTCACACGCCAGGAGTTCATCCGCACACAACTGTCCGGCATCGTACATCTGAGAATTTCAAGTAGATGGGTAGATGCTGTCTTTTTTAAGCAACGAACCATTTAATGAATACAGTCTGACCGAATTGAACGTTCGTTGAACGAATAGGTTTTAACTGAAAAAATGATTATTATCTATTTTAGTTTGCATTTAGTCATATGTTGATTTTAAGGTATTGTGGACGAAAAAAGAAAGAGCATTCTCTATACACTCATCCCTTTTAGTCAATCTAACACATCTGCTACTTGGAAAAGTTGTTGAATGGCTTCGTTTTTTATCATTAATTAAAGCGGAATTTATAAACAGATATGTTTTTCACCACACAAATTGATAATAATCGGTATCAAGTTAAGAACCTTGCTCCTTTGATAAGACTCTTTTTCACAGGTCAATATGCACCCAGCTTCGATAATTCTCATTATCATTGGTTAAAATATATATTTTAAGGCCTTAATTGCTCTATGAATTTTTCTATTGCAGAAATCAATTCAATAGGACACTCTTCCTGTGGCAAATGTCCGCAATCTTTAAGTACTGAAATTTGCGCATTTGGTATTACAACTGCTAAATTTTTACTATCTTCAAGTGGAACCAAATTATCAGAATCTCCACTTATAACCAGTACGGGTTGATAAATATTTGGCAATCTCTCTACTAAACTCATCTTCTTTCCGGCAATGGAGATTTCCCAGAAAGCTTTGTCCCAATCCTCGATTTTATATGCTTGAACATAGCCATTAATAATTTCGGGAGAAATATTAACATCATTATACCAAGCACTTTTTAAGAAATTAAGTGGATCCCTAAAAAAAAGGCGGGATAGCAGAGGTCCAATATTTCGTAATTGGGGCGTACGGAGTAGTGGTAGTATGAAATTAGGTGCTCCGCCTCCACCAAAGATGGCGGCATCTACAAGAATGAGTGAAGAAAAACGTTCGGGATATTGCAAGCTAGTATAAACTGCTAGAGTACCACCAGCACTATTTCCAACAATGTGCACCTGTTGGATATCTAAGGCATCAAGAAAGTCGATAATTAGTTGTGCTTGAGCATGAGTGCTATAAGGATTATAAGAAACAAGTTCACCATTCAAAGGACGTTCACTTATCCCAAATCCAGGGCGGTCGATAGCAATCACTCGATACTCTTCAGCAAGAGGCTGCATTATTGATTTCCAGGTAAACAAACCAGGTCCTAACCCGTGAATTAATAGAAGTACAGTATCTCCATCCCCATATTCTTTATAGTGTAACCTATAGCCATTCAATTCAATAAATTGACTATCATTATCTACCAGTTCATCCACACTAATTGAGTTTGAGATGGGTATTGGAGGAATTAAAAGAGGAACAATTATTATTAGAAATAATATTGAGAGAATGATAACGAAAAAAGGGTTTCTTTTTTCTATAGATTGTTTTTTTATCATTGTAAAACTCCTAAAAAACGTGAACAAGAAAAGTTGGGTATTTAAGTAAATATTATTAACTCAAATCTTCCACATAATAGGTTCATAGAATGATTCTTGGAAATAATTTAATCTTTATCATGTTTTAATATTTAAATATGTTTCATTCTTATGTAGGAAAACTATAAATTGAGAATGTTTGAAATTTACAACTTATTCATTTGAATAAAGTGAATATACATAATTGATTGATTCTTCAAATACATTTTTATATGACCAATAAGCTTCTGCACTTGGCAAATTTATCTGAATCCATTCTCTCATTTTAGGCTTTCCAAGGGGGTGAAAGTGAGTAACATACGAATCCTCAGCTAGTATTTTTTGTACTGATGATTCTGGCAGTTTCAATCCCACACCATCTTCATACAAACAAATGCATAGTTTCTTATTGACATAGTAAGCTGGATATCCGAACATTTTTCCAGTCTTAACTAGCGGATGATTGAGTAGCATTTGATCCAACACATTTTTTTGTTCATGGTTAAAAACAACCATATTTTGCTCCTTATTAAAAAAATATCTAAGTTATACAATTGTAAATTCTCTATTCAATAATTCCAGATGATGAAATTTATTTATCATGCAACGTTTAACTATCAATCTCGTAAAAAATCTGACTATTGAACTTCTCATGAAGTTTTTTAATATTCAGACTGTTACACTTGATACAATAATTTATAAAGGAATATTCTTTTCAATAAAAAAACACTAAAAAAAATAAAAAAGAACTCAATATATTCTCTTTTTAGTTTCTTTTGTATTGCTTTTAAAAAAAATCTATTTTTCATATTGTGGTCATAAATTCGAATTAATTGAATTACGGATGTTCATCTTTAATCCATTGTTCGCTTAAGTTCCACCAACGCTCTGATGCTGCTGTATCTTCAGCAAATTTTGAAGGGTTTTTTGTAGCGCAATCCTCAAAGTAATTTCCACTTAGATTTTCAATACCAGGTTCAGTAGCGCACCAGACTGTCGTTTTAGCACCTTCATCTGGCTTCAACATCCAAAATTTTCCTAGAGTGAAAAACAATTTTTGAATCCCTGATGTATCACCATCCATTGCAAATTTTGTGCTAACTAGCCTTGGATTAACAGCATAAGCGGTAATACCATATTCCTTATATTTTTTTGCCATTTGTTTTACCCAGTAAATAGTGCCAAGTTTTACTTCACAGTAAGGGGCGGAACCATATTTTTTGGTACGCTGCAAATCATCCCAGGTAATACCTTTTCGAGCCCCCATATGACCGGCCGAGCTTAGACAAACAATACGTGCTGGAGCACTAGCTTTTAGCATATCCAGTAGTAGATCAGTTAATAAAAAAGGTCCCACATGATTTACGCCTAATACATATTCAAAACCCTGAGGTGTTTCCTGACGTTTTGACAGACTTAATCCTGCATTGTGAATCAGTACATCCAAGCGGTTATAACGGTTTTTATATTCATTCGCAAAGTGTTTAATTGAATCAAAATCAGCCAAATCAAGAATTAGAGTTTCTACAGATGCATTATATCGGTCAGCGATTGTATCAACCGCATATTGAGCTTTGTGTTCATCTCGTGTAGTGATAATAACCTTGTGACCTTGCTGTGCTAGTTGACCAGCAGCGGCTAAACCTATACCAGAGTTACCACCAGTTAATAGTATAGTTTTTATTTTATTTTTATTCATATATTGTCCTTATGTAATATATTATTTTAATAATTTTTACTTGTATTTTCTACAATCTGCTTCATTTTTTAGAATTAACATTACATTGAAATATTTAAATTTTTTTCTGTTTATTGAACTTGAAAAATAAATCATAAATTAATTTTTGTATTTAAACTAAGTTAATAGATTATTTGTAAGTGCCAAAAATTACCAGACTATAAATTTCCGCCCATTTAAATACATTTCTCAATCCCCAATTTCTAATGCAACTTATTAAAAATAATCAGTCAATAAAATCATACTAATGTCATTGTAAAATAACTTAGATTCAAGTATCAAGTGCAACAAAGATAGGAAAGCAAAAAGCTGGACCGGCAACACTAAACTAGACAGAAATTATAAGGGCATATCGGTTAGAATTAACCATGAAAGGATAAATGCCCCATGTCTGAGAACAAAGGAAGAAGACCACGTCGTTCATTTTCAGTTGAATTGAAACAACAAATTGTAGACCTCTATCGAGGAGGTAAAAGAAAATGCGATATTATTCGAGAATACGATATAGCAAGCTCTCTGCTTGATAAATGGATCGCTCAATCCAATCATAGCGGCTTATTTAGAGAGAAAGATAACCGCTCTGCTGAAGAGGTTGAACTGCTTAAGCTTCGTAAAGAAAACCGACAGCTCAAGATGGAGAATGATATTTTAAAACAAGCAGCGCTGATCTTAGGACGAAAGTAATTGTAATCAAAGCAAATGCCCACAAATACTGTGTGTCAGCAATGTGTAAAGTCCTAAAAATTTCAAGAAGTAGTTACTATTACAAAACCAAAGCAAAACCAGAGGAGACTGGACTGGTGGTAAACATCGTTGATTTATTCAAAAGTAGCCGAAATAATTATGGAACACGAAAAATTAAATCAAAGTTGGCAGAAAAAAATATCATCGCTTCACGTCGCCGCATAGGTAGAATCATGAAAAAGGAAGGTTTAGTTTCAAGTTATACCACTGCTAAGTTCCGTCCACAAAAAGATACTTGTAACGAGTCAAAATTTGACAATGTAGTGGATCGTCAATTTAGCATGCAACCTTTTAGAAAAGTTGTTGTTAGCGACTTAACCTATGTCAGAGTTGGGATGAGCTGGAACTACATCTGTGTGCTTGTCGACCTTTTTAACAGAGAAATCATCGGTTATAGCGCTGGACGCAATAAAACAGCTGATCTTGTTAAACAGGCGTTTGGATCTGTGAAAGGCAACTTACAAGATATTCAAATATTTCATACTGACCGAGGGAATGAATTTAAGAATCAAACCATTGATCAAACCTTGGCGGCATTCGATATCAAACGCTCTCTAAGCCATAAAGGATGTCCCTATGATAACGCAGTGGCTGAAGCGACTTTTAAGAGCATCAAAACAGAATTTGTCAAAAACCGAACTTTTACCAATTTGTATCACCTTCAAATTGAATTGGCTGATTATGTAAATTGGTTCAACAATCACAGGATTCATTCTTCATTGGCTTATCTGACTCCTGTGAAATTTAGAATAAATACCCTTTAAATAATTATCTAGATAACTGTTGCCATACCATTATCTCGCTTATCATGATCAAGCAATCTCCTATTTAATTGATGTTAATAATCATTGCTCAATTATCGTGATACAATGTAATTACAGTGTAATTACAAAGGATCTGATATGTTAAGAAAGATATTTAAAACTGGAAATAGTGTTGTTGTGTCATTGCCCAAAGAATTTCTATCAACTTTAAACATTTCTGAAGGCTCAGATGTAAATATTGAAGTAAATGAAAAAGAAAAAAAATTAATTCTAACTCCAGTAAATCATAATTTATCTCAACATGGTATCACACCAGAGTTCAGTGATCAAATCGATAGATTTATCGATAAGTATCGTCCTGCTTTAGAAGAACTTGCTAAATGACAAATTTTCTAACAATTCAACAAGTACTTTTTATACATACACGAATAATTGATCAAACTGGTGGCTCTCACGGAATTCGGGATCTTAAGTTATTGCAATCAGCATTAGGCAGACCTAGATCTACTTTTGATAATGAAGAGTTATATCCAACAGATATTGAAAAAGCTGCAGCATTAGCTGAATCTTTAATTAATAATCACCCATTTATTGATGGTAATAAAAGAACAGGAATTGCTGTTATGGTACTTTTTTTAGAGATAAATGACACTGTTCTTAAGGCTTCAAATCAAGATATTGTTGATTTAGGCTTAGCTATCGCGAAATCTGAATTAAAAATTGGTCAAATTGTTTCTTGGCTTCGATTACACAATAAATGATTAAGTTTTTATGATTAAATTATAACAACTCATTTAGGTTTTTTTCATTACTCTTTATGTTTTAAAAACCTAAAATAATGATTCTTAAATTCAAGTTTCAAGTACAATAAAAATAGGAAAGCAAAAAGCGAAAAGATGTATGTTAATTCTCCATAACCCACAAAGTCAAAGGAGAAAAAATTGACCTACAAACAACTCGCTCAAGAACAAAGATACCAGATATATACATTATTGAAAATAGGAATAACAGAAGCAAAAATAGCAAAATTCTTAGGAGTGCATCGATCAACAATAAATCGGGAAATAAAACGAAACAAAGGCAAAAAAGGATATCGACCCAAACAAGCACAAGAAATGGCAGTTGGGAGGATAAAAGAAATATCAACAGAATCAAAGCGGAAGAATGGGAAGAAGTCAACAAGAGATTAGTATTTGATATGAGCCCAGAGCAAATATCAAATGATCTGAAAAAAAAGAAGATCAAGATTAGCCATGAAAGGATTTATCAGTATATTTATGCAGATAAACGAAATGGTGGTACCTTACATATGCGCTTAAGATGTCAAAAAAAGTATCGAAAACGCACAGGAAGCTATGATCGAAGAGGAAAAATACCTAATGCAGTCAGTATAGAGAAGCGACCAGAGGAAGTAGAGAAGCGGGAACGGCTCGGTGACTGGGATGGTGACACAATCGTTGGAAACAAGCATAAGGGAGCAATCTTAACCCTAGTAGATCGGAAATCTAGCTATACCCTAATGGGGTAGCTCAATAAAAGAGAAGCCCAACTAGCGTCAGACATGGCAGTTGTTTTACTCAATTCTGTGCCGCATGTGGAAACACTCACAGTAGATAATGGGAAAGAATTTGCAAAGCATGAAGATATAAAAGAAAAAGCAAAAATTGATGTTTATTTAGCTCATCCTTATGCTTCATGGGAACGAGGTACTAACGAAAATACAAATGGATTGATCAGACAATATTTACCTAAACATAGGCGCTTGGATAATGTCACTGATGATGAAATTAGTTTCATCATGCATCGACTAAACCATCGACCTCGCAAAAGACTTGACTATCGCACTCCCCATGAAGTATTCTTTCAGCATCAGTCTGTTGCACTTGAGACTTGAATCCAAGTCAAAAAAGAATGAAAAACGGTTCCTTTTTAAATAAAGATTATTTTGATCATTTATTAGAAGAAATCAGGGAACTATTGTATACCTGTGATAAATCAAGTTATCACTGGTCGGCAGGGATTGATAATGCCGCTTTTCTCAGGTTGAAATAACATAGGAAGTGGTACAAAGAAGGGGGCCAGGTCACATAATTTTCCACATATACTTTGAATAATTTTAGGGGTTACTTACCACTCCATTCTTTTTTCTTCCATTTTGTCCATTAGGGTCTGACTTCATACACTAACCAACTACTGAGCACAGTTAGATTTGGGAATATTGATTTAGCATTTATAAAATGTTATAATGAATTTGTTATAATTTTTTATTAAATAATATCTATTATCAAATTAGCGAACTAAAATGCTAAGCATATCATCTTGGAAAAAACTGTGTCTAATACTACTAATGAGATAGATGATTCTTCTAAACTTGTTTCTACATCCCGAACAAATGTAAAAGTGCTACGTACGATCTATTTTTTTTACTTTGCCGGATTTGGCATTATTACAACATTCCTAAATGTTTACTACCGCGACATTGGTCTTTCTGGTCTGCATATTGGAATGTTATCTTCGGTAATACCGCTAATCAGTTTTATAGCAGCACCAATGTGGGGGATTCTCAACGACCGATATGGTAGGGTGCGAAATCTGTTGATTATATCTTGTCTTAGTTTAGGAGTTGCCATCAGCGGGATTGGCTTGGCAGGTGGATTCTTCTGGCTCGTGATATTTACGGCTATATATGCATTTTTTGATAGTTCTATATTGACTATTATCGACAGTACAACCTTGCGCTCACTGGGAAAGAATCGAGAGGGTTTTGGCCGGGAACGCGTATGGGGATCGGTAGGATTCATTGTAGCAGTATGGGGAGTAGGATTTATCCTTCAACAAATAGGGGCTCAATGGTTCTTTTTGTTTTACGTACTAACGACTAGCGGTGTACTGGTCACATTATTCTGGTTGCCTAATCAGAAAGTAGCGTATAAACCCGCCATCCGTGGTGGTCTGCGCAACCTCATTTTCACAAAGAAATGGTTAATTTTCTCCATCTCGCTGATGCTTATGGGATTGGGTGGTTCTGCAATAAATGGATTTCTCGGAATATATATCAAAGACCTAGGCGGGAGTGAGGGGCTTGTGGGTACGGCTTCTGCGCTCGCAACAGTCACAGAGCTTCCCGTTATGTATTGGGGGATGAAGATACTAAAACGATATTCTCCGTGGCAGTTATTGATGGTTGCCTTTGGTGCAACAACCCTTCGTTTGCTTATCTATGGCGTGATGCCTTCTGCAAATTGGGTGATCCCGGTGTGTTTACTTCACAGCCTTACCTTTGGATTATATTGGATTGCTATAATTGCTTATGTAGATCAACTTTCTTCAAATGAAATCAAATCTTCAGCCCAAGGGATATTATATTCTATGCTGAGTATCTCTAGAATGTTAGGATCTCTGGTTAGCGGTGTCCTTTACGATATTGTGGGGGCTGGCTCATTGTTCCAGATTTCCGCAGCATTTTCATTATTAGCTCTATTGTTATTTTCGTTCAATAAACAGAAGAAGTTGCATCTCTAATGCTTACTATCTTACCTCAATTTTCAATATAAAAAAAAATTCCCTCGGCTAAACCACTTCAAAACAAATTTAGAAAAAAAAGAAAAAATATAGCAAAACAATGAAAAGACTTCACTTTAAAGCTAAAAAGTGGCCTATTTCAGCCACTTTTTGTGCGCACCCTGAGGGACTCGAACCCCCAACCTACTGATTCGAAGTTATATGGTAAGTTGTTTACCTGGTCTATATAGATATTTTTGATTCTAAAAAAACATATTTTATAGAAATTTTTAACTCAAATAAACGGTACCAATGATAAAACAAATTATCACCAAGAGTATAAATTAAGGCATATTCTTATATCATACTGCATTGTTTTATCTCTCTCACCAGTAATAATGATACTTATCACTTAAATTAATATAAAAAAAAGTTACTTGTATTCTTTATTGAAAATAATCAAGTTAAACAGATAATTTTTTGTAAGGTTTTTCGTGAATAATTAATGTTATGATATTTTAATGTATAATCTAGTTGTTTCTTTACTTATCTTTTCTGGAATACTGACTTTATTCCTGATTATCACAGCGCTACGTAAATCAAAATCATCAATTGGAATTGTTTTTGCTGTCTTCATGTTTTGTGCGTTAATTTGGAATGTTGGTTTTGTTGCGGAAATAATTAGCATTTCTTTAAAAGGCAAGATTTTTTGGGCAAATATTCAATTTTTTGGGATTGTTTTTTTACCATTAACTTGGTTAGCGTTATCACTATTAACGACTGGAAAAACGTTTCAATCATTAAAATCAATCGCTTGGATCGCTATCATACCGATTTTAACTATTGTGATGATATGGACTAACCCATACCATCATCTTTTCCGAGGTACTCCTTCATTATTAACTTCTGATGTTCCATTCCCGATTCTTCATAATGATTATGGTTTTTACTTTTATGCAATTCACGCCCCTTATGGATATATTATGTTTTGCACAGCGTTATTTATTCTCATAAAATTTTATTTAAAAGCACCTACAATCTATCGTCGGCAAAGTTTAATCTTGATTTTAAGCGTTGCAATTCCATTAATGGTTGATTTGCTATATGTAATAGATGTAACTCCTATCCCATATTTTAATTTCACTTGTATTTTCTTTTCACTTTCAGGTCTTTTATTAAATTTTAGTATTGAAAACAACTATTTTCTGGATATCCGACCACTTGCATTTGAAATTGCAATCAATGCGATGGATATTGGTGTTGTGGTGATAGATTCATCTTCACGGATCACTTATTTAAACCCAGCCATCGAAAAAATAACAGGAATTTCAAATGACCAAAATATCGGAAAAGAAGCTTGTAAAATTTTTCCAGATTTAGAACCGATTATTCAATCCGATCTAAAAAAGAAAGAAATTTCAATTTATCAAGATGATTTGGAATTCAATTATGAAATTCAACGATCCCCTATCCAGCAAAACCGCAATAAAGTAGTTGGAGAAATTATTACCTTACATGACATCACTGAAAAAACAAAGTTGCTCAAGATTACAGAAAAAATTGCACTCACAGATACTTTGACAAATGCATTAAATCGACGGGCTTTAATTATACAGGGCGAACAAGAAATAGAACGATCTACTCGTTATCAGCGAGCTTTATCTATTATTCTAATCGATGTTGATAATTTTAAAAATATAAACGATACTTATGGTCATTTAGGTGGAGATAGGGTTTTGAAAGAGATTGTTTTCTCTATCCAAAAAATTATCCGAAAAAATGATTTTGTTTTCCGATATGGTGGTGATGAATTTGTGATTCTGTTAGTTGAAACAAGTATAGAGCAAGCCTATGAAACTGCAGAGCGTATTCGCAACGATTTAAGCCAATTAACCTTAAACGAAGAACATCTTAATGCGATTAAGATAACGATTAGTTTAGGCATTACTGAACTTTTAGCAAACGATACTCTCGACAGTTTCATACAACGTGCTGATCAAGCATTATATCAATCAAAATCTGCAGGAAAAAATCAAACTATTATTTATTGATATACTATTTATTTTCTTTTGAGAAATGCTCTTTCTATTTTCATTTATGTAATATTCTTACAATACGGTTATATACAATATTCGATATAGCTGTTGTTTTTCCACCGGTTACTTCTGCTAGTCCCCAAGTGTCGCCACCTGTAGTGTTTACAAATTGAATGACCACTGTGTCAATATCTTGGTAATAACGGGCAATACTGTAGTATCCAGGAACCCATCCTGTATGTTCATATTCATACACAGAACTATAAATTTCTTGCTCTTGAGCATTTAATAAAGAGCCATCATTTAATGCTCTTAAAAAGATAGCGACATCTTGTGCACTTGCAATCATAGATCCGCCAGGAATTACATGGTCTATCCTTTTAAGGTCATCTTGATATCCATACCAATATCCACTAACAACTTTGTTGTAATCCACTTCGCTTAGTAAGCTATATGTATTGGTTAGTCCTAATGGTTCTATTATTTCTTCTTTTATATATTGATGATGGCTATACCCTAAGGTATTATCCAAAATCCATCCGATTAAGAGATAATTGGTATTGGAATATCTTGTCCGTGTATCCGGTTTAAAATCTGCGGGTTTATCTAGGATCATATTTAGAATTTTTTGTTGATTTGTTTGTGATTTAAACCAATCCCACTCTTCTGAATCTGTAAAATTCGGAATACCACTGCGATGCTGTAACAACATTCTCAATGTTATCTCATCTGCATATTCGATTCTTCCATCAAGTTCCGGAAGCAGTTCGGATATTGTGCTCTCTAATGATAAATCTCCATTATTTATTAGTTTAGTAGTTGCGACTGCGATATATAATTTGCTGATACTGCCTATCTTAAATAATGCATTTGGATCTGCGGGTTGATGATTTATTTTATTCTTTAAGCCAGCCGCATAAAACTCAGGTGATTTCCCCGCTTGATCTACATAAACAATTATTCCATCTAGCCCTTGATCGATCGATTGATCTACTTCTTCTTGCACTGTATCATGTAAAGGTGCGATTAACGCTGGAACCAAGTCTAAAGGAGCTATTACAATTAAAATAGTAATTGCCACAATTGGCATAATGATTCTAAGTATTCGAATTATTTTTTCTTTTTTTTCCATTGATTTATCCTCTCCTAGCCGTCTAAAAGACGGCTAGGTATATTTTAGTAGATATTTTATTTTTCTACACTTTTTTATTCAATTTTTTTAGATTGTTTTTCCCAACCTTCTTTGTTTACACCTTTGATCAATAACCAAAGTGGGAAGGCAATTTCAGAAATCGTAATTACAGCAGCAATAATTGCTGGGGTTGTTTGATAGGTTGAGGATAAAAGATGGGCAAAACTGTCAATCAAATATCCAACACCGGCTGCCATGAAGAGGTATCCCAATACTTTTGGAAAATATTCAGACTTGACAATCAAATATCCCAAAATGAATACGTGAATGGTGAGGAAAGCGATGCCGATTGTGAAACCAAATCCATGAGCGTCCAAGAATAACATTGCTAAGGCTTGGGTTTGTTCCACAGAAAAGACGGATAAATAACCTGTCCCGCCAACTAATATCATGACAAAGAAGTAATTAATTAAATTCATTCCATGAATAGTTGTCATTGTGAGTCTTGATGCAGCTGCTAACAATGATAAGGTTTTATTTACTGGTTTGAAAATCACATATAACACAATTGAAAGAATAACTTCACTAAGTAAAATAATTAATTCACTTCCCACACCGCCAATTTGGAACAGTGCTTGAGATGATCTGATGTTCTCGGCAGTAGCAGCTGCATCACCTGCTACGATAATGTTGGATGGCATATACATATGGGCAATGATCGCTGCCACAGTAATAATTAGATATAACAATCCTGCAAATCTTGCAGTTTTTTGAATAGATTTCATTATAAATCTCCTTTATTTATAATTATTTTTATACTTGTTAAAGAATATTGATATATTCTGACTTCAAATAAATGAATAAATTGTTTCCTCCAAACTCCTTCCTATAAACTATCACTCTTTATCATTTACAGATCTTTGGGTTGGATCAAGATCCATTTGATGTAATGAAAGAAGTGGGATTCCTAAGTTATAAATTCTTTTTAACAATCCATGCAAAGCTGCTTGGTCTGTATTGGAGAAAATAATCAACGTCTCTCCATTTTCTTGTGGAACCACCACTACTCCATCAAACCAATCACTCCATTGTTCATCTAACTGTCCATTGATCCTGATGTGATAAGTTTTCATTTTTTAAACCTTTTTAATTGTTTTGCTTTAGTTGCTGTTGTTTGTTTATTACGCACTAAGTTTACCTGATTTGTAGTATTAACCGATAGACACTTAAGTGTTAACTTTGGTGTGTGATTATTATTTTTGGAGAATTATTGGGAAATAAATTAGAGTAACTCTAATTTTCTGGCATTTAAGACAGCTTCTGTACGATTTTTTGCATTCAGTTTCTGGAAAAGTTTTCGGTTGATTCCTTTAATTGTATTCAATGCAAGAAAAAGACTTTCGCCTATTTCAATATTAGAATTACCTTGTGCGATCAACTGCAGCACTTCAAGTTCTCTTGGACTAAGTATAGAATTGTGTTTTTTATTATTCTCAACAACGCTTTCATTTTTATTTTCTACTTCATGAATTGTGATAAGAATCTCTTTTAGATAATCATTCATGTCGATTGTTGTTGATATTGATTTCAACAATTCTATAAAAGGTGATCCTTCATCTATAAACGAACGCAGCAACTTACTAGGAGCTGCCATATTCAAAGCCTTTTCAATAGTATTTGCGGCTTTTGAATCGTCTTGAAGTATATAATATGAAAACGATTGAAGAAGCAAAACCTCAAATAATTCTTGCATCCAATTTTTTGCTTTAAAATCATCAAATAATGGATTCAAAATATTTAATGCACTCGCCCCATCTTTTTGGTAAATATGTATTCTAGCCATAATCAAAGGTAATGAATGTTGTTGTGCTAGTTTTAATGCTTGTGTTATATTGTTTTGTTTTAGGAATAATAGGGCTTTGACCTTTGCGATGTCTTGGATACGGTGAGAAATTTTATTTTGAATCGCAAATTGTTGTGCATTTTTAATAAATTCGGCGGCAGCTTGCATATCGTTGTGTGCTATTTTTAATCGTGCAAATAATATATGGCACATAATTGGTGTGTCAACATTCTCCAATGTCAATGCTAATTGCAAACTTTGTTTGTTATAGGTTTGTGCTTTCTCTAACTGGTTCCATTCATAAAAAATTTGAGCAAGACCTAGCAATGCCTCACAAGCAAAAGGAAGAGGAGGATCACCTGCGAGATTCAATACTTTTTCAAATGTGTTTTTTGCTTGGATAAGTTGTTTATCTGCTAGATATAGTTGCCCTAGATTTGTTAGAGAAGCTATTGAAATCATTAAATTTCCTGACGCTTCACTGATTAATAAAACCTGTTTGAGATCTTCTTCCGCAGAAATTCTATCTCCTTTAAGTTGGTGAGCAAAGCCTAGTGACCACAATGCGTTAGTCCTAATGGGTAAGTTTTCTGGAGAAAGATATTCTAATGCTCGATTTGATTGATAAATAATATCTTCAATTTGATTGATTGGAATAGCTAACATTGCACGAATGGCAGCTATCTGGCCGATATAATCTCTATTTTTTTGATTGTCAGTTGAGTTATCTAAAAGATTTTCAGCTCTTTGAAGAAGGTTTTCAATTTTATCTATTGATTTTCCAAGCATGGTCAGTGAGGATGCATAGGTAATTAGTAAAGATGGTTTTGTAGTTAGCACTTTGACTGGCAAGGTTTGCAACCAATTAAATATAGGTGTTACATACCCACGATATTGGAGCGGCATTTGTTCCCCTTCCAACAATCGTTCAGTATTATCTAAATCATTCGCTGATATTGAATGATGGAAAGCTTCAAGAAGATAGCCATTTTCTTCAAACCATTTACTGGCTCTTTTATGAAGGTCAGGAATCGAAATAATTTTTTCTTTAGAATAAGTACTATGTTTAGTTTGCAATTTTTGCTGTAATAAATCGGCAAATAGATGATGATAACGGTACCAGTGTCTTTGATTATCAAGAGGTAGCAGAAATAGGTTTGCTTGGTCTAGATAGGTTAACATTTCTTGGCTAGAAATAGCTGGATTGTCTATAATCGCATCACAAAGAGACACATTCATACGACCTAGTATTGATGTTTCTAAGAGGAAGTTTTGAACATTCTCTGTTTGTTGTTCAAGCACCTCTTCCATAAGAAAGCCCATAATATATTGGTGAGTTCCAGTGAAGGATTGAATGAAGTTTGTTTTATCATGGCTGCCTTGGATAGAAATTCCAGCTAGCTGCAATCCAGCTATCCAGCCTTCTGTTCGAGATTCAAGGGTTTTAATTTCTGTTTTCGATAAATTAAGTGATAAGACAACATTTAGAAAATCCTCAATTTCAGATAATGTAAATCTTAAATCTGCTGTGCGGATTTCTATCATTTGGTTCTGAGCACGTAAACGGGCGAGTGGTAGTTGAGGATCTTGTCTGGTAATAATCATTAAATGCAATTGTGGGGGTAATTTTTCTATAAAAAATGCAAGCGCTTCATCAATTTTTGAATCTTCAATCACATGGTAATCATCGAGAACTATATATATTGGATCAGGTAACTTAGCAATCTCATTTATTAAAGAAGATAGGATTATTTTTGGAGAGATCTGTTGGGAGGAAGAAAGTAATTTCAGAGATTGTTCGCCTATCTCAGGAAATTTAACTTGGATTGTAAAAATGATATACTTCAAAAAATTTATTAGGTCATTGTCCCCTTCATCAAGCGAAAACCACACAACTTTATTTTTATAGGTGTGTACCCATTCGGTGACAATCGTGGTTTTCCCAAACCCTGCAGGGGCTGATATCAAAAAAAGTTTGCGATCCAAATTTTGATTTAAACGCTCTAGTAGTGTTGGACGAGAAATAAGGCTAGTGCGCAGGGGAGGAATAGATATTTTAGTAGTTAATGGTTGTTCCATTTGGGGCTCTTAATACTCAAAAACATACTTAACAGGGCTTTTCTATTATTCAATTATTGTTATTATATCATTTGAAAAAACAGTTTCTCTAATATTCTTTCAACTCAATGGGAAAATAATATATCTATCTAAACATTCGTGTTGATATTAATAAAAAAGCACTTCCTTTTATTTATTTCTGGGAAGTGCTTTTCGTTAGTTTCTCCAGTCAATGTTTAAATTTTGCTGGATGAATTATTTTATACAGAATTGATCGGTTATTTAGTTTCCATTTTGATCAACAACAAAAACAGCTGTGGTCAGCGCAGGTACATTGAGTGTATTTGTTGCAGGGTCATAAGATGAATTTTTAACAATATCATCTGTACTATTTGCCATGGCAGGGTGTAGGTAAAGTTGCCCAGGGGTTTCTTCTTGCAAATTGAATTGAACTTCTTGGTTGGATCCATTAAACACAACATAGATCAATTGATAATTTGGATCAATATTTTCAGTGCTATCTTCAATTCTCATAACGATTACACCAGGGATTTGATTAGGTCCTGTGTTTTTGAATGTCACAAGATTGTGAATTTGTTCAGCGGTTTGTAATCTGAATAAAGGCGAGCTTTTTCGGATTTCAAGCATGATTAAGAAATGATCTAAATTTGCTT
This sequence comes from Anaerolineales bacterium, assembly GCA_963662985.1. GTDB lineage: Bacteria > Chloroflexota > Anaerolineae > Anaerolineales > UBA11579. The sequence continues at coordinate 548,882 of OY760066.1, read as the reverse complement.
CAATATTCTCTTGGGTTGGTTTCAAATTCTGATCTGCTAGTAAGGGGGCGATGATATCCCATTTGCTTTCATTTTTATCTGCAATGGGTAACCCTACTCCCCAGTTATTGCTTTGATAAGTAAAATCTAGCCGATTAAACCAATCGCCAGAATCGTAACTATCAGAATCTAGATCTTTTGAACGTAACAATTCCGAACCTGCATGGAAGAAAGGAACTCCTTGACTGAGAGCAACAAGATCAAGCCCCATATTTTGCATACGAACACGATCTTCAAGGCTGGTTGACACAGGCGCTTTTGCCTGAATCAAATCAAACAATGTTTCGTTATCATGGGCAGAAACATAGACAATATTTTCTTGTGGATCTGCTGTATAACCAGCACCTGGGTTTCCATTATATACAACCTCACTACCTTTTATTTGATTTCCATCATAGGCAGTAAAAACATAATCTGCAAGATTGCCAGCTAAACTTAAACGAATGATGTCTGTGAAAGCGAGCAACGAGTCTAATTGTTCGTCGGATGTTCGAGAATCTGCTTCATTTGGGTTTGTATATAATCCATTTACAAATCCTTGTTCTTGAAAACCATCAAATGGTGTGCCACCACGAGCAGCATCGCGAATACGGTCATTGAATGTGCCGATTCCAGTGCCTGCAAGATTGGCTTGGGTTGCATTAATTCCACGGGCGGTATTGGCAACTTCTCCAAAATCCCACCCTTCGCCATATAGATAGATGGATGCACCATCAACGCCATCTTCTTCTATTGTTAATCCATCAAGTGTTTCGCGAAGTTTTACCATATTGTCCACCATATGATGTCCCATCAAGTCAAATCGGAAACCATCTACCTTATATGCTGTAGCCCAGGTCAACACGGAATCAATCATAAGTTTTTCCATCATATAATTTTCACTTGCAGTGTTTGAACAACAAGTAGAATTTTCAACAACACCATTCCCATTCAATCGGTAATAATATCCTGGAACAATCTTATCTAAGACAGATTTGTCACTTAAGCCAGAGGCATTGGTATGGTTATAGACCACATCCATCACCACTCTCAAGCCGGCATTATTTAAACTCATTACCATTTCGCGGAATTCAAGAATACGAGTTGTGCCATTTGGATCTGTTGCATAACTACCCTCTGGCACTGAATAATGATAAGGATCATACCCCCAGTTAAATCCATCTTCGGTGCGAGTGGCATTAATTAATTCTTGTTGTTGAGGTGAATCTGATGGATAACTGGATAACTCTTCAAAAGAGGGAGATGCCCATTCAGCTTTGTTTTCATTTATAGTGGCAATATCAAAAACTGGCAATAAATGAACATGGGTTAGCCCAGCATTTGAAAGTTTTTGTAAATGTTGCATCCCGTTTGAATCGATTTCAGTGAACGCTGCAAAAGTACCTCTTTCATTTTCTGGGACTGTTTGATCATTAATTGAAAAATCTCTGACATGAAGTTCATATAACACAATATCTTCTGGCGCAGCTATTGCTGGCTTTTGAAATACTCCCCAACCATCAGGGAATAATTCAGGATCATTAATATCTACAATCATGCTAAAAGCACTATTGATAGACAAGGCCAAAGAATAGGGATCGGTTACTTCATTTTTAACAACTTTACCTTCTGAAGGCATATATACTTCTACTTCATAACGATAAAAATCACCATACCAATCTGTTTTTCCTTCTTTAACCCAAGTGCCAGTCTCTTCATCATAATGCATTACGATCGGGATACCTTGTGAGTTTTCATCCGCTTCTCGATAAAGCCGCATCATTACATTTGAAGCAGTTGGTGCCCAGACACGGAAGGTGGGGGTGTCTCCATCCCAACTTATCCCCAAATCACCATCATAAGCAAATAAATCATCCAAAACGCCTGGGATTTGTAAACCGGTTAAGTCGGTAAGTTTTTCATCGGAATTATATACAGCTATCCCATATTGGCTTCGGAGGATATCAGGAATTTGATTTAGTTGATCTGAAGGAATTCGGAAAACTTCTAGCCCACTTAAATGTGGAAACTTGGTGAGAATATCTTCTGGCAAGCCAGTTTGCACGTATTCAAGTTGTATTGCACCATCTATTCCATTGATTCCTTCAGGCATTACTTGAATGGCTGCTTCTGAGCTATAAATTAAATTATAGTTGAAATTCATATCGATAGCTTCAGGCCAAACAATGTATTCATTGGAGACCCAATAACTACGTAATTTTGTGATGTCACCCACTGATGCAAGTTCTATTGCAGTCATGGCTTCCTCCTGGTTTGTAAATTGTGTGCCACTTCCTTGAATAAGCCAGATCTCACGTCCTTTTTCTGCAAAATCTAACATTTGGTCTGGTCCAGGATCTTTTTCATCTCCCTTATGAACGATGAAGTTGACATTCGGGGCATCCTCTTGCATGTCTATGACCCAATACAAACCGTATTCATCTTGTCCTGTTGGAAGCAAAGGAGACGTCCATGTAACTTCAACTTCGAGATTAGTTGGCCCCCAAACATGGAGCCCCCAAGAAGTATAATCGTTTTTAAGGCGTCGATAATGAATAAGGGTTTGATTCTCTTCAAGTTCAGGTGCTTGAGAATATTCAACAGATGGGGGAGCACCTGCTAATGCTTGATCTGTACTTGTATATTGTGTTTCTTCTCCTTCGAGTAACCAAATCTCACATCCAACTTCAGCGAAAGTCATTAGTTGATCAGGACCCGGATCTTTTTGATCTCCGAGATGAACAATATAATTTAATGAACTAGCATCTGCTTTCATGGGGACTTCCCAAATAAGTCCGTATTCATCACTGCCAGTCGGCATAAATGGGCTTGTCCAGGTGACTCCTGAAACATCATTTTGCCCCCAGATATGCAATCCCCAATCATCATAATCTGCATTCATTCTGTGATAATGCAAGGTTGCTACCTCACATACTGTACTTTGTTGATTGCTCGTTCCTAATACTTGTTGTGGTGCGAGCAAGGTGAACATAAGCAAAAAAACAATAAGCATAAATATTGTTTTCATCAATCGAAACGGTTTCATTTTTCCTCCTGAGAATTTTATAAATTATCAAATTGGTTTTAGGGTAAATTAATTATAGCAATTTAAACGTTGTCTATAAACAACGAATATTGGTGAGGATAAAAAAATAAGAATGAATGATATATAATTAAGTGTATTAGGAGAAAAAATATGGATGAAAGATACAATCAATTAAAGAATATTAGAGATGAAATCATTGGATTGAGTTCTTCTCCCCTCTACCAACACCGAATTGAAAATGATTTTTTACCTGTGGTGGGAGAAGGAAACCATTATGCAAAAGTGATGTTTATCGCTGAAGCACCAGGGTATTATGAAGCTAAAACAGGACATCACTTCCAAGGCAAGGCCGGGAAAATTTTTGATGAATTAATGGAATCAATCAGTCTTACTAGAAAAGAAGTGTATATAACTAATATAATTAAAGATAAACTTCCTGATAATCGATCTCCTAGTAAAGAAGAAATTCAAGTTTATTCTCCATTTTTAATTTCACAAATTAAAATTATTCAGCCTCTTATTTTAGTGACTTTAGGAAAAATTGCTTCTGACTATCTCACTTCTATATGCCATATTCACTATTCAGGCATTTTTATCGATCATGGCAAATCTTTTGAAATAAAAAGTTCTTATGGAAAATGTTTTCTCTTCCCCACTTTTCACCCTGCTGTTGGTTTATATCAACCTGATTCGTTGACAACGATGAAAGAAGATTTTCAAAAAATCTCTTCTTTATTAACACAGCCTATTTAGTTTTTACTCATTGTTAGTTTATAACCAAGATTTTTGGAATGAATAGATATTATTTTCTCTCCCCATTTTGTGTTAATTTGAAATCACTTCTTGCACTTCATTCCAAATTCTATTTTGAATTTCTTCGATTGGTTTGGTCGCATCAATGATTTCCCAATTAACAGTTAGCTCAACTTTTTCATATAATTCAATTCGTTTTTTTAGACGAGAAAGACTTTCAAAATCATCCTCACGATCCATAATTCTTTGATAAGCATCCTCTGCTGAAATTTTAAAATAAAGCGGAATATCAGGTTCAATTGCGATTCTTTTTATGTGAGACCATATATATTTATCAATCGGTTTAAATATTTCTTTATATTGAAAGATTACATAACAATCCCAATAATATCTATCACAAATTACTACATGACCTTGTTTCTTGTGAAAACGAATAATGAGGTATTCTAAAATCAAATCCAGATAAGCTATGTATAGATATAAACGGCGAAAGATTGAATCTTTTTTTAGATCATCATCATTTTCAGCTTGTGCATTGGCTATAGAGTAAGATTCATCATTATTTTTTTCTAAGACACTTTTTATTTTATTTATTCGTTTTGTACAAGCAAACCTAACATAATTGTATTTAATAGGGTAATTTAATTCTCTTAATTTATCCATTAAGAGCTTCATTTGAGTTGTTTTCCCTGAACCATCTAACCCACTAAAAGATATGATTAATCCCTTATTCATAAGACCTCAATACATTTTTGGAACTTTTTCTTTTTAAAGTTTTCGTCATAAGTCATCAATCATAAAAAGATTGGCATCTTTAAGGGCACTTAGTAAATCTTTTCGTTTTAATGCTCGTTTTCTATCAATTTCAACCATCCCTGCTTTATCATCTGCAAGGCGCATTAATGCATGTAACCAAGCTGCACTTTCAATAGGAGAGTGGTTGATGCGCCAACGTTCCACTAGAATGGGAAGCTCTGAAGCATTTTGTAATTCTTCTCGTTGACGTATAAAATTCATTCCTTGAGATTCAAAAGAAATTTCAGTTGTTTGATAAATTGGTTGAACTGGACAAATATTCATACAAGCACCGCATTTGATGCAATAATAATCTGCTAAAGCGATTTGTTGATTTTCGTCAATGTATAATGCTCTTGTTGGGCACACATCTGAACATGCCAAACAATCTTCAACACATAATTCTTTTTTAAGAGCAACGCTCCCTTCCCAAGCTTGTTTTACTGAAAATGCACCATGACTGGCAACTTCACATTGCCGGCAATGAATACAGGTAGATTGATCAACAACTAGGGTTTGCTCATTTTGATCAAATGCAATTGAAGTTGTAGGACAATTATCAATTACAAAATCTTTTCGATCCCAATCAAATTTTGTTGGATCAAATTCAATAGATGCAATAATCTCAGGATAGGTATCATATTCTTGCACAGGGATTTTATCTTCACCATTTATTTTTAATGAAATCGCATTGTTCGGACAAGTTGGCACACACATACCACAAAACACACATTTATCAGGATCTACATCCACATGCCCTATTTGTGTCATGCGACCATTTTCTATTTTTGCATGTACAGGAATTAGGGCATCTTTAGGACAAGTCAAGGTACATATCTGACAACCAACACATCGTCCTAAATCCCAAGTTAGGATATCATGATATGTCACCATTTTTCTTTCAATCATAATCTCTTTTGAATTAATATGCTTTAGCGTGCTTCCTCTATTCATTCTATTTTCCTTTAAATCATGGAGACTAATGGTTTTGCAGATGTCATATGACGATCGATGCCTAATTCTTTTGGTTTTAATCCAAGGGCTAATCCGAGTAATTGTGTAAAATATAAAACTGGAATTTCTAGCTCTTCTTTTAGAATTCTGCCAGCTATATTTTGATAGCCATCTAGGACAGTGTGACACATTGGACAAGCTAATGAAACCACTTGTGCATCGGCTTTTTTCGCAGATGACAATATATTTCCTGTCATTTCAGATGCAATTTTGATGTGGCTTGTTGCTAGTGAACCTCCACAGCATTTTGCTTTCATATCAAAATCAACCACTTCAGCTCCCAATGTGATCGCTAAATCATCTAAGCCTGTTGGGTTTTCTGGACTGTCATAAATATCCTTGGGGCGAGTGAGCATACATCCCGAATAACTTGCGACTTTCCAACCCTCTAGTGGGCTCACTACTTGTTCTTTTATTTTTTCAAGACCATAATCATAAATAAGCGTATAGAGTGGATGCATTACGCGGATGTCTTTATTCAATTGAAGTCCATCTTGTAAATTTGCATTCATTTGATCTTTTAATTTAGGGGTATTCTTAAAGGAGTTTCGGGCTAATTGCAAATTCAAATAACAACCACTACATGGTGCAACAACCGTGTCTAATTCCATTGCTTCAGCAATTGCAAGATTTCGACCAGAAAGCATGATATCTGCATTTGGACTACAAGTATCCATATGAACAGTGCCACAGCAATTCCAATCTTCTAATTCAATTAACTCAATGCCTAATTTTGCAAAAGAAGCGCGCGTGGAAAGATCAAATTCTTTTTCTAACTTTGTCAGACTGCAACCAGGATAATATGCAAATTTCATGGGCTACTCCTTTTCTTGAATCTCACATAATGGTTGCATCGACTTTGGTTTTTTGATGTTATCTGGCAGGAGAGGAATTTTTCCTTTTAAAAACATTTTGATGCCAATCGGCGCAAGTGCAATCAATCCTTTGATATCCATCGCAGTAATAAAATAGCGAGCCATCATGGCGGATTCATATATACGACCATGGTTTTTAATCGTAGTCGCAAAAGCATTTCCAAAATTCACTTCATGATGTTTTGCCCACCCTCGTGCTATTGCCATTTTTCTTAACGTGCCCATCAAACGAGTGATTGGTATTTCGCGTGGGCATCGGTTTGTACATGAATAGCAAGAAACACAAAACCAAATATCAGGTGATTTGAGTACTTCTTCTTCCATCCCCAATTGGATCATCGAAAGTATTTTCCGCGGACCATATTGCATCTGCTCAATCATCGGGCATGATCCAGTGCAAGTGCCACATTGATAACACTGTAATACTTGATCACCATTCATATCATTTAAAACTTCTTCTAAAAAAGGATTAGTAACTACTCGGCTCATTTCTCAACCTCCTTTACTATATCTTTTTCAGAGGAGAGTTTTTTCTCTTTAAGTTGTTCTTCTCCTTTAAAAATAATTAGCTCATCCGCTGAAATTGCATCCGATACACCGGGGGCATCCACCATTCTTTTTAATTTTTTAGTTAATTGAGGTCGAGCTTTTTCATTCTCGATTTTTATTTTTTCAGGTCCTAGATTCTTAACGGTTTCGCTCATTTCTTTCATAATCGTGGCCCACTTTGCACCTTCTGTTGCAGAAACAGATTCCAAGCGGAAACGATCTGGTGAAATGCCCATTTTTTCTAATTGGGTATGTAATTTTTGCATACGATCTTCTGCGTGGTTTCGTCCATCAATATAATGACAATCTTGAGGATGACATCCAGACACTAACACTGAACCAGCACCCATTCGGAAAGATTCCATTACAAAATCTGAATCTACTCGGCCGGCACACATCACTAGAATATTGCGTGTATTTGCTGGATATTCAAAATGGCTCACCCCCGCATTATCCGCTCCCATTCCACTACACCAGCGGCATGTGTAAGCTAAAACTTTTTCTTCTGGTTTTTCATCTAACAAAGCATGCACTTGAGCTAAAATCTGACCATCCGTAAAATGATGTTGGGTGATGGCATTATTCGGACATTCTGCCACACAAGTGCCACAACCTTGGCATTTTGCAGAGACTATGAATGATGCTTCTCCTGAGCCTGGTTTGCAAATCACTGCCCCATAGGGACATGCTTGCAAACATTTATCACATTTTCCACCACTAGCATTTAAACAACGTTCCTCATGAACATAAGCAACAATTGGGTCAATCTCCCATTGATCATGGCTCAACACTCTGGCTGCACGGCCGGCAGCTGCGGAGCCTTGGCCAACACTTTGCGGGATGTCTTTGGGACCTTGGGCTGACCCAGCAAGATAAATTCCTTCTGTTGCAGTATCAATAGGTTTTAATTTAGGGTGAGATTCAATAAACCAACCATGGGTATCATTTGAAACAGTCAGGGTTCGTCCTAATTCGATTGCCCCTTCTGAAGCAACTGCTGCGGTAGCTAATCCAACCATTTCAAACTCATATTCCATTGGTTTGCCTAGACTAAGATTATCTGCACGGACTATTAAGTTTTTCGTAATTGGATCTTCTCGAATTTCTCCAGGACGACCTTGCACAAAATGAATGCCAGCGTCCCTTGCGCGTTCATAGAACTCTTCATAGGTTTTTCCAGGGGCACGAATATCTATTCTAAAAATGGTGATGTCAATTTCAGGATAAAGCCATTTGAGAATCATTGCATTCTTTATCGTATACATACAACAGAATCCAGAACAGTATTCGTTATATCGTTTGTCTCGAGAGCCGACACACTGAATTAGGCCTAATGATTTTGGTAACTTGCTATCAGATGGGCGAACAAAGTCTCCAAGTGTTGGGCCGCCGGCACAATGCAAACGTTCAATCTCCATCATGGTGGTGACATTTTCAAATCGGTTAAACCCATACTCTTCGATTGGAGATGGATCCCAAGTATCATACCCGGTGGCAACAATAATCGTACCGACATCCAAGTTGATTTCTTCAGGCTCTTCTGCAAAATTAATTGCTTGCAAATCACCACAAGCTTCAACACATTTATAACATTCAATACAGGCATCTCGATCAATGGTATATACAGAAGGCACCGCTTGCGCCATAGGGACGTAGATTGCTTTGCGAGGACCAAGCCCTTCTTCAAATTCATTGGGTACGGACACTGGACACACTTCTTCACATAAGCCACAACCTGTACATAAATCAGGTAGCACAAAACGAGGCTTTCGTTCAACTTTTACTTGAAAATTCCCAATATAGCCATTAACTTCTTTCACTTCTGCATAAGTGATTAAGTGAATATTCTTATTTTTAGAAACATCGACCATTTTTGGCGCTTCAATACAAATAGAACAATCCATCGTCGGAAATGTTTTATCTAATTGAGACATTTTTCCCCCGATGGTTGGAGACTTTTCCACTAAGTAAGTGTCGATTTCCATATCCGCTAAATCTAATGCGGCGGTAATACCTGCAATCCCACCGCCGATAATCAGAGCTCGTTTGGTAACGGGTACTTTGAATCTTTCCAATGGTAAAACATGGCGGACTTTTGCAACAGATGAAGCAACAATATCCTTGGCTTTTTCTGTAGCCGCTTCTTTTTCGTGAGAATGTACCCATGAAGCATGTTCCCGAATATTTGCCATCTGGAACATAAACGGATTTAACCCTGCTTCGGCTAAACATGCTTGAAAAGTTGGTTCGTGCATCGCTACACTACACGCCCCTACCACAACACGATCTAATCCTAATTCTTTAATATCATTGATAATCAAGGATTGACCAGGGTCCGAACACATATAATGATGTTCTTTTGCAACTACGACTCCTGGTAAAGTTTGTGCATATTCAACAACTTCTGAAGGTGTTACAACGCTTGCGATATTTGAGCCGCAATGGCATATATAGACACCAATCCGCAAATTTTTTTGCTGATCGTTTTGTTTTTCCACCAATATAACCTCCGTGTTTTTTGCAGGGTTACGATTCAAAAACAGGGATACAAATTGTATCCCTGTTCATTATTCATTAATTTCACCAACAACTAATTTGCGACGCGCTTTTTGCGCTCTTTGATCGGGGGTGGTTAATTCCAAAGCATCTTTTGGACACCAAATTACACATTGTGGTCCATCTTCTTGATCGGCACATAAGTCACACACTTCTGCCAACTTTGTCATTGGATTAATCGAGATTGCACCAAAATCACAGGCTTCGATGCACCAAGTACATCCATCACATAATGCAGCATCAATTTTTATAGCACCAGTCTCAGGATCTTGTTTCATTGCATCTCTGGTACAAGCAATCACGCAGGGAGCATCTTCACAAGTTCGACATGCAATTGCTGTAATTAATATTTCATCTGCTCTAATTGTACGGATTCGACTTCGGTAGGTATTAAACTCACCAGTTTTTGTATAGGAACAAATATATTCACAAAGTTGGCAACCTACACATTTTTCAGCTTCACAGGCAATATATTTATATTTTGAAGTTGAAGTTGTCATTTATTGCTCCTGACCTACTGCGAAATCAACACCTATTTCAGATGCGACATCTTCCATTCCCAGATTGATTAATAATTCACTGGGAATGAGCCCATCATTTGTCCACCCTTTAGCTTTATAGTAACTATCCTTTAGGAATTCAAGCTCTTGATTTGTAATAAAAACACCCGCTGAAGCGCCTTTGCTCATTGGGTCATGCTTCCAGCGATAAGGGAGTTGATCATCTGATCTTTTCCAACCTTCACGGATATTAAACGCCTTTTTAATAGTATGTGCTCTTACTCCAATTTGATCCACATCATCGTAATCAAAGTTCCATCCCGTGGTGGCATTAATCAAACTAGCAATTGTGGGCCAAGCTCCTGCTCGATCCGCTTTCCCGGTAAAACATCTGCGAATAAATTTACATAGCGGTAAAGTGTCATACACGGCTGCATATTCTTCTGTGCGAGAAGCAATCATGCCGCGGGTATCATCCACAGTAAATCGATCCACATCTCCTTTAATATCAGGATCATAGGCTGCAGAACGGTTATGGCAACCACCTCGCGTGCCAGCAGCCAAACCCACAGAAAAGGTTTTTAATCCACGAGCGTCATATCCTGGGGCTTCCAGACCTTTTGTGTTCATTGCCCATTGATAAGATTCACTTCCTCGTTGTTTGTCCAATTCTTCAGCTGCTTTCTTTGTGCCTTTGGAAAGCAAGTCTCCAATGCCTTCTCTCTCTAAAATCATTTCTGCAACAGTGACAGCGCCTTCTGCGTTGCCAAAGTTGAGTTCAATCCCTTCTGGATATTTCTTGCAAGCAAAGTCTTCTTTTACAAACACACCTCTTTCATAGGTTTCCATCGCCCAAGAGATAGTAACCCCCATGCTCATGGCATCCATGCCACTTTCATCTGCAATATCAATTAATTTGATAATTGCGCGCATATCATTAATCCCTAAGTTTGGTCCATTTGCAAAAAGACACTCATATTCAATCCCCGTGATTGCACCTGTCCAAGGGCCGTCTTTGACTAAAGACATTTGTTCACATGCAATGGGGCATTGGGCACAAGCAATTGTTTTAAACTTATAATTCTCACTTAGATATTCCCCGCTTACTAAATTCACATCTTCAAATGTACCTTCTTGGAAGTTACGCGTTGGTAGCAGCCCTAATTTATCCATATTCAAAACATTGGTGACAGTGCCAAGAATACGATATTTTGATGTATGTGGACCTTGAGCTGCTTCGTTGATTTCAAAGGATAATCTTAATAAAGTTTCTGGATCGGCTACACGAACCCCCTTTGTGCCTCTCACAGATATTGCTTTTAATTTTTTAGAGCCCCACACAGCACCGTGCCCGGTTCTGCCTGCCTGACGACCATCGTTGGTTACATTGGCAAAAAGAACTCCATTTTCCCCAGCGGTTCCAATGGTTGCCGAGCGAACTTGATCATCGCCTAATTCTTCTCGAATTGCCTCTTCAGTTTCAAATGTCCCTAACCCTAATAACGAAGTTGCATCACGAAATTGAACCCGATTATCATCAATAAAAATATTCACCCATTCATTACTGGTATTATGCACGACTAATGCATCCCAGCCGGCACGTTTTAGTACAATAGAGAACCAGCTGCCAGATAAGCTGTCTCCCATAAATCCAGTTAGAGGAGATTTTGAGGCTAGGCCATATTTACCCCCCACTGGAACAGGTGTCCCAGCAAATATTCCGTTTGCAAGACAAATGGGATTTCCGGGAGAAAGTGGATCACATCCAGGTTCAATATTCTCCCAAAGAAGACGGGCAGCCATTGACACGCCACCTATATACTTCTTATACCAATCTTCTTGTTTTTCTTCCACCCATGAAGAATGATTCTTTAAATCAATATGAAGTACTTTACCGTAGTATCCATACATTCAGACAAACCTCCTTTTTTGTTGGGGGTTCCCCGTTAAATTTGGGCACAGTCAGATGAATAGTGTTAGGTTTTATATTACATCGGTTAAATTATTATACAAAAAATAAGAAACAACTCAAAATTTTCAACTTATATTTAATAAATAAGAGTTTTTTTTCACAAATACAAAAAATCCCTATACATGATAGGGATTTTTAATTTATTGCTCTTTTGAAATCCTAGAAAAAACAGGAATCCTATCTAATGGTGTTTCAATTGTATACTTATTTCCACCTTGATATTGTGTGTTATCCCAAAAATCAAACCATTGTCCTTGTGGAAGGATTATATCAATCGATCTAATTGCGTCATCTAAAATGGGAATCACAAATAAATCATCACCAAAATAATAAGATGTTTGCATTATTTTGGATTGTTCTTCACTATCAAGTATATACGGTCGCATCATTGGGATTCCTGTTTCGCTAGATTTTTTCGCAATATCCAAAATATAGGGCATTAAGTCATATCGTAATTTTGCGAACTTTCTGAAGATAGGAACTACATAATCTGTTTGATTAACATAGTCAATTTGCCAAGGAGTACGGTCGTTATTAGGCTCTTGATGATGATTATATTCAGCATGGTATTGCATAATCGGACAAAATGTTGCAAAAGCAGTAGCTCTTAAGTAAAGCTCTGATGAAGGCTGTGGCCCAGAAAATCCACCGATATCAAAGCCCCAATAAGTGACTCCAGAGAGTGCGGCATTTAAACCTGCATTTACGGTGTGGCGAAATGCTTCCCAGGTGGAATTTTCATCACCCGCCCAATGGCATGGGGCGGTTTGTGCGCCGGTGTAACCTGAACGGCTGAAGGTGATGGCACCTTTTGATTGGGCAAATTGGTAATAACTTTCCACATAGAGTTGAGCATATGTGTTGATCATTTCATCTCCACGGCGTCCATCATAAAAACGCAAAGTGGGATCCCATAAATGTTCTCCACCATCTGTCTTAAAGCCGTCAATACCTAGTTCATTAAGCAAATATTCTCGCTTGGAGAACCACCAATCTTTTGCCGCCGGGTTGGTGAAGTCAATGAGCAAGCCGTCTTTAAACCAAAACGGTCGAATAAGATAGGGAGTGCCATCTTCTTTTTTGACATAGTATTGATTCTCGAGCATTGCTTGATGGTCATTGGCTAACTGGGGATGCCCTTGTTGATTTTCTTTTACGGCTGGAATTTGCCAAAGGATTAAATGAATGTCGTCTTTGTGTAAATTTTCAATCATCGTTTTGGGGTCATACCACATACCATCGGGTTCAAAGTGGAAATCTTGATAGGAGAATTTTTGATCGCCCGGTTTTGGTTGATATTGAGCACCATTCCAAATGTAGAAGGTGGCTTCGTCACTCCATGCTTCGATAACAACAACACTTAAGGGAATGTCCAAGGCTTTATGCTGTGCAACGATTTCTTCAACGCGTTTTTGCGTGTTCCATTCATTGGCACTAATCCAAAGTCCAAATGCCCATTCTGGCAACATGGGAGACTTGCCAGTGAGGTCTGTGAGTTGCTGGGTTAAGTCGATGAGCTTGTCGGATGAATTGAAGATGAAATTCATGGTGACAGGAATGAGTTGTTTGAGCTCAATTTGAATGGACCAATTGTTTGGATGGGTGTGGCCGAGGTCAAACATTGCATATCGATCTGAATGCAAAAGATAAGCATAGGATTGGGAAGAGATGAATAAAGGCATGGGGAGATAGGTTCTGCGTAACTTGCCTTGACTTTTATATTGTTCAAACAATCGTATATCAACGAGATTGCCTTTTTGATTGAGATCGTCAAAACGTTCTCCAAATCCATAAAATCCTTCATTTTCAGTGGCATCAAAGGTGAGTTTGATTTGCGAACCAGCATTGTATCCAGAAACAACTTCAATTGCGGTAATTGTTTTGGCGGAGTGGCCTTTAATCCCAAATTGAATTTGGATAGGTTCTTGGCTGATATGTATGGCTAAGTTTTGGATGGAGAAATTTGATGGAGAATCGTTTTGGGGAGTCTGTGTTTGTTGAATTTCTAAATGCCCAAAGCCAACTTCTAGATTAACAACGGTGGGATTGGTTAAGCCAAATTTCAAATGAACCAATTTGTCTTGTTGATTTGAACAGTTTAGGATTATTTGATCTGCTGTATGGGATATGACATCGATTTGAGTGATGGGGGTTGTTTGGAGGACTTGATAGGTATACACATCACTTTCTATTTTGCTGGTTTGGGATTGGGCGATGATTTGATAGTGAACTTGGACGCCAGAAGGAAATGCAGGGAGGGCGGCTTGCCAGTTGTCAACACCGAAGATCAAACCCGCTCTGGCTGCTGCTTCACTTAAGTGACCTTGATCATCGACATGCAATTCTTGCGAAGTTTGGTCAAGAAATTGGGCTGCGACAGTGATGGCATCTGCTTTGTTATCACTTTGCCAATAGCGAACCAAAACAGTTTCAACTGCACCAATTGGCTCTGTCAAAATACCGAGGGTTACAGGTTGCTTGGCATAAGGAGTGTGGGGTACTCTTTGATCAGCACTAGGTTCATAAGGATGGTATTCACCGTAGGGGCGGTGTTGAATTTTTATTTTGTTATTCATTCTTTTTGATTTCCTCATCTAAAATCAGATACATGGCGTGTGACCAAAGCAATGGGGTTGCTATGGGGCCCCATTTTTCTACCCATGGTTGGACACGGTTAGGACGCAAGACATTTTCAGATATTTGTTCTGGCAAGTTACCTTGTGGGTTTTGTTTGGATTCGATATAGGTTCGAATCTGTTTGGCTTTGGTGAGATCATGGTTGGCAGCGGATACCCAACCAAGCCAAGCAGTGAGCAAAATCCATTCTCCACCGCCATAATATTCATCTTCTAGGTATCGGTGGACACCTCCGGTTGGAGAAACAAGGTCTTGTTCAATTTTTTGCAATGTAGCTTGCATCACAGGATGATTAAATGCTTTGAGTTGAATCGGCATGAACAGCCCTAACAAGCTGGCGTCTACGAGGGTTTCGACTGGGGAAGATTGCGTTGTATGGATCATTTTTTGATAATACCCAGACACATGAATTAAATTCTGATCTATAAAGGTTGTGATGGCCTCAATGGTAGAGGTGAGTTGTAATTGGTCGAGGTCAAATGCTGAGGCGTAATTTTGAATGGATTTTAAGCCATTTAGAATGGAAGCAACCGTGTAGGTATGAATAAAATCCAGATGTTCTTCCCAACAATCGTAACAAGGATGATCCCATAAGTGGATTAAATAATCGACTGTCAGCTTGACTCCTTGTTTGATGTGGGGAATGAGCTGTAAATCGTTTGTTATTTCTAAGTGTTGCGAGACGCCCCACAACCAAGTGCCATAACCATCCAATTGGAAATCAGTCCAGTCATCTCCTGTGGTTTGTCCTTGCATGGTGTAGCGAGCAGTGAGCGCCTCCTCTGCTGCGATGTGTTGACCTAATTTTTTCTTTTCGATTAAGGTTTGGATTTTTTGGGTTTGATCGACCATCACCTTAGTACACCAAAGATAAAAGGCTTTGGCGCTGTGATGCTGCCCGACGCGATCCATTGCATAGGCAATATACGTTCCATCTCGAAACCAGCTATAAGCATAGGTGGGAAAATTTGGGCTGGCGATATACGATCCAGATCGATGTTGATTTTCAAGAATAATTTCAATACTTTTTTGCCGAAGTGTTTTCATAAATAGCCTATATATAAAAGTAGGCGCAGGAATATCTCCTGCGCCTTGGTCTTTTCTTATACTATGGAAGTAATGCTTCGATTTCCATCTTTGCTAAGTCAAGTGCTTCTTGGGGAGTGAGCATTCCCAACACTGCTTGGTCAAGAGCGGCACCAACTGCATCTTGCATTTCTGCTTGACGTTCAATGGTTGGAGGAACAACTGCATATTCCAAAGAATCAAACACAGCTTGTCGGTTTGCGGGGGGAGTTTGTTCTAAGTAGCTGGTTAAGTATTCAGGATTGGTGAGTGTGGGCAATTCCCAACCGCTTTGAATGCGAATGTCAGCTGCTTCAGCATTGGAGGTGAAGAAGGAAACCCATTTGTAAGCGGCATCTGCGTATTCTGTATCAGCATAAATGTTGACAGAATTGGAGAAGAAGTGGGTGGCTTTGCCTTGCATGCCGGGTTCGACGGTGATGTCCCAATTGAAGTCAGCATCAGAGAAGGATGCGAACATCCAAATGCCGGTGGTGGTCATGGCAAGATTTTGGTTGATGAACATGGTGCCATCATCCATCCCAGCCATTTCTTCACTGGTGGGCATGACGCCTTCATCCATTAAGCTCAACATTGTTTCCAATGCGGCTACACATGCATCTGAATTAATCAACACTTCTGTTTTATCTTCATTGAAGAAGTCACAACCATTTTGAGCGGCTTTTTTGTAGAATTCAAAGAAAGAAACACCTGAGTAGATCCCGTACATATCAGGATTTACAGCCATAATTTCTTTGCTGGCGGCGATTGCATCTGCCCAAGTCCAGTCAGCTGTGGGGTAATCTAGCCCTGCTGCATCGAAGACATCTTTGTTATAATAAAGTACAACAGTTGAGAAGGTTTCCGGTAAGCCAAGTTGTTTCCCGTCATATTGGAAAGCTTCAAGAGACTTTGGATAATAAATCGAAGTGTCAAATGAATCCGCTTCTGCAAGAGGGCTAATGTCCAAAAGTACACCTTTTGCGGCATAGCTTACAAAGTTTTCATAGTTCAATTCGAAAACGTCTGGTGCATCACCACCGGCGATTCTGGATTGAAGCAATGTGAAATAATCGGCATAAGCTGCTGTTTGCACTTCGATTTTTATTCCAGGATTTTCAGCTTCAAAAAGTGCAATCATTTGATCAAGTTCTTCAAGATGATCTGGGGCTGCTGAAAATGTGAAATAAGTCAATGTGATGGGGTCATCCCCTTGAGCACTCACAGCAAATGCTGAAATGAGCAAAACAATAATTATTAGTGATAAGCCTAAGGCTTTTTTCATTTTAGATTCTCCTTTTAGTAATTTAAAAAATTCATTATCAAAAACAGTACAATTATTTCTAAGATTTGCCTCCTTTTGCTACCCTTTAATTCCAGTATTCACGACCCCTTGCACAAAATATTTTTGTGCAAAGATATAGACAATTAACATGGGGATGATGGTTACGACTGCACCGGCCATCACCAAATTCCATTCAGTTACATAACGTCCGTGTAATAATGCTAAGCCGACTGGCAAAGTCATCAATTTTTCTTTATTAATAATGAAGAGCGGCCAAAGATAAGCGTTCCATGCTTGCATAAAACCAAAGACTGCCAAGGTGGCCAAGGAAGGTTTGGAAACAGGCAAGATTACCTTCCAAAAAATGTGCCAATGGTTTGCACCATCGATGATGGCGGCTTCTTCCAAATCTCGGGGGATGGTGAGAAATGATTGGCGAAGCAAAAAGGTACCAAAGGCAGTGAAAACCATAGGAAGGATCATGGCTTGATAAGTGTTGACCCAGCCTAGATAACGCATGACTATAAACAAAGGCACAATCGTGACTTGTGAGGGAATCATCAATGTGGATAAATAAATCAAAAAGAGAAGGTTCTTTCCTTTAAATTCTATTCTGGCAAACACATAGGCAGCCATGGAACCGGAAATTAGCTGACCAATGGTGACTGCGATAGCGACAATAAAACTATTAAGAATCATTCTGCCAAAGGGAAGCAATTCCATCAATCTTTTGTAGCTATCCAATGTTGGGTTTTTGGGGAAAAACTCAGGGGGCATCACCAAAAGGAATTCACGTGATTTCAATGATGTGGAGAGCATCCAGATGAATGGCACAATCATGGTGATTGCCAATAAGACCAGGATAAAATATAAAAATGTGGTTTTGATAGTTTTTTGTCTTTTCACAATTTTCTCCGATCAATAATTGACCCAACGGCTTTGCACTCGCATTTGGAGCAAGGTGGCAATAAACACAAAGATAAACAGTACCCAAGATATGGTGGAGGCATATCCCATGCGGCTATATTCAAAAGCGTTGCTCACAATCTGCTGGACAACAACAGTAGTTGCTCCGGCTGGACCGCCATCTGTCATGATCGAAATTTGGTCAAAGACTTGGAATGAGTTAATCAATGCCATGGTGATGGCAAAAAATGTGGTGGGGGTGAGCAAGGGGAAGGTGATATACCAGAATTTTTGGGCACCATTTGCACCATCAATTTCAGCAGCTTCATAATAGGAGCTGGGGATATTTTGTAAACCAGATAAGAACATCAACATAAAAAAGCCTGTGTCTTTCCAAACACTGGTGATGATGATGGCAATCATTGCCCATTGGGGGTCATACAACCATGCGGGTCCAGTGACATCAATAAACCCTAGCAAAAAATTGATTAAGCCATATTTGGGATTGAATATCCAAGTCCATAACAACGCCACGGCTACCCAAGCAGACACGACCGGAACATAAAAAGCTGTGCGAAGCAATTTGCGGCCGACGAGTTTTTGATTAAGGACCAATGCGACTGCTATCGAACAAATCATGACCAAAGGGATATATCCTACAATAAAATAGAGGGTGTGTCTGAATGCCGCCCAGAATTTGTGATCTGAGAAAAGTTCTTTGAAGTTTTGCAACCCAATAAAAATTGGATCGTTGAGTAAGTTCCATTGGAATAATGTTAGCCCTAGGGAGGCAATGATGGGGATGACCACGAAGAATAATAAACCAATTAGGCTAGGGGTTAGAAATAGTATGATCCACAATGTTTGATGTTTTGTTTTCATTAAAATCCTTTATTTATTCTAGCGGGGAGAGAAACACTTCTTGCAGGACTAAACCAGCTGCCCCGCGTGCCCAAGCAGAATCACCTAAACTATCAATGATTAATTTGGTGCGGCCTTTGAGCGAAGGCATTACATTTTTATCAAAGGCATCTTTCATCCCATCGATAAAAAACTCTCCAGAACGAAGCCCTTCCCCACCGACAATAATAAATTCGGTATCAAAAACATTGGTGAGCCCAGATAAAACCCAACCGAGCAATTCACCTGCATGAAAAAGAATGTGAATAGCCTGCTGGTTGCCTTGTTTGGCTAATTCCGATAGTTTTTCTACGTTGTCGTGAGTGTTAAGCACTCCTTTTTCTTGCGCTTCCTTTAATAAGGCTGGTTCAGAGATATAAGCTTCTAGACATCCGTGATTGCCGCATTCGCATATATTGCCATTGGGTACAACGACTACGTGCCCCATTTCTCCTGCGCCCCCTTTGCCACGATAGATCTTTTGATTTGTGACAATGCCCATACCAATCCCCCGACCAACAGTGACAGTGATAAAATGATCGGTATCCATGCCCTTGCCAAACCAAAGCTCAGTGAGAGCAAAAGTGTTGACATCATTATCAATATAGACTGGGACATTTAATTGTTGGGATAACAGAGAGGCAAAGGGAACGTTTTCCCAATGGATGATGGGTGAATATTCTAAGATACCGTTTTCAACATCGATAATACCAGCCATGCCAATGCCGATGCCAATCAGATTGGAGATGTCTCGTTGTTCTTGATCAATAAATTCTTGGATAAGCTTGGAAAGCTGCAAAATCACATTTTCTGGCGTATCAGTTTGATAGGAGGCGGTTTTGGTAGAGAGCACATCGGCTAACATGTTTGTGATGGCCATGATGACTTGATTTTCCATAAATTTGATGCCAATCACAAATCCAAAATCAGGATTTAAGGCTAAATTGATGGGTTTTCTGCCACCACTAGATTCTCCTGATGATTTTTCAAAAATGTAATTGTTTTCAATCAGTTCACTGGTGATTTCAGAGACTGCCCCTGCAGACAATCCTGTTTCTTTGGTTAATTTTGAACGCGATGTTTGTCCGTGTAAACGTAAATAGTTAAGAATCAAAGAACGATTCACTTCGCGCATCATTTGTTTGTTGCCAGTCTTTGCCATATTCAATCCTTACTTATTTTTTTCAGTGAAGAAAGTAAGTACAGTATACAAAAAAAAGAAATCGATGTCAAGAATTAATGTTAGAGTCTATTAAATACAGCAATTCAACAATTTAGTATTTCGATTTTATTGCTTTATATGACAGAATGCGATATTATATATTTACTAGTTTAGTATTTTACTAATCACCATAAGAGGAAAAAATGAAAATTCCAACTACTTTAAAACATAAACCTGTAATTGTTGCAGAAGATTATGAAAATATCGACGGAGACCTTGCTTATAATTCTGATGCAAAAGGCCTTTCTTTAGGATTGGCACAATGGAATGACCGAGGGAAGGTAGATATCTCTGCAAAAATCTGGCGCCATTCTGGAAACAAATGGTCACGGCAATCAGAAGAAATGCCATTACATCGTGTACTTGATTTAGCAATTTTAGTCTGTCGATCAAAAATGTATTTTAATGATGCTTATCAATATAAAAAGCTGTATGATGAAGATAATCCAATGATCGATCGAATTGGCCTCCAAGGAGATGCAATGACTGTTGAGGTCTGTGTGGATAATGAAATGATTGACGAAGATATTCAACTTTTTAAGCAATGTTTGAGTCAAGACGATGAATTATTAGGGGAACGCATGAAATTACTCACAAGTATTTTAAAAGAAATGGGCTATTAGAAAAAAAGAGCATGAAATTCATGCTCT
This sequence comes from Anaerolineales bacterium, assembly GCA_963662985.1. GTDB lineage: Bacteria > Chloroflexota > Anaerolineae > Anaerolineales > UBA11579. Next base: position 528,139 of record OY760066.1, on the reverse strand, counting down.
TTTTCTTTGGTTTTACAAGGTTTCTTGTTCTTTTTGGGCGAGGTCGTTGGTGTCGATTGAATCACGATAGACCACAAACATATCAAAAAGGTATTCGGTGATTAAGTTCAACCCCATATTCATTAATGTCACCAAATTTCCATTCCAACCCAGTGTACCTTCCAAAAAAGCACCGCCAAGGGTAGTGATGGGCGTAAAAACAGCGTAATATCCCAACACTTTAAGCATGGCAACAGGAACATTGTTGGCTGATTTGAAGGTGAAGCGCCGATTTAAGGTGAAATTCCACAAAACCGAGAGTATTAATGCGGTTAAATAACTAATCCAATAGGTAACGTGGAATAAGTCATATAGTAGGGCAAAACTTGCGATCTGAATTACTCCAGCACTTATTGAAAAAAGGACAAATTTTATACTTCGCCAAATCTCTTTGTTTTGTTTTTTCTCCATATTAACCACCAATTTTCTTTGAATATTTTTTTAAATATACTGTTCTCATTAAAAAAGTATCAAGGATAGATAATCTTGCATTCACACCTAATGCTTGTGTATGCAGCCAACCTACACATGATTTCTCTGCCAACATAGATAAAGCCGTCAGATCTCCTTCTGAAGAAGCGCGACAGATTGCGCCAACAGTGGGGACTAAGATCACATCTGTTTTTGCCAAGGCTTTGAGCACAGCTTCTTGATTAGGTTCGACAATCATCAGTTTGCGCCCAATCATCTGAGCCATATCATCCAGTTGCGCAACCACAGGGTCTCTTTTTGAAGCACATTTTATTATAGCAGGTGTAGCTGATATAGAAGCATTTCCAAAAACATTTTTGACAGCTTCCAGAAGTTGTTTTGCTTTGAGATCATCAAAACCAATGATTTCAGATGGTTGCCCCTTACAACTTCGTTTACAAATTTCTTCCAACAAAGTTACTTTTGCAAAAGCATCTTCAGCATCTTTTCCTGCGACAATTGTGCCATGATTTTCCATCAAGATTACATGAGCACCTGATTTTAGCGTGTCTGTTACATTTTGTTTTAATTTTTTAGTGCTGGGCAAAGCATACTTGGCTAAAGCAATTCCTTCTAAGCGTTGTTGCTCTTCAGTAGTGATCTCAAGCTGATCAAATCCACCTATACATATTGCAGAAGCATAAATTTGATGAGTATGAATCACAAATCCCACTTCAGGAAATTGTTGATAAGCGGCAATGTGGACCCCTTTTTCGGAAGAAGGTTTGAGATGTCCTTCCCACTCACCCGAAGATATATTCATTGTGACAATGTCCTCGGGGGTCATACCATCATAGCCCAATCCACTGGGAGTAATCACCATTGTGTCTTCATTTACTTTGCAACTGACATTGCCCCAAGTTCGGGCGGTGAGCTGTTCATGAAGAAGTTTTTTTCCAGCTTCAGCGACTAACTTTTTTGCGATTCCTTGATCCATTATTCAATAACCTCGATCGTTTCAAACACTCTTTCAAATGCCAAAATAGCTTCGTCGATATCCGCTTCGGTGTAAGCAGCACTTGTGTACATACGATTGCCGGCAAGGGTAACTAGACCTTCCGCCATATAGGCAGCGCCCATATGTTGCATTTCGGCTTTGCGTTTGGAGGTTTCTTTCAACACAGTGGGAATTTCCCAAGGCTTGCCCCAACGAATAGCAAAGTGCATGGTGCCAACCGTGTCAAGGTGGCAAATTGATCCTACGTTGTATGCAACAAATGGAAGACCTGTTTTGTCAATTAATGCATTTAATCCATCTGTTAATCGATCTCCTAGTTTTGCAGCTTTTTCCCATGCGTGTGAACTTTCAATTTCGCTAATCGTATAATACCCTGCGCAACAGCTCAATGGGTTTGCAGAAAGGGTGCCTCCGACAAGCGCTTTTTTGCCACCGTGTTCGTCTAAGCCAGCACCAAGGAATTTCATATATTCCTTCTTACCTCCTAGCCCGCCAGCACCAGGATAACCTCCAGCAATGACCTTGCCAAACACGGTCAAATCCGGCATAACACCAAAATATTCTTGTGCACCACCGGGACCCATACGGAAACCCGTGACAACTTCATCAAATATCAACAAGGCACCATATTTGTCACATAATTCTCGACAACCAGCGGGAAAATCAAAATCTACGGGGCGAGTACCACTTTCCGGACCGATCGCTTCGAGAAGTACGGCAGCCGTGCCACCGCGTAATTGGTTAAGTTTTAAGACACGTTCAAGATCGTTAAGATCATTGGGGAAAAATTCTTGGGTATGTTTGAAGACGAAGTTGGGTACCCCTTGAGATTGCAACCCTTTGGTACCTGGAATACGAATACCATAGGCTAATTGGTCACTCCATCCATGATAAGCGCCGCCCATCTTAACAATGTTTTTCTTTTTGGTTGCCAAACGTGCCACGCGAATGGCACCCATACATGCTTCGGTGCCACTGCCAAACATACGTAGTTTTTCGACAGATGGCACTAATTCGACTACTTTCTCTGCCATTTTATATTCATATTCATGGAAAAGACCAGTTGATGGGCCACAAGTTTCTAATAATTCAATAACTTTTTCACGAACTGAGCTTGGATTTGAACCCAATACCGTTGGGCCTCCTGCTTGCAAAAAATCAAGATAAGTATTTCCATCGATATCATACAATTTATTTCCATCCGCTTTGGTGAATACTAAAGGAAATGGATAATTAAAGGCCAAGTTATGTTGAACGCCACCAGGGATTACATCTTGGGCTTGATGAATCATGTCATGTGATTTTACACATTTTTGAGCATAATATTCATCTTCATATTTTTGTAATGCATCTCTACCAATGCTATACACTGGTTTTTTAATTAGTTCATCTAGTTTTGATGTAACGGCTTGTGCATCAACATATCGGTATGCTTTTTCCATAGTTTTTCCTTTTTGATTATGAATTTAATAATTTGAAATTTTGTTTGTTAGTTTTATATAATTTTTTGAACACTTGAAAATATTTGTCATAGGCAAGTTTTTTGGTAGGATCTGGGAGGAATGTTTTTGAAGCGGGGATAAATTCTCGTACTTTGTCGATGCTACTTATTTTTCCCAAAGCAACTCCCATGACAGCTGCGGCACCTACCGCCCCGACATTTTGGGGTGAGGCGACGGTTTCAATGGTGCAACCAGTCATATCTGCAAGAATTTGACATGTAACATTGGACAGGGCGCCACCACCGACAAAACGGATGGGATTTGAGGTTTGAATCTTTTTTTGCTGACATTCCAACATCCAACGCAAGTGATAACATACCCCCTCCAAGACGGCACGAATCATTTCGGTTTTGCCAGTTTCTACTTTGATATTAAAAAACATGCCGGCAGAATTCGGGTCTTCAAAGGGGCAACGATTGCCATGCAACCAAGGAGTGAAAAGCACGCCATTGGCACCCGGCGACATGTCTTTGATGGTCTCCATCATATATTCGTATAAACTTGTGTAGATCACTTCTTGGCTCTCAGTGATGTGTTTTTTCTCTAAATAGATATCTATTTCATCTAGTGCCAAATGATCTTTGACCCATTCCAAACATTTACCGGCAGTTTCCATTTCTGCGAAATAATTAAAGCGGTCTTCTTGTGCGCCAACTATGGAGGCAATCATACAGTCCACATCTACAATTTGCTTATCGACAATAGTGGAAACCCAACCAGATGTGCCTGAATAAATATGGGTATCGCCAAGATCACCGCAACCAGCACCGATGCCTATCAAAGAGGCATCACCACCTCCACCAAAAACTGGGGTACCTAAGGCTAAACCCAGTTCTGCAGCAGCTTTTGAGGTTAGTTGACCAGCTTGATCTGTCGATTTTATTATTTGGGGTAGATGATCCATGTTGACGCCGCACATTTTGCTCAGGGAGGCGTTCCATCCTTTTTTGCCCGGACGGGTATCATATAAAAAAGTGGAATAAGCACTGTCTTCGGTCATTACAAATTGATCTGTACAACGGCAGATGAGATATTCTTTGACATCCAACCATTTGTGTACTTGGGCGAAGAGCTCTGGTTGATTATTTTCCACCCATTTATATTTCCATACGGGATCTTTGACACTGGATGAGACTGCACCTGTGATGAGCAAACTTTTTAGTAACTTGAAGATATTTGCACCCGCAATCTGGATTCCGTGAGCAATACCTTCTTTGATCTCTTTTCTAGCACGCTGATCCATGTAACTCATTGGGCGACGAAGAGCATTGCCATATTGGTCTACCAAAACTATGCCTTGCATTTGAGAACAAAATGAAATTCCTGCAATTTGCTCAGGTTTAATTGTAGTTGTCAAAAATAGTTCATGAGTGGTGTCACACATTGCCTGCCACCATTCATCTGCATCCTGTTCCACACCACCATTTTCCAAAATAAACAATGAATATCCTTGCTGTTCGCTGGCAATCAGCGTAATATCTTTCTCGATTTCAAACAAACATGTTTTCACACCCGTTGTGCCAATGTCATAAGAAATTAGATAAGTTTTCATTGGTTTATCCTTTATGTTGAATATCTGATTGTTTAAACGTAAATGCAGATTCAATAAACTTTAAAAATTCAATCACCACTTTTTCATCATCATCCATTATGGAGTCTCCACAAAAGATCTTGAATCGTTCTTTGTAATAATCACAACTATATGAAAATTGCATCGCAAGTAACATATTGTCGAAGAAAAAAGCAAACATACGGGGGTCAATATCATCTCGAATTTCCCCAGAATCTTTCGCTTCAGTTATAAATTGAATATACACTTCAGATGAAATGCCTTCTATTTCTTCTGCCAACATTTTTGCATATTTCTGGCTAGCGCCAGCGGTGATCTCGTTATACATGATGTTGTAGACACTATGCTCTCTGGAAGTGATTTGCACAGCACGAATCAATTTTTCAGCTCGTTTGATTATTTTTTCGTCACCAGAAATTGCATCTGATAAAACTTCTCGTAATGTTTCAAGGCTATGTCTTAAACAAGCTAAAAAAAACTTTTCTTTATCTTGATAATACTTATATAAAACACCAACACTTACCCCAGATTTTTTTGCGATTACATTGATATTGGCTCGATCTAAGCCATTCACTGCAAATTCAGAGATGCCAGTTTCTAGGATTTCGATGATCTTTTCTTCACTCAGTTTTTTATTCATGGGGTGTTTCCTCAGACGTGAGTCATCGCTCACGTTATTTTGATCATTATAGAGAATTTTTCAGAAGAATGCAAGAATCAATTTTTAGAAATAGGATAAGAATTGACAATCTCAACACCTCAAACTACTATTAAGAAAAATATAGGAGACTTTTATGACAAATAAAATGCATTGGGATTTATCCCCTCTTTATCCTGGTTTTGACTCTCCAGAATTTAAGAAAGATCAAGAAGATTTAAAAAAATTTATTGAAGAACAAACTAATTGGGCTGTTGCAGAATTAGAAAACAATGTTGATTCTCAAAAGAAAATTGAAACGATCCTTGATTCAACAGAACACATTTACAGTACTTTGCAGAAATTGAGTGCTTATACACAACTTAGTTTATCGACTGATGCGACCAATGCTGTGGCTTTGAGCACTTTGGATAAGTTGCAACCACTTTCCTTAGCTGCTACAAATTATTCTAAGATTACTGCAAGTTTCATCGGGAAACAGGAAAACTTGAGTGAGTTGATTGAAAGCTCTGCAAAATTAAAAGAATTTGAATTCTTCCTCAATGAAACTGCCCAAGCAGCGACTCACTTGCTTGGCAATGAAATTGAACCAATCATCGCCAGACTAAATTTGACCGGTGGGACTGCATGGGAACGAATGCGCGATATGATTGATGGCACTATGACCGTTGCGATTGAAGTGGATGCAGAAATGCAAGATCTGCCATTGCCGATTGTACGCAATATGGCTTATGACGCGGATCCGGATGTGCGAAAAAAAGCCTATGAAGCAGAATTGGCTTCTTATCCAAAAGTTGACTTGCCTTTAGCTCATGCGATTAATGCAATCAAAGGGGAATCAATCACTCTAAGTGAAATTCGTGGATTTGGTACCGTGATGAATAAAACCCTTGAAGAATCACGAATGGAACAAGTGGTTTTGGATGCGATGCTGAGTGCTATGGTGGACTTTATGCCAGATTTCAGACGCTATCTGAAAGCAAAGGCAAAATTCTTAGGGCATCAAAACGGACTGCCCTTCTATGATCTGTTTGCACCAATTGGTGATGAGAATGCGCTCAAACATTATTCTTATGATGAAGCACGAGAAACATTGGTGAAAGTGTTCTCCACTTTCTCAAAAGAAATGGCAGATTTTATTGACAATGCATTTGAAAAACGCTGGATTGATGCAGAATCACGAAAAGGGAAAAGCGGGGGAGCCTTCTGCTCTAACTTGCCAATGATTGGTGAAAGCCGGGTGCTAGCGAATTTTGATGGTAGCTATTCTCAATTATCAACTTTGGCACACGAACTTGGGCATGCCTGGCATGGTAATTGTCTCAAAGATCAACCAATCTTAAAAACAGATTATCCAATGCCAGTTGCTGAAACTGCTTCTATTTTCAATGAAGGGATTTTGATGGCGGCCACTTTGACTACAGCCACTGAAGAACAAAAATTTACTCTTCTGGAAACTGAATTGCAAGATGCTACTCAAGTGATCGTTGATATTTACAGCCGGTATCTTTTTGAAACGGAATTGATTGACACCCGCAAAGACCAAAGTATGACTGTGGATGATTTAAAGCAGGCCATGTTAGATGCACAAAAAGCAACTTATGGAGATGGTCTTGATCCTGACTATATGCATGCCTATATGTGGGCTTGCAAACCACACTACTATTCAACTGAATTGGCTTTCTACAACTGGCCTTATGCTTTTGGTTTACTTTTCTCTAAGGGTGTATATGCACAATACAAGAAAATTGGCCCTGATTTTATAGAAGACTACAACGCATTGCTCACTGCAACAGGTTCTGCCAGTGTGGTGGATGTGGCCGCAAGAATTGGAATTGATATTCGTCAAAAAGATTTCTGGGTGCAATCTCTCTCAGAGATAAAAACATTAATCGATCAGTTCTGCGAATTAGTGGATAAAAAAGTAAAATAATCTGTACCAAAAAGGCTACTCAATAATGAGTAGCCTTTTTATTTTGCTAAAAAATTTTTACTTAAACTCTTAAATCTCGTTTTGGATAAACAATCAATGTCACAATAACTGAAACTATCAAAAAACAAACTGAGATCCAACTATATACATTCTCAATTGTTAATGTCTTAAGAATTTCAGAGGACTGAAAATAAGCAAAAGGCGTGAAATATTTCGTAAAATCGATCTTATCTGTTAATGTCATCACAATAGAAATAATATAAGTGAATAACAAAATCCCAATTCCAACCGATTCCACTTTTTTATATTGATTCATCACAGCCGAAAGAATTAATCCTAATCCATAAAAAATGATTGCAAGCAAAAAACTTGCCACAGATGAAAGAATCATAAATTCTATAAAATGTTCATCAAATTCAAACCGGCTCATAATTGCAATAAAACTACCATAGATCCCAATTACCAATAAAACATTAAGAAGAATTCCAGCCATTATTTTTTCAAAAACAATCCAACCCTTTTTGGTCGGCATTGTATATAAAAATTCAGCAGTTTTATCCCGTTCTTCTCTTAGTATGATTGAACTTCCTAATAATAGGCTGTAAATTCCAACAATAATCAACATAAAATTAATCAACAAACTTGCATATCCGCTAGGGACTGTGATGTTGACCGCCCCCAAACCCATTGCTTGCACTAACTGAGGAGGCAAAAGATTGAGCATCTCATTCATTTCAGGGTTGTGATAATATCCCTCAAATTCTGAACTCCCCATATAAATAAAAACAGCAACTGAAACAAGCCATATTAATAATGGTTTCAGATGATCCTTTAATTCTTTAAAGAAAACTTGCATGACCTCTCTCCTAAACCGCTTGGATATCTTTGTTTTGATAAATAAAATAAGCACTTATCAAACTAACCATTGTGACCGCTATACTGATCCAAAGATAAAGTGTGTGATATTCTTGATTTTTGATCATATAAGTCGGGTTAAAATAATAGAAAGGGGTAATAAATTGAAAGATTTTACTTCCAAAAAGTGCCTCAAATGCGCTTAGAATATAAAACCCTAAACCAATTCCCATAGCAAGTGAAATTGTGCTTTTTACTTTATGAATAAATTGAGAAATCAAGACGCTGATTGTAAAAACAAATAATTGGAAAAAAATCAATGAACTCAATAATAATTTAAAATCAGAAAATTGATATTCATTTCCATCTGAAAAAACAATCAACATTCCATAAAAACTCACCGCAAAGATCAAAATAGTTAAAAGGATACTGATTAACACAGAGATAAGTTTATTAATAAAAATCTTGTCACGAGAAACAGGTTTCGAAAGCAAAAAATCAGCTGTCAAATTTCTTTCTTCTAAAGATAACATTCCAAACCCATAAAGCGCACTTTGAATTGCAAAACAAATCTGCACATATGGAAACAACAATGCTACGTACCCATTCACTGTTGAAAGTGGAATTTCGTTGGTCATACCAAAAGCTTTTAATAGTTCTTCAGGATAGTTTGAAAGAATTTGATCCATCAAACTTGAGTTTTCAGAAAAGGTCGGGAAAAACACCAAAAATAAAGCCATAATCCCAACAATTCCTAAGCTCCAAGAAATAATAGAAGCACTATATCGTTTTAATTCAAATTTAAAAATATTCATCGACAAATCCTTTGATTATTCGTAATAGTGCAAGAAAATTTCTTCGAGGGTTGGCTCTTCAATTGTGATATCACGCAATTTTGCACCTTCTACTGAAGCGATAAGCATGTTAATATCTCCATTAAAGAAAAACTTTTGAGAGTTTTTCTTTAAGATCGAATTCATCATCCCATCTAATTTTAATTCTTTTGCCTCCCCTTCAAACCACTTTACAGAGACTTTTTTATAGTTATTTTGTCGTAATGCTTTAATATTTTCAACATTTACAATAAGGCCATTTTTAATAATTGCGACACGTGAACAAATTTCTTGTACTTCTGAAAGAATATGAGAAGAGAACAACACAGTTGCGCCATTTTTATTTTCTTCTCGAATCAAATCAAAGAATTTTTGCTGCATCAAAGGATCCAACCCACTTGTGGGTTCATCCAAAATAATTAATTTAGGTTGGTGAAGTAACCCTTGTACAATCCCAACTTTTTTCTTGTTGCCAAATGAAAGATCTTCAATTTTTCGATTGAGGTCTAATTCCATCGTATCCGCTAATTTCTGGATTCTTTCTGAAAAATCACCTTTATAAAAACTTGCAGAATATTCCAAAAGATCCTTTGCTCGCATATTATCATAGTAAAAAACATCCGAAGGCAAATACCCCACGTCTTTTCGAATCTCTGGTCCATATTTTATACAATCTTTACCAAAGATTGTAGCTGAGCCACCTGTTGGATGAATCAAACCCAACAACAAACGAATGGTAGTAGACTTACCTGCGCCATTTGGACCGATAAAGCCAAAAATCTCACCTTCTTCCACAGAAAAAGAGACATTTTCAATGCCTCGAGATTTTCCATAATATTTTTGCAACTCATTGATTTCTATAATATTCATACTTAACTTTCCTTTACCAAAGATTAAAAAGCTTTCATATTATACACCTTAAAAAATAAAAAAAGGACAGAAGATTTCTCTTCTATCCTTTTTATTGTAAAGAATTGATTAATTTATGGGGTAGTATATTCCAAAATTAATTTTGCACCACTTGCGCCAACTGCTGTTAGGCGATCAGCTGCATTATCGTTATCTGATTCTTTTTTATTGAATTGGAATTTCAATTGTAAAATGTCATTCGATGCAAAATTACTATTCACCAAGCCAGCATTCAAAACAAAGGTTTCTAATTCTGGCATGGAACAAGCACGGCCTACAGCGCCCGTTGATTCAAAAATTACATCTGCTGTTGAGATTGGGAAATAATTTCCAATATATGCACGCAGACATAAAAGATCTGTAAATGGATTGCCTTCTGTATTAAAAGATGGGAATTCAATTCTTGCTGAAGTAATCGTCGATCCATCCGGTATTCCCGAGAGATCAAATTTCATAAATGCATTGTATCCGATATTTAAATTGTAATCTCCGACAATAAAGGCACCTGGGGCACTCACTCCATTTGAATTTGCGGTGATGATCTCACTTGCTGAGAATTGTGTGGGGAGTAATGGGAAAATGGGCACAACCAACGTTACTGGTGAAAGTGGGGGTAAACTTCCGGAACCTCCTGTTGATTTAATTTCAACATAGAAAGTTGCTCCATTTGAAAAAGTAAACAAATTTCCACCTGAATCCATCAACTTATAATCACCACGGTAAGTACCAGCTGCGTTTGGCGCTTTTAGATTAATCGAAAGGTCAATTGTTTGTCCGGGTGGAACTGTGATTGGTAAGGCAACCTCTCCGGCTCCATCCATTTGATCACCATGAGAAAAGACCAATTTATAAGAAGTTGTCCAAGCGCATGACCCCAAGTTTTTCAAACGCCATGTTTTCGTAAAGCTTGTGCCACCAGCAAATTCTGTTCCATCTGGCACAGTCACATCACCTATAAAACCAGCTAAATTACAAGGAATATTAGTTGTCGCAGTAGGAATGGGAGTATTGGTTGAGGGAACAATGGTTGATGTTGGAATTGTGGTTGCAGAGGGAATTTGTGTTTCAGTAGACGCTACACTTGGTTCTGCTGTTGGTACCTGCGTAACGGTTACTTCACTTAAATTATTTGCGGCTACAACCGTTTCTTCAATAGATTTTGCGATCAATGTCGCAGCCACCGATGTGGCAACTTGATCCCCATCACCTGCTGGAAGTGATGCATTAAAATTACAACTTGTTAGGATCAAGGTACTTAATATAATAAATACCATTATTTTTTTCATTTTTCTTCTCCGTCTTCTTGAGTTTCCTCTTTGTTTTCTTTATTATAGTGGCTAAAAAAGGAGAAGTCAAAATCTTGTTGTTAAATTTTAATGATGATTATTTTGATGGAATTGTAAAGAATGTGGCACTTCTAAACCATGCGCTTCCATAAGCCCAACATCAGACATAATTTCAGTTGGATTTCCATCAGCAATCACTTCACCACCATCAATTAACAACACTCGTTCACAAACTTCTAAAATAAATTCTAGATCGTGTGATGAGATTAACATCGTCTCTTGAGAATCATTCAAAAAATTAATTAATCTTCGCCTTGAACGCATATCAAGATTCGCACTTGGCTCATCATAAATTATAATCTCTGGCTCCAAAGCCAACACGCCTGCAATGGACACCATGCGTTTTTCGCCACCTGATAGATGGTGCGGTGCTCGTTCTGCAAACTCTTGCGTATTCGTGATCGTTAAAGCCTTATTTACTCTTGCCTCAATTTCTTCTTCAGAAAGATTAAGGTTGATCGGGCCAAATGCTACATCATCCCAAACTGTAGGGTTGAACAATTGATCGTCAGGATTTTGAAACACAAATCCGATCTGTGGGTTAAACCCGCCTTGCACAAGTGGCTCTCCCAAAAGTGAGATGTTTCCTTTTTTTGATTTCAAAACACCACACACCAACATAAACAATGTTGTTTTTCCCGCTCCGTTTGGTCCAATCACACCTACTTTTTCGCCTTTTTTAATCTCCAAATCCATGTCTTGGAAGACAATCTTTTTGTTTGGATATGCGAAACAGAGATCTTTAATTAAAATTGCATTGTTTGTTTCCATTATAAAATACCTCTGAAATAGAATTCAGCAACAACCAATCCTATACTCAGCAAACAAGTTACTGTAAATTTTATCCAATCAGCGCTTGTAAATCGAACTGCAGTATTAAATTGCTTAATTTCTTGTGATGCATAGCCCCGCAAGATCATTGCTTTATAGATTTTTTCCGATCGTTCATAAGATCGAATCAGCATGGTACCCGCTAAGGCGGCTAATTGGTTTAAAGTTTGAAAATTTAAATGAGTAGCATGAAAATTTTTCATTCGCATGGCTAACTGCATTTTACGAAAATCATGACTAATTTCAAACAAATAACGGTAGGTCATCAACAACATATCTACTAAAATTGGCGGAAAGCGTAGTTGTTGTAGTGCACGAATGGTACTCAATACAGCAGAGGTGCCAAATAACAAAACCGCAAAAATCATGATCGCCACAAACTTACTTGCGATTAACAAAAAAGCAATCAATCCTTCCGAATAGACTTTCACAAATCCAACTTGATAAAGAACCGTCACTCCAGAGAAAAACGGAAAGATAATCGCCACCATCAATAAAAAGACTCCTGGATAGCGCAAACGAGTCATCAAAAAAGAAAAAGGAATTTTTGAAATTAGATAGTATCCAATCGAGATTAACAAAACAATTGGCATTAATTCAATATTTTGAATAAACGCAATCGAAAAGATTAGGATAAAAAGACCTATTAACTTTAATCGAGGATCCCATCGATGCAGAAGTGAAGATAAATTGGCATAATCATCGATCCTTAAATGATCCATATTTACTCATTTTCCAAAAGCTCCGGTTTCACTTTTTGTAAGAAGTTCACGATTAAAACGGTAAACACACCTTCAATTAACATTAAAGGTAAATACCCCAAAGTCATTGCCAAGATACTTGCTTTTTCTACGGTTGCATCTAAATAACTCGGGATGGATGTGATCAATAACGTATAAGCAATTACTGCCGCAATCCCTAACCCTAATGCGCCCCCTAAAAATGCAGTCACATTTGTCCAGGTTTTGCTGTCTTTTTTGCCAAATTTTATACGTAAATTAAAAATATAATAGGCTAATAATGCTGGAATACCCATCATAGCGGCATTGACACCTAATGAGGTAATTCCACCATGTTGAAATAAAATCGCTTGTAAAAAGAGACCAATCAATATTGAAGGGAAGGCATAATATCCTAAGACCACCCCCATCAGGCCATTGAGCACCAAGTGAATGCTGGTCGGTGGAATGGGAATATGAATCCATGATGCAACAAAAAAGCCTGCTGTCAGTAAAGCCGCTTTGGGCACACCTTCACGTGGATCTTCTCTTTGATTGATCTTTTTTAAAGAAAACCAAGTGGCACCAGCTGTGGTCGCATAGCCTGCTATTGACACTCCTAATGGAAGTACGCCATCGGGAATATGCATTAGGCTTTCTTGCCTTTCTTAAAATAAAGTGCCGTACCTATCAAACCCCAGAGTATGCTCACACTCATCACTACGATCTGTGATACTGTAAATGCTCCATCTGAACCTTTAGTATCATTCAAATTAATATGAATCATATCGCCATGTCCTGCTTGGCGCACTTGCACATCCCATTCACCTGCCATTGATACATCTGGCGTAAATGAAAAATTACCATTTCCATCGGTTACATCCACCATCCATGGATTTTGTTTATCCTCTGGAGAAAAAACAGCCACTTGCGCTTCTGACATTGGCTCACCTGAGTCGTAGGTTGCCGTGATATGAACCGTTGATTCAATTTGATATTCAATTGCCGCTCCATGGGCAAACACAGTGGTCACTATGCCCAGCAACGCAATCACTGCTAAACTTATTAATAAGGTTGATCTTTTCATTCTTTATTTCACTTCTTCAAAATGGCAATGTCCTTCACCAACATGCCCTAAACTGGTCAATGCGTTATAGAGTAATGATTGTGTTTCTGCTGAAAAATCAACTGCATCATCCACTACTAAATTTAATTGGCCATTATCTGCCAAAGCCGCAAATGGTTCAAAACCAACTGCACCTTGATTTAATTCATCATCACTAGCAAGGCTTCCATCACCAAATATATGATCAAAATGGAAAGTCATTTCCACATCACCAGTTGTTCCGTTTTCTACAAATCCTTTACGCACATCCCCAATAAATTCGCCACAACTATATGATTGTTCAAGAGGAAATGCGATTACAAAATCAATTACTTGACTATCTTTCTCAGCAGAACCTTTCAAAACTATCGGAGATTGTTGATCGGTTGCCACTAATTGCCAAGAAATTGCATTATATTGACCAGTAGGCACACTTTCAATACTACCAACAAGAATTGGATCAGCATTTTCATCTCCTGCTGCCAAATCGATTGTGACAACATCGGATAAGCTTTCTTTCACTTCAAATTCATTCAAGGCACCTTGATGGGCATCATAAGCTGGTGAAGTTTGATAAACACTTACTTGATCTACGTTCATCTCAACGCTGTCAAAGGTCAAATTCCAACCATCTTTGGTTTCAAATCCTTGGCGAACAAAATCTTCACCATTCGCAAAAATATCAATGGAGCCAGTTTCTTTGGGAGCACAACTTGTCAACGCAAATCCCAATGCTAAAATTAAAACTACAAAAATTGAATTCTTTTTCATTCTACATCCTCTTTTAAATCAGGTTCATTTTGATCACACCCCTCACAAACGCCAAAGATAGAAATGTGATCCAAATCAGCCTTAAAATTATATTTATCAACAAACTCCGCATCCAAAGCCAACACAGATTCTGCATCTGCATCAATTACTTGGTTGCATTTCCGACACACCAAATGAATATGTGTGCCATGAATCGGGGGGGCAAAGAATACGCGACCATCACTCAAGTCATTGCGTTGCGCAAAGCCTTCTCTCCATAAAAGCTCTAATGTGCGATAGACAGTGGCTAAATTGATTGCTGTGGTGATTTTTTGCAGAGAATCATAGATTTCTTCTACCGATTGGTGTTTTTCGATCTGCGAAAAGATCTGCACAATCAATTCTCTTTGCGGGGTGATTCGATACCCTCGTTCTTTTAAAGTATTTACAATTTGTTTATGATGGTACATATTCATTCCTTATTGCGATTATTTGCAACAGTAAATATTATAATTTTTATCCAATTTATTGTCAAATCATTTACGGGTTTCCAATCTTTGCTTAATCAAAAAGAAGAGCAAATGCTCTTCTTATATATTATGTGTTTACTTTTAATACGGATAAGTTTGATAAACATCTAATTGTTCAATAAGTGTATCCATTGATAAGCCAGATTTTTGTAGTATCAAATAGACCATAATCGCAATCACAATCGAGAATACGATTACAACTAATTGCATCAAAACAAATTCTCCGCCAGACATGGGTAGTTTTTTTGAGCCAAAAAATAGATCTCGTTTACTCCAGAACAATAATTGAAACAGAGCAAGGATCAAAAAACTAAACCCTGCCCCTATAAAAAAACCAACCGAATAAAATCCATTGGCTTGGGCAATCTCTTGAGAAGATAAATAAGCTTGCATGGATTTGGTTAAATCTCGAACTAATAAAAATCCAATAGTAAAACTAAACCCTACGCTTAACGGGTTTATCGTAGTTAATAACCACCATGCCCATGCTTTTAATGTCCACAATCCAAATCCTAGTGCCCCGTTGATTATAATTTGCATTAACGCTGCCACAACTGAAAAAATCACGAGAATGGGTGGATATATTTGAGTCGACATTAAAATAGGAAACAAGCTGCACACACCTGAAACAGCCGATAATATATATAACACTGCAAAAATCTTAAACAATGTTGCGCTATTTTTTGAACTTTTTTTATTGGGGGAGTTTTTTAACGGAAAAGCTTCATTTGGTTGATTTAACAAATCTTCATTATAAAAATCTTGGTTGGACATACGAATCTCCTCAATGATAATATACTTAATCCTATCCAATAAAGAATATAAAAACAAGAGCTAAAAAGTTAATGAAATAAAGGGATCAAGTTCGATCCCTTTATTTCTCAACTTTTAATAAATAAAAGTCTATCTCAATGTAATATCTTTACCTTTACGGAATACATATACCGGAGCGGCATGACGCCACAAAGCATCCCACACATCTTCGGCATCCAAGACCAATAAATCAGCTACTTTGCCTTCTGCCAAACCATAGTCTTGAATCCCTAAAGCTTTGGCTGCATTGGTTGTAATCAAATCATACAACATTTCCATATCTTTGGGGGTTTTCTTTTCCATCAGATGCGCCGCTAAAAAGGCTACTTCCAGCATGTTGTTTTGCCCAAATGGATAATAAGCATCACAAATATCATCTTGACCTAAAGCAACACTCACGCCGGCATCATAGAGGGATTGCACGCGGCAATAGAGCGGACCCGTTTGCGGATCGCTCACCACACCGATTTTGCCTTTTTTGAGTAGGTGTTCCATCTTACGATAATAAGGTTCCGGATATAATGCCATGGCACGTGCATGTTGCACAGTCACGCGGCCTTCCCAACCTTCTTCGATGGTTTTGACAGCCAACATTTCCAAAGTTCGCAATCCGGGGTCACCCGCATCATCGATTAGCATGGAGACATCTTTGTCATATTTTTTAGCCAATTCAAACATTTGGTCAATATGCGATTGGGCATCTTTGTCAGTGAATTCAATCCATGGAATCCCACCAACTACATCTGCTCCCAACTTTAACGCTTCTTCTACCATTTCATAGGCGCCCGGATCACGTACCACGCCATCTTGCGGGAAAGCGACCACTTGAATATCGACTTTATCTTTATATTCTTCGCGTGCTTTCATCACCGCTTTCACCCCTTCAAGCCGGCCGGTGGTATCCGTATCAGCAAAGGCACGAATATGCAAGTTGCCATGTTTGATTGCCAAATCAACGGCTTTGCGTACGTTTTTGATGATCCAAGTTTCATCGTAATTTTCTTTGACCTTCGCAGCCAATTCGATGGCGGTCATTGCGCCACCCATGGTGCCATCTGTATAGGCATCCAATGCTTCATCGCCCATCATCTTTAACGTATAAACTTTACACAAATGCAAATGGCCATTGACAAATGATTCTGTGACCAATTTTCCCTTCGCATCAATTTCAGTAGTTCCTGATAGATTGCTCCCGATTTTGGCAATTGTCTCCCCTTGAATACCGATATCAACCAAATTGGCGGGGTCTTTACGGGTCTTTGCATTTTTGATTACTACATCATAGTTCATTGTTTTCTCCTTTTATTAAAACAGGTACTATTTCATTTTATTTTCTTGGACTAATTTTTGAGCGAGGAGGGCGCCATCTTGGATGGCTTCATAGCCAGTACAACGGCATAAGTGTTTGCTCAGGGCATTGAGAATCACTTTTTCCTCTGCCTCTGGATTGGCGTTCAAAAGCGCATAAAGCTCCATTACAATTCCTGGTGTACAGAATCCACATTGAATTGCGCCGCTTTCAGACATTGCTTTCTGAATGGGATGTAATTTACCTTCTTTTGCTAGTCCTTCGATGGTGTAAATTTCCGCACCATCTACTTTTTCCATGGTCGTGTTACAGCTCTTAACAGCCTTACCATTCAGCACCACAGTGCAGGCCCCACAGGTCGAATTGTCACAGCCTCGTTTGGTGCCAGTTAGTCCTAAATCTTCACGGATCACATCTAACAGTTTTTGATCTGGATGGGGTGCTACAGTTTTTTGTTTGCCATTGATGGTAAATGTAATTGATTTTGTCATGAGTTTGCCTCCTTCAAGACTGCTTTGATCTTGTCCGGTGTGACGGGGATTTCATAAAAATCTACGCCAATTGCATCATATATTGCATTCAAGATGGATGGTGCTACACCAATCACAGGGTGTTCGCCCACCCCACGTGCGCCAAACGGTCCTACTTCTCCGGGGTTCTCAAGCGCATCTACAGTCGACAGCTTTGGAATGTCTTTAATTGTCGGTAATTTGTATTTGAAATAGTGAGGATTCTCAATCACACCCTTTTCATCAAAAATCAACTCTTCAGAAAGAGTCGCCCCAATCGCCATCAACACACCCCCCAAGATTTGTCCGCGATATTGTTTGGGATTAATCACTTTTCCCATATCAAAACAAGATGCAAAATGATCAATAAAAATTTTGCCTGTTTTCTTTTCAATCTTAATCTCACACGCTTGCGCCCCAAAGGTATATTGGACTCCTAACGTACCTTGACCATTCTCGTCCCAGTTGGAGTAACGTGGCAGGCGGGCATCGGATACAGATTGCGCCACTTCTCCTACGGTCATGCCGTTGTCTGGGTAGATATAGCCACGGGCTACGTCGGAAACCGTCAAAAATACACTCGGATCATTCTTTAAATAAATCTTTTCTCCATCATAGATCAATTTATCTTTTTCCACACGCAAGGGTTGTGCGGCAGTTGCTTTCAACTTATCAATCAACTTTTCCGCTGCGCGCAAAATCGCCAACCCGCCTTGCACAGTGAACATCGACCCAATCGTTTGCCATTCATAAGGCGAGAATTGGGTGTCAATGGTCTCATAGACTTTGATTTTTTCCGGTGGCACCAGCAACGCTTCCGCAGCCAATTGTTTCACCACGGTTCGCAAGCCTTGCCCCACTTCAGCCCCGCCCATATTGACCGAAATGCTTCCGTCAATATTCATCTTCATATAACAGCCTTTAGTGGAGAACGGTGCCCCTTTTGGCGATTTCATGATTGCAGCAAACCCACGTCCATAGATAAATTCATCGTCTTCTTTTGGTTTTGGTGTTGAGAACACTGCTTCTTTAATCTTATCTGCTGTTCCCTGCATATCTCCATTGGTCTTCCAGAACAATTCTCCTTGTGCGTTTCGTTTGCCTTCCTTTAAATAATTCATAGAACGCAATTCAAAAGGATTCATTTCTAGCTTACGGGCTAGAATGTCCATCAAACGTTCCACAGCAAATTGTCCTTCTTGATGACCATACCCACGATAAGCGCCTACTGGCGGGGTATTGGTATAGACCGTATATCCTTCTAACAAGGCGTGTTGATATTCATACGGGCCAACGCCATTGTGAGTTGCGCCAATGGTGACATTCACAGGGGTATCGGCATAGGCGCCCCCAGAATGGAACACTTCACTTTTGACAGCCACGAGTTTGCCATCTTTCTTGGCACCAATCTTCATGCGTACGCGAATGCCGTGCCCCAGCAAGGTGCTGGTGAAATCTTCTTTGCGAGTGGCAACCCATTTCACGGGGCGGCCAGGTACAAAGCTGGCGATATAGGCAATGGTTTGCTCTACGGTGATATCTGATTTATAGCCAAAACATCCCCCAATATTAGGAATGTGTACTCTGACTTCGGAAACAGGTTTGTGATAGGCATGGGCTAAATCTTGACGAATGATAAAAGGACAAATGGAAGAAGACCAGCATTCAATGCTGCCATCATTCTTAAACCACACAATCGAGCCATGGGGTTCAATCGCTGCGGAAGAACCAAAGGGATAATTAAATTCGCCTTCGACGGTTACTTCTGCTTCAGTAAATCCATCTTCTCCCTCTCCTTTTTTCACTTTAAAATAATTGGCTACATTAGTACCCGGGATGGGCTTTAAGGTCGGCAAGCGCCAATAGTCTTCTTGTTTTTCATGGATTAGAATGGCGTCTTTTTTCATTGCATCCAATGCTTCCACATAAACTGGCAAAGGCTCATAGTCAACTTTGATTCCCGCCAACGCGGCAGTCGCTTGCCATGGGGTTTCAGCAATCACAGCCGCTAAGGGTTCCCCAATATAACGCACTTTATCCACAGCCATGGGGACGATATCTTTGATATTATCGCCATACACAAAATCTACTTTATGCCCCGTGACCACTTTGACCACACCTGGCATTTTTTCTGCTTCACTGGTGTCGATCTTCAAAATTTTAGCATGGGCATAGTCAGGGCGTAAAATGGCCGCATGAAGCATGCCCGGCAAACGCACATCATCCAAATAGATAGATTCCCCAGTGACTTTGCTGATTGCATCCGGACGATTATAGTTTTTTCCGATATATTTATAGTCCATTGTTTTCCCTTTCTAACTCATTCACGTTTATAAGGTTTCAATAATGCGGCTGGATAAGAGGCATTGCGACCTGCCAAAACCAAAGCAATGATGGTCAATACATAGGGTAATGCCAAGAAGGTTTCATAAGGTACTGGGAGTTGCAACCCCATTGCTTGCAATCGTAATTGCAAAGCTTCTGCGCCACCAAAAATCAATGCCCCCCACATGGCTTTCACCGGATTCCAGTTGCCGAAAATCACAATCGCCAAGGCAACCCAACCTCGACCATTCACCATTCCATGAGTAAAGGAGCCTAGTGCACATAAGGATAAGAAAGCACCCCCAGCTGCCATAAACCCACCGCCGATAATAATGCTTGCATAGCGAATTCCAAACACATTCACACCAGCTGCATCGACTGCTTCCGGATTTTCCCCTGCTGCACGAATATGCAATCCGAAACGAGTTTTATACAGAATCCACCACATCAACGGGATGATTACTAAAAACGTCAAATAGGTTAGCAAATATTGTCCAAAGATTGGTCCCAAGATAGGATTATCTGCAAATAGTTTGATTTGTTCAAAAGGTTCAATTGAAGGAGGGGTATGTGCGCCACCATAGAGCAGACGGAAAAAGAAGAACGCTAACCCTTCACATAACAACGTAATGCCTAAGCCAGACACATGTTGGTTTAATCCAAAGGTGACGGTCAGTAGTGCCATCAATAAGCCAAACAACATGCCGCTCACAACTGCAGCAAACAAACCAAACCATAAAGAGCCTGAAATTTCTGCAAAATAAAATCCAGTGAACGCCCCAAACAACATGGTACCTTCGATGCCCAAGTTCAACACCCCAGATCGTTCTGAATAGGTTTCACCGATGGCCGCCAAAAGAATCGGGGTTGAAACTCGCAAAGTTGCGCCTAACAAAGTGGCAATAAAAGTCATCATTTCTCCTCCTCTTCTGTTGTAATTTCTTTTTTCTTCAACCAAGGCAGTTTGACCTTATATCGATGTAAGAGCAAAACAGAAATAGTGGTCAGCAGCAAGGTTGCCTGAGTAATCTCACCCAAATAGCTGGGGAGCCCCATTTGTCGACTGACGGTCAACGCCCCCACATCCAGCAAAGCAAAGAAGAAGGCAGCTAGTCCAACCCCAAAGGCATTCAAGCCCCCCATGGTGGCAATCATCACGCCGATGGTACCATACCCGGGAGAAATTTCAGAAATCAAACGGAATTGGATGCCACACATCACCGAGACTCCAGCTACTCCAGCAACACCGCCACTAATCAAAGCAGAGAGCAGCATCGTGCGTTGCACATTTATCCCAGAGAATTTGGAAGCATGTTTCCCTTTGCCCACTGCACGCATGCGTAGTCCAAAAGGTGTGCGATTCAACACAAACCACAAAATCAACATCGCTACTAAGGCCAAAATCACACCTAAATTCAAGCGAGATTTTGCCACAATTTTGGGGAAAATTGCATTCATAGAAATCTCAGGAGATTCCGGCCACCCAGAAAATGGGCTTTTCCATGGCCCATTCAACAAAGCACTCACAATATACGCCATGATGGAATTCATCAAAAGCGTGGTGACTACTTCATCCACTTGCATTTTCACTTTTAACAAAGCAGGAATCAATGCCCATAACATGCCAAATGCAAATCCAGCAATGATAATAAATGGAATTAATATCCAAGGAGACCAATCATAAAACACAGGGGAGATGCCAATCCATGTTGCAGCGACTGCCCCAGCATAAAGTTGCCCCTCTGCTCCAATATTATAATAGCCAGAAGTAAAAGCAAACGTCACCGCCACCCCACATAATAACAAAGGAGTAAAGGTCACCAAAACTTCTAAAAATGAAAATTTAGTAGACAGCGGTGCGACGATAAAATGATAATACGTTTCGATCGGATTTTTGCCAGCCATCAAAATCAAACCAGCTGACAAAATGAAAGTGATCAAAATGCTGAGCCCAATCAACACTGGATTTTTCCAAGCAGGCGCTGTGTCACATTTTTCAAAGGTGATTAATTTATTCTTCGCCATCACACAAGCTCCTTTCGCACACCAGACATCAACAATCCCAAACTTTCCGGCGTAGCTTCGTTGGCATTCAAAACACCCACTATCTCGCCTTCATAAAGCACAGCAATCCGGTCGGATAAAGCTAACACTTCATCCAAATCTTCGGAAATCATCAACACCCCTGCGCCGGCTTTTTTCTGAGCAAGTAATTGTTCACGCACATAGTCAGTTGCACCTACATCCAGCCCGCGGGTAGGTTGGGGTACAATCACCACTTTGGGATTTTTGGACAATACTCTGGCTAACAACACTTTCTGCATGTTCCCCCCAGAGAGGTTGCAAGTGCGGTCATTTGGTTTGGCTTTAATCATAAATTGTTTAATTAATTTTTCCGCATCCGCTACCATCGCTTTGCGATCCATTCGGCCCATTTTGGTATAGTCATTCAAATATTCCAATGCTAAGTTCTCGGCAACGGTCAAATCCCCCACCATGCCTTCATGTCGATCTTCTGGCACGCGTCCAATGCCGTGTTTGGTGAATTGCGCTGGATTCAAGCCCGTCACATTCACACCATCCACTACAATCTTGCCTTCGGTTAAATCTTTGACGCCACACAATGCTTCTGAAAGCTCTCGCTGTCCATTGCCCCCCACACCAGCAACGCCCAAAATTTCTCCACAATAAACCTCTAATGAAATCTTATTGAGGGCAGATAATCCTTTTTCATTCAATGCAGAAATCGCGTCCACTTGCAAGATTGGTTCTTTCTCACGATCACTAAGATCTTCCACACGTTTCACTCCAAATGACTCTCGCCCCACCATCATACTTGCTAATTCTGCTTGGCTTTTTTCTTGGGTGTTGACCGTGCCAATACATTTGCCGTCTCGCAAAACAGTGACTCGATTGGTAATCTCCATCACTTCATGCAATTTGTGACTAATAAAAATCACAGCCAATCCACGAGAACAAAGATCTCGCAACGTTTTAAATAATGCTTCCACTTCTTGAGGAATTAAAACTGCTGTGGGTTCATCCAAGATCAATACTTTTGCATTCCGATAAAGCGCTTTTAGAATCTCAACTCGTTGGCGTTGCCCAACAGATAAATGCATTACCAATGCAGAAGGATCAATATCAATCCCAAATTCTTTTGCAGCCTCCCCCACTTTTTTTTCGATCTCTGCTGTCTTTAATCGAAATCCATCCATATACCCCAACACCACATTTTCTGCTACCGTCATCGGCGGCACCAATGCAAAGTGTTGTGTCACCATACCAATTCCATTTTCAATCGCATCTTTCGGGGAGTTGATCGTCACTGGTTTGCCAGCAACAAAAACTTCACCTTCATCTTGCTTATAAAGTCCATATAAAATGCGCATCAAAGTCGTTTTGCCTGCGCCATTTTCCCCCAACAATGCATGAACTTCACCTTCTCGCAAATTGAAATTTACATGGTCACTCGCGATTAAAGAACCAAATTGTTTTTTGATTCCTTTCATTTCGACAATGTTCATTTTTTCTCCTTAACGACCATTTCCAATTTCTTATAAAAAAACGACCGCATCAATGGTTGAAAGATCGATGCGGTCTCTGAGAATGTTTTGAGTCTACTTATTTAGTTGGATCCGCTTCGTCAATCACCACTCGGAACATACCATCTAAAATTTCTTGCTGTCGTGTTTCCACCAATTGCAATGCTTCCACTGGAATCTTAGAATCGTTTCCGTGATAGTCTGCCAAGGAAGAACCACCTTTTGCCATCATTGAATAATCTTTCAAGTCTTGTGAGACGGAAAGTCCGGCGCTAACTTGGGTGATTAAATATTCAATTGTTGGAGTCATATCCCACACCACACTGGTGAGGACATATTCTGGGGCCAATTCATTTTGGTCGCTCATCACCCCAAAGGCATAGAGTCCGTTTTCTTCAGCAGCTTCCACAACACCAAAGCGTTCTGCAAAGAGCACATCTGCACCTGCATCAATTTGTGCTAAGGCGGCTTCTTTAGCAGTGGGTGGGTCGAACCAGCTGTTGATGTAAGAAACTTGCACTTCTGCTTCAGGATTATATTCGGTCACACCTTGGATAAAGGCGTTCACAATACGCGTCACTTCAGGAATGGGCATGGCTGCCACAACACCGATCACATTGGTTTCGGTCATAGAACCTGCAATC
Source organism: Anaerolineales bacterium (assembly GCA_963662985.1). Taxonomy (GTDB): domain Bacteria; phylum Chloroflexota; class Anaerolineae; order Anaerolineales; family UBA11579. The sequence goes on along the minus strand of OY760066.1, from coordinate 503,985 downwards.
AAGCCAGTGAGATAGGCTGGTTCATGAATCCAGTTGTCAAACACAGACATGTTTGGTTCTACAGGACCATATTCTGAACCAAAAGCAAATCCGATTTCAGGATAGTCTTTTGCCACACGGCGCACCGCTTGTTCGTTGCCAAATGCATCTCCAACGATCATATCTGGTTGTGATTGTTCACACACTTCGCGCAACACGCGTTCCATGTCACCAGAATATCCGATTGCATCTGTATATTCATAACGGATTTTGCCTTCTTCTTGCGCTTTTAACAAAGCTTGATGGATCACACCATCCCAAGGCTCCTCAATTTCCGTTGCAAATGCACCGTAGAAAAATGGCACATCCTCTTCAGCTGAAACGATCGAAATACAAGCCACGATCAACAGCAAAGCTATAAATAAAACTGTCATCTTTTTCATTGTTTTTCTCCTTTTATCAAAGATTGACTATTCCAAGAAACAGTGTTTCTTGCCTACCGACTACCAAAAAAAAAGAGCACTCATGCAACAGCATGAACGCTCTGAGAATGTTCAGCAAACTAACTTAAGGAATTCGTAACATGTTAACAAATCTATTCATGTTAACAGTGTATATTTTTTTCAACGAAAAATCAATAGTTAATTTCTCTAATTATAAAATAATATGGATTAATCTTTAATTATCTCTCCATTTTTTGTAAGACTTGATGATATAAATTCGGGAAAGTTTCTGCATGGTCTCCACGAACATAGTAACTCTTGCCACCATCACTGACTGTACGCACCAAAACGGTTTTATACGGTCGGAAGTAGTAGGCTTGGGTCATCTTAGCGGCTTCTTTATCTGTAGATTGGCCAATATTAGTCAAGTCTAAGACTGCTGTGGTGAAGTGTTGAATGACTTTGCCTTCTTGGTGCGCCACATTTCGTGCCATGGCCAATGCCTTTAAATATACTTCTGGTCCCATCACTGCGGTACCATAATTTAAGAAAACACCATTTTCCAGATTAGAAATACTTTCAGTTAAGATCAAGAAGTCACGGTATGAACACTCACCTAAGGCAGCGCCATTTACATTGGGATGTTCGTGAATAATATCTTGCCCAATCCCCACATGCACTGTGGCTGGAACACCATAACGATAGGCATTCGCGAGTAAACTGGTTTCACGATGAGGATAATTATTTTCCCAAATATGTTTCCCAACTGCTTCACCATATCCCATTTCAGTGTCCATGGCAGCATTGACAATATCATTAATTTCGCCAGTTTCTTTCCACAAGCCAAATTGACCTTCAGAAATATATTTAGCAACACTTTCAGAAGTGCGGCCAATACGGGCAAATTCATAATCATGAATCGAAACAGATCCGTTCATTCCCAAATGGTCGATCACTCCACGGCGCATCAAATCAATAATATAGTTGGCGTTCCCACGACGCAAGACATGCCCACCCATCAACATAATCACTGGCGCACCTTTTTTCTTTGCTTCCACAATTGCATCGGTTAAAGCATTTAACTCTTCAGATTCAAATGTAGGTACTTCTGCATCAAGCGGTTTAGTTGTGGTTTCCACCATAAGATCACTTTCACGATCCATCAGAGGTAAAAGATTAATTTTTGACACATCAAATTTTTTATAAGGCATTTCAAATTCCTTTCAAAAGAAACTATTAAAAGAGAAGGTCTTTCAATCCTTCAGTTACACTAAAATCAGGGATGATTACATCTGCATTTGCAGCAATCAATCGAGAACGTTTCCATTCATCCACACCAACACGCGTAGCTTCATTCGTTGCCAAACCAATCGCAATCCCACCGACATTTTTCATTTCTTCAATTTCCACATAACCATCGCCAAATGCCACCACTTCACTACCATGCAAATCGTTATCTGTAATGATTTTCTGGATTACCATTCGTTTGCTAAAATTCTTATAATCATCTTGTGCGCCATAGATCGCTTCAAAATAATCTGTCAGTCCTAACAATTCAACTTCATCCAACACATATTTTTCGTCTGTGCCAGATGCTAAATAACATTTAATTCCATTCGATTTCATTAATTCTAGAATTTGCATTGAACCTGGCACTAAGTAATCTTTCGCTTCAATAGAACCATTACGTAAACCATCCAAGCGATAATTAATTCGATCTAATAAACGATCATGGTAATCATTCTTATAAAAAATTGGTTCTTTAGGGGAGCCCCCTCTTTTTTCAATTTCTTCACACAAATGAATCATTTGATAGATAGTTTGTTTGCCAGTGAGATCGGTTACAAATTTTTTGACAATCGCTTCAAGCTCTTCATCACTTTCGTTTGTGTTCAATTCCTTTAAATAATCCACCATCATGGGAATCATAATCGCTTGCCAACCCTCGCGGATCAAAGAAAGAGTTCCATCAAAGTCAAAAACTGCAAATTTCAAATTACCTTTTTCAAAAGCATTTATTTTTTCAATTAGTTCTGTCATAGCAATCCTTCTACGTTAATCGTTTACATTACTATTAAAAATTATATGTTTTTAACCCAATAAAATCAATACTTTTGCTTAATTTCCAAAAAATTCTTCTTCCACCATTGCACATAACACATGATAAATCGGTAAGTGCAATTCTTGAATCTTATAGGTCTCTTGTTGTGGTGCGATTAAGGTGACGTCACACAGGTCTTTCATTGTGCCCCCATCTCGTCCAGTCAGCCCAATCACCTTCATTCCTTTTGCTTTTGCAACCTTGATTGCGTTTAAAATGTTTCCTGAATTACCTGAGGTGCTAATTGCGATTAATACATCTTTTTCTTGGCCATATCCATAAACTTGTTGCGCAAACACACAATCGGGTTTCACATCATTAATATACGCTGTCACTAAAGCAGCATGTGCTGAAAGGGAGATTGCGGGCAAAGATTTTTGCAAAGACTTTGTAATTTCCACACCATCTTCACCATAGAGCACATCCATCTTCTCAAAAAAGTCCTCATCCATCTCACGTCCCAGCATGAATCCCTTCATCAATTCCCCCACAATATGGTCCGCATCCGCACTACTTCCCCCATTCCCACACACCAACACCTTTCCATCACTTGCATAACATGCTTTCAAAAACTCAAACGCTTCAGCAACATCGCTTTGCATAAAATCCAAATCAGGATATCGTTCAAACAATAAATGATAAATTTCTTCAACTTTTTTCTTCATTCAAAAACTCCGTCATACAAATAAAACTCCTCAATTTCTTGAGGAGTTTTGACTGTTTTCTCTTACCCTTTCAAGGCCCCTGACATCAACCCTCTCAAGAAATAATTACTCAAGAAAATGTAGATTAGTAACGTGGGTAATGCTGCCAAGAAAGAGGCTGCCATTTGCACGTTCCATTCAATGATCTGCGGACCTGCCATATTGTTCAATGCCACCGTAACCGGCCAATTAGAAGGCTCCGTCAACACCACTGCGAACAAAAAATCGTTCCATGCGGATGTGAATTGCCAAATGATCACCACCACAAAGCTAGGAAGTGAAACCGGTAACAAAATTCTCGAAAAGATTCGGAAGAATCCGGCCCCATCAATTCTTGCTGATTCGATCAATTCCGTAGGAATCGTTGCGTAATAGTTACGGAAAGTCAATGTAGTGATTGGAATCCCATACACCACATGTGCTAACACCAAACCTGGCGTGCCGCCATACATGTCGATCTTTCGCATAAATTCCACCAATGGAATCAAGATTGATTGGTAAGGAATAAACATCCCAAACAAGATCATTGGGAAAATAAAGTCAGCTCCTTTAAACTTCCATTTTGAAAGCACATATCCATTCATTGCTCCTACCAAAGAAGAGATCAATGCTGCAGGCACTACCATTTTCAAACTGTTCCAAAAGTTAGGTGCTAGTAATGTAAACGCTCTAGTGAAATTTTCAATCCCAAAAGATTTTGGCAATTCCCACATGGTTCTCAAACTAACATCTTCAAAAGGTTTTAACCCTGTGATCAACATCAGATAGACAGGTAGAAGATAAAAAATCGCCGCCAAGATCAATGGGATATATACTAACGGTCGAGTAAGTTTTTTCTCTTTCATTATACGTCTGCCTCCGATTTCAAACTATAGCGCAAATAAGGGATCACTAACACGGTCACACTCAAAAGGAGTAAAATACCAATCGCAGCCCCGCGGGAGAAGAAATAGCCATCAAAAGTGGTTTGCCACATATAAATCGCTGGCACATCTAATGCGATTTGTTTCCCAACCGTAGCAATAATCAAATCAAACACCTTTAATGAAATATGTCCCAAAATAATCATCGCACTCAAGGTAACAGGTCGCATCAATGGCATAATCACATAGCGATAAATCTCAAATTCAGTGGCACCGTCTACCATAGCAGCTTCACGAAGTTGGGTAGGAATTGATCGCAGACCACTTAAATAAAGTGCCATCACATAGCCAGACATCTGCCAAACAGCTGGGATTGCAATGAACGCAATCCCCCAATTAGGCGTCGTATACCACTGATTTATCAAAAAATCTAAACCCATCTTGTCAAACAATAAGTTCAACCCACTCATTCGTTCACCCATTGCAGGGTTCATCAACCATCGCCAAGAAATCCCAGCTACGATAAATGAAATCGCCATCGGGAACAAATAAATGTTCCTGAAGATTGCTTCACCTTTTATGCCTCGATCTAACAAAATCGCCAATAATAGCCCCAAAACCAAAGCAACCACCACAAACAAAACTGTGAACAAAACTGTATTTCGAATATCAATCTTGAATCGAGGATCTCTGGTTAAAAGATCAATATAGTTCTTAAAACCAACGAATTCATAGGAAGGTAATAACCCTCGCCAGTTCGTAAAAGAAACTCGTACAGACCATCCGATAAAGCCATAAATAAAAATCCCAACCGCTAAGATGGAAGGCATTACCATCAAAACAGCTATGATCTTGTCTTTATCTTTTTTCATACAACCTCCAAGACAAAAATTTAACTCATCAAAAAAAATAATTGCGGAATAAATAAAAAATATCTTGTAAAGCAAAAATTGAGGGGATGAGAATTTTACTTCTCATCCCCAAATACTAATCTTTATTGGTTATTCGCAGGGACCGTAAGATTCACATGCGTAAACCAATGAATCTTGGAAGCTTTGAACATCGCGCATGCCCAAGAAGAGGCCAAGTGCGGTGTCAATTTCTGACTTCCATGAGTCATTTGCAGTCACACCGTGTGTGAGGGAACCCACCACTACGTTGGATGCCCAATCTTTCATTGCATCTTGCAAGTACACACCGTAAAGTTCTACATCGCCATCACTGCGTGCAGGAATGGAACCCTTAATCGGGTTGAAGGCATCTTGACCTTCTTTAGAACCACAAATCTTCAACCATTCAATTGCTGCTTCTCGGTGAGGAGCATTTGCAGAAAGAACGAAGCTGTCAGACAAGAATTGGAAGGTGCCGCCTGTACCAGGAACGGGTGCCCAGCCATAGTCCACCAACGGTTCTTTACCCAATTCGCGGAAGTAACCTTCTGCCCAGTCACCATTCACATGGAAAGCGCCTGTGCCTGCATCATCGAAGAGCATAGCAGAAGCATCTTGCCAGGTTAAGGAAGCTGCATCGGGGTTGGTATAGGATAAAACTTTTTCATAATTTTCCAAAGCTTTGGTCACAACAGGATCTGACCAAGCAGTTGTGCCATCCCACAAACCATTATATTGTTCTGGGGTCATTGAACCCAAGAGAATGGTTTCGAAGAGGTGCAAAGCGGTCCATTGTTCACCTAAAACCAACGGAACTTCAACGCCTGCGTCTTTGAGGGTTTGAAGTGCTTCAATGAAGCCTTCCATTGTGTCAGGAACTTCTGTAATGCCAGCATTTTCCAAAACAGAGGGGCTATACCAAATCATGTTTGCGCGGTGAATATTCACGGGCACAGAGTAAATTTCGCCATCTTTTGAAATCAATGGAATCAATGTTTCGGGCATAACATCCAACCAGCCTTCTTGTTCATAGAGCCAGTTCAAGCCTTCAAGTTGATTGGCTGCCACATAGGTGCCGATCAATTCTTGTCCAGCATGGCCTTGCCATGAATCAGGTGAGTCACCAGCTTGAAGTCGGGTTGCCAACACGGCGCGAGCATTGGTACCTGCACCACCAGCAACGGTAGCGTTGATGAATTCAATGTCAGGATTTTGAGCACTGAAGACTTCGATCATTGCTTCCAAACCTTGGGCTTCACCACCGCCGGTCCACCAAGAAAAGACTTCCACTTGGTCACCTTCTTGTGCGCTTACAGCCATAATAGAGACTAAAATAAGCACGATGCTCAGAAGGGGTAATAATTTTTTCATCTAATTCTCCTTTTAAGAATATAAGAAATTTAACAATTCGAAATATACAATAAAAATATATTTCCTACACCTCGATTATAGTAAATTAGACGTGCATAATCCACAATATTTTGCCAAAATGCTGACAACATACTGACATATATTCCCAAAAACCAAATAATGTTTGTCCAACTTCTCCAAATCCATTACAATTAGAATAGAAAATATCCATGAGGTGCCAACTTGAATCAAAATGTCACTACTTCACCACAAATTTCTGAAGAATTCAAAGATCTTGTAATAGATGCGTTAGAAAACATCTATGATATTCCTCATCTTCAATCACACTCATTAAATTCTTATTTAAATAATAAAAATCAAATCACGGATGCAACTTCTTCTGGAAATCCTCTCCGCAAGAAGATTTTGGCTTACTTAGAAACACTCACGCCAAATCAAGCATCCAATTTTAACTCTCCTCAACATCGTCTCTATAATGTAATGTATTTACGATATGTGGAAGGTCTCACAGTCCAACAAACAGCTAATGAATTAGGTATTTCCTCTCGCCAAGCGTATCGTGATCTACAAAAAGGCAAAGACGATATCGCACAATTATTTTGGGATGATATACAAAAAACAAATCAGGCGTCTGGTCAAATAGAAACCCCTCCCACCACAAAGACCGCCTTAAATCCCGACATGGCCAACATCAACATATCGATTCAACAAATTGAACTTTCAGATTATATTGAACAAAGCCTTAATCGAGTTGCCCCACTCATTCAAAAAGGGAATATACAAATAAAATATACTCCTCCAATAACGCCAATAAAGATCAATACGGATGCTGCTATCACTCAACAAATATTCACGAATATCATCAGCAAGTCATTACAAAAAATTGAAAATGAAAGCCTCCATTTAAGTATTACCCAAGCTTCCCCTCATAACATCTTTGCTATTTCATTTAATAATCCAATAGATGATCAAGTTGTTTTAGATGAAACTACAAAAACTTTAGTCACAAAATTAGGATGGAGTATTCAAGAAACAACTTCTCAAAATCAAAAAAATATTGAATTAAAAATCCTTTCCCAAAGAGGAATCATCCTTGTAATTGATGACAATGAAGGTATCATCGATTTGTTTAAGCGCTATTTATCAGAATATGATTTTAAAGTAGTGGGGTGTACGGATTCAACTGATGCGATCAATAAAGCGCGTACCTTAAAACCTACATTGATCTTTTTAGATGTAATGATGCCATATATCGATGGCTGGGAAGTTCTCCAAAACCTACAAATCGACAAAGATACACAACAAATGCCAGTTGTGATCTGCTCTGTTTTTTATGACCCTGGGCTTGCTTTCTCTTTGGGGGCAGCAGGGGTGATTTCCAAACCTGTGCGCAAAGATGATATCACCGCAATTTTTCATGATTTAGGGATTGCATGATGACGGAAAAACAACGAGAAATTGAAATTCGGAATAATCTCTTAGAACTTCAATCTTCTTTAATTAGTGCCTTATCAATGCTATTTATTCTAATAAGCATTTTTTTTATGTGGACAGATTTTGCCAATCCAGAATTTCCCACAAATCGAATTTTAATTTGGGGAATAATGTTTCTTATAAGTGGCATCACCAGATTTTTTAATAAAAGATATCCTCGATTTGCTAAAAACTTTTTTGTTTGGGTCACCTACTTACTTTATTGTACGGTGATATTTATTTATCAAAATAACTGGCTTCCCTTTTTTATTATTGCTTTAATTATTCTTTATGCAATCTTAGCTTCCAACAGCCAATTCATCATCGGAATTTCTTTTTTTATCTACCTCATTATTTTATACAAATATGGCTACGCGCAATATTTTCAACCTCTCTTAGTTGCCTTACCTGCTAGTGTTTTTATCGCATGGGCAATTCGCCACACCCTTTTTACTGCTCTTGAATGGGCTTGGGCTTCCCAAAAACAAGCCAATGACCTTCTTCATTCTTCAAGAAGCAGTCAAGCAGAATTAAGTAAAGCTATCAAAAATCTTGAAACAGCCTATGAAATTCAACGCAGAACAAAAAACCAATTAATGCTCACCCGCAAACAAGCTGATAGCGCTCGTCAAATGAAAGAAAAATTCGCAGCAAACATCAGCCATGAATTGCGCACTCCCCTTAACTTAATTCTTGGTTTTAGCGAAATGATTTACCTGTCACCAGAAATTTACCAAAATCAATCTTGGTCGCCCGCCTTACTACGCGATATCCATCATATCTATAGAAATAGTAAACATCTTTCAGAAATGATCGATGATATTCTGATGTTGTCTCGCTTTAATTTAGCTGAATTTACTCTCAATAAAGAATATACGGATTTGCAAGAATTGGTTGATAACGTCACAGCAATCGCATCTACTTTGTTCACAAAAACTAACGTCCAATTTATTATTGATATCCCAGAAGAACTACCTTCCATTGAAATTGACCGCACTCGCATTCGTCAAACAATCTTGAATTTGCTCAACAACGCCCAACGCTTCACCGATCAAGGTGAGGTGCGTCTCACAGTCCAAAACAAAAAAAATCAGATATTATTTGAAATAAAAGACACTGGTGCTGGAATGAATGAAGAACAACTCTCTCATATCTTTGAAGAATTTTTCCAAGTGGAATCAAGCATCCGCCGCCATCACGAAGGCACAGGTCTTGGCCTTGCAATCTGCAAACAATTTGTTGAATCTCATGGCGGCAAGATTTGGGTAGAAAGTACCGAAGGAATGGGTTCAAAATTTTCCTTTACTATTCCCAAAGACCTTGATCTTGAGCTCTCCATCAACTTACGCGAATCAAACTGGGATCTATCAAATACAAAACCTATCATTTTCTTGATTGGTATTTCAAAAGATCAATTGATTAATTTCACCAAAAAACTCTCTAAATTTTCATTTGTACAAATTGAAGAAATTTCTCAATTGGCTGAAATGACCCGCATGTATCATCCTCAAGCAATCATCATCAATGAAACCGAGATTCCACCTCAACTCGCCGAGATTGATGATCCAAATATCATGATTATTAGCTTCAGCACTCCGCGTATCAATCAGCTCACCAAATCACTTAAGATTTCAAAGATCCTTACTAAACCGGTTAACAAAGAAGATATTCTAAACGTACTGGATGCGCCACAAATTGAAACAGTAAAAAATATTTTAATCATCGATGACAACTGGGGCTTTTGTAACTTAATATCGCGCTATCTGATCAATATCAATGAAAAATTTTTAATTCAAACTGCCTACGATGCCCAGTCAGGACTAGACCAAATTTCAATAAAATCTCCAGATTTAATCTTTATTGATATGTCACTCCCTGATATGGATGGCATTGAGCTAATCTCAATACTTCGAGAATTAAAAACCTGCTTAGACACCCCCATTGTCTTGATCACTGCCAACGACAACATCCATAACTTACTCTCAGAAAATCAAAACAACCTCACCATCCAACGTAAAAACGGATTTTACACTAATGAGATTATCCAAAGTATTGATGCTATCTTAACAATTTTTGAAGCAAATTGATTCTTGATCAAAACATCATTTTTTCAAACTCAGCCGCTTTAGCTAAAATTAAGTCTCGCGTCTGGTCTTTATCTATATCTGGATCTTCAAACCATAATCCCAAGAGGTCAAATTGTTTATTTTTACGGTTTCTCTTTAACTCAATTCGTCCAACCAAAGCATCATTCATCAAAATTGGTAAAACATAATAACCATATTGACGATCTTTCAAAGGAGTGTAGATCTCCCACTTATAATCAAAATCAAAGATCTCTTTTACAATTTCCCGATCCCAAAGCATATTATCCAATGGCGCCAGAAATTCGATTCGTTGTTCGTCAAACTTATATTCTCCATCAAAGAAATCTTCTTCTTCCGCCAAAAAATAAAATTCTCGCTCGATTCCTTCCACCCAAACTGGTTTAATAACGCCATCCTGCAATAAATCCTCATATATCAAATTTCTTTCAGCCGATTTTAAACCATGAATGCCAATAAAGGCATAGCTCGCATTCAAATGCAGCAAGCCCACACTTTTAATGCGGCGCAACACATTCCATTTCAAACGCTCATGTTCGCTTTCAAAAGGATTTTTCTCCTCCACCCAGTCTTTTGCCAAATAGTTTTCAACCAAATCATACGATTTTCGAGTATTCTTTTTACTCTCTACAATCAAATATCCCTGATAATATAACGCGTCCAAAACCATTCGAGAAAATGTGGTGGGCGCCCACCACCAATCCACTTTGTGGGTATATTCTAAGTCAGATGAAATTACCGGACCTTTTTCTCGAATAAAATCCAAAACATCCACTCGTACGGCATCAATCTCGGCTGCATTACGAATGCCTGTTTTTGCACGTTCTCTTGCTTCAGCAAAATAGATCCAGTCTTCAATCGGTAAAATGCTCATATTCTTATCAAACCAATCAATCAATTTTCGGTCATGATAAAGCAGTTGATTCACCCAATCTTTTTCAAAGTTTGGTACCCTTGCTTGCAATACTAATTCATGATTTTTACCACACACATCAATGGGGTCATATTGCACACATCCAAAATTCCGAATATATTCATACACCCCCTCTTTTCCATGATATTGATGTGCCCCAAGAAGACCATGTCGTTTTAATAAAAAACGTCTTGCTTGTTGTTTAGTAACTTGTTTTTTATCATCCATAAAATTAATAGATACTTTTATCTGCTAGCTTATAATCTGCGATTCGTAATTTTCGCGGAATATCAATCTCATAAGAACACACCGTTGCACAAACACCACAATCCACACAGGCGTCTGCTTTCACGGGTAAGGCAGAATATTCTCTTCTTGCTTTTTCATCTCCTTGGAACCAAAATCGCAATTGTTCCTTCATTATATAATCACCAAAATCATCCACCTCGCCTGTGCGCATTTGTCGGTCAAATACCCCTTCCAACCGGAACACTTCTGGAATGTTTACCCCTTCTGGACAAATATCAACACATTTACCGCATTGACGGCATACGTAATTACCCAATTCAGGAGACTCGGTTTGCAAACGCATCAATTCATCTGCCGGAAGAGGCGTATATTCTTCAGCCAATTGCATATCTAGGTCAAACATTTCTTGCGAATTCATTCCCGTCACGATCGTAGAAACTGGCATGGAGAAAGCATATTGAAAGGCCGGCGTCACATTCTTCCACAACAACCCGTCTCCCACCGGTTTCATCAAGATGATTCCCACTCCTTTTTCATTTGCCAGTGGTACTAATTCATTCATGATTTCAGGGAAGTTATTCACATCATAATAATTAATTGTGGTCATCACCACTTCAAAAGGTGCTCGATTGAGGGCATCAATCAAAACGTCTGGTTGCCCGTGCATGCTCAATCCGATATGTTTGACTTTTCCTTCTTCTTTTAACTTTAATGCTTCTTCAAATGCACCGCCTACTCCCAAAATTTGGTCTAATTCTTCAGGGGTGCGGACGGCATGCATCAAAATCACATCCAAGTGGTCTGTACGCAAATTTTGCAAACTTTGTTCCACGTCTTTGCGGAAGCTTTTGCCGTCTCGTCCGCCACTCTTGGAAACTAACACACAATCATCGCGGCGAGTTTCCATCACCAAACCAATCTTCCGTTCAGATTCTCCTGCACCATAGGCAGCTGCGGTTTCGATATAATTACCGCCTCGATCCAAATATTGATTCAACAAACTCACTGCTTCCTCTTTAGGGATTTCAAGCAGATGATATCCCCCAAAGCCCAATAAACTGACTTCTAAACCTGTGTTGCCAAATTTTCTTTTCTCCATCATACGCTCCTTTAAAATCCCAATAAATAAAATTTTATCATAAAGCAAAACGACAAAGTATTAAACTCTGTCGTTTCTATTCATTGATTTCTTTACACGATTTTTATTTTGAGGGATTAACCCATCTTTTTGTCTTGATTTTCAAATTGATAAGCTGCAATCAAAAAGAACAACAACGCAAATCCTAAGACCACTGCAAGATTAGGCAAAATCGATTGAAAATCTTGTGTAATTTGCATTTTGCTGATTGCATCCAAGGTCCAACGTTGTGGGGTTAGATAACCAATCTTTTGCAAATATGAGGGCATATATTCAAATGGCCAAAAACAACCAGCAATCATACAAGTCGGGGTGAGCACCAAAGAAATCAGTGCCCCCGCGCCTTCTTTCACCTTGGTAAACGCTGCCAACATCAAACCTAAACTGATGGTTGCCAAAGCAAACACAAACAAGATCACAAACAAGTTAATTTGCGGCATATAGAAATTCATATTTGCAATCTTCAAGCCAAACAAGACCATCATAATCTGTACCATGACAATCAACATACTCACCAAAATATTCGCCAATGTATAGATCTTTGAATAAACTGGTGCCATCCCAATTCGGGCAAACGTGCCATTTTGGCGTTCTTCAATCACCTTGAAAGAAACAGAGGTTACCGAGATCATCAACAACATCAGATACATCCCCATTGATTGGGAAACCACTTCTTTGGCATAACTTTCATCTGAGACAGATTCAGAAACTAAGTTCAAATCACCTTGGTCCAATTTTTGCAACAATGATTGATACGTCGCTTGGTCATAATTGCTTGCCATAGCCATATCAATTACATTTTTGATTTGAAAATCGCTAATTGAACCAATCCAAGCCGTTCCTTCATTTTGTCCCACAGATTGCACCTCGATAGAAGGTTCTTCTTGATTCAAAATAGTCGCTTCAAAATTCTCAGGAATGATATAGGCAAATGAAACAGAATTGTCCGCAATCATGTGAGCAGCAGCATCTTCTTCATCCACATAAACCAAATTGAATTTTCCCATGTTTTCAATGCTAGCCAACAAAGCAACGGAAGTAGCACTTTGATCATGATCTACCACTGCCATTTGAATCAAACTTGAACTGCTAGAAGAGAAGATCAAAAAGATAAAGATGCTTGTCGCCACCGGTAAAATCAAATGAATGATAAAATTACCTGGTTTTTTCAACATTCTTTGCAGGATATTTCCTGCAACTATCCATAAATTACTCATTTTTAAAGTTCTCCATTCTTCTCATCTTCAAAACCGCTATTCCAAAGAACACTAATGCAATCGCAATGTTGACCATAAAGGCAAGTCCCAAGAACTTCGTTTCATCCAAATAGATATAATTCATTATTCCCGAATTATTCCACCACAAGATTGAAAAATACTTCCCAATTTCTCCCAAAAATCCCATATCGTACAGCGAGACATACGCGCCACCAAAGAACCCAAAGATAGAGATTACCAAGTGGATCACAGTTTGAGCAGCATTTTCATTCTTCGCAGTCATCCCAAAACTTAACCCTACACTGGTAATTGCCAAAATCTCAGTGAAGACCAAGAGGAACGGCAACAAAGGTTTGTCTCCCCAAGAAGCACCCATGATCTCTGAACTAAAGAAGATCACAATTCCCATCTGCAAAACAGTAATCAAGATGGAAGCAAAGAATTTTCCCAGAAAATAATTTCGTTTTTTGATAGACGTGCTCAATATGCGGTCGCTCACACCAGTTCGGCGATCAGAAAACACACCGTAAAAAGGTGTCATCACACCATAAAGGACAAACAAGGTCACTTCTACAACACCATAATAGTCCATTGCATTTGGTATTTTTTCTGCATCCAAGCTGCGCGCTTTGGTGTAATTACCTACTTCATCATTTATAACTGACATTGCGGCAGGATTCACTTTCACAATTTCTGAGATTGCATTATAACGTGAGACAAACGTGCCCAAAACACCTTCTAATAAGGAAGATTCCGTATTATAAAGAGAATTTTTATAAATATGAATTTCAGGAATGGTTTCATCCACCACCACAAAACAGGTGATCTCCGCATTTTTCAATAACTCAATCGTGCCTTCGCGGTCATTAGTTTGGATGTATTCATTCGATTCGTCATCGCTTAAAACTCCATCCATCATCAAATTTACATTGTCTGTCAAATAGCTCGCTTCACCGATCGTCATATGATAGACCTTCATATCACCAATGCTGGGGGCGCCATTGCCCAAAATACCATCAAACACAACCCCTAAGATCAAAATCAAAAAGATCGGAAGCATCGTCATAATGATCAAGACATTGATTCTGCGGAAGTTTCGCTTCACTTCCTCTTCAATAATTGCCCATATCTTCATCTTATTGCCTCAGTTTTCGTCCGGTTAATGACAAGAAGATTGTTTCCAAGTTCGCATTTTTCATTTGAATATCTAGGATAGGAAATTCATTCTTTTCAAAGAAATTGACAACCGCACCAATCACATCCGCTTCACGCAAAGTTTCAATCGTCACGGTAGAATCCTTCACGTCTGCATTCAAAACACCTTTGATTTCATTCAATCCACGAAGATCATAGACCTTGCCAATGCTGGTTTTCACCACAATTGTCTTTCGATCTGTGACTAAGTTTTGCAATTCCTGATTGGTACCTTCTGCAATCAACTTCCCATAATCAATGATCCCAATGCGTGAACATAAAAATTCAGCTTCTTCCATGTAATGTGTGGTATAGATAATTGTGGTCCCTAATTGGTTCAATTTTTTCACGGAATTCAAAATATGATTGCGTGATTGCGGGTCAATTCCCACAGTAGGTTCGTCCATGATAATCAATTTTGGTTGATGAGCAATTGCACATGCAATGTTCAAGCGACGTTTCATCCCACCTGAAAAGGTTTTTGCCAACTTATTAGCTTGGTCAATCAACCCTACAAATTCCAATGCTTCTGCTGTCTTTTCTTTTAAAACACTGCCCTTCATTCCATATAGAGAAGCAAAAAATTTCACATTTTCTTTTGCGGTCAGGTCTTCGTAAAGCGCAATTTCCTGTGGCACAATCCCAAGGTCTTGTTTGATTTCCATCATTGCTAAGTCAATGTTCTTATCAAAGATATGGACATTGCCTTCATTCTTTTTAAGCAATCCACACATCACATTGATCAAAGTCGATTTGCCAGCACCATTTGGTCCCAATAAACCATAAATCTCACCTTCACGGATTTCCAAAGAAATGCGATCCACAGCCACAGTTTCATCAAACCGCTTCACTAATTTATCAATTTTTACAATATTCAATTTACACCTCCAATGGTTATAATCTATGTAGAAGTATAAAAAAAGAAGGAAGTTCCAACCAGTGTAGAACTTCCTTGCTCACATGACGAAAGTCACGCCAAAGGTCATTGATTATCGTTTCAAATAATAGATTGCAATTTGAGTTCGGTGTTTCAATTGCAGTTTGTTCAAAATTGAGCTTACACAATTTTTGATCGTACCTTCAGACAGATACAACTTCTCAGCAATTTCTTTATTAGTAAATCCTTTTGCTATGGCTTGCACAATTTCGACTTCTCTTTCGGTCAACAATTCAAATTTCTGATCTCCCGAAAAATCATCCTCATTAGCACCTGTTCCCATTTTTCGCAAAACACTATCTTGCATCACAACATTGCCACCATAGACAGAAAAAATTGCATTTTTTATTTGATCGGGAGGATTCTTTTTGAGCAAATAACCTGATGCACCATTTAAAAACGCTTCTTTGATAAAATCATCTTCATCAAATGTAGTTAAGATCAGCACTTTGGTGTTTGTTTCTGCGACGATTTTTTTTGTAGCCTCTACCCCATTCATCTCTGGCATGCGGATATCCAACAAGGCCACATCCACAGCATTGTTCAAACACAACTTCACTGCTTCAGCACCCGTGTGCCCAGCACCGACAAGCTCAAATTGGTCATCCAATTCAAAAATGATTTTCAAACTTTCGGTAATCAAATGGTCATCATCTGCAATAATAATTCGAATCATACACAATCTCTTTCTTTTATTGAATCGGAAATAACATCACCACATGGAATCCGTCCGACCCATCCACAATCAAAGTTCCTTCCAAAGTATGCATCCGTTCTTCCATACCACGAATCCCTAGCCCATTCATAATTTTAGATTTTCCAACCCCATTATCAATAATGCTTACTTTATATAATTGATTAAGTTTTTCAAACCGAATCACACATTTGGTCGCTTTTGAATAGCGCATCATGTTGGTCAAACTTTCGCGGATATTGGCCACAATCACATTCCACATGGCGCTGGTGATTGTATTGATGTCTTTGCTATACTCGAGGTCAATCTTCACACCACTTGCATTTTCAGTTTCTAAGGTCAACATTTTGATTGAGTTCAAGTTTAAGCTTGAAAGGTCCGGTTTGGTATTCTTCAATATCTCTCGAATGCTATCCGTCCCTTCTCGCAAGTTCTCGGTTACCACAGTCACCATCTCTTTTGCTTTCTCAGGGTGGGCATCCATAATCAATTTTAATGCTTCTAATTGCATAATACTACCGGATAGAGTATGTCCAAGTTCATCATGCAACTTCTGCGCAAGCACATTGCGTTCTTCTAATTGCAATTGATATTTGGCGCTTAAATCAAATTGTTTTGCATTCACCAAGTTTTTCTTCAATAATTCAAGATCTGTTTTCAATTCTTTTTCTCGTGCATAATATAGATCTCGTTTGTGAACAAAATAAGAGGTCAGTGTCAGAATGAACAAGACAAAGAATGAAATAAAAAAGTAATCTTTCCAATAATCATTTGAAAAAATTAACCCTAAAGTCAAACTTAGCCAAAGCAAAAAATAATTAAAATCATCGTGTTGCTCTTGATAAAATATCTGCCAAATATTGATTACTAAGAAAAAAATCAGCAAAATATGAAAAACAAAATACCCCCAGAAAATCAGCACTGTCACAACGATAGGTATAATTTTTTTCCATGGGTATTTTTTTTCGTCCACTAAATAAAAAAGTAATTTAATGGAGAGATATAAAAGCACTGAAAACAGAATCTCAAACAAGGAGGCATGCTGCAATCTCATCGAGATGAACAGATAATAAAATGAAACGCTTGCTTCCAACAATAGATAATACTGATTCATAAAAACATTATATCAAAGCACTCCCCCATTTGCCGACCGAACCATCAATAAATTGTGATTAAATTTTCTATTTCAGAAAAGATGCCCTCTCCAATCCCTGGGACTTCCATAATTTGTTCAATAGAGTCAAAATAACCGTGTTCTTCACGATAATCAAGGATTGCTTGCGCTTTACTTTCTCCTATCGATGGCAAAGTACACAGCTCTTCAAGATCAGCAAAATTGATATTCACAAAATCAGTAAAATTATTCATTTGTGTATTTTCAGACTCCTCATCACTTCGCATAGTCTTATTTGAAGGCACCATAATTTGCATTCCATCATATATTGGCATAGCTAAATTTAATTGCATCTCATCAGCATCTTCCCGAAAGCCGCCTGCCATTTCAATCAGATCATTGATACGTAAATTCTGTTCCACAAAAAAAACGCCAGGATTATTTACAGCGCCATCCACTTCCACAAAAAAAGGCGCCGGTGTAGCAGCATCTAATAATCTGATCTCATAAGCCTTTTTAGGAGAAATAAAAAACACGATCACTCCTGAAAAGATTAATCCGGTTAAAATTCCATATACTAAGATCCATATACGGTTCAATGATTGTTTGTTAGTAGTGTCTTCCAAAATCCCTCCAACGATCAAAATTATTATACTTAAAAAGAAAACGCATGAAAAGAGTCATTTAAAAGCTATAATTTATCCAGCAAACTTGACACTTTTTATCAACTTCAGGGTTAATAATTGTATGGTGTAAAATAAAGCAAAGTTTGACAGTTGATTAACTTTATGCTAGTATTTGCTACCTCATATAAAATGAATATAAAAAAGGGTAAAAAATGTTACAAAAATTGAATACTATTTATAAGGAATTTCCTGAGAAATTCTGGGTCGTCGTAGGTGTGTCCTTCATTGATCGTGTAGGCGGCACCTTACTATTTCCTTTCTTCTCTCTTTATTTAACTCAAAAATTTAATGTAGGTATGACTCAAGCAGGCGTCATCTTAGGTATCTTTGCTGTTTCTGGGTTAGTTGGAGGAATGATTGGTGGTGCGCTTACTGATAAATTTGGTCGCAAAAAATTGATTATTTTTGGGCTTGTGTTTAGCGCTCTTTCCACCCTCACTTTGGGATTGGTTAATGATTTCAATCTGCTCTACCCTCTCGCCATCTTGATTGGTCTACTTTCAGATATGGCATTCCCAGCACATCAAGCGATGATTGCAGATATGCTCAATGAAAAACAACGCACTGAAGGGTTTGGTATCTTGAGAGTAGTTGCCAATATTGCTTGGTTAATTGGCCCTATGATTGGTGGCTTTATTGCAGATCATTCATTCTTCTTGCTCTTTATCATTGACGCATCTGTCAGCACATTCGTAGCCATCCTGTTCTTCTTCCTCATTCCAGAAACCAAACCTGAATCCACTGAAGAACAAAAATCAGAGTCCATTCTCAAAACCTTCACTGGCTATTTCACAGTATTAAAAGATTTTGGTTTTTTGTTTTTCATCATTGCAGGTATTTTGATGAATCTAGTCTACACACAAATGTACAACAGTCTTTCTGTTTTCTTAAGAGATACTCACGGTACCCCACCAAGTGTGTATGGATTCTTAATGGCTGTGAGCGCTATCACAGTGATTATCTTCCAATTTTGGGTCACTCGAAGAATCAAATCTAAAAAACCATTCCTACTCATGGCCTCAGGTGCTGTTTTCTATTTGATTGGTTTTGGCATGTTTGGGTTTGTGGGAGCTGTTTGGCTATTTGCTTTAGCAATTATGATTATTACCATTGGTGAAATGATTATCATGCCTACCCAACAAGCACTTGCCGCCAACTTCGCTTCAGAAGACATGCGTGGTCGCTATATGGCAGCATTTGGGCTCGCCTGGATGATTCCACAAACCATCGGCCCCAGTGTGGCAGGCGTGATTTTAGATAACTATAACCCTTATTCACTCTGGTATATTGGTGCTTTTGTTTGTTTCTTCGCAATCATCGGTTATCTTTTACTTCAAAAGAAATATGGTCATCAAGATCGATTCGCTCCTGCATCAGTGGTTGCTGAAAAAGCTGAACAAGCAGAGTTAGAAGCCTTAGAAAAACTTGGCGAAATAAATGAAGAAAACGAACTAAATCAAATAGCATAAAACATAAAAAAAGACCTTAGTAAAGGTCTTTTTTTTATTTAATAATAATCAACATCATTTTAAACTTCTGATTTGCCTTCAAAGCATGGGGAATATTAGCTGGCATCACAATACTTTCCCCTTTTCTGACAACAAAATCTTCTCCATTAATTGTAACCAAAACCTCTCCGTCTGTCACAACCACCATTGCATCACCAGGTGCTGTGGAGCATCCAACCCTTCCCCTTCATCAAAGGCAAAAAAAGTCACACTTACATTTCCTTTTTGCGCCACAGTCTTGCTTACTACACTACCAGAATCATAATTAAGCAATTCATTTGCATCAAAAACAATTCCTTTTTCAATATTCTTAAAAAACACTTCCATCCTTTATCTCCTTTTATAGATATATTCTACCTTATTAGTATAATATAAAAGCTGCAAAAAAGAAATCTTTTTTAATCATATTATTGTTTCCGAATAATTTTTTCAGGTCTATAACTAAGAACAGGACCAATATATTTCTTTTGCCCTGGTTTAGGGCGAATTTTCCAATAGGTAATTGCCGATACTGGACAGAAATTATAACATCGCATACATTCTGTACATTTCCCCAAAAACTTCGGAAAATCTTCCATCTCAATATTTTCTGTCGGACAAATTCGAGCACAATATCCGCAAGAAATACACAATGATTCATCCACTCCCACCAAAGTCTGCAAAACTGGCAGATATTTACGATAAGGGCCACGTTGAATCATTCCTAAATAATAGCCATGTTTACCGTTATGAAATCGTTTAGAGGTGATGATCGCATTTACAAATTTTTTAGCTCGATATTTAGAGAATTTTAAAAGAAGTGCATGAACTCTCTTTCCAGTGATTGGAAAAAGTACGGGAGTTAAAGTGATATTATGGGGCATAATAAAGTGTGCTGAATGAGAAATCTCAAACCCTTTGTTTGCCAATTCCTTGTTATAAACCCAAGCCCCATCTCCCGAAAAAGCAAGTTGTGTACAAAAAACAAAGATTTTTTTAGAAAGACTTGGTAAATCATCTAAGAAAAATTTCATGGGCTCAGGAATGTCAGAACCATAGATAGGATAAGCAAATCCGATTCGGTCTGAATCTTCACAAATCCTCACAACGTCTTCTTTCGTGACCTGTTCAATCGAATAGATTTCACAACTCACATCATTTTCTATAAAGAATGCCTGCACATGTTCTGTCACCTACAACGTATTCCCAGTGCCTGAAAAAAAGAAGATTGAAATTTTCATAGTATTACCTCAAAAAAAATTATACTCTTTTTTATTTTTTAAAAGAAAAGAGCTAGCAATGCTAGCTCTTTTCTTTCGTTATTTATTCCTAATTAGTTTAGGTAATATCCATCGGTCTAAGCCATACCATCCCGCTACTCGCCAAGCAATCAAAAGCAAAATTGCTCCGATCAGCAAAATAGGATTTATGCTTACGGTCCCTGCCAACAAATAATTCATATTCATAAAAGCACCGAAAAAAGCAGCCAAACCGGTGAAAATTCCCAAGATCAATGCAATGCCCACTAAAAATTCACCTATTGAAACCATATAAGAAAATACCTTAGCATTAGGCAAAGCAACTGTTTCCACAAACCAAGCATACCAAGCTTGCACATCTGGGTGTTCACCACTTGCCTTGCTCAAAGCGCCATGCAAAAATCCACTCACTGCCGTGCCAGCGTTTTCACCGACCCAAGCCGAGTTTCCTATCTTTGCCCAGCCAGCTTCAAGCCATTGTAGTCCAATGTATACTCTCAATGCCAACCAGATGAAAGACCATTTTGGATCTGCAAATAAACTTTTGATCCATTTTGGATTATCCAAATTTAATATTTTTTCTTTAGCAGACATTTCCTTTTCCTTTACTAATTATTTTTAGCGCCTTGAGCGATCCAATCATAAAATAATTGAATAGTTGTGTCATCCAACTTTCCTGAAGGTGGCATAACAGGCATACCATTTCCTGTTAAAGACATATACAACATACTTTTTTCAGGAGAACCCGGCACAACTACTTTCATCACATTGTCATAAGATTGCAAGTTCACACCGCCATTATTACCATGAGCACGCGCTGCAAATTTTTGTAATACTGGCATAATATCTTGTGAAAAACTAACTTCACCATTAGCAGCCGTCACAACAGGTTCCGCCGGTACAGAGGAAGTTGCAGATGGAGTTGAAGAGCAAGCTGAAACCATTAAAACTATCACGATTAATAAACTAAATAAATAAATTCTTTTCATTATTTTTACCTCAATGTTTTTAATAATAGACGTAAAAAAATATTAATTTATTTCGTTAATTCACCTTATAAGTCCATATTTTTGATAATTTTTATTCATTTTCCCCAAAATCCAATGATTTTTAATCTATTGGAAAACTACTTAGTAATTTTAATAAAACCATTCTTCCGTTTGGATGCAAAGATGTGATCTTTACTTTCTCAACTTCATTCTTGCGGTACAACAATATCTCAACAAAATCTTCCCCCTCATTAGTTAATATTATATTTTCAAACTCAGCCATGCGAAAATACACATCGAAGTTTTTCCGAAAATCTTCTATTGAAACTCTTCTCATTTTGAATCCTTTTGTTTTCTTCGTTGTTATTATTCTTCTTCTTTTTTATTACTTTGCTTAAATCTATTGTAACGAATAATCGAGGATAATATAAGATTTACTAAAATTTTTAATCTAGCAATGTTTATTTCATCTCATTAGCTTGATAGATTAAGTTATAATAGTTAATAAATATTTGGTTTAATCAGATTATTTATTTAATTTACTTACCAATAAACGGTAAAGGAATTTAATGAACAGCACAAAGAATCCCCTCAAAATAATTCTTTTACTGATTTTATTTTTCTTTATCACGCCTAATCAAAAGCACATATATGCAAATACCGTATATAAAACGGTAGCACCTACTGAGATAATTCAAAATAATATGATCGATAATTTTGTAACTCAACTTTTTTTAGAAGTTTTATCTTATTTTGAAACAATTAACATTCTAATTTCGATTGTATTTTTAGCCCTCCTAATCTATCTGGTAATCCAAAAAAGGCAAGCCAATGCTCTCAACAAAATCCTTAATATCGAAAAAGTTGCCTTAGAAATTAATAGGATTTTTAATAACAACTTTTTAGACAAAGCGATTGAAAAATCTTTATCTCAAGTAAATCAAATACTAAAAGGTGAATTAGCCATTTTTGTCGATGTAAGCCTAGACGAAGAATTATTTATCGTAAAAAAAACCACCATTCAAAAAAATAAATATCTAATTGAATATCTTCAAGAGCTACATTTTATAACCAATGTGCCCATCTATGAAAAAGCAAGATCCAAACACACTTTTCAAATCAACAATATTTTTATCTCCTCCAACCTCCCCACAAAATACCCCCATAAAATAAAATCTGCTCTTTTCCTTCCTATCGTGATTGATGATAAAATTGCCAACTATGTGGTCGTTTTATCTGACAATAGTACTTTTAAATATTCACAAGAAAAAATGACTGCCTTGGACCTCCTAAGTGCTTCATTTAGCAATGCCATCTATAATAATCTCGCAAGTAATAAAGAAATCAGATTAGAAAGTGAAGTTGAAGAGAAAAATCAAGAATTAAAAATGTTATTTAATAGTGTAGACTTTGAACTATTAAAGATCAATTTTCAAACTGAAAAAATTGAACCCATTCTTACCTCAAGAGTTAATATCAATCCAAGTTCAACCATCCACACTTTTATAAAGACAAATTTTCATCAAGATTTTATTGAAGAGATTTTATCTAAAATAAATCAAATCCAAGACAATACAATTCAATCAATTGATATTGACTGTAAAATGCTAAAATCGCCCTATCAAGAAGAGTTTTATTGGGTAAACCTTCAAATCTTTTCAGAAATGCACGGCGTTTTTAAATTTGATGACACAGCCTATATCTTAATCAAAAATATTGATCAAAGAAAAAAGAATGAATTTCTCATTGAAGAAAGAAATCAGAAACTCAATCATATCCTTGAAAATAGCTCCAGTCCGATTGTTGAATTTGATAAAAACACAAAATTTATCTATATAAATAAACCAGCAAAAGAAATTTTAGGAATTAAACCAGAAGAATTAGAAAATGCAAATTACAAAGATTACGTCCATCCTGATGATTTGGATAGTTTTTCTGATATTGAAAATTCTGTAAAAAATAATATTATCTATTCAAAGCCATTCACTGTCACAAATCGCATAAAAACTGTTAATCAAGGCTATCGCTGGTATGAATGGAATGTCAATGTGATGTATGAAAACGGTGAGATTCTACGACGTATTAGTGTTGGTAGAGATGTCACTGAACAATTAGATCAACAAGATAAAATTAATTATGAAATTACTCATGACCCCCTCACTGGTCTGTATAATTCAAACTATCTAAAAGAGCAGCTCACAAAAATTGGTGAAAATGAATTTACTTTTTGTGTATTTATCAATATTGACAATTTCCGCCGAATTAATGACTCATTTGGACATAAATTTGGTGACGAATTTCTCGTTCAATTTTCCAAACGACTAAAATTAATGATCCCTGATCGCTATGTCAAATTAATTGCCCATGTCTCTGGAGATGAATTTGCAATTCTCTCTAATCTAAAATCACAAAAGCACAATCATGTCCATGAAGATTTTGAAGAATACTTAGAAAAGATCAATCTCATGCCAATCACCTGTTTTGGTGAACAAATTCCATTCACAATTTCAGTTGGCTATGCAGAATATCCATACTCCACCACCGACCCAACAGAAATATTCCGTTTCTCAGAAATTGCTATGTTTGAAGCCAAAAAGAACAAACGAAATGGCATCGCCACCTTTGATAAATCTCTTTATAAAAAACGTGTTCATGCCCAAATGATCACAAAAGAAGTGCAATATTCAAATTTCTCCAATGATTTTTTCCTCGTCTTCCATCCCATCACCAACTTTGAGAATGAAAATCTAGTCTTTTTTGAAGCTCTTCTCCGTTGGAAACACCCTGAAAAAGGCGTGGTTAGCCCTAGCGAATTTATTGACATTATCGAACAAAGCGGGCAATTGATTGAAATTAGTCGAGTTATGATCCACAAACTCTGTCATCAAATTATGGATTGGTCAAAACTAACTGATAAAGAAATTGCCGTCTCTTACAATCTTTCAGTAGCCTCCTTACGTATTAAAGATGAAGCAGAATACATTATCAATGAATTAAAACAGCACAACATTCCTGGTGATAAATTA
Organism: Anaerolineales bacterium; assembly: GCA_963662985.1. Lineage (GTDB taxonomy): Bacteria > Chloroflexota > Anaerolineae > Anaerolineales > UBA11579. The sequence continues at coordinate 479,153 of OY760066.1, read as the reverse complement.
ATTATCGAAATCACTGAATCGCTTTTCTACGAAGAAAATATCAGCATTAAAAATAATATCAGCCAACTCAAAGAGTATGGCATTAAAATAGCCATTGACGATTTTGGGATGAACTTCTCCACCCTCTCCATGTTAGATCGAATCGCCTATGACATCATTAAAATTGACATGTATTTCACTCAAAACATTAATAACCCCACCTCCAACATGCTCATTCAAATGATTCACAACATCGCTTCCATAAACAATAAAAGATGTATTGTAGAAGGGATTGAATCGATAGATCAATACAATCTACTTAAAGAAATTGGCATCACAGAATTCCAAGGTCATTATTTTAGCAAACCACTCACAGAAGAAGATATAACCCATAATCTTCAAAAATATCAATCCATCTATCAAAAACAAAAGCAAAAATAATTTTCAATTTCTTAATTTTTCAAATGAATTTCTTGTTTACAATTTAATAAACAACCAAAAACTTTTATTTTCGTATTATTATATAGAGGAAATAATTAACTTTTAGAAGGAGAAAAAATGAAAAAAAAGCTCATTACATCATTTGTACTGATGTTAATTTTAATCACAACTGTAGTTCCCTTGGTTTATGCAGAAGGTGACGACCCCGGTGTTTCTGATTTATTCCTCACCGGTAATAATATCGATGTAAATTATCCCGTAAAAGGTGATCTTTATGCCGCCGGCAATTACGTCAACATCTTGGATAATATCACAGGAGATCTTTTGGTTGCTGGTAACATGGTCACGGTTGAAAGCTCCGTAGGTCAAAACATTCGCGCTGGTGGAAACTTTGTTTCACTCAATAATATAGAATCCCGAAACATCACCGTAGTAGGGCAATCCATTCGATTAAATGAGATCAATGTCAACAATCTTTATGCCTTTGGCCAAATGATTACATTTTCAGGAAATGCACATGATGTGTATCTCAATGGTTATAGCGTCACAATAGATGGGAACATCTCAGGAACCTCAGAAGTATATGCAAATAATGTAGTGATTAAAGAATCTGCCAACATCACCGGCACATTGAATATCCATTCCAAAAACGAAATCACCTACGATGGTCATGTCGACAAACAAAACATCACCTATACAAAAACATTCCTCGACAATAATTATGAATACGACTACACCACTGAAGAGCCAACAACTCCCATGTTCTCTTTCTCTCGCTTTATTGGAAAATTCATCCGAAACTTAGCAACTTTATTTGTAACCAGTTTGCTGATTATGTTAATCTTCCCCAAAGCCACCACTCTATCCATTGAGAATCTTAAACAAAATACTTTTAAACCTGTTCTCTTAGGCCTCGTGCTTGCAGCAGCCACTCCCGTATTAATTATATTAGTCATCATCACCATCGTCGGCATCCCACTAGGCATTGTAGCTGGACTCATTTTTGCACTCCTGATTATCATCACAAAAAGTTTTGCTACTTTAGCCCTTGCAAAAATTGCATTCCCCAAGATGAATCCATTCCTCTCTTTACTAATAGCTGCCACAATCTTTGTCATCATCTCCTACATCCCTATTGTTAACTTCTTGGTCTGGGTGATTTCTGCAGGATATACCTTCGGAAGTTTAATCTTATTCTTCAATAAAAATGAAGAAGTTCAAAAACCTCACAAATCTTTAGAAATGGCAAAAGTTGAAGAAGAGTAAAAATAATTAATTTAATCAAAAAAGGATATTGAAAATTCAATATCCTTTTTATTTTAAAAAGTCATAATTCTTAATCCATATATTCTTGAGCTTCTTCTTGCCCACTCAATAACCGATATGCCCCTTCAGCCAAAGCAACCATTTCGTTCTCTCCTGGTTTCACACACACTTCTGCCAAAAACTCCACTCGTTTTGTGATCTCTGCCACAATATATGGATCTCGTGCAATACTACCTGTTAACACGATCGCATCGATTTTGCCATAAGTAGCTACTGCCAACGAACTAATAAATTTTGCAATCTGATAAATCATCGCATCTCGTACCAAAGCAGCATATTCATCTCCAGCTTCGATCCTATTTCGGACATCAATCATATCAATTGTATCCAAATAAGCACGCACCCCGCCCTTTCCACGTATCAGCTTGATTGCCTTTTCAAAAGGAACCTCATTATCAAATACATATGCTAATAATTTACTCGGAGCAATTGCACCAGATCTTTCAGGAGAAAACGGTCCTTCATCATCTGAGCTAATATCAATTGCCTTTCCATTCTCCAACATACAAATCGTGATACCACCGCCTAAATGAGCGACAATGAAATTTGATTGATCAAATGCCAACCCTTTTTCTTCGGCAACTTTCATCGCCATAGCCCGTGAATTTAACGCATGGAAAGCAGACACTCGTGGGATTTGTGGCAAACCAGATAATTTTGCCATAGGCATCATCTCATCAATTGTCACACAATCATAGATATAGGCTTTGATTCCCACTTCATCTGCAATATCTTTTGCGATCAATGGCGCCAAATTTGAAGCATGTTCCATCACCGGCCCTTCAATCACGCGTTTTAACATCAAGTCGTTCACCAAATAGCCACCTGATTTAACTGCATGTAATCCAGCAGCTCCCCTTGCCATCACCCCTGCCAAATCTTTCACATCAATTCCATTTTCATTTAGTGCATTTAAAATATTCGTTTTGCGTAATGAAAATTGATCAATGATCCTAGGGCATTGATCTAATTCTTGGAGTTGATGTTGCACAGTTTTTGTGAAAACTTCTTCTTTTCCATCATAAACAGCAATTTTTGTAGAAGTGCTTCCAGGATTTAAGACCAATATATACATACTCATAATGATTTCCTATTTTCGATTTAATGCAGCCAAAACAATTGAATAATATTTTTCATACGCACTAGAACCTCGAGAGGTTAAAACAATCGGCACCTCTGCACCCAAAACTGTGCCAGCCATTTTTGCCCCACCAGAATAGATCAAAGCTTTGCTCAAAATATTCCCGCTTGCAATATCAGGCACCAAAAGGATATCAGCATCTTCCACAATTTCACTCTTATATCCCTTAATCTCAGCTGATTCTCTTGAAAAAGCTAAATCATACGCCAACGGACCTTCCACAAAACAACCTGGCAAATTCATCTTCTTAATTGCATCTGCATCCACAGTTTCTTTCATCTTAGGGTTCACCACCTCAACAGCCGCCAAAATCGCCGCCTTGGGTCGTTCATATCCCAAACGATGGTACAACTCCACAGCATTTTTCAGGATTGCAACTTTTTCATCTAGATCTGGATACATCACCATGCCCCCATCGGTCACACCCACAACTTTATGGAAGCTATCCATTTCCAACAACATAATCATACTCAACAAATCATTTTTTTTGATCCCAGTTTCAGAATTAACCACAGCTTTCAAAAAATCACGTGTCTGGATTTTCCCCTTCATCAAAAAGTTTACGTCCCCATCCTTAGCCATCTTCACAGCCAAAGCAGCACTTTCAGCATCCCCCACGCAATTAATCACACGTACTTTATCTTTTGCCAATCCAATCTCAATTAAAATATCATCAATTTTTTCTTCAATCCCCACCAACACAACTTCAATCAAATCGTTATCTAAAGCTTCCTTTGCAGCTTCCAAACTATGCATATCATGCCCATTCACAATCCCCAAAATTGGTTTTTTAGCATGAGATTTTAAACGATCTTCCATTTCCTTAAAGTTTTTAATCATATCTTTTCCTTTATAAACATAACAAATTACACGAAATTTATCTAATTCTTTTTATAAATATTATAATTTGCCCTAAGGCTTATTTCAACTCACTTAAATAAAAAGAGTGAGAAAAAACTCAATCTTTTAGAAAAAATCCAATTAAATTTAGAATCAGTCCGTACGAAGTGCTTCCACTGGTTGCAATTCGCAGCCCGATTTGCAGAATATAGACCAAACACAATCCCCACAAAAGCAGAAAATGCAGTTGCCAAAATGATAGTATGCGAAGGATTAGAAATGATTCTAACATCAGATCATTCCATCGAAGTTGTTGGAATCGCCAACAATGGACTAGAAGCAATTGAAAAAACAAAATCCTTATCACCTGATTTAATTATGATCGATCTTAAAATGCCAACTATGAATGGCATAAGTGCAACTGAAGAAATCAAAAAAGACAATAAAGAATTTAAAAATTATTGTTCTCACAACATTCAGTGACGATGAATGGGTCTTTAAAACCATTCGCAGCGGCGCTAATGGATACCTCTTCAAAGGTACAGCCAGAGAAGATCTCATTGAAGCAGTCAAAACCATCGATTTTGGCAAAACGTATATCGACCCAGAAATTGACGATAAAATCTTCCAACAAGCCTCTCAAGTGGATCCCATTCACACCCCCACCCTTGAAACAGAACTATCCCAAAGAGAATTAGAAGTGCTTCATCTATTAACCAAAGGATTCACCAACAACGAAATAGCTGATCAGCTATTTCTCAGCAACGGAACAATAAGAAATTACATTAGTGCTATATTAAACAAACTTCAAGTAGACAATCGAACCCAAGCAGCCCACAAAGCAGTTAAATATGGATTAGGGAAATAAAAAACTCCACTTGGAGTTTTTACTTTTTCCTTGAACCCTTCATCATATACATTTTTTGATCTGCAAAATTTAATAAATCCTCAAAAGAAACAACTGCATAATCATTTACCTGTGAAAAGCCATAACTAAACTGTAACAAATGATCAATTTTATTGATATTTAGCTCATTATATTTATTCACTTTATCTTCAATTCGCTCAAAGAAAATATCCCCACATTCTTCTTGTTTGCAAATCCCACAAACCACAAATTCATCCCCTCCAATTCTCCCAATAACATCTGAACTTCTAAAAGATTCAGTCAGAATATTTGCAAAATCAATCAAAATAGTATCACCAACTGAATGTCCATAAGTATCATTGATTTTTTTAAAATCATCAATATCAATAAAACAAATCCAAAAATTACCAAAACGTTTTGCGCTTTCAAATAATAAATTTGCTTTAATACTAAATCCTTTAAAATTATTCACCCCAGTCAAATAATCAATCATACTCTTTTGATAGGTTTTGCTCCGAGAATTAAGAACATAAATAAGAATAAAAACAATCGTCAGCCAAAAACAACCTAATAAAAAATTAGTTAAAAGTTTATCATTCATTAAATTGACAATCTCATTATTTTTTTCAGAAAAAACAAAATAACCAACATGGTCGCCATTAAAGTTTTTTACAGAGATAAAAATATAATTTGTAAAATAGCCCTCATCTCGATTGATATATACAAAATCTTTTTCTTGACTTAATAATTCATCAAAAGCATTAATCGGATAATTGGATAAACTATTTTGATCGTCTAACATAAAAACTTCTCGATCAATATAATAATCTGAAAAAATCGGACTTTCAAAATAATATTCAAGACGATATTCTCGAAAAAGTTTTTCATCTGTGATTTCTTTTTTTATAATATAAATTCCATCACATAAAAAAGATTCATTAATAACAGAAGTAAAAGCCGCCATAGAAATGCTTAATTCTACACTCCCAACATGCCTATTCCCATTGAACAAAGGATAAACATAACGATAACCATTATATATTCTTCCTTCCTCAAATCCTTCCACAAATCTCAATTCATTATTAGCTGTCTCAACTGTAGATCTAATTCCTACAAGACTATCTCCAAATTCATTTTGTTTATGTGCTCGATAAAAACTTTCTGAATTCACCAAATGAAAATGAAATTGCCGAAACTCATTACTTATTTTCTGATCATAGATTGGTTGAACAATCGCAGCTAGTTTTTCCCGAGAAATATCTTTAACGGTTTCATCTGAGATATTAGCTATTGTCATCAGATTAAGAACCTCTTGATTTTTATTAATTAATTCAATGAAATAAACATCAGCCAACTTTCTATTCAAAGTAATCAAAGAAGAAATCTGAGCGCTATATTCATGAATTTTTGTCTCTTTTGCAGATTCAATTCTCGCAGAAAAATTTTGATCAATTACAAAGATCAAAATAGTATACGCAATAAATAGAATTAAGATAATAAAAATATTAAACCACTTATTATATAATTCATTTTTTATAATATTTCGATTTCTCATAGCACCTTTTTGCGACTAAATTAACATTTGTTTACACATTATAGCTTAATGTCTACTTTGTTTACTTATCAATTTAGTTGGGTAAAAATATATAAGATTACGAAGTGAGTATAGGTAAAAGATTGATTACAACTATCATCTATAGTAATATATAGACAATATGTAGACAATTTACGGGAGATTTTATGAAACTTAATAAAACAACAAATAACATATTGATTGCCTTATTAATCGCTTTCTCTTTAACTATGATTATTTACTTAACTGCAAATTCTTTGGCAGCCAAATTTGACATTGTAAATGAAAAATACTTTTCATTTTTCTATCCATGGCAAACTCACAATCCAACCACCATGGCATATGTCACTGCCTGGGTAGGATACGCACTCCATAACATATCTGCTTGGATCATCATTTTCTTTGCACAAAAGCAAAAAGCAAAAACAACCGAAAAATTTCAATGGTTCAACTGGGCCATGTTAGCCACTCATTTATTTTTCTTTGGACTTCACTGGCTCCAAACTCAAATTTGGTATGATGGTTTAGCAATCGCAGTTCCAGAAGTCACTTCTCAAGGATCTGTCATCCTCATGCTAGTCCTCATCCTTATTCTAGAAACTCCTCGCAGAGGCCTTATCCTCGGGAAAAAAGTTAAATTTCAAAAGAGATTTCTGCAAGTCATCAAACAATATCATGGCTATATCATAACCTGGGGGTTAATCTATACATTTTGGTATCATCCCATGGAAAATACATTTGGCCATCTTGCAGGCTTTTTCTACATGTTTGTCCTGCTCACACAATCAGTATTTCTATATAACCGTGCTCATTTTAATAAATATTGGACCTTTTTCTTAGAGATCTTAGTCCTAATTCATGGCACTATCGTAGCCATCTATCAAGCCAATGGTATATGGCCAATGTTTGCCTTTGGTTTTGGTGCAATGATTATTCTCACACAAATATACGGCCTAGGTCTCAAACCATGGACACGCAGAATCATCTCAATCCTATTTGTGCTCGGAATGCTTGCCTATTACACATTCATCAATAATTTTATTGGCATCAATGAGGTCATCCGTATCCCATTTATTGAATTTGGACTTGTGTTTCTCTTTTATCTCATTTTCTTAGGAATTTCATTAATTACTAATAAAGTCAAAAGATTATAAAAAGAAGAGCGTTTATCAAAAATTGATAAGCGCTCTTTTTAGAAAAGACATTACTCAACTGATTTATTTTATACTTCGCTTGGCAAATGATTTATATAGAGGTCAATCAACCGATCAAAAATAATAGTGCCTTTTGCCACAACCTGCTCTTCCGCCAACACATCCAAGATTCCCCCATTAATTAAAATTTTTCTTACTTCTTCATCAATACCACAAACATAAATATTAATCCCCTTAAGTTGCAATGTTCTCAAAATATTCACAAAGGCAACTGTCATCGTACTCGCCATAGAATGAATGGAACGCATATAAAAGATGATTCCGTCGATTTCCTTCTTGTCTAATATAAGATCTATCTGACTTTCCAAAACATCTGCAGACCCAAAATACATCGATCCTTCCACATTTAAAATTATATTTTTTTCTGAATTTTCAAACAAATCATTCATGGGCAATTCATGAATTTTATTATCGATAATTCGCAAATAGGATAATTTTACATTTTTACTGACATACAGATAAAGAAGGATAGACAGTCCCGTACCCACAAAAACGGCCTTTTGTAAGGGTAGCAAAATTGTCATCACATAGGTAAACACCAGCAAAACTTTTGAATGAAAACTATTATTCCATGTTTGCCGAATATGTTTAAAATCAATCAAACGAATCGCACTCACAATCACAATTGAAGAGAGGCAAGAAGTAGGAATCAGATCAATTAATCCAGAGAAAAACACTGTCGTTAAAAACACAAACATCGCTGAAAAAACCGCAGCCGTTTTTGTTTTTGCCCCCGAATCAAAATTCACCGCACTCTGTGCTAAAGACCCTGCCGTGGGAATACTGCCCACCAAGCCGCTCATCATTGAAGCAGCCCCTTGTGCCATAAAATCCTGCCGGGGCACAATGCGTTCATTTCTAGCCATCGCCAAAGGTTTTTCAACAGATATCGTTTGAATCAACGCCAATAACGCAATTGCAAATGCACTCAAAAATAAATCTGGAATCGCCTTAATCGGTACATTAGGAATTGAAAAATCAAACAATCCAATCTCCATCATCGATATATCCGAAATAACCTTCACTCCAAACCGCTGCCAGTCTAAAACCCAAACCAAAAAACCACTCACCAACATCGAAACAAATGCTGCTGGAATCAAATTTGTGATCTTATTCATAAAAACCAAAATTAAAATACTAATCACACTTAATAGCAGTACATGATAATTAATGGAACCCAAACTCTGAAAAAGATCTCGGACCGTTTCTATGGGCGAACTGCCCACTTGGCGATCAATTCCCATCAATCCCCCCGTTTGATTAATAATAATCAAAGTGCCTGCCCCAGCCAAAAATGCGGTCAAAACACTATTTGAAATAAAACGAATTAACGAACTTAAGTTGAATATCCCCATCAATAACATCATCAAACCACTGGCAAACGCCACAAAAAAAACATATTCTGAATAGTCAGGCAAACCTATATATGCAATCAAAACACTTGCAGTAGTTAGCGAAATTGCATTGGTAGCCCCTGTAACCAGATATTTGCTACTTCCAAATAGTGCAGCAATCAATGCCGGCAACATAGCCGCATAGAGCCCCATCACCGGCTCAACGCCTGCAATCGTGGCATAAGCCATAGATTGAGGAATAGCGATCATAGAGACTGTCAAACCAGCCAAAAAATCTTGTCGCAAAGCTGAAATTAAATAGTGTTTTATTTTATCCATAAATCAGAATGGTTGTAATTATACCGAAGAAACTGCCAAATTTCATAAAACAAATCCTACTTAATTGACTTACGATCCACTTGATAGAACACCAAACTAGCAATCATAATTAAAAACGGAATGATAGGTCTTTGATATCGAGGTTGAACTTCAAAAAATGTGTAAGCTAGTAGTGAAGATAAAATCACCATATTCGGCAATAAATATAGTATTGAATTACGGCTAGAATAATGAAAACTTGCTATTACCCCAAACAACAATACGATCAGATATGCGTACTGGCTAAGTTGAGCAAAAATAGCCTGCACCTCAGCAACTGGTTGCTTCCATCCGATTTCGATATTAAAAGTCTCCAAACTTTCATCCACAAATGCCCATAACGTCATATAAGTGGCATCTGCAAACATATATTCATATTTTTCACCTAGTATTTTATAAAAGCCAATCGGATTAGAGAACAGTCGTTCAAAAACAACTTCCAAACCAATACTCGTTGCTCGATCCGCATCCCAAGAATGCACTAACGCATTATCTGCATCATTGGTTCTACCGAGTGTTTCCACATTCACACCATTTACCAATGGCCAGATCATATAATATCCTTCTTCGATTTCCAGTCCTTCTACAGTTACCTGATTAATTCCCACCCCAATCGCCTTGGTTGCAACTATAAAACTTATCAGAAAAATACCAACACTAAGTAATACTTTTTTGAATTCCTTCTTTTGAACAAACTGAATTACAAACCCAACAACAAACACCATCATATAAATGATCAGTGCACCTCGCAGAATATTGGCAAAACAAAAAGCAATAGCAGCCAACACCAAATGCCCATTTTTTTGATTTTTTAGAAACAATGCAAACAAAAACACAGTCAGAGCCAAAAAGAACACAGCCGGAATATCTGTATTAACCAGTGTTACCATCGCCAATTCAGATGGGAAGATCGCAAACAAATAAGCCGCAATCACACCTTCTGCATAAAGGCCATACACCCAAAGGATTCCCCCAATCAAACCTGCCGTCCCAACAGAAAACACTACATTCAATACTTGAACAGCTTGAATGGTCGAGAAAACACGATAAAACAAACTCAACAAGCGCACAAAATTCGGATACCGATCAATATAGATTCGGCCCCCGTTGCCACCTTGTAAAAGCAGCAGCGCCCATTTATGAAAATCCCCAAAATCAGATACCGGCACAGAATGTACCATTCTAATCCAATAAAATCTCACAGCAACCGCAAGCAGCAAAACACCAGCAAAAACAAACCCCCTCGTTTTCGGGTATCTCCTAACAAGAAATACAAGCCCCAATGGAACAACACCAACGACCATCACTCCCACCAGCAATGTCAGCCAATTTCTGCTTTCTATCGAATAGAATCGGTTCTGATAGGGCAAAGCTAACCAAAACAAATAAAACAAAATGGTGAAAATCAAGAATTGAATCCACTTCGCAATTTTTTCTTGATTGATTGCATCAATATAGAGGAACGCCAAACTAATCGTTATAAAAAGGGTTAAGAAATTTGCAATCGGATAAATGAAAGTGATTAATTGCCACACTTTTGAGTATGTCTCAATAGTTTGAACTTCAGAAACAAAAATTAAATTTTCTTCGCCATCACACATTGCTGAAACTGAGACGTGATAATTTTTCCCATTTATCTCAATTTCAGCTTCAGAATCCTCATCAGTCCGAACAAATCCAATTTCATATTGAATTGGCTCCCTAATATAAGAAGAGCCTTCATAAATAACTTCAGCATCTCCATTTCCTTTATGCTCCCATAGCCAACCAGATTCTTTAGTATTCCAAGCTCCAATAAAAGAAAAAAAAGGCTCAACGTTTTCTGAATGATCCTTTTCAAAAATCCTATTAATATATGAAAAACCTAAACCTGAAGAATTGGTTTTTATTTTTATAGATTCTTGAATTGGATAATACACATTTCTCAGAGGAATCACAGAAAATATCAAAACACTAATGATAAAAGAAAAAATAAACAAAAAAAATAAGTCGATTTTAGTTTTATTTAACAATATATCTGTATTTTTAATTAAAAATTGATTAATTCCAAAACTGAAAAAAAATATAAAAAGAAGTAAAACTAGAAATTTATTATTTTTCGAAAAACTTGAGAGCGGGAAAAGCATATTTGAAAAAGTAAAAGAATATAACCCCGTAAAAAAAAGAATTAAAAAAAAATTTTTGATTTTTATTTTTTTACCTTTATTCATATCTTTGTTTTCCCTTATTTTTAAAATGAATTATAATAAATTTACACAAAATTATTTTATTATTATATCCTACAAATATTGGGGGCCAATGAATAAGAAACTGAAGTTTTATTTATTATCATCTATTACTATTGGATTTATTCTATTAACAATATCTCTCTTTGATACCTCAAAAGAATCAAGGGTTTTTTTATTCTATTCAATACCAAAGCTTTTTTTATTAATAGTTCATTTGTTTTTAATTTTAGTATATATAATATTTTATAAAAAAAATCTCCAAAATCCATTACTTTTTACAAAATATTTAAATTTTATATCTAAAGAAAAAAATAAGAATTTAATTATATTAATCTTTTTATTAATACTTTTTCTATTTTTATTCCAATTATTAAATATAAATCAATTTACATATCTATTTTTGAAGGCTATCTTTGTCATAATTTTCATTCTTTATTGTTATAGTATGTTAATTTTAATTTCTTTTAAATTTTCAGAAACAGACCTAAAAAAACTCATTAATTTTATCTTTCTTTTTTTATTGCTTTTGATACCAATATCAATGGGATTAAATAGAGCAAAAACAATTGATTTCTTTGCTATAAATGGTGATTTTCAAACATATAATGGAATTAGAAGATTCTTAGATTATCAGATTCCATATAAAGATTTCACATACTACTTAGGATTTGGTCCATTATTTATTACATCTTTATTACAAATATTAATTGGAAATAATTTCCAAATGAGTTTATTTGCGACAACATTTCTTAGCTATCTTTTTTCAATTATTTCAACATTGTTTATCTTTAAACTTGTTACAAAAAAATGGAATATATCATTAATTACAACATTTTTTATCTTTTTAATTTTTCAATACCAAATACTAATTAAAAAAGTTAGCGAAATTTATTTTCCTAAACTTTTTCCTTACTTTACTAATCTATATAAAACTTCATTACCATCATATTCTTATCGTCCTGCCAGAGTCTTTATTGTTATTTTATTTGCAATATTTTTATACTTAAACTTATCTAAAGAAACTAAAATTATAAAAATTTATAATAAATTAAGTTTTTTTCAAAAATCAATATTTTTAGGTTTTATTGCAAGTCCTTTAATTATCTGGTCGAATGACTTTGGAATCGCATCCTTTATTTCATTTTCATTTTTATTTTTTATTACATTACTAAAAAAGAAAGATATCAAAAAAATAATAATTGGAACAATTATATATAGCATAAGTTCTCTGATTTCTTTATTTATTCTAATAAATATTCTAACACTAGGACATTTTTCTAATTGGTTTGCAACAACTCTTCAAACTTCTTATTACCAAAGTTGGTACTATGGGAAAAATGGGCAAGCTACATTTTTATTTTCAGATATTGAAAAAACATTAACTTCATTAGTTTTAATACTATTGATTTTATGGAATTCATTTTTGATATATAAAAATCAAAAAGATTTTCCAATAAATGCCACTATCCTCTTTATGACATCAAGTTATTTTATAGCTGGATATATGTATGAAATTTTTTCAGGTTCAGCAGAATTATTCATTTTTTCAAATAATTTTATTCATCTTATTTTAATCGCCTTTATTATCAAAAGTATTTCAGATTATTTCTCATATTATTTTGACTTTGAAAAATTTGCTCCATATATTTTTATCGTACTTACAATAATTTTGTTTCTTTCGATAGGAACACCCATTTATAAATCAACATTCCAAAAAGGTATCTACAATGAACAACTACATGGAATCCTCCCAGAATACGGAAACGAACTCAACACTCTTATTGACTATACCAACGGAGCACAAGTTTTTTCCACTTATGCTTCTGCATACGAAACCATCACCGACCAATTCCAACCAACAAGATACGATTACATTATCCATGTCCTCGGAGATGAAGCTAGACATGAATATCTAGAAAACTTCACTCAAGGCAATTATCCGTACGTCCTGACCATCACCGAAGACTACACTTATTGGGAAGATTGGGTGTGGCGGGCAAATTGGTTTTTCTATCGCGAACTATATCAAAATTACCAACCCACATATACCGTTGGCTACAATAATATTTGGGAACCTTCCTCTGATAATTCACTCTCCACCGATAACACCACTCTAACATATGAGTATTTAACTCCATATCAAGTGTTAATCTCCATCAACTCAACAAAAAAAAGTGATCTCATTGCTGATGTTCAACTTTCATATAAAACGCAATTTGAAAGAAAAGGCCTCAATCCCATCCGTACCTTACTATTTGTAAACCTCGATCAACCAGAAAAAGAAGTCAAAGGCTTTAATTTACCTCCTGAATCAGATCAATACTTCATCCCTATAGAAGTCGAAAATGGATATGGGAGCATCTTACTAGATCTTCGACCCAACGAATATGGTACTATTAACATCAACAGCATTGAATTAGTCAATTTATTTGAACAATCTCTCAACGATATCCAACCTTTAGAAATCGTCACACAATAAAAGGATACTATTTATGCAATCTCTCGTCGGATATACAGGTTTTGTCGGCTCCAATCTTGCCTCACTCAATCAATTTGATCAACTCTATAATTCCAAGAACATCCAATCCGCCTATGGCACCCAACCAGATCTTTTGGTCTATGCTGGAGTACCCGCACAAAAATTCATCGCCAACAAATTTCCCGAACAAGATTATCAAGTTATTCAAACTGCCATAAAAAATATCCAGAAAATCAATCCTAAAAAAATTGTCCTTATATCAACCATTGATGTCTACAAAAACCCCATCGAGGTAGATGAAACAACAATCATTGATACAAACAATCTACATCCATATGGGTTAAACCGTTACTTATTAGAAAAATGGGTTCAAGAAAACGCATCTCAATTTACTCAACATCTCATCGTTCGTCTTCCCGGTTTATTTGGTAAAAATCTCAAAAAGAATTTTATCTATGATTTTATTCACCTCCTCCCCGCAATGCTCAATCAACAAAAATATTCAGAACTTGCTGCAAAAAGTGAAATAATCAAAACCAATTATCAGCTTCAAGAAAATGGTTTCTATCAATGCACAGCAACAGATCCTCAAACACGCGCTCAACTCAAACAGAGCTTCTCGCAGCTTAGTTTCACCGCCCTCAACTTCACCGATAGTCGTGCCACCATCCAGTTTTATAACCTCAATACTCTTTGGCAGCACATCCAAACCGCACTTGAGCATTCCGTTACACTTCTCAACACTGCCACCGAACCCATTCAAATTGCCGAGCTTTATCAAACCCTCACAGATCAATCATTTGAAAATCATCTTGATCTCCCCATTCCCCACTATGACTATAAAACCATCCATGCTCAAATAGTCAACGGCAGTAATGGCTACCTCGCCACTAAATCAACTATCCTTAATCAGATCAAACAATTTGTCGCTGAACAAAAAGCTAGCTTAACGGAGTAATAAGATGAAGCTATCCATTTCTAACATCGCCTGGACAAAAGAAGATGATCAACAAATGTACGAATATCTCAGTTCATTTGGCTTTGCTGGCATTGAGATTGCACCCACACGCATCAACCCCAACACCCCCTACGATAATCTTGATCAGGCCCTTGCTTTCAAAAAACAAATGGATTCTTTCTCTCTCAAAATTTCATCCATGCAATCCATCTGGTATGGGCGTACAGAAAACATTTTCAATTCATCCCAAGAACGCCAATCATTGATAGAATATACTCAAAAAGCCATTGATTTTGCGCATAGCCTAAATTGCAATAATCTTGTTTTTGGCTCCCCAAAAAACAGAACCTACCAATCTTCTGATCAAATCAAACATAGTATTCCATTTTTCAAAACCATCGCAGACTATGCTCAAGAAAACAACACCTGTATAGCCTTAGAAGCCAATCCTCCCATATATAACACCAATTTCATCAACACCACCACACAAGCCATCACATTCGTCCAAACCATCGCCCATCCCGCTCTAAAGGTCAACCTAGATTTCGGCACAATCATTGAAAATGATGAATCCCTCGCACAAGTCGAAGAAAATCTATCCATCATCAATCACATCCACATTTCAGAACCTTTCTTAGCCATCCCTCAAAAAAGATTACAACATAGAGAACTAGCCCAAATTCTCACAAAAAATAACTATTCTGGATTTGTCTCAATTGAGATGAAAAATCCTGGTACTCTCAACCAAGTAAAAGAGACAATCACTTATATAAAAGAGGTCTTTGATTAATGGAAATCAGAAACATTCCCGGTGTACCGAATTTTAATGCCTATGAATTCGTTCCCAAACAAACCAAATACTGTCTCCTTATCCCTATCATCAACGAAGGGAACCGGATCATTAAAGAATTAACCCGCGCACAATCAACAAACATCCCTCAACTCACAGATATCATTATCTGCGATGGTGATTCCACAGACGGTTGTACAGAGCCTACTCAATTGAAATCATTAGGAGTCAGCTCACTCCTTGTCAAAAAAGACAGAGGCAAACAAGGTGCTCAACTCAGAATGGGCATATGGTGGGCATTAGAAAGAGGCTATCAAGGCATCATCACCATCGATGGTAACAACAAAGATAGTATTGAATCCGTCCCTCTCTTTATCGAAAAACTAGAACAAGGATATGACTTTGTCCAAGGCTCCCGCTACATCCCCGGTGGTAAAGCGATCAACACCCCCCTCTCCCGTCATCTAGCCGTCAAATTTATCCATGCTCCCGTCATCTCTCGCATCGCTGGTCACCCTTATACAGACACAACCAATGCCTTCAGAGCCTATTCACATCGCTATCTCACCCATCCCCAAGTTCAACCCCTACGCGATATCTTCCTCACCTACGAACTTCTTGCCTATCTCTCCGTCCGTGCAGACCAACTTGAATTCAAAACGACAGAAGTCCCTGTCACTCGCGCCTATCCACAACAAGGGAAAACTCCCACAAAAATCAGTCCGTTCAAAGGGAACCTTGAACTCCTTAAAATCCTTAAATCAGTCGCACAAGGGGCCTATGATCCGCAAGAAACACAAGAAACAAAGGAACATGAATGACAAAAATCTACGACAAAATCATCATCGGCGCTGGTCTTTATGGCCTCTATGCCGCCCTCAAATCTGGTCAACAAAATCAATCCGTACTTGTCCTAGAATATGACGATCAAGCCTTCAAACGCGCCACCTATATCAACCAAGCGCGTGTTCATATGGGCTACCATTATCCCCGCTCCTACTCCACAGCTATCAAATCTGCCAAATACTTCGAAAAGTTTAATCAAGATTTTGATTTTTGCATCCATAAAGAATTTGACAAAATCTATGCCACCTCATCCAAATTCTCTTGGACAAATGCCGATCAATTCAAAAAATTTTGTACTGCTGCCAACATCAAATGTGAGGACGTGAATCCCAACAAATATTTTAAAAACGCCACCTGTTCAGGCACCTTCCTCACCAAAGAATACACTTATGATGCCGAAATATTACGTGATTACTATCTTGAAACCCTAGCCCAATTAAACAATGTCACCATTCAATATATTTCACGCATAGAATCTATCGAAAAAACTGAAACACACTATCAACTCCATCTCAGCTCAGGTGAAACTTATTCCACCGCATTCCTTCTCAATGCCACATACGCCTCCACGAATCAAATCATTAACCTATTTGGCTATGAACCATTTGGCATCAAATACGAGCTCTGTGAGATCATTCTCTGCGAAGTAAACGACAATCTCAAAGACGTAGGCATCACAGTTATGGATGGACCTTTTTTCTCCATCATGCCTTTTGGAAAAACAAAATATCACTCACTCACTTCCGTCACCTTCACACCTCACATCACGAGTTATGATCCTCTTCCTACTTTTGAATGTCAATCTCGCAGTCAAGGCACCTGCTCTCCCCAACAACTCGGCAACTGCAACACTTGTGTTGCCAAACCCAAAACAGCCTTTCCATATATGTCCAACCTTGCCAGAAAATATCTAGCCGATGACTATCAATTCACCTATGCTGGTTCACTCTTTTCCATGAAACCAATCCTCCAAGCCTCAGAAATAGATGATTCCCGTCCCACAGTCATTAAAACATTTTCCACCAATCCAACCTTCATCAGCGTTCTTTCTGGTAAAATAAATACAATTTACGATATGGATGATTATCTGAATTTATAATTTTCAAAAGGGGGTTTTATGCTTAAGATTTTAGAAAAAAACTTTATTTCTGTAATTTTATACGTACATAACCAAGAAAATCAAATCTCTCAATTCATTCACACATTAAATGAACTCCTCAAACAAAATTTTGAACAATACGAGATTATTTGTGTCAATGATGCCTCCTCTGACAATTCTCTAAATGCAATTAAAAATGCCTGTGAAGAAATCCAAGGAACCATTGTTAGCGTTGTCAATATGGGATTTTTCCAAGGCATTGAACTTTCCATGAACGCCGGTGTAGACCTCGCCATCGGAGATTTTGTTTTTGAATTTGATAGCATCGATCAAGATTATCAAACCAATCTTATTATGGATGTCTACTATCATTCTCTCAAAGGCTACGACATTGTCAGCGCAGCCCCCAAAAAATATCACGCCAAAAGCTCACGTGCCTTTTATTGGATATTTAATAAATTTGCCAACATGCCCAACAAAATCACCACGGAAAGCTTCCGTGTGCTCTCCCGTCGCGCCATCAACCGCATCCATTCCATCAACACCACCACGCCTTATCGAAAAGCCATCTATGCCAGCGCAGGGCTCAAAATCGACACCCTCGAATATCAAAACACCAAAACCAGCACCTATCAAGAGAAAAAAGCATCATCAACGTTTTGGCAAAGCATGGCCCTAGACTCCATCATGCTTTTCACAAACTTTGCCTTTCGTCTCTCATTCGCTTTAGCATTGATAATGATGGGGATTACCATCTTCATGGCCATATATGCGCTCTATTTTGCCCTCACTGGCACATCAGTCGAAGGTTGGGCAACCACCATCCTCTTCCTTGCATTCGGCTTCTTCAGCCTCTTCCTCATCCTCACCATCATCATCAAATATCTTTCCCTCTTGTTGGATCTCATCTTCAAAAAAGAACGATACTACATCCAATCTGTTGAAAAAATCACCAAACAATAACGAATATGAATCAAAAGAAAAATCGTTCTTTCTTCCTAATCGAATTCCTCATCAGCCTAATTCTCTTTGGATTTGCTTGTTTAGACACTTCCAAAGAGTCCACATTTTTCCTATTTTATAGTTTTCAAAAAACGATTCTCTTATTAATTCAATTAACCATAGTACTTGGTTTTCTTTTCATATTGATTTTTAACCAAACCTCCTTCATCCAAAAATCAATCACATTCATAGAGCAAAAATTACATTCAAAACTTCTTCATCAAACTCTCCTACTCTTCATCACCTACACCAGCATCCTTCTCCTCATCATCCAAGCCTTCAATGCTCAATCCAAAATTTGGTTCATTTATCAAAAACTCTTTTATCTCCTTCTCACCCTGCTCATCATCCTCATTCATCTATTATTCCAATCAACAAATCAACTAACTCATCAAAAAATCCCATTTTCCAAACTATTCTCCATTCTCAATCTCGTTGCCATCTCCATCTATCTTAACCTCTCTTTAGTTCGATTGAAAAACACTTTAGCGCCAATTAGCCCCATAATTTTTATACTTTTCTTTTTACTACTCCTCTTCCTGCAACCGAATCAAAAAACACATCAATCAAAAATAAAAATGATTGCCCTCATCCTATTTATATTAATCTATCTCCCTCAACTATTTTTAGCTTTTTCACAAAAAACCCCACCTACCTGGATATCTCTCCTTAACCGCTTTGATTTTTACCTAACCCTATCTTTTCTTGTCTTATTCCTCACCATCCACGTAAAAGAATATCTTTTAACCCAATCCATCATTCAAACCAAAGTCTTTAAAGCAAGCTTTCTTCTCTTCGTTTTCCTTTTCACTTCCCTAAATTTCTACTCCAACCCACTTCAAATAGCTCACCCTGTCTTTTTTGAAGAATTCCAACGCGGGTCTGATGTGCTCATCATTGGCAAACTCCTCAATGCCGACCAAGACTCAAATCCAAACGCATTTCTAGGCGTATACGTGCCGCCAGAAATCCTCGAACAAGATCTTGAATTTGAAGATGTAGAAAACAATGAAGCCATCTTTTTTGATCAAAGCAGCATCCAATCCCTCGCATATAAAACATATACCGCGCAACTCGGCATTCAAGGCTCTTTTTTCCTCTCCCTTCACCATCTTCTACCCAGCTTCTCCGCCACTCAACAATATGCTATTTTTGAGCTTATCATGGTCACACTCATGTCTCTCATGCTCTCTCTTCTCACCATTTGGATCTTAGGAGAATTTGGACTCATTTCAGCAATCTTTGCTATTCTCAGTATTAATCTTTCACCTTGGCTTCTCACTGGAGCACGCAGTGTTTACTGGAATTTTTGGGTCTTTTTCCTGCCATTTATTTGCCTACTTTATTATTTCAAATGGTCAGAAAATAAGAATCAGGAAAAAAACTGGATGCTTTATCTACTCATCTTTTTTACTATCCTTCTTAAATCTGCTATGGGCTTTGAATATCTTAGTACTATCCTCATTATGATGTCTCTTCCATGGTTTTACTATGCCCTAAAAAACAAATTCTCTCATAAAAAATTTTTCTTCCAATTGTTCAAGATCATCCTCGTCTCAATAGCTTCCTTCGCTACCAGCGTAGCCTTACTTCTCTGGAAGATCACAAACAATGTCACCAATAACTTTACAGCATCCCTTGCTGATCTCCAAACCCGTGTAACCATGCGTACAGGGGTAGGCAACACTACCAATCTCTCCCCCGAATTTAACCAAACTATCTTATCTACCCCCCTTAAAGATGTACTTCATACTTATTTTTTCAACAGTCGCCCCCTTATCTTCAACTTCCATGCCATCCATCTTCTTGTATTACTCATTATCCTCACCCTCATATCATTACTCTTATTAATGAAAAAAGTCATACCGCAAAAAAACCTCGCTTTTTTACTCATGACTTTCATCTCATTACTTGCCCCTCTCTCATGGCTCATCTTAGCCAAATCACATTCAGTTGTCCACGTTCACATCAATTATATTCTCTTCTCTATGCCTTTCAGTATTTTGCTTTTTGCCTTATTTGGATTCCTAGTAGACCAAACCATCGATATACTCTTTCACAAATCCTCATTCTCTACTTCTTCCACCCCGCAGTAATCGCATCAGTCGGGCATACATCCACACATCGCAAACATAAAATACACTCATCATTTTGCGTATTTTGAATTGCTACCATTTGCTGTACATCAATATCCATCGGACAAGCCTTTGAACATTTTTTACAACGAATACACGCATCTTTGCTATCTTTCAAATAATATCCCGGAAGTTTCAATGCATGCCGAATCTTATCTCCAATTATCATAAAAGGCGCCATCCAACACAAATACTTACAAAATGCGCGATTTCCCCAGATCAACACCATCAAAAACACCCCCAACACCACACCCAAATAAACATAAACAAGTATAGGATTTAAGATTGAAATTGGATCAGTTTGATAATCTATATCCAACTGATGAACACCCCCTGCACGCACAAAAAAGAACACAATCATTCCAATCCAAATAACCCAAATTATCCATCGAACCACATTTCCAATTCCAGTTTTCGCTTTTTTCTCACGAAATGGTTCACATGCTTCTTGTAGACCGGAAGCTGGGCAGAGCCACCCGCACCACCCTCTTCCCAAAATCAATCCAATTAAAAACATCAAACCAAATAAAACAAAACTTCCAGTGATAATTCCCTCATAAGCCCCACCCAAAATCATTACAGGAGATAAATAACTAATAAATACTGGAAACAATAAGAACGATGCAAACAATATTCCAGAACGTATCTTTTGACGTAAATTCTTTTTCATTTTTTATCCTTTTATTTTGATAATTTTCCTATCCATTTTATACCATTTAATTTGACCGCGGTCAATTTAAAAAGATTAACGTTTTAGAAATTTTTATCTTTAGTGACTTTAGTCTATTGACATTTGTCTAATAGATAACTATACTTTCCATTAAGAACAAAACAAAAGAGAATTTAATGAAAAAGAATACTAACCAAGGTTTAGGTAGGGGAAAGGGTCAACGTGGCCTAGGGGTTATGGGCTTACTCAGACCATCCATCTTAATTCAATTATCAAAAACTGACCAACACGGATACGCTCTCCTTGAAGGTGTGGAAGATTTTAATTTTGATGTGGACCACGTTGACCCCAGCCTAATATACCGAACCCTTAGAAAAATGGAAGAAGATCAGCTCCTAGAATCATATGAAGGAGAAGATAGTCTTGGCCCAAAAAGAAAAATTTACCACATCCTCCCCAAAGGTGAAAAATACCTAGCTGAGATGGTGCAAGGGCTAGAGCAAAGAAAATTAGAAATCGAAAATTTGCTCTCCGCATATCAAACCATAGAAAAGAGAAACAAATGAAAATAGCCATTTCAACCACAAACGGAACATCCACAGAACCCATTAACCCTCGCTTCGGCAGATGTGAATCATTCGCCATTTTTGACACCCAAACCGAATCATGGTCTTCTCTAACTAACCCCGCCATTGAAGCTCAAGGGGGCGCAGGCACCAAAGTTGTTCAATTCCTCCTCGAAAATGATATCAATGTCATCATCACAGGTCACTACGGCCCCAATGCCTTCCGTGCCATCCAAGCAAGCAACATCGAAGCATTTCAATCAACGTCAGGCACCCCTCAAGAATTAGTAGAAAAATATCACAACCATCAACTAACCCAAGCCACTCAATCAGAGAAACATCATCACTAAAAGGTCAAATATGAACATAGCAATTGCCAGCGGAAAAGGTGGCACGGGTAAAACAACCATCGCAACCAGCCTCGCACACGCACTCGCCCAAACGCAGATCTCAACTCAATTTTACGATTGTGATGTTGAAGCCCCCAACGCTCACATATTTCTTCACCCATCTCTCACCCAAGAAGAAAAAGTAGAACTACTCATCCCCCAAGTGAATGAAGAAAAATGTACCTCATGCGGAAAATGTGCATCAGTTTGTCAATATAATGCCATTCTAATCCTTGGCAAACCTCTCATCTTTCCTGAACTCTGCCATAGTTGCGGCGCTTGTTTGCTTGCTTGTCCCGAATCAGCGATTACTGAAGTACCCAAACAAATCGGCAAATTAGCATCCGGTTTCACTCCCGATCACATTCATTTTCATCATGGACTCCTAGACATTGGCCAACCGATGGCAGTGCCCATTATCAGTGAACTTAAACAAAAACTCTCATCACAATCTGATCACATCAACATCATAGATGCCCCTCCCGGCACCTCTTGCCCTGTCGTAGAGACCATTCGCAACACAGATTTTGTCATCTTAGTTTCAGAGCCAAACCCATTTGGTCTGCATGATCTCAAACTTGCCCATCAACTTATCCAAGAACTCAACCTACCAGCTGGTCTCATTATCAACAAAGATGAACCTGGGTTTTCACAGCTAGAAGAATATTGCCGAGATAATCATTTAGATATTCTCATGCGCATCCCATTCAAAAAAGAATATAGCCATCAAATTAGTGAAGGCAAACTGCTTGATCAACTAGACCCCACTCTTAACACACAATTTACCACCCTCATCAAAACCATCAAAAACAAAATCCATCAATCAAAGGATTCAGCATGAAACAGTTAGTCATCCTCAGTGGCAAAGGTGGCACCGGCAAAACCAGCATCAGCGCCAGTCTCATTCACTTAGCCGCTCAGAATTCAAAACAGCTCAATCCTCTCTTTTTGGATGCAGATGTAGATGCCGCCAATCTCGCTCTTCTGATTGACAACACTCCCATTGAATTACATGAGTTTTACGGAAGCAAAATTGCGCACATTGAACAATCTTCCTGTATAGCCTGTGGCAAATGTAAAACCTTATGCCGCTTTAATGCCATTGATATAAAAAACAACCAATTCATCATAGACCCGTTTGCTTGTGAAGGATGTCAAGTATGTTTTGATCACTGCCCCACCCAAGCCATCTCCATGCAAGAAAATCTCGCCGGGCATTGGTATCGCTCTGAAAGTAAATTTGGACCTTTTTACCATGCTGATCTTCGTCCCGGACAAGAAAACTCTGGTAAATTGATTTCAAAAATAAAATCACAAGCCAAACAAATCGGCGAAAGTAACCAACATCAACTCCTCATCATAGACGGCCCTCCCGGAATTGGTTGTCCAGTCATTTCCGCCATTTCAGGAGCCTCACTCGCCCTCATCGTTGTCGAACCATCCATCTCAGGCATCCATGACATGAAACGCATCCTCGAAACAGCTCATCATTTCAAAATTCCCGCCATGGTTTGCATCAACAAAGCAGATCTCAATCCAGAAAGAACCGCCGAAATCAAAGCATACTGTCAATCTCAAGAGCTCACCGTCCTTGCAGAAATTCCCTTTGACCCTGCCATCACAACAGCTATGAAACAAAATCAACCCATCACCCAATATCAACCCAATTCAAAAACCAGCCAAGCAATCCAACAGCTCTGGTTAAAATTATCAAATAGTTTATTTCAATAAACCTTTATAGGAGAAAAAATGAAAATTGCAATCTCAACTCAAACAAAAAATGACCTCAACAGCCAAGTTGCTGGCCATTTTGGCAAATGCCCCTTCTTCACCTTTGTAGAAATTGAAGACGGCAAAATCAAATCCCATCAAATCATCGACAACCCATTCTTATCCGGCCATGAAGTCGGGCAAGTCCCAGGCTTTATTAAACAAAGTGCTGCAGATGTTATGATTAGTGGTGGCATGGGTGGTCGCGCCATTCAATTTTTCAAAGAATATGGCATCGGTGTCTATACAGGTGCCCAAGGTACCATCGCCGAAACCATCGAAAACTACCTCAATAACAATCTCAACGAAGCTGCCCCCTGCGCTGAAAGCGTCGAGCACGGGCATGGAAATTAAAAACCAAAGCAAATAGCGTGCTTTAGTTTTCTTCAAAAAACAGCTTGATAAATTATCAAGCTGTTTTGAATTAAGTTCTGTCTTCCTTCTAAAATACAAATATCTACATTTAATATGGCCTTTTATGTTAAAATTTTTATAATTACTCACTTGTATTATTCCAAACCAAGAGTATAATCCATGCGAAATGGTCGTGATATGAAATCAAAAAGAGTATATAAAAATCCAAACCTAGCCGAAGTGATTTTCCTCGTCACTGCTGTACTCATCGGCATCACAGTTGGCGCAACAGCCATTCTCTTCAAAAAGACCATTCAATTCATTGAAACCTTTAACTTTGAAAAACTTCCCTCCCTCCTCAACATACCCACTCATTATTTTTACCTCATCATCCCCATTCTTGGTGGGTTGATCGTAGGTCCCATCGTCCACTTTCTTGCCCAAGAAGCCAAAGGAACTGGTATTCCAGAAGTAATGCAAGCCGTCACTTATAACGAAGGCAAAATTCGCCCCCGTGTGAGTATCATAAAATTTATAGCTACAGCCATATCTCTTGGCACTGGGTTTTCCGCCGGTCGTGAAGGTCCTATCGTCCAGATTGGTGCCTCCATCGGCTCCACCATCGGACAATGGCTCCACCTCTCTGAACACAAGATCAAAAACTTTGTTGCTTGTGGAGCAGCAGCCGGCATTGCTGCCACCTTTAATGCCCCTATCGCTGGTGTTATCTTTTCTCTTGAAGTCGTTCTCGGAGAGTTTCACCTTCGCCATTTTAGTAGTGTAGTCATCGCCGCCGTCGCTGCCAGCATCGTTAATCAAGCCTCTTTTGGGCAAGCCGCTGCTTTCACTATTCCCACCGAATATGGCATCACAAACTCGTGGGAATATGCCCTATACCCCTTCTTAGGCATCCTCTCCGCATTTTGGGCAGTCTTGTTTATCAAAACCTTATACGCCACCACCGACAAATTTGAATCCATCAAAAAAATTCCTGCTTGGCTCAAACCAGCTTTTGCAGGTCTCCTTTTAGGTGTTATCGCTTTTATTTATATGTCCTTCATGAAAAAACCATTGGATACCCAATTACCTTCCTTTTATAGTATCGGCTATCAATCCATCCTCTCTGCCCTCACCAACGAACTCCCCCTCAAAATTGCGCTCCTCTTCCTCGGTCTCAAACTCATCGCCACCAGCCTATCCATTGGCTCGGGTGCATCTGGGGGTGTCTTTGCACCTTCTTTATACATGGGTGCTATGTTGGGGACTGCCTTTGATATAATCATTCATCTTATCTTCCCCAATATTGTTTCTCCTCCCGGTGCCTACGCCATCGTAGGCATGGCTGCCACATTTGCCGCCACATCCCAAGCCCCCATCTCCACCATCCTTATGTTATTTGAACTCACCCATGACTACAAACTCATCCTCCCCCTCATGCTCACCGTGGTCATCGCCACCTATATCACTCAAAAAATGCTCGATGGAGAATCGATCTTCACTCTCAAACTCAAAAATAGAGGCATCCGTCTCAAACGAGGTCATGATCTTGATATCCTAGAAAATGTCCTTGTATACGAAGTAATGACCACCGATATCCTTTCTCTCTCGCCTGAACAATCACTTTCCGATGCTGAACATCTGCTCAATCAATCTCATCGTCATTGTGCCATCGTAGAAGAGAATGATGTCTTCAAAGGCATAATCACCATTAGCAATATCGACAAAGCGATTGCGGAAAAAATGGATCTTCACAAAACCACTGTCAGTGATATTACCAATGCCCTCCAAGACATTCAAATTGCGCATCCTAATGAGACCATCGGTCATGCTCTTGCCAAAATGAGCATCAAAGGAGTCGGCCATCTTCCCGTCGTCTCTCCCACCAACTCCCAAGAGATTGTCGGTTTTATCAATCGTGAAGAGATTGTCCGTGCCTACAAACTCGCCCTTACACGTAAAATGAAAAACACCAGCTATCCTGCTGACTCTTTCTAAATCACCTCCAAAGCACGCTCATCAACTCGTCGCACCATTGACCATGTATAAGGTTCAAAATATTTTGGCCAAAAAGAATTTGCAGTCAAATTAAAACTTTCGTAATCAACTCCTACATTTTCAACCCCTTCTTTTTTCAATGTATTTAAAACATATTGAATTAACGCAGGATAGATTCCTTGTCCACGATATTCTTCCTTTAAATAAGCCCCTGATATATTCATCATTCCATTCGAACTTGAAATAAAATTTTCACCATCTTTTTGCACCCGCACATATCCAATCATCTCATTATTTTTTTTCACCGCAAAAAATCGTTGGTCTTCTTTCACCCGATTTTCAAACTCTTCCAAATTCATCTCTCGATAACTCAAAAAAGTTGGTGCTTTCCCCAAATGACGAATCAAAGCATTTTGCATAGCTAACACATCCCCAAAACATTCCTTTTCTAATTCAAAAAATTCCACATTCTCAACTGCCTTCACTCCCAAATCAAAATTCCACAAAATCCCATCCACACACGCATTTCCAAATCCATTTTCAAAAAATCCCTGCACAGCCACCTCATCCGCAGCATATACAGATATCGCATGTGACAAGATTTTTTCTTTCACAAGCATTTCAGACAAAGCTTGATAAAGCCGATTATAAATATACTTTCGGTTTTCTTGCACAGCCCCATGCCCATGCAAAGGAGAAAAAGCCCCCTTCACAAATCCCCAAAAATTCTCAATTGGCGCATAACAACACAAATATCCCAACAAATCATCATTTGCATCCAATGCAACCACCCCCACCCCATGCTCAGCAAAATAATCTAAATAAGGAAATTCATTCAAATCAGGCAAAAAAGCCATCTTTGTTTGCATCTCAGCATAGTTCTCTCGCATCAAATTTTCTGCAGCACCAACATATTTTTCTTCAAATTGTTTTATATTCATTTTTTTCCTTTTTCAATTTAACTTACCTACATTCTAGCAATTAAATAAAAAAGTGGTGAATTAATCACCACTTTTCCAAAAATCCGTTTCATAATCAAGGAACTGCATTCTTCTTATCCGTATTCTTTCCATAGAAGAAATACGTGGCCAAAGTCGACATAATCATCAAAATCACAGAATAAACAAACATCATCGCCTTTGCATCCTGCAAGCTCTGCTCTTCCGTCGCCGTCTTAATCACAATTCCAATCGGCTTATAAGAAGGATGATACAAGAACACAGACAAGTCATAATTTGCCAACAAACTGTTGAACGCCAACACAATCACTGCCAAAATTGTCGGCAACAAAATCGGAATAATAATCTTGCGATACGTATAAAATGTACTCGCCCCCATGCTCTTTGCCGCTTCTTCATAGGAAGCATCCAACCCAAAGAACGCCGCTTTCAACATTCGCAAACTAAACGGAATCTTCACAATCACATACGCGGCCAACATCAGCAAAGGAGACCCCACCAAAATCTTATTAAACATAATATTCTTCGGCAAGTCATAAGTCATAATCAAACCCAAAGCAATCAAAGTTGCCGGCAACAACCACGGAATCAACAAAGAAAATTCCAAAATCGTTGCCACCTTCTTATTATCACTATGAATAATGCGTGAAGCCACCAAACAAATGATTGTCACAATCACTGCCGCCACAATAGAATAAACAATACTCACCAAATAAGGTTCCAACGCTCTTCGTTCAGTGAATAAGTACAAATAATTCTTCAATGTGAAATTACTAAATGAAAGATCCACCGTACTAATCGCCACAGAATTTGTAAACGAGAACACCACCACCATCACCATCGGCAAAACATAAATCAAAAACAAAAAATAAGCCATCACATGCGCAATCACATTCACCGCAGGGTTAGAAATCTTTTGCTTCACAATCTTAGTTTTCACTTTAGAAATAGAAATATAATTTCCACCACTCTCAATTTTGTTCATAATCACCAACAAAATCAAAGTAGAAATCCCCAAAATCACAGCCAACAAAGCTGCCACATCACGTGACACAGGGCTTCCCGAAAATTGCAAAATCATTGGGTTGATCGTCTGAAATTGTTTACCTCCCACCACAATCGGTGCCGAAACCGCGCTCAAGCCAGTCAAAAATGTCAAAATAGTAATTGAGAAGAAAGTGGGTTTCAAAACTGGCAACACCACCTTACGTAAAATCATAAATTGAGAGGCCCCCATATTCCGCGCCGCCTCAATCGTTCCCTGATCAATGCTTCGGATTGCATTCGTCAAAAAGATCATATGGTTAGAAGTACACGCAAACGTCATAATAAACAACACCGCTGCATATCCCGTAAACCATTCAGTATTATAAGAAGGAATAATACTCGGCAAGAATTTAGCCAAAAAACCATGTCCACTATATAAAAATTGATACCCAGCCACCAACACAATCCCTGAGTAAACCAAAGTAGACATATACCCCACTTTAAGGATTTTCGAACCTTTCACCTCAAAATATTCCGTCACCAACACAATGAACGTCCCCACAATGTTCACCGTCACAACCATCGAGGTCGCCAAAACAAAACTGTTCCGCAAACTCTTCATCGCTCTCGGAGAAGACAACAACTTCTCCACCGCTCGCGTAGAAAACTCGCCATCCTTCACAAAGGTTTGCAAAATCAAATTAAAATTAGGGTAGATCAAAAATGCAATAATGAACCAAGCCAACAGCAAATAGACCACCCACGACCCAACATTCACTCTCTTGAAAAAACTCTTTACCTTATCCATTTTCACCTGCTCCTCTAAAATTGCATAATATCATCTGGATTGATAAATAGCTCCACAGAATCGCCCACTTCCATACTCAATGAGCGGTCATTTTTTTCAATGCTCTTCAATGTCTCCCCTGCCACATCATAATAATACTTCGTCAACATCCCATTATATTCTTTATCCGTAATCTCCCCTGTGATTTTCGCATAGCCTGCTTTGTTTTTCAGCACCGTACGTTCTAATCGAACAAACGCTTTTTTATTCACATCAAACTGCTTAGAAGAAGTCTTATTAATTTCTTCAATTGCCCCTTTCCCCAATTGGTTAATATCCCCAATAAAATCACACACAAACTCTGATTGAGACTCATTATAAATCTCCATCGGAGTACCCACCTGCTCCATATGCCCATTATTAAACACCGCAATTCGATCAGACAAAGTCAAAGCTTCTTCTTGATCATGCGTCACATAAATTGTCGTAATCCCAAAATCTCGTTGCAAACGTTTCAATTCCAATCGCAATTGCCCACGCAACTTCGCATCCAAATTAGACAACGGTTCATCCAAACATAAAATTCTTGGCTTCATCACCAAAGCTCTTGCAATCGCCACCCGTTGTTGCTGTCCACCAGACAAAGCCGACACATTCTTATAAAGTTGCTCTTCATTCAGATCAACCTGTTTTGCAATTTCATAAACGCGTTCCCGCACTTCTTCCTTATCCACCTTTTGCACATTCAACCCAAACGCAATGTTCTCAAACACATTCATCGTTGGGAACAAAGCATAGCTTTGAAACACAATACTAATATTTCTTTTTTCAGTGGGCAATTTTGTAATATCTTCCTCATCCACAACAATCTTCCCAGAAAAAACATCCACAAACCCCACCAAACTACGTAAAATTGTAGTCTTTCCACAACCAGAGGGCCCCAGCAGAGTAAAAAACTCTCCTTCTTTCACCTCAAGATTAAGATCATTCATCGCCACGAATTCACCATATTTTATAACCACATTCTCAAACTTGATCATTGGGTCCTCCTAATATTTTTTTTCAGTATAGCATATTGAAAAGTATAAAAAAATAAAAATAATTTCAAAAATTTATCGAATAAAACGGGATTGCTTCATTTTCATGAAGCAATCCCTAATACTATCTAATGGAGACTTAGAAAACTATTCCATGTATTCCAATTCGATCTTTTCAACCCAATAATCAACATTGTCGAGCACCCATGCCCAGTCAATATATTGTGCGGTTGTCAATTGTTCGTCCAATGCCACTGCAGCTTCTTGTGCACTTTCCATTGAAACAGAGTTTGCAGGTGAGGTACCCCATTCTTGGGCCCACATTGCTTGCACTTCATCAGAGCCAAACCATTCCACAAATGCTTGTGCTGCTTCAGGGCTATCTGTATCTTTCAAAATCCCAACTTGTTCCACCACGAAAGGAACACCAACTTCAGGATTCATCACGCCCAATTCAACTTCATATTCTGCTGCTTTCTCAACAACACCGGAGCCCCACAACATGCTCATCGGAACGGTGCCTTCTTTCAAGTTCAACATATAGTCTTCACCTTCAGCGGCAAAATAACCATTTTGAACATAAGCCTTAATGTTTTCCCAGCCTTCTTCAGAAATGCCATATTCACCATCTGGATCTTGATAGCGCATTGCAATCCCAGACAACACAGTGCGTGAAGTACCGCCACCCAAGTTAAACACATTGTATAAACCAGAGTAATCAGGATTTGTCCAAAGATCCGGCCAATCGGTGGGTGCATCTTCTTCAGAAATGAAATCAGGGTTATAGACCAACACAATCGCTTGTTTCACGATCCCAGTGTAATAGCCATCAGGATCTTTCATTGCATCATCCACATTGGCTGCCCATGTTGGCACAAATTCCATCAAAAGATCTTGGTTCTTGAATTCAGCAAAGTTAAGCATATTCAAACCAAACACAATGTCTGCCACTGGAGCATTTTTTTCTGCAATCACACGGTTGAAAATATCACCGCCGCCACCTTCAACCACTGTCACGTTGAAGCCATTTTCAGCAGCCAAATCTGTCAACCACACATCGCGCCCACCAGAACCAGAGTTAGTATAAATCACCAATTCTTCATCATAGCCTTCAGCAGAAACAACGCTCGCAAATGCCATGGTCAAAACCAAAACGAAGGTCAAAACCATCCAAACTTTTTTCATGTCAATTCTCCTTTTTATGAAAAATAAAAAATAAACAACCTGTTTAAAACAGGTGTTACCAACCTTTTTCGTTGCGATAATATCGCAGATCAGAAGCATAATCCGTTTGCAACACATTAAAACCCATATTAATCAACCGTCCCCACCCCGCATCCGGATCTTCCAACATTGCAATATCATCATCAATATTTGCACTCAAGCAGAAATTCTTCCCTAATGAGATTGAATTCACCCATAGGAAAAATCCATCATCGCGCAACTTTTGCATATACTCTTTTTGAACATGAGGCAAAGCCACATCATCAAAAATCAACTCAAATCCCACAACATTAATCGCTTCTCCATAACTCATCACCAATTCCATATCCGCTTCGCTCTTAATCAACGGCATAAACATATATTTTGTCGAGTGTGCTGCTACAATATCCAAAAATTCTTTTGTACATGTCCCCTTCAGCAACACCTGTTCTTCCATTCCAAACTCATCCACATGCAAAAACAGCTCCCCATCAAACAAATCACACTTATCCAAGTTCACCAAAATATCTTGTGTTTTCAAGAACAACATCATCTCTTTCAAAGTTTGCACTCGGAAAGCAGATTCTGTCATTGCATTGGTATAAAAATACAGATTTTTAATTTCGTCATAGCTCATTTGCTCAATTTTTTTAATCGACATCAAATGACGAATTTCTTGATCTTGATGAAATGCAAAGAACACCCCATCTTTAGACCTTGAAACATCCAACTCCACTATGTCAGCGCCATGGCGAATGGCATTAATCATCGCATTTTTTGAATTTAATATAATATTCCCGCCCCCCAAGCCTTGGTGAGCTGCAACCAGAACCTCATGTTCACTAAATTTCTTTTTTAAGAGATTTGAATATTTCATAGTAGCTTCTTTCATAGAATGATTTTGTCAGCCCAAAACAATTCTTCAGCACCAACACTAATAGTGTACAAAATAAATTGGAACGTGTCAATTATCAATTTATATTTATTGGTACGTGTCATATTTAACCACTTCTTTACACATTCTATGCTATAATAATTTTTATTCACAATGAAAAAAAGGAGGACATATGCCCACGATCAAAGATATTGCCAAAGCCGCTGGCGTCTCCCACGGCACCGTCTCAAATGTCCTCAATAAAAAAGGAAACGTCTCCGCCGACAAAGCCGAGCTCGTAGAACGCATCGCCCTTGAAATGGGCTACAACATCAACATGAGCGCCAAACGTCTCCGCCAAGGCATCACCGATCAAGTTGATGTCATCATACCCGACAATGATATCAGCCGTTATCGCGACCTCTACAAAAGCATCTCTCAATACGCCACCCAAATCGGTTTCACCCACAATCTCTATATTACCGACAGCGTCCCCTACCATGAAAAAGAGATCGTCAAAAAATCTCTCTCCAATCAAACCCACACCATTATCATCATCACTTGCCTCAACAAAGAAGATACCTTCTACGAAGATCTTAAGATTAACGACACCAATCTTATCTTTGTTGAACGAAAAATTAGTGCTGGACGCAATCCTTCCACTTTCTATTCTTTTAATGCCAAAAAAATTGGCAAAAACATCGCCCATCATCTCAACAAAAAAAATTATCACAACGTCGTTTATTTTTCCGGACGCAAAACCTTCACCTTTGAACGTGCCATTGTAGATGGTATCAAAGACAACATCGACAAAGAAACCATCAACATCGAAACCTATAGCTGTAACCCCAGCCTAGATATCCAAACAGGATTTGACATCATTTTTTCTAACCCCAACATCGACGCCATTATCACCACCTCCAAAGAAAAAGCAGAAGTCATCCATCAGATAATTAACTTAAGTCAAATCAATCTCAATACCGAAATCATCTCCCTATCCTCCACAAACATCCTCAATTTCAGCAACCTCACTCAATACGAAATTGATTATAAATATCTTGGCAAACGTATCTCCCAAGACCTACTTTCAGATGAAATCCCTCCCACAAACATCATCGACCCTTCCATATTCTCTGAAAAAAACATCACCAAAACCAAAGATCAAAAACTCATCAACATAGCCTGCATCAAAGGTCTCTCAGAAGACGCCCTTCGGTTTGTCTCTCAAATCATCGCCGTAGAAACTGGCATCCATGCCAACATCGTTTCCTATGACTATGACGATCTCTTCAACATGATTCAAGCTAACCAAATTGACCCCAACATTGATCTCATGCGCATCGACATGGCTTGGTTATCCAAATTTGGCAAAGAAAATTTCATCCCCTTAGATGAAATCCCTCACAATTTCCAACCAATTTTTGACAGCTTCATCGAAGGCATTGAACAAGAATATTCTTACATTGACGACAAACGCTACGCCCTCCCCTTCGACCCCTCCATGCTCCTTCTCTTCTACCGTAAAGATCTCTTCCAAGATACCATCGTCTCCCGTCGTTATTTTGAACAATTCAAAACAGAGCTCACCCCACCCAAAGATTTTCACACCTATAATCAAATTGCCAGTTTCTTCACCAAAGCCAACAACACTCAATCTGAAACCCAACATGGCACCACCTTCATCAAAAATGCCCCCATGATTCTGGCTTGTGAATTCCTCCCCATCTATTACAGCCTTGGTGGAAATTTCACCAAAAATGGCACTTCCCCATATTGGAACTACGACGCTCTACGCCAAGCTCTCAACCTCACCACAGAATCCCTAAACTACGCCAATCTCAAAGAAAAAGCCTTTTGGGGGGACGCCACTCGTCAATTTGCTTCTGGCAACACCGCCATGACCATCACCTTCTCCAACCGCACCTCCACCCTCATCAACAGCAAAATCTCAAACGTCTTGGGCAAATACGACTTCACAACACTCCCCGGTCAACAACAAATCAACGGCGGCGGCGTCTTAGGCATCTCCAAAACAACCCAAAAAATTGACACAGTTTTTGAATTCCTCCAAAACCTCTTTTCCAAACGCATCTCTGTCATCTTCGCCTGTCTCTGTGGCGCTTCCAGCAGCAAATATGTCTACGAAAACGAAGACATCACCAATATCTACCCTTGGCTCAAATCTGTTCAAGACAATCTCAAAAATGGCACCCGTCGCGCCACCGAATCCTATTTCACCAACCTAGACTTCGAATATCAACTCGGCACCATTCTCAATCAATATATCAACCAAACCATCACCATCGACGAAGCCATCCACAACATCACAACCTTATAATCCAAATAAATTTTTCTGTATAATATAAGCATGATCATTGAAAAAATAATCAACACACGTTCCCGTTATCTCAACAACATTCCCGTCAAATCCGGTCCCGTCCTCTATTGGATGAGCCG
This sequence comes from Anaerolineales bacterium, assembly GCA_963662985.1. Classification (GTDB taxonomy): domain Bacteria; phylum Chloroflexota; class Anaerolineae; order Anaerolineales; family UBA11579. The sequence continues at coordinate 444,474 of OY760066.1, read as the reverse complement.
AGATCAACGTGTCCAACACAACTGGGCCCTCCTCACCGCACAAAACATCGCCCTCGAATTACACTCTCCCCTCATTGTAGCTTTCAATCTCACCCCTTCTTTTCCGCTTGCCAACCTCAGACACTATAACTTTATGCTCACCGGTCTTCGTGAAATCGAGCAAGACCTCCTCGCTCTCAACATCCCCCTCATTATGCTTTATGGAGAGCCCCAACAAAACCTCCCCACCTATATCAATCAAAACAACATCTCCACCGTCGTCATGGATTTCTCACCCCTCAAAATTGCCAAACAATGGAAGCAAACCCTCGTCGCCCAAACCAAAGCCACCCTCATTGAAACTGACGCCCACAACATCATCCCCATCTGGCAAACCTCAGACAAACAAGAATACGCCGCACGTACCATTCGTCCCAAAATCCACAAACAACTTCCCCAATATCTCACCCCCATCCCCCCTACTCAATCCATGCCCTCCGAGAATCTTCCTTCCAACCATCAACTCATCAATTGGGACAAAACCTATGCGCAATTAAGCATCAACACACAAATCAAACCCATCACTTGGCTCACCCCCGGTCCCCAAGCGGCTCAACAAACCCTCCAACATTTCCTCACCCACAAAGCCGCTACCTATGCCACTGACCACAATGACCCCGCCAAAAACACCCTCTCCAACCTCTCCCCCTATCTCCACTTCGGCCACATTTCCGCCCAATACATCGCCCTCCAAACCACTCATCTCGAATCTTTCTTTGAAGAACTCGTTGTCCGTCGTGAACTCGCCGATAACTTCTGCCACTATAACCCACATTACGACTCTCTCGCAGGCGCACCCAATTGGGCTCAACAAATCCTCGCCGACCATCAACATGATCCCCGTGAATATCTCTACACTCAACAAGAACTAGAACAAGCCCTCACCCATGACCCCGCTTGGAATGCCGCTCAAGTAGAAATGGTCACCACCGGAAAAATGCACGGCTACATGCGCATGTACTGGGCCAAGAAAATTCTAGAATGGACGCCCTCCCCCACCCAAGCCTACCAAATCGCCATCTACCTTAACGACATCTACAGCCTCGACGGCCGTGACCCCAACGGATTCACCGGTATCGCCTGGGCCATCGCAGGCATTCACGATCGCCCCTGGAAAGAACGTCCCATATTTGGAAAAATCCGCTATATGAACTATAACGGACTAAAAAGAAAGTTTGAGATTCAACGCTACATCGACAAGTTCTTACCTTCTTAAATGAGCCTATTTAACTAACCAAAATCACTACTGATAAAGCGACAAATTCCCCAAATCTAAATGCTTAAAAGTATAATCACTCGCCAATAGATCCATTAGCACCGCATCATAATACTTTCCATTAATCAACCGCACCTCCCGCCGCACACCAATCTTCTCAAACCCAATTGATTCGTATAGCCGTCGTGCCCGGTCATTAAAAGCAAAAACTCCCAAAAAGATCGAATGCAAATTCAAAATCCCAAAACCAAACTCAATCAACAACTCCATAGCTTCTTTCGCCAGCCCCTTGCCCCACTGCGTTCGGTCTCCCAAAAAGATCCCAATCATCGCAGAATTATTTAAAGAGTCCACATTAAACAAGATGCATCGGCCGATACCAACACCTTCTTTGGTTTCAATCATAAATTGATAACCATTTCCCTGCGGATGAGCTTCAATTTCTTTTTCTAATTCGCTTTTGGAGAATTTTCCGTAAATCTCATCACCCAAAGAAAGCATGATTTCCGCATCATTCAACCATTCATAAAGCAAGGCAGCATCTTCCTTCACCAATGGTCTCAAGTTTACTCGTGAACTCTTTAATATCGTCATTTAATCAAACCTCAAGTCAAAAGTGCCGCGCCTAACAACGTCTCTCTTCCATTCAAATGAGAAAAATCAATCATCAACTCATCATAGAACATAAACGGCATATAGCGCTTCAAAGCCTCAAACAACTCTGGTTCAATAATATCACGCGATTTTGTCAAACCACCGCCAATCCCCACCTTATGCGGATCAAACACACATAAAGTATTCGCCAAAACAGCAGCCAAGCGATCGATAGCATCCAAAATGATCTTACGTGCCACATCATCCCCTCTGCGATATGCTTCAAACACCAGCTCTGTTGTCACCTTATTCACATCGCTTTCGCATAGCTTTCGTAAGATCGACTCCACCGGTAACTGATCAAAAATGTCCATCACCCGCGCAGCAATCCCCCACCCTGCACTAAAACTTTCCAAACACCCCGGCTTGCCACACGCACACAACTTACCATGAAATGGCTTTGCATCTTTATCCACGATCAAATGCCCTGGTTCACCAGCGTTTCCCTTACCTCGGAAAATTTTCTCATCCACCACCAAGCCAGCACCAATCCCCGTGCTCACCTGCAGATAATAAAAACTCTTTTCCTTATCCCCCGCACCATAAAACCATTCACCATAAGCCGCAGCGTCAGCGTCATTTGCCATCACCGTCGGAATCTTGAAATATTCTTCAAACACCACTGGCAACGGAAAATTTTCCCAACCTGGCACATGGTGAGACTTAATCACCAAGCGCGCATCTTCAGAGATCGGGCCGCCAAAAGACACGCCCACCCCTGTCACTTCTTCATCATGGTCAGCTCGCCATGCCGCCAAAATTTCATCCCCCATAGATTTCACCAAATCCATAGATTCAGAAAAAGTCGCATTTTTCGGGGTCAAACGACGTTGATAATTAAAAATCTTCCCCGTTGCCTTTTCCACCACACAAGCCGCCAACTTTGTTCCACCAAAGTCAATCGCCAATGCATACCCTTCTGGTTTTAATGAACAAACCATTCTTTTCTCCTTTTTTCCTTGCCCCTTGCTTTAATTAATCTTTGATATAGCGACCGCCACGCAATAACCCTGTTAAAACATGATCGACAATCATATGAATATCTTCAATTTGTTCCATATCATCTTCTGGCACCACCAAAGCAATATCAACCAAGTCCTTCAACTTGCCTCCGCCATAGCCTGTCAAACCGATCGTAAACAAACCAATCTCATTCGCAGTCTTAATCCCTTCCAAAACATTCGGGGAATTCCCACTCCCAGAAATTGCCAAAGCGAAATCACCTTTTTCAGCCAAAGAGATCAAAGGCTCTGCAAACACACGGTCATAACCTTCATCATTTGCATAAGCAGCAAACGTCGGCATATTATCATTCAATGCAATCACTTTCAAACGAGGTTTCGCAGTCCCACGCGTATTCTTCCCAAAATCACACATCATATGAGAAGCCGTCGCCGCGCTTCCACCATTCCCCATCAAAAACAAAGTTTTGCCATTCACTTGGCACTCTTCAACTTTTTCATAAATTGCTTGAATCACATCTCGATCCAAAGCATCGATTACACTTTTCAAGTCATCAAAATAAGTATTAATATAAGTCTTTGTATTCATGCTACACTCCTATTATTTTTCAAATTCAATAAAACGATTAAGAACATCTTCCTGACTAGCAACCCCGGTAGTCCCAATTTGTTGCACAATCAAAGAAGCCGTCAAATTACCAATTTTTGCAGCTTCCTGCAAGTCCGCACCTGCACACAAAGCCGCTGTCATCGAAGCCGTCACACTATCACCAGCCCCCACCACATCAATCGGCCCACTCACCTTGTAGCCCGGCACCAATGCCGCCCCACGTTCATCATAGACCAAAATTCCTTCTTCCCCTTGCGTCAAAATCACCGGACGCTGAAAAGTGTGTTCTGCAAACATCTTCGTTGCAATCTCTTCCATCGAATCTTCATCCGAACCAAACGCCGCTCTTGCTTCAAAATTATTCACCTTAATCCCCACATGTGAAAATTTTTCAATCCCCATTCGAGAATCAGCCATCATCACCTTCTCTGGCATTGCTTCGCCAATCTCAATCATCCGTGCTCGAATCCGATCCGTCAACACACCCATCCCCTCCACATTCACCTGATCCATCAAAATCAATCCATCCACCTCATCCACCAAAGCATCAATCCCAGCCAAAATCACATCTTCTTCAGCAGCGCTCAACGCCGAATAATTCTTAATATCCAATCGATTCAACTCTTCTTCCACCCCATTGCTCAACAACATCGGTTTTGTATAAGTCGGAGTCACCTTATCCTCAAACGTAGAAAAAGCACGCAAATCCATTCCTCGCGCCATCATTTCCTTCTTCAACTCATACCCATTCCCATCGTCCCCGCAAAATCCAACCGCAAAAACTTGCACATCCAAAGAGCGCAAAATCGAAGCAATCGTCCCTGCTGCCCCTGGGCTCAATCGTCGCCCCACCACTTGATAAGCAACCTTGTTGGTTTCAATTGAAATTTCATTCAGGCTTTCATCCAAGATCAAATAATGATCCAAAAAGAAATCCCCCACCACTGCAATTTTCTGTTCAGAAAACTGACTCAAAATTTCTTTCAACCGTTCCACATTCATTCTCATAGTGTCGAATCCTTTACTTCTTTAAATTTATCGCCGCCGTTGTTTCTCGCACCACCAAATCTGGCACCAAATGTACAGCTTCATATTGTTCAATCGATTCTTCATCCAACAGCGCCATCGCTTCTTTAAACGCCACTTTCGCCATTTCTTTCACTGGTTGTCGCACTGTCGTCAACGCCGGATAAATCTCCACCGCCTCCAAAACATCATCAAATCCCACCACAGAGACGTCTCCTGGCACCTCCAAACCCAAACGATGTAATTCATCAATCGCTCCAAATGCCAACGTATCCGTCAAACAAAAAATAGCCGTCGGTGCATCTTTCATTTCCATCAAAATTCGTGCCTGTTCAGCGCCGCATCTTCTACAATTATCACAATCTCGCACATATTCATCACGAAAATCTAATCCAAATTCTTTCACCAACATAACAAACTCTTGCATACGTTCCTTCACACCTAACGCATTGCCATCTCCCACACAAGCGATTTTATGATGTCCCAAATCAATCAAATGTTGCATCCCCAATCGCACCCCTTCTTTCTCATCAATCGTAATTGAAGGCACATCCTTGCGCCTCCCACAAGCAATCGCCACACGCACCTGTCCATCATCATCGGCATTCAGAAGTCCCCCATCCCCCGGAATATCACCCAAAACAAAAGTAGCATCAAACCAACGTCTGCGCATCATTTGCACTTGTTGTTCCGCTGCCGCCAAAGAGTAATCCGCATTCGCCAACAACAACTGCACATCATATTCTTTTGCCTCATCATCTAAAGCTAAAAACAACTTCAACAAGAAACGATCCCGCACATCTCGCATCACCACCCCAAACAAACCACTCCGCTTCGATCGCAAACTCGCCGCAAACGGATCCGCTGCATATCCCAGCTTTTCCGCCGCATTTTGCACCTTCAAAAAAGTCAATTCACTTATCTTGATTTCGCCTTGTTTGTTATTCAACACACGTGACACCGTAGCCGTAGAAACACCTGCTTCTTTTGCCACATCAGAAATTGTAATTCGCTTCATAAAACAATCCTTATACGTTAATCGTTTACATTAAATATAGAATACACCTTTTTACCTCCAAAATCAAGTATTTATTTAAAACCTAACGGCTTCTGAGATAACTCAGAAGCCGTCGAAGGAAAAGGAGATTGAAAACAAAAATGAATTTCAATCTAAGAATGGAGAGATAAGAATAATATCTTCCAATTTAGTCAATTTAGTCATTACTGCGTTTTCGTTGCAACAACACCGTAAAAATAATAATCACACCCTTCACCAAACCATTCAAGAATGGCGGAATCTTCGCTGCAATCAAAATACCTTCAATCATCTGCAACATCACTGCCCCAAAGAATGAACCAGCAATCATCCCGCGACCACCATCCATCGCGATCCCACCAATCGCCACAGAAGCAATTGCGTCCAATTCAAATGCATTTCCTGCATTGGCAGCCGTGATAGAAGTCAAACGAGATGCCAACAAAAATGCGGAAATACCACTCAAAATACCAGTCACCACAAACGCCATTGTTTTTACCAAATCCACGTTAACACCAGCCAAACGAGCGGCTTTTTCATTGGAACCCACTGCATAGACATAACGACCAAACTTTGTCTTAGCCATCATCAAAGCCACCACAATCGTTACGCCCACAAAAATCAAAGCCAAATTAGGAATCCCCAAAGTTTTCCCAGCAGCAATCATACGGAATTGTTGATAAATATCCATACTCACGTTGAAAGGACCACCTTGTCCCAATTGAACAATGATAGAGCGATAAGCACTCATCGTTGCCAAAGTCACAATGAACGGAGCAATCTTACCCTTTGTCACCAGCAACCCATTGATCGAACCCAACACTGCCCCAAAAACAATGCTAAAGGCCAAAGTCACCCAAATATTCAAGGTATGGTTCAACACCACCACAGCCAACCCAGAAACCAACGCCACCATTGACCCAACCGAAAGGTCAATCAAACCAGCGATGATCAACATCGACATCCCTAATGCAATGATCCCTTTGATTGAAGCTTGCAGCAACAAAGTCGACATATTGTTATAGGAAAAATATTGTGGCTTAATAATTGTTGCCACAGTCAACAAAGCGATAAATGAAACAATATAAGAATATTTTGAATTAAAATTTCTAAATCGTTCCCAAAGTGTGATTTTATTGGTTTGACTTTCCATTTGATTTCTCCAAATTTGATCCAGTAGCGTAGTACATTACATTAATATCTGTCATATTTTCAAGATCGAGTTCAGCATTAACTTTGCCCTTATACATCACCAAACAACGATCTGCGATTTTATAAATTTCCGGGAATTCAGCACTAAAAATAATCAAGCTTTTTCCACGTTTCGCAATTTCATCGATCAACTTATAGATCTCAAACTTTGCCCCCACGTCGATTCCTTGTGTCGGATTATCCAAAATATAAACATCCGAATCCAATTCTAACCAACGAGATAAAATTACTTTTTGTTGATTACCACCACTCAATGAAGTGATGTAATTATCAGGATTTGGTGTCTTAATATCCGTAACTTTTTTATTGCGTTCATAGCGTTCCACTTCTTCTCGTCGGCTAATCAACACCTTATTGTGCTTGCTAATAAAATGTGCAATTGAAATATTATTAATGATGCTCAAATCTTTAATGATCGAACGTTCCTTACGATTTCGTGGCACCATCCCCACCCCAGAGCGCATCACTTGTTTAATACTATGCAGCTTCAATGGTTTCCCATTCATAATGATCTCGCCCTCGTCCAATTTTCGAGCGCCAAACAAAGCCTCAGAGAGTTCCCCACGGCCATCTCCATGCAAACCAGTGATCGCCAAAACTTCGCCCTTACGCAGGTCAAAGCTCACATCTTCAAAATATCCATTACAAGTCAAATTTTGTGCAGAAAAAATCACGTCTCCACGATAATCTTCCACTTTCATTCTTTCATTTACAATATTGCGCCCTACCAAAAGTTCAGTTGCAATATCTTCATTAATATCCTTAAAATAACCCGATTGAATGAAGTTCCCATCGCGCAAAACCGTATACTGATCACAAATCGCAAAAAGTTCTGGCATTTTATGGGAGATAAAGATAATACTAATTCCTTCTTCCTTTAATTGGCGCATGATCCCAAACAAGATCTCAATTTCATTATTTGTCAAAGCCGTTGTTGGCTCATCCATAATAATCAAGTTCGATTCAAACAACAAAGCCTTCGCAATTTCCAACAATTGTTTTCGTGAAGGCTCCAAATCATCCACCAACATCAATGGATCAATATCCATCTTCATTCGCTCCAAAACCTGTCTGGCGCGTTCAATCATCTGTTTTTTATCCAAGAAACCTGTTTTTTTCTTTATTTCTTGTCCCAAAAACAAATTTTCAAAGACAGTTAAGTCATTGAACAAGTTTAATTCCTGATGAATAAAACGAATGCCTAAATATTGTGATTTAGAAATGGTCATATCTTCAATCAACTCACCATCCAAATAAATCTCACCTTCAGTTGCCGAGATCGCTCCCGCCAAAATATTCATCAATGTAGACTTACCTGCACCATTTTCTCCAAGCAGACCATGAATTTCAGAGTCTTTCACCGTGAAATTAACTTGATTCAACGCTCGAACAGGTCCAAAAAGTTTGGTAATATTTTTCATTTCCAATAACATCTGTGCGTACCATCCTTTCCTCAACTCAACCTTGTCATCATTTTAAAAGAGGAGTCTCAAGGGTTCATATAATTTCAGTAACTAGGATTGGTCGGTTTTGACGCCGACCAATCCATTATTATCGAGTTCTATTACCGAATACTATTGCCTAGTCTTCGAGGCTGTAGCGTGTAATATAAATGGGGTTGCTGCGGAATTCTTCAGCATTGCTGTTGTCAACTTCCACGGTTTCACCCAAGATCAAACCAGAGGGGCTTCCACCCATCAAAATGTCAGCGCCCAAAGCAACAGCTTGGCGAATCAAAGCGGGGGAGAATGCGTAGGTTACTTGATCGATACCCAATTCTTCCTTTACAGGAGCGAAGGTATCCAAGTTTTCACGACGTGCACCCACACCAGACACCAAGGTCAAGTTAGAAAGATCTGCGTCGCCACTGTAGTTACGAAGTGCGTCCAACACACCCAACACAACTTCGTCATCATGTGTGAAGACTGCTTTCAAGCTTTCAATTTCGTCTTTGTCTGCTGTGTTCAAATAGGTTTCCATTTGTTCCAAAGCAGTTTGGCGTTGCCAGTTGGTTGTGAAGCTTTGTACGAAGACAATTTGTTCACTTGCGGTGGACAAGAAGCCATCGGTTCGTTGTTGTGGAACGGTTGAAAGGTCACCCTTGAATTCCAAAACAGGAACAGTTTCACCAGCTGCAATTTCGTCTGCGAAATATGCATTGTAATATTCACCAGCCATTTCACCAATCTTGGTGTTGTCGCCCATGAATTCAACTGTTGGGGTGAAGTCTGTGATCAAGCGGTCATAAATTACCAACGGAATCCCAGCATCCACAACTTTTTGTGCGGCAGAGCGCAATTCATCACCATTCATTGGCCACAAAACAATCACGTCCACTTTGTCATTGATCAAAGTATCAATGTGGTTATTTTGTTCAGATGCTTCTGCTGCGGTCAAGAACACATATTCAAAACCTAAGTCAGCGGCAAGTGCTTTTGCTTCAGCTTCTGCATGTTGAATAGATTCACCAGTGAAACCATGGGTTGCACTAGGCATCACAATCCCCATCACCTTACCTTCAGCGGATTCCATTGCAGGAGTTTCTACTGCAGTATCTTCCAAGCTGTAGCGAGTGATATAAATCGGGTTGCTGCGGAATTCTTCAGCATTGCTGTTGTCAACTTCCACAGTTTCGCCCAAGATCAAACCAGAGGGGCTTCCACCTTGAAGGATGTCTGCACCGAGTTCAACAGCTTGGCGAATCAAAGCGGGGGAGAATGCGTAAGTTACTTGATCGATACCCAATTCTTCCTTTACAGGAGCGAAGGTATCCAAGTTTTCACGGCGTGCACCCACACCAGACACCAAGGTCAAGTTAGAAAGATCTGCGTCGCCACTGTAGTTACGAAGTGCGTCCAACACACCCAACACAACTTCGTCATCATGTGTGAAGACTGCTTTCAAGCTTTCAATTTCGTCTTTGTCTGCTGTGTTCAAATAGGTTTCCATTTGTTCCAAAGCAGTTTGGCGTTGCCAGTTGGTTGTGAAGCTTTGTACGAAGACAATTTGTTCACTTGCGGTGGACAAGAAGCCATCGGTTCGTTGTTGTGGAACAGTTGAAAGGTCGCCCTTGAATTCCAAAACAGGAATAGTTTCACCAGCTGCAATTTCGTCTGCGAAATATGCATTGTAATATTCACCAGCCATTTCACCAATCTTGGTGTTGTCGCCCATGAATTCAACTGTTGGGGTGAAGTCTGTGATCAAGCGGTCATAAATTACCAACGGAATCCCAGCATCCACAACTTTTTGTGCGGCAGAGCGCAATTCGTCACCATTCATTGGCCACAAAACGATCACGTCCACTTTGTCATTGATCAAAGTATCAATGTGGTTATTTTGTTCAGATGCTTCTGCTGCGGTCAAGAACACATATTCAAAACCTAAGTCAGCGGCAAGTGCTTTTGCTTCAGCTTCTGCATGTTGAATAGATTCACCAGTGAAACCATGGGTTGCACTAGGCATCACAATCCCCATCACCTTACCTTCAGCGGATTCCATTGCAGGAGTTTCTACTGCAGTATCTTCCAAGCTGTAGCGAGTGATATAAATCGGGTTGCTGCGGAATTCTTCAGCATTGCTGTTGTCAACTTCCACAGTTTCGCCCAAGATCAAACCAGAAGGAGTGCCACCTTGAAGGATGTCAGCGCCCAAAGCAACAGCTTGGCGAATCAAAGCGGGGGAGAATGCGTAAGTCACTTGATCGATACCCAATTCTTCCTTTACAGGAGCGAAGGTATCCAAGTTTTCACGGCGTGCACCCACACCAGACACCAAGGTCAAGTTAGAAAGATCTGCGTCGCCACTGTAGTTACGAAGTGCGTCCAACACACCCAACACAACTTCGTCATCATGTGTGAAGACTGCTTTCAAGCTTTCAATTTCGTCTTTGTCTGCTGTGTTCAAATAGGTTTCCATTTGTTCCAAAGCAGTTTGGCGTTGCCAGTTGGTTGTGAAGCTTTGTACGAAGACAATTTGTTCACTTGCGGTGGACAAGAAGCCATCGGTTCGTTGTTGTGGAACGGTTGAAAGGTCGCCCTTGAATTCCAAAACAGGAATAGTTTCACCAGCTGCAATTTCGTCTGCGAAATATGCATTGTAATATTCACCAGCCATTTCACCAATCTTGGTGTTGTCGCCCATGAATTCAACTGTTGGGGTGAAGTCTGTGATCAAGCGGTCATAAATTACCAACGGAATCCCAGCGTCCATCACTTTTTGTGCGGCAGAGCGAAGTTCATCACCATTCATTGGCCACAAAACAATCACGTCAACTTTGTCGTTAATCAAAGTATCAATGTGGTTATTTTGTTCAGATGCTTCTGCTGCGGTCAAGAATTTATATTCAAAGCCATATTCAGCGGCAAGAGCTTTTGCTTCTGCTTCAGCATGTTGAATAGATTCACCAGTGAAACCATGGGTTGCACTGGGCATCACGATTCCCATCACTTGCACGGGTTCTGCGGTAGCAGCAGGTTCTTCAGTAGCCTGCCCACCACATGAAATCAATGCAAATGCGAGAACGATGAGCAACAATGAGCCTAAGATTTTTTTCATTTTCATTATTCTCCTAAATAGATAATGTTACTTTTCAAAACCTATTCGGTTTTGAAAACTTAATTGTTTTAACAAATATGTTTTATTTTTTATGCAAAACAGCTTCTCATCTGTCTCACAATGGACCTATGTTAAATCTCACGATCAAACGCTCGGCCCGAACTAGAATCAATGGATATATCTTTTCAACGACCTCCTTTGCTCTTCATTCTAGAAAAATTATTGAATGGATAAAACCACCTAGTACTTAACTTTCACCCAGCTCTTTGTCTTCGCGCTTTCAATAATCGCATCTTCAATCAACAAAGAACGGTGTCCATCTGCAAAAGTAGGAAATTCTGGAGTTGCATCAAAATCACCAGCTTCAATATATTCATTCACTTTCTTTGCCAATTGTTTGAAAGTGTCTGGGAATCCTTCCGAATGCCCACCAGGATAGCTATTCACAGATTGGGCTGCTTCAGACATAATCGCCGGGTCTTTCTGCAAAATTTCATTATAGCGTCCACGATACCCACGCCACAATTCGTTGGGTCGATCTGAATCCCAAGCCACAGAAGCTTCCGCGCCATCAATTTCATAACGCAAACAATTCTTTCGCCCAGCGCTCACTTGAGAAATCACCAAGCTCCCCTTTGCCCCATTATCAAAATGGAACAGCAAATGGGCAAAATCATCCGCGGTCACATGCATCTCTTCATATTCTTGCTCAGTCTTCATCTTACCTTGGTAAGTTTCCACTTTACCTAACGGGCGCTTGCGTACAGGAATCGCAGTTCCCAAATCTGCAAAAACTTCCACAATCTTCAAGCCCGTCACAAATTGCACCATGTCCATCCAGTGAGAGCCAATATCAGCCACACTGCACAAAGAACCGCCTTCTTTTTGCAACAAACGCCAGTTCCAGTCTGTCGGATAAAGCAACCAATCCTGCAAATAAGTCCCATGAATATTATAGATTTCGCCTAGTTCACCGCTTCTAGCGATGGAACGTGCTTCATGATTCACCGGATAAAATCGCAAGTTATGATTCAAAGCACAAGCCAAATCTTTTTCCGCTGCCAGTTTCACCAATTCAGCAGATTGCGCCGAATCAACTGTCAAAGGTTTTTCACAGATCACATGTTTGCCAGCTTCCAATGCCTTCTTTGTATGTTCAAAATGCAAAAAGTTGGGAGAACACACATGCACAATATCAATTTCAGGGTCAGCGACCATCTCATCAAAAGATGCATACGCCTTCTCCACCTTCAACTTCTCAGCATAAGTTTGGGCTTCATCAAGATCAATCCCTGCCACTCCCAAAACCTCATCGCCTAAGCGACGAATGTTTTCAATGTGTGCCGGCCCAATAAAACCTAACCCAACAACACCAACTTTAAATTTCTTATTTGTCATTCTGTCTGCCTTTCAAAATTAGTTGTCTATCGTTGATCTTCATACTCAAGTAATAATTCTGCCTGGATCTTCTTCGATTGCAAAAAGATATTCCGAAGCCATCGAGATTGCCCCAATCACTCCTGCATCGCGCCCAGCACTAGAAAAATTGATTACTAAATGTTTTGTTGCCAAAGGCAACGATCTTTTTAAAATGGTCTGTCGGATCGCCACCAACAAATGATTGCCAAATTGAGAAATCCCGCCGCCGATAATAATATGGCTCGGATTAAAGAAATTCACCAAAGAGGCCAAAGTCTCTCCCAACAAACGTCCACTCTCACGAATCACCTGCAAAGCCGCTGAATCAGCCTGCAAACAAGCACGGTTCACATCCTCAGGTGTCAAATAGCCACCGTTTTCTTCCATCATCTTCGCCATCAAAGGGCTGTCGCCATTCTCAACCGCATCCATCGCGCGCTTCGCAATTGCTGGCCCTGCTGCCATAATCTCCAAACAGCCAAAGTTCCCACAATTGCACAAAGGCCCGCGCTTATCCACACAAATATGTCCAATATCACCAGCGCAACCATCTCGTCCGCGATGAATCTTTCCATTAGACATGATCCCCGCACCAATCCCTGTACCAATCTTCACAAAAATAAAATGATTAATTCCCTGTGCCTCACCAGCAAAGCGTTCCCCCAACGCCATAATATTCACATCATTGTCCACCATCACAAAAGTAGACACAAACGTCTTTTTCAAATAACTGCGAATTTGAAAACGTTCCCATTCTGGGATCAACGGAGGAGCCACCAACACACCTTCAATAAAATTCACTGGCCCCGGCACACCAATCACAATCCCTAAAACCTGATTCGCACTGCCGCCCACTTCACCCAACATCTCTAGTGCAACTTCTGCCACACGATCCAAAACCACTTCTGGTCCCTTACGAAGATCCACTGGTTCTGCAAACCGCACCAAGATCTCTCCCCCAATGTCCGTCAATGCCATGTCCACACTGGTCACGCCAATGTCCACACCCAACAAATATCCCAAATCTGGATTCAATTTCAACATCTTTGGCTTTCGTCCACCTTGCGAGGTGCCATTCCCCACTTCCACCAAATATTCTTTTTCGAGTAAAAATCGAATTTCCTGTGTTGTTTTTGCTTTTGACCAACCCGTGATCTCCGTCACCGTAGAACGAGAAACAGCACCACGTCTTCGAATGATCTGCAAAACCATCAACGCTGCATTACTAACCAAAATGGGGGCTGTTAATTGTTCTTTCATGTTGAAATCAAAAGTCTCCAGATATTTGTGAATTTTTTCTCTTATTATCAACATATTAACAAAAAGGTTAATCGTTTTCAATAACCAATATGACTTTTTAAATTAACACTTAGGCTTTTAATTAGCCTAAGTAGGTATATTAATGTCCTTTCTTCTCATTTTCCCCCAAAACTTCATAAAAATAAACTTCACATATTTCTTTTCTTAAGCTATTATAAAAATGAGTCCTATTACCGAGCAGATTGAAAAAAATATAATTCTGCTCTGGTTGTCGTTAATCGATAACAAACCCACCTTCATTTCCAAAAAAAGCAGAATTATTTGAAAAAAACAAGGAGTTTTTTATGCAAATTGGTGTTCTAACCGTCCTCTTCCAAAACGAGCCTTTTGAAAAAGCCCTCGATAAAATCAAATCCTATGGTGTCAAAGCCATCGAAGTTGGCACAGGCTGTTATCCCGGCAACGCCCACCTCAATCTAGACGATCTTCTCTCCAGCGAATCTGCTCGCAAAGACTATCTTGACCTCGTCAGCGCCAAAGGCCTCTTCATTAGCGCCCTAAGCTGTCATGGTGAAGTCCTCAGTCCCAACAAAGCCACCCAACAAGAAGCAGATGAAACCTTCCGCAAAACCATCGAATTAGCCCAACTGATGAACATCCCCGTTGTCAACAACTTCTCAGGCATTCCCGCCGGCGCCCCCGGTGAAACCACCCCCAACTGGATCACCTGCCCATGGCCTCCCTATTATTCTGAAATGTTAGCCTATCAATGGAACGACGTCGCCATTCCCTATTGGAAAGACGCCGGCCAATATGCCCAAGACCACAACGTCAAAGTTGCCATCGAAATGCACCCTGGTCAACTCGTCTACAACGTCGAAACCATGCTCAAACTACACAACAGCACCAACCCCGCCGTCGGCTGCAACTTTGATCCCAGCCACCTCTTCTGGAACGGGGTCAATCCCATCGCCGCCATCCGTGCCCTTGGCAAAACAATCTATCATGTCCACGGCAAAGACTGTTACGTCGACCCCATAAACGTAGATGTCAACGGCTGCAACGACAACAAACCCTACGACCAAATCGCAGACCGTGCATGGACCTTCCGCACCATCGGCTTCGGCCACAACGAACAAACCTGGCGCGACATCACCACCGCCCTCCGTCTCGTCGGCTATGACTACGTCATCTCCATCGAACACGAAGACGCCCTCATGTCCACAAATGAAG
Source organism: Anaerolineales bacterium (assembly GCA_963662985.1). Taxonomy (GTDB): domain Bacteria; phylum Chloroflexota; class Anaerolineae; order Anaerolineales; family UBA11579. The sequence continues at coordinate 429,250 of OY760066.1, read as the reverse complement.
GTCTCTCCAAAGCTGTCGAAGTTCTCAAAAAAGCAGTCATGCTTGAAGAACCCGGCGAAATGTACTGGGCCTAATCAAATTCTCAACTTAAACAAAAAGCCCGTCTTATTTTCAAAGACGGGCTTTCTTTTTCATACAACTATCGCGTAATGTTCACCATCATCCCTGCCCCACTAGCAGTTCCATTTGCGCCAAAACAACTCACATCATAAGTTCCTACTGACACTAGAGGCTGTCCAGTAGTAGGGTCAATCGTAGCAAATTCAGCAGTCCATTGTCCAGTTACATCATCACGCACAATTGAGCTTTCGATAACCGGCAATTTATACACATGTTCACTATTTACCAATCGCAAAATAGAAACTGAACCCAAGCCTGATGCTCCCACCGTACCACCAACATACCCATCCTCAACACTAAAGAACTTACACCTTCCTTCTTTCTCCAAACTTCCATTGAGATTCACATACCCACATACATATGGCAAAGCCTCCCTACTTAAAGAAAAATCTTGACCATGTAAAGGAACAAATCCAAAATTGATTGTCGCATATCCATCTGGACAAATTTCCGTAGGAGCCCAAGCATTGTAGCATTTATTTTCTGCGGCCACATATACCCCTCCCATACTTGAACAAATGATAGCCTCTTCAGAAGAAATATCATTGCCAGATACTACATTTACCATTGTCAAAGTCACAAGAATGAACACTAATAGCAATGACAATACAAAGATTTTTTTTGATTTCATAACAACTCCTTCACTATATTTAACCTAATAACAAAAGAAGATTAAAAAAATTAATAATTTGCCCCATCTGGACGAATAGAGTTATTATGAAAATTCTTTGTACAAATTGATTTGTATTAACTTAAATTAATCTTTCAAATAAAGAATACAATTTTTAACATATACAGTCAATCTTCAATTTCAAACAATTGTGAAAATCACTCTTCAAACAAAAAAAAAAGACTAATAATATATTAGTCTTTTTCACATCTCAAAAAACAATATCCTTCAAATCCCTCATCGAACCCACCACATAATCCGCCGCACTTACCACATCCTTCTCCATCGTAAACAAACACGCATCCACCCCCGCATTCTTCCCTGCTAACACATCCAATTCCCGATCCCCGATCATCAAACATTCCCTCACCGACAATTTATATTTAGACAATAGATACGCAATCCCCTCCGGGCTTGGCTTTCGCGCAAACCCACTCTCCCCTGTTACAAAATCCTCGAAAAATGGCATTAATCCATGCGCTTCCATCAAACCAAAAGCAGAAGAACCTCGGTGAGTCACCAAATAATTAGTCCCTCCCTGCAAACAAACTGCCTCACATATCTCCTTCACACCTTCAAACAACACACACTCTTCCAACTCCAACGCCATCCGTCTCTTTTCATACGCATCCAAAAACGCCTCATCAATCTCATACTTTCCCTTATAATATTCCATCGCATATCCCATTGACACCTTCATCTTTGTCATCACATCTTCCAAAGATTCCACATACCCTGCCTCTGCCAAAGTTTCTTGAAAAGCCTTCCCCATCACCGGATACGTATCAAACAACGTCCCATCAAAATCCCACATCAAATATGAATACACAAACACCTCTTTTCAATCAATTAAAGAAGAAATCCTCTCAAATTATAATTCACAATTTCAACCATTATAAAAAAAGCCGTTCAAAGAACGGCCTTTCTATCCTTCATCTTTTATCTTGTAATCTCAACTTTCATCCCCGCACCACTTGCCGTACCATTTGATCCATAACAATATACGGAATAAATCCCTTCATCAACCAACGGCTGGCTCGTTGTCGGACTAACAGTAAAATATTTTGCTGTCCACACACCCGTTAAAGAATCCTTTGAGATCGAATCCTCAAAAACAGGCAATTTATAGATAACACCATCTTTATTTAATCGCATAACTGATGGAGCTCCTAATCCGCTCGCTTCAATCATCCCGCCTATAAAACCATCCTTCACTTCAAAAAATTTACATCTACCTTCTTTTTCAAGGCCCTTTGATAATTCATAATAACCACATTTTAAAAGTGTTGGGGTTTCATCTTCAAACCTTCTGTAATTTGATCCGTAACTATATCCTTCACATCCAGCATTTTTTAAACCTAATTCAGAGGTGAAATTGTAACAATATTGAATAGAATTACCCAATACATAAACTCCACCAGCATCCAAACAAACGTTTTTCCAATATTCAATTGTATCAATTGCTTTTACATTATCATTCAGGATCAAAACAAACATAGAAACAATCAATATACAAACAATCAATATATAAGTCTTTTTCATTAATTTTCTCCATAACTCTTCTTAAATAATTCTTATTACATAATTTATATTAACATTAAAAAAATTAATTTCAAATATCCAATAATTCATAATTTACACCCCTGCTCCTAGCCTCTATAATAAATACATGAAAATTAAATTTAACCCCTATCCTCCCGCACCTAGTTTCACGCCTGCTTTCCATCAAGTCAAAGACTTTCTCATTCGCCTCAACCAAACCAATCCTGTCACTCATCCCTTTGAATGGGCACGCTGGGAATGGGTTCACGCCCTCGGCATCAATGATACTGAACACTTAGATCACATCGGCATCTGGACCGATCAAGACAAACAAGATCAAATCGTCGCCCTTGCCACCTACGAAGACCAACTCGGTTACGCCTATCTCTGCATTGCCCCCCAATACCGCTTTCTTCAAACCCAGCTCATCCACTATGCCGAACAGCACCTGCATAAAGAAGGCAGTCTCAAAATCCTCATTCCAGATCAAGACGCTGAGTTCCAACGCCTCGCCCACTCCCTCGGCTACCACCCCACCCAACACCAAGAACACATCGCCATCTTAGACATTCTCACCACTGATCTCTCCCACCCCCTACCCGAAGGTTACGCCCATATCACCCTCGCTGATCCCAAGTTTGACATCCGAAAATTCCACGCCCTCTTATGGCATGGTTTTAATCACGAAGGTCCTCCTCCCTCATCCGAGCAAGATCTCATTGATCGTGCCGAAAGCATTTCCGGTCCAGATTTCGACCGCAGTCTTTGTTGTGTCATCACCGCCCCCAATGGCGACTACGCTTCCTTTTCCGGCATTTGGGTTCATCCTCTCACGCAATACGCCCTCATCGAACCTGTTGCCACCCACCCTGACTATCGCAAAAAAGGTCTCGGCAAAGCTGCTGTTCTCACTGCCATCCAAAATGCTGCCAAGCGTGGAGTGCAACAAGCTGTTGTTGGTTCCAGCCAACAGTTCTATTATCAAATAGGGTTCCGCCCTACCCCTACTCATACCTTCTGGGAAAAATAAACCAATCCCGCAACTTATTTCTCTTTTTTAGGTTTTACTAATAGGATGGTGAAAAGGATAGAAACCTCTTTTCTCCGTTTTTATTTTAATAATCCATAAAAAAGAGTGTGCCATGAAAAAATACAAGATTATTCTAAATCCCACCTCCAGTAGAGGTAAAAGTGTAGATCATATCCCCACCATAAAAGCTTTTATGGAAGCCAACAACCTCCCCTACGATCTTGAACTCACTACCGCCCCTAACCACGCTACCGAAATTGCCAAACAAGCCCACGCAGAAGGTTATACCTACATCATCGCTGCTGGTGGTGATGGCACTTCCAATGAAGTCCTCAATGGCATTATGTACGCCAACCAAAACAGTGATCACAAAGCCATCTTCGGCCTTCTTCCCGTAGGAAGTGGCAATGACATGGCATTTGGGGTGGGTGTTCGTACTGGAATCGAAACTGCCCTCGAAGTGCTTCGAGATCAAAACACCCAAGTATTTGACGTCGGTTATGTCCGTGGTGGTGACTATCCTGAAGGTCGTTATTTTGGCAACGGTCTTGGGGTAGGCTTTGACGCCATCGTCGGGTTTGAAGCAGCCAAACTCAAATTCAGTGGGTTCATCGGCTATCTCATTTCTGCCCTCAAAACCATCATATTAGTCAAACCCGCCCTGCTCCGTCTAGAACTAGACGATCAAACCATTGAATCTCGTTTTCTCATGATTTCCATCATGAACGGTCAACGTGCCGGTGGTGGTTTTATGCTCACCCCCGATGCAGATACAAGCGATGGCGAATTCTCAGTATGTATTGCCAATGAAATGAATCGTCTCTCCCAAATCACCGTACTGCCCAAATTTATTGCCGGTACTCACACCTCACACCCCAAAGTAGATCTCATCAATGCCAAAAAGGTTACCGTTACCGCCCTAGATGGCACCATCCCTTCCCATATTGATGGTGAAACCGTCTGTGAAGCAGGTCAAAAATTAGAAATTGAGATCCTTCCTCAAGCACTGCACATTTTGCAAGAACCCCTTGCCTAACCAATCAATCAAAAGAAAACTATATGGAAGAAAACAATAATAATCTCCCCGTCTTAGAAAAAACTCTTGGTAAAAGTATCATCAATCCACTCATCTCTGCCATCTCCAGCCTAATTAGCAAGGTTGATTCACAAGAATTAAAAAAGATCCCTTACGAAGGACCTATGTTAGTTGTCATCAACCATGTCAATTTTTTAGACGCCCCTGTCCTAGCCCCGCGCATCTATCCCCGCCAATTTACAGGTATGGCAAAAGCTGGTTCATGGGACAATCCCCTCTTCCGTTTTCTTTTCAACATTTGGGAATTTATTCCCCTCAAAAGAGATGAATCCGACATTGTTGCCATGAAAACAGGCATGCGTGTTCTCGAAAACAACAAACTTCTCGGCATCTTCCCCGAAGGAACTCGCTCCGGTGATGGTCGCCTTATTCAAGGCAAACCCGGCACCACAGTTCTTGCCACTCACACCAAAACTCCCATCCTCCCCTTAGCCATTTGGGGTCACGAAAATTATCGCGAAGATCTCAAAAAGCTCAAACGATTCCCATTCCACACCAGAGTCGGCAACCCCTTCTATGTCAAAGAACTAGATCGCAAAGAAAAGAAGCTCTATCGCCAAGCCGTCACAGATCAAATCATGTACCAATTGGCCGGCATTCTCCCCCCTCAATATCGTGGATTTTACGCAGATCAAGCCAACGCCCCTGAAGATCTCCTTGTTTTCCCCGCAGATTCTGCCAGCAATTTAGACCGTTAAACAAACACTATATCAAAAATCAAAAGGCTTGGAATTTCCAAGCCTTTTTTGATTCTTCAAACATCCTAAATGATTGAGATTAACAAACATTAAAATAATGATTTTTCAAAATACCGCATCGCTTCTTCCAAATCACCATAATAACGCTCGATCAAAGCTAAATTTTTTTTCTTCAAAGCACGCCATGGTTCAGATTGCTGCCTCAAATAAGCGCGCACTACCCCGCTTGGCACCAATCGCGTGAAAAATCGTTGAAGATGCGAAATTTTTGTTTCCATCGTCTCATAATAATCCCTCAATACATGCCGTCGAAAATGTAACAATTTATTCAACTTATCGCCATCCACATAATAACCAGAATGAAAATTATGAATCGCAAATGCACGTCGCGGAATGGTCTGCGCGCTCAAACCAAATAAATCAAACATTTTATTCAAAAACTGATCTGCTTTCACCGTACATTGGATTCCCCCACCCAAATTATGTGTTTTTCCAAACACCGCCTCACAGCCAATTGCTTCCACCAAAGCATACCCTGCATCAGAGGCAGAACACCATTCCAAAGTAGTGTTCAAAGGCATATGAAACATTAAAGGTTGAATTTTTAAAGTTGAAGTCAAAATACCACATAAACGAAAGATCGCATACTCCAATCCACTTTCTCGAATTAATCTTTCCGCTTCAATCTTAGTCCTTGCATACTCATCTCCCACACTTGGTTGGATTGCATCATCGACCGTAATCTCAGGGTTATTAATCCGATCACCATATACCGAAACCGATGAAGTAAACAAAAATTTTGGCAAATTTGTTTGTGCAGCTCCTGCCAACAAAAGATTTTTTGTTCCCCCCACATTCACCTCTCTTGCCAAATCAGGGTTATAATCCGCCAACGGTGGGATAATCCCTGCCACATGTAAGATCACATCCACCTCATTTACCGCTCTTTCCACATCTTCAAACTTCCGCAGATCTCCCCACACAATCTCAACTTCATTTCCAAATTTTTTGTTCAATTGTTCTTCTTTTTTCCCCTGTAATAAAAACAATCGTACATCATATTCATCTTTTCTTCTCAGCAGCTCTTTGAACGCCTCAAAACCAACTTCCCCCGACGCCCCAGTTAATAAAACCTTTTTCTTCATAAACGACCTATATGACCTTTCAAGAATAGTCCATCAACTCACCATAAGTCTAACAAAAACAAAGTGTCTCTTCATCATTCCCAAGGACTATCTCTAGGGGTGAAAAAAGTCATATTTTTTTGACGTAGCCAATTGTAGAACGAATTCACAACAAACATCAAAATTTGACTTTTTTCCCAACCTATTGTATACTACCACGGATATATAGCTTGTTTGTTCTATATTAAGTTTACCTTTTCTGCACATTAATAATCAAATACCCCACCATTCCCTGCTTGCTTCCTCCGATCTTGTCCTCTTTTATTCTTTTATTTTTATTATTGATTCAATTTATTATCAAGATCAAACACCACACATCCCACAAATCACCAGATTTGTTTATATCCTAAAAATTTTTTTCTGGCACAATCTGGCACCACAAAAACCACCTCCTGGCGCATTCTGGCAGCACTAAAAACACCTTTTGGCACGTTCTGGCACACTAGTATTTCACTTAAAAGCACCATATACAAGGCTCAACCTTCAATTTAACCCTGCATATACTAGAAAAATCAAAAAACAACCAAACCACAACTTATTTTTTCAGCCAAACAACCACAAACCAATCCCAAAAAACAGCCATACAACCACAAACCAACGTCAAAAAACAGCCAAGCAAACCAAATCCAAAAAAACGTGTGTGAAATTAATCTATGCGCACTCCATCTCTTCCCCTCAACATCTCTCCCCTTCTCGCCCTTAACAAAAAATGCCATTTCGAAAAACGAAATGGCATTCATCAAACAGCTTAGAAATACACCAATCACTTCTTCAAACGGCTAGCATATTTCTCGCGAAACTTCTTCACCTTCGGGGCCACCACCGCGCTACAATAAGGCTGATTTGGATTATTCTCAAAATACTCTTGATGATAATCTTCCGCCACATAAAAAGCATCAAACGGGGTCACTTCTGTCACAATCGCATCTTCATAAAGCCCTTCGCATTCCACCTCTTCAATGATCTTTTCCGCCGCAGAAACCTGCCCCTCATCATGTGTGAAGATCACCGAGCGATATTGAGTTCCCACATCATTCCCTTGCCGATTCAAAGTTGTCGGATTATGCACCGTAAAGAAAATCCGCAGCAAATCCTCATAGGAGATCGCATCTGCGTCAAAAGTCACTTGCACCACTTCAGCGTGGCCAGTCTTGCCCGTGCACACCGCCTCATAACTCGGATTCGCCACATCCCCACCAGAATACCCAGATTCCACAGAGATCACACCATCCAACGCATCATAAACAGCCTCCACACACCAAAAGCATCCCCCACCCAAAGTTGCAACTTGTCGATTCATGCTTCGTCCTTTCCTCACCAATAAAACAGGTGTTATTGTATCCAGTTAATTTCAACAATTATACTGTATCGACTCTCAGAAAAAAATCCTTCTTACCTTAGAGCAAATGCAAAATTCCAAAGCAAAAAGGATTGAATCAAACTTCAAACTTTATTGAACGAGTAGTACGCAGATTATTGAATCCACCACAAAATCGTCGCCATTTGAATCATCAAAACCTACTACACCATCATCAACCAACATTCCCACCAATGCCGCAGTGAAAAGCTTACCCACACTTGCCACATGGAAAGGTCGTCCAAAATCAGTTACACCATGGCTTTCACCTGCCACAAAGCTTTCATCCAAGCCCTGGTCAGGTGCCACAATCGGCAACAGCCCATTGCTCACATCTTTTGAATCAACAGCCTTTTCAACCACTTCTTGCATCAACACCACTGCCTCATCCATTGAATGTGGTCGCAACAAAAAGATCTTTATCATCACCGCAATGGGCCATCAAGCATTCATTGAATGGATGTTCGCTAAGATCAATCCTACTAAACTAGAACTAGACCTGTTGAAACCTCAACTCCCCTTCAATATCAGTCAACATTCAAATACCAAACCAAACCTTTAGATTATGGCCTCCGTAGTCACCAGATGGCTCGTGAATGGGTAAAAGAAATGATTGAAGAATTAGAATAAAAAAAACTCCCTGTGTTGCCACAAGGAGTTAGCAATTCATTTTATATGATAATTCTAGTCGGTCACTAAAACATCACCACTGGTCAAATCAACCCGCACTTCGTAAGTGCCATCACCAATGCTACCAACCAAAACATCTTCATCTAACCTACTCACTTTATCCAGATCAAATTTGACTTTTATACTCCCAGAAGTTGCTTCAATGTCGAAAGTCGCATCAATGTCAACATTTGAATAGTCCAACAGCAGTTCACCACTAGTGATATCAAACACAAAATCATCCATCTTATTCGCATAATGCACATCCATATCACCAGAAGTCATTCCACCTTTAATCGCACCTTCAAAATTATCCAATTGAACTTTACCGCTAGTCATATCAAAATACAAATCTTCACAAACCAAACCATTCAAATCAACATCACCACTTGTCATTTCCAAATCAACTTCAGTTGCTAAAATAGAAGAACCTTGTATATCTCCGCTAGTAGCATCAAACCGAATGTAATCTGCATTGATCGAATAAATATTGATGTCTCCACTTGTCAATTGAATATCCAATTCAGCAAGATCAAAATCATGCAATTCAAGTTGACCAGAAGTCAATTCCAATTGCATGTCACCTTCAAAATCATCAGGAATATGAACATAAAGTGCATAATTCAATGAACCCCATAAATTGAAAAAACTAAAAGGCATTTTTGTACGGACTTCAATTGTAGCACCGCCATTAACACTCAAAGTTTGCCCATTTTCATATGTTTGAAACACAACATAAACATCATCACGATTTTCAGGAATGATAAAAACATCACCCACTGTACTATCAACTATGATCTTTTCTACGCCATCATGATAGGGGATTGTTTTCTCAACTGTAATTTGGCGACCTAAGTTATAACAACTTGTTCCAAAAATGCTCATTAAAACTGTCAAACCAATAAACAACAAAATTCTCTTTTTCATTTTTTTACTCCATCTTTTTTACAATTTTTTGTCTGAATTGCTGCCTATAAAATAACAGTTCCTACATATTCTGGGAATGAGAAACCCTTCTCATTCTTCTGAAAATAACATAGGAAATTCCTCCCATCCATAAAAAAGTTATCTTTAATCTTTATAAAGGCAGATTAGTTCAAAGCGGGAGTTGATTCCTAGTTTTTTATAGATATTATAAATATGATTTGTTACAGTCTTCTCTGAAATCACTAACTTCTGTGCAATTGCCGAATTTTTATCACCTTGCAAAACCAACTGAATGATTTCTTCTTCACGAGATGACAACTTATACTTATCTGCAAAGCCTTTTTGAACTTCAAACAATTTACCTAATCCACTCTTCAGAATCGTTTTCCATATATAAACGATTAACAAAACATTCCACATAAAGAAAAACGCTGGCATTGGATTAAAGAGTATGTTTACAAAGCTAACAAACCGTTCAAATACAAACAACACTAAAAAGAAAAGTAACAATAAAGAAAAACTCAATCCCAAAACTCGACTTGCTTTATTTCTTACCTGTCGAAAATTCAACACAAATACCACACATTCCAAAATCAAAATCACATAAAGCATCATATATAATATTTGAAAGAAGGTTTCCATTTCCAAAACAGATCCAAAAGAAGCAATCCCAAATAAAATTGCTGGTACTCCGCCTAAAGAGAATCCAATCACTTTGATCACCCAAAAAGTATCTTCATAAAAAATCTTCACTAATAACCAACTTAATCCTTCGATTAAAAGGATCACTCCAATAAGTTCAACAATATTAATCCTATGAAGCCACTCAATACGATTGCCATAAAACAGGATCAATTGGAACAAATAAACTAAACTCAGAATTCCTGCACCTGTATAAGCCATATAAAAATAATTCAAAAATTGATTCCGAAATTGGATAACACTCATTGTCATAAATATGAAAATTGCCAAACTAGGCAATATGGAGATTCCTGCATAAACCAACTCACTATTAAAGCGCATAAACTTTCCTTTTTATATTCAAACAAAAAAAATTATCATAGATAGGCTAACTAGCTACATTATACAATTGAAAAATGACTTCAACAAAGATTAAGGTATAATGACAAAAAATAGAAAATAAAGGATTGAAAATGAAATTTCAAGTTTTAGGAATCAAATCAGTTATCTCCTCTGAAAGAGATATCAATAAAATCGCCAATGAGTTTTTATCAAGCATTGAGGAACGTATCAACATTCCTATCGAACAAGTCACATCTCCAGAGCAATTCAGTTCAGATGCCATTCCATTGATCTATGTCCAAACAGGTGGATCTGAAAACCTTTTCCAAGAACTTCTTCCTTCTCTTCCCCGTCCTATCACATTACTCACAAATGGTATCATGAATTCGCTTGCTGCATCCATTGAGATCCTCACGTATTCACAACAAAATAACATCAAAAGCGAAATCATCCATGGAGAAATAGAATATATTGCAAAACGATTAACTGAATTACAAAAGATATTTCAAACTAAACAAATCTTATCGAAAGCTCGCTTAGGTGTAATTGGTATCCCCTCAGATTGGCTTATCGCAAGTAACGTTGATAAACAAAAAACTAAAGAAAAATTTGGTTTTGACATATTAGATATTAATATCAATGAATTAATTGAATTATCTCAACAAGATTATGATATTGATTCTGAATTAGTCTCAGAACTGAAAAAACGTCCTTTTGCGGAAGAGGAACTTAAAAAAGCACTTAATATTTATGGTGCTATGAAAACTCTGATAGAAAAATATCAACTTACCGGAATTACGCTTCGTTGCTTTGATCTTTTAGATACACTTCACAGTACAGGATGTATTGCATTAGCATTATTAAATTCAGAAGGAATCCCTGCTTCTTGTGAAGGTGATGTGCCATCTTTAATCACTATGATGATCTTAAATTCCCTTTTTGGAGAAGCTGGTTTCATGGTAAATCCATCTTCATTAAATATCGAAAACAATAGCATGATTGTAGCTCATTGCACCCTCCCAATCAACATGACCAAAAGCTATTCACTTACCACTCACTTTGAATCTAGCATTGGTGTTGCAGTAAAAGGTCAACTACCAGAACAAAAGGCAATGATCTTCAAAGTTAGTCCCAATTTAGATGATTATTTTGTGTCTGAAATAGATATTACTTCTAACCTTTGTGAAACAAATCTTTGCCGCACGCAAATTGAGATTATTCTAAAAGAAGATGTTCGTTATTTCATCACAAAACCATGTGGAAACCACCATATTATATCCCTACATAACAATCCAGAAATTATAAATGACTTAATGAAGAGTTTTGTTTAACTATGCTTGAATAATGAACATTAAAAATGCTATAATTAGCAAATACTATACTTTTAAAACCTAAAGGAAGGAAATTATGGGAAAATTCGAAATCTATCAAGACAAGAGTGGTGAATTCCGCTTCCGCCTCAAAGCAGGCAATGGTGAAACCATAGCTGTTAGTGAAGGTTACACAACTAAAAGTTCATGCAAAAAAGGCATAGAGTCAGTAAAGAAAAATGCCCCAATTGCAGAGATTATGGAACTTGACTAAACAATAAAAAAACTATCTCATCTGAGATAGTTTTTTTATTCAATTTCAATTAAGATTCTTTTGTTAAATCAACGACTTCTGCATCTGGTGCATTCTTTCGAATGGATTCAATCCCATTTTTACAACCATCTTTAGAAGAATAACCTTCTCCAGTCGCAATAACTTGACCATTACGGGCTTTCAAACGAAAACGATATTCGCCTCTTTTATCCTGATAGATTTCAAATTTTGACATATATTATTTCCTTTCTAAGCTTCTTCCAATTATTTTTAAGTTATTATTTGTATTATTATGAGTATATACACAGCGAGATAACCCGTCAAGTTTGCAATATCATCAATCTAGTCCTTCAGGATTAAATCTGATAAACCACATCAGTTAAATTCTTGGAAACTTCCCAAAGTCGTTTTGCAATATCCTTATTGTAAGATAAGTTGCTAGATTTTTGTTGAACTGGATAGCCTTGCATGTTTTTTAAACCATCTGGACCATAATATTCTCCACCATAAATATTGGAATCTGTTGCAGCTCTTAAACTTGGATAAGCTCCCAATTTGGCAGTTTGAATTCGATTCTTATAAAATGGAAATATTTTTTTTGCGATAATAAAAGGAAAATGATCTAATAAACCAGTATCAGCTACCCCTGGATGAACTGCGACAGAAATAATATCTAGGTTATTTTCATCAAAAAATCTTTGTAATTCATATGTGAAAAAAACATTTGCCAATTTTGATTGTGCATAAGCACCAAAACGAGTGTATTTCCTGCCTTTTTCATAGAAAAGATCATCAAAATCAATTTCACCATTTTTATGCGCCATACTACTTACATTGATTACTCTTGCATTTTTTGCTTTACTAAGAAGATCTAATACTAGTCCCGTTAAGGCATAATGCCCTAGATGATTAATTCCAAATTGTTGTTCAAACCCATCTTTGGTTTTCTCAAAAGGCGTTGCCATTACACCTGCGTTGTTAATTAACAAATCGAGATGATTAGTATATTCATGTAATGAAAATGAAAATGATCTTATCGATTCTAGGTCGCCAAGATCTAGTTGAAGAATTTTAATAGTAGCATAGGGAATTTCTTTTTTGATTTCATCAAATGCTTTTTGAGCTTTGTCTATGTTGCGGCACGCCATTATAACCTTTGCATGTTTGCGACTTAATTCAAGGGTTGTTTCTTTACCTAAACCACTATTTGCACCGGTTACAACAGCGACTTTATTTGATAAATCAGGGATTTGATTTATTGTCCATTTATTTAATTTTTCTTTTTGCATGATATACCTTTATGATTAATATTAAAATCCATGTTTTTGACCTTGCCAAGGAGGTGGACTATTTTGTTGAAATTCTTCAATGCTTGGCCCTTTGAGTTTTTCTAAACGCCAACGACCAAACATATAGCTAATAATTAAAACCAAAAGAGTATATGGCCATCCAAGAATGAGTTTGAACCATTCAAATTGTAGTAAGGTATTTTTAAAAGCTATTATTTCAAATATAGATCGTCCACCAAACGCAAATAACCAAAATAAGGTCACATCCCGGTAAGCAGGTTTAATATGAGGATGCCAATACCACTCCAAAGGCCATTTTCTAGTAAATGCACTACTATAAGCTGCTATTGGCTTACTAATAAAGATAGATCCAAGACATGTAATAAGTAGTACAGAACCTGAAATAATACTTGGTAGTAATACAGATCGAGTATCTTGATTTAAAAAATTAATAAAGAAAAATAAAGTAACCAATCCAAAACTTGAGGAAATAAAAATAAATTTTTGCTTATGGAGCAACCGTAAAATGAAAACAATTACACTAAATCCAAGAACGAGATAATAAGTTGTTTGTTTATCAATTAAAAATGAAAAGATCAAATAGATTAACAATGGCAAAGTTGAGTCAGCAAATCTATAGACATCTTTTGAAAAAACAATTTTTATCTCTTCAGTGATTTCACAGAATTTATTCATTAAAATGATTTCCCAACCAGAATTTTTGCCAATTGTTTTCAGAACGATTTAATGCAATCAAAACATATAAGCTAGCAGTGAAAAAACCTAAAATCATCATTAGAATCACCCAAATCAAAGCAGGCAACCATGATTTTTCTCGATATATAATCCAAGCAGAGAATAATATGAAACCAGTATAGAGATCAACCATAGAAACGATACCCCATGGATTACTTAGAATCTTTGCACCGTCGCTACTAAAATTACCAATTGTAAACCCATAAATCAGAACAGAAGTCATTGCAATCAGACCAAGTAGAGCAATAATTTTTGCATTTTTCATATTCATTTTATTTGTCCTTTATAACATTAATAAGATGCCAAAAACAATTTCCACTATAGCGCTAATTATATTTGAAGAGACAGCAGATTTATCAAAAATAATGGAAAAAACTCGAACAACCCCCATTGATAGGTATGTAATTCCTACAATTTTATACCCAATAGGGTGATTGTAATAAAGTATCGCAACACCGAGCCCAATAAATAAAGCGCCAAGAATTGTTCGAATCTCTGTGATTCCTCGTTCACCATTGGCTTGCAACCCAGTAAATCCTTGAACACTGTTTGGTGCTACTAATGAGAACAAACCTGTTAGGATTGTTGCTGCTGCAACAATATACTTAATCCATTGAATATGCATAATAAACCTCACTGCTCTTTATTTTTTGGTGGAAGAGGAATTAAAACGGAGGTATTATTCTTATATTGTTGATAATCTTCTTCTGTACCCCATTTTTCATCAGCTCTTGATTCAAGCTGTGGTACACCACTCACTTTAGTGATTAAGAGAAAGACAAAAATTGGTGAGATGAGCATCAACCATTGCCATCCTTGCAACACTGGGAGAGAAATGATAGCAATACCAATCCATATCATTATTTCTCCGAAATAGTTGGGGTGACGAGACCAAGACCATAACCCATTATTTATAAATCTGTTTTTGTTTTCAGGTTTATTTCTAAAATTTGTTTTTTGTTGATCTGCAATTGCTTCAATAATTATGCCAATTAACCAAATAATAGAACCTACTATACCAACCCATTCAAACGGAACCTTGTTGTTTGAAGTGATGGCTGCAAGAGTTGTTGCCAAGGTGAGACTGATCCATAAACCTTGAATGTTCCATACATTGAGAAAACGCCAAAATGATGGTTTAATATCACGAAATCTTGCATCTTCCCCAGCTTTTTTAATGCGAAGAAAAAGGAATGTGCCTAATCGAATTGCCCAGATGAGCACCATTGTCATTAATAAATGTCCTCTAAAATCTACTTTTGGCGTGAGAATGACAGCCAAAATAACTACAGTAATAAAAGTAACACTTCCAGTGATATCAAAGTATTTTTCAGTTTGATTTTTATATGCATATATAAATCCACCCCATTGAATGATGAAAGCTAGTACTATCAATAATAAAAATATGGAAGTATTCCAAATTTTTGCGCTATGCTGTCCACCAGCTACACCAATTAATAAAGCAAATAAAAGCAATAATGGTATTGCAATTAATGTTTTGATACTTTTTGATTTCATTTTTCTTCCTTCTTTTCTAATTACTTAATAATTGATTGGATTCTTTGAGATAACTACATACCCAACTGCACCTGGTCCAAGGTGTGTGCCAAGTACAGGTGTAATGTCTACTGAGAGAACATTTGGAGTGGGAATTAATTCGAGAATTTTCTGTTTAAATTCTTCTGCTTTTTCTGCAGCATTGGTGTGTAACAAGGCAAATTTTTCGATTGGCATTTGGTTTTTCAATTTTTCAATCAAATAATCTGTAGCTCGAGATGTTGTGCGAACTTTGGCAGATTGAGGATTTCCATTGTTCATTTCTAAGATTGGTTTTAGCTTTAAGAGACTGCCAATTCCAGTGAGGATAAGATTCATGCGGCCACTACGGCGGAGATATGTAAGCGAATCAATGCTGGCTGCAACAAGTGTACGGTTTCCTAAATCGTTGAGGGCATCTATGATCTCTTGTAATAAATGACCATTATCAGCCATCTTTGCTGCTAATTCCACTTGAAAGCCAGTTCCTAGACTTAATTGTCCACCATCTCTCACAATAATTTTTTCTAATCCAAGTTCTTCATTCACTTCTGTTGCTGCTTTTTGAGCGATATTTAATGTGCCGCTTAGGCTTTCGGATATGTGAATGGAGAGAACTTGGGTTGCACCTTGTTGGATGAGATCATAATATATTTGTTTGATTACGTGTGTACTTGGAGCACTTGTAGTTGGATGTGGAGAGTAGTTGGGAAGATTCTCATAGAATTCTTTTCTAGAAATCTCGACACCATCTAAATATCCTTGGTTTCCAATATTGATATAAAGAGGAATCACTGTAATTCCTAAATCTTCGATAATAGTTTGGGGCAAATCACAAGTTGAGTCTGTTACGAGTTTAATTGACATATAAATCTCCTCCACTACTTAAGTATGATTAATCGGTTTAATAATAGCATATTCAAATTATTCCAGAATCTATCTAAAGTCATAATTTCTTTGATACTTCTTGATAACTTCATGTATTTTTGTTTTTTCATATCGTTTATAATTATTTCTATCTTATTCTTTATGTAATATTTTTGTCAATATTTTGTCTATATTATATAGACAATTCTTACATTTTTTGATAGCATTTGCACTATAAAGGTATATAAAATGATCAAATCTCAATTTAATACAATTCCTCGCTATAACTTGAGTGTTGTGATGCAAGAAACAGAGCTGAAAGCAGATGTTTTGCGTGTCTGGGAAAAACGTTATAGCTTACCAAATCCTAAACGCTCTAGTGGAGGTCATCGGCTTTATTCTGAGTTTGATATTGCTACTATTAAGTGGATTCAAAATCGTCAAAAAGAAGGAATGGCTGTGGGGCGTGCTGTTAAACTTTGGCGGCAGATTGATAAAGATGGTGGTGATCCTTTTGAGGTATATCCTTTGATGGTTTTCCTTTCAAATGTTGATGATGATTTTCATGATGTTGAATCATTGGACTCTCTGAGAAAAATGTGGATCGAAGCTTGTTTTGTATTTGATGAGAAAAGAGCAGATGAAATCTTGAGCTTAGTATTCTCACAATTCTCTATAGAAGAGAGTGTTACACAAATCTTTCACATAGGATTAGCTGAAATTGGGCAAGCTTGGTATGAAGGAAAAGCTAGTGTGCAACAAGAACATTTTGCTTCTGAGTTGGCAATGAGAAAGGTACATGCGTTAATTGCAGAAGCACCTAACAAACACCGTGAAAAAAACATTTTAATCGGTTGTCCTGAAAATGAATTTCATTCTTTTTATCCTTTACTGATGAATTTAGTTTTGCGATATCGTGGTTGGCAAGTGGTGAATTTGGGTGCGAACGTGCCTTTTGAAGATTTGAAAAACACGATTGAAATTGTGAAGCCAGATATTGTGTTTTATTCTGCAATGCGATTGAATACAGCAAGTTATTTGATTGAAATTGGTAATTTTCTTATTGATGAAGAAATTCCTTTGACTTACGGTGGTTGGATTTTTTCTCAAATACCTGAATTAGTGACACGAGTGCCGGGTAATTATTTGGGCGATGATTTGCTAAAAGCGGCTGGGATGATCGAATCGTTATTGTTGAATGATGAACAGGATTTGCCTAATAAAAACACTTATATTGAAAAAGAGAGCATAGATTCTTTTGAAGCCAATCAAATTAAGATCGAATCTTTGGTGGAAAAGAACCTTGATGAAAAAAGCTCTTTGGGGATTTATCCTTTGAAGGATTTACGGATTATCCATTCTTTTTTCGCAGATGGAATCATGGCTGGATTGACCTTTGGAGATCTTGATTTACTTAAACTCGATGTGGATTGGATTGCAGGTTACTTGGAAAATTTGAATATCTCAACCAGTTTTTTACATCTTTATTTTGATGCTTATGCTGAAGCAGTGGAAGAAACAATCGGGGAGGATGGTAGACTGATCACTGATTGGCTAAGACATTTGTGAGAGATTCTTTCAACTTTCTTTACATTTCTTTTTACAACTATCTTTTTTACTTGTTTCAATTAAACTAAATCAATTCTGTAATCTAAGCATTTAAAGGAGCGTTGATGAAAGCTATTTCAAAACAAGTTGTGTTAGATAAAACTTTGCCAATCGTTTTGGAAAAAGGTCGGCATTTAGATGGGTTGCGGTTGCAAAAATTCCTGAGAAGAAATGATCCAATGCTTGATACTGCTATTTTGGAGTCACTTGAAAGTTATCAAAACGAGGATGGCGGTTTTGGTCATGGATTAGAACCTGATGTACAAGCAGATGTTTCAAGTGTGTTGGCAACAAATCTGGCTTTGGAAATTTTGAAAGAGGTGGATGATTGCCCAGCCAAAGAGGCGATGTTCAAAAAAGCAGTGTGGTTTTTGGAATCTAAATTTGATGCCAAGCGCCATCAGTTTGAATTTGTTCCAGATGAGATCCAGAATTTTCCTCATGCGGATTGGTGGAATGATCCTAGTGTGTTTGGGTATTTTAACCCGACTCCAGAAGTATTTGCATTTTTGTATAAGGAGAAACAGTATTTGAAAACAATCGACATCGAAAAAGAACTTGATGTGATGATTGAGGCAATTCAAAGTGATACTTTTACGCAATGTGATCAAGAACATTCTATTTATGCGGTGGTGAAGTTGTTCCGTGTTTTGGATGAGCCACGCAAAGCTTTGGTGAAAGAAACGGTGAGCGATGCCATTCGGCGAACAATTTGTTTAGATGAAGCACAATGGCCAATCTATGCAGCTCAACCTTATAAGTTTTTTGCAAACCCTGATGATCTTTTAGCAAATGAGTATGCAGAAGCATTGGAGCGGAATTTCGCTTATCTGAAGAGTATCTTTGATAAGGATCATATTTGGTGGCCGGATTGGCAATGGACACAATTTGAGACTTTGTTTGAAGAGAAAGTGAAATTTGATTGGCTGGGCGGCTTGACGATGGAACGTTTGAAAGCTTTTGATGGATTTGGGCATTTGGTGTAAAAAACGCTTGTTTGGCAGGAATTGGCTCATTTAGCACTTTAGGGCTTGTTTTGACAGAAAACAAGCTCTTTTTGTTTAAAACCCTTGATTTATTCCATATTGTTCCATATAATTCCATATATATTGAGATTGAGGTAATTATATGGAACAAAAGTATTATACTCCTGATGAAATCGCTGAACTTTTGCAGATGCATCCGAAAACCATTCGACGTTATATTCGAGAAGGAAAATTGAAGGCCACCAAGATTGGGAAAGGTTGGCGAGTGAGCGGACATGACCTGACTGTGTTTGCAGAAGGGATGCCATTGGCTGGGCCTAAAGACGCTAGCGGATCGGTTGTGAAAGTTTCGGCGGTGGTGGATGTGCCGGTGAGAAATGCGGACGATGTGATGCGATTGATCAACTTTGTGACGGCTGTGCAGGATTCTTCTCACGATAGCTTTGTGACGATGAATGGACAGTATATTCAACATGAAGATATCTTTCGGATGATGTTGTGGGGCAATTTGATTGGCGTGCAACAACTATTAGGTGATATTCGATCATTGATTGAGTAAATTTTGTAAAAAGGTGATGAGACATGAATGAAAAAATGAATGAAACTCCTTTGTTCAAAACAGAGGAAGGTAAGCAAGCTGTGTTTGATTTTTATGACAAGTTGCTGGCCGATGGGGGATTGGACTATGAAGCGCAATTTGTGCCGACGGAGTTTGGGGAAACTCATGTGATCTCTGTGGGTGATAATGGGGCACCTCCTTTGGTGCTGCTACATGGTTCTAGTTCGAATGCGACGATGTGGTTGGCGGACATGAAGGTGTTTGCGAAGGACTTTCGGGTGCATGCGGTGGACATTGTGGGGCAACCGGGGAAGAGTGCGGAAGTGCGCCCTGATTTGAATGGAGATGGATACGCATTGTGGATGCGTGATGTGCTTCATGGTTTGGGGCTCTCGAAGGCAGCTTTGATGGGCAACTCGTTGGGGGGTTGGGTGGCTTTGAAATTTGCAAGCTGTTTCCCCGAGATGGTGGAGCGATTGGTTTTGGTGGCAACGAGTGGTGTGACAAATTTGAGATTGTCTTCCACATTGAAGATGTTGGTGCATGCAATGCGAGGCGAAAAAGGGATGCTGCGTATTCAGCAATTAGTGTATGGCGATGATGAACTCCCTGAAGTGGCGATTGTGTATACTGGGTTGATGATGGAACACTTTGTTCCGTTTCTTGATCCGATTCCTGTTTTTTCAGATGAAGTTCTGGGTGGATTGGCTATGCCTGTGTTTTTCATTGGTGGCGAAAATGACTTCTTTATGAATTCGCAAAAGACGGCTGATCGCTTGACGGCTTTGTTGGAGAATGTGCAAACGAATGTGATTGCTGATAATGGGCATGTGGTTTTTGGTGTGACGGAGATGGTGACTCCATTTTTGTTGAAGTGAGTTGAGGGTTGAGAGGTGAGCAAAGATGCGTGTGATCGAAAAGAATGGATTTAAGATCGGTGTGGTGGAAGCGCCTTGGTTTTTGAAGACTGCTGCGGATGTTTTGGATGTGATCGGGGAAGCGGGCTATGCGGGATGTGGCAGTGTG
Source organism: Anaerolineales bacterium (assembly GCA_963662985.1). Taxonomy (GTDB): domain Bacteria; phylum Chloroflexota; class Anaerolineae; order Anaerolineales; family UBA11579. The sequence goes on along the minus strand of OY760066.1, from coordinate 408,723 downwards.
ATTTTGATGGAAGAGGCTTTGCCGGCAAGTTTCTTTGATTTGAGCAGCCGCGTGGCGGGCGAGTTTTTGCAGAAGTTTGTGAACTATCGTTTGCAAGTGGCGATCGTGGGTGAGTTTGGAAAGTTCTCATCGAAGAGCTTGAAGGACTTTATGTATGAATCAAACAAGGGGCGGGAAGTGATGTTTTTGAGCAGCGAGACGGAAGCGATCCAAAAAATTAGCGGAGATGCTTGAACCAATTGGCTTGGTTTGGGAAGCAGACTTTGACTGGAAAGACATTCGAAAGGATGTCTTTCTAGGTATAGGGCCAATAACTGGTGAGGGCTTGCGGTTCGACGGGGAGGCTGTTGTGGATTTGCTGAGGAATGTCTTGAGGAGGGATGTTATCAAAATAGGTGTCGTAGCGCAGGGTTTGGATTTGGCTGAGGTCTTGACCAAGCTCATGGTGAAAGTGGAGAGGATAGTTGAGCTCATCTGCCATGTGAGCGCGCTGTTGGGCGGGGAAGGTTTTGATGATGGCGATGGTGAGCACGGCTTGATGGAAGAAGATGTTGTGAAGAGGACTGGTGGTGAGTTGGGCTTGGATGTCTGGATGGGTTTGCAGGGCGCACATGGCTTGAACGGCTTTGGTGAAGACCATTTTTGAATCACGGGTGAGGATAAGACCCGCATTGATATAGGGATGAATCTTCTGATGGGAGACGGTGGTGTAGTGCAAGAGGACTGGAGGTTGATAGTCAAAGTGATCGGTGATGGCTCGCCAGAAGGGATCTAGCTTTTGGGTGGAGAGGATGCCAATGTTGCATTTGTCTACGGTCTTGTAGGCAATGAGAGTTTGGGGATAGGGGATGAGGAGGGCTTGCGGGGGTTGGAGAATGAGAGAGTCTACGTCTAGCCAAAGGAAGGCAGATTGATGAGTGGTGCGGTCAAGGTGTTGCTCTAGGGTTTGGGCAGCGGAGAGCTTATCGGCAAAGGGAATGGACTGAAGTTGAGACGGGGTTTCGAAAGGGAGGAGAGTGGTGTTTGCGTCTGAAAAATATGGCGGGGTGAAGGTTTGGGGGTGGAGGATGAAAATGGAGGCAGTGCTGAGGAAACCTCCATTGGTGCGGATGGAATGAATGAGGGTTTGGGCATGGGGAATGAAATGAGGATGGTTGAGCATAAATCCGATTGTGAACATTTTATCTCCTTTTCTTGATTTTTATTGTAGCTTAATTTGATTAGGTTTTTTAGGCATATTGACCGATTTTTGTAATTTACAACGCCGGATGTGTGAAAAAAAAAGTGAGTGTTTTGGATTTTGTCTAATTTTCTGGTATATACGGGGGTTATTTGATATTTATACCCTGTAATTGGTGGTTTTTTAGAAAAAAGTAGTGTGCCAAAACGTGCCAGAAGTGGTTTTTATGCCTGCCAGATTGTGCCAGGAGGCGGTTTTAGTGGTGCCAAATCGTGCCAGAAACCTTGAAGGTTGGTGCCAGAAAAAATTGGATTGATGATGGATAACTAGTGTTTGGTACACTTATTTTGCGGGAAAGCTGGCAGGGGATTTTTTTGATCTAAACTGTTGAGACTTAATAAAGAATAAAAATAATAAATAAATAAATTACGCTCAGATCAAACTTTAAATAAAATAGTAGAAACTTTTGGATCATCTTCCGTTGATAGGCTTTGCTGTTCAGGGATATTCAATTCTTAACGTTCAAAAATGATTGGCAATGTTGATTTTGCAACAAGGATATTATACCAGAATATTTGTTCTATATTCCGCAAGTTACTTGACAATGAGTTTGTCCCAAATGAAAGGGCTTTTTCGTTATTATTATAGAAAATGAAAGAAAAAAAGTTTGCAAAATTTTATCGAGAAAATATTACGCGGGTGTATCGCTATATATTGGCACGGGTGGGGAACAAGGCGGATAGTGAAGATATTGCCGCGACAGTTTTTATGAAAGCCTTACAGGGAGCTGAAGGGTATCGGGAAGAAGGAAAAGCAGTGGCATGGGTGTTTCAAATTGCCCATCATGAAATTGTAAATTTTTATCGCGCGGCAAAACGTGAAGAAACGATTCAAGAAACTTTATTGATTGGATTTAACGAAAAATTAGCTGTGTTTGAAAATGGATTTGAGGCTTTGTTGGATGAATTTTCACTGCTGACCGATGAAGAGCGCAATTTGTTATATTTACGATTTTCTGGAGAGCTCGCATTTGGTGAAATCGCTTTAATTCTTGGTGTGTCTGAAGGGGCTGTGCGACGACGATATTCTCGATTAATTCAGCGTTTGCGGGCAATTTCAATCTCTGACGAAAGGAGAAGATGATGTTTGGGCAACAATCTTTTGAACGAAAATTAGCAACACTTTTTCAAAGTGAATCGCCTGATGTGGAATTTGTGAATGCACTGGAAAATCGACTGTTGCAACCCTCTTCTAGCACATCATATGCTTTGGATGAACCTCTCGATTATCAGAGAAGAGTGACGCTTTGGAAAAGCGTGGCAATTGGGGCCTGTGTTTTGCTGCTGTTGCTAAGTTTTGTGATGGGACCAAAAACAATTTGGGCTTCTCTTTTGGATTGGTTTGAGGTGTATTTACCCAAGGTTGGATTTTCTAGGGTGGTCTCTGAAAAGGGATTAGTGCTAGCGGAGAAAACAGAGTTTGTGGAAGAGGGTGTGTGCTTTGTGTTTGAGTCTTTTTATTCCACTAGTGAAGCGACTTTTTTTGCGCTTGATTTTTATGATCTTCCGGTGTATTTGAATACTTCTGAAGGTGGAGAAATGCTACTCAATTATGACGATATGTATGTGCTTGAGGTGCAACTATCCTGGGATAAAGATGGGGAAGCAACTGCGATTTCTTGTGTGCCGACAAAAGGTGGGATTTTGGGGAGTAAGCACGATTTTGACCCTATGGCTAGATTGCAAAATTGGCACGTTCAATTTGAATGTGCGGCAATTGACGAAGGGGTTAATCAAGTTGAATTTGAAATACAACAGTTGCCATTGCTGTTGACGGACAAAGGCCCTGAAGTAATTCGGTTTGATTTAGATCTGAAAGAAGTGGACTTGACTGAGTTGGATGCAGTTGAGTTGTTAGAATTTGAAGTGATTGAAAAATAATAGTTTAGGATTGTGGGAGATAGGATGAAAAAAAAGATATTGATTTTATTGGTGATTAGTGTTTTGTTGGTGGGCTGTAACTCTATTGAGGATGTGGATGAAATTGCTGATCAAGCTGCAGCCATTGCGTTGGAGACGATGCAAAACATTGCGATAGAAGAGACGAACAGTGCGGTGGCGACAGAAGTGCCTGTGGTGCCGACTAATTCAAACACGACTGATGATGCCTTAGAAAATGGACAGGAATTTGATCCAGTTGAACATATTCAAATTGAATTGGAGAATGTGGTTTTAAAACGAGATCAAAATGAATTGGTGATGAATATGAATATCTGTTGGGATGTGGCAGCATGGACAGCTGTGGAGTATTTTGGTGCTGTTTATGGATTTGAGGCGGCTGAGACAACTAAAGCTGTTTTGCGAGATTGGAATGGAAAAGAATATCCTATCTCGGTTAATTTAATGGAGATGCCGGCAAAAGATGCAAGTATATCCTGTACGCCAACGATTCTAGTGGCGAGTGAATTTGTGGCAGAAGAAGCAAGCGAGTCATTGAGATTGGAAATTTATGAATTGTCGATTTCTAGTGGGTATGATGAAAAGGTTATTCTTTCATTGGGAGATGGCATCCAAGTGGGAGAGAGTATTGCTTTAGAGACAACTTTTGTGAGTGGTGGATTTGAGATCACTGCACGTTCAGTTAGCGCTACGGATGAGATTTATTCATCTGGCGGTGGGGGAGGCGGTGGCGGAAGTGCTAAATCTGAGAATTATGCGCTCTTGTTTGACCTTCAAAAAGAATACCCTTTTGCAAATGGTTCGTATACGCTCCATCAAACTTTATTTGATGATCTGACGAGTGATAATTTTGTGAATGGAGGCGGATATTTTATTCCAGGTGAAAATGGCGGCTTATTAAATTCAATGACCTATGATGGGATGCCAACAGGGGATATTGAGATTGGGCTTGGATTGTATTCCTTAAAACTGTTTTCTACTTGGGAAGTTGAGTTTCAAATAAATCCATAGGCATTTTTCGATAGAAGAATTTTAAAAACCCCTGTGATTTCTCACAGGGGTCCTTTTTTTTTATTTTTTGGATACTGGAATCCACACCTCAGAATAGTAATTAGGATCGTTTGGTGCTATGTTTCCGGGAGGATAAAATTCTATTTGGGGAAGGGGGGCGAGGGTGTATTCTGCGTTGTTGGGAAGCCAGTCTGAGAAGATTTCCATCCACACTTTTTGAATGGAATGAGGCATTGGTCCGTTGCAGGGGAAGATGGCCCATTGTGTGGCGGGAATATCAAAGAGATCAAATTCAGCTTGGTCACCACCTGCATATTGAATGCCGGCGATATATTCGAATACATTGGGATCTGCTTCGTCTGGGAGAACATCGACACAAATACCAAACATACCCTGTGGTTTGGACATAAGGGTCATGAGTTTTTGTGAGGTGCCGTCGGTATTGATATCTTGCCAGAATTTGGGGATATCTTGATTATTTTGGCCTTCTACATTTTTGGTGCGGATGGCTTTGCCGAGGACTTGGAATGCTTCTTTTTTAACAATTTTTGGATTCATTTTTTTGCTCCTTTTTGTTTTGAAGATATGTTTAGGTTAACATTTTTGGGAAGAGAAGGCATGATTTTAGTTGTGAAGGTCTATCATGTTGATAAAAAGGAGGGAATGATTTTGTGGGTGGAGTTATATAATGAAATAATGTGGAAATTTTGCTGGTATAGAGAATGAAAGGTGATGGGGTTGGGTTATTTTGGCTTAAACTAAAAACAGGACCATGACCCAGACTCCTGTTTTTATATAAGTTATTTTTTTTCTATACTTGTAGGGATATTAATTGGCTTGATTTTACTATTTTCGATGAAGATTGTCAACATTTTTTATATATTTTATATAAAATATTAATTATTATTTAGGGAATTTCGATGAATTTTAGCTAATTTATTTTTGAAACATTTTCTATTGAGATATATAAATCTTGTATAAGAAAAAAAGCGAGGGCGTAGCTTTCGTATATTAAAAAATGTTATAATTTTTGAGAAGGATGATTCCTATAATTAAATGATAATAGACAGCTTTAGAGGAGTAGACATGATGAAAAATGCTTTCTGGAGAAAACTTAGCCTGATTTTGGTTGTGGTGGTTTTGTTAAGTGGGGTGATGGGATATGCGATGGCGCAATCTGCGATCGGAAGCATTCAAATCACAAAAATTGATACAAGCCAATTCCCTGAGATTTCTGTATATGCACAATTGTTGGATTCTAATGAACAAGTTGTGTCTTCTGTGGGAGCGGGGGATGTGGTTTTGATGGAAGATGACCAAGAAATGGCGTTTGATGTGGCTTCTGTGCAAGAAGGTATGAAAACGGCGGTGGTGCTTGACTTGGGTAGCTGGTCTCGCCAGAAATCATTGGTGGATCCGGATAAACGAAATTATGAGCTGATGCAGGATACGGTACTGGACTTCATTGGGACGATGCACGAGACAGATTATGTGGAATTGATCGTGGTGAATGGTAACCAAGCGGAAGTCTTGCTGCCGTTTACGAATAATAAGGATCGATTGCGCCAAGCGGTGGCTTCAATCGATTGGGAAGAGTCTACAGAAGCTTCTTATGGCTTGAAGGGCGTGGAATTAGCTTATCAGGAACAAAAGAAATTGGATTCTCGTGATGAAGATGTGACGATGAATGTGGTGTTTTTGACAGCGGGGATTATGAATCAGAACAGTGTGGTTCCGAACGATTTGGGGCAAAGCTTGCGCAAGGATGGAATTTTCTTGTTCTCTGTATATTATCCGTGGGCTTCTGATGGAGATTTGTTTGGACGCGTGGAAGAAATGCATGCGTTGGCTCCAGGGGAAAGTTTTACATTTGATTCTGTGGTGGCCTCTTCTGAAATTAATACTTATTTAAATGAATATCGCTATCAATATAAGTTCACGTATCGAAGTGAATCTGCTTCTGTGAATGAACGGATTGTGACGTTGGACTCTGTGAGCCAATTGAGCGTTTTGGAAAGTGACAGTTTCACGATCTCCCGTGATGTGGTGGAAAGTGGGACGATTGATATTTTGGTAAATGGCGGGAATGTGATTCAACGTAAGGCGTTGGAGCGCACCGATGATTTGACAAGTATTCCGGTGACGGAAGTGCCGGTGTTTGTGACTTTGAAGGACTGGGGTAATAAGGATGTTGTGGACTTGAAGCTGTTGGTGGACGGACAACCGAAGGGTGTGTTTGTGGCGAGCGGTGATGGTACCTACACAGCGATGTGGGATGTGAAGGATATTACGATTGCAGGCAGTTCTAGCTATAGCTTGGAAGTGATTGTGACGGATGAATTGGGGCTCTCCAAACGACAGGCTGTGCAAGCTTCAGTGGATGTGGTGATTCCGGCGCCGACGAGCTCAGTGTGCCGTGCGGTGGGGAACTTGCCAGGTGGGTTTGGTGAAAAAGCAGGCGAATTGTGTGAAGAATGGGGCGTGACGACGAGCACGTTGATGAACACCGGATTGAGCATTGTTGTGATTATTTTGCTAATCTTGATGTGGCGTAACCGTGAAAAAGTGGCAGCAGTGGGCAAAGAAGTGATTGCACGTACGACGAATGTGATTCAACGAATGACTAATCGATGGCGCTCTTCTGACCCAAAGGCGAAGTTAGTTGCTGTGCGAGGAATCCCAGCTGGAAAACGACAAACCTTTGAGATTTTTGGCGAAACCCCGATTGGGCGCAATGCGGAATATGCTGAATTGATTTTGGAAAATAATAATATCAGCCGTTTGCACGCGACAATTCATGAAGAAGAAATGACAGGTACGTGGTCAATTGAAGATAATGAAAGCGCAAATGGAACGTATTTGAATGGGGTGCGATTGATCCCCTTCCGCCGAGAAGCTTTGAATGATGGCGATGAGATTGAATTGTGTATTGTGGAACGCGGTGGCATCAAATTTAAGTTTGAATTGCTGAAGTCGAAAAAAGAAGAGAATGATGTTTTAGCCTCGCCTTTCGTCAGTGAAGGAACTGATACGAGCGCAAGACAAGAACCTGATAAAGATAACCCTGCTGACGTTGCCAATCAACGCTGGTAAGCAAGGAGTTTGAACATTGATGTCTACATTGTCGACATTGAAGGCTGGGGATAAGATCGGTGAATATACATTCATTCGGTTTTTGCAACAGGGTGGCATGGCCGCGGTGGCTTTGGCTGAGTTTGAAGAGCATCAATACTCACTGAAGGTGAGTAAGGTGGTGAATAATGATAAGAACCAGACCAAAGATAATATGTTGGCGATTCGACATGAAGCTACATTTTTGAGTAACTTGAACCATGAGCGTCTGCTGAAGATCTATCCTATTTCGGTGGGAGAGAATGCTTTACGCAACCCAAATTCACAACGCAATTACTATGCGAAGGCGATGAATTTGGGGAAGGGCGAAATGACGCCATGGTTCTTTGTGATGGAATATTTGGAAGGGGGCACGCTGGCCTCCTTCATTCGTAAGTGCGGGCCATTGCAGATCCCAGAAGCGATGAATATTATGGGGAATGTGGGGCTGGGATTGGCATATATGCACCAGCAAGGGATTTCGCATAATGATGTGAAAGCAGAAAATGTGATGTTCCGCAAACCTTTGGTGAATGGGGAACCGTTTGACCCGGTGTTGGTGGACTTTGGGACAGCAACATGGATCGCGAAATTTGATAATTATGCGGGGACTTGGTTTGCGATGTCACCTGAGCGGATTTTGGCCGCAGATGGGACGATTGCGCTGGAAGATTTGGATGTGCAGAAAAGCGATGTGTGGGCGTTGGGGGTGTTGTTGTATCAGGCATTGACCAAACAATTACCCTTCCCTGCTTTGCGAAATAAAAAACTAACGAAACAAATTTTGAAAGGGAAACCGGACAAAATTCATACATTCCGAAACGATGTGCCGAAAGAATTGGAAAATTTCATTTTGGGAGATTGTTTGGCGAAAAAACCAGAGAATCGACCCACAATGTCAGAATTCTTGAACTTTAGCTATGACTATTGCGGGCGAGATGTGAAGGCACAGAGTGTGAAAGAAGAGTATTCGAAAGAGACTGATGCTTACGCATAAGTCTGTTTTTAAGCTGGAGAGTGTTGAATGAAGACTATGATCAGTGCAAAACCAAAGGGATTTGGCTATGGGCGAATCGGGATGGCGGAAAGTCGTTCTTATGAAGATCGTCACTTTTTTGGGTATGTGAAGACAAAGAGCGAACTGCGCTTGACGGTGGGGATTGTGGCTGATGGCGTAGGAGGCGGCAGTTTTGGGGAACGTGCAGCGCAGATTACGGTGGATGTGATCAAAAGTGCGATGCAAAACTCAATGGAGACTGATCTGATTCAAGTGATGGGGAAAGCGATTGGGGCAGCGAACCGAGCGGTGTTCTTTGAAGCACAGGAAGATGAACGCAAAAAAGGAATGTCTTCGACAGTGGTAGTGGCGGTGATTCATGAGGAGAAACTTTATGTGGCAAATGTGGGTGATAGCCGGATCTATTTGCTACGGGAAGGAAAATTGCTGCCTTTGACGGTCGATCATACGTGGGCCAATGACAAAATCCGCAGTGGAGTGCTGGATGAAGCACGGGCAAAGAGCCATTTTAATGCAGATGCGATTACGCGATCGATTGGGTTCAAAGCGGATGTGGTGATCGACTTTGGTTTATATTTGCAAGGGGGGCGAGAAAAACAAAATGAAGCGATTGCGCAACAAGGATTGGCACTGGATGAAAATGATGTGGTGCTGTTGTGCTCAGATGGTTTGATTAAAGAATCTCCAATAGGGTTAAAACAACGCTATGTGAATGAAGGAATGCTGAAGGCAATTTTGGAAGGCGAGCATGCCGAACAAGCGGCAAAAACTTTAGTGGACACAGCGGTGGGGAACAATGTGGATGATAATGTGACGGCGGTGGTGATGGAAATGCCAGGCCGGACATTGAAATTTTTGGATCGACGCAAACAGATGCTGTGGTGGTGGGGTGCAGCAGCGGTTTTAGGTGTGGCATTTTTATTAAGTTTGGCACGATTAGGCAGTATACGTGGAGAATTGCAGAATTTTGAAGCAGCGAACACGAGCACGGCAAGCGTGGCGATGATGTTGACGCAAGAAGCAAGTGGGTATACGGCGACTCCGATGCCGACGGCTGTGGAACGGAAAACGGTGGAAATTGGGCAAGTGATGGATGATGGCGGACATGCGAGTGCATTAACCGACCGGATGAAATTGAGTGCGGATGTGTTCCAAAATGTGACAATTGGATTGCAAAGCGATGGACCACAAGGCGAAGTTTTCTTGCAAGGTGGGTCTGCGGTGTTGTTTGAAAGCGTTCCGGTGCGGACGATGGAATTTGTAGTCTATGAAAACAGTGCGTTATTGGTGAACAGTGGCAGTTTTGAAAGTGGGGCACGGGTTCATTTGGTGGATGGGGGAATGACATTTTATTTAGATATTAAAGAAGGTGGATTGGGATTAATCCAGTATGTGAATGGCAGTGCAAGATTGTTGTGTTTGCAAGGTGTGTGTGAAGGGGCAGATGGCGCAGGAGTGTTGTTTGCAGTGAGCAATGCGGAATGGACAATCTTGGATTTGGCAAGTGGTGAAATATCATATGAAACGGTGGATGAAGGTGTATTGGATATGTGGGGATTGCAAGTGAATGAGAACAGTGAAACTTATTTTGTTCTACAAGATGTGTTGGGGAATTCTTAAGGGAAATAGGATTGCTTGATGAATGAAGAGATGCTGGAAAAGTTAAGTGATACGCAACCATTGCATGTGCAACGGAAATTGCCTGAAGCAAGTTTGCGGGAACTTCAAAAAAGCTATTTAGAAATTCTGAATGTGGTGGAGAGTGCGCCACATCAGGCAATTGTGCTGGCAGAAGGCTTGGTGCGAGAGATGTTTCAACTGCTTTATTGGCAACGCACCGGGGAAGATGCGAGCGGGATGAAAATGAAAGACGTGTTTTTGGCTGTGCGGGACATGGTACCAGGCTATGTGCAGGTGGAGATGGAGACAATTGGGTTTGCCTATCAACATGCACTGCATGATGCGATGGTGAATGTGACCCGTGTTTCAGATGCTGTGGTGGCGGGATTGGAAGGATTGGGAATTATTTTTGATTGGTTTGAAGAAGTGCAATTAGCTCCCGGGAAACCTAGTTCAGCGTTTTCACTATCAAAGACAGTACCACTGTCTAGCAAAGCGTATGATAAGTCGTTAGCGGCGCTGAGTGAACATCTACAAAAAAATCCAAAAGATGTGGATGCGTTGTTAAATCGGGGGGTATTGTATAACAATATGCGCAAGGTGACACGCGCATTGGCTGACTTTGATGCAGGGATTGCGCAAGATGCAAGTGTGGCGGAGTTATATTTCCATCGGGGAAATTCGTATCAATTGTTGGGTGATTTTGAAAAGGCATTGGAGAATTATCAATATGCTTTGGATTTAAATTTGGAATCTGCAGCACTTTACCATGCTCGGGGAATGGTTTATGCAAAGATGGGGAATGCAGGACAAGCTTATGTGAATTTTGATTTGGCGATGGCGATTGAAAAGCGCTATGCGGAATCAAAACGGGCAAAAAAATTATTAAAAAAGAAAAAGCGATTTTCGCTGTTTAAATTTTTGGAACGATAACCATGATGGCAAAAAAAACCAGCGCTGAACAAATTCAAGAACATTATGTGGACGCATTGTTGGCTGCTCGAAAAAACTCACCTAGAACTTTGGGATTTGCTTTAGAAACTACGCGCGCCATCATTGAAGAAGTGGTGCTTTCGGCAAAAGAAGTGAATGTGAAGGCTTTGTCGCTAGATCGGTTGCTGGATGAAGTAAAACAGCAAGCGGTTATGCCGACTTTGTTTGTGGATGTATATGTGCCGGCGATGCAAAAACTGGTGATTTTGAGTGAACAAGAAGATGAAATCGAAAAAGCTGCAATTCAAGTGATTATGCAGCGTTTAAATGCGATTGTGGATTGGTATTTGGATTGGGCAGAAGTGCAATTTGAATTGCCGATTGAAGTGATGGGGGATGAAGTCATTCGCCCTGAAGTAGATCTAGATGTAGTGCGGGTGGAAGTTCCCTATCAAGAAAAAATATTACGTCCAATGGAATATCATTCCAAAGAAAAAGCGCCAATTATTATGCGCTGGGCTACGTTGTTGGTGTTGGTGAGTTTATTAGTATGGGTGATTCAAAATCCATTTACAGCGGTGGGGTATACACAACGAGGGATTGCACAGTATGAATTGGGAAATTATGAAGCGGCGATGGCCTATTATGACCGCGCAATTCGTTATGATCCGAGTTATGCAGAAGCGTATTATCAACGCGGGTTAGTGTTCATTGAAATGGACAAGACCTCTTTTGCGGTGGAAGATTTTGAACATGCGTTGGCGCTGGGATTGATGATGGATGAAGATGATGATTATGCGCAAGTTTACTTCCGCCGAGGGAATGACTATTTTTATGCGGAACTATTTGCGTTTGCAATTGACGATTATGACGTGGCACTAAAATTAGACCCACAAGCTTCTGAGATCTATGCGCAACGAGCAGAAACACAATTACTCTTAAAAAACTATGGAGCGGCGATCCAAGATATTGAAAAAGCAATTTCGATTAACCCTGCAATTGAAAAAGGAGATGAATATGCAATAGCGTATTACTCTCGAGCTGTGCGATTGATCGACGATGGAAATTCGGAATCAGGATTAACTGATTTGAATGAAGCTATTCGATTAAATGAAAAATACGGAGATGCTTACGCTTTACGTGGTGATCTATTCTTGATGAAACACCAATACGAACGTGCAATTGATGACTTTAATCAAGCATTGGAAATCAACGGCGAAAGTTCAGAAATCTATACGAAGAGAGGGTTGGCATATAATGCGATTGATGGATATCATCAGGCGATTGCTGACTTGGAACTTGCGTTGGAAATGAATGCTGAGATGGAAGTGCCAAGCGCGTTTGCGCATGCTTATTTCTTGCGCGGGCAAGAAATGATGGGATTGGAAGAATTTGAAACTGCTTTGGGTGACTTGGACATGGCGGTGGTTTTGAATGATCAAAATGCTGATTTTTATGATGCACGCGGTTTGACAAAATTAGCTTTGGAAGATTTTGACGGGGCAATCGGAGATTATGAAACTTTGCTAGCAATGGATGAAACGCAAGAAGCATTGCCCGCTTTTGCAAGTGCGTATTATGAACGCGGGTTGGCGTTTTTGGATGAGGAAGATGCTAGCCGCGCGATGTTGGATTTTGACAAGGCAATTGGCTTGAATATTGACTATGCACTGGCTTATCATGCACGCGGAATGGCGCATGTGATGGTAGGAAATTATGTGGATGCGATGGGGGATCTAGACATGGCACTTCAATTGGATAAGACAATAGAGGTAGATGCTGTGTATGCCAAGGCTTATGTGTCTCGAGCAAAACATTTGGCAGCGGATGGGTCTTTGGATGAGGCATTGGCTGATCTTGATGCTGCAATAAAATTGGATGAAACTATTGGGGAAGCCTACTTTGAACGAGGGTTGGTGTATTTGACGCAAGATGAAGTGGAAAATGCGTTGGCTGATTTTGAACAAGCGGTAGCTTTGGATGAAATCTATGCGAATGAAGCGCGGTTCGGAGAGGCTTATCAGACAGCAGGGTTGAGCGCTTTGGCAAATGGGGATGTTGATTTGGCGTTGGAAGATTTGGAAAAAGGGCTGGCGCTGGATCCTGAGATGGAGGTTTCGGCAGTGTTTGCGGATGCCTATGCCGTACGAGGGTTGCAGGCTGTTTTGGATGGGGATTTTGGGCAAGCAGTGGCAGATGTGGAGATAGTGCAGAATTTGGACGCTTCATATGAAGTTGACCCGATATTTGCAGAGGCGTATGTGACGCTGGCGCAGGAGATGACGGATGATGCGGCAAAATTGGAGGCATTGAGCGCTGCAATTGCGATTGATGATACGCAATCTGAGGCATGGAAACTGCGGGCGGATGTGTATTTGGGAATCGGGGATTTTGAAAATGTGATCCATGATGCTGAGATGGCGATGGCATTAAATGAAATGATGACACTTGAGCCAGCGTATGCGACGGCTTATCATTTGAAGGGGTTGGTGCTGATTGATGAGAAGGATTTAGTCGGCGCGCGCGAAATGGCGAGGATTGTGTTGGCGTTGGATGGAGAATTCGCTTTCAATCAGGCGTATGCGCAGGTGTTTTATGTGAGTGGGATGAAGGCGTTTGTGAATGAAGATTTTGTGAGCGCAGTGGCAGATTTGGAAATGACGGTGAAGATTGATGCTAGCTATCCGAATGCGGCTAGTAAGCTGGCGTTGGCAAAAGAGAATTTGTGAGTTTTTTTAGATTAATGATTGAGAGGTGCGGTGACTCGCACCTTTTTTATTTAAAGATTTTGAATGAGGGCAATTAAGCAATCAGCTTGGTTGGATTGTATTGCTGGAAGAGCTGTTTGGTGTGGGCGATGGCGGCGGGGTCTGGGGCGGGGGTGTCGGTGAGTTGGTAGGCGAGACCCATTTCGGACCATTTGTATTCTCCGATTTTATGGAAGGGTAAGACTTCGATGCGGGAGATATTTTGGCGGGGGCTGAGGTGCTGGGAGAGGGCTTCGATGGCCGGGTAGTTATCGGTGAGGTTGGGGACGAGGACGTAGCGAATCCAGGTTTCGATGTTGTTTTCGGTGAGGTAGTCGAGGAATTGGAGAGTGTGGTTAAGTTTGACACCAGTGATGTATTGATATTGGGTGGGATCAAAGTTTTTGATATCAAGCAATACGAGATCGACATCTTGGAGAAGTTGTTTGACTTGGTCGTTGAAGATGAAGCCTGAGGTGTCTAGGGCGGTGTGGATGCCGGCTTGTTTGCATTTTTTGAGTAGCTGGGCTGCGGCTTGGGTTTGAAGAAGCGGTTCTCCGCCGGTGAGGGTGACGCCACCGTTGGAAAAACGCATGAAGTTTTGATATTTTTGGATTTCGATGAAAAGGTCGTCGATATCGGTGAGGGTGCCATCTTGGGGGTTCCATGAATCGGGATTATGACAATATTGACAGCGGAGAGGACAGCCTTGGAAAAAGATGACAGTGCGGATGCCGGGGCCGTCTACGGTGCCACAGGTTTCGATTGAGTGAATTCTTGCTTTGATCTCAGACATAAGTTTTCTTTTTTTCAGTCCCTCCCCTTTGCTTTGAAAGGGGATTGAAATTAAAGGGGAGGGATTTTTTAGGAGGGGCTATTTATGCTACGGTGTGGAATGTGCGGTTGATGACGTCGAGTTGTTGTTCGCGGGTCAACTTGATGAAATTGACGGCATAGCCAGAAACGCGAATGGTGAGTTGGGGATATTGTTCGGGATGATCCATTGCGTCGATCAGTGTTTCACGGTCGAAGACGTTGACGTTGATGTGGTGACCGGTTTCGTAGAAGTAGCCATCTAACAAGCCAGAAAGGTTGTTGATGCGATCTTGTTTGATTTTGCCCAATGCTTTAGGGACGATGGAGAAGGTGTAGCTGATGCCATCTTGAGAATGTTCGTAGGGCAATTTGGCGACGGAGGCCATGGAGGCGACAGCACCTTTGGTGTCGCGCCCGTGCATGGGGTTGGCACCGGGGGCAAAAGGTTCGCCGGCTTTGCGACCGTCTGGGGTGGAGCCTGTCTTTTTGCCATAGACGACATTGGAAGTGATGGTGAGGATGGACATGGTGGGAGTGGCGTTGCGATAGGTCTCGTGGGTGCGAAGTTTGTTCATGAATAATTTGACTAAGTCGGCGGCGATATCGTCTACACGGTCATCATTGTTGCCGAAGGCGGGATATTGGCCGATGACATTGTAATCCACGGCGAGGCCATCCGCGTTGCGGATGATCTCAACTTTGGCGTGTTTGACTGCGCTGAATGAGTCGGCTACGACGGAGAGGCCGGCGATGCCACAGGCCATGGTGCGGTATACGTGGGGATCATGCAGGGCCATTTGGATGCTTTCGTAAAAGTATTTGTCGTGCATGTAATGAATGACGTTGAGGGTGTTGATATAGAGGCCGGCAAGCCAATCAAGGGTTTGATCAAACTTGGTCATGAGCTCATCATATTCAAGGAAATCGCCACGGATAGGATCAAACATGGGACCAATTTGTTCGCCGGTGCGTTCATCTTTGCCACCATTGATGGCGTAGAGCAAAGCTTTGGCGAAATTGGCGCGAGCGCCGAAAAATTGCATTTGTTTGCCAATCTTCATGGCAGAAACACAACAAGCAATACCGTAGTCGTCACCATATTCAACACGCATAAGATCGTCAGATTCGTATTGAATGGAGCTGGTGTCGATGGAGACTTTGGAAGTGAATTTTTTGAAGTTATCGGGTAAGTTCTCTGACCACAGCACGGTGAGGTTGGGCTCTGGTGCGGGTCCTAGGTTGTAGAGTGTGTGGAGGATGCGGTAGGAGTTTTTGGTGACTAAGGTTCGTCCGTCCAACCCCATGCCGCCGATGACTTCTGTGACCCATACGGGATCGCCAGAGAAAAGTTCGTTATAGGCTGGAGAGCGGAGGAAACGCACCATGCGGAGCTTCATGACAAATTGATCGATAAGCTCTTGGGTTTGCTCTTCTGATAGAAGACCATTTTTGATGTCGCGTTCATAATAGATGTCTAAGAAAGTGGCGACGCGACCAAGGGACATAGCGGCACCATCTTGTTCTTTGATGACGGCGAGATAAGCTAAATAAGTCCATTGGGTGGCTTGCTGGGCATTTTGAGCAGGTTTGGAGATATCGAGGCTGTATTGAAGCGCCATGGTTTTCATATCTTCTAAGGCGCGAATTTGTTCGGAAATCTCTTCACGAGCATTGACGGCTGCGTCTGAATAGGATGTGAGAGGGAAGAGATCTAGATCTTTTTTCTTTTCTGCGATCAAGAAATCGACACCGTATAAGGCTACACGACGATAGTCTCCTATGATGCGGCCACGACCGTAGGCATCGGGTAAGCCCGAAATGATGCCGGAGTGGCGGGCGAGTTTCATTTCTTCGGTATAGACATCAAAAACACCATCGTTGTGAGTTTTTCTATGTTGGGTGAAAATGTCAAAAGTTTGGGGATCAATTTCATAACCATAAGCAGCGAGTGCATTTTTAACAACGCGGATGCCGCCACGAGGCATGATGGCACGTTTGAGAGGGGCATCAGTTTGAAGACCAACGATGGCTTCGAGGTCTTGGTCGATATAACCTGCGTCATAAGCAGTGATGCTGGAGGGTTTGGAGGTTTCGGCATCAAGGACACCTTTTTGGCGCTCTTGTTCAAATAACTGAAGGACTTTTTCCCATAATTTAGTTGTTTTTTGTGTTGGCCCAACTAAGAAAGAATCGTCTCCTAGATAGGGAGTGTAGTTCTTTTGGATAAAATCACGTACGTTGACCTCATTGGTCCAAACGCCGGGGTTGAATGATTGCCATTCCTTACGCATGGTGTGTTCCTTTCAAGATAATACGATAAATGCTAAATATACCTACTCAGACTGTTTATGTCTGAATTATACTCATAAAAATATCTAATCAAGGTGAGTGTTTGATTAGATTGTTATTATTATAACAATGTTTGAGTAAAAAAACACCTTTTTCAGCTTTTTTTAATAAACTTACAAATTTATCAGGAGTGGTTAACTTTACAAAACTGTTATGACGCTCTACACAAGCACGTTTATAATTTCAATAAAGGAATTTGTTATGGAAAACACATTAATTACATTGCTCAATAAAAGTAATATCGGATTTGCAATTCATGAAATACTCTATGATGAAAAAAACCATCCCGTTGATTATCGATTTTTGAATATCAATGAAGCTGGTTTGAAGATTATGAATACTGATGAAAGCACGATTGGTAAAACTGCCATGGAATGGAGTCAAAATCCTGAGTCTCTGGACCCTTGGCTTCAACGTTATAGTGATGTTGTGCAAAAAGATATCGTGGATCATTTTGAAATGTTTGATGAGCATTTGAAAAAATGGTTTTCTGTGACGGCGTGTAAGACTGGGGAGAATAATTTTGCTTGTAGTTATTATGATATTACACCTTTTGTAAAAATTAAGAATAAATTGGAATATACCTCTAATCAGTTTGAAACAATCTTGGAAAATACCAATGATCTGATTCTGTTTTTAGATCATGATATGAAGATTCAATATTTTAATTTACATTTTTGTGAATT
Source organism: Anaerolineales bacterium (assembly GCA_963662985.1). Taxonomy (GTDB): domain Bacteria; phylum Chloroflexota; class Anaerolineae; order Anaerolineales; family UBA11579. The sequence goes on along the minus strand of OY760066.1, from coordinate 391,294 downwards.
TTTTGAAATTGATTGTGCAAATTTGAATAAAAATGTTACGGTGAGCATTTTGGAGAAAATGATTCGATTTGATTTTTTACATTATATTCAATCTGTTTTGGAGAATGAAAATCATACGAAGGTAATCAATCACCCCCATACTGAAGGTTTAGTTTTATATGAATATGTGGAGTGGAAGGCCAGTGAAGTTTTTGATGATCAGAAAGAATCTATTGGATTTTTGTTGGTGGGCCATGATGTGAGCAAACGAGAAAAAGAAAAGATTCAATTACATAAAACGCTTTATTTGGATTCTTTGACAGGCTTAGCGAATAAAAAATATTTGCTTGAGAATTTCGATCAATTTAAACAAAACAGTTTAGATTGTTTTGCGGGTGTTTTTATTGATCTTGATAATTTCAAGATGGTGAATGACTTGTTTGGTCATACTGCTGGGAATGAATTTTTGAAGATGATTTCTGAAAAGTTGCAAAAAGTCACGAAAGATAATGGTATTGTAGTCCGTTTGTCTGGAGATGAATTTTTTATTCTGCTACATGAAATTCACGATAAAGAAAAAGCGATTCGATTTATGGATGATCTTTTTAAGGAATTTGAAGAACCATTTGATTATGAAGAATGTGCTGCCCCTGTTTTTGTAAACTTTAGTGCAGGGATTTCTTGCTATGGTGAAGACGCAAAGACGATTCAAGAGCTTATTTCACATGCGGATATTGCGATGTATTTTGCGAAACAAAATGGGAAGAATTCTTATCAATTCTATGACGTGGACCAAGAGAAGGAAGTTTTTGAAAGTTTCTTTTTGTTGCAAGATTTGATTAATGCTTTGCGAAATGAAGAATTTATTGCTTATTATCAACCCGTGATTGAGACAAATTCGATGCAAGTGATTGAATTTGAGGGATTGGGACGGTGGAATCACCCCCTCTATGGTGTTTTGCCGGCGCGTGATTTTATTGGTTTGATGAAACTCTCTGGCAGGTTGGGGCAATTTACTGAGCAGGTGATGCGCAGGATTGCTGGAGATATGAAAAGTTGGCAAGAAAAAGGTTTGAAAGGAATCAAAGTTTCTTTGAACTTGGCAATTGAACAGTTGGAAAATATAAATTTCCCGATGACGATTAAAGAAATTTTTAAAGATGTGGACTTTTCTATGTTGCGCGTTCAAATCACAGAAGATGATGTGATTGAGGCCAATGATGTAGTGTTGAAAAATTTGGCAACCTTGAAAAAAATGGGGCTTTTAATTACCTTAAATGATTTTGATTTGAATCATTTGGCAGTTTCTAAGTTGCAACATTTTGATTTTGATGTGATTAAATTGGATAAGAGTTTTAGTCATAATATTAATGATAATGAATATAGCAAAATTGTGATTGATATGATGCAACGATTGGTGAAAGCTTTTGGGAAAGATTGTATTGTGCAGGGGGTGGAAACAAAGGAGCATTTTGAGACGATGCGTGAGTTAGATTTTAATATTATGCAAGGGTATTATTTCTCTGATGCGATTTCTCCTGATGATTTGGAGTCACGTGTACGTAAAAATAAGGATTATATTATTTGGAAATAAATTCAAAAGAATCATAGGTTTCACAGTATAATATTTGTTATCTTCAGATTTTCAATTTTATTTTGATTGGGTAGATGACAATGTTTGGATCGACAATTTTTTTGTTTTTATTTTTACCTGTTACTTTTGTGGTGTACTTTGCTTTCTATCTTGTAGGCAAGCCTAGTTTGCGAGTTAATTTGCAAAATGGGGTGTTGTTGGCAATGAGTTGTGTTTTTGTGGCATGGGCATCTGTGAAGTTCTTGATGATTGCTGTGATCATGACTTTCATTAATTATATAGGTGGGATTCTGATTGGGACACATCAAAGGCAAGCCTCCGCTCCGATAAAAAATCGGTCTCGAAAATTTGGTTTGATTGGTTTGATTGTTGTGGATGTTTTGGTGCTAGGATTTTATAAATATTTTCCTGGGCTTGAGAATGTTTTTTCTGTTCCATTTTTCGATAATTTTGTTTTTTCTTCTATTATTTTCCCCTTGGGAATTAGTTTTTATACGTTTACTTTGATTCGCTATCTTGTAGATATTCACTCTCAACAGATTGAGGCAGAGAAAAATTTTCTACGGTTTAGTTTGTTTGTGTTGTTTTTCCCCAAGTTTATTTCTGGCCCGATTGAACGGTATCAGCACTTTCAAACGCAATTGGGTGAACGGGAATTTCGTTTGCCGCAAGTGTATGATGGGGTGATACGTTTTGTGATGGGATTGAATAAGAAGATTTTGTTGGTGGGAATTTTGGAGAGTATGTCTGGGATGGTGTTTTCTTTGGATATGAAAGAATGGACAGCTCCTTTGGCTTGGGCGGGAATTTTTCTGTTTGGTTTGCAGTTGTATATTGATTTCGATTCGTATTCTGACATGGCGATTGGGTTGGGGAAGATTTTTGGATTTGAGTTGATGGAAAACTTCAATTTGCCTTATTTGGCGAAATCTGTTCAGGAGTTTTGGAATCGTTGGCATATTTCTTTGAGTAAGTGGTTGCAGGATACAATTTTGTTGCCTTTTCAGTTTCAGACACGACGCAAACAACCTAGATGGATGTTTCAGGTTTTGGGATTGCTGCTGACATTTTTAGTGAGTGGGTTGTGGCATGGAAATTCGTGGAATTTTGTTTTGTGGGGATTGTGGCATGGGGTGTTTTTGAGCCTTGAGGTGTTGTTTTTGAAAAAATGGTTACGTAGATTGCCGGGGCTGGTTCAACACTTGTATCTGATTTTGGTGGTGAATTTGGGATGGGTATTCTTCCGTTTAGATTCTTTTGCTGAGATTCGTCGATTTTTCTCGGTGCTATTTATTCCGCAAGATTTTAATGGGATTTTATATCGGGGTTTGATTGAATTTTCGAGAATTGATATGGTGTTGGTTGTGGGAGTTTCGATTTTGATTAGTGCGGGGATTTTTAAGCAGTTGTATCAGTGGAGTGTGAGTAGGCATTGGGTCTTTGAGGTTGGGTATGTTTTTGTGTTGTTTTTGTTGCTGGGATTGAGTTTTATGCAGCTTTATAATGGCATTTATCAACCATTTTTATATGCGGAGTTTTAGAGGGAATAAATGAAAAAATATTTTTCTGTGATTGTTATGGTATTTTTCTTTTTGATCTTTTGGGTTCCGATGTTGGGATTGTTTGACGATGAGATTTCATTGAAAAATTTTGATTCTACGGATTCTTTTAAGCAATATTTCGATGCACATTTGTTTAAGAAGCAGGGTGCAGAAACTTATTATACTAAGCTGTTTTTGGGGCTGGGAATCTCCCCTGATGAAGAGATTGCTATCTTGGGAAAAGAAGGGTTTTTGTTTATTGCGAATAGTAATGATCGGGAGTTGGATGCGTTCCGCGGATTGCGAGAGTTTGATGATTCTCATTATTCGTTGGCAGTCGAGCGATTGAATGGATTGGTGAATTATTTCGAGGGAAATGGGATTGATTTTCTGTTGATGATTCCACCGGATAAAACAACAGTTTATCATGATTATGTTCCGAAGCGGATTACACGGACGGGAATCACTCCGCGAGAAGTGTTCATGGAGCGGGTGCGTGAGGCTGGACTTGATGAATATGTGCTCGATATGACCCCTATTCTGCTAGAAGCACGGGAGTCTGTGGGACCTACACTAGAAGATTATCTGTATTATAAAGGGGATTCGCATTGGAATGACTTTGGTGGATATGCGGGGTTTAAAGGATATTTGGCGCATGAAAATATTAAGAATTTTCCTGACTATGAAGAGATTTCTATTGAACCATTTTATAGCACCCCTGATTTAGCAGGATTGATCCGCGCAGTTGATTTTGAAGACTCTGAAGTTAGTGTGATTTTTGATCCAGTTTTGTCTTCATACGAAGAAATTAAGTTGACTCAAAATTCTGATTGGCGAGCTTTGTTTTTGATGAAGAATGAAAATGCGTTGTATGATAAGACGGTTTTTTTGCTGCGGGATTCTTTTGCTTTTGCGCAGTTAGATTATTTTTCAGCGCTGTATTCTGAGGTGTATGTGGTGCATTATTATCATGTTTTGTTGGATGAGAATGTTGGTGAATTAGAAAAAATGATTGAAGATTATGATCCGGATGAGGTGATCTTGGAAATTGTGGAACGGCGGATTGTGGATACGTTGATGCAGTTCACAGATGTTTCAGTTTTGGAATAAAAAAAGGACAATCAAATGATTGTCTTTTTCTTTTTTTAGAGAATTGATTCGGCGATGATCTTGTCTAATTTGCGGATATCAACCCCTTTTTTGAGATTGAGCTTGAAACGACCCACACGAGTCCATAATTCAAGTTCAGCATTAAAATCTAACGTGCCGGCATTTTCTGAAGAATACATTACAATCGATTTAAAAGGAATGGTGTAGATTTCTACTTTTTTGCCGGTGATGCCCTGCTTGTCTTTGATGATGATGCGTTTGTTGGTGATGATGGCTACATCGCGGATGGTAGCATAGGCAGCAATAGCTTTTTCTTCATTGACTAATAGATTGGTTACGTCTGATGGCACTTTTACTTCTCTGACAAAGGTCCAAACCATGGTGGCAGCAAGTTCTGACATATTTTCTTTCCTATATTATTAGTTTAAACTAAAATTTTTTTATATTATTTATTATTTTTTAAATTATGATTAGTTATCTAAATCTTCATTTATTATTACAAGCTGTTCTAAAAATTTTTTTACTTCAGGATAATTTTCATTATTTAAATCCAATATTCTTATTATTTCCCTATTACCTTCGATAGTAAAGATACTAGCTAATCCTTCTTTTACTGAACTTGATGAAGAATCTGAGTAAATAAAAGAAATTTCATTTCCAGATTCAGGATTTTTCGCGTTTTTATTATGTTCGCAAAGAGATAAAATTCCTGCATTTTTAAATGAGATTTGTTTTATTTGATCACATGTCTTTTTAATATCAATTGGTATCATTCCTTTTTTTGATAATAATTGATTGACTAAGTATACAAAAACTTCTGGATATAAAAAATCTTCAACCTCATTATTTGTCTTACAATGATCCAAGTTGTTTGGGTCGGCAACATTACCTAAAAAATTCGGTAGTAAATGAACAGTAACAATCAAATTATTGTAAGTATTTTTTTTATTTTTATTTGAAATTAATTTATAAGCATTTCTTCCTGCTAAGTCATTGTCTAAAACCACTTTTATTTTTGGTTTATAACTACTATAGTTATTATAATAAGAATTATAAAAACTTAAGTATTTTTCAATATTATTTACTCCACGCGCTGGAATAATATTTATATTACTAAGGCCAAAATAGTTAATTAATTCGGAAAAATATTTTTTATCACATTCACCCTCAACAAGTAAATTTATTTTTTCTAATAATTCATATGTTTCTTGCTCAATACCTAAATGATCGCATACCATTTTATACCCATCATCACTCGATATATCCACAACTTCAGTTCTTACAACATTTACATTTTTATTCCTACGTTTAACATATTGAGATGATATTTCTGCGTCAAGAAGAATAATATTTTTCATTTTATATGTATCGATAAAAATCTTAGAATGAGTAGTGTATAAAATTTGTAAAGAACTTGATTTATCTTGTAAAAAATTTAAAAGTTTCCTTTGTAAACTTTCATGAAGATATAAATCTGGTTCATCAATAAATATAATAGGTGATTTTTGTCTATTTAACCTAGCAATAACTTCAAATTGTAACAGAATTATCGCTAGTCTTTGTAACCCTGATCCCTTATCTTCAATACCAACACTTCCAGTATCATCTATATTTAATTCAACATCATCCGAAATTAAATCTCTAAATTTATCAGCATTTTTAGGAACTGAAAACCTAACACCCCAATCTTCTTTAAAGTCAGAAAAAACACTTGATATTTTATTTGCAAATTCATCTAGTACATCTTGTAAACCTTCAGTATATGAAATATATGCATCACGTAAAGTTTGTTTATTATGTGTAAATCTCGCTCTATCATATTCAAGTGAAATCATATCATTAGAAATATCTGAAATTAAATCTGGAATAATTAAATTGATTGATTCAATATTGATAAACTCAATATTATCCAAAAAATTTTTTAATTCTTTCTCTTGAAGATCAATTTTTCTCTCTTTTTTTTTGTATTTCTTTTTATAACCTGATAAACCATCACCTTCTTCTTCAAAAACATATTTTATATCTCTGGTTATTTTATAAAGATATTTATCACTCTCATTTAGAAAAGTTAAAGTAATTTTCGGATGAACAGCTCCTCCCCAAGTAGCATTTTTTAATTCTGGGATATCTGTATTTTTGTCATATTCTTCAGGATTAAAAAATAGAGATATCGCTCTTAAAGTATTTGTTTTACCTACATTATTCTTTCCACAAATTGCAATTATATATTAAAAGACTCATCAATCTTAAAGCTCATATCTATTATTGATCTAAATCGTTGAATCCTAGCCTCTAAAATCTTAATCAAAACCCTCTCCTTTAATTAATAAATATTCTTTAAATTGATTTTTTTCTTTTATATATTTTTTTTATTTCTTAGATTCAAGTTTCAAGTGCAACAAAGATAGGAAAGCAAAAAGCGAGCAGATGTAGGATAATTCTCCAAGACCGACAAAGTCAAAGGAGAAAAAAATGACCTACAAACAACTCGCTCAAGAACAAAGATACCAGATATATACATTATTGAAAATAGGAAAAACGGAAGCAAAAATAGCAAACTTCTTAGGAGTGCATCGATCAACAATAAATCGGGAATTAAAGCGAAACAAAGGCAAAAAAGGATATCGACCCAAACAAGCACATGAAATGGCGGTGGAGCGGAACAAAAAAAGTAAAAAAAGAATCAAAGCGGAAGAATGGGAAGCGGTAAAAGAGCGAATAGCATTTGATATGAGCCCAGAGCAAATATCGAATGATTTGAAAAAAGAAGGCATTAAAGTGAGTCATGAAAGTATTTATCAATACATTTATGCAGATAAACGTAATGGTGGTAATTTACATACGCACTTAAGATGTCAAAAAAAATATCGAAAACGCACAGGAAGCTATGATCGAAGAGGAAAAATACCTAATGCAGTCAGTATAGAGAAGCGACCAGAGGAAATAGACAGGCGGGAACGGCTCGGTGACTGGGAAGGTGACACAATCGTTGGAAACAAGCATAAGGGAGCAATCTTAACGCTAGTAGATCGTAAATCTGGCTATACCCTAATGGGGCAGCTCAATAAAAGAGAAGCTCAACTAGCGGCAGACATGGCAGTTGTTTTACTCAATTCAGTACCGCATGTGAAAACACTCACAGTAGATAATGGGAAAGAATTTGCAAAGCATGAAGATATAAAAGAAAAAGCAAAAATTGATGTTTATTTTGCTCATCCTAATGCTTCATGGGAACGAGGTACTAACGAAAATACAAATGGATTGATTAGACAATATTTACCTAAACATAGGCGCTTGGATAATGTCACTGATGATGAAATTAGTTTCATCATGCATCGATTAAACCATCGACCTCGCAAAAGACTTGACTATCGCACTCCCCATGAAGTATTCTTTGAGCATCAGTCTGTTGCACTTGAGACTTGAATCCAAGTTTAATATGTTTTTCTACTTTTCAAAATTTTAATTTGATATTTCTAAATAAAATTTGTTTAATTAGATTTTAGAACAAAAAAGTTAATAAAGAATATTTATATTGTACAACTTTACCTTCTAAAAAATAAGGCATCACTCATTAAATAATTAATACCATTTATTCTATTTTCGTTGTCCGGTGAGGCGGTCAGGGTTATATAACATTTTTGTGCCTTGGTAGACGACAAAGTGAGCAGGTTGCCCGTAAGGGTCTTGCATGGGTTCGCCGATCAGTTCGCCTGAGATAATCTTTTCTGCAATGATTTGGAGCTTTTTGGAGAGATCAAATTTGAGAGCAAGGCCTGTTTTACCATGAGACATGAGGAGGGTGTCATAGTCTGATTCGAGGGCGTTGAGATGTTTCATGCTGTTGACAAAAACTTCAAGAGATGTGGAGTGACCGAGGTGGTTCCAGTGTTCGGGCATGATGGCATCACCACAGATGATGGCGCGGGCTTGGGGATAACAAAGGCCAATGGAACCGGGAGTGTGACCGGGGAGATGGATGGCTTTGATTTGGATATCGCCAAGGTCGAAGATGTGACCGTCTTGAATGGGGATGATGTTTTGAGGAAGTTTGAACTCATCTTTGAGACGTTTTTTGGTTTTTTCAAATAGGAAAATGTCGTCTTGGTGTGCATAAACGGTTTCAAATTGATAGTCGCCTTTGGCATGGTCATGATGGACATGGGTGTTGACAAAAATTAAGGGTTTGTCTGTGATTTGTTGGGCAGCGGCAGGAATATCGACATTCCCATAAGCAGAATCGATAACAAGCGCTTTTTGACTACCGACGATGAGCCAAATCATGGCTCCTTTATCATCGAGATAATATAAATTGGGAACGTTTTCTAAACGTTGATGAAATTGATGGTCAGATGTTGTTTTTTGCATTTTATTCCTCTTGTATGAAATCTTATTGTATTTACCGGTCTATTCTATCAAAGCATGGTTTCAAAATGATGAATAAAATATGATATTTGTGTAAAAATTTTGTATGAATTTTGAAACTTTTTTTGAGTGTGGACGTATATATTCTCAAAAGGTGTGAAAAAATACTTGAAAGGAATTATAAAAAAATGAATAATAAACCAGGTCCCGGATGTTTATCAGGATTGTTGAAGCTGTTTTTGCTTGATAAGGTGTTTGATTGGCTTCAAAAAACTTTTGGGTATCAACGAGGTGGATGTATTGGATGTGGATGCGGCACAATTTTGTTCATCATTTTTGTGGTGATGGCTGCTTCTATTATCTTTGGAACCAATTGGTTGGACTTTGGCTTCTAAGCTCAGATAGAAGTCAAAATTCGAAGGAGGTTGTTTCAATCTCTTTTGCAGAAAGGCTGTTTTCTCCTCAAGTGGCAGCCTTTTTTATATTTAATTCAAAAGAAGTGATCGTTCCTTTCCGTGCGGCGATCACTTCTCTTTTTTTTTATTTTCTTTCAAAGATGCTGCCCAGTGCTGAGGGAGCGGCGTTTTGCAGACTGTTGATGAGCTTGCGGATGCGTTGACGAGGCTTTTCGGGCAGTTTGACGAGTATGTCTTCGACCCATTGAGCGTCTCCAATTTTTACAAAGAGCAAGGTGAGGATCATGAGGGGGAAGGGGGCCACTTGCAAAACTTGGGAGGGGATGTTGGGGAGATAGGGTTGCAAGAAGATACCGAGCCATTGCAAGAGGGCAAAGAAATAAGCTCCGAAGGCAACTTTGAGAGGATCCCAACCGCCAAAAATGGTGATGGCGAGGGCAATCCAACCGATGCCGTCAAGACCGGAGATGGTGCCCTTCCAGCCGGCTTTGAGACCGAGTGAATACATAGGGCCGGCGAGACCAATCATAGCACCGCCAATGAAAGTGTAGATGTAGCGGAGGCGATTGACGTTGGCACCGCGCACAAAGGCGGCTTGGGGATTGTCTCCGATACCACGTAGGATGAGCCCGGGACCTGTTTTGTAAAAATAGAATTGGGAGAAGATAATGATCAAAAACGAAACGTAGACCATAATGTTGTGATTAAAAAACAAGGTGCCGATGACGGGGATGTCCGATAAGAGGGGGATGGGGGTGGAATAAATGCGGGGTCCGCTGATTCCCATGAAGGGAGAGCCTAGAAAATAGGCGAGATCGGCGGTGAGCAAGGTGAGGACAAAGCCGACGGCAACTTGGGAACGCTTGAGATAAATGGAAGAAAAGGCGATGATGAGGGCAACAAAGCCACCGAGCAAGGCGCCACCAAGCATACCAACGAGGACGGATTCTGTTTTGACGGCAAATACAAAGCCAGACATGGCAGTGAGAAGGATGGTGCCGTTGGCAGAGAGATTGATGATACCGGCACGTTCTGTATAAGTTTCACCAATGGCGGCGATGACGATGGGCGAGGCGATGGAGAGAACACTACCGAGGCCGATGATGATGGTTTCAAATGTCATGTTAGTTGTTCCTTCCTGCGATTTTTTCTCGCACCCCTTCAGCTAAAAGAACAAAGAGGACTAATGCGCCTTGGAGAACACCAGAGAGATTGGAATCAAGTTTGAGGACAATGGGAAGCTGGATGCTGCCAATGTTGAGAATGGCGAAAAAGAGGGCAATGGGGGTGACCAATAGGGGTTGAAAATTGACGAGCATAGCAACCATCATACCTGTGTAACCGTAACCAGAAGAGATGGAGGGGATGAGACGATGGTAAACGGCAGTGACTTGCAAAGCGCCTGCCAAGCCGGCAAAAATGCCACAGAAGATAAAAGCAAGAAGCATGTATTTTACTGAAGAAACACCACTGAGGTCGGCTGCTTTGGGATTGTGTCCAACGGCTTTGAGCTTAATGCCAAAGTATACTTTTTTAATGAGGAACCAAGTGAGGAAGATAGCTACGATGCCAATAATGAGGGCGACCAAACTGAGACGGGTACCGGAGATCATGGGTAGCCAAAGGGATTTATCAAAGGTGTCCGTTCCAGACATGGAGGCGACACCAGGGCGCTTCCAAGGGCCAAAAATGAGCCAAATGACCACGGATGTGGCAACAAAATTGAGACCAAGACCGCCGAAGATTTCATTGACCCCGCCAAAGACACGGAGAACGCCAGCCAAAAGCGCCCAAAGCATACCGCCAAGAGCACCAGCTACGATGGCGAGTGTGAGAATGAAGGGAATGGGTAAAGTAGTATCTTGCATAATGCGGAGAGCACCGGTAGTGAAAATGGCGCCGAAAGCGATTTGCCCTTCAATGCCGATGTTCCAGAGGCCGGTGGTGTAGGTGAATAAGAGGCCGGCAGTGGCTAACAAAAGGGGTACAAAGGCAACAAGGACATCGGCGAAACGTTTCCATTTGCCAAAGGCACCGAGAAAAATTTGCCGGAATGCTTCCAAAGGAGGGGCATCGGTGAGAATGAGAAGCAGCATGGTGAAACCAAGGGCGATAATGACGCCTAAGAATCGGAATCCAAGATGGGTGATGTTGGGCTTTGATTTTGGATCAACTGTAGGCATGAATTGCGCCTCCAATCATATTGCCGAGGGTTTCGACATTGATGTTGTTTTTATCGACGGGCTGGGTGGCTTCGCCGTTGTAAAAGACCATGACGCGGTCTGAATATTCAAGGACTTCATCAAGATCGGCGGAATAGAAAAGAATGGAGGTGTTGTCTTTTTTGCAACGTTCTTTGAGCTGTTTCCAGATCCAGATGGAGGATTCGACATCTAAGCCACGGGTGGGATTGTCTAAGATGATTACATTGAGCTGCTCGGCTAACATGGCGAGCAAGGCACGTTGTTGATTGCCACCAGATAGACTATCAACAGTGTCTTCAGGAGTACCTTTGACATTATATTTTTGAATGCCATTTTGGGTTTGTTGATGGGCTTTTTCTGAAGAGATGATGCCGTGTTTGTTTTGATTGGCTAAGATAAAATGTTCTTTGAGAGTCATGCCTGAGAACATAGCATCTTCTAAACGAGAAGCGGGGACATAAGCAACACCAGATTCTTTATATGTACGATAGGATTTTTTGGTGAGGTCAACACCGTCTAGTTCGAGAGTGCCGGCGACGGCTTTGGCGAGCCCGGCACAGGCTTGCATGAAGACTTCTTGTCCGGAACCAGCCATACCAGCGAGACCAATAACTTCCCCTTGTTTGAGATCCAGATCGACGTTTTTGATGTTGAGACGATGGGTTTCTATGCCAACACGATCTGCTTTGAGACAGTTATCGGGAGTGGCGTATTTTTTTTGTTTGGGGAGTTCAATGATGGTGCCAAACATGTGTTTGACGAAGTTGTTGATGTCATAGGGAGGTTTGAGTTGAGCAACCACTTGCCCTTTGCGCAAAACGACCACTTGATCACAGAGAGCGGCGACTTCTTCTAATTTGTGAGAGACAAAGAAGATGGTGTGCCCTTCTTGAGAAAGAGTTTTGAGAGCTGCAAAAAGTTGTTGTTTTTGATTGAGGCTGATGCCGGTGGTGGGTTCGTCTAAAATTAGAATTTTGACACCGAGAGAGATTAGACGAAGGATTTCTAATTGCTGGCGTTGCCCGACGGTGAGACTTTCCATTTGGGCATCGGGGTTAATTTGAAAATTGAATTTTTCTGTTAGATGGATGAGCTCTTTTTTGGCTTTTTTGCGATTGGGGATGAACTTACCATTTTGCTGCATGATGAAGTTGTCTAAGACGGAGAGTTGGGGGACATCGAGCGGGTCTTGATGGAGCATGCCAATGCCTGCGGTGACGGCGTCTGCGGGGGATTGGATGAGGATGGGTTGATCATCGACAAGGAGTTGTCCGGTGTCATAGGAAATGAAGCCAGAGAGAATTTTCATGAGGGTGGATTTGCCAGCACCGTTCTCTCCGAGGACGCCTTGGATGGTGCCAGAGGGTACGAGAAGATTGATGTTTTGATTGGCACATACTTTTCCGAATGTTTTGCTGATGTTATTGAGTTCAATTTTCATAGTTGCACAACCTATTTATTTTCTGTTTAAAACACCAATGAGGAAGGCAGAATTGCCCTCCTCATCGGATGGATGTTGAGTAAATTATTCAGCGTCTACGACACTTTGACCTTGCATACCTTCAAGCAATTGGCCGGAATACCAAATTTGGGCTTCGGTGGCTTCTTCGCCGTCAGCGAGGTACACGGAACCATCTTGCCAATTGAGGGGGCCAGTGAAGAGATTGAGGCCGTCGCCTAATTCAGCGATGAAGGAATCAACTGCTGCGGCTGCATCTTCTGAGAGAGCGGCACCTTTGGTGAAACCAATGGGAGAAACGTCTACATTGTTGAGGTCTTCAAAGACGGGCATGGGAGTGATGAATGCGGAGGTGTATTCGCCAGCTTGCCATTGTTCGACAACTGTTGTGATGGAGGGACCCCAGTTGAAATAGGGGACGCCGAGGCAGACATCTGCTGCTTCTTCACAGGCATTGGCATAGTCGTAGCCGAGAGCGTGGACAGTGTTGCCGTTTTCAGTGTGGGCTTTGGCTTGCACCAATGCTTCGGTGGTGTCAATGCCGGAGACAACTACGTCGAAACCAGAGTTGTAGAAATCGTCTGCGACTTGAGTGGGATCTGCGGTGAAACCAGGAATGTTGAACCAGAAGCCAATCCAGGTAACTTTGAGTTCGAGGTCAGCTGCATCCATACCGCGGTATTCTGTCCAGCAATGTTGGGCGCCAAGATAAAGAGCGTTGGCATAGCGGCGGGTTTCGTCATTGATCAATGGTCCCAAGAAACCTATTTTGCCTGTTTCTGTAGTCATGGCGGCGGCGCAACCGGCCATCATTTTGCCATATTCCATCCAAGGCATGATGTTGGTGATGTTATCTAAACCAGCGTAGTTCATGCCATCTTGCCAAGCGGCGTCACCGGAAAGGTGCAAGACGGGGACTTCGGGATAGAGTTCTGCAAATTCAAGTGCGTCTGCTTTCATGTCATCGGAGTTGAAGACAATGATGTTTGCGCCTTGGTCCATGAGGCTCTCAGCCAATTGGACAGCGGTGGTGCCGGGGCGATCGGCTACGTTGACGCTGTCAATATAGATGGCTTCTCCACCTGTTTTTTCAGCGGCGTAGAGAACGCCTTCGTAGGTTGCCTGGCTCCAGCCGTGGTCGTTATAGGGACCGACGAGGAGGATACCGAGTACGGGAGTATCGCCTTCAGCTGCTACTGTTTGAAGACCAGCGGCGCTAAGGACAAAAACAAAAACCAATGCGATGGACAAGAAAGACAAAGCAAGATTCTTTTTCATTATGATCCTTTCAAAATAAAAACGATAAATTAAATATAAATACATCTAAAAAATCAATCGATTTTTTATTAATCACCTTTAAAGACTAAACTGCGCTTGTAGGTGCGCAGTTTAGATTTTTTGTGTATTCAGTTGTAGGTGTGTTGTGTTGCGGAAACCAAGTCCTGTATTTACTTTTGTAGGATTTGGAAGGAGCATTTGGTGAAGTTCCCAAATAACGATAATAAAGATATAAAATAATTGCTGTTTGAAGCAACGGGAATGATTCTTCACAATGTTGATACCTTTCCAAAAATTTCTGCACACGAACAACGTGTTGAGCTGGTATCTTACTCCAAAGGTTTTTGTTGCGCAATGATTTTGAGTTGTCTAAACAGGTTGTCAGACAAATATTGTCAGACAATCAATTATATTGGCATATTTTGAAGGAGTGATATAATTTTGTGCGGTGCTTGAGCCGAATCTATAGGAGCGTATTAAAATATGAGTCAGCAAAAGGTGTATGCAGTAGAAATTGCAGGAATAAAACGAGAATTACCCCTTTTTGAAGTGAAACCTGGTTTGAAAATCGCAATTTTGAATATTTTGGGCGATGTGGAGCTGAATGAAGCGGCTGCGCAAGCTTTGGTGGACAAAGTTGAAGCAAGCGGTTTGGATTATGATGTGATCGTGACCGCTGAAGCTAAGAGTATTACTTTGGCGTATGCAATGGCTTTGAAAGCGAACAAACCTTATGTGATTTTACGCAAAGATTATAAATCCTATATGGGCAATGCAATCAAAACAACAACAATGTCTATCACGACTGGCCGAGAACAAACTCTCTTTTTAGATGAAAAAGATATTGACTTGATTAAAGGCAAGAAAGTTTTAGTAATCGACGATGTGATCAGTACTGGTTCCACTCTGGAGGCTATGCATGAAATCCTTGAGGAAGCAGGCGGAGACATTCTCGGAAATGCAGCAGTGATGACTGAAGGTGATCCTGATGCTTGGCAAGAAATCATTTGCTTGGGTACCTTGCCTCTTTTCTTTGAATAACCATTAAAAATCAGACAACTGTCTGATTTTTTTTATACCTAACTTAAATTAATTATGATTACTGGCTATCGGAATTATTGATAGAGGAGACAAAAAGGTTGGCGAGTGCCAACCTCTTTTGTTTTAATTACTCTTGTGTTTGGAGAAGTTGGTTTATTTCTGAACGATATTGATTGATGATGATTCGATCGCCACCTTTGATTTGCGCTTTTTCTAATTCTTTGAGCGCTTTTTGATATTCACCTATATATTTTAAGGCAACGGCTTTGTTAATCATTATCTCTACTTGGGTTGAATCTAAGCGGAGTGTTTTCTCAAAATCTTGGAGGGCATTTGGATAGTCTTGGAGATAAAAATAAGACAGTCCACGATAGCGATAGGCGTTCTCATTGGTAGGATAAAGTTGGATTTCAAGAGAAAATTCTTGAATGGCTGTTTGATAGTTTTTATTCCAATATGCCCATCTTCCAACCCAATAATGTTCTCCGCCAATATTCCCAATTTTTGAAGAAAAAAGGAGCAGGCAAATGAGGGCAGCAATAAATAGAAAATATATAAAATTTAAGATTTTTACAAAAGGAGATTTCTCCTTTTCTCTCATAAAATAACTTCTTGGATAATGACTATGTACGATTAACTCATGATCTAGATAATCTAGTTTTGTAATCTCTTTCATTTTATCCCCTTTTTTTATTTTTCCAGCCTTCTATAAAATATAAAATTAACGCAATCCAAATGATGCTATATCCAATAATTTGTGGCTTGGTAAATGGTTCTTTGAGAAGGATGGCGCCTGTGAGGAATTGCAAGGTTGGGTTGAGATAGAACATCAAACCAGTTAGAGAGAGGGGGAGAAGTGGGACTGCTTTTGAATAAGAGAGAATGGGTACGATAGTGACCAGTCCGGTGGCGATGAGCATGAATGAGGTTTGAGCGCCCGAAATGATAAAAACCCCTTGTCCATGGGTGTGGAGGAAGATGAGATAAAAAAGTGCAGGGAGGAGCAGAATGCCCATTTCAAACGAAATGGAGATTTCAGCATTGGTGGGGGCGTTCTTTTTTAAGAGTGAGTAGAGAGAGAATGAAAGAGCGAGGCTAAGGGCTACCCATGGGATTTGTGAGAGTTGGAAGGAGAGGTAGAGAATACCGATTGCGGCAATGGCTAGGATGGTCCACTGAGCGGTGCGTAGTTTTTCTTTGAGAAAGATGACCCCGAGCAGGACGGTGATGAGGGGGAGGATGAAATAGCCAAGGCTAGATTCGAGGACGCGTTCTTGGGCGACTGCCCAGATATAAATGAGCCAATTGGTGGCAAGCAGAAGGGCGGTGATGGCATAGAAGCCAATTATCTTCGGGGACTTGAAGAGATGGATGAAATTTCGAATTTTATGCTGAGATATCAGGACTACGAGGCTGAAGACAAAGGACCAAAGAATACGATGTGAAAGAGTTTGCAAAGCTGTGGAGCCAGTGAGATGATGCCAAAAGAGGGGAAGAAAGCCCCAGAGGAAGTAGGATAGGAGGGCAAGTAGGATGCCTTTGCGGGTTTGTGGGTTGGAGTTATTCGTATTCATTGATTATTTTAATTTTTATGTCTTGGATAATGTCATAGTCTAAAATTGGGTTTGATATTTTTACATCTACTATATCTATTGTTTTAGAAACTTCGAATTGGTTTTTATTATAGGTGGTTTGGTTTTTATCTGAATTATTTGGTTCAGTTCCTATATTAAAAGTATATTGATTGTAATCAATATCTTTATCTTGATTTTTCAATGTCAATAGGAGTGTATCTTGATCTATTTCTTCTAATAAAATATCGGTAAACAATAAATCTTGATAATAAGAATATTGTAATTTATTAATTGGAAGGTTATAAATTTCTGATAACTCTTCAGCTAGTTCAAATGATAATAATGTTGAGCCAAAAAAAGACATGTGATTTGTGTCTGCATAGTGAAAAATAGAGTATTCTTTATCTCGAAAATCAATATATGGAATATTATAGTCTGTTGATAATTTTTGATAATTAATTTTTTCATATGGTAGATTAAGATAATCTTTAATTTGAGAAATTGTAAAAAGAACTACTTGGGCATTGTTTTTCTCACATAAATTTATTATTTTCTTTAGATACTTATCAATTTCATGGTTGATTGGCAATTCAACATTTTCTGATTCTCTATTTTTTACTTTATTGATATCATATTCAGAAATCATTATCGGGTAAGAAAGGAAACCACTCGCTTCAGTAAAATTATAATTTCCTTTAGTATGATCAAAGTCAATCTGAAGATACTCTAAGGTCTCTACTGGATATTTCCAAAATTCATTATGTTTTCTTACAAAAGGAAAATAATTATAAGTTTCATCAATATTTGTGTTAAAAAACTTTTTTAATGCAGTGGCATTAAATGGAATTGAGTTAATGAACTTATAAGAAAAATCATCGTTATTTGATAATAAAGTTTGAATTGCAAAAGTTTCTATTACTATATATTTTGGATTTTGAGATTTAAATAGCTCTTCTAATTCATAATATGTTGTCTGTAAACTTTCAGAAGGTACTCCAATTGTATATGCGTTTGTTCCAAGCAAATCTTCAACTATTTGCGGTTGAACAGTTGCAAAATTATGTGAATTCCCTAAAAAGACAATATCTAGTGAATTTTTTTCTATTTTTTCTAGATATTGATACCACCGATAATTCTTTACTTCTACTTTGTATAAAGTGTTTAATTCATAAAAAATAAATATAAATAGTAGGATAAAAAAAGAAATTTTTATTATCTTTTTCATTGAAACACCTTACTTGAATAATTTAAATAAACATATTGTGAGATTGAGCGATTAATCTGTAAGTTTTCAAATGTCACATTGATATAGTCGGATGTGGGTTTTTGAGGAAGAATAAACTGGTAATGATATTGGTCAATGTTTTCTCCAGTATAGAACTTATCTTGTGCTTCGAGAGTTCCGACTACTTGACTATCTAGTATATCAGATGCCATTGTGAATGTGATAACAAAATTTTGATTATCAGAACTGTAGGTATAGTCAATAGGGCTCATTTTCTTATATTGATCAAGACCGTAATCGTTTTTCTCGCCAACATAATGATCTGCGATTATCTCTGCAAATAGTAAGGACACGTTTTGAGAACCAAAGGGAGCTACGTGATTGATGTCTGCATAATTTAGGATATCGAATTTGTATTGGTTTAAATCAATAAAATCAATTTGAAATTGGTCTGCAATTTTTTGGTATTCTATTTTGATTCCATTTTGGTCGACAAAGTCTGTATATTGCGGAATTTGCCAAAGGATTAGCTTTGCATTGTTTTTTTGACAAAGGGTGATGATCTTTTGAAGTAATTCTTCTGTAGTAGGTGAGATAGTTGTTTGGATGATTAGTGATGAGTTGCTATAATCATTGATCGATTGCTGAGATATTTGCAGATAACTATTTTTATATCCCTTTGTATTTAAAAAATCTTTTAAAAGCCACGGGGATTCTGTTTCTGCATAACCTTGTGTAAAAAGATGATAATTTAATAATACTTCTCTAGGTGTTTTCCAAAGCTGTGAATGATGATTAGCAAGTGGTATTATATCTATAGTTCTTTGATTTTGAAAAAATCTCCATAATAGTTCTCGGTCAATTTCAAAAATAGGAATTGTTTCAACAAAATCTGCTGTTTGAAAAGTAAATTTCTCCCCTGATTCAAATTTATAAATTGGAAATACTTCTAGAAAAACAAATTCTGGTGATTGTATTTTAAACATTTCTTTTAATTCAAAATACGTCATCTCTAAAGATTCTCCACCTGTGCCTAATACATACCCAGATTTTTTTGTGATATCTTCAATGGTTTTTGGTTGAATTGTAGTATAGGAGCGAGAATTTCCAGCAAAAAATATATCTATTGAATTTTTTGGCATTTGTCTAAATTGGTACCAATTTTTATTAATATTTTCTGATTTTACTATGTGATTATTTATTTCTAAAATAATGAAAAATGATAGAATAAATAATATCAATTTAGACGCTTTTTTCATCTAATATTCCATCTATCTTTCAATTTCTGTTAAGTCTAAATAAATATTATGTCTAATCACATAATTATTGTTTGGGTTTTCTATTAAAATCGTCATTCGAAATACATCAGGTTTTTCATATTCTAGTATGGTAGCGGCATTTGATTGAGGATCTATATGACCACCTTTTATTTGTGTTCCATAATTTATAACAAAAGAATAACTATTATTTTCTAAATTCCCTTTATCGGACAATAAAGCAAATCTAGAAGACTGAGATGTAAGTTTTTTTATTGTATATTGATCTATGTTTAATTGTTGGTAATTCGCTAAATTATCTTTATTAATTGATAAATTAAATAATGTTGCCAATTCATTTGAAATATCTATAGTTGCTCTTAATGCACCTAATTGAGTTAAATGATTTGTATCTGAAAAATGGATTAATGAAAAATCATTATCTCTTAAATCTATATATGGTAAATTATACTGTTGAGAAATTTTTTTATATTCTAAAGTTGAATATTCATATCCAAAATAATCAGCAACAACAGGCATTGTAAATAAAAATAACTGGGTATTATTGTCTTCACATAATTTAATAATTTTTTCTAAATAAAATCGCGTTTGCGAATCCATTTTTAGAATTTCATTAGATTTTTCGTTGTTTTTTACATAGTCAATTTTTTCTTGAGTTATTTGAAGATCGTTGTAATAATACCCATCTGATTTTAAATAAAAGTTTAATTCAGAAGAATTTTCTTTTGTATTATTATAGTATCGATGATATAAATCAAAAAGTTTCTCAGGTGATTTCCAAATAAATGTATGTTGGCGAATCCAAGAAAAATGATTGTAGGCATTTGGTAATGTAAATGATTGTAAGGTGGTATTGAGAGAATTAATACTTACAGGAATGCTATCTGTAAAAGCAAAAACAAAACCTGTTTCTCCTGAAAGATTTATATCTAGTGTAAAAGTTTCAATTCCAATATATTGTGGGGATTGTGTCTTAAAAAGCTCAACTAATTCAAAATAGGTAGTTTGAATACTTTCACCTGGAACACCTAATGTAAATCCATTTAAACCTAAAATATCTTTTGATATTCTTGGGATAATTCCTTGCATATTATGAGAATTTCCTAGATATACGATATCTAACGAGTTTTTCTCAATTTGTTGAAATTGATACCATCGATTTGTTTTTGTTTCTAATCTACTAATTGAATCTATTGAAAAGAAAACAAAAATAAATATGATTGAAAAATATAAAATTTTAATAAAATTTTTCATATACATTAAAATTGGAAGTAAATAAAGTCCGCTGGATTATTGGAACCATAATATCCAAAAATAATCATTCCAAAAATCAATAGCAAGTAAATTGGCCAACGGAAATAGATGGGTTGTTTGACCAATTCTTGGCGGATGTTAATTCTGCGGGATGAAAATTCTACGATGATGAAGAGGGCAAGTGCAATTAATGCCAAAGTGAAGTCTTTTTCATCCAAACCAAATGCTGTTTTGAATATCCAACTTTCTGGTAAATAAAGTGAGCGCATGAAAAGAATTCGTTTTCCAACCACAAGAGCATCTATGATGGAATTCGCTCTAAAGAAAATCCAAGCAACGGTCGTGAGAGCGAAAGTAATTAATACTTGATAGAATTTATGCCCATATGAATTTGGATCTATTTTGAGTTTGGTTAGAATGTTTTTGCGAATCTTAGCTGTGGCTGCTTCCCAAACTTGGTAGGCACCGTGCAGACCACCCCAAATGACAAATGTCCAGGCGGATCCATGCCAAATGCCGCTGATCAAGAAGACAATCATGATATTGATGTATTGCCAAAGTTGTTTGTGTTTTCTTCGACGAGAAGAGAAGTTAAGTGGAATGAAGAGATAGTCTCTGAGCCAATTGCTAAGAGAGACATGCCAACGACGCCAAAATTCGACGATGTTCTTTGAAAAATAGGGACGTTTGAAGTTTTCTGTGAGTTTGAATCCAAGTAATCTACCGGCACCAATGGCGATATCTGAATAAGCATCAAAATCAATGTAGATTTGGAAGGCATAGATGATGACAATAAAAAGCAGTTGGATACCACTAAATTGGAATAAATCTCCACTGTCAAAAACAGCGTTAGTCATGACTGCTAAACGATTGGCGATTACTAATTTCTTAAAAATCCCCCATCCAATGCGTAACATATTTTCAATCATTTCATCATATGTAAATGGTGTGGGATTGTCGATTTGAGGGATAAATTCGTGCGCTCTTTCAATTGGACCTGAGATAAGCTTGGGGAAAAAGGCGAGGAATAAGGCAAATTTTCCAAAGTGTTTTTCTACTTTTGAACGACCATTGCTAACATCTACCATGTAGCTGATGGATTGGAATGTATAGAAGGAAATGCCAGCAGGGAGGAAGAGATGGACCATGTTGAAATCAGTTTGGACTCCAGCAAAAGCAAGGACTGTGGCAAGTGATTCAATGGAAAAATTGAGATATTTGAATACAAACAAACCACCAATGATGAGAAGCAATCCTACGTTTAACCAAATACGTTTTGTTTTTCTCTCTTTTGATTTATCAATCAAAACTCCAATGAAGTAGGTTATTACGGTGTAGGCTAGGAGAATTAGACAGAATTTCAGATCCCATGTATAAAGGAAAAAGTAACTTGAGATAAGCAACCAAATCCATCGATGTTTTTTGGGAAGAAGAGAATTAACTCCCAATACAAGAATTAGAAAACCTACATATAAGTACGAAGTAAAAATCATAATTTATTTCCCTTTATTTTAAATTATTATATTTGCTTATTATAATAGTTCTAAGTTAATAAATAAAGCTCGACATCCCTTCTGAGAAGATATCGAGCTTTTTTTCTGAGTTTTGTTGTGAATTTTTTTCTACTTTTATTATTATTTTTGTTTAAGTTGGTTTTATTTTCTTGTTGTTCTTATTTTGGAACAACACATCGGAAGCCGATAAAATCTGTTGTTTCTGTGGCTGCTGAACGACCACGTCTTGTGGTGCGGACATCCATGTCATGGTTGATATAGGAACCACCGCGGATGACAACAAGATCTTGTGAATCTGCTGGGTTGGGGAAAGTGGGATTATTGTTGCTACCCGTGCTATATGCATTGGTGTAGAAATAATCTGCTGTCCATTCCCAGACATTGCCGGCCATGTTGACTGCACCATAAGGGCTTTCAATATTGTCATAGTTATTGACTGGCACTGTACCACGCAGGTTGTTGTTGAAGTTCAACCATTGTGAATTTTCTGGTACCTCGTTGCCCCATGGATAGAGACGGCGATCTGTTCCGCGAGCAGCTTTCTCCCATTGTGCTTCTGTTGGTAAACTGCCACCGACCCATTCACAATATGCTTGGGCACCTTCTTGGGATACATCGGTGATGGGGTAGCTTCCGAACCCTTCACCAAAATACCATTTGTCTAAGAGATAAATTTTGTCATCACCACTCAAATTTATGTAATCTTCCACTTGAGTTTCATTTTGGAAGTTATTTGCATTGAGGAATGTGACGTAATTTTCTATAGACACTTCATATTTGTCTATCCAGTATGCATCCAAGGTAACTTGGTGACCTGGCACTTCTGTGCTATACCAATCAGCGACACAGTTTGGACATGAGGTGGATTGTTCAATGGCAAACTTCAGGGTGTTCATTGAGGTTCCCATGGTAAATTCACCAGCAGGAACTTCGACTTGAATCATACCATCTTCTTTTCTCACCTTTTGGTTTGAAAATGCAGAGGTGACCACAGAATCATCTGTTAAATGGTCTTCTTCTGTCGATTGAACCAATTCATCAGATTCTTTCATTGAACATGCGCTAATTAATAAGCTGAATAATAGTACAGCAAAAACTGTGTACTTTAATTTTTTCATAACTTAACCTCCTGAGTTGGGTTTTGAGATTTTGTTAGAAAAAATTCACAACATAATGATTATATCAGTGAAAGATGATTCTATGATTAAAAAGTGTGATGATTAATTCTTTTACAATTGTTATTAATCTATGCGAAATAAATAGGTTTTATTAAGTTGTGATTTTCACTTTGGAAATCGGCGTCCATTTGCCAAATGACAAGGATTGTTCATTTGCAGTGGAAAAAATTTCCCATGTAGCTTGCATATCTAATGAATGACAAGCTTGCATGATATTTGCCATGAGAATGCCAACATCGTGAAGGGCGTAACTTTTGCCTACATTTCGTAGTAATGGAATATAAGCTTGGGGGTCTGCATAAATGGTGAGTTCATTTTCAAGAAGGATCATACGCCAAGGTTGGGCATTTCCCGCTGATGGTGCTCTACGGGCGGCAGTTAGGATTTTTTGCCAATTCGGATCTTGTTCTAGATTGTTTGAATCTGCATCTACTTGATAAAAAATCTGATGTAAAGGTTTCCGAGGGCTATCTTTTTCATTTTGTTTTATTTTTTTTCGATTTCCAAAAATCACAGCAACCGCAATTTCTTTGTCATCTGAAATTTCTAATTTATTATGGATACTTTCTGTTCCTCTATGTATTGCACCAATGTAGCAAGAATTAATATTTTCTTTGGTGATTAAATTAACCCATTGCTGGGTTTGAAAGCCAAGTTCGATGATAGCTTTGGCTGATTTTGTGATATTTGGAATTGCAAAATGCGGCGCGTCTAAAATGCGGCCGTATCCCCCCATGTTGGATACTATATCTTCTTGATCTTTTGAATTCATCAATTTGAATTCAATTTTATTTTTTTGATCTATGGGCTTAATATTCTTAGTTAAATTTTGAATTGCAGTAAATTGTTCCACTGTTATTGGGGTTTTTTGATATTGACGAATTGCCTTTCTATCAAGAATGGCTTGATATAATTTTTGATCCATTATTACTCCGATAGTTTTTCAAAAAAGCATCTTGACAGTGCAAGATGCTTTTTTCATTTTATATAAAATTCAACTTCAAGAATTTTTTCTTTCCTTTTTGGACGATGATAAATCCATCCTCCAAATCAGCTACTGTAAGCGTATCTTCTATGGTTATTTTATGCCCGTTAATCGAGACACCATTTTGTTGCACCATGCGACGTGCTTCTCCTTTTGAGGAGAACAGATCCGTAAGGACTAGCAAATCAAGAACGTTGATGCCAGGCTCTAGAAGAGATTTTTCAAGATCTATACTAGGGACATTGTCATAATCTACTTTGTCGCTATAAAGGGTTTCCACTGCTTTAATTACTTCATCAGCAGCTTCCTCACCATGGACGAGTTTAGTAACTTCATATGCCATGGTACGTTTGGCTTTGATAATATCCGTTGTGCAGAGCGCTTCAATTTCATCTGTTGGTTTGAAGGTGAAGAGTTTTAAGAGGCTTTCTACATCTTCATCACCTACATTGTAGAAGTATTGATAAAAATCAAAAGTGGTCGTTTTTTCACGTGCTACCCAGAGAGCGCCACTTTCCGTTTTACCCATTTTCTTGCCGTCTTTAGTCATGAGAAGTGGGCAAGTGAGACCGAACATGTCGTTTTCTTCTTCTGCTTCACCAGTCTCTGCAAATTTCATTTTTCTGCCGAGATCGATGCCTGCGACAATGTTGCCCCATTGATCTGAGCCACCAATTTGTAAAGTACATCCGTAGGTTTTGTTGAGATGGACAAAGTCATAGGCTTGCATGAGCATGTAGCCCATTTCTAAGAATGTGAGACCACCGGCTTCCATTCGCTTTGCATAGGCATCTGCAGCGAGCATTTTGTTGACATTGAAATGAATGCCGACGTCGCGCATGAAGCTGATATAGTCATAGGGATTGATCCAATCGCCATTGTTGACGATGATGGCTGGATTTTCTCCGTCTGTTTTGACAAAACGCTTGACGAGGGTTTTAACCTCTGCGAGGTTCTTTTCTACCATTTCTTTGGTTATCATCTTGCGCATGTCACTTTTGCCACTGGGGTCTCCTACCATAGCGGTGGCACCACCGATGAGGACGATGCCTTTGTGGCCAGCTTCTTGTAAATGGCGAAACATCATCAATGCAAAAAAGTGCCCGATGTGCAAGCTGTCTGCGGTGGGGTCAATGCCCAAATAGAAGGTGACCTTCTGTTCGTTGAGCGCTTTTTTGATTTCGTCTTCATGTGTGAGTTGATAAACGTAACCACGCTCTTTCAGATAACTAAATAGATCGCCGTTTTTTATTTGCAACATGATGCTTCCTCCTTATTATAAAATATGTTTTATTGTACTATATTATGACAAGAAGAGATAAAAATTAAAATTGAAGTATTTATTTTGTAATTGATATTTTATTAATCTATACGAAACTTACAAATCCTTAATTTTTATCTTCATTAATTTATTCACTGTGCTGACTATACTATACTTATATGGAAAAAGAATTTATTCAGAAGGAAATTTTATGAATCAAAATAAATTATTTTATTTAGTAGTGTCTGGCTTATTTCTGATTGCGATGATTGCGTTGAGCGGTTGTACGCTCAATCTGGGTGATTTACTTGGTAATTCATCAGGTGATATTCAAAATTTGGACGTTAGCAAAGTCGATAACAATGAGAATCAAGATCTAAAAATTAAAGCTAGTGAGACCCCAACATTCACTTTGGTGCCCACTGCAACAGAAACATCGATCCCTAGTGAAACTCCCACCCCTACCGCAACTTTCACTTCAACCGCGACAGCGACGGCAACCAATACGCCTACAGAAACTCCGCTTCCTACTCAAGCGAATTATCGAACGGATGATATTTGTGCAGCGGGTGATTACGTGCCCGTGGGACCGGATCGAGGTGACATTCCTGAAGGTGTGAGTCCTTTGACTGGGTTACCTGTGAGCAATCCAGAAACATTGGATTATCCACCTGTTGGCGTTTCGATCTCACATTTACCTGCTTATTTTACACGCCCTTTGACAGGGATCTCTTGGGCAAATTGGGTGTATGAAGTTTATATTGGAGAAGGTGGTACGCGCTTCTTGGGAATTTTCCATGGTGATTTTCCGAATGAAGAAATCATTACCCAAGAAAATGCAGCGTCGATTGAAACAGATAGTTTGATGGTGTCAGGGTTACGTTCTAGCCGAGTGGCGTATATTGACGTGTTGCGCCAGTATCATGCTTGTTTGATCTCTGGGTATAGTGACCCGACGGTTGCTTCTCAGGTGAATATTTGTGGGTATGGGGTGACAGCAAATACCGATAATATTGGATCTACGGGAGTGTCTTTTGCACGCTTGGAAAACATTGCACGTGAAAATGCTAAACACACAACCAATTTAAATCTGACAGGAAATGTGTTTGATTGCGCTATGCCGAATGGATATGAAAGCATGCCTGCTGAAGAAGTGACAATGTACTACAATTTTTATAATCAAACTAAATGGTTATGGGATGCAGAGAAAGGTAGCTATCAACGCTATTCAGATGGATTTGGGGAATATGATGGGAACTTTGTTCAAAGCGTTGATCGTATTACGGGGGATCCGTTGATGTTTGAAAATGTGGTGTTTTTGTTTGTACCCCATAAAGTTGTAAATGCAGCTGGGACGATCATTGAACTTTCTTTATCTTATAACTTTGGCGCAGCGTATATTATGCGAGATGGACAATTGTATAAAGCATATTGGATGACAAGCAACAGCGCTGAAGATGTGGCAAACAATGAAACACGCCCTTTGCGTTTGGTGACTGATACGGATGGCACGCCATTCCCACTTCATCCGGGAAGCACTTGGGTGAATTTGATTACGCCTTATTCTTATCTGAAAGAAGGCAGTGAAGGGAAATTTGATATACGATTCGTGGCTCCTGTTTATGGTGAATAATATTTGAGCTGATAAATAAACCAATTTTTAAAGCCTATTGAGGATTCTCAATGGGCTTTTTATTTTCTTTATTAAATATAGGGATCAATTTCAAATCGCTTGGAATGTACCCGCGGGTACGTAGCATGTCGGGATGTCGGGATGTCGGGATGTAAAATAAAAGATAAATAAATTCTCTAATAAAAAAATATACCTAATTGATGATTAAAGATAATACTTTTTCTATGCAAATTCTTCTGTACCTACGGGTACGTAATTAATTAAAGATTGATTATTGAATGATATGAATTGGTTGAGTTCAATATTTTCTTTTTTACTATCTAGTGATCATAATTTTGATTGAGACTAAAAAGATAGGCTCTTCACTTTAAACGATGACTATACCAACGTTAAAAAAATTGTTACACGTGAAACCAAAACCTTAAAAAATTGTTTTGTCAAATCAATCTCATTGATGGCAAGTACTTTACATCTTTTTATGTACCCGTGGGCACATAAGCAAAAAAAAGAAAAAGAAATTTAGACATTTTTAAATTTCACAGCTATTTATTAGTGAGCTAGAAATTCATCCTTACGTACCCGTGGGTACGTTATTAAACTCAGAAAATTTATTATAAAAAGATTTGTCTCTTCGCCTTTATGACGCTTTCTGAGAGGCTTTTAAATTTAAACACATAATAATGATGGGTAAGTAATAGTGCAGAAATAATAACTCATAGGAGTTAGGCAATGTGCCCACGGGAACGTTGTGGATATATTGAGTTTTGTAATTTGATAAAATAATCAAAGAACAATCCTCTATTTATTAATTGCTACTTAATATCTTGGGGCTATAAGGAAAATAGGTTTTTGATTATAAGAAATGATATTTTATTTTGAACAGAACGTGTTCTAACGCTCTGTAAAATCTATGGCATCATTTATATTAAGTTTACTGGGGAATTTTATTCAAAATTCTTATTTTTGATTATTAGTTTTGTAATCGCCCTTTTTTGTTAAATTAACTTCTAAATTAAGCGAAAATATCAATTTAGATGTAAAATGGGTATAAATATTGATATTGGTTTTAATTTGCTTAAAATTCTGAATTGTGTAATACTATTCTAAAGAATGATTCCCATACTTGATTTTATGGGTTTTGATTGTATAAGGAGCTGTGATGGTCAGCACATCCAAGATCGACCTACAAAGTTATTTTAACCGAATTCAACAATTAGGGCTAATCGAAAACCCATACGCTGTTTATGGCGATTCTCGCTATTTTGTTCCTTGCACTGAACATACAACTCTTCATCATCAATTATCAAGATATGCCCTTGGGCTTTCTACTTTTGACCTGATGATTGTGCAAGGCGAACCCGGAAGTGGTAAAACCACTTTGGCAAGACGAATCTCCCATGGAATCCAACATTCCTCTGACCCAGCCCCTCAAGCAGTATATATCTCTCAACGCTCACAAAATGCACGCGCATTGTTTGCTGAAATTATCAGTGAACTTGGATTAAATTCCTATCGCTCTTTGGAAGAGAAAATTGAAGTAATCCGAGACTATGTTTTAGATTTACAAAAGAAACAAGGTGGCTTGGTGGTGGTGATCGATGCTCCGATGAACACCGCTACTTTGAAGTCGTTGGCTGACTTGGCATTGATTACTGATGATGCGGGTGAGCGATTGCCCTTACGGATTATTGTATTTGGAGAGACGGGAATTTTTTCTCAAGCACAGGTGGCTTATAAAGGGAAACTGAAATTATCTCAATTGAGTTTGCCTACTTTAAGTTGGTTCAGTTTGACAACTGTATTGGAACGTCGAGCAGAAATGGCGGGGCGTGATGCACCACTTTTTACTCAAGATGCGTTACATGAATTAGTGAATTTATCTGATGGTCATATTGGCCGTTTGATCCAATTAGTAAACATTGCCTTTGATTCTTTGATCGATAGTAATGAAACTGTGATTGATTTGTTCATGGTGATGGATGCAAAAAAGGAGTTACAAAGAAGGACTTCGCAACAATAAATATGAAAAACGCCCGAAAAGGCGCTAAAAATGGTTTAACCCAATTAAAAGCAAAACTCCCCAAGTTTGGCGACTTACGGGGAGCGCTGCTAAGAAACTGTATATTTTTGTATCTCTATTTTATCGAATCGAGAGTTCTTGTCAAGCGTTTCCTAGCATTGCTTCTTATTTTGGGATTAATTTCAGCTAAGAAGAAAAGGATGGTTTCTTTTTGGACCGCAATGCTATTTGGCAAGCAATTCTTGACGAACTTCATGCTACTCTGCCTGCCGTAACATTTGAACAAAATATCAAAAATGCGCGTTTGCTCTCCATTGACGCAGACGCTGTTTGCATTGGCGTGCCAACTCTTCAAGTTAAAAAATATTGCGAGATGCGGCTGACGAGTCCGATTGCACGTTTTTTAAAAGATTATAATTCTAGTGAGGCAATTCCCACGACTGTGCGCTTTGAAGTGATACGTAATGAAGACTATCAGGATACCAATTCTCTAACCGCGACCACTCAAAACGAAATCAATGAAATTCCATCTGAATTGAAAATTACACCTTCATATGAAGGTATCTATGAAAAAACTGTTACTCCAACAAGAGTGGTGGTTTTACCAGGGTATTTCTTGGAACATTTACCCTATCTTGGACCACAAGCTGGATGGGTATATACAGCATGTTTCCAATTATCTTTTTTCAATAATCACCCCGAAGGCGCAATCCCAATTCGGGCAAAAGATGCGGTGCGTTGGTCTGGATTAAGTAAGAATACGTTTTGGAAACAAATTGGTGATAATCCATATTTGAAACATTTTGTGAACTTGGAACGTGAAAACGTACCCGCGGGCACGCAAGCACATTATCGAGATGAACAAGGCCGAAAGTATCGTCATGTGACGGTTAATCAAGAAGTGAAGTTAAAACGCGAGGCCAATCATTATTTTGTGCAACATACGATGCCATTGACGCCTGAAGACGCTTCGTATTTACGTGAGTGGTTGTTGGCTCACGACTTTGAAAAAAACCCGATTGAAACCTTGCGAGTTGCGCTGCAAACCACAGTACCTATATTATTAGGGTATTCTGATATTCGCAAAAAAGAGAGAGCTGGGACAATTGCAGATGAGAATGATATGCCTGTGTTTTTGGTGCATCTGATCCATGACTTGTTAGAAGAAGAAATGCTTGAAAATCTGGGGGCATTATTACAGCCGTTGATTGATAGCTTGCAAAACCAAATACTGCTGCATTTTGGACATGTGTTCATTCCTTGGTACTTTATTGATCATTGGGTGGGGTTACTGGGCGCGCAAAAAGCTTGGGCAGTTATTTTGGCACGTAAACGTTGTTATCAAAATACGGAAACTGGTGAAGTACGAAGTGTTTTTAGCTATGCGCACGGATTTCCAGAACTTGCGTATTATTTACGAGTGAAAAATCCACAATCCATTTCTCTGTGGTTTAAAGAAGGCAAAACACGAGCAGGAAAACCTGAGTGGATTAACTTGTATTTGGCGCTGATGGATAGTGTGAAACGCAAAGATCAATCTGTATCACGGAAGTTTGAAACTGTAATGAATGAGCTGATTGCACCAGTTGATTTGTATAAAGTGCTTTATTCGGCACAATTAAAAAGTATGTTGATTTCGCTTATGCAGAAAGGGACGAAAGAAACTTCGCATAGTTTAATTGTGGTGGGAGAACAAAAATTACATTTTGTACCAGTTACAGCGTTACAAAAAAAGCTACTAAGCGTGCTATTCCAAGAGAATCCAGAACTTCACCTGTTCAATGATGCTGAAGATATGTATGAAATTCAGATTCAAACTAGCTCAGTTGAATTATTACTCCCTGATTCTACTCAACAGAAGCGTTCGAATATTGAATCACTTGGTTATGATGATTGTGTAATGCATGAGGCGATTAATATAGGTATTAATGAAAAAGGGACATTCACAGAGAATGGTGATAATGAATTAAGGAGTTTCTTGGAAAAGACTCTTATTGAATCCGGGATATTCGAATTTGACGGTGTTATTGAATTAACAACTTTCTTGAACGCAGCAGTTGCTGAATTAAAAACAATCGGTTTAGATGGTGGTATTGAAATTGGGACAATCACAATACAGGGTGATAATGAATCGAATACTAAGCAACTGGGTGGAGTTGATGAATGTGGGACAATATTTAAATACTTAATTAAATACGTATCGGGTGAAATAAAATCTATTGCGGTTGTTAATTCTGATTCTCTTAACCACTCTACTGTTCCCCTTGACGGGGAAGGTGGGGAAGGAAGAGAGAGAAAAGTTGAATTTGATTTCTTTGAGATCTTAAATCGTTGCAATGTAAGTTTTATGAAACAACAAGAATTAAAAGATGCTAGGGTTTCCGTACAGGCATTGATATCTATGTTATTATTTATAGCGTCTCCGAGAGGAGAACGATTAGGAATGGGATATGTGATTACTCGATTGTTGGAAAATCCAAAAGGATTGACGGACCAATACGGGGAATTAGCAAGTCTTCCCGCTGAAGGATTGATTCAACATATTCACAATGCTTTGCAAATGAATGTGCTCGGAGACTATGAATGGCGTATTGTGATGGGGGGGGCGCAGGATGCGAAGTTGGATGAATTGTTGTATCGGTTGATTGGTGGGGAAAACGATTAAGGTATTACTATGATCAAAAAACAAAAACAATTAATTTGGATAGGTTTTAGCATAGGAATGGTTCTTTTAGTAGGATTGGTATTTTTTTCTTTACAAGACCAATCAATTGAATCTGCGTTTATTTTTCAATATAGTTTACCGAAGACAATTTTATTGTTGGCTCAATTTGTTATTTTGGTTTTATTTGTAGGATTGCATTCATTGGTACTTAAAGAGCGATCGATTGTTCGAAAATGGATTAAGAATAAACCTTTAAAAAATGAATTGTTTTTCAAAATAGGATTAGGAATCTTTTTATTTTTAGCATTATTCGCAGGGATTGAGATGATAGGGGCGGATTTGCGGATTTGGGGAATGTTTTCAAAATTGTTTTATTTGTTTTTTTCGATGATGATTTTGGGAATTGATTTGCTGTTTGTGATGTTGGTGTTTGCCGATGTTAGTGAGTTGTTTGTTTGGCATCAAAAACAATTTGGGTGGGTTATTGGAATTAGTTTTGGAATTTTGTTGATATTTGTTTTTGGAGCAAGGGTATTTGGTTTTTTAACCACTCAAGAAGTATATTTATGGAATGAAACTGGCAATCCTTTACTATTTTTTCAAGTGGTAATTGCATTGGTAAGTGCAATTTTATTGAGATGGGTATTTGAGCGAGTGAAGGTGGCTGGTTGGGTAAAAGAGGTTGTCTATTCAATTGTGATTATTGGGGTGGCTTGTTTGGTTTGGAATTGGCAGTTGGATTTAAATTCTCGTTTTTATTTACACCCTTCAGAACCTAATTGGGAATTTTATCCGAATTGGGATGCACAAACTTTTGATTTCCGTAGTGAATATTTGAGATATGGATTTGGCTATACTGGTACAAAAGAAGTGATGCCATTTCTATTGAATATTTATCGATTATTTGTGGGAAATGATTATGGAAATTTTTTTGCTGTTCAAATGAGTTTGATGCTTTTATTACCAACAGGAATTTTTTATTTAGGAAAACATCTAGGGAATGATGTATTTGGTTTTGTGGTTGCTTTGTTGGTAATTTTTCAACAGAAAAATGGGATTGTGTTTAGTAATTTAATGCCAAATATTAATCTCCATGCTTTGATGTCAGAAGTTCCAATGTTATTATTTTTAGTGTGGGCGAGTGTGTTTTTGGTTTTATCTCTAAAAAATCCTTCAAAAGTTTATTATGGATTGATTAGTTCAACATTGTTCTTTTTGGCTAGCCTTACGCGTTTAAATGCTTTGATTGTGATTGGTATGGTTGTGCTCGTTTTGGGGATTTATTTTGTTGCACAGAAACGAAATGAACTGAAACAATATATTTGGTTTATTGCGAATTATGTGATTTTGTTTGCAAGTTGGCAATTTTATCGTTTTATATATTCTGGCGATGTGATTTTTTATTCTAAAATTCAGTCTGTAATTTTCCGATTTTTGGGATTTCATAAAGAAATCACAGCTATCAATGAAACAGCTGTTACTGAAACGACATCTACAGTTGCTGATGGAGTGGGTTCTGCAGGGATTTTATTTTCATCCATTAATCATCTTTTAAATTCAATTGTGCGCTCTTTTTTGGTCTTGCCATCAAAGATGGTGTTGTTTTGGCAGGCGGATAAAACATTTTTAGATTTAGATTTTTGGTCTTCTGATTGGAATTTTAACAACCTATCTTTGAGGCTATGGATAATCCTGATAATAAATATAGTTTTGGTTGTTGGAGGGGTTGTGTTTTTGTGGAAGAAGAAAGGATGGATTAGTTTGGTGCCGTTGATGGTGTTTGGGGGATATGTGCTGTCATTAGGGGCTGCCCAGACTTCTGGAGGGCGCTATATTTATCCAATTGATTGGGTTATGATTTTTTATTACGGCGCTGGTTTATATAGTTTCATTCAGCTTTTGTTACCTTCATTGATGAAACAAAAAGAAAATTCTATAAAAGCTGGTAAGAAAAGTATTTCATTTGAGAAACCAATTTATTTTGGTTTATTAACATTGATTGTTTTAATGGCTTTGTTCCCAGAATTTCATATTAAAAAGATACAGTACTATAATCATGAAGATCAATTAAAAAAGGAATTTGTTTCAGCTTATCGACAATATGGTTTTGACGAAACTTTGATTGATGATTGGTTGAGTGAAAGTGAAAATCACTTTATTTTTTCAGGAGTTGCGTTATATCCGTATATTTATGGGAAAGATTTATATTATTTTGATACGCAAACATATGTTAGTGATGTTTTATATTCAAAGATATTAAATCGGGATATAAATAATATATATATTCCGTTAAAAAATAATCAAATTCCTGTATTACCACATGAGACAGATATTATTGCATTAGGAATAAAAAGAAATAAAATAATAATATATGAATATATTTTTTATGATGGTCAACAATGGTATCTTTATCAAAGTGATATTGAGAATATTGATGAAATATTAAATGCAGAATTCTAGTTTATATAGTTATATTCAAGTTATGAAGGAGTTTTTATGAATATTAAAGATGAATTAACCACTGTTTTTCGTACTGTATTTGAGGATGGGGATATTATTTTAACTCGTGAGACGACAGCAAATGATGTTGAAGGTTGGGATTCACTTTCTCATGTGACAATGTTGATGGCTGTGGAAGATCACTTTGAGATTGAATTTGCACAGTGGGAAGTGATGAATTTACCAGATGTGGGTGCTTTGATGGACTTGGTTGAGAAGAAAATTTCTGAAAAATAAAAAATAAAAGCTAGTGAATTTCACTAGCTTTTATTTTTTATGCCATTGTCGATGTGTCTCCAGCGTCTTCACCGAGGTAATTGGCTTTAAGGACGCGACGGAGGATTTTGCCGCTTTGATTTTTAGGAAGATCGTTCATTATGATGTAATCAAGGGGAACTGCAATGGGACCGAGTTTGTTGGTGATGTGGATGCGGATGGCGATTTCAAGTTTTCGGTTCCATTCGGCACCATTTTTTAGAACGATGAAGGTGACCACTTTTTCGAAGAGCATGGGATCGGGGGCGCCAATGACGGCAGCTTCGACAATTTCATCCAGCTCTAAGAGGGCGCTTTCGACTTCAAATGGACCAACGAGATGACCGGAGGTGTTGATGACATCATCATTGCGACCGACAAACCAATAGTAGCCATCTTGGTCTTGATAGGCGAGATCATTTGTGTCGTACCAGCCATTTTCAAATTTCTTTTGATAGGCTTGTTCATTATTCCAATACCCCCGCATCATTGATTCCCAACCAGCTTTGACGAGCAGGCGGCCAGTTTTGTTGGCGGGCAGTGCTTGGGCTTGGTCGTCACCAATACGAGGTTGGATGGTGCTGAGGGGTTTGCCCATGGAACCGTCTTTGACGGGAAGTCCGGGGCGATTTGAGATCATGATGGCATTGGTTTCTGTTTGGAACCAAGTGTCATAGATTTGTTTATCGAGGGTCTTTTTTACCCAACGGATAATTTCTGGATTAAGCGGCTCTCCGACTGAATACATACGGTCGAGATTGGAGAGATCAAATTTCCCTTTAAATTTATCTTCTTCGCGCATCAGCATTCTTAACGCAGTGGGGGCTGTATACCAGACAGTAATTTTTTGATCTTGTACGATTTGGAACCAATCGACGGGATTGAAGCCACCTGCATTGACAATTTGGGTGACGCCACTCATCCAGGGGGCGGTGATGCCATAGGTGGTGCCGGTGACCCATCCGGGATCTGCGGTGCACCAGTAGATGTCGTTTTCGTTGAGTTGGAGGACTTCTTCGATGGTGCGAAGTTGATGAACGATGGCTTGTTGGACATGGATGACACCTTTGGGTTTGCCTGTGGAGCCAGATGTGTAATGTAATACATAGGGTGTTTCAAGATCATTGTGTACGGGAGAAAATTCTTGAGATGCTGAAACGAGAAGTTTTTGAAGGTTAACGACTTTTGGATTCTCTTCGGTTTCATCTTGTTCATCTTGATGTAAATCAACAAGAATGATCTTTTTTAAAGATGGTAAATCATCTATTATTGTTTTTAGACGCTTATAGAGTGATTTTTTGGTGAGTAAGTATGTGGAAGCACTATCTTCGAGGCGGGTATAAAGAGCGTCTTTGCCCATATTTGAAAAGACATTACAAGCAATTCCTCCAGCTTTTAAGATGCCGAGAAAGCCTGTGTATAACTCTGGAATGCCAACAGGAAGATAGATGGTCATTATTTCTTGTGGTTGAAGCCCAATTTGCTTGATGACATTAGCAAATTGATTTGATTTTTGATCTAGCTCTTTGAAGGTGATGTCTGAGAAAGATAGATCTGGTTGGATTAAGCGCATAGCAACTTTTTCACCCAGTCCTTTTTCAATTTGGTAACCAGTGCATAAATAACCGGTGTTTAGGGGTGAAATTTTGGTGATATCCATAAAAAATCCTCTCTTTTGTTTGATTTCTGGTTTTATTATATGATATTTGATAAAAAAAAGCGATTTTTGTTTTGAGATTAATTTTGAAAATTTGGAGGTTAGTGTTACAATAGTACATATTCATTTTTTTACACCTTTTTGCAACAAAAGGCAGAACGTCTGCCTTTTGTTGTTTAAATCACCTTTTTTCTATCCAGAATTAGTATTTCTTGACAATAAAATTATTTTTTGCTATTCTGTGATAGTTAGTATAGTAAACTTACAAATACATATCTAGAGGTGTTGCTTGATGATCCAACCGATTCTTGATTCAGCGTTTCGCCCAATTTCATTATTCAATAGAGAATTTAGAGCTAGTGTGAAAAAAACCGACGATAAGGTGCCGGTGTGTGTGTGTTTGGAAAGAGAAAATGGTGTATTGGCAGTTTTTTCTACTTTTATTTATTCTAAAGCCCATAATAAAGAAAAAGAAAATTATTTATATATTGAAAGATTAGTAAAATCCATGTTATGGATTTATGGAGGATGGAAAATCTCCATTTTGGGATCTGACACAATTGGGAAACAAATTGCTTTAGATTATTCTCCCGATGGTGTTCGTAGTTTTGATTATGATTTTTTGTCTAAAGTTTATGAACGACAATTAGTGGTGGAATTTTCTGCTGATTATTTTAAACCTGATGTAGTGGAAAATCCGATTGCGATTGGCCGAAATATGAATGGAAATCGGATTGGAATTGATTTGGGGGGAAGTGATTATAAATATGCGGCGGTGATGAATGGAGAAGTGGTGTTTGCGGATGAGACTCCATGGTTGCCAAAGGTGACGGCGGATGCGGATTATCATTTGGAACATATACAACGAGCATTTGAAATTGCTGCATCACATTTGCCTTCTGTGGATGCGATTGGGGTGAGTTCTGCTGGTATCTATATTGATAATAAAGTGATGGTCGCCTCTTTGTTTCGACAAATCCCTGAAGATGACTTTAATAAAAAAATCAAAAATTTATTCTTAGATATTCAAGAAAAATATGGCAATGTGCCCATGGAAGTGCGCAATGATGGAGATGTGGCGGCGTTGGCTGGTGCGATGTCTTTAAATGAAAATCAAATCTTAGGATTAGCGATGGGCACGAGTGAGGCTGCGGGTTATGTGGATGTAAATGGCTCAATTACGGGAGCATTAAATGAACTTGCTTTTGTGCCGGTGGATTTGCAAGATGATGCGCCTCAGCATGATTGGTCTTTGGATTATGGAGTGGGGGCAAATTATTTTTCTCAAGAAGGTGTGATTCGTTTGGCACCAGCGGCTGGGATTGCTTTGGATGAGAATTTATCTCCTGCTGAAAAATTAAAAGTTGTACAAAAGTTAATGGCAGAAGGTCACGAAGGTGCTGCTCAGATTTATGAAAGCATCGGGGTGCATTTTGGATATGCAGTGGCGCATTATGCTGATTTTTATGATATGAAACATATTTTGTTGATGGGAAGAACCACATCTGGAGAAGGTGGCACAATTTTGTTGGAAAGTGCTCGAAAAACTTTGGCGAGTGAATTCCCAGAGTTGGCAGCAAAAATTACGATTCAGCTGCCAGATGAAAAAAGTCGACGGGTAGGGCAATCTATTGCGGCGGCTAGTTTACCTAAACTTTAGGCGCAGATAAAGGAGCGTTTTAAATGAAGTGTTTTGCAAATGGTGAGGTTTTTCTAAATCGAGAATTTGTGCAGGGAAATTTGTTTGTCGAAGATGGAAAAATTTTAGGTTTGGATGTTTTCGATGTAGACCAAGCGGATGAAGTGATCGATTGTACGAATGAATTTGTGGTGCCAGGATTTTTAGATATTCATTGCCATGGGGGTGTGGGAGTGGATACGATGGATGGGAAAGTTGAATCGATTGCAAAATTAGCAAAATTTGTGGCTAGTAATGGGACATGCGCATTATTGCCTACAACGATGACGATGCCTTTGATGGATGTGACACAAGCTCTTTGGGCAGTGGATGAAGCAATGAAAGCGGAAGTGGATGGTGCGGAGATTTTGGGTGTGCATGCTGAAGGTCCGTTCATTAATCCTGATAAAAAAGGGGCTCAAAAAGCAGATAATATTTTAAAACCATCTGTGGCTGCATTTGAAAAGATGGTGGGAGAATTTGGACATGTTGTGCGGACGATCACTTTGGCGCCAGAAATTGAAGGCGCTGAAGAGTTGATTCGGTATTTGAAGAAAAAAGGAATTGTGGCGATTGTTGGACATACGTGTGCCACTTATGAACAAGCGGTGAAGAGTGTGGATTGGGGTGTGAGCCACTGTACTCATTTATATAATGCGATGACAGGGTTGGATCATCGAGCACCAGGTGTGGTGGGGGCGATGTTTGATTTGGATGATGCTACGGTGGAGATGATTGCGGATTTGATTCATGTACATCCGGCTGCTTTGCGGATTGCAATTGAACATAAGGGGATTGATAAGGTGGCATTGATTACAGATGCGATGGAAGCGGCAGGTTTGCCAGATGGCGAATATGCTTTGGGTGGACAACCTGTGTTTGTGAAAGATGGGGCAGCACGTTTGGCGAGTGGTGCTTTGGCAGGGAGCACATTGAATCAACAACAAGCATTACGAAATATTGTTTCGATTGGACGATCTTTGGAAGATGCGATTGTGATGTTAACAGAAACACCTGCTCATATTATTCATATGCAAGATTCACATGGAAAGTTAGATAAAGGATATACAGCGAATGTGACTGTTTTGAACAAAGATCTGTTTGTGACAAAAACATTTGTAAAAGGCACGCAAGTTTTCTAATACTAAAAGAAAGCAATTGAATGGCTCGAAAAAAAGTAACCAGTAAGGAACAAAAACAACATAATAAAACGCTGATCTTGAAGACGATCTATGACCATGCGCCTTTAAGCCGTGCGGATGTTGCACGAGCGACTGGTTTGACGCGCACAACTGTGTCTGATTTGGTGGGGGAATTGATCGATGAACTTTTTGTGAAAGAAATTGGTTATGCAAAATCGCAGGGGGGCAGCCCTCCGATGATGTTGGAAGTGGATGCAATGTCTAAGATGGTGATTGGAATTGACTTAGCAAGATTTCAATTTTCTGGAAGCGTGTTTGATTTAAGAGGGAAACCTTTAACTTATTATCAAATCCCTGTGGACGATATTAAAGGGGAAGAGGCATTGGCGTTAGCTTTTGAGTTGATTGATTCTTTGTTGGAAACTGTGGAAGCACCTGTTTTGGGGATTGGGGTGGGGATGCCAGGGTTTTTGAATTCAAAACAAGGCATGGTGCATTATGCTATTGCTTTGAATTGGACAGATATGCCTTTGAAAGAACGTTTGGAAGAGCGTTATCATCTTCCGGTTTATGTGGGAAATGACTGCCAAGTGGCAGGTTTGGGTGAAAATGTGTTTGGCTATAATCCTAAAGTCAATTCAATGATCTTGGTGAAAACCGGACGAGGGGTTGGGGGTGGCATTATTTTGGATAATAAAATGTATTATGGGGATACATTTGGGGCGGGAGAGATTGGCCATTTTGGTGGATTTTCTGGAAATCGAAAATGTTTATGTGGCAATGTGGGCTGTTTGGAAACTGTGATTAATGATGAAGCGATTATTGCTTATGGAAATGAGGTCGTTAAAAAAGCACCAGATGGATTGTTAGCTCAATTGGTGAAAAATGATTTGAGCATGAATGTGGAATCTTTTGTTGCGGCTTATAAACAAGGGGATGCTTTTGTAAAAGAGAAAGTGGATGTGATCTTAGATGCATTGAGCCGAACGATTTCTTTATTGATTAGTGCATATGGGGTGCAACAGATCCGGATTGCGGGAACGATTAAAATTTTTGGTGATAGTTTTTTGCGGGAGCTAACCGCTTTGGTGGATGAGAAAACTTTGTCTTATTTGATGCGAGATACAAAGATTGGATTTGCCTCTTTGGATGATGAAATTGTGATGAAGGGTGCGGCGGCTTTGGTGATTTCTGAGGAATTAAAATTAATTTAAGCAATTGATGTTTAGATTTGATTCTATTAAAAAGGAAGAAAAGTAAGTATGGAAGGCATTGCAACATTTTGGAAAGAAGTTCTTGAGATTCAAGAGAAAGTAATTGATACACAAGCAGAGATGCTTGAGACAGTTGCCAAAGAAATGGCGAAAACAATCCGTGGGGGAGGACGAGTGTTTATTTTTGGTACAGGACACTCTTCTATGATTGCGATGGAAGGCCATTTGCGAGCGGGTGGTTTGGCGCCAGTGGTGCCGATTTTTCGTACTAATTTGATGATTCATGAAAATGCGATGCTTTCTAGCAAAATTGAACGAACGGCTGGTTTGGCCGCTCCAATCTTGGATTCTTACGACCCGCAAGCGGGTGATTTGATGTTTATTGTTTCAAACAGTGGTGTGAACCAATTGCCCGTGGAAATGTGTTTGGAAGCTCAGTCTCGTGGTTTGAAAGTGGTGACAATCTGTGCGAAGGAATATGCAAAGGTGGCACCCTTATCTTCGATTGGGAAGCGATTGTATGATATTGCGGATTATGTGATTGACAATTGCGGTGTGCCGGGGGATGCTTTGGTGCCTTTGAAAAACAAACCTTGGAAGGTGGCTTCGAGCTCGACAATTGCAGGAACTTTGATCTGGGAATGTTTGGTGGCAGAAACTTGTTTGATTTTGGATGAAGATGGTGGAGATATGCCGGTGTTTATTAGTGCGAATATGCCGGGAGCAATGGAACATAATGATGCGCTGTTTAAGGAATGGCGAACAAAGAACCCCCATTTTTAACTAGGCTTTTGAGGAGAAAAAGAAAACATGTCTGGTTATGCAATTGGTGTTGATCTTGGGGCTACGAAGTTGGCATCTGCTTTGGTGGATGTGGATGGAAATGTGTTGAACCAATATCAATCTAAAACGCCTGCTTCAGCGGATGCTTTGATGCATGAGATCGGTTTGCATGTGCATAAGCTGGGAAATGGTGTGGAGAATAAAATTCTGGGGGTAGGAATTGGGTCTCCGGGTTGGCATAATCACGAAACGGGTTTGGTGGAAGGCGCGGTTAATTTAGGCGATTCGGATTTTAATTTACGTGACGGCTTAAAGAGTCAATTTGAATTTCCGATGTTTCATGCGACGGATGCACATGCAGAAACTTTAGGGGAGTGGCTATTTGGGGCTGGTAAAGGCAGCCGAGACATGGTTTATTTTGGCGTTGGATCTGGTTTGGGGAGTGGGTTTATTATCGATGAAAAATTATTCTATGGCACTAATGGAGTGGGAGCGAATATGGCTCATTTTGGCT
Organism: Anaerolineales bacterium; assembly: GCA_963662985.1. GTDB lineage: Bacteria > Chloroflexota > Anaerolineae > Anaerolineales > UBA11579. Next base: position 349,979 of record OY760066.1, on the reverse strand, counting down.
ATGGATTGAATGGAATGGATTGTGTTTGTGGTTTGAATGGATGTTTGGAAACACATGTGGGTGGATTGGCAATTTCTACATTAGTGAGAAAAGTGAATGAATCTGTGGAACAATCAGAAAAACTTTCTGAAACGATTAGTAATCAGGAATTGTTGGAAAACGCTTTAAATGGCGAGAAGGTTGCAGTGGCTGTTTTTGAAGAAATGGGAAAATGGCTGGGAGTGGCACTTTCTGTGGCAGTGGCGATGATTAACCCTGATCGAGTGGTGATTGGTGGAGGAATTGGAAAAGCTGCTTATGATTTGCTTTATGATCCAATGGTGAAAGAAGCAAAACGACGTACGATTTCGATTGCTTGGCGTGAGTTAACAATTAAACGGTCACGAATTTCTAGCAGCGCTGTGGGTGCGGCATGTTTGGTGTGGCACTCTTTTTAAATGGTTTGAGGTTCCAGTAAATGCAGAAGGTTTACTGGAATTAAATTTTTATAATTCTTTTTAAAAGGAGAAAGAAAAGATGAAAAAATTAGTAACAATGATCACTGTGCTTTTCGTCCTTGCAATGGCTTTTGTGGCTGTTAGTTCACAACCTGTTGCAGCAGAAGGCGGCACAACTATCACAATCGAATCTTGGCGAAATGATGATTTGGCTCTTTGGAACGATGTGATCATTCCTGCTTTCAATGCTCACTATCCTGACATTGAAGTTATTTTTGCTCCATCTCCCCCCGCAGAATATAACGGCATTTTGAGTGCAAAGCTTGAAGGCGGCACCGCTGGTGACTTGATTACAGCTCGCCCCTTTGATAACTCTTTGGACCTCTTCAATGCTGGTTATTTGGCAGACTTGACCGCCCTTCCTGGTATGGAAAACTTTGGTGACGCTGCAAAATCTGCATGGATCACAGATGATGGCTCTGCAGTCTTCGCTGTGCCGATGGCTTCCGTTATTCATGGTTTCATGTATAACAAAGATGCTTTCGCAGAATTGGGTTTGGAAGTCCCCCAAACACGTGATGAATTCTATGCAGTTTTGGATGCTATTCAAGCAAGTGGCGATTATATAGCTGCTTTGGCAATGGGCACCAACGACCTTTGGGATCCCGCCACAATGGGCTTCCAAAACATTGGCCCGAACCTTTGGAAGGGTGAGGAAGGCCGCATGGGCTTGATCAATGGTACAGAAAAATTCACAGATCAACAATATGTGGATACTTTTGCAGAATTGGCAGACTGGGCTCCTTACTTGGCACCAGGCTATGAAGCACAAACCTATCCTGATAGCCAAAACATGTTCATGCTTGGTTTAGCCCCAATTTATCCAACTGGTTCATGGGAAATTGGTGTGTTCAGCCCGAACATTGACTTTGAAATGGGTGCTTTCAAACCTTACGTTTGGAACGAAGGAGACACATGCTATATCAGTGACCACACCGACATTGCATTGGGTTTGAATGCTGCTTCTCCTAACATGGAAGCTGCAAAGACCTTCTTGGAATGGATGACTACAGCAGAATTTGCTGACATTTATACCAACAATGTGACAGGCTTCTTCACACTTTCTAACCATGCAGTGGAAGTTACCGATCCAGTGGCAGCAGAATTCCTCAGCTGGCGCGGTCAATGTGAATCCACCATCCGCAACTCTTACCAAATTCTTTCTCGTGGTGAACCAAACCTCGAAAACCAACTTTGGAACTTGAGTGCAGCAGTGATGAACCTCACAATGACCCCAGAAGATGCAGCAGCAGAAGTTCAAGCTGGGCTTGAATCATGGTATGCACCACAACAATAGTGGTTTGATTTGATGCAAGTAGAAGGGGCAAAATTTTTGCCCCTTCTTTCTCAATTTCTGTTTTATTTTGTAGTTAAAGAATTGATGCAGTTGTTTCTATCATTATTGCCGTAATTCTTTGCCTGTTAAATTCATAAACTGATAAATAGAGGTACCTATGACAACAGATATAACCATTCAACACGGAAAAAAGAAATTCCCATTTCATATAATTGTGTTCCTTGCGCCGGCAGTGATCATCTATACATTATTTATGGTGTATCCACTGGGTGACTCATTGCGTTTGAGCTTGTTCACAACTTTACCGGATGGAACAGAGGTTTTTAATGGGATTCAAAATTATTTAAAGTTATTCACTGATCCAAACTGGTATCCTCGTTTTTGGGGGGCTTTGAAGAATAATTTTATCTTTTTTGTGATTCATATGTGTGTGCAAAATCCGATGGGGTTGGCTTTGGCGGCTCTGGTTTCTATGAAACATATCAAAGGACGCAATATTTACCGTACGATATTCTTTATGCCAACTATGTTGTCATTTGTGATTGTAGGGTTTGTGTGGCAATTGATGTTGAGCCCTTTATGGGGCGTGGCAAAAGGTGTTTTGGAATTTGCACATTTGGGTCAGTTGTTTAAACCATGGTTGGGTTTGGAAGGACCTGCTTTGGTTGCGATTGGGTTGATTTCTGTGTGGCAATTTATTGGGATTCCTATGATGTTGATCTATGCTTCTTTGATTGGGATTCCGGATGAGTTGATTGAAGCGGCGCATGTGGATGGGGCGAATAACTGGGAGATATTTTGGAAGATCAAGTTCCCAATTATTATGCCAACGATTGGAATGGTTTCTGTGTTGACTTTTGTGGGGAACTTCAATGCGTTTGACTTGGTGTATGTAATTGAAGGGGCGTTGGCTTCTCCAAATTTCTCAACAGACTTGATGGGTACTTTGTTCTATCGCACTTTCTTTGGACAACAATTGCAATTAGGTGATCCTATGTTGGGGGCTACGGTGGCAACGATGATGTTCTTCATCATTTTGGTTGGCGTTTTGATTTATACGTTCGCATGGCAACGTCGTGTGACCGTTTATGACTTATAGGAGCGAACGATGACAACTTCAAAACATAATCGACTTGGTACTTTTTTGACGCATATTCCTTTGCTGATCTACACGTTTATTGCTTTGTTTCCGATTGTCTTGATCCTGGTGAATAGTTTTAAAGATCGAAAGGCAATCTTTAAATCTCCTTATACTTTTCCGACAGTTGAAACTTTTTCATTAAAAGGCTATCAAACTTTGTTCCAACGGGCTCGCTTTGACCTCTATTTTTTGAACAGCGTAATTGTGGTGGTGGGAGCGATGTTCTTGGTGCTGTTGTTAGGTGCGGCTGCATCTTGGGCATTGGCAGAGTATAAGTTCAAGGGGAATGCATTGATGAGCTTCTATTTGGCGATTGGGATTATGATTCCGATTCGCTTGGGGACAGTTTCCATCTTAAGGTTGGTGGTGAGCTTGCATTTGATTAATACATTGTGGGCGTTGATTTTGGTTTATACGGCGATGGGGTTGCCGCAAACGATCTTTGTGATGTCGCAGTTTATGCAGACGGTGCCGCAAGACCTGAAAGATGCGATGCGTGTGGATGGGGCGAGTGAATATCGGATTTTCTGGATGGTGTTGCCGATGGTGCGCCCTGCTTTGGCGACGGTGGCGATCTTTACGATGATTCCGATTTGGAACGATTTGTGGTTCCCGTTAATTTTGGCACCGAGTGAGGCAACCAAGACGATTACATTGGGGGCACAGGTGTTTTTGGGTCAGTTTGTGATTGATTGGAATGCGGTGCTTTCTTCGCTTTCGTTGGCGATGGTGCCGGTGTTGATCTTGTATTTGATTTTCTCTAAGAACTTGATCAATAACATTACAGCTGGGGCTGTGAAATAGGATTTGATAAATTGGGTGATGGCAACTGATTGCCCAATTTGTTTATTTGGATGGGACTAAAAGGAAGAAATTGTATGAAAAAAATTGGAATTGTGGGCACTGGTGTGATGGGTGAAACGCATGCGGCTTCTTGGTTGGAAACGGATGCAAAACTTTCGCATTGCAGCTCTGGGCATTTTGAAAATGCAAAACAATTTGCGGAGAAATATTCGATTGAGGCTTGCGAGAGTTTGGATGCTTTGATTGCGGCTGTGGATGTGGTGGATATTTGTACGCCAACGCATTTGCATAAAGATATGGTGTTGAAAGCCGCGGCGGCAGGCAAAGACATTGTGTGTGAGAAACCATTGGGATTGACGGTGGATGAGTGTGTGACGATGATTCGAGCGTGTGAAGATGCGGGAGTAAAGCTGTTTGTGGCGCATGTGACACGCTATTTCCCTGAATATGTGGCGGCAAAAGCGAATGTGGCGGCGGGTGAAGTTGGCAAGGTGGCGGTGACGCGTTTTCGACGAGAGAGTTTTCAACCGCATAATGCAAGTGATAATTGGTATGTGGATTTGGAACGTTCGGGGGGGATGTTGCAAGATTTGATGATTCATGATTTTGACTTGGCGCGCTGGATGGCAGGTGATGTGATAAAAGTATATGCGAAATCTTTGGTGACAAGCGGTGAAGAGGTGAATTTTGACCATGCGATGGTGATTTTGACGCATAAAAATGGTGCTATTTCTCATATCACAGGCTCTTGGGCGCAACCAAAACCACGCTTCCGAACTTCTTTTGAAATTGCAGGTGATGCTGGCATTATTGAATGGGATTCTCAAGAAAAGGCTCCTTTGCAGGTGTTGATGCACCAGACAGAAGGTGGGAGTGGTGAGGTGGGGTTGCCGGGTTCTCCTTTGTTGGAAAGTCCGTATACTAGCCAGCTGAAGGAGTTTTTGGCAAATTTGGAAAGTGATGCTACTGTGCGTGTGGACGCTGTGGATGCGTTGGCAGCGGTGCAAATTGCACGGGCGGCGATTGAATCTGCTTTGACTGGCAAAGCTGTGGATGTGATGGCGGTTGAGGAGGTGTTGAAATGAAGATTGGGATGATGAGTTTTGCACATTTGCATGCTGAGTTTTATATTCCTTATTTGATACATCGACCAGATGTGGAATTTCTGGGAATTGCAGATGATAATTTGGGACGTGGAAAACTATTTGCAGATCGTTATGGGGTGCGGCTGTTTGATTCGTATGATGCTTTATTAAAAGAAAGTCCGGATGGGGTGGTGGTTTGCTCTGAAAATAATCGGCATCGTGCTTTGGTGGAGATGGCGGCTAGCGCTGGGGCGAATGTGCTATCTGAAAAGCCATTGGCGGTGGATATGGAAGATTGCCGGGCAATGTTGGATGTTTGTGAGAAAAATGATGTGCGATTGATGACAGCTTTTCCAATGCGCTATGATGCTTCTTTAAATGAAGTGAAGAAAATGCTTGACCAAGATGGCTTGGGAAAAATTTTGGCGATGGTTGGTGAAAATCAGGGGCAAGTGCCGAGCCATCATCGGAATTGGTTTGTGGATAAACAATTGGCTGGGGGTGGAGCTGTTTTGGATCATACAGTACATTTAGCGGATATTTACCGTTGGTATTTAGGGAGTGAAGTGACAGAAGTGTATGCACAGGCAAATCAGATTATTCAGGCTGAAACGGTGGATGTGGAGACGGGGGGATTGCTGATGTTACAATTTGAGAATGGTACGATGGCTTCAATCGATTGTTCATGGAGCCGTCCTGTTCGTTATAACACATGGGGGGGATTGCGAATTGAAATTGTGGGGGAAAAAGGAGTAGTGGATGTGGATGCATTCAAGGCTAATTTGGATGTGCATGGAGGATGTGCACAACCGATGCGATTACATCCGTGTGGGTCAGACTCTAACGGGGCAATGGTGGAAGATTTCTTAAAATCTATCCGTGAAGATCGAGACCCGAAAGTGAGCGGGTTTGATGGCATGAAAGCGTTTGAAATCGCAGATGCTGCTTATCGAAGCATTTTGGAAGGTCAGCCTGTACGAATCTGAAAGTAATAAAAATTTATTAAAAGAAGTGATTTTAGCCGATCACTTCTTTTTGTTTAACAAAAAAGATTAATTTTAGGTAAGTTTTATGGAAATTACTCCGTCTTTATTGAGAAGTAAGAACACTATTTAAGAAAATAATTGTCAATCCTGTCAAAATATTTGATAGCGATTGTGGCCTTATAAACACAGAAGAGGAAGAGTATCGTTCTAGAAGAACCACTAGGAGATACAATAGAATCCCTTAGGCTTGCTTGAGGGATTTTGTTTTAAAGAAAAAGAGCCTTCGTCATTAAAGTTGAAGGCTCTTTTGTGTTTTTGTGAAAGTTATGCTTCGGCGGTTTCGACAGGTTCAATTTGACTTTTTTTAATCTGGGCAATTCCGCGATTGATGCCAGGAACCATAAAGAGACCAATTGCCATAATGGGGAGAACGACAAATATGGCGGGTACCATACCAATGCCGACAGTTTCTCCGAAAAATGCGACAGTTTTGGAAGCTAAGCCACGACCAATGTTCATGAGGCTGGTGAAGGTGGCAAACATAAATCCTTCGACAGTGGAGTTACAGAGGGGCATAATAAGGGCATAGGTGACTACGATGGTGATCCCTCGGGCAATACCCATACAAATTTGAGCGATATAGATTAGGGCGACATTTTCCCAGTTTTGCATGACTAGCAGCCAAGGGGTGAAGAGCAACCAGATGATAGCAAAACTGATAAAAACGTTGCGGTTGGTGAAACCTCCCCAACGACGAATGAGCGTGCCGATGGTGGCAGTGGAAATAGATAGGACGATGTATCCGATAAGGCGGGAATCTCCATAGACTTGCAGGCCAACTTTGTTAAGCATGAGCGGTCCCATGACTGAGGTGATACCGATGCTACTCATGAATACAAATGCAAAAATGAGACCTTGAATAGCAGGCCAGTTTCCGAAACTCAATTTGATGGAATCAAGGAGGCCGGGGTTCTTCTTTTTGGCTTCTTTTGGCGATTCGATCTCTTTGAAAAGGAGCGGTACTAATGCTTGGGCAACAGCGATGACACCAATCAGGAGGGTGAAGTTGTTCCATCCGATGGCGGGTGCTAAGCGGGAGCCAAGAATATAGGCAAGGGCGGTGCCGGCGTATTTGCCTGCTTGGGCGAAACCTTGCATACGAGAGGCTTCGTTTATGGGGGTGAGATCAACGGTGAGGGCATCTGCTGTGCCGTCTACGAACATAAAACCAATATAGGCAAGCAAGAGCACGATGATGTAATAGATGGAGTAGTTGTCAAAAAAATAGAGCAGTCCAAATGAAACAGCAAAAAAGATGGCACCAATGACGAGGTAGGGTTTGCGTTTGCCGAATTTGCCGATGGAAACACGATCTGAGAGGAGTGCGGTGATCATTTTGAGGTAAGTAGGAATGCCAATGATAAAAATAATGGTGGTAATTTTACCGTAGTCGAGTCCGAAGAGAACCGCCATTTGATAGTCAGTGAGGACGATTAAACTAGTGAGATATACGCCTTGAAGAAAATAAAAGGCAGTTTCAATTGCAAAAAAGGATTTGCGGAAGTTGGATTGTTTCCTTTGGTCCCAAGTGAGTGTTGACATAGATTTGCTCCTTTTATAAATCGATAATAAGAATAAAAACAAGATATCTTACAAAATATCTCCGATTATATATTATATGGAAGGTGATGACAAGTTGAGAAAAATTAATGACAAGGTTGTACCCATTGATCTAAGTTTCTGTGTTTTAGAATGGTACTAAATTGAAGAGAAAGAGATAGTTCGCAAAAGGAAGTGTTGCGGTGCCAATTGTCTGTATATTCAATGGCAAAAACGGGTTTGTTGGCTGTGATATAGGGGAGGTAAGCCTCGGTTTCTTGATAATAAAATGATGATTCGACAACTGCAAAATCAAAATAGTTTACAAGCTCAGGTACAAGATGGGGGGCATTCTTTTGTCCAATGGCTAATCCACGTTGATGGGCGAGTTGTGCAATCCACTGCGCATAGATTATTTCATCTTGGGGGGTGATGGGAAAGCCGGGTTGATTGTCTGCGATTTGGATATTATCTGCTTCGATGCCATCAAAGCCTAGCTGGGCACATTTGTCAAAACGCGCTTCTATAATGGAGGTAAGTTGATCGATTTGACGAATGTCTAGCCAATTTTCTCCGGGCCAGCCATCATAGGGATTGCCGATAAGTTCTGAAGGAAATTGATCGGCATCAACTCGCCATTCTTCATAAGAACCAACACTGATGTAACAGAGTACTTTGGTTCCTTTTTGATGATAGTATTCCACTAAATTGGGAATTTGATCGGTCTCAGTTTGATCTAAATCAATTTCGATAACGTCGTAATAAGATTCTGTGAGCAATTCTGAAGATCCAGTAAATTGGATTTGCCAAGAAAGGCCGGGAGTAGGCTGCCAATGGGTCGATGGGGTGGGGGTTTGGGCTTTAACATGGGTTGAGAATATTATTGTGAATAAGATGAATATATAAGCTGTGATAGAGATTAGTTTTTTCATATCTGATCCAATCAAAAAGAGAGAAGAAGCTCTTCTCTCTTGGTTATTTATTCATATGCTTTGTCTTGCCGAATTTGTTCTGCTTCTGTGCGGATTCGTTTGGCAAGGTCTTCAATAATCTCAGCAGCTTCATAAAGACGTTCATCATCGTACTTCATTTTAAAGGATATCTCGGCAACCACTTGTTTGATCTCTGAACGTTCTAAATTTTTGAGAGAGGAGATGAAACCTACACTTTTGCGAGCAGCTTTCTCTGATGCGGTGACTTTGCGAGGTGCTTTTTTGGGCACGTCTTTTTTCTCTGCTTCTGTTTGAACACTGGCTTCAATGTCTTCTGCGGTGAGATTTTTGAGTACAGCAGCATTGATAAGGGCATCCCATGAGTTAGGGGAGGCTTGAATGATTTCTCGAAGGACACGTTCTGGTAAGTTATACATATCGGCTTTTTCAAGAAGAGGGGTGGGTAATTGAAGCACACGAAGGAGCCGGCGCATTTGGAAATCGCTAATGCCCATGATCTTTTCAATGCTATCCCAGAAACCAGAAGGGAGACGTTTGATCTCGGTGACTTGACGGAAATATTCGTAATCGTCAGCGCTGTTGGGATTGGGATGGATTTCTTGTTTTTCTAAAACAAGTGAGGCAACTTCGCGGGCACGCGCTACGGCTGTGGGAGTTTCGGCATGTCTGTTTTCTACAACTTGGCGTTCGCGAGAGGTTTTTTTGACCTCAAGCACTTCGATTTTTGGCTCTTCGGCGCCATCTGCATTAGGGTCGTTACCTTCTTCTATATAAGATAAGGCAAGGGACCACATACGGCGTTCCCCAGATTCAAGGGCAAAGATAGCTTCACCTTTGGAATTTTGGGACCATTTGCCAGTGGCAGGTTTTATCTGGCCGACCTGTTCAACGGTATCTCCTAAAGAAAGAAGGCGCTTGACTCGTTCTGCTACGGCTTGATTAGATTTGCTCATTTTGAGCCATTCAGCCGCTGCTTGATAGATGCTGAGGGGTGGTTTATCTTTGGGTAAATTTTGGGCTAGATTCTCATCGAAATAGGCGTAGAATTGGTTTTTTAATTCAAGGGGGAGGATGGGGCGAGGTTGATAACGGTCTGGCATGACTTGTGACAGACTGACAGACACCACGCGACTAGTGGCGCGACGTGGCGCTGGGGCATTGGTGAAAAATCCATCTGCTTGGGTGTTGTCTACTCGGCCGACGGAATAATCTCTTTCTACTCTTTTTGGCATGATCCCAACCTTTGTTTGTTAATTATTTTGCATCTACACGACGACGGAACTCATTGGCTGCTTTGGCGAATTCTTGCGTAGCAATTGAGGAAGAGGCGAGTTCTTGTGTTTTTCTAGCAGGACGGTAAGAGAAGATATCAAGACCGTCTGTGTTGGCTTCTGTTACTTCTGCTCGAGATGAAATCGGAGGAAGAAGGAGCTCACCAAATTGATCTTTGATATTTTCATAGATATCTTTTTGTTCTTTACGAATAAAGTTGCACATGGTGGGTTGGATACCGGAGATTTTTAATTTTGGATTGGTGCGTTTGCTAATTTTATCAATGGTGTCAAAGACGTCATAGACTCCATCTAAGGAAAATGCTTCCAGTTGAGTGGGGATGAGAACGTGATGGGCGGCATAAAGCGCGGCAGCTGTCATGGAGCCAAGGTTTGGGGGAGTGTCGATAAAGACATATTCGTAAACATCGGCAAGGGTGTTAAGGAGTTCTAGGAGTTGGTAACTCCCATCTACTTCTGTACGAAGGAACATTTCTGCTTGTTTCATAGAGGATTTGCGAGTGGGGATGTAGTCAAGGTTGCCGCGACCGGAAAGAGGTAAGCGGGATTTGCGAATGACGGACATAACAGGTTCGTCGGTCATATCCATAAGAAGTTCGCCAAGGGTAGGGGTATCACTACTGGGCATGGTGCGATCAAAAACACCGCCGGCAAATGTGGCAGAGGCATGTACTTGAGGATCCATGTCTACAACGAGGACGCGCCCGAGTTTTTGTTTTTGATTGGCTTCATGAGCGAGCATGAGGGCAAATGCAACAGCAAAATTAATTGAGAGGGTGGTTTTTCCTACGCCACCTTTTTGATTTGCAACTGAAATAATTTTCATTTAGATACTCCGCTTTTTGTTTTTTATGTGATTGATTCAATCATATCAAAAAAAAAGCGAGGTGACAACTTAAAATAGATTGAATTTTTTATGAAAAACAACTCTTAAATATAATACTGTATAAAAAAATAAGATTAAGATATAAATTAGATATTAATACAGATTTATATTTAAAAATAATAAAATCATCATTCGATTGTGGAGAATTTTATAGATTTTATGATTTGATTGTAATGTATTATAATGAAAAAGGAATCGATACTAAAAGGAGAAAATTTGATGAAAACTTACGGTGCAATTGAAGCAGGTGGTACTAAATTTTTGTTGGGGATTGGAACAGCTGAGGGGAAAGTTTTAGAGCGAAGCTCTATTCCAACAACTACACCAGATGAAACGATATCGGCTTCGATTACATTTTTCAAAGAAATGAAAAATAAGTATGATTTTGACCAGATTGGGATAGGAACATTTGGGCCTGTAGACTTGAATCCAGCCTCTGAAAAATTTGGATATATTACCAGCACTCCAAAACCAGGATGGAAAGATACCGATTTTAAAGGTGCGATTGAACGTGCATTGGGAATGCCAGTGACATTTGATACCGATGTGAATGCGGCGGCTTTAGGGGAACATGTGTGGGGTTCTGCTCAAGATGTGGATACCTTCATTTATATAACGATTGGCACTGGTTTGGGAGGCGGTGTGATGGTGAACGGAGAATTGCTACATGGTATGCTACATCCTGAATTAGGGCATATTCGGATTTTTCCTGCTGAATTAGACAATTCTTTTGAGGGCGTGTGCCCATATCATAAACATTGTTTTGAAGGATTGGCGGCAGGCCCGGGAATGAAAGTGAGATGGGGGCAAGCAGCAGAAACATTGCCAGTAGATCATGAGGCGTGGAACGAAGAAGCGGCGTATATTGCAGAGGGATTGGCAAGTTTTGTATTGAGCTTGTCACCACAAAGAATTATCTTAGGTGGAGGTGTGATGCATCAGATGCAGTTGTTCCCGATGATTCGTGAAAAATTAGCAAATGTGCTTAATGGATATGTGGTACATGAGAATTTGTTGGGGAAGATTGATAACTATATCGTTCCCCCTGGGTTGGGGGACAATGCGGGATTGTTGGGTGCTGTTGCATTAGCGATAAAAGCAATGAAATGAGCAGATATGGCAGTAAAGTTTGAAAATGATTGGAAAAACGTTTTAGATGGTGAGTTTGAGAAAGACTATTATCAAAATTTACGCGAATTTTTGATCCAAGAATATCGATCAACGACTGTTTATCCTGAAATGCATTCCATTTATAATGCGTTTCATTTTACTGGATATGCTGATACTAAAGTGGTGATTATTGGACAGGATCCGTATCATGGGTATAAACAGGCACATGGATTATGTTTTTCTGTACAACATGGGATTAAAGTGCCACCTTCTTTGGAGAATATTTATAAGGAATTAGAGAGTGATTTGGGGTGTACTATTCCGAATCATGGCTATTTGAAAAAATGGGCAGATCAAGGTGTACTGCTGCTAAATGCAATTTTGACTGTGCGGGCGGGCCAAGCTGGTTCTCATCGGGGAAGAGGTTGGGAAATATTCACCGACCAAGTGATTAATTTAATGAATGAGCGAGAGGATCCGATGGTTTTTTTGTTGTGGGGAAGTTTTGCACAATCAAAAGCGACTATGATTACGAATCCGAATCATTTGATTTTGAAGGCTCCACATCCGAGTCCGCTATCTGCTTATCGAGGTTTTTTTGGATGCCGTCATTTTTCTAAGACAAATGAATTTTTGGAAAAAAATAAAAAAGCTGCCATTGATTGGCAAATAGAATAACCGCTATTGTTGGGGGAACTTAATGAATTATTAAAAACTGTAAGGATTTATTAATAATAGTTTGCTTGACCTAGCGATTTTTGAAATCTTAATGTAATATTTATAAATAGGGAAAATATAATAAATTACTAATATAATTTTAATTGTTCTTAGTAAATACATTTTACATTTTCGTAAAAAAACCATAGAAGTTTAATTGAAGGTATCTAACATGGCAAGAATTAAAAATAAGCTCATTATAATTGTTTTATTTGTTTTAATTTTGAATATGGGGATGATTAATGCAGAAGGTTCTTCTCTTCCTTTTTTTGAAACAAAAACTGAAAATTTTATAGATAGAACGATTGATAATCGATTGTTCTTGTCTGAAGTGGGGGTTAAATCGGCCTTTGAACTTGTGATGCCAATCAATCTAATTACACTTTCTTCACCAAGTGATGTTTTTTTGGGGAGTGATTTTAGCCTTCAAGTTCAGTTTGAAAATGAAGGTGATAATCTCAATCATGGTACGACAGGGTATGGTCCTTTTGTTGATCTAGTAATCCCGAGAGGGGATGGTATAAATGCAATCAGCCCTCCTTCAGGTGGTTATTCAGCTTCCTATAATATTGAAGATCTTGATGTGGTTGTGAATACTTTCCCTGATGATGTTTCGGGAATTGGTTGTGTGAATCATCCTTGGGCGATTGATGAGGATGGTTATTTTACGCAAGTGTGCGGTGCTTCAGGGGATGATTTGCTCTCAATTCGATTGCCATTTGGATCTGTGACTGCCTCTCAACCTGCGATTTCTATTTCAGTGCCATTGCATTTGGATGCTGAAGCTGATTTAACAACTCCTCAGTTAATTAGAGGTCGGGGTGGTTATGAATATGGTGCGACAGCAATGATCGATTTTTGTTGTACAACACCAAAAGATACCACAATTGTAACTAACAGTTCTGATGTTTTAACTTGGCCAAGTGAGAGTGTAAATCCTACATTGATTTCTTTGAGTAAATCTTCAACAGATGCAGATACTGCTTCCGGGAGCAATTACCCAGCTCAATATTCAATTCAAGTTCAAACTGCTCAAGGGCAGGAATTTACAGGGTTTACAATCGTTGATGATCTTCCTTATAATATTGTCTTTTTAGGGAATATTAGTGTTAGCCCGGCAAGTGCTTTAAGCGCTTTGGATGGAATTTATTATGATGATGACACCACAGATGGAACGGCTCCTATAACATTAGGTACGGGAGTAGTTCTTCCAGATAATGGTGCTAAAAGTAATTCACAATTGGTGTTTGATTTTTCTGATTCCACTACTTTTTCGGGGGATATTAATATTACGTTTGATTATTATATTCCTGAATTTGATGCTAATTCTGCTTCTACAACAAATTTAACTGTCAATAATGTTGCTTCCCTTACTTCTGGGATTTGGTATCCTTTGAGTGATCCACTTAACCCTGCTGATCCGGTTAATTTGGTGGATCAGGCGCTTTTGCCGGGTGATGGAAGTGTGACCACTGAAGGTGAAATTATCACTATGTCAAAGGGTGTTTATGACATAACGGAAGGTTCTTCAAGTGCAACTGCTCCGGGCGATATTTTAAGATATACAGTTTCATTTGAGCTATCAGACTATTATGCAATTGGTGAAGTTGTGATTAACGATTTGCTGCCAGATGGGGTGAGATATTATGAAAATGCGGGATTAGGACAAGTTCCAACTTTTACATTAAATCGAAATTCAGGCACTGAAGTTTATCCGATGAGCGCAGGTAATATTGATTGGACTTGTAATTATTCTGGTGCTTTGAGTACAGATCCATATTGTGATAGTGTAAGTGGCTTAAATAATGGTACAACTTCAATTATTTTCCATGTTTCTGATGAAATTTATGATCAAACTATTGATCCTACTCCTTCTGATGGAAATGATGATGAGAAAGTTTTTGCTTCTCAATTCTTGGGCGGTGATGTGCAAATCACTGATCCGCATATTTATCGTGATAATACGACGGGTAGTTTGACTTTTTATGCGGAAGTTCAAGATCACTATACAGATTCATTTTCTCAAGAACAAATTAAAATGGGAGATGAATTTACCAATAGTGCAGATATAAATTCATATCTATTGGATAGTGATAGCTGTTTAACCGGTCCATGTTCTGTTCTTTCTGGTGTCCCTGTTACAGATTCTGCAAGTGCAACCAATGAAGTGCCTTATGGTTCCACGAGTAAGACAATTGTTGGTTATAAGGATAGTTTATGTAATGCAAGCACTTATGCGGCATGTTCTGATGTGGATATCTCTGCAAATGATGTAGTACTTTATCGTTTGACTTATACAGTACCAACAGGGGACTTCTATGATTTGAGTTTTACCGATTATTTACCATTGCCGATCTTCCATGCGGATGATCCGGATGTTACGGGGATCTCAGTTGGACTTGGTGCTTGGAATTATTCTGCGAATATCAATGATTTGTTTGCAACAGGTGGAACTTGGACGTATGGACCAAACCATAGTGTTGATTATTCTGCATCAAATACTCCTGTTTTATCGGTTTCGGATAAAGATCATGAAAATACAGTAAAGTTTGATTTTGGTAATTATGATGCGGTTGATAATCTGGAACGCACAATTGACATTGTGTTTAGTGTACGGGTGACCTCTGAGAAATTTGCAGATCAAATGAAATTAAGAAACAGTGTTTTGCAGAAAGATTCTAACTCTACAACTTATAATCCGGAAGCTGTGGTGAATGCTGATTTGGTTTTAACTGAACCAGTGTTGGTTGGTACAAAAACAATCATATCTACTAATTCTTCAAATGCAACAGCAATCACACAACCAAGTGATCCATTGGCATTTTATCCCCCAGGAAGCACTGGTGTGCCTTGGTATGATGAAGGAACAAATGGCTCATTTGTAATTTCTTCTGATTTCTTAGGGAGTGATAATTCTGCAATTGAGAGTAGTTTTGGCAATTTGGATGGAGGAGACACAATTCGTTTTGCGATCTTGATTCAAAATGTTGGGTCTGGTGTGAATGGTGCTTTTGACATTCTTCTCCAAGATGATAAACCTGATGGATTAATTATTCCTCCTGGGGGGATTAATTTACAAGTCACACGTGGTGATGGTGTAAGTTTGAATAGTATGGTAAATCCACAAGGGGCAAGTTTCACTGATACAGATCTATTTGATCAAGGTATTGAGCTTTTAGATCCTGGGCAATTAGCCTCTACTGATGCTCTTTATGGAGAAGGTGGGGCATGTCAGGGACATGATGCTACAAGTGGTACTAATGTTATTGTGGTTACATACGATTTGATGATTGACCCAGCATTGCCAGCAGGCACAGAACTTGTAAATAATGGAAAGATTGTGAATTATTCAGGTGAAGAAGGTGGTGAAAACTACGTGGAAGAACCTGAAGATGATGAAGATAGCACCACTTTAAGAGAACCAACCATCAGTAAAACAATTGTTTCTACTGAAATTGAAAGTACTCCAACAAATACTACAAATACAGGAAATGAAGCAACGATTGGTGAATTTATAACTTATCGAGTGGAAGTGACCATACCTGAATCCAGTTCAGATAATATGGTATTGAGAGATACTTTGGATAATGGATTGGTGTTTGTGAGTTTGGACCCAAGTTCATTTGGTTTGTTTGATTCAAATAATGTTGCGCTTGGTACCGGTGTGATTGTGGATGATTCAGATCCATCTAATATTGTGGATATTAGCTTGCCTTCAACTGTTGTGACAAACAGTGGACGAACTTTAACTTGGAATTTTGGCAGAATCACAAATCTTAATAATGACAATGATGTTGATGAAAAATTTGTGTTTGAATATACCGTAATGGTGACAGACATATCAGGTAATATTCGTAATAGATATCGAAATAATTCAATTGTAATGACTTGGGATTTGGCAGACGGCACATCTGAAAGCTCTGATATTAAATATGCGCCCAATGTGCGAATTGTTGAGCCCAATTTACTCATAAATAAAACTGTGACACCAACAACTGCACAAGCAGGGACTGCTATTTCTTATTCAATTGTGATTAATCATGAAAGCAATAGTAATAATACGGATGCCTATGATGTGACTTTCTCAGATCCAATTCCAGCATGTACAACTGGAGAATCTGTGATTGTGATCGATGAGACAGATGCAAGCACAATTGCAGCTGCTTTTGATGTGGTGGACTCAGCAGGGATTGTTGATAAATCTTTATTTGAGCTTGTGGGTTCAAACGCTGCTGGATGGACATTAAAAACTACTGATGGCTCTAGTTTTGATTTCTTATATGATACAACGAGAACTATCACAATCTCTTTAGATGGGACTGTATCTTACTGTGTTAATCCTGAATTTACTTATCCTAATACTGCGACGGTTAATTGGACAAGTATGGATGGAGAGAATACAAATCGAGATTATGATTCTGGTACAGCTGGAGTTGATAGAGAAAGAAGTTATTCTGCAGATAGTTCTGTTACTACTGGTGTTGTGACGGTAGATAGCCCTGTGCTAACTAAATCAGTCTATGCTACTTCTGATTCTGAATCAGGGGATGGGGATTTATCGATTGGTGAAATTGTTACTTATCAATTGGCATTTACAATTCCTCAAGGCACATCAGTTAATACAACTGTTCAGGACGTGATCCCAGCAGGTTTAGACTATATCACGGACTCTACGACACTTTCGATTGATTCTGACCTAGCTATGACGATTGATGGTGATCTAGCTAGTGCAAATGGAATCGGATTAGTGAATCCGGGATTTGCTGTTTTAGATTCTACGGATGTCAATGGTACTTCTTTTGTAACAGTGACTGGAAGCGCCGCAACAGGACAACAAGTGTCTGTTTTTATTGGTGATCTTCAAAATAATGATGAACCTGCTAGTGGCACGACCACGGCGGATGAAACAATCATTGTGCGGTTTAATGCGGTTGTTTTGAATACGGATTCAACAAATACAATTGGTGCAGTGAAAGAAAATGATTTTGAATTAATTGTTTCTGGAAATACATATGATTCAAATGATATTTCTTCAACTATTATTGAACCGGATCTTGATATTGAAAAGACGAATGCTTTGGTTTCAAGCAATTGTGTTGATTTGAATGATGCAAGTGGTACGTCTTATAATAATTGTATTGGTGCGACAATTGGGTATACGCTTAAGATTACGAATCCATATTATGAAGCTGATGGCACGACACGTACTTATAGTTCAGTGGCTTGGGACAGTGTGATTTCTGATACGATTCCTGCTGGTTTGACATTGAATGAACTGTCTTTGCGTGCAGAGAGAGTGGATACTAGCTCAGGAAGTGAAGTGCGAACCTCAGTCGGCTCGGTTGGGAGTGGTTGGATTTTGGATTATACGGCGCCAACGATTACTTTGACTGCTGAAGCTGGACAACGATTTGATGTGAATGATGATGTTTGGTATGAGATTATTTATCAAGCTGTGATTGATCAAAATGCTTCTGCAATTGGTGTGACGCCGTTTGTGGACAATGTGCCATTGCCGGGTGATGTTTTGAAAAATACGGCAAAAGTGGATTGGACCAATAAAGATGGGGTTGTACCGGGCGAAAAGACGTATTCAGAATCGACAGATAACTTTGTGACTGTGGAAAATGGCGAGCTTGTGGTGGATAAGTATGATGCGACCTTTGAGATTACTGGGACAAATTCAACTTTAGAACCCAATGCAAAGATTTATTATGGGATTCGATTCCAAAATACGGGAAATGTGCCAACAAAATTCTCTTTGAGTGAAGATTTGCCGGCTAATACGACTTATGATGCAGCTTTAACAGATACGACTAATAGTGTTGTGACAGGTTCGTCGTGGACATTGAACTCTACTACGGGTGAATATGAAGCGGTGCCTGTGACAGCTGCAGGCGCAGGTCTTTTGGCTGAAGCGGGGGCAACTGATGCTGGTACTGGCGATCCGACGGATCGAGGTGTGTGGTATTTTGTGGTGACGATTGATGATCCATTGCCCGCAGGTGTGACTGAGATTAACAATGTGGCAACTGTGTATATGGATGAAAACAGTGGTGGACCTGAACCTAAACCGGGTAATAATAAAGATACTTCTGATTTGGAAGCGGTTGGTGAACCCTCATTATCGATTACAAAGACTAATAATAAAGATACGACCACTTTGGGTGATACTTTAGTATATACGATCACTTATAGAAACACGGGTGGGCAGAATGCGACTGGTGTTGTGTTGACTGAAACGGTGCCAGCTGGAACGACTTGGTTTAATGATCCTGGTGTTACTACTGATGATGGATGGGTGTGTGATGCTGTGGGTGCCGCTGGTGAAACTTGTGAGTGGACGATTGGCGCATTGGCTGCGCATCCGACGGATGTGCATACGGTGACATTTGCGGTGAAGGTGGATGATGTGACGAGTGTTGATTTTGTTGATAATACGGTCACAGTTGAGGATGATGGTAATAATAACACCACTCCTGGCAGCCCGCCTCAATCTGCAACAGATACAGATCAAGATATTTTGATTCAAGGTATGGAAAAGCATTTGCTATCAATCAGTGAACCTGCTGCAACTACGATTAATCCTACAGGAAATGATGCAGCAATTGGCTCGATTTTGGTTTATGAAGTGACGATTGATATTCCTTCTACACCGGGTAGTGATGATATTATCGTACCTAATTTTGTGTTGACCGATGTGTTGGATCAAGGATTGGCATTCTTGGGGTGTGGAGATGGCAGTGGTGCAGATGCTGTGACGGCAGATGCAAATTTGACAACTTCGGCTGGTGCGTTTGTGGATTTGTGTGATATAGCTACGGCTGCACAGCCTACTACTACGACCGGGAATTCTCCGACAGTGGGAGAATATCCGATTGGGAGTGGAGAAGCGTTGAACCAAGGCCGAATGTTGACATTTGATTTTGGAACTCTGACGAATGATAATAGCAGCTCTACAACACAGACAATTACGATTGTATATCGCGCGGTTGTTTTGAATGACGCGTCGGTAGTGGTCGGGTCTGGAGAACGGAATAATCAAGTAAATGCAGACTGGGATGATGTGACCACTCCGATGACAGATGAAGCGGAATCGGTTGAGATTGTTGAACCTTTCTTGAACATCCAAAAGACTGTGTCTAGAAGTATTGTGCCTGTAGGGGGAACTGTTCAATATAAATTGACTATTTTCCATGAGTCGAGGAGCACAACAAGCGCATATGATGTGAATGTGTTTGATACACTTCCGCTTGCATTGGAATATGTGGTTGGTTCGGAAAACCATGTGAGTGGTGAAACTCCTGATTCAATGACCTATGATCCAGCTACTCGTACTTTGACGATTGCTTATGATGATTGGGATCCAACTGGAAATCAAGATTCTGTGATTACTTTTGATGCGACAGTGAATTTTTATAGCGGTGGCGGCATTGTGAACCAAGCAAATGTGGAATGGACAAGTTTGCCAGGCGATTTTGAAACTGTGCAACAATCTCCATTCAATAGCTTATCGAATGAGCGATATTATGATCCTTTGGATGATGTGGATGTCTATGGGGCAAATTCATCAATTTCAATCGAACCACCATACAAATTGCCGGAAACTGGGTTTGAACAAGATAAGATTACAACTGTGCCAAACCAACCAGATAATCTGCAATATTCTAAAACTGATAATTTGGTGTTGGAAATTCCAGCATTAAATGTGAAGGCAAGGATTGTGGGAATTCCTGAGTACCAAAATACATGGGACGCTACTTGGTTGCAAGATGATATTGGTTATTTGACTGGGACGGCGTTCCCCACGCAAGCTGGAAGAACTTTGTTGGCAGGACATGTGGTGGATGCACAAGGCGCACCATCTGTGTTTGCAGACTTGAAGACTTTGCATTGGGGTGATGAGTTTGTGATTTATGCAAATGGCTTGAAGTATGTTTATCAAGTGCAAAGCAATGAACGAATCAAAGCTGATAATATGGATATTTACAAATCCTCCGCTTATGATGAGGTGAGTTTGATCACTTGCCAAGGATATAATGAGACTACTGGAGAATATGATTGGCGAATTGCTGTGACTGGTGTTTTGATCCGGCTTGAAAAATAGTGAAAATTTTAAGGTTCAAATTTATTAAATTTGAAAATAAAGGACGATATTCGTCCTTTATTTTTTTATTAAAAAGTTTTTTTCATTGGTTTAAAAATCTATAAAAAAGATAAAATATATCATGTATATATTTAAATGAAGGACTTGTCTTTATATGAGGGGAAAGGTGAGAATGGAACTTGTGCTCTTCAATAATTTGCAAAAAAGATTGTAAAAAATGAAAATAATTTTCAAAATAAGCCCTTTTGAATGATAAAAAATGAGAAAATGTGCAAAAATTTGACAACGTATTAAAAATATGTTAAATTGTGAATGCGTTAAGCAAACAAATCATGTTTAAGTTGCGAAAGCAAAAAATATTAAAAGGAGAATTTATAAATGAAGAAGTTACTTTCTGTAATCCTCGCTGTAGTCATTTTAGCCTCAAGCTTTGCATTAGCTTTTGCGCAAGGTGGCGATGTTCCTGAAGCAGTTCAAGGTGAATTGCGAATGGCATTGGTGAAGGAATGGGGTACAGGTACCCACATGGTCATGCACATTAATGGTGCAAAAGCCGAAGCTGAAAAATACGGCATTGACTTGACCGTGATCGACGCCAACAACAATCTTACAGTGATGGCAGAAGGCATTGACAATGCTGTGACAAATAAAATGGATGCCATTTTGATTTCTCACGGTAAGGCAGATGCATTGTTGCCCGCAGTGACCCGCGCTCTTGAAGCTGGCATTCCTGTAATCGTGTTTGACAACGACTTCGATGTCCCCGCAGACGTTGCCAATGGTAAATTGGTCAGCTTGGATCAATATGACCTCATGATGGGCTTGCTCTCACAAATGTCACTTGTTCAAGAACTTGATGGTCAAGGTAACGTTGTATACAACCGTGTTGCAAACGTTCCCCCCACCGACAAACGTCACCGCATTTGGGAAGGCGGCATTTTGCCCACCTATACCGGCTTGAGCGTAATCAATACAATTGACTTGGGCACTGACAACCCAATGCCTAAAGCACAAGAAGCTTTGACAACCATTATCAACACAACTGATGTTCCGATCGATGCAGTTTACGCAGTTTGGGACGAATATGCAAAAGGTTTCTACAATGCAATCGTCGAATCTGGTGAAACAATTCCTCTCTTCTCAGTTGACATTTCTGACCAAGACTTGGCCATGATGCAAGAACATCCTGAAATTTGGCGCTCCTCCTCTGCAGTGAACCCTGGTGTGGTTGGACAAGTTCAAATTCGCTTGGCTCTCAAGGCAATCGCTGGTGAATCAATTCCTCGCTATTACTCTATGCAACCAGTGCTCGTGCACGTTGATGATCTTCCTTCTAAAGACGAAAAACGCGTCACCATGGCAGATTTAGCTGACATTTATCCCGCATGGGGTGCCTCAGATGCTTTCATCGAACCTTGGATGGCAGCACTCGAAAAATAGTATTATGTAATTTATCTTCTGAGTTGCTGAAGCAATTCGGCAACTCAGAGATAGCATATGAACTTTTTGGCGGATAATTATAGAAATTCATAACATGTAGTTTCTTGATTATCCGCTTTGTATGAAAGCAAATGGTATTTGCCAAAAGATTAAAGGAGATATATTAGATGAGCCATCTTGAAATGAAAAATATTTCCAAAGAATTCCCTGGTGTGAAAGCCTTGATGGATGTTGACTTCAGCGTAAAAGAAGGTGAGATTCATGCATTGGTTGGCGCAAATGGCGCAGGGAAAAGTACACTGATGAAAGTTTTAACGGGTGTGTACATTAAAGATACTGGCACGATCAAGATTGATGGTGAACAAGTTGAATTTAGTAACCCGCAAGATGCAAAAGATAATGGTATCACCATTGTGTACCAAGAAGTGGACACAGCACTTATTCCATATCTTTCAGTTGCAGAAAACATCATGATGGACTATATCATTGAGAAAGACACAAAAGCTTTTCTCAATTGGAACTATATTCGAAAAGAAGCAAAAAAGATTTTGAGTTCCTTGGGGCTTGACATTGATGTCAACCGTTTGATTAGCGATTTGACTTTGTCAGAAAAACAGATGGTCTTGATTGGGCGAGCTGTTTCTCAAAACGCAAAATTCTTATTATTAGATGAACCAACCGCTCCATTGAGTGTTGAAGAAACAGAAAAACTGTTTGACATTGTGCGCAAACTGCAAAAAGATGGTGTTAGTGTTGTTTTCATTTCACATCGTTTAGATGAGATTTTTGAAATTTGTGAAGTTGTCACTGTCCTAAAAGATGGTGAATTAGTTGGGACTTATCCGATCTCTGAAATGACAATTGAATCTGTTGTGGAAAAGATGCTAGGTCGCAAGCTTGAAAATACTTTTCCGAAGATTAATGCAAAGATCGGAGAAAAGGTTTTTGAGGTCAAAGAATTACATGGCAAGGGTGGGATCAATAATGTGAACATCCATGTTAAAGAAGGTGAAATTGTTGGCTTGGTTGGTTTGGTTGGCGCTGGGAAAACAGAGCTTTGTAAACTTCTGTTTGGTGCTGAAGCAATCCACAATGGCGGTGTGTATATGCGTGGTAAAGATATTACCCCGAAAACCCCGACACATGCACTTTCTAGTAAGTTAGCTTTTGTGCCAGAAGAACGCCGCAAGGAAGGTATTTTGGTGCACGAGAACATTGAAACAAACATGACATTGCCGACTTTATCTAAATATACCAAACGAAGTTTTATGCAACGCAATGTGATCCGCAAAGTTGCACAAGACACGATCAAGCAAGTGGGTGTGAAGACCCCAAGTGAAAAACAATTAGTTTCAAACTTGAGTGGTGGCAACCAACAAAAGGTTGCGATTGGTAAGTGGATTATTTCTGATGCTGAGGTATTTATTTTTGATGAACCTACCAAAGGTGTGGATGTGGGTTCTAAGGCTGACATTTATCGCTTGATTGGGGACTTGGTGGACCAAGGCAAAGGTGTTGTTTATGCAACATGTGAGTTTAGTGAAATCTTGGGCCTCACGGACCGCGTTTATGTCATGTATAACGGCACGATCATTAAAGAACTTGTGACTGCTGAGACTGACGAAGAAGAACTACTATATTATTCTGCAGGTGGTAACGATGAAAAGTAATACTAAAAAATTCGACATGTTCCATTTTTTGTATAAGTATGGAACGATTTTGGTGACAGTTGGCGTTTTGTTGTTTTTCACGCTCCGTTTGGAAAACTTCATGAACTTCAAGAATGTAACCAATATTTTCCGATCTGTGTCCATCGTGGCTATGATGGCGATGGCGATCACAATTTCTTTGACTGTGGATGGGTTTGACCTTTCTGTGGGTGCAATTGCCGGGTTTGCCTCGGTGATTGCGGCTAAGATGATGGTGATGTGGGAACTTCCTACATGGGCAGCGATTGTGGTTCCTTTGATTGTTGGTGTTTTGATTGGCTTTGTGAACTCCTTTTTGATTATCAAAGTGGGCATTCCGGATATGTTGACTACATTGTCTATGATGTTTGTATTGACCGGAATTTCGATTACCTTCCAAGATGGGACGGCGATTTATAACTGGATGCCGATTCCGGGAGGTGGGGTTGCCCCAGGGTTGATGCAAGAAGCTTATTTGTGGATTGGGCGAGGTGTTGTCGCAAATATTCCAGTGCCAGTGATTATTATGATTGTTTTCGCTATTGCGATTTACATCTTCTTGGAATTCACAAAATTTGGTCGCCATCTTTATATGGTGGGTGGTAACCGTGAAGCTGCACGTTTGTCTGGGATTCCTGTCAATAAATATCGTATGTTGGCGTATGTGCTTTCTGGCTTCATCGCTGCTGCGGGTGGTTTGATTTTGGGTGCACGTATTGGTTCTGGGGAAGTGAATGCTGGTGATTCTTTCTTGATGGACTCTGTGGCGGCTGCTTATATTGGCTTCTCTTTGTTGGGGATTGGGAAACCAAATGCATTCGGAACACTTTTGGGTGCGCTTTTGATGGGGATTATGTTGAATGGTTTGATTATGATGAACTTCCCATACTATTCACAAGATATTGTGAAGGGTTTGGTTTTGATTTTTGCACTTAGTTTGACTTATTACAAACGAGAAAATTAATTGACGAAGAGGTACTAAGATGGATAAATATTTTGAACTTGATACGAAAACCGTTGTCGATTATGTAAAAAAACGTTTAGATTTTTTTGCACCTGATGCTGAGGTTGATTGCGCAGAAATTGGCGATGGCAACTTAAATTTGGTTTTCCGCTTGAAAGATGTGAAAAACGATAAGAGCATTATTGTGAAACAAGCATTGCCTTATGTTCGTGCAGCGGGTGATGATTGGCCTTTGGATATTGGGCGTGGCGCAATTGAAAATCGTATTTTGCAAATTGAATATAAATTGACTAATGGTTTAGTGCCGAAGACTTATGAATATGATAATGAAATGTTCTGCATGATTATGGAAGATCTTGCTGATTATCAAATTATGCGTTATGCACTTTTGGATGTGAAGCAATTCCCCCATTTTGCTGAACAAATTTCTGATTTCATGGTGAAGACATTGCTACTTACTTCTGATGTGGTGATGGATCATCAAGAAAAGAAGGCGTTGGTGAAAGATTTCATCAATCCTGAATTATGTGATATTACTGAAGCTTTGGTTTATACAGAACCTTTTAATGTCGGTGCTCGCAATAATATGGAAGATTTTTTGGTCGATTTCCATAAAAAGAATGTTGTGGATGATGAAGCTTATCGCTTGGAAGTTGCAAAGTTAAAATTTGATTTCATGAACAATGCACAATCCTTGTTACATGGGGATCTTCATACTGGCAGTATTTTTGTAAATGCAGAAAGCACAAAAGTAATTGATCCTGAATTTGCATTCTTTGGCCCGATGGCGTATGATATTGGCGCTTTGATGGCAAATTTGGTGATGAATTATCTTTCTACGAATGCTTGGGTGGAAGATGAAGCAAAGAAGAAAGCGCACTTGGATTGGCTTTTGGATGCTACGGAAAAAACCTTGGACCTTTTTGCAGAAAAATTCTTGAAACTTTTCCCTGAAGTGGTGACAGATGAAATGGCAAAGGCTCCGGGATTTGCTGAATGGTATTTGAATGATATTTTGGTGAACACTGCTGGGGTGACTGGCTGTGAGATGACTCGCCGCACGGTTGGTTTTGCACATGTGAAAGACCTAGATGGGATTCCTGATGATGCTAAACGTGAAGAAACAAAGAAGACCAACCTTTTGATGGCAAAAGAATTCATTATGAATCGTGCAAATATCACCACTGGTAAGGCATATGTTGACATGATTAAAAAATATGTCAAATAAAAAAGGAGAGATGAAGTAATGAATACAATCGTACCAGCCTATTTAAATGACAAAAAAGATACTTTGATCCTCTTAGATCAAACTTTACTCCCAAATGAAGAGATTTTCCTTGAATTAACTAGCATGGAAGATATTTGGGAAGCAATCAAAATGTTGCGTGTTCGCGGCGCCCCTGCAATTGGTGTGGCGGCTGGCTTTGCTGCTTATTTGGCAGTGTTGCAATCAGAAGCAGATACCGCAGAAGGTGTGTATGCAGATTTTTTGAAAGCGCGTGATTATTTGGCGACTAGCCGACCAACCGCAGTGAACCTTTTCTGGGCATTGGATCGTATGACTGCTCGTATTAAAAAAGAATTAGATAAGTCTGTGGCAGAAATCAAAGCCGCGATGCTTGAAGAAAGCGAAGAAATTTTGGCAGAAGATCAAGCAATGGGCAAAGCTATTGGTGAATTTGGGTTGACTCTTTTGAAACCAGGAATGGGTCTTTTGACTCATTGCAACGCTGGCGGAATTGCGACAAGTGGGATCGGTACTGCTTTGGCACCGATGTACACGGGACATGACAAGGGTTATGACTTCAAAGTGTTTGCCGATGAAACTCGTCCATTGTTGCAAGGATCTCGTTTGACCGCTTGGGAATTGGACAAAGCGGGTGTGGACGTGACGGTGATTTGTGACAATATGGCTTCTATCGTGATGAAGCAAGGCAAGATTGATGCTGTTTTGGTGGGCACTGACCGGATTGCCGCAAATGGGGATGTGGCGAATAAGATTGGTACTTCTGGTGTGGCTATTTTGGCAAAAGAATATGGAATTCCTTTCTATGTTTTGGGGCCGACTTCTACCATTGATATGGCAACTCCAACTGGCGACGACATCGAAATTGAATTGCGTGACCCAGAAGAAATTGGCAATGGCTTCGGCCGACGCACTGCTCCTGAGAGCGTGAAAGCTTTCAACCCTGCATTTGATGTGACGGATGCAAAATACGTAACTGCAATTATTACTGAAAAAGGGATTGTAAAACCTCCTTACAGCGAAAATCTTGCAAAGTTATTTGAATAAGAAAAGAGTGTTTTATGGGTAGATACATAAGTGAAGCACAAATTCGGAAACAAATTTGTGATTATGGTCAAAAGATGTATGATAAGGGATTTGTGGCGGCAAATGATGGTAATATCAGCGCCAAAATCTCCGATGAGATCATCATCGTTACCCCAACTGGTGTGAGCAAGGGGGGGATGACCCCCGACTCACTGATCAAAATGAGCTTGGATGGCAAGGTCTTGGGTGGTCGTGGCAAGCCTTCCTCCGAAGTGAAGATGCACATCGAAGTCTATCGACAAGACCCCCAAATTATGGGAGTTTGTCATGCGCATCCGCCAGTTTCCACTGCTTTTGCAGTGGCTCGTCGTCCCTTGGATCGCCCGATTTTATCAGAAGCGATTTATACATTGGGCGTGGTGCCGGTAGCAGAATATGCGACACCGGGAACTGTGGAAGTGCCACAATCGATTAGTCCTTATGTGAAGGGATATAACGCAGTGTTGTTGGCTAATCATGGGTTGTTGACATGGGGCAATGACTTGCAACAAGCATTTTTCCGTATGGAATCTGCGGAGCATTATGCTAATATTCTGTATCACTTGGACAAGATTGGGAATCCGCAGGAGTTGGAATGTGACCGTGTGGAAGAAATTGTGGCTGTTCGAGAGCGCAATGGGATTATGACCGGTGGCGTACCGCCTTGCAAAACAGATTTTGGTCAGAGCAATGATGATGCACAGTTGGTGGAGATGATTACTCGATTGGTCAAAGAAGAATTGAGAAAGAGGTAATCGTATGAATGTGAATGAAAGAGAACTTGAGAGCATCATTCGATCTGTGGTTCAACAAACTTTGGCACAAGGTAAACCTGTTGCAACAGAAAGCAAGCCTTCTTTTACAGCTTCTTCCAACGCTGGTTCACAAAATGGCGTGTTTGATCGGATGACCGATGCAATCGATGCTGCCCATCGCACCTATTTGAAGATGGGTGATTATAACATGGCAGATCGACAACGCTTCATTGATGGGATTAAACAATGGACGTTGGAACAGAAGAACGCTTTGGCGCAAATGTGTGTGGACGAAACTGGTTTGGGTAACTTTCGAGATAAGGTTTTGAAACATGAATTAGCCGCTATTTGTGCAGGTACTGAAGATTTGAAAACAGCAGCAAACAGTGGTGACACTGGGTTGGTGGTGGAAGAGATGGCACCTTTTGGTGTGATCGGGGCAACAACCCCTTCTACAAATCCTTCTGAAACTGTGATTTGCAATACGATGAACATGATTGCCAGTGGAAACACAGTGGTGTTCAACGTACATCCTTCTTCTAAGAATGTTTGTAATTTTGTGGTGCAGAACATCAATAAGATTGTGGTGAGCTTAGGTGGCCCTGAGAACATTATTACAATGGTCAAAGATCCTTCGATGGAATCACTAAATGAGATGTCTACTAGCCCGAAGATTAATCTTTTGGTTGGGACTGGTGGCCCTGGTTTGGTGCGGGCATTGTTGCAATCTGGGAAAAAAGCGATTGGCGCTGGCGCAGGGAATCCTCCTGTGGTTGTTGATGAGACCGCAGTGATCTCAAAAGCAGCCAAGGACATTGTGTTTGGAAATGCATTTGATAACAATGTGGTTTGTATTTTGGAAAAAGAAGTGTTTGTTGTGGATAGTGTGGCGAATGAGCTGATTCGCGAAATGCAGCAAGCAGGCGCTTTTTTAATGAATGCAGAGCAAACCAAACGTTTGGAAGATTTGGTTTTGGTGCGCGATGGGAGCAATGTGACTACGAATCGGGATTGGATTGGGAAAGATCCTTATAAATATTTGGATGCATTGAACATTTCCTATTCTGTGAAACCACGCAATATTATTATGGAAACAACCTTTGAACATCCATTTGTTCAAAAGGAATTGTTGATGCCAATTTTGCCAATTGTGCGGGTGCGCAATATTGATGAAGCGATTGACATGGCTGTGAAAGCCGAACATGGCAACCGTCACACTGCGATTATGCACTCACAGAATGTGATGAATTTGACAAAATTTGCACGTGCAATCAATACGACGATCTTTGTGAAAAATGCACCCTCCTTAGCAGGCTTGGGCGTAAATAGTGAAGGTACACCGGGGTTCACCATTGCAGGACCGACTGGTGAAGGGATTACAACTTCCAAAACTTTCACGCGAAAACGCTATTGTGTGCTGGTGGATGGATTCAGAATTGTATAAGTTTATACAATTAAGATTTTTGGAGGCATAAACGATATTCATTTGATGAATTAGTTTTGTAAAAGATGATGATAAAATGTGAATTTTGCGGCAAAGAATATAAGACAGAAAATGGGCTCAAAAATCATATTTTAACGAAACATAATGGATTAACAACTGCCCCTGAAGGGGACTCAAACTTAAATAATTTGGAAACAAACAAAATACGCACGGAGGTAAAAATGAACGGTAGTGCAATTGGTATGATCGAAACAAGAGGTTTGGTTGGTGCAATCGAAGCCGCAGACAGCATGGTGAAAGCAGCAAACGTAGAAATCGTGAGCATGGAAAAAGTTGGTTCCGGGCTCGTGACCATCATTGTTAAAGGTGATGTGGGCGCTGTGAAAGCCGCAACAGAAGCTGGTTCAGTTTCTGCAAGCAATGTCGGTGAATTGGTTTCAGTGCATGTGATTCCTCGACCCCACGCCAGTGTTGCAGACATTTTGCCAAATATTAAATAAGAAATTCTTAATTAATAAGGAAACAAACTATCATGCAAGATGAAAAAATGATTCGAGAGATTGTAAAAAATGTGGTGGATACATTGGAGAAGAATGGCTATTTAAGCGTTTCATCCAAGAATGTAATTCCGATTGGTGTTTCTAACCGACATTTGCACCTTTCTCGAGCTGATGTGGATAGTTTGTTTGGCAAAGGGTTTACACTAACAAAGATGAAAGATCTCTCCCAACCTGGACAATTTGCTTGTAATGAAGTTGTCGAGGTTTGGGTGGGAGATCGGGTGATTAAAAATGTACGCATTTTAGGGCCGGAACGAGCTGAAACACAAGTGGAAGTTTCTGCTTCAGATGCGAGAAGTTTACGAGTATTCGATGCGCAAGTGAGAGCTTCTGGCGATCTGCGAGGAACAAACGCATTTCGTTTGGTAGGACCAAAAGGAAGTGTGACACATTCTGAAGGCTTGATTATTGCGAATCGACATATTCATTTGCATACGAGTGATGCAAATCGATTGGGGGTGCGGGATAAAGACGTGGTTTCGGTGTTTGTTCCGGGAGAAAAAGGTGGTGTGATGCACCATGTGACGTGCCGTGTGAAGGATTCCTATGCATTGGATATGCATATTGATACGGATGATGCGGCTGCGTTTCGCTTGGATACAGGCGATTTTGTGGAATTGATCAAATAACAAAAGGGAATCAGTTAAATGAAAACATTGAACGTTTTAGCTGTGGCAGATCCCGCGATTACTGGGATTGTTTCAGAAAAAGACCGATTTGACGCGTTTGAAAAAGAACATGGAATTAAACTTAATATGGATGTGTTGCCATGGGCAGAGTATTATCCAGCATTATTGGCTTCTTTTGAGACCTATCAATATGATGTGGTGATGGTGGCAGGGCATTTGTGGCTCTATGATTTTGTGAGCAATGGTTATTTGAGAGAGATTGATGACGGATATTCTGATGCATATGATTATGAAGATGTGTTGGAGACCGTGAGGGAAGAAATTGAAATAAACGGGAAACATTATTTGTTTCCTTCATTTTGTGATGGACATATGTTGCTTTATCGAAAGAGTGCATTCTTTCGAGAATTACCTGAAAAAATTAACTTGGAAGAGGTGATGCAATTAGTGAAGGCTACTGGAGAAAATAGTTTCACACTTAAGGCACACCAATCTGAGATCTTCCAAGATATTTTGCCTTATTTTCGTAATGAAGGCGTGGAGCCTTTTGATGAAAATGAGCATATCAATTTGGATACCCCCGAAGCTGTGACAGCTTTGAAGAATTATATTGAAATGAAAAACTATTGCGCAGAGGATGTGGCGAATTTTGGCAATGAAGAAGTGATGCGCGCAATTCAAAAGAAGGAATGTGTGATTGGGGTGACATGGAGCGGGCAGTTGGGCTCTGTGATGAACGATGATTGTGAAGAGCCAGAGGATGTTGGTTTTTGTGCTTTGGCAACCTCGTGGAATGTGACGTGGAGCTTTGGGATGAATGCTTTGTGCAAAGACTATGAAGCTGCGAAGCTTTTTATGGAATTTGTGACGGGCAAAGAGATGGATCAACGGGCTGGTTTTTACTCAGGAAATCCTGTGAGAAAATCAACTTTTAAGGCTGGAATTAATAATAATGCGTGGTATGCTAAAGTATTAGAAATGATCAAAGGTGCAAAGCCAGTGGCCAAATCTAAGAAAACGGGTGCAATGATGGGGATCATCGCACAAAATGTTCATGATGCATTCACGGGAAAAATTACACCTGAAAACGCAATGAAGAACGCCCAAAAAGAATGCGAAGCAATTAAATAGAAAGAAGTGTGGAAATGAAAGTTATCATTATTGGTGGTGTGGCTGCTGGCATGAGCGCAGCAAGCAAAATTAAACGCACACAGTTTGACGCCGATGTGGTGGTCTATGAAAAAGGGACTGTTTTGTCCTACGGTGCTTGCGGAATGCCTTATATGGTGAGTAATGTGATCGAAGATCCGAAAAAATTGATTGCACGTTCTAAAGAAGATTTTGAAAAAATGGGAATGACCATTCATTTGAAACATGAAGTGATAGATGTGGACACAGATCAAAAGACAATCACTGCCAAAGATTTGGTGAATAATACAACTATTACAGATACTTATGATAAGTTGTTGGTTGCTACGGGGGCGTCCCCGATTGTTCCTCCGATTAAAGGAATTGATTTGCCGGGGATTGAAACGCTTAGTACCTATGACGATGGGATTAAATTAAAAGAATTATTTGCTACGCGCAACGATATTAAGAATGTGGTGATCATTGGGGCAGGGTTCATTGGAGTTGAGATGGCAGAAGCGATGCTCGAAATGGACAAAAATGTGACAATGGTGGAATTCAAGAATCAGATTTTGCCCAATTTTGATAAAGATATTGTTTATCCTTTGCAAGAAGAATTGATTAGCAAGGGTGTGCATTTGAAATTAAGTGAAAAAGTGACGGAATTCAAAGGCAATGGCAAAGTGGAACAAGTTTGCACGGATACAAATTGTTATCAGGCTGATATTGTGATTTTGTCTGTCGGTATTCGTCCGAACACAGGATATTTGAAGAACACCGATGTGGAAATGTTGCGTAATGGGGCAGTGTTGGTGAATAAAAAGATGGAAAGTTCTGTGGCAGATATTTATGCGGCGGGAGACTGCGCTTCAATTTATCATCGAGTGAAAGATAGTTTTGATAATTATATTCCACTGGGTACAAACGCGAATAAACAAGGTCGAGTGGTAGGCGAAGTGATTTGTGGGATGAACAGCAAATTTGATGGTGCGATGGGCACTTCTATGGTGAAAGTTGCTGATATGGAAGCTGCCAAAGCGGGGCTTTCTGAACGTGAGGCAATTGAAGGTGGTTTTGAGTATAAAGCAGTAACGATCAAATCAAATAACCACGCAGGATATTATCCAAATCCACAACGAATTATTATCAAATTAGTCTATGATCCAAAGACATACAAGATCTTAGGTGCTCAAATTGTGGGCTATAAAGACGCTGCATTGCGAATTAATGTATTTGCTTTGGCAATTCATGCGGGTATTCCTACGTATGAACTTGGGATGGTTGATTTTGGTTATGCACCACCTTTCGCAGGTGTTTGGGATGCGATCCACATTGCTGCCAATCAAGCTAAATAGAAGGATTTTATGAACAAATTAGTTGATCTTCGAGATTCAGTTGCAAATTTACCGAATGGGATTATTGTCGGTTTAGGCGGGAATACGCTTAATCGGGCACCGATGAGCTATGTGCGGGAAATGGCGCGACAAGGCAAAAAAGACTTGCGATTGATCAAAACAGCAGGTGGTTTGGATGTTGATCTGTTATGTTTGGCAGATTGTGTGTGTGAGGTGGATGCTGGTTTTATTGGATTTGAGACTAAATACGGCTTAGCCAATCATTATCGACGTGGGGTGCAAACCGGCAAGATTAAAGCAAATGAACATGCTTGTTATACGGTTATGTCGGCATTGCGGGCCGCAATTGCTGGGTTAAGCTTTATGCCAGTCAAAGGCTTGGTGAATTCTGACTTGATCGAAGTGAATGATTATTTTCGAAATGTGACTTGTCCTTTCACCGGGGAAGTTTATGCGGCAGTGGCAGCGATTCGACCAGATGTGACGATTGTGCATGTGCAAGAAGCGGATGTGCATGGGAATGCAAGCATTGCTGGCCCGAATTATGATGATATTACTTTGGCAAAAGCGTCGAAGAAAGTGATTGTGGTGACTGAACAATTGCGACCGGATACCTATTTTAATAATAAGGCAGAATCCGTGGATATTTCTCATTTGCTAGTGGATGAAGTGATTCATGTACCCCAAGGCGCTGCGCCATGTGCATGTCATGGAAAGTATGATGTGGCTGATGCGAATATGAAGAAATATTTGGCGATCCAAAACCGAGATGATTTGGCAGAATATCTCAAAGGATTTGAATTAAGAGATTATGCAGGGAGGAAGAAATAATGACTACGTATCAACCCTGTGATTTGATGACTGTGGCGATTGCACGGCTTTTGAAAGATGGAGAAACTGTTTTTCATGGTGTTTCTTCTCCATTGCCAATGGTGGCAATTGGATTGGCAAAAAATTTACATGCTAAAGATTTGATTTATGTGAATATTCCGGGTGGAGTGGATGGTACTTTTTCTAAGAGCCAAAATACTTCTACCGCTGGTGGGCATCTGTTTAACAATGCTAATTCAGTTTTCAGCTTGGCAGATGTGTTTGACATGTCCCAACGCGGTGAATTGGATGTGGCTTTTTTGAGCGGTGTGCAATTTGATAACCGTGGGAATGTGAATGCAAGTGTGATTGGTGATTATCATCATCCGAAAGTGCGGTTGCCAGGTGGTGCCGGCAGCGCGGTGTTGATTCCGACAGCGAAAAAACCGATTATTTGGCGTACAAAACATGATAAACGTACGTTTGTGGAAAAGAATGATTTTAATACAACGCGAGGGAACATTTATCGCTATGTAACTCCATTGTGTATGTTTAAAATGGAGAATGGCGAAGTGGTTTTGGATTGTTTGATGCCAGGTGTGAGCCTTGAAGATGTGATTGAAAACACTGGTTTTGCTGTTAAATATGATCAATTGAGAACAATGGAACCTCCCACTCAACAAGAGATGCAAGTTTTGAATCGGATCGACCCGAATTTGATCCGAAATATGGAATTCTAAACACGAGGTACTGGTAATGATCCCATTCATTAGACGGCAAAAAATACTAGATTTATTAAATGAAAAAGACATTGTGTATATTGAAGATATTGTGAAAACCACAAATGTATCTGATGCCACAGTACGTCGGGATATGAAGATGCTCTATGAAGAAGGATATATTGATCTTTTGAGTGGTGGTGCCGCAAAATTGCGCACCCAAATGGGTGAGCGCCCTTTGCCAGAACGTGTGTTGATTAACAAAGAAGAAAAAGAGATTTTGGGGAAGTACGCTGCTTCTTTGGTTAATGATGGTGACTTTATCTTCATTGGTCCGGGGACGACTGAAAACACGATGATTCCTTATTTGGCTGGCAAGAATATCACTTTGGTGACGAATGGGGCTTTTCATATTCAATCTTGTATTGAAAATCAAATCGATACGATTATTTTAGGTGGAAGAATTATCAATTCGATTGCGGTACTTTCTGGGTTGAGTGCAATTGATCAGGTGAAGAGCATGCACTTTAATAAATGTTTTATTGGGTGTTCAGGGATTACTTATGAAGGACGCTTGACCACATCTGATGAAAATGTGGCAAATATCAACCGTGAGGCAATCAATAATTCAAATTCTGTGTTCTTTTTGGCAGATTCTAGCAAATTGGGCAAAGCAAGCCGCTTTGAATTTTGCTCTATGCAACCTCATCATAATTTTATTACAACGAAAAAATTTGAAGAATTTTTGTGCGATTGCAATGTGATCATTGCAGATGAAAGGTAAATTGTGGACGATCAGCAACTTTTGCAACTTGTCAAAAGAATTTTGGCAGAGGAATTAGAAAAGTTGAGTGGGAAGGAAAAGCATACTCTTTTAAATGGAAGAAAAGAGAAAGCTTTGTTTATTGTGCCACCTGATCTATTCTCTTTTGGTGTGTTTTATAACCATCTGCAACAAAATTATAATGACTATCAAATTCATATTGCTGCTGAGAATGCGCAAACTCTTTATGGTGCTTTCCAAAGTTCTAATACAAAATATATTGATCTGAATGATGGAGAGGAAAAAGCGACACTTTATGCGAATATGCTTGGCTATGCGGAAGTGTTTGTGTTGATGAGTTGCCCAAAAGCGGCAAAAGAAATTGTGGAATTGAATGGCGATTGTTTTGTGGCACAAATGGTGTTTTATACGCTTTCACAAAATCAATCAGTGAATGCGCTTTGGTCTTTTGCGAAAGAAAGCCCCGTGAGCAAAGAGATTCGAATTTATCAGAAAAAATTGGAATTGATGGGCGTGCGCTCGATTAATATTCAAGAGTTTAATCAAAGTTTAAAAGAAGAAGTTCGCAAAGCTGAGGGTGTGGTGACTGAACAGATAGTGATGAACGTGCATCGCCATGGTGGCAAAGAGATTCAGACCACCCAAGACCAAGCTGTGACTCCACTTGCGAAAGATCGTGCTAGAGAATTAGGTATACATATTACTCGATTTAAAGGATAGGAACGATAATGAACAAAGTTGACTTAATCAAAAATGCAGGCATTGTCGGCGCTGGTGGGGCAGGGTTCCCCTCACACGTAAAATTAAATAATACCGCAGAGATTTTGATTGTGAATGGGGCAGAATGTGAGCCATTGTTGCGTGTTGACCAGACATTGATGGATTTGCATCCTGATGATTTGGTGGATGCTGTGGCGATTGTGATGGAAATAACACAGGCAAAAAGAGGGGTGATCTGCTTAAAGGCGAAATATAAGAGTGCGGTGGCGAAATTGCAAGCACGTTGTGAAAAAGAAGCAGCTATTGATGTACAAATAGTGGGTAATTATTATCCGGCAGGTGATGAGCAATCTTTGGTCTATGAAGTGACAGGCAAGGTTGTGCCGACTGGTGGGTTGCCGATTGATGTGGGTGCGATTGTTCATAATGTTTCTACTTTGTTGAATATCAAAGAAGCTGTTTTGAATGGAAGCGCTGTTGTTGATAAGTATGTGACTATTACTGGGGCAGTGGCGAACCCGATGACGATTAATGCGCCGATTGGAACGAGCATTGCGGAACTTTTGGCAATTGCAGGGGCGCCGACAGATAAAGAAAATTATGCGATGATTATTGGTGGACCGGCAATGGGCGCGGTTTCCTATGATTGGGAACAACCGCTGACGAAGACAATGGGCGGTGTGATTG
Source organism: Anaerolineales bacterium (assembly GCA_963662985.1). GTDB lineage: Bacteria > Chloroflexota > Anaerolineae > Anaerolineales > UBA11579. The sequence goes on along the minus strand of OY760066.1, from coordinate 313,511 downwards.
TTTTGCCTAAAGAACATAAGATGATTGTGGAAAAAGAACGTTCAATTGAGAGTGACCTTGTGTTGGCAAAGGCTGTATGTTGCCAATGTAACCGGTGTACGGATATGTGTCCACGCAATTCATTGGGATTGGGCACTTCTCCACATAAGGTGATGCGTGCACTTTCCACGGATAATTATTTCTCTTTGGGAGATGCGAACACGATTTTTTCTTGTTGCAGTTGTGGGCTGTGTACTTATTATGCTTGTGATTTTGGTTTGTCACCGGCAAAGATGATGACCTTCATGAAAACTTCTTTGGCAAAAGAAGGGGTGCGACCTGATAAGGTAATTCCATTTGAACCGGATACGAATTTGGAACATAAATTGGTGAACACAAAACGTTTGACGAAGCGGATGGATTTGAATGAATATGATGTGCCAGCTCCTTTGTTGGCTGAAAAACATCAACCATCTTCTGTACAAATTCCTTTAAAACAACATATTGGTGCGCCGGCTGAAGCAGTTGTGAAAGTGGGCGATCATGTGAATATTGGTGATTTGGTTGGTCAAATTCCGGCGGATAGCTTAGGGGCAATGATTCATGCGAGCATTGATGGCGTGGTGACAGACGTTGACAACACATATGTTGTGATCAAAAGAGATTAAGAGGTGAATGATTATGCAAGCACTTGGGATTGTAGAATTAAATAGTATTGCAAGCGGCATAGAAACAGCAGACGCAATGTTGAAAGCAGCTGAAGTCAAATTAGTGACTGCGCAAGCAATTTGTGCCGGTAAGTATATGATCTTGCTGCAAGGTGAAGTGGCAGCAATGAAATCTGCTTTGCAAGCTGGCGAAGAGATTGCAGGAAGTCATTTGGTGAACTTGCAAATGATTGCTAATTTGGATCCGGCTGTTTTCACAGCTTTGATGGGGGCTGGCGAAGTGGTGGATGGACAAGCGGTGGGCGTGATTGAGACTTTCTCTGTGGTGACTTGTGTGACAGCTTCTGACACGGCAGTGAAAGCATCTGATATTTCTTTGATTGAGATCCGTTTGGCACGTGGTTTGGGTGGCAAGGCATTTGTGGTGTTTGCTGGAGAAGTTTCTTCTGTGAAAGCCGCGTTGGATGCAGCGATTGAAGCACATAAAGATGATGGAATGATTTTCAAAACAGTTTTGGTGCCACAATTGCACAAAGATGTTTTGAATGCAATAATGTAAGGAAAAGACTATGTACGCAGCTAGAGTAATTGGTACAACCGTTTGTACGAGAAAAGATGACCGCATGAGCGGCTTGAAGATGCAGGTGGTGGAACCCGTGAACTTGGTGACGATGCAAGTGGAAGGCAAACCTGTGGTGGCAATCGATGCCGTAGGTGCCGGCTATGGTGAGATCGTTTTGATAGTGGGGGGGAGTTCTTCCCGTCAGACTGAAAAAACCACGAATAAACCAGTGGATGCAACCATCATGGGTATTGTGGATACGATCAATATCCATGGAAATGAAACTTATAATAAGGCAGAACAGAAATAATCCGAAAGGTTTTTTATGCAAACTGCAAAAGTGATCGGGAATGTGGTGTCTACTAAAAAAGATCCTTCTATGATAGGGATCAAGTTATTAGTGATCCAACCAATCAATTCAAAATATGAAGAGATTGGGAAACCTTTGGTGGCGGTGGATACTTTTGGGGCAGGCCCGGGTGATGTGGTGTTTTATGCAAAAAGCCGTGAAGGTGCGCAAGAGCTGAATGTTGAGATGGCACCAGTGGATGCAGGTGTGGTTGGGATCATTGATTCGATTCATCGTGAGGACGAGTAGGCTATGTATATTGCAAAAGTGGTTGCAAATGTGGTTTCCACACAAAAATCGCATAAAGTTTTAGGTAAGAAGATCTTGATTGTGCAACCTTTGGACGCGGAAGGAAATCCATTTGGTGATGAAGTAACTGCGTTGGATGGTGTTGGTGCTGGAATTGGCGATATTGTGATTGCATTAGGAGAAGGTTGGTCTGCTCGTACTGTGGCGGATGTGCCAGAAAATTCTCCTGTGGAAGTTGTGATTGCTGGTATAATAGATTTTGTTGATACTGATTATGGGCGATTAACCAGTGATGGGAAGTTGCTGAAATAAAAAAGAATTGTTAAAGAAGATAGGTAGAAAAAAAAGTTTATTAGGATAACGAATTTAAACATCTCAGAGAAGGTTTCTTTGAGATGTTTTTTATTTTGAAAAGAATTAACTCGCAGTTAATTAGAAGTTAAGAAACTTTTTTGTAACCGCGTTATGCTAAAATCATTTTTGGCATGAGAGAAAAAACTTTTCATGGAGGTGAAAAGCAGATGCTTTTTGAGATGAATCCAAGGATTCAATCTGTTTTAAATTTAGGGGATTATTTTGAGTACCAAAAATTCTATAAAAATAATAGAAATTTATTAAATTTTAAGAAAAGAGTGACAACAATATGAGTAATGAATCAAAAAATCTTGTGCCTGTTGGTGTTTCAAATCGACATGCTCATTTGAGCCAAGCAGATCTCGACACACTTTTTGGAGAAGGTTATCAATTAACAATTAAAAAAGATCTTTCTCAACCCGGTCAATATGCATGTGATGAATGTGTTGACGTTTGGGTAGGTGAGAAGAGCTTCCCAGGTGTGCGTATTCTCGGACCAGTACGCCGCGAATCTCAAGTGGAAGTTTCTGCATCTGATGCACGAAAATTACGTGCAAATCCTCCTGTTCGCAATTCTGGTGATTTAGATGGCTCTCAACCTTGTAAATTGGTGGGACCAAAGGGTGAAGTTGAACTTTCCAAAGGCATGATTATCGCCAATCGTCATATCCATATGACCCCAGAAGATGCAGCAAAATACAATGTGAAAGACAAAGACGTAATCTCTGTTCGTGTTGGTGGCGAAAAGGGTGGCGTGTTTGATGAAGTAATGTGCCGAGTGAACCCAACTTATGCATTTGAAATGCATATTGATACAGACGATGCAGCCGCTTTTATGTTGAACACGGGTGATTTTGGCGAGATGTTATTCTAAAAAAAATCAAAAGAAAAACGAATAAAAAACGGTTTAAGGAGAATCGAACATGAATATCTTAGTCATCAACTGTGGCAGTTCTTCAATTAAATATAAATTGTATGAACAAGTTGAAGGTAAAACCTTGATTGAAGGTGTTGTAGCACGTATTGGAGAAGAAGAACAATCATACATTGATAAGAAGATCAATGGTGAGAAAAAACGCATTCAAGTTCCGATCCCAACTCATAAAGTTGGTTTTGAAACAATCGTGGATGTGCTTTTGGACAAAGAAGAAGGCGTGATTAGTGAAGCTTCTGAAATCTCAGCTGTTGGACACCGCGTTGTTCATGGTGGTGATATGTTCACAGAATCTACATTAATTGATGACACAGTGATTGCAAAGATTGAAGAATGTATTCCTTTGGCTCCTTTGCACAATCCCGCCAACTTGGTTGGGATCCGCGAAGCACAAGCTTTGTTGTCTGATGTTCCTCATGTTGCAGTGTTTGATACTTCTTTCCATCAAACGATGCCAGAAGAAAGCTTCCTTTACGCATTGCCTTTTGACTTCTATAAAAAGAATAAAATTCGTCGTTATGGCTTCCATGGTTCTTCTTACCGCTACGTGAGCCAAAAAGTCGCCGAAATAGAAGGCAAAAATGTCGAAGATATCAAAATGATTATTTGCCATTTGGGCAATGGTGCATCTGTGGCAGCAATCAACAAGGGCAAGTCCATTGATACCACGATGGGGATGACCCCATTGGAAGGTCTTGTGATGGGTACTCGCTGTGGTGATATTGACCCCGGTGTGTTGATTTATATGTCTAACGAATTAAACATGAGCACTGACGAAATCGATAAGATGTTGAATAAGGAAAGCGGTGTTTTGGGAATCTCCGGTGTGAGTAATGACTTCCGCGATCTTTGGGAAGCTGAAGAAAAAGGCAATAAAAATGCAGAATTTGCATTGAAGATGTTCAACCAACGTGTGAAAAAATATATTGGTGCCTACTTTGCTGAATTGAATGGGATTGATTATTTGGTTTTCACTGCTGGGATTGGTGAAAATGACGAACATGTTCGCTCTCATGTTTGTGAGAATATGGAAGCGCTTGGCATCAAATTGGATCTTGAAAAGAACTTAGCCTTTAATCGCAAGGGTGGCGTGATTAGCACAGATGATTCTCCGGTGAAGATTTTGATTGTTCCTACAGATGAAGAATTGATGATTATTCAAGATACAGTAGCTTTGGCTAATAAAGCCTAATTTACCAAATTTCTTAAATTCAAAAGGCTATCCATTGGATAGCCTTTTTGTTTGGAGCTAGGTGAGTTTGTTTTTTCACCTATTCAAAAATTACATTCATAGACATTCCCCAGCGGAGATTGCTGTTGGGTGTGCCATTGATGAGTATTGTGGTTGTGTATGTTTGGTCGCCTTCTTTGAGCTCTGAGATTTGGCTGATGTTGCTCACTGTGCCAGTGAGGGTTTCAGTTGGATTTGCTTCAGGCTCAAGTGTGACCAATTGACCTATTTTGATGTCGATTACATCATATTCGGTGAGATCTTCTGTTTCAACTTTCCATGCAGAGGTATCTGCGAGAATGAATAAGGGAGCGCCGGCGTTGATGAATTCATTTGCTTCATAATTGACTCTGATTATCACTCCATCAAAAGGTGCGGTGATGCTAAGCTGATCGATCATTGCTTGAGCTGCGGCTATTTGTGCTTGGGCTGTGTCGATTCTGGCTTGCACTAAGTTGAGATCTGATTGTTTGGGGCCTTCTTGCAATGCTTGGCTATCTTGAGATGCTTTGGTGTATGCTGATTGAGCAGATTCAAGGTCTTTTTGTAATTGCGCATATTCATTTTCAATTTCAGTGAGATCTGCTTTTTTCTGATTGAGTGTTTCTAAGGCATCGTTCTTTGCATTTTCATATTTTTTTCGAGTTGCATTGTTTTGATCGAGGTCTGCGTAGTCTTGAAAGTCTGCTTGAGCATCATTATAGTCACTGGTTGCTTCCAGCAAATCTGCAGTGGCTTCATCGACACGATCTTGATAATCTGTGGTGTCGAAGCTATCTAAAGCGGTTTGTGTTTCATCCACAAGAGCTTTGGCGTCGATCATTTTTTGCCATGCTTCTACATAGGAAAGAGGGGCATTGTCAATTAGATCTTGTTGATCATTTTGTGCTTGGACAAGCGCTAATTTGGCATTTTCTAGTTCGGCAAGATAGGTTTCTGTATTCGCAAGGTTTGCTAACAGATCGCCTTGGTGAACAGATTGGCCTTCTTCAACGTTAATGTTTGCAATTCGGGCACTTGCGCCAAAAGCAAGTTCAACATCTTTGATTGGTCTCAAGACACCATCTACGATTACACGACTATCTGTTGATGTGATTGGTGGAATTTGAGTAGGAGAGCTTTCTTCATTTGTGGTTGCACACCCAACGATGGTGAGGGAAACAATCACAAGAAGGATGATTCCTAAATATTTTTTTTGCATTTTAATTTACTCCTTTAAATAAGTTTTCTTATTCATATGCTAAAACTTCCCGAATGGTTAGATTGGTTGCGTTTCTGGCGGGTACTACACTTGCAACCACTGAGAAGATCAATACTAAAATAAACCACATTAAAAACCCTTGCCATGCGATTACTAATTTGCCCGTGGTGCCAAATATGGATTGGATGACGAGCGATTTGAGGACAATGGTGACGGGGAAACTCAATAATACGCTGAAGAGATAGCTGATAAATCCGATGATAAGGCCTTCCATCAAGACTAATCGTTTGATGACTTGATTGTTGCCACCGATGGCACGCAAGATGCCGATTTCACTGGTTCTTTCGATGATGTTCATCCCTAAGGTGCCTGTCATGCCGATGCTGCCCACAAATGCAGTCAAGATGGCGATAATCAATAAGACCCAGACGATGATATCTGTCATTTGAACTGCATCATTGACCGTTTTTTCAACCGAAATGAGGGAGGATACGTGATATCCAGAATCTTCTAACCATTCATATAAGCTTTTTTCTAAGGCAAGTTGATTTTCTAATGAATGATCGGCTAAGATGAGTCGATATGCAGCAGCATTGTTTTTACTATTCTTTTCTTTTTCCCAAGTACTCATTGGAATATAAGCTTCTAAATCATCATCTCCAATCACGTGAGTGACACCGACAATGGTCCATTCTTCTTCATTTCCGTTCAATTCGATTGTGATGGAACTTCCCAAATCTAATGATGGATCTCGTTTTAAGAAATTTTTGTTGACAATGATTGCTCTTTGATCTCCCTCCACAAACCAGCGTCCTTTGATGACGGTTGGATGAATGGTTTGAGCATTAATTTGCGGAGCAAGAATGGTGACGACTTCATTTTGCATTTTACTGTTATCGTAATAGGCGATATCAGTTCCCCATGCTTCGGCATAGACAATTTCTGGCAGTGCCATCAATGTTTCTTCAATTTTCATTTTATTATAGGATTTGCTGAATTGAATATTCACATCAACACCCATCAAATTGGCGCTGTCTTCCATTTGTGTGTCCAAAGAGCCTTTGGTGTTAAAAACGGAGATAAATATGGCACCTGCTAGCGCAAGAGCAAAGATGGTGGTGAGCAAGCGTCCTTTTCTGCGGAAGGTGTTGCGGACTGAGATTTTGTTAATTGCATTCACACCGGGTAGGTTTTCTAACCAAAGGTCCAATTTGCTTTCTTCTATATCGTTTTTGACCAATTCTCCACTTAATGCTTTTCTGACTGTTGTTCTTGTGCCTTTTAACACAGGCATCAAGCTTGCTAAAACGGGGATGAGCACGGCCACAAGAATTTGAGCGATAATCACAATGGGGAGGAAGGGGATTAGCCCAACTCCTGTGATGTGAGCATTGACTAAATCTGAGATTAACTCACTTGCGATTCTGCCCACCACTAAACCGGCGGGGATTGCAAAGATGATGGCCATTAATCCATATGCAATGGATAAGATCAAATACATATGGATGATTTGTTTACGTTTGGCTCCCATTAATTTCATGACACCAATTTGCCGAGATTGTTGGAGGAGCAAGGAGTTCATTGTGTTTGCGATCAAAAAACCACTTAAAATCATGATTAATAAACCTAAGAAAGTTAGGATGGAGAGCAATGATATGATGATCGAATTGAGGGGAGGAACATCTTTTTGGAAGATTTTGGAAGAAAAAACAATTCGATTGGTATCTTCAATTTTATCTGTGAGTGCTTGATTGACTTGGTTGATTGCTTGTTTGTCATAAGGGTCTGTGGATACAGTTGCTAGAAGTGTGTTATAGGCATATGGCTCGCCTAACAAAGGGATTGAGTTCATTGAAACAAACCCTAGACCTTTGTTCATAAAAATTTGATTAATTTCTAGTGTCCAATCCTCTACACTTCCGACTATTTTGAATTCTTTAAAATGACCACTTGAAATTTCGATGGAGAGAGTGTCTCCAATTGAGAAGTTGTTATCTTGCAGAAATTCAAGAGCCACAATAATTTCTCCCTCATTGAGTGGTAAATTCCCATCGATTAATGATATTTTTGAGATGTCCGAATGATCAAAATCTTCAATTCCTATTACTTGGAATGGAACTAATTTTCCTTCATGATCTGTGATGGCTAAATTGACTACTCTGCGGCCTTCAACTTGAGCGACCCCTTCCATTTTTCGCGTACTTCTTAAAAAATCATCCCCAAAATCAAGCATCTTGATTTTGATATTTGCGGGATTACTACTCTCATATGACTCTTGGGTCTCTTCTAAGATAAGTTGGAACAAAGTGCCAATCACGCCAATTGCAAAGACGCCAATGAAGATTGAGGCTAAAACCACAAATGAACGCATTTTGTTATCAAATATATCCGCGATTACTTTTCTCCAGCGTGGTTTGCTCATTTTTTATTATCCTTTTTAATATTGAATTGATCTGAAATCATGTTTCCGTCTGCGAGGCGGATGGTGCGTTGGGCACGGTTGGCAAGATCATCATCATGTGTCACCATAATGATGGTTTTCCCTTCATTGACTAAGAAATCAAAAATTTTAAAGATATTATCTGCGGATGCAGTATCAAGATTTCCAGTAGGTTCATCGGCGAGGAGCAACGTAGGATCATTTACCAATGCGCGCGCTATTGCTGCACATTGTTGTTGCCCCCCTGAGACCATGCTAGGCTTTTTGTGCGCAAAATCTGCGATGCCAACTTGTTCTAAAAAGAACATGGCGCGTTCTTGTTGAGTAACTGTCGTATAGAGGTTGGCAAGTTGCATGGGGAGCATGACGTTTTCTAAGATGGTGAGAATGGGGAGCAATTGATAGAATTGAAAAACTATGCCGAGATTTTTTCCGCGCCAATCTGCCATTTGACTTTCATTTAATTTGAGAATATCGGTTTGATTTACGATTATTTCCCCTTTTGTGGGATGATCGATTCCTGTGATCATGTTTACAAGGGTGGATTTGCCACTGCCAGATTTCCCAACGACTGAAAGAAATTGACCCGCAGGAACAGTGAGGTCTAGATTTTCGATTGCAATAAAATCTCCCGCTGTGGTGTGGAAAACTTTATTGAGATGTTTAATCTCTACTATGGGGATTGAGGATTGTTTTTGCATATTATTGTTTTTCAATGATTTTTCCATCTTGAATGGTGATATATGAATCAACTTTTGAACGGATTGTTTTGTCGTGGGTGACCATGACGACTGTTTTGCCTTTTTCTGCGAGATCTCGAAATAGGTCAAGGATTCTTTTGGAAGTGACAGAATCTAAACTGCCCGTAGGTTCATCGGCAACGATTAAGTCGGGGTCATTTGCCAATGCTCTTGCAATGGCAACGCGTTGTTTTTGTCCACCAGAAATTGCATCCGGCTTTTTATAGGCATGTTCCGCGATTTCAACATCTTCTAATAATGAGAGCGCTTTGGCTTTGCTAACACCGTTAGAAAGATTTCCATTTAGATCCATAGAAAGCAGGACGTTATCAAGCAAACTGAGTTGAGGGAGCAATTCAAAAGATTGATAGACCACTCCCACATTTTGACCACGCCATTTGGCAAGATGATCTTCCTTTAAGGTATGGATAGGTTGCTGATCGACCCATATCTCTCCACTGGTGATTTGATCCACACCAGTGAGCATATTGACGAATGTGGATTTGCCTGCACCAGATTTGCCAACAATTGCGATAAATTTACCTTTCTCAATTTCTAAGTTGAGATTATTAAGCGCTGTGAAATCACCAGCATGCGTTTTGTATGTTTTGAAAAGATTTGATATTTGAATAAATGCCATGAAAGTCTCCAATCTTTTTTTGTTTTCATTCCTATTCTATGAAGAAATAAGAGAAGAGAACATGGCTCATGCTAGCTATCTTTGGGAGGGGGGATAGTTCTTAAGAGCTATAATTATGAAAGGAAAATAAGAGACTAAAAATGAAGGGAAATGGATTAATTAATAATTCCATTTTCGTAGGCAAAAATGACAATTTGAACACGATCTCGAAGAGCTAAACGACTTAGAATATTTGAGATGTGGTTTTTGACTGTGTTTTCACTAATCATCAATTCTTCTGCTACTTCTTTGTTGGTGGCACCTTTGGCAACGAGTTCCACGACTTCTTTTTCTCGAGAGGTGAGCTGATTGACGATTTTCTTTTTCTGCGAGTTTGTTTTGTCTTTTTTGATTGATTTTAATTGTTCAATTATTGTTTGGGCAATTTCTTTTGAGAATTGGAAAACACCTGAGTGTGCCGTTTTGATTGCTTGATAGAGCACTTCGGTGTCATCTTTCAATAAATATCCACTTGCGCCAGCACGCATTGCGCCGGCAACATATTCATTATCATTGAAGGTGGTTAGGATGAGGATACGGATCAATGGGTGATTTTCTAAAATTAATTTTGTAGCCGTGATCCCATCCATAATTGGCATACGAACATCCATTAAGATAACATCTGGACGAAGAAGGTCTGCTTGGCGAATGGCTTCTTGTCCATTTGAAGCATCTCCGATCACATCAAATTCTTTATTTGCTTTGAGTAATGATGCAAGACCTTCTCGAATGAGGCGTTGGTCATCAACGATGAGAATTTTTATCATGATTGTCCGCTTTCTGATAATTTTAAAACAGGATCAGCTGGCACAATAATTACAATGGATGTGCCTGAAAGAGTGCTATTGATTGTAATTTCACCTTGAACAAGCTCGACTCGTTCTTTGACGCCGGCAATGCCAAAAGAATTTTGAGTATTAACTTTTTCTAGGTCAAAACCTATCCCGTTATCTGTAATTGATAAAATACAATTATTTTTTTTGAAATCAAAAGTTATGTTGATCTGAGATGCTTTTGCATGTTTTTGAATATTGGTGATGCTTTCTTGCAAGGAACGGAATAAAACTAAAAGCACTGAATGATTATAATTTTTGGCAGAACCAATATATTCATACTTAACTTGATAAGTAGAGGTAATTCCATCGATTAATTTTTGTATCTCATTTTTGAAATCAAACAAGTCATCTTCATTTCGTAGCATCGAAACAGAGGTTCTGACATCTTTCAACGCTTCTGTCGAAGCTAATTTTGCTGCTTGGACGGCTTGTTTGACTTCATCAGGGTCTTTATCTAGATATATAGAAGCACGTTTCAACTGTAAATTTACTGCGGTTAAATAATGCCCCACAGAATCATGGATTTCACGGGCAATTCGATTTCGTTCTTCAATTATTGTAAATTCAGCAACATTTCTTGCATATTCTTCTAAAAGGCGGTGAGATTTTTGTAATTTCTCAAGCAAATCACTTTTAAGTTGATCATTTTGGTAATCTCGCATAAGAAACATTGCTAATATAAGAAACAAAAGGTTTAAAGATATAAATGTCCATGCTAGAGAGACTTCTTGCAAAAGAGATCTGCCAAATTTATGATTGATAAAAATTAGCATAATCATCAATAAGGAGATGATTACACCAATATCTTCACTAATTGTAAAATATGCTTCAAATGGAATTATTAGATATAGAAATGAATTTAAACCATATCCATAATTTTCAACCATATAGAAAATAATCATTATTTTTACAAATAAGAATAGAAAACTATAGATACGATATTTTTTAAAATATTTATTATTCATTGAAAGCCAACTTAACCCAACAATGATGATTATCATTGAACTGTTGGATAAGAATTTTATAAATCGTTGGCTATTAGTTATATCTTGGTCCGTGTTAAAAAAAACAGCAGCGCTTATGGCTAAACCAATGAATAGTTCCCAACCGATAAAACTTGTTCGTTTATTTGGAAATCGGCTGATGAATTTGTTGATTCGATTATGTGTACTCATGTATTCTCCAATTTCTTTATATCGACCTTTGAAATAAAAGTCAATAGTTCTATGCTCCTACACGATTTTGAAATAAGAACGATAAAAATATTTGAAAGAGAAAGATGTATTATAATGAAGAAAAAAGGATGATATATAAGATGAAATCAAAAATTAAAATCACAAGACATCCAGAAGATAATAGTATGCTTGTGAATTATTTTAACCATAAAAATGCTACTAATTTCCGATACTCTTTATTTAAAGAAATTTTAAATGAAACGGATGAGAAGGTTGTTTTTATTCTTGATACAAACCGGAAAATAAAAGAATTTGAAATTGAAGAAATTGAAGCGCGATTAAGAGAAGAAAACATATTTTTTATTAAATCACCAATTAAAGCAATTAAAAGAAAGTTTTTTGGCTTCCAAATTTTTAATTTCAGAAAAAAACAAGAAGAGAAATTAGCATATGTGTTGTTTTTTGAGCTTTCAAAAGACCAATTTAATCAAACTTTATTCGAAGAATTGTTGTATGCATATGATCTCACTTTTGGATTTAATAAGAAAAAAGAACTTACAGAAATTCAAAGCCTCTATTTAATTGATTTCACTCAAGTCTTATTTAATCAAGAGGTTTTTGAAAATACGATTTATGATTCCATTATTTTTGCTCAACTTCGATCTTCGATGGAGATTTCTTCAAAATTAGATATGATTGAATAATTACTCATCTCTCTATTAATTTAACACATATATACTTATAGAGTTTTAATCATCTTATTATATTTAAATAGGATTCTTTATATTACAAAAGGGTATAATACGTCTCAAGTATCTCTATATCAAAATTGAGAAAGGAGCAAAGTAACGTGAGAAACTATTTTGCGAGACGTGTTGTTGCATCTATCCTTACAATCTTGTTGATTTCAACAATAACGTTTTTTATGATGCATTCAATTCCTGGCGGTCCATTTACACGTGAACGTCCGGTACCTGATGCAATTTTGGCTTCTTTAAATGAAAAATATCATTTAGATGATCCACTTTTTGTCCAATATTTGGATTATATGAAAGGGCTAATTAAATTTGATTTAGGTCCTTCATTTTCAAAAGTTGGTGTTTCAGTCAATCAGTTGATTGCCGAAGGATTCCCGACATCTGCTAAAATTGGTGGATTTGCAGTATTGTTGATTGTATCCCTGGGGATACCTTTTGGGATTATTTCAGCTTTGAGACAAAATAAACCATTAGATTATATAACTATGATTGCTGCAACATTAGGGGTCACCATTCCAAGTTTTGTGGTTGCAACTTTGTATATTTACTTTTTTGCAGGAAAATTACGTTGGGTTCCTACTTTTGGTTTACATTCATGGAAAGCATATATTGGTCCCGTGCTTGCATTATGTGGTTATTCTCTAGCTTTTGTTACTCGATTAACCCGCTCATCCATGTTAGAAGTTTTGCGCCAAGATTACATTCGTACAGCCCGAGCAAATGGGATTCGAGAATTTAAGGTGATGGCGAAACATGCAATTAAAAATGCATTGATCCCCGTTGTAACCTATGTTGGCCCAATGATTGCTTCCATTTTAACAGGTTCTTTTGTTGTGGAAAGCATTTTTGCTTTACCTGGCCTTGGGGGATATTTTGTGGAAAGTATTACAAACCGTGATTACACAACAATTATGGGTGTGACTGCATTTTATGCTGCTTTCTATATTATTATGGTTCTTCTTGTTGATATCGCTTATGCGGTTATTGACCCAAGAATTCAGTTTGAGAACGGAGGCAATTAACATGGCAGCTCCAAGTAAAGATAAATTTGTTTTCGTATCAAATCAAGAAAAAGATATTGAAGAATATCGCCAAAGTTTGACTTATTGGGAAGATGCCTGGAGACGATTACGTCAAAATAAACTGTCTATGGTGGGATTAGTCACCATTATTTTGATTATTATTTTTGGTTTTTTTGGGCCAATGTTTACTCAAGTATCCTATTCTGACCAACAAAATGATTACAAAAATCTTCCTCCATTCTTTTCTTTATATAAACTAGAAGAAAATGTATATTCTTATATATCTGGTGACTATAATATGTTCATCATTGATGGCAAGGGTAATTTGATTGAACATCTTGAAGAAATTGAGACAAAAGCCCCATTGATTACTTTTGATTTTTCAAAACCACTTTCTCCTTCTGAAACTAAAAAGAAAAATGATGAAGCAACGTCAGATACTACAAAAACATACAAGTATGGCGATACAGAAATTGTATTAGATTATACTGGGCGAGTTGACGAAACCTTAGGTTGGGAATATCAAATTACTTTTGGGGATGTTGTTGCAAATCAAATTGAAAAGAAAGCATTAAATCGACAATTCCCATTTGGTACAGATGGTCTTGGAAGAGATCTTTTAACTCGTGTGATGTATGGTGCTCGAATATCTTTGATTGTGGCATTTGTGGCAACCATTGTGAATTTATTAATTGGTGTAACATATGGAGCCATTTCTGGATTTGAAGGAGGGACCACTGATAATATCATGATGCGTATTGTCGATATTATTAACTCTATTCCTTTGATGATCATTGTGATTTTGATTATGGTTTTGATCGGCAATCAAGGTCTGTGGACGATTGTGATTACATTAGGCTCTGTTTATTGGGTGGGGATGGCTCGTTTAGTACGTGGTCAGATTTTGGCACTCAAAGAACAAGAATTTGTTTTAGCAGCCACAACTTTAGGTGTATCAAGAAAAAACATCATTATTCGCCATTTGATTCCAAATGCCTTAGGGCCTATATTGGTTTCTATGACGATGATGATTCCTAGCGCAGTGTTTACTGAAGCATTTTTGAGCTTTGTTGGTTTAGGTGTATCTGCTCCAATGGCTTCATTAGGTACGTTGGCAAACTCTGCCTTATCAGCATTGTTGACATATCCATACCAATTATTCTTCCCCGCATTAACAATTGCGATTATTATCCTAGCATTCAATTTCTTAGGTGACGGGCTTCGAGATGCCTTAGATCCTCGCTTGAGAAAAGGATAAGGTGAAATCATGACAAAAAATATTTTAGAAGTTAAAAATTTACAAACATCGTTTTTCACACACCTTGGCGAAGTTCAAGCTGTACGAAATAATTCTTTCACAATGAAAGAAGGTGACATTTTAGGAATTGTGGGAGAATCTGGCTCAGGTAAAAGTGTTACAGCGCTCTCCATTATTAAATTAATTGAAGAACCAGGTGAAATTAAAAAAGGTTCTCAAATTATTTTTGATGGGAAAGATATTACAAAACTTTCGAACAATGAAATGTCTGAAATTCGTGGTCGTGATATTTCAATGATTTTTCAAGATCCAATGACTTCATTGAATCCTGTTTTTACGATCGAAAACTTAATGGTTGAGGTAATCCAACGGCATACTAATATGAATCAGCATGAAGCAAAAGAACATGCGATTGATATGCTTCGTATGGTGGGGATTCCTGAACCACGTGAACGCATTAAAGCCTATCCACATCAATTTTCTGGTGGGATGCGCCAACGCGTAATGATTGCTACGGCATTATCATGTAATCCAAAGCTATTGATTGCTGATGAGCCAACAACAGCCTTAGATGTAACAATTCAAGCACAGATCCTCGATTTGATGAAGAAATTGAAGGATGAGATTAATACTTCCATTATTATTATTACTCATGATTTAGGAGTAATTGCTGAAGTATGTACAGACATTATTGTGATGTACGGTGGCATGATTATGGAAAAAGGCACTGTGGATGAAATTTTCTATAACCCAAAACACCCATATACAGTAGGGTTGCATAACTCTATTCCGCGGGTTGACCTTGGCGAAAAAGAACGATTAATTCCAATTGCTGGATCACCTCCTGATCTTTTAGCACCACCAAAGGGCTGCCCATTTTCAACTCGTTGCAAACATACAATGCAGGTTTGTTTAGAAGAACCGGCACCAATGTTTGAGCTTTCAGAAACACATACTTCTGCATGTTGGTTGTTGCATGAAAATGCGCCAGTCGTGCAAGAGTATAAGAACGGAGGAAAATAAAATGACAAAAGATCAAACTATTAACTCTGTTACCCAAAGTGATATGAAAGAACGGATGCATCCAGATGCATTAATTGAAGTGATTGGTTTGAAAAAATATTTTAAGATAGGCGATAGTTTCTTAAAAAAGAATCGAAAAAACCTAACAGCCGTTGATGACGTAAGTTTTTATATTAAACGCGGTGAAACATTAGGTTTAGTTGGAGAATCAGGTTGTGGAAAATCTACAACAGGGCGTACAATTCTAAAACTTTATGAACCCACAGATGGAAAAATTATTTTTGATGGCGTTGATATAACCAATCTATCTGCTGAAAAAATGATGCCCTATCGAAAGAGAATGCAAATGATCTTTCAAGATCCTTATGCATCATTAAATGGGCGTATGACCGTCACGGATATTATTGGTGAAGGAATTGAAACCCACAAATTATATTCAGGTCAGGAAAAACAAGAGCGTATCTATGATTTACTGAAAACTGTAGGTCTAAAAAGAGAACATGCAAATCGATATCCGCACGAATTTTCTGGCGGGCAACGACAAAGAATTGGGATTGCACGAGCTTTGGCAGTTGAACCTGAAATGATTATTTGTGATGAACCGATTTCTGCTTTGGATGTTTCTATTCAAGCACAAGTTGTGAATATGTTGGAAGATTTGCAAAATGAAATGGGATTGACTTATTTATTCATTGCGCATGATCTTTCTATGGTGAAGCATATCTCTGATCGCATTGGTGTAATGTATTTAGGAAAGCTGATGGAAGTGAGCAAGAGCAATGAGCTTTATGATTTGCCATTACACCCTTATACACAAGCGTTGCTTTCTTCAATTCCGATTCCAGATCCAAATGTGACTAGAAACAATCAAAGACAAATCTTGCAAGGAGATGTGTTGAGCCCAATCGATCCACCGGCTGGCTGTAGATTTGCATCTCGTTGCCGTTTTTGCAAAGATGTATGCAAACAAGTTACTCCAGAATTAGTGGAAGTTGAAAAAGAGCATTGGGTTGCATGTCATTTTGTGGATGAAATCAACGGAAGATAAGACAGTGATTAGAAAAAGCACTAAATATTTTATAATTGGTGCTTTTTTTTATATATTATTAATATAACTATCATTTTTTCTTTTCTGTTATAGATTATATTTTACAATAATATAATCGTCATATTATATGCGTAATGTGATGTATAAATTATTTAGGAGGCTTATTGATGAAACGCACTTTAGTATTTGTTGTGGTTTTAGTCATGATTGTCAGCATGTTTGGCGCAGTTAGTGCTCAAGATGGTGCCAATGAATTGAACTGGAACCTCGGCGCTGATCCCAAAACCATGGATCCCGGCTTGAACGGTGCATCAGATGGTGGCGATGTGATCAATCAAACTTTTGAAGGGCTCGTTCGTGAAAAAAGCGGTATCGTATATCCAGGTATCGCCGAATCATGGGAAACTTCAGAAGATGGTTTGACAGTTACTTTCCACTTGCGCGAATCTAAATGGTCAGATGGCTCTGACTTGACAGCGAATGACTTTGTCTACAGCTGGTTGCGCGCGATGGATCCTGCCACAGCTTCAGAATATGCATGGATCTGGGAATATACCCACGTCACTGGTTCTCAAGCATTTGTGAACGGTGAAGGTACAGCAGAAGAAGTTGGTATTAAAGCAGTTGATGACTTGACCTTTGAAGTTAGCTTAGATTCCCCAACTGATTATTTTGTCAGCTTGATGGCATTCTATCACTTCAAACCAGTGAAACAATCTGCAGTTGAAGCTGGCCCCGAAGGCACATGGGCATCTGATCCTGCGCTCTTCGTTTCTAACGGTGCATTTGTATTGACTGAATACACCATTGGTGAAGGTCTTCGCTTGGAAAAGAATCCTTACTACTGGAATGCTGAAAATGTTGCTTTGGATGCAATCAATGCAAAATTCATTGACATTGAAACCACAGCCTATCAAGCATACATGGCTGGTGAATTAGACTTCATTCCTGGTGTTCCCGCAGAAGAAATTCCTCGCTTGATTGCTGAAGATCCTAACTTCTACGTTTTCCCACTTTTGGGAACTTACTACTACAGCTTTAACATGGACTTGCCAATGTGGGCAGATAATCCTATGGTTCGTAAAGCAATGGCTATGGCAATTGACCGTGAATTGATCGCTGAAACTTTGGCATCTGGTCAAGTTCCTGCAGCTGGCTTTATTCCCCCCGGATTTGTTGACGCTGATGGTAATGACTTCTTCACAACTGCTGGTCTCTATGGTTTATCCATGGATGATAGTTCAGTTGAAGCAGCACAAGCATTATTGGCTGAAGCTGGCTTCCCCAATGGTGAAGGTTTCCCAGAATTCTCCATTTCATATAACACCAGTGAAACACACCAATTGATTGCTGAAATGGTGCAAGAAATGTGGAAGACCAATTTGGGCTTGAATGTCAAACTTGAAAACCAAGAATGGGCAGTTTTCCAAGACACTCGTAAAGCTGGTGACTTCGAATTGTCTCGTGGCGGTTGGCTAACAGACTTTATGGATCCTTCTGGTATGTTGGGTATTTTCATGCCTGGTAATGCTTACAATGATCCTAACTATGATAATGCAGAATTCCAAGCAGCTATTGCTGAAGCTTCTGCAGCAACAGATCCTCATGAACACTTCGCAGCTCTTTATAAAGCTCAAGATATCTTCATGAACGATCTCCCCATTGTTCCTATCTATCACTACTCAGACACCATGTTGGCTTCTGATGTGGTCGTTGGTTGGGACCGCTCAGTCCTCGGTACAGTTGACTTCACCGGCGCATCTGTCGTTCGATAGTCAGCTAACTGAAATTTGTTGAAAATAAAGAGGTTGCCTCTTGGCAGCCTCTTTTTCTATGTAAGAAAAATATCATTAAAAGAATCCTGATATAAGTGTAATATTGAAGAAAATTTAACTTAGGAATAAAATTTTATGCAAACTCAATCTAAAAAAGTAATTTCAATGCAGGCATTAACATTATTGGATGTTTTTTCCTATTGGTTGCCATTGGCATTAAGTTGGTTATTGATCTTATTAGAAAATCCAGTAATCAATGCAGCCATGGCTCGTTTGGACGCCCCAGAACTTGCTCTAGCGGCATTTGGGATAGTGATGTCAATGTCTGTGGTGATCGAGAGTTTAATCGTTCCATTGTTGAGTACAGTAAATGCGTTAAGTATCAATAAACAACATTATTTTGTACTGAAACGATTTTCGTGGACGTTAACTCTGATTACAGTTGGTATTCATGCCTTGGTAAGTTTTACTCCACTTTATAATATTGTAATTGTAAAATGGATTAGCTTGCCCATAGAATTAATTGATCCAGTTCATTTAGGAATGAAATTAATGCTTCCCTGGAGTGGGTTTATTGCATGGAGACGTTTTAATCAAGGTATTTTGATTCGGAATGGTGAAACAAAACCAATTGGTAGAGGTACTATTATTCGATTAGTATCACTGATTTTATCAGTGGTTGTGTATGGATTTTTTACACCATTACCAGGGATTGCAGCTGCCTCTTTAGCCGCAATTTCAGGGACCTTTTTTGAGGCAGTTTATATTCAATTTCAAACTACTCCTTTGATTCGAAATAAAATTTTTTCTGGTGATTTGGATGAAGAAAATGAAGAATCAAATGATGAATTAAACTATCGAGATTTGACAATTTTCTATATTCCTTTGTTTGCTTCTACATTATTGTTTTTCTTGGCTAGACCAATGGTTAGCGCCGCATTGGCAAGAACGCCGAATCCAACCTTAGCGCTTGCTGCTTGGCCAGTTTTCACAGGGTTAATTTCTTTAGTTCGAGCACCAGCGATTTCGATGCCAGAAGTGGCGATTAGCTTAGGGAAAAAACTAGAGAATTTTGAGTTATTAAAAAAGTTTGCAATTTATCTTTCTTTTGGCAGTTTGATATTCTTTTTATTAACCGCATTTACTCCGTTTAGAATGGTCTATTTTAAATGGTTAATGGGTGTATCAGAGGATCTGATTGAGGCTGCAATTTCTGGTGCAGTTTTTGCTTTGCTAACACCTATCTTTGGACCTTATACAGGTTTCTTAAGGGGGATTTTGACACTCAATCGAAATACAATTGCGTTGACAATTGCAACTGCAGCAAACGTGATCTCGATGGCGATTACATTGTTAATTGGAGTTCGAATGCAATTGCCCGGGGTTCCACTTGGGGCAGCAGCTATGTCTATTTCTTATGTTGCTGAATTTATTGCAATTATGATTGCTTTTGAATGGATGAATAAAAAGAAAAAAAGCTCAGTTAGCTGAGCTTTTTTATAGTTTTTATACTAGTTCTAAAACATCTGCAAGAATACCAGCTGCTGTGTTTTCTGAGCCAGCACCTGCACCACATATCGCGAGAGGTGGTGAATTGAAAATGTTTGTATGAAATTCCACTCGATTTTCAGTTCCTTTTAAACTACCAAATGAGGAAAGTGCTGAGACACTTTGAAGGCGTGCGGAAACATTTTCAGGGGTTACTTGAATCAAATAGCGTAGTACTTGATTTTTTTTCATGGCTTGTTTCACAAGATTTTCATATTTTTCATCATCTTGATCTAATGATTCCATAAATTCATCTACAGATACGGATTTGTTTTCAGTGTTGTAAAGGGGTTCAATGATGACATCTTCTAAGGATAGATCCCATCCACAAGTACGACCTAAAATGAGAGCTTTGCGAGCTGCATCCATCCCACCAAGATCGTCTCGAGGGTCTGGTTCTGTATACCCTAATGTATGCGCAATATGGATGATATCACTATATTTTTCGCCATTATCCATTTGAGAACAAACGTATCCTAAGGTGCCACTGACTAATCCGATTACATTTTCAATTTCATCTTTGACGGAGAGAATACGACGTAAAGAAGCGATCACAGGAAGACCTGCGCCTACGGTAGCTTCGTAACGAGTATTTTTATAATGTAAAATTTTCAAAGAATTATCTTTATCGTAGGTAAGCGGAATTTTGTTTGCTAAAACGATCCCTGCTTCTTTTTCAATTGCTTTTAATAATGATGGTACAGTTTTATCAGTTGCACTATTATCTACAAGGATAGAATCTTGATCTATAAGTTCTTCAACAGTTTTAACTATTTCAAATTGGGTGAGTGAAGCTAAGGATTTTTTTTCAATTTTATATTGACAAATTAGATTCACTTCTTGGGTTGAAAAACCTTCTTTTTTATAAAGGATTGTTTTGCTATCTGCAATTGCTTGGATTTTCAGAGGAGCACCTTTATCAATTGATAAACTGGCTTGTTTTAAGAAGCTTCTCCCTACATTTCCTGGACCTAATAGAATAATATTTTTCATTGCTAATCTCCGGTATAATTTTCTACAGTAGTTATACCATAGATGTTTCAATTTTTAAGATTCATTTATTTGATTAAATAAGACAAAAACTGTAATATTATACTAATATCTATATAAAAACAGAAGGAGCTTTTATGAAAAAACAACTTACAATTCTAGGGATTATGGCCATTCTTTTAATTGCTGTGGTGGGAGTTGCTTCAATTGAAGTAAATGCACAAAATAATGGATGTGGTTTTGATGAAATTGATGCAGGTGATTATGAAGCAGCAATTGAGGTATGTAATGCCTATATTAGTTCAAACCCAAATGATGCTACTGCTTATTATGATCGAGGTTACGCATATTACTTAAATGCTGAAGATGAACTAGCTATTGCTGATTTTACAACCTCATTGGAACTTGATCCAAGTAATGATGAAGTATTATATTATCGTGGTCGATCTAATATTTATTACGGAAATAATGAAGCTGCTGCTGAAGATTTGACAAAAGCAATTGAACTTAGTGATACCCCAAATGAATATTATCATTATTATTTAGCAGACGCTTATTATAATCAAGAAATCTATAAGAAAGCTATTTCTGAATATCAAACAGCCATTGAAATTTATCCTGATTATCCTGAGGCATTAGCTGGATTAGGAGATTGTTATTATTTCTTAGGTGATGCAAATACTTCGATTGATTATTTTACCAAATCTTTAGAGTTATCTCCTGAATATGGATATGCTTTTTATGGTAGAGGATATTCATACCTAAAAGCAGGTGCTGAACGTGAAGCATTGGGAGATTTTATTAATGCTTTAATTTATTTAGACGATGTTGATAGAAAAATTGAAGTCCAAGGAGCAATGTTAGATATTATTGATACTTACGTACCAGCTGGTTAAAAATAATCATTAATTTACAATAAAAAGAGAGCAAATTTCCGCTCTCTTTTTTTATTGGAAAAATATTTAGCGTTATAATATTAATATGAAAAAAGGATGGTAATAAAAAAATGAATGATATTATCGAAAAGTTTTTTAATAAAATAGGGGCAAATTTAAATCGGCACTATTATCAAAACTTGGTATTTAAAGGTGGGGGAATGAAGGGAGTTGCCTATCTTGGTGCGATAGAAGCTATTGAAGAAGTAGGTATATTACAAAATATCACAAGAGTTGCCGGAACTTCTGTTGGGGCAATATCTGCTCTATTGGTTAGCATTAGTAAGGACTCAGAACAAATCCGTTCTTATTTCAACTCATTAGATCATACAAAGATTCCCCAAGCAGTTGATGAACTCAATGATCCAATATCTAAAATAATTCCTTTGAAGGTGCCAGGCTCTTTGCCGATTCAACCTTCTCGAAGGCTTTCCAAAAAATTTGGTTGGTATTCAAGCGAATATTTTTATAATTGGCTTCAAGAAATAATTGAAAGTCAATGTGGAGATGGAAGAGCTACATTCAAAGATTTTCAAAATTATGGGTTTCGTGATCTTTATGTCACTGCAACAAATTTATCAAAACATCGCGGAGAAATGTTTTCAGCAGAACATACGCCTAATGTGGCAGTGGCTGATGCTGTACGAATGTCAATGTCGATTCCTTTGTTTTTTAATGCACTTCAATTTGATGGTGAAAAGTTTGGGGAAGGTGATTATTATGTTGATGGTGGCGTCTATGATAACTTCCCTATGCATGTTTTTGATGATCGAAAATATGTAAAATATAATGGGTTATTTAAATTAGATATTAACTATGAAACATTAGGTTTGTATTTATATCCACATTCGATGAAAGATGCAGATAGTGGAAAAAAAGAACCACAAAAACCGTTAGGCTTGATGTCTTATTTGGAACTATTGACGCATAACCTCTATAACGCTCAACAAATTGCACCAGTTGATAATAGTCGCTTGGAAAGAGATCGAACAATTCAAATCAATGATTGTGGAGTTTCAGCTGTCAATTTTAATATGACTGAGGATAGTGAAGAATATAAGTGTTTAGAAAAATCTGGTTATAACGCAGTAATGGAATATTTCACGTTAATTCCGTAAATGTATTTTTCTCTTTTTTTCTTGTCGAGATGGTTACAAACCAAACCCCAAGAATAATAATGATTCCACTATATATTTGATTAAATGAAAGCGGTTCTCCAGCAAAGGGAACCGCTAAGAGTGCAGAAAGAACAGGTTGCAAAACCATAAAGGGACTGACTATTGATGCAGGTAATGTTCCCATGGCTTGGGACATAAAGAAATATCCACCAAATTGAGAAATCAACCCTGCTAAGATAAACCCTACCCATGTTTTTGTTGGATAATGAAAAAAGTTCATCTGGAAAATAATTCCAATTAGAGCTAATACAAACATAGAACTGATTGCTGATAAACAAGTATGTTTTAACGCAGATAAATTTTTTCTGCTTTTTTGTGTAACTAAAAAATAGGACGCATAGAAAAAACTTGAGATCAAAGCTAAAACTTCACCCTTGCCCAATTTTCCTGAAGAAAAATCTGGATTAGAGATTAAAAATGCACCAATGATCACAAACACTAATCCTATCCAAAATATATTTCGATGTTTTTCTTTTAAAAATACAATTCCAAAAAGAGCCACCCAAACAGGAGAAGTGTAGTTTAAAACAATAGCATTTGCTACACTAGTGTATTTAATTGAAACTGACCAGATAGAAAGATCAAAAGCGGTTGAGATTCCACTTAGAATTGGAAACAAGAAAAGAAGAAATATAGCAGGAGCAGAGGGTTTTTTGGAAGTTTCTTTATTTTTTTGAAATAAAATAAAAGGGGCAAAAAATACACTTACAAAAAGCATTCGATAAAAACTGATCATCACACCATCTGCATCAATCCAACGGAAAAACAAGGGAGAGATGGATAAGCAAAGCACCCCACCGATTAAGTAGAAATATGCTTTTGTTGTTGATGAAGTATTTTTAATTTCCATTCGTTGAAGTATATCATTTAGTTGAGTAGATGAAAAACACTTGAATAATAAAATGCGATAATTGATAAATTTGATATACTTAATAAACTTTTAGAAGAGGAAATAATTATGAAAAAACCAAAAATCGGTTTGATTTTTATATTACTTTTATTGATTGCTGGGTTGTTGATTGCAATTATGTATACAACTGAACTATTGCCATCTTTAGATGAATTAGGCATTAATTTACCTTCTAAAGATACATCCACTCCAACTCTTACTAGTACACCATTGCCAGATTTTGCTGCAACTTTGGCAGTACAAGCTACTGAGACACAAAAAGTCGTGAGTGAAGCAACTCAAACAGCTTCATTTATTCTGACAGAAGAAGCCGGGGTTGCACAAACAGCAATTGCTGCAGAAACCCAAGCGCAAGTGGAAAATGATATTGCAACGGCAATTGTGATTGTTACACAAGTTGCCCAGTCTACTCAATATGCATATGAAACTGAAGTTGCTTTTGCCTTGGCCTTAGAGACTGAAAAAGCGAATGCAACCCAAACTCAAATGGTTCAATTAACCCAAGAAGCTTATGTAACACCAACACCGACTTTGGATATTACTGTAAGAAGTATTGATAACATGGAGATGGTTTATGTGCCGGCAGGGATTTTTAGTATGGGTGCAAGAGAAGATGATGATCCTGCAAGAGATGATGAAAAACCAGTCCACTCAGTTTTCTTAGATGCATATTATATTGATAGATTCGAAGTTACCTCTTCACAATTTGCAAAATATTTAAATGCAAATCCTACAGCTATTCGTTGGGTTCCATCGAATAGTGTTTCCAATATTCAAAAAGTAGATGGGCTATGGCAGGCAAAACTTGGTTTTGAAGATCATCCTGTTGCAAATATTATTTGGGCTGGGGCTGTAAATTATTGTAATTGGGTTGGAGGAGATCTGCCGACAGAAGCCCAATGGGAAAAAGCTGCCAGAGGAACAGATGAACGGCGATATCCATGGGGTAATGAATTTAAATCAGTACCTATTCGATTAAATTTTGATGATTCTGAATATAGCTTTATGGATGATGGATATGTAAAAACTGCCCCTGTTGGCATTTATCCCGATGGTATGAGTCCTTATGGTGCTATGGACATGGCAGGTAATTTATGGGAATGGACCGCAGATTGGTATGCTAATATTTATAAAAAACAAGCTGATGTAATTACTTATAATCCTACAGGTGCATTAGGTGGTGATGGACATGTCTATCGTGGAGGATCTTATAATTCATCATTCTTAGATTTTAGAACTACGGAACGTCGTCTTTCTGACGATCCGCGAGCTGATCTTGGTTTTAGATGTGTAATAAATCCATAATCACCCTACTATAAAATAAAAAGAGGTTGAATTTCAACCTCTTTTATTATTAGAAAAACAATGTGTTTTTTGCTGTGATTTTATCAAGATTCTCAATAAATTCTTGATGTTTTTGAGCAAGAACTAAAACATCTGCTTCTTTTAATATTTCATTTAATGGCACCAAAGGAATATTTTTAATAATTTTTTCACTAACATTTGGCTCACATCCAATTACGTTATATCCTCTATCAACCAATGCTTTCGCAAGTATAAATGAAGGGCTTTCTCTCAAGTCATCAATGTTTGGTTTATAGGCCATTCCTAGAATTCCTATTGTTGCATTTTTATCAAATCCAATACGTTCTTCTACTTTATTTGCTACCCAATATGGTTTTGCGTCGTTAGTGATTCTAGCCTGTTTAATTAATTGAGCCTCGTCAAACATTTCTACTATAAACCAAGGATCGACGGATATACAATGTCCCCCAACACCAATACCAGGAGTGAGAATATTTACACGGGGATGTTTATTTGCCAGAGAGATTAATTCATTTACATCAATACTTAATTGATCACATAAGATTGATAATTCGTTGGCAAAAGCGATATTTACATCACGAAAAGAATTTTCAACTAATTTTGCCATTTCAGCAGTAACATCATCTGTAAGATAAATTTTCCCTTCTTTGACAAACGATTGATATATTTCTTTTGCTTTTTCTGCAGAAACTTTGCGTTCAGAACCTATGATTCTATCGTTATGCTCTAATTCGTATAAGATCTTCCCAGGCAACACTCGCTCTGGGCAGTGAGCCGTATAAAATTGATCCCGTTTAAGCCCGGATTTTTCCATTAAATGATTTGTCATTCTTTTGGTTGTTAAGGGAGGGGATGTTGATTCTAGAATTACCAGATCTTCGGGTTTTAAAATCTCTGCAATCAATTCTGTCGCAGAATCAATATAATCAAGGTTTGCTAACTTCTCATTTGCGTTTTCTTTAAAGGGTGTTGGAACTGCAATAATATATACATCGGCTATTTGAAGTTCTGAGAAAGCTTTGAAATTACCTGTCTTTAGTACCTGATCATAAGCTTCTTGAAGATTATTTTCTTTGATGTGAATTTTTCCGGAATTTAATGTTTTTACAACTTTTTCACTTAAATCAAAACCCATCACTTGATGACCAGCTTTTGCAAGAACAATTGAAGTTGGTAAACCGATATACCCTAATCCTACAATACTAATTTTCATATGAAAGATATCCTCTAAATTTCTCAATTATTAATTGAGAAATACTCAGCAAGTATGTCTGCAATTTGTTTACAGGCTGTGCCATTTCCATAAGGATTGCTAGCCTTGCTCATTTTATCATATTCTTTTTGATCGTTAAGTATTCTATTAAACTCTCGATAGATTATTTTTTCTTGCGTACCAACAAGTTTTAATGTTCCTGCTTCAATTCCTTCTGGTCTTTCTGTTGTATCTCGCATCACAAGTACAGGTTTTCCTAATGAAGGAGCTTCTTCTTGAATACCGCCACTATCGGTTAAGATGAGATATGCTTTGTTCATAAAATTATGAAAATCTAAAACAGTAAGAGGTTCAATAATTTTTATACGATCATTGTCTTTAAAAATTTGTGCGGCCGTTTCTCGAACTATAGGATTAAAGTGAATTGGATAAATCACTTTGATATCATGATTTTCTTCTACAATTTGATTAATTGCCCGAAACATATTTTGCAGAGGTTCACCTAAATTTTCACGGCGATGTGCAGTTAGTAATATAAGACGATCATCACCAATCCAATCAATTAATGGGTGAGAATAATTTGGGTCAATTGTTGTTTTTAATGCATCAATCGCTGTGTTGCCAGTCACAAAAATGGTTACTTCTTTTTTTTGTTCGTTTAATAGGTTTTGTTTTGCCTTTTGCGTTGGAGCAAAATGCAAATTTGCGATTAAACTAGTTGCTTGGCGATTAAATTCTTCAGGAAAAGGGGAGTGTAGATTATAAGTCCTTAGACCAGCTTCTACATGACCAACAGGAATGTTTAAGTAAAAAGCTGCCAATGAAACTACAAAAGTTGTAGATGTGTCCCCATGAACAAGAATAATATTTGGTTTTTCGTTTTCCAAAACAATTTTTATTTTTTCTAAAATATTATTAGTCACATCAAATAATGATTGTTTTTCTTTCATAATAGCAAGATCGTAATCAGGAATAATATGAAAAACATCTAATACTTGTTGTAACATTTCTTTATGTTGCCCTGTCACACAAACAAGAGTCTTAAAATAGTCTCTATTTTTTAACTCATTGACTAAGGGGCACATTTTAATTGCTTCTGGACGAGTACCAAAAACAACCATTATTTTTTGTTTCATAAATTTCCTTTATTCTTGTATTGGAATCAAGACTCTAATTTCTTTACCATTCTGATTAGAAATACGAAGGTCAATATTTTTTATTGAAGAAAAATTGTTGATTGTGGATGAAAAATTACTATCTAAATTTTGATTAATTACTGAACCATCATCATAAATAATATATAAATATCTTTTATTAGGAAGAGAGTCGATTTTCATTTGAAAAAATAAAGTGTCATTTTTTTGAGGTGTTAAAACTATTTCATCAATTAGAAAAACAGAATAATTTTTTAGAAATCCTTGATTTATTTTTTGAGAAAAACTATCAGAAAAATATTGTGAAAAATCAATTGAAAACTTGATTGCACCAATAATGGATAAATGCTGTCCGTCAGAGAATAAAATAGAATTTTTATAATCATCATTTGAAGGCGAGAAAACATAATCAACATTATTTTCAATTATATTTTTATCAAACGCTTTTATTTCAATATCTAAATCATCTAACCAGCTATTGTTAAATGTAGGTGATGTAATTACGATTAATTCAATCTCATTCTTTTTACACAATTCAACGAATTTTTGAAAATAATAGATATTTTGTTCATACGGAATATCTGATATTTCTTTATCACTTAAAAATGAGTTTGAAAGATTTATAATTGATTCGCGAGGCAAAAATCCATCCGTTTGATCGTATAAATTATCTTTATATAATTGGTTATTAGTAACTATAAGATCAATATAATTTAAATAAGGTTGTTTCCAAAACAAATTATGATTTTGAAAATATGAGTTGGATAAAATAGAGTCAGATTCATTGTCTGTGACTTTTCGGATATAGCTATCGTATTCAATTGGATTTTTAGTATTCCATGTAAATTCTTTATAGTATTGTTTATTTCGACTTGGATCCTGATCTAAAATAAAAGATTCTAATACCACGTATTGAGGAGATTGTGTTTTTAATGCTTCTTTTAATTCATAATAGGTAGTTATAATCGATTCTGCTGATATACCAAGTACAAAACTATTTGTGCCTAAAAGGTCGTCTATTATTCTTGGATCAATACTACAAAAACTTCTTGAATTGCCCATAAAAAGAATATCTAAAGTTTCTTCTGATAATTGTTTATAGGCATACCATCTTGAAGATGTTTTAGTCTCAATTATGTATTTATCTCCAAGATTGATTAACCCTGAAAAAAAAGAAAAAAGGAGGATAAAAAAAATAACTATTTTAGTGATATTTGAAATAATTTTGGAATTCATTTTACAATTATCAATTTTATTTTCAAAACTGTCAATCAAAAAAACAATCTTAAGAAAAAAATAAAAAGAGCTATCCATTGGATAGCTCTTTTTTAGATTGAATAATTGATTTTCTTTTGATAATTTCTTACAAATGAAGAAAGAGCAAAACATATGAGGAAGTATCCTATTGCGATAAAGGTAAAGATCAAAAATACTTCTGAGGTTTTTGTATATCTTCCCATTACAACAAACCCACTTCTTGTAAATTCAGGAATTGCAACTACTTGTAAGAAAGCAGTATCTTTGATGGTTGTGATCACTTGAGATAGCAAAGAGGGGATAATTCTAGTGAATGTTTGCGGAAGGACAATATAACGAAGGGTTTGTATAAAAGTAAATCCTTGTGAGGCAGCAGCTTCAAATTGTCCAAAATCAATAGAGTTTAATCCACCTCGAATAATTTCTGCGAGTACAGAAGATGTATATAAAGTAAGCGCTAATCCACCTCGAAACACTACATTTCCAAATGGGAGCATAAAACAAACAGCTAAGACCCATAATAAAAGCGGCGTATTTCTAAAAATCTCAATGTATGCACCAGCAATCTTCTTTACAGTTTTTGCTCCATAATTTCGTAAGAAAGCAAGAATTGCGCCTATGATAATGGATACAATTATTATTGAGATAGACAGCAATAAAGTTAAGCCGAAACCTTTTAATAAAAATTTTAAATTTTCAGGCGTAAAAACATGTAGTATTAGACTCATTGTTCGATCAATGCCTCCTCCACTGTTTCAATTTGATTTCGATAAAGTTCATTAGACTTTAACTTTTCTTCATAATTTCTTGCCCATGTTGCCAAAGGGAAGCATAAAATGAAGTAGAGAGCGCCTGCTACGATGTAAGAAGGTCCATAGTCTAAGCTATAAGATGCCCATGAATCTGCCATATACATAAGGTCAAATCCCGAGATCATTGCTAAGACTGAGGTGTTTTTGATTAAATTGACTGCTTGGTTGGTGAGAGGGGGGAGCACAATTTTGATCGTTTGTGGCAAAATCACATAACGCATGGTTTGCGTATAAGAGAAGCCTTGAGCCTTTGCAGCTTCAGTTTGTCCAAAGGGGATCGAACCAATCCCTGCTCGGATCACTTCTGAAACGTATGCACCATGATAGATTCCGACACCTAAAATTCCTATTAAAAACACACTTAATCTTAATCCAGCAATCGCCAGTCCGTTATACATAAAAAACACTTGAATAACCAATGGCGTATTTTGAAAGAATTCCACATAAATGCGTGAAATTGCTTTTAGGATTTTGAATTGTGATGTTGCAAATAATCCAAAAATAATTCCCAATATAAGGGCAAGGGCAAGCGCTAGGATTGCCACTTCCACCGTACGGAGGAAGCCTTCACCAAACGCTTGCCATTCACCGAATAATCTTTCCCAACGCCATAAGGCAAATGGTCCAGAATTTCTCATTAGTAGCTCAAACCCCACTTTGCGATTAATTCATCCATTGTACCGTCATCGATCCAACCAGTAATCATCTTGTCAACTGCATCTGCTAAATCTGTGTTATCCAATTTAGAAGCAACGCCGTAATCTTGAGGTGAGAAGCGATCGGGTAAAATCATGGTTGTGTCATCCATATAACCACCGAGGATGGAACCATCGACACAGAAAGCATCAATACGACCAGAGTCAAGAGCAGCTTTGATTTCAGGATAAGTTGCATATTCAGAGAAGGATACAGAAATGCCAAGCTTATCAGCTTCTGCGGTGACTGCATCTTTAGAAGTTGCACTTTGAGCAACACCAATCACTGCGCCATCCATGTCGGCTAAACCAGCATAACCAGCGTCTTTCTTGACCATCAAACCAACTGCATCCGTGTAGTAAGGAGTGGAGAAGTTATAGGTTAATTTTCGTTCTTCAGTGATAGTAAAGGTTGCGATTACCAAATCAAGTTCGCCATTGTCGAGCAAAGGACCACGAGTTTTTGCAGTAACAGGAGTGAGTTCAATTGCATCTGCATCACCAAGGATTTCAGCAGCGATCATTTTTGCAATGTCAACTTCAAAACCTTCAATCACATCAGTGTCTGTATTGCGTAAACCAAAATTTGGCACGTCTTCTTTTACACCAACTTTCAAAACGCCGGCGTCTTTAATAGCATCTACACCAGCACCTTTGTCTTTGCAGCTTGCAAGACTAAAAGATAAAACGATAACAATCAATAATACAAATAAAACTTTTGTTGCTTTTTTCATTTCTTCCTCCAGAAATAAATATAAAAATATAAAATAATAGAATAGAAAGTATTCTTACTATACTTTGCTTATCTTACTAATAATGCTGAAAAAGGGAAAAAGGTTTTTTAGCGATTAGCGTAAGATCTTGCTCAAGAATGCCTGAGTGCGCTGATGCTGTGGGTCGTTGAAGAAGTGTTCTGGCGAACCTTCTTCGATAATCTGCCCTTCATCCATAAAAATTACGCGATCAGCCACCTGGCGAGCAAAACCCATCTCATGAGTCACCACTACCATGGTGATGTTCTCTTGAGATAACGCAATCATGACGTCCAGAACTTCTTGGACAGTTTCAGGATCTAATGCGCTCGTAGGCTCATCAAAAAGAATAATTGGTTGTTGGGTTGCCAATGCTCTTGCAATTGCAACTCGTTGTTTTTGTCCACCGGAAAGAGTGGAAGGATAGACATCAGCTTTGTCTTTCAAGCCGACGGTTTCAAGGTAACCATAAGCCATAGCAACTGCTTCCGCTTTTGATACCTTTTGGAGTTTCATTGGTGCTAGAGTTAAATTATCCAAAACAGATAGGTGGGGATACAAATTAAATTGTTGAAAAACCATTGAAGACGTTTTTCTCACCATATCAATTTTATTTTTGGAGCTGATTAACTCGCCATCAATAAAAACATTTCCCGTTGTAGGTTCTTCGAGAAAGTTCATACAACGTACTGTGGTGCTTTTGCCTGAACCAGAAGGACCGATAATTACGAGTTTTTCACCTTTTTTAACTTCAAGGTTTATGTCCTTCAAAACATGCAAGTCACCAAAATATTTGTTGACGTTTTCAAGTTTAATCAAAATAATGCCTCAATAAATAATTTATAAATAAAACTTCAACCCATCTTTTTTGAATTGAAGTTTGAATTGATTTTGCAAAAATGCTTTGCAAGGTCAAATAATATGATGATTGTATAATATTATGAATATTTCTGATTGTCAAGGAAAATGCATTCATTTTTGTTTAATCTCAAGAGCAAAATGTACGATTTTGTAGAGGATCTGCCTATTAATTGTCTGGAGGGGATATAATTCGCTTAATTAAATTGCGCATAGATAATCATTACTTAATTCATCCTAACAAAATTGAAGGTAAATTTATACCAAAATCATCTATAATAGAATTAGAAATTGAGGTCTAAATGGTAAACGAGAATAAAAACAACCATAAAATTATATATTTCCTTATTTTCATTTTCTTTTATATTTCCCTTACGTTGATTTTTATTCGCATAGATATAGACCCAGAAGCTATTGAATTTGAGAAAAAAGAATTGATTAGTCTTGAAAAACAAAAAATGGATATGATTAATCAATATATTGATCGAAGGTTTGAAGAATTTCAATCAGATCTTTTTTTCCTCAAAGATGTTTTTTTGCTCAACTCAGTTGAAGAAACAACATCCATTTGGGCAACCTATTTGGAGCAAAAGCCAACTTATGTTCAACTTCGATATCTTGATAAAAATGGGGACGAGATTATCCGCATAAATCATGATCCAAATTCTACGATAACTGTTGTTCCTGAAGAAGAATTACAAAATAAGGCAAAACGATATTATTTTCAAGAAAGCAAATCGGTACCTGAAGGGGGGATTTATTATTCCGCCTTTGATTTAAATATTGAAAATAATGTAATTGAAGAGCCAAAGGTGAGAACAATTCGTATCGCAACTCCGATTTATGAAAATGATAAGTTTAATGGTATTGTGATTCTGAATTTAGATTTGAACACTTTATTAGAAGTGATTGAATATCAATTTTATGAAAATACATGTAAGAATATCATCATCAATCGGAATGGATATTATATTCTGAATAAAAGTGAACCTGAAAAAGAGTTTGCGTTTATGTTCCCCAATTTAATGAACATTAAATTTTTAAATGATTATGCGGATGCATGGAAAGATATTTATGAAAACAAAGATGCTGAAATGCACACCTTTGTGGGGGAAGCAGGGGTGTTTAATTATCGATATATCTTTAATCCAGACCAGCCTAATATTCGTTTGCATGATTCCAACTATATTTTAATTTCTATTTTTCCTCGCACTTCAGATGAAGGAAAAATCTTTTATTATACAACTTGGGATTTAATTAAAAATACTATCGTTGAAAAATTCCATTTTGGTGTGTTAATATTCCTTTTCTCTGCTTTGGTTGCCTATTTGTTGGGACAAAGAGAGATTCATAAACAAAAGATTACTCGCCAAGCAAGAATCGATTCTTTTACAAATACGTATAACCGTCCGTATGGATTATATTTATTTCAAAAACAAAATCAGGAATATCAAAAGAAAAATTTAAACGCAAGCATTTGTTTTGTTGATATTGACTCCTTAAAATTTATCAATGACACATATGGACATGAAAAAGGGGATTTGCTGATTACTAAATCTGTGAATGTGATTAAAAAACACTTATCGGAAAATGATTTCATCATCCGCTTAGGAGGCGATGAATTTTTAATCATTTTTGAAAATTTAACTACCGTACAAGCTGAAGAAAAATGGAAGAAAATTTTAGTCGAATTAAACCAAATTGACTTAGAAGATGGGATTAATTTTATCGTGTGGCTCAGCCATGGCATCAGCGAATATGGTGTTGGATACGAAGAAATTATGGAGTCGATTGCTATTGCCGATAAAAATATGTACGAAGAAAAATTTTATCGAAAAATGAATAAAAATAAGTAATAAAAATAAGTAATAAAAATCTCAAAAAAGAACCTTACAAAAGCAAGTATTTTAAGATACTTGCTTTTTTTCTGGGTTTTAGATTAAGTCTTAATAAGTTATAATTTAAGAATAGTTAATTTAATATTAATGCCTTTTGTAAGGAGTGATTTTGAGTATGAATTCGTTGAAGAGTTATCACAAACTAATTGCACTTATTGTTTTTTTGATCATTTTAATTGTGCCACAATTTTTGGTCAGTGCAGCAGGTGCGCTTTCAATCACACCGATTACGTGGAATGTGATTGGCTTGGATAGCAATGATGTCACCACGGGGCCAAATTTGTTTCCAGTTGGTGTGCGGGTTTGTAACACAGGAGATGCCGATGTCACCAATGTGACCTCTGATTTTCAATGGACTAGTTCAAATTCTTTTATAGATTTACGTACGGGCAGCAAATCTGCCTATACTGATCCGGGAATCACGCTCACCCCAAGTGCTTGTTATGATTTTTATTATGAGGTCGAAGTGGAACGAAATGCTGCTGCAAAAGGCACCTCTCGAGGGTATCAAATTAATGCTTCTGCAGATGGTGGCTTAGCTGTTAGCACCCCGACAGATCGTGAATTATATGTGGAATGGTTGATTTCTCAATCAAGAAACTCTGTAATTAGTATCTATGTGCGTAATATTGCCGACACAGTTGATACCTTGATTCCTGATGGGGGGACAATGGCATTAGAAGTCGGCGAACAATATGTGATTACACTCGTCGGTAGCACGGCCACGAATGGGTATAATCAATTAGAGAGTTTCATCAATTTTCCCAATACGATATTTAAAGTCTTATCGGTTGAATCGAGCTATTCTGCATATTTAGGTACTGGTGCAGGTACTAGCGATACATTATATGCGGATGCATGTGGTTGGGAAAATGATATCACGGATCCCAATTATAAATCTTGTGTTGTGAGCGATGACAAAGCCGGCGGTGATGTGGTTAATAAATATACTGTAGAAATTCTGAGTGTCGGTTCGATTAATCCTGAACCATTGAACACTGAATTATATGATTTCTCTGGAAGTAGTTTCCACTATAACTCGGACTATGATGTATCCGAGGTATATGCTGCGATTATCGATCCATCCAATTTAACCATTGATAAAAAATTCTCTCCAAATCCAACCAACGTGGGGGGTACTTCAAAATTAACATTTACAATCACAAATCCCTTCCCCACAACTGTGGAAGGGGCTTCATTTATTGATACTCTTCCTACTAGCCCGGGAGCGATGACAATTGCTAGTCCGGCGGGTATCACTACTTCGGGGTGTGGTACTCCTACGGTCGGCGCCCTTGCTGGTGCAAATTCTGTCTCCGTTTCTGGCGCTACTGTGGCAGCCAATAGTTCCTGTTTGATTAGTGTCAATGTCACCGTTCCTGTGATTGGGACCTATTTAAACACGACCGGGAATTTGAAATATATCAACAATGGTACAGAAGTTGACACTGGCAACACAGCTTCTGCAACCCTTGATGTGAATGATTCTCCACCTACACCACCAAGCATCTGTAATCTAAACTTAGCTACTTGGACAATGGAACCTTCTCAATGAACAACTTCTCCTCCTCCTTACACTTATAAAGCAACCAATGTTTCTTCAGCAGTAGCAAACATTGGTGCTGGGGTGACTGGATATATTGCAACAGACGGGAACCCAGCAAATCAATGGTCAATTTATGGTTTTGAGAAAAATACATTTTCAACCACTAACAACGATTATATAGAATTTGCTGTTGATACAACCAATTACTCAAGTGTAAAAATAACCCTTGATCAAAAAATTAAAGCAAGTGGTCCAGCAGATTTGTATTTTTATTGGAGTACAGATGGTACTACATATAGTTATTTAGGATCTACTATTGGTGATGCAACAGGTTCGGTTTTTCCAACAACATCATGGGCAACTATTACAAAAGATTATTCAACAGTTGCAAATACAAGTGGTGTTACCTACTTTAGAATATATGGATTTAATGCAAATAACGGAAATTCAGGTTCTGACTTAGATGTTGATAATGTAAATATTACTGGCTGTGGTACACCGCAACATCTCACTCTCGCAAAACAATTTTCTCCTTCAGCTATTCCAGTGGGCTCCACCTCGACCCTAACTTTCACGATTGAGAACCCAAATCCAATTGAAACCACTTCGGTTAACTTCACAGATGATCTTCCCACTGGTGTTGAAGTTGCCAGCCCCCCCAATGGTCAATATCTGAATTGTGGAACACCCACTTTCTCCCCTTTGGCTGGCGATTCTTCTTTATCTTTCACGAATGGCACTATTGCAGCTTATAGCACCTGTACCGTTCAGGTAGATGTGGTAGGGACTTCTGCCGGACCGAAAACAAATGTAAGTGGTTTTATATCTTCATCAGAAACTAGTACGAATACAAATCCTGATGGCTATGCCACAGATACATTAACTGTGTTATTACCACCTGAAATCTCGAAGTCATTTGCATCTACCCCTATATTTGAAAATGAAACTTCATTGTTATCGATTAAGATTAAAAATCCAAATCAAGATGAATCTCTTACAGGTGTTTCATTTGTAGATAATTTGCCAACAAACCTAAGCATTGCAAATCCGTTGAGTCCAGCTGCCACCAATACTTGTACGGGAGGCGTACTCACAGCGGTTGCTGGGGGAACGTCTATCAGCTTAACTGGTGCTACGCTCACGGGTGGCGAAACTTGTGAGGTGACGGTTACGGTGACATCTTCAAGCGCAGACACCTATGTGAACACCACCGACCAAGTGAATTCCAGCAATGCTGGTTTGGGCAACACAAGTACAGATTCAATGATTGTGAAGGCACCCACACCGGGCATTTCTTTCTTAAAGGAAATTTCTACTTCAACGACTGGCCCTTGGACAAAATTTGTGAGTGTCACTCCAGGTACCACAGTGTATTATCGTTTCACAGTAGAAAATACGGGAGATGTTCCTTTGAGTGTGGTGACAATTGACGATCCTGAAATCAATACAAGTAGTTGCACATTTACAGAGCCTTTACCTGTGGCTGTCGCTGCGAATGAGAATCATATATCAACTTGTGTGAGTGCCGGCGTGGTGACCACTTCTGGAGAGCATGTCAACACTGCCACAGCCAAAGCAACGTATAACACGGTTGAGTATTCTTCTAATACTTCCTCTGCAACGTATGTAGGCGCTGAACCATCTTTGTCTTTATTGAAAGAAGTTAGCCATACAGCGACAGGACCATGGTCATCCTCCATTACTGGAGTCAATCTCGGTGGTAATGTTTACTACCGATTTACAGTAGAGAATACTGGTAATGTTGAACTTCAAACGATTAATGTGACAGACCCAGATATCACAATGACAGGCTGTACTTTCACTGATCCATTAGCGGCTTTAGCGAGTACTTCTTGTGTAGTTGGACCAGTCACTGCTAAAAATATCATAGGGATTTATTCCAACACTGCCACAGCACATGGGACATATAAATATGATGGAATTACATATGACTCTAGTCCTTCAACTGCCAATTACACAATTACTTCCCCAGATTTAATTATCGAGAAAACGAATAATGTGAGTGGTAGTGTTAGCCAAGGAGATTCATTTATTTGGACAATCAAAGTCACAAATAATGGCACAAGTGATGCCACCTTTGCTGATGGAGAAGAAATCTTAACAGATAGTCTACCCACTGGGGCTACATACACCGTTGGTGTATCACCAGCAGGTGCAAATTGTGCGATTGATGGTAGTAATGTATTAACCTGTACTGCTGTTGGAAGTTCTTTAACATTAGCAGCTTCAGATACTTTTGTGATTACAGTATCTGCAACTACAACAAGTACAGGAGATTTAATTAACACAGCAACTGTCGATGATGATGGCTTAATTACTGAAAGTGATGAAACAAACAATAGTGATTCAGATACAGTTACAGTAACGTTAAATTCAAACCTAACAATTGCAAAAACAAACGTTGTCTCAGATGCAGTTGCCCTTGGTGATAGTTTCACTTGGACAATGACAATTACAAATTCAGGCTCAGGAAGTGTGAGTTTTGCTACAGATGAAGTTTTATTAAGCGATACATTGCCAGTAGGTGCAGATTACGCTCTTTCAGCTAGTTATCCAAGCGATGTGAGCTGTAGTATTGTTGATGGCGCAACGGTTGCTGACCCTAAGACTTTTAGTTGTAAAGCAACAGCACCGCTTTCAATTGCTAGTGCTGGCACATTAGCGGTTACCATAGAAGTTACCCCGACTAGCATTGGTTTACTTGCAAACACCGTCACAGTTGATCCGAATGATGTGATAACTGAAAGTGATGAAACAGATAACACCGGTAGCAATACCGTGACAGTCAGTGCGCCTAATCTCACAATTACAAAGACCAATACTATCTCCGATGCAGTAGCCTTAGGAAATAGCTTTACTTGGACAATGACGATAACAAATGGTGGTACGAGTGCAGCAGATTTTGCCACAGACGAAGTGTTATTATCCGATACCTTGCCAGTAGGTGCAAATTATGCCCTTTCAGCAAGTTATCCAAGTAATGTGAGTTGTAGTATTGTTGATGGCGCAACGGTTGCTGACCCCAAGACTTTTAGTTGTAAAGCAACAGCACCGCTTTCAATTACTAGCACTGGGACATTAGCGGTTACCTTAGAAGTAACCCCGACTAGCATTGGTTCACTTGCAAACACCGTTACAGTTGATCCGAATGATGTGATAACTGAAAGTGATGAGACTGACAATGCAGGTAGTAACACCGTAACAGTCAATGCGCCTAATTTGACGATTTCAAAAACCAATACCGTCTCCGATGCAGTAGTCCTAGGAGATAGCTTTACTTGGACAATGACGATAACAAATGGTGGTACGATTGCAGCGAGTTTTGCTACAGATGAAGTTTTATTAAGCGATACCTTGCCATTAGGTGCAGATTACGTCCTTTCAGCAAGTTATCCTAGCGATGTGAGTTGTAGTATTGTTGATGGCGCAACGGTTGCTGACCCCAAGACTTTTAGTTGTAAAGCAACAGCACCGCTTTCAATTGCTAGCGCTGGTACATTAGCGATTACCTTAGAAGTAACCCCGACTAGTGTTGGTTCACTTGCAAACACCGTCACAGTTGACCCAAATGATGTGATAACTGAAAGTGATGAGACTGACAATGCAGGTAGTAACACCGTAACAGTCAATGCGCCTAACTTGACGATTTCAAAAACCAATACTGTCTCAGATGCAGTAGTCCTAGGAGATAGCTTTACTTGGACAATGACAATTACAAATGGTGGTACGAGTGCAGCGAGTTTTGCTACAGATGAAGTTTTATTAAGCGATACCTTGCCAGTAGGTGCGGATTACGCACTTTCAGCAAGTTATCCAAGTAATGTGAGCTGTAGTATTGTAGATGGAGCGACGGTTGCTGACCCCAAGACTTTTAGTTGTAAAGCAACAGCACCTCTTTCAATTGCTAGCACTGGCACATTAGTAGTTACTTTAGAAGTTACACCGACTAGCATTGGTTCACTTGCAAACACCGTTACAGTTGACCCAAATGATGTGATAACTGAAAGTGATGAAACAGATAACACCGGTAGCAACACCGTAACAGTCAGTGCACCTAATCTTACGATTTCAAAGACGAATAATGTTAGTGGAAATGTCGTTATTGGGAATTCTTTTACATGGACAATTTTAGTAACAAATAATGGGACAAGTGATGCAACCTTTGCATTTGGTGGAAACATTTTGACCGATACACTGCCAATAAGCGCAAATTATTCGATCAGCTCTTCCCCAGCAAGTGCGAATTGTGCGATTGACGGGAGTTTAGTCCTCACTTGTACAGCTATTGGAAGTGGGCTTACCCTTATTCCAAGTACCACATTTGAAGTACAGCTTTCTGTCACCCCTACCGCTACCGGGAATCTGAATAATACGGCAATTGTTGATGGTAGTGGATTGATTACAGAAAGTGATGAAAGTGACAATTCAAGTAATGATATTGTAGCTGTGAATGCCAAGCAAATCGATTTGGAATTAACTAAAACAGTCAACAATGCCACACCTACTATTGGCAGCAATGTGATTTTTACCCTCACTGTGACAAATAATGGTAGTGATGATGCCAGTGGTGTGGTGGTACAAGATCTTCTTCCAAATGGGTATACTTATGTTACAGATTCTGAAGTAGGTAACCTGGATTCTTATAATTCGAGCACTGGTGTTTGGACGGTTGGAAATGTTGCTAGTACAGGATCAGTTTCTTTGGATATTGAAGCCACAGTAAATGCAACTGGAAATTATAAGAATGTGGCAGAAGTAACTGCTGCAAACGAAACAGATATCGATTCCACCCCGAATAACGATGATGGAGATCAATCAGAAGACGATGAAGCCGCAGCTTCAGTCACAGTTCCCAATATGTTAGGCCTCGCAAAACGAGTAGATTCGATGACTGAAACCAGCACAGGCACCTATCAAATTTCCTATGAATTTTTAGTGAAAAACTATGGTGCTCAAGATCTTGATAACATTCAAATCACCGATGATCTCAATTCAATTTTCACAGCACCCACAACTTATTCAGTGATTTCATTATCTAGCACTGATTTCACAGTCAACAACAGTTTTGATGGTAATGCCGATTCAAACCTATTAGTTGGCACAGAAACTCTCATTGCGGGGTCAACGGGCACAGTTCAATTAGTCATTGAAGTCATCCCCTATGCAGCAGGACCTTTCGATAACGTCGCAATAGCAACAGCAACTCATAGTGTTCTTGGTTCATTGTCGGATAACTCTCATGATGGTGCTGACCCAGATGGGAATGGCAATGGAACTCCCACTGATGATTCTGATCCAACACCAGTGAGCTTTGGACCAAATTTGTTTGACCCGCCAATCGGTTTTAAATGGCTTGATGCAGACAACAACCCAATTTTAACTTGGACTATGGTTTGGATTAATAATTCAAACATTGTTGCCATCAATGCAGAAGCTTATGATGAGATTCCAGTTGGAACTGTCTTTTATGATAATGGTATTACAAGTGGATATCCTGTGCCAGCCTCAGCGCCCGCAGGTTCAACAAACACGGGTGTAACTTGTACAGATTCATCAGCGATTACCACAACAACTAATTGTTACTATGAGGCTCCATCAGTTACATACCCAAGAGGTAGAATTGTATGGATTGGTAACTTAGGCCCTGATCTCAATCAAACAAGCCCTGACACGGCAGTGAATGATATCGCAATCACATTTAGTGTCCGTATTAACCAATCAAACGCAGTCACCAATATCGCCTATATTAACTCTGATCTTAATGGTGATGGTGATGTGGATGATGTGGGTGAATTACAAGCAGCATCTGCTACTGCAAGTTGGGGAACGGCGAAAGTTTTACCAGAATCGGGTTTTGAAAAAGATCAAATATCGGATATTGGAAAAGATAAAAATATTTATACTGCTTATAATGCATTCCAATTAAGAATTGAAAAACTTGGCATTCAAATCCCAATTGTGGGTGTTCCTCAAGAGAATAGTGAATGGGATGTCACTTGGTTAGGTAATCAAGCTGGTTGGCTGCAAAACACAGCATTCCCAACGTCTCAAGGCAACAGTGCTATTACAGGGCATGTCTATAACCAATATGGTTTACCTGGTCCATTTATTGATCTAAAGACATTGCGTTGGGGAGATGAAATTGTTATTATCGAAAATGGTCAAGAATTTGTCTATAAGGTGAATGATCTATATTTGACCAAACCAAACATTGTGTCAAGCTTAGCCAATTCAAATGAAACCATGTTGACCTTGATTACGTGTCAAAATTACGACGAAACAAATCATGAATATTTAGATCGTCTAATTGTGACAGCTAAATTGATTGAAGTAAGATAAACAAAAAGAAGGATCGAAAGATCCTTCTTTTTTTGAAAGTTTATAACTAGTCTTGAGTTTGTTATAAATTTGAAAGTCAATTATTTTCTGTGGTCATCGCCACCACTAAATTGAGAATAGATATTTCCATTAGTACTCACAGTACCACTTAAGTTCATTGTTAGATAAGTAGTACTTGAATTGTAGGCACCATTATAATATACTTCAATTCTAGAGAAATATTAATTTCTTTTTTAGATTAATATTGGGAAAATGTCCAAACATAAGAACATAATCTTGTTATACTAGATAAAAAAAGGAGGATCTTATGTGTGTATTTTGTACCGCAATTCCAGCAACTGCAGCGCTAGGTGTTTCAATAGATGTCAAAAGAAGAAAAGAAAACCGTGAATTGATTCAGCAGGGTGAAGAACCAAAAAAAGAATTGCCAATCAAAACAATCACAGCTGTAGCGGTTGGTACAATGGTCGTTGCTTCAGTTGCCACTCATTATTATTTATATAAATAAAAAGACCTCTCAAAGGTCTTTTTCTATAATTGCCTGAATTCCGTATTCTGGAATTAATTCTGCATCGTAGAGTAATAATTTTTCAGAAGGAATAATCTCAGTGACCACGTCGGGGCCAAAAGTTTTTCTTAAAAAAGCATAACGAGAAGAAAATATTAATGCATTCCATTCTTTGTGATAGTGAATAGATAACGGATTATAATGTTTCATCACAAAAAGTTGAGAAGGCTTGCGAAGGTCTGTAGAAAGAAAAGTGATTTTTCCATCCATTTTTTTTAATTGTTCAATTACTTGATTGATATATTCTTCAGTCTCAGAAGTTAAACTTACTTGTTCGATCATTCGGAAAATAATCTCTGAATCAACTTCTCCTTGGCGTTGACAAGCGCAACCTGCAAATAATTCATCATCATTATTTACCACTCCATTATGAACACCAAAAACACTACCCGCTTGAACAGGGTGATTATTTTGAGGATCAGTAGTAGTGCCTTTTGTAGGCTTACGCGTATGTCCTAAAATAAGGGTTGTTTCACTGCGAACCATAGACATAATTGAAGAGAACTTGTTGGTTTTTATAAAATCTGTTGGGCGTAAAGGCTCTTTTTCTAGATCAATCCAGCCATCTTTTTGAACAACCGCAACACCAACAGCATCTTGTCCGCGTTCTTCATTAGCTATCAAATTATTTTTAAAATTTTCTTTTATCTCTTCCCAAATTTCAACGGAGCGTTGTTCTGGAAACAATAAAACTGCTGCTATTCCGCACATATCACACTCCAATCAACTTCGGAAAACGAAAGTTCCCTGTCTTTCATCCCACTTAATTCCTCTCAAATGATCAAGTTGAATTAAACGATGGGATAATTCTGAGACTTGAATATACAATTTTTCTTTTACATGCTCAAACCAAGAATTCTCATCCACATAATTTGAAAATTCTCCAAATTCGATGATCTGCATAAGCGTCTGGCTTGTTTTATCTAATTCGATAGTTTTCCGTTGAATGATTTGAGAAAGTGAATTATCGATTTCATCCCAATCTAATCCCTGGCAACGCATGATTGAAATTGGTGTTTTTGCTAAAGCTAATAAAACCTCTAAAGAGGCTTGGTCATCAAACCATTCAAAAGTAGGAGCAAGTAAATCTAATAATTCATAAGTACCAACTTGCAGTTCCTCAAGAATTTCATCAGTAATTTTTGAGGTATCGCTGGTGGATAAATTCCCGTCATTATTGCTAAGATAATTCAGTATTTCTATTTTTCTTCGCCATGCTTCGACCTTACCTACATGAATAATTCCATATTGACTAAGATCGACAGCCTTAAGTAATAATGCT
Source organism: Anaerolineales bacterium (assembly GCA_963662985.1). Classification (GTDB taxonomy): domain Bacteria; phylum Chloroflexota; class Anaerolineae; order Anaerolineales; family UBA11579. The sequence goes on along the minus strand of OY760066.1, from coordinate 269,948 downwards.
AAAAATAAAAATGTGATTGCTGTGATTGCAGTGGGAGAGAGATGAGCATCTGGAAAACGGAATTCAAGATGAAATGGGTTAATATTTTGATTATCATCAAATTTAATATGTTCTAAATTCAAGAAATTTTGATGTTCGGGTACAGAAGTGCTATTTTTCAAAATTTCTTGAATTTCAACCATACTATAAGCACCAGGTGAAAGTTTTACCATTTCTAAATGACTATTATGATTTCTTCGTCTACATAAAGCATCTCTATTGTCCCCACAGCTAGTCAATAATTTCATTTCAGGTGCATACCGACGGACAAGATTCCATAAATTTGCCAGAATTATTTCTGGCACAGGTTCTGCTATGCCTGGTGCAAGCATATGAAAATGTAACCCACATGTTGGGCGCGGTCGTGAACCATTTTCTTTTAAAATATTCATAATTTGACAATATTGTTTTTGAAGTGCACCAAAATGAGGCTGTCTGCCAATGATCCGAATTTCAATGCCACAATGTTCAGTTTGAACATCCCACACACCATATTTACCTAACGCTTCTAGTTTCCCTGATGGGCACAGCGCAGTGCGTATATTTTCTTCAAATTCTTTTCGAGCAATACCTTTAGGTGGCGCAACCTCAAGCTCTGTTCCAATCTTAATACTTCGATAAAATAAATTTTTCCAGTATTGAGACTCTTCAAAAGAAATTGATTTTTTATGGCGTAAAATAATAGGATTTTTCATCAATAAAGTTAAATAAACCCATAGGTTAATCATTAACCTATGGGTTTTAATTTTTTTTACTTAGTAAATGTAATGATTGAACCTTTTTGTTCAGGCCAAAGATCAATAGTTTGATGCATTTTATAATTCATTCGCAATAAAGCTGCTTCACAGGCATTCATCAGAGGATCTGTAAATGGTTTGTCAACACCAGCTTCTATTAAATGTCGGTTATATTCATAATTGCTGTTGTTTTTGACTTTCATTATGAATTTAGTATCGTTAGATTCAATATCAATGTCAGTTGCGTAACCAAATTCATCCACAAAAATTCGTCCAACTTCCATCAATACATTTTCAGGGGTTTCCCCTGCAATTTCCAAACCCATTTCTTTTTCCAACATAGCAAGAATACGAGTTCCCATATCTTTGCTGAAAACGAATGAGGTTTCACCCAACATATCCCAAACACTCATTGAAAGACTTAGTAAAGTCATTGAGGTAAGCCGAATATAATTCATCTTTTTTTGTTCATCAGTAGCCATTTTTGTAACTCCTTGTAATAATCAAATTAGAAAACAATTATTTTGGAATTGCATCCCAAATTTTATCTGCATAATCATTCATAATGATGCGCACCATGCCAAGTGTCGCCTCATCAGTTACTGAAAGAATCCAGAAATAACTGCCATCCCCAATGGTTTTCATTAACAAGTATCCAGATTTAATAGTGGTTAAAAGATCATCTACATTACCAACTTGGATTTTATCTGTAACTTTAGTAGCAAGTTTCATCACCATTGTCATTCTAGCAACGTTTTCATCAACATTGATGTCAGGAGAAATTGATGCACTTGCAATAGGAAGGCCATCTTTTAGATTGACAATATCTGTAGCAATAAAACTAGAGCCTAATTCATTGCGTACTTCACCAATAAGTTCTTGAATTTTAATCATAGTACTCTTCCTTTCCCCTAGTGAGGCATTACGCTACTTAGGCGGTTTACCATAGTGTTGCTCATCAAGCGCATATTACCTAAGTTTGCTTGAGATCGGTAACATAAGATACCTAAGAAATAATTTGGATCGTCAAGTTGCTTGAGCATCAAGTAAGTCAAATCACTTGTGAGAAGCAAATCCTCAACCTTTTCATGTATCACTTTTTCGAGTGTTGAAGAAACCAATTTTAACAAAATGGTTGCTTGTGCATTAACTGCATCAGGGTCGCCATCTGAATTAGTGAAATGTGCAACACCTAGACCATCCATTCCAACAATTGCAGCTGTTATCAAACCTGGGATTTCTTGGCTGAGGTCTTTTAGGACCTCTTCCATTCGATTCGCCATATTAACCTCCGGACTTAAATTTTTTATTTCATCATTATTTTTATCAAACCCAAAAAGTTTTCCAATATCATCAGGGATTACTTTTGTTTCACGTTCTTTAATTGTCTGTTTTGTGGACTCATCTAATTTCAAAAGTCCTTCTAATAATAAATCTGACCATGATTCTGAAATTGTCACAGTACTTGTTTCCTCATCAGTTTCAAGAGAAAAATCCGCATCTACCCATCCAATAATCGCATAGAAAACGGATCGCCCGCTTTTTTCTCCTAATTTTGCATCAACAATGTTTCCATCTTTGAAAAAAAGTTGTGCATTAAGATTTTCTTTTTTTAGATCTAGTCTTCCTGTTAATCCAGATTGGCCAAACATTTGCACCAAAGTGGTCAATGGAATTGTTCTTAAATTCCCTTTCATAAAATACTTTCCTCACCTACATTAATATTTTGAATATGATTAACAACCAAACTAATTGTTTCTCTCAAAGTTTCAAGAACACCATCACCATTTATAGCGGATGCTTCGTATACAGGGATTGAATATCCTTCAAGTCGCAATGATTTTTTGATCTCTGCAATTGTCATCACTTCAGCAAGATCACGCTTATTGAATTGGACAACCAAAGTGATTTTTTGAGGATCAATTCCTGCTGTTTTTAAATTTTGATGAAGATCTAGCAATGAATAAATATTCTCATCCATTTTATCTTTTTGTGAGTCCACCACAAAAACAATCGCATCAGCACCTTGCAACACCAATTTTCGCGTACTGGCATATTCTACCTGCCCAGGGACAGTATATAAATTAAATTTAGGGATCATTCCATGGATGGGGGGGAGTGCTAATTGCATATAATCAAAAAATAAGGTGCGATCTCCGTGGGTTTTTAGTGACAATAATTCACCTTTTTGATTACCAGGTGTTTTATTAAAAATATATTCAAGATTAGTGGTTTTTCCACTTAAAGGAGCTCCATAATAGACAATTTTGATATTAATTTCACCAGTTTTTTGATTAATAAACATAATTGAGTTCCCTACTTAAATAATTCATCGAACGAGTTTTTTAATGCATCAACTAATTCTTGATTAATTTGATCATTAGATTCATTTGAATCAAAATCTTCCGCTCTTGGGGTTGATAAGGCCACTTCAAGAACTTCTAGAATTTTATTTACAGCTGTCTGTGTGGCAAGTCGAACAAGCCCAATAGGAGTGTTCTTGCCAAAAATAGCCAACAATAATAATTTTTCGCCTACATCTGAAAGATACACACTTTTTGTGTCACCTTCATGCAACAATAATTTGAATTTAGTAGGTTCTCCAATCATTCTGGCCATTTCTTTGGTGGCTGCTAAATTACCTGCGGCTAACACAGATAAAGGCAGGGTGTTTACAGTTGATTCACCTACGACACTGATTAGATGTCCAGAAATGTCTGATAATAAAACACTTTGTGCTTTCGATTCCCAAAATAGTTCATCCAAAATTTTGTCAAATGCTTCTATCTCATCAGTCGTAAATGCTATTCCTTTTACAGTCATTATTTCTCCCAATTAATGCTTTTTTACAACTTAGTATCCTTAAAAATTCCCTTTCGCACAGCTTCATCATAAGTAATTATGGGTTCATCGCTTGATGTAACTTGTTCTTCTTTTTGAACAACCATTGGAACTTTTTTAGTAGGCTGTAAGTTCCATAAAGAATTTAATTCATTCTCGATAGGTACTGAAAAAACTTTTTCGAATTTATTTTTTGGAATAATGGAAGTGTTATTATTGGTTAGCAATTCGTTTAATTCATTATTTAATTGCTGTCCAAAATACCAAACGATACCTTTGTTGGATTTATCTTTAAAAATCACAATCAATAAATGATCTTCATTGATGGCAGAAATGTAAATGTTGTAAAGTTCGCTTTCTAAGTAGCTAACGTTTATTTTATTTTTTTCTTCAATATTTACAGTAACTTCTTTGGATGCAACAAATATCCCCGCTAATAAAGCGTGCATTGCGCTTGAGTTATATCTCTCAACAGAACCTGCAGATTCAACCAAATTTCCACCTGAGGTAATGATCAAAACCGACTCAGCTTTAGTGTCTTGTTTTAATTTTTCAATTTTATTTTTTAAATCCATATTAATATTAGTTCTCTTTTAATAAAAAGTTCAGTCAAGAATAATAAGTTAAGTTTGTGAAATTACGAACATTCATGCCTATTAGTATAAAAAATATCCAATTTTTATAATTTAATAAAATTCAATGTCTCGATTTGCACTTAACAATTGTTTACTTTTATTAAACATATGTTAACTTCACCAAGCAAGCATTGTAAACTAAAAATGACATCTGTACAAGTAATATACGTTAACTAAAAGGTTAGAATTACTTTACAAAATTTTAAACAAATGAAAAGATTGTATTTAAAATACAATCTTTTCTAATTTTGTTATCGGTATCTTGACTCAACTGGGATTCCGCAAAGGAATCTTAAGGTTGTGTCCCCCGTATTTTCAAATTGATGTTCTAAATTTGGTGCAATATAGGCAACATCCCCACTTTTAATATCATTCCATTGATCATTTAACCACAAGCGACCTTCGCCTTCGATGATATAGTTTTCGTGTTCCCAATCATGAGAATGTCGTGGACTATATCCACCCGGTTCAACTTCAAACATACGCAAAGCATATACAGGTGCGCCGTCATTCTTGTCGTCAATCAACCAGCGTCTTTTAACGCCTTTAGAGCCAACATAATTGAGATCTTCTGCTTCAATGTTGGTATAATGTGTAACTTTACCTTTTGTCATTTGAACTCCTAAAATACAATATGTTTTTTATTTTTCAAATAATAACATCGTTATCTTAAAATAACCAGTTTATTAATCTTAGTATATAGAAATTCATCCTTTATTATGGCTTCCATATACTTGCATTAAGATTCCGTGCGCATAGTCACCAAATTGATTTCCAAATAAGTTAAATCCTCCAGCATATCGAGCCTCTGGTTTCACGCCAATTCGCAATCTAATCTCATTTTCTTCAAAAAGCCTAAGTGATGAGATTGTGTGATTACTTGCAGGTTGAGCATCAATGTTGCAGCCTGCTTGTGTAATAGTAATATGATGCAGATCACCGAATTGTGTTGCATATTCAGGCCACCACGAAGGGTTATGTTTTCCGTTTCTCCCTCCATGGTCTCCAGGGCATTCAATAATGCCGACTTCATGTCCATTAAGCCAAAAGCTTACATCCGATCGCCAATCTTCGTTATAGCCAAAAGTCTCAGAACATATTTCAAGTAAAAATTCAATTCGATCAATTTGAATTTCAGAAGATGAGAATGAAGTCGTCGGAAATCGATATTCTAAAAATCCTGTAGTCATCCAAATAATTTGAGCATTCATTCGTTCAGGCAAACTAAATTCTTCAGGTGAATCATCTTTGCTAATATTCTTTTTCTCAGAAGCCATTCCGCATGGCGCAGTAACTTGATAATCAAAATAATTTCCAATTGGCATATCTTTTTGATAGATCAAAGAGGATGAATTTAACTTAGGCAAGCTATGGATAATATCGATCTTAACTTGATCCACGACCGGACCACACATTTTTTGTGCTCCGCGAGAACCTGGTAAAGGAGTTACCTTTATAAGATTTGCTTGCTCTAAAAGCTTAATATGCATCGTCATTGTTGAAAGGGGAATATCAAGAGTAGTTGCGAGCTCTGTGATGATCGCCGGTTTTTGCACAATCCTGTTTAAAATTCGCAATCTTGATTCAGATGATAAGGCTTTGCAAATTAATGCTGTTTTATCAATATTTGAGATTTCAAGTTCGATTAATGATTTATTAGCCATTTCTTCACCTCTTTTGATCTGTTCATCTTTATTATAACGAAAAAGCTGAAGAAATAACACTAAATCTAATAAAAATCTCCCATAAATCCTTGTTTTATTGACATGCTTTTGAGAAATTGCTACTATTTATTCATAAATATTGAAAGAATCAGTTTGTTTCTTAACTAGTGCAAGGAGATTTCAATGGAAAAAGAAGTTGATGTTTTGGTAGTTGGAGGTTGTTCAGCAGGTTTATTCTTTGCAGAACGAATGGCAAAACAAGGCTACAAAACACTTGTTATAGAAAAAGACCCAGCAGATAAACTTGCAAAACGATATGATATTTTTCATTTGGCGAAACAAACATTTGAACGTTTTGCAGTTCCCATTCCGCAACATGGAGATTCTGATTTTGTCCAGATCTTCTCTGAAGCAAGATCGCGTTCAGCACTTGATAATTACCCAAAGGTCTCTTCAACTGAAGAAGTCTTAGTCCTTCACCGCCATCAATTTATGCAACGTTTAGCACGACTAGCGACTCAACAAGGAGCCGAAATTCTTTATCAAGCACAATTCTTATCTCCAATAATCGATAACGATGGGAATTTAGCAGGCGCAACGATAAAGCACCTTGATCAAACGCATACGGTCAAGGCACGATTGGTAGTAGATGCAAGTGGTATTTCATCAGTTGTACGTCGCTCATTACCAGATCACTATCAAATTGAAAAATTTGAAATTGGTCCAAAAGATAAATTTTTTGTTGTCTTATATTATGCAACCTTAAAGAATCCTCAACAGGATCGAATGAAAGCAACTTGTGGCTGGCCATATTACAAAACGTGGATTGCGCCCCAACAAAAACCAGAAGGAGTCATTCTTGGGATTGGAGCAAATTATTCATATCAATACGCAGAATATTGTTTCCAAAAATTTGCAGAAAAAATTACCTTACCAGACTATGAAATTGATTGTGTTGAAAAAGGCACTACGCCGTATCATCGCACACCTTATAGCTTTGTCGAAAATAATTTTATCTGCCTTGGCGATGCTGCTTGTTTAACCAACCCATGGAATGGGGAAGGCGTCACATTTGGTTGGGAGCATGCAGAGATAGCTGCAAAAGTAGCATCTAGAGCCATGCAGAATTTTTCAATTCCCACTAAAGAAAAACTGTGGTTAATCAATAAAGAATATTATCAAACCTATGGCGTTCAGAATGTCCAATTAATTGCTATGTTAGCAAGCGGATTGGACTGTAGTCCGCAAGAAAATGATTACGAATTCAAACAAAGTATTATTTTTGAAGATCAAATAGAATCTCAATCAGGCAATATTTTTACCAAGATGATTAAAGGCGTTCTCATAGGAAAGTTAAAGCTCTCCACACTCACCAAATTGATCAAAGCAGCTTTGCTTGGTAACCAAATTGGAAATCATTATCAAAATTATCCTGAAACACCTCAACATTTTGAACAATGGTCAAACAAAGCAGATATTTTCTGGGATAGATGTATCACAATAGATCAAATTTCTCAAAATGACTATCAACAATTTCTTGAACAAAAATAAACATAAAAACAAATCACAATACGGAGAATAATATGGACAAAAAAACAAAATTCACACAAGCACTCAAATTTTGGGGATTTATTTGGGGGCTTGGTTTAGCCGGCCAACTTTGTTGGAATATTGAAAATCAATGGTTCAACACATTTGTTTATGCAAAAATTGCCAAAGATTCCACCATTGTCACCTTGATGGTTATCACCAGTGCTTTGGTTACCACCTTATCCACATTCTTTTTTGGCACTCTTTCAGATCGTAAAGGCAATCGTCGCAAATTAATCTCCATAGGTTATATCATGTGGGGTATTTTTACGATTCTCTTTGGGCTCACAGAATTGTTGAATAAAGGTGCAATCGGAACTGGAAGTAAAATTAGTGTTTTAGCCGCTGTACTTGTGATTCTTGCCGACGATGTGATGAGCTTTTTTGGTTCGATGGGGAATGACTCTGGTTATAACGCATGGATCAATGACATCACCACCGATCAAAATCGTGGGCAAATTGGCGCAGCTCTCGGCACCATGCCTGTCATTGGCACCATTGTTGGCACAGTCTTGGGAGGTATGTTGATTGGAAACAACGATAATTACCAGCGCCTATTTTGGTCAATGGGTGGGTTTGTAATTATCGTAGGTATTTTATCTTTGATCTTTTTGAAAGATGCCCCTACTCTTAAACCGCATAAAGAAGGCACTTATTGGCAGCAATTTGCAAGCATTTTCCATTTCAAAAGTTTTTTTGCTCGCAAAGAATTAGTCATGGTAAGTGTTGCTACCGCCGTTTATTTCATCGCATTTAATGTCTATTTTGTCCACATGGGCAACTGGATGATTTATCGCATGGGTTTTACAGCTGCTAGTATGGGGCTGATTCAAGGGGTCGGTTTGATTGCTGCCATGTTGTTAGCCATTCCTGCGATAGGTTTTATCAATCGCAAAAAAATCCCATTTATTGCCCTTATGGCAATTATTATCAACACCATTGGGTTATGGATTATATATTTATTTGTCAAACCTGGCACAGTTGATCCAACAAATGTATTTGTTTCTCAAAATCTAGTTATGATAGTTGCAGTTTTTCTTGTTGGCGCAGGATACATTTTGATTGCTCAATCAATGACCATGTGGGTTAAGCAACTTTATCCAGAAGAAAGCCGCGGTCAGTTTGAAGGTATTCGTGTATTGTTTTTCACACTCATTCCCATGATTATTGGTACCACTATCGGGAATATGATTATCAAAAATGGAGCTGGCTCCATCGTAAATGAATATGGCATCATAGAAAATATTCCTACAGAATCTATTTTTATCTGGGCAGCCTTCTTAATTTTGTTTGCTTTCATCCCACTTTATTTTGCAAGCAAACGTTATTATCAAAGAGAAAAGTCAATCGAAAAATCAGTACAAGACTAACCGATTAGGATTAAAAAGTGGATAGATATTTAAAACAACTTAAGCCACTCCTTGATGAAAAAGGTCATTTGATTGAACCCGGCTATGCTACCTCAATGATTTATGAATATGATTCACGAATGATAAAAGCCAATCCATTTGCGCTTAAAGAATGGGACTTTTACCAAATTTATCTTGGAGACTATATTCTTCAAGTCACGGTTGGACACGTGTCTTATGTTGCGAATGTAGCTGCAAATTTGTTTTCACTCACAACTGGCGAAGAATATCGCTTCTCTCGCTTAAAACCATTTCCAATGCGGAAGATGTATATGCCCCCAAATCCAGATGAGCCTTATCTAATTACTGAAAGAGGCGAAGACTATGAATTTTCTTATGTCACCCATTCAGGGGGGAGGTTTATAGGAGTTAAAGCACTTGATAAACAGATTGGTAGTATTGATATAGAAATAGTCATTGACTCTCCTGAAGAGAATGAAAAAATGGTAATTGCAACTCCATTTAAACGAAAAAACCAGTTTTATCTCAATTATAAAGAAAACTATTATAAGGTTGAGGGCAAGATAAGATTTGGGAATAGGATCTTGCAACCTACTTCCTCTACGACTGCTGTATTGGATTGGGGCAGAGGAGTGTGGCCTTTTCGTCATCAATGGTTTTGGGGCAGTGGCTCAACAAACATTGGAGATGACCGTTTTGGGTTTAATATTGGATGGGGTTTTGGAGATCTCAGTCATGCTACAGAGAACATGTTTTTTTGGAATGGCAAAGCAGTCAAACTAGGTGATATGATCGTAGACCGAGATATCAAAGACTATATGGCACCTTGGACCTTTACAGACACAACAGGAAAATTCCATATGGAAATGACTCCGATCTTTGATAACTTCACGAAAACAAAATTGTTGTTTGTAAACAACCAATGCCACCAAGTTTTTGGTAAATTTAATGGGTTTATTATCCTCCCCGATGGTGAAAAAATAAAAATTGAAAATATGCTTGCTTTTTGTGAACATGCCATCAATCAATGGTAAGCATAACAATAGAAAGAACAACCTAACATGCAAGAAAATAATCATCAATGGAAAATAGTTGAAGGTGACTTACTTTCAAAATTTGCAAAAGATGTGGATCCAACCAATCCTCATCCTGAATACCCTCGCCCTCAAATGGTTCGGCAAGAATGGCAAAATTTAAATGGTCTTTGGGACTATTCTATTGAAGAAAGAGATGTTGAATCAGTAGATACTTATCAAGGGAAAATCCTAGTACCATTTCCAGTAGAGTCAGCTCTCTCAGGTGTCAAAAAAACACTTTTACCTACTCAACGACTTTGGTATAAGCGAAATTTTTCAATTTCAGAAAAATGGCAAAATAAAAATATCCTTTTGAATTTTGATGCAGTAGATTATCAAACTAATATTTGGATCAATGGGCATCACCTCGGAGAACATACAGGCGGAAGCCTTCCTTTCTCATATAACATCACTTCCTTCATTAAAAGACAAGAAGAAAATGAAATTATTGTAGCTGTTTGGGATCCTTCTGATGCAGGTAATCAAGAACGCGGAAAACAAGTCTTACACCCTAAAGGTATTTGGTATACAGCTGCTTCTGGAATTTGGCAAACCGTTTGGCTTGAGCCTGTTTCTGAGACTCATCTTCGGTCAATAAAAATCACACCGGATATAGATCAATCAAAAATTCTTCTCCAAACATTTCTCACTCAGAATCCTAATTTAAATAATGAATTTTCTCTCAAGATAGAAATTAAATTTAAAGGAGAAACTATCTCTCATAAAATTCATCAATTTTCTCCTTCAATTGAATTCGACATTCAATCACCTCAATTATGGTCACCTGAGTTCCCCAATCTATATGATATTGAGATCACACTTCTTCAAAATGAAAATCCAATTGACCACATTACTTCTTATTTTGGTATGCGAAAATTCCATCTTGCTCAAGCCCAAGATGGATACCAAAGGATTTTTCTTAATAATAAACCCTTATTCCATTATGGCCCTCTCGATCAAGGCTATTGGCCAGATGGCTTATACACCGCTCCCACAGAAGAAGCTTTAGTATCTGATATTCTTTTTGCTAAAGAAATAGGTTGTAACATGATTCGCAAACACATCAAAGTGGAACCCGCTCGTTGGTATTATCATTGTGACCGTATTGGGATGATTGTTTGGCAAGACATGCCCAATGGAGGCCGTCCAGTTTCAAGCCTTGAATCTTTGTTGGCCATGAATATTAAGTATAAGGTGGACGATACCAAACATTATAAAAAATTTGGCCGGCAAGACTCCCATAACCGGGACAATTATAAAAAAGAATTATTGGAAATGGTTGATTGGCTTTATAATTTTCCTTCAATTGCCGTTTGGGTTCCCTTCAATGAATCTTGGGGTCAATTTGATGCAAAAGAAATTACGCAACTATTGAGCGAATATGATCCTCATCATCTCATCGATCATGCTAGTGGTTGGTACGATCAAGGAGCAGGACACTTCCGCAGTATTCATAAATATTTCACAAAACTTAAACCTGAACCAAAAGATCCCAATAGAGCTTTTATTATTTCAGAATTTGGCGGTTATAGTTTATTGTTTCCAGAACATGCCTGGGTTCTTGATAAAAAATTTACCTATGGTCATTATCAAAGCAAACCAGAACTCACCCAAGCGTATTTAGATTTGTTGGAACAGCAGCTACTCCCATTAAAATCAAAAGGGCTTGCAGCAGCAGTTTATACTCAAACTACAGATGTTGAAATGGAGATCAATGGATTTCTCACTTATGATCGTGAGATTGAAAAAATGGAACGAGAAAAATTGAAGTTAATTCACAAGAAAATTTATCAATAGTATAAGATAAGGTTCCTGGTTTTTATCAGGAACCTTTTTATTTTCCGTTAAAGTTAAAAGAGACATTGATTCTTTATGAAATAATTTTAACAATTTTGCCGTTAAAAATAATCATATTTGTGATATGATTTGTTAACTTGTATTTAATTATATGTTAATACAATTTTAAACAAAAAGGAGATTTATAAACATGAAGAAAACCTTGATCGTAGTATTAGGTATTCTATTAATTAGCATGTTGTTGCTAACTGGCTGTGGCGAAAAAGCTGCCACAACTGAAGAAATGACAACAGGCGAAGAAGCAACCACAACAGAAGAGTTGCAAGCAACAGACGCTTTGGTGGTTTATTCCCCCAACAGTGACAACCTGTTGAATGCAGTAATTCCTGTTTTTGAAGAAATGTACGGCATTAAAGTCGAAGTCATTTCCGCAGGCACAGGTGAACTCTTCAAACGTCTTGAAGGTGAAAAGAATAATCCATACGCAGACGTTGTCTACGGTGGTGCATATGCAACCTTCATGGTCAACAAAGACCTTTTCCAAGATTACGTTTCACCTAATGATGCAAACGTGATGGATATGTATAAAAACACAACTGGCTTCATCTCTCCATACGTTCTTGATGGTTCCGTTATTTTGGTAAATAAGAGCTTGATTGGTGACATTGAAATCAAAGGTTACCGTGATCTTTTGAATCCAGAATTGGCTGGTAAGATTGTATCCGCCAATCCAACCGCTTCCTCCAGTGCTTATGCACACCTCACCAATATGCTCAACGCAATTGGCAATGGTGATTACGAAAGCCAAGAAGCTTGGGACTTTGTTGCAGATCTATTCGCACAAACCGTCGTCATCGACAGCTCTTCTTCCGTTTGGAAGGGTGTCCGCGATGGTGAATACACCGTTGGTCTTTCTTATGAAGACCCCAGTGTCACCCTCGTTCGCGATGGCGCAGACGTTGAAGTTATCTACATGGAAGAAGGCGTTGTATACCTTCCCGCCGGTGCTGGCATTGTTAAAGACGCAGCAAACTTAGTTAACGCACAAAGATTCATTGACTTGATTCTTTCCGAAGATATTCAAAACACCTTCGGTACCACTTTGACAAACCGCCCCGTGATGGCAGATGTCGCAACCCCCGACTATATGACCAACATTTCTGATATCAACGTAATCCAAGAAGATATGGACTACGTCTATCAAAACAAAGAAGCAATCCAAGAACATTTCAAAGAAATTTACGTCGCTGAATAGTCAATAAACTCATGAGGGGAAGAACTCTCTTCCCCTCTTTTTCATTAATCAAAACATAACAAAACAAATCATTCGTTTTGATTCAATGAAATTTACTAGAATCCCTTTGCTGAAAGGCTTTACGCATGAGTGTCAATATTATTATTAAAAACGCCGTAAAAAAATATGGTGAACACACTGTCATTTCAGATATCTCCGTCGATATAAAAGACAAAGAACTTTTTACTTTATTAGGTCCCTCTGGTTGTGGCAAAACAACCTTGCTTCGTATGATTGCTGGGTTTAATTCCATTGAAGGTGGGGAATTTTTCTTTAACGATAAAAAGATCAATGATATGGAAGTCAGCCAAAGAAACATCGGTATGGTTTTCCAAAACTATGCCATTTTCCCACATCTTACCGTCCGACAAAATGTAGAGTTTGGTCTCAAAAATCGCAAACTGAGCAAAGAAGTCATCCAACAAGAAACAGATAAATTTCTTAAATTGATGCAAATATATGAGTATCGAGATCGCAAACCGGAACAGCTCTCCGGTGGACAGCAACAACGTGTCGCCCTTGCCCGTGCTTTGGTCATCAAACCCGATGTACTTTTGATGGATGAACCGCTTTCCAACCTAGATGCAAAATTGCGTTTAGAAATGCGCCAAGTGATTCGTGACATTCAAAAAGAAGTCGGCATCACCACAGTTTATGTCACCCACGATCAAGAAGAAGCAATGGCAATCTCCGATCGTATCGCTGTGATGAACGAAGGTGTCATTCAACACATCGGTGCTCCTCAAGAAATCTACCACCGCCCAAGCAATAAATTCGTGGCTACATTTATCGGCCGCACCAATCTATTAGACGCCACCTATACCCATACAGATAAAATCATCAAAGTGGGAGAGGATTCTTTCACTATGGAAAACCTCAACATTCAGCAAGATTTGCCCGTCATGTTATCTGTTCGTCCCGAAGATTTTATTCTCAATAAAGAAGATCAAAAGGGTCTCAAAGGCATCATCCGAGATAGCTATTTCCTTGGTATCAACACTCATCAAATCATAGAGCTCACCCACAACAATCAAACCGTAGAGGTTATTCAAGAATCCTCATTAGAAAATCTATCTGAAAAAGGGGAAGCCGTTTATCTCAAAATCAAAAAACACAAGATTAACGTTTTTTCTGCTGATGGAAAAACAAACTACATAGGATAACGGATGAGACTATGAAAAAAAATAAATTTGATTTATGGGGCTCCATAAAAATTATCATGCTCGGTCTCTATGGTATCTTTTTGATCTACCCTTTGATCAACCTCTTGGCCCAAGCTTTGGTTGATAAAGACACCGGACAACTCACTTTAACGTATTTTGTCAAATTTTTCAGCGTCCCCTATTATTTCAACACTTTGCTCAACAGTTTTAAGGTTACATTTTGCGTCACCATTCTGACTGTCATCCTTGCCACTCCCTTAGCCTACATTTTCACCCGTTATAATATTTATGGCAAAAGTGTTTTGCGCATTTTGATTATTCTTTCTTCCATGTCTGCTCCCTTCATCGGTGCCTATTCATGGATTTTGTTGTTAGGACGTAGTGGGGTCATTACTCAATTTTTCAAGAATATCATTGGTATCACCATTCCCAATATCTATGGATTTGTCGGCATTTTGCTTGTGCTCACTCTCCAGCTCTATCCTTTGATATTCCTCTATGTCTCAGGAGCGCTTAAGAATGTTGATAACTCTCTCCTCGAAGCAAGTGAAAACTTGGGCACCTCTGGCGTTAAAAGATTCTTTTTGGTAATCACCCCCCTGATTATGCCCACTCTTTTAGCTGGTGGTTTGCTAGTTTTTATGCGTGCTTTAGCAGACTTTGGGACGCCCATGCTGATTGGCGAAGGGTTCCGTACCTTCCCTGTGACCATCTTCAATGAATTTATCAGTGAAATGGGTGGCGATGACGGCTTTGCATCCGCCATTTCCATCATTGCCATCATCATCACCACCATCGTATTCTTGTTACAAAAATACTTTTCAACCCGAAAATCATTTACTATGAGTTCGATTAACAAGATTCGCCCGGTGGACACCAAAGGGTTTAAAAAATTCTTAATTCACTTTTATTCTTATGGCCTAGTCAGCATTTCGATAATGCCCCAGATTTATATTTTCTATACTTCTTTCAAAAACACCAATGGCACCACCTTTGCCCCCGGGTATTCTTTCAACAGTTATATCGCCGTGTTTGATCGAGTCGGAAAAGTGATTGTCAATACAATGACCATCCCTGCTACTGCCCTTGTGTTCATCATTGGTTTGGCAGTACTGGTCGCCTATATCACAGTGCGTCGTCCAGGCTTTTTTTCAAATGTATTAGACACCGTCTCCATGGTGCCCTATATCATTCCCGGATCAGTGCTTGGGATCGCATTATTGATTGCATTCAATAAACCACCCATCTATCTCAGTGGAACGATGATGATTATGGTGATAGCATTAATTATCCGTAGATTGCCGTATACGATTCGATCGAGTGTTGCCATTTTGCAGCAGATCCCCATGAATGTTGAAGAAGCCGCATTAAGTCTTGGAAGCTCCAAGATGAAAACTTTCTACCGCATTACCATGCCCATGATGGCTGCCGGCATCATTTCAGGTGCTATTTTGAGTTGGATCACGATGATTAGTGAACTTTCCACTGCCATCTTGCTCTATACCGGTCGTACTAAAACGCTCACCATTGAGATTTATACCCAGATTATCCGTGGTAACTATGGTATTGCCGCTGCCTTAGCAACAATTCTCGCAGTGCTAACAACCATCTCACTTTTAGTCTTTAATAAGATTTCAGGAGATGATGATCTCTCCTTATAAACAAATCTATTTTATTTTTTCAAAAGGCTGTTAATCTTAGCAGCCTTTTTTAGTTAACTAAAACCCTTTAATTGTTAATAGAATGAAAAATTAACTCCAGTTTGCGTTAAATTCTGTTTAACGAAAGCCCTCCAAAAAAAATTTTTAAATCCCAAATGATATAATTTTTGTGTTGCTTTTAGATGAATTTGAAAAGTAGCAAAATCAAACCTTTATGGTTCGGTGTAAAAAAATGAAATCAAACAATTCAAATAAATATTCCAAACCAGGGTGGTTGATTTTAACCTTACCGGTCTTTTTTTTGGCGCTTTGGAAATTTGACATTCTTATTGCAGCCATCTTAGGTCTAGGCACCTTAGCGATTACCTTTGTTACCTTTGTTTGGGTATCTCCCGATCAATATAATCGATTGTCTCGAAAAGAAAGCTTCAAGCAAATTAAGCAAGATTTAGCCAGCATTAACAAACTTATCAATCGCATTGGCGACATCTACCTAAAACAAGATCTAAAAAATGCCCAAAAAATTGCTTCTGGCATCTTTAATGAACTTAAAAATTCAGACACTCACATGGGAGAGCTTGAAGAATCATTCCCTTCCATCGTAGAAAGTATGAAAACGATCATAGAACGTTGGCTGATGCATGAAACTGGCGAGCAGCCCTTACCTTCCAGAGAGATCAAAACTTATAAAGAAAAACTAAGCAATATTGATTCGCTCTTGTTGGAAAGCCAGCAAAAGAACATCAGTACCCTTGAAGTGAAAAAAGCCCTGATTAACCTAGATATGAGAATGCGGGAGTTGGGCATTAACCCAGAAAGTAAACCAGAAAATGAATAAAAAAACGCTAACCGTCGTAGTTATCATCGTCTTGATTATGATCGCCACTGTGGCTGTAGTGTTTATCCGCAGCAGCAATCCGCAATTTGGCAAGCTCATTCCTGCCACAGCCACGCCTAAACCAGAAATTGTTGAATTGCACATTGCGATTGGGTCTGAAAAAAATAACTACATAAACAATCCCAAAGTTGTCGAAATTTTAGAAACTCAATATCAAGTCAAATTAGCAATCTCTAAAAAAGGTACCTATGAACAAAGCCTTTATGACGATCAAGAACTTTCTCAATTTGATGCCCTTTGGCCTTCTTCAGACACAGTTGATATTATTGAAGCATTGCATAACTCTGGCATGGATGGATTTTCTCCAGTATCCCTCACCTCTGAACGTATTTTCCAATCCGCCCTTGTTGCCTACACACGTCAAGATATGGCAGATGCTTTTATCAAAGCGGGTATTGTCGCCCCCTGTGGTGATTATCTTTGTTTCACTGATACACAAAAATTGATTCAATCGATGCTTGATGGTGACACCTATAACACTGTTGGCTATCCAGCGGCTGCATCTTATCCATTTTACTTTGACACCACAGACCCTCGCAAAAGCAACAGTGGTCATCTTGAATGGACCTGTGTCTACCCCAGTTTTCTTGCTCAGCAATTTCCTCTTACAGATATCAACTTACTTAAAGAAATTGCCCCCTCTTTAGTGGAAACTTTTCAAAGACTGCCTGCTATGGAACATAGCACCGGCACGCTTTTTGAAACCTACACTAGCAATCCCCTCAAAAAAGGCATATTTATCGCCTATGAATTTCAATGGGTAGAACGTCAAGATACCGTTAATTCAGACCTTGTCCGCATCTATATGGATCCCACAGTCATGAGCTATCATCCGCTGATTCTCATTAATCGCGACACAGACACTTCCGAAGTGGCTGCTGCCAAACAACGCCTGTTAGATGCCCTCTATAACAATGTTGAGTTACATAAGATTGCACTTGAAGAACACGGCTTTTTGTCTGCTAATCCTGCTATGCAATCTCAAATCGAAAATTATAAAGACATCGCCGCTCAAGTAGGTCTAAACATGAGCGTTAATCCCATGCCATTACCCAAAGCGCAAGTCTTGCTTACCATGACCGCCCTATATATGAAACCAGACTTAGTTGAAAAATTTGCAGAAGATCCAAATTCTGTGCAAATCGAAGATGTACTCACTGTTTTTAGTGAATTCAACACCAATCTCGGTTGGTAAGAACCCATAAAAGTTGGAGAAAAAAATGAATGAAAATCCTTTTGAAGCAGTAGGTCAAAAACCAGAATTTGAAAGCCCACAAGCCGCTAAGCAAAGCGCACAAAAATTTTCAACCGAAGCACAAACCACTCTTGAAGAGTCAAACCAAAAACTTGAAACCATCACCTTAGCGCTTTCCACAGAGCTTAACAATAAAGTAGAAATGTTAAACGCTCTCGAAGAGAAATCAGAGTTATTCAACTTACAAGATATCATCGATGGCTGGTTTGAACCACAATTGCAAACCGAGGCTCTTGCCAAAGTGGAGCAACAAGCAAAAATGGAGCTTACTCGGGAATCTGCTTCCACGTACGGCGTGATTAATAGTAGCGTAGTCCATGCCATGATTTCTGAAAGTGATGTCTCCACCAAAAGTTATCCCCAAATTTACTCCGTTCTCGACACCCTCACTTCCACTACTATGGACGTAGCCAGTGATGATCTGATTCAAGGTGCCAGTACAAAAGCCAATGAAATTGTCTCCACCATCAACAGCATTAAACGGTTAGATCGTGTTTTTGAAAATTTCACTAACAAAGTTTCCAACCGAGTTCAAAAATATCAAAAACGTCTTCAAACCAGCGAAAGAAACCTCGCTAAACAACGGGAAGAACTCAAAACAGCAATAGTATCCCTTGTGGCGCAAAGAGATGATGTCCTCGACAATCTCTATGATACATGTATCTATGGCATGGCATTAGAAAAAATGGCCAAACGAGAAATGCAAACGTTAACAGAACTGCAAGTCCAACACGATGCTTTACCTGTTGAAAAACGTTTTCAAATTTCTGCTCAATTACAAGAACAGCAAGACATCGTTAAATTGTCAACCAAACGACTAATTGACCTCAAAGCTTTTGCGCTTAAATCGATGGGGCTTTATAACTTATTCAATGCTTCCATTAGTGCAGCGCATGTCATTCAAAGTGAATTGATTTTTGCTCAAACTAATGTGATGTATTCTCTTGCCACTCAACTGCATTTTCTCAACAACAACCTTTATACTTTGCGCGTAGCCAAATCAACTCAAAACCTACGCAATGCAGAGCTGGAAGCTTCTCGTCAACTTGCCAACACCACTGATATGGTGCAAACAGTTGCAGAGAACATTCTCACCGATCTTTCCACCACTTTAGAATCTGTCAGCATCACCATTGAAGCCGCCATCGCCACCCTCACAGCTGGCAAAGAAAATGTCAACAAAGTGGTTGCCATGCAAAAAGAGTCAGAACACAAAATGGTTGAAATGGTGCAAAAACTTGGCACAGTTTGATTCACCTGAAAATCAGGAGTGAAAAATGAAATTGAATAAAAAGATATTTTTTGTGATTTTAACCACAATGATCTGCACTAGCTTAGCATGTTCTCTTACCCGCACCACTAATCCACCCTCTTCACCAAGCGTTTCAACAACATCTTGCAATGGCACCCCGCTTGAGATTCTCTCTGGTTCAGAGAACAAAGTTTATCAAGACGATTGGGTTGCATGGGCATGTAAAAATGATATTCAATTGAATTTCCATTATAAAGGCAGTGTCGAGATTGCTCGCATTCTCAGTAATCCAGATGAATATCTTCAATACGATGTAGCTATGCCAGCTAATTCGGTTTGGAGTAATCTTGGCGACAAAGACAATATTCTTCGCAACGAACAATCTATCTATACCAGCCCCATCGTTTTTATGGTTGAAGGCATTTCCAATACCATTAACAATTTAGGCTGGCAAGGCAACACATTGCAGCTAGATCAAATTGTCTCAGCAGCCGAAAACAAACAGATTACCTTTGGCATCACTTCTGCCACCCAAAGCAATTCTGGCAACAATATGTTCATGGCCATTTTAGATCTTGCTCGCAAAGAAGCTGGCTATCAAGATCAACCTACCCTCACCAGCGACATGTTGCAAGACCCCAAAGTCATAGAATATGTCCAGCGTGTACTGGCTCAAGTGGACCGTAGTTCATCCAGCACTGGTTTTCTTGCGGATCTTTTTGTCAAAAAATATCAATCCGAGAACAAAATCTCAGGTGTGTTTGTCTACGAATTCCTCGCGATTGAATCCATCCGTGAATTAGCCGATCAAGGCATTCCTCAATCTCAATTACCACATATATTTTATGTAACCGATGCTGTGGCAGAATCTAACGCTCCTATGGCACTCATGGATCATCAAAACATGACCGAAAAAAAACAAGCAGCGTTTCAAGCGTTCCAAACATGGTTGCTTTCAGACGAAGGGCAGTTAGCGCTCTTTGAAAAAGGAGCTCGTGTTCGCAACATCTCCACCTACACGGATGCTCAAATTGAAAAGGTTTTCAGTCCACAACTCACTGGAGCAGATTTAGAGCTCGTCCTCATGCCTGCTTCCATTCCTCGTGATGGCGCCATCATCCGTGAAGCGATGAATTTCTATCAATCAGACTGGCGTCGTCCTTCTTGCACAGCTTTTGTGGTCGACTATAGTGGTAGTATGGGGTTCACTCTCTATGATAATGGGAAAGAAACCACTGGCGAAACACAATTAGAAAATGCACTTAGTCAAATCTTAGATCAAAACAAAGCAGCAGAATATTATTTGCAAGCAACCGATCAAGACTACATGGTAGTTATTCCTTTTAATGACGATACCATCAATATTATTGAATTTAATACCCTCGCAGACTATGCAGATCAAGATAAGATCAACCAAATTATGAACTTATCTGCCGATGGAGGCACAGATATGTATGAAGCCATGCAAAATGCGATTCTTCGATTGCAATATGAATGTAATGATCAGCAATTGCCTTCTATCATTGTCATGACCGATGGTGTTTCTGATGGGTCTTTCTCTCGTTTTGAAAAATTTTGGACAGAATCAATGAAAAATTTCGCTCGCGAGGTTCCCATTTATAGCATTACCTTTGGGAAGGCTGATCCAGATCAACTTAATAAAGTGTCTGAATTCACCTATGGAGCAGTCTATGATGGCACCACAGATCTTTGGAGTGCATTTGCTAAATCCAAGGGAAATAACTAACTTTCAAAAGTTCTTAAAGTGAAGTTTATTGACAACAATTGATATCTAAATTATAGTTCTACCTATGAAGAAAACCGCAAAATTTTACTCCTATTATTATTATCCTTCAGCACCCATAAATTTTGCGCGCTTCATCCGCTCATATTAATTGAGTACCTAGGATAAGAATTAAAAACCGTGAAGTGTGCACTTCACGGTTTTTTGTTTAACTTAAAAATTGTCATAAAAAGAAAACGAGGTCAAAATGCAAACATGTAGAGGCGTACGCGGTGCCACCACCATTGAACATAATACGCAGGAGCAGATTCTCTCTGCCACGCAAACATTGCTCACCACCATGCTCACGCAGAACCAAATCGATTCTCAAGATATCGCCAGTATTCTTTTCACTACAACCGCCGACATCACTGCCGCCTATCCTGCCAAAGCTGCGCGAGAGTTGGGCATGCAATTGGTTCCCCTACTTTGTTTTCAAGAAATGCAAGTTGAGGGCAGTCTCCCATTTTGCATCCGCATCCTCATTCATTGGAACACATCTCAGCCCCAAGATCAGATTCAACACATCTATCTCAACCAAGCGCAACAGCTCCGCCCAGATATAAGTCAAAAATAAAATACATCATCCTCGGAGGAAGAAATGATCGTTATTACAAAAGAAAAAGCCACCCCACAAGAAATTCAGCATATCAAAGATCGTATCAAAAGTTATGACTGCCAAATTCACGAATCTGCCGGAGAAACCCATCTCATCTTTGGGGTCATTGGAGATGTGCGTCGTATAGATACTGGCCAGTTAGAGCGAATGGCTGGAGTCGATCGCGTAGTACGAATTATGCGCCCCTATAAACTTGCCGGCCGAGATTTTCACCCCCAAGATACCCTCATCCAAGTTGGCCAAGTCACCATCGGTGGTCCAAAGCTGACTGTTATGGCTGGTCCTTGTGCGGTTGAAAGCCAAGCCCAGATTCTTGAAGTTGCCCAACAAGTCAAAGCCAGTGGTGCGAACATCCTACGCGGAGGCGCTTTCAAACCCCGCACTAGCCCCTATAGTTTCCAGGGACTCAAAGAAGAAGGCCTCATTTTCCTTGCTGAAGCGCGAGAAAAAACAGGACTGCCCATTATCACTGAAGTAGTGGATGTTGCCAGCCTTCCCCTCGTTGCCGACTATGCGGACATCCTTCAAGTGGGTGCACGGAATGCGCAAAATTTCACTCTGCTCAAAGCCATCGGAGAGCTTGAAATTCCGGTAATGATAAAACGAGGTATGATGTCCACCATTGAAGAGTTACTCATGTCTGCCGAATATGTGCTTTCTAAAGGCAATCAAAATGTCATTCTGTGTGAGCGTGGTATCCGTACTTTTGAGAAATATACCCGTAACACTTTTGACCTCAGCGCAATTCCTCTCCTCAAACAACTTAGCCACTTACCAGTGATAGCCGATCCTAGTCATGGCACTGGCCTGTGGGAACTAGTCAGCCCCACCACCTTAGGTGCAGTCGCCGCTGGAGCGGATGGATTGATTGTCGAAGTCCACCCCGATCCCGAAATGGCTGTTTCCGATGGACGTCAGTCTCTCAAACCTAATCGCTTTGATGATCTCATGCACTCCCTCCAACCAGTTGCCCAAGCAGTAGGAAGACAGTTATGATATCCATCACACAAGCCAACATTCTCATTGTAGGGCTTGGATTAATGGGAGGTTCCTTAGCCGCGGCGCTCTCCCCTCATTGTCACCATATCTCTGCCCAAGATCGAGACCCAGACGCATTGGATTTTGCCCTTTCTCGGGGTTTGATTACACAAGCAATCCCTCCCCAATCCGATCTCTCCCAATTTGATTGGATCATCCTCGCTCTCCCCGTCCGTGAGTCAATCAGATGGCTTCAAACCAATGCTTCCTCCCTCACTTCACCTGCCATTTTGCTCGATCTTTGTAGCACTAAGTTTGAAATCACACAAGTTATGCAAACATTACCGAACAACCTATTCGCCATAGGCGGTCATCCCATGTGTGGCAAAGAGACCAATGGCATCCATAGCGCCCAAGCTGACCTTTTTCATGGAAAAAAATTTATTCTCACCCCTCTTGCTAATCGAGCCCCAGCTTTCCTTGAGTATATTCTTGAAATGATTGACCTCCTTGGTAGCGCTCCCTTATTGCTCGACCCTTTCCAACATGATCAAATTGTTGCCCAAGTTAGCCACCTGCCTCATCTCCTTGCTACCACATTAATCACTACCACTCAGTCCCTCGCTGAAAAAACTCCCCAAACATGGGAGCTCGCCGCATCTGGATTTGAGAGCACTACTCGCATTGTCGCCAGTGACCCATCCATGCGCCTTGATATTCTCCTCACCAATCAAGCAGCTATTCTTGCTTCGCTAGAAAAGTTTCAAACGCAACTCACCCAGCTTCACACAGCGCTTAAAACAAATGATGAATTCTTTCTCTGTGAATTTCTTATTCAAGCTCAAGCAATTAGGAGTGCTCGATGAAAACAGTCAAAATTTTCCCTGCACACTCTCTCACTGGTACGGTTCCTATTCCCGGAGATAAATCAATTTCACATCGTGCTCTGATTCTTGGTGCGCTTGCGGATGGGCCACAAGAAGTGCAAGGTTTCCTCCCTGGTGGTGATTGTCAAGCGACAATTGAAGTTTTGCAAGCGTTGGGAATCCAAATTAATCAACTTCAAGAAGATCATTTGGTCATACACGGACAAGGACTACATGGATTTCAAGCTCCTACCCAATCACTCAATTGCCAGCGTTCGGGCACTACTATGCGTCTTATGGCGGGGTTACTCTCCACGCAAAATTTTA
This sequence comes from Anaerolineales bacterium, assembly GCA_963662985.1. Classification (GTDB taxonomy): domain Bacteria; phylum Chloroflexota; class Anaerolineae; order Anaerolineales; family UBA11579. The sequence continues at coordinate 246,103 of OY760066.1, read as the reverse complement.
GCACCACTCTCAACGGAGATCCACAACTCCGCAAACGTCCCATGCAACGCATCCTCACGCCCCTCCAGAAAATGGGGGCTCACATCACAGCTCAGCAAGGCAAAGCTCCTCTCTCCATTCAACCCAGCTCCCTCACCCCCATCACCTACCAATTACCTGTTGCTAGTGCCCAAGTCAAAAGTTGTTTGCTCCTTGCAGGTCTTTCCATTCATGGCACCACAACAATCATCGAACCAGCGCCCACCCGCGATCATACTGAAAGAATGCTCACCGCTATGGGTGCCAACCTAAGCATAGAAGACAATCATATCTCCATCTCCTCCACACCATCACTCACTCCACTTCAAATCCACATTCCCAGTGATCTCTCCTCGGCTGCTTTTTTCCTTGTTGCAGCCATCTGCCTCCCCCATTCCATGCTCACTTTCCCCCGCATTGGCATCAATCCCACTCGTACGGGTCTCTTAGATGTCCTTTCTCGAATGGGAGTACAATGCAACCAAACTCAATTCGATTCCCATCATGGTGAACCTCTTGCAGATCTCACTGCGAGTACCACTCCGTTGTCTGCCACGCAAGTCACAGGTGCCGAAGTAGTACGCATGATTGATGAATTTCCGATTTTTGCAGTTGCTGCCAGTCAAGCCCAAGGCATCACGCGAGTCACTCAAGCGCAAGAGCTAAAGCATAAAGAAACTGACCGCATTACATTGGTAGCGGAAGAGCTTAACAAACTTGGAGCGCTCATCACTCCTCATTCAGATGGGTTTGAGATTATCGGTCGCACCCCACTCACCGGAGCTACAGTTAACTCTCACGGAGATCATCGCATTGCGATGGCTCTTATCATTGCCGCCTTGCTCGCCCAATCACCCTCCATCGTTGAAGATGTTGAGTGCATTGCGGATTCTTTCCCCACCTTCTTCCAAGTTTTGGACCAACTAGGAGTAAGTTATGAATTTCTCAATTGACGGTAGCACTCAGCTCTATGGACTCATTGGGCAAAATATTGCCTATTCTCTCTCACCTGCCATGCAGAATGCCGCATTTGCCCATCATCAAACTAATGCTGTTTATCTTCCTTGGCACACAACATCACAAAATTTTGATCAGTGCTGGCAAGGGTTGGTAGCATTGCAGAACTTTCACGGCGCCAACATCACCATCCCTTTTAAAACCAAAGCCTATCAACAGGTCGATCATCTCACTCCCGAAGCACAACAGATTGGGGCAATCAACACAGTTAAAATTGAAAATGGAATTACTATTGGTACCAACACGGACAGTGCAGGCTTTTTAGCACCATTGCACGCTCAATTTCCAAATCAAACTTGGCAATCTGCGCTCATTGTTGGGGCAGGGGGTGCCGCTCGTGCCGTTCTCGTAGCCCTTGCCACACTTGGTTGTCAGCATATCACCCTTCTCAATCGCACTCTCGCAACTGCGCAAGCACTCATCCAAGAGTTTCAACCAAAATTTCCTCATATCAACTTGCAGGCAATTGCTTATCACCCGCATACTCTTGTTCAACTCGCTCAGTCTGCAAATTTGTTGGTTAATTGCACTCCCATCGGCATATCTTCTGCAAACTCTTCTCAACTGACTTTTGACCGCAGCACTCCGCTTGAAAACTCCATCTGGCCGTTCACTGATCCCATCCCTCAAAATCTGGTTGTCTATGATTTGATCTATAATCCTCAACATACGTTCTTAGCCCAACAAACGCAGAAATCAAACGCACCTTTTATTGGTGGGCTTGAAATGCTCATTCATCAAGGTGCTTTATCGCTAGAATTTTGGACAGGTATTCCAGCTCCTATTGAGCAAATGCGCGTTGCCTGTCAAACTGCGCTCATCCAACAAACGCAATCCAACTTATTCACAAAGGAGTAAATTATGTTACGAATTCTCACCGCTGGTGAATCTCACGGCCCTTGCCTCACCGGTATCATTGATGGTTTTCCTGCCGGTCTCGAATTTGATATTGACTTAATCGATCAAGACCTGCTTCGTCGTCAAGGGGGGTATGGTCGTGGAGACCGCATGAAAATAGAACAAGATCGCGTAGAGCTCACTGCGGGTGTCCTATATGGGAAAACCATCGGAGCGCCAATTGGCTTGCAGATTAAAAATAAAGATTGGGAGAATTGGAAAGACAAATGGCAATCACAATCTCTCCCCAAAATCACTTCTCTCCGTCCCGGCCACGCCGACTTTGCCGGCATGCTCAAATACGATCTCGACGATGTGCGCCTCGTCCTTGAACGAGCTAGTGCACGGAACACCGCTATGCAAGTGGCTATTGGTGCTTTGATGAAGCAGTTACTCGCCACTTTTGGCATTCGTCTGTATAGTTATGTCACCCAGATTGGCTCCGTTAAAATGCCCGATCACACCCCTTCGTTTGATTTTGTTGAAAAAGCTAAACAGAGTGAAGTCTCTTGCCCAGACCTTGCCATCAGCCAAGCAATGATCGCACATATCGATCAAGCTAAAGCCGATGGTGATACTTGCGGTGGCATCTTCACCATCGTAGCTGAAAACGTTCCTGTCGGTCTTGGTTCATATTCGCAATGGGATCAACGCCTCGATGCGCAAATCACCACCACATTAATGGGGATTCAAGCCATTAAAGGAGTATCCATCGGTACCGCTTTTGAAAATGCCGCCAACCCCGGCACCCAAGTCCACGACGCTTTTTTCCTCTCAGAAGAACAATCCATCAAACGTGAAACCAATCGAGCGGGAGGCATCGAAGGAGGCATAAGTAATGGTGAACCGATCATTGCCTTTGCCGCCATGAAGCCAATTTCCTCCACTCTCAAACCTCGTCCTTCGGTCGACATGGCCACCAAAACTGCCACCCAAAGTCACTATCAACGCTCTGATGTCACCGCAGTTCCCGCTGCTGCCGTAGTAGGGGAAGCGATGCTTGCCATCGCCTTAGCCAAAGCACTCATAGATAAATTTGGTGGTGATTCACTCACCGACATGCACCGCAGAAAAGGACGTCACGTATGAAAAATCTGATTCTGACTGGCTTCATGGGGGTTGGCAAAAGCACCATTGGCAGGCAGTTAGCACGTAATCTTTCCATGAACTTTATCGACATGGATCAAGTTCTAGAATTGCGTATAGCCAAAACAATCCCCGCCTTCTTTGCAGAACAAGGAGAGTCAGCTTTCCGTCAATTGGAAACAGCTCTTTGCGAAGAGTTCGCCACTCTCGAAAACACTATCATCGCCACTGGAGGAGGTACGTTTATTGATTCACGCAATCAAGCCATTTTTCTTGCTAATCCACTTAATCATATTCTTGTTTTGCACGCATCTTTGGATACCATTCGTTCTCGCATTACATTAGCCGAACAAAACCAACGCCCTCTTTTTGACGACAATCTGGAACAGCGGTTTAATCAAAGACAACCCATCTATGCCGCCCTTCCATATCATATCCATACCGATCACAAATCAGTCGCGCAAATCTGTGCGGAGATTCAATCTCTGTTTAACTTCACTCAATTAACCATTCATACCCCCAGCAATCAATATCCTATCTATATCGGCAATCACATCATAAATCATCTTTCGCAATGGCTCATCCAAGCAGGTTTTTCTCCTGATACCAAGCTTTGTCTTATCACTGATTCCAATGTGAATGATTTGCATGCACAGTCTGTCATCACACCCCTCACCCAAGCAGGTTATCAAGTCACCTCCTTCATCATGCCCACTGGAGAACAATACAAAACCATTCAAACGGTTCTCTCTCTTATCGATCAAATGATAGCTCATCAATTTGATCGCCACACCCTTCTCATCGCTCTCGGTGGTGGCATTGTCACTGACCTTGCCGGGTTCACTGCCGCCACATTTATGCGTGGCATCCCTCATATTCAAATCCCCACTTCACTCCTCGCCATGGTAGACGCCAGCATTGGTGGTAAAACAGGAGTCAATCTTCCCCAAGGCAAAAACCTGTTGGGTGCTTTCAAACAACCCGAAGCAGTGCTGATTGATGTAGACTTCTTACAGACTTTGCCAGAGGTCGAAAGAGTCAATGGTCTTGCCGAAGCGATCAAACATGGCATCATTGCTTCTCCATCGTTGTTTAATTTTTTTGAAGAAAACGCCGGCGACTGGCCGACTCTGCTTGCCAACCCTGATTGGATTGTTGATACCATTCAAGTGAAAAAACAAATTGTTGAGCAAGACCCATACGAAAAAAACATCCGCGCATATCTCAATCTTGGCCATACCGCTGGTCATGCCATTGAAAAACAAAGCCACTTTGCCCTAAAACATGGTCAAGCAGTCGCCATCGGAATTCTTATCGCCGCCCAACTTTCTCTTATCACAAACTTTCTTTCATTAAAAAAATACAACCGCATCCAATCTCTTTTGCAAGCATGGGGTTTGCCCATCACCGCCGACCTCGATCCGCAAATTGTGTATCAAACATGCCAGGTCGACAAGAAAAAACAAGGTGTCACCCTTCGTTGGGTTCTCCCGCAAGCAATTGGTAAAGTGCAAATCTCACAAGATATCTCAGACGCGCAAGCGCTAGCAGCCATAACAGCTGTCTTACAAAAATAAAAAAACAGGAAAGAAAAATATGAAAAAAATTCTCGTTATCCACGGACCTAACCTCAACCTCCTCGGCATCCGCGAAACTAACATCTACGGTGCTCAAACTCTTGAACACATCAATCAACAACTCACTTCTCTCGCCCAACAAAATCAGATTGACCTTCAGATATTCCAATCTAATCATGAAGGTGCCATCATAGATACCATTCAAGCAGCTCACCTTTCAGCGGATGCCATCCTCATCAACCCCGCTGCCTACACTCACACCAGTGTCGCCATTCGAGATGCAATTGCCGCTGTTGCTCTGCCCACCGTCGAAGTTCACCTTTCCAACATCCACTCTCGTGAAGAATTCCGCCATACGTCTCTTATCGCCCCCGTCTGTGTTGGTCAAATTTCAGGCTTTGGCCCCCAAAGTTATTTACTTGGGTTGCAAGCCCTCATTCATCTATTTCATCAAAAACAGCATCAAAAATAAAAATTCAATTACATTGACGTCCTCAAACTTTGCTGTAAAATCAATCTGTTTTAAATCTCTGATTGCAAAATTGAGGATTTGCGATGGATAATATCAAATTAAAAGCAATGGTCGTGCTAGATCACCAACAACATTTTCCAAAACAAGAATTTGAATTAGGACAAATTTTTGAATATTCAGAAGTTCCTCAAAGGCTTACGCAAATTCAGACTGCGTTAGCAAAAATCGATGGTCTTTATTATTTTGATCGTACTGTTGATCAGACAGATTTTTGGCAAGTCCTTTCTTCAGTGCATACATCCGAGTATCTGGATGCATTTGCACATTTTTCTGAATTAGCTCAACAAAAAGATATCTATCTTTATCCGCAAGTTTTTCCTCGCAGACTTTTAAATAGAAATGTTAGTGAACATCTTGGCTATTATTCGCTCGACAACTACGCCCCCATCGGACCTCACACGTATCAAATCGCTTTGCAAGCCGCTCATACCGCCTATGCTTGTGCCCTAGAACTGGAACAAGATCCCTGCACTCCCGTCTACGCCCTTGTCCGCCCTCCCGGTCATCATGCTGGTCCCGATTATATGGGGGGCTATTGTTATCTCAACAATGCCGCCATTGCCGCTCGCCACTTGCAAAAATCAGGCCGAGTAGCACTCTTAGATATTGATTATCATCATGGAAATGGCACTCAAGAGATTTTTTGGGATGATCCCCAAGTGCTCTATCTCTCTCTTCATGGCGATCCCGACTACCCCAATTATTCAGGCACTTCGGATGAAAAGGGCGGGGTTTCAGCCCTCCACGCCAATCATAACATCCCTCTCCCAGAAAGAACTGCTGGTGAACAATATCTTGCCGCACTAGAGCAAGCCCTTGCCACCATCCAACAATTTAATCCCACATGGTTGGTGATTTCCTTAGGTGTAGATACGTTCAAAGACGATCACGTCGGCAACTTTGCTCTCGACCTCCCTGACTACGCCGCCATCGGACAAAAACTTAAACAAACCCAGCTCCCTCTGCTCTTCATTCAAGAAGGTGGCTATAATATAAAAGAAGTCGGCAACTTGGTCGCCGAACTTCTTCAAAACGCTTGTCAATAGAATTTTAGAATAAACTAGTTTATTCAGTTAAAATAAATGCGTCTTTTTCAAAGAAGCTAATTAGCACTTCTTCACCCACCTCAAAGTGGATATTTTCGGTTTCACCATTCAAACGTGTAAGCAATTTCAAATTCTTTCCATCATTCAATTCCACCACGTAACGCATATCTGTTCCAATAAAAGTTCGTAATGTCACCTTCGCAGGGATTGAACAGGTACCTTCTTTTGGATTGATTTTTTTGCGAATAGTCACCTTTTCGGGACGGATTGCAAAAATTGCCTTGCCTGGATATAAAGGAAGGTCATCTGGGTGCTCCGCACGCACCGTCACCCCACCAATCTGACACCAACCTACAAATCCTTCTGTTCGATCTAACACAATATCTAAAAAGTTTGTTTCGCCGATAAAAGAAGCCACAAACTTAGAATTCGGGTAATTATAGATCTCATCAGGTGGTCCCACTTGGATCAAGTTGCCATCCGAAAGCACTGCAATTCGGTCAGACATGGTTAACGCTTCTTCTTGGTCATGAGTCACATAAATGAATGTAATTCCTAGCAATTGCTGCAAGCGCTTTAATTCCCACTGCATTTCCTTACGTAGCTTCAAATCCAATGCGCCCAAGGGTTCATCCAACAGCAACACTTCCGGATTATTCACCAATGCTCGTGCCAATGCTACCCGTTGTTGTTGTCCACCAGAAAGTTGAGAAGGCATTCGATTACCCAATTTTTTTAATTGCACCGTATCCAAGATTTCCAGCACGCGTTCTTTTTGCTCTGCTTTTGGCACACGTTTGACTTTTAATCCATAAGCAATATTTTGCTCCACGCTCATATGCGGGAATAATGCGTAATTTTGAAACACCGTGTGTACTGGTCGTTGATAGGGCGGGATTTTGCTGCTATCTTTCCCTTGGATTTTAATCTTGCCCGAAGTAGGCACTTCAAACCCTGCAATCAATCGTAAGGTTGTTGTTTTCCCACATCCACTTGGTCCCAATAAAGTGAAAAACTCTCCTTGATAAATATCAAGCGAAATATCATTTACAGCTGCAAAAAGTTCTTTGCTGTCAGTTTCTTCAAATTCTTTATAGATATTAATTAATTGTACTGAAATGTCTTTCATCATCACCTCAAGATTTATAGGCTTTTTCGCCCCATGTGCGTAACCATTCGCTTAACATCAACAGCACACTGGAGAAAACAATCACCACCGCCGCTACTGTGATTGCCAAGGGTAATCGTTGCGGAAACCGTAATTGCGAATATAAATAGATCGGCAAAGTCGTCTTTGTGCCGGTCAAGAAAAAAGTCAAAGCAAACTCATCAAAGCTTGTACTAAACGAAGACAGAAATGCTGCAAATAAAGAAGGCATAATGATTGGTATAATCACTCTTCGCAACGTCCCCCAATAAGTCTCACCTAAATCCATCGATGCTTCTTCCAAATTTTTAGAGAATCCGTTCAAACGTGCCCCAATGATCAACATCGCATACGGGAAGTTAATCACCACATGCCCGATTCCCACAGTCACTAAATTTAATTGAATCCCTACTGCATTGAACAACAATAGCAAAGCCACACCTAACACTAGATAAGGGATAACGATTGGAAAGGTAATCACGCTGGTGAACACTCGCTTGCCCCAAAACGTATAGCGATTCACTGCAATCGCAGCCATTGCACCTAACACAGTAGAAAAGAACGAAGCAATCACCGCCACCCAAATTGTATTCTTAATCGCCACCATTAGCTCAGGTGTGTGAAGCATTTGCTGATACCACTTATATGTAAAACCCTTCAATGGGAAGGAAAGCACAACTGAATCATTAAAAGAAAAAATAATCAAAATGATGATCGGTAAATATAAGAACAATGCCAAGACAATATAATAAAAAGTGCCAAAAAATTTTATATTTTTCATTTTTTATGCACCCTATGCCAAACTCGAAAGGTCTTTCATCGTCACAAAACGATTAAACACCACCGTGAAAACAGATACGATTAGCAACAAGAACACGCTCAACACAGTCCCCATCGGCCAATCTAATCCGCGTAAAAATTGATTTTGAATCAAATTCCCATACATAATTCCATCAGCCCCACCTACCAAAGAAGGTGTTACCCATTCGCCTAAAGAGGGGATAAACACAAAGAAAAATGCCGAGACAATCCCATGCATACTTTGTGGCAAAGTGATTCGTAAAAATGTACGTAAAGGGGAAGCTCCCAAATCTTGCGATGCTTCTAAAAGATTTGGATCAATTCTTTCTAAAGCAGAGAAAATCGGTAGTGCTGCATAAGGAATCCACACATACACCATTGTGATTACCACAGCTGTTTTTGTATACAAAAAGATAGGAATCCCTTGGTCGATTAATCCTAAATAGATGAGTAGCGAATTGATTACACCATTCGAACCTAGGATCACCTTCCATGCCAGCACTCGCAACAAATAGCTCGTCCAAGCTGGCAAAGTCAGAAAGAATAACATCACCATCTTGTTTTTTCCCACATGGAAATTTAAATAATAAGATAGTGGATAGGCTAATAAGATTGTGATAATTGCAGTCAAAAAAGCAATTCCAGCCGAACTAAACAATAGTTTTACATAAACTGGAGTTGTAAAAAATTCTTTATAATGTGAAAATGTGATCGGAAAGATCGGGCTAAAGGTCGTTTCCCTAAATGAAAACAAAAAGATAAGAGAAAACGGTAAGATAAAAAACAATAACAGCCAAACAGATGGCAAGGACAAAAGAGTCAGGATGCGACGTTTTTTTTCCAATTTTGATCCTTTTCTAGGAGGACCAAAATTCTGGTCCTCCTAAATAATATAAACTAGCTAATTTCCAGCTTTTACTTCATTCCATAATTTCTCGATTGTGACACGTTGATCTTCAGTTAAAGATTGATAGAAATTTGTTTTGGTCATTGCAGTGGTTGGGTCGGATAATTCCATTAAGTCAATGATATAGGGATCCAATTCCAAAGTAGCTTCTTGGCTAGCAACGCCGTAATAGTATTCATTGCCAAAGTTAAGCATAGATTGTTTGTCTAACACTGCATTGAGGTAAGCATAAGCTTTGTCCAAATTTTCACCGGTAGTGTCTGCAGAAATGCCAAACCCACACACCCAGCCAATGCGTCCTTCATCAGGTTGCAAATAGTCAACATCGACACCTTCATCCAACAAAATAGCATAAGAATCGCTCCATGCATTGGAAGCAATCCACACATCACCTTGTGCTAACATCTGGCTGATTTCTGTATAGTCCACCCAGTAGTTTAATAAATTGGATTTCAAATCGATCAAATGATTTTTAATCAATGTAAGTTCATCTTCGCTAGGAGCATAAGGATCAATTCCCAAACTCAACGCAGAAACTAAATAAGCAGCTTCAGAAGAATCAAACATAGACACATGTCCTGCATATTGAGGATCCCACATGTCACTCCAAGATGTGGGCATTTCTGTCACTAAATCTTTGCGCACTAACATGGACTCATATCCCCAGTCCCAAGGAATAAAATATTGTTCGCCATTGATCACACCAAGAGAAGCTAATTCTGGGAACAATTGATCAAAATTTGTAATTTTAGAGGTATCGATTGGTTGCATCAACCCATTATCTACATAGAGTTGCCACCATGAAGAACACGGATGGATCAAAGAATAATCGAACCCACTTTGTGCTTTTGCAAAAGCTTCTGAGTCATCTCCAAAGAAGCTATAAGAAGGTGGAGCGTCAGGATATTGCACTGCATATGGCTCCCAAAATTCTTGCGCCTCATATCCAGACCATTCAAGGACCACGAAGTCACTATTTCCATTTGATCCACAGCTGCTCAAAACAGCTGCAAATAAAATAGACAAAACAAAAAGATGAAAAATATAATTTTTTTTCATTTTTTCTCCATTTTCTTTCTTTAAATATAGAGAATGCAAAAAATATTTTTTGCATTCATAATCTGGCGAATTTTATACTGTTTTTTGACTATGTCAATCCTTTTGGTATGGATTAAATATTAAAGAAAATAACAAGAAATAAAGACAAATTAAATTCTTTAAGAAAATAAATTTGACAATTTTATCCGAATTATATATAGTTTAATTGTGCAAATATTAACAAAACCTTGCGTTTTTGTTAGGTATTAAGGTGGCAATTAAGTAGAGTAGTCTGGTTTTTAGGAGATTTATAATGCTATATACAAAGCAACAAAGGGCGATTAAGTTGTTTGTGGTTATTATCATCTTGATGGTATTACTACTACCTCAAAAAGTTCAACATCAGTTCACTGTTTTTGCAGATGGAGGAGAATCAGTTGAACAAGTAGAAGATATAGGTGCACCATCGGGAGAAGCAACACCATCTCCAACTCAAGCACCTCCTTCAGATGAGCAAGATTCAACTGCTGATCCGCCAGCAAGCGAAGCACAACCTACTCAACCTACCCAAGCCCCTGAACCAACAGAAGAAGTAATAGAAGAAACCCAAACGCCTACCCCAGAATCTACTGCACTCCCTGAAACTGACACACAAGAAACACCTATTCCTGACGCCACCCAAATTTCTGATCAAGAAACAAATTGCAATTTGCCTGCTGATAACGAATCTCCTACAGACGGTCAAAATTGTCCACAAGAAACTCCTACACAAGAACCAGATTCTCTTGATCTCGAAACGCCCCAAGATCAAATCACCGAAACACCATCTCCAGCAAATCAAAATAAAAATACCCCTGTTGAAAAAGAAACAGATTTAAATGAAGAACAACAACCTTCTGAGCAAGAACCAGCAAAAATTGCCCCCATTACTGCACTAGATCCTTTCTTCACTCGAAACGAAACGACTTTCTATTATCGTACTGATTGTACAGGGTATGATAATTGTGTTGAAACCTCCTCACCAATTGCGGACGCCATTCAAGATATCCAATTAAATGGTGCCGCAGATGATTCTACAATTTATATCGAAGGGGGTACATTTAATGAAAACCTTTCGATTTCAAATTTAAATGAAAAACTAATCTTACAAGGGCGAGCCAATGGCCAGGATACTGTGCTTGAAGGAAAAGTCCAGTTAAACTATGTCATCCCCAATCTCATTCTTCGCGATATTATTTTTAATAATGACGTATCCATCGAAAATTCTGAAAACATCACCATCGAAGGCGCAACATTTTCAGAGCAACTTGAGATTTTAAATTCCCAAAACATTGATTTGATTGAAGATATTTTTGAAGTTGGTGTAGCGGTTGAAAATTCAGAAGTATCAATCATCGGATCCGCTGAGGATGATACCATCACCATTGAGATTCGTTCCGGAGACAATGTGATTTCTATTCAAGGGGGAGGGGGCAAAGATACAGTCACAATCAAAACAAATTTACCCAACGCAAATGCAGTTGTAACCGATCAACAAGTTCAAATTGATCAAAGCAAAATTTATTATGAAACAATTGAAAATCTCAAAGTAGCATTAGATGGTTATGCTTCCTCGATAATGGTTCAAGATGACCTTCTATTAGATGGCACCTTAACCCTCTCCGCTACCCAAGACATCAACATCATGCAAGAAGTCTTGATTTCAACCCTAGAAGCAATGACTTTTATCGCAGATAGTGATGCCGATGGTATTGGAAAATTTATCTTAGATGAGACCGCAAAACTGCAACTCCTTGGGGATGGAAAGATAACCATTAGCGCAGCAGACATAGATCTCAATGGTGAGATTTTTGCGCCAACTGCACCTGTCTTGCTCAAATCTTCGCTAGAAGATGCGCCCATATCCTTAGGCATTCAAACTTCCTCATTCCATCTTTCACAGCAAGATTTTGACCATATCACTACATCATCGCTCATCATAGGAGATCAATTTTCCATTGGTGCATTACGTCTCGATGCCATTGATCTCACCAACACTGCTTATGATCTCACATTATCGGCAGGTGAAATTCAATTAGGTTCTGTGACCTTATCTGCTGGCTCAATTCTTCAAGTATTAGCCGCCTTTAAAGTCATTGACCTTAATCAAGAACAAGTGAATGTCATTGGTCATGGAGGAAATCTCTTACGTGTAGTAGCCCAAGAGATTGGCGCTATAAATGCGCCTATTGAAACCCAAATTGCCTACCTAGACCTCATTGCAGGTATGGTTGGCAGCGCCTATTTCACAGACCTCACAAATAATGATCCTCCGGATGCCATTCTCTTTAATTCAAACTTCCAAGACCAATCCATTTTTGTGATTAATGAGGGTGCCTTAATTGGAAATTTCCAAAATACCAAGGACCCCATTGTTAAAGTTGAAAGAAGTGGCAGCCCAGACGAATATCATCTCTATCTTGATAGTGGTGCAGATTGTTCCACCATAACCGGAGATGACAGCTGTTCAACATCAGCAAATCCTCTTTCCGCTGCAGTTTCTTTCATAAATGGATTAGCCTACGAAGATATCGTCAAAATTTCCATCTATTTAGAAGCATCGACAACCTTTGCAGACGATATCAGCCTTTTAGCCAAAAACTATAATCTTTCTTTGATTGGTGGAGCTCAATGGAATAGTGGTTCAGTAGATGTCAATGATGCAGCCAGTAGTGCATCCACATTATCTGGTGTCATTGAACTAGGCGTAACGGCTGGTGCCACCATTGAGATTGAAAATATTGTATTCACCAACCAACTTATCATCAAATCAAACGCCGGCAACGTAATTATTCATACTGATTTTGGCGATGACCTTAATTTAAAAATAGAAGAAGCTTCAGTCGCAAATCCATTTATTATCGCCATCATTGATGACCGTGATGGGCATATCCCCACAGGCAGTTACGATCCTACCAATTATTCAGGTAAACTCACACTCACCAGCGACACAAACTATAACAACGCTTATTATAAAATTGCTGGTGTTTACCAAACAGGAACAGATAACACTGATTTAATGAGCAGAACAGAAATGGTCTTCTCAAACAATCTGGATGAGATGTTCTTCAAAATCGAAGTGTCAGGCATGGCACTCATTCACACAGAAATTCAAAGTGAAAACATCACCTATGATCTTGAATCCACAGTAGAAGTAAGTGGTGGTGCAGGTCTTGATAATGAAGGTACAAATTCAGTCTTAGAAATTACAGATAATGGCTCATTTGTAGATTTCAAAGCATACCTAAATTATGCAACTGACTGGTTAAAAATTGTTCGATTTGAATTAGCAACCACTCCCACCAGTTCATTAAAGATTCTTTCTGATAATTTCCGCAGCGAAATTGAGATCCTTTCAAACTTGATTTACCCAAGTGCAGATCTTGAAATCTTATCACTTGCCTCCGTCACAGCTGACAATGTCACCATTTCCACAAGAGGAACCGTTGCAGATGCTGGTGATATTAAAATTCAATCTGGTTTGATTACATTTACAAACGTCAACATTTTTGCTGATGCAGAAAATGGTTATTTAGCAGGCAACGTCGAGCTCCTTGCAGAAGATCACGATCCAAGCGGTGTGCCAGTCTTAGATTGGCTTCAAGAACACATTCTAAAATATGTATTTGGTTCTACAGGTGTTTATATTAATAATGCAGAAGTTCTTTTAACAGATGTTGATATTAAAGGAAATGATGTCACCCTTTCAGCCAACTCTGGCTATCTTTTAGATTGGTACCTAGGCAAAGACCTTGTAGATGGCACCTTCCTGCAACCAATTTTTGAATTTATTGATAGCACCTTAACAGGTGTTGTTGCTCTCCCATTAGCCGCCAATGTAAGAATTGCCAATGCAAATGTTTCATTGACAGGCAACACAACCATCACCTCCACCAATGACGTCACTATTCTCTCAGAAAGCTTCTTAGATAGTGGTGCCAATGCAAACGCTCTTTGGAAGATCCCCTTCGCTATAGCAGTTGGTGTCGGAATTTCCAATGCGTATGTAAACATTGAAGATAACACCAACATTCAAGCTGCAAATGATGTATTGATTAGGTCTAAAGCCACAGGTGATTCAGAAGTCAAATCCACCATGGTCAAAAAATTGGATATAGATTTTGAAACCAACGGAGATGCTAACTGGAAATATGGTGGCATTTCATTTGCTATTTTGGTCAGCATCATAGATTCCAAAATAGAAATGGATTCCACTGCATCCATCACAGCAGGTAGATTTGCCAACCTCCAGGCAAAAGGGGTCAATAACGCGGCCACAAATGCCGCCTTCACATTATTTGAAATGATTGGCTATGCAGGTTTCACTGCTTCAGTGGACGTAGCCATAAGTGATGTCAATGCCATAGTCAACGGACAAATTACTGCCACTGGCAGCACAACCGCAGACGCAAGCTTACTTACAATTGACACAGGTGCAATTGATTATACAACCAACATATTCTATTACGAAAACCATGGTCTCCAAACCGGTGACTATGTTACCTATACTTATGGCAGCACTCCCACCATCGGTGGTCTCGAACAGAGTGGTGTCTATTTAGTAGTTGTTATTGATGAAGATCATTTCTTCTTGGTCAGTGAAACTGCCATCGACATTGATAATTCAGGTGCACAACCAGGCAGCAACCATGTCATCGCTCCCATCGCAGTCATTCAATTTAATCCCGGCTATGATGGACAAGTGAATCCCAATGATGCCACAGATTTTGGTATTGTCTCAATCAACGACGGCTCTTCAGATATTTCTAAACAAGGCCAAATTACATTTAATATTGATGCACATGGTTTTGATAACGGTGAAGAAGTAACCTATTCAGCTTTAGGTAGCTACCCTATTCCTGGTCTTGAAGACTACAAAAGCTACTATGTAATTCTCATTGATGCAGACACATTCCAATTGGCTGAATATTTATCCCAAGCACTCAACTTAGATAGTGATCCCACCTGGCAAGCAGCCCCAGTTGCAGTACCGGATTACGCAAATTTAGCCTATGATGAATACACAAAATATACCCACGGCTTCTCCTATGTAGATGTAGACAACGGAGTACTCTTTGAAGCAGCAGATAATGCCAATGTAAATTCAGAAACAGATATTTTCACTATCGCAAATCATGGATTTGAAACAGGTGATTCCGTTGTATATAAAACAGGGCAAACAACCCTTCAACAAACCATCAATCAAAACTACACAATTCAAGCAACAACAGATCAAATCAACTTAACTGATAACAAACTCACCATTCTTTTCTTGAATTTAGCAAATGGTGATGAATTGATCTATCACAATGTAGGAGATCTCATTGGCGGTCTCACAGACGGCACAGCCTATTATGTCAGAGTTGCAGATGAAAACACGCAGGAGATTTGGCTCTATACAAATCAAGATGATGCCCTCAACAACACCGGCACTCCGGTTGATTTCACTACCTTAGGAACAGGCGATGATTATTTCTCTAGAACAATTATCGTTGAAGTAATGGATCCAGCCATCTCAGGTTTAGAGAATGGTGATCTTTATTACGTAGTCAAAATTGACGACAATAACTTCATGCTCACTAAAAATGAAGATGCATCCAATGTTGGCCCTATTGATGTTAGCGCTCCTGTAGCCAACTTAGACTCTCATTATCTTGATCGAGGATTAACCAACGGTATTGGAATCACCGCTCATTTAGATGCCAACCTAAGCAACTCTTCATTTGCAGGTATTGGCACCAACGACACCATTTTTGCAAACTTAAAAGGCGCACTTACGGGTGTGATTATGAATGATGGCCTTTCCATCACAAAGTTATTATTAGGAGAGGGCATCACCAAGATTAAAGAAGCAATTTTTGGTGTAAGCGATAAAAAGACAGAAGAAGTCCAACAAAAAACAAAGAAAGATGTGAAGTTCTCCATCACCGGAGCACCTGCCATCACCATCGCAGTTAGCAATGTTAACGCAAAAGTGGGGACATCTGCCATTTTGAAATCTGGACAAGATATTGATGTCAAAGCAGACGCAGTAATTCTTTTCCAATCATTTGCCAGCGCAACTTCTGACATTCCCGAAGAGAACGAAAACCAATTGAATTTTGCCGGTAGTGTCTCACTCACTGTCAATGTCATCAAAACAACTGTACAAGCATTAATTGAACCAATGAGCCATGTAGATGCATCCCGTGATCTAGCAGTTAGCTCAGAGATTGTTTACCCCTTCATTACCCATCCTCTCGATTGGTACTCCTTATTAGACGCCGGAGACTTTTTAGAATTTGATGAAGCTGGCGATGTAATGACAATTGTAGATGATATCAGTGGAAAATTAGACGGCACATTAGGCTTGCAAGGCAAATTATTCCATACATGGTCTCACAGCCGAGTGAGCGGTTCAGCCCCTAAATACGCCATTACAGGCACGATTAATGCCTTAGTCTTAGATTCAAAAGCTTACTCCAATATCGGCGCAGCTGCTTATATCAATCAAGACACCAATTATCAAAAAGTTACCCAAAGTGTTAGAGTCACTTCCAATATCGTTGCTAACTTAATGAACGTAACAGGGAACTTTAATATTGATCTTCAACCAGTCCCATCAGCAGGTGGAAATGGTATTATCGATAGTTACATCAATAAACTCAAGAAGGCCAAAGATAAACTTAACCCCCTTAACTGGATCACACCAATTGGGGTGGAAGGCAAATCCTTAGGCTTAGGTGGTGCCATTTTTGTAGCGGTCATTAAAAATTCTGCCTATGCCACCATCGATGCCGGTGCTCAAGTTCATATTGGAGCAGATGGAAAATTAGAAGTAATTGCAAACCAAGAAAACTTCTACTTAATCCTCACCGAATCCGGTGCAAAGAGTGAAAAATTAGCGATTTCTGCCACAATTCCTGTAGTTGTGTTGAATAACAAAACCATCGCAAAGATTTCTGGCACAGCCAAAATCACAGGCAGTGGAGACGTAGCAGTAGTCGCCAACGATCACTTGTCATTAATCAACATTGCCGGTGGCGTGATTGCCAGCAATAGTGTTGGTGTTGGTGCCACAATTGGTGTCAATATTGTCAATCGCGAAACACTTGCTTTGATTGGTAGTGAAGACGATGGCAGTACAAACGTTTGGGAAGTCTACTTTAACAATACAGACGACCAAGGCAACATCACCGCCTCAGTAGTCCCCGAGATTAATGGGACAGTAACTAGCGAAACCACCGTTGAAGGTGCTGATGCAATTGAAGAACAAGTTGTTCTAGACATTTCTGGTGCAACTCAAGGAACCTATCAAATTTCAGTAGAAGGCCTCGGAACCACAGTCGCGATTGCTTATGATGCCGATATTGACATCATTCAAGCAGCTTTAGACACTCTTTATGGTGCTGGTGTTGTTGAAGTCACCATTGGAGACGACGGCGTATTGATTACCTTCCTCAATGTTGGGGAACAAGCCGAAATGACCATTCTCACAGACATCAACTTTGATGGTGAAGCAGATCTTAACATTATTGAATTTGGTGCAAGCGACACTTATGAAGAACAAAAATTATCCATTAGTGGTGACACCACAGAAGGGGCATTTGTTATCATTTTTGGAGCAGATCAAAATCTCACCACAGCCCCATTGATGTTTGATGTGGACGATGCTACCATTGAAGCCGAATTAGAAAAGTTTGAAGAGATTGATGACATCACCGTAGTTTCAAACTACCTTGCAGATGGTACACGAGAAATTATCATCACCTTCACCACCTATGGTGATCAAGATACTTTCTATATTCGCTCAGTCGAATCCTACTTAGCGACTCCGATCGTAACAGTAGATCAAGATGGGAATGGTAGCACTCAACACGAAGAGCTAAATGTAATTGGCACTTCAAAACAAGGTGCCTTTACACTCACTTTTAATGGTCAAACAACCCGTCCATTAGCTTGGAACGCTTCTGCAGACGAGATTCAAGCAGCCCTCAATGAACTCACTTCCATTCAAACCGCCTCTGGCGTTGTTTCAATTTCTGGAGATGTACAAACAGATCCATTAATCAAAGTCATCAACGGAAGTGATAATGTCAACTTAAACGCACAAAACAGTGGTTTTGTTTTGAGTGTTTCTTTGGCAGGTGCCATCGTTACTGAAAAGAAAGAAGATAAATCTAAAACCCAAACAGACTCCACAGGTCAATCTTCAAAGAAAATTCCACCTTTTGGCGGAGTACCCACACCATTCAAACAAACTGAATTAGCCCAAAAAGGAGAAGATCCTTCCGGCAACACAGGTACAACCCAAACCACAAACAAATCAGCCAAAAACGCATTTGCCGTTTCAGGTGCAATTGCAGTCAATGTGCTTTTCGACACTGTCAAAGCCCAAATCATTAATGCTGGCACAATCGTAGCCAATAATGTCGCCCTCAAAGCTGATAACCCCTCCTTACTTATATCAATCGCAGGGGCAGCAGCCTTGAATCTAAATTCAAAAGCAAAATCATCTGCCGCCATAGCAGGTGCTATTGGTTTTGATTGGATGGAAGGGGAAACAACCACATTAATTGAAAATTCAAACATAGTTCAATCTTCAGGGAAGAACTTAAAGATCACAAATATCACCGATGACGTTATTACTGTCAATAGTAATCACGCACAAAACACAGGTGATAGCTTCATTTATTATCAAGATTTATCCACAGATAACATTAGTGGTTTAGAAGATGGTCAAATTTATTACTTGATCGGAATAGACGGTTCCACCAACACATTCCAACTTGCTACATCTTATCTTGACGCAATTAATGGTAGCAAGATTGATCTTGGCGCCGTAGATGGCACAGATCACACCCTTGCCCAAGGCGTATTGCTTTCCTCAAATCGCAGTGGCAAGATTATCGCAGTTGCAGCCGGTTGTGCTGGCGATTTTGCCAAAAAAGGCATTGCATTTGCGGGTTCTGTTTCCATCAACATTCTCAACAATGGTACCTACAG
The DNA here is from genome assembly GCA_963662985.1 of Anaerolineales bacterium. GTDB lineage: Bacteria > Chloroflexota > Anaerolineae > Anaerolineales > UBA11579. The sequence continues at coordinate 227,013 of OY760066.1, read as the reverse complement.
CACCATCAAGAATGCAAAAATTACTGCCGATGAAATCTCAGCAGTAGCTATAGATCATTCAGTCGTGGTAGTGGTTGCCGGTGCAGTTTCATACGGTGGCACAGCTGGTGTGGGCGCAGGAGTTGCTTTCAATTCAATCTTCTCAGATACAATCGTAGAAGTTGATAATTCCGACTTAACTTATAAAGGTCATTTGAAAGTTGATTCAGATTCCACAGGTGTTTTGGTCAGTGTAGCCGGTGCAGTTGCTGCCTCCAAAAAATATGGAATTTCTGGCACAGTTGCCGTCACCATGACTCTCACAGATACCATCGCGCGCATCAAAGATTCCATCGTCAACAACACCCAACTCGATAGCTTGCTCTCAGTGGATGCGTTCAACGATTCTTTGATTGTTGCCATTTCTGGTGCGATTGGCATTGGTGGCACAGCAGGTCTCGGAGTTGCAATCGCATTCAACTGGCTTGATAACGATGTTACCGCCACGATCCTTAATTCAACAATTGACGTAGATGGTGATATCAACGTATTCGCCAAAGAAGATGGCAATATCGAATCCATCGTAGCAGGTGGAGCAGGCGCAGAAAAAGCAGCCATTGCAGGAGCCATCGCCGCCAATCTCACTCTCAATTCAGTCAAAGCTTCCATTGAAGAGTCTACCATCGATGCTCTTGGCACAGTTTCAGTTAATGCACAACAAAGCACCGCTGTTCATGCCCTTTCAGGCAATGCAGCAGGTGCAGGCAAAGTTGCCATCGGAGCATCCATCAGTGTCAACATCATCATCAACAGAACCGAAGCCTATGTCCTCAATTCAAGCATGAACATTGGCGAACATCTCTTGGTCGACGCCATTGACGATACTCAAGTGATTGCCTTAGCAGTTGGCGGGCAAGGCGCTGGCAACGTAGCCATTGGTGGTTCTGTTGTTGTTGGCTATATTCAAACAAACACCAATGCTTATATCAAAGGCACTGGATACAATTCAACCTTAGGTGACTATGACCACATCATTGATGCCGTAGGAAACGTTGGTATATCTGCAAAAGATGCCATCTTCCTTTTGTTCATTGCAGGTGTTGCAAATGGGGCTGGCACAGTCGCCGTAGGTGTCTCAGTCAACGCATTAGTCACCAACAATCACACCTACGCTTATATTGAAGGTGTCAAAGTTAAAGCAAGCGGAAAGAAAGGCACATCTAAAATTCGCGGTGCGGATCGAAGTGACAGCCAATTCCAAGGTGTTGCTGTCGTAGCACACACCAACGAACAAGTCCGTTCATTTGCTGTCGGTGGAGGAGGCGCAGGCACAGTCGCTGTCAATGTTTCAGGTAGTGTCAATGTCCTCGTGGAGGATACCGAAGCATTTATTAAAGATGCATCAGTGAATCAAGACGACACTGATGCAGATCCTGACCAGTCAGTTATCGTCAGAGCAATTAACGACACAGTCATCTGGGGTGTTGCAGGTGCCATCAATGGCGCTGGCACAGTTGCGGTTGGCGTAGGTATTGACGTTGGATCTCTCACAAAATCAACTTTAGCATACATTGATTCTTCTTATGTATACGCACAAGACGATATCATTGTTCAATCACTTGCCACAGTACAAATCATTTCCATTTCAGCCGCAGGTGGTGGTGCAGGCACAGTCGCCGTTTCAGGTGTTGCCGCAGTATACGTTCTAGTCATCAACACTCATGCTTATATCACCGGTAGCACTTCTGTGATTATGGCAAACGACAGCATTTTGATTTCAGCTGTCGATGACATGTTTGCCTTGATTATCGTTGGCACAGCCAATGGGGCAGGTGTAGTCGCCGTTGGTGGAGATGTCCAAGTTTCTTCTATTGTCAAACATGTTACTTCATATGTAGATGATAATGTAACCATCGACGCACTTTCCAACGGAAATGGTCTCACCGCTCCCACAGGCAATTTCAATATTTCATGGGCCGCCAAACCCAACACAGATTTCAACCCAGCAAATATCTCAGGTGATATCATCACATTACAAGATCATGGGTATGAAACTGGCGATCAAGTGATTTATAACAACTGTAACGATCTTGAACAAGAAGATGATGAAACCGATCAAGAATATAAAGATCGCTTGAATTTAGCAAGCATTGGTGGCCTCAACACTGGTCAAGCCTATTACATCATCAAAGAATCCGATGATACTTTCCGCTTGGCACTCACCTATGAAAATGCCATTGCAGGCAATGCAATTACTTTAGACAAAAATCAAGCCACAGGCGACACGCACAAGGTTGAAATCGCCTACGGTATTACAGTAAAACCAACCTCAATTAATCCTTCATCAGATGTAGTTGATAACAAGATTACCTTACAAGATCACGGTTTCAACACCGGTGATTCTGTCACTTATAGCAGTGGTGGTGGAGATGTAATTGGTGGCCTCGAAGAAGGTGCTTCATATTACATCATCAAGATTGATGCTAATACCTTTATGTTAGCAGATCGAAAAACAGCAGCTCAAAATGGAATCGCTATCACCCTTGATCCCACTCTTGCCACTGGCGCAGAACACATGATTTGGGACGGTACCGTAGAAGATCCCGGCACAGGTTATCAAATTCCTGGTCTTTCTGCAGTCTCAGATGATGTCAACAATGATGGAGAATCAGATCTTGATTCTGGTTCAGAACAAGATTTCTCCAACATGCTCAACAGCGAACGTGCTTCTCAAGTTGAAACAACCACGATTCACGGTTTGGCAATCACAGCCATCAATCAAGAAAAACTCATCACCATCGGATTCTCAGTCGGTGGTGCCGGCACAGTTGCCGTAAACGTAAGCGGTGCGGTCAATGTCAATGTTGGCGAGGTCAAAGCTTATATTGATCAAGGTGCGAAAGTTAACACATGTACAACTTGCACAATTGGCAATAACCAAAATGTCATCGTTATAGCCGCACAAGATCTTTTCCACATCGGCGTCACTGTCGCCATAGCAGGTTCTGGTGTAGTGTCCGTTACTCCTCATGGGGATGTTAATGTCATCACCAGTGAAGTCAAAGCCTATATTAATGATGGGGCCACAGTCAATGCAAAACAAGATGTTCTAGTTGATGCAATCAGCAAAGAATTCATCGTCACCGTTACAGCTGGTGTTTCTGGAGCTGGTGTTGTTGGCGTAGATGCCTCCTTCTCTGTCTTAGTTCTCACCAGTGATGTTTGGGCATATATTGGGGACGAAGATCAAACCGATACTCAAGGCGCTACAGTTTTTGCCAATGGCAATGTCTATGTAAATGCTGAACACGAAACCTTCTTAGTTTCCGTCGCAGGTGGTTTTGGCGGTGGACAAGTTGGTGTAGGTGCCAGCGTCTCTACGAAAGTATTCAGCAATGATGTTCGCGCATTTATTGGCCCATATTCAATAGTGAACGCCAAAGGACAAAATGCTGGATTAAATGGTGTCTATCAAGGCAGCATGGACGAAAACGGTGTGGTTGCCACAATGGATGATTTCCATGGCGTTATCGTTCAAGCCACCAATAAAGAAAAAATGATTGGTGTTACCGTATCCGGCAGTTTTGGTCTCTATTTTGGTTTAGGTGGCGCTGTTTCAGTGGAAGTCTTTGATTCTAGTGCTCGTGCCTATATTGGTGAATATGCAAAGATCAACCAAGATCGAAGCAATGTAGATTCACGTCAAGCAGTCTCTGTCATCGCTTTCAACAACACAGATATCTTCATTTTTGCAGGTGGTATTGCAGGTGGTTTGGTTGGTGTTGGTGCAGCCATTGACGTAGGTGTTATTCGTAATGACGCCATTGCATTTATTGGACAACACGCAATTGTTTATGCCAAGAGCGACGTCAAAGTGATTGCCTTAAACAACAAAGATATCTTCTCCTTACCAGTTAGTTTAGGTGGCGGTTTAGTAGGAATCGCTGGTTCATTATCAGTTTGGGTCATTGGTGGAGAATTTGATTCATCCTACGATGTAAGTGACGATGATGTTGAATATTCTGATGATGTTGACGAAGAAGATAAATTTGGTTCAGTAAATGAAGATCCTCTCAATGATGGAGAAAACGGTGATAAATTTGATGCTTCTGTTGGTGTAACATCCAATGGTACAAATGAAATCTTATCTAGCTCTCAAACTTTCAATGCCTTAGGGGATGGCTCAAACGGAACTCAAAATAATCGAATCAAAGCGATCAACGATGCCAACAATGGTGTTTATGATAACTTTGACGGTGCTTCAAAAGAAGGTGACCCAGAGGAAACCACAATGGTTGCTGACGCCTTGGATGCACAAGGGGAAGGCACAGAATGTATCACCACAGCCTATATCGCCAATAATGCAGCCATCATCATTGACGGTCCCGATGGAAATGTAATCGTCAAAGCACATGATCGCTTAAACTTCAAATCCATCACAGGTGCAGTAGCAGCTGGTGCTGGCGCAGGTGGGGCAGGCATCACAGTTAGTGTAATTGGTAGCAAAACCGAAGCCTATATTGGTTCTTATGCCATTGTAGAAGCAGGTGCAAATAATGGTTCAGTCGACGTAATTGCTCAATTTGATGAAATTACAACCATCCAAACCTATGGTATTACCGCAGGTCTTGCAACAAATTCTGCGCAAGTTGCCGTCACAGTAGACAAAGCAATGACTCATGCTTATATTCGTGACCATGCAAAAATTCGCCAAGCAGGCGATCAAGTATTGATCAATGCCATCACAAATCGTGATATTAATATCCAAGTATTATCCACAAATCTTTCCGCCTTACCAGCCGGAAGTAACTATGGCGTTTCTGTAACAGTAGCGGTCATTCAAGGTGAAACCTTAGCATTCGCTCATAACGTTTCTATTGGACAAGATCCAACAAAAACTGTTGGCGGATTAAGCATCATTGCCAACGAAACCACAAACATCACAACCAATAGTATTGCAGTTTCAGCAGGTGCTTTCTCACTTGTTGTGGCTTCAGGTGTCATTGTAGTAGTTGATAACAGTTCTACGGTAATGGCATATATCGACGATTCTGATACATCTGTATTTTCAACCATCACAGTTACGGGAGATGTTCTCGTCAATGCCATACTCACATCAACCATTGATGCAGTTATTCCAAACGTTAGCGTAAACATTGGGCCCATTGGAGCTGGCGCTATAGTTGGTGTCATCCTCAACAGACCTACTGTAAAAGCATTTGCAATGAATGATGCCACAATCTCACTTAATGGTGATTTCACCATTCAAGCAGATCTCACTGCCACGCAAGATGTAGATGTTGTGGGTGTCACAGGTGCAGCCATTTCAGTGGGTGTTCTTGTAGCATATATCAAAGATACAGCCGAAATTGTGAGTGGTTTCAAAGGCACAATCTACAATATTGATTGGGTCAACTTCGATAATAATGTAAATGTTATCAGCAATGTCGACACAGATCTCACTGTCACAGGTGTTGGCGTCACCATTGGTGGTGTAGCCGTTGGTGTCACAACCACAATTGTAAAAATCAAAGGTTCTGTCAAAACAGGTATTGAAGATAGCCTTATTTATACAAACAATCTCAATGTTGCTAGCAACCTCAATCTTGCTGCCAACAGCAACGTCACCAATGCTTCAGGGGCAGTTGCCGCAGTCGGAGTGAGTGTAGCAACAGCCTCCATCGGTTCAGATACCGAGAATTATATTGTCAAAACTTTTATCAAGAACTCTTCCATATATGCCTCTGGTAGCAGCAAAATTATTGCTAATGTAGACCCTGCTGCCAAAGCAGATGTCACTGGTGTGACCGTAGCCGGCATAGGTGTTGGTGTCTCCGTAGCAACAACAAACGTATACTTTGATATTGATACATTCTTATATAACTGCCTTGTCTATTCAGATGAGTTGATTATCAGCACAAAATACAGCCTTGATGATGCAGGGGATCCCATTGAAGAAGGCGCCAAAGCCTTCTCAGATGCAGTTGGTGGAGGTATCCTTTCTGGCAATGGTGCCGAATCAGATGCCACCAACAAACCCACTATTGATACGTACGGAACAGGTACTTTCAACATCGGTACTAATCTTGAAATTAGCAGTGATGCCTATGTCTATACCTATGCAGATGCAAATGGCATCGCCGTTGGTGTTGCTGGCATGGGAGGAAGCACAGCCAATGCCACCAGTGAAGCGACTAACACGGTCTACTTCTCTGGTGAATTAAGAGATTACGATACCAATGCAGAAGATCAAGTCGATACAGTAAATATCTACGCCCACACCACAGATCGCGCCATTGCCCACACCATTTCTGGTGCTGGTGGAATTGTTGCCGGTGGTGGTTCTCTCTCTGATGCCAAAGGCACATCAACCACATATGCTTATATTGGAGATTTTAGCGAAATTTACTGGAAAGAAGATGTTGAATTTATAGTCGAAGCCAATGGCACCCCCTATGTAGAAGCGACCGCTGATGGCATTTCTGCCGGGTTGCTTTCCGTAGGTCTTTCATTTGCCTATGCCGTTTCAGAACCTGAAATTAAAGCCTGGATTGGTGAAGATGTCATCATTCGCTTTGGAGCCTTTCTCACTCAAAATCCACAACTTGTTTTTGCTAACAATCCCAACACCATCATGGTCATCTCCACCATCACAGATACTTTCAATTATGTAGATGGACCATTGCTCTTTACATTGGGCACTTTCCAATTCTATGCCTTTGACATTCTCCAAAGAACATCAGGTTCATGGTTTGACGATGGTTTCACAGAAGGTAGCAAAATCCGCATTTCTGGCATTGGCATCTCTGGTTATCAATACTACGAAGTATACTCAATCTCAGATGATGGCTTAGAAATGACAGTAGATGATTATTCAACCTTTATGGATCGATTAACTTCTGGCACGATCACAATTGAATTGCTAGTAGATTCAAAAGACACCATCACAAGAGATAGCGGTAGTTGGATAGTAGACGGTTTTACCAAAGGGGATACAATTGAAATTTCCGGCCAAGAAGGTTATTGGATCATAGATTCAATGTCTGCAGACGGACTTACCCTTTATCTTACAAGTAAAGGAACCCTCCAAGTCGGTACATTTAATGATATTCAAATAAAACGAATTGATGGAAATCTTGGTAACTTCACACTTAAAGCACAACAAACCTTTGTGGACGAAATGGACACAACCAACGAACTTGGTTCTCAAACATGGATCGAAAACAACACGCCAAATGCAAAAGCATCTGCTTCAACATCTGGTGGCAACTTAGTTGGTGTCCTCGCTTCAGAAAGTGAAGCAAGCAGCACCGCCACAATCGAAGCTATTTTGAAAGATGGCATTGACATCATCGTTTCCAATGCTTTCAAAGTTATTGCCCACACAGAATCTTATCAAAACGCAGAAGCCTTTGGTATCACAGTCACAGCCGTCGCGCTTGGTTCAAACATAGCCACAGCAAATGCAGATAACCAAACCAAGATGAAAGTACTTGGCGATTTGAAATTGATTGCAAACTCCGTGGAAATGCAAGCCAACGGAATCGATGTCAACATTGCGCACTCAGTCGCAGGGCGAGGAAGTTTACTTGAGACAATGGCTGCTGCCAAAGCAAACACAAATTCAACCAGCACAACCAAAGCGAATATCGCCTCAGGCAATCAAGTTGAAATTACTTCAAACGATTTTAATTTCTATGCTCAACACACAGATGCATTCAATGCCTCAACAGACTCCGTAAGCGTTTCCCTTGCAGATTTTGGTGGCTCAAAGAATCTCAACAAGATTGACGCCACCATCTACGCAGATCTTGGCGACCTAACCCTTCGCGCGAACCGTATCACAGTGGAAGCGATTGCGTACACCAACAAACCTGAGCTTGAAGATGGTTACAATATGGATGCCGTCTCTGTTGGTCTTTTGGATTTATTCACAAGCGACAGCATCACAGAAATTGACAATGATGTCCAGATTTTTGTCCGAGATGGTGCAGATATCGCTCAATTTGGAGATCGTTTTGATAATATCGAACGCGAAATGACCTTCATGGTCAAACAAGTGTTCAACACCTATGACAGCGTCCGTTTAGATGCAGGTGGAGCTTTGCCATTCCCTGAAGGCATCTCAAAGATCTTAGTTGGTGTCAATGATGGAGATGAAGATGACTACAGTAATCCTTCCAAAAACATCATCAACTTTGGAGATGTTGAGATTTTCTCCATTAGTGATATGGGCATCTTCAACATGTTCCAAACTAACATTAACACAAATGTAAACGTAAAAGCCTATGGTCTTGCTGGTCTTCCATATGGAACCACCATGTCCGTAGTCAACATCAAAAATCAAATCAATCTAGCCTCTGGCGCCCACCTTTATTCTCAAAATGATGTCAATTTGCAAATTGGACGTAAAGGTTCATACACTGATAAGAGTGCCTACACCATCTATGCAGTCACTGATCTTTATAACTATACAGTTTTTGCATTTATCCCCGAATCACTCACTGCCCTTTCAAGAATTGTTCAAGACAACCTCATTAACATTCCTACCAATGCACTCATTGAAACGGTAGGAAATGTTACCATGATTATCGATGAAGGCTATATCTCATTAGGTAGTAGCGCAATTGATCTTGAAGGAAGTAGTGGAGAAGGCATCGATGAAGGTGTTTTGGATGATGTTGCTTATTCATTCAAAGAAACAGAAACAGATGAACAAATTAGCAAAGAAATCAAATTAAATGGTGCTGTTTATGTTGGTGTCACTCGCCATCAATCAATAGAATTTAACGGAGACGATAGCAGCAACTTATCAGTCGTCTATGGACCAGATTCAGAGATTGGCTATACCGTTATTAATGAAACGCAATCACAAAATTATGTCGATCAAATCAACACCCTTCGTAAACTAAAAGGTGAATATGCCTATGATAGTGAAGCGGTCGCTGGTTTTGATGCTCAAATTGATTTCATCATCAACAAGCTTATTTCTATGGGAATTGAACTTGAACAAGCATCTGATGGAACCTACTACTTACAAAGTGACATATCAATTGATATTATTCAATTGGATGGCATTTGGGCACAAGCAGGCACAATCGATATTGAAACCACATACTTGACAGGTTCTGGCTCACTTAATGCACCTGGAGACGTTGAAGTTAAAATTATCAACAACACCCTTCTCACACTCACAACCAACAACATCACCATCCCTGACACCTTAGGTGGCATAATTTATCTAAATGGTGCAATAATCTCTTCTCACCCCACAATCACCATGGTCACCTCATCAGGTACAGCCGATCCAGAAGTCATCATCAAAAACACTCGTTCAAGCGAAACAGTCTCTTGTAATGATCCTGGATGCTCTTCTCCCACCATCACCAGACCTGCTCCTGATGTTCGTGTAGCAGGAGACATCAACAATGTTCGTGGTCTCGTCTATATTGAATCATTAGGTAGCATCCTAATGACTGTCAAAATTGATGATCCAGATGAAATGGCAAAGGTCCGCGCAGGTGAATTTACTGCTGTAGCATCAGGTGACTTTATCCAAGGATATACAGAAGGATTTACCCATATTGGTGGTGATCCAGTTGATATGTATTTCAATACTACATCAACGATAACAAATCCTGTGGCTTCAACCAGCCTCCTCGAAATAGGTGGTCAAATCTTCATTAGTGCACAATATCTAAACATCAATGGAACAGTTCGCAGTGGCTTTGCTGATTACACAATCAATCTTACTGCAGCCGATGAAGTGAGAATGATCCTCGCAGTAGCTTACTATAATATGGGATTTGGCGATAAGATCATCACATTAAAGAAGAACACAAAATTCATCGTCAAGTTTAATGCTGAAACAAAACGTATTATCGTTCAAAACATCAACAGCCAAGGTGGATATGTTCAAATTGTAGGTCGCATCATGAACACCAACGAAGGGAAGATTGAAGTTCTTGATGGGTATGCATCCATCAATATCAACAACTATACCAATTATGATATTGAAATTCGAGATATTTCAAACCTTGAAGTGGAAGGCAAAGTGTCCATTACTGACTTCAATTATGTTGATAGTGGCGAATATCGCACTACTGAATATAGCCGCACATCCACATCAGGCAGTCGCAATTACACCTATGATGTATATGCAAATCAAGTCTATCGATTTGTTACCGGTCAAAAATATATCAAAGAAACAACAGATACCTATATTAAAAACACCACTTTAGGGATTGACTGGCTAGCAAAAGATGAAAATCCACCAGATGAAACTAAAACTGTTTGGTTAGATAAGCAGCCATTATTAAATGGTACGTATTATCGCCAAGCGGCCCTTTCCGTTGCACATCAATACTATACAACTACCTATAAGACAGACCTCGATCCAAAGCCTGCTCAAATTAAAATTTTTGGTGTGAACGTTGTTGATCCTGATAAGGGCTATTTAGTTGAGAGTTCTTCAGATTCCAATTGTACCTCTCGATTCCTTGGAATTTGTGTATCAAGAGAATATATTTCTACGTTAGTCTACAATAAAGGTCAAATTCAAATTGTTACCCACAATGTAAACGCAGGGTATGATATTGCAATTAAATTCACTGGTTCAGATCAGGGTATAGTCACAATTAATTCAGCAGATGGCAATGTGGTTGTGAATGGACGTATCAACAATCCCAGTGGCACCACCACCATCACCACCAATAAATCCATCACTGCATCCGATGATGCCATGGTAGGTGGAAGCAGTGTTGTTCTCACTGCGGGCACAGGCATTGGGCTGATCTATGGCAATGATATCGCACCCATCCGGGTAGAAACAGAAGCAAATGGTACATTAACTGCCACAACAGCACAAGGAGATGTTGCCCTTTCACAATGGTCTTCAGATATGAATATTCTCTCTGTAGGAACAAGCAAAGGCAACGTAAACCTCTTTACCTATAACAACATCGTGGGTTCAGGTACAAACACCCATGTATATGGAAATAATATCGCCTTAGAAGCACAAAATATTGGTGTGGATACTTCTGCCCCATTATTGATCAATGGTTACTATCCAAAGGCAAACAGTGGTTTGACCGTCAATGCATCCAATGACATCTTCATTCAAGAAACAGCTGGAAACATGAATCTCTTCTCCATCGAAGCCAACAATGTTTGGCTAAAAACAACAAGTGGAAACTTTATTGATGCTATGTTGAATGAAGAAGTAGATCAACGTTCAATTGACGAGCTTGAAGCACTTTGGGCAAATCTAAACTTATTAGATACACCTGAAACTAGAGCGAAAACAGATCAAACTGTTCTTGCTTATCAAAATGGCAGAACGTCTGAATATCACAGCTATTGGGAAACCCGAAACAAACAAGCGGATCCTTCTGTTTACGATCCAAACTTCCAAGTTACTTTAACAGAAGAACAAAAAGACAGTTATCGTACTCAACTTGGTTGGGATGATGCTGCTATTGCCCAATACGAAATCAAACTTACATCCCAATATCACGCCCTTCATGAAGTATATGGAGTGATTGGTGATACCTATAACGATACTTGGGAATATCAAGTTAGCACAGTCTTTGAACCAGATTTTACATCAGACAAAGTAGACCTCTCCGGCAATACAATTAATGTAGGAGAACATATTTATAAGACTGGACAACGCGTAGTTTATCAATGTAATGGTAATGCAGCCATTGGTGGGCTTGAATGTGGTGAAACCTACTATGTAGTCGTAATCGACTCCACACATATTCAACTAACAGCAACCCAAGCAGATGCGATAGCAGAAACTCCTGCAAACTTGATTGAATTCTCAAATACAGGTGGCGGAGATCAATGGTTCTCTGAAAGTGATGCCATTCTTGTGGGCTCCATCTGGTCAGAATATCAACTTCGCTATGCGCTCTTAGGTGGCTGGCTCAAAGAAACCTCAGACACCACCACAGCCATTGAAGAAGAAAATATAATTGCAAATGGAAATATTACTTTGATTGCTCAAAACGGTGGTGTTGGAAGCAACAACGGTGTCATTGAAATTGATGTCACTGGTGGTGCGGCTTCACTCACAGAAGATGATCGTATCAATTTAGCAGCCTCTGAAAGAAATGATGCCACCATAATCAATGGACAAACAGATTCCATAGTCTTTGGTGAATATCATGGCTTACAAACAGGTGATGAAATTTCCTTCCCATCTGTATGGGGCATTAAAAACATTGATGGTGTTAGCAATTATAAAACCTACTATGTAATTGCCAAAGATGGCTTCTCCATTCAACTAACCAACTCCCTCGCCGATGCACTAAATGGCACAGGAATAGTAGATATTCTCGAAAAGACCATTGTCATCGAAATGAGAGAAGATATTGATATTACAGCAGAATTTGGAAACCTTCAAATTGAAAGCGATCGCCATGTATATATCGGAAGTGAAAAAGACTTACGAATTAAAGATATCGATGCTGGATTGAATGCAGCAAATGAAGATCAACAACTTGTCCGAGTAAAAGTTGGCAAACAACTCATCTGGGACGGCCAAGCAGGAGATTCAATTTCCGGTGGAGATATGATTCTTGAATCTGGCACAGAAGGCATTGGTGCCGCTGATAACTACATGCTTATTGATCTAATGGAAAATGGTGCTCTAACAGCTCGTGCAAATCAAAACATCTACATCCAAGAAATCACAGGTGTTTATGACTTTGGTATGGCAATAGACACAATTTACTCACCAAATGATGTCTATCTTAAAGGGGTTGATATTTTCGATGCATATGATCCTACAACCGCTGGATTATCAAATATCGAATTAGCCAATATCAAAGCCAATCAAGTCACCCTCGAAACCACTGGTAATATTGGGCGAACAGACACAGATCCTTATGATCCTGCGCTCTCACCCGAACATTACTTCTTAAGCAACTACTATCTTGAAATTGTTTCACCTAATGGTGTTGTGGTCAACAGCGCTGGCGACATCAACTTAGCCGCCATCGGCAATCTCTTAGTAGATACTGTCAATGGTTCAGGAGAGTATATCAACCTCATGGCAACCAATGCCATCTTAGACGCACGAGATGATATCTTATCCAACATCAATGCAGTAGGCGCTAACACAAAGATCTTCCTATATACACAATATGGTACCGTTGGTGAAAATGGAAATGATATTGAATTAGTGACCCAACACACAGCAAACAGTCACTTAACCATTGAATCTGCAGATTCAGTTTATCTGTCAGAAGCTGAAGGTGATCTATACCTTAACGTCATCACCGCCAACACAGGCATTGCCTTCATCTTCTCACCAAACAGCATCTACAACGCACAAGAAAATCCCTACAATGTGATTGCCGGAAAGACTCGACTCTTCGCCGGAGATGGCATTGGCACAACTACAACACCACTTCTCAGCATGGTCTCTACCTTACAAGGTAGCGCAGGTAATGATGATGTATATATTGAAAATACAGGGCCACTCACCATTCAAGTGATTGATGGAAGTTCTCCCTACGGATTCACAGGGCAAGGTCCAACCAAGATTGGTGCCTCCAGTCCGATCGTAGTAGATAGCAACATATTTAACGATGGTGACTTCAGCTTCTATGCCCATGATTCTGCTCCAGTAGACTATGATAATTTCACCCTAGTGTCTGGTTATGGGATTAATATAGTCAACGGTAATCTCCTCATTTGTGCAGGTGATAATATCTATCTCGAAGATAACACAACCATCACAGTGCCAGATGGAACAGTAACCATCAATGTAAACTGTGAAAATGTAGATAATGCTGACAGTACGATTCAAATGAGTGGTTCCATTGATGCTCAAGCCATCTCGATTTTAGGTAGTGCAACACAAGATACCTTCAACATCAATCCAAACGCAACCTTCTCTGAAGTCACCTTTGATCTATCAGATGACGCGGATATCTTCAATTGGAATAACATCATTGATAACCTCAAAGTAACCATTAATGGGAACGCAGGTGATGATCAAATTCACTTGTTCAACGTAGGCCTAAACAACGAGTTCACCATCAACGGAGGAGATGGTGATGACCTGTTTGATATTTTAGTAGCTGAACCTACAACAAAATTAATCCTTAACGGTGACGGCGGAGATGATACCTTCAAATTCGCAGACAACCAAGAATATTGGGCAATCTTAGACGGTGGCGAAGGTACTAGCAACACTATCGATTATAGTGATTGGACTGTCCCAGTTGTGGTAACCTTCGATCAACTCGGCACTCTCACTGGCTACTCCGGTACCATCACAGGTGTCACAGATCGCTATGATAATATCCATGACGTCATTGGTAGCACAGCTTACTTCATCTTCCAAAGTGGTGATATGGATACCATATTCAGATTATTGGACGAAAACACATTTGAATTTGAAATGGGTGGTCGAACCGGCACATTATACTTCTTTGATGAACTTCGCTCCGGTGCAGGAGATGACCTCTTTGAAATGTACAATCCAAATAACTACATCATGCACACAAACGCAGGAGAAGACACCTTATCCTATCACCCCTACACAACAGATGTAGTTTTGGATATGATCAACCAAACTTTCACAGACCTGAACGGATCCATTGATGGCTTTGAAAATCTTCAAGGTGGTGCAGGGAATGATATTCTCATTGGGAATAACGGCAATAATAAACTCCGTGGTGACCTTGGAGACGACGTACTAACTGGAAACCTTGGTAATGATACTTATCAAATGGACGAAAATGCAGGCCAAGATACTATCATTGAAAAAGCCAACCAAGGCACAGACACCATCGACTACTCTGTACAAACTCTTGGAGTAGACCTTGAACTCACCCCCACAGAGATCAAAGATCTTCTGTCAGGTGCAGTGGTAGATTATACAGGCCAATCGATTGAAAATCTAAATCTCACAGCCTATGATGACAAACTTCTCTTCTCCACTGGCAACTCCAACTTGAAAGTCACTGCAGGTGTAGGAGATGATACATTCTTTATTGCAGATGACAACATCACCTCTCTTGGAATGGTATACGGTCAAACTGGTTTTGATCGCTTAGATACTCAGTTACTCCCATTTGACATCCTTGCTAAATTGACGGGATATACCACAACAGGCTTTAATGTATCACTTGAACAATTGAAATTCTATGGAATAGATTTACTTGAATTCAATAGTTCAGCCATCAACACACTCAGCACTTATCTTGCAAATGGCATCTTCACGCTTGCAGGTATTCTGGATTCAGATCGTTATCAAGTCGGTGGACAAACCCTCTACTTTAATCACGCCAATATCTTACAAGGAAGTGGAGCAGTAGACACCTTCAACATCGAAGGAACCATAGACTATGATATTTACGGTAATGCCGGAAATGACATCTTCACTGTTACAGATTTAGCCAAAGCAAATGGTATCCTTGACGCAGGTCGCGGATATGACAAACTCACCTTCAACGCACTCACATCTGCAATCGAAATTACTTTGCAAGCAGCTGGCAATTATGATGGTTTCAAAATCATAGATAATCTATCGATTTTCACACAAGCCTTAAACAACATCAATCTATTGATAGGTACAACTTTCTCAGATACTTTGATTGGCATCCAAGATCAAAATAACATTTTCAACCTCACTGCACCAGATCAAGGTTGGGTCAAAGCAGCCAACAGAACACTTGATTTTATCAGTTTTGAAAACTTATCTGGTGGAGAGAAAGATGACACCTTTATCCTTGACGATGGTGCAAGCTTATCTGGAGATATCTCAGGTGGAGATGGTAGTGATACCATCAGTTATCAAAATAGAAGAACTCCAGTTGAAGTCAACCTACTGCTTGGGTTAATTCCAGATTTAGGTGGCACACTCACAGGTGTTGAAAATGTCACTGGTGGGATGGCAAATGACATCATCACAGGTGATAATAATGATAACGTTCTCAAAGGTGGCCCCGGGAATGATCTTCTCATTGGTTTAGATGGTGATGACGATTTCTGGATTGGCACTGGATATGATGATCGTGTGATTGGTGGCGATGGCTATGACACCACATATTACCATTGGGAGAATAAGTCACCAATAACCAATTTAGACTGTGAAAGAATTATTTACCTACAACCGCCATTTGTATGGGCAAGATACAACTTCCACGAGAACTCCTATCTTGATTACAAAGTTGTAAGAAATGCGAACACAGCACCTTTGGAAAATTTGGTGATGATCTCGATTCTACACTCATATGGATCTTGGTTCAAATTCCAAAAACAAGTCTTGATTAGGCAATGGCACAATCTCGGGTATGAAATGACCGTCTTTGCTGGTAGCATGGTGATTAATTTCCTCATCCCAGAACAACTAAATGGTTATCACCTCGTGGTTTACTATTGGGATGAAAGAGAGCTTATCTGGGTCGAATTAGAATCCTTCCGTTACCATCAAGAAGACGGAACCAGCATCGTGAGGGCAGTAGTAGCCAAACCTGGATACTATACAGTTGCAATCGAAGGACAACCTCTTGATCTCCCGATCATTACAGAAACAATCTACAAATAAAACAAAAAAACAACTGGCTTAGCCAGTTGTTTTTTGTTTAAAGATAAAATCTAATAATCTTATAAAAATTATTTTCCCCAGTCAGGGTGTTCATATAGAGTGTCTAAAGCACTTTGAATATTGGCACCTAATTCAATCTGTCCATCTTTATTTGCGAATTCCAGTGCAATCAAGAAACAACTCTCCGCTTCTAACAAATTACCTAAATTAAAATAAGCAACACCTTGATTAAAATATGCAATCATAACATTGATGTCATTTGCGATAGCTACATCATAATCTTCAATCGCTTCTTGATATTTAGCCAACTCAAGCTCAATATTTGCCTTAAGAAAATATCCCAAAGCATAATTACTGTCAAAAGATTCTAATTGATTGATTTTTTCTAAAGCACTTTCATAATTAGAATTTTCATAATCAAGAAACGCCAAAAAATATAAAGAATCAATAGTCTCAGGTAAACCTGTGAGTGCTAAATTCCAATACTCAGCTGCTTTTTCATGATTGCCTTTAGAATATTCGCATAGACCTAAATAATGATAAGGAATTGTTTGAGATTCATCAACTTCAATGATTTTTTCCAACTCTGGTTCCACTACAGAACAGTTTTCGATCTGATTAGTGATTACTAAATATGCATGAGTGAACAAATATTGTATATTTTCTGGATCTTTTTCAATTAATTGACCAAAATGCTCAATAGAAGTGTCAATTCTCCCCAAAAATATATCTAATTCACTAATTTTTTGTAATATATCAATAGATTCAGGGTCAAATGCCAAACAACTCAAATAATCTTCATACGCCAATTCATATTCTTCAAGACTAATATAAGCGGTTGCGCGATTCAAATAGGCATCTTTCCAATCATTTTGTAACGCAATAGCTTCACTAAAAGCATCAACGGCTTTTTCATACTCATTAATTTCATAAGATAAAACCCCTATTTGGTAAAAAATTTCTTTATCAACAGGGGCATAAATTGAAGCTTTTTCATAACTATCTAAAGCAAGTTCATACTCTTCATTCAAAATATAGAGCATCCCTAAATCCTTATAGACCACCGGATCCGAAGTTCCCAAATTTGCTAATTGAATTTGATAATTTAATGCTTTCTCATACTCTTCTTCACTAAAATACGAGATTACCAATTGTTGCAAGATCGAATCATTTTGAGGTGACATAGCATTTGCTATTTCTAAAGTATCAATCGCCAGCTCATATTGTCCCAATTGAAAATAACTTGAACCGGTGAACAACATTGCATCTGCTCTACTAGTAAAATTCTTCAAATCTTCAATTGTTTTTTCAAATTGATTTTGATTAAAATAATAAGATCCTCGCCAAAGTCGATAATCATAATTTTCAGGGTCGGTAAGAACTAATTCATCAAGCAAATTTTCCAATTCTGCAATCTCTGTTGTGTTAAGAGAATCATACTCAGATTGAAGAATTTGAGCTTTAATCGTTTTGATAAATACATCATTATCAATATTTTCTTCCGCCACCAAAACATCATTCATAGCCGCACTTAGGTCACCAAGCGCCATTTCCGTGGCAGCTCGATACGCATAAGCTTCATAATTAAATTTATATTTATCAATTGCAGCATTAAATTTTTCGAGTGCTTGGTCATAAAAACCAAAATCATAAGCGCGTTGTCCGCTAGCTAATAATCGATTTGAATTTTCTTTTGGGGAAGAGATAGTTGCGATAGTAGGTAATATTGAAGAAAAGACAATACTCAATAACATGACCAAATTAACGATGAATTGAAATTGTTTTTTCTGATCAGAATTAAACATATTTAACTATAACATTAAAAATTAAAATGTTAATAAAAAAAAGGAGTTTGTCTTTTCAAACTCCTTTGAAATTTTATATTATTTCACTCACCTTTGAACACCATCGAGATTGAGTTCACACAATGGCGCGTATTCTTCGGCGTCATTCGCTCTCCTTCGAACACATGTCCCAAATGTCCGCCACAATTCGCGCACAAAATCTCTGTTCGGCGCCCATCTGCATCCAACTTACGTTCCACAGCACCCGGAATCTCATCGTCAAAGCTAGGCCAACCGCAGCCCGAATCAAACTTATCCACAGAGCGATAAAGCGCTGCATCACATTGTTTACAATGATAAGTCCCTGCACCTTTAAAATCTGTATATTCTCCTGTATAAGGTATTTCTGTGCCCTTGTTCAAGATCACACGTTTTTCTTCTGGCGATAACTCACGATAGGTCATTGTTTGTCCTTTCAGTTACTCTATTACAATTATAGTTCAGATGGAGAATTTTATTTATTCTTACCCGCCTAAATTAAATGCAAAATGAGGTAAAAAGAACCAAGTAATATGGTATAATAAATAGAACATTAAAGCTACTGGCAAAATTTGACACATAAAAAAATATTTGGCTAAACTGTCAAAATTTAGCCCTCAAGACCCTCCATATGTCATCTCTCCTACATCATGCCTCTCTATATGCCAAAATTCAGCCCGGAAAAAATTGGACACCTGTCAAAAAAGTGTCCAAAAAGTGTCCAAAAATAGCTTGACACCTGTCCAATTCTGTCAAAAAATATTAGACAAAAAATATGCACAAAAAACCCTCTCTCAATTGCAAGAGGGTCTTCATCAAACAAAAATTTAATCCAAACTTACTTCGGGCAAATTTTACGATAAACCTTTTCTGGAGCCATCACCTTGCCATCCACAGTCAGCAAAGCATCCACATCAATGCCAAAATAGGCTTCATTTTCTTCTAAATAGGGCAGGATCAAATTCCAATCCGCTTCACTCAAATCTGCAAACATACCGCCGTTCAGTTGATTTTCATCCAACTTCGCATAGGGATCGCGCACATAGAGTGCTCCCCCAGATGCCAAAGAGAATAAATTATTCCCGCGATAAGGTTCATCCAAAGCAACCATTTGTCCATGGTCATCAAATTCAATCCCATTCAAAATCACAAAACCACCCCCATTCAGTGGATCGCCTGCCATAAACGATTCTGCCAAATAATCCAAACAGGTTCCATTGATCACCACTCGCGGTGCACCCACTGCATTAATCAACGGACGTCCGGCCACGTTTCCGCGCACAAAAGCTTTTCCGCCTTTTGCGCCATACATAAACGTTTGCCCCACATCACCATAGATCACCAATGTCCCGTGGTTGAAAATCTGCGCCAATTGGTCTTGTGCATTCGTGTGGATCATCATTGCCACCTCGTCGCCATCCATCCCGCTTGCAAAATAATCCCCCGGGGAGCCATAAACATCAAAGCGCAGCGCATCTGTGACCTTGCTCAAATTACATCCTAAGAAACGTTGTCCCGCCCAGCGATAAGACACCAAATGGTGCCATCCCATTCGGAACGCATTTGCTTGGAAGATTCCCGGTCCTTCATCCCCTTCCGCTGGGAAGCCACTCACATCCACCACCAAAATAGCATCCACATGCGTCGGAGCTTGTAGCGCATCACGTGTCTCCCAAGTAATCCGAGAGAGTTTTGCCTTTGCATCAAAAGAAGGTACGCGGTCTAACAGCGCATTTATCCCTGCATCCACAATATCCAAGATCGAAGCCCGTCGTTTTTCTTGCGGGTCAAACATACTATCCCGCAAACGGGTTAATAATGCTAAAATTGCCTTAGTCTTTGCCACATCCGCCCCAGCCTTCACCCAAGCGTCCACAGCCCCAGCAATTGCTTCGTAACTATAGTTGGATATCCACTTGCCCAAATCTTTTTGTACAGGTGCTGTCATGGCTTCAAAGGAATCATCTCCTCCCGCCAGCACTTTTTCCAATATAGTCTCAGCAAACCCATCATCCACCAATTGTTCTTCGCCAGTTGGGTTCCAATGTGTTTGTCCTTTTGGTGCTTCAATCACCTCTCCAAACTTGTTGCGGCACACAACTCGCGCATGCTCCCATAGGGGGCATCGGGGCTTTTCTTGCGCACCGAAAAAGTGAAGGAACCGCCATCATTATAAGACCCCCCTCGTGCATTCCAATAACGGTCTGCCACTGTCGGAATCGCCGTATATTCTTTGCTCAAGCTCTTCAAGGTTGCATCAATCGCTTGTTTTTCAGAGCCCAACAGTCCCATTTGATAGCGTTTGCCTTCCATCTCAGAGTCGACCAACGCAAACACTTGTGGGCGCAGCATCGAGGTATCCGTAATCCCCAGCAATTGACACAAGTCCTTTTCAGGTTGACTGCGTGCAATGATGAAGAACCATGGTCCATCAGGAGAAGCATGGATATGTGTTTTTTGAATTTGGCGATAGAGCGTTTGTTTTTCTGCTGGCAATTTCAAAAAATCCCGTTCTGTGGTTGGTGCCAATGCTTCCACAATGGCTTCCAACGGATAA
Organism: Anaerolineales bacterium; assembly: GCA_963662985.1. Classification (GTDB taxonomy): domain Bacteria; phylum Chloroflexota; class Anaerolineae; order Anaerolineales; family UBA11579. The sequence goes on along the minus strand of OY760066.1, from coordinate 206,087 downwards.
TGATAGGTACGATCCAACAGATCAAACAACAACACGCTAATCTCCGTATCGGTCAAGAATAAAGGTTTGATATTCCGTTGTTTCAAATAATCCGACACTGCATGATAATTCGCAAAATCCCCATTATGCACCAAAGCCTCGTTCATACCAATGAAGGGGTGCGCTCCCCCGGGGTGCCACACTCGCCCTTTTGTCGGATAGCGTTGATGGGCAATCCACACATGCGCTTCCATCTCATCAAGCTTATAATATTTCGCCGCTTCTTCTGCATACCCCACAATTTTAAAGATTAACAAATCGCGCCCATGAGACATCACAAAAGCCCGTTGTTCACCCAAACTTGCATAGAATTTTGTGTTTAGGAAAAAGCTATTGCGATATACAAATTCATCTTCCAATTCGCGCGCGGTCAAGTCTTCTAGCGCATTATCCTTGGCAAAATCAGCCAATGAGTCTTTTTTTGCCCGCACAAAATAGCGCACCACGTCCGGTGGTTGAATTTCTAATCCTTCAATCTCTCGGTAATCCTCCACCGTGTCCACTCGATAGGATGTCAACACATCATAGACAGGGAAGATACATTCCGCTTCCACTTCAGCCACACAATCCGCATCCAAATAAGCCACTTGCAACATCGTTGCATCGCGCAAAACATCCGCCGTAACACCCATTTGTGCCGGGTTCAAACCAGCCGCCGCAATTCCGCCACCTTTCCCATTCCCACGGTTATGCATTTGCTCTGCCGCAGGGAAGAAATGTCGTCCCGCCACTGGGAAGGAACTCGTCACCCCCACTACACCACAACCGCCTTCTGCGGCTTCTTCACGAGAATTATTCGGGTGCAAAACAGCATCGTCATAGAGCTTTCGGCGCGAATCCAAAATCCGATCAATTCGGGAGGTCGTCAATTTATGCATGGATGTTCTCCTTATGATTTATTTTTGTCCCTTGATAGGAATCACCTTCTTTATCCAAATACACCAACAGGTCCGTCCGTCCGCGCAATTCACCAATCGAGCGCATCCCCAATTTCTTCAAAATAGTCGCTAATTGGATTTTCCATGAAGCATACATATTCTTAATTCGTTCTGTCGATTCTTCCACTTGCACCAGCTTCGCTAAATTTGGATCCGTCGTAGTAATCCCAAACGGACAGCCATCATCCTTTTCACAACATGCCAACCGAACACATCCAATCGCCACCAAATCTGCTGTGCCAATCACCACTCCATCAGCCCCCAACGCAATCGCCTTTGCAATGTCAAATGCCGTGCGCACACCACCTGAAGCAATCACCACTAATTCGTCGCGAATCCCTTCATTAATCAAAAAATGATGGATGCGGCTAATCGCATATTCAATCGGCAACGCAATATTCTTCTTCGCAATTTCCGGTGCTGCCCCCGTACCTCCGTACGCACCATCCACATGCAAAATATTCGCCCCTGCATAATAGGAGCCCACTGCCACCATATCCACATCTGTTGGCGTAGACACTTTCACCGAAATCAACGCTTCCGGATTCACCGTCTTAATCCAGTCTACATGCTTTTTATGGTCTTCCACCGAATACACACTATGGAATGGGAACGGAGAGAACAAACTAATCCCTTGCACCGCTTGGCGCATTTTTGCCACTGCTTCCGTAGACTTGCTACCCAACAAGTGCCCTCCCAAGCCGGGTTTGGCACCTTGAGCATACTTAAACTCCACAATTGGTGCGCGTTGGATTGTCTCTTCCCGAACCCCAAACAGCCCTGTTGCCACTTGAGTAATCATATGTTTAGAATAGGGAATCAAATCTTCCGGATACCCACCTTCGCCAGTGGAAATAAACGAATCAAAAGCTTCTGCTGCACGCACACGTGACAGCATCGTGTTCACACTCACGGACCCAAACGACATCCCCCCGCCATACCAAGGTTGCGGAATCGTCAATTCAGGCCGTCCGTCTTCACGATGGTTCAAGGCCAAGCTCAGGTCCACTTCGTCCACAGCATCTTCATCCCACGCAAACTTGCTCATATCTTCTTCTAATTCAAATAAGAATCGCATTCGGTCAAAGCCGCCATTTGAGCGCCCATGTCGATATTCCAACTTAGACGTTCCCGGCTTACCACTGCGTGCTTGTTCTGCCGTAGCCAATAATAATTGGGTTGTCCAACGCAAATCACCTTCAATTTCTGCATCATTCGCCTTCAATGCCGGCAACATTGGCACATCCACCCCTTCTGGTCGAGTGAACAATTTTCGGAAGCGTGCTTCTTCTTCATCATAAAACATCGCTCGTCCCATTTCACCCCGCATTCGGCGCACTTCTCGCAGTCCCATTGCTCCCATCGCTTCCAGCAATTGGTCACGCCATGCATTCACTAAATTGATCAATCGTTGTGCCCCCCACTCAGGGTCAATCTCACCCTTTTCCACTTTGCAACCATGTCGAATATCTGCCCACAAAGCGCATCCCAAAGCGGAAATCGTCACAAAATCAATCGCCACTGCATCCGCTCCGCAGATGATCGACTTAGGCAAATGTTCTGCATTTGCAATCCCACCGCTCACCACAATCGAAACCAAATCTCTTGTGCGTCGGTCAATCAATTCATTGTGCAATTCGATCAAAGCCTTTGGCAAAGACCGTGTCCCCTCAAATTCTTCGGCTTGGTCATCCGCATAAAAATGAAAAGAAGCACATCCTGCATCGATCAAAGCATGCACTGTCTCTTTAGTGCTCGGTGTCATTGGCAATCGCATCATCACCGTTGCTTCAGGCAAAGCCTTTGTCACCTCAGCATAGCGTGCCATTGCAGTCTTGCCATCAGCGGCCACTGCCACCATCGGGGCTTGTTTCACCCAGTCACTGTCCAATTTATCCAAATCTTCCAATAAGGGGATAATTGCATCTTGATAGGGCAATAAATCCTCTGCAAGATCTTCAAATTTAATCAATGCAAACACTTTCAAAGCATGTGCCGCTTTCGCCACAGATAGATGTAATGCTCGTCCCGGAATTTTCATTGGGATTGGGTCAAACACAATTGGCACTGGGATTGAGAGCATCTTTGGTGTCTCTTCCACCAACAATCCTTCTTCGCTAAAATGCAATTGAGGCAACCGCACTCCCAAGTCAATGATCGTAGAAATATATTCCCGACCATGGATTCCATCTCGAGTAGGGCGCACAATTTCAGACATATCCAGCCAAATACCATCAAAGCCATGTTCTGCAAATCCACCACCATAGCCAGCCCCCGAAATCGGAATCTTCCCTGTTTCTGCTTGATACCAAATTTGAGAAATCACTTGTGGCGTCCAATGTGGGTCTCCCCCAGTGCGATGATAGGGCAATCCTTGATGCCCATATTTTACATAATCATCCTTCACATCTTTACGAAAATCCACCGGATAATCAAAAGGTGCCGGTGCAGGAGCAGTTTCAATATGATAACGACTTGTTTTTTTGATAGGAGTTGCCATCACAAGGCCATCCTTTCTTTTTCTTCTTTGATTTTTGCAGTTAGTTTCGGTAGTAGTTTGGTCAAGTCCCCCACCACGCCTAAGTCAGCCACTTGGAAGATTTTTGCTTCAGGATCAGTGTTAATAGCCACAATCGTTTCCGAAGTTTGCATCCCCACAATATGATGCACCGTCCCAGAGATTCCACACGCAATATATAACTTCGGTGCAATTGTCTTGCCTGACATCCCCACTTGCTTAATATACGGTCGCCATCCTTGGTCCACTGGCACTCGGCTCACTCCCACCGTACCCCCCAACACATCTGCCAAGTCTTCCAGCAGCGCAAAGTTGCCTAAATTGCCAACTCCAGCACCACCAGAAACTACAATGTCTGCTTCTTCCACGGGTATTTCATTTAAATCATTTGCAATAAAAGTGTCCATAGTCATTTTGGTCACAAAGAATTCTTCGGGCATTTCCACCCGCACCACATCCCCAGAGCGGCTCTCATCTGCAGTCAACGGCTTCTTAGACTTTGGTCGCACCGTTGCCATTTGCGGTCGTGCATCAGGGGTCTTGATTGTCGCCATAATGTTTCCCCCAATTGCCGGACGGGTTTGATGTAATTCGCCCGTTTCTGGGTCAATCGCCAAACCTGTGCAATCTGCTGTCAAACCGGCCCGTGTTTGAATCGCCACATAAGGCATCACCGTTCGTCCTGTTGTTGTTGCAGCAGCCAAAAACACTTCTGGCTTCAAATCTTCCACCAACTTACGTACCACTTTTGCATTCATCTCCGTGATGAAGTTCTTCAAAGCGGGGTGTGTCACCACATAAATCATATCGGCACCATGTGCAAATAATTGATTCAATTCAGCATCACCAATCTCATCTGTCAAAACCACAGAACACAGCTTGCACCCACGGTCATCTGCCAAGTCACGCCCCCATGCCAACAATTCAAATGAGACGCCATGCATCTTACCGTGGTTAAACTCTGCCAATGTCCACACATCTTTCCATTCACTTTTATCAATAGCTATACTCATGCTCACACCTCATCCTTATAGCAAATTTCGTTCTTTAAGAAAATCAACCACACGTTGCACCGCATTGTCTTGGTCGGCTTTATCTCTGCCGGCAACAAGCTCTGCCTTTCGTCCAACTTGTGGTTTGTCAATCTTCACTACTCGGGTGGGGGAGCCTTTCAGCCCGATCTTCTCCGCATCCGCTTCCAGTTCATCCGGTCCCCAAGTGGGTATCTCCACTTCTTCAGCCGCTAATTTTTGCTTCAAAGTGGGGAACCGCGGATAGCCAGCCTCTTTCAACACAGTCAGCACTGCTGGCGTAGGGGTACGCAAGATTTCCGTTCCGTCTTCCACCAATCGCTCAATTTGCACCACATCCTCAGCGATCATTTGCGCCCGGCTCACATAGGTCGCCAATGGCAACCCCAAAAAGGCCGCAATCCCCGGACCCACTTGTCCAGTGTCCCCATCAGACGCGCGCTCACCGCACACAATCAAATCAAAATCACCGATTTTCTTGATCGCTTGTGTCAAAACATACGCAGTTGCCCACGTATCAGCCCCAGAAAATTTCCGGTCGCTTAATAAAAAAGCGCGATCGCAACCCATTGCAATCGCCTCTTTCAAAGCATAGTGGGCATTCTTCGGGCCCATACTTATTGCAATGACTTCATGGTCATCATCCTTATTTTGCTGGTTCTGCTGGCGCTGCTGCATCTGTTCTTTAAGTTGAAGCGCTGCTTCTAAAGAATTTAGGTCAAGGGGATTAATAATACTAGCTAGTCCAGAACGTAGCATCGTGCCAGTTTCCGGATCCATTTTGACGTTAGTCGTCTCGGGTACCTGTTTGATCGGTACAATGATTCGCATAAAATGTCTCCAATAATATAAGAATGATTTCTTGACGATTGAAATCCTCCAATCGTCATACAATTAGAATATTATAAACAACAAACATCCATTTGAACACCGTTTTATTAAAAAAGAATAAGTGTTTACATTTTGAGCAATATTGAATTAAATAAAAAAGTAGGGAAGTTATAATCCCTACTTTTTACTCAATTTGTTATTCTATTCTTAGAAAGACCTATTTTTCTTTGTCTTTCTTTTCAGTGTCAGCTTTTGGGGTTTCTTTTTTAGCTTCAACTTCCACCGTCAAACCATCATCCTTTTTCTTGCCCAAAAACTCTGGCAATTCCAACCCAGCCATTTCAAATAATTCATTCATTGGCGGAATTGATTTAGTCATCCCAGATAAAAAGTTTGCAGTTGCTGGTTCGCCATTGCCCATGCTGTCCCACACTGTAACTTTGTCGATCTTCAAATTCTTGATAGCTTCTACTTGAATCGCCACCAATTGTTCCATCTTTTCAGCAATCATCAACTTCACTGCTTCATTGGAGTTACCGCCAGCGGCCTTCACAATTTCTTTGAAGCCTTCTGCTTGTTTCGTCAAAATTTCTTGGGCACCCTTTGCTTGTGCTTCCAATTTCAAGAAGATAGCATCTGCCTGACCTTGTGCTTCCAAACGGGTTTTTGCTGCCATAGCAGCTGCGTTGATTTCAGCTTGTCGTTTTGCAATCTCTGCAGAAACAATGATGTCAGCTTCTTTTGTAGCTTGGTCACGGATAGCACGTGCTTGTTCCGAAAGTTTTTCGGCTTCAAATGATTCTTCCAAAGCTTGAGCTGCTTGAACACGTTCTGCAATCGTTGCCTTACGTTCTGCTTCAGCTAACTTTTCCCGTCGCAATGCTTCAGAATTTGCAATTGTAATTTTTGCTTGGTTTTCACCTTCAATTGCTTTTGAGTTTGCTTCTGCCACTTGAATACGTTGATCTTGCATTGCCAAAGCTTCACCGATGGAACCATCGCGGTTCTTTTCAGCCACGCTTTTCTTTGCATCATTAATAGCCTTTGCAGCTGCTTCCTTACCCAAAGCTTCGATATAACCAGATTCGTCCTTAATATCGGTCACGTTCACGTTAATCAATCGCAAACCAATTTTCTTCAATTCAGTTTCCACGTTAGAAGAAACAGCAGACAAGAATTTGTCTCGGTCTGTGTTAATTTCTTCAATGTCCATGGTTGCCACAACCAAACGTAATTGCCCGAAGATAATATCCTTGGCCAATTCTTCGATTTCAGCTTGTTTCAAACCAAGCAAACGTTCTGCTGCATTTTGCATCACACCAGCTTCCGTAGAAACACCAACCGTAAAACGGGAAGGTACATCGATACGAATGTTTTGGCGGCTCAATGCATTTGTCAAAATCACATTAATAGAGATGGGTGTCAAGCTCAAGAATTGATAATCTTGAATGATTGGCCAAATGAAGGCAGCCCCACCATGAATACATTTTGCACTCTTATGGTCACCAGTGGAATTTCTTCCAACTTTCCCATAGATCACAAGAATTTGATCTGAAGGGCATTTTTTATATCTTGATAATAAAGATAAAAATGTCCCCAACAGCAAGACGATTACAACAATAATCAGCATTAAAAAATCCATTTTTTTCTCCTAAAGATTATTTTTCTGGACTTAATTCATCAACAACAAGGGTAGACAAACCAACCAGTCCAACAACCTGCACAATTTCCCCTGTTGAAAATCCCTTTTTATTTTTTGTGATAGCACTCGCTTCAATCAAACGTTCCTGCACCACAACTTGCACTTTTCCTTGAAAATTTGTATTTTCATTAATCGGAATATAAACTTCCGCAGTAGACCCAACTGCATTCTGATAACTAATATTGCCACTCGATTGTAATTTTGTCGCCAAAAAGAACAGATATCCAATTACGAACATCGCCAACAATCCAGCCGCCACTGACACAACCATTGTCAAAATTGCGCTGCTGCCATTCGACATCATCACAATTCCCGTCCACGAGAAAATTGTCAAAAACGCAATAATACTTCGGAACGAAATAAATTGGAAATCAGCAGAAAAAACCTCATGCCCATCACTAATATCAAAGTCATGATCTAAGTTGAAATCCACATGCCCATCTAAATTTTGTACATCCAGATCAGTGTCATGAGACAAGCCCAACAATGACATCACAAACTGGATCAATAAAACTAATGTAGATGGAATCGCAATAAGATAAAAAAATCGCCCCAACGGCAGAAGAGAATCCCACCAAATATTCATATATTCACATCCTTTTTATGTAATTATTCTAGAACATCTATTATACTATCAATCTTATCCCAAAATAAATAATTCGCTCAAAAAGTTATTTCAACAGAAATTCTTTTTTGTGATTTTTTAACATATCAAATACCCAAAACTCGCGTCGAATCCATTTGTTTGGGGTAGAGTCTTTTTTTCCAAGCAAAGTTTTCTGAACAGCCCAAATCTCATCAATTTCCAACCACATAGCTTCAAAGCCCAAAGCATCTTCATAATCATCAAGATTCCTTGCCACATCCTGATAGCCAATCTCAGACACATCGCAAAAATAATATCTCGAATCATTAATAAAAACATCAATCTCTATTTCAATCGAGCTTTTATATTGCAACACTTCTCCAACTTTTACAAAAGCTTCCCCATCAACCAAAACTCCGCACTCTTCTCCGATTTCCCTTTGCAAAGCAAGCAGCTCTGTCTCACCTTCTTTTTTTCCGCCACCTGGCAACTTATAATCCCCTTTTAATTGAGAGTGAACCACTAACAGCTTGCCATCATTCACCACAATCCCTCGCACAGCAATTCTCTTCATTGCCGTGGATGAATCTAGATCAATGTTGTTTTCAGTAAACGTTTTTGAAAAATATAGTTGACTTAAGTCCATGAAAAAAATTATAAACCTTAAGAAACAAACTTCAAACAACTTCTCAAATCTCCGATAAAAAAATAGAAAGCAAAAGGCTGACGATAGTGCTCAGAAAATATTGGAGCGATAATAATTAATATATATATCTAAAAAATATAAATAACCTTGCGCCATTTAAACCCAACCAGTATAATCGCCGTAATGACATTAGTATACGCTAACTAATAAAAGAGTTTTTACAAATACAGGAGATGACTTGAGTTTTTCCATTCCAAAATTATCCATAATAGTCCTATTTTTCATCGCAACAATTGCCTCAATCTTCATTGGTGTAGGTCAGATCGATTTTTCTGAAATTTGGATCAAAGAATCTACTTCACAATTCATAATCCTCAATAGCCGCTTACCCCGCACAATCAGCCTCATAATTGCTGGGTTTGGGCTTTCCATCGCTGGTCTTGTATTTCAACAAATTAGCAATAATAAATTTGTTTCTCCCACAACTTCAAGTGGCATTAGTGGTGCGCAATTGGGGTTGGCAATTTCAGTTGTTTTTTTTGGTAACAGTTCCACTTTTATAAAAATGGGCTTTGCATTTTCAGTTTCATTCCTTTCAACCATTATTTTTATGTTGATTCTTAGGAAAATAAAATACAAAACCATCATCTATGTCCCCTTGATTGGCCTCATGTTAGCTAGTATTTTCACTTCATTCTCAACTTTTTTAGCTTATTCATATAATTTTTTGCAAACATTAAATGGTTGGTTTGTTGGAAATTTGTCATTAGTCATTTCAGGTCGCTATGAATTGCTTTATATAGTCATCCCCGCAATCATCCTAACATTTATATACGCAAAACAATTCACCATCATAGGGTTAGGGCAAGACTTTTCTACAAATATCGGCATTAACTATAATTTCTTCATTACTATTGGATTAATACTTATTGCCATTGTTTCAGCTTCAACGGTTATTATTGTCGGAAATTTACCATTTGTTGGTTTAATCATTCCCAATATCGTCTCACACTTATTTGGAGATAATCTTGAAAAAAATATTTGGATAGTTGGTATCCCCGGAGCATTATTTCTCTTAATTGCTGATAGCATCAGCCGTCTTATTATTTATCCTTATGAGATTTCGATTGGGCTGGTAATTGGTATTTTAGGAACATTGATTTTTCTGCTAATTTTGTTTCGGGGAGATCGTTCATGAGCATTAAAAAGAAAGTTCTTCTCTTAGGCATTTTAGCAGCAATTAGTATTATTTTTGTTTTATTTTTTGACATAAACTTTGAGATATTTAATTATGCAATCAAAAAAAGAGGGATTAAAGCATCTGGAATTATTATCACCGCAATTTCAATTGGTTCAAGTACCGTTTTATTCCAAACAATCACCAACAACCGCATCATCACTCCCAGTATCTTTGGCTTAGATTCTCTTTATTTACTTATTCAAGTGCTAGTCATTTTTCTAATTTCTCCTACATCCCAATTGGTAACGAATGCAAATCTGAATTTTGTACTCAACTTTTCAATCTTAGTCATCTTTGGGATAGGATTATTCAAAATTATGTTCGCTCGTTTTGATGGTTTATTCCAATTATTATTATCTGGAATAATTTTTTCAACCTTGTTTCAAAGTATGGTCTCGGTGATTCAAATGTTGTTGGACCCAGCTAGCTTTGAATATTATCAATCTTTTATGTTTGCAAGTTTCAATAATTTAAACGAAAACCTTCTTTGGATATTAATCTTGATTGTTTTATCAATCTTCATATTCATTTTTTCCAGACACCAAAAATTAGATGTCTTAGCTTTAGGAAAAGATTCAGCCATTAATTTAGGACTTGATTATCAAAAAGAGGTGTTACTCAACTTAACACTAGTATTGATTTTAACCGCTGTTTCCACAGCATTGGTTGGACCAATCACTTTTCTCGGATTCTTGATAGTCAATCTTGGATTAACCTTTTTGAACACTTATAAACATCAATACTTATTACCAGCAGTTATTTTATTTGGCATTTTCATCTTATCTTTTGGGCATATCCTCACCGAGCAATTGTTTGGCGTAGGAGTCCCCATCAGTATCGTGATTAATCTAATTGGCGGAATTTATTTCATCACTTTGCTAATTCAGGAGAACTTAACATGATTCAAGTCAATCACATCACAAAGGCATATAGCAAAAAACAAGTGTTACAAAATGTAACTTTGAATATTCCCAATAATAAAATCACAACTATTATTGGACCAAATGGCGCTGGTAAATCCACCTTACTTGGTATCATTGCTCGATTATTAACTCATCAATCAGGACAGATCATCATTGATGAAACTCAACTCATTGATTGGAATTCGCTTGATCTCGCTAAAAAGTTAAGTATTTTAAAACAATCAAATTCCACCAATATCAAAATTACAATTTTTGAGATTGTCTCATTTGGCCGTTATCCGCATACCAAAGGCAAACTCACCAAACAGGATCACCAAAAAATAATTGAAGCACTTAAATTTGTGGATTTATATGATATTAAAGATAAATATATAGATCAACTCTCGGGGGGACAAAAACAAAGAGCCTTTATCGCTGCGCTATTAGCGCAAGATACAGACTATATCATGCTAGATGAACCTCTTAACAATCTAGATATGAAATACATGGTAGAAACCATGCAATTACTCAGAAAATTAGTAGACCAAAAAAACAAAACCATCGTCCTTGTCCTGCATGACATCAATTTTGCAGCAAGTTATTCAGATTATCTGATTGCTTTGAAAGATGGACGACTGGTGAGAGAAGGAGGTGTTGATGAAATAGTCTCGAGTAAATTGCTAAAAGAGATTTATGATATTGAATTTGAAATAATTCAAAAAAACAATAAACCCATGTGTTTATATTATTAATCCAAGTGATATGTATCGTTATCCTTGTTATATTTTTAGTTAGGAGAAATTATGAAAAAGCTACTATCTGTACTACTCGTACTCTTAGTATTAAGTATGCTGCTCACAGCATGCAACACCCCAACAGATTCCGTAGAAAGTAATCAAACAGAAAATAGTTCTATGGAAACAGAACCAGAAAATGAAACAATGGCAGAAGAACAAACTTCTTCAACCATTACCATTGAGCATAAGTTAGGCACAGTAGAAGTACCGCTTAACCCAACAAAAGTGGTTGCCCTAGATGTCGCTGCCCTAGACACTCTCATCGCACTAGGAGTTGAGGATTCCATTACGGGGATTAGCTCTTTGATTCCTGCATATCTAGCAGATGCTGTTACAGACACCACAATCGTTGGTACTATGTTTGAACCAGACTATGAAGCCATTGCTGGTCTTATGCCTGAGGTAATTTTTATCTCAGCGCGATCCTCAAGTGTCTATGAAGATTTGGCAGAAATTGCCCCCGTTGTTTACCTTTCATATCCAGGGATTGATAATCCATTAATTGTGGACACTGTATTTGCAAATGTAGAATTATTAGCTTCCATTTATCAAAAAGAGGAACTTGCAAGCACAATGATTGCAGAACTTCAAGAAAATGTGGAACAAACCAGCGAATCTATTGCAAAATTAGAAAATCGAGATGCCTTGATGTTGATTGCCACAGGCAAAGAGATTAACGCATATGGTCCAGAAGAATCCAGCCGTTATGGATTTGTATTCAACACCTTTAACTTTGTCAGCCCTGTTTCGCAAGATCAAATTGATGCAGAAGTCAACAAGCATGGTAAAACAATTTCCTTTGAATTTATCGCCGAAATTGATCCAAATTATATTTTTGTAATTGATCGAGGCGTTGTCACAGCCTCTTCAGACGTGCTTGCCTCAGACACTTTAGACAATGCTTTTGTTAATCACACCAAAGCCGGTCAAAATGCACACATCATCTATCTTTCTGGTGAACAATGGTATCTAACAGTAGGTGGTTACACCTCACTCGCAACCATTGTATCTGAACTTGGTTCAGTGATTGAATAGATATATCTCCCCTAGTAAAAGGAGTCCCTTTTACTAGGGGAATTTAAGGATAAAAATGAAAACAAATCCCAGAATGGAAGCAATTCGAAACCGAATCAGCTTAGCAGAGGCAAAGCTGTTATTATCAGGTTTTTGTTCACAATTCGATTCCATCATTCTCTCAACCGTAGATCAACAAGGCAATCCAAAAATTGATACTGTTATCTATCGTTTTATAGATGGCAAGCATTTTGTATTAATTGGCCCTGATGTAGAATCTTTTTTTAATATGAAAAATGCAAATCTTGCTGGCATACTCATTCCTGCAGATCAATTGTCAGTCCCAGCGATTTTTAGAAAAAATATTACTTATCGTTTTTCTGCGAAAGAAGTTGAAGAACCCAAAAAAGTTTACCAAAAGCTTTCGGATGATGAGATCAAAATATTTAAACATATCTTAAATCAACATCATGGGAAATTATTTGAATTAAAAGTTATCGATGGCATCTTTAATCTTGGCTTCAAACAATCATTTATTATCGATCATCACGACCAAGTTATCGCATTGGCAAAAGGGGAACATGGTGAAAAACAATTTGAACATAGTCGCCTAATTCTCATGCGATATGGCGACAAAGAAAAAGTCATGAGTGCCTATATAGAAAATGAAACATATTATATTTTGACAAAACAAAAAAGCAAAAAGATTAAATATTTTCAAAAAGATCCTGTTTGTATGATATATGATGGAAAAGACAATCACTTTAAAACAAAAGTAAACATCAACACATCCCAACAGGCAATTCAAGAAATGTATAACAAATTTGATCAAACCAACAACAATTATTTCAAAGAAAACAAAGATCTTGTATTGCTCGAATTTTCAAAATAAAAAAACACTCACTAATTAGTGAGTGTTTTAGCGCTTATTTTTTCAGCTTGAGAGTTATTGCACTATATCGTTTTACTGTTGGTAAGATTACCTCATGATCTTTGATAGTTAAGTTCTCAATCACATCTTCGTAAAAATTAGTGATAGCACAAGCAACCACATCATCTGGCACACTCAGCTTCACACCGTCAATATCCTTCGATGTTTCATTATACAATCGTAAAATTATACCATCATCAAATTCAGCTTTCTTCAAAGCACTAATATTCAGGTGTGGAGAACTTATAGAGAAATAAACTTGATCTTTTTCTTGAATATCCTTCAAACTATCTGCCACATGAGAGGTTATTGTCTCCATCGAAGCCATTCCCAACATCAATGCAAATTTCTTTTCCAAAGTGGGCATTTGAATGCAATTCTGCACAGCTAAATTTTGATTCTCAAATTTTAATGCTTCGTTAGAGATTGCGACTTCATCTAATCGCCCATTGAAAGGATAAAGAGCATATTGCAGCACTTGTTTCCCATGGCACTGTGCATCCGGAGTAGGCACCACAATTCCCGAAGGTCGCCCTGGTCGAATCAAAAGATCAGACTTCCCCAACATACCCACGCCTCGCAATAAGGTGATTGCAATTGAAGATTGTTCACCATCAGAATAAATCTCATACTCAGGCAATCCGCGGTTCAACACAGCCAGTCCAAAATCCTCATTTTGCAAACATACAAACTTATGCATAGAATAGATAGGCAACGGTTTTTCTGTGAATTTCTTATCTTGCCAATCATCCACATTCAGTTCTACGTCACGTTCCACCACGCCAAATTGTGTCTCCGCAAATGAAGTCTCTGCCAAAAATCCCACAGGGAATAAAACTCGCACACGATGATAATCAGCATAATTCTCAATTTCAGTAGAAAATTCAATTCGTCTCTCGTTTCGATAGACTGTCAATCTAGTTTGAATCGGCAGCTCACTTAAGTTTGCAGATCGTTTGGTATCATTTTCAATCAACGTTTCAGGCACTTGCATCACCAAATTGATCAAATATTCAAACTTAAGTGCATTTACATTCACCAATTGAATCTTCGCTTCTGCATCTGCAGATGTCACTACGGTGTCATTTGCAACAGGTGAATAATTATAGGTATCTCCAGCATCTCCACAATCTTCAAACAAATGACATCCTTTGAAATCTTTTTCTAAAGCTTTATCAAATAGGTCGAAGGTGCCGTTTGTGTTGAATTTCAATACATAGTCATCTGTTTCACATCCAGCATATGTTGCACTTTTTAAAGTGATTTCTTTTTGTGGTTTTTTCCCTTCCAAAATTTCAAACAAACGATATCCCACGTTGAAATCAAAATTAACGCGAAAAGAAATGTCAATTTTTTTATAAGGTTCTGGGGTTTCCAAATATAACGTCCAGATTGTCATTTCTGCCGCATCGATTTCTTCAATTACGTCCACCACAAAATCAATTTTTTCACCGTTCATGTCAACCAATTCGATTTCTTCCGTTTTAGAAAAAACGGTGGCTTTTACAATTTGGTTTCCTTTCACCATGCTATTGTTGAAAACAGTCAATAAAGTTTTGTCAGCATTAATTCTCCGAGCAATTGCTCTAGAATACGACTTAAGCAGAGTTGTCCCAATTTCTTCTACATTTGAAAAGCGAAAATCCATTTCCTGATGTACACCATCTGTGCAGCATCCACAAATCCCATCATGCGTCTGATTCTGCAAAAGATATTTCCATGCCTGCCAAATCAAATCTTTTGGATAATCTGCACCGTTCAGCCAAGCCATTGTGGCGATTGGTTCAACATAACGTTCCAACAAAGCCTGCATCTTTCGATTTTTTTGTTTCTGATAGATTCGGGTCGAAGCAATGCTGCTATGTACGCGGTTGCGATCTGGCGACAAAAGCTCATCTCTCAAAATTGGCAAATCCTTTGCATCCTGTGCCACATCGCCCACATATTGTTCAATACTACTAATTTCATAGGTAGTATTCAAACTCACCTTATTAATCGCTTTTACACTCTCTGGCAAACTTGGTTGAATGAACTGATGATCTACACCATTCATCACCAAAATATGACCATTCTTAGACCATTTTTTTAACTTACCAACTACTTCTTTTAATCTTGCCACTGCTTTCAAAGGAGATTCCGGCAAGAACATCGCATTGCTATACCCCTTCGGTAAATAGACGCTCAAAACTTCATCCCCGTTCAATCCTTGCCATCTAAATTCAGTCTGTTCCAAAGAATAGGCCGGCACACCACGCATCATCACAGCTGAAGAAATGTCAAACCCTCTTAAGATTTGTGGCATTTGTGCACTTTGCCCAAACGAATCAGGCAAATATCCCACTCGCATACTCTTTCCAAACTTTTCAGCACTTGAAATTCCCAATAGAAGATTTCGAATCAAAGACTCACCATCCGGTGCAAATTCATCAGGTTGGATATACCAAGGGCCTACAATTAAACGACCTTTACTAATGAGGTTTTTTAATCGTTCTCTTGCTTCTGGCTTTACTTCAAGATAGTCATCTAAAACAATCGATTGCCCATCCAACAAAAAGAATCGAAACTCTTCATCATTCTCCAAAGTGTTCAAGATCGTATCAATCACAAAAACTAACTTTGTTCGAAAAAATTGAAAAGGACGATACCATTCTCGATCCCAATGTGTATGTGCAACAACATGAACTTTATTCATCAATTACCCTTTAATTGTTATACTTAATTTTTAAATTATACAAAAAGAGGAGTTACTTTCATAACTCCTCTGCTTATTTACTTATCGTTCGTCTTCCGGAACTTCTTTCTTCAACGCATTCACCAGCAGAGCAGTCACCACAACGGCTACCACATGGATCAAAATATAGAGCACAATCTTATTCACACCAGACATCCCAATCAAAGCAGGAATCATCACAGTGTTTGAAATGCCAAAGAAAGCGGCCAAACCAGCACCCAGGCTGCTTCCGACGATGATTGAAGGAATTACACGGAAAGGATCAACTGCTGCGAAAGGAATCGCACCTTCTGTCAAACCAATCAGACCTAAAACAATCGCTGAACGACCTGCATATTTTTCTTCAGCTGTATACTTCTTGGGTGCAATCGCAGAAGCCAAAGCCATTGCCAATGTCGGAATCGAAATTGCAATCAACACCGGTGCGCTCACTTCATAGGCTCCTTCAGTGTAGGCAGCCAAAGCAAATGCAAATGCTGTTTTATTGATCGGACCACCCATATCAAACGCAATCATCGCACCCAAAATCACTGCCAAAAGCACAGAGTTGGTTCCACTCATATTGTGCAACCAAGTGGTTAAATTGACCATTAAACTATTTACTGGGGAAGCAATCACAAAATAGATAAATGCACCTAATAGAAGTGGAACAACGATCGGTACAACCAAGAATGAGATCAAAATATCTGTCACTTGACCACCAGGTAATTTATTTCCAAAAATGGTAATTAATTTTACCAAGTAACCACTTAACAAACCAACGATTAAACCGCCAATAAATCCCATCCCTAAATTATCAGACATCATTGCCAAAACAAGGGTAGGGGCAATTGCGAGTTTCCCAGAAATAGAGAAGGCAATAAAGGTTGCCATCACTGGTACGATTAACAAAGAACCTGCATCGCTCAATGCTTGCATCATTGGTTGAGTAGGTCCTGGGATTTGTGACAAAACCATAAACAATGCATACAGGATGATCACTGGCATCATGTAAGAAATGCCTGTCATAAGATGTTGTCGTAAATCACCAAAAAATTCTTTTAAACTTTCCTTTTTCATATTTTTCTCCTAAAGATTAAAAAATAATTGAGTATTATTTGTTTTCAACAAGATTGATTGCTTCATCAACAATAGAATCAGCATTTCGAATAATTTTACTAGTGGTGGTTTTATAAGTTATCGAATCTTTGAAACGTTCAGGTTCCAAAGTAGCAACATCAGTAGCAAGAATCAAAATATCTGCATTTTGAATTTCTTCTTTTGAAATTTTATCACGTATTCCCATTGACCCTTGTGTTTCAACTTTGATTTCATACCCTTTTTTCTTTGCAGATCTTTTTAAAGCAGCACTAGCCATATAAGTATGCGCCATACCCATTGGACAAGATGTTACAGCTATTATCTTCATAATTCCTCTCCTTTATAGTTTTCAATCAATTTCACAATAGAAGCTGCATCTTTTATATCATATAATGCCTTCTTAAAATCGTCATCAACTAAATAGGTTGCCAATGTAGCAATTGTTTCCAAATGAGAAACATTATGTTGCGCTTCATTGATTGCTAATAAAAATACTAAATCAACCTTGCCTTCTTCATTCCATTCAACAGGGCTTTCTAAATGTGCAAATACCACAGATGATTTTCTAACTGCCTTAGATTTAGCATGCGGAATAGCGATCATAGCTCCCATGTTAGTGGACATAGAGTCTTCTCGCTCCATCACATCTTTTGTGAACTGTTCTTTATCAAGAAGTCTTCCATCTTTTTCTAACAAGTAGATCAATTTAGAGATTACTTCATTTTTAGAATCCGCTTTCATATTTATATTGATTAGTTTTGGATTGATCATTTCGTGGATTTTCACAATTAAATTTCTCCTTTTTTGAGAATTTGAATGAACATATCAAATTGTTTTGTATCTATTAATTGATTGATTTTCTTTTTTGATTGTACAAGATCATAAAAATATGAAAAAATGGATTTCATTCTTTCAATATCTTCATATCGAATATTGAGTAGAAAGACAATTTTAACCTTTTCATTTCCCCAATCAACTGCATCATTGAGAAGCCCCACTGCAATTGATGATTTTCTTCCATAGGATAACGCATGCGGAATTGCTACAAGATTACCAATATCAGTTGCCATTGTTTTTTCTCGTGTCAATGCTGCATCAATAAAAGAAGGGGATACATGCCCAACTTCGACCAATCGATTACCCATTTTAGAGATAATTTTTTGAGGTGTTTTTTCTTTAATATCGGTAATGAATATACTTTCTTCAAATAGAGATTGAAAGAAATATTTTTCAAAATCGGCTTGCTCAATCTCTTTCAGAAATCTACCAATTTTTAAATAATCATTGTCATCTAAAAAATTCGTTATTTCCACAAAAGGGATTGTACAATTTTCAATCATACTTGTTGAGATCAGAAAATCGATTCCTTGTCGTCCTAAATCATTTATTTGATAAGTTGGAAAAACGCCAACTAAAATTAATTGGGGAAATAATCGTTGGATTTTGCTCTGTAATAAACTAGAAATCTCAAATCCCATCGAATTAATAATAGCAGCTCTCCATTTTTTTGAAGATCCTTCTAATAATTTTTTTTCTAATGCTGCAGAGAATAAAATCGCAAGCTCAATATAAGAGTGATCATTTATTTGCTGGTTATAAAAATCTTCGATTTCAATTTTAGTATATAATGCCATATCCAATGCACTCGGATAATTATTCTTTAAAGTATTAAGATCAAATGGTTTCTCAAATTTAAATCCATAATCAATGACTTTTGTTTTATGAATAAAATAGTTTAACTGTTCGATTAAGCGAGCATCGTGGATAAAACCTTGATGAAATTGGCTATCTAACTTTGTCAACAACTCAATAATAAACTCAGAATGGTCATCTTCTAATTGAATAGTCTCAATAGAAAAGATTGTTTGTTGAGCCAAAAACTCATCAAATCCAAAATATTCAATTAATGGAATTTCTAGTGCTAAACGTTCTGCTAAAGAACCCAATAAATCATCAACCAAAAAATCAATCTCATCATACTTTTTAGAAGTTTGTTTTTCTTCAATTAAAGAACCAGATCGAACTCGCCAAATTAGGATTGCTAAATACAAAATGATTGTTTGATAAGCAAATTGTGAATAATTAAATGCAGGATGATGGATATGATCATTTACCAAATCATTTATTATTTGAAGAATATTTTTATCAAAAATGGGTGAAAATAGATCATTGGTTGTGAGATTATTTCGAAAAGAAAAAACATAAATTAACTGAATTAAACCAATTCGGAAATTTTTTTCAGCACCTGAGATTCGGATTCCCAGAGTTTTTTTCTTTTTTAATACGAGGTTATATTGCTTAAGCCAATTTTCAACCGTTTCAAATTCTTTTTCCACACTTGACTTACCTAAGAACACTTTTTCTGCTAAATCTTCAATACAGATATAATCTCTTTCTAAGAATAAAATTCTTAAAATTTGAAAAGAATTTTCCACAGCTGACAAAAGGAACATAGGATCATTCATCAATTTTTTTAAATAAATAGACAAAGCAGAATAATCTTTATCATCGATATAAAAACCTTTTCCTTGAATCGATAACAAATGAATATTTTCAGCAGCTAATTCTTTAGTTAATTCTTTCAGATCTTCTCTCACAGTTCGTGATGTTACATTTAAATAGCGTGCCAACACTTCGCTTGTGACAGTATCTTGATGATATAAAAAATATTGAATTAATTGATATTTTCTTTGTTCAATTTTCATTATGAAAAGACTTTCTTTACAATAATTAAATTGTAGCAAATCTTTTCAATTAAATCTAAGAAAACTTTTCCATAATACAAAGGAAATAACAAAGAAAAAAGCTAGAGAATTTCTCTAGCTTTTATAAATGATTAATTATACTTGCTGAGTATGCAGCTCCAAACCCATTATCAATATTCACCACAGTAACTCCACTCGCACAGCTATTCAACATTGATAACAGCGCAGAAAGGCCTCCGAAATTTGCTCCATAACCTATGCTCGTAGGGACGGCAATCACAGGTTTATCAACCAACCCACCGACAACGCTAGCCAACGCACCTTCCATACCAGCTGCCACAATCACGACCTTTGCATTACGGATATCTTCTAAGTGATTAAACAAACGATGGATTCCAGATACACCTACATCATTAATGATTTTCACCTGATTGCCTAGAATTAAAGCAGTTTCTTTTGCCTCTTCAATCACACGGATATCAGAAGTTCCAGCAGATACTAAAGCAATATAAGATGAGGTCATCTCAATTGGTTTTTGGATATCAGTGATTGTTCTTCCCATTGGATTATAGACTACTGAAGGTACAATTTTCTCAACTGCATCAAACATTTCTTCAGAAGCACGTGTACCTAAAACATTATTCCCTTGTGAATGCATATACTCAAAAATCTGTACAACATGATCAATGCTTTTTCCTTCACAATAGATCACTTCAGGATAGCCAACCCGAATTTCACGATGATTGTCAATTTTCGCAAAATCTTGTACATCTTCAAAAGGTAAATTTTTTAAAATATTAACTGCTTCATCAACACTTTGAACTTGATTCTTAACATCTTCAAGCAAATTCTTAATTTCTTTTTCTTTCATGCCATCCTCTATAGTTCTTTTGGATTAAAACTACCCATCTGATACCCAGCTAGATCAAGTGTAACAAATGAAAATCCAATCTCTTTTAATTTTATAGATATATCGTCCATCAATTTCTCATCAAAAAATAGTTTTCGGTTCGCTTTTCCAACTTCAATGCGTGCAATTTCTTCATGACTTCTCACTCTCACATCAAAAATACCCAAACTATGGATGTAATCTTCAGCCGCCTCAATCATTCGTAATTTGTCATAAGTAATCAAAGTATCATGAGGAATTCGAGTCAACAAACAAGCATAAGCTGGCTTATTATATGTCGGCAAGCCTAATTCCTTTGACATCTTTCGGATTTCTTTTTTTGTCCAACCTTGGATTAAAAGTGGACTAATTACTTTTAATTCTTTTAATGCTCTCATACCTGGACGATAATCGGACTGATCGTCAAAATTGGAACCATCAAAAATAGTAGTAAACCCATTTGTTTTAGCAACCCCGATCATTTTTTGGAATAAGATATTTTTACACAAATAACATCTGTCAATAGGATTGTTTTGGATGGATTTATCTATATCAAGTTCAACAAGGGTGTGTTTTACACCTAAAGAGTCAGTAAAAGTTTGTGCTTCTTCAAATTCCCAATTTGGAATATAAGCTGTTTTAATCGTGATTGCTAGAAGTTTGTCTGGAGTTTTAATATAAGCATCTGTAGCAGCTTTTAATAAGAAACTGCTATCAACACCTCCAGAAAAAGCGATTACAGCATGCTCAAATGATTGAATATACTCTACTAAATTATCGTATTTGTTCATAGTAAAAGAGAATTTTTTTCTGAACATCGTTAATTGGGAGCTTAGTATAGATAGAAATCCTTTTGATATCCTCAAATTCAGGTTTATATTTTACTACCTTGCCTTTAAAAATTGCTTTCTTAATCCGCACTTCACCATATTCAGTTGAAATAACTTCAATTTCACGTTGCATCATCATCTTATCAACCACATAACTCCGCACTCCAAATGTACTAGTTTGTGTAAATAGATAATCTAATATCTGATCCTGATTTTTTTCGTCAACTAAAATGCTTAATTTTACGCCGCTTCTTCCCTTTTTCATCTGAATAGGTGATCGAAAAACATCTAATGCACCAATCTTTAATAATTCTTCTTCAATAAATGGAATTAATTCAGGGTTCATATCATCCAAATTTGTTTCAATGATTCGTTCTTTTGAAATAATAAGATCATTTTTTGTTGATTCATCAATAGATCCTATACTTACCCGTAAAACATTTGGAATTTCAAAATCCTTAAATCCGATCCCATATCCAATTTTTTCAATATTCATTGAAAAAGTAGTAGAAAATTCTTCAGCCAATGTGGTAATAATGGCGGCACCTGTCGGAGTAGTAGCTTCTCCAGAAACGCCACCTCGAGTACATTTAATTCCTTTCAGTATTTCAGAAGTTGCGGGTGCAGGCACTGGTAACTTCCCATGTTGGCACCAAACAAAGCCACTCCCTAATTCAATTGGAGAACTGATGACCATATCCACATCTAAAGCATCAAAACAAATTGCTGCTCCTACAATATCAACGATAGAATCTGTTGCCCCAACCTCATGAAAGTGAACATTTTCAACGGCTTGATTGTGAACCTTAGCTTCTGCTAATGCAATTTTTTCAAAAATTTCTAAACTTACTTTTTTTACCTGAGGAGTTAGGTCACTTTTCTCCATTAATACCTGAATTTCAGAATAAGTTCGTCCGTGAGAATGAGTATGCTCATGATGGCTATGATGACCTTTAGAATTAAAAACCATATGAGAGTGTAAGTCTTCTTCAGAATGAGTATGAAGTTGAATAGGAGAATGTGAATAAGGGATAGCAGATTCATGAGAATGAGTGTGTTGATGATCATTTTGATTATGAAGTACCACATCTACTCTAGTGCCATGAATTCCCATTTTTTGTCCAATAGAACATTGTATAGCAAATTCATCATCTATACCAAGTTTAGATAACTCACTTAATAAATAATCAAGATCAACCCCTAAATCTAGCATAGCGCCTAGATTTAGATCCCCACTAATTCCAGAAAAACATTCATAAAATAGTACTTTCACAAAAACCTACCTTTTTTATCGTATTTTCAGACTCTATTTTAACATTTAAATGAAATCAAAAATGTAAACAAAGTTATAGAAAAATTAATTATTTGAATTAATAATATCCATAACGATATTTCAAATCTTCCGTAAATTAGGTTAATTTGTATAAAAAGTAGCCAAATTATGATATAGTAAATTTGTGTTAATAGAAACAATGAAATAAGAAATAAATGGCTAAATATTCAAACGCAAAAAAACAAAACTTAATCGATTATCACATTATATTTACTAAATTAATTTTATTGGGTGGAATCGTTATATTAATTTTTGATTTTAAAATAAATAACAAATTAAGAATTATTCTTCAAATATCGTTAATCATAGCATTGTTTTTTTCGATTATATTTGGATATTTCATTAAAAAGAAGAAGGATTTAGAAATAAAAAAAGAACTAAATCTCCTTCAAGTATTTATGGAACATACACCAGAAGTAGTATATTTTAAAGATTTAGAGAGTAGATTTATCAAAACTAGTAAAAAGTTCAGTGATAAGAAGATTCAGACTTCCAAAGAAGATATTATTGGGAAAACAGATTTTGATTTTTTTGATTTACAACATGCATCTAAAGCATTTAATGACGAACAAGAAATTATCCAAACCAAAATTCCAAAATTGAATATGCTAGAAAAAGAAATTCATAAAGATGGAAACATTAATTGGGTGATAACCAACAAATTTCCTCTTTTAGATAAAAATGATAATGTTATTGGCACTTTTGGAATATCAAGAGATATTACTAAAGAAAAAAATGCGATTGACAAATTAGAACTTGCCAGAGAAAAAGAAAAGGAATGGATTAAAGAATTAGAAAAGAGAAGTAAAGATAATAACTATCTCAATGAAATGAATGATTATCTACAAACAATTAATTCTATGAAAGAAGCATATGTAGTGATTTTAGAATTTGCTTCAAAAATATTTAAAAATGAAGCGGGTAGTTTACTAATACTTGATAAAAATAATAACTTAAACCTAGTATCCTCGTGGGGAAAATTATGCAGTATAACATGTTCTCATTTTCCTGCCGAAAATTGTTTGGCGATAGAAAAGGGAATTACACATTTTTATGAAAAGGATAAAACAGGAACAGCCTGTAAACACGTGAATCCAAGAGTTTCACAAAAACATATGTGTATTCCAATCGTAGCGCCAGGTGAAACTTTCGGCATCTTATTTATTCAACCAAAAGATGTAGCCCAAGATAATTGGCCAGAAGAATATAAAAACCAGTTCATAAAGAATTTTGCATTTAGTGCAGGGTTGGCGCTAGCAAATATAAAATTAAGAGAAAATTTGAGAGAACAACCCATCAGAGATCCTCTTACCAATCTTTTTAATCGTCGATATATGATTGAAACTTTAGGCAGAGAATGTAGAAGAATTGCGAGAAAAAACTCCACATTAGGATTGATAATGATAGATATTGATCATTTTAAAAGAATAAATGATAAATTTGGACATGAATCAGGTGATTATGTATTAAAAAATATCGCTGACATATTTATACATATGATTAGAGCCGAAGACATTGCCTGTCGATATGGGGGCGAAGAGTTTATCTTAATTCTTCCAGAAGTAAGTCAAGAAATTTTGATAAAAAGAGCTGATGAAATTCGCAAATCTATAGAAGAAACAAAATTTATATATAATCAAAAGAATATAGATCAAATTACAATTTCTGCAGGACTATATTTATTCCAAGATTATTCTGAACCAGTCGAGCAATTAATTACTAAAGCAGACACTGCTTTATATCAAGCAAAAGAGAATGGTCGTAATCAAATAAAAATCGCTTAAAAAGGTGATTATTTAATCAAAATTCCGAATAGCTCGAATCTCAGTGATACTATCATTAAACGCATCAACCACTTTCGGGTCAAAGTGTTTTCCAGATTCGCTGTTGATCAAAGCAACAGCTTTGGCAATTCTCCATGGATTTTTATAAGGTCTTTTAGAAGTAAGGGCATCAAATACATCAGCAATAGCAACAATTCTAGCGTTTAACTCAATTGCATTCCCTTTTAACCCCTTAGGATAGCCAGTTCCATCCCACTTTTCGTGATGTTCAAGAGCAATCGAACGTGCTGTCATCAATAGTTTAGATGCATTTGTTCCAATAATTTTGGCACCAATAGTAGTATGTGTTTTCATCACTTCCCACTCTTCTGGTGTCAGTTTTCCTTCTTTTAAAAGGATATTATCTGGAATACCAATTTTTCCAATATCATGCATCGGGGCAGCATTAATCAAGGTGTCGATTCCTTCTTCGCTGAAACCATAGCTTCTTGCAATAGTTTCGCAATATTTAGTAATTCTGAAAATATGGTCACTAGAATCAGTATCTTTATATTCAGAAGCAATCGATAATTTCTGAATAATTTCCAATCGAGTATTATTGATCTCTTTTGTTCTTTCAATCACTTTTTTCTCAAGGGTTTTTTGATAAGAATATGAATCCAATTGAGTCTTCACTCTTGCTTTAGCTATCGATGGGCTGATTGGTTTACTTATAAAATCAGCTGCACCTAATTCAAATCCTTTTAATATATCCGCTTCTTCATGTAATGCAGATATAAAAATAATCGGAATTGAATTTGTTAAAGAATCTCTTTTTATTTCTCGACAAACATCATAACCATCAATACCTGGCATCATAATATCTAATAAAACAATATCAGGCAGAATAATACGAACAATTTCTAAAGCATCCTCACCATTTAAAGCTTCATAGATATCATAATCATTCCCAAATATAGTCTTAAATAAAGCGATGTTTTCATAAGCATCATCAACTAATAATATTTTTTGTTTTTCATTATCTAGCATTTTCCACTTTTCCAAATTCATTAAGCCAGTGCTATTAAAGAGTGAGAATTCTGTTTTAATATAATCTTATAAATTAAGTCAACTTAATTTATTTAAATTATAACATTATAAAAAATGACCAAACCTTTCATTTTTGTTTATTTATCGATAGGATTTTCATTAAAATTACTACTATAATAAAATAGACAAAATTGATAAAAATTGAATCAGTGCAAAATCGGATACATAGAATAAATTTTACGTTTTTTTCTGTATAATTTAATTGAGAAAAATTATGAAAACAGATTATATAATGGTATTCAAATATAAAGAATCAATTGTTGAAGAATGGAGTAATATGTATCCATTTAAAACGATTGAATTTGAATTTACAAATGAGTCAAGTTTTCTCGAGTCTCTAAATGGATACGATTTATTCATCTTTGATTCAAATAACAATGATAATTATTTTCTAAAATATATAG
This sequence comes from Anaerolineales bacterium, assembly GCA_963662985.1. GTDB lineage: Bacteria > Chloroflexota > Anaerolineae > Anaerolineales > UBA11579. Next base: position 180,067 of record OY760066.1, on the reverse strand, counting down.
ATGAAAAAAGAGAACTGTTATCAAAGAAAAAAATAATATATTTTTATTCCAGCTTCCATAAAGAATATGAAAATAAAAATTATCAAAATGTAGAATTTATCAAATATCCATCAAACATTCATGAATTTAAATACATATTATCAAAACAATTAGAAACTCAGGGTGCAGATGAATTCTCAATTGAAAATTTAATTCTAAATTATCACGATAATGAATCAAATCACCAAACAACACTAAATGAACAACTGTTAAATACATCTGTTATAAAAAAAACATCAACGCTTGATCAAGGTAGTTCAATCAAATTTAAAAAAGAAACATTTCTCAATAAACTTCTCGAAATTTCGCCAGATCTTTATTATTTATATGATTTTGAATTGGATGAATATCATTTTCTCAATAATTCATTATTAGAATTTTTTGATTACGATAGTAATACAAAAAAAGATCTATATAAAAACATAATGAATTCAAAAGATTATAATTACTACACTAAAAAAATAATTCCTAATATTCTTGCCATAAATAATAACGAATTTTATGAATTCGAATTTTCTGTAAATGCAAAACACAATCTCAAACTGGAGCTTCTCGCAAAGGAATTTATTTATACCAGAAATGAAGATGGGCAAGCAAAACTTTTACTCGGTACAATTAGTGACATATCTTCTGAGCATCAATCAAAAGAAAAAATAAAACAAAGTTTTCAAAGAGAGAGATTATTAAATGAGGTATATCATAATTCACCAATAGGAATTGTCTATTCAACCCATGATCAAAGGTTATTTAATCCTAACAAAAAATATTGTGAATTAGTAGGATACACAAAATCAGAAATTGAAAATATGAGCTGGATAGACCTAACTCCGAGCGAATATTTAGATGATGAACTTGATATGCTCAGCTTATTATCACCAGATAAAATTTCTATAAAATATGAAAAAGAATATATTCATAAAAATGAAAGCCGTATCCCCGTAGAAGTTTTATTAATCGCACAATTTGATGAGCTACAAAATACAGAATATTATATTGGATTTTTTCAAAACATTGGACTAAGAAAAAGTATTGAAGCACATCAAGATGATTTGCTCATCAAAATGAATAAACGCATAAATGAACTACAATGTCTTCGAGATATTTCAAAACTAATTCAAAAAGAAAATGATATAAAAAATATTATTACTAAAATGATTGAGATTATTCCCAGTGGTTGGCAATATCCATCAAACACAGCTGTAAAGATCAGATATAAAGGCCAAGACTATAGATCTTCAAATTATACAAACTCAAATTGCAAGATTAATAGTGAGTTGATTATAGATAATATTCCTGAAGGATTTATCGAAATTAGTTATGTAAATCAGAAAATATTTAATAATCCCTCCTTCTTTTTAGAAGAAGAAAAAGAATTATTAAATAACATTTCAATCATTGTCAGTGAAAAAATAGAAAATATTATTTCTAATGACAGAATTAAAAAATTGAATATATCACTTACAGAAAAAATAATAAAAAGTGGCAATGATTTATCACAACTCCAAAATAGATTTGAGCTAGCAAAATATTCAGCAGAAATTGGGCTTTGGGAATGGGATATAAAAGATAAAAAAATGAGTTGGGATGAAATAATGTATCAAATCTTTGATATTCCAACAAACGAAAAGATATCAATACCTCACGACTTAAAAGATAAAATTCTTTTTAAAGATAAAGACAGATTATTAGATCAAATAAGTAATTGTATTAAAACTTATAAAGATTTTAATAATGATTTTGAAATTCAAACAGCAACAGGACAGAAAAAATATATTCATGTTTTTGGACATCCTATACTTGGTACATACAATAAACCAGAAAGGATCTTAGGTTTATCTTGGGATATAACAAAAACCAAGAAACTAGAGATAGAATTAAATGAAGAACAACAGAAGTTAGAAGAAATTCTTAACTCAAGCCCCATTGCATTTGCGATTTCAACAGATAATAAATTGGCATTCTTCAATAATACTTTTCAACATATGACAGGTCTCTCAATTGGAGATAACGCTGAAAAATTATATAAAAACATCGAAGACCGAAAATACCTAAAGAATGAATTAAAAACAAAAGACCAATTCACAAATTTTGACCTTGAAATTGTTGGGCAAAATGGAGAAACGATTCATACACTCTCATATTTCTATAAAACAATTTATAAAGGGAAAGAAAGTATAAAAGGTTGGTTAATTGATATCAGTGAACTAAAGAAAATTGAATATGAATTAGCAAAAGCAAGAGATATAGCTGTTTCAGCTACTCAAGCAAAAACACAGTTTCTAGCAAATATGTCACATGAGATTCGCACCCCCATGAATGCAATTTTAGGTTACGCTCAAATGTTAAAAAGAGACGATAATCTAAATCAACACCATAAGGAATCACTAGAGATTATAAATCGAAGTGGAGAAATGTTATTATCCCTGATCAACGACATATTAGATTTATCAAAAATAGAATCAGGAATAATGAAAATTGAAGAAAATATCTATGATTTCTGTATGATGTTATCCGAGATAAAAAACATGTTTTCCTATCGAATCAGCAAAAAAGGAATTAATTTTAATATAAACATCCAGGATGATTTTCCAAGATTTCTTTACGGTGATAAGCAAAAGATCAAACAAGTTATCGCAAATCTGATGTCAAATGCAATAAAATTTACATCAGAAGGCAATATAGAAATTATTATCAAATATGAAAAAATCAACATAAACGATATCTTTGTTTCAATTATTGTAAAAGACACAGGGATTGGTATCAATCAAAATGATCGTGATAAGGTCTTTGAATATTTTGAACAAGGAGAGAATGACATCAACAAAAAATCAGGGTCTGGGTTAGGTATGGCGATTAGCCGGCAATATGCTCAAATAATGCATGGTGATGTGATTTTAATTATGAGCGAACCAAATCAAGGTTCAGAATTCGAATTCTCATTCATTAACAAAATTTCAGAGATAGAACCCCACATACAAGATAATGGCTTCGGTTATGTAAAGTCCATTAAACAAAACCAAATATCCCCTCAGGTGTTAATTATTGATGAAGACAAGTCCAACCTAACCTTACTCTCGACACAATTAAAGAACGTTGGATTCAAAGTACTTTCAACAACAGATATGAGAAAAGCCATCCAAGAATTTAACCTTCAAAAACCAGACTTTGTGTTTTTAGGAATAAAAGCACCGTTTGACAATGCGTTTAAATTTATCAAAAATATTAGAGAAGATCAATTTAACAATGAAATCCCTATTTATTTAATCTCTGCTACTATCTTTGATGAAGAACTTTCAATTAAAATTAAAGAATCAAAGACAAACGGTATTTTGTTAAAACCATACGATATCGAAAAAATATTTTTGATCTTAAAAGAGAATTTAAATATCGAATACGAATATTTTAATAACAATCCAAATCTAAAAAGAATTGAAAAACAACACAAGATTAACAAAGAACTAATTGATAAATTACCTAAACTTTGGAAACAAAACATAATAGAGAACATTCAACAAGGAGATATAGAAAAAATCCGAGAATTAATTGATATGTTAGATAATAAACTTTCAGAATTAAAAGAAATATTTATATCTTACATTGATGAATATAATTATCAGGGTCTTTTAGATTTACTTGAAGGCAGGTATTAAATGATAGATGAAAAACCAAAGATTATGATAATTGATGACACACCTGAGAATCTTAAGATCTTAGAATTATTACTCTTTGAAAATAACTATAAAGTTTATGCATTCCCCTCTGGGAACATGGCAATTCAAGCTGCAGAATTAAATCCGCCAGATTTGGTTTTATTAGATATTAATATGCCCAATATGAATGGCATAGACGTTTGTAAGCTTTTTAAATCAAATCAAAAGCTAAAAAATATTCCTGTGATATTCTTAACCGCAATGGTGCAAATTGAAGATAAAATTACAGCGTTTGAGGCTGGTGGAGTAGACTATATCACCAAACCATTTAACTTTGCAGAAGTTTTAGCACGAATTAAAACACATCTAAAAATCAAAAATCTTCAAGAAGAATTGCTTCAAATAAACAGAGAACTTAATAGAAGAGTCGCAACACAAGTTAAAGAAATTGCAGATTCACAAATGGCTGCTATTGTTGCTTTAGCAAATTTAGCAGAAACCAGAGATAATAACACCGGCAAGCATATTGAAAATGTTCAAGAACTCTGCCTCATTTTAGCCCGCGAATTAGCCAAAGAAGAAGAATTTAAACACATCATTACTGATGAATTTATCAAAATATTTTATTACACAGCAGCGCTACATGATGTGGGGAAAGTAGGAATTGAAGATAAAATTCTCTTAAAACCTGATAAATTAACCCCAGAAGAATTTGAGATAATGAAATCACACACTATTATTGGTGCAAAAAGTCTATTAAAGGCGAAAGAAAAATACCCTGAAAATAAATATGTCTCAGCTGGAATAAAATTAGCACTTACACATCATGAAAAATGGGATGGATCAGGTTATCCGAATGGTTTAAAAGGTGAAGATATTCCACTAGAATCACGTATCTTAGCAGTTGCTGATGCTTATGACACCTTACGAAATGAAAGAGTATACAAACAAGCATATTCACATAATAAATCAATAGAATTAATAATTAAAGATATTGGAACGCATTTTGATCCAAACATCATCAAAGTTTTCAAGAAAATTCATAAAAAATTCGACGATATCTATAAATAATTTTCTGTAACCAAAAACTATAGAAGGTATATATGAAATTAATAACAAGAATTTTCTTGATAATTACAGGGGTTCTTTTATTTATCATGTTATTTTTAAATTTAACAAAAGATAAAACTGTATCAACAATAACATTAGATAATACTCCCCAAATTTTATTTATCAGCTCATATAGTTCAGAATTTATAACATTTGATGATCAGCTACAAGGATTAAAAGATGTGTTTGGAAAATATCAAATAGAATTTTCATATATGTTTATGGATACCAAACGTTTTCCAGCAGAACAAATGGAAAATCTCTTTTATCAGGAACTTACAATCAAAAGAGATATTATTGCTCAATACGATATTATATTAACTGCCGACGATAATGCATTAAATTTTGTTTTAAAATATTACAATGAGTTTTTTAAGAATAAACCAGTTATTTTCTTTGGTCTTAATGACAAAAAACTAGCAAACGAATTAAACCTAAATCCAAATGTCACAGGTATAGTAGAAGAATTATCAATTAAAGATACTATTGATGTGATCTTAGATATATACCCAAATACAAAAGAAATAATTGCAATATCGGATAACACAACAACAAGTAAGATAGATTTAGAAAATTTCCTAAATTTTCAAAAAAAATATCCAAATATAACCTTATCTTACATTGACTTGTCATATTACACTTATGAAGAATTCTATGAAGAGATTAATAAAATAACAATGGATGACAACAAAAGTTTATTGTTAATCTCTGCTTTACGTGATAAAGAAAATAATAGCCTTAGTTTTACAGAATCTCTAAAAAATATTTATCAATATTCTAATATACCAATTTTTCATCTATGGAAACATGGCATTGGAATGGGTATATTAGGTGGAAAAGTTGTTAGTCAAAATAAACAAGCTGAATTAGCTGCGCAATTAACCATAAAAATCTTCAATGGAACGCCAATTTCGACTATTGCAATTATTGAAAATAGTCCAAATCAATATATTTTTGATTATAATCAACTCGAAAGATTTAACATCTCGAAGAATCAACTTCCAAAAGACTCAATATTCATAAATCAGCCTATTACAATCTTTACTCAATATATCAATGAAATAATAATATTTCTCCTAATGCTAATTCTCTTAACAGCTTGGATTGTCTATTTAATAATTATAAATAAAGAGAGAAAAAATACATTATCACAGCTTGAAAAAGCACTTTCCTTAAAGAAACACTATATTGACTCAATGTTTGAAGGAGTGATCATTGTCAATAACGAAAATAAAATTCAATATTTAAATGAAAGTGCAATAAGAATTTTAGGATTTGAAAGTTATGAATTAGAAAATAGAGATTTTAGCGAAATTGTAAAAATGATGCAGCCGAATATTGATATAAATAATTTAAACTATTTATTATCTTACTCTTCTGCTTCTGATGAAATTGGCAAAAGTTTTATTTATTCACATCCGACGAAAGGTGAAATCTATATATCATATAAAGCAAAAGAGGTTATTCACAATCAAAACAATGCAGGGTTAATTATAAATTTAGCAGATAACAGCACAATACATCGTATTGCTCAAAAGATCTCAAATTATCAAGAAATCATAAATCACATTATAGCAATCAATAAAACTGAATACTATTCGGAGATTAATACTGAAATTTCTGAATTTATAAAATTGTTTTTAGATTGTGATCAAGCGGCTTATATAAAATATAATCATAATACAAATAAAATTGATGAAATTATTGCAAATTTCAAATATTCAAAAGAAAAATTTGAATCTTCAAGCATATTTGTTTCAAAACAAATAAAGGATGATGTTTTATTTTTAAATTCAAACGAAATTAAAACAATATTAAATATGTCCAATAGGATAGGAATTTCTTCAAAGATAATCGCCAATGAAACATCATCTGAATATTTATTATTAATCGTACCAGAGAAATTTGAACCAACACTGGATTGGTGGAGAGTGTTTAATCTTTTAATATCAATTTTGAAAAATTTATTGCAAAAAAATGAAACTAGGAAGATATGAATAAAAATAAAAAAAATATAATTTTAATCATTCTAATTCTGATCCTTGTAGCATTACTTCTTGCATGGCAGTTTAATAACAAAAATAATATAGAGTTAAATGACACATCAATTTCAGAACCAGAAAATGTAAAAAGACCACTTCTCGTAGGAACGGCTATCACAGAACCCTTTGTCTACTTTAATGAAAATGGACAGTTATCTGGATATGATATTCAATTGATGCAAGCAATCTCAGAGAATTTGGGGGATGAAGTTGAGTTTATTGAAATGCCCTTTGCAAATCTCATTCCTGCTTTAGAAAACAACAATGTAGATATCATCATTGCAGCAATTCACATAACTCCTGAACGGCAAAATATAGTGAGCTTTTCCGAACCTTATCTCAACACTGGTTTAGTAATGGTCATAGATCCAAACAAAACGCAAATGAATCGAATTTCACAAATTAATAATAAAAATGTTGGTGTAAAAATTGGTGCGACTGGATTTGATTACACTCAAAAGTTGCTTACAGAAGGTTACAAATTTTCATTAATGGAATATAAAGATACAAAAAGCTCATTTCTTGATCTTGGTATAGGAAGAGTTGATGTTATTTTTAATGATTATATTAATTCAGAATACCTAATCTCAGAGACATTTAATAACTTAGCAATTGTTAGAGATCAAAATGATAACGTCATTTTTATCAATAATGTAGGTCTTGGTATTGCTGTGAACAAATCTAACCAACAGTTATTAGATAGAATTAACACTGCTCTTGAGAAAAACAATATTTATAAAACGATTCCATTTTTTAATGAGAAATAAAACCCAAATACAAATTTGAGGAAAAAATGAGAAAAAAAGTCCCTTCGAAAATAAGTAATAAAATAATATTGGTATATTCAATATTATTTATTATTATCATTTCAGTTTTTTCATTTTTTTTCTATAATCAAAGTAAAAAAACACAAATATCAAATTCTCATGACCATCTTGTCGATTTGTTGAACTTTTCTCTCCCTCAAATCGATGGAGATTATCTCACATTGTTTAATGAAAAGGGAGATGGCTATAATGAATATTATCGGAATATATCTGAAAAATTATATTTAATTCAAAATAGTAGTTCAAAAATAGTAGATATCTTCATCATACTACCAGAAAAAAATAATCAATTTATTTACACAATTTCAATGCCTAATGACGATAGATATGGAAATATATTTGAGGTAAATCAAGAAACAAAAACCCAAATTCTTGAGCTCAACAACAAAGATCATTCAAATCTAAAATACACAACATATGAACCAATAACCCATCAATTAGCTGGATACTCACCAATTTATAATAAATTTGGAGAATTTGAAGGGTTTCTAGTGATAATTTTTAATGCAGATAGTATTCTCCATACTCAGAAAAACATATTATATTTCTTGATAATAAGTATCTTAACTTTTCTTCCAATTTTTATTGGATTAAATATTTTCTTCGCAAGAAAACTCACTCTTCCAATCGAAACCTTGCTTAAAGCAACAAAAAGAGTTGAGCAAGGGATCTTCAATAAAAAAGTATTGATTCAAAGTAACGATGAATTTGAGATCCTTGGCAATACATTTAACACTATGATGTTTCAAATTAAAAACTATCTAGACAGCCTTCAAAACGAATTAGACAATTTAGCAAAAACCCATAAAATGCAGGCATCAACCTATAAGATTTCTCAAGCAACCTTAACAACTCAAAATTTAAATGAGTTATATAAACAAATACATGAGATTTTAAGTGAAGCAATGAATGTAGAGAATTTCTACATCGCACTTTACCATAAAACAACAAAACAAGTTGAATTTGTATTCTTTGCAAATAAATACGAAAAACATCCTCCTACAAGAATGCTTGAAAATAATTTGACCGATATCATCATTAAATCAGGAAAAAGTTATTATTTATCATATAGTCAAATTAATGCTATGCAAAAATCAAAAGAAATAATCCCGTTAGAAACAATTCCTTTAGATTATATTGGACACCCTTTAAAAAGAAATGACAAAGTAATAGGTGTGATTGCAACGCAAAGATACTTAGGAGAAAAGAACTTTACTCAAAAAGACAAAGAATTTTTTGAATTTGTTTCAAATCAAATTGCATTATCGATAGACAGAAAAACAACAGAATCTATCATTGCACAAAGTAATAATCGCTATTCAAAATTATTTAATGAATCTCCCACGCCATATCTGGAAATAGAATTTACAAAATTAGTGAACTATTTTGAAGAGAACAAAAAACAAGATCTAGAGGAACTTCTTAATAAAGATTTTTATTATAAATGTCTGAAAATGATTGAAATAGTTGGTGTCAATCAATCATATCTACGCTTATTTAATATTGAAAACAAAGAAAAATTTATCGTAAATTATTCAAGATTTATCTTAAAGCAAAATCTAAAAGAATCAATTTCCCAAGTTATAGATTTGATTCTAAATTCAGTAAAAACTGCTGAAAAAGAACTAGTGGTAAATAAGAAAAACGGAGAAAGATTGGTTCTTTCAACAAGATGGACTTTATTAGATTACACTGAAGATCATTTCACTTTAAATAGAGCCATCATATCTTTTATTGACATCACCGAACAAAAAAAATATGAAGAACAACTTACATATGAAAACAATCATGATGCTCTAACGGGGGTCTATAATCGGGCATTTTTTGAAAAAGAATCAATAAATATCCAAAATGACGATAACAAACCAGTTAGCATCATCATCGCAGACATCGATCATTTGAAAATAATAAATGATAGCCACGGCCATTTTTATGGAGATCAAGCTATCAAAAATACAGCAAAAATTCTTCAAAAAAGTTTTAGAGATCAAGATAAAATCGTAAGAATAGGTGGGGATGAATTTGTCATCTTGTTACCTAAAACAGATGAAGAATCTGTTCAAAGTGCACTTCAACGCATAGAGGAAAATGTCAGAATTCATAATCAGGAATTTAATGATAACCTAGCACTCTCGCTCGGGTTCAGTACTGGTTATAAAGAAGTAACCATCGATCAAATCTTCAAAGAAGCTGACAAAAATATGTATAGAAATAAAAATGCTAGAAAAAGATAATCACATAAACTGGATATAGTTAATCGAAATTATGACCTTTGTTGGTGTATAATTAAACGATAAGAACTAAGTTTCAACCTGAACACTAGAAAGAACAAAGGAACCAATTCAGAATTGAAATTAATAAATTTCAATTAAAGGAATTGATAATGAAACATAAAAGGGAAATATTTTCATTAATATATATAATCGCCCTATTAACTCTATCTGCCTGTACTAAGATAAATACAAGTGAAAAAGGTGATAAGGTTAATCTCCAACTGAAATGGATAAACCAAGCGCAATTTGCAGGTTACTATGTTGCCAAAGAAAAAGGTTTCTATAAAGAAGAAAATATCGATATCAATATAATCCCTGGTGGAGTAGGTATTGATGGAGTAGAAAGATTATTAGCTAATGAAGCTGATTTTTCAATTGTTGCTCCTGAAGAAATAATCACGGCTTTTGACAAAGGAGGTCCGCTTCAAGTAATTTCTGTTATCTTTCAAAAAAATCCCTTTCTTTTAGTTACTCTTCAAAATTCAAATATAAACGCTATTCAAGATTTTAACGGGAAATCAATTGCAATTACAAATATTTCCGGTGAAACTCAGTTTTTAGCAATGGTAAAAAATACTAATTTAGATATCGATTCCATAAAAGAAGTTTCTTTTGATATGGATTTTGATACCTTTTATTCTGGCGAAGTGGATATCTACCCAGCTTTTTCAGTAGGGTCTTATTTGGATATCGTACGTGAAGGAATTGAAGTAAATGAATTTTGGCCGGATGATTATGGAGTACATTGGTATTCTGACTGTATTATAGTCAACCAATCTCTAATTGAAGAAAATCCAGATTTGATAGAAAGATTTCTGAGAGCAACAATTAAAGGAATGAATTTTATAGTTTCATATCCAGATGAATCCCTTGAAATTATTATGCAATATGCTGATTTACAAGATGAAAAAATTCAGAAAGAAATGCTCTATTCAATGATTCCATTAATATATGATGGAGAAAATCCTATTGGATGGATGTCTGATGAGAAATGGCAAGGAATTATTGATGATATTTATGAAATCGATTTAATAGACAACCAAATCCTTGCTAAACAATTTGTAAATTTTGATTTTCTAAACAATATCTATGGTAGTGAAGAATGAAGATTTTTCAGAAATTGCTTTTTTATTTTTTACCAATTTCGATCATACCTCTAATAATAGTGGTTTCAATTAATTACGCCTCTTCACATTACTACATTCACAACGCGTTAGAAACACATCTCAGTTCAATCAATCAATTAAAAATAACAAGTTTTAATAGGTTTGTAAAAACAAATACATATTTACTTGAAAGTATATGCCAACGTCCATTAGTAATTGATAATCTTGTTAAGATGCTCGATCATCAGAGAACAGACCCAGAATATATTATTTCAAAAAACAATTTGATTTATATCCATTTAAATACAAATGTTGCTGAAACTGGTGGCATTGAGACATTCTCGATTCTTCATCCAGAAACTGGAGAAATAATCGCCTCAAGTGATCCAAGTTTGATTGGAAAATTTAAAGAGAATAAAGAGTATTACATAAAAGGCAGACAAGAAACTTTTATCGATCAAATCACCTACTTAATAAACGAAAAAAGAATTGTTCTTCATATCAGCAGCCCGATTCTAACACCATCTGGACGGCTTGTTGGAGTTTTAGTTGGGCACATCAATTTAAATGAGCTCACAGATATAATTCAAAAAGACACAAATTCATTTTCATCACAAGAGACCTATCTAGTAAATAAAGCACATTTATTTATCACTCTTCCCAAACATACTGATAATTTAAACTATCAAGTTCCCGTTTTTACTCAAGGAATAGATAATTGTTTAGCTGGGAATACAAGTGTTGAAGAATATAACAACTATTTAGGAATTCCTGTGATTGGCTCTTATAATTGGGTGCCAGATTGGCAGCTTTGTATTCTTACAGAAGTAGAACAAAGTATTGCATTGCAACCAACAGAACAACTTAAAACCATATACGTCATTCTACTATTTTTGATAATTTTTATTATTTTTGGGCTAGCAGTTATTTTTTCAAAGAATTTTGTCAAACCAATTCAAATATTAAATAAAAGCGCAAAAATAATTGGAGAAGGCAACCTAGATCATCGCATAAACCTAACTTCAACAAACGAATTTATGGAATTAAGCCAATCATTTAATCAGATGGCAGAAAACCTTCAAATTGAACAATATCAAAATGATGTTATGCTCAAAGAATTATTACATGCAAGAATCAACCTAGAAAACAGGGTAGATGAGAGAACAAAAGAATTAAAAATAGCTCAAGAGAATGCATTAAGTATGGTGGATGATTTAAGAGTCTCCAGAAATATTGCCTTTGAAAACGAAATAAATTTTAGAACGATATTTGAAGATTCTCCAATCGCCCTCTTAGAAAAAGATGCTTCAGAATTAAAAGTTTTTTTCGATAAAACATATGATAGAAAAAAATATGAAATGGATGAATACCTAAAAAAATATAACCTTGAGATTGAAGACAAACTTAAGTTAATTAAATTAAAACATGTCAATCAAGCTGCCATCAAATTATATGAGGCAAAAGATGAAAATGAGTTTATGCAAAATCATTACAAAACCATAATAGATTACGATTTAATGCTTAAAGAAGAAATAATCCCTATATTAAATGGAGAAACTTTTATTCGTTTTGAAGGAGCAAAAAAGACCATAAAAGGAAATGATTTGTGGACAATCACAAATATCTCAATCCCTGAAGGATACGAATACTCTTTAGAAAAAATATTGATATCAATTCAAGATATAACGCCAATTAAAAATGTTCAAACTGAACTTAAGATCAAAGCATTAGAGTTAGAAAAATCAAATCAAGAACTTGAATCGTTTGCATACGTTGCCTCCCATGATCTTCAAGAGCCGCTTAGAATGGTTGCCAGTTATCTGCAATTAATTCAAAAAAGATATACAGACCTATTAGATGATGATGGAAGAGAATTTATAAAATATGCTATAGACGGTGCCAAAAGAATGAAAAATTTAATTAATGACTTATTGCAATTTTCAAGAATTGAAACAAGAGGTCAAAGTTTTTCAAATATAAATCTAAATACAGTTATTGAAGAAGTAAAACTGAATCTTAAAGAGCATATTGAAACAGATCAAGCCACCATTATCTTTGATGATTTACCTCAAGTATTTGCTGACTATGGTCAAATGATTCAGCTTTTTCAAAACTTAATCGCCAATGGTATAAAATTTCATGGCACTCAAAAACCAATAATAAAAATTTCTTGTGAAGAAATAAAAAATAATCAAAATCAAGAAACACAATATTTGTTTACAGTTGAAGATAATGGAATAGGAATTAAACAAGAATACTACGAAAGAATTTTTGTAATTTTCCAAAGATTACATACACAAAATGAGATAGAAGGAACAGGTATAGGCTTAGCAATTGCCAAAAGAATTATTGAAAGACATTCAGGAACAATTTGGGTTGAATCAGAAGAAGGTGTTGGTAGTAAATTTATATTTACTTTACCAAAAAAGAAAGAAGTCAAAAATGCCAAATAATTTCGATAAAAAAAAGATAGATATTTTATTGATTGAAGATAGCCCTGGTGATGTTCGTCTTACCAAAGAAGCACTAAATGAAATTAAAATGGATTCGGAGCTATACATCGTTAATGATGGTCTTGAAGCATACGCATTTCTACTCAAAAAAGGGAAATACCAAAATGTACCAACTCCAGATTTAATTCTTCTGGATTTAAACTTACCAAGAATGGATGGACGCGAACTTTTAGAATTAATTAAAGAACAGGAATCGCTAAAGTCCATTCCTGTAATCGTATTATCAACATCAAATGATCAAGAGGATGTAAACAAACTTTATATGCTTCAAGCAAACTGCTACTTAACAAAACCAGTTGATTTTCTTGGTTTTGTAGAGTTAATGAAAGCAATTGAAATGTTCTGGTTGCGCTTAGTCCTTTTGCCATCAAAATCAGTCAAAAAATAGAAAGTAACAAAATGCAAGATATTCTACAAATTCTATTAGTGGAAGATAATCCAGGTGATGTTCGGATCATAAAAGAAATTTTCAAAGATATCAAATCGATGAACGTTGAATTAACCAACGTCTCAACACTAGCAGATGCACAAGAAAAAATCTCCAAGATTAAATTAGATTTAGTTCTCTTAGATCTTTCTTTACCGGATGGATATAAATTAGAAGGGGTTAAAAGAATTTGTACGATGTATCCCAACATTCCAGTAATCGTGCTCACTGGACTTCGAGACGAACAAATTTCAATTGATGCCATCAAGATTGGCGCTCAAGATTATATGATCAAAGATCAAATTGATGAATACATCTTAGCGAAAGCAATTCGTTATGCTATCGAAAGAAAAAAAATGGATCTCAAATTTCAACATCTTGCTTCCCATGATTTTCTCACAAACTTACCGAACAGAAATTGCCTAATTGAACAAGTTGAACTTTCTATTGAAAGAACCAATAGAAGAATGGGAATTGATCCAAATGCAAAAGTAGTTTTTATCCTATTTGACTTAAACGGATTTAAAACAATAAATGATACTTATGGACACCTAATCGGGGATTTATTATTAATTCAAATCGCAGAAAGACTAAAAACTTCGATCAGAATGATAGATACAGTAGCTCGTTTAGGTGGTGATGAATTTGGAGTACTCTTTGAGATCACTCAAGGAGAGCTCAATACTATTTTCACTATCAAAGAAAAAATTAACAATGTTTTTACTGAACCATTTAATGTAAATAATATTGAAATAGAAATCTCAACAAGTATGGGTTTATCAATTTACCCTGACGATGGTAGGTCGTTTGAAGAATTATATATAGTTGCTGATAAAGATATGTATAAGACTAAAAAAAAGAAAAAGCAAAATAGTATCTATATAATAAAAAATAAAGGAAAGGAACAAAAAAAGTAAGCTTCATCGAATATAACAAATCATTAATAAAGCAAAAAACATCAAAATTTGCTTACATTTTTGTTATGTTACATATCAGTACAAATGTTTAATAGTAAAATACATTAAATTGTAGTAGGAGAAAAAAGTGAAAAAACTATTTTTATCATTAACAAACTTAATCCTTCTTTTTGTATTTTTTCTGTTTTTATTGGCTGAAAAATCATCAAATGGATGGACAGCTGAAACAGTCAGTACTTTCTATACTATAGTTTTTATCCTCTTTTCTTATTTAGTAAATTTTTATTTTTATTATAAAAAAGCAATAGTTTTTAAGCAGCAGTTTTTCATATGGACATTTTTCTATTTAATTTTTACGATCGTAATGTATTATCTAGTGATCAACAAAGAGCTCCTTTTTATAGGCATATTAAATGATTTTGCATTATTTATAATTTCACAAATTGTTTTTAGTTTTTTGATATCAAACTTTGATCAATATAAAAGTGCATTAGAAGCGATTTTAATTGATGAAGTAGATATGGAATTTAACAGAATGGATATGCAAAAAATATTAGATGCAGAATTGTATCGAAGCAGAAGATATGACCACAAATTTAATATTCACATATTAGATTTTGATGTAGTTGAAACAGATCAAAAAGAAGAAGTATTAAAAGATATGCTGAAAAAGGTATTGAACAGATTTGTATCTTTCAAAACCTATGGAAGATTAAGAGCAAATTTGCGCCGATCAGATATTATTTGCAATATCGATGAAAATAATAAAAATCAAAAATTTTTCTTATTATGCCCTGAATCCGATATAGATCATATCTCAATTGTTGAAAAAAAATTGAATGATTTAGCCGAAGAAATGCATGTGAGACTATCAATTGGTTCTGCATCATTTCCTTCAGAAGCCATAACCAGCCAAGAGTTGTTGAGTATAGCATATGATAGAGCAAAAAAAAATACTGATAAAAATGAATGAAAATTGGTATAAAAAACATTCAATATATACCCCTTTAATTCCATATAACATATATCTAAAACTAAAACGCGGATTAGATATTTTATTATCTGTTTTAGCATTGATAGTTCTTAGCCCAATATTTATTGCAGTGGTCTTCATTCAAAAAACCATATCTCCCAAAAGCCCTGTTTTTTATTTACAAAGGAGAACAGGTTCAAATGGTAAACGTTTCAAAATGTTCAAGTTTCGTTCAATGGTTCCAGATGCTGATTTAAAAAAAGAAGAATTGCTACACTTAAACCATTTATCATATCCAGACTTTAAAATAGTCAACGATCCTAGAGTCACAAAATTTGGAAAATTTTTACGAAAGACCAGTCTTGATGAATTACCGCAAATATTGAACATCATTAAAGGAGACATGAGCATCGTAGGTCCTAGACCGACTTCATTTGATGTTGATTCATATGCACTATGGCACACGGAAAGGCTTACTATCCTTCCCGGTTTAACTGGTTTGTGGCAAATAACGCATCGCGGAGATTCTGAGTTTAATCAAAGAGTTGCACTTGATATTTTTTATATTAATCATTGTTCTTTTTTGTTTGATTTTGAAATAGTCTTTAGAACAGCACTTTCAATTTTTATCAGCAATGGAGTAACATGATGAAAATAGCATATATCATGTCAAGATTTCCACATCTTCCAGAAACGTTCATTTTACGAGAAATGAACATTCTCGATGATAAAGGGGTAGATATTCAACTCTACCCTTTAATTTTTCAACAAACTTCGCATATCCATAAAGCAGCACAACGATGGATGCAAAGAGCTCATAGAACCTCATATTTCTCTTTTAGATATATAAAGAGTTTTTTTTATTTTTTAACTAAAAAACCATTTAAAATAACTTCGCTTCTATTTACTACACTAGTTCATTCCATCTCAAACCTGAATTATCTTATAAAATGTTTGCTTTTATTCCCAAAAGCGGTTTTTTTGGCAGATCAATTTAAGATTGAACAAATCGACCACATTCATGTGCACTATGCTACTTTCCCAGCTTATGTTGCTTGGATTATTTCTCAACTGTCAGACATAACATATTCAGTAACAGTTCATGCACATGACATCTACGTTCATCAAACAATGCTCAAACAAAAGCTCAAACAAGCAACAAGAATTATAGCCATTTCAGAATTTAATAAAAATTTTTTACTTTCAAAAGTTTCACCTGATCTTTCCGACAAAATAAAAGTTATCCATTGTGGCATTACTATTGATGCATATCAACACAAAATGACAGAATTTAACCCTCAACATCAATTTAACATAATGTCTATTGGCAGCCTTCAACCATATAAAGGTCAGATTTACTTGATAAAGGCTTGTCAACAACTTGCCGAACAAGGGATCAAAGTGAACTGTTCAATAATAGGGGAGGGTGAACTAAGAGAATCTTTATCTACTTATATTGAACAGAACAAGATAAAAAATGTAACTCTTCTTGGAGCCAAAACAGAAGATCAAATAGCAGAATTATTTAAGTCGAATCATTGTTATATTCAGCCAAGCATTATTACCGAAACAGGAAAGATGGAGGGAATTCCTGTGTCTATAATGGAAGCAATGGCGTCAAAAACAGTTGTAATAGCAACGGATATTTCCGGAATACCTGAAATTGTGATGCAAAATAAAACCGGATATATCATACCAGAAAAGGAATATATATCGCTTAAAACAAAAATTTCATATATAATTAATAATTATAGTCAAAATATAAAAATCACAGATGCTGCACTAGAGCATGTTAAGAACTATTTCAACTTAGAAACCAACTCAAAAAAACTGTTGAAAGAATTCACAGATATAGTAGAAGGATAAAATAATGGAAGTAATGTATTATATAGATTCACTCAAAAAAGGGTGGTGGATTATTTTAGGTGTTATATTCTTAGCTCTTTCTTTGGTCATGGCATATGACTATGTTGCTCCCCCCCAATATCAAGCTACCGCAAGATTCATCGTATATCCCAATATTGATGCAAATGTTACTGGTAATGAAATGATCAATAGTCTTGATTCCCTTTCAGACCGAACAGTTCTCGCAACGTACTCAGAAGTTATTGATAGTATATATATCAGAAAACTTGTTTGTGCAGAATTAGGAATTAGCCTCGAACAATACGATGATATTTTTGAACAAACTTCAGTAGTATTACCAAACGCAAACATTTTTGAAACCTCACTTATTTCCTACGATCCTGAATTAGTAAAAGATGTCCTCGATTTAACCGGTCGCATTTCGGTCGAATATATAAATGAGTTATATGATGTCTATCTTGTATCTTATCTAGACTCACCTATCGTACCCACCAATCCAATCAGACCTCAACCAGTCAGAGATTCAATATTGGCAGTCTTATTTGGCAGCATTTTAGGCATCTTGATTGTTATAGGAAAAGATCAAATTCTAATGCCCATTGAAGAGATTAGACAAAGAAGAAATATTGATCCTACTTCAAAAGCATATAGAAAATCATATGTTACTAGTGTGATTGAAGATGCAATTCATGATTACAAAAACACTCAAAACACATTCTCAATTGGATTGATCAGATTAAATGGTCTAAAAGATTGGGTAGAAATTATTCCTCAAGGAAACTTAGATCAAATCATCAGCAATCAATCTGAAATGATCACAAATATTCTAAAAGGAAGTGACATTGTTGGACGTTGGGACAGATTAACATTTATTCTTTTCCTCCCCAGAACAGAAGAATACAATGCTAATTTGTTATTGAATAAATTAGCAAAAGCCTTAGAGAAACCAATTAAACTAAGTTATGCAAATGAGATTATTCAAACTAACCCTTCAACTTCAGTAATTCAATATAACGAAAATACCACATACAATGATATGATAACTGTCCTTGAATCAAAGTTGGAATAATCATGTTAAATCTAAACTACAATCCCAAGGAAGTAATTTCGCAAAAACGTGAAGGCTTTCTTGGGTTGTTGCTTTTATCCCTGCTTGCCGTACTTCTTATAGGACTGTTTTTATCACCAACAATCGGATTCTATGGATTGTTAGCAGTAACAGTAATTGCAGGCATAGCAACAGCCTTATTAAGCCATAACTTGAGCTTATTTATTTTGATATTTATGATCTATATCAGAATATCAGATATCGCTATCTCTGAGTTTGGACTTCCATCGATCTTGCAACCCATGATTGTTGCCATAATGGGCATTGTTATCGTTCGATTTATCGCCACAGGTCAAAAAATTCAGGGTTGGTCAAAAGCAATGTTTCCCATTGGAATTTACATGCTTTCCATCTTGCTTTCATCATTCTTTGCAGATGATTTTGATCGAGCAAAAGAAGTTGTCCTGGATTTTATTCCAAACATCTTGATTGTTCTAAGCATCATTATCATTGTTCAAAAAGAATCAGATATTCCCATCATGATTTACGGACTTTTATCAGCTGGAATATTATTAGGAACAATCAGTGTCATCCAAGTTGGATTTAATTTCTATTCTCATAATTTTGCTGGATTTGGAATGATTCAAGAAATGAACATCGTGGATGAGATCGATAGCATGCGTATTGGCGGCTCCATAGGAGACCCTAACATTTATGCCCAAGTGATGTTGTTTATCATTCCAATTGCATTTGAAAGAATGATAAATGAAAAGAACCTCTTTCTCAAATTAGTAGCCATCTGGAGTTTTGTAGCAACTTTTCTCACCGTAGTCTTTACTTATTCTCGTGGTGCATTTATTGCTTTAGCATTGATGGTATTATTTGTCATCATCTACAAAAAAATTCCCATCAAATACCTTATATTAGGTATCCTCATCTTATCACTTTTCATACCATTTTTGCCTTCAAATTATGTAGATCGAATTCTAACAATTCCCCAATCTTTGCCATTCTTTGGAAATTCAGTCAAAGATGAAGTAAGTTATAGTGGACGATGGAGTGAAATGGTCTCTGCCGTCATGATGTTCCTAGATCATCCTTTAATAGGAGTAGGAGTAAATAACTATAAATATCACTACCTAGATTACGCTCGAAGAATTGGAACGGACTTACGAGGTACTGAAAGAAATCCACATATTCTCTATTTACAAGTATTAGCAGAACAAGGCATTATTGGCTTTTTTGCTTTTATGTTCATCATATATATGATGTTTAGAGAATTATTGATGGCAGCAAAAGCATTCAACAAAAGTGAAAAATATAAAAAATACGGAGGTATTGCGGAAAGTGTCATGGTAGGAATGTTTGGCTGGTTAACAGCCGCACTGTTCTTGCACTTAGCCTATCCTCGTTACTTCTGGATAATATACGCATTTGCCTTTGCAATTAATAAAATCCCAAGTCTTTACCCATACATATTCTCAGATCTTGAGGTGGAATAAAATGTCGATGAACGAAGCGACCACAAAAGCAATAAAAGGTTCATTATGGAGTTTTTCAGGTCAATATATAAGCAAAGCATTTATATTTATAACAAGTATATTTATCACTTACTTTCTTACACCTGAAGAATATGGATTAGCAAACTATGCTCTTACAGCGAGTACAATATTTATCCTATTTAATGATCTTGGCATCGGCTCTGCGATCATATATGTGGACGATTCAGAAGAGAATAAATCAACCGCATTTTGGATATTACTAATCAACAGTCTTTTATTATCCGTAATCGGTTGGTTTTTAGCACCATGGATTGCAAATTACTTTTCAGATCAAAGAGTGATTCCGCTTTTTAGGTTGTTTTGTTTATATTTTCCAATTTTTGCATTTATGAATGTGCATGATTCGTTATTACAAAAAGAGATTGATTTTAAGAAAAAATTAGTCCCAGATATAATGAATCAGATCACCAAAAGCGCCTCATCAATTTTATTTGCCGTGCTTGGATTTGGTGCAGTAAGTGTTATCACTGGCAATTTGATCGGCGCTCTTTTTGGTGCAGTTTTTCTTTGGATAATCAATCCTTGGCGTCCCAAATTTATCTTTTCAAAAGAATCTGCAAAAAAAATCCTTTCATTTGGATTTTCAATGCTCATTATCCAGTTTTTGGCAATGGTTGCACTTCAGATAGATAAATGGCTCATCGGTCGCTACCTTTCAGTCGCAATGATGGGGATTTATTCCATTGGCATCCGCATCCCAGAATATCTTGTCAAACAGATCAGTCTTTCCATATCGAATGTCTCATTTCCTCTGTTTTCTCAGATAAAAGACAATCGTGAACATCTCATTTCCACATTTAAAAACTCAGTATATGCCATGACAATTTTCTCATTCCCATTGGGCATAGGATTATTCTTAGTCACAGATCCTCTTATTAAAATGGTATACCCGGATAACTGGTTATCAATTATCCCTGTCATCAAGATTTTCTCAATTCAATATGTGATCCTGTCCATAACCTATAATGTTGGTAACTTATTAAAAGCAAATAATCATTTAAAGATTTTTATGATGGTCATTGTCTATCGTATCGCTATTATTTTTATAGCACTCTTCACTGCTTTCAAATACACCAAAGAGATTGTCCCAATTTCTTTGGTTATATTACTGATTTCCCCCATAGCCTATACTTTTATTGACATATTTATTAGTCATAAACTATTTGGAATAACTGTTATGGATTTCTTTAACTCAATTAAAAATCCTTTAATCGCCTCAATATTAATGTTTGTAGTCGTTTATCCAATAAGTCTTTTGATCAGAGACCAAATTAATATAATTCAAATCATCATTATCTCTCTTGTTGGTGCAAGCATTTATATCTTCACCATCGCAAAACTAGCACCAACCTTATTTAAACAAATGAAAGAAAAAGTATTTAGCAAAAAATCATGATTAAATTATTTCTTCTGATTGACAGTTTAAATATGGGCGGGGCGGAAAAACTTCTTGTAAATTTTGCAAACATCACAAAAAATGATGATTCTATCACCATGAAGGTGGGTGTTCTCAATCTATATCGAAACGATTCAATTTATAAACAACTCGTAGAATTAAATGTTGAAGCAGTCGTTTTTGAGTCAGACAAGAAACGTGAGTTATTAGATTTAAAAAGATTTCAAAAAATATTGAATTACATTAAAACTGAAAAATTTGATTTAATTCATACTCATCTTTTGTACTCACATCTTCTTGGTGGTTTGATATCAATTATTACCAGAATCCCATTTGTAGCCACCCTTCATTCAGAATTATTTGTTTTTTCGGGATTAAAAAAAATCTTAAGAAATTTTTTCCTTTTTTTTGCAAAAAAAATCTTTGTTGTTACAAATCGGATTATCGAAGACAGCCCAAGATGTATCTCTAAAAAAATGATATATATGCCAAATGGTATCCCCACATTTTCATCTTTGATTAGAAGAGACTATCAAGAGAAAATAAACGATTTTGAATTAATTTTTGTTGGCCGGCTAGCCAAGGTCAAACGAATTGATACGATAATTAAAGCATTTGCTTTAGTATTACTTGAAGATGAAAACTTTACATTGAATATCGTCGGAGATGGAAAAGAAAAACAAAGCCTAATAGAGCTATCTAGATCGCTCAGTATCCCGGAAAATAAAATAGTTTTTCATGGACTACAAGAAGATGTAACAAAATTTCTTTTAGCTGCCGATATTTTCTTACTTTCGTCACAAAATGAAGGGCTCCCACTAGCCATCTTAGAAGCAATGGCAGCTGGCCTTCCCGTCATTGCTACACCTGTTGGTGAAATTCCTCAAATAATCAATAGCAGCTCCGGCCTCATCTTTCCCGTAGGGGATATCCAAAAACTAAAAGAAGAAATTCTCTTTTTAAAAGAAAATCCACAAACATGCGAGAAAATGTGTGTCAAAAACCAAGAAATTATCCATGAATTTTTTTCCATTCAATCATGGTGGAAAAAAACATGTACCGAATATTCTAAAATACTAGAGGTGAAAAAATGAAAGTAATTATGCTCATTCATTCTTTTTATCCTCATGTTGGAGGTGCTGAACGGCAACTTTTAGAACAAATTCCATTCTTTATCAAATATGGGATAGATGTAACTGTTATCACAAGAGCCGAACAAAACACACTCCCTAAAGAAGAACTCAATGGTGCAGAGATCATCAGGACAAAAACATCAAAAATAAAAATACTCTCAGCAATCAATTATATTGTCACTGCGTTAAATGAAATAAAAAAAATTAAACCAGATTTAATCCATTCCTATGACCTAATTTCTACCTCCACCACAGCGCTGATAGCGAATCGTTTATATAAAATTCCATATTTGATAAAAATTCTAAATAGCGGTACTGGCAGTGATATTAAAAGACTAAAAAGAAAAATCTTAGGCAAATTAAGATTTACTCAAATTAAAAATACAACGTCAGGCTTTTTTGGAATATCTGATCAAATTATCCAAGAATTAAAAGAGGAAAACATCCCTGACAAAAAGATTATCAAAATTTTTAACGGAATTGATTCAAACAAATTTATTCCACTACAAGAAGATTTAAAGCAAAAACAAAAACAAGAATTAAATATCACAGCCTCATTTATTGGTATCTATGCAGGTAGATTTGTAAAAAATAAAAATATAATTGATTTAATTACTGCCTGGAATTATTTTTCAAAAATGAATAAGAATACGGCATTAATTCTCATAGGGGAAGGTTCAGAAAAAGAAACGCTTCAAGAACATGATAACCAGCATATTCATTTTCTACCAAAAACGGACAACATCCTACCTTATCTCCAAATAGCAGATTGTTTTTTGTTAGCCTCAGATCATGAAGGGATTTCAAATGCCCTCCTAGAATCAATGAGTTGTCAGGTAGTTCCCATTGTATCGGAAGTCCCAGGAAATAAAGAATTGATTCAAGAGGATCAAACAGGATATTTCTTTGAACTTCATAATATTGACCAAATAATAAAATGTGTAGAAATATTGAAAGATAATCCGATAAGACATAATCAATTAAAGACAAATGCTCGGAAATTTATCCATCAGAATTTTGACATAGACATACTTGTAAAAATAATCATAGAAAAATACAAAGAGGCACTAAATGTCTAATTTTATCGAAATCCTATTGATTTTAAATGCATTGATTATTGCATATGTATATATAGGCTATCCTTTAATTCTTATAATTTTAGATAAAATTAAACCTAACTCTTTAACAGATTACGACCAACAAACCCAACAAAACCTGCCTTTTGTCTCATTAGTAATCGCTGCTTTCAACGAAGAAGGTGTAATAGAAGAAAAGATAAAAAATTCTTTATCGTTGACATATCCTGAAAACAAACTAGAAATTATCGTCGCAGCAGACGGTTCAACTGACAAAACCGTTGAGATTTCGCAAAAATATACCAATCAAATAAAAATTTCTTATTCTCCAGAACGAAAAGGCAAAGTAAAAGCATTGATGAATTCAAAAGAGTTAATCAATGGTGAAATAGTGGTTATCTCAGATGCAAATAATATGTATAACAAAGAAGCAATCCTAGACTTAGTCAAACCTTTTTCAGATCCAATGGTAGGTGGTGTTAGTGGAGCTAAACATATTTATAAAAGTGAAAATGAAATTGGAAAAAACGAAGGATTATACTGGCGTTATGAAGATAAAATAAAAAAAGCAGAATCAAATCTTGGTGGTTGTATGGGGTCTTGTGGAGAGATTTTAGCGATTAGAAAAGAATTGTTTTCCATTCCAGATGTCAAAGAAGGTATTAATGATGATTCTTATCTATTATTGAATGTGTATAAAAATAACAAAATATTTTTATATGAACCACAAGCCAAATCTTACGAAAAAGCTTCTGACACATACCAAGATGAGATTGGCCGCAGAAAAAGAATGTCAGCTCTACGTTTTAATACTCTAAAAGTGATTAAAAAACCATTTAATTCATTTTCTTTAGCATGGAAATTTTATTCGCACAAAGTATTAAGATTATTTTTACCTATATTTGTGATATTATTATTAATGAGTAATTTAATTATATTATTCAAACAAAACCAACTTTATCTACCTCAGTACATATATATCATAACATTGATCATTCAAGTGCTCTTCTACTTCTTTGCTCTTATAGATAAGGCAATAAATAAGCAATCAAAAATTAAAAAACTTACAACGCTAGCTAGATTTTTAACGATAAGCAACTATTCTTTATTACTAGGGCTTTTGATGTCTTTAACTAAAACATCAACAAGCGTTTGGAAAAAAATTGAAAGGTAAAACCATGAACAAGAAGAGTCAAAAATTATTTTCAATAATTCTTTCATTGTTACTTCTTTTTTCAATTGCCGGAACCACCATATCAACGAACGCTCAGGAAATCCAGCAAGAACTTCAAAGTGGAGATTTTACATTTGAAGAACTTGGATGGGAAGATGCTTTACTAGAAGGACCTTTATCATCTGTAGTGTATAGCTTTAATCTCCCTGGTCATTTGAGATTCACCAGCGATATGAAAATTACACTTAACACAGAGTTGATCTTAGAACTATCCGCATCTACAACAGGTTATCTAAGTGTTTATGCCAATGGCCTTCTTGTAGATGTTTTGGCAGTTGCCAGAGATACAGATAAAGTCGTCCAAGTTACAATTCCTCACTACATATTACGAGTAGGGGAAGTAGATGGCATTCAAGAGATTGAATTTAGTTACCAAAATGATGACTGTGATCGCGATTCAGCAGCATTATTGCATATAAATAATGATTCAGTTGTCACAATGTCATTTGCAGAAGCTGCGATTTCAACAGATATCAGGAGCTTTCCCTATCCTTTTTATATGCAAAATTCCTTACCCACTCTTGTAAAAACATATTTAATTCTCCCAGATGCAGCTGACGAACAAACAGTTTTAGCAGCCATGAACGCAAGTGCTGCATTAGGCGCCCTATTCAATGGTTCTGAAAATTTTGAAGTTCGATCTTGGGCAGATGTAACCCAAACAGAAAAAGAAAATAATCATTTTGTATTTGTAGGTCAATATTCAGATTTTCCATCAGAAATTCAGAATATTACCAGACTAAATCAAACCATTCCACAAGAAAATGGTTATCTTGAATTACATCAATCTCCATGGAACAATGCACGAGGCATATTTATCATCACATCAAATTCAGAAGAAGGGCTACTCTTAGCAAGCAAATCAATTCTTTATGATGAACTTCGCATTCCATATAATTTTATCAATGTTGCGCTCATCAAGGATTTAAACATAGATAACTCTCTAGCGTATAATCCTGAATTTTCTGAAATTACAATCGATACCTTTGGTTACGAAAACAGAACATCTGCAAACGTGGGTCTTAACTGGATGAACTATTCATTTTATATTCCTTATGGTTATAAATCTACAGAGAAGTCCACATTCAATCTACACTATGATTTTTCTGATTTAGTCAACAAAAACGCTTCAGGCGTAACCGTTCGAGTAAACGGAGAATTAGTGGATGGTATCTTATTCTTTGATAAACAATCTGATCAACAACTCACCAGAGAAATACCCATTCCTGCAACGTATCTCTTTGAAGGCGAAAATGTAATTCAATTTGTGATTAACTTGGTGCCAATCAATATATGTATGAATGAAAACAATCTTAATCCGGTTTGGTTCACTGTCTTCAACGACTCTACCGCTAATTTTGATCTAATTCCTGCGACAGCAAATACAACTCAAAACAAAATTGAAGATCTTGCTGTTTACCCTGAAATCCTCACAAAATACGATACGCTGAACCCGATTACATTCATCATGCCTGAAGGAAATCAAATTGCAAAAGAAAACGCAACCTATATCTCATATGAACTTGGCACAAATTACAAGAATTTTGCCTCAAATGTAGATGTAACTTATGATTTTTCTGCAATAAATAAGAATCAAGAAATAATAATTGGTCTACCTAGTGAAATACAAGCCTTGTCAAATTATTCTGACGTTTTGCCACTTGAATTTGATGAGAACAACCAAGTTATTGTAAATCATGCCACTGTCTCATATGAAGCTCCCGTAGGAGTAGATGTTGGGTATATTATCATACCAATGCGAAATTCTGATTCTGTGAATACCCCCATTTTTGTTCTTGGTGAAACTCAACAAGGTTTACGAAATTCAGGTGTAGCCTTATCAATGAATAATAATGCCTTTTTTGGCAATCTTGGTGTAGTCCTTGATGATCAAGTGTATTCATATCGTGTTTCAACCCCACGGGAATATTTCCCAGAGATTGCCGATAATACAGAAAACACCAGCGAAACAAACCAAGGTCAAACAGCAACAACTGGCACTGAAGATCAAACAAATACAACAACGAATGGTACGACGGAAATTAATCTAAATGATACAACAGATATAAGCAACATTACGATCACACCAATCGAACAAGATGCAAACCTTGATTTTAGAGATCCAATTTTGCAAGTAGCAATCATTTCTTTCATCGCTGCAATTGGCATCATGATCATACCGTTGTTTATAAGGAAAAAGAAAAAATAAGTGGGAAATGTCAAATTTTGTAAACGATACTATATATAACAAAATAATTAATAATCTCATCAGTAACCCTGATGAGATTATTATAGAATCTGAATTTAACCAATATTCCAAAAAAGAATTTGCTAAAAAAATTGCACAAATATATTATGCGATAAAAAATGCAGACTCAAAGAATGAAATAATTGGGCTTTCTTTGCCACGTTCAATGGAACAAATTGCAGCGATTTTTGCGATTCATCTTGCAGGTTACGCCTATACACCTTTGGATGAAAAATTACCTGAGAAGACAAAAGACTATATTCTTTCCAATTCTGGCATAGACCTTATTATTACATCACTAAAACAATCTACTATTTTTCCAGAAGATAAAAAATTTATTTTTATTGAACAGTTAAAACAAAAACACCTTCCCTTACCTCTTCCGGATATAGATTTAGCAAAAAAAGCCTTTGTTATTTACACATCAGGGACAACAGCTCTACCAAAAGGGGTGATAGTATCTCATCGTGCACTTGATAATTTTGTAAAAGCAATCATTCAATCTTATTCAATAACAGATCAAGATAAATATCTTCAATTTTCAACAATAAATTTTGATTCAAGTATTGAAGAAATATTTCCTATATTAGTACAAGATGGAATTTTAGTTTTAAGAAATGAAGAGTTTATTACTTCATACAAAAACTTTGAAAAATATTGTAATCAAAAAAAGATCACCAAGCTTTCACTAACAACTGTATATTGGAATTTAATTGTAGAAAATCTACAAAATAAAAAAAATATTTTTCCTAAATTAATTGATACTGTTGTCATAGGTGGTGAAAAAGCCCATGTATCTTATTTAAAACAATGGCAATCATTAAATCTAAAAAATGTAAAACTCATCAATAGTTATGGTCCAACGGAAACAACTGTAGTAGCTACAGTAGCAGAGATATCCAACGATTTAAAAGATCAACAAAATTTTGGAGAAGTATCAATTGGTAAAGCAATACCTGGATATTCTGTTTACATTTTAGATAATGAGAAAAAAGAAGTTAAACAAGGAGAAATAGGAGAGTTATATATTGGTGGTTCAAGTGTAGCCGATGGATATTTAAATCTACCTGAAAAAACAGCCCAAGCGTTTTTAGAAATTAATATTAATAGTGAGAATAAAAGAGTTTATAAAACTGGAGACTTAGTAAGACAGCGTCCAGATGGAAACCTAGAATTTGTGGGCAGAGCTGACCGTCAAGTCAAATATAATGGTTATCGAGTTGAATTGAATTTAATAGAAAACGCATTCAAAGCAAATCCAGCCATCACAAATGTCATTGCTTATCTTAAACAAACAAGTTTATCAGGGGATCAACTTATTGCTGTTTATACAGGTACAAAACAAAATCTTACCGATCTTAAAGAATTTTTAAAAGATCATATACCTCACTATATGATTCCTTCACAGATTTATTTTTGTAAAGAATTTCCAATTAATCTAAATGGGAAAGTGGATATTAAAAAGATAAAACAACTGATGCTTGAGAAAAAAAGTGAAGATGAATTTCAAGAAGTTAAATATACACCCACGCAACAGATTATTGCAGAAATCTGGAAAAAATATCTTAATCGCCCTCATATTAACCTTGATGATAATTTTTATGATATTGGTGGACACTCGATCTTAATCGCCAGAATAATGCCACTCATAAATCAAGCATTAAATATCAACATACCACTTGCAACCATCTTAGAATATCCTACCTTGGAAGAATTTGCTGCTCAAATCGATCATAAAAGTTATTCAACAACAAAAAACATCTACAAATTAAAAGATCGAAACGCTCACAAGAACATTTTCTTTATTCATGGCATCGGTGGAGATATAGTTCAATATCAACCCATATCTGAAAAAATCACAAATCAATTTAATGTGTATGGAATCCGCGCTACTGGTCTTGATAGCGATATGATGCCGCCAATTAATCTTGAAACAATAGCAAAAAATTATTGTGAACAAATCATTAATCTCCAAAATGAAGAACCATATTATTTAGGTGGACATTCATTAGGTGGACTTTTTATTTTTAAAATGGCAGAGATGTTCGAATCGCTTGGAAAAAAAGCAGTTATTTTTCTTTTTGATTCTGAGCTGATCTCGAATGTTGATGATTATAAAAGAGCAAAATTGCCACCCTATACAAGATGGCTTGGAGCTGGACTCGAATATCAAAAGCCTTATTATGACAAAGACAACATTTTGCATTTTGAAAAAGAGTCATTTATCCAAAAAATATCAAAATATGCCAAAAAGATTCTCAGAAATATATTTAAACTAGTCATTATTCCTCTTAATCAAAAAATACCATTTATTATTCGTGCAAAAGATTTTATCTCAGATAAGGATCCCTCTGACAGTCCATTTGAATGGGAAAGATATCAAAGAGTAAATAAAGCGAATATTTATATAGGTGCAACCACTCGCATATCGCCAATAAATCAAAAAGTAATCATTTTCCATACCCAACGAGAAACGAGTTATTTATATCCAAAACTATGGGATTATCTAGCGCCCAATCAATATCAAATAATTCCTATTTCAGGAACTCATCGCACTATCATGTATGCTCCCATTGTTAACACTACTGCGCAAATCATAAACCAAATAATCCTTAATGAAAGTGATGATTCATGATTAAAAAAGTAGTTGTTTATTGGTTTGATAAAGAAAACAATATTTATAATAACCCAATATTAATTGATCAAATTCAAAAGGTTTTTCCCCTGAAAAAAAATTTTGAGATTCTCTATACAGAAAAAGGAAAGCCATATCTCAAAGATAATCCAAATATACATATCTCAATCAGTCATACGGATCACCTATCTTTTTTTGCGGTTAGTAAAAAAAACATTGGCATAGATGTCGAAGTTTATGATAAAAAAAATATAGATATCGATCAAAATATTATTGAAAACTACTACTCAATAGCTGAAAAAAATTGTTTAAAAATTAAAAATACGCCAAAGAATTTTTATAACTTATGGACAAGGAAAGAAGCACTTATTAAATTAACAAGCGGAATTCTTAATGAAGATATATTAAAAACAAATGTAATTCCCCACATCATCACCTACGAAAACAAAAAAGTACTCTTTAAGACAATAACGGTTGAGAAAAATATCATTCTCTCGGCCGCTATGTATAAAACATTTTTAAAAAATAAAATTCAAATTATTCTTCAAAGACTGTAATCATAGCCACTTCAGATTTCGGATCAACAACTACTCGTCCATTCGTAAATTCGCGAATATAAACCGAATCTTTTAGATAGTAATCACAAGTAGGGCTACCCAATTTTTCTGAATAAATATCAAAATCCCAAACTTCATTATAGGCTAATGCATCGGTATAACGGAAATAAACATTCTCTCTCGCAACCAACAAATAACTAGCATAAGCAAAAGTTTGATGAGCACTGTCAGATTGATTACCCTGTGAGACTAAAAATACTTTTTTACCCATCTTAGCAGATTCATCCACCATATTGATTTTTGCAATCCATTCATCTGGTTTCTGATAACCATCAGACCAGTTAACAGCCCAGTCTTCGAGCATAAATCCGTCTAAATATTGAAGATATTCTCGCCAAACATCTTTTGAAAAATCGATATAAGTCATATTTGCATAAAGATGAATGCCTGTAGGGTTAATATAATTTTCTGATAGGCTCTCTAAAAATCCAATTGCAGCATCTGTATAACTTTTATCATCTGGATACATTCCGACATTGACGCCTTTGGAAGAAAATCGTTTTAAGCTCCCATCAAGATTATCTAAAAACAAACCATCCCAACCAAATATAGTTTGTGCTTCGTGTAGCCGCTCAATGAAAAAATCAACCCAGCCTTCAGCAAGTGGATCAATATAAACTGAATCGCCATCAACAATGATTTTTCCATCATCACTTTTCAAAAACCAATCAGGATGTTCAGTAATAATCCAACAAAAATCATCTTGATGGAAAGCAATTTGATTTTGCCAAGGGGCATCAGCGCAGCCTTCATTTTTATAGATGGAATTAAATAGAATGTATTCAGGGATCTCTAAATTTTCATTCACAGCCAAAAGTTCATCACGCATCCACTCATCATTTTTGGTCAAAATAAAAAATGAATAATGCTCCATCAAATAATTGATTTGGCTATTATAGCTAGGAGGTTTATAAAACCAAATAAAATTATTTTGAACAAAATTATTCATTGGCTCAGCATAATATTTAACTTCAGATGGATTTTCTATAATCACATCGGTTTCAACTTCATCGTCCACAATTGCATTATCCCCTGTCGATTCATTTTCATTATTAATTGCTTCAGTGATAGGTTCTGAAGAAGGAGTTTTTTCACATCCAGAAATAAAGAGAATTAATATCGAAATTAAAACAATAGCCCATTTTTTATATATTTTCATAACAATAACTACCCCAATTTAGACCAACAAACACTTAATCAATTTTAACATAATTCTACATCAAATAACACAAAGAAAAATGAGTTTAAATTTGGAAACTTCCAGCACTTATTCCCAAAGCTTTTTCGATCACACCTTGGATGGTTTTGACAACCTCAATATAGCGGCCTTTATCCGCAACCATTTTATTAAAATTACGATGCATATACGTACTCACACCCATATAGATCAAACTAATTTCATCCGCAGAGACCTTCTCAAATTCATCTGCCTCAATGCCATTCTTCACAATCATTTGAATCATCGGTAGCATGCTTTTATCCCGTAATTCATGTACATACCCCTCAAAAAAATCAGGAGGGACATCTTTTCCAAAAAACCGCATAAACAAAGGCGTTTCAGCGTTTGGAATTATCAACGCATGCATCAAAAATTGCAACTTTTCCAAATTAGAACTAGAGTCATTGCTAATATAAGCAGAAAATTGTTGTTTCATCTCCTCAACTTCAACCAAAGCTAAAGACTTTAAAATATTTTCTTTTTGTTCAAAATAATAAAAAAATAATCCTTTTGCTTTTCCTGCTTTTTCACAGATTTCAGCAACAGTCACATCTGAAAAACTTTTTTCAAGAAAAAGGTCTTTAGCAACATCTAAAAACAGCGCTTTTGTATTTTTACTCTTTTCACCCATAGTAATTCCTCTTATAAAGTATACATCTTCACCTGACCACGGTCAAATAAAAAGCCATTATATTCTTCCAGATATGAATAAAATTAAAATAAATATTAATAAAGTTAAATATAATATTGAATTAAAAATTAATATAATGTAAAATATGAATGGAGGTTCAAAATGGAAAAATATCAACCAACTTGGTTAACTGAACTAGACCCTGAAGATATCACATTTATTAAGAAATTTATCCTAACTTCTGGCTCTCTAAAAAAATTAGCCAATGACTATGACGTTTCTTACCCCACAGTTCGTCTACGACTAGATCGTTTAATTCAAAAAATCGAATTAGCCGAAAAAGATAAAGAAGATGATTTTATCAACCTCATCAAAAAACTCACCATAGATAACAAAATCGATTTTGATGTTGCTAAAGTAATAATAGATGCGCATAAGAAAGAAAACGAGGAATCAAAATGATACGAGTATATTTTGTCGTACTTATTTTATTAATACTCTTTGGAGTGCAAATACTCATCTCAAGAACCAGTGCGAATTGGGCAAAATGGATCATCCCTGCATTCTTATTAATTGTCACCACCACATTCTACATCTACAATCTCAA
Source organism: Anaerolineales bacterium (assembly GCA_963662985.1). GTDB lineage: Bacteria > Chloroflexota > Anaerolineae > Anaerolineales > UBA11579. Next base: position 146,918 of record OY760066.1, on the reverse strand, counting down.
CGATGCTTTTGCCAATCTTGTGCAATTTGGTCGCTTCCTTGTCTACCATCAAGGCCCCGGACTCTTCGCTTTTATTCTTAAAACAGGGGTAATCTTCTCACCCTTTATTGTTTCCTTAGTTATTTTTATTATTTTCCGTGTCCGCTCAAACAAGAAGCAAAACAAAAATAAATCCGAAATTGAAAAAATGCTTATCAAAGACCTATCATAAGCTTTCTTAAAAAGGGGAAGCCCAACGTAGACTTCAAAAAAATCCCTCATCTGTTTTTATACTCATGAGGGATTTTGATTAGTAATAAACTAGCTCACCCCTTAACCACCGCCAACGGACGTAACCTCGCTACCACATCTACCAAATCCGCCTGAGCAGCCATCACCGCATCAATATCCTTATACGCCGCACTAGCTTCATCCAAATCTTTTTTTGAATGCAAACTGTGCAAAATCCCTTTTGCATCCATTTCTTTTTGTGCTTCTTTTAAATTCAAAATCTTTACCGCTTGTTTACGGCTCATCACTCGCCCAGCCCCATGGGAACATGATTCAAAACTTGTAGCAGCCCCTTTTCCACGAACGATAAAACTATTTGTTCCTTGAGAACCTGGAATGATTCCCAACTCACCTTTTCGAGCACGCGTAGCTCCCTTTCGGTGAACCCACACACGCTCTCCAAAATGAACTTCCTCCATAGCAAAATTATGAGCAATATCAATCGCTGGTTCAAAATCACAGCGCACTAATTCATTCAACAATTCCATCAACTGTTGCATCATCAAATCTCGATTCGCCCTTGCAAACGCCACACACCAACGCATTTCCGCCACATACGCCTGTCCCAATGCAGAATCAAGATCTAAATGTGCTAGATCTTTTACAAATAACCGCTGATCTTGCATTCGTGCTTCCACAGCTTTGCCATGATAATATTTTGCCACCTGCAGCCCCACATTTCGTGACCCACTATGCAGCATCAGCCAAATCCGATCTTCTTCATCCACCTGCACTTCAATAAAATGATTTCCTCCCCCCAATGTCCCCACTTGTTTTCGAGCAGCTTCAAAGTGAGCCCGCACCACACTGTCTTTTTCAGGTAAATCAAATTTTTCTATTGCAGGCAAAGTGCGCTTTGGCATTCCTTGTTCATGTTTTACAAATCCCACCGGAACCGCCCCTCGCATGCCCCACACAAAAGTTTCCAACTGAGATCGATGCAAATCATGCCTAAACAAGTTTGTACATACCGCTTGCATTCCACAGCCAATATCAACACCCACAGCATTTGGAATGATCGCGTCTCTCGTAGCTAACACACCACCAATCGGCATTCCAAATCCTTCATGACAATCCGCCATAATCGCAATGGGTGCCATCACAAAGGGCAGTCTTGTTAAATTTTCAATCTGAGCCATCGCCCCATCTTCGATTCTCTCACACCAAGAATGGATTTTTCTTCCGTTTATTTCAAAACTTTTCATACGTTAAGTATAACAAAAACAATAATTGCAATGCATCAAAAAAGTCACAGATAAATATAGAAAATATGTGCTATAATAAAGCACAAAACCAATCAAGTGTGTGCAGGAGGAGGACAAATGACTGCAAATTTAACCAAACAAGAAATTCAAGATCAGCTAGAAGAAAACGGGGGCAACATCAGTGCAGTCGCACGCCATTTTAATGTCTCACGCCAAACCATCTATAACCACATCAAAAAAGAAAGAATGATCACCTATAACAAATTGCTCACAATTCGCGAATCAAAACGACAAGAGATTGTAGAAGAAGCAGTAACCCAATTAGAAAAAGCAGTCAAATCAGGCAATCGCTGGGCTATCGAACACATACTTAGTACCAAAGGTAATTCATATTTAACGCATTTCAAAAATTATTCTGAAAAAATAGTTTAAAAAGTGTCAAAAAATCTGGACACACTATCTTCAAAAGAATTAAAAAACAATATTCAGTAATGAAATTCGCATAGCCACATCAAAAATCCCATATTTAACCTATAATCAAGTCAAATAGAGCCTAAAAATAAGTCAAAATGATTAATAACAAGAAAAAACCCAGCTATCGAGAGACTCACCAAAAGGGGAGGAGAAAGAAGTTAATAAGAAAAAAATTGGACACCTGTCAAAAAAGTGTCCAAAAAGTGTCAAATTATTTCTTTACACCTGTCCAATTTTGTCAAAAAAAGTTGGACACTTTTTCCCTAGTCTCACTCAAAAATATTGCGCATAGTCAATAATTCGTCGACAAACCAATTATCGAATTCCTTCACTAAGTTAAGGGAAAATAAATTTGATTTTTTAACATAGGAAAATGACATATAATACTACAAATAAATTTTTTTATTCCTTTCCTACAAAAGTGTATCTAAAAACTAGCAGATACACTTTTGCGTTAAAGGATTCAGAAAACTTCCTTTGCATTTACATAATCACTATAATTACCCACATATTCTTCCAAACTCAGATTCTCAATTGCTACAATCTTTTGTGCAATGCGGTCCAAAAAATAACGATCATGACTAATAACCAATAGAGTGCCCTCAAAAGCATCTAAGGCATCTTCCAAAACTTCGGCAGCAAAGATATCCAAATTATTTGTAGGTTCGTCTAATAGCAAAAAATTAGCGCCAGAAAGCATCACTAATGCCATTTGTAATCGTGAACGTTCCCCACCTGATAATGTATTTACTTTACTTTGACACTGAGCGTAAGTAAATAAGAATTTTTTTAGAAAAGCTACTGCCTTTTCTTCCGAATAGGGGACAGCATCGCGAATAGTTTCAATCAAAGTATTTTCAGGAGACAAAGTTTCATGTTCTTGAGCATAAAACCCAATCGCCATACTTGGTCCCAAAACAATTTCACCACTGCTGACAGATTCTTCTTCCAAGATCATTCGGAATAAAACAGATTTACCAACGCCATTCTCGCCCACCAATCCAATCCGTTCTCCATGCCAGATTGTCAATTCAGCGCCCATCAACAAGATTTTTTCATCCTGCTCATCACTAGCTTCAAACACCTTATCTAGCGCCTTTAATTGCAACACCTTATTACTTCCGCGCCAGCCTTTGAGTTGTAATCCCATTTTCTCAGGTTCCAGAATTGGTTTATCAACCAAATCCATATGCTCAATTCGCTTCAAAATATTTTTGCCTCGTTTGATGAATTTTTCATTGTCGTGTTCCCGACCCCAAATCAACAAACGTTTTGCTGAAGCCTCCAACCGTGCTTTTTCTTTTTGTTGGGTATGAAAAACTTTCTGTTGCCGTGCCAAACGCATTTCTTTCTCGGCCACATATTCAGAATAATTACCTCTAAATAAATTGATAGACCCCTGAGAAAGTTCTGCAATCTCATGCACCACAATATCTAAAAGATAACGATCGTGAGAAACTAACACCACACCACCCTTGAAATTATTGATAAAATTTTCCAAGATGGCTTTACCTCTCAGATCCAAATGATTATCAGGTTCATCCAACAAAAGTAAATTTGGTTGAGTAATTAAGATTTTAGCCAATCCCACTAGCTTTTTCTGACCGCCACTTAAAAATTCATTTTTCAAATGCATTTCGGTTTCAGAGAATCCCAAATCACTAAGAATAGTCCTAACTCTTCCTTCAAAATTATTTCCCCCCAATGCTGCGATTTCTTCCAAAAGAGCTTCTTGAGTATGAAGAGCATTAGCCAATTTTTTTTCATCACCATAGACTTCAGGCATAGCCAATCGTATCTCAATTAAACTCAACTTCTCTTCAGCCTCAAACAAAGCTTCATGTGCAGAAAAAACCTCATCCCACACACTCTTTTCTTCATCCAAAAGGGGTTCCTGTGGCAAATAACCAATTTTCAAATCACCATGTCGATGAATATACCCCTCATCGGGCACTAAATCACCATGGATCATTTTTAACAAGGTACTCTTCCCACACCCATTAGGACCGATCAACCCCACCACTCGGTCATCCAAAATATCCCAAGAGAGATTCTCAAACACAGCTTCTTTTAGGAAAGCAATTCGCACTTGATCTAAACGTACAATTTCCATACAACACCTTTTTTCTACTAAACATATTCATTTTTTATACGTGCGAATTATACTATAAAGAAAGCCGACATTGGCTGTCGGCTTCTTTTTTAGAAAAATTATTTGAAATAGCTAGATTGAACGAAATTATTTTTTCTCTTCAGAAGAGGATTCAGTATCATCTTCTAAAATTACATCAAGTTCTTCCTCAAGCATATCATCTACTTTTGCAGCAGGAGCAGGGGAGTCACCGCTAGAGATCATCACTACTTCTTCTTTTGCATTGTCATATTCATTGTAGATCAAAATAATTGTGCTCCAAATGAAAGAGTTTTGCAAAGCACTGAAAACAATCAAGAAGATAACATAGGCGACAAGCATCAATCCAAGAATGATAGACAAAGCAATCAAAACACCACTTCCATTGTCAACTACTCCAGCAACCACAACTGCGAACAAAACACCGATCACCAACATCACTAAGCCAACCACTACATTGATCACAAATTTACCAATCCCAATGATCAAAGCCCAAATGATATTATTAGTAAAATTATCACGGAACAATTCCCAAGCCTTCTTGAAAGCTTCCATCATATCAAGATTATCTTTAACTAAAGCTGTATATACAAAGCCCAAGTAAATGTTCACTAGATAGAAGACTGGAATCAAAAGGATTACCAAGCATACTAACAATCCTAATGTCATCACAGACCCAATAATAAATGCAATTACAGCTGCCACACCCAACAAGAAAAGTACTACATTGAAAAGTAATAATTTCCAGAAATAAGGGTTAGATGCCTTGATTAATTCTTTAAATTTGGGTTTTTCATCTTTTTCAATCACACCACTAGTGCCCAAGATCGCACCTGCGGTACCATAAATATTCAAAATGATTGAAATCACGATCATAACAAGGACGAATCCCACGATTGCCAAAATCAAGAAAACATTATTAATATTATTAAAGAAATTTGCAATTTGGCTGCCCCAATCACCAGAATAATTGAACTGATGTTGCATATCACCATTAGAAAAATCAAAACGACTTGAATTAAAATTAGCAGAAGTACCGCCTGCCAAAGGGCCAAACAAAGCAAAGAGCCATAACAATTTATTCTTCCATGAAACATTCCATGCTTTTTTTAAGATTTCACCAAAATTCATAATTTACTCCTTTTTAAATTTAAGTATTCGTTATCTATAATTACGAGCAAAGATCAAAAAAGTTTCATCTTTTCCTTTACACAGCCAAAATTTATAACTGAAAAGTAATAGATGTATGTATAATCATATTGGAAATAAAAGAAAAAGGGAAAAGAAGGGATAGTAAAAAATGAACAACACATCAAATATAATTCAAGTAGATTCTACCAACATCGCACAACAACACATTTGTTGTGCCATCTCTGACAAAAAAGGAGAAAATTGTGTCGGCAGCAAAAAAGCTTGGATGTCAAACCGTTTTAAAGAAGGATATGTCTTCAAAAAATTAGACGAACGAGGGAAAGTATTCATTGAATACACCCCTGGGAAAAACGTCTTTGCCCCTATCAATGCTGAAGACTATATGTTCATTCTATGTTTCTGGGTCTCCGGAAAATTTAAAGGGCAGGGCTACGCCAACCAGCTTCTCAACCATTGCATCCAAGATGCCAAACAACAAGGTCTCAAAGGAATCGCCGCCTTATCATCTGACAAAAAACGCACCTTCCTCACGGATCCCCAATATCTAAAATATAAAGGATTCCAAGTTGCTGATACAGCCGAACCTTTTTTTGAATTGCTCTATCTGCCATTCGAACCCAACGCTCCCAAACCTTCATTCAAACCTATTGCAAAAACGGGCACCATTGCTCAAGATGGTGTCGTTCTCTATTATTCCAATGGTTGTCCCCACACCGACAAATATGTCCCCATCGTAGAATCTGTAGCCATTGAAAATAACATCCCCTTCACCACCATCAAAATAGAAACCCTAGCTCAAGCCCAATCAGCCCCAACCCCCTTCACCATTTACTCACTTTATATCAATGGCAAATTTCACACCAACGAAATTCTCACCGATAAAAAATTTCTAAAAATAATGCAACAAGAGGGCATCCTCTAATGCAATTTGTCCCAACCAAATCCATCCTCTCCCCATACACTCAAGAGAATTGCTGGTTCGCTTGCAACTATAATATCAACCTATATCGTGGCTGTAATCACGGATGTATCTATTGTGATAGTCGTAGTAATTGTTACCATGTAGAAGACTTTGATAAAGTTCGTAGCAAACAAAATGCTCTTGAAATATTAGAAAAAGAGTTAAGCACCAAAAAGAAAAAAGGGGTCATTGGTCTTGGTGCCATGTCTGATTCCTATAACCCCTTTGAAAGAAAATATAAAATTACCCGCCAAGCCCTTCAGCTCATCGATAAATATGGGTTTGGCGTTGCCATCGCTACAAAAAGTGATCTCATCCTTCGTGACATTGACATCTTTCAACGCATTCAAAAACATTCCCCCGTCCTCTTAAAAGTCTCCATCACCGCTGCGGATGATCAACTTAGCCAAACAATAGAAAAGCATGTAGTCCCCTCCTCAAAACGATTCCAAGCTATCCAACAACTCAACCAAGCAGGCATCTTTGCCGGCATTCTTATGACGCCAATTTTGCCATTTATTGAAGACACGGATGAAAACATCCTCACCATCGTCGATCTAGCCCATCAACATCAAACAAAATTTATTTATGCCGGTTTTGGTGTCACACTCAGAGAAAACCAACGCACTCATTTTTTCAAAAAACTCTCTCAAGATTTTCCACATCTTCGAGACAAGTATATTCAAACCTACGGCAATCAATATTCCTGTATCTCTCCTAGAGCAGAACAACTTTATCCTCTTTTTAAAGCGAGATGCAAACAACATAAAATCCTCTATCGCATGGCTGACATCATCCAAGCCTATACAACCCCATATAAAAAACAACAACTTTCCTTTTTATAATAATCAGATTTAAGCTATAGTTAATCTAAACCCAAACGAATTTTGAACCTTTTTCTATTTAACCGTACATACTAGATGAACTGCTACGTTAACTCAATTTTTAGAAAAAGGAACTATGGTAGAAATAGCATTGCCAATTATGGTAAACGAACAAATAGAAGATAAAAAACTAATAAAGCAGATCGCAAAAGGCAACGAACAAGCTTTTGAAATGCTTTATCAACGCCATTCCAAAAAATTATTTGGATATGCTTTCCATATTTTAAAAAACAAACAAACAGCAGAAGATGTTCTCCAAGAAACCTTTCTCACCATCTGGCAAAAAGCAAACACCTATCGTGGAGAGGGGCGTGTCGTTGCTTGGTTATTTGGCATCACTCACAATTTAGCCCTTAAAGCGTACAATCAAAAATCCACAGAATCCATTCCTGAGACCTATCCAACCACACAAAACATAGAGAACCAGATCACCACTCAAATACTTGCAGAACATAACAAACACCTCCTCAATCAAGCCATGCAACAACTCACCGTAGAACATCGCACCATTCTTCAGTTAGTTTTTTATGAAAAAATGTCAATGAATGAAGTCTCTCAAATCTGTCAAATCCCAGTTGGAACAGTTAAAAGCCGTCTCAACTATGCCAAGCAAGTTCTTAAAGGCGTAATCACAAGAGAAGGAATCACAATGGAGGAGATCCATGAATAATCACGAAAAAATCAATCAACTACTTCCATTCTACAACACCCAACAGTTAGATCAAAAGCAAATGCAAGAAGTGCAAACTCACCTAAAAACTTGCTCCACATGTCAGCAAGATTTAGAATTCTGGCAAACCATCAATCAATCCATTCAAGTAGAGAACACAACCAGCACACCTTCATTGTCTCCAGAAATCTTCACTCAGATCAGTGCAAAAATCTATCAACGACCTACTATTCAAGAAAAGTTCAACAGATTTTCTCAAATTTTAAAAACACAATTTCAATTGATCAGAAAAGAAATCTGGCCAGCTTCTTTTCTTGTTCTTCTCATTGGATTTGTAATCACCGTTATGTTTGAATTTGAGCCATTTTTCTATGCTATTGCACCGTTAGTTTCAGCTGCAAGTATATCAGTTTTATATAATCGCCAAAATGATCCCGCATTTGAACTGGTCTTATCCACCCCGGTTTCACAATTGCAAATTCTGCTGATTCGTCTTTTCATCGTCTTTAGTTATAATTCGATTCTCGTATTCTTGTTTTCTGCCAGTCTTTCATTGATATATTCAACAAAAGTTTTTTCACCCTTACTATTCGAATGGTTAGCGCCAATGACCTTCCTCTCTATTTTAGGAATGACACTATCGGTGATATTAAATTCAGAAAACGCCATCTTCATATCATATTCAGTTTGGCTCAGCAAATATATATTCCATATTGACGAAATTAAAGATTTATCTACAGGTTTATACAAAGCTAGTCAATTCTTTTGGAATTCTCCACAATTGATCTTTGTTGTCTCAGCCGTTTTATTTATCATCCTTTTGATTTATATCAAACAGGACCCAGGGAAAAACATTTCAACAACAAAACCCCTAACATTCTAAACATTGATTTAACGTAGCAGTCAAATCACATCATAATCAAAGGAGTTATTATGAAAGAATTTTTTGGAGTTATCAAATATGAATTTTTAATGTCAATAAAACGCAAAAGTATGCTCATCATTGCGCTTTTATTTGTCATATTCTTTATTGCAAATTCTTTAAATGTTGATCAAGCAATCATCTTAGAAGATGCAAATAAAGAGACTTATCTATATACAGCAGGGCAAAGTGTGTTTTTCTTAAATCTTTTCTTTCCTGTATTTGTCGGCATCTCTGCTGCTGATAGAGCAATCAGAGATAAAAAAAATGGTGTAAAAGAAATAATCAATGCCACCAAAATCACGAATCAAACTCATTTATTTGGAAAATATATAGGTGTTGTCTTATCTTATATCCTAATAGAATCGGTGATTGTTTTAATCAGTAGCCTTCAATTTATCATTTTCCAAAGTTTTCCATTAATCTATATGGTTTATGCTTTTGCTGCGTTGCTAATGATGGGATTTCCGGCTTTATTTTTCGTGATAGGGTTTTCACTGGTTTGTCCATTTTTTATGCCAATTCGAATTTACCAGATTCTTTTCACAGGGTATTGGTATTGGGGTAATTACATCAATCCAGAAGCTATTCCTTCAATCTCACATACAATTCTGAATGCCTCCGGAAGATTCACCCTATATAAATATTTTGAAAGAAGCGCTCCCGCAATGATGAACAATAATGATCCAAATGCAATTTTAAATATTGTTGTACTTATTGCCTTAGGATTTTTGGTAGTTTTTGCGATGTCACAATTTCAAAATAAACAAAATCAAAAAGCATAAAGATATTGAGAAAAATATGTTTAAAAAAATAAAATACAATTTACAAATATTTCAAAAAGATCTTTTTCTTTTTCCCATAGCATTTATGGCGCTATTCCTGCTCATCACAGCATTAATGAATGATAACACCCAAGCCTCAATCGCACGCTCATTCTTAGGCTTTGTTTTGCCTCTCATAGCAAGTGGTCTTGCTGCCTATGCATATCTTGAAGATAAAGCCCTTGAGTTGAAATTCACAACCAATCAAAAAAGCACAACATTCATAGCCAAGCGCTTAAGTGTGATTTTAATTGTCATCATCCTAACCGCTTTTATCTTCCAAGCAGGATTGAAAATTCTCAACATAACAGTTCCAATTCAAGTCTCTTGGCTTTATACCCAAATGAGTTGGTTGATACCAAGCCTTTTCGCCATAACCTTATCAGGTGTCATCTCACTCCTCGCAAATAGTAGTAACCTAAGCTTCTCATTGATGGGGGGTATTTGGATTTTGCAGGTGGTGCTTAGAGGATGGTTTGCAAATAACAGTGTCTTAAAATATATTTTTTACTTTTCTGCAACCATGAATCCCGGAACACAAGATGCATATCTAAATCAATTGACCCAAACCTCACTCATTGTCGTATGCATTATTCTCACCATCTTCCTTATAAAAAAACAAGAACGATATATCTAAAGGATTTTAAAAAATGATTGAAATCAAGAATTTACACAAAGTATATAGATCAAAAAACCAAACGGTCCACGCACTCAAAGGGATTGATTTAAAAATAGAAAACGGGATGTATGGACTTCTAGGACCAAACGGCGCTGGAAAAACTACTCTCATGCGAATCTTAGCCGGCATCATCAATCCTACCGATGCTGAGATTGTGATTAATGGCATCAATATTCGCACGGAAGAGGGCAAGCGAAAAATGAAAGCAATGTTAGGATACCTTCCTCAAGAGTTAGGACTCTATCCAGATTTGACCGCTCGAGAATTTATAGATTACTTAGCAATCTTGAAAGGGGTGGATAATAAAAAAAACCGTCAAAATCGCATTGAACATATATTGGAACTCGTTTCTCTGACAGACGTGGCAGATCGCAAAATCAAAGGATATTCTGGGGGAATGAAACGAAGAGTTGGTATTGCCCAAGCATTAGTAAATGATCCAAAAATACTTATTGTAGATGAACCGACAGCCGGTCTGGACCCTGAAGAACGGATAAAATTTCGAAATCTTTTGGTTAATTTAGCAACAGACCGCATTGTTTTACTCTCCACACATATTGTTGGTGATATTGGTCAAACCTGCCAAAGGCTTGCAGTCTTAGTGACCGGGCGTTTAAAATATGAAGGAGATCCAATCACTCTCACAAACCAAGCTAAAGGCCATGTTTGGAGTATTGAAAGTGGTGATGGCACCAAACCTGATCATGATTTAACAGTTGTTTCTATGCAGCATATGCCTAACAGTACTCACTATCGAGTTGTAGGAGAAACTGTTTCCCAATATCCACAAGCAAAAATAGAAGAACCAAGCCTCGAAGATGCCTATATGTGGTTGATGAAAACACAAAATAGATAGAGCGTAGAGTATTTTTGTTCTATAAAGAAAGAAGACAATTATTATTGTCTTCTTTTTTCTATTTAAGTAAATTATCAAAGAATTAAAGATATTGATCCAAATACTTCATTATTTGAGAAATAGAATCATCTACACTACTATTACTTGTATCGATCACAAAATCTGGATTCTTTGGAACTTCATATGGGCTTGAAACACCAGTGAAGTTAGGAATTTCACCATTGCGTGCTTTTTTATATAAACCGCGCACATCTCTTGCTTCACAAACCTCAAGAGGCGTACTTACATAAATTTCAACAAATTCCTCACCAATAATCTCATGGGCTGTGATTCGATCAGATTCATATGGGGAGATAAATGCAGAAATGGTAATTAAACCTGCATCATTCATCAATTTCACCACTTCAGCCACACGGCGAATGTTTTCGATTCGGTCAGGTTCATCAAATCCTAGATCATGGTTCAACCCTTTACGAATATTATTACCATCCAAAACCATGGTGTGTTTTCCTAAAGAAACCAATTTCTTTTCAAGAGCATTTGCTAAAGTACTCTTTCCTGCGCTTGAAAGACCAGTAAACCATAACGCGATTGGTTTTTGTCCCTTCTTCTCAGCGCGGATTTCTTTGGTCACATCCATCTTTTCAAAAGAAACATTGTCAGATCTTCGCAATGCATGTTCAACAACTCCACATGCTGAGGTCATATTACTGACCTTATCAATTAAAATGAATCCACCAAGTGCTTCATTATCTTCAAATTTTTCAAAAACTATTCGATCAGTTGTAGCAATGTCTACACTGGCAATTTCATTCTTTTCTAAATATTCAGCTGGAATATGATCACTTGTATGAATATCAATCCGATACTTAATATCCATAATTGTCGCATTGATTGTCTTAGTGCCAATCTTCAAATGATAACTTCGTCCTTCAACTAAACGCTCATTATCCATCCACAACAATGTGCTTGTAAATAGATCAGCCACTAAAGGCACTCGACCAGAAGCGAGTACACTTCCTCGTGACACATCGATTTCGTCTTCCAATTGCACTGTCACAGGTTGTCCCAAAAACGCTTCTTCAACATTTTTGTCACCCAGTAAAATGCTTTTTACTTTGCTAGTTTCATTTTCAGGATAAACAGTGATAGGATCGCCAATTTTGATTGAACCAGAAGCAATCTCTCCTTGGAATCCTCGGAACGTTCGGTTTGGCCGAGACACTCTTTGAACAGGTAATAAAAAGCCATCAATTTTCTGATACTTACTAACATCAATGTTTTCTAAAAAGGAAAGTAAAGGCTGTCCTTTATACCATGGAGTATTTACTGAAAGATGTGTTAGATTATCTCCTTCCGTTGCAGAAACTGGAATTGAATAAACCGTATCAAAGTGTAAATCCTCACAGAGGGCTTTAAAGTCTGAATGAATATTGTGATAAATATTTTCATCATAATCAACAAGATCCATTTTATTGATTGCCAAAACAGCGTGTCGAATACCCATCAAAGAACAAATTCTAGAATGTCTTTTTGTTTGCTGAATCACGCCTTTTGTCGCATCCACTAAAATCACAGCAAGATCTGCAAAAGCAGCGCCAACTGCCATATTACGTGTGTATTGTTCATGTCCTGGAGAATCAGCAACAATGAAAGAGCGGTTATCGCTTGTAAAATAACGATAAGCGACATCAATGGTAATGCCTTGTTCTCTTTCAGCCATTAAACCATCTAGCAATAAAGAATAATCAATTTTTCCATCATTGCTGCCCACTTGGCTATCCAATTCAAGCGCTTGTTTTTGATCTGCAAAAATAAGTTTTGCATCATAAAGCATATGACCGATCAAAGTTGATTTTCCATCGTCAACAGAACCACATGTTAGAAATTTTAAAAGATCTTTCATTAGAAATACCCCTCTCTTTTTCGTCGTTCCATGCTTGCAGCAGCTTCCTGATCAATCACACGGCTAGTTCGTTCAGAAGCAACAGCTCCAAGAGTCTCTTCAATGATTGCATCAAGCGTATCAGCAGAGGAATATGTTCCACCCGTAAGCGGGTAACAACCTAAGGTACGGAATCGAACCATTTTCATCATTGGTTTTTCACCAGGCAAAAATCGCATACGATCATCATCAACTAAAATAATATTGCCATCTCGTTCAACAACAGGGCGTTCTTTCGCAAAATATAAAGACACAATTTCAATATTCTCTCTTTTAATATATTGCCAAATATCTTTTTCTGTCCAGTTTGAAATAGGAAATACGCGGATACTTTCGCCTTTATTAATTTTCGAATTATACAATTTCCACATTTCAGGGCGTTGGTTTTTGGGATCCCATGCATGTTGAGAATTTCTAAATGAAAAAATTCTTTCTTTAGCACGTGATTTTTCTTCATCCCGCCGAGCGCCACCAAATGCAGCAGTAAATTGATATTTGTCCAAAGCTTGTTTTAACGCATCTGTTTTCATAATATCCGTATATCCAGCACCATGATCAAAGGGATTAATATTATTTTTCAAACCTTCTGGATTTGTATAAGATATCATTTGAATACCAAGCTCTTTTGCTTTTCTATCTCTAAATTTGATCATTTCAGAAAATTTCCATGTGGTATCAACATGTAAGAAAGGGAATGGAGGAATCTCAGGATAAAAAGCCTTCATGGCTAAATGCATCATCACAGAGCTATCTTTACCAATTGAATAGAGCATTACTGGACGTTCACATTCAGCGGCTACTTCTCTAATAATATATATAGCTTCTGCCTCAAGTTGATCTAAATGTGTTAAATTAGACATTAAGTCTCCTTAGGATTTTTCAATTTATTAAGCCAAACAACTAATTATAATACACCCTACAAGATCACTCAACCTGACAAAAATAACTTAACCTTTATGTTATAATTCCAAAATATAATGCTTTATTGGGAAAATCAATGAATAATCAAATGTTATTTTCAAATATATTAAGTTTTTTTATTGCTTTTTTAATTACTGTGACCTTAACGCCACTAATGAAAAAAATCGCTATTAAATATAATATAGTGGATGTTCCAAATCAAAGAAAAGTCCATGTAAAAAATACACCATATTTGGGCGGAGTTGCAATTTTTCTAGGCTCAATAATATCAATTGTTATTTTCGCTAAACCAGATACCAAAATTGTAATTCCAATTATTGTATTAGCATTAACAGCAATAATGATTATGGGTTTAATAGATGATATAAAAGATCTTCCTGCAAAAGTAAGACTTTTTTTTCTTTTTGTAACGGCGATAATTATTGTTCTTGCTTTTCAATTATCAAAGTATGGTTCACCACTTAGCGAGTTTAAATTTCTAAATATAATTATTTTAATAATTCTAATAATTTGGCTAGTTGGCCTCACTAATGCTATCAATTGGAGTGATGGAATGGATGGGCTGGCTACAAGTGAATCCCTAATTTCTATTATTGGGTTTTCAGTTTTATTGATAATTCAAAATCGTGCTCAACTGTCCTTACCAATTTCATTATCTCTTGCTGGGGCATTATTGGGATTTTTGCCTTACAACATTTTCCCCGCTAAGATTTTTATGGGTGACGCTGGCAGTATGTATATAGGATTCTTCTTAGGCATTTTATCAATAATTAGTATTAATAATGAAACCAGCTACTTAGCTTTAATTGTTCCTATATACATAGTGTTTATACCTGTGGTTGATATGTTTATTGTAATGGCAAGAAGAAAAATAAATGGAAGATCTATGATGTCAGCTGATAAGACTCATTTCCATCATATCTTAAATAAAAAATTTAATAATCAGAAAAAAGTAGTTTTTTTTATTAGCCTTATTCAATTGATTTTTGTGGTAATAGGAATAGTACTATATTGCTTTAAATCATTTTTATTAGGATGGATAATATTTTTAGTCTTGGTTTTTATTATTTTATTTTCTTTAGTTATAAATAAAAATAAGACCTTTTGAGAACTTAATCAGCAATATTATACTTTTGCAAATCAAGCTGAATATAAATAGAATCTAACAATCGAATCCCAGAAAAACTTTTTACATCCCAGGCATTTGGGATTAAATATAAATGCTCATTTTCCCCACGTGTTTCATCAATACCATGATTTGGCAATCCTTGAACAGTGAACCAAAAATTCCACATGGGAATATCATATTCATAAGATAAATTGGCAATTATTCGATTGATTGATTCATCACCTTCAACATTATCAGCTTTTGTAGCTAAAATGGGTAGTATGTGATTTTCTAAACAATAGTCAATAATGTTTCTTAAATTTTCTTCAAATGCTTCTTGATAACCAGGTTTCCAATTAGTTCCTAAACTAATAATCATAATGCTAGGATTATTAATTCGCACTTCACAATCAAGAGGGGATTCGTTTGATTCACAAACGTCAGGATCATTCCATAAAGGAACAAACACTGAAGATACACTTAGTCCATCTTTCACAGTTACATTATCTCGATTAAACATACCATGATAAAACTCAATTGTCTCAGCTAAATGTTCCTCACCTTTAGGAATTATATAATCACCAGTATCAAATCTTCCCATAAAAATGTTAGGTTCACTTTGACAATCACCAATTATTGAAAATGCATGAGGATTTCTTCCATTTAAAATTGCATCATTATAAACATCAACTGAATATGCACTTAATGTTGGATAAACATCCCACCATTTCCAATATTCAGGAAGCATTTTTTCATCTACAATATCGTTGGATTTAAATGGTAAAGGAGTTGGAGTTGAATTTATGTGATAATTTAATATAGTATCGTTAGCAAATACTGTATTAATGAAAATAAATAAAACCAAAAAACCAAAAAATAAAAAAATAAAACTTTTTTTATTTATTTTATTCATAGAAATTCCTTATACTTACTATTCTTGTAGTAAATCATATACACTGTCTTGATTGGCAGAAAATAAGAACCATTGATTATTATCATCTAGAAAAGCATATTCTAGCACAATAATTTCAGTTTCGTTTTTAGGATAACCAATTAGAAAAATATTTTCATTATGGGGCATTTTTAAGGTATTATCATTTTTAACTGGAAAGAAAATCCTTTGATAATCAGAATCAATAAGTCTTGCTGATAAGATATAGTCTTTATCAATCGTTGGATATAAAACGATAGTATCTAAAAGAAGAATATCTTTATTTTCCTCTAATAAAATATTTAATTCTTCAATAGACCTATTAGTAGCTAAATATGCTTTTTCAAATTCAGATTGAATATCTTTTTGTGCCAGAACCTCACGATTAGGAATAATAATAGGGAGACCAATCATAACAACCAAAATACTTATTAATCCAAGTGCAAAAGAAAGTTTTATTGGAGAAAATTTTTTTTGCATCTGTTGATTTTTTGAAGGAAGAAAAACTTGCTCTGAAAGTAATTTTTTAAATAAACACCAAATTCCATTGGCATAATAAAAAACAAACACCCAATTAATTGGAGTCAAATATCGCCCGCCAGATGTTCTTGCTGCCCCTAATGAAGCAGAATATGCGAATAATAAAACTAGGGGAATGCTTGCTTTCCAACCACTTTTTTTCCAAAGTTGTGATAATCCATATACAACAATTGAAAAATTAATAACAAGAATTATTATTTCAAGAAAAGTTATTTCTCCTGTCCAAGCAACATTTGCATTCCAAAACTTCATATTTAAATTACTGCTATTAATTGGATTGGAAATTGTAGTTTTTTGTGGCAAAACCATAAAAGTAGTAAACAAATTATGAAGAAAGTGATTGATTAACGCATAAACTAAATCAAATGAAGCAGATAAAAATTGTTTTGTTGGAGATATTGATGCCGATAATAAATTCATGCTTGTGTTGTAGGCAGTCATCCTATTGATTACACCACGGATTTTATCTAAAAAGAAAAGTTTTCCCGTAATAAAATATAATGATAAATACCATCCCATAAAAATTGCAGAAAATGACGATAAAAATGTAACTATTTTATTGAATTTTATTTGGTGTTTGAAAATTAAATAGATAAGAATTGCACTATATGCTATCACAACAAATAAAGGATTCATTCTAGATAATGAAGCAAACCCAAGCAGAAGGCCACTTAATACATAATCAATATATTGATTTCTTTTTAAAGCGACTATAAAAGAGTAAGTTCCCCAAACAAGCAATAATAATGTAGGTATTTCGCTCATTAATAATTGTATGTGTACATTGCTAATAGATCCACTTAATTGAATGGCATTACTTTCTTGAAAAATAACAAGAAAGGCAGATAAAATACCAAATTCTATAGACCCTAGTGAACTTCCTATTAAAAAAATTCCAATGGGGAGCATAAGCATTACAATCATTTGAATTTGATAAACTTTTATGAAATCGTTGCCGGCAAATTGGTGATAGATAAAAGTTAAAAACATAGTAAACGGATTAGTAGTACCATTATAGTTTTTTATTCCATAGCCATATTCTAAAAACTGTCCACCATAATCAAAATCTTGTGCATCAGAATAAGGATAATATTCAGAATTTGGTCTTAATGGTTCTTGAACAAAATAATTTTGATAATCAGGTTGCCATTGCCATGTAACAATTCCCAAAAACAGAATGCTTACAATAACCAATATATTCAGGATTGTTTTTTTGTTCTTATTGTTTCTAATCTTTTTGATAATTAAAGAAATTAACAAAACAAAACAAATAGAGATAGATATTTGAGACCAAACAATCGGATTACCTGCCCCATTCCAAAAACGATTATCGGGAGAAATAACAAATTTGAAACTTACTACTAAAATTAAATAAGTAACTAAAAATAGGATACTAGTTATATAAATTGATTTTGTTTTTATATTTCTTTGGTCCTTTTTTTGTTGAACATTATACAAAAAATAAATAAAACAACCATAACTAAATAAAAATAAAAAGTAAATAAGAGGTTTAAATTCAAAAAACCTCAATAAACTATTCATTGTTTTAAAATATTGATCTGAAAACCGTAATAATTGTCCAAACAAACTCATCCCAACCAAAGAGAAGAATAAATAATAATTTATCCTTTTTTCTTCAATTTCTATAGAATTACCAATTGAAAAAGAATAAAAAGAAAAACTTAATATCAAAAATACTAATAAAAAGAGTATATGAAATATTGTAAATGGGGAACTTGTTGTATAAATAAATTCTCTTTGTAAAGCAATTCTTGCATCTCCCCAAATCATCGCAACTATAATCGCTAAAATCCCAATTATAGTTAAATTGTAAATTTTATGGTAAAGAAAAATAAAAAAGTCTTTGATTAACTGAAAAGAAATTCTTTTCAATTTATTCTTGTAAAACAATTGAAAACAAAAAACAAGAGTATGGAATAAAAGAATACCTAACCATAACAATAAAGGAAGCAGCTTTTCATAGTAATACCAATAAGAAATCAATCCTTCATAAGAACGCATCCATAATAAACTTATCCAATATATAGAAATGAAAATAATTAAACTAGAAAAAGCAATGGGCTTATTAAAAATACTTTCTAGTAGAGAAGATAAAAAAGGTGGTATTTTCCATTTTTTTCTATAACCAAAAAGGAGTATGAAAAGGATGATGGAAAAATGAATAACAAGAAGTATAAACTTCTCTTTACTATATAACGAAAGAATCCCTCCCTCACTAGAAATATCAGAAGCATTGAAAATAAATAATAAAAACCCAAAAAAAATCTCAATAAAATAATGAATCATAATAATACACCTTTATAGTTTATAATTATATATAAAGATTCTTTTATTATAAAGTAAAAAAGGATTAGAATGAAAGAAACCGCTACATTAATATCAATAATTATACCGATTTATAATACAAGTAAGTATTTATCAAAGTGTATTGAATCAGCAATAAATCAAACATATAAGAATATAGAAATTATCTTAGTCAATGATGGTTCAACAGACGACTCACCTAATATCTGTAATCATTATAAGAATAAGTATAAGAATGTAAAAGTGATACATAAAGAAAACGGGGGATTATCTGACGCGAGAAACGCGGGAATAAATCTTGCCTTAGGAAAATATATATTATTTTTAGATTCAGACGACAGTCTTGATCAATATGCAATTGAAAAATTATATGAAAATATAAATTTTTACAATTCTGATATGGCAATTCCTAATACATATATCCAAGTAGATGAAAAGAGTCAAAAGCGAACTAAACGTAATCACTTTAAATCAAAATATTTTTCAGAAGATCCAAATAAATTTGTATTACAAATAATTATTCAACAGGGGAGAGCATGGCGTGCACATTCTTTACTATATAAATCTTCAATTATAAAGAATAACAATATCTATTTTCCTGTAGGATTTACTTCTGAAGACATAATTTTTAATTTAAATTTTCTAACATTTGCAAAAAAAATCAGCTACTTAAATTATCCAACGGTTTTTTACTTACGAAGAACAGGAAGTATTACACAAAGTTTTAGAGAAAATTTACCAGAAATATTTCTCTATATTCATCAACAAATTAAAATATATTTAGAAAAAAAACATATTCAATCTCCCCACACAGAAAATCTAAGAAATCAACTTCTTTGTAGAAATAGTATAGTTTGTATTACGGAATATTTTTCAGAAAAATCTTTATGGGATCTACAAACAAAAAAAATAAATGCCCAAAAATTCTTGCACATAAAAGAAGTAAATGAAGCTTTTACAGTAAGTAGTATCTCTCCTTATTATGATAATATATTAAAGAGGGTGTACTTTAAAACAATGTTCGTCATAATAAAACATAAAAAAAATAACTTAGCATTTCAACTTGCAGCACTAGCAGGAAAAATTATTAAATGAAAACAAAAATCTTAGTTCTCTCAAACACGCCTTGGTCAGAATTCAATAGTTTTGGAAACTCTTACTCAAACATATTTGAAGGAATAGAAGAATTTGAATTTGCAAACATCTATTGTCGCTACGGTTTTCCGCATAATAATATAGTAAAAAAACATTTTCAAATCACTGAAAAGTCTTTACTAAAAAACTTACTCGATAAAAAATATCCTTCAGGCATTGAAGTAATAAACGAAGCAAAGCATATAGATCTAACAAATAATCAAAAAAAAATTTTTGATTTTACTAGAAAAAAGAGATGGAATTTCTTTTACTTAATTAGGAATTGTATATGGAAAATTGGTAATTGGAAATCAGATGAATTAAAGCAATTTATTGATAATTTTAATCCTGATATCCTTTTTTTCCCTATTTACAACTCTGTTTATATTAATGAGATTGCATTATTTATAAAAGATTATACAAATATTCCTTTAATAGGTTATATATCTGATGACAACTATTCCTTAAAACAAATTTCATTTTCCTTATTCTTTTGGATAAATAAATTTAATGTAAGAAAAAAAATAAAGAAAATTATATCCCAAACTTCACTTCTTTACGTAATATCTGAAAAACAAAAAAAAGAATATGAAAAAAAATTTACCACAGAATGTAAAATACTAACAAAGGGATATGATTTTAAAAATACTCCTATCCCACAAGAACAATTAAATAATAAAAATGGAATAGAGTTATTATATACAGGAAATATTGGAGATGGGCGTTGGAATTCATTATCAATTTTAAGTGATGTGATAACAAAAATTAATCAAAATTCTAATTTTTTTTCACTTACTATATGTACAATGACGCCTATCTCTAAAAAAATGAAACAAAAATTGGAAAAAAATCCAACGACAAAACTTATTGGAGGATTACCTTTAGAAGAAGTAAAAGAACTACAGAAAAAAGCACATATCCTTCTTCATGTAGAATCATTTAAAGCAAAATTTTATCTAAAATATAGGTTATCTTTTTCAACAAAAATAGTAGATTATTTCTATCAAAAAAAATGCATTCTTGCATTTGGCACCAAGGGAGTATCCACATTGGATTATTTAGCAGAAAATGATGCAGCAATCGTAGCAACTTCGAAAAAAGAATTATCACACAAATTAGATTACATTAAAAATAACCCTATAATTATTAATGAATATTCAAATAGAAGCTGGGAGATGGGTAAAAAAAATCATCAAATAACAAATATACAAAAGATGTTAAAAAGTGATATTAATCAAATCATTTCAAAGGAAAGCAATGAAAATATTACAAATTAATGCTACAAATGGCACTGGTGGAATTGGAAGAACTACTTTAGAGATGGCAGAATTTCTTAATAACAATAATCATGATTGTTATATAGCATATGCCGAGGGCATACCATATTTTAAAGAATTTAAAATAGGTAATGAAATAGATAGAAAAATTCATTCATTATTATCTAGAATTTTTGGCTTGCAAGCTTATTTTTCAAAAAATAGTACAAAAAAATTGATTAAATTTATAAAAAAAGAGAAATTTAATGTAGTCCATTTAAGAAATTTACACCATAATTATATTAATTTAAAAATACTTCTTGAATATCTAGCCAAAGAAGATATTCCAACAGTATTGACATTACATGATTGTTGGGCATATACAGGCAAATGCACTTATTATACATCTGATAATTGTTACCGTTGGCAAGAAAAATGTGGAAATTGTGTTCGAATAAAAAAAGATAATCCATCTTGGTTTTTTGATCAAACACAGAAAATGTTGAAAGATAAAAAGGAATTATTTATAAATATACCAAGATTGGCAGTGATAGGTGTTTCAGACTGGATAACAAATGAAGCAAAAAAATCTGTTTTACAAAATGCAAAAATAATTAAAAGAATATATAATTGGATTCCTGAAGATTTTAAACCTATCAATACTGATGAATTAAGAAATAATTTAGACGTTAAAGAAAAATATATAATTTTAGGCGTAGCTTCAAAATGGTCTTTAGAAAATAAAAGCTCAACAAAAGGACTTGATATATTTCTTGAGCTATCAAAAATTCTACCTGATGATATGATAATTATATTGGTAGGAGCATTAGATAAAAATGTAGAATTACCAAATAATATTATTCATATAAATCAAACAAATAATATTTATGATTTAATAAATTATTATTCCTTAGCTGATTTACTTTTGAATCCATCAAAAGAAGAAACATTTGGAAAAGTAACTGCTGAGGCAATTCTCTGCGGAACACCAGCTTTAGTAGCAAATTTCACAGCAGGACCAGAAATTGTAAATTATAATAAAAAGTTTATCTTGAAGTCGTTTTCTTCGAAATTAATATTAAAAAAGATAAATGAAATAAGAAGTACTTATAATAAAGATGTAAATGAATTTGATAAAAAAAAGTTTGTTATGGTAGAAAATATTCTTGAATATTTAGATGTTTATGATAAATTAATTAATATAAGTAATCTATGAAAAATATTTTTAGATTCTAATAGTAACCAGTATTTATTAAATATCGTTTCAATAAAATTTTGTGCTAAAAATATCAATAAATCTTTATATTTTATAAATTAAAGGATAGTATGAAAAATAATTCAACTTCTAATACAATAAAAGCACCAGTATTATTGTTTTTTTTTAATCGTCCAAATATACTTGAAAAATCATTTGATGTAATTTCTCAAGCAAAACCTTCGAAAATCTATCTTGCATGTGATGGTCCAAGAAAAAATAATCTTTTTGATGAAAAAAACATACAACTTTCAAAAGCAATAGTAGAAAATATAAATTGGGATTGTGATGTAATTAGAATTTATTCTTCAGAAAATATTGGTATGTATAATATGTTTAAATTAGCTTTAGACACTGTCTTTAAAAATGAAGATAGATGCATTTTATTAGAAGATGATGATATTGTATCATTAAGCTTTTTTGATTTTCATAATTCATTATTGGAGTTATATAAAGACGATCATAGAATTCATGGTGTATGTGGTATGAATCATTTCACTAAATCTGAAAATGTTCCATATGATTATTTTTTTTCCAAAGAAGGTTCAATATGGGGCTTATCTTTATGGAAAAGAACTTATGATTTGTTTTATGATTTTGAATATGGCGAAGATGTTTATATTCTTAATCTTATAAAAAAAACTCCGAATATATCTAAAAGAGCGTATAGAAGAATTAAAAATAATTATCTTAATAATTATTTTTATGGACATTTCCCAGGCCCTGAATTTTTTCTTGGATTATCAAGAATATTAAACAATTCATTATATATAATACCCAAATATAATTTAGTTAAAAACATTGGGTGTATAGAAGATTCTGGACATTTTTCAAATTTGAATAAATTACCAAAAAACTCTCAAAAATTATTTTATAAAGATATTTTTGAATATGAATTACCTTTATTTCACCCAAAATATGTAATAGCTGATACAGACTATGAAGAGAAATTAGCAAATGATTTTGCAAGAAATTCAGAATTGAAATACTATATTAGAAAAATAGATGGATTAATTAGGCGAATATTTTTTACATTAATTGAAAAAATTAAAATGAAAGAGGTATAAAATGGATTCTTTTTATTCAACGAATGAATTAAAAAAAATTGGGTTTAAAAAAATTGGGAATAACGTATTAATAAGTAGAAAATCAAGCTTTTATTCACCTGAAAGAATTTTAATTGGAAATAATGTTCGGATTGACGATTTTTGTATTTTAAGTGGAGTTATTAATATAGGTAATTTTGTACATATAGCTAGCTTTTCTGCTTGTTATGGAGGCAATGAAGGTATTTTTTTGGGAGATTTTAGTGGGCTTTCATCAAGAGTTTCAATATATTCATCAACAGATGATTATTCAGGAGAATCCTTAACGAACCCAACTATTCCAGAAAAATATAAGTCAATCCAAAAAGGGAAAGTAGTATTAAATAAACATGTTATTGTAGGAACAAATTGTGTAATTTTACCAAATATAATTTTAGCAGAAGGCAGTTCTTTTGGGGCAATGTCATTGATTGTGAGAGATTCTGAACCTTGGAGTGTTAATGCTGGAATTCCTGCAAAAAAGATAAAAAATAGAAAAAAAAATATTCTAGATTTAGAAAAACAATTTTTGAGTGAAATAAATAATGAAAAAAAATGAAATTGTAGTCTCAAAACCTTTTTTGCCCCCTTTTTTTAGATATATTTTTGAAATTCATCATATCTGGAAGACTGGTTGGTTAACAAATGATGGTCCAAAATATAAAAAATTAAAAAAAGATTTAAAAAATTATTTGGAAATTAAAGATTTAGAATTATTTGTAAATGGACATCAAGCATTAGAAATTGTAATAAATGCACTGGATTTAAAAGGTGAAATAATTACTACACCATTTACCTTTATTTCAACAACAAATGCCATACTTCGTAATAATATAAAACCAATTTTTTGTGATATTAATATTAATGATTTTACAATTGATACAAATCAAATTGAAAAATTAATCACAGATAAAACATCAGCTATAATTCCAGTTCATATTTACGGAAATATTGCAAATGTTGAAGAAATTGAAAAAATCGCTAAAAAAAATAATTTAAAAGTAATCTATGATGCTGCTCATGCTTTTGGTATTAAATATAAATCAAAAGCAATTGGTAATTTTGGTGATGCAAGTATGTTTAGTCTCCATGCTACTAAAGTATATAATTCAATTGAAGGTGGAATAATCACAACAGATGATAATGAACTGATCCAAAAATTATCTTTATTAAGAAATTTTGGTATTTCTAATAAAGAAATTTTCAAAGAAGTTGGCACTAATGCAAAAATGAATGAATTTCAAGCTGCTATGGGTATTTGTAATTTAGAATTTATAGAAAAAAATATACTGAAAAGAAAAAAACTTTTTTATCGATATATAGAAAATCTAAAAGATATTGATGGTGTAAAACTTCCGATAATTAATAGCAATACTCAAAGTAATTATTCATATTTTCCAATTCTAATAAATAAATATAAATATACAAGAGATGAAATATTTAATAAATTAAAAAATAATCAAATTAATGCAAGAAAATATTTTTATCCGTTAACGAGTACTATACTATCTAATGAAATATATGAAAACACTCCAGTGGCAGATTATGTTTCAAAAAATATTTTAGTTTTACCATTACATACATATTTAAGAAAAAAAGATGTAGATTATATTTGTAAAATTATTATAAATTAAGGAAAAACATTGAACTCAAATAAAAATATCAAAAAAGGTGCATTAATATCTTATTTTTCTATAGGGATAAGTATTATTGCAGGAATTATATATACACCTTGGATGATTAGAGAAATTGGGCAAAATGATTATGGTTTGTTTTCACTTGCCCTATCAATTATTTCTTATTTAACTATGGATTTTGGGTTAAGTTCAGCTGTATCTCGTTTTTTATCAAAATATAATGCCGAGGATAATAAAGAAGATATTGCTAATTTTTTAGGAATGATATATCGATTGTTTTTTTATATATCAATAGCTATTTTTATCATTATAGTTATTATATATTTTTTTATTGATGTTTTTTTCTTGAAATTTTCACCTGCAGAAATTGAAAAATTTAAAACCATTTATATTATCTTAGGTTTTTATTCATTACTAATATTCCCTTTTAAGCCACTAGATGGAATTTTGACAGCAAATGAATATTTTTTTGAATTAAAATTATTTACCTTTATTCAAAAAATTCTCACAATTCTCTTAATGGTTATATTCTTGTTTTTAGGTTATAAACTTTTTGCTTTAGTAATAATAAATGCAGTTAGTGGAATATTTGTGACATTACTTAAGATTATTTTTGTTCGAAGAAAATCAAGTTCAAAAATAAATTTCAAATATAAAAATCAAAAGCTATTAAAAAACACTTTATTTTTTTCATTTTGGGCATTTATTATTTCTTTAATAGGAAATTTAGCAGAATCATTTTCACCAACTATTCTCGGTATTTCTTCTGGGGCATATGAAATCTCAATATATTCAATTGGAGCTACATTTTATGGATATTCATACTCTATTGCAAATGCATTAAGTGGTTTATTCCTACCAAAAGTTACAAATATTATTTATAGGAATAAAGATGAAAAAAGATTACAAAATTTATATATTAAAATTGGGAGGATACAATTTTTAATTTTAGGTTTAATATTAATTGGATTCAGTTTAGTAGGAAAAGAATTTATTGGAATTTGGATGAAAGATTTGAACTTTCAAAAATCTTATTTGGTTGCTTTATTCTTAATTATTCCTACTTTATTTGTATATTCCCAAAGTATTGCCAATACAGCACTATATTCTAAAAATTTGGTAAAACACATCGCTATTGGAGAAATTATTAAAACAATAGTTAGTATAGTAATAGCATTATTTCTATCTCCAAATTACGGTGCTATTGGTGCTTCTATAGGGTTGTTATTTGGTAATATTATAGGTAGAGTTTTATATTTAAATATAATTTATAAAAAAATATTGAAATTAAATACATATGAGTTTTACAATAAAACCCTTATTTCTTTCCTTATTCCTTTTATATCAATTTTCTTTATTAGTAAGGTACTGATATCTTATATTCCAACAAATTCTTATGATTTTTTTATTATAAAGGTCTTTATTATTTTAATTATTTATATTTTTGTTTGTTGGTTTTTTATATTAAACAATGAAGAAAAAGAGTTAATAAAGAAACAAATAGTATATTTTATAAAAAAATAAATGAGTTTATTCTGTTTCTGAAATATTAATCAGATATTTACCGTATTCATTTTTATTATATAATTCAGCAAGTTTTAATAATTGATTCTTTGATATGTAATTCATTCTATATGCAATTTCTTCAATACATGCTACATATTTTGATTGTCTTTTTTGTATTGCATGAACAAAATTACTTGCATCAAGCAAACTATCGTGAGTCCCTGTATCCATCCAAGCAATACCACGGCTAAGTAATTCGACTTTTAATTTACCTTGTTGTAAATAGATATTATTTAAAGTAGTTATTTCTAATTCACCACGAGATGATGGTTTTATGCTTTTTGCTAATTTAACTACATCATTATCATAAAAATATAAACCAGGAACTGCATAATCACTTTTAGGGTGAACAGGTTTTTCTTCAATGCTTACAACTTTAAGATTTTTGTCAAATTCAACAACGCCATATCTTTGAGGATCTCGCACTTGATATCCAAATATTGTTGCATAATTAATATTGTTTGCAGCATTTCTTAATTTATCTACAAATCCTGAACCAAAAAAAATATTATCACCAAGAATTAAAACAACTCTATCATTTGCTATAAATTTTTCACCTATCAGAAAGGCTTCTGCTAAACCATTTGGATGATTTTGAGTAGCATATGAAATTGATATTCCTAATTGTTGTCCATCATTAAGTAATTCTTTATATAAGTCAATATCTCTTGGAGTTGAAATAACTAATATTTCTTGAATGCCCGAAAGCATCAATACAGAAAGTGGATAATATATCATTGGTTTATCATAAACTGGAAGAATCTGTTTTGATACCGATAAAGTGATAGGATGTAATCTTGTCCCTGCGCCACCTGCTAAAATTATTCCTTTCATTTTTTCTCTCCGTACATTGACGAATAATATTCCATATATTCTCCAGTTGTTATTTCATTTAGCCACTGTTTATTTTTTAGATACCAATGTATAGTTAATCGAATTCCCTCTTCGAAGGGAACTTTTGGAATCCATCCCAAATCATTTTTAATTTTACTTGCATCAATTGCATATCTTCGATCATGTCCTAAACGATCATTGACATATTCAATAAGTTTATTAGAAATATTTTTATCATTTACCTCATCTTGTAAAACCTGAATTATTTTTTTGACAAGAAATATATTTTCTTTTTCGTTATTTCCTCCAATATTATATACTTCTCCAATTTTCCCATTTCTAAGAACAAGTTCTATAGCTTCCAAATGATCTTTTACATATAACCAATCCCTTATTTGTTTTCCATCTCCATAGATAGGTAATTTTTTATAATTGATTGCATTATTTATAATTAAGGGAATTAATTTCTCTGGAAATTGATATTCTCCATAGTTATTTGAGCATCTTGTTATATTAATTGGAAAATTGAAGGTGTCGAAAAAAGATTTTACTAATAAATCTGCAGAAGCTTTACTAGCTGAATAAGGGCTATGTGGGTCTAAAGGAGTGTTTTCAGTGAATAACCCAGTTTCTGACAAACTACCATATACTTCATCAGTTGAAATTTGAAGAAATTTTTTCCCATTACTAAAAGAGTTATCTTTTTCCCATGTTTGTTTTGCAGCATTTAATAACACTTGTGTTCCTAATACATTGGTTTTGATAAAAACTTCTGCATCTTTAATGCTTCTATCAACATGACTTTCTGCTGCGAAATTGACAACATAATCAATGTTGTAAATATTAAAAATATTATTTATTAAACTAGAGTCACAAATATCTCCATGAACAAATTTATAATTTTTTCTGATTTCTAATCCTTTTAGGTTCCCTAAATTTCCAGCATAAGTTAATTTATCTATATTTATAATAAAAATATTATCCATATATTTATTAAACAAATAATGTATATAGTTAGAACCAATAAAACCAGCACCACCAGAAATCAAATATATTTTCATAACAACCTATTCAGTATATTTTTTTAATTTAAATTATAACATAGGAGAAATTAATAGAATGCCTTTGTTAATAAAATTAGATAGTAGAATAATTTTCAATGTACTTAACATACAAATTTGTTATTATTTCTCTACTAAACTCTTTCTCTATTTTTATTCTACCCACTTTCCCCATCTCCACTTTTTGATCATAGTCAAGTTTAATAAAAAGTTCAATTTTTTGAATTAAATCATTTAGATCGTTCTTCTTTATCAAAAAACCATTAACGCCATCATCAATTATTTCAGCACATCCAGGTTGATTTGTAGAGATTAAAGGTCTACCCGTTGCAGCTCCTTCCAATAAAATATTAGACATTCCTTCAGGATAATATGTTGGATGAACTATACAGTGTGATTGTTTAATTAAGTTATGCACGTTTAATAATTTACCCCAATAATTTATTATTCTTTTTTCGTGTAGATCTAACAATATACCATGGTATTTTTCATCACCTGCAAAACCAGCAATATTAAATATTATATCCGAATGTTTTTTAGTGAAATATTTCGCTGCTTCAATAAAAAGTTCAAGTCCTTTTTCTTTTTTTAATCTTGAGATAAAACTAAATTGAAGCGGGTTGCTTTCTGTTGGGTAATCTTCAAATTGATGTTCGATAAGATTTACACCTGAACCAGGTATTAGAATTCCGTTGTCTAATCCTATTTGCTTTTTATTTAGAAACACCTTATCTGATTCATTCTGAAAGAAAATAACTTTAGCTTTACTTAAACTTATTTTTAATAATAATATAGATATTAATTTAAGAAAGCCACCATTTTCAATTGCTGACCCTAATCCTGTAATATTACTTATATATGGAGTTTTTGTAATTTTACTTGCAAAACCTCCATAAACATTTGGTTTGATAGTATAGGTTAAAATTACATCGGGTTTGTTTTCTTTTATAATTCCAATATAGTTAATCAATAATTTAATTTCATTAAGGGGATTTATACTATATGAAGAAACATTGGTTTCAATAAATTCACATCCCATCTTTTTTAATAAAGGAACTCGATCGCCATTTGGTGATGATATAATCACTTTATAACCTTTTGATATAAGACTTTGAACAAGCTCTTTACGGTAAATATATATACTGTAATCAGTGTTCCCTATCATTAAAATTTTCTTCATATACCAAATCTTTCTAAGATAATTCTATATAAGTATACTAACATATTATCTTTAGAATAATAAACATTTATTTTATTTTCGACTATAATTTCTATATCAATTTTTTACTGGAGATTAATGAAAGAGTTTTTTATTCAAAGAATTTTATATATTCTTGCTATATCTTTTGTCGTTGTTTTTTTTATATTCTTAGGAATGAATATGATGGATACACCTGGCAAAATTGATATTGATTTTATTCGAAATAGTATTAAAGCTTGGAACCAGACTATATCATTATTAAAAGATATTGTAACTAATGATTTAAGTGATATTAGTAAAGGAAGTGGATTTGTTCCTGCAAAAGATCTTTTGAAAGATGCTTATATGAATAGTTTTGGTCTTCTTGCGATTACAATGGGGTTTTCCATTTTAATAGGTTTTGGTGGAGGAATTATAGCAGCTGTTAGTAAGAAAAAATGGGTTGCGGGTTTACTAGTTGGGCTTACTATTTTTGGAATTGCAATGCCTTCTTTTTTTGCAGGTATTTTATTCCAACAAGGATCATTATCACTTACTAAATTATTGGGGCACCGCGTTTTTAGTTTAATGGGTGTTGGTTGGGATTATCGCCATTTGACGCTTCCTGTTCTTGTCCTGTCTGCAAGACCAATTGCTTATTTAATTCGAGCAATGAATAATAGCTTGAGAGATATTATGAATCAAGATTATATTCGAACTGCTTATGCAAAAGGACTAACACAAAAAAGAACAATTTTTATTCATGCTTTAAAAAATATTTTTGTACCTTTGTTTACAGCAATTGGAGTATCACTTCGATTTTCTTTAAGTTCTTTGCCAGTTGTTGAATACTTTTTTTCTTGGCAAGGAGTAGGGTATGAAATGCTTAATGCAATTAAAGATGATAAAGATTATTATGTTGCTCTGCTGGGGCTTTCTATAGGATTATCAATATTATTATTGAACTTGCTCTTAGATCTATTATATAGAATCGTTGATCCAAGGATGAGAGAGGAGAAGTCAAATGGAGCTTCTTAAAAAAATAACAGGATTTGTTTTAAATCCAAAATCGAATTTACAAAATTTGAATTCTCAAGATCAACAAAATATTGAAGATGAAAAATATCAAGCTCCTGGTGGTTTGCGATCCAAACTAACTTGGAAAGAAATACTAACAAATTTTCCTTTAATGTTAGGTTCAATTATTGTTATTTTCCTTATCTTTTTAATTATTTTGGGTCCATCTTTTGCAACGCAAAACCCATATATTACCGGTCCAAATGTTCTCCCTCATTATGATGCAGAATCGGAGGAGTATATTCAGCCGCCTTTTTATCCAAGTAAAGAATATTATTTTGGAACAAATCAATATGGTGCTGATCTGTTTAGTATGCTTTTATTTGGGGCAAGGAATACTCTAATTGCTTGTCTTTTTATAACTCTTTCAAGAATTTTAATTGGTGTGGTTTTAGGTGGGCTTGCTGGATTTAAAAAAGATTCATTGTTAGATAAATTAGTAATGGGTTCAATCGGTGTTTTATCAGCAATTCCAACATTATTAATTAGTATGATTTTGATTTATGCGCTTGATATTTCACGAGGGTTGATTGTTTTTATTGTTGCATTATCAATAACAGGCTGGACAGAAATTGCTCAATTTGTAAGAAGTGAATTTTTAGTATTAAAAGATGCGGTTTTTATTGAAGGCGCAAAATCTATCGGCCTTAGAGATGAAGAAATTGCTATTAGACACATTTTACCAAATATTCTTCCTAGGCTCTTTGTTGTTATGTTTCTTGAAATGGGTGCTGTATTAATGTTATTAGGTGAATTGGCATTTCTTGGAGTGTATGTGGGTGGTGGTTATGAGGCGATGCTTATTCAAGAAATTGGTAGAACAGAAACAATTACAATGGTTGAAGAAGCGGAATGGGGGGCTATGTTAGCAGAGGGATTCCGATGGTTAAGATCAAGGCCATATATTATTATGCCATCAGCTTCCGCTTTTGCAATTTCAGTACTTGGTTTTACCTCATTGGGAGAGGGCCTGCGGAATATTATGGATCATTATAGTATCAATACATCATTTCTCCTAAGCAAAAAAATGATCTATGTATTAGTCGGAATAGCTTTAGCAACTGTTTATGTAGTTAATACAACAGGTGCAGAACCATGGATTAAAGAAATTGCAAATGAATATGATTCATCAGAAGCATATTCATTTCTTGAAGATATGAATTCTATGAATGGCAGAAGGGCAGGGACTCAGGATGGATTTGTAGCTGCCGGCTATATTGCTTCACTCTTCAAAGAAAATGAGTTAGATCCTGGTTATTCTAAAAACCAATATCAAATGGATATAGATACAAAAATTGTTGATTTAAATGAGCAACCAATTTTAAAAATTTATTCAAATACAGGTGAAGAATTAGCATCATATCATCATCAAATTGATTTTGGGTTTGTTACTGAAAGTCATGGTGGTTCAGGAGATGCGTTTGCTGATATGGTTTTCTTTGGCTTCAATTCTGAATTCAATGCAGATAATGCTCTAATCTTTGCTGATTTGGATTTAAGAGAAAAAATAGTGGTTGTCTTAGAAAGTAACTTACCAGATCGATTTTTGGAAGAAGCTCAAATTAGAGGAGCTCAAGCAGTCATAATTATTTCAGGTGATCAAAGAGATGATATTAGGTCTCAATACCGTGTTGATTCAGATTTTCAAACCTATTTAAGG
Source organism: Anaerolineales bacterium (assembly GCA_963662985.1). Lineage (GTDB taxonomy): Bacteria > Chloroflexota > Anaerolineae > Anaerolineales > UBA11579. The sequence goes on along the minus strand of OY760066.1, from coordinate 114,375 downwards.
AATCCTCAAATTCCAATTCTAAAAGTGAGACCAAACGTTGCTGCAAAAATTATAGAATCAGATCAACTAACTCTCTCAGACTTATTTAACCAAGATAATTCTACAAAAACAGGACTTGGTTGGTTTTCTATTAATCTCTCTACTAAAGCAAAAATATCTATACAACTTTCAGAACCTCAAGAAGTACAAGTTCCAATAGTCATGGGTTATTATATGGGACAAGATTTAAATATATATGATCAATTAATTATTGTAAATACTTCTTATGATGGATTAGGGAGAGATCCAGATGGAACAATTTATAATAACTTAAATCATAATGCTTCAGGTGTTGCTACAATTTTGGAAATTTCAGATTTATGGAAAGAAAAAAAACTTGATCCAAGAAGGTCAATCCTTTTTATAGCTTGGGGAGATTCTCAATTAGACGGTCAAATTAAAAATGAATTTATGGAAGATCCTAATAATTTTCGGTATTTACTTACACCGCTTATGAGTTCTCATGTTTATCCAACAATAGTATTAGATTTAGATTATGCTGGAGCAGGTGGTGATAAATTACAAATAACTAGTGACTATCCTGAATTAACAGAAAAAATTTTAAAAACATTTAAAAATATTGAAATCGAAGATCTTTCATCAAATGACAATTATAAAAATGAATTAAATGTTTCAGATTTAAATACTATTACTTTACGCTGGAATGATTCAATAGAAACAGATCCTACAGCAGATACAATAGATAAAATCGAAGAAGTTAAATTAGAGCAATATGGTAAGATAGTAACTTTTATTCTATCTAGAATGGCTCGCTTGGACGATTTTTAGGATGAACATATGAAAAAGAAACAATCTACTCTCTTGTTTTATTTTATATTATTTTTTATTTTTTTATCTTTATTTATTGGATACAGGTTATTATTGATAAAAGATGAAAACACATTACCGCCTATAATTGAAGGAGTGGTGCAACAAAAAAGTGATGTTGTAACAGTTCATAGTCAACCAAGCAAAAATGCAAATGTGTTATATGTCTTAAATGATCAAGATATTGTTGAAGTCCTAGATTCAATAAAAAATGAAGAAATTTCATGGTATCAAATTTATTTGCAAGATGAAAATATTAAAGGTTGGGTTCAATCGAAATTTGTTTATATAGTCGAAAGTGAAGAATATCATATCGAACAATAATTAAATTTGTGAGTTAATTATGGAAAAATCAATACCGAATAAAAGTTACTCTATTACACCTAGCAAAAAATCTGAACGATTAGATTTTATGGATATGATTCGTGGATTTGCCTTTTTTGGTGTTTTACTATGCAATATTCCTGGAATTTTAGGTGTGCAAGATGTAAATTTAGATGCATATAGTACATTTGATAATGTGTTTCAATTTATCCAACAATTTTTCCTTCAAACTAAATTCTATACACTTTTTTCATTTATGTTTGGCTGGGGAGCAGCAATTCAATGGCGAAGATGTAAAGTGAAAAATGAGTCATTTTCTCCTTACTTTTTAAGAAGAATGATAGCCTTACTGATTTTTGGTTTAATACATCGTTATTTTATTTGGGCAGGGGATATTCTCACAGATTATGCACTTATGGGGTTAGGGCTTTTAGGCATAATTATTTTTACAGATTTGATTGAAAAGTTTCTTATATCAAAATCAAAATTAAGTGAAAAATCATCGAAGAATTTAATTAATTTCTTTTTATTATTTTTAGGGATTTTATTTTTTATTCAAGGATTAATTGTACAAATTGATCTTTATCCATTTAAAGAAACATTATATAGCATTTCTTCTGATTTCTTTTCGAAATTCTATAATTTAGAGCATGGAGCTCCAGATTTGCTACAAGAATCATATTTACAGATGGTTGGTGAAAGAATAAAAACATTACCTCAACTTATTCCTTCTCTTTTTTATACATCTAGAGCAACATTCCATTTGTTTATTTTTGGATTTTTAGCAGGTAGAATTAATTTTTATTCTAATTATCAAAAGAACTTCAAAATTTATAGAACAATATTTTGGATTGGATTAATCATTGGTATTCCAATGAATTATATTTTTACAGTTTCTAGATTACATTCAACAGTGACGATTTTGGGAATGTCGAGAAAAGAAATGTTTTATATAGGTACTCGGTTTGGTGCCTTAGCTTTCTCTCAGATGTATATTTCTTCTTTTATTTTATTAACTCATAAAAAAGCAGGATATGGAAAAGCTGCGCTTAAAATTTACAATAATAAAAAGCACGCAAAAAACTTTATGTTCTTTTTGATTGTCTTTTTATTATTGAATTTCTATTTACATTATAAAAATATCATTTCATTCAGTGTATATGATTGGAAAAATGATGTTTATAAAATCTTAATAGGCATATTAATAGCTGGTGTAATTTACTATCTACTGACTTTTTCAGCTTTTGATAAGAATAAATGGCAAAATAGACTTTCTTATTTAGCACCTATGGGGAAAATGGCGTTTACTGTTTATTTAACCCATTCAATTGTTTTTACGTTTTTATCAGCGCATTATGGATTGAGCTGGTATGGAGAATTAGGGCCAGCGGCAGTTTTCTTTATTGGTATAGGATACTATCTTTTCTTATTAATTTTTTCTTCTTTTTGGCTTTCAAGATTTCGGTTTGGTCCCTTTGAATGGGCTTGGCGATGTATTACATATGGAAAAATTCAACCAATAAAAATTGATCAAGGATCAGAAAAAAGGCAATTAAATTGGTTTGAAAAACACCTTGTACCATTTACAAACAAAATTCCATCAATTTACCCGATTTTGATATTAACCGTAATAGCAACAGGAATATCAGTTGGATTTGTGAAATGGAATCGTAATTTAGAAGAAAGAAAAATAACAATTCCATTCGAAGTTTATAATGAAATAAAACCAATTGAAGAATTATTATCCTCAACTACTAATTTGGATACATCATCAAAAAATTCATCAATTGTTTCTGTGACTAATGAGTTTAACTATATTCAACGAAAAGAACTGATAAATCAGATTTCAATTGAAAATATAAAGAATAATATAAATGCATGGATTTCAGATGAATATAATGGAAGAAATCCTGGCTCTGAGGGATCAAGTCTTTTTATTGATCAATTAGTTAATGAATTAAAAAGTATAAACATTAATTCTTTTGAAGAACTATCTTATATTCATGAGTTTAAATTTTCATACCCAAAATACTTAACATCTTCATTTTTTAAATTAACATTTATGGATGGTTCTACTAAAGAATATACTTTAAATCAAGATTTTAGTTATTTGTCAGGAAGTTATTCGGATGAAGGTATTGCATCAAGTGAAGTAATTTATCTAAATTATTGTCATCATGATGATTTTGACGATATCAACGTTTTGGATAAAGTTATTTTATGTAAATACGAGGATCCAACAAATTCTGCAAGATACGCGTTAGAACATGGAGCTGCAGCTTTATTGCTTATATCTATAGGTGATCAAAAACCTGATAATGGAATTGCTTTTCAATCAGATTGGGTGCCAATTGGGCTTCCAGTTGTGCAAGTTTTTAATCAATTAGCACAAGATTTATTAGATTTAACAGGTTTAAAACCAATTGATTTAGATCTTTATCAAGAATCTCAAACATTAAATGTTTATGCAGATTTATCATTTGATTTTACAAATGAGAATCAGGAATGTAATGTTGATTGTATTGGGAAAAATGTATATGCATTTATTCCTGGTAGGGGAGATATTAAAATTAATACTACTCACATCATAGCTGTTTCTATAAATGGCTTAGGAGAAATTACAAATAGTGTTTCCCATTCTTTAACAAATACTGCTTTTATTCTTGAGATGTTAAGGGTTTGGCAAAATTCTGGATATATTCCTAATCAAAATGTGTTAATTGCATTTACAGATGCAAATTTTGGTCCTGGACAAAACTATGGTCTCTATGAATTAACAAACCAAAAAATGATAGGAAAAGATCAGATCGAATCATTTTTATTTATAGATGGGATGGGAAAAAATTCAACTGTTATTTGCTCTGATGGATCTCGTTATAATTCAAGTTTATCTCAGGTTGCTCAAACTAATGAATGGGAATTTCAAACATGTAATTCAATCTTGAATGAAAGAATAAAAGCACAAGATTATCCAGCAAACTTAATTGCGTTTATAAATTCAGACTCCGGTTATTTAAGTAATAATTTCTTGGATGACAACATAGACTTGATTTCGTATGATGCTTTAGAAATTCAATCAAAAGCTCTTTTTGAAACAATTATCGAAAATATTGAATTAAGATTGGAAATTCAAACTATAGTTAATCAAATAAGCAGAGCAGCAGTAAATCAAAATAGTGAAGAATTTAATAAATATATTGATCTCGATAATCCGTTTTTACAAGATTGGTTTAATGCAGCTAAAACGAATGAACAAGATAATATTATTAGAGCGCTTGATATTTCTGTTGAAAATGTTGAATTAATTGATGATTACCTTGTTGCAGATTTACATTTGAGCAGACAATTATCTAAAAATGAAGTATCGATTAGCAAAGAAGTAAAAGAATCTGATTCTAGAATAAAATTTATCTTAGATAATGACACTTGGAAGTGGCAAGGACCATATTTGCCATATCAATATATCTCCGAAGATGAGTCTTTAATTATTAATTCCTATACTAATCTTTCGTGGGATCTTCAAAGAGTATCAGAATCTTTTAATAATTATATTCATAAAATTGAGTTTGATTATGCACTTGGAACATATGATACTTACGAAATTAACATTACTGCGGGTGATGATACAGATATATTAAATCCAACATTGCTAGATTTTGGACCTTTATTTGATGAGAGAACTATAATCGCTCATCAAAATCAAATTCAATTAAGTGGAATTAATGCTGATTATGAACCAACATTTTTCCGTTCCTTAAATTCTTTTGATTGGGTGTTATCAGATAAAAGACTGCTGGAAATTATTTCTCATATAATTTTCCAAAATAATTTTATTGCAAATGATATTAAGCCTAATATTCAAATTGAATTGCAAGCAAATTATAAAGCAGAATATCCTTGGTATAGCAATATAATTGAACAATTCAATCGTGCAATATATGTAGATAAAGACTTGAGTCGAATACCTGATGATTATAATCCAATAGGAACTTTTCAATATTTAAAGAGTGTTGTAGGGTGGGATGGAATTCAAAGAATGATTCATGAGTATTCGTTAACTTGTTTCTCTCAGCAAAAATGCTCTGATCAAGGATGGGATCAATTTGTAAAAAATGAATTAGGACTAAAGGACAATCTTCAATTTGTCTGGAGAGATCTTTGGCAAGATAGAATTCAGAATAATGAATCTGATCTTGCAGATATTTTTTACAGTCGAGAAAAGGCGCTTAAAAATCATAATTTAGATGATTATCTAAAAACCATTAATTCAGATAATAAAACTTTTTTAAATGAAAATATTATTTGGTATGAGTCATTGAATAAATATGATTATTATGACATTTCATATGATTATCAAATTATCGATTATGTTGCTAATGGAATATTGGTAGAGACAAATACAATAATTAAATATAACAATGATGAAAGTAATAAAGATCAAAGAACAGATAAAGAATATTTTTATTTTCGTTTTACAGAAAACAACAAACTAATTGCAGATTCATTAGCGTTTTATAAACTGGAATCTGAGAATTTTATTGTTCAGTATCAATCTGGTCTTTACCAAGAAGCAAAAGATGCAATTGAATATGCAGAATCTATCAATGAATTAGCTACAAACTTAATTAATTATATGCCGGAAAACAAACAAACAATTCGATTATATAATGATGAAAAAGCTATTTTAGAATTTATGCCATATGATTTTGGTACTGAAACATATTTATATACAGAAAAAGATCAAAGCATTAGAATTTTAACACTTGAGGAAGATGATTTTGATTTCAAACATTCTATATTATTACAAGGAATCACTGAAAATCTTTTAGCGGAAAAGGGAGTAGAGAACCAATGGCTTCGCAAAGGATCATCCATATATTTTAGTAATATGATTGATAATGGAGTAACTGAAAAACAGATTAATACTATTTTATTCCGTGTTTTCTCTGACTATAATCACGATCGTTTACAAAATATCTCAACTTATCAAGATCCTATTTATCAAGATGATAAATATTTGCAAAAGAGCCTAAGATTCGAAGCATTTGACACAATTCAATTTTTTGTTGAGAAGTTTGGACATGATGAGCTGATTAAGATCATTGACTCAATTATTGAAGGGGAGACAGTAGACTCATTTTTTGAAAATGAATTGAGATATTCATTACCAAAATTTGATTCAGAATGGCAAACTAGATTAGTGCTGGGTAATGGAACAGATCGAACTCTTTCCATTGCAAATAGTTTTGATGTTGATAATGTTTTAGATATTATGAATTATTTATCTGATGAAAATACGCAAGGTAGACAAGCGGGTAGTGATGAAAACTTGCAAGTTGCAGAATATATTGCAAAACAATTTTCTGATCTAGGCTTACAGCCAGTAAATGGTAATTATATGTATCTCCAACCTTTTGAAATTCAATATTTTGAACAATTAGCAATACCAACTATATCTATCTCTGATCTTTTCACTAAAGAAACAATAGGATTTTTAGATTATCGAGATCACTTTACTTACTTAAACTTAAATGAAAATGTGTTAACTCCGATAGAAGGAGAAGTGATCTATCTCTTAGATAAAGATTATTCTTCACCAGCTTTTGAAGGAAAAATATTAGTAAGTACTTATCGAGAAGAAACATTTGAAAATGATATAAAAAGAGCAAATGATAATAATGCTGCAGCACTATTCTTAGTGTCTGATAAGAGTAAAAAAGAAGAAATTTATGCAAAAATGCCAATAAATTATTATTGGAATGAAAATAATCCAACTCCTGTGTTTGAGATTACTTCAGCTGGATATTCAAAATTATTAGAATATACAGACACAACAAGGATTGATTTAAATAACTCATCCTTAACTCTACCAACTAAAAAGATTGTTCATATTAATACTAATATTGCTAAACCAGAAAAACGAATAGCTCAAAATGTGATTGGATTTATTCCAGGAACTGATCTAAACAGAAAAAATGAAATTTATTTATTAAGTGCTCATTATGACTTTGTGGGGAATGATCCGGATGGTTTAGTCTATTCAGGTTGGAATGATAATGCATCTGGCATTGCAACGATGTTAGAAATTTTTCAATCGTGGAAAGATAATGATTACCATCCTGGTGCTTCCGTTTTGGTCGTCGCGTGGGATGCGCAAGAATTAGGGCAGTTAGGTTCAGAATACTATTTAATAAATCCAATTTTTCCAATAGATAATATAAAAGGTATGATCCAATTAGATTCTGTTGCTTATGGTGATGGATATTATCTTGAAGCATTTGGAGATTGGCAACAGAATGCTTCTATTTTGTTAGGGTTAACGCGTGGAGCAGAAGCAATGGGAGTTCGATTAAAAATTCAATTAAATAACACATTAGTTTATTGGGGCTTAGGTGCAAATACAATTCAAGATTCTCAATTTCAAGGTGTAAGTGATCAACTACCGTTTAAAGATGCAGATGTGAATGCAGTGTTGATTGATTGGTTGGGGGCTAGTGAAAATAATTTACCTGATATTTTGTTGAAGAAACCTATTGAGAAAAATATTTATTCAGTAGGGCAGCTCACTTCTTATACAATGATGATGTTATTAGGCGAATAAATTTTATAAAAAAGAGTAAATTGATTATTCAATTCACTCTTTTTTTTATATATATATAATATAACTATTATAATATTGTATATAATATATAATTAGATATAAGAAATATAAGTAAATCAAAGAAAAAGAAAATGAAAGTTTATAAATTATCCTACAAACCATTCATTAAGACAGAATCTTAGATCCAATTTAATTATTTTTTTTGATAGAAAGTTCTTATTTTTTCTCCTGGCTTAATATGTAAATGCTCTTTATTAATTATTATTTTTAAGTAGCTTTTATTTTCCTTATTTGAAATAATGATTAATTTCTCTTGATTTATTGTGATTTCTAATTTATTTTTCCTTACTTGTAAACAAAAGCTAATACTTTCCCATGAAATAGGCAAACAAGGATTGAAAATTAAATTATCATCATTATCAATATAAAATCCAGCAAATCCTTGAATGATCATCAACCAAGTCGCACCACAAGCAGCTGTGTGAATTCCTCCTAAAAAAGAACCTCCACTTAAATATTTTTTACTTGCATTATACATATCAATCGAAACTGCCTCTTGAAAGTATTGATATGCTTTATCAGGATATCCTGCCTGACAAGCGACTTGAGCATGCACAGATGGGCTAAGAGATGAACCATGTTCAGTTCTAGGTTCATAATAATCATAATTCGATTGAATGACTTCTTTTGGAAAATTTTTTAATACAGCAAAGGTTTGCAAAACATCAGCTTGTTTTAAGACTTGAGTTTCGACAGCAATTCCGTTTGGCCAACCCCAATATTCATCCGGATTAATCAAACGTTTACTCAACTCTAAAGGGATTATGTCTTCTAGTTTAAAGTAACCATCAAATTGTTCAATTAATTTACTCTTTTCATCTGGCTTTGGAAGATATAGTTTTTCTTGTATTTCACGCCAATATTCAATATCTTTCTGGTTTATAGAAAGTTTTGCAAAGAGATTGTTCAATTGCATTGTATAGTTCACTTGCATTTTTACATAAATTACTAAAGCCTTTTGAAAAGTAAAATGTGCAAGATAATTTGTAAAGACGTTATTGTCAACATTTTCATGATATTCATCAGGACCAAGGAGTCGAATAAATTCATATCGATCTTTGTCTTTTTTAAAATAAACATGTGAACCTAAAAATTTTGCAACTTCAAATATTATTTCTGCCCCATAATTAAGAACAAAATCCCAATCATGAGTTGCTTGATAATATTGCCAAACAGCATATGCTATATCGGAAGATATATGAATTTGCCAATCATTAAAATGATTTCTGACTTTTCGACCGCTAATTAAATCCTTAAAAAAATAATCAGGAAAAAGCTCTTCCCCTGTTTTTCCACTAGTCCATGCATAAAAAGCTCCTTTATAACCAAGTTCTTGAGCTTTTTTTTGAGCACCTGGTAATGTATTAAATCGATACTTAAGAATTTTTTTTGCAATTTGTGGTTGGGTATAAATATACATAGGAAGATTGAAAATTTCTTGATCCCAAAAAGCTGCTCCTTGATATACTTGTGTAGAAAGCCCTCTTGCGCCGATTGGTAATTCTGCATGCATAGGTGTTGCAATAAAATTGTGATATAGATTAAAATTTACAAGGGTTTGATCTTCAAGATTTCCAATAATTTCAATATAACTATCTTCCCATAATTTATCCCACACAGCTTGGTGTTCATTTTTTAAAGATTGATAACCGATAATTCGTTCTTGTTCTAAATCATTTATTGTTTGTTCTTTAGGATTTGAAAGATCATTACTATGATAAATAATTACATATTTTTCTAACGTAATAGACTTATTTGGATTAAGTTCTAATATAAATTCTCGATAAATTGATTCTGAAGTTTGAAAAATATTTTCTTTAAGATCATCGATTCCAATCCAATTAATTGATTCACCTACATTTATCTGAATATTTTGTTCTTTTGTATAAGTAGTATTAAGTAAAATATCTCTCAATACTTCAGAAACAGAATTGTGAAGATGTTTTCCTTTTAAATCCCATACAATTCCGTCTATTCCTGTAATTAACTTTATTGTTATGGGTTCTTCTACACGTATCTCATATTTCATTGCTATTAAATGGACATTTGATAAGCTTGCAAATTTCTCTACTTTTATATGTACTTTTTTACCAGTTTTCGACTTCCATGTTTGTTCCCTTTCAAAAATACCATATTTCAAATTAAGACTTCTTCGATAATGTTCTGTGTTTTGATCGTCTAGTGAAAGCATTTGATTATCTATAAATAGTTTTGTTGAAAGGCCATTTGGCACATTACAAAGTTCGCGCCAATTATCTTGTGCAGCATCATAGGTGTCACTAACAATACATGCGACATATTTGTCTGCTCCCCACTCTGAAGGTGTTCCTCTATAACCAAGATATCCATTCCCAATCATGAAATTACTGCCTGTTGTGACAAGTTGATCAGGATTAAATGAAGTTTCGTAAATGTCCCAGCCTGTTTGTGTGTGCAAATTATTTTTTAATTTCATTGTAATTTCTTTCTTAAATTATGTTTGTCAAAATAGAGAAAATTTTTAAGAGTTATGTTGTTTTTTAAATTCCGAATAAATATATTCAAGATCAACGCTAGCCATAGTAGGAAATATAACATTTGCTTGCCCCACCCTCTCAATTGGGCCAATTCCAACCACAAACATTTTCGCCGCAATAGCAGCTTGAACACCAACATTAGCATCCTCAAAAACTACACATTGAGATGGGATAGAGTGAGTTTTTTGAGCTGCGTCTAAAAATATATCTGGTGCAGGCTTGTTATGAATGACGCTAAATCCATCTGAAACGGCATCAAAAAAATCATAAATTCCAAGTTGCTCCAATACTTTCATTGTGTTTTTGCTTGAAGAGCCAATTGCGATTTTAAATCCTAAATTTTTTAATTCCATTAATAATTCTTTTGACCCTAGGAGAAAATCACTTTCAGATATTTCTTCGAGATAAGTTTGATAATACTTATTTTTTTTTATCAACATTTGATTGAAATCATCTGTTGTATACATTTTTATATTTTCACCAAGTAATATTTCTAAAGATTCTTGACGAGAAACACCCCGAAGTGCATCATTTTCCTTTTCTCCAAATGGAATATTATTCTCGTCTGCTATTTTTTTCCATGCTAAGTAATGATATTTAGCAGTATTTGTAATCACACCATCCAAATCAAATATAAAAGTTTTGATTTTCATTTATACTCCATATTATTTGTTATTAATTTTGTGCTAGGCGCAGAAAGAGAAAGCAAACACAAAAAGTTGCTTTTTCAGATCATTTTTTAAATATTTATTTTTATCCTTTAACTGAGCCCGCCAATAAACCTCTAACAAAATAACGTTGTAGAGAGAAAAAGACTACCAATGGTAAAAACATACTAATAAAAGCACCAGCAGTCAACACATGCCAATCTTGACCACGAGACCCTACCATTTCAGAAAGACGAGATGTCACAATCGTTACATTTGGTCCTGTTCCCAAGAATACCAATGCAACCAGAAGATCGTTCCACACCCATAAGAATTGGAATATTGTGAAAGATGCGATTGCTGGAACAGACAGCGGAAAGATTAATCGAACAAAGATTGTAAAATGAGAAGCCCCATCAATGGAAGCAGATTCAAGCAATTCTTTTGGGAGGCCTGCAATATAGTTATGTAATAGAAAAATTGCGAGTGGCAAACCAAACCCAGTATGTGCCAGCCAAACCCCTAAGAATGTGCCATTTAGGTTTAGATTACTGTAAATCCTTAACAAAGGGATAAATGCCATTTGCAAAGGAATTACCATTAATCCCACAACAATACTAAATAATAAATCTCGACCAGGAAATTTCATCCATGCAAAAGCATATGCTGCAAAAGCTGCTATAGTTATTGGAATAATTGTCGCAGGAATAGTCACTAATAAACTGTTTAAAAAGGCAGTTCCCATCCGGTCAGCAGTAAGAACAAAATCATAGTTATTTAAAGTCCATTGGGAACTATCAAAAATTGATTGAAAAACTGTCCACCATCCAGTTGTACGAATAGCTTCTGCTGGTCGAAATGAGCTGATAAGTAACCCTACAGAAGGCAAGGTCCACAAAAAAACGATGAGTACTAAAATGATTATTACAGAAGAATTTTTAAAGAATTTTATATATTTTCTATTATTGGAATGAATTCGCGCAAATTTTGGCCCTTTATTTGAAATGGTTGTCATCTTTGATTCCTTTCTTTATTCCAATTGCGGATATTATTCACAATCACGGGAGTAACTGCAATAAATAAAATAACTGCTAAAGTGCTTCCCATACCAAAATCACGCCATTTGAACATTTGAAGGTACATTTCATTTGCAATCACCTGTGTATCAAATTGTCCACTTGTCATTACATAAACAATATCAAATACTTTTAATACTAGAATTAGAATCGTTGTTGTGATTGTAAGAAGTGTGCTTTTGATATAAGGAATTGTGATCTTAAAAAATATTTGTTTTTCGGTAGCACCATCAATTTGAGCAGCTTCTAATAATTCAGAAGGTACTCCTTTAACAGCTGCAGATATAACAACCATTGCAAATCCAGTTTGCAACCAAATCATAATAACAATAAGCAAAAATGTATTTAATGGGAAAGTGAAATTTAAATTGATTTTACCAAATAAATTAGTGAGTAAAGGAATTGGCACTTCTCTTTTAGTAATCCACGCAACTGGAAGATAACCAAGTTTAACCCATATAGCATTCAGTAAACCGATTTGTTGACGTCCAGCTGGTTGAAAATAATAAATAAAACGCCAAATAATTGAAGCCCCAACTGAAGAAATTGCCATAGGCATAAAAATTAAAGATTTTACTAATGATTCTCTTTTGATTCGATCTGCTAATACCGCAATGAGCAAACCAATTGACACAGTAAAAAAGGTTACAAATAACATCCATAAAATATTATTTCTAAATATGATTAGAAAATCTGAGTCTGAAAAAGCTTTGAGGTAATTTTCTAAACCTATATATTTTGATGAATCCCGATTAAATAGACTTAGATAAATAGTGGATATTGCAGGATAAATTAAAAAAAATCCCAAAATTAAAACAGCCGGGCCTACAAAAATAAATGGGCGAATTTTAGTAGATATTTTTTCAGGAAAACTTTCGATAAAGTTATTCCCAAAATAAAATAATAATCCTATACCAAACACACCAACAAAAAATGCAACCAAGGCTGTTAGCCATTTAGGAGCATCGTCATTGCTCATAAATGAAACACTAAACCAAAGAGTAGTAATTAAAACGACTAAGCCTAGAAGGGAGAGGAGCATTCGCATGATAGATTTCTGGGTGAAAGAACCTTTATGCGAGATTTGATTTTGCATCAGATTCTCCTATTCGGAAGAAAAACGTTTCCCAAACTATATATATTTTATATATAATAGGAAATGTGAATGGTCCTTTTGCCTTTTTGGACGAAGAAAAAGGACCTTTGCTATTCGCCTCTGAGAGACGGTTTTGATTCGCCTCTCAGAGGTATTTCTGAACAATAAGATCAGTATCTTTTGGAGTTATTATTCAGTCGGCCAACTATTTTCAATATCTGTGAGAACAGATTGAAGGTCATCGCCACTTACCCAATTAACCATCCCTTCCCAGAACGTTCCAGCCCCCACTGCTCCTGGCATTAGGTCTGAACCATCAAAACGGAATGTAGAAGCATTTAGTAATATCTCTTGATACTTGCGGTCTGCATCATTAGTGTACCAATCAAGTTGTGCATCCTTATGCGGGCTAACCACACCACCAGCTTCAATCCAAGCTTGCAAACTTTCTCCGGTTGAGAGATATTCCATTACTTGACGAACTTCTGGTCGATCATTGAACATAGACATAATATCACCAGCTCCTAAAACAGGATATTCTGCAACTTCAGTGTCAATCGGAGGAAGATAGAAGAAATTCACATCTCCTTCTGGTCCAATGGTTGCGCCTTCAGGGAAAAAGCCTGCTATAAAAGAAGCTTGACGGTGCATCAAACAACCGGGTTCTTCTTCAAAAAGTGGTGCAGGAGAGTCTCCAAATGGAATCGTGAGGATTGCATCAGTCCCACCATAAACATATCCTTCTTTGAACCATATATCCCCAACTACTTCAGCTGCCTTTTGTACTTCTTCTGAATTGAATGGAATTTCGTGATTTACCCATTGATCATAGATGCTATCATCATAAAGACGTAACATAACATCTTCAATCCAGTCCGTAGCAACCCACCCTGTTGCACCAGAACTTTCCATACCTACACACCATGGAGTCAAACCATCTCCTACCATTTGATCACTAAGACTAATCAATTCATCCCATGTATTTGGAATCTGATATCCGTGATCTTCAAAAGCTTTTACAGGATACCAAACCAGACTTTTTACATTAGCTCGGTACCACACACCTGCCATTGCCTCATCTACTGTTGCTAGATCTAACCATGCATCGATATATTGACCTTCAAGATAATCTCTAAGCATAAACGAATTGAGATCAACTATATCACCACTACGGACAAATTCTGCCATTAATCCTGGTTGAGGAAATGCTGCGATATCTGGTGCATCACCACCTTCTACACGAACAGTAATAAGTGATTCAAAATCTGCTGAGCCTTCATACTGTACGTCAATTCCGGTGCGCTCTTCAAATGGTGCCATAGATGCTTCAAATCTTTCAGCATCTGTGTCTACAAATGCGCCAAAAATTGTGACAACTTTTTGTTCATTTGAAGTAGACGCTTCAACAACTTCAGTATTTTCTGTCGTTGTATCGTTTATTGCTTGATCTTTTGCAGTAGCATCACTACATGCCACCAAAAACAGCATGAGCAAGATCAATGACAACGTAAATAAAATGCGTTTCATTTGTTTTAATTCTCCTTTTGTCTAATAATATAAAGAATTTTTAAAGAAAATTAATTTCTATAAAAATTACATTAAAACTAATTTGATTGATGCGAATAAGTTTTTTTAGGGCCTGTTGTTTCTCTGATAAGTAATTGAGTTTCAAATTCAACATTTATTGGAGGAATTTTTTGATTATTCTTTAGCATATCTAACATTAAAGAGCCTGATTTTTCACCAAACTCTTCTATTGGTTGTTTTATAGTAGTAAGGTCAAAATATTTTGCTATATCGTGATCATCAAACCCAATAATTGAGATATCTTCTGGTACGCGCAAGTTCATTTCTTTAATTATTTTTAGTGCCCCTATCGCCATTTCATCTGACATTGCAAAAACAGCAGTTGGGGGGCGATGGATGGAAAGGAGATTTACCATTGCTTCTGCGCCCCCCTCTAAGGAGAAGTTGCCTACAACTTCTAATTCAGGACGAAAATCAATATTATTTTCTTCAAGTGCTTTTTTATACCCCTTTAACCGTTCTTGAGGAACAGAAAAATGTAAAGGATCGTCTTTCAATCCAGATATAATGGCAATATCAGTGTGTCCTAAATTAATTAAATGTTGAGTAGCTGATTTAGCAGCTTTAACATTATCTATACAAAAAGAAGAGAATTTATTGGTTTGAGTTTCGATTGTAATAATGGGGATTCGTAATCCTTCAAGAATATTAATATCTTTTTGGGATAATGCTGTTGTTCCAATTATAAGACCATCAACAAAGTGTCGAGATGCTAACCAAAGAATTTGTTCAGTTTGGTTATCCAAGCTACTAATATTGTAACGTGTTGTATAGTAATCTTCTTCGATAATTGTAGTTTCAACAAAAGCAGCTAATTTACTATATATCCAAGAATCAGCTAAGGGCATCATAATTCCAATATTTTGTTTTGTTTCAAGAGGAATGCGAGCAGAAAGAGAATAATTTAATTCTTTGGCAGCAGCAAGCACCTTTTCTCTAGTAGACGGAGTTACATTTGGCAATCCTCTTAGCGCTCTACTAACCGTTGCAGTAGAAACCCCTAACCTTTTGGCGATATCTCTTACAGTTGCTGACATAATATTCCTCGATTAATTATTGCTTATGTAATGAATGTAACTATATTATATAATATGTAATGTGTTACATTAACATTATATAGAATGAAATATGATTGTCAAGTAGTATTTTTTATAAAAGAGAAGTTAATTGATTTTGTTCAAATTTTAAATTAGTGAGCATAAATTAAAATTTCTTTGAATATTTTTTAGAATAAGTTTTTTCCTTATATAAATCAAATAATATAAACTATATGTGTATACACATTTTAGGGTAATTGAATTTTTTGGTTATTAATTTTGAAAATCAGGAGATTATTACTCGTCTATTGAATTTACTAGATTTGATTGGTCAGAATCATCCTCATATTCTTCAGGTGTAGATTTTTGATAGATACCAAAAGTAATTTCATAGTAGTGGAACAGTTCATCTATGAAATTAAAATCACCTGTCCAGATACGAGCATTGTAATAAAAATCACTTCATAAATCATGGAATTTGCATCTTCAATTGTTGTTTTAATAAATGGATTCAAGTTTATATAAGGCTAATTGACAAGAAACTTCATCTTAAAATTAAAATGGCGATGAAGATTCGGTATCTTGATCTGATGCTAGAAGCGTTGCAAATTCTTGTTGAATTTGGGAGAGATTGATTCATGTGAGATCAAAAACAAGATATTCTTTTCTTCTATGTGGATTTAAAATATAAGTTCTCTAATATTGGATAATAAATATATGCAATTTAGTTATAATTAGTTTTCAAAATTTTTATTATCAATAATCAGTAAAATAAAGTATATTGTTATCAAATACGTAAAGAAGATTATTATTAATATTTATCAATGGATTAGAATGAGAAAAAATTGCTAATTTACACCAAATCTGATTATCTTTATCAAACATTACAACATTTCTTTCAACAGAAAAAAATATGTTTTTAATATCGAATAATAATCTATATGAATTTCCAAAATAATAACTCGGTACATAACCATAAGTAGTTGGACTCAAAAATTCTTTAGGAATTATCAAATTATACCATTGAGAATTATTTTCAGAAATATCAAACCAACCATTACTATCTATCCATAAGTGTTTATTATTTTGATCAAACCATAAATTATGAATATTTGCTTCATCATAAAAATTAACTTGTCCTATTTCAATAATTTCATAATTAGATAAATTAATTTTCATTAAATTAAATTTATGTTCTCTTATAGAAATTTCATTTTTATTGATTACTTTATTTAAAATATATAAATAATCATCATAAATAATAATTTTTCCTTGACTAAAATTAATATCAAACTTTTTATTTTCTGATAATTCAATTACTTCAATTGAATTTTTATTGTTAGCTATTTTATAAATATTTTTATCAAAAATAAAGAATAAGTTTCCGTCATTATCTCCAACAATATTTGAAATATAAAAATTTTTATCTAAAGATTCATTTAATTCTGTCATATCAATTTCAATAAACTTATCATTAATAAAATCATAATAAGCTAAATAAATTACAATTTCTCCGTTATAATAATTTTTATCAACATCAGTTAATCCAAATAAATAGAAATTGTTATTAATCTCATATAATTTTATAAATGCATCTTCAGAGTTATTTATATAATTTGGTAATAAATATTCTTCTTGGCTCCCATCTATTATATTATATTTAATTAATAAAATTTCTGATTGTCTATCCTCACCTAAAATTATTATCTCATTTTCATATAGAAATTTGAAATCAATTATTCTTTTGTAATATTTTTCAAAATTATTAATTTTCTTCCATGAATTAGATAAAGTTAATTCAACATAATCTGAAACTGGATTATTAATATCTCCATCCCAAACAGGATATCCTAAAATGTAATCTGAAGAAAGACAATATTTATCTTCTTTCAAAACATAATTTTTTGAGTTTACAGAAAATAAAGGTATAAGCGTAATAATTAAGAGAATTATTACAATAAAAATTATTTGTTTCTTCATATTATCTCTCTAGAATTTTATTTTGAAGTCTCGTTATTAATTTATCATTAGATGTTATCGATAAATGGTTGCTTGGATTTGATATATGACCTTGATTTCTATAATAATACCAAATTTCACCTAATCTTGAATCAGTTCTATAATCTGTTCCTGAATTGCTATCTATTTGAATAATTGGTAAGTTTAATTCTGAAATCGACTCTACTATTGATTCAAAGTTACCATCAGAGATAAAGTCAACAAGATATTGTTGATTATCAATAAGCTTTATTCCATTAGTGGAATCTAATAATTTTCCACTTACATTTGCATAGTAAGGAGTATCAATTAAATATATACCTTTAATGTGATTAAAATCATATTCAATTATTCCTTCTTCAATCTGCCTTTGAATAATATATATCGCTAACACAATTGAATCTGTGCCCATACTATGACCTAACAAATATAAATCTGCATCAGGTTTACTCATAATATTATAAACAATACTATAAGCCGATTGTTCTTTACTATTAATTCCATTCTTTTGTAATGTTCCGAAATAGGAAGTCTGATCAACATCAAGTTGTACAGCAATTTCAGTAACCCATTCAGAAAAAGGATTTCCATCATATTCTAATCTTGAACACATTAAATCAGTAACATTCAGACCACAAGCCATGAAAAACATACTAGTTATGGGAGTTGGTCCATCAATGTGTCCACTTAAATCAATTCTCATAACTGGATTCCAACTTACATAAATATAACGGTTTAACAATTGGCTTGATATATCTGGAGTTATTGAGTCAGGTTGTAAAAAGTGCTTAAGATAAGGGGAATAGAACCTAGCATTATAGTCCATCAGCTCAAATCCAGAATAATTTCGCTGTCCTGTATACCCCAGATCCGTTTCGGATATCTCTGTCAAACTCGTAACCGTACGCAATTCTCCATACGGCATATAACGATTGGCACTCAAAAGATTTCCAGTGGCATCCATCACCACACTAGTACTTGAGAGATGGTCTGTAGTAAAGAAATTCCAATTGGTACCATCATCCATTGCAATCAATTGATTCGCAAAGTAGTAGTATTGTTTGATCTGGTCATCATTTGCCACAGTGACATCATCGATAACTTCATAAGCCCCACTGGCAAAGAAATAACGATAAGATTGAGTAACTCCTGCTAAGCGGTAGTCTTCCATGATGCGGTTACCGTCTCCATCATAGGTGAAGTACCATTGTTCGTTTGTAGTAACATTATTTACACTTGCCAAACGGTTTTCAGCATTATAGGTGTAGGTATAAGAAGTCCCAAACTGATTGGCCGTGACTATATTTCCGTTTGCGTCATAAGAATAGGTATCTGTTACATAGACATCTGGTGTAGTTTCACGTTGGATTTGAGTAACGGCATGAGGTTGAAGTTCAGACATTGAATATTTATGACTTAACCAAAATTCTGGAATGTTGATAGGTTCAAAAGTTGGATTTGCTTCTTGCCAAATCTCTATATTATCTAAATAATATTTTCCATATACATATCCACCTGTTCGAGCTGTGTGAACTGCAACAGACTTAATTGCCCTTGTATCATTATCAATATTATATACACCTCCTTTTAGTACCCCATCAAGGTACAACTGAATATATCCATTATTCGCACCTGCACTTGTTGCTGCGACCCATTTTAATTGAATAGAATGCCAATTAGAATCAATCAAAGTATAAGGAGTTGTAACAGCTGTACCATCATCTTTATAGGTAGTAAATGTTAATTGCCTTCCTACTTGTTTTTTATTTTTAATATTTACATAACCAATTCTAGTACCATTTTCATCATATAAATCGAAAAACTGTAAGTTATCGCCTAAACCTATACTTAATGCTGCACGAGTAAAATAAAAACCAATATTTAATGAAGATTGATTATCAATAAATTCCTTTTTAAGTTTTAACTCGCTATTAAATTGATTAATTAAACATTCAATTCCATAATTTCCATAATATTTTTTTGTTTGAATCACATTTATAGCAGCATTAGATACATAGGTACTTGACCAAAGACTTGTGTCACCTAATTCAAATCCATCTTCAAATAACAAATCTTCAGGTTCTTCGTAAGTAAATGTTTCCGTAGTATCAGGTATCATTTCAGGCAAGTTTAAACGTCTCATTTCATAATCATCAATATATAGTTGTCCAGATGTTCCCGCATCTAACCCCTCCGTACATATCATCGAATTTTCCACACGCAATGTATCATTATCTAAGAAAGTCAAACTTTGCTTAAGTCCATTATTGATATACAAACTCATCCCACCATCCGCAAAAGACATTCCTGACGATGCTTTCCAATCAAGACTTATTGCTTGCCAACCATCTCCAACAGAATACCAATTTGAAGATACTGTAGAACTATCATCTAAACGAGTTGAAACCTTCACTTCAAAAGTACCTGTATTATCTCTTGCAGAAATCCATGCGATTGGAACAGAATTAGTATCTAATAATCGATATAATTCAAATTCATCAAGGTTTGCCATATTAAGGTAATCTTTATTGATATAAAATCTCGTATGAACTTGAGACTCATTGTTTGGGGTGTCATCAATTACAGATAAACCATTCGTATCATTTATTGTAAATTGAAGAGCATATCGCCCCCAATAATCGAAGGCAGGAGAAACTATAAGATCACCATTATCTGTGATACTAGCAAACCATTCAGTCAAATCGCCAGTTTCAAAACCATCTGCAAATATATAGTCAATAATGCCTTCACCTGAAGTTGTGTTTTCCATATAACCTGGCTGAGTTGTACCAGAAAAAGAATCATCATAATAAACAGCATAACGTCCATTTCCTCCAGTGCCACCAGAAATGATATCCACAGTACCTAAAGTAACTGTGTTTCCTTCAATTCGTACTGCACCTGCTGCGCCATTCGTACTTCCTCCTGAGCTACCACTAACATTAAGTGTTCCTAAAAAATTAATCGAATTTGCATAAATGAGTAAAGATCCACCGCCTGTACCTCCAGTAGAACCTCCTCCTGCACCGCCAGCACCAGATCCCATAAAGACCTGATCTAAATAAATATCTCCGTACGCTATTCCACCTAAACCATCTACTCCATAATTTCTAGCCAATTTAAGACCATTTGTACCATATGCACCACCGCCACCTTTTCCCTGATCCGGTTTATTATATACACCGCCTTGGCCACCTCCTCCTCTATTACTACCACCATCGTTAACAAAATAGGTTTCTCCAGGGTATCCTCGATATTTTCCTGTATCTGGATTTGCGCCTGCCCCTCCGTGATAGCCTTTTGCAACCATATGTATTAATCCAGAACCAGACAGAGTTCCATCTGCTCTAAATACCAAAAAACCAAATTCTCTTCCATCCCAACCATTTCCAGTTAATGTGCCATCAACTGTGACATCATGATAATTGGGTACCCGTATAACCATCACTTTTTGTTGACCAGAAGCACTGCCAATATTTCCAAACCCATTTGCATTCCCATAAAATTTAGTTAATGGGGTTGCAAATCCAATTTTATTACCATAAACATAGGCTACTTTAACAAATTCATAATTACCAACATTAGCATGATAATCTATCAATCCTTTAGTATTAATCACCATCACTTCATCCCCTTCTTGAAGACAATCTCCTGTCACAGCCCGCCTTAGAGTTGCTTCAGAATAGGTCATACTTAATACTTGATAAGCAATCGCATCTCCCCCATCTATACAGATTCGATTAAGATCTTGCGTTTGTGAATTTATATTAAATGTTGTTCCTACATTAACCGAGAGATCTCCATCGCTACCATCTCCATAATCTGTTACTGGATCTAAATCAATTGGATCTGGTGTTGGCACAGGTTCTGGTGGAGCACCATAAACACTTACATAAATGGGGGGTATCGTTGTGGGAAGAGTATTTGAAGTAACGTACTCAAGCGCAATTCTTCCATAACCGCCTTTATAAGTACTACCTCCGCCATTTACATTAACTATAGCTGAAGATAAATCAATACTATTTCCAATAATTTTGATCGATCCCCCAGAGCCCCCTGCTTGATTAGATTCTCCATTTGCTGACAAAGTGCCAGAAAAATTAATTAAATTCCCTGCAAATAGGATGATTCCTCCACCATCCCCTCCATCAGGCACTTTATTCCCTGAACAAGATGCCCCGGCACCACCTCCTCCAGAACCTAAATAAAGTTCTGTGAGATCAATGTCACCATAAATATTTCCTGCTCTTCCATAACGCACAGTTCCACTGGCTGCATGTTGCCCGCCTTTTGTAGCATAACTTCCTCCTGCTCCAGGGCCATTGACATATGGATAGCTTGGACCACACCATTCTCCTCCACCTCTTCCACCTTCTCCGAAGCTGGTATCCCCAGTTCCTTCTCCACCAGTACCATCATTTCCAACAATCTCACCATCATAAGCACATCCCCCACAGGTGATAGGATGTGTCCCATGTGCACCAACTCCCCCCCTATACCCAAGTGTGCTCGCATTGATAGCGCCAGTGCCTGATAAGATCCCAGCTACTTTAAAAAGGATCATGCCATATAAACTGCCATTCCAAGCATTTGCCGTTAAAGTACCATTGATGGTTACGTTTTGGTAATTCGGTACGCGGATTAACATCACTCTCTGTTCTCCGCTTCCAATCCCAATTTCATCATCTTGATGAAAACTTTCTCCATACCATTTTGTTTTAGGTTCTGTAAAAGTTATCTCATCATTAAAGATATTGGCTACGCGCAAAAACTCATACACACCAGTATTTTGGATCTTGTCTTCTGTTCCTTTCAAATTTATCAATAAGATCTCATCGTTTTCTGCTAAACAGCTTCCAATCGTCTCACTCACTTGTGCCCATGTAGAGGATAAATCAATCACAGAAAAAGCCTTTCCATCTGCACAAGAGCGGCCATTACTCACATCAGCATTAAGATTAAAAGTTGTCGCCACATCAATTGTTAAATCACCATCTACACCAGTACCCCATGGGGAGGATACATCTGGTGTTGGAGTAATCGTTAAACTTTGAGTGGGTGTGTTGGTTGGAATCGGTGTTTCAGTAGGTGTATTGGTCAGATCAATTGTTGGGGATGGTGTTGGAGTAGGTTGAGAATATTCAATAAATAATTGAAATACTTCTTGAGAAGTCAAAGCTCTTCCATAAAGACGCACTTCATCCATTATCCCTTGCCACGCCGATGTGCTATTCTTGCTAAAATAGAGTGCCGCTGTACTGGATGATATACTGCCAGTAATTGCTTTGGAAGCAATTAAGACGGAATTTAAATACAACTTAAGTTGATTATTTTCTTGATCATATACCGCCACTACATGGCTCCATTGATTAGTGGGCAATTTAGGACCCGTTAACTGATTGGGAGAAATTCCTGGTAAATAAAATTGAAGATAGCCATCTTCTGTTTCTCGAATAGAGTAATTCGTATTCCCCTCTCCAAGTGTAATAAGATACTTCAAACTATCTTCCCCTGTAGGATAAACCCACCCCCCCATTGAAAACGATGTATTAATTCGTAAAGAATTGCTGTTTGGAATCACCACATAATCTGAATCACCATCAAATGAAAGCCCGGTCCCAGAGAAGCCAGCGGTCCAAGCTGCATTGTTCAAAGTCCCATGATTCGCATAACTACTACTATCATTCACAACTGTACCGCTTCCTTCATTAAAAGACCAAGAGCCTACTAGTCCATTTGTAAGATCTGGTACTTGTGTAGCTGTTGGCGTCATTGTCGGAGTCAAAGTAGCAGTAGCGGTAGGTATTGGAGTAGCTGTTGCAGTAGCATAAGTTTGTAAGGTTGCTGTAGGGGTAACTGTATTTGTTGGAGTAAGCGTTGGTGTTATCGTGACTTGATAGACATTATTCGTCGCTGTATCCCAATCTCGCACTTCAGTGATATTTCCAATTTCATCATAGGCATAACTTTGCGAATAATTAATCGTAGAATCTGTATAATCTACTGCGGAAGTAAGTCGATTAAGGTCATCATACGTATACTCAATCGATTCATCCAAAATTGTATCTTCGATTTTGAGAATATTGCCGATTTGGTCGTATTCATATGAAAAATCTAATAAATCAACAGAGTTTGCTTGCACTTGGCGATTTAATAATTGATAGGTATGATCAACATCATTATAGGTGTTTTGAATTATTGCCCCATTTCCCAGTGTAGACAAGGTTATTTGCCCAAGGGTATTATAAGTGAGGTCTACAAGTGAAGTTTGTCCAAAGGCATCACTTGTCATACTATCCGCTCTCCCTAGTGCATCATATTGATAAACAACCGTTTCAGCATTTGGATAAATTATAGATTCAACACGACCTAGCCAATCTGAATTGGTGATAAATGTATTCGTAATCCCATTTATCGTTCGAACCTCTGAGATTGTTTGTCCATAATTGCTATAGGTCCAAGTTGTAGATCCTGTTTGATCAGACATCAAGGTTCGAAAACCAATTTGCCCACTTATATTACTATATTCATAGAAAGACAAAATTTCTTCTGGAGTGGCACTTTGATCTACTTTAACCACTAGTTGATTATAATCATTGTATTCAAATCCAAGAATTTGTCCTCTTGCATCTTTTTGTTGAACCAAATTGCCAAGAGTATCATATGCGTATTCCCAAATACCCATATCAGGGTCAAACATTTTTGTTTTTCGGCCAGCAAGATCATAAATTAATTCCGATGTATTACCAAATTCGTCAATCACATATTTCAATTGATTCGCAATATCATAGTTGTATTGAACTGTTGTGTATACTTCTCCCTCTAAAAATTCTTCGACGCTTGAAAGCCGCCCCATTAAATCAACAGTTTGTCTTTGCTGATTTAATTCAGCATCAATAGTAGTAGTGCTAAGACCATTATAAGAATAATTCGTTTGGATCCCTGCAGGACTCGTTATGGTTGTTGTCCGACCAAGAAAATCATAATCTGTTTGAGTTGTTTCTAATGCTTCCCAATTTGGCACTACATATTGCCCAGCAACATTCTCAATACTATCCACTACACTAGTCTGAGACACATTTCCCTGAAGATCAAATGCTGTACTTGAAATCAAATATTCATTTGTATCTGCATCATAAGTTTGCGTTTGAATTGTTCTCCCGACCCCATCATAAAATCCCCATACAGCTCGATAGATATCGGTGGTCGGATGAGTATCTAAAATTTCCATCTTAACAGCATCGGGTGCAGCGACTTCTCCATTTGTAATAGTTGGGTAAGTATATTTGATTCCTGGTTGGGATAATCCGGGACTGGTCACAGACAAAATTCTTCCAAGACCATCATACTCTGTAGATGTAGTCCACCCATTTACATCGGTGGACTGAGTTGCTAGACCTGTAGAAAACAAATAATCGATTGTAGCTGCATTTCCCATCGCATCAGTGGATTGGACCGGATAGGTTATAAATAATGGATCATAGGTAATGGTTTGTGCTTGATAATTTGCATTTGTTGGAGATACTTCCACTGTTCCATAATCTTTATAAACCTTACTTTCTACCACATTACCATATAGATCATAAGTAAAACTTTTATCAATAGTTTCGGTACCATTTACTACTTGTTGGGTTAATAGAAGATCCCCTAACAAAAGGCCAGCATCATATTGATTTCGGTTATCTCGGTAGATTACATTATTTTCATCCACCAAAACTCTTCTGGAAACTGCATTATAAATATGCGTTTCATAATCTGTATTGATCAAATATTCATAATAAGTTTTTCGATAGATTTCGTTTTGAGAAAATTCATATTGCGCTAAAAGATTCCCATATCCTGAATCTCGTAAATAATTGGTAGCATTGATTAATTGCAAATTGGATCCATCTGTGAGGTAATTTTCACTTCGAATCAAATAGCGATAATTCCATCCTTCAAAAGGCGCATGGGTATTATCCGTATTGTAATAGTTGACTACTTTTGAATAAACACTACTATTTGATGGATCTACAACTTCTTCAGTTAATACACGGCCAATATCTAATCCAGAAATACCAAAAGTAGTAATGGACTTGGTGAGCAGATTTGCTGCAATGGTATTGTTGGAGGAGTATGTATTTGAAGTGACTGTTTTATATCCAATTAGATCTTTTTTATTATAATAATCCACATATAAAGGAGTAGCATAGGTATAAGTTTTCACAATACTGGGGGTTGTTTGTACTCCATCGTAGACCAAAACTTTATTAACTCGATAATTTAACCAAGAATCTGTTCCTCTATTATCATTTTCGTAACTATAGTCCAAACTACCACCATACCCATTTTGGATCTGTGAAAGTCTTGGATAGGTCCAGGCATCTTCGCCAGAAGCTGGTACGCGGTTATTTTTATTTTCATACTCAAATTGGATCTGGGCAGAAGTTGTTTGTGGAAGATTAATCGAGTTTTCCGAATATCCACCACCAGTCATTTCTAAACCTCTTAATTGAAGGGTACCTTGTTCATTAGGAACAGAAGCTAATTCATAGAGAAGATCGTAAGTAAATACAGGGGTATTCTCCAATCCTGAACATTCCAGACAATAGGTTTGAATGGAGTCTAGTAAATATTGATCATAATGATCAAATACTTCAAAATTATTAGGAATTCCATCTCCAATTGTTTCTCGTGAGGCGAGATTAAACCGAATTTCATATCCTGGAGAAAGATCTACAGAACCATCCGTTGCATAATGGCCCGTATATTGAATAGTTGCAAGATAGCTTTCTCGATCAAAATTTGGAATTGTAGAAGAGGCATCTGGTTGAAATTCTTGATACGTATATTTGATAAAGTTTCGATGGGTGTCTACAATTTGATCCACACGCCAACGCATTGCAATTTCGTCACTGCCATAACCTGCATACCCCGATGAAGCGTATCCACCAGAAGGTGAATTACATGTTTCTATTGGATTACAAGCATACCCATACATCAATGTAGTTTGTTCTGAATCTTCAGTATAGCCTAATCGATATCGGGTTCCATCTGAAGTGATCACTTCCCACCACTCCCCTGTTGTGTTCTCTTCACTTGGGGTATTCCCATATGCAATATTATGTAATTCAATATACATAAAAGAAGCATGGTCTGTATAAAAGCGACTAGGTGTATTTTCATCTTGTACTAATTCATACATCGTACCATTGATGGTTAAGGAATAACTGTTTTCATACCCATATCCATCTTCATCTGTGAGAATCTTACGCACAATTTCAATTCCATCAATATTCCAACCAACTCCCACCCAAGGCGCTTGCACATCTCCTAAAACGCCATCTACTGTAGCACTTGAATACGATAGGTTAATACTTGGCATTAATCCATTACGACCAGAAGGAATTGAAATTGGAATAGAATATCTTGAAGAACCTGTAAATAGATTTGTATAAGGTTGGTCAAAGAGAAGCACTTGTGACCCATTTTGAGGGAGACTTTCACCTAACCCTGCTCCCCATGTTGAAAAGTGCATCGCTTTTATAAATACAGAATTCGTCTCATAATTAATCTCTAGAATAGGTACTTTGATCCAAATATCTAATTCAGGATTATAAGTCGCCACATAGGGTGTTTGTCCTTTAGAAACAGATCTTAAATTCGCAATATCATCAAAAGATATCTCTAAATAAACTGGCGCATTAAAATCTTGTGTTCTCTTTTGTGAAAATTCTACAGCTTGTTCTGGTAATGAAAATTCACCAGTGGTATCTTTTTTCTTTAATTTGATTCCTTGAATATCTTCTGCTTCCCAGACATTGAGATCAAATTGATATTCTGGTCCTTTAGGATTTTCTTTTTTATTAAATGAAATTAATGAATTTTCAACTACAGAGTTGGCACTGAAATACGCAGATACCTGATCCACTTTTACCCAACTAGTATCTGGTATTGCTTCATTCACAACTATTTCTGTGTTATTTTCATTTAATATAGATTTTGAATTTGAATTTTTATTAAATAAATATACATTTTCTATTTGTTTTTTTCCTAGATAGTAGATTTCAGCCGAATGTACATTCACTTGAGATTTGTTTTCTTCATCTAATAGTAATATATATGAAAAAGAAGTTTTTTGATTAGGAAGCAACTCAGGAATAAGTAGATTTATTGTAGTAGTGGTTTGATTAAACTCAATATTTGAATTCTCTGAACCATAATAAGTAAACTCTTTTTCCAATTCATCTGTAAAAATAATGGAATTAATCGTTTGATCTGAGTAATTTGTAATGGAAACTTCTATAGTAAAAAGATGATTGTTCTCATTTTGATTTGTTTTGTTGGAAATTGAAAATTCTAGATCTTTTTTCTTAATTTGAGGAATATCTGAGGGAAGGGAATCAGGAGTAGAATCTGTACGCCACTCAATATTTTCATCAAATATGGGAGTGTATATTTCTTCAGAAGGTTCTTGAAAATTTGTTGAAGGACTAATAGTTTGATTTTGTACCTCTATTTCAAAATAGTCTCTACCTGCTTGGATTGTAAATATTGGACTAAATGTATTGAATAATAATATAAGTATTAAACTAATAGTCCAGATTCTTTTAATTCCACCTTTATCCATGATAACTCCCTCTATTTCTCATTGTTTATTTTTGAATTATAGAATGTAGATAGTATTAGGGCAAATATAAAAATTGTTCAATATTTTGAAAATTAATAGAATAAGCTTTAATTTTATATAGACGTAATAAATAATAACTATATCATTTGATATAGTTATTATTTATTATCTAGTTTAATCAATTTTATTTACCAATTTATTTTACTTATAAATTTATCCTCTTGTTCTTTAGGAATGTAGAATTTTTCTAATAATTTTTGATTATTATTAAGGATATTTACATTTTTTGTTTTTATTCTTCTAACTAATCCTTTTTTGATAGTAACTTGTCCAAAATCTGCATTATGTAGATGTTCTTCTTTTAGTATTAAATTGATCTCTTCTTCTTTTGGTGATCGGAAGTATTTTAGGGTACGGATCTTTTTCCCATTTGCATAGAGCTCAACAAAGACATTGCGACGTAACAAGAAGAATAATAACCAGAATAAACTGCCTCCTGATAATGTGGATAATGTTGTGATTAATAGTGCTTTTTGTAATTGAGAATTGTTATTTGGAATATTTTCATTGACATCTCCAGCATCATTATTTGATGGATCTTGATTTGAATTATCGATACTAAATTGGTCAATTAAGATAGTGTTTCCAAGTTCATCTTTTGCATAGAATTGGACTAATGAAACACCTTCTGGTAACACAAAGTTATCGTATTCAACCATTGTTTTTCCATTATCTAAACTAAGCAAGTATGTGATGTCAGTGAGGTCTTGCCCATCATTTACTACAATTTTGAATGTAGATGGTATGCTTGATTGTCCTTGTATTTGTTGCCCTAGATTATCGATTATTTGATAATCAATTTCTCGAGGGGCAATATTGTCGATGATAAAGGTTTTGGATTCAGCAATAAGTTGCGTTGAATTCTCATTAGCTGTTGCAGTCACTCTAAATTTTGCTTTATCTGTTTCTGTATTGGTATTCGGTATGGTGAAACGATAAAAAGTGTATGATAAATTATCAGCTACAGGTTGCCAAAGTTCTCCATTATAAAATTCAATTTGATAAGTGTAAGTTGTATCTGGTGGAATATTTCTTATTTGCCAGCGCACACTCATTTGGTCTCCATCTTTATGTTTTTCTCCAAGAGATGGGCTAATCACTTCTAATAAAGGTATAGTGGTGTTTGGAGAGCCATAGAAAAGAGGTGAAGAGGTTGGTGAATAAGTGGATAATGTTGGATCTTCTATTGTTTCAACAGTGATCTGAGATTTAACAATAGCACCACTATTATCTTTTATGGCATATTCGAATGTTTCTATACCAAACCATGTTGGATCAGGTGTGTAGAGTATTCCTATTTTATCATCTGTGATTTGGACAGTTCCATGAGTAAGTCCTGTAAAGCCATTTTCAACAATAGATAATTTTTCAGAATAACTTGTATCTTTGTTTATTGTTGAATCAAGATCAATATCATTGGCTAGTGAGAGCAATGAAATTATCACTGATTGTGCTTGTGAGGTTTGTGATGTTGCTTTGTTAGTCGTCGGAGAATCATTTTGTTGATTAACTTCAATTTGCAATGTTTTCTTGATGCTATTTCCATTCGTATCTGTAGCTGTGAGAACAACTTGATCTGGACCATTGTAATTCGCATTTGGTGTATAGGTGATCTTTGCTCCAGATGTGGATATTGAACCATAACCAGCTGATGCCGCAGAGTATCGAAGAGAATCTCCATTTATTGATATATCAGGATCTGTAAAATGAGAGGACAAATCGAAAGTTGCAGATTCATCTTCATTTAATTCAAGGGTAAAGCTTCCTGTTGCTTGAGGTGAATCTTGAACTGGTTCAACAATAATTGAGATAGTTGCAGATGATTTTGCACCACTTTGATCTATGGCAGTGTAAGTAAATTCTTCAGATCCATTCCAGTTTGAGGTTGGAGTGAAAATAATACTATTTGAATCTGTGGTTGAAATGCTAACCGTTCCATTCTCGACTCCTAAGAAACCAGATGGGTCAATTTCTAACCATTCATTTGAAGGTGTTTCATTTAGATCAATATCAGTATCAATATCTGTATCATTTCCCAAAACGTTGATAATTTGATTTTCATCTTCTAAACCGGTGCTGCTATCTGGATTTGCTACTGGTTCATCGTTTACTTGGGTAATTTCTATCGAAATTATTCCGGTATCAAATAATGAATCTAAATCAACTACAGTAAATTCAATTTGATCAAAGCCATTAAAGTTTGTATTTGGTGTATATGTAATTGTTTTTGCGTCGTTATCTAATACTGTTGTACCATATTGCGCATCACCAGTGATTGAAAGGGTAAGTTGATCAGGTGGGTCGTTATCATAGATGTAGCTATTGAGATCAATTAGGACTGAATCATCTTCTGGAACGATTGCATCTGTAATATCCAAAGCAACTGGTGCATCTGGTTTAGATGAAATGTTGATGGTAATCAAACCAGTTGAGGTTTCCCCTCCTCCATTTTGAATGGTGTAATGAAATTCTTCAAGTCCATAGTAATTAGCGTCAGGGGTATAAGTGATTTTATTATTTTCAATGCTAGCAGTGCCATTTAGAATTTCAGTGGCTTCAATTGAAATGATATTGAGTACGGTATCAGGCGTAGCATTCAAAGATAAGATTGCATCTATATTTGTATCATTGTCAAGAACATCAGCTATAAATGAGGTGGTGTCTTCTGGAATTGAGTAGATATCATTGTTTGCAACTGGCACATCAGCAATTGGATTAATCGTTATGGTTAACGTTGCAGAAGTAATCCCTCCGTGTTGGTCTGTAATTACAAAATCTATTTTTTGAGTGCCGTTAAAGTTTTCTTGAGGGATAAATTTTAATGTTTTTTGATCTGATTCGATGGATGCTGTTCCATTTTGAGAACCATTATATGTGAAACTATTGAGAGTTAACCAATCTGAACTTGGAGATGCATTAATACCTGAATTAGTATCAACATCTTGACCTAAAGCAGCAAGATCAATAAAAAGTGTTTGATCTTCATTTGTACTAGCCGATTGATCACTTGTGGTTGGCGCATCATTCACTTGTGAAATTGTGACGGTTGAGGCAACTAATGTTTCTAAATCATATTCATCTTTTACTCTATAGGAGAAACTAACTTCTCCATTAAAGTTTGCTGTAGATTGGGCTTGTATGCTTTTCTTATCAGAAGATATTGTTAAGGTAAGGTATGGTGAGCCTGAGGTGACTTCTGTTAAGATCAAATTTTCAAAAGATGGGTTTGTGCCCAAGTCGATGTCAGTTACGTAAGCTAACACATCAATAGTTTGTGGAGTGCTTTCAAGATCACCTTCTTGGTAGGTAAAGTTGTGATATTCGCCAACTGGCGCGTCTCCAACAGGTGTTACGTTGAAAGTGATGGTGCCATCATCCGTGAGGCCCTGTTTATCTGACACACGGTATATAACTGTGAATGTGCCATTGAAATTTGAATCTGGGTAATAGGTTAGCAGATTTGTTGAAGAATTAAAATTGATATCATTTGTATCTGTTGCATTGATGATTGTGACTGACAAGGATTCTTCTGAATCTATGGGTTGCGTATTATCACTACCTTGCATATAAAGATCAGGATCATCAATGAGTAAATTGATTGAGATGGAATTTGAAGTGGTATCCTCAGGGATAGTTATCGTATCATTTTGTGCTGTAGGATAATCATTTAGGTTTTGAACATTAATTGTTACAGTAGTACTACTTGTTAGATTATCTTGATTGGTGATTTGATATGTGTAACTATCTTGCCCTACAAACCCTGCGTTTGGCGTGTATAACAATTGATTAGATTGCAAAGTAACTTCACCATAAGTTGTGTTGATTGTACTCGATTCTAGGATTGTTTGATCATTGACTTGTGTAATGTATAGAGGCAATGTGTTCTTTTCATCAAGGTTTAGGTTTATGTCATTTTCTGAATCGATATCTATATCATTGTCAACAACTTTCATCAGATTTAAACTTGAATCTTCATTTACAGTATATAGATCAGAATTTGCTGTAGGTGCATCCTCTATGGGGCGGACTGAAATAATTATTGTGTTTTCAGCATATGCTTCATCAAAATCTGTTACACGATAAGTAATGCTAAAATCACCATTAAAATTATCTTTGGGGTTATATGTAAGAATATTGGTAGTATTGTCAAAACTAATATCTGCACTATTAGAAGAATTTTGAATCGATACTACTAGTTTTTCTTGACTATCAATTTGTTGTGTGCCGTCACTTCCCCAATAATATAGATCTGCGTCATCAATTAATAAATTGATGTCAATATTTATTGAAGAGGTATCTTCATTTATCGTATCAGTATAGTTTTGCGCTGTTGGGGTATCGTTTACATTATCTACACTTATAGTGACATCTGCTGTATTCGTTAGCCCATCTTGATTGGTGATTTGATAGTCAAATGAATCTTGTCCTACAAAACCTGCGTTCGGTGTATAAAGCAATTGATCAGATTGCAAGGTAACTTGCCCATAGGTGGTGCTTAATGTATTTCCATCTGTGATTGAGATACCGTTAATTTTTGTAATTTGTAATGGTTGCGTATTTTTTGCAGTTAACTCTTGATTTAGATCATCAAATGCATCTGTATCAATATCATTTGCTAGGACTGCAAATATATTATTTGAAGAATCTTCAGTAACTGAATAGTTATTATTTGCAGCTGTTGGTGGATCTTGAATTGGTGCTACATTTATTGTGATTGTGTTTTCTGCATGATCACCATAATTATCTGTAACACGATATGTAATTGTAAATACCCCATTAAAGTTTTCTTTAGGGACATAGGTGACAGTGTTTGTTTCATTGTTAAAATTTATGTCATTGTTATCTGAAGATGAGATGATATTTACACTAAGTGATTCATTTGCATCTATTAGGGATGTTGGATTACTACCAAGATATCCTAAATCTGCGTCTGAGATAAGTGGGTTTATCTCAATATTCAGAGACGGGGTATCTTCTACAATATCAACTACCTGTTCTGCTGCTGTTGGGATGTCATTCACATTCTCAACTGTTAATGTTACTGTTGCCGAATTTGTGAGAGAGTCATCATTTGTAATTTGATATGAGAAACTATCTTCACCAACAAATGTAGGATTGGGGGTATAAAAAAGTTTGTTGTCTGTCAATGTAAGTTGACCATAGATAGTGCTAACAGTATCACCATTACTTATACTAGTTCCATTAATTTGGGTAATCAGTAATATCCCTGAGTTTTTATTTGTTGTATCTAAGTTTAAATCTTCATCAGCATCAATATCAATATCATTGGCTGTGATATCAAGCCAGTTGTTTGAGGAATCTTCTTGGACCGTCAGCGCATCATCTTTTGCATTTGGTGCATCTTGAATGGCACTCACATTGATTTCCACTAAGGCAGTATCAGTAGCGCCGGCAAGATCAATAACGGTATAGGCAAAGGTTTCCACACCATTAAAGTTTTCATTAGGTGTGTAAGTTATTGATAATTGATCTGCGGAAAGTTCAATTGAACCATATTCCACACCAGTGAAACTGTTTGGTTTGATTTTGATTTGATCTGTTGTATGAGAAGGATGTAAGTTTAATATAGTGCTGGTATCAATATCTGTATCAGTACCGGCACCATTGATGAGGTCAATAGTGATAGATTTATCTTCATCGACTGTTCCAAAATCATCTGCAGCAACAGGTTGGTCATTTACAGGAGTGATATTTATATATGAAGTGGTGGATGAAGTAGCTTCACCAACATCACTAATATCATAGGTAAAGGTTATAATGCCATTCCAATCAGATAAGGTTTGAGTGAAGTGAACATTTTCTCCATTTGCATCAATTACAAAATCACCAATTCCTGTAGGAGAAATGTTTGTGATTTGATCGATAGAGAGTTTTTCGTATTCTGGGTTGGTGATCAAATCGAGGTCGGTGTCGTTTGCAAGAAGATTTAGATCAATGCCATACGGATCATCTTCGGCTATATTAATTGTTTCAGTGTTTGCAATTGGTCCGTCGTTTGAAAAAGTAATATCTAATTGGATGAGTTGGAAACTATCTGTTGTAGGCGAACTTTCATCTATGATGGAATAGTTATCATCATCTTTGACAGTAAAACTTAAGTTTACAGAACCATTATATTTTCCGGCAGGAATAAGTTCTATTTGGTATTTTTGTTGGCCAATATGTACGCCTGTTGACTCGATCCCTAATTTTGTAATCACAATCCCATTGTTATAATGATTGATTAAGAAAAGGTTATTACTGGTACCAGTTAATTCTAAAACTGAACTATCGTCATCTACATCATCTGCATAAAGATATACATATTTGTAGGGCTCCCCTTCTGGGGTTGTAATTGTGCTGCCATCATAATAGAGCACGGGGGCATCATTTACAGGCTGGACTTCTACGGTAACTGTGTTGACATATTGTTCATTATCCGCATCTTGAACCGTGTAAGTGAATGTATCCATTGTGGCTGAATTGTTGTTATAGTTAAGATTTGGTGTATATCTAATTTGATGGGTATAGACAGGATCAGAGGTGGCAATAATTTCTACTAAACCATTTGTGGGTTGTGTTATTGCAACAATTGAAAGTTGTTGGTTTGATGTTTGGCTGTCAACATCATCATTGATTAGGACGTCAAATAAGGTGGGGGTGTCTTCGTTGATGATGTAGGTGTCATCTCCGTTGCTTGGTGCGTCATTGGTTGATGTAATAACTACACGCAAAGTGTCAATATGTGTGGCACCTTCTGAGTCTTTTACTTGGAAATCAATATCTGCTGTGCCATATTGATTTGCTTGAGATGTAAAAGTTAATTTGCGTTGAGATGGTTCTCCTGCCACGGAAGAAATTACGATATCACTTAAGGTAATAAAGTCATCTTCTGGGGTATCATCGTTTGCTATTATACGAATATCTGTTACTTCGACGGTCAAAGACTCATCTGCATCTTCTTCATCAGTTACAGAGATGTTAATTTCAGTTGGAAGTGGTGCATCTTCTTCATAGGTAATTTCTGTTTGTGTAATGTCGATTTGAGGCGCATCATTAACTGGATTGATGGTTATATCAAGATATCCGGTGTATGTAGTTGATGGATCTGCATCTTGGTGCATTTGGTAAGAAAGGTGCTCGATTACTGAGACACTGCTATCCCAATCAGCATTGGGGATGAAGTGAATGTGCGGTATTTCGAGGTTTGTGGTGGTTGTGGTTCCATCACTATTATATGTAATTACATCAATTGATTTATTGATTATGGAAAATGTGCCATATGCAGGGGTGTTAATATCAGAAATTGAATCAATTGAAAGAATATCGCCTTCCCATTCCAAATCAAGATCGTCATTTGATAGGACGTTAATATCTATGGGGGTGTTTTCATTTGTGGTGGCTGTATCAATTATTGGTGCAGGGAAGTCATCTACTGGATCAACAGTGATTCTAAAGGTTTCTGTATCAAATAATCCACCTTTATCAGTCACTCTAATGGTTACATCAATCCAACCAGAGCGATTTGGAATTACATACGCTTGGAATGTTCGTGTGGAAGAGGTGCCAATAATTGATTGATTTTCGATTAAGAAGTTGGAAGATAATGTAATTGTTGTGGCTAAATCTTCTGCAATATCTTCAATATCTGAAATGGTGAAATTTGTTTGAATTGCAGAAAGTTGATCTTCAGAGATACCAGAGAGATCACTGATTGGATCAATGATGGGAGCATCATTCACTGCGGCTATATTGAAGGTAACTGTGAATGTTGCTTGGTTTGAATCTTCATCTTGCATTGTATATGTGACGGTGTCTGTGCCATAATAGTTAGCTGCTGGTTTATATCGTAATTGATTGGTAGATTCTTCACAGATCTCGGCATTTGCTGTACAAGAAATTGAAACAATGTTGAGTGTATCTGTGACTGTTTGGTTTAATGGATCTGATGTGTCGGGATCATCGTTGATTAATATATTATAGAGTGCTACGGGTTGGTCTTCATCAATCGAATAAGTATCATCCCCTTCTGTACCGGTAAATGGTGTATCTTTAACTGCTTCAATATATACGGTAACGGTAGCTGTATCACGATGTCCTGCTTCGTCTTTGACTTGATAGGTAAAAGTGACATCATTATTATTATTTGTTTGAGGTGTGTAGAGGATATTATTACTGTTTTCTGGATCGATAATGGCTGTTCCATGATCAGGAGCACTAATTGAACCTGATGCAATCGAAAGTGTGTCAGAGGTTCCTATATCGATGTCATTGTCGGTGTCATTTGCTAAAACGGGAATACTAACCGGAGTATCTTCAAAGGTATTTGCAAAATCATCATTTGCAACAGGTTCATCTGCTTGTTGATTTATGGTTACATTGACTGTTTTAACCGCTGTTGCACCACCTTCGTCTGTCACTGTAATTTCAAATGAATCTGTTCCGTAGAAGTTTGCACTTGGCGTGTAGTAATAACGTCCGGTGGTCATGTCTATTGACGCTGAACCGTAATTTGGATTACTAGTTATTGTATATACAAAATTACCTGTGATGGTTTCAACATCTCTTGCAAAAGCGATTCCATAGTTATCGTTATATGGAACAGGAATTGAATCTTCATCAATAACAAGATCTTGAACTTGCAATGTCGGTAAGTCGTTGACAGGGTTTACTAGTACTGGAAAATCACTTGAACTTTCACTGGAACCATCACTAATGGTGACGGTGAGCGTTACATTCCCATATTGATTTTCTAATGGCGATAAAGTGACAATTCTGTTGCCTTCTGCATTTGTGCCAACAGAGATAGCAGACAATGGTAGCAAGGTGTCATTGTTAGAGAATATGGTCATAATTAATTGGTTGATGGGTGTTTCAACATCAGAAAGTACAATTAAGAAACCTTGTGTTGTATCTTCATCCATAACCCAATTGTCGTTCGACATAGGATTTTCTGGTGAGTTGTTTAATTCAGGGGGATCGTTCACAGGAATAATAGTAATGGTGATTTGCCCTTGGGTTGTTGAACTTCCATCAAATAAATCATAATAAAATGTATCTGTTCCAATTTGATCTGTGGCAGGAACATAAGTCATTACTCCATTTTCAAATGTTACTGAACTAGCTAATGAATAACCATAAATATTGGTAATTGAAAGTGGATCTGATTCAATATCTGTGTCATTGAGTAACAAATTCAATTGCACGGTTTGTTCTTCTTCCGTAGAGGCTTTATCTGCTTTTGCTACGGGAGGATCATTAATGGGATTGACAGTGACATCAACTGTAGCAACTGAATCAGCGTTGTTGCTATCCGTGAGGGTGTAAGTGAATTGATCGTCTCCATAATAGTTGGGTAACGGGATGTAGGTGACTGTGCCATCATGGTTATTTATGACTTGCCCACCATTAATGGGTTCTGAAATTTCGGTAATGGTATATTCTTGGGCATCAAGAGGATCAAGATCATCTTCTACATCGCTATCATTGGTGAGCAGATTTTCAGTAATTTCAATGTCTTCATTGGTTATAATGGCATCATTTACGGCTAAGGGGTAGTCATTGACTGAAGCTATTCGGATTAAGAATTCTACATCTGTAGATAAATCTTCAGAATCAATTACGCGAACGTTCAATGTTACTAAACCAAATTGATTTAATTCTGGTGTGATGGTGAGTGTTTTGAGGTCTCCGACTTCGCTATATACAAATTTTGTTGGATCAATAATTGTTTCTTCATCGCTAATATATTCAAAACGAAGAGGAGTATTAGTATCTCGATCTTCATAGTCAAATGCGGTGAAGTCGATTGTGAAAGTGGTATCTTCATTGATTACTCGGTAGTAATCATAGTTGTAGATATAGGGAGCATCATTGATGCTTTCAATATAGAATGTAAGCGTGGCAGTGTCGTAAAGGTCTGGATTGGCGATTTCTTGGATGCGGTAGGTAAGTTGATCTACACCGTAATAGTTTAATGATGGATTGTATACGATGTTGTTATTACTATCAACATAGGCTGTGCCATGTTCTGGTTGAACGGCAACTAACACTTCTAATTCTGATAATTCTGAATCAGGATCGGTGGAGGTGTTGAGAATTTCTACTTTTTTAGTTTTATCTTCCTCTAAACTCGTAATCAAATTATATGCATTGGGAGGATCCGGTTGAGAAACAACTGTAAGAATGGTTGATTGTTCAACTTTGTTTTGTCCATCACTTACAAAGAATACAATTTCAACATCTCCGTATGCGTTTGGATATGGATTTACTTGTACTGTTGCAGTTGAGTCGGACGTTCTATTGATGCTGATTTGGCTAGTATATGCGACTGGATTTTGATCATCTGTATTGATTGCATAGGCTTTGAATTCAAGATCTGCGTTGTTATTATCAATATCATTAAATTCAATATTAAATTGAATTGGAGTGTCTTCATTGGTGGTTGAGGTTGGTTCAATGGTTGTGACAAAATATGGTGGATCATTGACGGGTTCAATATCAATGGTAAGTGTCGCTTGTTTTGTTCTGATAACGCCGCCTTCATCAATGCCAACTACATAGGTAATTACATCTCGGCCATTTGAACTTGGATTAGGTGTGTAGTAGATAATCATATCTTGCACACCATTTTGAGAAATGTTGGGGTCTGCAATGCCATCATCTGTGCGGACAGTGCCTAAGGTGTTGCCACTTGTGGAGACAAAGAAGAGGTCTAGTCCGGTGCTGTTGCCTTGATAAATATTAACTGCAATTTCTGGAGAGTCTTCTTCGATGATTCGATAACGATTATATAAATAAAAATCTGTTGCGTAATGTGATTGAATCACTACTGTTGCTGTTGTAGTGAGGGCATTTACATAATCAGGGTCTTCTGGATTGGAAGGATCTCGATCAATAATTCTATAGGTGAATGAATCTCTTGCATATTCTCCTTCACCATAATCAGTTCTTTCATAGGTGATGGTGCCATCGTAATTAATGCTTGTAATGGTACCATATGAAGGAGGTGTAACAATTTCAAGTAAATAAATTGTATCTCCGTCTAAATCGTAATCATTGCCTAATGGGGTTGGATTTAAAGTCAAGGTTGCACCGATTGTGTTCTCAAGTGTATAGTAGTTATTTTCAGCATATGGATGATCGTTAACTGGGGATAAGATCAACGATACGGTTGCTTCGTTGGATTCACCGCCGGCATCTTTGACGACATATTTGAAGGTATCGGTACCATTAAAGTTTGGATCTGGATTATAGGTGTAGACTCCTCCTGAATATTGGATGATGCCATGTGTGGGGAAGCTGGTGATGCGAGAAAAAACTACACCCTCTAATGTGCCTTGATGATTTGAATCATTTTCTAAAAGCGAGGCTTGGGTAAAGGTGATATCTATATCTTCTGTGCCATTAATGGTGTCGTTGTTTGCTATGGGTGGTGGGAAATATGGAAGGACGTGAATCACAAATGATCGAGAAAAACTTTTCTCAGAAGTGCCTGTGGCGGTCAATGTAATGGTGGTATCCCCTATGACACCCAAATGTTCAATTTGCATTTGGTATTGATCTGTAGTTCCTACGCGAGTGATGGTGATGCTACTAGTGCCTGATATGATGCCGTCATCAACTATGCTATTATCACTTGAAATAACGGTAAATGTATCCAGTTCATATCCATCGTTGGGGTCGTATGCTGTGAATGTAATGGGATCTAATGTGGCATTTTCTACTACGTTTTGATTTTGAATTAACGATAGATAGATGTCATCAAGTTGAGGACGGACATGGATAAGAACTGTTGCTGTATCTTCTTCTAATCCATCTGAGATAGTATATTCAAATGTGTAGTCTGCAATCACATTTGGTGCTGTATAAAGAATGCCGTCGTTATAGGTTTGAACAAGGCCTTCTGTGGGTTGGGTGAATGAGACGATGTTGAGGGTGTCATCATCGTAATCTATGTCATTATATTGGGGTAATAGAAATTGGGATGTACCAATAATGACTGTATATTCATCATCTTTTGCAATAGGTGGATCGCTGACTGGACGAACTGTATATTCGATTGTCTTTTTGGCTGTGGTGGCGCCATCTGTTAGACTGATGGTGATTGTGGTGGTTCCATTTTTGTGGGCATGAGGTGCAACTAAAATTTGATAATTTCCAAATCCATCTGAAGAGATAATAATATCATCTGAACTAATTAGGGCTTCATTGGATGAACTTGCATAAGAAAACAATTCTGAATAAGAGGAATCAATGTCAGAAGCTGTATAAAGAATAGCTGGGATGCTTACTTGGTCTTCATCAATAATGTAGACATTTTCTGGATCGAGGGTGATGACTGGTTTATCTGGCACTGATTTGATCAAGATGGATACTGTGGCAGATACTGTTGTAGTGCCATCTGAAATTGAATATGTAAATGTATCTGCACCAGCATAGTTTTCATCAGGTGTATATAGATATAGGTTATTGACAGCATCGACTGCTGTGAAGGTGCCATGAGAACCATCTGAAACATTTGTGATGGTGAGAACAGGAGAATCAATATCACTGTCGTTGTCGAGTAATTGGGTTAGGTCTAGGGTGATGGGTTGATCTTCAAATATCTCATAGTAAGATGTCATATCGTCATTTAGGGCGATAGGGGCATCATCTATGGTGGACACTTCTATACTTACGGTTTCACTTTTGCTGGAAACACCATCACTGATAAGAACTGTGATATTTACATTGCCGTTGTTTTGAGGTTGGGTGTTAAAAGAAACTTGATATTGTTTTGTAGCCTGATCAATTTCTTGGATGGTGATGTCATTAATACTAATCAGGTTATAGTCATTCGATGATACTTGTACACTAATTCCATCGTCTTCGACATCTTCCACATTGAATGTGAAAGTGTTGTTGCTCGATCCTTCATCAACTAGCATGCTCGATGGGAGGTTCAAAATGACAGGGGTGTCATTAATGGCGCGAACCTGAATAGTGACGGTTGCAATTGCATAATCACCTGCAAGATCGGTGACACGATATTGAAGTTGATCTGTACCGTTCCAGTTTGGATCGGGGTTGTAGTTGATGATATTGTTGTTAATGGAGGTTGTGCCATGGGATGGTGGAACTTCAATTGCGACGGTTAATTGTTCATTTGGATCTGTGCCTAGATCTACATCTGAGTCATTTTCTAAGACATTGATATTAACAGCGACATCTTCATCTGTGGACTTTGTGTCGTCATTTGCGATTGGTGATTGATTGACCCCTTGAATGTTGATGGTTACTGTGGCGGTGTTGGTTAGGCTTCCGTCAGTGATGGTATATGTATAGGTATCTTGCCCAAAGTAATAAGGAGTGGGAACGTATTTGAGAACATCTTGGACGGTTCCTTCGGTGTTTAATTCTAAGGAGACGGAGCCGTGACTTGGTTGGGTGAATGAGTCGATTGAAATTGAATTCCCATCAACATCATAGTCATTAATGAGGACTGAAATTGAACTTTCTGAATTTTCTATGATGGAATCAGAATCGGCAACCGCTGTTGGTGGATCTTGCACTGGACTGACTGTGAGTTTGAATGTGGTGGAATCTGATTCACCAGCACCATCTGTAACGTAGATGGTTACATTTGTTTCTCCGTATTTGTTTTGATTGGGGTTGAGGGTGATCTTAGGAATGTCATTCTCAATATACCCTGTTGTGTTGGAGAGAAGTTCAGAATTGTCAGAGGTAAGGGTGATTTGAAGATCTTGAATGGCTGTTTCTGCATCTGAAGCGGTTAATTCTAAGGTGAGTGGAGTGTCTTCAGGGGTGGTTTGATTATCGATTGCGGCGATGGATGGTAGTTGATTTACTTTTTCTGTGGTGAAGAGCGCAGTGTTGCTGGCATTGTCTTTAACGAAGATGGTATATACTTCACCTGTGGTGGAGCTGAATGCGGCGGTGGCGGTAATATCTGTGCCTTGGGTGTCAAAATAGGCAACTTCTTGTGCTCCTGGAGCGTATTTTATTACTTGTATTCCAGAATTTGCATCAGAGGCGTTGACTGTGTAATTAACAGACCCGGGAGTGCGGGTGAATGGTACACCGGAGATGACGGGGGCAATGT
Source organism: Anaerolineales bacterium (assembly GCA_963662985.1). Taxonomy (GTDB): domain Bacteria; phylum Chloroflexota; class Anaerolineae; order Anaerolineales; family UBA11579. The sequence continues at coordinate 71,793 of OY760066.1, read as the reverse complement.
TATCAAAATAAGATGTGATGGAGGTTTGATTGCTGGATTGGTTGCCTGCTTGGTCTTGAATGTTAAATAGCCAATTTACTTGGCCAACGGTTGATACGGTGAGTATGTTGCCTGAAAATGCAGAAAACCCAGCGCTATTTGGGTTTGCATAATATGATTCTGGGCTTTGTCCATCAGGGTTGGGGTTTATCTCTGGGAATGTGATGGTGACTGTTTGATTGGTCCAACCTGGAATGTTGATGATTGGATCCCCAATAGTAGATGGGGGGACATTATCATAATTTGTGATTTGAAAAGAAGTGGTGGCTGTTTTTTGTGCGAAGTCTCTGGCTGTGTATGAATAGGTGTCATTGGTTGTGACTGAGATTTGATAATTGCCATTATTGGAAACTACATTGTTATCTTTATCGGTGATTTGTTGAATTCCGATATCATCTGAAGCAGTGACATCAATCAAAATGGGTTGATTGGTCCATGCGGTTGTATAGGCGGCATTAATTGTTGGTGTTTGAGAATCGTTGATGGAGAAATTGATATTTGTGTAATTAACAGCTGTGGCATTTAAATTCTCAGGAAGTGCTTCAAATTTGATGAGAATGACTCTGGTTCCTGAGGGGATGAGACCGTTGTTTGAAAAATTAAAATTTGTGGGTTCTGTGGCATCTTTTTGATCAGCATAGGTATTGGCAGCTGTGATAGCATCAGATTGGGTGGCACCAAATGCAATCCCAATTTTTACATGGACAGTAGGAGTTGCCCCTTCTGGATCTATAATGGCGAATTCTCCAACTTGGGCAGCGGCACTAAATGAATATGGTGCATTGCTTGAATCAATTGCCCCTATGAGATCCGTATCTGAGATTTCAATGATATGAACAGATTCACCACTGTCTGTATCGGTTGAAAGAGAATTTCCTGAATAGGATGAACTGCCTCCAGTTGCCCATAATGTGCCAGTGCTACCGACAAGATTGGTGTTGAAGATTGCACCACTAGCATTCACAATTATTGGGGGTGTTGTGAAGACTTGAACGAATATTGTAATAATTAAAAATATTGATACCCACTTATTATTTTTCATCTGCCACCTACTTTTTCTTTTTTCATTACTATAATTATATATAAAGAGGAGAATTCAAAAATTTCAATTTTGTAAGGTTTCAAATTTGTTGGAGATAAAGTTAAAAGAAAGATAGTGAATCTTGTTGAAAAACAAATTAAGATATCTTTATTATACCTAACTATAGGAGCTGTGCAATTATTATTTTAGCTCTATAATACTAATGATAAAGAAGAGGACCCAATATTGGATCCTCTTCTTTTTTTATGGAAGGGTTAGGGTGACTGACCAATTGCCTTCGATGGATTGCTGATAGGCTTCTACGTAGATGGTTCTTTGACCGGTGGGAATTGAGGCATAGTCGATGGTTTCTCGGCTGAGGACTGCGTTTGGATTTGCTCCACCGCCTCCTCCTCCCCCACCACCTCCACCGCCGTTTTGCGGTTCGATGGGGTTGGCATCTGCCAGGGTGAGATCGGTGATGGTTTGATCTGGATAGGTGAGATCAAATTCTAGCAGGAAGAGCTGGGGGGTGAGTTGGGCAAGATGGAGGGTGGTGAGTTGAATGTCTGTGCCCGCGACTGTGATGGTTTGATTGAGCTGCCAGGTTTGATCTACGGTTGGATTTTCACCAAGATCAATGAGGATGGGAGTGTCTTTTAATGTAGAATCGGTTTGGGTGATGCTGATTTTTTTGAGGGTGAAGGTGAGCGGGTTAGCAAGATCTTTGGTAGGGACTTTGAGCGCCCAAGGCTGTTGGCCGGGTTGGTTGTTTATTCCGTATGGCAAGTGGACAAGTTGTGTGGGAAGGATGGCACCGATTGCATCGGTGATTTGGATGTCTGTTTCGATGAAGGTGAGATCTGGTTGGGAGGGTGAGATGAGATGCCCTTGGAATTGATAGCCATCTTCTAGCTCGGTGAAGTTGTCGACTGTGAATTCTAGATCTGCGATGAGGTCTGGAGAGAGCTGTGGGGTGAGGGCAGCTTGCGTGGATTGGGATGTGACGGCGACTGTGGGAGTGGGTTGTTGGGTGGGGATGAAGACGGGATAGGTTTGGAGGGTTGCGTCTGAAGAGAGCGGTTTGAAGCGAAGGTTGAAGATCCAACTTTTTTGATCGGGTTGAGTGGGTTGGAGGCAGTCTAGGACGAGGTCAGCTTGCTTGGTTTGGACAGGAAATGCGGGGAAGCTGATGGTGAGCCATAGATTGGTTGGGTCTGATTTGGCTGAAATCCATTCACTGGAGAGGTGAGTGTTTGGATCTAGGAGGAGGAATGAGGTGAAGGCACAGTGCTCAGAAAGGTCTGCGAGGGATGGCGCTTGGGATTGGGAGGCAGTGAGATGGAGCTCGACCCAGGTGTGGTTTTGATCACGGTAGGCTTGATAGACTTCAAGGTTGAGTTGATCTTGTTGGAGGGTGACGGGTTGCTCGAGTTGATATAGGTCGCCTTCGAAATAGCCAATGCCGGGAATAAAACTGAACCAGTCTTGCAAGATGGCGAGGACGTTTTTGGGGCCAGCGACGAGGAAGATGGTGAGGAGGATGGCGACTGCGATGGTGGCAAATGACCAACGCGGTAAGGTTTTGGTTTGGCTGGTGGGAAGGGTTTGTTGGGTGAGACGGCGTTCTAAGGATTGAGCAAAGTGGGGATCGATGTTGGGGACGCTGAGAACGGCGGTGATTTGATTTTCTAATTGGGTTAATGGTTGTGCGTGATTCATGCTTGTAACTCCATTTTTTGTCTGATTTCTTCTAATAATCGGTAGATTGATTTTTTGATGGCTTCTGTGTTTTTGCCGACGATGCGGCCAATTTCTTGATAAGGAAGTTGGGCAACAAAGCGGAGGCGGAGCCATTCTTGTTTGTGGGGTGGAAGAGCGGCGATGATTTGGGCAAGTTTTTGGGCTTGCTCGGTGGCGATGATGTTTTCAAAGATTTGGGGAGATTCTAGGAGGGTGATGTGGGATGGTTGCTCTTCTAAGGAGAGGTTTTTGTTTTGTTCACGATAGAAGTCAGTGATTTTGTTTTTTGCGATGGTGAATAGCCATGCGGCAAAATAGCCTTTGTGATGGTATCGAGAGATGTTTTCTAAGGCGCTGAGAAAGGTGCGACTGGTGAGCTCTTCGGCGTCGGTTTGGTTGCCTACCCTACTGTAGAGGTAGCGATAGATGGGAGGATTGTAGTGACGATAGAGAAGTGCGAAGGCTTGTTGGTCTCCTTTTTGCGCTTTCTTGATGATTTTGTTTTCATTTTCCATAAGGTTGTTCTTTTGATTTCAGGCCCTTTCTTTTGTTTGTTGCAACTTAAGGTATAACGAGGAAAGGGATGAAAAAGGACATTTTTTTTTAGGGTAAATTTTATTTTTTGTGTAAGGGTTTGGGATGTATGGCTATGCGCAATATAATGTGTCAAAAATTATTGGACATAATTGGACAAGTGTAAAGAAAAAATTGGACACTTTTTTGACACTTTTTTGACAGGTGCCCAATTTTAGAATGGTCGATTTTGTGGCATATACGGAGAGTAAATAATATTACAGCGTATATAAAGGGTTTTTTCTCAGAAGCAGGATGATTTTTGGGCAGTTTGAGATGAAAGTGTCTAATTTTTCGCTAGTTAATGATTTATCAAAAAATTTGCTCCCTAGTAGTCAATAAAATGCTTCTTTTTTCGAGATGATTTTACAAGTTTTTGAGGTGACAGGACATGCCAGGGATGTTTTTTATTTCGGCAGATCCAGTCAGAACGGTGTTTTTGGACAGTTTTTTAGGTTCTTGTGGATAAATGATATAGCTGTCTGCCCTATTCAAAACTTATTGATAAGTTGGTAAGGTTCACGCTTCAGCACATATGTTCTATATTATATCATATTTTGGAGGTTGATTTTTGGAAGTTTTTTAAACTCAAGAATGATACCGATAAGGCATCATTCTTGGGTTTGTTTAAAATTATTCATTATTCCTTTGATTCACCATAATCTTTTAAAGCTTTTAAAAGGATAGGAATATAAAGCCATATTAAATAATACCCCAAAAATATCGCCCCTATTCCTGTTCTAAAAGCTATTATTAAACCGTGTTGATTATTTATTACAAATCTTGTTGCGAATCTATTAGGAATAAAAAGAATTAAAAATATAAAAAACAATATTGTAAATGTTTTTGTCTTGATTAATTTATTAATTTTTACTCCTTTATCATTTAATAAAAATGGAATAATATATGCAAGTAAATAAATTACAACAAGTAAAAAAAATAATTTGTTACTATAACCTTGACTATAAACAAATAAATAAACACTAATTACAAATGGTAATCTAAATATTGGAAGTAAAAAAAGAGAAATAACAGAGAGCCATGGTTTTTGGAACTTTCTATTTATATAATTTAACAAAACAGTCAATAAATCTAAAGAAATAGCTATTAATGCAAAAAAAATTCCAAAATTATTTTTAAAAATAAATATTCCTAAATAACTAAATATATCCATTATTATTAGAAAAAAAAGAAATTTAATATATTCAATAATTCCCAATTTTTTATCAAAATTTAATACGTTTATCATTTTTTTCTTTAAATTATAATTTTGATTTTATTTTTATTCACTCTATAAAAAGTTAAATTTTAGTATTTTTATATTCCTTGTAGCTGCGCTTGAGGTAGTAGATGAAGATGAGGATGGTTAGGCTGACAGCGACGGCTAGTGTGAGAGCGATGGAGACTTGCCCTTTTTGCCAGAAGCCATACACATCACTGGGGAGAGAGTAAGCGAGAAGAGAGATTGCAAATGCTTGCCATTTCTTAAGTTGGTCTAGAGTGAGTTTGTGTTGATCTTGGCTATCATCGCGGAGGGTGAAGTAGAATTTGAAGCACAGGCGGGATGTGAGGAATGCGATGAGGAAGGAGGCTAGGATGGGAATGAGGAAGTTAATTATTTTCATTTTGTTCTTGCTCTTCTTTTTTACGCATTTTTCTAATTTGAATAAATCTAATTACAAAACGAGTTATTGCTGAAATAACTGCTCCGAAAACAGCTAATTCTAAAAAACTTATCTTACTCATTTATTTCTCCTATATTTTTTATTTCATAATATTTAATGCTTGATTTTATTGAAAAAAATAAAAATAAATAAATACCAAATATTGGCATCAATAAACTAATTACAATATTTATATCATTTAATAATTTGAAGTAATAAGCAATGGGACTTGCAAGAAAAAATATTATTATTAGTTTTATGCTGTAAGAAAATCCTTTTGTCAATAAATAAATAATTTTTTCTCTTAATTTATTTGACATAAAATAAGGAATCAGCCAAAAAACAATTAAGAAAATAGCATAGATTAATAAAATAAAATTAACAAGTTCACTATCTTCTAAAGAAATTAATATATAAAAAATGAATGTTCTTGATAATGGAAGAATAATTACTAATAATAAATATAATAAAAAACTTTTAAGAAAATTATTAAAAAAAATAAAAATAATTGATAATGTTGGGAAGATAAAAATTAAAAAAATTATTGATTTATTATATGAATAATAATTAATTATAATAGGTAATAAATTAAAACATTCTATAAATAATAATATTAAATAATGGATAAAAAAAATTATTTTTGAAGGAATATCTAAGTTATAATTTTGAAATTTATATAAATCAAAATAAATTTGAGAAGGGTTTTTTTCAATATATTCTTTAATTTTTTTAAAAATTTTTGTTAAATAATTAATAATTAATTCTTTTGCACCAACAAATTCTAGAGAAATTGTTATTAAGAAAATAAAAATAATATAGTTAAGGTCAATTTCATAAAATTCCTTCTTAAAGTATAAATAAATTAACTGAATTATTGTAAGAAATAATGTAAAAAAAACAGATACAAAAAAATTTAAAAAACATCCAATATTATTATTTTTTATTTTAATAATTTTATATCTCCGTAATATTATAGATACAAAAATGGATAAAAAGTAAATAAATAATGTAATAAAAAATAACTCCAAAAATGAATAATTCATTTATCTCTCCTAAATAAATTTTTAGTAATTTTTTGCAAACCATCAGTTGATTTGTTCAATACATTATCTATCTTATCATCAATACCAAATTGATTTATTGCATATGATAAACCTATTGAAACCACACCAGATACTGCAAGAACTGCTATACCAGGAGCAGCTGCCGCACCAAAAATAGCACCTGTTACTGCTAATCCAATTGCACCTGCTACAATCCCAACAACTGAATCTAATGCAAAATCAGTAATAGTTCCAGTAATAAAATGTTGAAATTTCTCTTCTTTTGGAATATCGTTATCAGCAATAAAAACATCATATGCATTACTTCCAGCTGAAATTAAAAGATCAATGGTAGTGGGCGTGAATTTCTTGATATCAACATTTTTAATTGATGAAATAACATCTTCTCCCTGATTAATTTTTTTTACTACATTAGATACTTCATCTCCCATTTTTTTCCAATTATTTATTCCTGTTACATCATTAAACAATGTGGATTTTTTATAATATGTTCCTTGTAATCCTATAGTATCTCTAAATATTGAATTTCTTGCACCACTAACACTTAAATTCCCATTTGCTAAGTGATTAATATTAATATCACTTAATGGAGAAATTAATATTCTTTTTATACCATCTCCATAATCATTTACATAATCTTTATATAATTTTATATTATTAATTATTTCTTTATTTTTTGAAATACTTATATCTTTTAATCTTCCAACTTTCTTTGCTTCAATATAATCTAAAAATAATTGTTGTTCAGCTTTTTTCTCGTTATTGACTTCTTTCTGATCTTGTTTAAATTGATCTACCATTTCCTGATCATTCAATTTCATTTCATTAAGATAAATATCATTTATGATATTTTCATATTCCTCTTTTCCTGATTGAACGGCATCCCAATATTCTGGTATATCATGAATTTGTATTTTTTCCTTTTCCAATTCAGCTTTTCTTTTTGCAAATTCGCTTGCCCATAGAATATCTAAATAATTTTCTTCTGCAGCAATCCATGCTTCACGTTTCGAAGTTTCATTTGCTTCTGCCTGTTCCATTGCTATTTTTTCATCTTGTACTTTCTGACGAATGGCTGCTTCATTTTCCTTATATAACTTATCAATTTCTTTGGTGTTCATTTGATATGTATCAATCCCACCTTTTGCTAAAAGTTGTTTCTTTCGCATCAATTCTTCCGCACGTTTTCTTGCTTCTGCTTCTTTACGTTTGCGCTCTGCTTCTACCGCAGCCTGATAGGCCGCAATAGAGCCAATCAAGCCTGCTGCTGCAGTGCCAATCAAAACGCCTGTGGATAAGGTGCTAGGGGTTGGGTCTGGATCTGGCGTTGAATCTGGTGCTTTGGGGGATGAGCTAGTGGATGTAGTCGTCTTTTGGTCCGTTTTCGGCAAGACAAATGGACTGGGATTGGGGGTAGTTGTGGGGGTGTTTGTGGGAGTTTCTGTATCATTTCTTATTGCTGGAAGGATCGCTACCTCTGTTTCGGCACTTTCTACTGTTGGTGTTAATGAAGGCAGAGGGGTTGCGGTAGGTTGTGCAGGGATGGGGGTATTGGTGGGTGCGCCGGATATCCAGGCGGAGAGGATCGATTCAGTGACCACCAGGGTAATGCTGGCGGTATCGGTGGTGCAGGTGTTTTTGTCATAGATTCTGACATTCATGGTGTAGGTGCCTTTAGGAGCAAGACTACCATCGCCCATATAACGATCCCAGCGATAACTGGAAGGGATGGAAGTGCCGGTAAAGGTGTGGGTGACGGCAGGTAAATTGCCTGCGTCGTCACTAATACGAATCACCATTTGATTGAGGTTGCTGGTGTTGAGGTTAAATACAACTGGATTGCTGGCATCGGTTTGGGAAGGCAGGGTGAGGGTGGTGGGAGTGTTTTGGACGGTGAAGGTTTGCGTGGTGCTAGCACTAACGTTGCCTGCTTGGTCCACGGAACGTACACTGGCGGTTACGCTGCCGTTACAGGCAGAGGTGGAATTCCATTGATAGCTCCAAACACCAGTGGTATTGACTTGGTGGGTTTGGCCTGCGATGGATATTTCTACGTAGGATACACCAGAGGTTGCATCTGCACTACTGCCAGAGAGTTGGACGGTATTGCTATATGTGCCAGAAATAGGATTCATGCTGACTGTCGGGGCAGATTGATCAATCCCAAAGGATTGTGTTTGGGTAGATTGGTTGCTGGCGTTATCTTGGGCGGTGGCAAGTAGGGTGTAGGTGCCGTCTGAATTAACAGAGCCATTGACAGTCGTGGCACTGCCATTGAGAGTGGCGGTGTGTGAGGCGAGGCCGGAGACGGTATCGCTTGCGGTTGAACTCCATGAAACTGGACCAGTGTACCAGCTATGGGTGCCTTGGGTGCCAGATAGATTAAGACTTACAAATGGATCTTCTTGATCAATTTTGAATGACCCTGAAGTGCTCGTCAGATTGCCTGCATTGTCTTGGGCGGTAACTTGCAAAGTGTGGGAGCCATTGGTGCCAATACTGGCGCTATTGTTCACAGAAGCACCGTCGAGTTGGGTACCGACTGCATAGACCCCAGAGGTAGCATCGGTTGCGCTGGCATTCCAATTGACTGCGCTGGTATACCAGCTGTTGGTGCCGAGGGAGCCATTGAGGGTGTAAGTGGGTACGGGGTTGGTTTGATCTATTTGGACAGTTTGTTGGGTTTGGCTGCTGTTGCCTGCATTGTCATAGCCGGTGGCTTTGATGGTATGGGTACCATCTGTTGCATAACTACCTGGGTTAGATTGTGGAGTTCCATCTACGCTTACATTAACATGAGAAGGGCCAGAGACGCTGTCTGTTAGGGAGGTGGTCCAATTTACACCACTGACATACCAACTGTTATAGCCCACTGAACCTGATAGGTTAAGACCCACGACAGGAGCTTCTTTATCCACGGTTATTGTGGTGTTTCCTTTATATGAGGTGTCGCCGTAGCTGGAGACGGCCCAATATTCAAAGGCAAATGAGCCATTGCCAGTGGCATCGATTTGGCAGGTGTCGCTGGCACAGGCAAAATCTGTCCCATTGCGAGTACCTTCAATAGCGATGATTGTATTGGCGGGGTTGGGGTCAGAACCGGTGATATTGAGGGTTGCATCACTCCGACACCAGCCATTGGTCCCGTTGGTACAGGAGACGCTGCCGTTGACTGTGGCGGGTGGAGCGGCGACGGTTTCATTGTGACATTGTTCTTCCATATGAAAAATTTCAATTTCTTGAACAGGGGGAAGAACATTACTTGTTACCCAAGTTACACCTGGAAAACTTTTATCACAAAATGTTTTCCAAGAACTAGCTGACGGATTTCCACATACATTTCTACTAATTGTGCATGGCCATTGATGATCTGTTGGTGTAATAGAAGGATCATCGTAAACCTTTAATCCTTTTACTGTTGCATTATAATCACATCCATCAATTACTTTTACTTTTTCACACACCTTTACGGTTGTTGTGCGATTAGGCCCTGTATAGGTGGCTAACACTGGAATTGCAATTGATAAAATGATAACACCTATTATTATGAGCAGTGTTTTTTTTGAACCGGCGATAGAAATTAATAGATTCTTGATCTTTTGGGACACAATGCACCCCCTTCAGCGTCTTCTTTTGAAACAATGATACCAAATAATCTGTTTTTTTGATTCGCTTTCAAAATATTTTAAGGATAATGTAAATTAATACTTCTTGGATAAGGATAAGGTGTTTTAAAGAGGTGTTAGAAGTAGTATTTATCTATTAGTTGGTTTTTAATTTGGTTCGCCTAATTAATTGTTTGGATTAATGTATTGTTGTAGTTTGTTTATAGCTACGTTTGAGATAGTAGATGAAGATCAGGATGGCTAGGCTGACAGCGACGGCTACTGTGAGGGCGATGGAGACCTGCCCTTTTTGCCAGAAGCCATAGAACATTGCTGGGAAGGGAGTAGGCGAGAAGAGAGATTGTGCGAACGCTTGCCATTTCTTAAGCTGGTCTACGGTAAGTTTGTGTTGATCTTGGCTGTCATTGCGGAGAGTAAAGTAGAGTTTAAAGCACAGGCGTGAGGTGAGGAATGCGATGATGAATGAAATTGCAATATCAAATAAAGTTATCATTATTCCCCCAATTCATATAGATATTCTATACAAGCTTCGTTATTATTTAAATAAAATTCGACAAATTTACTTTTGGATATGTTCAATTTATTTAATAATATATTGTCACTATTTTCACTCATTACATTCAAATCCATTATATCAACTATTTCAATTGAAATAGTTGATATATCTTTAATTTTGTCGAAACATATATGATTTATATCATTATGAACATCATTAAAAATATTAAAATAATATATTGTATTAATATTTTTATAATAAAATTTTATTTTATATAAACCATTATTAGAATCATTATCATCAAAAAAAATTAAATCCGGTATTCCTTGAGAATTTAATATATTATCGGGAAAATAATCCTTCAATACTCTGTTATAAATTTTTTCTGAATAAATATTTTGAGTAGAGTGAATTTTACTTACAATTCCATTCTTAAAATAAACAGTCACAGAAATTTTATAATTTATGTCTGATTTTTCCCACCATGACCAATCAATAATAATTTTATTTGATTTTATCAATACTGTTGCATCTGATAAGTTTTTTGCAATAGATACAGCTTGATCATAAGTAGTTATCCCTGGTGTTAAAGATATATAACAAGGAAATTGACAATTATCATCATTTAAAGTTTTAAAAATAGAGTTATTAGCTATCCTTAATGGTTTGGAATTTTTATTTTCATATTGATTTACGTAACTTTTCCCCGTTTTTATATTATTATTAAATGAGCATGCAGAAATTACAATCAATATTATTATATATAAATATTTTTTATTTTTCATAAAATTATTTTCCTAAATAATTAACTACTAAATTTTCACAAAATTGATAAAAATTAATATACATCCAATTTGATCTAGTATTTTGACCATCAGCTAAACTCATATAATAACCATTTGATTGAGGTTACTGGTGTTGAGGTTAATCATGCCCCCTCTTTTATTACTTATTTTATAGGTTCAGCTTGTTTGTAGCTGCGTATGAGGTAGTAAATGAAAATGAGGATGGCTAGGCTGACAGCGACGGCTATTGTGAGAGCGATGGAGACTTGCCCTTTTTGCCAGAAGCCATAGACATCACTGGGGAGGGAGTAAGCTAGCAATGATATTGCGAAAGCCTGCCACTTTTTAAGCTGGTCTACGGTGAGTTTGTGTTCGTCTTGGCTATCATCACGAAGGGTGAAGTAGAGTTTGAAGCACAGGCGGGAGGTGAGGTATGCGATGAGGAAGGAGGTTAGGATGGGGATGAGGATTGGTAGAGTATGTTTAATTATACTCATATTATTTCTCGATAAAAAATTCAAAAAAATCTTTATATTGTAATTCTAAACAATAATTTGGGTTTTCTACTATATTTTCAGAAAACTCCATAATAGAATTATTATATATATCTTCAATTTGAACTGCTGAACTTTCTTTTCCAAAATAAGGACTCAGTAAAAAGGGTTCCATCTTACTAGATATAAGAATATAAGGATTATTTGTAAAACAAACTTTATATACCTCATTTTCATTTGGTTCTGATTTTATTGTAAAATAACTATAAGTAAAATAATCATAGTGAAACGTAATGTATAAAACAAAAAAATAATGGCTCTGCTCAATAGTTATTTTATTTGGTTTTCCATAATACATTATCATATCTGCTACTGAGATATGTTTTGGATTATCAAAAGACAGAGGATATATTGACATAAAGAAATTTGGTAAATTGATTTCTTGAATAATATAATTTTGATCACAATAAAAAATGATATAGAAGTCTTTGTTATATATTGAATCATAAAAATTTGCTCTAAAGGCAATATATTCATCTTCAAAAAAAGGACCTTCAATATCTTCACTTATTTCACTCATCATTATTTTTGCACTTTTCATTGAAGTTTCGCCTAAAACAATTTTCCATAAATTAGGAATAACATTATTTTCTATACCCAAATTCTCGATTTGAATTAAATCATGAATTGAACCATTGATAATATTATCAACTTTAATTGCTATTTTTACTTTGCTAATTTTTTCAGTTTTATTACATGAAAATAATGATAAAGCAATTAAAGCTAGTAATAATAGTAAAATTATTTTATTTCTTTTCAGTATCATAATATCATTCCTTCTTAATCATTATTAAACATCTAATCTTGTAAAAAATAAATCAAATAATTCATCAGGAATATTCTCTCCATTTAACCAATGCCCTATTCCTGTTTCAACGAACCATAATCTAAAATCTGTGGGACCTTGAAAAGCTTCATCAGAAAAATAAATTGGTTGATCATTGTCAATAACTTTTAGAACAAAACTATCAGCAAATAATTCCCAAGGGTCATCGCTTGAAGCATTACAAAAACCATTTGGTAAACCAGCACATTTATCTTCTAAAATACTTTGAATCACTTTTGTAGAGTAATTATTATTTATAAATTGACCTAAATCATATGATGCTATCCCTCCCCAAGAACTATTCAAACTAAAATCAAAAAAATGAGCTAATTCATGAATCACAAGATATTTTGTATATTTTTCTATATGATCAGAATAAAAGAAAATACTATCCGGATTTACTGAAGGACTATACTCTCCAGCTACATTTGCATAAAAAGAACTATCATTTTCATAAGAACCTTCAAACCATTTAAGAGTAATTTCTTTATTTTTCATAGCTTCGGAAAAATTCAATGATTCAAATTCATTAGTTTCAGGATTATAATATTCACTAGCATTAATAAAATATTTTTCGGTTAAAAATATACCTTCTGCCGCAACTTTTTTACCATAATTAGTCCAATTACCTAAATTCTCGTTATTATTTTCATCTGCAAAAAACACTTTATAATTTTCTGATAATATTACTTCTAATTTTCCTTCATTGCTATAAATATTAACAATTTCTTTAACTTCATAGTACTTATATTGTTTATTAATATCCGATAAATCCATTAAGATATCAAAATCATTTTCATAAAAAATATTATATTTTTCATATATTTCTTTTACTTCAAATTCGGTTAAATAACCTTTATATGCAAGAAAATCAATAATATTTTCTTGAGATTTATTTATAATAATAGTAGGCGCTTGGTTTATCTCCTCTTCAGAAATAATGCCTTTTCTAATATACATCAATTCTTCTTCGGTATATGAATTATTATCTTCATCTTCCCGTAATTTATATAAAGGTCTACTTCTTCCATCTTTTAATTTTTCATCTAGATAACTAACACTAGCTAAACCTAGTTGCATTTCATCAATAACTCTATTCGCTTTTTGCATCACTTCTTCAAGAGTCGTCTTCCCATAGGATAAGTCTTCCGCATAAGAATCTATCGTTTCATCTGATAACACGCCACCGTATCGATCATTAATCGCTTTTTTATATACCGCTTCTTTCTCTTTTCTTGCAGAAGCGTTGGTAAAAATCGCTACCGCTTCTTCAATAGACATATTGGGATCACCACCTGAAGCAATTACAGATTCATACATATAATCTTCATTTGCTTTATTAATTGCATCAATTTGAGCTGCTTTTTGCTTCATTTGATCCATACCTAAACCATGCCAATCTTCTCCATTTTTAGTCAATTTATTTCGAAGATGCATCAATTCTTCAGCTCGTTTTCTTGCTTCTGCTTCTTTACGTTTACGTTCAGCTTCTACCGCAACCTGATAGGCTGCTATTGAGCCAATCAAACCTGCCGCTGCGGAACCAATTAAAACGCCTGTGGATAAGGTTGTAGGTGCAAGGATTGGGTCAGTTATAGAATTTGGTGCTTTGGGAGATGAGCTAGTAGATGTAGTGGTCTTTTGTTCCGCTTTTGGCAAGACAAATGGATTGGGATTAGGGGTTGTTGTGGGGGTGCTTGTGGGGGTTTCTGTATCATTTCCTGTTGCTGGAAGGATCGCTACCTCTGTTTCGGCACTTTCTACTGTTGGTGTTAATGAAGGCAGTGGGGTTGCGGTTGGTTGTGCAGGGATGGGGGTGTTGGTGGGTGCGCCGGATATCCAAGCGGAGAGGATCGATTCAGTGACCACCAGGGTAATGCTGGCGGTATCGGTGGTGCAGGTGTTTTTGTCATAGATTCTGACATTCATGGTGTAGGTGCCTTTAGGGGCTAGGCTACCATCGCCCATATAGCGATCCCAGCGATAACTGGAGGGAATGGAAGTGCCGGTAAAGGTGTGGGTGACGGCAGGTAGGTGGCCTGCGTCATCACTAATACGAATCACCATTTGATTAAGGTTGTTGGTGTTGAGATTAAATACGACTGGATTGCTAGCATTGGTTTGCGCTGGTAGAGTGAGGGTGGTGGGGGTGTTTTGGACGGTGAAGGTTTGAGTAGTGCTAGCACTGACGTTGCCAGCTTGGTCTACGGAACGTACACTAGCGGTTACGTTGCCGTTACAGGCAGAGGTGGAATTCCATTGATAGCTCCAAACACCAGTGGTGTTGACTTGGTGGGTTTGTCCTGCGATGGATATTTCAACATAGGATACACCTGAGGTAGTATCTGCACTACTGCCAGAGAGTTGGACGATATTGCTATGTGTGCCAGAGATGGGATTGAGACTTACTGTCGGGGCAGATTGGTCTATTCCAAACGTGCGCGTTTGGGCAGATTGGTTGCTGGCGTTATCTTGGGCAGTGGCAAGTAGGGTGTAGGTGCCGTCTGAATTAACAGAGCCATTGATAGTCGTGGCACTGCCATTGAGGGTGGCGGTGTGTGAGGCGAGGCCGGAGACGGTGTCGCTTGCGGTTGAGCTCCAGGAGACTGGAGCGGTGTACCAGCTATGGGTACCTTGGGTACCGGATAGATTGAGACTTACAAATGGGTCTTCTTGATCAATTTTGAATGACCCTGATGTGCTATTCAGGTTGCCTGCATTGTCTTGGGCGGTAACTTGCAAAGTGTGGGAGCCATTGGTGCCAATACTGGCACTATTATTCACAGAAGCACCGTCGAGTTGGGTACCAACTGCATAGACCCCAGAGGTGGCATCGGTTGCGCTGGCATTCCAATTGACTGCGCTGGTATACCAGCCATTGGTGCCGAGGGAGCCATTGAGAGTGTAGGCGGGTACGGGGTTGGTTTGATCTATTTGGACAGTTTGTTGGGTTTGGCTACTGTTGCCTGCGTTGTCATAGCCAGTGGCTTTGATGGTATGGCTGCCATCTGCTGCGTAACTACCTGGGTTGGATTGTGCAGTTCCATCTACGCTGACATTGACATGAGAAGGTCCCGAGACGCTGTCTGTTAGGGAGGTGGTCCAATTTACACCACTCACATACCAATTGTTATAGCCCATTGAACCAGATAGGTTAAGACCTACAACTGGGGTTTCTTTATCTACAGTTATTGTGGTGTTTCCTTTATAAGAGGTATCGCCATGGCTGGAGACGGCCCAATATTCAAAGGCGAATGATCCATTGCCAGTGGCATCGATTTGGCAAGTGTCGCTGGCACAGGCAAAATCTGTCCCATTGCGAGTTCCTTCGATAGCGATGATTGTATTGGCAGGGTTGGGGTCAGAACCGGTGATATTAAGAGTTGCATCACTCCGACACCAGCCATTTGTCCCGTTGGTACAGGAGACGCTGCCGTTGACTGTGGCGGGTGGAGCGGCGACTGTTTCATTGTGACAATCTTTTTCTGGGTGAGTTACTTCTCTACGGGTAACATTTGAATCTACAGAGACTGCATCTGGAGCATTACCAAAACAATTTCGTCTCCATGTTTCTATAGATACATTTGGTTCACATCCATTTGAGGTAACTGTGCAGGGTTTTGTTGTGAGTTTAGTTGTTATTGTTTCTGAGCCAATAATCTCAACATCATAAGATGAGACCGTAGCTGAATAAGTGCAATAATCTACAACTTGAATATCTTCACATACTCTTTCTGTTGTTGTGCGATTAGGTCCTGTATAGGTGGCAAGGACTGGGATTGCAATTGATAAAATGATAACACCCATAATTATGAGCAGTGTTTTTCTTGAACTAGCGATAGAAATTAATAGATTCTTGATCTTTTGGGACACAATGCACCCCCCTTTAATGTGGATTCTAAATACTATGATACCAAAGGAAAGTGCCATTGTGAACCCTTACACTTTTTAAACAATTGTATCAAGGTGTTACTTATTACTCTTTATATTAAACAAATATCCATTTAATTATTATTTGTTTAATCAAATTATAAGAAAGTTAAGTTTAGATAAAATAAGTTGCAATGTGTGACTTAATTATGATACTATTGGTGAAAAAATGACAAAGTTGAGGAACAATCATGTATCAAGAAAAAATCAAGGCAATTAATGAAAAACAACACACCTATTTTTTAACAGGTGATACTTTATCAGCACAGTATAGAATTCAGAATTTAAAAAAGCTAAAGTTTGTAATCCAACAAAATGAAAAGGCGATTTTTGATGCGTTGGGGAAAGATTTGGGAAAACACAATTTTGAAGCTTATACTACTGAAATTTCAATTGTTTATACGGAAATAAATCACGCAGTTAAAAATCTGAAAAAATGGATGCGAACAAAAAGAATTGGTACTCCAATAGTAAGTTTTGGGGCTGTTTCAAAAATTTATAAACAACCGTTGGGTGTTGTGTTAGTTATGTCTCCTTGGAATTATCCGTTTCAGTTGACTCTTGCTCCTGTTGTTGCGGCAATTGCAGCAGGAAATTGCGTTACAATCAAGCCATCTTCTTATTCACCAAACACATCGGCTTTAATTCAAAAAATAATCGAGGAAAATTTTGATGAAAAGTATTTATGTGTGTTCCAAGGAAATCGAGAAATTAACCAAATTTTGTTGGAACAAAATTTTGATCATATCTTTTTCACTGGGAGTGTAAACGTGGGGAAAATTGTGATGGAGGCGGCATCAAAACAATTGACTCCTGTTACTCTGGAATTGGGTGGGAAAAGTCCGTGTGTGGTGAATTATGATGCAGATCTAGAAAAAACAGCTGCAAGAATTGTGTGGGGAAAATCTGTTAATGCGGGACAAACATGTATTGCTCCAGATTATGTTTTGGTGCACAAAGATGTGAAGGATAAGCTGATTGAAGAGATGAAAAAAGCAAAATTGGCTCAGTTTGGTGATGATATGATCTCTTCTACTGATTTTGCAAAGATAATTCGACAACAAGCGTATGATACTCTAGTTGGTTTGCTTGAAGGGCAAACTGTGATTGAGGGCGGAAAATGCAATAATGAAAAGCTTAAGATTGAGTTGACCTTTTTAGATAATCCGGAGCTTTCATCGCCTGTGATGCAACAAGAAATTTTTGGGCCTATTTTGCCCATCATCAGTGTGGAAAATATGGAAGAAGCTTTTGAGATCATTCGAAGCTATCCTCATCCTTTGGCGATGTATCTCTTTACAAAAGATAAAAAAGTTGAAGATTTCATGACCAAAAATATTCATTTTGGCGGCGGTTGTATTAATGATACTTTGATGCATTTGTCTAATGGAAAATTGCCTTTTGGTGGAGTGGGCAATAGCGGTATGGGAAATTATCACGGAGAATATGGATTCAATACTTTTTCTCATACAAAAAGTGTTTTAAAACAAAATTTCTTATTTGATATTAAATTGCGATATGCTCCTTATGCTGATAAACTTAAAATTGCAAAGAAATTATTAAAATAAATTTTATGGGTTTGTGATCGGATGGAGGGGATTTTATGAAGTTAAAAAAATTTTTAAAATATTTTTTGTATTTCTTGTTAATCGTGTTTATTATGGGGATAAGTTTTGCTCTGTATATGTTTTTATCGTTACCCTCCATTGATACAATTTCTACTAATATTCAAGTACCTAGTATTCAAATCACAGATCGAAATGGGCTTTTGTTGTATGAAATTATTCCGGGGGAAGGAAGAAATATTCCTTTGAGCGCTGATGCTATTCCGCAATGTATGAAAGATGCAACGATTGCGGTTGAAGACAAAAACTTTTATCAAAATTCGGGGATTGATGTTTTGGGAATTATGCGATCCGCCTGGCTTAATTTTAAAAATGATCAAATCGTTTCTGGGGCAAGTACGATCACTCAGCAAGTCGCTAGAAATTTAATTTTGAGCGAAGATGAACGATTTGAACAAACTTATACACGAAAAATCCGAGAAGCTTTGTTGGCGTTGCAATTAACTCGTAAATATTCAAAAGATGAGATTCTTGCTCTTTATTTAAATCAAATGTATTACGGGGGGATGTCTTATGGGGTTGAGGCTGCATCACAAACTTATTTTGGAAAACCCGCAAAAGAGTTGGTTTTGGCAGAATGTGCTTTATTAGCTGGTTTGCCTCAAGCACCGAGTTATTACGATCCCTATACGAAAACAGAAGAAGTTTTAGCACGGCAAAAAGTTGTTTTGCGATTGATGGAAAAGGAAAAATTTATTAGCTCGACTGAAAGAAGTGATGCAGAGAATTTTGCTTTCCACTTTAACCCCTCTCCATATCCAATCCATGCCCCTCATTTTGTTTGGATGGTCAAACACCAAGTGGATGAATTATATGAAAGTGGAATTGTGCATAAAGAGCAAAGCATTATTGTGCGGACCACACTAGACCTTGCTTATCAAGAAATTGCAGAAAACTCAATTTCACATCAAATTAATAAATATCAGCTTGATCAAGATCAAATTGATAAAAATGTCAATAATGCTGCCTTGGTTGTGATTGAGCCTACTTCAGGTGAAATTTTAGCAATGGTGGGTAGTATGGATTATTTTGACGCTTCGATTAATGGCGCGGTTAATATGGCGACATCTCCAAGGCAAACTGGCTCCGCACTTAAACCTTTTATTTATGCTCTTGCACTGGACCCAAATTCTGATGTGCCATGGACAGCAGCCACTCCATTATTGGATGTCGCTACTACCTTTTCTATTCGTGATGAAAAAGCTTATACTCCTGTGAATTATGACCAACTTGAACACGGAATTGTACCATTACGAGATGCTTTAGGTTCTTCTTTAAATATCCCAGCTGTGTTGACTTTGGAAAAAGTGGGGCTTGAAGACACGATTGAATTTCTCAAACGATTAGGGGTGAGTTCTATTATTGATCCTAATAATTATGATCTATCCTTAGCTTTAGGGGGCGGACAAATTAGTTTGCTTGAAATGACAAATGGATATAGCACTTTTGCTAGTGGTGGATATTATTATGAAAACAGGTTTATATTGGATATAAAAACCCCAGAGGGAGAAATTCTTTATGAAACTGAAGAGAGTGTGCCTGAAAAGGTTATTGATGCTCGAATTGCATGGTTAATCTCTGATATTTTGAGTGATGATATTGCTCGAGAAATTGGCTTTGGTTTAAATAGTACATTGAAGATTGATCGACCAGCAGCAGTTAAAACTGGGACAACAACCAATTTCCATGATAATTGGACGATTGGCTATACGCCAGACCTTGTGGTGGGGGTTTGGGTGGGGAACAGCAATTTTGAAGCAATGCATGATGTGACAGGGTTAACTGGGGCAGCGCCTATTTGGCATGAGACTATCCGAACTTTGTTGCAAGGGAAACCTGAACATGAATTTGAACAACCTGAAGGAATTGTGCAGGCAGATGTTTGTTCTTTATCTGGTTTATTACCAACTTCGGCTTGTCAGAAGGTTCAAAAAGAATGGTTTTTGGAAGAAACGGTTCCCACAGATTTTGATGATATTTATAAGGAAGTTGAAATAGATTCCATGACTGGGAGCTTGGCAAATGAGTTCACACCTGTTGAAAGAAAAGAAAAAATGGTTGTATATGATGTGCCTGAAGAAGCAAAAAAGTGGGCTCGGAATCAAGGTTGGATGTTATTATCCGATTTGTCTGAAAGTTATGAATCTGTTAAAGAGGACAGCATGATCGAACTAATCTCTCCTGCCCCTAAAACCACTTTTCGAATTGATCCTAATTTTGATCTTGCTTCTCAACAAATCTTAGTCGAGGCGAGAACAGATGATTTGATTCAAGAAGTTTCATTTTGGGTGGACGGACAATTAATCGATACTATCGATGATGGTGTATATCAAATTTGGTGGCAACTGGCTGAAGGAGAACATCTTTTTTGGGCAGAAGGTGTTTCGATTGATGGAGAAAAATATTCAACAAATACGGTGATTGTTACAGTGATTGCTAATTAATTTTCTTAGCGATTCTACTAATTTAAATAAAAAAAGGATCCGAAAAAACTTCGGATCCTTTTTGCTTCAATTACGGAAGGACGGTGAATTTGCTACCTGCTCCACGCCCACCTACGTCTGGGAAGTAAAATTCTTCGGCAGTGGGTGGAATGACGTTATAGGTACCTGCGGTGCTTGCTCTAGCAAGGTAGGTATAGACATAAGTGCCTGCGGGGAGATAGTCTGCGACTAAGACAACTTTTTCATCACGTTTTTCGATGTGATCAAAGAGCCACCACCCCCAGCCCATTTCTCTACTCATTTCACGAGTATAGTAGGATGGCACAACGGTATCTGTTTCGATTGAGGAATCAATAGCTTCAAATCCAGCAGGGAGAGGATCGTTGACGACTAGATAGTGCAAAGCGCCAGGGACAATCATGGTGAGGCGAACGCGGACTAACTCTCCTTGTTCGATCTGTGTGATTGGGGTATCAGGATCGTCTAAGGTGAAGTATTCTCGGGTAATGGTCATGCCTTGGTCTAGGGGTTTAATTTGATCTACTTGAAGATTTGCAGTAAGGAATGTTGTGTAATACAAATTACCTTGCCCTTCTCCATGCGCAAATACTAAGGCATTTAGTTGAGATCGGAGCAAATCTTCCATGTCTATTGATAGGTTGATGTTTTCGATCAGGTTTTCTGATGTTACATTTCCTTTTTCAAGTAATTCTCCATTTAGACCGATGGCATATTCATAATCCGCATTTAATTCTCCTGATGAATCCATCCAGTTGGTGAGAGCGATTAAACTCCAGGTGTTTTCTTGAGTTGTTTTCCAACGACCAAACTCGCGATTTGCCATCAACCATCGAACTGCATTGGCATTGATCTGGGTTCGACCTTCGACATCAATTAATGCATTGAGGACAATTGCTGTTGTTCTTAAATCTGTGTTCCAGTTCCAAAAATCATTATAGTCTTCTTCCCAATGCGCACCTGTTGAGGAGATGATGACGTCTGAATGCAAATCTGAAAGGAGGGTTTGAATGCGGCTGTCCTCTGGATTACTGAGGTACATGGCTTGCAATAGATAGGCTTTGGCATAGTTGCTGAGTGAATCTCGCCAGTTATAAAGGTTGTTAATTTTGTTTGCTCGATAATTCTCTGTGTAAGAAGCTACATAAATCATAAAGGCATATCGATTGAGATCAGATGTGGAGGTGGTGTTTGAGATGACAGGGAAATTCTTTAGCATATATGAAATGCCACGATCAATCACTTTTTGATCTATGCTATAACTTTCTTGTGCTTCAACCAAACCATAGACAACATAAGCCGAGAGATATGGATTACTCTTTCCACTATCCCACCAAGACCAGCCACCATCTGATTGCTGTTTTGCATATATGCGTTGCAATGCTGAGTTGACACGTAAATCTAGTTCTTCTTGGTCTGCGATCAATGGCAAATCTCGTTCGGCTAGAATTTGAGCGATGATTACATTTGGTAAGAAGCGAGAAATCGTTTGTTCAATACAAAGGTATGGGTAATCTTTTAAGTAGGTGAGGCTTTCTGTCATGGAAGCTGCCAATGAAGGAGAAACTTCAACAGAAATGTGAGCTTGATCGTAGTCGATTGTTTGGGGAAGATAAATTCCTTCTGTGGCTGAGTTACTTTCTTCTACCATTCCCGAGGTTCCTACTGTTTCTTGAACTGTATAGTTATAGACAGGGATGCCTTGATCTGGCAGGGTGCCAAGGACTGGTTTGGTGGCATCTTCTTGTTGACCGTTTGAGGCATAGAGGGTTAAGTCTACTCTATCGACATCATTCTTGGCGGTCACTTCCCAATAGACGTATGCTTGTTGTTGTGCTGGTACTTCTACTGTTTGTTGTGAAGGAGTTTGTACTTTAACACCGGATGCTTCTAGTTCTAGATTAACGGTCATAGGATTGTCGCTGTTGTTGTGAACATTAGCGCCTATGACTACTTGATCACCAACTACAAAGAATCGTGGGGTGGTTAAGTTTACATAAAGCGGTCTGGTGCTTAGCAATTCTGAGGTTGCTTCGCCAACTTTACTATCTTGGGTGACTGCACGGGCGGTTGCTTGCCATGTAGTGAGGTTGTCAGGTAAGGTGACGGTCACATATGCGATGCCGTTCTCATCGGTTTCGATGTTTGATTCGAATACAACGGTATCTTTAAAATTCTGGCGGACTGTTACGATGCCTTGGCTGGCACCTTCCCCACCACCACCACTGGTGAGCCCATCTTGAATGGTTTCACGGAATTCAACATTATAATCATCGGCACTAGCGACGATACCTGAGGCAGTGCGAACATAGAGGGATTCTTCTGGATAGAACGCTCGGACAATGGGGGTTATATTGGAGGATGTGAGGGCGAGGATGGATTTGTCTACCACGGCTAAGGTGACATTGGCAGAAACAGGATTTCCTTTAAAATCTTTTGTCTCGATTGTATAGGTGATTTCTTCACCGGGTTGGGCGAGTTCTTTATCGGCTGTGACGGTCACTTGTAAGGTCTGTTGATCCGTATCTACATAAATCGGAATCATGCCCATTTTGAAATTCGGCTTGCCTCCATCTTGGGCTCCATTGACTACGGTAATTGATAGATAGGTGATTGGCGTCATTTCAGTTGTGATTGGCATTTTGTAGATGGTGCTATTATCTGTTAATTTTAAGACTTCACTATGATAGATATGACCACGTTCGTATGTGACAAGGGCGTAGTTTTCGCCTTCAAATGGTTGGGCAATTAAAATTTCTGCAATATCACCAGGGGCGTAAAGATCTTTGTCAGAAATGAGTTCAAAAGAACGATCATTGGTTTGTCGCCATGAGATTGAATTGCTGCCTGAAACCCACATGTATGAAGATGATTGATGTTTGTTGCCATTTTGATCGTATGTGGTTAGCAAAACTTTGTAGACACCACCTTTGGAGGGAATGAAGGATGTAGTTGCAAAGCCATCTTGATCTGTGTAGACGGTTTTTTGTCCTACAGGAATTTCTTTTACGGTAGTGTTCCATCGCAAGACGCCTTGATCGTCTTTTTCTTGAACGCTATACCATTGTCTTTCAAAAAATTCTACAGTTACTCTTTGGTTGGGAACAGGTTGCGAATCCCAATCTAAGGTAATGATGTCAAACCCTTGCTCTTCGCCTGCTTTGCCAATGTAATGTTGAGATTTGATTCCTACATAGACTTGGTTTTGGTGGGCGACGATGGAAGTGCTGCCACTAACGACATTGCCGGCGATATCGGTGATATTGACACCAAAATATACTAATTGACTGGTTTTGTCTTCATTTGCGGGTATATTTTGGGTTATTTCTAGATGCCCTGTGACATCTGTGGTTGATTCTCCTTCTGCAAAAACATTGTTTTCATTGGTTTGGTTTTGATCATAACGATATAAATCACGATCCCAATCTGTAAAGCTGTATTTTTGATAGTCACTTGAGGGGACAAAGTAATATGTGTAGGTTTCTACAAACCAGTCCACAACTGCATTGGCAAGATTCCCTCCTGCGTAGTAAGCGGCATCTAGTGAGAATGTTACATTGTCTCCTACATTGACTTCATATAGATCTGAATCAACGTTAATTTCAAATTCTGGTTTGTGATATTCGGCTACTCTGAATGAAATTGATTTGATAAGGTCTTGTTCTGGGACCATGTTATAGACATAGATGTCATAGGTGCCAAGGGAAGCATCTTCTGCAATGATAAATTGGTCTGCAAAATTGCCGCCTTGGGTGACATCTAGGTATTCTTGATACAGTATTTCTCCTTGATGATAAATCTCAACATAGACTTGCTCTAAATCTGTGAGCGTGTAATGCAAGTCATCTTGATGACGGAGTATGCCATTAAATTGGACGGTTTGGCCGGGTCTATAAAGAGGGCGATCTGTTTGGAGATAAGCAAAGTATGAGGCGCTTGAGCCATAGTATGATTGCCAAATGCCAAAACTGCTGGTGGATACGCCGCTACCCCAATAGATGGAGGTTAGGCCCAGATGGGATTCTCCATTAATGCGGGCATAGGCAGGTCTTCTACTAAGATCATCTAGGTAGGCGATACCGTCTTGATCTGTTGTGGCAGTTTTGATGACATTAAAATCTTCATCATAAAAAATCACTGAAAGATCTTTTTGTGGGTTTCCTTCTTCTAGATCTGTTGCCCAAGCAAGTGCTTCTGTTGCGGTGATCTTTAAGGTGATATTATCTGTGCCGACAATAAAAAGATGGGCATCATAAAAATTTTCTTTATATTCAAAGGTATCACTTTGGAGACCAATTAAGTAGTACCCGGGTGGCAAGGATTCGCCATCCATTGTTTCAAGGTCTATCTTTCTATATTGTGATTTGTTGCGTTCTAAGCCAGATTCAATCAACCATGTGTTGATTGGATTTGCTGAAGGTTGATATTCATTAATATCATAGTCGCTATCTGCATAATAATTTTTAAATTCAGTAAATGATAATTCGTATAACGAGATGACACCTTGATCTAAATTTGTATATTCGATGTAGACATCTTGAATTCCTTGGGCACGATAAATCAAAGGCGTCCATGGAAGAAGCAAATTGGCATAGGGAGATTGTTCTCCAACTTTGACTGTGAATGAATATTCAGTTGTGATTTGGTTGCCATAGATATCTTTAAGCCCGGGGAGAATACGAATAATATGTTCGGTAGCTGGTGATAGGCCATAGATTGTGAGCTCTTGATCGTATTCAGAGTAATAGGAATGAATGCCTTCTTCTGGTTCAGGAGATATGACGATATAGTCTTCTATATTTTCTGAATCCATTGGGGTGGCAAAACGTACGCGGACCCAAGGCATATAGCTAGTCTGTCTACTTTCAAGATTTGCATCTGTGCCTGTGATCATGGGAGAGGTTATGGTGTTGACATTAAAATTCAATCCCTCTT
Source organism: Anaerolineales bacterium (assembly GCA_963662985.1). Lineage (GTDB taxonomy): Bacteria > Chloroflexota > Anaerolineae > Anaerolineales > UBA11579. Next base: position 46,450 of record OY760066.1, on the reverse strand, counting down.
GGATGATGCCTTTATCTTTTGAGATAACACCGGGGCTGAGTTCAAAATTATAGTAGCCATTTATTTTTAATTGCTGATTAAATGATATTTCTATGGCGGTAAAATCTTCGTTCCAAGATGTGGAGAAGTTGATGGGTTGATCACTTTCACGATCGATAAATTTAATTGCAGTTTCAACGGATGTTTGATCCATTGGCTGAGAGAATGTAATTCTAAATTGTGGGTCAAGGAAGGTATGGTTTAGTTCTTGTGTGTTGATATTGATATTTGACCAATAAAATTCATTAATCTCAAGATTTGTGATTTGTGGATCTCTGGTTGAAAATTGCCATGTGTATGTTTCATTGATTTTATTCCCGGAAAGATCTTCAAGATCAGGATCAATATTTACTACGTAGGTTGTACCACCATGCAATGATTCTTCTGGATAAAATATGTAGATTGTGGAATTAATCCATTCTCCAGTTCCATTCACTTGTGGATTGATGATCAGTGGCTGTGGAAAATCTGCTTGTTCTTCTTTGATCGATAAGGGTACTATGGGGCGGTTAAATATCACGGTGATTGAAGAGGATGTTTCTACATCTTCTGTTAAATCTTCGGGAAAGGTATGTGATACTTTTATGGGTTCTTGTGTTGTATATTCAAAAGTTAGGAGTTCTGGTAAGTTTTGTCCATCGATTGAGGTGACTAAGGTGGACAATTGACCAAAATATGTGGATTCGGGTTGCAGTTGAATGGAAGGTGTGAAAATAAATGTTCTTGGATTCTCCCAACTAATCTCTCCATCAATCAGATCTTGATTTGCATCTGTGAAAGTCCATGCATCTGGGAAGGTGCTTTGATCCATATTTTGGTTAAATACTAATTTTATTGATGAAGAAAGACCTAAACGCTCTCCCTCAATGGGGCTGGTTTCAATTATTTGGATGTTTTGATTTAATTGACCCACTTCTACTGATAAGGTAGGTACTAATGTGGGAGGTAATTCGGTTGCTGTTTCAGTAGATTTTTGTTCTTGAGTGGTGTTTTGTGTTGATTGTGAGTTTTTGGTTGTTTGCGAGATAGCACATGCGCTCAAGGCAAGAATGCTGATTAATATAATAATTGTTAAGATTAACTTCTTTCTATTCATAAGACCCTCTTCTAACCTATAAAAAGTTTGCTTTGATAAATAAAAATCTTCTATATACTATTATAGCCAATTCTAGAAAGTGCGTAAAATTCGATAGGCCTACGAGAACCCTACGGAGTTGTGAGTATAATATGAAAGAAATTATCAAATTGGCTATGCGCAAAACTATTTTGTCGTTTAAATACTAACAGGTCAATTGAATGATTGACCTGTTTTAATTATTCTTATGAATTATTGATTAGTAAGTTTTTTTGGCTACTTTGGCAGTTTTGTCTGCTAGTTCTCTTATAGATAACTGCTCTTTTCCTTTAATATAGGTTTCTAGGAGATCACCGATTGGCTCGGACCATTTTTCAGGAATTGGATTGATTATCCCTAAAATAGTACCTACTAGGCCTGCTGAACAGTCAACATCATTTCCTGCTCTGGCTAATAAGGACATACTTTCTTCAAATGAGCCAGCACCATACCAAAGAGAATAGATAACCCCTCCAATATTTGGATAGGCATGAATCCAGTTATATTTTTCAAAGATTGGTTCAATCTTTTTCCATGCTTTTTGTGGATCTGTTTCGTTTTGGCATACCTCTAGGACTGCTTTTGAAATAGCCATATATTCACTATTTTGGGGAATGTAATTGAGCCCTTGCAACACTATGTTTCTTGGGTCTGTTTCTGAAAACGCTATGGCTGTCATGGCGGCAGCATACATACCACCGTACACACCATTTTTGGAATGAGAAACTACTCCATCTACAAATGCTAATCGAGCTGCTTCTAGTGGTTTTGCGGGGGCTACGAGGCCGCAAATCATTTCACGCATTTGGGTGCCGATCCAATCAGAATATGGGTTGTTCCATGATCCTGATAATGGTGGCATGAGGCCTTGGTTGAGGTTGCGGAGGGCAATCCATTCTGCTGACCAACCGAAGGTGATCTGTTTGATCCATTCTAAGCCAAGATCTACAGATGAGGTTTGTTTTCCTTTTTCTTCATATACATCTAAAAAGATCAATTCGTAGACAACATCATCATTCATGGTTTCGGGTTGTGTGATGTAATAATTTACTTTTCCATAAACTTTTTCGATTTGTTCTCCGGTGTATCCTTCGATAGCTGTTCCGAATGCTCCCCCTGCTAATTGACCTATCCATCCTTGATAGATTTGAGCTGCGAAGGAATCATTCCATGTTTTGGCATCTTGTGAAATTGGTTGCTTCATTTCTTGAAGAACTGTTTCCCATGTTTCAGGATGACTATAGGTATGATAAGCTGAGTCTGGGTCTATGGGTGCTTCGTATAATGCTGCTAAGATTTGAGCAGTGACAACGCGGAGTTCTTCTCTTTTATCTTCTTTGAGAAGTTTAAGACCTATTGGTAAGAGTTCTTCTGCTTTTGAGACATCATAACCTTTGTTTGCCTGGGCTTGAATCATTTCTTGATATGGGATTTCTGGTGCACCTGAACCAGGTACATTTGATTTCCAAAACAATTGAATTAAATCATCGCCTTGAGGGGGGACAAATTCTGCATCAAACCAGTTGGAATCATGGATACGTCGATCCATAGGAACTGCTTCATCTCGTAATTTTCGTTCTATTTGCCAAGCTTTTTTCATTTTTAGCCTTCATTTTTTTTCTTTTGATTTGAATAAATAAACAATGCAATCAAGGTTGCAACATATGGCACCATGGATGTGAATTGTGATGGGAGAATATTCTGAAGGTAGAGACCTAATCCATCAGAAAAACCAAACAAGAGTGAAATCAATGCGATTCCTAAGGGGTGACCATCGACTAAAATCACTGCTGCTAAGGATATCCAACCACGACCTGCTGACATGTTTTCGGAGAATAGGGTTACATAACCAGTGGATAAATAAGCACCAGCAATTCCACATAAGATTCCGCAAATGACCAAAGACCAAATGCGTGTTTTATCTTTTGAGACACCGCTGGTATCGAGACATGTGGGGTTATAACCTGCTGCGCGGAGACGCAAGCCAAATTTTGTACGAAATACTAGGAAGGTGACAAATATTGTTGCGAGAACTGTGAGATAGATGATTAAATTATGTCCGCTCAAAATTTCACCAACAAAGGGTATGTCTTTGATAAAAGGAATGTCGATATTGGGCACTGGGACAATTCCGGGACCAGCAAAAGCACCTTTAACTTCAAAAATTTGACGAAGCAAATAGGTTGTGGCACCTAAGGCAAAAAGGTTTAAACCAACACCGGTGATAAATTCGTCTGTTTTCAAAAAGATCGAAAAGACGATAAATATCATGGCCATAAACAAGGAGCCTAGAATGGCGCATATAATTCCTATTACCCAAGATCCAGAATAGTATGAACCGAGGACGGCAAAAAACGCGCCACCAAGCATCATTCCTTCCATAGCAATGTTAAAAATACCTGCATAATACGTGAGCGTTCCGCCCAAAGCTGCGAGCAAAATTGGCGTTGCTGCTGCAATCATCCCATTGATTAATCCGATTGTGATCTTCATATTGCTCTCTCCTTCACCTTTTTTCTTTCTGCAAAGCGTTCCATGATGATATCTAAAGAACCCCGACTTGCAACAACTACCAAAACGATCACTGATTGAAGCACCATGATAATTTCACTGGGAACTGCTGTGATCAATTCCATCCCTAATGCGCCAGATTGTAATGTGGCGAAGAATAACCCATAGAGCAAGGTTCCGATGATGCTGTTATTGGCGACCATTGCGATCATGACTCCGTCCCAGGCATAATTGGCACCGAGGTCTTTGAGGAAGCGATGTGGCCCTCCCATGATGATTAATCCTCCTGCCAAGCCGGCAAGCGCGCCAGTTAGGAGCATTACTAAGAGATAGTTCTTGGATGTTTTCACGCCACCTATGCGAGCAAATAAACTGTTTTCACCTGAGATGCGCCATTCATAGCCTGCTGTGGTTTTTGTGAAGATAAACCAAACTGCTACAAAGGCAATTAACATAACGATGACAGTGGTGTTAAAGTTGCCAAATTCAGGCATCCAACCAGATTTGGCAATCTGAGGGGTCATTGGTGAATAGGCACCATCATCAAAAAATGGTTTTGAGATGGCCCAATAGGTGAAGAAATCTGCAATCATATTGAGCATTAAGGTGGTGATAAATTCGTCCATGTTGAACCAATGCTTCATTAAGCCCGCTATTCCAGACCATATTGCCCCACCAAGCATGGCAGCGACTAGTAATAATGGAATCATTAAAATTGATGGGAGATCTATATAGAGGCCGGCAACTGTTGCAAATAATGCACCCATCAAAAGCTGACCGGGTTGGCCTAAGTTGACTGGTCCGGAAGCAAAGGCAAGAGATGCTGATAAACCAGTTAAGATCAATGGTACGGCGATGGTGAGCATGCTGGAAAATGAATAAAAATCACCAATCGAATAATTAAATAAGGCAGCATATGTTTCGATCGGGTTATATCCTTGCACTAACATAATTAGTGCGCCAATCAACATGGCAACCACAATGCCTAGTAAACCACTAAGAAAGTTCTTTTTCATTGTGTTTTCCTTCCAACATCAAATAGCCAACTTCACTTATGGAGGTTGCGTCTGTTTTTAGATTTGCGACAATTTCACCGCGATTTAGCACGAGAATTCGATCTGATAAACGGAACAATTCTTCAAGGTCTGCAGAGAGCATCAAGATGGCTCTTCCTTTGCCTCGCATTGCAAGAATTTGTTTATGGACATATTCGATGGAACCAACATCAAGACCACGAGTAGGCTGATCTAGGAGCAAGAACGGTGCGTCTAGTAATAATTCACGACCTAGGATTACCTTTTGTTGGTTGCCACCAGATAAGGATTTAAAGGGTGCGTCACTTGTATCCATATGGACAGCAAATTGTTCTTTGACATCATTAGCTAATTGGTTGCTTGTTTTTTCATTTATCACAAAGCCATTCATTTTTGAATAACGAGGGTCAAGACGATGATGAGTCATGAGGATGTTTTCTTTTATGGATGAATTTACACTGGCACCCATATTCTTTCGGTCTTGTGATACAAAAGAGATGCTTTTTCTGCGATCTAGAATTTCTGAATTGGTCAGCTCTTTTTTCTCGACAAGTAATTGACCATGAGTAGGTTTGATGAGCCCCATGATTGAATTTACAAGTTCGTGTTGACCATTTCCTTCAACACCTGCGATACCGACAATTTCACCAGCACGTACATCTATATTGATGTTTTGTAATCTTTGCAGCCCTTCTTGATCTATAAAGGACCACTCTTTTAATTCAAACAATATCTCCCCTTGTTCATGTTGATCTGTCAAAGTTGAGAAAATCACTTCTCGACCAACCATCATTTGGGCTAGCTCTTCTTTTGAGGTTTCAGTGGCTTTGACTGTGCCGATTTTTTTGCCTCGGCGAAGAACTGTGATGCGGTCACTTAATTCCATTACTTCGTCTAAATGATGAGAGATGAAGAGGATGGTGTGTCCGTTGTCGCGAAGACGTCTGAGCTCATTGAATAGCTGGGGAATTTCTTGAGGGGTGAGCACCGAGGTGGGTTCGTCTAAAATTAAAATGGAAACATTACGATAGAGTAATTTTAAGATTTCTACTTTTTGTTGTGCAGCGACTGATATGTCTTTGACAAAAGCATCAGGGTCAAGATTAAAATTATATTCATTGATACGATCTTGAACTTCTGCACGGGCTTTTTTCTTATCAATACGACCAAAAGATTTGGTTGGCTCAACTCCTAAAATTACATTTTGCCAGACAGAATATTCTGGGACTAACATAATCTCTTGATGAACCATGCCAATGCCTCTGTTGATCGCTTCACCAGGGTTTTCGATCTTGATTGATTGTTGGTTATAAATAATCTCTCCCTGATTGGGATGATACATTCCATAGAGGATTTTCATTAAGGTTGATTTGCCAGCACCATTCTCTCCAACTAAGGCATGAATTTCACCTTGCTTGAAATCAACAGAAACATCATCCAATGCCACAACATTTGGGGGAAATACTTTTACAATATTGTTCATTTCTATTATGGTGGGCATAATAAGAAACCTTTCTTTGCATCAAAACTATAAAAAAGAATTATTGCATTTTTGAGCTATGGCAAAGAAATTTGCCATAGCTCGTTTTCTATTTATTGAAAAGAATTAGGGAACGTAAATTTCGACTTGCAAATCACCGCTGATGATTTGTTGGCGAACTTCGTCAACTTTATCAATAATATAAGTTGGTAAAACTGATGTTTCTGCTTCAAAAACTACATCTACTGCGCCAGAAGCCAAACCATATTGCAAAACTTCACCGGGTTTGTAAGAACCGTCAGCGATGGTTTTGTAAACTTGTTGGATGGCCATGCCAACGTCTTTGATGTCACTGGCTACGACTGCACCGGGGACGATGTCATTTTGGTTGGTGTCAACACCAATTGCATATAAATCACGTTCGCCAGCGGCTTGCAAAACACCCATACCTGCGGCAGAGGCGATTTGGAAGACAATGTCGGCATCCATATCATAGAGTTGCAAGGCTGCTTGTTTACCTTTAGCTGAGTCATCCCAGTCACCGAGGTATTTGCGTTCCATGACGATTGCGGGATCAATTGATTTTGCACCATTTTCATAAGCGAACATGAAGGCATCAATCACGGGATCCACATCACCACCAACTGCACCAATAATTTTTGCTTCGTTGACATTGGGGAGAGCTTCGTCAATGGTAACCATACCGGCTACGATACCTGCCAAGTAGGCACTTTCTTCTTCAATGAAGTCTACTGAGGTGATGGTTGATTTTTCATTTTGAACGACGGTGTCGAGATTGATAAAATATTTATCAGGATATTTGTCGGCATATTCCATCAATTGATCTTCAAACCCGTAGGAGATCACAAAAATAACATCTGCGTAGCCAACTGCTGCTTCCAAGGAAGGTTCATATTGACCTGCGTCAAAGTTACATTCGATCGTGCGTGTTTCAAGATTGTATTCTTCTGCAATCTTATCAAGACCTGCTTGACCTGAATCATAGAATGCATTGTCACCCAAAGCACCATTGATCAAATAAACCACTTTTGTGGGTTGATCTGCTGAATCATTGCCTTGATTTCCGCCACAACCTGTTGCTGCAACTAATACAAATGCTGCAATCATGACGATGTATAAAAAACTATTTTTCTTCATTTTTGTCCTTTCATACCTTAACTTTATAATTCTTGACCAATGTTTTGATCAGGAACTTCTTTTTATTTTATTTGTGCTTGCTGAAATGCGAGCGCCTCTTGTTTGGTTGGAATTGAAGGTTGGGCACCGTGTTTTGTGACGGTGAGCGCCGAGGCTGCGACAGCAAATTGCATGGCTTCTTTGATCGATTGTCGATCAATTAATGCTGCGACTAAACCACCAACAAAGGTGTCTCCAGCGGCTGTTGTGTCTACTACGTCTACTTTTATGCCGGGAATGTGAAGATGAGCTGTGTCATTTTTTAGTATGGCTCCGTTGGCTCCTAATGTAATAATCACATTTTTGATTCCTAGTTGTGATAATATCTCCGCGGCTGTAAAAGCTGAAGTGATGGAGTTGACCGGTAATTTTGTATAAATTTCTGCTTCCGATTCATTGACGATAAAATAGTCAATCATTTTGAAATAGGCAGGGGAAAATTGATAGGCGGGAGCAGGATTAAAGACCACTTTTGTTTGATATTGTGCGGCAAGTTCTATCAATTTGAGGGTGGTTTCTTGAGGAATTTCAAATTGAAGAATGAGGTAGTCTGCTTGTTGGATACTTTGTTCTATCTCATTTGAAATGGTTATTTCTCCATTTGCGCCTGAAACTATTACTATTCGATTTTCGCCAGTGTCTTCTACCATAATGACTGCCGTTCCTGTGGGTTGATGTGGAGAAGTTTTTATTAAGGAACAGTCGATTTTTTCTGATTTCAGGGTTGATAAAGATAGTTCTCCAAAGACATCTTGGCCAACACAACCTATCATTTGGGTTTGTGCTCCCAAACGACTCGCAGCTACTGCTTGATTGGCACCTTTGCCACCAGAGATTAGTTTGAAATCTGAGCCGGAGATGGTCTCTCCACCTTTGGGGATGCGGGGAGTGTTCACAACAAAATCAATGTTGATGCTGCCGACAACAAGTGCTTTAGTCATTTGATTTGCTCCATTCTTGGGTAGATTCGCGAATAATTAATTGTGCTTTCAAAACAATTTTTTGGTTTTTTGCGATTTGTTCTTTTGTTTTGATCTTTTGGATGAGGTGATTAATGGAGATTTTTGCAATCTCATCAATGGGCTGTCCCACTGTGGTTAACATAGGTGTGACTGCTGTGGTCATTAGGATGTTGTCGAACCCAATGATGGAGATATCTTTGGGTACATTCAAACCAGCTTTTCGAATTGCAGTGAAGGCGCCAATGGCCATCATGTCGTTCAAAACAAAAACTGCGCTGGGGAGATGTGGCAAACTCAATAATTGATTCATTGCTTGTTCTCCACTTTGAAATCTGAAATCGCCTGAGACTAAATATGCTGGATCAAAATTGATGTTATTTTCAGCTAAGGCTTTTTGATATCCATGGACGCGGGCATTACTGGGGGTTAAATCATTTGGACCAGAGATGCAAGCAATTTTTTGATGGCCTAATTGAATGAGGTATTGGGTGGCTTCATAACCCGCTGCTTCATTGTCTAACAGAACTACATCGGCATATTCTAATTCTACGTCACGGTCGACAACTACGATCGGAATTCTGTAATGATAGAGTTTTTTTAGATCTTCTGATGATTCCCCTGCTGAAATAAATATGACGCCATCTACTTGTTTTGAAATCAAGGTGTCTACGTAGCTTGATTGTTTTTTCATATCATTGTCTGAATTACAAAGAATTACACTGTAGTTTTCTTCAAATCCGTAGTTTTCGATGTTGCGGCTAAAATCAGCAAAAAATTGGTTTGAGACATCAGGTACGATCATGCCAATTGTGTTTGTATCTCCACTACGTAAGGCGCGCGCTAATGAATTGGGGCGATATCCCAAATCTTGCATGGCTAGTTCAACCTTCTCTCTGGTGACAGGATCCACTTTTCTTGTGTTGTTGATGACATGTGAGACGGTTGTGATGGAAACGCCAGCTGTTCTGGCGACATCATTCATTGTAATTCTCAAACCAAATACTCCCAATTGTGCGCAAACGTTTGCGCAATCGTTTTACACACTATAGCATTAAATTAACACAATGTAAAATTAAAAAATTGAAGAATTGTTTTTTTGATTTGTTTTGAGGTATAGAAGGGGATTTTTTATTTTATCTATGCGTAATTATTGTTTTTATGGAAGTAGACAGAAGAAAATAAAAACACCTTCCGGCTATTAGAAGGTGTTTTTTGGATTTATTTAGATTATGTTTGAAATCGTAAAGGAGCCTAGTAAATAACACAGGATGCCAATGCCTAGGAGCCAAAATGCCTTTTTGGGTGCACCTTTAAATTCACCAAACTTCAAGCCCCACATTTGCGTCCATAACCCTCCGGTCAACCCTAGCGGCCAAGAGACAACTGTGCTAAGGTGGCTGGTTGCAAAGGTGTGGATTATGTTACCGCCATAGTGGCAGATACCAGCGATAATACCTAAGCTGTGGGTTTTCCAACCATATTGGAAAAAGACTTTTTGTTCACCACGAATGACAAGGGGAAGATAAGCAGTGAGCATGGCACCAACAAAGGCACCTGTACATAAAACTGCCATGAAGGGCATAACTGCCATGCCGGAAGGTTGGGTGATGGATTTGAGACCATATGAAAGGCCCAATGAATAGGCAGGAGTGAATAAAGAAGCGGCAATCATCATTATGATAGCGAGACGGATCTCTTTTGGATCTTTGGAAAGGCCGGTGTCTACTTTTTGCTCTCTTTGTGCTTTATTGCGGAGGTTTCCGGCATAGAAACAGAGGAGAAGTGCGGCTAAGATTAATGCTGCTGAGACAATGATGCGAGTGATTGTTAAGCCAGCTGGAATGCCACCGACCAAAGAAGTGACAATGGTTCCAACCACAACACTAATAGATGATTGAATTGGTTGTGTCAAGGTGAGTCCTAAAATCGTATAGACTCTTAGTGATAATTGCATACCTGCTACATATAAAATACCACAAGCAAAAGTGAGAATGATTTTGGTATGATTCTCGTTCCATACATCTATGATGTTTTGAATGAGTGCAGAGCCATCTAATGCAAATCCCAACCCCCAAACAATCACCATTGAAGCCACAAATAAGGTGACATAAAATGCTTCAATTGGGTACCCTTTTAGGTACTTTAAACAAATAAACCATGATCCCCACATAGCTGGCGCCAACAACGCCATGAATATTGCCAATGGTTGGGCAATTGTCGGATTAAAATTCATATTCTAATAACTCCTTTATTCTTTTGGCTTTAAAAATTTAAAACCTTTAAATTCACGCACCACGATTGGAATCTCTTTTTCACTTACATACCAATATGCTACTATTGCCAATATTTTTCGTAAGGAGGGAAGGACAACCATCAGTGGCCCAAATAAAATAACTTCCAATATCCATAAAACAAAATCTAGAAAAGAAAACAAAAGGCTTTCAAATGGGTTTGTGAAAGCTTTTTTAAACGCTATTTTGAGAGCTTCATTTATCGAATGATCTTGATCTTCTACTAAGACGGGATAAAGATAAAAATTGGTCATCCAGGCTAAGACCAACCCGTAAATTGATAAGATGGAAATAAAATGGAATATGGTTTCTGGTCTTGATATCCAAAACCAAATAGAGAATCCAATTATGCCGAAAGAAATCATTTTGACGATAAATACGTACAGTGATTTGGAAAAATTTTGTTTAAGGTATTCACGCATTTTTCGAGTGTCTTCATTTTTGATTCCATCGGCATTCTCTAAGCCAATCCAGATGGCTTTTGTCAATGCAATTTTTGCTGCTGGAATGGTTAGGATTGCAAGAGAGTAGCCAATATAAGAAATGTTAAACAGAAACCAATATTGCATATATTTAAAAAACACGTGGACTGAATAGGATAGTATTTCCCAAACTGTGCTGTCTTTACTTGTTTTGATTTGAACTGGTTCATTCATTTTCACTGCTCTCCAACACGACGTTTGCATTTTCTATTTTTTTATTTTTAAAAAGAGGAAATTTTTTTCTCACTTGTACCAAAACAATGCCGACCATCATCATGGCAATGCCGATAATTTGATTTTTTCCTAAATGTTCGTTCAGGATTAAAACTGCCAAAATCGAGGTCCAAATGATGCTGGTGGCTCCTAAGATGCTTGCTTCGTATGAACGCAATGTGCGAAGAATGGAATTCCAAACGGTTAACCCTAAAGCAGAAGTGACAACACCTGTATAGATTATGACGACCCAATCAAAACCGGTTGATATTTTTGGTGGAAATCCATCAATAAATATGCAGGTGATTACCATCAATGAACCACCCATGAGCATTGCTAATGTGGAAATGATGAGATTGCTAATCTGATTATTTGTGTCGACAGCAACTTTTCTGGCGATGTTGTTGGTATAGGCAATGCTAAAAATACTACCAATTACCATGAGTATTCCAATCCATTCCCCTCCTTGGGGAGGTGTGTTGAAAAATACACGGAGACCTGAAAAGGCAATCACAGCTCCTAAAATTTGATAAAACGTGGGGAGTTCTTTGAGGATAATACAGCTCATTGCCATTGTTAAAAACCCTACAAAGTTAGAAATATAGGTTTTGGTGGTGACGGGCAAATAGGCAAAGGCAAGAACGCCAAGACGACCGGTGACAAAGTTAAAAAAGCCAATTTGAAAAATCAACCACCATGTGTTCTTTGAAATTTTTTCAAAGGGAATTTTTTCTCGGCGGATAACAAATGTATAGATGGAAAGTGCTATCATTCCGATTAAGATAGTCATATAGACAAAAGTATATGGAGAAACTGTGCTAAAGGATATTTTTGTTAATATGCTACCTACTGACATACATAAAAGGATTGCCAGTGTTGTTGCAATTGCTTTTATTCTATTTTTGCTCATTCTGCCCTGCTTTGATAACTCTATGTTGATTATGCAATTATTTTTTCATTTCGAACATTCTTGCGGCGAGAATATAGAAAAACAATTCCAAGAAGAATTGGGAGGACGGCTAAGACATACACTACCCATGTGCGTTGTATATTAATTACTCTTATTTCGCGAGCACTACTAGGGAGCAGATTTCCTTCACTATCCGTGGCTTGAATATTAATTACCTGACCGGCATATGATGCGTCAATGCCATATGCTGAAAAACTGATTGTATCCATTGTTTCTGGATCAAATTTTAGAATGTCATAGCCGAGGGTGTATCCTTTGGTTTGTTGGACATAATAATCGGTTTCAGAAATTGTGCTTTCGGTTTTATTGTTTGAGATAAGTAAATTCAAATCGGTTAGGTCTGAAAATGGCATCCAAATTGCTCGATCTTTTCTGGCTGAGGTTTCTTGTGGATCTGCCATACGAAGATAATAAAGCTCGTTATATTGTTTTTGATGATAAGGTTGGAGAAAAATTGTATTTTCTTTGGTTGTATAAATTATTTGGCTTTCTTCTTCATTTGATTCATCAATTGTCCAGCGATCTTTTGAGAATACGGTATATCCTATCCCATCTTGAATGGCTTCAAATATGGTGAGCTCTTTTTTACTATTTTCTTGGATGCTACCGTCTGGTAAACGGAATTGAATGGTGTAGTTTCCAACTGGCAAATTGATTAAAAATCCTTGCAGAAGATTTGTTGAGTAGAGGGACATATCTTCAGATTTTTGTGGTTCTGTTGGAAAATCTTCTTCTGAGACGGTGAGATTTTCTTCCCTCACTTTATCCATAAATGCAGTTAAGGCTGCTTCGTATTCATTGTAAGCTTCGTTATAGGCTTGCAAGGCTTCTCGATAATCTAATTGGGCTTGTTCAAAAGCTATGCGAGAGGCTATGGCTTCTTCGCCGACATATAATTCAATTGTGCCGAACATATCATTGGCATCGTATTGAATGGTGTAATTGGTGCGTTCAAGGACTGAGATGATCTGACCATTTTGTAGAATTTCTAGTTGACCTTGGACTGGTTCATTTTGCTTATCCCAGCTTGCTTTAATTTCATTGGTTAGGGGCCAATAATAAGTTTCTGTGAGGCGAGCGCTAAGAATGCTATCTTCGTTGGCTAATAGATAAATCGCGTTTGTTTTGGGAGGAATGAAGTTGCTTGAATAGGTGATGCCATTGTAATAATTCCCGGCGTATACAAACTCATCTGTGTCAACTGCGAATACTTGGACAACAATTGTGAGGAGAAGGATGATAATTAAAAGAGATATACTCCATCGAAACGTGTTTTTCTTTTTCATGCGGCACGTACTCCTTTTCTGCGAATTGTCCAAATACTGATGGATAGGAGAAGGATAATTTCAATGAGGATTAAGACTGAATTGAAGGTGAAAATTGACCAGACTTGATCTAAGGCTGCATTGATGGCATTGACCATTAATGAAAAAGGCGAAACCCATTGAATGACACTATTGATTGTTGCTAGGACATCACGGACAATTAAAAGTGGGTCGTTTGCGGTTGAAACTGTGATGGTGACTAAGCGAGAGATGATGGTGTCTGCTAAGGCGATGCCAGCAAGGAAGAGCATTGTCAAACTAAAATATATGACTGATGTGCGGGTGTTTCTGCTGATGGAAGCAAAGAGGATTCCGAATGAAATGAGTTGGGTGGTCATCAATAACGAGAGGAGGAAGATTAAAAACAATTCTGGTTGAAGGGCTAAGTTTAATTGACGGATACAAATTAAAGTCCATAGGATAGTTGCTAAGAGACAGATCAAAAATATTTTTATCTGTGAAATAAAATAGCCCAATAAGAATGTTTTTTCATCCATTGGCCCGTAGAGTAGTAATTCATAGGTACCTTGTTCATATTCACGGGCAATTTGTACCATCGAAGAAAAGGATAAGTATAGGGCAATCAATATTGCATTGATAATCAAAGGAATTAACATTATTTCTTTTTCAAGCAAGATGGTGTTGGTTTGGGTGTAATTTAATTGATTGATCAAAAGGACTGAAGCAATAATGAAGGAGATTGACATGACTAAAAATATGCCTACTCCCCAAAATCTGGTTTGACTCATTCTTTTTTGTAAAACCAGAATTGCGTGCATTTGTTGTTTCATCTTTTGTTTATTCATTTTTTTCTCCAGTGGATGAAACTTGATCTGCTATTTGTTTAAAGTTGTTTTCTGTGATCGTTATAAATGTTTCTTCTAGATTGGGTTCTTTCTTTTCTAGCTCTAAAACAACTAGGTCATTTTTTAATATTAATTGTCCAATTTCAGCTCTATATTCTTCTGTATCTTGGTCTATAAACAATTTGAGCTGATTGGATTTTGTTTCTATTTTTTTGACAAAGGAAAGATCCGCAAAGTTTTGAATTTGAGCTTGATTGATTGTTTTGAATGAAAGTTGAAGGTAGTTGCGCTGACCAACCATGTGTCGCAATCCTTGCATGGTATCTTGAGCGATTAAATTACCTTTGTAGATAATGCCGACTCGATCGACTAATTTTTCAATTTCAGAAAGGATGTGTGATGAAATCAGCAACGCACAACCTTTGGATTTAACGTCTAATAATAATTCTCGTACTTGGGTGATGCTAAATGGGTCTAGGCCAGATACGGGCTCATCTAAAATTAGGAGTTGAGGAGAATGGATTAATGCTCTGGCAAAACCAAGTTTTTTCTGCATCCCAGTAGAATAGCCTTTGATGAGGACATTCTTCCATTTTTCTAGACCAAGGCGATCAAAAAGCAGATTGGCTTTCGCTTCTTTGTCTGCGACTTCGTATAAATCAGCGAAGAATTGAATATATTCCCAGGCTGTCATTTCATCATAGTATTTTTGATATTCTGCAACAACACCGATTTTCTTCTTTAAATTGAAGGAATCTGTTTGAACAGATTGCCCTTCAATTTTGACTTCACCTGAAGTGGGTTTTAGGACCCCCAATAACATTAAAATGGTAGTGGTTTTTCCTGACCCATTTGGACCAAGAAATCCATAACTTTCTCCGTGGTCGATAGATAGAGAAAGATTTTCTACTGCTGTAAAGTTTCCGAATTTTTTTGTTAGATTCTTTGTTTCGATCATGGGGGTCCAATCCGTTTATTCAATACTAGTTGTCAGTATCTTTTTCTTTGATCTGTTGTGTGACAAATTCACTTCTTTTGGTGGCTTCTTGATTATCCATCATAAATGGCAAACGATGGGTGGCTTCGATGAGGTGATGTGCAAGAAGTGTGCCGGGGATGTGGGTTACAACTGGGCTAAATACTTCGTCTACTTCGCCTACGATGGGGAAGAAATAATCTGCTTGAGCACGCATAATTTCGTCGTTTTGGTCAGCTACGATGAGCATTGGATGCCCGAGGAGCTTGGCATATTCAGCCAATTTCTCAGCACGCCATGAACTTTTTCCTTTAGGGGCTACGATATAGACTGGGAAATCTAAAGGATAGGCTAATCCTTCGACATGCGCCCATTCTTCTAAGTCTTGGGTGGCACTAAAAATGCCAGCCGCTTCGACTACCTTTGCGCTGGAGAAATAGGCACTTGCATGACTGGGACCACTGCCAACAAAGGAGATAAAGTCTTTTTTGGCGATTGCTTGGGCTGCTTGACGGGTGGGTTCATTGTTATGTTTGAGGGTCGCTTCGATAATGGGAGCTAAGGATGTGAATTGAGTGCGGAGATTGTTTGCTTGAGAAGATGTTAGGTTACCTTTAGCTTCACCAATTTGGATGGCAAGGGCGTAAAGGCCCATCATGGAGGCGAGATAGGTGCGGATACCGGGGCTGGGGTCAAATTGTGCGATCTCGACGGAGAGGGCTTTTTTGCCCGCTTTTCCAATTTTTGAATCTAGATTGCCGACGATGCCCAAGGTGGCAACATCAGGGGCCACTTTTTCCATACGTTCAAAACATTCAACTACTCTTGTGGATCCACCAGAAGCGGAAACACCAATGACTAAATAAGTGCCGGGGAATATTTGGTTGATGTAGTCTGCACCATAATCTAAAAATTCCATGGCTGGGATAGGGAAGTAGTTAATTTTGGCAAATTGATCAAATGCCATTTCTGCTGCCATGGCAGCATGCCATGAGTCTCCATCACCTGTTACGTAAATATGATGAATTCTTTTTAATTCATCATTGGTATATTGCTGTTGTACTTTTTCTACAACAATTGGAAATTGTGCTTTGACTAAGGCGCTTAATGAATTGAGCTGTTTTTCCATTGTGTCTTTTTTCATCGGTTTCATTGTTCTCACTCTTTCTATCTATAGTGGTTGGATTCGTTTTAATAAAGCTTCTCTTTTTTGCTGTGCTTCTGCTTGCAACTCTTTTGTGACTGGGAGAACACCAATGCTTTTTGCCATATAGGAAGCAGAGATTGTGCCTGCTGCTCCGGCATCTTTTGCGTTTTGGTATTGATGCCAACCAACTGCAAAACCACCGGCGTAAGCATTGCCACAACCAGTGGGGTCAATGGCTTCAACTTTATCAATGGGAATGTGCCACATTTGGTCTGTTTTTCGATCCCAAACATAGGAACCTTTGACACCATTACGAATAGAAATACAGGCTGGACCTAGTTTGGACCAATATTTCAAGACTTCTTTTGGGTCTTCACTTTTGGCAAAACCACTGGCAGATGGCCAGTCTGGGCTGACTACATCCACATTGGGGAAGTAGTCGATCATTGCTTGTTGATTAGTCCATTTGCGATAATCTATAAGCGGTTCAAGTGAATAGATGGCTCCATTCTTTTTCATTTCAAGGGCTTTGTTGGACATGTCTTCGTCAACAAATTCTGTTACGAGATGAATGACTTTGGGTGTTTTATAGTCTTCTGGAAGCGGAATGTCACGGCTGAGTATTTGTTTAAGGGTCTCTTTGAGCCTTTTCATCCGTTTGGCTACGCTAATTTCATCATCATCTGTCATATATTCATTTTCATCATAGGCCATTAAGCCATGCGGGGTGGGCAAATCTTGATATTGCATCCAACCTTGCAGGTCTATGCCGATAGCTTGCAGCATTTCTTTGGGACCTTGTTCGATATCTGTACCTGAACGAGTTAGGATACCGACTGAATCTGCCCAAAGACGAGCACCAAAAGCTGCTTGCGCACCTCCGCCCCCCAGAATTTCATAGACCATATCGCCATTTAATAGGCGAATGTCATCAATTATTATTTTTCCATAAATAACATAATCTATCATATTGTCACCTACTATGCTGAGTTATCCATCCTTAATGAGATCTATTTCAGTTACAATGATCGATGTCTATGAAAAAATAGATCTCATCAAAAAAAGGACGAATTACAAACGTTCTGGGTTATGCTTCTATTACTTTTACAAAAACTTTTCGTTTGCGAGGGCCATCAAATTCTGTAAAGACGATGCCTTGTGAATGACCAAGCATTAATTTGCCTTCGTGTACGATGAAGGAATTTTCAATGCCCATCATGGCTGATTTAACGTGCCCGGCTGCGTCTGAGGGGGTGTCTACTTGATGGTTAAAATCATAGCGAGTGGGGATGATGCGATCCCATTCTTCAATGATATCTTTGGGAGTCATTGGATCAAGGTAGGAATTGACAAATAAACCTGCTGTTGTGTGAGGATTATAGACGAGGCAAAGACCTTCTTTGATGCCACTTTCATCGACTACTTCTTGCACTTCGGCTAGTAAGTTGATCCAATCATGTCGTTTGGTTGTTTCTAAATTAATTTGTTTAAACATGTTTTATCCTTGAATTTGTTTGCGCAATTCTTCGCGAAGTTTCATTATTTTTTCATTGTCGGTCATAAACATTGCTCTACCAACAGCTTGAGCTAAATAGTAGGAGAACACTGTGCCTGATTGATAATAAAGCAAGGGGCTGAGTTCTTCTCTCACTTGACCTTTGACGGGGAAGACAAAATCAGCTAATGCGGCTAATTCTTTGTCATGTTCGTCTACCACTACCATGAGAGGATGTCCCATGACTTTGACTGCTTTGGCTAATTCTAATGCGCGCCAGTATCCTTTGCCGGGAGGAGCTACGATGAAGACGGGGAAGTCTAGAGGGTAGGCAAAGCGTTCGACGTGCGCCCATTCTTCTAAGTCTTGACCGACGGCAAAAACACCGCTGGCTTCGACTACTTTGGCGCTACTAAACATGGCGGAACCAAAGGCGGGTCCACTACCTGCGTAGGAGATGAAGGGGGCATTGACACAAGCTTGGGCGGCTGCTTCGGCGACGGGATAGGCGGCTTGGATGGTGGCTTCGACCATATCTGCCATGTCTACGATTTCTTGGCGAATTTCGTTAGCTTGGTTCATGTGGTAGGTGCCTTTGATTTCACCTATGCGAATGGCTAAGGAGGTTAGGCCCATGAGTGAGGCGGTGTAGGTGCGGATGCCGGGGGAACGACCCAATTCTGGAATTTGAGATGAAATAATTTTTTGAGCAGCATTGGCGACTCTGGATTCAGGGTTGCCTACTAAAGCAGCTGTTTGAAGACCAATGTTGGCTTCTTTGGCACGATCTAGGGCTTGCACTACGCGAGAGGATCCGCCAGAGGCAGAGATGCCTACGAGTAAATTGTCATTTGGAAAATTGCTGCGGATATAGTCCGCGCCGTATTCCAAAAATTGCATAGCAGGCATGGGAGAAATGGCAACTTTGGCATACTCATTAAAAGCCATTTTGGTGGCTAAGGAAGCATGATAAGAATCACCATCGCCAACGGTATATACATGAGAAATGGATTCAAGCTCTAAGGCGTTGAATGATCGTTTGACAGATTCATCGATTTTTTTGAAATCATTACGATGGATATCTGCGAGGGTTTCCATTTGATCTAGGATCAATTGTGGTTTTTGTTGTTCAAACATGGTTCTCTCCTATTTTTCAATCGAACGAATCATGGCTACATATTCTTTTACGATGGATTTGTCGATGTTGCCTCCCCAATTATCGCCTTCAAAACAGCGACCAACCAAGACTGCATCTGCTTTTTCCATTCGGCGAGTGCAGTTTTCAAGATCGGTTTTGCCACCGAGAACGACGGGGATGTTGGGATTGGCTTGTTTGATATCTGACACCATTTTGTTGTTGAGTTCTTCATCTGCATGCATAACTTCAACTGCATCAGCACCGACCATCATAGCCATATGGGCTCTTTGGGCAATCGAAATATCTTTCATGCCGTGGAAGTGATAGCCGTCAATTTCTGCAATCATGGCTACATTTTGGGCATTGATTTTGTTGCGATAGTTTTGAACCATTTCAGGGTCAGCGTCAAAACGTCCGAATTGAGATTCGGTGCTGCCCATCATAGCGGTGGCGCGGGTGAAGCTGGCTCCGCATACTTTGGCGACTGCTAAAGAGGGGGTGAGGCAGTTCCACATTAATTGAACACCAAGGTGAAATTCCGGTCCGGTGATACGTTTGACTTCATTTGAAATAACTGCCATAGCCGCTACACGGGCATAGTCTGTATCATTCCCTGATGGATAAATTTTATCGACAGTTTGGACTAAACATCCATCTGCACCACCTTCATATAAAGCGGTGGCATCTTTGATGGCTTTTTCCATGGAAAGTTCAAAGTCCCCTTCTTTATAGAGTGGAGTTCCGGGGAGAGGTTTTAGGTGAATCAGACCAATCACCACTTTCTTTTTATTTACGTTTTTAAATATATTCATTGTATGGTCTCCGTATATTAATTTTTAACTTCATTTATCCTTTTACTCCAGAGCGAGCAACGCTTTCAAAGAAGTATTTTTGTAAGAATAGGAACAAGACAATAATTGGCGCAGATGCGAGAACCATCGCAGCGAAAACAACTCCCCAATCTGGTGTTCTTTCTCCAAATTGAGAGGCAATTGCCACTTGCACTGGGTAGAGGTTTTTGTTACTAATCGCTATCAATGGCCAATAAAACTCATTCCAAATAAATTGAAATTCCATAATTGAGACGGTCAATAATCCTGGGATTACGTTTGGAAGAACTATTTTCCATAGAATTTGCCAAAGATTTGCCCCATCTATTTTTGCGGCTTCGTCATAATCTTCAGGAAGATCTGACATAAATTGGGTTAGCAAAAATACTACGAATGGACTGGCATACCAGGGTATGACTAATGCCCAGAAGGTATTGATCATATGCAATTTCTCTGCAACAAAATAGAGCGGAATAGCGACTACTTGTTGTGGAATCATCATGGTTGCTAGGACATAAACCAAGAGGTATTTTTTGCCGGGGAATTTTAATCGTCCAAAGAAATACGCAGCTGAGGTGTTGAAGATCAAAGATGAGCCCACTACAATAATGGCGGTTAGCAATGAAATTAAGAGGTTGCGGCTAATATCCATGCCGAGCCCTTCACCTTTTACACCAATTCCTAATGTTTGTGCAAAATTGGCAAATGTTATGCCTTCATAGGGGAAGAATGTTTTCCATGAGATTGGGTAGGCATGCTCCCAAATCATTGTATTCGTTCGCACACTATTTGCTAAAACATATAACAACGGTAGTGCAAAAACTAAGAATATCAATAAATAGATAATAATTGTAAAGATAGCACTACCTATTTTTTTAAATTGTTTTTTTGTTCGACCAACATGTTGATCATTTGAAAGAGTAGATTCTGTCATAGTGCTCACCTTTTAATAATCCTGTTTAAACGCTCTCATTTGAATTACACTGATAATGAGAAGCAAAATTAATAAGAAGATGGAAATCGCTGAGGCATATCCCATTTCACCGAAAGCAAAGGCGCGTTCATAAAGATAGTAAACAATCACTCTGGTCGCTCTTCGAGGACCACCTTGAGTGAGAGAATATATAGGAATAAACACTTGAAAAGCTCCTAATGTTGCCCAGACAGTGACGAACATTAGTTGACGGCGGATCATGGGGATGGTGATCTTCCAAAATCTTTGCCATGCATTGGCACCATCGACAATGGCTGCTTCATAAAATGATTTTGAGATTCCTTTTAGTGCAGCGACGATGATGATCATGCTATATCCAACGTTTTTCCAGATTGAAATCATGGCGATGGTAGGAAGGGCATTCTTTTTGTCCATAAGAAATGTTACTGGATCAAAGCCAAGTGCTTGGATAATTGAATTTACTAAACCAATTTGTCGATTGAGTAACATCCCCCAAATGATTGATACGACTACAAATGATGTAACAACTGGTATATAAATAATTGCTCGAGCAACATTCATACCCTTTCTGTTTTGAGATACAAATACTGCTAGTAAGGTAGCTAGGGCTACTACTGATGGAACATACATCAGGAAAAATTTGGCGGTTACTAACAAACTGCCCCAAAAATATTTATCAGTAAACATGTGATGATAGTTTTCAAAACCAACAAATTTCTCAAATCCCCCCAGAAGGCTATAATCCCATAAACTTGTGTTTGCAGACCAAATCATGGGGTAATATCGGAAAATTGCAAAATTTAATAATGCTGGAAAGACAAACAGAAATCCGATTATATATTCAATGTTGTGTTGTTTTTTCCACCATTTTGTTTTTGTATTTTTATTAGTTGTGGTGACTGAGGTTTCCATTTTTTCCTCTTATTGAAATTTTTGAAAAGCCTGCCATCGAAATGATGACAGGCTTTCGATATTTAGAATCTATTTTGCATATTTCAATGCTGCTTCGTCCATTAACTCTGCATATTCTGTTGTTAGTGCTTGTACATCTTCTTCACCAGACATCAAATCTGTGAAAAATTGTCCAAAGAGTGTGTTGTATTCTGTATATGCAACTGTTTCAATACGAGGTGCACCATATTCTTGGAAGAAATCAGCCATCAAGGCACGGGGGTTTCCATCTTCACTGAATTCATCAATGGAGTTGAAAAGAGCTAAGTTTGCGGGCATTTGGTTTTTGTAATCCCAAATGTATTTTGCGCCAGCATCACTGGAAGCAAATTTGACAAATGCAACTGCTTCTTCGTAATTATCTGTGTTGGCGGCAACGCCGTAGTGCCATGAACCTGTTTGGCAAAGAGGTGTTTCAAAATATGGAGGTTCGATTGCGCCCATGTTGAAATCCGGGAATTGGTCTTTTTGTGTACCAATAATCATGTCTTGATAGAAGACGGTGGCTGCCAAGCCAGAAAGCATTTGGTTTGAAATCACTTCTGGTGAAGCAATGTTATATTTGTAGACCATGTCTTGCATGAATTGATAAGCTTCGACAGCTTCTTCTGTGTCGAAATAACCTGTGAAGGTGAGACCATCATCAGAGACACCTTGATAGGTGGCATCTCCAACTACACCGTTTGAACGGGCAGGAATGCGATAGAAGTAATCATAGAAACCAATGGTTGAGAAACCATAGACTTCAGGATTGCCATCACCATTTTCATCTGTTGTCAATTTTTGCCAGTTGACAAGACCTGTTCCGTCATCACCATATGTCCAACCATCGGTGGTTGTTACATCAATACCTGCAGCATCTAACATGTCTGCGTTGTACCACATCAATTGGCATGATTCTGCTTCAGGGGGAGCATAAAAACGGCCGTCTAAAGAGCCTTCTGCAACGGAGCTAGGTGCCCATTGTGCTAATTCTTCTGCTGAGTATTCATCTGTAAGATCTGCCAAAATGCCATTATAGGCAAAGCTTTTGACGTTTGGTCCATCAGCTTGAATAATATCAACATCTGAACCTGTGGCAATTGCTCTAGAAATTGCAGGGAACAATTCTGCCCATGGTTTTGTATCATATTCAACAGTTACGTAGGACCATTTTCCATCTTCAATTGTTTGGAATTCTTTGACCATGTCAACAAAAGCTTGCGCTTCTAATTCGTCTGCAATTTTCAAGAAGGTTAATACAACGGGATCTTTTCCCTCAGATTGAGTTGAGGTTGATGGATCATTAATAACAGATGCTTCTGTTATTGCGGGTTGAGATGCCATCAATGCAAGGGCTATTACTAACAATGACACCGCAATAAAAATTGACTTATTTTTCATTAAATTTTTCTCCTTTTATAAAAAACAATAAAATAAATCAGGTTTGTAGTTATTCTTGGTAGCTCCTTCCAGACAAAGCCCTCTATTTGTCATTTACTTATATCTGACCGACTTCTTCTCTCCGAGGGCGAAAAAGAGTCGTTTTAAATTCGTAATAATCCGCTCTAAAAATGGAATTATTTACTTCTACGGGAATATCCCCTTCAATGTATGCAATTCCTCTAAACCACATTTGAGCAGAATGTTCGGCGATGCCTAAGATCTTTGCCATTTCAGCGCTGGCATTCACCGCAACAACTACATTTTCTAGGGAAGTTATGGGGCTTTTAAGAATTTTTTCATACATTGAGAAGAAGGATTTTCCTCGTAAATCATACTCATTCATTTTGTCCCCTAGTTTTTGTGAAACATAGTGATTCATTAACACTGCGGGGACATCATTGACATATCCGAGGCGACGATAAGACCAAAGAGGTTCGTCTTCATCTAGTTCAAGAATTTGGTTTATATCTGATAATCCATAGACTAGCTCTTTTCCGATAAGTTCTGTTCTTGCTTTTCTTCCAGAGCTATTGGTCGATTCAGTAAAGCCTTGTACTTGAGGAATCGCGTTTTTTCTGCGATCTTTTACGATTGAGCCTTTTCCTTGAATTCTTTCAATAAATCCAGCTTGAGCCAAATCGTCAAGTGCTTTTCTAGCTGTAATGCGACTTATTCCGTATGTGTCGCATAAATCTTGTTCTGTTGGTAAAAGATAACCTGGATTCCAATCACCTAAAAGAATATAATCCTGCAACATTAAGCGAAGTTGTTTATAGTATGGAGTTGAACTTGTTTTATCTATTTTATTCATAATTTCCTCACATTAATAAAATTAGTTTCTCATTAATTTATTATAATGTCTTTTTTTATTAATGTCAGTCTTTATATCTTATAGGTAATATGTATTTGATTATAACTAATAGTGTATATTGTATTTGTTATATCAAATACAATATACACTATTAGTTATAGCATTGTCAACAATCAATTTCGATTTTTTGAAAGTCATTTCGATTTTTGCAAAATAAATTAGTATAATTAAACAAATTCCCCCAGCACATCACGTTAGCTTGGAACCGACGTTTTGATCTGCTGGGGAACTTTTCTTTGTCTTCAAATTCTAAAACTTCAAACAATCCTAGTTAGTTTTTTATGTTCTTCATTTAAAGACTAATTGTTATATGTTTTTTATCTCTTTTGCGAGCAGTAAACATACCTCTTCTGCTTGCGGTTCAATGCCGAGACTATCTAAAAATCCATGGTCGCAACCTAGATAATGTATGTTGGTGACATCTACGTTGTTTTCTTTTAAAAGGTGTGCAAAGTAATCTGTTTGCACTCTCAGATAATCATATTCAGCAGAGATTAAGATTGTTCTTGGAAATTTCTTCAAGTTCGGATAGTTGACTATTGATACTAGCGGATCCTTGTAGTCTGTTCTCCCTTGAAGATAATATTTACCCAAGGTTGGATAACCTGCTTTGATTCTGTCAATGCGAT
Source organism: Anaerolineales bacterium (assembly GCA_963662985.1). GTDB lineage: Bacteria > Chloroflexota > Anaerolineae > Anaerolineales > UBA11579. Next base: position 21,609 of record OY760066.1, on the reverse strand, counting down.
TGATTGCATATTCTTTATGTTCTTCAATGACAGGATACATGTCGTATGACCATGAATAATTTTTCAACTCATCAAGGGGTGTGGAGTCAACACTTGGATAGAGTAAGCACAATTCTTTTATGATATTTTTCTCGTCTTTGATCTCACAAGCTGCAGCTATGTTTCCGCCGGCACTATCACCCGCGACCATTATTTTGTTTTTATCAATACCTAAATCTTCTGCATTTTGATATACCCATTCAATCGTGGCCCATGAATCATCAATTCCGTTTGGAAATGGATTTTCAGGTGCAAGGCGGTATTCTGGGAAAATAACAACTGCTTCTGATTGTTCAGCGATAAATTTCATTGCATTTGCATAGATCGAGTAGTCACCTGCTGTGAAACCACCACCATGAATAAAAATTAATGCTGGTCGGTCTTTCTTTGAAGAATTTGTATAGTTCACAAAAATGGCAATGTAATGATCATTTTGGATGGGAATCACAATTTCTTCTGTGACTACTTGTGTTTGTGTGAGATCATAATTAACTTTATCTGGGCGAACTCTTTGAGCACGCAAACTATATTTGGATGAAAAAACAATGTTTTTGTGTACTTCCTTTTCTTCTTTGCAATTTCTAACACTCGTGGGTCTAAGATATTTTTTCTATCATCATCTGGCACTGGTTTGTTTATGATTTTTATACCATTTGCGTCGATAGTACTAAATTCTTTATTTCTTATCTCAGAGACAAGTTTAATATCATATTTTCTTGTCATTACGCTTTCATCTCCGCTACTACTTCACCAAAAGTTGGGATGCTCACTGAGTTGAAGTTTACTTCTTCATAATTCTTGCTATTTGTGAGTGCCACAATGACGGTTTGATCAATGTTGTTTTTCTCAAAAACAGCTTTGTCATAGCTGGCTATTTTGGTGTTTGTTGTTACTTGATCGCCAACTTTTACATAACTTTCGAGGCCTTCCCCTTTGAGATAGACGGAATCAATGCCAATGTGTACAAGAATTTCTTCTCCGTTTTCACCTTCAATGCCAAATGCGTGTTTTGTTTCGTAAGCTACGGTAACTACACCATTTACGGGAGAATAGATTTCTGTTTTGGTTGGTTTGACACCAAAACATGCACCAAGATAACCTTGTTTGAAGGTGTTGTCTGATAGATCTGCTTGTTTGATATATTGCCCTTCAACTGGCATGACGATTTTTCCATCTTTTAATTTTGTTGTTAGTTCGGAATCATCATCACCATAGATTGAGTCGTCAAAGCCAAAGATGTAGACTAGTGCAATTGTAACGACAATATCAATGGCCACTGTTATACAAGCGTGGATGAAGTTTGTGGTGTCACCTTCAGTACCCATATAGGCTAAGAGGCTGGTCAAAGAATAAGCACCAAATGCGTAGGCTTTCAAATGTACAAGACCTGCATAAAGTGCTGCAATACTAGATGCAATGATGTTTGCCCAGTAAGGCTTTACCATCTTCATTGATATACCGTAGACAGTTGGTTCACTAATACCACCAAAAAGACCACTAATCATGGCTGGAATGGCAAGTGTTCGTAAATTCTTATTTTTGGTTTTGAGTAATACTGCTAAGGCAACTGCACCAGCTGAAATTGTGAAGCAGAGGAACCAAACGTTAATCAAGTCATCATAGCCGACAGTGGTGATTTGTTGGATTGCAAATGGAATCAAGGCTAAGTGCATGCCGCCCATAGCGATGAATGGCCCAAGCAATGTGACGATGGCAGGAGCTAACCCACCTGTGGTGGTTTTGATCCAGACTACGAATGTTTCAATGGCACCACTTAAGTAGCCACCCAAAGGAGCTGTGGCAACAAACATAATGACACCCATGATTAATGTGACTATGAATGGGACAAAGAAGCTTGAAACCACGGTGGGGATAATCTTTTTTACCCATTTTTCAACGTAGGATAAAATCCAGACTGTTAAGATTGATTGGATAAAAGTTGAGCTATAGGTGGTGAGCAACAATGGAATGCCGAAGAATTTCATGGGTTCGCCAGCAGAGACAAATGCTGTCCAATTTGGATGTACTAGTGCACATGCAAGTACTAATGAAATCACCATATTCGCATTGAATTTTTTGGCTGCTGAATAAGCAACTAAAACTGGTAAGAAGTAAAATACCACATCTGAGAGCAAATTCAACATTTGATAGGTTGAATTTGTGGAAGGTAGTCCCAAAAGACTGAGAATGATCAATAAAACTTTTAACAACCCGGCTGTGACCAATGCAGGAATAATTGGTTGCATGATGCCTGCAATAAATTCAAATAAACGCCCTAAGAGAGCGATTGGGTTTAAAGTTTTTTCTTTTTTGGTTGAAGATGAGCTTGCTTGAACTCCAATGATTTTTTCAACTTCGTTATATACATCATCCACAATTTGTCCAAGAATAACTTGATATTGATCTGTTGCTTTATCCATTGCGATCACGCCAGGAACTTTGAGCAATGAATCTTTGTTGATCTTGGATTCATCATTTACGTATACTCTCAAACGAGTTGCGCAATGAGAGACGGAGCCGATATTACCTTTGCCTCCAAGACTTTCAATAATCCCCTTTGCTGTTTCAATTATGTTGACTTTCGCCATAGTTTAATCCTTTATTTAGATTCTTATATTCGATTTTACGTATACTACTTTCTATCGTTGTCATTCATAATTAATTCTTTCCATATAGTTTCTCCTTTTATTTTTTGTACTATAAAATTTTGATGTTTTACAATATCTACTTTGCTAGCTGTAGTTATTTTTCAATTTGTACTTGATGTACTTTTACGTTCTCAATAGAATCGATTACTTCATTTAATGTACATATTTGAGTGCCAACTTTTGAGGCTGTGATGGTTCCAGCAGCAACACTCATTTTTGCTAATTCTTGTAAAGAATATTGATTTTGAAGGGAATAGATCAATGCGGCTACCATTGAATCTCCTGCACCTGTGGCACCTTTAACATCAATGTTCCATGTATCCACGCTTAATATTTGACGTTTGTTTCCAATAATTGCCCCTTCGGGGCCCATGGATACGATGACTAATTCGATTCCTTGACTTATAAATTTCTTTATTTCTTCAATAATTTGGCCTTTGTTTTTAATCTGTTTGCCAGCTACTACTTCTAGTTCTTGGAGATTCGGTTTAATTGCAAATGGAATCGCTTTGAGCCCCTCAATAAATACTTGACCATCCGCATCAAGGATTACTTTTTTATTATTCTTTTTTCCGATTTCTATACATTCTTGATAAAAACTAACGGGTATTCCGGGAGGAAGGCTGCCGCTTAGCACTATAATCTCTGCTTGCTTTAATAATGATTTATATTTTTTTCGGAATCCGTTTAAGTCATTTTCGGATATCAAAACACCGGGCTCATTAATTTCAGTAATTTTATGATTACTCAAATCAAGGAGTTTTAAGTTTGTTCTGGTTTCGCCTTGAATGGTATAAAAATCGTTGGCAATTCCTCTATTATCTAATGCTTTTAGAAGTTTTTTGCCTATATCGCCGGCTATAAGACCCGTTGCTAAAACTTCTATGCCGAGGTTTTGAAGAACTCTGGCAACATTGATTCCTTTTCCACCGGGATCTACTCTGGTATCGATTGCACGATTTAATTGATTAAGATTTATATTTTCGAGCGTGATTGTCTTATCTATGGAAGGGTTTAGGGTTACAGTGAGTATTTTTTGTTTCATGAGGCGCCTTGCTTTATTTTGATGAATCTGATTGATCTGCTATATATAATCTAATATTGTTTATGTCAAAGATTTTCTTTTGTTCTTGGGTAATTTCATTACCTGTGATGAAATAGTCTATATCTGAAATTTTTGCAAATCTTGAAAATGAGATCTGCCCTATTTTGGAATGATCCATCATCACACAAACTTCATTGGCGATACTTATCATTTTCTGTTTGATAGATGAAACTAAGATATTGGGGGTAGTTAGACCTGCTTCGATGTCAAAACTATTGGTGCCAATAAAGGCTTTGTCTACGCGAATGTGGTCTAATACTGCTTCTGAAAGTGGACCAGTAAATGCGTTTGTAATTTTACGTAATGTGCCCCCTGTTGAAACAACATTGATATTCGACATGGTGGCAAGTTTTTGAATCAAAGGAATTGAATTGGTAACAACGGTTAAATCTGAGAATTTTGCGAGTTGATCGGCAAGACAAAAAGTGGTGGTTCCCGCATCGATAATTAAGGAATCACCATCTTGGATAAACTCTGCTGCTTTTTTTGCAATTTGAATTTTTTCGTCTGTAAATTGATCGATCTTCTCATTATAAGTAGGTTCAAAGTTGACTGATTGAATATCAATGGCGCCACCATGGGTTCTTTTTAAAAGATTTTGTTCTTCTAAATCACTTAAATCTCGGCGAACTGTTGATATCGAAACATCTAATAAATCACAAAGCTCTTGAACAGAGACTCTGGATTTACTTTTCACATAATTTACGATTAGTTGTTTTCTTTCTTCTTCAAACATTCGAATTTCTATCCTTTGAGTTATTTTGCTGTTTTATGATTTTTATTGGCTGTTTTTGACCGTTTATGATTGTTTAACGAAATAATAACAGAATCCATACTGCATGTCAACGATTAATATTTTGTTAATATAAGAAGTTCAAAAATCTTTGGTTTTTTGATAAAAAAGGATTAATTTTGGTTAAACAAGAAGGAAATTTATTGAAAAAGTCTAAGAAATATATTAATTACGATTTTCTGATTTATCAGAAAATTAAAATTTGCACTATAATTATTAAACGATATAAAAAACAATTTGATTGAAAAAAATAATTATTTTTTATATCTCATAGAGTCGAAATTTCTTTTGTTTTTCTAATTTTTTAAAAAGGAGTCAAATTTTTGAATAATTCAGGTTTTATCGTTCGCATTGTGGGTGTTGTGGTCGATGTTTTGTTCCCAAATGGGAATTTACCAAGTATCAAGAACGCTTTGATCGTCCAAGTAAATGAACAAAATAAACTTGTACTAGAAGTTCAAGAACATCTTGACTCACAGACTGTACGAACTATTGCAATGAGCAATACTGTTGGTCTTAAACGTGGGATCAACGTTATTGATAGTGGCTCACCGATTAAGGTGCCTGTTGGAAGAATCACCCTCGGCAAACTCTTTAATGTACTTGGAGAACCCGTTGACGGTTCTGAGATTCCAGAGGATGTTATGCGACATCCGATTCATGTGGAATCTCCCAATTTGCAGGATCAACGTGTGATTGAAGAACCGTTTGTGACGGGTATTAAGGCAATTGACCTGCTAACCCCCTATCCTGTAGGTGGAAAGATTGGGTTATTTGGTGGCGCTGGGGTTGGCAAAACTGTTTTGATGATTGAATTAATGCGAGGTACGATCACTGAGCATGAAGGGATCGCTTTGTTTGCAGGGGTGGGCGAACGAACCCGTGAAGCGAATGATCTTTGGCTTCAGATGAAAGAAAGCGGCGTTTTAAATAATACGATTCTTGTTTTTGGACAAATGAATGAACCTCCCGGGGCTCGTATGCGAATTCCACAAACCGCTTTGACAATGGCTGAATATTTCCGCGATTTTGAAAAACGCCCGATTTTATTATTCATTGATAATATTTTCCGCTATATTCAAGCAGGGGCGGAAGTTTCTGCACTTTTGGGGCGCTTACCTTCAGCGGTCGGGTATCAGCCAACACTTGAAAGTGAAATTGGAGCAGTGCAAGAAAGAATCACAACTACATCTGCGAATTCGATTACTTCTATTCAAGCGGTGTATGTGCCTGCTGATGATATTACCGATCCGGCGGTGGCAGCTACATTTAGCCATTTGGATGCAGCAATCATTCTTTCTCGCCGACAAGCTAGTTTGGGTATCTACCCTGCGATTGATCCATTGGCATCCAACTCTAATCTTCTTCGCCCTGAAGCTGTGGGAAGAGAACATTTTGAAATTGCAAATGAAGTGAAGGCTGTGTTAGCTCGCTATGAAGAGCTGCAAGATGTGATTGCTATTTTGGGTATGGAAGAATTAAATGATGATGATCGTAGTGTTGTGATTCGGGCACGTCGTATTCAACGATTTTTAACGCAACCTTTTTTTGTTACTGAAACCTACACTGGTCTTGAAGGACGATATGTAAAACTAGAAGATACACTCAAGGGTTTTAAAGAGATTCTTTCAGGGAAACATGATGATCTGCCTGAGCAAGCTTTTTATATGGCGGGCACAATTGAAGATGTAATTGAGGCAGCTAAACGAATGTCCAATGAAATGTCTGAGTTGAACGAAGATGAAGACAAGATCTTAGCAGAACAGGTATAAAATGGAAAACAGTTTGTCTTTGTTTATCAAAAACCCAGAAAAAATTTTGTTTAAGGATGAAAAAATTCTATCTATTCGAGTGCCATTAGTGGATGGCAATTTAGGAATCCGACCAGGGCACGCTCCTCTTTTAGGGGAAGTCAAATCTGGTAAAATCCAGTATATAAAGGAAGAAAACGGAGATTCAGAAGAAGTAGAGGTAAATTCTGGGATTCTTCAGATCTTAAAAAATCAGGTCACTATTTATAGTGTGGATACTGAAAGTCAAAATATGATTTCAGATGAAGATGATATTGGTGCATTGAATAGTACGTTATTAAATTTATTATATGATCAATTCTCAAAGGAAGAGGTTGATGGATCCTGATAAAAAAGCACCTAAAAAACCATGGGCGGCGATGCTTTGGGCAGAATCTTTGCGTGCATTGTCACTTGGGTGGGATTTAGCCATCCCTATTTTTGGCGGTGTTTTACTTGGTCAATTCATTGATCAGAAAATTGGAACTGATTATATTTTCACAGTTGGCTTGTTGTTTTTTGGGATTTCAGTTAGTTATTATAACTTATGGAAATTTGTTCAAAAAATGAAGCGAATTGACGATAAAAAGAAAAAAGATGAACAGAAAGACAAAACTCAAAAGGATCAAAGTTAACTAAGATGTTCGTGATTTGGTTTCTCGTTGGATTGGTTATTGCAGGTTTGATGATCTACTCACAGTGGTCAGATATTCAATCATTGCAAGTTTCCTCTCAACCAATTTTAGCCAAGCGATTAAAGCGAAGAGGACAGTTACGCGTTATTTTGGTGAGTGTGTTGTTTTTTGTTATTTTTTATTTTGAACCGATGCAAGGATTTATTTCTTTAGGTGCTTTTTTGATCTGCCGATCGGTTTTATTGATTTATTTGAATCAACACTGAATTATTATTTTATTCAGTCAATAAAGGAGTTTTTATGGATGGTGTCTTTCCAAAAGTAGTTTTCACTGTTTCCGGAATAGGCATTCGAGATACTGTTATTTCATCTTGGATTATGGTAGTCCTGATTGTTGTAATAATTTTGATCTTCAATCGATTTAAACCGGGGGCAATCGAGATGTTATTCAAAACGATAAATAATATGCTTTCGGATGTAATGGGGATTGATGCAACTCCTTATATGCCATTTTTGGGATCTATTATGCTTTACATTATGTTTGCAAATGTGATCGGAATTATCCCTGGGATTTCTTCTCCGACTAAAGACATCAATACGCCGATTGCACTGGCATTAGTGGTGTTTTTCTCCGTGTATTATTATGGCATTCGAGATAAAGGATTGTGGAATTATTTGAAATCTTTGGCTGATCCTATTATCTTACTACCGTTTGAATTGATTGGGCAATTTAGCCGATCTTTATCTCTTACTCTGCGTTTATTCGGGAACATTATCAGTGGTGAAATGATTGTAGCAATCATGTTTATGTTGGTACCATTGTTTGTTCCAATCCCAATGGTAGGATTAGGAATCTTTACCGGTGTTTTGCAAGCCTATATTTTCACCGTTTTAACCTCTACTTATATTGCTGCAAGTGTTGAATCAAATGAACCTATAAAAGAACTAGATGAAGAAAAAAAATAATAAAAGAAAAAATCTAGATATTTTATTTAAAATAATTTAAATTAATTTTTTACTGAAAGGGAAAAATCAAATGTTTGAAAATGCAAGTCCTGAACTAATTATCACAATCGTTACAATTATTGTTGCCGGTATCGGCATCGTTTTGGGTACCGCTGTACCCGCTAATGCAGAAGGAAAAGCTGTGCAAAAGGCGCTTGAGAGCATTGCACGTCAACCAGATTCAGCAGGTGATATTCGTACTACTTTGTTGATTGCAATGGCTTTGCTTGAATCTACCGCTATTTACGTTTTGCTCGTGATCCTGATCCTTATCTTTGCAAACCCATTGATCAGCCGCTTCTTTTAAAGGAAAATAAATGCTGGAAATTGATATCCCAACCATTTTATTTGAGGTCATCAACTTTCTTGCCCTGACGGCAATTCTCTATTTTCTTGTTTTTCGACGCATTATGGATGCAGTTAATAAACAAAATCAAGAAAAAGCAGATGCCTTAAAATCTATCCAAGAGGACAAGAAACAAGCTGAAGCTTATAAATTGGAAATGAAAGAAAAGTTGGACAATTTGGATGTTGAAGCAACCAAGATTGTGAAGGCTGCCCAAGATCAAATTGATAAACAACGCTCAAAATTGTTGGATGCTGCACAGCTTGAAGCAGAAAGATTGTTGAAACAAGCTTATCGCGAAAAAGAACAAATTCACGAACAAGCAATTGAGCAATATTATGAAGAGATTATGGATGTTGTAATCAAGCTAACTTCTAACTTAATCGGGAAAAATGCCCCACAAGGAGTGCATGACGAAATGGTGGAAGAGCTTGTGAAACGCGTGTGGGATTTGGGGCGAAATGAGATGGAACAAGTCACGATGTTGAGACGCGCAATCGGTGATCGAGTTCCTACGATGTATGTTGAATCTGCACGCCCTCTTTCAAATGAACAACAACTTTCTTTGATTAAAACCTTTAGCGCTTTGGCAGATCAAAACGTGAAGGCTGAATTAAAGATTAATCCTGAACTCGGAGTTGGCATCAAAGTGCGTTTAGGCGATATAGTGCTTGATAATACCATCCATTTGCAGTTGGTTAATTTGGAAGATGAATTGCTGAATCAGTTGAAAGGAATGGCATAGATGTCAGATAGATCCCATTTATCCATGCTTGAAGATCTGCAAAAAAACATTCTTGATAAAAAAGAGCAAGATATCTCTAGTGATGTTGAATTAACGATCAATGAGATGATTCAGAAAATCGAGAAACAACAAAAACCAAATGATCAGCAATATGTTAACATGGAGAGGATCTCTAATGTTCTCAATAATTTATCCACTGGCGTAACCATTCAAGATGTTGGCACAGTACAACATATTGGAAATAGTGTTGCAAATTTGTCAGGATTCCAAAATATCCGAACTGATGACCTTGTGACTTTTTCAAATGGTGTGCAGGGATTAGTTTTGGACCTTGAAAGTGAAAGTGTGAATGTAATCTTGTTGGGTACGGATGAAGGTATCCGCGGAGGAGACTTGGTGACTTCCTCTGGAAAACAACTTAAAATTCCTGTAGGACCACAAGTTCTTGGCCGTGTGATTAATCCTTTGGGAGAACCACTTGATGGACAAGCACCCATCTCTGCAGTCGATCAATATCCTATGGAATATGATGCACCTAGTGTTATTCAACGTTCTCCGGTGAATGAACCGATGCAAACAGGTTTAAAGATTGTGGATGCGCTTTTGCCGATTGGCCGGGGTCAACGAGAATTGATTGTGGGTGATCGCCAAACTGGGAAAACTTCTTTGGCGATTGATACGATTCTTAATCAAAAAAACACGGATGTGGATTGTATTTATGTGGCGATTGGGCAGAAAAAATCTGCAATTCTTTCAGTGATAGAAACTCTGAAAAAATCTGGGGCAATGAAGTATACAACGGTTGTGCTTTCAAGCTCCGATGATCCACCATCTTTGCGATATTTAGCTCCTTATGCTGGCACTTCAATTGCTGAATATTTGCTGCATCAAGGACGGGATGTTTTAATCATTTATGATGATTTGATTAAACATGCTGATGCTTATCGTGAGTTGAGCTTGTTGTTAAGACGACCTCCGGGACGAGAAGCCTATCCGGGTGATATTTTTTATCAACACTCAAAATTACTGGAACGTTCTTGTAAATTATCAGAAGAACTGGGTGGTGGTTCTTTGACTGCCCTTCCGATTGTGACAATTCAAGAAGGAAATCTTTCAGCTTATATTCCAACAAACTTGATTTCTATCACTGATGGACAAATCATTCTCGATCGAAAATTATTCAATAAAGGTGTGAAACCTGCTGTTGATGTGGGACGTTCTGTCTCTCGTGTTGGTGGCGCTGCTCAAAACAAAGCGATGCGTAAAGTTTCTGGTGATATCCGATTGCAATTAGCACAATATGAAGAGGTTAGCCGATTTGCTCGTTTTGGTACTGAAGTGGATGCATTAACTGCTTCTCAGATTGCACTTGGAGAAAGATTGCAGAAAAATCTTATCCAAGGGGTTAATCAACCTATGCATGTTTTGGATCAGATTGTGATTTTGTTTGCGGGTACCGAAGGGTATTTAAATGATATTGCAATCAATGATATTCCTCAATTTGAAAAAGATCTTTTACAGTACCTACATGATGACACATTCTTTTTCTCAACTTTGAAAGCTGATGAAGACTTTTCAGATGAGACTCAATCTGAATTGAGAAACGAAATTGAAAAGTTTACTACTGTTTGGATTGAAAGGAGAAATGAGATATGAAAAAAATGATCATGGCCGTAATTCCTAAAAATGAGGCTGAATTAGTGTTGAAAGCATTGATTGAAGCTGGACATACGGCAACTTTCACAGAATCTTGTGGCGGAATCTTGCGTCAAACTCAATATTCTCTTTTTATTGCTGTAGAAGAAGAAGATCTCGATAAGGTGCAAACCATTATTAAAGAAAATTGTCGTCAAAATGTTTCTTTGAATAATAATAGTTCAGAGTTTCAGGCAATGAATGGCGGAGTCGGTGGCTCGGTTGTGTTTGTTTGGGATCTGAACAGTATGAATATTTACTAGGACACTATGGCTAATTCTCTCGAACAAGTTCAAGATCGTTATAATAATATCTCTTCTGTGGAACCGCTTTTGGATGCTCTGCGAACTATTTCTTTGGGAAGTTGGCAGCAGGCAGTTAATAAGCGGACTTATTTGGAAGCCTATCATCATGATTTGCGGACGATGCTGATGACGTTATTACCAATCCTTGAGTGTGAATATAAAACTAAAGCGACGATCAGAAATATCTTTTTGAAAAATATAGATAAAAAAGAAGTTGATGATTTTGAGCTTGATCTTGAAATGAATAAAGAAAAAATAAAGCTACTGATTGTTGTTGGGTCTGAGCGGGGATTATGTGGAAATTTTAATGGCAGTGTGGCTGACAAGGCATTGAAAAAAATCAAAGAATTTGATGTGACCACAAAGTATGAAGTGTGGGCTCTTGGATCCCGATCAGAAAGATATTTAAAACGAAATTCAATCCGACCTAAAAAGATTTTCCCATTTTCACAAAGCTCTTTACCTACTGTGAAAAATAGTGTCGATTTGATTAATGCAATTCTCAAAGAATTTGATCGGTTTGATACGGTTGAGGTTATATATAATCATTATTTTTCTGTGACCAAATACGAAGCTAGAATACAACAATTGCTACCATTTGATCTCCCCAATACAAATGAGGTTAATACCACACCTGCTGATGAACCTATCATTGAAACAGATTTACTGAATCTGATTTATCAAGTGGCGCAACAACTTTTGGTTTTTAACCTTCATGATATTTTGATGAAATCCGCCACGGCTGAGCATGCAACTCGATTCACATTGATGGAAGAAGCCTCTCAAAATGCTGACCGTCTTCTAGAAGATATTAATCAAGATTATCAAGCTTTACGACGGCAAATCATTACTCGAGAAATGATCGAGCTGGCTGCTGGGGCGGGGCTTATTAAAAGTTAATCTCAAGGTGTGAATGGCTAGAAATCATAAAAATAAATCAAAATTAGAACCTTCCAATACTCTTTTTTCAGTTGCTGAAAAAGATATTGATAACAATTTTATTTTCCATTTTTTATTAAGTATTCCCATTTTATTTTTAATTTTCAGTATTGGTTATGGAATTTTAGAAGAAGGATGGCAGCAGATCTTTCTTGGATTAAAAGAAATTCTATTATCTCCCACAATTTTACTAACTGATTTTTTAAAAGTTGGCGGCGTTGCTGCAACATTACTAAATGCAGCTATTATCAGTTTTGTGAATTTATATTTAATTCATCGTTATAAAATAAAAATTAATGGGGTGGTGATTGCTGCGTTCTATACTGTAATTGGTTTCTCATTTTTTGGGAAAAATTTTTATAATATCTTTCCAATCTACTTAGGTGGCTATTTATATGCAAAGTTTCAAAAAACTTCTTTCAAAGAAGTGATTGTGGTTGCAATGTTTGCAACAGCTTTGGCTCCAATTATTAGCGAGGTTAGTTATCTTGATATTTTCCCATTACCAGTTGGCATTCTCACTGCAATAATCTTAGGAGTTTTTATAGGTTTTGTTGCTGTCCCGCTTTCGTCTCATATGTTGAGGTTTCACAACGGGTATAATATTTATAATCTTGGTTTTACTGCTGGGATCATTGGCACATTCTTTACAAGTTTATTACGAAGTTTTGGACTTGAAGTTGAGCCGGTAAATATTATTTCAGAAGAAAATCAACTTGTTGTGATTGTTTTATTATTGCTACTTTTAGTAAGTTTGTTATTGGTTGGCTTATTTATAAACCCACAAAGCTTGTTTCAACTTAAAAATATTTTTAAGTATCGGGGCACTTTGGTGACCGATTTTCCTTATTTAGTGGGATATGGGATTACTTTTGTTAACATGGCATTATTAGGTTTTGTTGGTCTTGCATATATTTATTTGGTAGGAAGTGTAGTGAATGGTGCTACTATCGCAGGTATTATGACATTGGTTGGATTTGGTGCATTTGGGAAACATTTTAAAAATAGCTTGCCTATAATGGCAGGCGTGATCTTGACAGCTGTATTTTTTGGGTATGAATTATCTTCCACTGGAATTGTGTTGGCTGTTTTATTATCTACGACATTAGCCCCAATTGCGGGTACGTATGGACCAATTATTGGGATGGTTGCGGGTGTATTTCATATGATTTTAGTTACAAATGTAGGTGTTATCCATGGTGGGATCAATCTGTATAATAATGGATTTGCAGGTGGATTGGTAGCAGGGATTTTGGTTCCAATTATTGATGCATTCAAAAAGGATTAATTAAATGAAGAATGAAAGTAAAAAGATTACCTTAATCGTGAATGAAATTCTCTCTTTTCTACTTTATCATGGCGGGAAAGAGATTGATATTCAAATCAAAAAACAAATTGATTGCACAAATATCATTTTTGATTTAAATAATTGTGAGTTTGAAGATAATTTTGTGGATAAGCTGCGACATGATCTAAAAAATCATCGCCAAAATGAGCTGGAGGGGTATTATTGGCAATTGGTTGGAAAAGATGATCTTGCTGAAGAACTTTATCTTGTGGGGGCTATGATCGATGAATCTACTGTGACATTGAATAAAAATAAATTAACAATTGAGATTAAAAGAACTTGTTGATTTACTTTATTCTATATTCCAATGCTAAAAAAAAGTGCTTTATAGGCACTTTTTTTTGATTTAAGTAGTTGTTTAACACATTTTTCCTACTCTACCCTGCCCCCTGCTGCAGTAAAGCCTGTATAACCCCCAGTTATGTTACGTAAATTTGTAAATCCTTTGGATTCCAAAATACTCGTGCCTAAGCTAGAACGGTTGCCAGAACTGCAAATGAGAACAGTGAGTTTTTCTTTGTCTAATTCATTGTAACGAGTGCGTAAATCTGCGACAGGGATATTAATTGCTCCTTGAATATGGCTTTCTTCATATTCAGAAGGTGCTCTAACGTCTACTACTACTACTTCCTGATTGGTTTTTGATAATTCGGAAAATTCATGAGCTGAGATTTGCTCAATCTTTTTTGTATCAAACCCTGCAGAGATCCAAGCGGCTACACCACCAAGCAGATAGCCTTTGATTCGATCAATCCCTACACGGTTTGCCCATAATTTACACTCTTCTGCTTTTGAGTGATCGTCTGCAATAAGATAAATATCTTTGTCTGTAGGAATTATCCAACCAACAAAGGTGGGAAAATTCCCATTTAAATCAATATGATAAGAGCCTTGTATGTGTTGACTTCCATATGCAAAATAGGTTCTTGCGTCTATGATTATATTCTCTTTATTTTCTGCAATCTGCTTAAATTCATCTGCTGATAATTCTTTTAATCGCGGTAATTCTTCAATAAGTTTGGGACCTTTGCAATTAATTTCACTACATCGACTAAAGTGGTCTGGTGCGGGGGGCATATCTTCGGTGAGTGATTTAATAAAAGTTTCTTTATTGTTAATTTGTAGAACTGGATTATATTTTCTTTCATATCCAATTGTAGTTAAATATTTCTGTCCCATAGAACGTCCGCATAAAGATCCTGCGCTATGTGCTGGATATACCTCACAGAAATCGGGCAACTTAAGCAATTTATCATGAAGGCTATGATATAACTTACCGGCTAATTCAATTGCAATATCTGGAAATAGATCTGGACGACCAACATCACCTACAAATAAGGTATCCCCGACAAATACACCGATTGGATCTTGCCCTCTCAAATTATCAGTAACCACGTAACTTAGATGCTCTGGTGTGTGGCCGGGAGTTTCTAAAACATTTATTGTGAGATTATCAATTTCTAGCTTATCTCCTTCTGAAAGAGGTATATGATCAATTTTACATTTTGCTGACTTTGCTAAATAGATTTTTGCACCAGTGGCTTTGGCTAAGTCTAAGTGTCCGGAGATAAAATCTGCATGTAGATGTGTTTGTAATATGTGTGTTATTTTGACACCCAACGAGCGTGCTTCTTCAATATAAATATTGATATCTCTCTCAGGATCAATTACTGCGCAATTCTTTTGACCCGCTAAGATATATGAGCTGTGTGCAATCTTTTTTATAAAAATATGTTTAATCAACATGTTACCCTCTTCTATTTCACTATAGTTAAAGCATTACAAAATTAAAATACAATACTGTAATTAATAAAAACAAAATTGTCATTCCACTTCCAGCTTTGAAAAAGTCTTTGTTTGTATATCCTCCTGGTGATATGATCAGTGCGTTCACTTGATGTGTTGGTAATATAAATGAATTCGCAACACTCACTGCAGCTAGTAAAACAAGAGCTCTTGGATCTAAATTTGAAAGAGTAGCAAATTCAATCACTAGAGGAGCTAATACTACTATTGCACCTACATTTGTCATGATTAAGGAGAAAATTGTGGATAATAGGCCGATGATCAATAAAATTATACTTGTAGGTTTCCCAACCACTACTGCCATTAGTTTTTGAGCGAGGAAGACCGCCGCCCCTGTTTTTTGCATGGCAAGACCTAAAGGAATTAAGCCAGCTATCAAAAAAATGACTTTCCATTCAATAGCTCGATATGCTTCCTCGATGCTAATTACATTCAGTAAAATCATCCCTACCGCACCAGTAAGAAATGCTAATGGGGCTGATACGCCAAATAATGAGAGGATGATCGATAACAAAAAACAGGCAATTGCTTCCCATTGTTTGGAAAGATTTTTCTTTTCTACTTTAAACGGAGTGGCAACAACAAAATCGAGATCTCTCTTTAATTCAGCAATATGTTCCCATAACCCATAGACAATCATCGAATCACCGGGGATTATTTTATGGTCAGAGAAATCACACCTAATTTCTTCTCCTTTACTAAATAAAATAACCGGTTCAATTGCATGTCGTCTTCGAAAAGAATATTCTCTGATTGTCTCTCCAACTATTTCTGAGCCATGCGGAATAATCACTTCTGCAAATCCTGAGGTTGAAGAATCATGGAAATCTTTAAAATCATCACAACATGTGATTTGAGTTAACAAACATTTTTCTGCAAACTCTTTTACATTCTGTTCTTTGCCTATCAATAAAAGATCTTCACCTTCTTCAAATATTGTTTGTCGCCAAGGAGCACATTGGACGGATTTATCTTTGGACAAGGCGATAATATTTACATCTGGTATATCAAAAATTCCAACTTCATTAATTGTTTTTCCAATAATGGGACTATTAGCGGGAATTGTATAATAATAAAATGAATGTGGTAAATTCATTGAGTTAATTAATTTTTCTTGATGTGATTCTTTTCCATGATTAGTGATACCTTTTGGAAGGACGTATTTGCCAAAAAAGTAAAAGTAAACTATGCCAGAGATGAGCAATAAAATACCAATCGGTGTGACAGAGAAAATATTATATGATTGCAAAGAAGCTGATTTCAGAAAATCATTGACTAGAATCAATGGCCCTGAGCCTACCATTGTGATGGTACCACCTAGAATAGCCGCAAATCCGATAGGCATAATCAATCTTGATTTAGGAATCTTTTTTTCTTTTGAAATATTTAATACACCAGGTAAAAATAGTGCGACTGCTCCAATATTTTGAATAAGGCTTGAAAGAATGCCTACTGTTGATGTTAGGATTAAAAGGATTTTCTTCTCATTCCCTTTATTCTTGGATAAAACAAATTGAGAAAACTGATCCATTATCCCTGTTTTTTGAATGCCAACTCCCATAATCATTACTGAAATCATAACAATAACAGCACTACTAGAGAATCCCGAGAATAATTCTTGAGATGAAAGAATTCCAGTCCAACCTAACAAAATGACACAAATTAACGCAACAATATCAATTCTGACAAATTCAAATATTAGTGCAATGACTGTGATTAGAAGAATTATTAATACAATAATTTGGTTAGTGTCCAAAAAAGCCACCTTTATTCGCTAAGAATTATCTCTATTATAAATTATTTTTACAACTATAAAAAAGATTAGCTCTGTTAAGATAAACCTCATTTGAATTATGGTTAAGTCATTTAATTAAGAAAACAAATAATATCCTACCAGATTTATAATGTATAATTAGATTATAATTTTTTTAATCTTATTCTTAAGTTTTTTATAAGAGATTTTTATTTAAGGTTTTTATTGTGAAGAATCATGATTATATTTTTATATTGAGTAAGAATCATGATCAAGATGCTGAAAGCAAAGCATTGTTCAGTAAGGCTGGATATATATGTATTTTCTTTAGTTCCTCAGAAGAGGTTTATAAAAACATTAAAAAATATGATCCACAAATATTAATTTTATCTAATTTTCTTCTAGAAAACGAATCACCTCAATATAATTTCAAAAATAATTTTCCAGAACTATTTATTGTCTATCTCTACGATCAAAAGAATATTGAAGGGAATTTATCTTCACAAAAATTTGATCTATTTTTACCTTATCCAGAGTCCAAAAATGAATTGGCTTTACATGTTACTCAAATTATTTCAATGGTAAAACAATTCCGAAATGGGTTGTCTCAAAAAAACAATTTATTATCTAATGTTTTTTCTTCATCTCCTGTAGCAATTTCTTTTGGATATCCAAATGGTAATCTTTATCATGCTAACCCTCAATTTTTAACTCTAACCGGTTATACATACGAAGAGCTGCAAAAAGTCAAATGGAATGAGAACCTGACTCCAAGCAAGTGGAATGACTTTGAAAGTAAAATGTTATCTAAGTTAACCCAAGAAAATGATGTTATTCGATATGAAAAAGAATATATTCATAAAGATGGACATATCATTCCTGTAGAAATTGTGGTTAAGGCTAGATTTAATGAGAATGGGGAAGTCAATCATTTTATTGGTTTTGTGATTGATATTACTGAACGAAAAAAAGCAGAGGATCAATTAATTCAGTTAAATAAAGAATTAGCAGAAGGAATTGAATTACAAACTAAAGAGTTATCAAATTTATCTTATCGCTTAGGACTTGCTACAAGAAATGCAAAAATTGGTGTTTGGGAATGGGATATTAAAAGTGATATTCTAATATGGGACACAATCATGTTTCAAATATATGGGATGGATCCTAATGAAGCAAGTGGAACCATTGACGATTGGAAAAACCGTGTTCATCCTGAGGATTTAGATTCTTTATTATTAAAAACAGAAAAAATATTAAAGTCAAAGAAAAATTATGATTTTGAATATAGAATTATTTGGCCAGATCAAAGTATTCATTATATAAAAGAATACGCATATATTCAAAAAGATATGAATGGTCAGCCGATTAAAATGATCGGTTTAAATTGGGATATCTCAAAAAACAAAGAATTGCAACAACAATTAGATCAGGAAAAAAACCGTTTGCAAGAAATTCTTGATAATAGTCCTGTGGCGGTTGCCATTTCTACGAATGCAAAACTAAAGTATACGAATAAAATTTATCATGATCTTTTTGGAAAATATAATGGGGAAACAACTTATCAGCTATATCATGATCCAAATACTAGAGATCAAATTATTGATCTTTTAAATCAATCAGGAGAGGTTCGTAATTTTCAATTAAAGGCGAATGGGGAAAATGGAGAGATATTGGACTTGCTGATCCATTATTTCAGTACTGAATACAATGGTGAAAAAAGTATTATTGGATGGTTGGTTGATATTTCTGAATTAAAAAAGATTGAAAAAGAATTATCAGATTCAAAAAACGAATTACAGAAGAAGGTTATTGAACAAGTAGAAGAAATCTCAAATTCTCAGATGACAACTATCCTTGCTTTAGCTATTTTAGCTGAATCTAGAGATAATGATACTGGTCAACATATTAAACGCGTTCAACTATTTTGTAAATTGTTGGCAGAAGAACTTGGTAAAAAAGAGAAGTATCGAGAAATAATCAATGATAAATTTATTCATTATCTATATCATGCTTCTCCCCTACATGATATTGGCAAAGTGGGAATTTCGGATGATATTTTACTTAAACCCGGCGCTCTCAGTGATGATGAATATTTAATTATGAAAAAACATACTATCATAGGCGCTGAGACATTGATAAAAGTTAGTGAACAATATCCTAAAAATGATTTTATCAAAATTGGAATTGATTTAACTTTATATCATCATGAAAATTGGGATGGGAGTGGATATCCAAAAGGTTTAAAGGAAGAAGAAATACCAATTTCAGCCCGAATACTAAGTGTGGCAGATGCATATGATACATTGCGAAATCGACGAATTTATAAAGAAGCAATCTCACATGAAGAAACATGTAGAAAAATAATTGCAAAAAGAGGAAAACAGTTTGATCCCGATGTGATTGATGCTTTTGAAAAATTAGCAGATCAATTTAATGATCTTCAAAATCAATTAATGAAGTAGTTTCTTCAGTTTTTAGAAATTTCTTTCCATTCAATTTTTAATATATGTGTAAAGTGCATTCCACTTTACACATTGTTTTTTATATTCTTATTTGCTTTAATATATGCATAAAAATTAAGGAGGAAGTTATGCGTTTTTTACCTAAAACAGCTAGAGGCATTAGTTATTTTTATTTACTACTTTTATTGCTGATTATGTCTATGGAAGTATCGGAATTGTGGAGTGTAAAAGGAAAACAATCGTTAAATAACGATACAGCGCTGTTTTATTCATTTCTAGGCTTATTAGTTTTATTTTTTCTTTTTCTTCTGATTGAGTCAAAATTCCCAGTAATAAGTTCTGATCTTCCATATATGACTATGGTTTTTGTGTATCTATTAATGCTTTTGATTATTTTTGTTCCCTATATTTTTCATAATGGGTTAAATTATTATTATCTATATCGAAGAGTTTTTTCTTACATCAACAATGTTTTATTTCTTTTGATTTCAATTGCTATTCCTATATATGTTTATAGGAAAAATATGGAATTAAGAGTAAGGGTGAGCTCTTTTTTAATTGCGGTTCTTTATTTTATACATTCGTTTTTACCTAAACTGATATGGAGAATTTCACATTCCTATACGATTCAAATTGATCAAAGAGGAAAATGGTTTAATATCATTTTTATAACAATCTTTATTTTAGTGATAGTTATTCATGGTGAGCATGATGGTCGAAAAGATAAAGGTAGTTTTTTTATTCTCTTGGGCGCTAGTATAGCCAGTTTTTTCTTTGGTGTCTTTTATCCTGTTACATATAAAGACAATGGTTGGTATAAAACAGCTACTTATGTCAATGGTGTTTTTAGCCATTCTGGAATCACTCACAGTGTAGATTTAAATGTCTTTCCGTTATTTGGCATTGTTGTGCTATTCGGATTTTTAGTTCTTCATTTTTTAATATGTTTGGAAGAAAGAAAGAATGGAAATAAAATATAATTATTCTTAGTTCATATTTATAAATATTATAGGCAGGTCAAACTTGATGATTTGACCTGTTTTAATAATTAGAATATTTATTATTATCTTAAAATTTAATTGGAATTAGAAGTTTTCAAAGTATTTTTTATTATTATGAAGTTTATAAAACTCAATCGTTTTTTATTTTTTTTATGAAGAAAATAATTTGATTATATGCTATTCTGATAGTAATTTCACTTTTAATTGCGATTGTAATTGGTTTTTTATTATCTTTTTATTCTCGAGTCTTATATTTAAAAGTTCTTGGTAACGTTGATAATCATTTAGGCGAGTCAAGACCATCTCTTTATCATTATATATTTTCATATACTCTTTAAAACGTTTATCATCTTCATAAATAAAGATAGGATTTTTATTATCATCTTTATTCATTTCAATTAAAGACACTAGATCAGGACGATCGGTGAACAACCACCCATTAGGTGCAAAGATATCGGGAGGTGTAATCCACAAGTACCCATGATCTAGATTATAGGTTTTAGCGAGAAATTCTCCAGTTAGATAGTCCCAAAAATACACTTCTCCATTTGTATTACCAATAACCAATTGGTTTCCATTTTTCCTAAATTCTAAAAATTGGATTTGTTTCAATGATTTTAGAGAAGGATATTCACTAAAAACGTGCATTTTTTCACCTGTTTCAACATTCCATTTAATAATATTCCCATATTTACTTGCTGATATGAATGTTTTCATTTTGGAATCAATACAAAGCAACTCTATATTTTCTTGATAGTCTGTTGTAAATTGTACGGAATGTCCATTTTTAAGATCAAATAAGTGAACACGATTTTCAGAAATTGAATGATTTTTTCTATATTCTGAATAATTGTCTGCAATTAAACAAATAAAATTATCAACATCTACTTTCGAATATGTAATTTTTCCTATTTTATGACCATAAAATGGAAATTTATCTCTTGGGCTTTCTACATTTAATATTGGTCTCCCCCATTCAATATCCCACCAAGTTAAGTTTGAATAGGATTCTGAAAACAATGTTTGAGAATCATAACAAAATTCTATATGTTTTATTGAACCTTTTCTAAAATCAAAATGTTTTAATAAAAGTCCATTTTTAAAATCTCGTAGATAGATCTTTTTTCGATCAACATATGCAATTAAATTTTGATCTTTTTTTTTCGAAAATGCAATTGGTTGAAAAAATGATAT